>NZ_JAPWHE010000009.1 GCF_027214045.1 Castellaniella denitrificans | reverse complement strand
CGGCATCACCAAAATGAGCATCGGACAGGTCGTGCGCGCCGCGCTGCCCTGGCTGCTCCTGCTGCTGACCTATCTGGTCTTCATCACCTACGTCCCGGCCGTCAGCCTTTGGCTGCCCAGGCTCCTCGGCTGAGCGGCCGACAGCAGCACGCGCAAACAAGCGGCCGCCGTCAGGCGGCCGCTTGCGATCACCTTCAGGCGTGGCGCCTGAGCGATGTCCGGTCGCCGGATGCGGGCATGGTCAGGCCGGGCACCGGGTCAGCAGCCTGACGGTCTCGTGAGCAGGCAGTCCCATGACGCCGCTGTGGCTGCCCTCCAGGTGCGCGATGAAAGCGGCCGCTCGGCCCTGGATGGCATAGCCGCCCGCTTTGCCGAAGGGCTCGCCGCCGGCGACGTAGTCCGCGATGTCGGCTTCGGTCAACGTCTGGAAGCGTACCGTGCTGATGCTGACTGCCTCATGGAGGCTTCCCCGGCATGCCAGGGTCACGGCGGTATGGACTTCGTGTGAGCGGCCGGACAGGCGGCGCAGCATGTCGGCTGCGTCGGCCGCATCCCGTGGCTTGCCCAGGATATCGTCTTCCAGGATGACGGTGGTGTCGGCGCACAGGATGGGGGCGTCCTGCCAGTCCGCAGGCCAGGCGTCGGGCAGGGGGTCGGGCCGCGCGCCCGAGGCGAGCCAGGAGACGGCACGCTCGGCCTTTTCGCGCGCGGTGCGGCGGACGTAGGCGGCGGCCGGCTCGCCCGGCAGCCGGGGCTCGTCCTCGCCCTCCGGTGAGGGCACGCGCAGGATGCCGTGAGGGATGGCCAGTTGATCCAGGATCTCGTGGCGGCGGGGGCTGGCGGAGGCCAGCAGGATGAAAGGCGGCATGATGGCGGGGTCGGGTTGACTGGAAGAAGGGGCAGGATCGGTGTTTAGCCCACGCGCAGGATCTTCATGCCGTTGGTGCCGCCGCTGTCGCTGTAAAAGTCGCCCTTGGTCAGAATGATCCAGTCGCCCGTCTGCAACAGACCCCTGCGGCGCAGGATGTCGATGGCGGTTTCGCTGACCTCGGCGGGTGGCAATGTCGCGGCGTCGAAAGGCACCGTGTAGACGCCGCGGAACAGTGCGGCGCGGCGTTGGGTGGCGGGATGCCGCGTGTAGCAGTAGATGGGCACGCCCGAACGGATGCGCGACATGATGAGCGGTGTGTGGCCGCTTTCGGTGAGGCTGATGATGGCCTTGATGCCGGGAAAGTGGTTGGCGGCGTACATGCAGGCCAGGGCGATGGTCTCGTCGCAGCGCGAAAAAGTTTCGCCCAGGCGGTGGTGGGACCGGATGGTGGTGGGTTCCTGTTCGGCGCCCAGGCAGATCCGGGCCATGGCCTGGACGGCCTCGACGGGGTATTGGCCGGAGGCCGATTCGGCCGACAGCATGACGGCGTCGGTGTGGTCGAGCACGGCGTTGGCGACGTCGGAGACCTCGGCACGGGTCGGGATGGGGCTGGTGATCATGGATTCCATCATCTGGGTGGCGGTGATCACCAGTTTGTTCTGGGTGCGGGCATGCTGGATGATGCGTTTCTGGATGCCGACGAGCCGGGCGTCGCCGATTTCCACGCCCAGGTCGCCCCGGGCCACCATCACGCCGTCGCTGGCGCGGGTCAGGTCGTCCAGTGCGGCGTCATCGGCCACGGCCTCTGCGCGCTCGATCTTGGCGATGATCCAGGCGGGGCTGCCGGCCTCGCGCACCAGTTGGCGTGCCTGTTCGATGTCGGCTCCCGCGCGGGGGAAGGACACCGCCACGTAGTCCAGTTCGAGTTCGGCGGCCAGCCGGATGTCCTGTCGATCCTTGTCGGTCAGACTGGGCGCCGAGATGCCGCCGCCGCGCCGGTTGATGCCCTTGTTGTTGGACAGCGGCCCGCCGACCTCGACCCGGGTGTGGACGGCGTTCTCGTCGACGGACTCGACCCGCAGGATCACCCGGCCGTCGTCCAGCAGCAGTTCGTCGCCCGGGGCGCAGTCCTTGACCAGCGGTGGATACTCGATCCCCACGATCTTGTCGGTGCCCGCGTTTTGCGGATGCCGGGTGGACAGGGTGAAGGGGGCGTCCGGGCGCAGTGTCACGGAACCGGCCTCGAAGCGGCCGATACGGATCTTGGGTCCCTGGAGATCACCCATGAGGGCGATGTGGCGGTCGTGGCGGGCGGTGATCTCGCGGACCAGGCGAACCCTTTCGCGATGGTCTTCGGGCTTGCCGTGAGAGAAATTCAGCCGGGCCACGTCCAGGCCCGCCAGGATCAGGGCTTCGATGCGCTCGGGGCTGGAGGTCGAGGGTCCCAGCGTGGCAACGATCTTGGTGCGGCGGCGGGCGGTCATGTCGGATGCTCCTCAGGCGCGGTGATAGGGGTGCCCCGCCAGAATGGTCCAGGCCCGGTAAAGCTGTTCGGCCAGCAGGATGCGGACCATGGGGTGGGGCAGGGTCAGCGAGGACAGGCGCAGGGTCTGGCGGGCGGTCTGTTTCAGGGCTGGGTCCAGGCCGTCGGGCCCCCCGACAATGAAGACGATATCGTCGCCGCTGGCGCGCCAGGTTTCAAGGTGGCCGGCGAGATCCCGTGTCGTCAGATCGCGGCCGTGCTCGTCCAGTACGACGCGCCAGGCTTGCGCGGGCAGGGCCGCCTCGATGCGCTGGGCCTCGGCATGCATCAGTTGCTGCGCGGTCTTGCCGCTGGCGCGGGGCTCGGGTCGGATTTCGCGCAGTTCCAGGGGACAGTCGCGGGGCATGCGTTTGGCGAAGTCCTGCCAGGCCGCCTGGACCCAGGAGGGCATGCGGGTACCGACGGCGTAGACCAGGAGCTTCATTCGTCCTCGTCGAAGTCGGCTGGTGCGCCGGGCTGGGCGGGACCGGTGGGCAGCAGCCGCACACGCACCGGCTTGGCCCCCCAGATTTCCTCCAGGTTGTAGTAGGCGCGGATGGCGGGCTGCATGCAGTGCACTACGATGTCGCCCAGGTCGACCAACAGCCATTCGCCGGTATCCTCGCCTTCGTAGGCGACGATCTCCAGGCCGTTTTTCTTGGCCTGTTCTGCCACATGGCTGGCGATGGCGCGGGTCTGACGGTTGGAAGTGCCGCTGGCGATGATGACGCGGTCGAACAGACCGGTCAGGCCCGTGGTGTTGAAGACCTTGATGTCCTTGGCCTTGGCGTCTTCCAGGGCGTCGATGACGAGGCGTTGCTGTTTTTGCAGATTCATGGGGTCTCGGGGTCCAGGTAGAGCCGGTGGGCGCGGATGTAGTCCAGCACGCGCGGGTCCAGCATGGCGTCGACGGGCCGTCCGGCCGCCAAGGCCTGTCGGATCGCGGTGGCGGAAACCGGCTGCGGGGTGAAGGGGATGCGGACCAGCCCGCCGGGTTCCAGGGCGGCCGCCAGTTCGGGCGGCGGTGCGACGGAAGACCCGGGGCGCTCGGCGACCGCGAGCCGGACATGCCGCAGCAACTCGCGCCAGCGGCGCCAGGTGCAGAAATTGGCCAGTTGGTCGGAGCCCAGTATCCAGGTGTAGCGGGCTGCCGCGGGCAAGGCGGCGAGGGTGTCGATGGTGTAGGTGTCGCCTGCGCGCCGCAGTTCGATCGGGTTGACACGCAAGCCGGGAACGTCGGCGCAGGCCAGTTCCAGCATCCGCAGCCGGTGTTCCGGCGCGGCGCCCAGGCGGCCGCGCTGCCAGGGACGCGCGGCCGGCAGCAGTTCGACGTATTCCAGACCCAGGGCGTCCCGGGCGGCCTGCGCCAAAGCGACGTGGACCCGGTGGACCGGATCGAAACTGCCGCCCAGCAGGCCGACCTGGGGCGTCACAGCCATGCGCGCGGCCGCAGATAGTCGGCCAGGGCCGACTCGGGCGATCCGGGCTCGGGCGTCCAGTCGTAGCGCCATTGGGCGACGGGCGGCATGGACAACAGGATGGATTCAGTGCGGCCGCCCGATTGCAGGCCGAACAGCGTGCCCCGGTCGTAGACCAGGTTGAATTCGACGTAACGGCCGCGCCGGTAGGCCTGGAAGGCGCGTTCGCGTTCACCATAGGGCGTGTCGCGGCGTGCCTGGACGATGGGCGCATAGGCCGGAATGAAGCAGTTGCCCACGGCCCGGGTCAGGGCGAAGCAGGTATCGAAATCCGGTGTGTTCAGGTCGTCGAAGAACAGGCCGCCGACGCCGCGGGTCTCGCCCCGGTGGCGCAGCAGGAAGTAGTCGTCGCACCAGGCCTTGTAGCGGGGGTACTTGTCGTCCCCGAACGGAGCGACCGCGTCGTGGCACACCTGGTGAAAGTGACGCGCGTCGGCTTCCACCGGATAGTAGGGGGTCAGGTCCAGACCGCCGCCGAACCAGAAGACGTCGGTGTCGCCGCCCTTGCCGTGCGCCACGAACAGGCGCACGTTCATGTGCGTGGTCGGCACATGCGGGTTGCGCGGATGCAGCACCATGGACACGCCCATGGCTTCCCAGCCGCGCCCGGCCAGCTCGGGCCTGTGGGCGCTGGCCGAAGGAGGCAGCGTATCGCCGCGCACGTGGCTGAACAGCACGCCGGCCCGCTCGAAGACTGCGCCATTTTCGCAATAGCGGGCCAGGCCGCCACCGCCTTCCGGACGTGTCCAGGGGTCGCGGCCGAAGGCGGAGCCTTCGAGGTCTTCAAGGGACCGGACGATGCGGTCCTGGAGATCGGCAAACGTGTCGTGGACCAGGGAAACGGGGACATGCATGTCGGAGTCTGCTCGCACTGAGGGTCAGTCGTGCCGCTTGCCGGCGGCCAGCGCGCGCCAGCCGATGTCGCGGCGGAACTGGCGGCCTTCGAACTGGGTCTGGTTGACGGCGTCGTAGGCGGCCTGTTGGGCGCGGCGGATGGAGTCGGCCAGCGCGGTCACGCACAGGACTCGCCCGCCGCTGGTGCGCAGCGTGCCGTTGTCGGTCACGGTGCCGGCGTGGAAGGTGACGCAGTCGGCGGTGTCCGGCGCCAGCGCGGTGATCGGGTCGCCCTTGCGGGGGGCGTCCGGATAGCCGGCCGCAGCCAGCACCACGCCCACGGCGGTGCGCCTGTCCCAATCGATCTCGGCCTGGTCCAGCGTACCGTCCAGGGCGTGTTCGAGGGTCTCGGAAAAGTCGCTTTTCACGCGCAGCATGATGGGCTGGGTTTCCGGGTCGCCCAGACGGCAGTTGAACTCCAGGACCTTCAGGCTGCGGCTGGCGTCGGGGCCGGGGCCGATCATCAGGCCGGCGTACAGAAAGCCGGTGTAGGGGATGCCGTCGCGCGCCATGCCCTGAACCGCGGGCTGGATGATTTCACGCATGACCCGGTTGTGCAGGGCGGGCGTGACGAGGGGGGCGGGCGAATAGGCGCCCATGCCGCCGGTGTTGGGGCCTGTGTCGCCGTCCAGCAGTCGCTTGTGGTCCTGGCTGGTGGCCAGGGGCAGGACGTGCTGGCCGTCGCACATGACGATGAAGCTGGCTTCCTCGCCGTCGAGGAATTCCTCGACGACTACGCGGGCGCCGGCCGCGCCGAAAGCGCCGTTTTCACCCAGCATGTGGTCGACGGCGGCCAGGGCCTCGTCCAGTTTCTGGGCCACGACCACCCCTTTGCCGGCGGCCAGGCCGTCGGCCTTGACGACGATGGGCGCGCCCTGGGCGCGGATGTAGGCGCGGGCCTCGGCGGCGTCGGTGAAGGTGGCGTACGCGGCGGTCGGGATGTCGTGGCGCACCATGAAGGCCTTGGCGTAGTCCTTCGAGCTTTCCAGCTGCGCGGCGGCCCGCGTGGGGCCGAAGATGCGCAGCCCGGCGGCGCGGAAGGCATCCACGATGCCGGCGGCCAGCGGTGCTTCGGGGCCGACGACGGTGAAGGCGATCTTTTCCCGGCGGACGAATTCGATCAGGGCGCCGGTGTCCTGGAGCGGGAGGTTTTCCAGCGTGGGGGCGCGGTCGGTGCCGCCGTTGCCCGGCGCCACGTAGACCTTGTGCACCCGGGGCGACTGCGACAGCCGCCAGGCCAGCGCGTGTTCACGGCCGCCGGAGCCGATGACGAGCAGTTTCATTCGGTCTCGTCCAGGACGGCGGTGGTGAAGACTTCCTGGACGTCGTCCAGGTCTTCCAGGAGGTCGATGATCTTTTGCATCCGCTCGGCGTCCTCGCCGGCGAGCTGGACCTTGGACAGGGCTTTCATGACCACGCCGTGGATCTCGGCCTGCAGGCCGGCGGCGTCGAAGGCCTGTTTCAGGGTGGCGTAGTCGCCGGGTTCGCAGGTGACCTCGATCACGCCTTCCTCGTCGGTCTGGACGTCGTCGGCGCCATTGTCCAGGGCGACGTCCATGACGTGTTCTTCAGAGGTGCCCGGAGCGAAGATGAACTGGCCGCAATGCTTGAACATGAAGACCACGCTGCCGTCCTGGCCTAGGTTGCCGCCGTGCTTGGACAGCGTATGACGGACCTCGGATACGGTGCGCTGGCGGTTGTCGGTCATGCAGTCGATGATCAGGGCGGCGCCGCCGATGCCGTAGCCCTCGTAGCGGATATCCTCGTAGTTGGCGCCATCCTCGGTACCGGCTCCGCGCTGGATGGCGCGCAGGATGTTGTCCTTGGGCATGTTGGCGGACGTGGCCTTGTCCCAGGCCAGACGCAGGGCGGGGTTGGCATCGGGGTCGGGACCGCCGGCGCGGGCGGCCACGGTGATTTCACGGATGATCTTCGTCCAGAGCTTGCCGCGCTTGGCGTCCTGACGCCCTTTGCGGTGCTGGATGTTTGCCCATTTGCTGTGTCCGGCCATGATGTGTCGAGTTCAAGAGGATGCGTTCAACGAACCTTAGATTTTAACGCCTCGGGCCGAATCAGTCTGCGGCGGCGCGCCGCAGGCCCGACCAGACGATCGCCCCGATGATGAGGGCGCCTCCGGCCAGCGCGCGCGCCGGGGGGTACTGCGCGAACAGGATGGCCGCGAACAGGATGGCGTAGACCGGCTCGAGGGCGATCACGATGCCCGCGGTGCGGGCCTTCAGCCGGGCCAGGCTGGCGACCAGCAGGGCGTGGGACAGGGCGGTGCAAAATACCCCGAGCATCAGCAGCCAGACCCAGTCGAGAATCCGCAGGTCCGCGAATTCCGTGAGACACCAGGGCAGGGTCAGCAGGGCGACGACGCCGTTCTCCCAGCAGGCCAGTTCGCGGGCCGGCATCAGGCCGACGGCCTTGCGGTTGGCCAGGGTGAACAGGGCGAATGACAGCCCCGAGGCCACTGCCCAGCCCAGACCGATGGTGGCCTGGTCGCCGAAATCGAAGGACGGCGTGACCAGCGCCAGACCGGCGCTCACCAGGATGACCACGGCCCATTCGGAGGCCCGGGTGCGTTCCCGGAAAAGGAATCCCTCGAACAGGGTGATGAAGGCGGGGAAGCTTGCGAAGCCCAGGGTGGCGATGGCGATGCCGCCGATTTTCACAGCGACGAAAAACGTCGTCCAGTGGATCGCGAGCAGGACGCCGGCCGCCAGCAGCACGGGCAGGGCGCGGCGGCCGGGCCGCGTGGGCCGGTGGCCGGCGCGGGCCATGAACAGCAGCAAGGTCGCGGTGGCGAACGTGGCGCGGCCCGCCGTGATGAGGATGGCGCCGGCCCGGATCAGTTCTCCGAAGATGCCGGTCAGCCCGAACAGGACGGCGGTGATGTGGATGGCCGTCGTGGCCTGGCGGGAATTCATGCTAGTCTGATCCGATGTCGAACTGTCCGGCCCGGCGGGGCCATAGGAGTCCATCGTGGAAAAAGTGGAAAAGGCCCGGGTGATCCGTGTGCATGGGCATGGCGGTCCGGAACTGATGCGGCTGGAAGAGGCCGACGTCCCGCCTCCCGCACCGCACGAAGTCCGCATCCGCCAGAAGGCGGTCGGCCTGAATTTCATCGACATCTATTGTCGCACGGGGCTGTACGCGCATCCGCTGCCGCACGGCCTGGGGTTCGAGGCCTCCGGCGTGGTCGAGTCGGCGGGGGCGGATGTCCGCCATCTGCGCGCGGGCGATCGCGTGGCCTACGGGCAAAGCCCCATCGGCGCCTACGCGGACCTGCGCAACGTGCCGGCCGATCGGGTTGTCCGGATTCCCGACAGCGTGGGCTTCGAGCAGGCCGCCGCGCTGATGCTCAAGGGCCTGACGGTGCAGTACCTGTTCCGTCAGACCTACCGGCTGCAGGGTAACGAGACGATCCTGTTCCATGCCGCCGCGGGCGGCGTCGGGTTGATCGCCTGCCAGTGGGCCAGGGCGCTGGGCGTGCGCCTGATCGGCACCGCGTCCACCCCGGAAAAGGCGGCGCTGGCGCGCCGCCACGGCGCCTGGGAGGTGATCGACTCCAGCCGGGAAGACATCGTCGCGCGTGTCAAGGAACTGACCGAGGGCCGCAAGGTCCCGGTGGTCTATGACGGCGTGGGCAAGAGCACCTGGGAAATCTCGCTGGACTGTCTGCAGCCGCGGGGGCTGATGGTCAGCTTCGGCAACGCGTCCGGGCCGGTCGAGGGCGTGAACCTGGGCGTGCTGGCGGCCAAGGGTTCGCTGTACGTCACCCGGCCGACGCTGGCCACTCACGTGCCCACCGCCCAGGCCATGCAGGCCGCCGCCGACGAACTGTTCGAACTGGTGACGGCCGGCAAGCTGGACATC
This sequence comes from Castellaniella denitrificans, assembly GCF_027214045.1. GTDB lineage: Bacteria > Pseudomonadota > Gammaproteobacteria > Burkholderiales > Burkholderiaceae_B > Castellaniella > Castellaniella denitrificans_A. The sequence continues at coordinate 107,615 of NZ_JAPWHE010000009.1, read as the reverse complement.
GTCATCGGCCAGCGCTTCGCCCTGGCGGACGCCGCGCGGGCGCACGAAGCGCTGAATGCGCGCGGCACGACGGGCGCGACGGTGCTGACCCTGGATTGATCAGGCTTCCTGGTGGTAGCGTTGCAGGCGTTCGACTTCCTCGCGTGAACCCAGGATGACGCCGACGCGCTGGTGCAGGGCGTCGGGCTGGATGTCGAGGATGCGGCCGGCGCCGTCGATGGCGCGCCCGCCCGCCTGCTCGACCAGGAAACTCATGGGGTTGGCCTCGTACATCAGGCGCAGCTTGCCCTTGCGGCCGGAGGCGCGTGCGTCGCGCGGGTACATGAATACCCCGCCGCGCGTCAGGATGCGGTGCACATCGGCCACCATGGACGCGATCCAGCGCATGTTGTAGTTCTTGCCCAGGGGGCCGGTCTCGCCCTGCAGGCATTCGTCGATGTAACGGCGCACGGGCGCTTCCCAGTGCCGCAAGTTGGACATGTTGATGGCGAATTCCGCCGTCTGTTCCGGCAGGCGGATGTTTTCGTGCGTCAGCAGCCAGGAGCCCATTTCGCGATCCAGCGTGAAGCCCATGACGCCTGCGCCCACGGTCAGGACCAGCATGGTCTGCGGGCCGTAGATGGCATAGCCGGCGGCGACCTGGCGGGTGCCCGGCTGCAGGAAGTCTGCTTCGGAGATTTCCCGTCCGGCGGCCTCGGCGGGCGCCTGCAGCACGGAGAAGATCGTGCCGATGGACACGTTCACGTCGATGTTCGACGAGCCGTCCAGGGGGTCGAACAGCAGCAGGTTCTGGCCCTTGGGGTAGTGGTTCGGGATGCGGTGGATGGTCTGCATTTCCTCGGAGGCCATGGCCGCGAGGTTGCCGCCCCATTCATTGGCTTCCAGCAGGATTTCGTTGGACAGCACATCGAGTTTTTTCTGCACTTCGCCCTGGACGTTCTCCGTGCCCAGACTGCCGAGCACGCCGCCCAGCGCCCCCTTGCTGACGGCGTGGCTGATCGCCTTGCAGGCGCGCGACACGGTTTCGATCAGCAGGCGTACTTCGGCCGAGACGGCCTTGTGTTCGCGCTGTTGTTCGACCAGATACTGGGTCAAGGTCTTGTATTTCAAGGCAGTTCCTTGGAAAAAATGGAATCAGTGAATGTAGCGCCGCTTGGCGCGGGCCGTACCCGTCGGCGTCCATCTCGGGGCTCGCATGCCGCCCGGACCCGCCTGACGTGGAGGGCCATGAGGACCTCTCCAAGTCAGCACGCATCGCGGGCCAAAAAGGCATGCTAGGCGGCAAGTGCTTTCGAGACGATCTCGCGGACGTTGCGCGACAGGTCCGGCGCGTCCAGCACGCGGCGCAGGGCGGCCTGCATGCCGGCGCGGGCGACGGGTTCGTGGCGCGCCCAGTTGTCGAAGGCGCGCGACAGCCGCGCGGCGACTTCCGGGTTCAGGGCGTCGAGCGCCAGCACCTGTTCGGCCCAGAAGTCATAGCCTTCCGGAGTGTGCAGATTGCCGGGGTTGTCCAGGCAGAAGCGGAATACGACCGCGCGTGCGCGGTTGGGGTTGCGCAACGAGAAATCCGGCAGGGCCATCAGGGCGCGCACGGCGGCCACGGTGCAGCCCGGCGCGCTGGCCTGGGCGCCGAACCACCGGTCCAGCACCAGCGGATTGTCGCGCCAGCGCGCGTGGAAGTCGGCCAGCGGGTCCGCGGCGGCCTGCGGGGCGTGCTGCAGCAGAGCGGTGAGCGCGCCCAGGCTTTCGGTCATGTTGCGCGCCTGGCGGTATTGCGCCAGGGCCAGCTCGACGGCGTCCGGCGCCTGTCCGGCCAGCAGATTGTCCAGGGCCAGATTGCGCAGGGCGCGGCGACCGGACGCGACCGGGTCCGGCGAGTAGGGGCCGCCGTCGTCGGCCAGGTCGTCATAGGTGGCTCTCCAGGGATCGGCCAGCCGCGCGCCCAGGGTTTTCCGGATATGGGTCCAGGCCGCCACGGCCGCCCGGGGATCCATGGGCTCGCCTCGGTCGATGACCTCGCGCACGGCCGGCAATGCCAGCAGCCGCGCACGATAGGCGGGCGACAGTTGTTCGTTTTCCAGCGCGGCGCGCCAGATGTCCAGCAGCATACCCGGCGCCGGCCCCGGGCCGCCGTCGCGGTCGGCCTCGATGCGGGCTTGCAGGTGGCGATGGGCGGTTTCCTGGACGGCGTCCCAGCGGGCGAAGGGGTCCGGATCGCGGCGCGCCAGCAGGGCCAGATCGGCCTCCGAGCGGTCGGTTTCCAGGATGACGGGCGCGGAGAAGCCCCGCAGGAGCGACAGCACGGGCGCACGCGGGATGTCCGCCAGAGTCCAGGTCCGGCTGGCTTCACGCAGTTCCAGGACGATGGTGTCCCGGGGTTCGCCTTCCCATGGAATGGGCATGGGGGTGCCTTCCGCGTCGATCAGGCCGATGGAGACGGGAATGTGCAGGGGGGGCTTTTCGGGCGGCGGGGATTGCCGGGCCTCCAGGCCCGCCGGCGCGCAGTGCTGTTCCAGCGTGATGCGGCAGGCGCGGGTGGCGGGATCGTAGGTCGAACGCACCCGCACGCGCGGCGTGCCGGCCTGGGCGTACCATCGCCGGAAGACGGAGAAATCCTGGCCCGGGTGCTGTTGCGCATAGACGGATTCCATGGCATCGACGAAATCGTCGCAGGTGACCGCCCGGCCGTCATGCCGGCGGAAGTATTCGTCCATGCCCGCGCGAAAGCCCGCCTCACCCAGCAGAGTGTGCTGCATGCGGATGACTTCCGCGCCTTTTTCGTAGACCGTGGCGGTGTAGAAATTGCCGATTTCCTGATAGCTGTCCGGCCGGATGGGGTGCGCCATGGGGCCGGCGTCTTCCGGGAATTGCGCCAGCCGCAGGGTGTGCACATCGTCGATGCGCTTGACGGCCCGGGCACTGGCGGCCTCGGCGGGGGGCAGGCCTTCGGCCAGCATGTCGGCGGAAAATTCCTGGTCGCGAAAGACCGTCAGGCCTTCCTTCAAGGAGAGCTGGAACCAGTCGCGGCAGGTCACGCGGTTGCCGGTCCAGTTGTGGAAGTATTCGTGGCCTATCACGGCCTCGATGCCGCGATAGGCGGCGTCCGTGGCGGTGGCGGGATCGGCCAGCACATAGGCGGCGTTGAAGATGTTCAGGCCTTTGTTTTCCATCGCGCCCATGTTGAAGTCACGCGCCGCGACCACCATGAAGCGGTCCAGATCGAGCTCCAGGCCGAAACGCCGTTCGTCCCAGCGCAGGGCGTTCGCCAGGCAGTCGAGCGCCCAGCGCGTCTGTTCCCGGTAGCCCTTGTCGCTGTAGACCTGCAACAGCACCTCGCGGCCGCTGCGGGTGGTTTCGGTGCGCTCGATGCAGTCGAAATCGCCGGCCACCAGGGCGAACAGGTAGCAGGGCTTCGGATGGGGGTCGCGCCACAGGGCCTGGTGGCGGCCGTCCGGCAGGCCGGCCTGTTCGATCAGGTTGCCGTTGGACAGCAGTTGCGGGTAGGCGGCCGGATCGGCGCGCAGCAGGACTTCGAAGCGTGCCATCACGTCGGGCCGGTCCGGGAACCAGGTGATGCGGCGGAAGCCTTGCGCCTCGCATTGGGTGAAGAGCTTGTCGCCCGAGACGTAGAGACCCATCAGCGTTGTGTTCTCGGCGGGGCGGCACAGGCTGACGATACCGATGGTGAAGGGCTTGCCGTGCCCTGGTGGAATCAGGCTGAGTATGCCGTCGTCCAGCCGATATTCGTCGGCGCTCAGCGGCCGGCCGTCAAGGCGGACTTCGACCAGTTCCAGATCCTCGCCCTGCAGCACCAGCGGCGTGCCCGGTGCAGTGTCGGGGGCGGGTTCGAAGCGCAGTTCGGAACGGACCTGGGTGGAATCCGCCGCCAGATCGAATTCCAGCCGGACCTGGGGCAGCCGATAAGGGTAGGGGGCGTAGTCCTGGCGGAAAATCGTGGGGGCGGTATCCGTGCGCATGGGGCTGTTTCCGAAAAACGTTTCGTGCACCCCCATTGTAGTCGGCCCGGTGATTCATGCCGACCCTGGCCGGGCTGTATCGGAGTGCAACGGCCGGCTGTTCGCGAAACGCGGCTGCGCCTATCATTGAGGCAGGATGGGCCCGGATGAGGCGGGCTCCCGGAATCGGGATGGTGCATGCGATGAAGGGCGGTATGGAAACGGCGGCGATGGGGCGCGGATGGGGGCGTTGGTTTTACGGCTTGTGCCTGGCGCTGATGCTGGGTGGATGCGCGTCGGTGTTTTCAGCCCAGGTCACGCGGTATCAGCAGTGGCCGGAGAATGCCCAGGGGGCGACCTACTGGATCGAGGCGGACGAATCGCAGCGCAATAATCTTCAGTTCCAGACCTATGCCGACTCGGTGCGCGCCGCATTGGGTCCGACCGGTCTGGTGGAAGCCCGATCGGCCGGCGCCGCCCGTTTCACGGTGCACATGGAATATGGCAGCCCGCTCGAACGCGAGTGGCGCCAGGAATTCGTCGATCCCTATATGTATCCGGGATTTTACGGGCCATATGCCGGCTTTCATCATCCCCGCTGGGCCTGGGGGATGGGGCCGGCGATCCAGAACGTCGCGGTCGACGTGTATCGTCTGACCTTGTCGGTGCGGATCGACGATCGGTCGCAACAAGGACGCGAGGTCTACCGCGCCACGGCGGTGGCATCCAGTCGCCAGGATCAACTGGGCGCGGCCATGCCATATCTGGCACGCGCCCTGTTTGATCGTTTTCCCGGCCGGAATGGCCAGGTCGTCGAGGTGCGGTATCCTGTGAAATGAATCCGCGCAGGCGGATCAGGATGCGATCAGGAACGTGTCGCGCGGGGTGCCGGCGGCTTCTGCGTCGGTGATCCAGCGCGGCGCCTTGCCGCGGCCAGTCCAGGTGGCCTGGGTTTCGGGATGACGGTATTTCGGTGCGATCACGCGTTTGGATGCGGTGCCGGTTTTACGCTGGGCGGTGGCCGAAGGGGTGCGGACGGTCGATTTGCGGTTGAAGGCCGCGGCGATTTCTTCGGGGCTGATATCGTATTGGCGCATCGAACGCACGATTTCGGCGATCTTGGGCTTGCGTTCCTTGGCCTGCAGCGTCTGGATCTTTTTCTGGAGCTTGGCCATTTCTTTTTCGAGGCGGGATTTTTCGGTGTTATAGCTGGTACGGGTCATTCATGGCTCCGTTCGAGGTCGATCGATATGATGGCCGTATTCAAAAATGATTTGATTTTGAATACGGCCGTTGATTTTAATCTTATTTCAATGAATGTGCGCAATATCCGTCATTTCGAACTGTGACCATGCGGCGGCATTCATCCGATAATCGGAGCATTCATGAACGATCAAGCCCGTTCGATGCGGGTCGCGGCAGTGCAGATGGTATCCGGCTTGGCGCTGTCGGATAATCTCGAACAGGCGGCGCGGGGCATTGAAAATGCAGTTTCCGGTGGCGCATCGCTGGTGGCGCTACCTGAATATTTTTGTTTCATGGGGCGTCGCGATACCGATAAATTGCCGTTGGCTGAAACGGCGGGTAACGGACCGGTCCAGGCGTTTCTCGCGGATCAGGCGCGGCGCCACGGCATCTGGCTGGTCGGCGGCACGCTGCCTTTGCGCAGTCCGGACGCGGACCGTGTCTATAACACGTGTCTGGTTTACGATCCACTGGGCCGGATATGCGCCCGCTATGACAAGATTCACCTGTTCAGTTTCCAGCGCGGGCAGGAATCCTATGATGAATCCCGCGCCATTCGTCCCGGGGATGAAGCGCCCCGGGTGTTCGATACGCCGTTCGGGCGCACGGCCCTGGGTATTTGCTACGACCTGCGGTTTCCCGAGTTCTTCCGTGCCCAGGGCGACGTGCGACTGATGGTGCTGCCGGCCGCTTTTACCTGGACCACGGGTTCGGTACACTGGGAAGTGCTGCTGCGCGCGCGGGCCATCGAAAACCAGTGCTATGTGCTGGCCAGCGCCCAGGGCGGCGCGCATGCCAACGGCCGGCGCACCTGGGGCCATTCGATGCTGATCGATCCCTGGGGCGAGATCCTGGATTGTCTGCCCGAAGGCCCTGGCGTTGCCGCCGGAACGCTGGACGCGGATCGTCTGGAGGCGGTGCGGGAATCATTGCCCGCGTTGCGTCATCGGGTCCTTTGAATGCAAAGCATACAGGCCGCGCGTCTGCGCGGCATGACGATCGATTGATGAATGGTGTCAGATGAAACTTGTTGAACCGGGCCTGGATGCCCTGAATACCGCCCGGACGCTGTTGCTGGAACCATGGGGGCTTGACGAATCCCATCTGGCGCGGGCGCTGTCCGATATTCACAGCCATCGGGTCGATTATGCCGACCTGTATTTTCAATACAGTTGCTCCGAAGGCTGGAGCCTCGAGGAAGGCATCGTCAAGACGGGCAGTTTCTCCATCGACCAGGGCGTGGGGGTGCGGGCCATCAGTGGCGAGAAAACCGCGTTCGCCTATTCCGACAGTCTTTCGCCGGAAGCCCTGATGTCCTCGGCGCGGGCGGTGCGCACCATTGCGCGTCAGGGCGCGGGCAGGCGACGTGTCGACGGCGGTACCGAGTCCCCGCATCATCTGTATGCGGCCGTCAATCCCGTGGACTCTCTGACTGCTCCGGACAAGGTGGCCCTGCTGGAACGGGTCGAACGCATGGCCCGCGCCGCCGATCCGGAAATCATCCAGGTCATGGCCGGCCTGGCGGCAGAATACGACGTCATCATGGTGGCCGGCAGTGACGGTCGGCTGGTGGCCGATGTGCGCCCCCTGGTGCGACTGTCCTTGACTGTCATCGCCGAACGCAAGGGGCGGCGGGAAATGGGTCATGGCGGAGGGGGCGGGCGCACCGGCCTGGCCTATTTCACCGACGAGATCCTGCGCGGCTATGTGGACCGCGCGGTGCACGAGGCCCGTGTCAATCTCGAAGCCCGGCCTGCGCCGGCCGGCCAGATGACGGTGGTGCTGGGTTCCGGCTGGCCCGGCATCCTGCTGCACGAGGCTGTGGGACACGGCCTGGAAGGCGACTTCAACCGCAAGGGCTCCAGCGTGTTCTCCGGCCGCATCGGCGAACGCGTGGCCTCGCGCGGCGTCACGGTGGTGGACGATGGCACCCTGGCGGACCGGCGCGGTTCGCTGAACGTGGACGACGAGGGGCACCCGACCCAGCGCAACGTCCTGATCGAGGATGGGATCCTGCGCGGCTACATGCAGGACTCCATGAATGCCCGTCTGATGAAGCAGGCCCCCACCGGCAACGGGCGGCGCGAATCCTACGCGCATCTGCCCATGCCGCGCATGACCAACACCTACATGCTGGCCGGCCGCGACGATCCCAAAGACATCATCGCCTCGGTGGACCGTGGTCTGTATGCCGTCAATTTCGGCGGCGGCCAGGTGGATATCACCAGCGGCAAATTCGTATTCTCGGCGTCCGAGGCCTATCTGATCGAGAACGGTCGTGTCACCCATCCCGTCAAGGGCGCCACGCTGATCGGCAGCGGTCCCGAGGCCATGGGCCGCATCGCCATGATCGGCGACGATCTGGCCCTGGATTCCGGCGTAGGCACCTGCGGCAAGGAAGGCCAGAGCGTGCCCGTCGGCGTGGGCATGCCGACGCTGCGCATCGATGGGCTGACCGTGGGCGGCACGGCGTAGTTCAGGTCTTTTTGCCGTCGGCCCCGCCCCGAGGCAGAAAGCGCCCCCTGGGGGGCCTTCAGCCAGCGCGGCCGAATACCTGGCGCAGGTAGGCCAGGAAAGTTTCGTCGGTGCAATGGACCTTGCCGGGGCTGTCGGGCAGTTTGGCGGTCGGCATGCCGTTGCACTCGAACAACTTCATGACGATGTTCAACGGCCTGGGCCCCAGGTCGTTGGTGAGATTGGTGCCGATGCCGAAGGCCGGTTGCACCCGGTCGGCGAAGTGGCGGTACAGCTCCAGCGCGCGTGGCAGGTCCAGCCCGTCCGAAAACACGAAACGCTTGCCGGCCGGGTCGATGCGCAGGGTCCGGTAGTGAGCGATCGCCCGTTCGCCCCAGACGAACGGATCGCCGGAATCGTGGCGCAGCCCGTCGAACAGTTTGGCGAAGTAGAGGTCGAAATCCGCCAGGAATGCATCCATGCCCACCACGTCGGTCAGAGCGATCCCCAGATCGCCCCGGTATTCCTGGACCCAGTCCTCCAGGGCGGCCCGCTGGAAATCGCGCAGCCGCACTTTGCCGAAGGCCTGGTAGGACTGCAGGTATTCATGCGCCATGGTGCCCACCGGCACCAGATCGAGTGCGCGCGCCAGGGCGACGTTCGAGGTGCCGGTGAGATGGCGCGGCGCTGCTTGTCGCAGCGTGCTCACGACCTCGGCCTGCCAGGCGCGGGAAAATCGCCGGCGCAGGCCGAAATCCGAGATCAGCAGCGGAAAGCGACGCGCCGGTTCGCGGTCGAATGCCCGCAGCAGGGCGATCTTGTCCCTCAGCCGGCGGCGGCCTTCCGCCAGCACGTCCGGGGTCTGATGACGGCGGAAATAAATTTCGTTGACGATGGCCAGGACGAAGATCTCGAAGGCCATGACGTGGACCTGGGGGCCGCGCGCCACGATCTGCAGCGTCCCGTCCTGGGTCGAGACCTGGATGAAGTGGCGCTGGAAATGGAACAGCGACAGGAAATCGACGAAATCGGATTTGATGTAGCGCAGTCCGCGCAGGTAGTCGAGCTCTTCCGGCAGAAAGCGCAGTGTGCAAAGATGGTCGAGTTGCCGCTCGATTTCCGGCGCCAGTTCCGCCAGCGGGTGTTCAGGTCGTTCACGGTTGATGAAGCGATACTCGGCCCGCGCCTCCGGGTGGCGGTGCAGCATGGCCTGCCACATCGTGAACTTGTACAGATCGGTATCCAGCAGGGATTCGATCACGGGGACGAAGGATTCGGTCGACATGCCTGGTGTCCTGTTTGACGCGTTTCATGTTAGCGGATTTCAAACGCTGGGCCGGAGTATAAGAAAAGAACGTTTTTCATCGAACAGGAGACATGAGTCATGGTAGTGGAATCTCTGGCGTCTTCCTCGGCTTACGGCTATCCCTTGTTGGTCAAGCAGATTTTTCTTTCGTCGCGGGCGACCGCCAGTGACCGCGAGATCGTCTATCAGGGACGCCGTTTCGGATATCCCGACTTTTTCGACCGGGTGGCGCAACTGGCGCAGGCGCTGGCCGAACTGGGCGTGCGACCCGGCGACACCGTGGCCGTCATGGACTGGGACAGCCATCGCTATCTGGAGGCGTTCTTTGCCGTGCCCATGATGGGCGCCGTGCTGCAGACAGTGAATGTACGCCTGTCGCCGGATCAGATCGCCTATACCCTGAACGACGCCGAGGCCGGGGTCCTGCTGATTCACGACGATTTCGTACCGCTCCTGACCGCGATCCGCGACCGCCTGCGGGCGGTCCGACGGGTCGTGTCGCTGACCGACGCGCACGATGGCGGGCGTTTCGGGCCGGATGGCGAATACGAGGCATTGCTGGCCCGCGCGCGGCCGGCGTTCGATTTTCCCGACCTGGACGAGGGGACACGGGCGACGACCTTTTATACGACGGGCACCACGGGAGAGCCCAAGGGCGTGCATTTCAGCCATCGCCAACTGGTCCTGCACACCCTGGCGGCTTCCTCCGCCTTGGGCAGCCCGGTGGCGCAGGGCCGCCTGCATCGCGACGACGTCTACATGCCGATGACCCCCATGTTCCATGTGCACGCCTGGGGGTTGCCCTATGTGGCCACTTTGCTGGGCCTGCGGCAGATCTATCCGGGGCGCTATGCACCGGAAGTCCTGCTGCGGCTGATCCGCGACGAAGGCGTGACTTTCTCGCATTGCGTGCCCACCATCCTGCACATGCTGTTGAACCATCCCGACGCCGCCGAAACCGATCTGTCGGCCTGCAAGCTCATCATCGGCGGTTCGGCGCTCCCGCAGGGCCTGGCCCGGGCCGCGCTGGACCGGGGGATCGACGTGTTCACCGGTTACGGCATGTCCGAGACTTGCCCGATCCTGACGCTGGCCCAGCTACGGGGCGGGGACGCGGACCCGGAAGCGCAGTTGCGCGACCGCACGCGCACCGGCTACGCGCTGCCGCTGGTGCAACTGCGTGTGGTGGATGACGATCTGCGCGATGTGCCGGGCGATGGCGTCAGCGTGGGCGAGATCGTGGTGCGCGCGCCGTGGCTGACCCAGGGCTATCTCGGCAAGCCGGAAGCGTCCGAGGCCCTTTGGCGGGGCGGCTGGCTGCATACGGGCGATATCGGGACACTGGACGCGCGAGGCATGCTGACCGTCACCGATCGTCTCAAGGACGTCATCAAGACGGGCGGAGAATGGGTGTCGTCGCTGGCGTTGGAGGATGTGATTTCCCGCCATCCGGCCGTCACGGAGGTTGCCGTGGTGGCGGCTTCCGACGCCCGCTGGGGCGAGCGGCCACTGCCCCTGGTCGTGCTCAAACCCGGCCAGACTGCCGATGAGTCGGCCATCCGTGCGCATGTCCAGGCGGCGGTCGATGCGGGCGTCCTGTCGCGTTTCGCCGTGCCCGACCGGGTCCGGTTCGTGGACAGCCTGCCGCGCACCAGCGTGGGCAAGTTGAACAAGCGCGCCATGCGCGAAGCCTTGTAGCGTCGCGCGGGCCGTAAAAATCAAAGCGCCAGCCCGAATGGGCTGGCGCTTTGATTGATATGCCTGGTGCCGGCTAGAGGAGTCGAACCCCCGACCTTCTCATTACGAATGAGCTGCTCTACCAACTGAGCTAAGCCGGCGATGGCGAACGCGCTGGCATTCCGCCGATTCGGTGACAAAGCACGTTCATGCCCATCACCAAAGCCAAGCATTGTACATGAATTTTTCTTCGGATTGGAAGAGGCTGCATGGCAACACGCCGGTGCGATGTGTCGGCATAATACCGTCGAATGTCGAATGCCCATTTTGAGCGAGGTCGGGATGAGTTGGGTCCAGGGATTGATGGTGGCGGCAGCGGTGCTGCCTTTTGGGGCGGCCCTGGCGGCCAAGGCCGGAGGGCGCCGGTTCGACAATGAGGATCCACGCCCCTGGCTGGCTGCCCAGCAGGGCTGGCGGGCGCGTGCCAATGCGGCACAGGCGAACCTGTTCGAAGGGCTGCCGTTTTTCTACGCGGCGGTGTTGTATGCCTTGTACGCCGGCTCGCAGCCGGACCGGCTGGCGAGCTTGATGGGCGCCTGGGTGGCTTTGCGGGTGTTGTACGTGCTGGCCTATATCCTGGGGCGTGGCACGGTGCGCTCGCTCATCTGGGTGGCGGCGCTGGCGGTGAATCTGACGATCCTGTGGGCTTGATCTCGCGGAGCCCCTGCTGGTGCAGGGCGATCGCGTCGGGGAACAGGTCCCAACTGGCCATGCACAGTGCGGCGAACAGCGGACCGATGACGAAGCCGTTCAGGCCGAATACCGACAGGCCGCCCAGGGTGGAAATCAGCACCACGTAGTCGGGCAGTTTGGTGTCCTTGCCCACCAGGATGGGACGCAGGAGATTGTCCAGCAGCCCGATGACCAGTACGCCGAACAGGATCAGGACGATGCCCTGCCACAGGGCGCCGGTGACCAAGAAGTAGATCGCGACCGGCACCCAGATCAGCGAGGCGCCCACGGCGGGCAGGAGGGACAGGAAGGCCATCATCACCCCCCAGAAGAGTGATCCCTGGATGCCCAGGAAGGTGAACATCAGGCCGCCCAGCAAACCCTGGGCGGCGGCGATGACGATATTGCCCTTGACCGTGGCCCGCACCACGGTGGCGAATTTCTGGAACAGGCCGTGGCGGTGCGAGTCCTCCAGCGGGATCAGGCGTTTCAGGCGGGGCACGATGTCCGCTCCGTCGCGCAGCAGGAAAAACAGCAGATACAGCATGACACCCAGGCCGACCACGAACTGGAAGGTGTTCTGTCCGACGCTGACCGCCTGCTTTGCCAGGAACTGACTGGCCTGCAGCGCGCCGGTCGAGAGTTTTTCGCGGATGCTGAGCAGGTCGCCCAGGCCGAAGGAATTCAGCCAGCCATGCACGGAAGGCGGCAGGGCGCCGACGATCTGCTCGTAGTAGCCGCCCAGGTTCAACTGGCCGGAATTGATGCGGGTGTACAGCCCGGCGACCTCGTTGGCGAGGGAGGCGGCGATGAACAGCATCGGCAGGATCACGATCAGGGTGATGCACAGCAGTGTCAGGAAAGCTGCCAGGCTGGGGCTGCGTCCGCCCAGGATGCGCAGCAGGCGCCGATGCAGGGGGCTGAAGATCACCGCGAGTACGCCGCCCCAGAAGATCGCCGCATAGAAAGGCAGCAGAATGCTGATAAAGGCGATCGAGACGGCGGTCAGCAGCAGCAGGAAGCTGCGGAAGTGCAAAGTGGGCATGGTCGTCGGGCCGTGGTGTCGGGGAGAATGCGGTGTCAATGGCGCCTGGCGTTGCGGATGCGGTAGGCGATCGCGCCGATGATCAGCGCCGCCAGCGGTGTGCCGGCCAGCAGCGCCGTGCGGGGCTGCAGTTCGAAGCCCAGCGTGAGGATGCCCTGATACAGCAGCTTGAACAGGCTGAACAGATAATAGCTGATGGCGATGATGGACAGACCTTCCACTGCTTTCTGGATCTTGATCTGGGTTTCGGCGCGGGTGCTCAGGCTTTGCAGGATCTGGCTGTTCTGCTCCTCCATTTCGACCTGGACGCGGGCCTGGAGCAGATTGCTCAGGTGGGATACGGCGCTGCCGATGCGGCCGAGGCGCTGGTCGGTGGAGGCGCAGTAGCGCACCGTGGGGCGGAAGCGCTGAGCGATGAAGGTGCCCAGTTGCTGGCAGTCGCCGGTGCGGCTTTCGTGCAGTTCCGCGATGCGTTCGAACACCAGTTGGGCATAGGCTTCGGTGGCGCTGAAGCGCAGCCGTGTGCGGGCGCTGGTCTGGGTGATCCGGGCGGACAGGCGGGTGATATGTTCCAGCAGTGCCTTGATGTCCTGGGCTTCGGCGCGGGCGTTGGCGTCGGACAGGGTGGCCAGTTCCTGTTCATACTGGCGCAGTTCAGCGCCCAGGGCGCGGGCGACCGGCAAGGTCAGGGACGCCATCAGTCGGTAGGTTTCGACTTCCAGCAGGCGGCGCACCATGCGGCCCAGCCGCCGGCCGTCGAACTGCCGGTTGAGCACCAGCATGCGGTTCAGCCCGTTGCCGTTCAGCCGCAGATCGCTCCAGACGGTGGCCTTGTCGTCGTCCAGGCTGGAGCCGACCGGGTCCTTGAAGCCATAATCGTCGATCGATCCGCGCCATGTGGCCTCGGATTCCACGCAGACCTGATCGGCGTTGATCAGCAGGGCGCTGTGGGTTTCGGCGACCTCGGCCAGTACAGGGGGCAGGGCGGCCCACGGCGTGGCCTGCGTGCCGGGCATCACCAGGGTCAAGGTCAGGAATTCAGTGTGCCGCTCCCATTTTAGCCGCGCGCCGCCCACCGGGAATTCGCCCTGGGGCAGAGTGGGGTCGGCCAGCGCCACATGACGGTCGCACAGTGAGCGGACGATGGTTTCCGCCGCCTCGTTTTCGTCGAGGAAAGCCAGGTGAAAGACCTGGGCCGGCGCGTCGAAATACATCGAAGGACGGGCGTGCAGTTCGTTGTGCAGGGCGTGTCGGTGTGGGTGCATGCGGGGGGAGGGGCGGGACGGAAAGCGGAAAAGAAACCCAGTGTATCGGAAGTCCCCGCGCGGGAGTGTGAAAAACGGGAAACGCCTCGGGCGTGGTGGCCGCGAGGCGTCGAAGAGAGCCCGGACGCGTGCGAGACTGTCGCGTCCGGGGAGGTGGGGGCTCAAGCCGGGGTTTTGGGTGCCTTGGCGCGGTGCGCCTTCACGCTCTTCTGATGGCTCGTCGTCGCTTTGGCGCGATGGGTGGCCATTTTCTTGCCGGCATGCTGCGGGGCGGATTGCGCGGCGGGTTGGCCGGCGGGTGTGTTGGCGGCAAAGGCGGATGCCGTGGTGAGTCCGAGGGCGGCGGCCGAGCAGGCAAGCAGGAAGGCAATGCGGGAACGTGTCGTCATGACATCAACTCCAGAGAACGCCCAGGCACCCTTGTGCCCGGGCCGGTGGCGGACCACCTGATGCTCAGAGCATCCGGCGGGGGGGGAAGTTCGTCCCGCCATTTCCGCCTTTTGTAATGCCGTGTTTCGCCGCAGGCCGTCTGGGGAAGCGCGGAATCAGGCGCGGCGCGGGTTTCCGTCGAACGATCCGTCCGGACCGGATGCAGGTGATTACGAGGCTGACGGCGGGTTGAACGCCGGCGCTTCTTCGCGAGGGCTCGTCACGAATCGACGATAATCTCCGGCAGGACGGCGGACAAACCGGCAGGGGGAGGCCGACCGGAAGGAGAACAGGAAATGGACCGGATGCGTCTGGACAAGTGGCTGTGGGCCGCCCGTTTTTACAAGACACGCAGCCTGGCGGCGCACGAGATCGGCGCTGGCCGGGTGTTGGTCGGCGGCCAGGCGGCCAAGCCGGCCCGTGAGATCGCCGCCGATGATTTGGTTGAAGTGCGCCGTCCGGGCCAGCCGCCGTTGCAGGTCCGGGTGCGTGCTCTCAGCCTGGTGCGCGGGCCTGCGCCTCAGGCCGCGCTGTTGTACGAGGAAACCGCGGAAAGCGTGACGGCCCGGGAACACGCGGCTGAACTGCGCCGTCTGGCGCCCGAGCCCGCCCGGGAGTTCGAGGAGGGCCGGCCCACCAAACGCGACCGGCGGCAGATGGACCGATGGCGGGGCCGGTGAGGCTCCTGGCGAAGTAAAGCCCCCATGACCCAGCCGCTATCCTTTTCTTTGCAACTCCTGTGTATTCCCGCTTTGTCTTGCGCGGGTGTCTATCCGAAATACGCCGACTGTTTCGATGGCTCGTTGCGCGACAGCCTGAATCTCATGAACAGTGGCTGCCATGGCGCTGGAGAAGCGAGCATTCTCCTGAGTGCTTTGATCGATTTCGTGTACCGCTGCGCTGATCTGTGAAATGCCAGTAAGCTGTTCAGACATGGATTTTTCGATTGTTTTCATCTCATGGTGAACGTCCCTGATTTTGCAAACTGTCTCTTGCATGATCGCGAGCGTCGATTCGGTCTTTTCGTGCCCGTCCTTGATCCGGAGCCGGGTATCATCAATCAGCGCTGTAATTTCAGCGGCTGCGCGGGCGGTTCGCTGAGCGAGCGCCCTGACTTCTGACGCGACGACGGCGAACCCTTTGCCAGCCGTCCCCGCTCTGGCGGCTTCGATCGTGGCATTCAACGACAGGATATTGGTTTGGAATGCAATGGCGTCGATCGTCCTGGTGATGTCCCCGATACGATCCGATGCTTGGTGAATGGATTCCATGGTGAGTCTCAGCTCATCAAGTGACTTCGCCCCCTTGTCGGTTGTTGTAACGGCGGTGGCGGATGTGTTCGATGCGCCCGTAGCCGCCTCGGTGGTTGTGCGTGCAACGGAGGTGATTTGCTCCAGAGCGGTTGCGGTTTGTGCAAGATTCTCCGCCTGGTTCTCCGTGCGGCGAGCCAGTTCGGCGGTGCCGGCGGACATTCGGCTGACCATCGTGACGGTCTGAGTGTTCTGGTCTCGCGCATCGCGAACAACCGATTTCAGGTTGACGCTGACCTGCCCTAAAGCCCTGTGCAGTTGCCCATACAGATCATTGCGTGTACTCATGACTGTTTGAGTCAGGTCGCAGGCAGCGATCTGGTTTGTCGCGTCGATCAGCGCCTTCACGGGCGAGACTGTTCGGGACTGCATCATGAGGGCGGTGATTCCCAGCACAATCGTTGACGCCAGAATGCCCGCCCAGAATGGTATCGAGCCGGTCCCGGCGAGCCACATCGCAAGCCCAGTCGTCAGGCCCTGCATACACATCAATAGAAGCAAGGATGCGGACAGATCGGGCCGGAGCGCAGATTTGCCGAGCCGTCCCCACCAAGACCTCGTGATGATCTGGCCTTCACGAAATGTTGTGACGACACGGCCGTTTTCACGCTCCTGCCGCATGCGTGCAAACAGGGCGTCCGCGATGTCGATCTGCTCGCGCGAGGCCTCTGTTCGCACGGACATATAGCTCACCGGGATGCCGTTATCAAGCAAAGGCGTGACATTGGCGGTAACCCAATAATGAGAACCATCCTTGCGCCGGTTTTTCAGAGTGGCGGACCACATTTTTCCCTGCCGGATGGTGTCCCATAGATCGCGGAAGGCCTCTTCCGGCACATCGGGATGGCGGATGAGGTTATGAGGTTGGCCCAGTAGTTCTTCGGGTTCGAAGCCGCTGACTTTGATGAATCCCTCGTTGCAGTAGAGGATTCGCCCTTTCTTGTCCGTGACCGAAACCAAGGTGGCGCCGCTGGGGAAGGGATGCTCTTGGTTTGTAATGGGGAGGTTCAACCGCACTGGACCACCTCTATCCTTAAGTTAAACGTAAGAAATCCATGGTATTGAAACAAAACATCAGTGAAATGCTTTTATTGGACCGCTATTTCACCCTTATTCATCCCATGAAGGTCAAACCCTCAATCAATGTGTAAACAATTATTTCCGATCATGGATTCCTGCGAATGGCTGGGCAGGCGGATTGCTGTCCGCACCTCCCCCGTCGGAGTAAATCTGACTGTATCAACCCAGTTTTCGCAGGGGCTATTTGCTTAAAGTACAACAGATCCCGCAGCCTACCGAACGCAGCGAGCAGGCGCTGGAGTGACCTTGAGGAAAACGCGCTGTCCTATCTGGCCACGGCGCAAATCGCGCCTCTACTGGTCGAGTTGAGGCAATCAACAAATTCACATGTCGATCTGGTCTCGCGGATTTGCCTCCCCGCTGAAGCCCGATGGAGGAGGCCTGGCATCTGAGGCTGCAGCGGATTCGGCAAAGGCTGATTCAGTTCGCCCGTACGAAGGCAGGCAAAGCCCGAGCCATAACGCCAAGCGGCACGTGCATCATGCGCCGGACCATTAGGACACGGCCGGAACACCCAATCCGTTGAGCGTTCAATCCTGCGTTGGCACTTGGTTGACGGCCAGACGGCGAAAAGCAAAAACGCCACCCGAAAGGGTGGCGTTAAGTGCTTGATGCTGCTCGGTATTCTGTGGCTCCCCGACCAGGGCTCGAACCTGGGACCTGCGGATTAACAGTCCGTCGCTCTACCGACTGAGCTATCGGGGAACTGCGAAGAAGCGAAACTATAGCATAAATTTTGATGCGTGCGCAAAGTTCAATGCGCGCCAGCCGCCGCACCCGATCCGCCGTGGGCCGCCGACTTCGGCCGGGCCAGCCAGATGAGGCCGATCAGGACCAGGAAGATCAGCGCCGAAGCGTAGAAGATGTCGGTGGCCGACATCGTATAGGCCTGCTGGTTGATCACCCGGTCCAGCATGCCTGCGCCTTGCTGCGGATTCACGCCCAGGCCCTGCAGGCCGCCCATGATGTGATCGAAGGCCGGTTCGCCGGGGCGGGCGACTTCCGTCAGGCGGCTGTGGTGCAGCGTGGCGCGATTGTCCCAGATCGTGGTGGTGATCGAAGTCCCGAAGGCGCCGCACACGAGGCGGAAGAAGTTCGACAGGCCGGCGGCCGCGGGGATCCGGTCGGGGCTCAGCCCCGACAAGGAGATCGTCGTCAGCGGGATGAAGAACGTCGCCATGGCCGCTCCCTGGATGAAGGTGGGCAGCATCACGGCATACAGATCCACGCTAGTGTTGAACTGGGCGCGCATATAGCTGATCAGGGCGAAGATCAGGAACGCGATGGTGGCGATCGGACGCGGGTCGTGACGGGCCAGCAGCTTGCCCACCACCGGGGACAGGATGATGGCCAGGATGCCCACCGGCGCCGAGGCCACGCCCGCCCAGGTGGCCGTATAGCCCATGGTGTTCTGCAGCCACAGGGGCAGCAGCACGACGGTGCCGAAGAACACGCCGTAGGCGACCGACAGCGCGATGGTGCCGGAGGTGAAGTTGCGCTGTGCGAACAGGGTCAGGTCCACCACCGGATGCGCGGCGGTCAGTTCCCAGATCACGAAATAGACGAAGGCGACGACCGTGACCACGGCCAGCACGCAGATCAGCGGGCTGGCGAACCACTCGAGCTCCTTGCCCTTGTCCAGAATGAGTTGCAGGGCGCCCACCCAGACGACCAGCAGGAACAGGCCCATGCGATCGATGGGCAGGTTGACGCGGCGCGAGTCGCGCGCCTTGTAGACTTGCCACGAAGCCCATCCGGCGAGCAGGCCGATCGGCACGTTGATGTAGAAGATCCAGGACCAGGAATAGTTGTCCGAGATCCAGCCGCCCAGCAGCGGCCCGGCGATGGGACCGACCAGGATCGTCATGGACCAGAGCGCCAGGGCCATCCCCGCCTTGGCCCTCGGGTAGCTGGCCAGCATCAGGGATTGTGACAGGGGGATCATCGGCCCGGCCACGGCGCCTTGCACCACGCGGAAGAACACCAGGGATTCCAGCGACCAGGCGAAGCCGCATAACCAGGAACTGAGAACGAACAGCAGCACCGACAGCACGAACAGGCGCACTTGTCCGAAGCGCTGCGTCAGCCAGCCGGTCAGCGGCACAGTGATGGCGTTGGCCACGGCGAACGAGGTGATCACCCAGGTGCCCTGAGTGGCGCTGACCCCCAGATCGCCGGCGATGGTGGGGATGGAGACGTTGGCGATCGACGAGTCCAGCACGTTCATGAAAACGGCGGCCGACAGGGCGATGGTGCCGAAGGCGCGGGCGCTGCCTTCCAGGGGCGGGTAGCCTCCGGCGGGTGGCTGGGCCGGGGCGGTGGACGCGGCTTCCGGCTCCTTGCCGGTTGCGTCTTCCAGGGAAGCGGGCGTGGTGCTCATGAACCGATGTTGTCCTGGATGATCTGGTGGATGCGGGCGTCGACCTCGGACGGATCATGATCGTAGACCGGGGTGCTCAGGGCGGGCGCGCCCGTCCGCGCTTTTTCGTCCGGCTGCTTTTGGTCCGTCTCGGGCGAGGAGGACAGGTCGACCTCGACCGTCATGGACAGGCCCACGCGCAGAGGGTGTTCCTGGAGCTCTTTCGGGTCCAGGCGGATGCGCACGGGCACTCGCTGGATGACTTTGATCCAGTTGCCGCTGGCGTTTTGCGCCGGCAGCAGCGCGAAGGCGCTGCCGCTGCCGGCGGCGATGCCGACGACCGTGCCGTGATAGGTGACTTTGCCGCCGTACAAGTCGGAAGTCAGTGTGGCCTTCTGGCCGGGCCGCATGGCGTCGAGCTGATTTTCTTTGAAGTTGGCCTCCACCCACAGGCTGTCCAGCGGCACGATGGTCATCAGCGGCGAGCCCGGCTGAATCCGCTGCCCCAACTGGACGGATCGCTGGGCGACCATGCCGCCCACCGGAGCCAGGACACGGGTGCGCACGCTGGCCAGCCAGGCCTGGCGCACCTGGTCGGCGGCCTGCAGGACGTCGGGATGCGTGGCGACGGTGCTCCCCCGGGTCAGGGACTGGTTGGTGGCCAGTTTGGCGCGTGCGGCGGCCAGGCCGGCGCGTGCCTGGGCCAGGCCGGCTTCGGCGGATTTCACGGCGACCTGGGCGTGCAGCAGTTCTTCGCCGCTGACGCCGCCGGTGCCGCGCAGCGCATTGCGCCGCTGCAGGTCATTGCGCGCCTTGCTGAGCAGGGTTTCCGCCTGAGCGACGTTGGCCTCGCCCACGGAGACGTCGGCCGCCAGGGTGTCGTTCTGCACGAACAGGGTCTGGGTGTGGCGCACGGTCTGTGCCAGGGCGGCTTCGGCCTGGGCCAGCGCGATGTCCGTGTCGCTGCCGTCGAGGCCGACCAGGCGGGCGCCTTGATCGACGGTCTGGGTTTCCTCCGCGCCGATGGCGACCACGGTGCCGGGAATCTGGGCGCTGATCTGCACCAGATTGCCGTGGACGTAGGCATCGTCCGTGGATTCGTAATGGGCGGCGAAGAGCAGCCACCATACGCCGTAGAGCAGGGCGGCCAGGACGAAGATGCCGGTGGCCCAGAGCATCAGGCGGGTGCGGGCGGGTGAGGTGCTGGGGCTGGATGCGGTCATGATGCGGTCGAAGGAAAGTTCACGGTTGGTTCGAATGCGCGGCGGCGCTCGGCGCGTCGTCGTCCTGGACATAGCCGCCTCCCAAGGCGGTCGCCAGTTGCACGTCCAGGATGTAGGCGCGGGCATGCAGGTCGGTGGTCTGCACGGTCTGCTTCAGGGCTTCGCTCTGCGCCAGCAGCACCTGGACGAAATCGCCCAGGCCGGCCTTGTAACGGCTCAGGGCCACGTCGTAGGCGGAAGTGATGGCCTTCATGCTGGCCTCCTGATGACGGATCTGTTCATGCAGCGACCGGATGGAGTCGCGGGCGTCGGCCACTTCGCGCAGGGCGCCCAGAACGGTTTCGTTGTAGCGGGCGATGGCCTCGTCGCGCTCGGCGCGGCGTCCTTCCAGCCGGGCGTTCAGGCCGCCGGCATTGAAGATCGGCAGGGTGATCACCGGGCCGGCGCTGTAGTTCTCGCTGCTGCCGCGGACCAGTTTGTCCAGGCCCAGCGACAGGTAGCCGAAGGTGGCCGACAAGTCGATGTTGGGCAGGAAGTCGGCCTTGGCGGCGGAAACTTCGGCGCCGGCCGCTTCGGCCTGCAGGCGGGCGACCGTGATGTCGGCGCGCCGGCCCAGCAGGGCCATCGGCAGGCGCCCCGGGACGTCCGGTGGCAGCGCGGCGCCCGGACGCGCCGCCAGGGGAGGCAGTTGTTCGGGCGATTGCCCCAGCAGGGCGGCGAGCTGGTGATGCAGCAGTTGGGCATTGTTGCGCGCCTGGCTGAGTTGCACACGGGCGGAAGAGACCGCCGAGTCGGCCTGATCCACATCCACCTGGGTGCCCAGGCCGTTCTTGTAGCGGTCGCGGGTGATGTCCAGGGCTTCCTGCAGCTTGCTGGCGATGTGGCCGATGGCCTCGGCCTGGGCCTGTGCGTTCTGCAGTTGGAAGTAGGCCTGGGAAACCGCCGAGACCAGCAGGACGCGGGCCTGCTGGCGGCTGGCTTCGGCGGCGGCCGCACGCCGGCCGGCGGCGCCGGCCAGTGCGCGCCGGCGGCCCCACAGGTCCAGATTGAAGTCCAGTTGCAGCCCCAGGCCGGTGTCGGTCCGGTAGGAGCCGCCCAGAGGGGGCGGGTAGATGTAGTTTTCGCTGTAGCGCTGCCGGGTCAGGTGATAGTTGGCGTTGACCTGTGGCCACTGCACGGCGCGCGCGCCGCGCGCGGCGGCCTGGGCCGTGCGCACGCGGGAGGCGGCGGCGTCCAGGGACGGGTTGGCGCGCAGCGCCTGGTCGATCAGGCCGTTCAGTTGGTCGTCTTGGTAGCGTGACCACCAATGGTCGCCTGGCCAGGCGAGGGTCGTATCGGACAGCCCCAGCGTCTTGGCGTCAAGCGCCCGGGTGGCGGGCACGCCCGGATCCATGGGCGCACAGGCGGAAAGTGAAAGGGCGAGCAGCAGGGGGATGAGAGGTTTCATGCTGACAGGAAACTGAATATCATTGATAAGGTCTGTATCTGACTAGGCAAATATATGGTTGAAAACTCATGGCTGGCGCGTGGGGTCAGGGCTCCGGAGCGTGTTCGGCGGTTTGTTGCAGCAGGTGCTGTTCGCCGTTGACGATCATGCGTTTAAGCAGGGCGAACAGCATGGCGATCTCGGCTTCGGAGAAACCCTGCAGGTGGATGTTCAGTGTTTCAGCGATCGCGGGCAGGATGCGCGCGGCGACTTCACGGCCGCTATCCGTGAGCACGATCTTCACGACGCGGCGGTCTTCGGGCACGCGTTCGCGCCTCAGGAAACCTTTTGATTCCAGACGGTCCAGGGTGCGTGTGACGGCGCCGGTGTCCACGCCCATCGCCCGCGCCATTTCGGCCGGCGTATCGACGCCCTTGTGCTCGATGAGCAGCAGGGGGCGCCATTGGTTGGCGGTCAGGCCCAGCGGGATGGCCTTGAGATCGATGACCCGGTGCAGCAGGATGTGGACGTGCTTGATCAACAGGCCGATATTGCGGTCCGCGCCCAATTCCATCGGGCTGCCGCCATAGTGGCCGCAGGGCTGGCCGATCGGGGGGGTGTCTGGGATGTCGGGGGATTGCATGATGTTAAAATGCTACCACATCAATATCTGACTAGGCAAATAAAATGGCGATGCCCTCCCGCGGCATGTTCTGGACTGGTTTCGTGCTTGCCGGTCTCGGGGCCGTGCTGTTCTCGGCCAAGGCGATTGTCGCCAAACTGCTGTACCTGCACGGGGTGGACGCGTTGGACGTGATCGGGTTTCGCATGCTGCTGGCGTTGCCGTTCTTCGTCTGCATCGCGCTGGTCCAGATGTCCCGCGCGCGCAGGGGCTTGCTGGCGCGGCTGGACCGGCGCGACGGCCTGCGCATCGCGGTGCTCGGTTTCATTGGCTATTACCTGTCCAGTTTCCTGGATTTCATGGGACTGCAGTACATTTCAGCCGGACTGGAACGCCTGATCCTGTTCCTGTCGCCGACCTTCGTCCTGCTGTTCTCGGCCTGGTTCCTGCGCAAGCCGATCGCCGCGCGCCAGTGGCTGGCCATGGCGCTGGCCTATGGCGGGGTGGCGTTGGTATTCTGGGCCGACCTGTCGATCACGGGCGAGGACGTCGTCCTGGGTGCAGTCTGTGTGCTGGGCGCGGCGTTTTCCTATTCCATGTACCTGATCGGTTCGGGCGAACTGATCGAACGGGTCACGGCCACCCGGCTGACGGCCTATGCGATGACGGTGTCGGCCGGAGTGACGATGGTGCATTTTTTCGCGGTCAAGGGCCTGGCCGGGCTGGACCGGAGCCTGCCGGTCTATGGTCTGTCGCTGATTCACGCCACGGTGAACACGGTACTGCCGACATTCATGATCATGTGGTCGGTGGCGCGCATCGGCGCGCCGCTGACGGCCCAGTTGGGCCTGCTGGGACCGGTGTCGATCCTGTTTCTGGCCTGGCTGTTCCTGGGGGAACCGATCACGGGATTTCAGGTGGCGGGTACGGTTCTGGTGGCGATTTCGGCCATCGTGCTGGGACGCCGGCCCAAAGCGACGTCACAGCCCGGCGCGGCGCCATAGGGCTTTACGGCAGCTTTTCCGCCCAGACCGTCTCATTGAACCCCACGGTCACGCTGCCGTCGGGCCATTCGACCACCGGGCGCTTGATGATGCTGGCCTGTTCGAGCATCAACCGGGTGGCGCTGGCGGCGTCCCGGATCCTCGCCTGCGCCTCGGGTGGCAGTTTGCGCCAGGTCGCGCCCTGGCGGTTGACGAGCGGTTCCCAACCTGTTTGGGCGATCCATTGCGCCAGCCTCGCCTCGGGCACGCCGGCTTTCTTGAAGTCGTGGAACAGGTAGGGCCGCTGCCGCGCATCCAGCCAGGCGCGGGCTTTCCTGACGGTGTCGCAATTGGGGATTCCGTAGACGCGCAGGGAATTCATTTCATGCTCTCTTCGATTTCATCGCGATGCACATCGTGGGTGACGAAGCCGGCCGCGTTGTCGGGCATGGCCAGGTACCTGGGGTGATTCAGCGTGCCGCGGATGTCGTGCAGGCCCATGGCCCAGTGCTCACGCATCGTCGTCAGGCCGAACTGGTAGTCGCGGAAATGCTGTTCGTAGGGTTTGTCACGGTAGATCAGATGGATGATGTTGCTGCGTTTGTCGCTGGACAGCGCCGCGGCCTGCTTGCAGGTCGGATCGCCGTCGCGCAGATTGGCGGGCACTTTGTCCAGAACCTCTCGCAGCAGGCGCTGCATCTTGCGGTAAGCCTGCATCTGATCGGTCACCAGCCGGGTGCGACTGGAATAGCGGATGTCCTGGACCCGGTCGCCGACTTCGCTCAGGCTGCGGGGCACCGGGCCGCGCGCCGACCACAGGTCCACCTGGAACACCAGCGTGTCCCGGGCCAGGTTCTGTTCCAGGATCTGCGACAGGGGCGTATTGGACACCAGACCGCCGTCCCAATAGTATTCGCCTTCGATTTCGATGGCGGGAAAAGCCGGGGGCAGGGCGCCCGAGGCCATGAAATGCTCCGGCCGCAGGCGCGTGCGGCGGTTGTCGAAATAGGCGAAATTGCCGGTCCGCACATTGACGGCCCCGATCGACACGTGTAGCCCGCCGTCATTGATGCGGTCGAAATCGCACAGGGATTCCAGCGTGTCCTTCAGCGGACGCGTGTCGTAGTGGCCGACGCAGGCGGGATCCAGGGCGGCGGACAGGGCGGCGGGCGGGAAGCGTGGATGAAAGAAGCCCTTCTGGCCCACCATCAGGGCGCTGCCGGCGTGCACGGCGCCCAGGAATTGGCGCGCCAGGTCGTTGATCTGGAACAGGCTATGTTCGAACAGGGGGTTGGCCACAGGGCCTACGTAGGGCTGGCAGATGGTGTTCCAGAACGCGTGAAGCCGTTCGACACGCCGTTCGGCCGGGTTGCCGGCGATGATGGCGGCGTTCAGCGCGCCGATGGAGATGCCGGCCAGGTCGGTCAGTTCGATGCCCGCCTCGTGCAGGCCTTCGTAGACGCCTGCCTGGTAGGCGCCCAAGGCGCCGCCGCCTTGCAGCACCAGGGCCCGGGTTTCGTAGGCGCCGGCGGCATCGGATGGGCGTGATTCAGTCTTGGGCATGGGTTCGCGACTCCTTGTGAGTGGGGGCGGGCCCTAGCGATTGCAGGAAGGCCTCGATCAGGGCGCCGCGATAGCGGCTGCGGTGCAGCACGATGGACAGGCGTCGGTCCAGTTGCAGGAAGGGAGTGCGCAGCACGCGCAGCCGGCCTGTCGCCACGGCGTCCAGGGTGGCGGCGTAAGGCAGGCAGGCGATGCCCAGGCCGGCGATCACGGCCTGCTTGATGGCCTCGATCTGACCCAGTTCCAGCAGGATGCGCCCCGGGGGCAGCGCGCTCATGGCCTGTTCGGTCAGGCTGCGGGTGGCCGAACCGCGTTCGCGCAGGATCCAGCGGGCATCCGCGAAATCCCGGGGCTGCAGCCGCGCGCGTTGCGCCAGGGGGTGCGCCGGCGCCGCGCAGACGACCAGCGCGTCGTTGCGCCAGGGACGGGTTTCCAGCTGCGCATGATGCACGGGGCCTTCGACGCAGGCGATGTCGATGGCATGGTCGAGGAGCATGCGCGTGATGTCCCGGGTGTTGTCCACGGTCAGATGCAAAGCCACCATGGCATGTTGGGCAACGATCGGGCCCAGGAGTTCCCCCACCAGATAATTGCCGACGGTGTTGCTGGCGCCGATGCGCAGTTCGCCTTCCAGCGCCCCCCGGGAGTCGTGATGACGACGCTGCATGTCGCCCAGGCGTTCCAGGATCTCGCGGGCCAGGGGCAACTGTTCCGCCCCCTGGGCGTTCAGGCGAAGGCGGCCCCGTTCGCGGTCGAACAGGGTGGCGCCCAACTGGCGTTCGAGTTCGCCCAGGGCCATGCTGACGGCGGGTTGGGTCAGGTGAAGCTGATCGGCCGCCCGGCGCACGCTCCCGTGCGTGGCGACCGCGACGAAGACTTCGATCTGTCGGATGCTGAGACCGAGCATGGCGGCCGGACCCCGGATGAGTATAAATTTTATTTATATCATGGCGAGTTCAATCAACGCGGCAAGCCGCCGCCGGCCAAGCGGCGGATCAGGCGAACCAGGATGCCGGACTCTTGCTCAGGGCCACGCCGACGATGTAGGCGAAGATCGCCACGGCGCACAGGGCGGCGATCAGCCGCGTCCGGGGCGTACGGCCACGCTTGATGGCGTACGTGCCCACGCCGATGTAGGCGATCAGAAGGACGATCTTGGTCAGGATCCAGGGCTGTTCGGGACCGATCATGGCCGCCAGGATCACCCCGCAGGTCAGCAGCACGGTGTCGACCACGTGGGGCAGAATACGCACCAGGCGATGTTGCAGCAGGGCCGAACCGGTCACGGACCAATAAGCCCGGATGACGAACAGGATGATGCTCAGGGTGACGGCCGTGACGTGCAGGTGCTTGATGGGAAGGTAGTAATTCATGATGTCTGATGGAATCGGTGGGCCGGTGCGGTCTGGGCGAGTGTACCGTACCCGGATGCCGGCGGAGCCGCCCGCCGGGGCTTGCAGGCGTGTTCAGCGGTCCCCTGTGGGTCACTCGATCGGGCTCAGGGTCCAGCCGCCGCTTTCTCCCTGCAGCGACAGTTCGCAGCCGTGATGCCGTCGCAGCGTGCCGCGGTGGCCCACGCTGATGATCCGGGCATCGGGCAACTGCTCGCGCAGCAGGCGGTACATGGCGTCTTCCAGGCCTTCGTCCATGGCGGACGTGGCCTCGTCCAGGAACGCGGCCTGTGGCCGGGCGATCAGCAGGCGGCCGAAGGCCAGACGCTGTTGCTCTCCCAGGGACAGGATGCGGCTCCAGTCATCCTCGACGTCGAGCCTGTCGCGCAGGTGACCCAGTTGCACGCGGTCCAGGATGGCCTCGTCCCGACCGGCGGGGACTGCGTCGGCGGGCTGCGGATAATGCAGGGCCTGACGCAGGGTGCCCAGAGGCAGGTAGGGCTTCTGGGCCAGGAACAAGGCGGATGTGTCGGGGCGGATGATCTCGCCCGAGCCGTGTGGCCAGATGCCGGCGATCATGCGAAGCAGCGTGGTCTTGCCCGATCCCGATGGGCCGCGCACCAGCAGGGGCTGCCCGGGGGCGACTTCCAGGTTCAGGTCCTTGATCAGCGCATGGCCGTCGGGACGGTTCACGGTCACGCCCAGCAGCGCAAGGCGGCCGCCATCCTGATGGGTATGCGGCAACTCCATGGCCCGCGCAGCATCGATGGCGTCGTCGAATCCGGACAGACGCTCCAGCGTGGCGCGGTAAGTGGCGAAGCTGTCATAGATGTTGCGGAAGAAGGACAGATTGTCCTGCAGGCGGCCGAATGCCTGGGCGGTCTGGATCAGGTCGCCCAGGCTGATCTGCTTGGAAAAGAACCGTGCCGCCTGCAGGATGAAGGGGAAGACCACGGCGGTCTGGGTCACGACGAAGTTGAAACCCAGGAATTTCAGGGACCGGTGGATGATGTCCCAGGCGTTGCCGATCACCCGGGCGAAGCCGTGACGCAGCGTCCGGCCCTCGACACGTTCGCCCCGGTAAAAGGCGATGCTTTCGGCATATTCACGCACGCGGACCAGGGCGTAGCGGTAGTCGGCGTTCAGTTTCTCGTTCAGGAAGTTCAGCCGGATCAGCGGTTTGCCGATCCAGATCGCCAGCAGCGTGGCCAGGAACACGTAGATGAAGACCAGAAACACCATGGCCCTGGGGATCTCGTGGCCCAGCACGGTCATGGGGCCCGACAGGTTCCACAGGATCACGGTGAAGGCGATGGTCGATACGAGCGCATTGATCAGTCCCACGGCCAGCGTCATGGAACTCTGGGCGAAGTTGGTGATGTCTTGCTGGATCCGCTGGTCCGGGTTGTCGGCCAGGTGGCTGAGCGATTGCGAACGGTAGTAGGCCTGCCTTTGCATCCAGCGGCCCAGCAACTGTTCGTTGAGCCATTCGCGCCAATGCACGACAAAGGCCTGCTGGACGTAGAAGTCGAACAGGGAGCGGATGACATGCACGGCCGCCAGCAGCGAGAACAGCAGCATGGCCGCCCAGAAACCCGGCTCGTCCAGCGCTTGAAGCGCGCTGTACATGGTGTTGTACCAATTGGAAAACAGCACGTCCAGGCGCACGGCCGCGAGCGTCAGCAACAGGATCAGGGCGACGCCGGCCAGCGGTTTCCAGCTGCGGCGCAGGGAGAAATAGCCGGCGCTCAGACGCCGGAACTGCCGCCCCCAGCGGGTGAAGCGGGTCAGGCCCCAGGCGACGGCGGCGCCGATCAGCAGGGTGAGCGCGTAAGCCTTGGCGAGCCACAGGCCGCTTTCGATCAGGACGTCTTGCCATTGCATGGGAGTGCGGTTCCTTGATGTTCGATCGGTGGCGCCCGCCGAAACGGCCGGGCGAAGGGATTGTAGTTGGAGGCGCAGGGATGCGGAATAGTTCCGGCGAGGTGGCGACGCGCCTGGGCCGGCGCGGATTCAGGGCAGGGAGCCGGGTTCGTGCTTCATGCCGAGGCGGCGGGCAAGCTTGTGCAGATTGCTGGGGTCGAGTCCCAGCGCACGCGCGGCCTGGGCCCAATTGCCGCGTGTGGCGGCCAGGGCCTCGCCGATGGCGCGACGCTGGCAGATCTCGACGCTGTCGCGCAGTGCCGGGATGGTTTCGATGGGCGGGGACGACGGCGGGACGGGATCGACGGTGGAGACCCGTGAACGTTCGTCAGCCGAAGGCTCGGGCGGGTCGATGTCCAGGTCCAGCAACTCCGGGCCGATGGTCAGCACCTGGTCGCGCGAGGCGCCGCGGCTGAGCATCTTCAGCGCGGCGCGGCTGATGACGTGCTCCAGTTCGCGGACGTTGCCGGGCCAGGGGTAGCGGCGCAGGGCGCGCTCTGCCTCGTAGGAAAGGCGCACGCCGCGCAGTCCCAGGCGGGCGCGGCTGAATTCCAGGAAATGACCGGCCAGGATCAGGACATCCCGGTCACGCTCGCGCAGCGGGGGGATCGGAATGGGATAGACCGAGAGGCGATGGTACAGGTCGGTGCGGAACAGCCCCGCCTGGGTATTCGCCTTCAGGTCGCGGTTGGTGGCGGCGATGATGCGCACATCCGTCTTGATGACCTGGTCCGTGCCGAGCCGCTGGATTTCTCCGTTTTGCAGTACGCGCAGCAGTTTGGCCTGCAGGCTGAGCGGCAATTCGCCCACCTCGTCCAGGAACAGGGTGCCGCCCTGGGCGGCCTCGAAGCGTCCGGGGCGGTCGGACGTCGCCCCAGAAAAGGCGCCTTTCACGTGGCCGAACAGCTCGCTCTCGGCCAGGGATTCTGGCAGCGCCGCGCAGTTCACCTGGATCATGGGTTGCTCGCTGCGGCGCGAGTGCCGGTGCAGACGGCGCGCGAACAGATCCTTGCCCACGCCGGTTTCGCCCAGCAGCAGGATGGGCAGGTCCGAGTCGGCTACCAGGTCCAGCTCGTGGAGCAGCGACTGGATGGCCTCGCTGTGCCCCAGGATCTCGGTGGCCTCGCCGATGCGTTCCAGTCCTTGCTGGGAGCTGCCCAGTTGACGTAGCTGGCGGTTCTCGCGTTCCAGCTCGGTGACACGCACAGCGGCCTGCAGGATCAGGCCAAGCTGCATCAGCCGCGCGCGCGCGGCCTCGTCGAAGGCGCCGGTGGCGAGCGCATCCAGGGTCATGATGCCCCAGGGTCGGTCCTGGCGGTAGAGCGTCATGCCCATGCAGTCGTGCACCGGCAGGGGCGAGCCCTTGCGGTCGTCGAGCAGGCCATCGTAGGGGTCCGGCAGGACGCTTTCCGGATCGAACCAGGTGGGTTCGCGGCGCGACAGGATGGTGGCGAAGCGCGGATGCTGGGCGACGACGAAGCGCCGCCCCAAGGCCTCGTGGGCCAGTCCGGCGGCCGCGACCAGGTGCAGGGTATCGGCGGCATCCAGCATCAGCAGGCCGACGGCGTCGCAGGCGAAGGCCTGGCGGATGGCCGTGGCGGCGCGCTGCAGACGCACGCCATCGGGCAGATCGGCGGTCAGATCGTTGAGAAGCGTCTTTTCCATAGGGTGTTTTATACCATCAAAAGGTATTTTTTACCTTTTTGAATAGGGTAAAAAATACCGTTTTTGATCTATATCAGTAGTTTCCCTAGGTGGCGGAGTTGGCACGCTTATTGCTTGGTAGTGGGTGAAGCAAAACAAGTGGCGCCATCCAGGCGTCGTAACCGGAACCTCTCGTGGCTGCAGAAGGAGCGCAGAATGGGTGAGTACAAGAAGTTATGGTGGACGCTGATCGGCGTTCTTTTGGTGGCTTTTGCCATCCTTGGGTGGATGGGCAAGGAAGTCTATAACAACGCACCTCCCATTCCGGCGCAGGTGGTCACGGCCGCCGGCAAGGTCGTGACCACCGAGACCCAGATCCTGGATGGACAAAGCGCCTGGCAGTCCGCGGGCGGCATGACGGTCGGCTCGATCCTGGGGCATGGCGCCTATCAGGCGCCGGACTGGACCGCCGACTGGCTGCACCGTGAACTGACGGCCTGGCTGGATCTGGCCGCCCAGGAACAGTACGGCATGAAGTTCGACCAATTGGACGCGGACGCGCAGGCTTCTCTGCAGCGCCGCCTGAAGGACGAATACCGGAAGAACACTTATGATGCCGCCACGGGCGTCGTCACGGTGTCCGACCGGCGTGCCCAGGCGATCGCGCAGACGGCCGTCTACTACGACAAGCTGTTCGGCGACGATGCCTCCATGCACGAATCGCGCAAGCATTTCGCCATGAAGGAAGGCACGCTGCCTTCGCCGGAAGCCCGCGCCCGCCTGGCGGACTTTTTCTTCTGGACCGCCTGGGCCGCCTCGACCGACCGGCCCGACAGCGTCGCCACCTACACCAACAACTGGCCGCATGAGCCGCTGATCGACAACGTGCCGACGGCGGAAAACGTGATCTGGTCGATCATGAGCGTGATCATCCTGATCGCGGGCGTGGGCCTGCTGGTCTGGGCCTGGGCGTTCACGCACAAGGAGCACGACGACGGCCCCGCGCCGGCCCGCGATCCGATCCTGCAGATCCCGCTGACGGCCTCGCAGCGCGCCCTGGGCAAGTATCTGTTCCTGGTCGTGGCCCTGTTCGTCACGCAGATTTTCATCGGCGGCTTCACCGCGCACTACACGGTCGAAGGGCAGACCTTCTACGGCATCAACATGTCCAAATGGCTGCCGTATTCCCTGGTGCGCACCTGGCACATCCAGGCCGCCTTGTTCTGGATCGCCACCGGTTTCCTGGCTGCGGGCCTGTTCCTGGTGCCGATCCTCAATGGCGGCAAGGATCCCAAACATCAGAAGCTGGGTGTGGATGTTCTGTTCTGGGCGCTGATCCTGGTGGTCGTGGGCTCGTTCACCGGCAATTTCGCCGCCATCGCTCATCTGATCCCGGCCGAATGGAGCTTCTGGCTGGGCCATCAGGGCTATGAGTATGTCGAACTCGGCCGCTTGTGGCAGATCGGCAAGTTCCTGGGCGTCGTGTTCTGGCTGTTCCTGATGCTGCGCGGGATCGTGCCGGCGCTCAAGCAAAAGGGCGACAAGAACCTGCTGGCCCTGTTCAGCGCCTCGGTGATCTGCATCGGCTTGTTCTACGGGGCCGGTCTGGCCTACGGCGAAAAGACCAACATCACCATCATGGAGTACTGGCGCTGGTGGGTGGTGCACCTGTGGGTCGAGGGCTTCTTCGAAGTGTTCGCCACCACGGCGCTGGCCTTCATCTTCTCGACCATGGGCCTGGTGTCCAAGCGCGGCGCCACGATCGCCAGCCTGAGTTCGGCTGTGCTGTTCATGCTGGGCGGCACCCCGGGCACCATGCACCATCTGTACTTCTCCGGGACCACGACGCCGATCATGGCCATCGGTGCCTCGTTCAGCGCCCTCGAAGTCGTGCCGCTGGTCGTGCTGGGCTACGAAGCCTGGGAAAACTGGCGCCTGAAGGAACGCGCGCCGTGGATGGAAAACCTGCGCTGGCCGTTGAAGTTCTTCGTCGCCGTGGCCTTCTGGAACATGCTCGGCGCCGGGGTGTTCGGCTTCATGGTCAATCCGCCGATCGCACTCTACTACGTGCAGGGTCTGAACACCACGGCGGTGCATGCGCACGCGGCCCTGTTCGGTGTGTACGGCTTCCTGGCCCTGGGTTTCACCCTGTTCGTGCTGCGCTACGTGCGTCCGAACATGCGCTTCAACGACGGTCTGATGAATACGGCCTTCTGGTGCATGAACATCGGCCTGGTGATGATGATCACGCTCAGCCTGCTGCCGATCGGCCTGATGCAGTTCCACGCCAGCGTGAGCGTGGGCACCTGGTGGGCGCGCAGCGAGACCTTCATGCAGCAGGACATCCTGCAGACGCTGCGCTGGACCCGTACGTTCGGCGACGTGGTCTTCATCGTCGGCGGCCTGGGCGTCATGTGGCAAGTCGTCACCGCCCTGTTCGACGGCAAGGCGGCCTTGCCCGCCTCCGATGCCGGTCTGGCCGCGCAGCGGACATAAGCCGCTTCATCTTCTTGCAAAGGGGTGCCCGAAACGGGTCCCCGGCCCGGCCCGCCTCGGAAGAGGCGGGCTTTTTTCATGGGCCGGCCCGGTCTTGTGCCCGTGGCGTTCAGACCCCGATGTCCTCGTTCCAGAGGCGCGGGTTGGCTTCGATGAAACGGCGCATCAGATCCAGGCATTCCGGATCCTGAAGGACCTCGATCTCGACGCCGCGCGCGCGCAGCAGCGCTTCTTCGCCCATGAATGTCCGGTTTTCGCCGATGACCACCCGCGGGATGCCGTACAGCAGGATCGTGCCGCTGCACATCGGGCACGGCGAAAGCGTGGTGTAGAGCGTGGATTCGCGGTAGACGTCGGCCGTCCGCCGGCCTGCGTTCTCGAGGGCGTCCATCTCGCCATGGAGGATGGCACTGCCTTTCTGTACCCGCTGGTTGTGGCCCCGGCCGATGATTTCGCCGCGATAGGCGATCACCGAGCCGATGGGGATGCCGCCTTCGGCCAGTCCCTGGCGGGCTTCCTCGATGGCCGCCTGCATGAAGGGGTCTTTCATGGCTCTGTCTCCTGGAAAGTTTCCGATGCCTGCCATGATAAGGGCGCGGCGCGTCCCGGGGAATCCGGGGACGGCACGAGGCGGCCGGCCCCCGGCCGTTCCCGACGCGACTCAGGCGGCCTGAGCGGCCCTCGCGCCGGCGCGCGCGCTGAGCGCCCCCAGCGCGAAGGTCAGCAGCAGTGTCGGCAGGGCGCTGCCGTATTGCGGCGCCCATTGGGCCAGGGCGTGGTAGACCCCGATCCCCAGCACCCAGATCAGGGCCGGGGCGGAGTGCAGGGCGCGAGGCGCCTCGGCGAGGCGGGCGGTTTGCGTCCCCAGGCGTCCCAGGATGGTGCCGAACAACGGCACGAAGACCGAGCTGAGCGTCAGCAGGAACGGTTCCAGCGTGTGCATGGGCAGCACCATCGCCAGCCCGATGGAGACCGCGGCCAGCAGCGTGCCCCAGGTCGTCAGGCTCACGTCGCCCCGCAGGCTCTGGGCGGATACCGAACCTGAATACAGGTCGCCGTAGGTGTTGTCCAGCTCGTCGATCAGGATCAGGCCCAGGGCAACCAGGCCGCCCTGCGCCAGCAGCAGGGCGCTCACCATGTCCAGATCCGGACCGGTGACGGTGATCACCAGCACGCCCAGCGCATAGCACCAGATGTTGGCGACCGTATAGCCCAGCCAGGTGCCCGCAAGCGCGCCCCGGCCGCTGCGGCCATGCCGGGCGTAGTCCGCGACCAGCGGCAACCAGGAAACCGGCATGGCGATCACCAGATCCAGCGCCTGGAAGGCATTCATGCTGCCGTCCCCGGTGCGCAGCCACAGGGCGCGCAGCCCTTCGCCGTCCAGCTTGAGGGCGAACTGGACGGTCAGCCAGATCAGCGACAGGACCACCAGGGGCAGGCCGATACGACTGACGATGCGCCGCACCAGGGTGATCATGGAGCCGCGCAGCAATGCCAGGACGATCAGCCCCCAGAACAGCGTGGGCAGCGCCAGGCCCACGTCCAGGCCCAGGGCCTGGCGGGCGATGGCGGCGGTGCCGTCGCGCATCACGACCAGTTCGAAGGTCGCCCAGCCGAGCAGCTGCGCGATGTTCAGCAGCACGGGCAGGCGGGCGAATCGCCGGCCATAGACAGTGTGGATCAGGCCGGCGCTGGAGAGGCCGCTGTCGCAGCCCAGGCGGGCTACCCAGGCCAGCAGCCCGGCCCCGAGGATCGAGCCGGCGATCACGGCCGCCAGGGCGTCGCGTGTGCCCAGCGCCGGCACCAGATAGGCGCCGACCTGCATGACCAGCAGGCCCACGCCCAGGCTGAACCATAAGGCGGTGTGGTCACGCCAGCCGAAGACGCGTTCGGGTGCGGGGAAAGGGTGGGAAGCGGATGTCTGCATGGCGTGCCTGTCGGAATAAGGCGGGAAGCAGACGCGGGCGGCGGGCGGGCAGCCGCCGGAGCGAGCTGCTTTCCTGCGCGAGGATGATCTCAATCAGGTTCGAAGGGACTGTCTCAGCCGCCGTGGCGGCACCCCTAGCGAGGCTCGATAAAAGGCGTATCGGGTTCGATTGTAGGATTGCCCCGATCCGGGGGCAAGCCAGGCCTGAGCCTAATCGAAACGCACGATCTCGAAACTGAGCCGGCCCTGATCGTCGCGACCGACGGAATAGCCCAGGTGTTCGCGCACACTGTTGTCGGGGTTGAACGTCAGTACCACTGGCTTGATGTGCTCCAGTTCGGATGCCTGGATGTATTCCGAGTTGGCGATGATGACCTCGTCGCCGCGCTGGCAGGTGCGTGCCGCCGCGCCGTTCAGAATGCAGCAACGTGATCCGCGCTCGCCGTAGATCACGTAGGTGCTGATGCGGGCGCCGGAATTCTTGTTCCAGATGTCCACGAATTCCATGGGCAGGATGCCGGCGGCCTCGCAATGGTCGGGGTCCAGGGTGATGGAGCCGTGGTAGTCCAGGTCGGCCCCGGTGACGCGAATACCATGCAGTTTGGCGCGGACGATTTTTCTCACTTGAAATCCGGAGGGGAAAATTGAGCAGCCGGCATTTTAGCGCGTTGCATTGCAGCATCAGTCCCCGCCCACAAAGCCTACCCGGGTATGCGCATGTCATTATAATTAAATGTGTATCGAATGCGGTCATGTTTCGCATGGGCGGCATGAGCGCCGGATTCGGACATGCGGATCATCGGACGGAACATCATGTTTGCTGCGCAGGAAGCCTGGAAAGCAGGGCTGTGGTCACCCAGGCATTGGGCGGGGAATATCGTGGCGGGGGTGATTGTCGGCGTGGTGGCGTTGCCGCTTGCCATGGCCTTCGCGATCGCCTCCGGGGTCAAGCCCGAACAGGGTCTGTACACCGCCATCGTGGCGGGCGTGGTGGTGTCCCTGTTCGGCGGCAGCCGGGTGCAGATCGCCGGCCCCACGGGGGCCTTCATCGTTATCCTGTCGGGGATCGTCGCGGAGCACGGGGTCGCGGGCCTGCAGCTCGCCACCTTGATGGCGGGTCTGATCCTGTGCGCCTTCGGCCTGGCACGCCTGGGCGGCGTGATCCGGTACATTCCCCTGCCGGTGATTCTGGGGTTTACGGCCGGCATCGGCATCATCATCTGGGTTGGCCAGTGGCAGGCCTTTTTCGGCCTGCCGGCCGTGCCAGGTCATTTCTTCCATGAAAAGCTCTGGTTCCTGGTGCGGCATCTGCCCGAGCTGGATCCGGTGACCACCGCTTTCGGTCTCGGTTCGCTGGCGCTGGTGCTGCTGCCCCGGCGGGTGTCCCTCCTGCGGCGGATCCCCGGCCCTCTGCTGGCCCTGGTCGTGGCGACGATCCTGCAGGGGATCGCCCAGTTCCCTCAACTGGCCACCATCGGCAGCACTTTCGGTGAATTGCCGCGCGGGTTGCCGATGCCACATTGGCCCGAGGGCGGGCTGGACCGGATCGTGCCGCTGATCGGCCCGGCGTTCACGATCGCGTTGCTCGGGGCCATCGAATCGCTGCTGTCGGCCGTCGTTGCCGACGGCATGGCCGGGACGCGGCACGATTCGAACGCCGAACTGTTCGGTCAGGGCCTTGCCAATGTGATCAGCCCCTTGTTTGGCGGGATCGCGGCCACGGGCGCCATCGCTCGGACGGCCACCAACATCCGCAGCGGCGGCATCGCGCCGCTGGCCGGGGTGGTCCACGCCCTGGTGCTGGCGCTGGTGCTGCTGGCGTTCGCGCCGCTGGCGCGCAACATTCCCCTGGCCACGCTGGCCGCGATCCTGTTCGTGGTCGCCTGGAACATGAGCGAGGCGCACCGTGTGGCGCGTCTGGTCCGGCACGCGCCGCGCGCGGATGCCGTCATTCTGTGTCTCACCTTGCTGCTGACGGTCTTCGCCGACCTCGTCGTGGCGGTCAACATCGGGATCGTGCTGTCCGTCCTGCATTTTCTGCGCCGCATGGCGTCCAGCGTTGACGTGGCGCCGGTGGAGATCCCGGACGCAACCTCCGGCGAAGAGGAGCCGCGAATCCGTGCGCTGAGGGTCCGGGGGCCATTGTTCTTCGCCGCGGTCGAGCCTTTGCGGGCCGCGTTCCGGGATGCGCGTGCGCCCGTACTGATCCTGTGCCTGGACCAGTCGCCTTTCGCCGACGCCACGGCGCTGCAGGCGCTCGATGACGAGATCTCGGCCGCGCAGGCCCGTGGGGTGCGCGTGATCCTGTGCGGCGCCGAAGCCCGGATCCGCGCCAAACTGAGTCGCATGGGCACCTTGTCCAGGCTGGGTGCGAACGATTTCCAGCCGGATCTCGCCGCGGCGCTGGCCTCGGCGCGGACCTGATCCGTCGGCGCTACGACCGGGGATGCGGTTTGCTGGGAGTCCAGTCCACGTCGTGGCGGGCCAGATATTCCCGGATCAGTTGCCGTACCACTTGCGAGGGCGTCAGGTCCTGACGGGCGCAGAGCTGCTCGAAGGCTTTTTTCTTGTTCGGATCGATCAGAACGGTCAAGCGGGCGGTCTTGTTTTCCAGCGGGGTCGGGCTCATGGTTCGGGTCTCGGTCGGGCCGGTGCGGTCGTCGGCAACGGCGACCGGGCCCGCAGGGTTTCTTGCAGCCGCGCTTCCAGGGCCGATGGAAAGTCCGGGTGCTCGTCAGGCGGCAGCAGCCGGTCCAGCGTCGTGATCCGGTCCGCATCGTAGCGGCGGCTGGATCCTAGCGCGGCTTCCAGTGCGTTGGCGCGTGCCGTCAGTTCGGCGGGATCGCCTTGCGCCAGGATCAGGGCGTGTACGAGCCCCACGTGGCGGTCGGGCGCGTGTCCCGGGATGCGCCGCCAGACCTGCGCGGTACCGGCGATCTTGCGGTCCGGGGACGGCACGGCCAGATTGTACCTGCCGTCGCAGAACGAGCCCTCGACCGGCTGTGCCCGGGCTTCGATGCCGAAGACGGCCAGCGCGTCGCTGATCAGTGCGCACAGGTGCCGGTAGAGGGCTTCGGCGTGATCGAGCGGACGGCCGGCGAACACTTGCGCCAGGCTCAGGTTCAAGATGCCCGGCCCCTGAGGCACCACGCCGCCGCCCGATTGCCGCACGTGGATGGGACACCCGCGGGCGGCGAAGTCGGCCCGGACCGCCGCGAACTCCGGACGGGCCGCATAGGTGCGCGGCACCACCAGCCCCGGGGCCGTCCGCCAGAGGCAGGCGACCGGTTCCTGGATGGCGGGGGTCAGCAGGACTTCGTCGGCCAGCGGGCCGGCGCCGAAAGGAATGTCCAGCAAGCGGTAGCCGGAATGCGGGGCCGACATGGGCGTGAGTCTTACCGGGACAGTTGGGTCGTCGCGAAAGTGTCGTCGTCCATGAAGAGATAGCGGATCGCGTCGATCAGCCCCACCACGACGGCCAGGGGCAAGAAGAGCCAGCAGAGGATCAGCAGGCCCAGTCCCCAGCCGATCTGGCCCAGGTAAAAGCGGTGCGCGCCGAGCCAGCCCAGGAAAACCGCCAGCACGATGGCGATCTTGCGCTGGCTGGCCGGCTGGCCCAGGGTTTCGCCGCGCGAGCGCAGAATCCACAGGCTGGCGGGAACGGTCAGGGCCAGTGCCAGCAGGACCTTGCCGGTGTGGGCGTGCAGATAGCCCGCTGCGGCGTGGTACAGGTCGCCGAAGTTGCGGATCAGCACGCCCGTCAGGGACGAGATCCAGGCGAAGACTTCGCGAAAGACGGTTTCCCCGAAGCTCAGGGCGAGCAGGATGACGAGGAAGATCGCCACGACCAGGATCAGTTTCTTCAGCATGGGGGTCCTGTGCATGTGAGGCCCGGCCGGACGCCGGGCATGCGCCCGACCTGGCGGGTGCAAGACCTTATTTTATCGGGATTGCGGGCGAGCTGGTTCAGCGCGCGCAGGCCTGTCGGATCGCGTGGTCCCATTCAGCCAGCCGTCCGGACGCTTCGTCGCGCGGCATGGCAGGCTCGAAGCGGCGTTCGACCCGCCAGAGCGATTCCAGCTCCCGGAGGTCGGCGTAGACACCCGCCTGCAGGCCGGCCAGGAAAGCCGCTCCCAAGGCCGTGGTTTCCACCATGGTGGGACGCAGCACGGGAATGCCCAGGAGGTCCGCCTGGAACTGCATCAGCAGATCATTGACGCAGGCGCCGCCGTCCACACGCAGTTCCCGCAACGGGGCCGCGCCGGCCGCCTGGGCGTCGCGACTCATGGCCTGCAGCAGGGCGGCGCTCTGGTAGGCGATGCTTTCCAGGGCGGCCCGGGCGATATGGGCCATCGAGGTGCCACGCGTCAGGCCGGTGATGGTACCGCGTGCCTCGGGATCCCACCAGGGCGCGCCCAGGCCGGTGAAGGCGGGCACGAACATCACCCCGCCCGAGTCCGGCACGCTGCGGGCCAGCTCTTCGATGTCGCTGCTGCGCACGAAAGCGCGCAGGCCATCGCGCAGCCACTGGACCACGGCGCCGCCCACGAACACGCTACCCTCCAAGGCGTAAGCGGGGCGGGCGTCGGGTTGTGCCGCGCTGGTCGTCACCAGGCCGTTGCCGGATATCTGGAAGCGGTCGCCCGTGTGCATCAACATGAAGCAACCGGTGCCATAGGTGTTCTTCGCCATGCCGGGGCGAAAGCATGCCTGGCCGAACAAGGCGCTCTGCTGGTCGCCAGCCACGCCGCAGATCGGGACGGCGTGGCCCAGCAGATCCGGGTCCGTGGCGCCGAAATCGGCCGATGAAGGCAGGATGCCCGGCATCATGCGCGCCGGCACGTCCAGCCAGTCGAGCAGCTCCGGATCCCAGGCGTTGGTGTGCACGTCCATCAGCATGGTGCGAGCCGCGTTGCTGACATCGGTCAGGTGGTGTCTGCCGCCGGTCAGCTTCCAGATCAGCCAGCTGTCGACGGTGCCGAACAACAGGTCCCCGGCCTGGGCGCGGGCGCGCACGCCGGGGACATGGTCCAGGATCCATTTCAGTTTGGTGGCGGAAAAATAGGCGTCGACGCGCAGGCCGGTGCGTTTTCGTATCTCCGGTTCCAGGCCTTGTTCGCGCAGTTCGGCGCAGGTCGGTTCGGCCCGGCGGTCCTGCCAGACGATGGCCCGGTGGATGGGCTCCCCCGTGCGGCGGTCCCAGACCACGGTGGTCTCGCGCTGGTTGGTGATGCCGATGGCGCGGATGTCGCGCGCGGCCACGCCCGCCCGGTGAATGGCCTCGCCGATCGTGTCGCGTTGTGTCTGCCAGATTTCCAGCGGGTCGTGCTCGACCCAGCCTGGCTGCGGATAGTGTTGGGCGAATTCCCGCTGTGCCAGGCCCACGATGCGGCCCTGGCTGTCGAAGACGATGCTGCGGGTGCTGGAGGTACCCTGGTCCAGGGCGAGCAGGTAAGTCATGTCTGGATGTCCTCAGGGGGCGATGACGCAGTCCACGCCGGCGGCCTTGAGCAGGCCGGGGAAAGGTTCCGGGGGGCGCGCGTTGGTGAACAGGCGGCCGATCTGGGACAGTTCACCCAGCCTGACCATGGCCGGCCGGTGGAATTTGCTGGTATCCGCGGCCATCCAGACCTCCCGGGCCGACTGCATGATGGCCTGGGACACCTTGACCTCGCGGAAGTCGTAGTCGCGCAGCGTTCCGTCGGCCTCGATGCCGGATATGCCCATCAGTGCGATGTCGGCGCGGAACTGGCGGATGAATTCCACCGTGGCTTCCCCCACGATGCCCAGGTCGCGGGCGCGCACGTTGCCTCCGGCCAGAATGACCTCGCAGCCGGGTTGCCGGCCCAGGGTGTAGGCCACGTTG
Organism: Castellaniella denitrificans; assembly: GCF_027214045.1. Classification (GTDB taxonomy): domain Bacteria; phylum Pseudomonadota; class Gammaproteobacteria; order Burkholderiales; family Burkholderiaceae_B; genus Castellaniella; species Castellaniella denitrificans_A. The sequence continues at coordinate 67,693 of NZ_JAPWHE010000009.1, read as the reverse complement.
ACGTTGTTGGTGATGATCCGCAGCCCAGTATGGCTGGACAGCGCGCGTGCGATCGCTTCCGTGGTGGTGCCGATGTTGATCAGCAGCGAGCAGTCGTTGGGAATTTCGCGCGCGATGGCCTGGGCGATGCGTTCTTTTTCGGCGGCATGCAGCTGGGCGCGCTGGCGATAGGCGATGTTCTCGATGGTCGAGTTGGGCAGCCGGACCCCGCCGTGGAAACGGACCAGCAGGTTCGCTTCGGCGAGACGCTGGACGTCGCGGCGAACCGTCTGGACCGTGACGTCCAGGTCGCCGGCCAGTGTTTCCAGGCTGCAGGAGCCCGAGCTCTGCAGGCGGTTGAGCAGCTTGATCTGGCGGGGGTTGGGGTGCATGGAATCGGCCTTCGTCATGACCGGCACACTGTACAGCGAAAGGAAAGGAAAGAATCTTAGGGTTTATATGGACAGAAAAAAGAGTGAAAACGAACAATAATTCACAAAAAGGAACTTATGGAGTAAGGGCCCATGCAGCTCAAGCTGGCTCGCGTCGGCAAGAAAGTCGGCGCCGAAACCTGGCTTCACCCTCTGGATCTGGCGCTGCGGGAATCCGCCGTTACGGTCCTGCTGGGGGTGACCCGCGCGGGAAAGACCAGTCTGATGCGGTTGATGGCCGGTCTGGACGTGCCCACCACCGGCCGGGTTCTGGTCGACGACGTCGACGTCACCGGCCTTCCGGTGCGTCACCGTAACGTCGCCATGGTGTACCAGCAGTTCATCAATTACCCGTCCATGACGGTCGCCGCCAATATCGCCTCGCCGCTGCGGCTGCGCGGCGAGGCGGACTTCATGCCCCGGGTGCGCGAGATTGCCCGCGCGCTGCATATCGAAGAGTTTCTGGACCGCCTGCCGTCCGAACTGTCCGGCGGTCAGCAGCAGCGGGTCGCCCTGGCGCGCGCCCTGGCCAAAGACGCGCCTTTGATGCTGCTGGACGAACCGCTCGTCAACCTGGACTACAAGCTGCGCGAGGAATTGCGTGAAGAACTCGGCGCCCTGTTCGACCAGGGCCGTTCCACTGTCGTCTACGCCACGACCGAGCCTGGCGAGGCGCTGTTGCTCGGCGGTTATACGGCCGTGCTGGATCAGGGCGAGCTGCTGCAGTACGGCCCGACGCTGGAAGTGTTCCGGCGGCCCGCATCGATCCGGGTGGCGCGCGCGTTCAGCGATCCGCCCATGAACTTCCTGGCGGCCCGCGCCGGCCGCGCGGCGGTCAGCCTGCGGGCACTGGCCGACGTGAGCCTCCCGTCCGGCCAGGATGTGCCCGATGGCGACGTGACTGTCGGCCTGCGCGCGGCCGACCTGTCGCTCACCGACATGGGCGCAGACTGCAGAATTCCCGGGCGAGTCCAGCTCGCTGAAATCTCCGGGTCCGCCACTTATGTTCATGCCGAGACGCCGGTCGGGAATCTGGTGGCCCAGATGCCGGGCGTCCAGCATTACAGCCTGGGAGATCCCGTGACCCTGCATTTTTCCAGCCGCCGGGCCTATGTGTTCGGTCCGGACGAATCCCTGCTGCGGTCGCCCCGGGCGCGGGAGGCCTGATATGGCGCGCATCGAGCTTCAACTGGCCCACAGCTACGTGCACACCGTCCGCTCCGACGCCGACTATGCGCTGCTGCCGCTGGACATCACTTTCGAAGACGGCGGAGCCTATGCCTTGCTGGGGCCGTCCGGCTGCGGCAAGACCACCATGCTCAACATCATCTCGGGCCTGGTCACGCCATCGCACGGCGCCATCCGTTTCGATGGCGTGGACCGCACCCGCGCCACGCCCCAGGAACGCAACATTGCCCAGGTGTTCCAGTTTCCCGTCATCTACGACACCATGACGGTCGGAGAAAACCTGGCCTTTCCCCTGCGCAACCGCAAGGTGCCGGCCGACCGGATCCGCGAACGCGTCGGGCGCATCGCGGAAATGCTCGATCTGTCCGGCCAGCTCGATCAGCGCGCGGCCAATCTGGCGGCCGACGCCAAGCAGAAGATCTCCCTGGGGCGGGGACTGGTGCGCCCGGACGTTTCGGCGGTGCTGTTCGACGAGCCCCTGACGGTGATCGATCCCCATCTGAAATGGGCGCTGCGCCGCAAGCTCAAGCAGATCCATCATGAACTGGGCCTGACGCTGATCTACGTCACCCACGACCAGGTCGAGGCCATGACTTTCGCCGACCAGGTCCTGGTGATGGCGCGCGGCCGGGTGGTTCAGCAGGGCACTCCGGCGGACCTCTTCGAGCGGCCGCGCCACACCTTCGTGGGGCATTTCATCGGCTCGCCCGGCATGAATCTGTTGCCGGTCGACGTGCGCGCCGACGGCGCGCTCTGGCTGGGCGAGCGGCGCCTCGGCCAACCGGAGGCTCTGTCCTTGCCGGCCGGGCCGCTGACCCTGGGCATCCGGCCCGAATACCTGGGTCTTGCGTCCGGTGATGACGCGGGGACCGTGCCGGCCACCGTGACCCAGGTGCGGCACATCGGCACCAGCCAGTTGCTGGGCGTCCGTGTCGATGATCGGGAGGTGAAGATCCACTTGCCGGCCGACGCCGAGCCGCCCGCCGAGGGCGAGGTCGTGCATCTGGCGCTGGTCGGCCCCCATACCCGCTATTACCGCAACGAGGAGCTCGTGGGATGAGTGCGACCGTCAAACCCGTCAACCAGAAAGCCTGGTGGCTGATCCTGCCTGTCATCCTGTGCGTGGCGTTCTCCGCCATCATCCCGCTGATGACCGTGGTCAATTATTCGGTACAGGATATTATTTCGCCGGACAATGCGGTGTTCGTCGGCACCGAGTGGTTCGCCAGCATCATGCGCGACGAGGACCTGCATGCAGCGCTGTGGCGGCAACTGTTGTTTTCCGGCGCTGTACTGGCCATCGAGATCCCTCTCGGGGTGGCGCTGGCCCTGTCCATGCCGGCGCGCAGTTGGCGGGCCTCGGCCGTCCTGGTGATCGTATCCCTGTCGCTGCTGATCCCCTGGAATGTGGTGGGCACGATCTGGCAGATCTTCGGCCGGACCGACATCGGCCTCTTCGGCTGGACCCTGGCCCGCCTGGGGCTGGACTACAGCTACGTCGGCAACCCCCTTCACGCCTGGCTGACCGTGCTGCTGATGGACATCTGGCACTGGACGCCGCTGGTGGCGCTGCTGGCCTACGCCGGCCTGCAGTCCATTCCCGAGGCCTACTATCAGGCCGCCAGCATCGACGGCGCCAGCAAATGGGCCGTGTTCCGCTATATCCAGTTGCCCAAGATGCGCGGTGTGCTGATGATTGCCGTGCTGCTGCGTTTCATGGACAGCTTCATGATCTACACCGAACCCTTCGTGCTGACGGGCGGCGGACCGGGCAATTCCACGACGTTCCTCAGTCAGTATCTGACCCAGAAGGCCATCGGTCAGTTCGACATGGGGCCGGCGGCCGCTTTTTCCCTGGTCTATTTCCTCATCATCCTGATGTTCTGTTTCGTCCTGTACAACTGGATGCTGCGCGTCGGCACCCGGGATTCGGAAGCCGCTCATGACTGACCGCTCGTTCCTGCCGCGCAAGCGCACCATCTTCCTGATCCTGTACCTGGCGTTCGCCCTGATCCCCATTTACTGGATGGTGGTCATGAGCTTCAAGACCAACCAGGGCATTCTGGCCGAGTTCTCCCTTTTTCCGCGCGAATTCACGCTGGCCAACTACCGGCTGATCCTGACCGATCCGTCCTGGTACATGGGCTACGTCAACAGCCTGATCTACGTCTGCCTGAACATGATCATGGCGATCGCCGTGGCCTTGCCGGCGGCCTACGCCTTTTCGCGCTATTCATTCCTGGGCGACAAGCATGTGTTCTTCTGGCTGCTGACCAACCGCATGACACCGCCCGCGGTGTTCCTGCTGCCGTTCTTCCAGCTCTACTCCACCCTGGGGCTGATGGACACGCACTGGGCCGTGGCGCTGGCGCACTTGCTGTTCAACGTGCCGCTGGCGGTCTGGATCCTGGAAGGCTTCATGAGCGGCATCCCCAGGGAAATCGACGAGACCGCTTATATAGACGGCTACAGCTTTCCACGTTTCTTCCTGACGATCTTCCTGCCGCTGATCAAGTCGGGCGTGGGGGTGGCGGCCTTCTTCTGCTTCATGTTCAGTTGGGTGGAACTGCTGTTGGCACGCACGCTGACCAGCGTCGACGCCAAGCCCATCGTGGCGATCATGACACGAACGGTCTCGGCCTCGGGGATGGATTGGGCCACCCTCGCGGCAGCCGGCACGCTCACTATCGTGCCGGGCGCCATCGTCATCTGGTTCGTGCGTCACTACATCGCGAAGGGCTTCGCGATGGGACGCGTCTGAGACGGCCGCACTCAAAGGAATACGCCATGTTCGACTGGATGGTCTGGACCACGCCCACCGCCGTGTTCTTCATCTGCATCGCGCTGATGCTGGCCTTCATGACGGTCTGGGAAATCCGCTCGCCCACGCTGCTGCGCAAAGGCTTTTTGCCCATGGCGACCACGCGCGGCGACCGTCTGTTCATCGGCCTGCTGGTGGCCGCCTACATCAACCTGGCTTTCCTCGGCCTGGGCGAAACCTTCATGGACTGGTTCGCCCTGGACGAGGAACCCTCAGTCTGGATCAGCTTCATCCTGTCCATGGCCACCCTGACACTGATCATGAGGAAGGGATGAGCCTGGACTGATGACAGTCCCCTGCGGACTGTCATCAGCCAGGCGAATCGGAGCCGCTTGCAAGCGGCGACGTGGAGAGATGGCGCGGTTTTGAGTTGAGCCGCTTGCAAGCGGCGACGTGGAGAGATGGCGCGGTTTTGAGTTGAGCCGTTTGCAAGCGGCGACGTGGAGAGATGGCGCGGTTTTGAGTTGAGCCGCTTGCAAGCGGCGACGTGGATGTATTGACGGTGCGGCCTATTTCCCCGGGCGGCACCGGTCGACAGGGCAGGGGAGCACACAGAGGAGAACATAATGAGATTCCGCCATACCGCCTTGGCGCTGGCCGTCGCTTGCGCCCTGGGGGGCCAGGCCGCCTGGGCCGGCACCGCCGAGGCCCAGAAATGGGTCGACAACGAATTCCAGCCGTCCACGCTGAGCAAGGACCGGCAGATGGCCGAAATGCAATGGTTCATCGACGCCGCGGCCAAGCTCAAGGCCAAAGGGGTCAATGAAATCAACGTGGTGTCCGAAACCATCACCACCCACGAATACGAATCCAAAGTCCTGGCCAAGGCCTTCGCGGAAATCACCGGAATCAAGGTCAACCACGATCTGATCCAGGAAGGCGACGTAGTCGAGAAGCTGCAGACCTCGATGCTGTCGGGCAAATCCATCTATGACGGCTGGATCTCCGATTCCGACCTGATCGGCATGCACTATCGCTACGGCGAAGTCCTGTCGCTCACCGACTACATGAATGGCGCCGGCAAGGAATACACCAATCCGGATCTGGACCTGAAGGACTTCATCGGCACGTCCTTCACCACCGCGCCGGACGGCAAGATGTACCAGTTGCCAGACCAGCAGTTCGCCAATCTGTACTGGTTCCGCTACGACCTGTTCAACCGGCCTGACCTGAAGGAAAAATTCAAGGCCAAGTACGGCTACGAACTGGGCGTGCCGGTCACCTGGACCGCCTACGAGGACATCGCCAAGTTCTTCTCCGAGGACATCAAGACCCTGGACGGCAAGCCCATCTATGGTCACATGGACTATGGCAAGAAGGATCCGTCCCTGGGTTGGCGATTCACCGACGCCTGGCTGTCGATGGCGGGCTCGGCCGACAAGGGCACCCCCAACGGCCTGCCGGTGGACGAATGGGGCATCCGCGTGGCCGACGACAAATGCACGCCGGTCGGCGCTTCCGTGGCGCGCGGCGGGGCGACCAACTCGCCGGCCGCCGTCTATGCACTGACCAAATACATCGACTGGATGAAGCAGTACGCGCCCAAGGAAGCGCTGGGCATGACCTTCTCCGAAGCGGGCCCCGTGCCTGCCCAGGGTGAGATCGCCCAGCAGATTTTCTGGTACACCGCCTTCACGGCCGACATGACCAAGAAGGGCCTGCCGGTGGTCAACGAGGACGGCACGCCCAAGTGGCGCATGGCGCCGGCCCCGCACGGCCCTTACTGGAAGGAGGGCATGCAGAACGGCTACCAGGATGTGGGTTCCTGGACCTTTTTCAAGGACCATGATCCGGACAAGGTCGCCGCCGCCTGGCTGTATGCCCAGTTCGTGACCGCCAAGACGACCTCGCTGAAAAAATCCATCGAGGGCCTGACTTTCATCCGCGACAGCGACATCCACAGTGATTACTTCACGAAGAACGCCAGCAAGTACGGCGGTCTGATCGAGTTCTATCGCAGCCCGGCGCGGGTGGCCTGGACCCCGACCGGCACCAATGTGCCCGATTATCCGAAGCTCGCGCAACTGTGGTGGCGCAACGTTTCCCAGGCCATCGCCGGGGAAAAGACGCCGCAGCAGGCCATGGACAACCTGGCCAATGAAATGGACAAGGTCATGTCCCGGCTGCAGCGCGCCGGCATGAAGCGCTGCGCGCCCAAGCTCAATGAAAAGAGCGATCCGGCCAAGTGGCTCAGCGATGAACACGCCCCGTGGAAGAAACTCGCCAATGAGAATCCGAAGCCGGAGACCGTGTCCTACGATTCCCTGTTGCAGGCCTGGAAGGAAGGCCGCGCCCGTTGATCGGAGTGTGAAAGATGTCCCAGACCGCTGCCCCGCCGCCCGTCACGACGGATCGGGATCGATTGCTGCATGATCTCGAGGCCTTGTCCGAGGTCGATCTGATCGTCATCGGTGGCGGCGCCAGCGGCCTGGGCGTCGCCCTGGATGCCCGTTTGCGGGGGCTGTCGGTCCTGCTGCTGGAATCCTGCGATTTCGCTGGCGGCACCTCGTCGCGCGCAACCAAGCTCGTGCACGGAGGGGTCCGCTATCTGGCCCAGGGCAACATCGGCCTGGTGCGCGAAGCCCTGCACGAACGCCGGGCGCTGCTGAACAACGCGCCGCACCTGGCTCAGCCGCTGGCGTTTGTCATGCCCGCCTATCGGCCCTGGGAAGTGCCGTTCTACGGCACCGGTCTGAAAGTCTACGATGCCCTGGCAGGCTCGGCCAGTCTGGGCCGCACCGAATGGCTGGGGCGCGCCCGCACGGCGGCCCAACTGCCGGGCTTGCAGACGGCCGGCCTGTTCGGCGGCGTCAAGTATTGGGATGGGCAGTTCGACGATGCCCGGTTGGGACTGACCCTGGCCCGCACGGCGGCCGTTCAGGGGGCACTGGTGCTGAATTACTGTCCCGTCATCGATGTGCTGCATGAAAACGGCCGTGTCGGCGGCGTGCGCTGGCGCGATGCCCTGGATACCGGCGGACGCCGCGAAGGCACAGTCCGGGCCCGTTGCGTCATCAACGCCACCGGGGTGTGGGTCGACGATCTGCGCCGCCTGGACGACGCGGCCCGGGGGCAGGACACCACGCCCATGGTGGCCCCCAGTCAGGGGGTACACCTGGTGGTCGATCGGTCCTTCATGCCATCGACCGAAGCCTTGCTGGTCCCGCGCACCCGGGACGGCCGGGTGCTGTTCGCCGTCCCCTGGCTGGGGCATCTGATTCTGGGGACCACCGATACCCCGCGCGATGCCGTGGTCCGCGAACCCCGGGCGTTGCCCGAGGAGGTCGCCTTCATCCTGAACGAGTCCGCCCATGTGCTGGCGCGCGCTCCCAGGGTCGAGGACGTGCTCAGCGTCTGGGTCGGGTTGCGTCCCCTGGTGCGGCCCGCGCACGAGGACGAGGGCGGCACCAAGGCCATCAGCCGCGAGCACACCGTCCGGGTCAGTCCGTCCGGACTGGTGACCGTGACCGGAGGCAAGTGGACCACCTACCGTTCCATGGCCGAGGATGTCCTGCGCCATTGCAGGGACGCCGGACTGGTGCCGGACCTGCCGCCTTGCCGGACGGCCCGCTTCCCGCTGTTGGGGGCGCCGCCTCCGGACGCGCCCGCCACACGCCTGACGGACCCGCCGGGACTGCATGTCTATGGCACAGAGGCCGTCGACGTTCAGGCGCTTCCGGGAGCCGGCAATGATCTGGGACTGGGGTTGAGTGAAGCCATGGTCCGTCATGCCGCGCGTCGAGAATATGCGCGCACCGTGGAGGATGTCCTGGCCCGGCGCCACCGGATGCTGTTTTTGCATGCGGCGCGGGCGATCGAGGCCGCCCCGATGGTCTCCCGCATCCTGGCCGAGGAAATAGGCTCTGACGGCGATCTGGACGCTTTTCTGGCCTTGGCCGAACAGTACCGTTGCGTCCCGACTTGATTCTGTAACGCCTGAGCGTCACGATTCAGCGTGTCGCAGGCTGAGGCTGATGTGGTTTCAGAACAACGCCTCTTGGGGTAAGCCATAATCTACTTATGGTTATCCCTAGAATGAATTACATTCAAAAACAAAAATTTCTTTTGATAAATGTTAAGTAGCGTCAAGAATGGTGGCAGTTGAGGATATACTCCTACCGTTCATGTCAAATGTGCATGAAAATGTATTTTCAATGTCTGGATTTGATTGTTGTGACCAATGATTTGTGACAATTGATTCTGGGGCAGGCATTGCCTCCGGCCTGTCTGTGATGCGCTGGATTCCATCGACGGAATTCGGCAATAGCCAAAAAGGGATCCCATGTCCACTCTTGATGCCACGCTGTTGAACGACATCCGTGAGGTCAATCTGTCCTACTTGATGCTGGCCCAGCGTCTGCTGCGTGAAAACCTGGCGGCTGGCATGTTCCGGCTCGGTTTCGACGCCGATGTCGCGGAAATCGTCCTCAATCTGTCGCCGGCCCAGATTGTCCGGCTGGCCAGTTCCAATTCCGTACTGTGCGCCTTCAGGCTGAACGACGCCCAACTGCTCAATTCCCTGACGCATGAGGTGCTGGGCGGGGTGTTGCAGCAGGCGCACTCCACCATCCTGATGGCCCGGCAGGAAATCGCCTCCGCTTGATCCATGTCCAGCAAGAGCGTTTCCAGGGAAGCCGATGATATCCTGCTCGCCACGGACATGATCCGTCTGGGAGCCCGTCTGCAGGTGCTGCAGGCGGAGACTTCCCTCAGCTACGACCGGCTGGCGCGCCTGTACCGCGAGGTCAAGGGCGCTTCGCCGCCCAAGGGCATGCTGCCGTTCTCTGTGGACTGGTTCATGACCTGGCTGCCGAACATTCACTCGAGCCTGTTCTACAACATCTACCGCTATATGGACGTCTTCACTCCGGCGAAGAAGTCGCAGGCCCTGGTCGAGGCCTATCGTCTGTATCTTGAGCAGTCCTCCGTAGGGCTGCAGCCCGGAGAGGGGTCGGACGAGCCGGTCCTCAGCTTCACGCGCGCCTGGATGCTGGTGAGGTTCTTTGAAAGCGGACTGGTGCAATTGTCCGGCTGTCAGCAATGCCAGGGCCTGTTCGTGGCCCATGCACACGACCCGGAGTGCGGTTTCGTCTGCGCGATCTGCAAGCCGCCGCCGCGAGCAGGCAAGACCCGCGCGCGACGGCGATCGGCCGCGCGCCTATCGGTCTAGGACGACAGCCCCCGGTCGGGCAGACTAGGGATTTGTGGACAAAAAGGCCTGTTTAACCGTGCTTTTGAATGCAGGAAAACAGGGGATGATCACGGTATTCTGATTCTCGAGGCGTGCGCACGTGTTTATCATCCTGGGGTACCTCATCGTAGCGGCGGGGGTTTTTGTCAGTTTCGTCGCGATGGGCGGCCACATGGGCGCCCTGTATCAGCCCTTCGAATTCACGCTCATCGGCGGCGCGGCGCTGGGCGCGTACATTGCTTCCAGCAACGGCGCCTCGATCAAGCTGTTGCTGGAAGCCGTGCCCAAGGCGATCAAGCGCAACCCTTATGGCAAATCGCTCTACATGGAGCTGATGGCCCTGCTGTACGTCCTGCTGAACAAGGCCAGGCGAGATGGGTTGATGTCCATTGAGTCCGACATCGAGGATCCCAAGGCCAGCGCCATCTTCACCCAGTATCCGCTGGTCCAGCAGGATGCCAAGATCATGGAATTCCTGACGGATTACCTGCGCATCATGATCAGCGGGAACATGAACTCCTTCGAGATCGAAACGCTGATGGACCAGGAGATCGAGGCGTTGCACAACGAGCATCATTCTCCAGTCAACGCCGTGCGCGCCGTGGCCGACGGGCTGCCCGCCTTCGGCATCGTGGCCGCGGTGCTGGGGGTGGTCAAGGCGCTGGCGGCCGTCGATCAGCCGCCGGCTGTTCTGGCCGACCTGATTTCCAAGGCCATGGTGGGGACTTTCCTGGGCATCCTGTTGTCCTATGGCTTTTGCGCGCCGTTCGCCTCGGCGGTCGAGCGCCAGTCGGTGGCGTCGATCAAGGTGCTTGAATGCATCAAGGTCACCCTGCTGGCCAGCATGAATGGTTACCCGCCGCCGCTGGCCGTCGAATTCGGTCGCAAGGTTTTGTTCTCGTCCGTCCGTCCCTCGTTCTCCGAACTCGAGGCTCATGTGCGGCAGGCCAAGAACCAGGCAGCCAGCCGCTGACGCGAGGGGACGTAAGACATGGCCAAACACGATACCGGCCGCGTCGTCGTCCGTCGCAAGCGGGCATACGGCGAATCCCATCACGGGGGCAGCTGGAAGATCGCCTATGCGGACTTCATGACCGCGATGATGGCGTTTTTTCTGGTGATGTGGCTGCTGCTGCTGGTGCCGAAAAAGGATCTGCAGTCCATCGCGGAATATTTCCGCATGCCGTTGATGACCGCGATCACGGGCGGCGAAAAAATGGACAACAGCAAGTCCCAGATCCCCGGCGGGGACCCCAGCGTGATCCCCAATCCGCATCCCTTGCCGTCGTCCAATCCCGACGGCGACCTGGAGTCCCAGCAGGACCTGATCGATCAGGAAAACCTGGAAAACCTGAAGCAGAAGCTCGATAACCTGATTGAGCACAATCCGGTGCTGCGCCAATTCAGACCCCAACTGCTCCTGGACATGACGCCGGACGGCTTGCGAATCCAGATTCTGGACCAGCAGAACCGGCCGATGTTCACCACCGGCAGCGCGGTGGTGCAGACGTACATGCGCGACATCCTGCGGGAACTCGCCCCGCTGATCAACGAACTGCCGAATCCGATCACGATTTCCGGCCATACCGACGCGATGCGCTACGCGACCGGGGATCGGAATTACAGCAACTGGGAACTGTCGGCGGATCGCGCCAACTCGGCGCGGCGCGAACTGGTCGCAGGCGGCTTGGTCGAGAACAAGATCAAGCGCATTCTCGGGCTGGGCGATACCGTTGATCTCGTCAAGGACGATCCCCTGGCGGCCGTCAATCGCCGGATCAGCATCCTGGTGCTGAATCGTCGCGCCGAACGGCGCATCGACGAGCAGAACGCCTCTGGCCAGGAGGGCATGAAAATCCGCGAACGGCTGGAATTGCTCCGGCAACCTGCTCCCGGGCGGGGAGGTGTCGGCGCGGGGGGCGGTTCCGCGCCCCAGACGAGTCCGCCCCCGGTTCCCGGGGCCAGTCCCGCTGCGCCGGCCGTCCCGCCGGCGCCCGCTGTTTCCGCCCCCGCCGCGGGTACGGTTCCAGGGCAGGGCGCGACGACCGTATCCCCTTCAGCGGGGCAATCCAACAGTGCGCCGGTGGTTCCCCCGGTCGGCGCGTCCGGCAATCCAGGGTGAGGATGGATCATGAGTGCAGGCGTGGACCTGAGTGAGTTTTTCGATACGTTCTTCGACGAGGCCGATGAACTGCTGACCAATATGGAGCAGCAGTTGCTGAATCTCGATCTGGAACAGCCGGATCCGGATGTGCTCAACGGCATCTTCCGCGCCGCGCATTCCATCAAGGGCGGGGCGGGCACCTTCGGTTGCTTCGAGGAGTTGGCCAAGACCACGCACTTGCTGGAAAACCTGCTGGATCTGATCCGTCATGGGGAAATGCCCTTGCGCCAGGACATGATCGACCTCTTTCTGGAGACCAAGGACGTGTTGACCGACCAAGTCGCCGCCTATCGCGGTTCGGAAAAGCCCGATCAGCAGGTGTACGAACGGATCTGCGCTCAACTGCGTCAACTTGCCCTGGAGCAGCAGCAAGGCGGTGCCCCGGCTCCGGCTCCGGCGTCCTCGGCTCCGCCATCCCAGGCCGGCGCGGACGCGCCGTCGGGCGACCTGCCGGTCCACGTCCGGATCAGCCGCATCCAGGACAAGGACGTCGAGTCCCTCGTCAATGAAATGGCCCTCATGGGCCAGATCCTGCATCGCGATCAGAAAGGCGGCGATCTGTCGCTATGGCTGCACACCACCACGTCGGCCGACGATCTCGAAGCCGTCTGCTGCTTCATTGTGAATGCGGACCAGGTCTCCGTCGTCCGCGAGGCCTTGCCGGGCGCGACGGCCGCCGTCGAAGCGCCCGCGGCGGAACACGCGCCGGCACCGGCGGTGAGCGAAACCCCCGCCGCCACCCAGGAAGCGCCGGAGCCGTCCGGTTCCCGTGACGCGGCCGAATCCGCCGCCCCCTCCGGGGGCGCCAGCGGGTCCAAGGCCGCCAAACCCAAGGAAAGCGGCACCATCCGCGTGGGCGTGGAAAAAGTCGACCAGATCATCAACCTGGTGGGAGAGCTCGTCATCACCCAGGCCATGCTGCTGCAGACGTCACAGACGCTGGATCCGGTGCTGCACGATCGCCTGCTCAATGGCATCGAGCAACTGGAACGCAATGCGCGCGATCTCCAGGAGGCCGTGATGTCCATCCGCATGATGCCGATGGATTACGTCTTCAGCCGTTTTCCGCGTGTGGTGCGGGAAAACGCCACCAAGCTGGGCAAGCGCATCCGTCTGGTCACCAAGGGCCAGGCGACCGAGCTCGACAAGAGCCTGATCGAACGGATCATCGATCCGCTGACCCATCTGGTGCGCAACAGTCTGGACCACGGCCTGGAAACACCGGACGCCCGCATCGCCCAGGGCAAGGATCCGGAGGGCACGCTGATTCTGTCGGCGCAGCACAACGGCGGCCAGATCATCATCGATGTGATCGACGATGGCGCCGGCCTGAATCGCGAGCGGATCCTGAAAAAGGCGATCGCCTCCGGTTTCCCGGTTTCCGAGGCGACCCCCGACGACGAGCTGTGGCAATTGATCTTCGCGCCAGGCTTCTCCACGGCGGAAAAGGTCACCGACATTTCCGGCCGGGGGGTCGGGATGGATGTGGTGCGGCGCAATATCCAGAGCATGGGGGGTCATGTGCAGCTCTCCTCGCGCAAGGGCGAAGGCACCACCACCCGCATCGTGCTGCCCTTGACGCTGGCCATCCTGGACGGCATGTCGGTCAAGGTCGGCGAGGAAACCTTCATTCTGCCGCTGTCCCATGTCACCGAGTCCATGCAGGCCACTGATGATCAGATCCATCGCATTTCCGAGACCGAGCAGGTGTTGCACGTGCGCGGCGAGTATCTGCCCATCGTCGCGCTGCACGAAGTCTTCAACGTGGGTCAGGCTGAAACCGATCTGACCCGGGCCATCGCCGTCATTCTCCAGGCGGAGGACCAGCGCTTCGCCCTGATGGTGGATCATCTCATCGGCCAGCATCAGGTCGTGGTCAAGAATCTCGAAACCAACTATCGCAAGGTGCCGGGCATCTCGGCCGCCACGATCCTGGGCGACGGCAGCGTGGCCTTGATCGTTGACGTGTTCGCCCTGCGGCGCACCACTTCGTTGCGGGCCGGCGCGGCCGCCTGACCCTCCACACCCATCCGGAGCCATCATGAATCAAGCCACCCCCACGCAGGCGCAGGGAGAAACCCAGGGCAAGGAATTCCTGATCTTCACCCTGGCCAATCAGGAATACGGGATCGACATCCTCAAGGTGCAGGAGATCCGGGGCTACGACAGCCAGACCGTCACGCGCATCGCCAACGTGCCGTCCTTCGTCAAGGGCGTCACCAATCTGCGCGGCGTGATCGTGCCCATCGTCGATCTGCGGTTGAAGTTCAACATGGACAATGCGGAATACACCTCGCAGACCGTGGTGGTGATCCTCAACGTCCGTTCCCGCGTGGTGGGGGTGGTGGTCGACGGCGTGTCCGATGTGTTGATCCTTCAAACGTCGCAGATCAGTGCGGCCCCGCAGTTCGGTTCGGCGTTTTCCACCGAGCACCTGACGGGCATCGGCACCGTCGGCGAGCGCATGCTCATCCTGGTGGACATTGAAAAACTCATGACCAGCGAAGAAATGGCACTGGTCGAGGACGCGGTCGCCTGATCGGGCGGCTTCTCTGTCTCATACCCTCTGCGGGTTCCATTCACTGAGTCCAATCTCATGCAATCAGGCGGAAAATCCCTCATCGGCGCGCTCAAAGTCCGCACCAGTCTGATTCTGGTGCTCGTTTTTTTCTTCTTCATGCTGATCTCGGGGGCGCTGCTGGGCGTGCTGTCCCTGAAGATGAACAATGATGCATTGCAGGAAATCAGCGCCGACGACGAGGCAGTCAGTCTGCTGGACGAGTCCGTCGACCGCTACCGCACGATCCAGGTGCTGATGGGGCGCACCCTGGGCAGTATCGTCGTCAACAGCGATCTGGCCAACAGCGCCATCCTGTCCGAATGGGCCACGGACGGCCAGTCCGGCGGTGCCAATGGGCTCAGCGACAGTTCCCGGGCCTTGATCTCCCTGGTCGAGCAACGCCTGGTGCAGGCGCGCGAGTCTCTCGGACGGTTCCGCACGGTCGCCGAGGCGCACATGACCGACGGCGAGCAAGGGCGTCAGATCGAACAGATCATCCAGATTTATACCCAGCTGCTCGACAAGGAGTTGCCGTCCGTGCTGAAGCAGCTCAAGGCTGGCAATATCGAGCAGTACGAAACGTTGCAGTCCGGGAGCGTCGAGCCGGTGGAGCGCAAGTTCGAGCAGGCCGTCCAGGCGCTCAAGCAGCACCAGCAGGATCTGACCGACCAGGCGGTGGCGGACGAGGCCGCGCACCTGCGCCTGGTGATCCTGATCGTGGGCGTGTCCATGGGCGTGGCCCTGTTGTTCGCCGTGGCCGCCTATCTGTTCCTGCAGCGCGTGGTGTTGCGCCCGCTGCGCTTGGCGGGCAGGCATTTCGACCGGATCGCGGCGGGAGACCTCACCGAGGCCATCCAGGTGCCGTCGAGCAATGAGATCGGCGTGCTCTACCTGGCGATGCAGCGCATGCAGGAAAGCCTGGTGCGCATGGTGTCCACGGTCCGCAATGGTGTGGGCGAGATCCGTCTGGGCTCCCAGGAAATTTTCGCCGGCAATACGGACCTCAGCGGCCGCACCGAGCAGCAGGCGGCGTCCCTGCAACAGACCGCCGCCAGCATGGAACAGCTGGCCAGCACCGTGCGCCAGAATTCCGACCATGCCGCCCAGGCCGACCAGCTCGCCAAGAAGGCGGCGGACGTGGCCCAGCGCGGCGGAGTGGCCGTCACCAGCGTGGCCGAGACCATGACCGGCATTACCCAGAGTTCGAGCAAGATCGCCGAGATCGTCAGTGTGATCGACGGGATCGCTTTCCAGACCAATATCCTGGCCTTGAATGCGGCGGTGGAGGCCGCCCGCGCGGGCGAACAGGGCAAGGGTTTCGCCGTCGTGGCAGGCGAAGTCCGGTCGTTGGCCCAGCGCAGCTCGCAGGCAGCCAAGGAAATCAAGGGGTTGATCGACGATTCCGTGGTGCGGGTTCGCGAGGGGTCGGAGCGTGTCCAGGACGCCGGACGGATCATGGGCGAAATTGTCCAGTCGGTGCAAGGTGTCACGGCCATCATGAACGAAATTTCCTCGGCGTCCCGCGAGCAGGCCGACGGTATCAGCCAGATCAACTCGGCCGTCAATGACATGGATCATGTCGTGCAGCAGAACGCAGCCCTGGTCCAGGAAGCCGCCAGCGCCGCCGGCTCGCTGCAGGAGCAGGCCGAGCATCTCAGTGAGGCGGTCGCCGCTTTCCGTCTCCAGGAAGGCGGTCAGGTGATCGATGTCCAGGGCGGTCAACTGGGCTATACTCCGCGCGCCGGCCAACCGGCCCTGGCGCTGGGGCAGGCCTGATTCCGGTCTCCCCGTGACGACACCATCATGATCCACGATGCGCCCTCCGCTTCTTATTTCTCGCAGCCGGCCCTGCCCAAGGCCGACGCGGCCGATCTGTCGCGCGCGGTACAGGTGCTGCATCGGCGGGCGGGCATCATTCTCGGCGATCACAAAAAGGACATGGCCGCCCGCACCTTGGGCCTGCGGGCCCATCATGCCGGCTCTGCCACGGTGCGCGCTTACCTGGACTACTTGGAACAGAATCCACAGGCCGACGAATGGGACCGCTTCGTCAGCGCCTTCACGATCAACCACACGGCGTTTTTTCGTGAGCAGCATCATTTCCGCATCCTGGCCGATTTCGTGCGCACCCGCCGCAAGCCGATCTCCGTCTGGTGCTGCGCCTCGTCCACCGGCGAGGAACCCTACACCCTGGCCATGACCCTGCACGATGCCTGTGGTCAGTCCGAGGCGGGAATCTCCGTACTTGCCACGGACATCGACACCCAGGCACTGGCCCAGGCCCGCAAGGGCGTCTACACGCTGGACCGCGTCAAGCCCGTGCCGCCCGAATTCCTGCGGCGCTATTTTCTGCGTGGTGCGGGGCGTCAGGCCGGCATGGCCATGGTCAAGCCGGCGATCCGCAATCTGGTGACCTTCGAGGAACTGAATCTGGTGGCGCCCAGCTGGCCGATGACCCAGAAATTCGACGCGATCTTCTGCCGCAACACCATGATTTATTTCGACAAGCCAACCCAGACCCGGATCCTGGAGCGCTTCGTGCCCTTGCTCAAGCCGGGCGGCCTGATGTTCGCGGGCCATTCGGAAAACTTCACCTATCTGACCAAATCCCTGCGCCTTCAGGGGCAGACGGTCTATTCCGTCGCCTGATCCGGGGAGTGTCGCTGAAAATGGCCGTCAACAAGAAAATCCGCGTGCTGTGCGTCGATGATTCCGCCCTGGTGCGCAGTCTGATGACGGAAATCATCAACGCTCATCCCGACCTGGAGGTCGTGGCCACCGCGCCCGACCCGCTCATCGCGCGCGAGCTCATCAAGCAGCACAATCCCGACGTGCTGACCCTGGACGTCGAGATGCCGCGCATGGACGGCCTGGATTTTCTCGAACGGTTGATGCGCCTGCGCCCCATGCCGGTGGTCATGGTGTCCTCGCTGACCGAACGCAACTCCGAGGTCACCATCCGGGCGCTGGAACTGGGCGCGGTCGATTTCGTCACCAAGCCCAGGCTCGGCCTGCGCGACGGCCTGATGGACTATGGCGACATGATCGCCGACAAGATCCGCGCCGCCGCCCACGCCCGCCTGCGCCCGCGTCCGGCCCAGCCAGGCGGCGAGGCCAAGCGGCCGCGGCTGTCAGGCAATTTCTCCACGACCGAGAAACTCGTCATGATCGGCTCGTCGACGGGCGGGACCGAGGCCATCCGCCATGTGCTCGAACCCTTGCCGGCCAACAGCCCGGCGATCATGATCACGCAGCACATGCCGGCTGGGTTCACCAAGTCCTTCGTGCAGCGTCTGGACGGTCTTTGCGCCGTGCAGGTCCACGAGGCCGAGGATGGCCAGCGGGTGCTTCCGGGCCATGTCTATCTGGCCCCGGGCGGCGTGGCCCACATGAAACTCGCCCGCTCGGGCGCCAATTATGTGGTCAAGCTCGAATACAGCGATCCCGTGAACCGCCACCGGCCGTCCGTGGATGTGCTGTTTCATTCGGCGGCCCAGGTCGCCGGCAAGAACGCCATTGGCGTTATCCTGACCGGCATGGGCAAAGATGGCGCCCAGGGGCTGCTGGCGATGCGCCAGGCGGGGGCGCGCACCTTCGCCCAGGACGAGGCGAGTTGTGTCGTCTTCGGCATGCCGCGCGAGGCGCTGCTGATCGGCGCAGCCGAAGAGGCCGTTCCCCTGGATGATCTCAGCGAACGTATCCTGAAAAGCGCCGGGGCCTTCGGGAACCGGGTCTGACGAATTTGAACAGCGGCATCGGGTACCCGAATACCCTGCTTTTTTTATTGATTGGAGAGTGATCCGTGGTACAGAAAACGATGAAAATCCTGGTCGTCGACGACTTCCCCACCATGCGGCGGATCGTCAAGAACCTGCTCAAGGACCTGGGTTTCGAGAACGTCGACGAGTCCGAGGACGGCGCCCAGGCGCTGGAAAAATTGCGCAATGGCGGCTTCGAGTTCGTGGTGTCGGACTGGAACATGCCCAATATGGACGGGCTGACCATGTTGCAGAACATCCGTGCGGACCCCAACCTGGCCAGCCTGCCCGTGCTGATGGTCACGGCCGAGGCCAAGAAGGAAAACATCATCGCGGCGGCCCAGGCCGGTGCCAACGGCTACGTGGTCAAGCCCTTCACGGCCGCGACCCTGGAAGAGAAACTGAACAAGATCTTCGAGAAACTCTGACCGGAGGCGCATCATGACGACGGATCAATCTTCCGGCCAACAGGATTTCGAAGAACCTTCGTTGGATCTGATCCAGCGGATCGCACAGCTCACCCGCACGTTGCGCGTGAGCATGCGGGAGCTGGGCCTGGATCAGGCCATCAAGGACGCCGCACACGCCATCCCCGACGCTCGCGATCGCTTGCACTACGTGGCCCAGATGACCGAGCAGGCGGCCAACCGGGTGCTCAACGCGGCCGAGCAGACCCAGCCCTTGCAGGATTCGATGCAGCGCGATGCCAAAGCGCTGGACGCCCGCTGGCAGGACTGGTTCGATCATCCGGTCGAACTCGACCAGGCGCGCACGCTGGTGGACGATACGCGGGCTTTCCTGAAGGATGTCCCCGAGAAGACCCAGGCTTCGCAGAACAGCCTGATGGAAATCATCATGGCCCAGGATTTCCAGGACCTGACCGGCCAGGTGATCATGAGGATGCTGGGCGTGATTGGCGCCATCGAGACCGAACTGGTTCAGGTGCTGATCGACAACGTGCCCCAGGAAAAGCGGGAGGAAACCAAATCTCTGCTCAATGGTCCGGTGGTCAATGCCTCTGGCAAGAGCGACGTGGTCACCAATCAGGATCAGGTCGACGACCTGCTGGCGAGCCTTGGATTCTGATGGGGTTTTCCCTCGACAATGTGACAATGGGGAAAATGTAAGTCCCGCGTAAGCTTTGAAACTCAATATGAGCCGACCCGGGTCAGGGAATGCTCGGGGAGTTCATGGCCGGCACCGGCCCTTTCTTCACAGGGGAGGCAGCATGTCCAATACGCGCGGAAGAACTCTGGGGCTGGGGCGCCTGATCCGCCAGTTGCGCCGGGGTCGGGCCACACTGAATGACCGGGCCTGGACGCTCAGTCCCCTGGCCCTGCCGGTCGGCCGTTTCCTGGGGGCTTTGCGCGAACGCTTTGTCGTCATGCGCCAGTCCAGTATCCGCATCGCCATCAATGCAGCCCGTCTGCAGGCGCACACGCAGGCCTGTGAGACCATGGCCGACGAGCAGGCCCGCGAAGCCGAAGGCCTGTCGGCCCAGGGCACCCAGATCGCCAGCCTGTCGCAACAGACCAACGACACCGTGGCTGGCGCCGCCGATGTGTTTCGCCAGCAGCTCGGGGGGCTGCGCTCCACCCAGGAGCAACTGGCCGATCTGCACCGACGGGTGGCCCGGGTAACGACCCAGATGCAGTCTTTTTCCGAGGTCATCGCCCAACTCAGCCATCGGGCGCGCTCGGTCGAAGACACCAGCCGCCTGATCAAGGATATCGCCCTGCAGACGCATTTGCTGGCCTTGAACGCGGGGGTCGAGGCCGCCCGTGCCGGAGAGGCCGGCCGGGGCTTCGCCGTGGTCGCCAGCGAGGTCGGCAAGCTGGCCGAACGCGTCAACGCGGCCACCGGCGATATCGTCCAGCATACCGGGGAAATCCTCGGCCTCGTTTCCGACACTGAACGGCAGAGCCAGTCCATCCATGCCGACATGCGCGCGTCCGATCGTCTCGTGGACGATTTCGCCGGGCAGTTCGATGGCCTCGTGCGGGAATTGGGGAGCGTGGGCGCACAGCTGGATGGTGTGGCCGATCATGTCGCCCAGGTTAACCAGACCAACCAGGACATGAGCCGGTCCATTGGCCGCATCGCCGATCACAGCGCCATTCTGCGCCAGCGCATGCAGTCCATGCGCGAGCAAGTGCACGGCGTGCGCACCCAGACCGAAAGCTTGCAGGAAATGCTGGCCGCCTGGCGCACCGGCGCCACGCCCTTCGACGATCTGGCGGCCCGCCTCGGTCAATTGCGCGATCGATGCGCCGGGCTGCTGCGTCGGGCCCGGGCCGATGGTCTGGACGTCTTCGACAAAGCCTACCGCCAGATTCCCGGCAGTCAGCCGCCTCGCTACCATGTGGCATACGACCAGGCCATCGATGAAGCCCTGCAGGGCATCCTGGACACCGTGCTGGACCAGGTGCCGCATGGCTATTATGCGATCCTGGTGGATATGAACGGCTATGCGCCGACGCACAACCGCCGTTATTCCCGACCACCCACCGGAGACGTGGCGCACGACACCCTGCATGTGCGCGACAAGCGCCTGTTCGACGACCAGATCAGCCAGGGCGCGATCGGCAATCGGGGCGGCGTGCTGTGCCAGACCTACATGCGCGATACCGGGGAGATCATCACCGATGTGTCCGTGCCCCTGGATCTGGACGGCGCGCGCTGGGGGGCCGTGCGCATCGGCCTGGATTATTTGCAGTTCGAGCAGAGCCTGTCCCCCGCGTCTTCGCCCGCCGCCACGGCACAGCTTGCAAGCCTTTGAATTACCGCGCCTAATGCGCTTTTATCCGTGCTTCGCCCCGATGGCCTGAACACTACAATCCAGGCTGTCTGCATTGTCGTCGGCTGAGCATGGCCCAGGATAGCGATCTCGAAAAAACAGAAGCAGCGACTCCACGGCGCCTCCAGAAGGCGCGCGAGGAGGGGCAGGTCGCGCGTTCGCGCGAGCTGGGCACCTTCATGGCCCTGATCGGTGGCATCGGAGCCTTGTGGCTCGGCGGCGACTCGATTTTCCGCACCCTGCGCGGCATTCTGTTCAGCGGCCTGTGGTTCGATACCCGGATCGCGCGCGATCCCCAGGTCATGCTCGATGTCGCCGGCGAATCCGCCTGGCATGGTCTGCTGATCGTATTGCCGTTCATGGCCCTGCTGCTGGTGATCGGCATCTTTTCTTCGGTGGCGCTGGGGGGGTTCCTGCTTTCGTCCAAAGCCCTGGAGCCCAAATTCGAGCGGCTCAATCCATTGCCGGGCATCAAGCGCCTGTTCGCCATGCAGACCCTGATCGAGCTGATCAAGACGCTGGCCAAGGCGGGGCTGGTCGGCTTCATTGGCGTCAAAGTCATCTGGGCCTACCGGGACGATATGCTGGCCCTGTCCCGCATGGCGCCCACCGAGGCGCTGGCGCGCGGGCTGGACCTGACCGCGCTGTGCTGCCTGCTGATCGCCTCGTCGTTGATCATCATCGTGTTGATCGATGTGCCCTGGCAGCTCTGGAACCATGCCAAGCAACTGCGCATGTCCAAGGAAGACGTCAAGCAGGAGCACAAGGACAGCGACGGCGATCCCCATGTCAAGGGCCGCATCCGCCAGCAGCAGCGCACCATGGCGCGGCGGCGCATGATGAGTGCCGTGCCCGAGGCCGATGTGGTCGTCACCAACCCGACCCACTATGCCGTGGCCTTGCGCTATCGCGAAGGGCAGGGCGGGGCGCCCGTGGTCGTGGCGAAGGGCACCCGCCTGATCGCCGCGCAGATCCGTGAAATTGCGGACCGGCATGGCGTGGCCCGGCTTGAAGCCCCGCCGCTGGCGCGCGCCCTTTACCATCACGTCGAGCTCGATCGGGAAATCCCCGTCGCACTCTACGCCGCCGTGGCCGAGGTCCTGGCCTGGGTCTACCAGCTGCGCAACTGGCGGCAGGGCTCGGGTACACTGCCGCAGGCGCCGCAGGACCTGCGTGTGCCCCCCGAACTCGATCCGCAACAAGGCCTGCAACAAGGCTCCGAACAGGCCCTGACCCCCGCCTCATGAACAGTTTTCTGGATTTTCTCAAGACTCACGGCTCCGGGCATGCCCGCCTGATGGCCGGCCCCGTGCTGATCCTCATGGTCCTGGCCATGATGATCCTGCCGCTGCCGCCATTCATCCTGGACCTGCTGTTCACCTTCAATATTTCCCTGTCGGTGATGATCCTGCTGGTGGCCATGTTCACCCGCAAGCCACTGGATTTCGCCGCTTTCCCCTCGGTGCTGCTGTTCGCCACGTTACTGCGCCTGTCCCTGAACGTCGCCTCCACCCGGGTGGTGCTGCTCAACGGCCACAAGGGGCCGGACGCCGCCGGCCAGGTCATCGAGGCTTTTGGACACTTTCTGGTGGGTGGCAATTTCGCCGTCGGCATCGTGGTGTTCATCATCCTGGTGATCATCAATTTCACCGTGATCACCAAGGGCGCGGGCCGTATCGCCGAAGTCGGCGCGCGCTTCACCCTGGACGCCATGCCCGGCAAGCAGATGGCCATCGACGCCGACCTGAACGCCGGCCTGATCGGCGAGGACGAGGCCCGCCGGCGCCGCGCCGAAGTCTCCCAGGAGGCCGAGTTCTACGGCGCCATGGACGGCGCCAGCAAGTTCGTGCGCGGCGACGCTGTGGCCGGTTTGCTGATCATGGTGATCAACATCATCGGCGGCCTGATCGTCGGCATGGCCCAGCATGGCCTGTCGGCTTCCGACGCGGGCACTGTCTACACGCTGCTCACCATCGGCGACGGCCTGGTGGCGCAGATCCCCGCGCTGGTGATTTCCACTGCGGCCGGCGTGGTGGTGTCGCGCGTGGCCGACGACCGCGACGTCGGTCAGCAGATGATCGGGCAGTTGTTTTCCAACCCCAACGTGATGTTCATCACCGCCGGGATCCTGACGCTGATGGGCCTGATTCCCAACATGCCGCATGTAGCTTTCCTGCTGCTGGCGGCCATCATCGGTGGAGGCGGCTGGCTGTTGCTCCAGCGACAGCAGCGCGATCTCCAGGCCGCCGCCGCCGACCCGGGCCAGGAACAGGCGGCCGCCGTGGCCGCCGCCGCCGAAGCCAGCTGGGACGATGTGGCTCCCGTCGATCCGCTGGGTCTGGAAGTCGGCTATCGTCTGATTTCCCTGGTGGATCATCAGCAGAACGGCGAACTGCTGCACCGCATCCGCAGCCTGCGCAAGAAATTCGCCCAGGAAATGGGCTTTCTGCCCCCGGTCGTGCACATTCGCGACAATCTGGAAATCAAGCCCACGGACTATCGCATCCTGTTGTTCGGCGTGGAGGTCGGGCGCGGCGTGGCGCAGACCGGGCAATGGCTGGCCATCGATCCGGGTGGCGTGACAGGGCCCATCCAGGGCACGCCAACCAAGGATCCGGCCTTCGGTCTGCCCGCGTTCTGGATCGATCCGGCCTTGCGGGAACAGGCGCAGATCGCCGGTTATACCGTGGTCGACACGGCCACGGTGGTGGCCACGCACCTGAACCATCTGATGCACCGCTACGGATCACGGCTGCTGGGCCGCCAGGAAACCCAGCAACTGCTGGATCACGTCGCCCGCGACGTGCCCAAGCTGGTCGAGGATCTGGTGCCCAAGACCGTCACGCTGCCGCAGTTGCAGAATCTGCTGCGCAGCCTGCTCGACGAAGATGTTCCCATCCGCGACATGCGCAGCATCCTCGAAACCATCACCGAGCATGCCCCGCGCCTGGCCGCCCTCAATCCGGCCAATACGGGTCCGAGTCTCGACGAACTGCTGGCGCAGGTCCGGGTGGCGCTGGGGCGGGCCATTGTTCAGCACTGGTTCGCCGGCGAGACGGAATTGCGCGTCATCGGCCTGGACGCCCGCCTGGAGCGGGTGCTGATGCAAGCCCTGGGCAGCAGTGGTGCCCTCGAACCGGGTCTGGCGGAAAATCTCCTGGGCGACGTCGGACGCATCGTCCAGGATCAGGAAGAGCGGGGTGACGCACCCGTGCTGGTCGTGCCGCCGGTGTTGCGGGCCTCGCTGTCGCGCTTCCTGCGCCATCATCTGCCGCACATGGCGGTGCTCTCGAGTGCCGAGATACCTGAAGAGCGTATCATTCGGGTCACTGCGGTCGTTGGCGGGAGTCCTGCGTGAACATCAGTCGTTTCTTCGGTGCCACCAACCGCGAGGCCATGCGGCAGGTGCGCCTCGCGCTGGGGCCCGACGCACTCATCATTTCCAACAAGCGGGTCAACGGCGGGGTGGAAATTCTCGCCACCGACCAGACGTCCCTGCCGGATGCCGATGCGGCCGCCGCACCGGCTCAGCCATCGCCCGCCCCCCAGCAGGCCCGCTCCGCAACCCTCCGGGCCCCCGCGCCGCATGCCGAGGCGGGGCGCCACCCCCCCGGCGCGGACTTGATGGGCGCCATCGACGAGCTCAAGGGGTCTCTGGAAACCCGGATCGACGAACTGATGTGGGGCAGCCAGTTGCGCCGCTCCCCGCAGGCGGTCATGCTGTTCCAGAGTCTGCTGCGTTTCGGTTTCAGCACGGCGCTGCTGCGCGCGATGCTCAAGCACATGCCCGAACAGGCCGCCACCCGGGCGGCGCTTCAATGGGCGCGCAACGAACTGGTCCGCCATCTGCCTGTGCTCGCCTCCGAGGATGCCCTCTGGCAACCCGGCCTGGCGCTGGCCCTCGTCGGTCCGACCGGCGTGGGCAAGACCACTACGGTGGCCAAGCTCGCCGCCCGTTGCGTGCGCCGCGCCGGTCCCGGCAGCCTGGTGCTGGTGACGACCGACACCTACCGGATCGGCGCGCACGAACAGCTCAAGATCTACGGTCAGATGCTGCGTGTGCCGGTGCATGTCGTCCAGGACGTCCACGAAATGCGCCGTGTCATGCAGACTGTGCGGCCTGACCAGACCTTGTTGATCGATAATGTCGGCATCAGCCAGCGCGACCGCTACATCCACGAACAGGCTGCCCTGCTGGCGGGGGCCGGACGACAGGTTGAACGCCTGCTGGTGCTCAACGCCGCCAGCCATGGCGACACGCTGGACGAGGTCGCCCGGTCCTATGCCGGCGACGGCGGCACGCCGCTGCGTGGCTGCATCGTGTCCAAGATAGACGAGGCCTCGCGCCTGGGCGCCGCGCTGGACACCGCGATCCGCTACAAGCTGCCGATCCATTACGTCTCCAACGGACAGAAGGTCCCGGAAAACCTGCTGTTCCTGTCAGCTGCGGATCTCGTGGACCGCGCGCTGGCGCCGGCCCAGGCCAACCGCACCTTGTATGCGCCCTCCGAGGCCGACCTGGCCGCTCTTTTGTCCATGACGCAGCCTGCCGACAGTCCGGACGCCGCCGCCGAAAGGCGCCGCCAGCAGATTCTGCTGCCGCAGTTGCTGACCGGTTCGGCGCGGGGCGATGCGCTGGGCATGGACCAGTTGCGTGCCGCCGTGGCACTGCAGGACGAGGACCCGGTGTTGTCCGAGGCCTACGATCTGTGGCGCAGCCGCGCGGCGGGCGATCTGCCTCCTGCCGCCGAGGCCATCGACCATCTGCGCCGGGTCGCCCACGGTGGTCTGGACGAAACCGGGCAGGCATTGGTCGTGCATGCGCGCCAGTCCCTGGATTGGCAGGGCCGGCGCGGGGCCTGGTTGGGGGCCGCCTGGTTCGACGGGCAGGGCCGGCCGCTGGCTGTCGCTACCCAGCAGGCGGGCCTGGCGGATGGCTGGCATACGCCCCAGGGCGCCAGGTTGACGGCCCCTTCGGCGGCCGACGCGTTGCGGGGACAGATCGAAGTCGAAACCGAGGGGGCGCCCACCGCGGTCCTGCACGTGTTCGATGGCGGCAGCCAGACCCTGCTGCGCGCCCTGAGCGCGGGCGGCCGCCATTGGCTGACCGCCTGCAGTCCCCGCGCCCGGATCTTTCTGGACGACGAGCCCTGCGTCCTGTCGGCCGCTGTCCAGTCGCTGATGTTTCAACCGTTGGACGCGCAGGCGTTCTGGCCTTTGCTGTCGGCAGCCGGTCTGGAGGATGACCGGCCGGCCTGGTGGGCGGCCTCGGGGCGGGCCGAACTGCGCGCACGCGGCGAGCCCGCGCTTCCGGTGAGGATCTTCAGTCTGCGGGCCGTGGATCCCCGGGATGGTCGTTTGCTGAGGGTCTGGCATGCCATGGCCGGCATGGCGGTGGAGCCCGACCTTGAGCGGATCGCCCGTGCGCTGATGCTGCGTCAGGAATGCCATGCGGCCTGGCGTCAAGCCGCGCCGCTGCTGGCTGACGCCGGACGTGAGCCTCTGGTCGACCGGGCGGTGTTCGCGGCCCAGATGGGACTGGCGGCCTGGCGTCTGGCCCAGGATCCCTCGCTGGCCCCGGTGGCCCGGGTTGCGGCCCGCATGCTGGGCGCCGCCGATCGGCTCGCGTCGCGCCAATCCCATGCAGGGTTGCTCAAGCTGTACGCGTTGAAGGAATTATTGGCTGATTAGGGCGTCAGGGCGTCCACGCTGCGCGAGCGTCCGGAGCCTGCCAATGAACCTGTCGCAAAAAGTGCGCGATGGCGTGGCCTATGGCTGCTGGCGGCGGGGCAGGCGGCCGCGCGCGTCGTACAGATCCTGGTTGACCAGGGAATGCAGGGTATCCAGCGCGCGCTGATTGTGTTCCATGAAAGTGTGCAGGATCTGGCCATTGTCCTGGTTCAGCCGTCCGGCGCGCTCGGCGCGCTCGAACAATGTGTCGAAGGTCGTGCGCAATTCGGGATAGACGGCGCAGATCGCGTCGATGCCGGCGGCATCGTCGCTCTGTTCCAGCTCTGTCAGGATATGCACACGATCCTGGTCCAGTTGGGCCAAACGTTGCGCATAGTCGTTCTTGCGTTGGGTCAGTTCGGCCAGCGCAAGATTGGAGGGTTCGTCCAGCAGGGCGGCGGATTCGGCCTCCAGGGCCTGGATGAACTCATCCAGCAGGTCCGACTGGGCCTGAACGCAGCGCAGCAGTTTGTCGCCTGGATTCATTTCAGCAGATCACGCACGCTGGCCAGCAGGCCGTCGGCGATCTTGCCGGGATCGATTCTCAGTTCGCCCGAGATCAGTGCATCGCGGATCTGCTGAACGCGCTCGGACCGGACGTCGGCGCTGCCGTCGTTCAGGGCGGCCAGATGGCGGGCGGCGGGGCTGAGATCCACCGCGGTGCGGCTGCTGACGGCCGAGCCGGACGCGGCGTGGGAAGCCGTGTCGCCGCGCGTTCCCCCGGCCACCCCGTTGAGGAGGGGGTTGGACGAAGTGGAGTTGATTTTCAAGGCTCGTCTCCGGATTGAGTGGGATGGATCATTGGTGCATCCCTCATAACGGCGGCCCGGGCGGATTCTTTAGGCCCCTGCCTTACATCATAACCTGGACTGTGTGGGCGTCGATCACCGTCCCGGTGATGATCTGTCCCCCCGGTGTGCGGATCTGGATCTGGGTGCCCGGGGCGCCGGATTCCAGGGCCTGTCCCTCGCCGCTGGCGACGAAGCCGACGCCGCGCGCGACGGTGCGGACCTGCTGGCCGCGTTCGATGGTGTTCGGGTCGCGCAGCGCACCGGATTCGATTGCACCTCCGGCGCGGATGCGACGCGTGGCGATCCAGCCGACGATGTGGGCGGGGTCGCCGATCAACCGGCGGTTGCGCAGCAGGTCGCCTTCCCGGGTGTCGAGGTCGTCGAGGCTCAGGATCTCGTCCCGCCGGATCAGGCGGTTAGCCACGAAATAGGTCCCCAGGATCTGGACGCTGGCCTGCACGTAGAGGGTCCAGGGTTGCGGTGCCAGGCAGCGCACCCCCACAGGCGTGCGCGGCTGCAGGCCCGATCCGGCCAGGAAGGCCTCCATTCGCTCACAGGCTGGCTGGTTCACGATGCGCGGCGTGTCCACATGGATGACGGCCCGGCCCGGCCAGGATGCCGCCCGGTCCTTCAGCAGCGCTTCGGCCCGGGCGACGACGGTGGCCGGGTCCTGCAGGGCGGGGCGGTCCGCCTGGGCGCGCCCCTGGCCCGGCAGGGTGGCGGCCAATAGCAGGAAAGACAGAAATCGAAATGCACGCATGGGTTTATTGTAGGTGAAGCCGGTGGCTGGCGGCCGCCCGGGAGGCGGGCCGCAACGGATGAATAGGGCTTCAATCCCCGCTTTGTTTTGGCGTTTATCTCCCTGGCGGGGACCGTACTATGGCGGTGTGCGAAAAAGCCGCGAATGGTCGGGGGATCATTTGGTGCACGGTGGCGCGCACTCCGCTCATCCGTTTCAGTGTAAAGCCATGATCGATCGAATCGGCAAGGACTTCGAGTTCTATCAGAAAGCCCTGGCCCTGCGCCAGCAGCGGCAGGAAATCCTGGCGTCCAATATCGCCAATGCCGACACGCCCAATTACAAGGCGCGCGACATCGATTTCAACGCCACCCTGCGCGAGGCCATGGGAGGCGGCGGCCTGCCGCGACTGCCGGATACGTCCCTGACCCTGACCTCGGCGCGCCACATCCCGGCCAGCGCGCATACCAGCGGCCCCGCCGAGGAATTGTATCGTGTGCCGGCCCAACCCAGCCTGGATGGCAATACGGTTGAAATGGACACTGAACGCACCCAGTTCGCGGACAACACCATGCGCTACCAGACGGACCTTCAGGTTCTGAACGGGCGCATCAAATCCCTGCTGGCCGTGATCCAGCAATAACCGGCCGCGCCACGGAAATCGCCATGTCTACCTTAAGTATCTTCCAGATCGCCGGCTCCGCGCTGTCGGCCCAGTCCCAGCGCATGAATGTGTCGGCCAGCAACATCGCCAATGCCGAAAGCGCCGTCGGTCCCGATGGTCAGCCCTACAAGGCCCGCCAGGTCGTGTTCCAGATGACGCCTTCGGCCCGTTCCGAGGCCGTCGGCGGCGTGCGGGTCGCCTCGGTCCTGGAAAGCAACGCGCCCCCGCGCATCCAGTACGATCCCGGCAACCCCCTGGCGGATGCCAAGGGCTATGTCACCCTGCCCAATGTCGATGTCGTCGCCGAGACCGTCAACATGATTTCCGCATCCCGGTCCTACCAGGCCAACGTGGAAGTCATCAACACGGCCAAGTCGCTGATGGCCAAGACCCTCACTCTGGGTCAATAAGGAGTTCCGCCATGCCCGCCGTGAATGACGTCTACGGTTCGAACACCGCCTCTGCGCTGGCCAATGCGCAGACCAAGAATCTGATGGGCGACACCCAGGACCGTTTTCTGACCCTGTTGGTCACGCAACTGAAGAATCAGGATCCCCTGAACCCCATGGACAACGCCGAGGTCACGTCGCAGATCGCGCAACTGTCCATGGTCAATGGCATCCAGGGCCTGAACAACACCTTGCTGGCCTTGTCGGGCCAGATGGACATGTCCCAGTCCCTGCAGGCCGCAGGCCTGATCGGCAAGGACGTCCTGTATCCGGGCGAGAAAATCTCCCTGGGCACTGATCAGGAATCGGGCGCCAAGGCCGCCACGCCCTTCGGTATCGATCTGATGTCCGGCGCGGCCAAAACCACGGTCACGATCCTGGATTCGGCCGGCAAGGCCGTGCGCAAGATCGAGCTCGACGCCCAGGGCGCCGGCGTCTATCCCATGAGCTGGGATGGTCTGGACGACGCAGGCGCGGCCGTGCCGGACGGAGCCTATACCGTGCAGGTGGCGGCTTCCGACGCCAACGGCCAGCCGGTCTCCGCCGGGACGCTCACCTCGGGTCACATCAACAGCATCGCCTATACATCGGAAGGCCTGAGGCTGAACCTGGCCCTGGGGCAGAAGATTTCCCTGCTGGACATCCGGCAGGTCATGTAATTCAAGGCGGGCGCTTGGCGCGCCGCTTTTCCACGAATCAACGCATCACGCACTGAAAGAGGTCACTTATGGGTTTCGGACAAGGTCTCAGCGGATTGAACGCCGCCTCGCAAAACCTGGACGTCATCGGCAACAATATCGCCAACTCCGGCACCGTGGGCTTCAAGTCCGGATCGGCCACGTTCGCCGACGTCTACGCCAGCTCGCGCGTCGGCCTGGGCGTGCAGGTCGCGTCCATCAACCAGCGCTTCACCACCGGCATCGTGTCGACCTCGGGCAATCAGTTCGACATGGCCATCGACGGGGCCAAGGGCCTGTTCGTGGTGACCCAGCCCAACGGCGCCACGCTCTACACCCGCAACGGCCAGTTCCTGGCCGACAAGGACCACAAGATCGTCAACGCCCAGGGCCAGCAACTGATGGGGTACGCGCCCGGCGGCACCAACCTGATCGGCATGACCGTGCCGGTGGGCAACATTGCGCCGCAGGCGACCAACACGTTGACCAACAAGGTCAATGTGGATGCCAATGCGACCGTCATTGTCGAGGCGGCGCGTCCGTTTGATCCGAACGATGGCGAGTCCTTCTCCAAGATGACCCCCCTGACGGTTTACGATTCGCTGGGCAATCAGCATACCGTTGAGCAGTACTATGTCAAACGGGCGGTCACGGGGGTTGCGCCGAACGAAGTCAATAATTGGGATGTCTACATCAAGGTGGATGGCAACATCGTGGATGCTGCGACAGGAGCCGTTGTGCCTCCGGTAGTACCGGTGGTGGCAAACTCCTACCCACCTGCCGCGCAACTGCGATTCGATAAGGAAGGCCGGTTGGATCCAGCGACGGCCAACTACGTATTGAACTACAACGTGCCCGTCATTGGCGGAGCGGCTGCGCAGCCTCTGGCCATCAACGTCAGCTATGGCGGCTCCACGCAGTTCGGCGGCAGTTATTCCCAGGACTTCGTCCAGAACGGCTACGCCACCGGCGAATACGCCAGCATGTCCATCGGCGCCAATGGCGAGTTGATCGCCAACTACACCAATGGCGCCAAGCAGACCATGGGTACGCTGGCCCTGGCCGACTTCGCCAACCTGCAGGGTCTGCAGCCGGTGGGCGGCAACGCCTGGGCCGAGACCGCCAATTCCGGCCAGCCGATCTACGGCACGCCGGGCAGCAACGGCTTGGCCACGATCAAGGGCCAGGCGGTGGAAGAGTCCAATGTGGACATGAGCCAGGAACTGGTCAACATGATCATCGCCCAGCGCACCTACCAGGCCAACGCCCAGACGATCAAGACGCAGGACCAGGTGCTGCAGACCCTCATTACGCTGCGCTAAGCGGATAGCCCGGCATGGATCGCATCCTCTACACCGCCTCCAACGGCGCGGCCCGCATCCTGGAACAGCAGTCGGTCATCGCCAACAACATGGCCAACGTGGCCACGACCGGATTCCGCGAGCAGATGGCGATCTACCGGTCCGTGCCGGTGGTGCCCCAGGCGGGCGAGCTGCCCACCCGGGTCAGCACCGTGGCCTCCACACCGGGCAGCCATTTCCGCCAGGGCATCATGGCGGAGACCGGCCACGCCCTGGACGCGGCCATCGCCGGGGACGGTTGGTTCGCCGTGCAGACGCCTCAGGGCGAGGCCTATACCCGGGCAGGCGAATTCGCCGTCAACGAACAGAATCAACTGGTCACGCATACCGGCCTGCCGGTGTTGTCCGCCGACGGCGGTCCCATCGAGATCCCCGAACGCGGCAGCGTGACGTTCGCCACGGACGGCCAGATCAGCGCCCTGGGCGCGGGCGACAATCCGCGCGACATTCAACTGCTGGCGCAGTTGAAGCTGGTCAATCCGCCCAAGGACCAGTTGGTGCGTGGTGACGATGGTCTGTTCCGCACGGCGGGCGGCCAGCCCGTCCAGCCGGACGAGACGGTCAAGATCGCACCCGGCTTTATCGAGAAAAGCAACGTCAATCCGGCTGCCGCGATGGTGGCCATGATTTCCAACGCCCGCCAGTTCGAGCTGCAGATGCAGGTCATCAAGAACGCCAGCACCAACGAAGAGCGCGGCAATTCGATTCTTTCGGCGGCGGGCTGAGCCCGCCGCCCCTTTGAACAGGCACGACTGACATGATACGTTCCCTGTGGATCGCCAAGACTGGTCTGGAAACCCAGCAGACCAGCATGGATGTGATTTCCAACAACCTGGCCAACGTCAACACCACGGGCTTCAAGCGCAGCCGGGCCGTGTTCGAGGATCTGATGTATCAGACCCTGCGCCAGCCCGGCGCCAGCGTCGGTGCGGCCAATCAGCTTCCTTCGGGTCTTCAGATCGGCACTGGTGCGCGCACCGTGGCCACCGAGCGCATCCACACCCAGGGCAACCTGAAGGAAACCGGCAATACGCTGGACGTGGCCATCCAGGGCAATGGTTTCCTGCAGGTGGAGATGCCCGATGGCTCTTTCACCTACACCCGAGACGGCAGCATCCAGCGTGACCAGAACGGCATGCTGGTCACGGCGGGCGGCTACCCCATCCAGCCGGGCATCAATATTCCCGACAACGCGCTGTCCATCACGATCGCGCGTGACGGCACGGTGTCCGTGACCCAGCCGGGCGCGACCGGGACCAACGTCGAGGTCGGCCAGCTGCAACTGGCGACCTTCATCAACCCGACCGGCCTGCAGAGCATGGGCGAGAACCTGTACGCGGAGACCGACGCCTCGGGTCCGGCCAATCTGCTGCAGCCCGGCCTGGACGGCGCGGGCGTCCTGTTGCAGAACTACGTGGAAACTTCCAACGTCAATGTGGCCGAAGAACTGGTGAACATGATCACCACCCAGCGCGCCTTCGAGATGAACAGCAAGGCGGTGCAGACGTCCGATCAGATGCTCGCCCGCCTGACCCAGTTGTAATACAGGATGCCCATGAAGGGATTGCGTTGTGTGGCGGGAGCGTGGGCGGCAACGCTGGCGCTGGTCCTGTCCGGGTGCGCGCTGGTGCCGCCCGAACCCATCGTCACGGGGCCGCTGACCGCGCCGCCTCCGCCGCCGGCACTGCCCGCCGCGGAAGCCAATGGGTCCATCTATCAGCCCACCGCCTATGGCAACTATCCCTTGTTCGAGGATCGACGGCCGCGCAATGTGGGCGACATCGTCACCATCGTCATTCAGGAAAAGACCAACGCCGCCAAGAACGTCAATACCACCACCGATCGTAGTGGCTCCGCGTCCATGGGCATCGGTCTGGCCCCGGCGATCCTGCCCACCGATCTGGGGGCCAAGCAGAATTTCGACGCAACCGGCGGCAATAAGTCCAAAGGCACGGGCTCCAGCAGCGCGACCAACGTCTTCTCGGGCACGTTGACGACCACGGTCATCGGCGTGCTGCCCAACGGCAACCTGCAAATCGCCGGCGAAAAGCAGATCGCCATCAATCGCGGCAGCGAGTACGTTCGTTTTTCCGGTGTGGTGGATCCGCGTTCGATCACGGGCAACAACACGGTATCCTCCACCCAGGTGGCCGACGCCCGTATCGAATACCGCAGCAAGGGCGTGATGGACGAGGTCCAGACCATGGGCTGGCTGCAGCGCTTCTTCCTCAACATCGCCCCGTTCTGACGCCATGGCCGCATCGCTGATTCCGACTTCCTTCCTCGTGCGCCGCCTGGCCGCCGGCGCACTGGCGCTGTGCCTGGGCGCGCTCTTGCCCCTGGGCGCCGCCCAGGCCGAACGCATCAAGGATCTGGCGTCCTTCACCGGCGTGCGTGAAAACCAGTTGATCGGCTACGGCCTGGTGGTCGGCCTGGATGGCAGCGGTGACCAGGTGCGCCAGACGCCCTTCACCCAGCAGAGCCTGACCAACATGCTGTCCCAGTTGGGCGTGACCGTGCCCCAGGGCACCAATATGCAGGTCAAGAACGTCGCCGCCGTCATGGTGACGTCGCGCCTGCCCGCTTTCGCCCAGCCGGGCCAGAGCCTGGACGTGGTGGTGTCGTCCATGGGCAACGCCAAGAGTCTGCGCGGCGGCACGTTGCTGATGACGCCGCTCAAGGGCGCCAACGGCCAGGTCTACGCCCTGGCCCAGGGCAACCTGCTGGTCGGTGGCGCTGGCGCGTCCCAGGGCGGAGCCAGCGTCCAGGTCAATCAGTTGAACGGCGGCATCATCCCCGATGGCGCCATTGTCGAGCGCGGCGTACCCACGACCTATGCGCAGAACGGTGTCGTACGCCTGGAACTGAACACCAGCGACTTCGGCATCGCCCAGAACGTCGTGGCGGCGCTCAACCGCAAATTCGGCGCCCAGACGGCAACCGCCGTCAATGGCCGCACCATCGAGTTGCGGGCGCCCTCGGACCCCAAGGCACAGCTCGCCTTCCTGTCCCAGGTCGAGAATCTGCAGGTCGGCCTGCCGCCCGCCCGCGCCCGGGTGGTCGTCAACGCTCGTACGGGCTCGGTGGTCATGAACCGTACCGTCACCATTGATGAGGCCGCCATCGCCTACGGCAACCTGTCGGTCACCATCAGCCCGCAACAGCAGGTCAGTCAGCCGAACACGCCCTTTGGCGGCGGCCAGACCGTGGTGACGCAGAACACCCAGATTGAAATGCGCAGCGAAGGCGGCGCCATCAAGCGCGTCACCACCAGCGCCAATCTGGCCGACGTGGTCCGGGCGCTGAACGCCCTGGGCGCGACCCCGCAGGATCTGCTGTCCATCCTGCAGAACCTGAAGAGCGCCGGCGCTTTGCGCGCCGACCTGGAAGTGATCTGAGTTTGCCATGGGATTCGTGTCGCATTCGCCTTTGATGACCCCTGACGCGACGCCTTCGGCGCTGGATTTCAGCAGCCTGAACGCTTTGAAGCAGGGGGTGCGGGCCGGGGGGAATGCCGCGCAGGATCAGCAGCGCGAGGTCGCGCGCCAGTTCGAGGCGATCTTCATTCAGATGATGCTCAAACAGGCGCGCCAGCAATCGGCGCAAATGCCTTCGCTGTTCGATTCCCAGGCGACGCGCATGGCCCAGAGCATGAGCGACGAACAGGCGGCGCTGGCCATGGCCAATCCCGGCATCGGGCTGGCCGACGCGCTGATGGCGCAGATGCAGGGCGGGGTGCTGAGGCAATCGGCCGATCCTCTGGCCAATCCCCCCGAGGCGGCCCGCTCGCGCCTGCCGGGCCTGCAGTCGCGCATTGGCGAGGGCCGCCGCGAAATGGCCGATTCCATCGGCTCCCTGATCGACCTGCTGGCGCGGCGCGGAGCGGGCGACCGGATCGGCGGAGCCATCCAGGGCGCGCCGGCGCACATCCGGACCTTCGTGGACCGCATGGGCGCCGCCGCCGAACTGGCGTCCCGGCGCAGCGGCGTCCCGGCCAAGCTGATCCTCAGCCAGGCGGCGCTCGAGTCCGGCTGGGGCGAGCGCGAAATCCGGCGCCCTGATGGCCGCAGCAGCCACAACCTGTTCGGCATCAAGGCCGGCGGTGGCTGGCGCGGCGAGGTGGTCAATGTCATGACCACCGAGTATGACGAGGGCGGGGTGGCGCATCGCGTGTCGCAGCCGTTCCGGGCCTATGGATCCTATGCGGAATCCTTCCAGGATTATGCCGCGCTGATTGGCGGCAGCGACCGCTACGGCAAGGTCGTGGCCGCGCCTTCCGCCGAGGCCGCCGCCCGCCGCATCCAGGAAGCCGGCTACGCCACCGACCCGGGCTATGCCGACAAGCTGATCTCCATCATGGGCTATTTCAACGCGCGTTGAGGGGGCACGGTGCTTGTGATGGGCCTAAATTTCCGGTCGCATCTGCCGTTATGATCAGGGAAGAATTCCGGCGCGCGCCGATCCGGCGCCGCCGCAACCGATAGGATTGCAGCATATGAATCTGGCGAATCTCGGCAAAGCGGGCCTTCTGGTCGCGCAAAACCGTCTGCAGACGGCGGGACACAATATCAACAATGCCGCTACCGCCGGCTATAACCGCCAGACTGTCCTGTCGCAGACGGCGGGGGCCACGCCGACCTCGGGCGGCTGGATCGGCCGGGGCGTGCAGGCCGTCAGCGTGCAACGTTCCTATGACAATTTCCTGCAGAACCAGCTCACCAGTTCGCTGACGCGCGGCGCGGCCCTCAAGACCTACGGCGATCAGATCAGCCAGATCAACAATCTGGTGGCCGACCGGACCGTGGGCATTTCTCCGGGCATTCAGAAGTTCTTCGACAGTCTGGACGCGGTGGCCTCGGCGCCTGCCGATGTGGCCGCCCGCCAGGAACTCATCGGCCAGGCCAACAGTCTGGCGGCTCAGGTCCGCGATGCCAATGCCTTCCTGGACAGCCAGCGAACCAACATCAACACCCAGGTCGACACGACGGTCACCCAGATCAACAGCTACCTGGATCGCATTCAGGACCTGAATCGTCAGATCACCACGGCCAAGGCCACCAATCCGGGCCAGCCGCCCAACGACCTGCTGGATCAGCGCGACCAACTGGTGTCCGACCTGGGCCAGCTCGTGGACGTCAAGGCCTACGAGCAGGACGACCGTATCAGCCTCACGATCGGCAATGGCCAGACCGTGCTGGGCGGGGATACGGTCTTCCATCTGGAAACCCATCTTTCCAAGGCGGATCCCACTCGGCTCGCGGTCAACTACACCACGAAGGACGCGGCGGGCAACTCCATTCCTATCGAGATGGACGACAAGCAGATCACCGGCGGCAAGCTGGGCGGTCTGCTGGCGTTCCGTTCCGACGCGCTGGACGCCACCCAGAACGACCTGGGACGCATCGCCCTGGGGATTTCCATTGCGCTGAACGAGCAGCACGTCCAGGGCTACGACCTGTCCGGTACGCCGGGTGGTGAGTTTTTCAACGTCGGCACACCCAAAGTCATCGGCAACGAGAAGAACAGCGCCACGGCGGGAACGCCGACCGCCAGCTATGTGCCTGGCGAATTGTCCCAGATCACCAACCAGGATTATCGGGTCGAATTCGACGGTACGGATTACACCGTCACGCGGGTGCCCGAAGGCACGGCGCTGATACCCACGGTGGCGGGCACCACCTTGAGCTTCGATGGCGTGGCCATCGATACGGCGGGCATGGTCCCCGCGGCGGGCGACAGCTGGCTGGTTCAGCCCACGCGCGACGCGGCGGGCGCGATGACCGTGACGATCACCGATCCGGAAAAGGTTGCCGCGGCCGGCGAGGCGTCCCCGGGTGTGGGTGCGGGCACAGCCAACGGCGACAATGCCCTGGAACTGGCCGCATTGCGTTCCAAGAAGATCCTGGCCAACGGTTCCATGGGCATGAACGAGGCCTATTCTCAACTGGTCAATACCGTGGCGGTCAAGACCCAGCAGAACACCACCGCGCAGAAGGCCCAGGAAACCCTGGTTGCCCAGAACTATTCCGCTCAGCAGGCCGTCTCCGGCGTCAACCTGGACGAGGAGTACATCAATCTGCAGCAATATCAGGAACAATATCGCGCCGCCGCGCGCCTGATCGACACCGCTTCGACGCTGTTCGACACGCTGCTCGCCCTGCGCAACTAAGTCGCGACCGTTTCAGGAATTCATCATGCGTATCAGTTCCAGCCTCGTTTTCCAGACCGGCCTGAAGACCATCAACACCCAGCAGTCCGATCTGCTCCACCTGTATCAGCAGATCGGCACAGGCCAGAAAATGGTCACCCCGGCCGACGATCCTCTGGGCGCTTCCCAGGCGATCAATCTGTCGCAGTCCCAGGCGCAGAACGCCCGCTATGCGGACAACCGTTCGGTCGCCAACCAGAACCTGGGCACGGAGGAAGACGCGCTCAGCAGCCTGACGCTGCTGTTGCAGGACGTGCGCACCCGGTTGGTCGAGGTCGGCAACGGCACGCTGTCGGACGCCGATCGCAGCACCTTGGCCGGTATTCTGCGCCAGGCCCGGGACACCGCGCTGGGCATCGCCAATACCACCGACGGTAACGGGCAGTACCTGTTTTCCGGTTCCAGGGGCGACATCCCGGCCTATGACGCCGGCGGAAACTACAGCGGCGACGCGTTGCAGCGCCTGATCCAGGCCGACCAGACCCGTCGGATCCCGGGCAGCGACGTCGGCGCGGATGTCTTCGAGCGCGCCCAGCCCGGGTCGCGGGACTACCTGTCGAAGGCCGATGCCGGCAATACCGGCACGGCCATCCTGGGCAGCGCCGAGATCATCGATTACACGCTAGGCAACGGCGACGCCAAGTTCTCGTTCAGCATCCAGTTCAATCCCACCGCCACGAGCTACACGGTGACGACGACGGATGTGTCGACGAACCCTCCCGGTGCGCCTGTGGTCGGGGCTCCACAGCCTTGGGTTGCGGGCCAGCTGTCGCTTGATCTGGGCCAGGGCACCACCCTGGAAATCAAGGGCGAGCCGGCGGGTGGCGACACGTTCACGGCCGAACCTCTCAAGCATTCGACCGTGCCGGGGCAGACCCCCCTGAACCTGTTCCAGGCCCTGGGCGACCTGGCCGATGCGCTGGATCAGCCCGCGCAGGGCGACGAGCGGGCCCAGGCGCACCTGCGCAATCTCATGAATACCACCTCGCAGACGCTGGCCACCCTGTATGATAATGTGCTGACGGTTCGCGCCTCCGTGGGCGCTCGCATGAACGAGCTGACCGCCCTGGACAACACCGGCACCCAGCGCAATCTGGGCTACACCAAGGCGCTGTCCGGCATCGAAGACCTGGACTATTACGAGGCCTCCACCCAGCTCAGCCTGCGCAAGATGGCGCTGGAAGGCGCGGGCCTCGCGTTCCAGACGATCCAGGGTCTGAGCCTGTTCAACCGGAACCGGTAATCCGGGGCGGATTCCCGGCTTGGCATTCGGTACCCCCGGAATTGCTCCGGCAATCCCGGACCGCGCCATCCATCGATCGGAGGCATGGCGCAATCCCGACGAATAGGGCCGACAAGGCCCTATTTTCTTTGGAAGCATCCCGGTGCCGCCATGGCATGCTGGGGCACCGATGAGGTAGAGGCGACATGAAGAAGATTTCCGTGGCATTGTCCCTACGCGCCCGGCTGACGCTGGTCGTGGTGCTGCTGTCTTTGCTGACTTTCGCGGCGGTTGGCAGCGCCTGGTTCGTGCAAAGAGAAAGCCAGCGCACGGTGGGACAGCTGTCGGCCATCGGAGTCCAGGCGAACTCCGATGTCAAGAACGCCTACATCTACGCTCAGCAGGCGGCCACACAGGTTGACGGGGCGTTGGGGATCGCGAATGAAAAGCAGCGTCTCTGGGAATTGGGGCAGGCCGACCAGTTGTTGAAGCGCTCGCGCGACAGCATGGCGTCCCTGAAAGCGTCGGGCGCCCTGGCCGGCTCGTCTGGGGAGTCCCTGCAGCACATGCTGGACGCGTCCTTCAACGATTACTGGACTCAGGTCGAGAACCTGCGCGATTTCGCGGCCAAGCAGGATGCCAAGGGTTTCGAGGCGTTGAAGCGCGGCCGTCTGCGTGGCGCGGCGCGGGGCATGGACCGCGTATTCGGCCAGTTCGACACATTCATCCAGGATCGCAGTTCCGCTTCGCGCGACGAGCTGGCGCTGTTGTTCCATCGCGCCAACATCGGTCTGCTGGTGCTGCTTGCCGTGGCCGTGGTGCTGGCCTTGCTGGCCTACCGGATCCTGATCCGCACCGTGCTGCGGCCTTTGCAGGCGGTCGGGCGCCACCTGCAGCGGATCGCGGGCGGCGATCTGCGCGTGTCCATCGTGCCGCGCTCGAATGACGAGATCGGCGCCTTGCTGCGCGGCTTGAAGGCGATGCGCGACGGTCTGGAGACCATGATCTCCGGGGTGCGCAGCCGGATGGGGCAGATGACCGCCGGCGTTCAGCGCATTGCGGCGGGCAATCTGGATCTGAGCAGCCGGACGGACGAACAGGCTGCGGCGCTGCAACAGACGGCGGCCAGCATGGAGCAGCTCGCCAGCACGGTCAAGCAGAATGCCGACAATGCCCAGCAGGCCAATCAACTGGCGCATACCGCGTCCCAGGTGGCTTCGCGCGGCGGCGAGGTGGTGGGCGAGGTCGTCGCTACCATGGAAGGCATCTCCGGCAGCTCGCAGAAGATCGCCGACATCGTGGGCGTGATCGACAGCATCGCCTTCCAGACCAATATCCTGGCGTTGAACGCCGCGGTCGAGGCCGCCCGTGCCGGAGAGCAAGGCCGCGGCTTTGCCGTGGTCGCTGGCGAGGTCCGGGCGCTGGCGCAGCGCTCGGCGGGCGCCGCCAAGGAAATCAAGACGCTGATCGATGATTCCGTCAGCCGGGTCGGCGCGGGTTCGTCGCAAGTCCAGCGGGCGGGCGAGACCATGCGGGAGATCGTCGAGGCGGTCACCCGTGTGTCGGACATCATGAGCGAGATCACCGCGGCCACCATCGAGCAGTCTTCGGGGATCGATCAGATCAATCTGGCGGTTGCGCAGATGGATTCCGTGACCCAGCAGAACGCCCTGCTGGTGCAGCAGGCGGCGGAATCGGCGGGGTCGCTGGAGTCCCTGGCCACCGAAGTGGGTCAGGCGCTGGCGGTGTTTCAGGTCGGCGACGCCGCCGATCATGACGCTGCGCCGCGTTTGAGCATGCAGGCGCAGACGATGGCATCGACCGGGCAACCCGATCCGATGCCATCGTCTGCGCGCACCTTACGGGCCGCGCGCGGGGATCGTCCGGACGGCGTCGCCGCGCCGCGACTGCCCGACGAGCGGCCTGCCGAAACTGCGCGCCGGTCGGCGCGCGAGGAAGAATGGGAGGAGTTCTGAACATGGGGTTTTTCTTTGCGCGCCGCTTGACCGGACGTGCTTCGTCAGAGGCTTCTTCTGGCTCCGGACGGCTCGGTTGGGCCGCGCTGACGGTGTCGGTGGCGCTGCTCTCGGCCTGCGCGTCCACCGGGGAATCCTTCAACACGGCGGGCCTGAACCGCATCGTGGCGGGCCGCACGACCCTGGAACAGGCGTCCGGTTATCTGGGCGCTGCGCCGGCGGACGTCTGGCGTCAGGGCGATAGCACGCTGGCACGCTGGGCCTACAAGGGAACCATCGCCACGGACGCCGTGTATTTCCGGCAAGAGGCCTGGTTGCGTTTCGGCCCGGACGGCACGTTTCAGCGCATGGAAAATTCCGTCAATCTGCCCTTGAACCGTCGCCCCCGGACGGCCGAGGAGGCCGACCGGGAAGCCCGTGCGGAACAAGACCGGATCGCGCACCAGGCAGTGTCCGGCCAGCATCCGAAAGCGGGGGCGGAGGCGGCGACGGTGGAGGAGGCGGGGGGCGCCATGCCCGTCGCCGTACCGGCCGCCGAGACCATCCAGCCCGCGTCACTGGCCATCCCGCCTTCCGCCACGCCGCCGGCCGCCAGTCCGTCCGTGCAATCGGCCAGACCGGTGCGGGGAGGCCGTTCCTCCCGGACCGGCCGAACCGCTTCGGCGAAGAAGCCGACCGCGCCGGGCACGAAGCCGGTCGACAATCCGCTGTTGCCGGCCGGCACGAAGGTCATTCCCGGGGTCACCTATCCGCTGCAAAAGAAAAACCCTTGAGTCCGCCGGGCCCGCAAGTCGCGGCCTGGCGCTTCTTATCGAGACTCGACCTACAGCCCCGCGAAGCCGCGTGCGATGCGGGCCATGGCCTGATATCCGCTTTCGAACAGGCTGGCCAGGAAGTCGTCGCTCTGGGGCAGCACGATGGCCAGCGTGATCAGGCCCGTGGTCAGCGAGATCGGAAAGCCGATGGCGAATACCGACAACTGCTGCGCCGTGCGGTTCAGGATCCCCATGGCCAGATTGATGGTCAGCAGCACGATGACCAGTGGCAGCGCCAGCAGCGTACCGGAAATCCAGAGCTGGGCGCTCCAGTCAAGCAGCGCTCCCCAGCCGTCGGCCATCAGGGGCGCCCCCACGGGCAGCAGGTCGAAAGTACGGATCAAGCCATCGAGCATCAGCAGATGGCCGTTCACCGCCAGGAAGGTGAGCATGGCCACCAGGTTGATCAGCCGCGACAGCACCGCTGTGTTGGCGCCGGTGGCGGGATCGAAGAACGAGGCGAAGGCCAGACCCATTTTCAGGCCCACGAATTCCCCCGCCATCATGACGGCCGTGAAGACCAGCCGCATGCACAGGCCCAGCGCCATACCGATCAGCACCTGTTGTACGGCGATCAGCAGTCCGCTCCAGGAGGCTGGCGCGACGTCCGGCAT
The DNA here is from genome assembly GCF_027214045.1 of Castellaniella denitrificans. Lineage (GTDB taxonomy): Bacteria > Pseudomonadota > Gammaproteobacteria > Burkholderiales > Burkholderiaceae_B > Castellaniella > Castellaniella denitrificans_A. The sequence continues at coordinate 25,558 of NZ_JAPWHE010000009.1, read as the reverse complement.
CGTGCCGATCAGGGGCGCGGCGACCAGGGTGATGGCGACGGATACGCCGATCTTCACGCGCATGGGGACGGACGACTCACTGAACACCGGCGCGAGCGCCACCAGACCGGCGATGCGGAACAGGGGCCACAGCAGGCCGTTGATCCAGTCGTAGAGCTGATCGATCTGGAAAGAAATCATGGCCCTGTGCGGGGCCCTATGAGGCCAGGCCCGGGATGGAGTCGAGCAGTGAGCGGATATAGTCCACCATGGTGCTGAGCAGCCAGGGGCCGAGCAGTACCAGGGTGGCGCCCACGGCCAGCAGCTTCGGAATGAACGACAGCGTCATTTCGTTGATCTGCGTGGCCGCCTGGAAGATGCTGATGATCAGGCCCACGGCCAGGGTCGTCAGCAGCAGCGGGCCCGCCATGATCAGGGCCACGCGCAGCGCCTGATAGGTCATGGACATGACGGCTTCCGGGGTCATGCGGGCCTCCTATTGGTAGAAGCTGCGGGCCAGAGAGCCCAGCAGCAGGTGCCAGCCGTCGGCCAGCACGAACAACATCAGCTTGAAAGGCAGCGAGATCGTCACGGGCGGCACCATCATCATCCCCAGCGCCATCAGCAGGCTGGCGACCACCAGGTCGATGATCAGGAAGGGAATGAAGATCGTGAAGCCGATCTGGAAGGCGGTCTTGAGTTCGCTCGTGACGAAGGAGGGCACCAGGACGCGCAGAGGAACGGCATTCTGATCCTCCAGCGGACCGACGCCCGCCATTTCGGCGAACATCGCCAGATCCGTTTCCCGGGTCTGGCGCAGCATGAAGGTCTTGAGCGGCTGGCTGCCCCTGTCCAGCGCCTGCTCGAAGGTGATCTCGTCGCGCGACAGTGGCTGGTAGGCCTGGGCGTAGATCTGGTCGAAGACCGGCGACATGGTGAAAAAGGTCAGGAACAGGGCCAGGCCCACCAGGACCGAGTTGGGCGGCGAGACCCCGGTGCCCAGGGCATTGCGCAGCAGGCCCAGCACGATGATGATGCGGGTGAAGCCCGTCATCATGAGCAGCGCCGCCGGCAGGAACGACAGCATGGTCAGCATGACCAGCGTCTGGACACTGAGCGACCAGGTCTCCGCGCCGTTGGGGCCCGGCGTGGCGGTCAGGGCGGGCAAAGTGGCCTGCGCCAGTGTACTGGCGGGCCAGGACAGGATCAGCGCCAGGACGGCCAGCAGCCAGGGCGCCGAGCGCGCGGCGTGCGGAGCGGGTCTTCTGCGCATCAGGAACCCGAAAGGGTCTTGCCGAGCGTCTCGGCGAAGTCCCCGGACGCGGCATCGTCGGCCCTGGGGGCGTCGGCCAGGGTCTGCAGCAGGGTGATCTGCTGGACGGTCACGCCCAGCACCAGCCGGACGTCCTCGACCTGGACCACGGCGATCGAACTGCGCGCCCCGAGGCTGAGCGTACCGAGCACCCGCAGGCGGGCCGTCTGTGCGCGGCCCGTCAGCCAGCCGCCTCGGCGGGCCACCCAGGCCAGCATCAGCAGCAGGCCCAGGATGAACAGCAGGGCGAGGACGACACGCAGGAGTTGATCCTGGTCCATGGCGGATCAGCGGCGGTTGTTCAGCCGCGCGATGCGGTCCGACGGCGTGATGATGTCGGTGACGCGAATGCCGTACTTCTCGTCCACGACCACGACTTCGCCCTGGGCGATCAGGTAGCCGTTGACGTAGATGTCCATGGGCTCGCCGGCCAGGCCGTCGAGTTCGACCACCGAGCCCTGGCCCAGTTGCAGGATGTTCTTGATTGTCAGGCGCGTGCGGCCCAGTTCCACCGACAGCTGGACCGGGATGTCCATGATCATGTCGATATCGCTGTCGCTCTCGGAGGCTTGTCCTGACAGCGGCTGAAAAACCTGGGAGGCGGCGGGCTGGGCGGCCGTGGCTGGCGCCTGGGTCGCGGCGGTCTGTTCAGCCAGGGCGGCGGCCCAGTCGTCCTCCGCGCCCAGACCGCTGGCCTGGGTGGGTTGATCGTGCGCGGATTGCTGTTCGGCCATGGCGGCGGCCCAGTCGTCCTCCGCGGAGCCTCCGGATGCTTGGCCCGGCAGATTCGGGTCCTGGGTATCGTCTTTGATGTCGCTCATTTTTTCGTGCGGGCTAGCAGTTTGTCGGAGTCGTCGGGCGAGGCGAGAACCTTGCGCACGCGCAGGGCATAGCGGCCATTGAAAGTGCCGTAGCCGCATTCCAGGACGGGGACGCCGCCCACGCGGGCGGTGACGGCGGGACGGATGTCCACCGGCAGCACGTCGCCCACGGAGAGATGCAGCAGCTCGGCGATGGAAGTATCGATTCGGGCGAACTCGACGGCAAGTTCGACCTCGGCGCTGCGGACTTCGCGCGAGAGTTGCTGGGTCCAGCGCTGGTCGATCGCGTCGGATGCGGCCTGCTGGAGCGGACGCGTCAGCAGGTCGCGGATGGGTTCGAGCATGGAATAGGGCAGGCAGATATTGAGCTTGCCCCCGGACGAACCCAGTTCGATGTTGAAAGAAGCCACCACCACGATGTCGTTACCCGTGCTGATGCTCGCGAACTTGGTGTGCATTTCCGAACGGAGGTATTCGAGCTCCAGCGGATAGACGGATTCCCAGGATTCGCGGTAGCAGTCCAGCGTCAGTCCCATCAGCCGACGGATGATGCGTTGTTCGGTATTGGTGAAGTCCCGCCCTTCGATCCGGGTGTTGTAGCGGCCGTGGCCACCGAACAGACTGTCGATGACCAGAAAAACCAGGTTTGGGTCGTATGTGAACAGGCCCGTGCCGCGCAGGGGTTTCAACGCCACCATGTTCAGATTGCTGGGCACGGGCAGATTGCGTTCGAAGTCCGAGTATTTCTGGATCTTGATCGCGTTGACGGTGATGTCGGCGTTGCGGCGCATGAAGCCGAAGAACATCGAACGCAGACGGCGGGCGAAGCGTTCGTTGATCAGCTCCAGGGTTTGCATCCGGTGCCGCACGACCCGGTCGGGCGAACCCAGATCGTAGGGACGGACACCGTCACGGGGCTCGACCGGGGCTTGCTGGTCCGAGGTTTCTTCGCCGGTGACTCCCGCGAGCAGGGCATCGACCTCGTCCTGGGAGAGCATGCTCTGGTAGGCCATTACTGCACCACGAAGGCGGTGAAGAGCACGTCGGCGACTTGCGGGCCGGGCAGTTGCGCGGTAAACGGACGCGCCAGGGTAGCTTTCAGGTTGTCTGTCAGGGCCTGGCGGCCCTCAGGCGTCTGGATGAGGGGGAGTTGCTGCGCCGAAAGCACCTTGAGAATGCGGTCGCGGACTTCGGGCATATAGTCAGTGATCTGTTTGCGCGAGGCCTCGTCTCCCATGCGCAGCGTGATCGCAGTGTAGAGGATCCGGTTGCGGGTTTCACCATACAGCGTGACGGTGAAAGGATCGAGTTCGGCGAAGATCGGCGCAGGGACCATTGGCGGCGCCTGGGGGGCCTGGCTGGCGGTCTGGGCGGCGGCGAGGACGCCGGGCGTGCTGTCCCTGCTCGTGAACCACATCGTCGCGCCGACCGAGGCGCCGATGACAATAATGAGCAAGAGAATGAATTTGAGTAGCCTGAGCATGGTTCCGGGTTAATGCGTCACGATGACTGGAGGGCAAAATGAAGCATTTTAATGCGGGTCCTGCCCAGGAAAGCGAAAGTATTCACGCAAAAGTATCCACCAGCGCGTCCGGACGGGTGACGGTCCTGGGGATCGTCGTGGCCGTAGAGGTCGCCGTATCCGCGACCTGGCCGTCCAGGCTGAAGGTGGAGTCGCCATTGCGCGCCGAGGGCGCCTGGCCCTGAGCCTGTTGGCCAGGCTGCTGGTCGCCGACATCCGCCTGACCCAGAGACAGGCCGGCCTGGGCCAGTTGCTGTTCCAGGTGGGGAAGCGCGTTTTCCAGGGCCTGGCGCACGCTGGCGTGCGGCGAGACGAAGGAGGCTTGGGCGATGGAGTCGCCCACGTGCAAGGTGATGTGGATCGGTCCGAGCTCCGGGGGATTGACGTGCATCTGCACGGTATTGCCCGCGCCGGCGAGGTTCTGGGTCAGATGCAGGATCTGCCGGCTGAAATCCTGGGGCCACTGCGGATTGGAAAGCGGGGTGGGCACGGCGACGGGCGCGGCGGCCGGCATCGATGTCGTGGCCGGCAGCAGGGAGGCACCGACGGGGGCCGAAGCCGAGGCCATGGCCGCGCCATCCGGCGCCGGGGCTTCGAGGCCGTGCGCGGTCCGGATGTGCATGGATGATTCGACGGCCGATGCGCCTGCGGCGGCCTGGTCAGCGTGCAACCGGTCGACATCCGGCATCGGATCGGTATTCCGTTGGTGGAATTGCGGCGCTTGTATAGAGGCGGAGACGCTCCGGGTGCGAGCGGTTTCCCTCGGGCTGACAGAGGTCGACGCATCCGTGTGCAGCGGGGCGCGGGCGGCGGGGACCGTGGCTGCCATGTCGGTGCGCGGCATGCGGGTGATTTCGATCACGTCGTCTTCACCGGAGGCCCGAGCGTCCTGGGTGGCGTCGTAAGAATCCGTGAGTGTCTTGCCAGAGACGTCGATCGGCAGACGCGCCGTGCGTGGATCGGTGTGGACGGCCTGGCCGGTATGGGGCGTAGCGGTTTGCACGACGGAGGAGACAGGCCGCATCAGAGGCAGTGCCGCACTGTCGAGGATCAGGGCCAGGGTTTCGTCCGGCCCGAGAGGGTCGTGCCGCTCGGCGGCATCCGGGGCCGCGTGGCGGTCGGCTTCTTCGAGTCGACGGGATTCGGCGGGACGGGATTCGGAGCGGTGCGAGTCGGCGGGACGGGCGGTACCTTCACGCTGTTGCGAGAGCACGTTCGAGAAAGCCGGTGCATCCGTCGCGGCAGCGGTGTCCGCGCCGCGCGCCGGGTTGTCCGCGGGCGACGGGCTGGAGCTGGTGACAGGAAGGACGGGCATGTTCATGGCGTGTGCGGTTTCAGTGCGGCTGTCGTTGGCGCCGGTACAAGCCGGCCGAGATCTCGTCGCTGGCGCGCTGTTCGCGGCGGTGTTCGCGATATTGCAATTGCCGGATCTGGCGCGCCTTGAGGGTTTCGTAGGAGTTCAGGCGGCGTTTTTCATCATGCCACTGCTTGCGTCCGGCCTCGAGTCGCACGTCGATCTGGGCGATGATCGTATTTTGCTGGGAAATGGCCTCGTCCAATGTGGCAATAAACTGCCTAAAGTTGTGGTAATTCGAGGCCGATAAGCCTTGCTCGGTGGTGTTCTGCAGGCGTTTCGTGTAGTCGGCGCGGTAGTCGTCCAGGGTGTTCAATTGCCCCTGGGCCTCGCGGCGCCGGGTGCTGAGTTCGGACAGGTTCCGGCCCGCCTCGTCGAGTTTGTCCTGGGTCAGGTTGATCAGTACGTCCAGCGATGTTTCAGGGCTCATGGGTTTCTCCCAACACGCCAGCCAGCGCGGCCACCGCGCTGGCATAGTCCACGCGCACGTCGATGCCCTGTTGCAGATAGTTCTCGAGCCAGGGATGGCGTTCGATGGCCTGGTCGATTTCCGGATCGTTTCCCGCAGTATAGGCGCCGACGGCGATCAGGTCGCGATTGCGCTGGTATCGAGACATCATGCGCTTGAACAGATGCACGTGACGGAACTGACCATTGGGCACGATGGCGGACATGACCCGCGAGATCGAGGCTTCGATGTCGATGGCCGGGTAATGGCCGGATTCGGCCAGGCTGCGCGACAGCACGATGTGGCCGTCGAGAATGGCGCGCGCCGAGTCGGCAATTGGATCCTGCTGGTCGTCGCCTTCCGTCAGTACGGTGTAGAACGCGGTGATGGATCCGGCCGGCCGGTCACCCTGAGGGGCGCCGTTGCCCGCGCGCTCCACCAGAGTCGGCAGTTTGGCGAATACCGACGGTGGGTAGCCTTTTGTGGCTGGCGGCTCGCCGATCGCCAGGGCGATTTCGCGCTGGGCCATGGCATAGCGCGTGAGCGAGTCCATGATCAGCAGCACGTGCTTGCCCTGGTCGCGGAAGAATTCCGCCAGCCGCGTGGCGTAGACCGCGCCCTGAAGGCGCAGCAAGGGCGAAACGTCCGCCGGAGCGGCCACCACCACGGACCGGGCCAGGCCATCGGCGCCCAGGTTCAGTTCGATGAATTCCTTGACTTCGCGGCCTCGCTCGCCGATCAGGCCGACCACGATCACATCGGCCTGGGTGTAGCGGGCCATCATGCCCAGCAGCACGCTCTTGCCGACCCCCGATCCAGCGAACAGACCCATGCGCTGGCCGCGACCGACGGTCAGCAGTCCGTTGATGGCCCGGACGCCCACATCCAGCACCGTGTCCACAGGCGCGCGGGTCAGCGGGTTGATCTGCAGGGCCGTCAGGGGCGCCATCTCCAGATCGGAAGGCAGGGGCTTGCCGTCCAGCGGTCGGCCCGCGCCGTCCAGGACGCGGCCCAGCAGGGCGTGCCCTACCGGCAAATGGCGCACCTGGTCCGTGACGATGGCGGCCTCGGTGTCGGCCAGGTCCGTGGCCTCGTCGGGCAGGGGGACGGGATCCAGCCACAGAGTCTCGGCGGGCACGATGCGGGCGCCGGGAGGCAGACCGGTGATGTCGCTTTGCGGCATCAGGTAGAGGGTGTCGGCGTGGAAGCCCACGACCTCGGCGTCGGCCCAGCGGTCCTGATCAAGCGAAACCTGAACCTTGCAGGCTGCGCCGACCGGCAGTTGCAGACCGGTCGCTTCGAGCACCAGGCCGGTGGCGCGGGTCACGCGCCCCTGCCGGCTGGTCGGCTGGCGGGCGGAAACCCGCTGCTCGCAGGCGGCGAGCTGCGCGCGCCAGCGCGCGCCGGGCGTGCGTGTCGCGGCCGTGTCCGGATTCATGGGGGGGCACCCGTCTGGCCCAGCGCGGCAATGATGCGTTGCCAACGGGTTTCCAGCGTCGCGTCCACGGAGCCCAGAGCGGTTTCCGCGATGCAGCCGCCGCGTGTGATGCTTGCGTCGGCGTTCAGGCGATAGCGGGCCGGATCCGGGGTTTGCTGCAGGAAAGTCCGCACCAGCTCGAGATCGTCGGGGTGCAGCCGCAACTGCAGCGAACCGCCTTGCTCGGGTCGGGCCTGCATGACTTCGCGGACCAGGTCCAGGATATGGTTGGGGCAGTCGCGGATGTGGGTACGCAGCACCTGTTCGGCGATGCGTACGGCCAACTGGATGACGGACTGGCCGACTTCGCGTTCGAGTCCATCCAGAGCGGCCCCGCAGGCCTGCGCCAGGCCGTCCAGCCGGGCCGCCTGCTCCCGCGCCAGATCGGCGCCTTCGGCCAGTCCCTGCGCGTGACCTTGGGCATGGCCTTCGGCGTGGCCTTGTGCCAGGCCCTGGGCATGGCCTTCGGCGTGACCCTGTGCCAGGCCTTGGGCGTGGCCGTCAAGGCGGCCCTGCTCGAAGCCCTCGGCGCGTCCCTGAACCAGGCCTTCCTCTCGCGCCTCGGCGATCGCCTGGGCGCGGCGGCGCGCGAGTTCCGCCTGGTAGAGCGGGTCGCGATCGCTGGCGCGGCGGCCGAGCGGCTGCTTGAGCGCGTCCAGGGATTCCATTTCCCAGCGCTGCCAGCGGGCTCGCGTCGCCAGATCGATGGAAGGCCCGGACTTGTCAGACATACTCGTCGTTGCCCATCGACAGGTTGATCTGGCCGGCGTCGGCGAGCTTGCGCGCCACCATCAGGATGGCCTTCTGCTCGGTCTCCACGCGGGACATGCGCACCGGCCCCTGGGCGTCCAGATCGTCGCGCAGGATCTCGGCCGCGCGGTTGGACATGTTCTTGAAGAACTTGGCGCAGAGTTCCTCGCTGGCTCCCTTCAGGGCGATGGTCAGCGAGGCGGTGTCGATTTCCTTGAGGATGAGCTGGATGGCGGCGTCTTCGACGTCGACCAGGTTGTCGAACACGAACATTTCGTCGATGATGCGTTGCGCCAGGTCGGCATCGATCTCGCGCAGACTGCTGACCACCGCCTCTTCCTCGGCCGTGTTCATGAAATTCAGGATCTCGGCGGCGGTGCGCACCCCACCCATCTTCGAGCGCTTGGCGCCCTGGCCGGACAGGACTTCGTTGAGGACTTCGGTGAGTTCATGCAGCGCGGATGGCTGCACGCCGCCGAAGGTGGCGATCCGCATCATCACATCGTTGCGCACGCGTTCGTTGAGCAGCGCCAGGACGGCGGAGGCTCGGTCGCGCTCCAGATGAACCAGGATGGTGGCGATGATCTGGGGGTGTTCGTCGGCGATCAGCTCGGCAACGTTGACTGGTTCCAGCCAGTTCAGCGCATCGATGCCCGAGCCCGTGCCTTCGCCGGCTTCCAGAATGTCCTCGATCAGGCCGGCGGCGCGGTCCGTGCCCAGCGCCTTGGTCAGGACGGAACGGATGAAGTCGTCCGAGCCCAGGCTCACGGCCATGAACTGGTCGGCCTCGCGGCGGAAGTCCTCCAGGACCTGATCGACATCGGCCCGCGTGATCTGCTTGAGATTGGCCATGGCCAATCCGATCTGCTGGACCTCGCGCGATGACAGGTATTTGAAGACTTCGGCCGCCGCATCTTCACCCAGGGACATCATCAGGATGGCGCAGCGGGTCAGTTCGTTGTCAGGATTTGGCATTCTTGGGATCCATCCATGAACGCAGCACCATGGCGACGGCGCGCGGGTCGCGCTGGGCCAGTTGGCGGGCGGTGTCCAGGTTTTCCTCGTAGCGGTTCATTTCCGAGGCGCGCAGTTCGTCCTGTCGGCGCTGTTCGCGCATGGTCTCCAGGTGGGCCTCGTTCTTGGCGCGTTCGACCTGGGCGTTGGCGAAACCCTGGACGATCGGCCGCACGACCGAGCGCCAGAGGAAGAACAGGACGGCCAGGATCAGCAGCACCTTGAGAACTTGCAGGGCGAGGCCGCGGTATTCCGGGTTCTCCCAGGGCTTGAACTTGGGCTCCTGGTCGGTGAAGGCGCTGTTCACCACGCTCAGGGTGTCGCCTCGATCGGCCGAATAGCCCATGGCCTGTTTGACCAGGGCGTTGATGTCGTCCATTTCGGCCGAGTCCAGCGGAGCCGGTTCTCCGTCCTTGTCACGATAGTTGACCACCACGGCAACAGACAGGCGTTGCAGCGAGCCCAGTTCGTGCTTGACGTGGCTGATGGTGCGGTCGACCTCATAGTTGACGGTGGCGTCGTTGCGAACGGAGCCCTGGCCCTGGCGGGCCGAGCCGGGCGCGCCGTTGACCGTGCCGGTACCGCTGGTCTGCGCGGGGGGGCTCTGGGTGCCGGCCGCCGCCGGGGCCTGCGTGGCCTGGTTGGCCGCAGCGGTCTGGATCGGGGCCGTGGCGTTGGCCGGGGGTTCGTTCGACAGGGCGCCGGGGACGCCGGTCGGAGGCAGCATGCCGTTCTGCGCCGAATCGCTGGTCTGCTTGCTGCGGATGGCGGCCGTGCCAGGCGTCTCGTTGGGGCGATAGACCTCGGAGGTCTGTTCGCGCTGGGAAAAATCCACGGTGGCGCTGACCTGGGCGCGCACGTTGCCGGGGCCGACGATCGGGTTGAGCAAGGTCAGGATGCGCTGGGTCGTGCGCTGCTCGACATCATTGATGAAATTGCGCCGGGTGCTGTCCATGCCGGCCTCGCCGCCCGGCGAGGACATCAGGTGGCCGTCCTGGTCGACGATAGAGACCGATTCGGCGTTGAGCTTGGGCACGCTCGAGGACACCAGCCAGGCGATGGCCGAAACCTGGGACTCGCTGAGGGTGCGGGAGGGGTAGAGCGTCAGCAGGACCGAGGCGGTGGGAGCTTCGCGGTCGCGCACGAACAATGACTGACGCGGAATGGCGAGGTGCACGCGGGCGGATTTGACGGGCTGGAGGGCTTCGATGGAGCGGGCAAGCTCGCCTTCGAGGGCGCGCTGATAGGTGATCTGCTCCGAGAACTGGCTGGCGCCGAATTTCGGTTCGTCCAGCAGTTCGAAGCCCACGCTGCCGCCGCGCGGCAGGCCCTGCTCGGCCAGTTGCAGACGCAGCGCGTAGACTTGATCGGCGGGCACCAGGATGGTGGCGCCGTTGTCGGCGAATTTGTAGGGAACGTTGCGCTGGTTGAGCACGGAGACGATGGCGCCGCCGTCGCGCGCTTCCACATTGGAGAAGAGGGCGCGGTATTCCGGTTCGCGCATCCACAGGGTTGCGACGACGAGCAGGGCGACGATCGCCGCGCCCAGGCCCAGCAACACCGGTCGGGGCAGGGCCGCCAGCCGCGCCAGGGCGGGGTTGCGGTTCATCCAGTCGGTAATGGGATTCATCGGAAGGAAGTTGCAGAGGGTGCCGCCAGGTCGCGCCCGGGCCAGAAACCGACAGTCTGGATGATGTGCATGCTGTTACGGCAGAATGATGGAATATTGGCGGCCATTATGGCGGCGATTGATGTTCCGGCAAGCGCTGAAAAACCCCGTTTTTGGGGCTTAGTTAGGATGATCCGGCCTGGTTCGCGCGTGCGGGGCAAACCGGGGAAGTGTCCGTTCTTATCCCCGCTATTGCGGGGCTTGCCGGTCCGGGGCTGGCCGTATAGTACATTGTCGGCTCGCCATGCAACCGGTGGCCGGCATGTCCATCTTCCATCCGAGCCGTTCATCATGATGACCTCCCAGGCCCTCGCCAGTGTCGAAAACCTGCTTGCCCAGATGCGCGCCGTGGCGCGCGAGTCCCAGGGCCTGTCGGCGGGGCCGATCACATCCGCCGGGGGCGGCAACGGTGGGTTCGCCGCCGAGCTGTCCCGCTCCCTGGATCGAGTGTCCCATGCGCAGAATGCCGCAAACAACCAGGCGAAGGCCTTCGAGATGGGTGATCCGGACATTTCCCTGAGCAATGTCATGATCGATTTGCAGAAGGCGGGTCTGGCCTTCCAGGCTTCGGTGCAGGTCCGCAACCGCCTGGTCGACGCCTACAAGGAAATCGCCAACATGGCCGTCTGACGGCTCCGGATCAGCCCCTGCGGGGGCAAAGGCGATTCCGACACCCGCCGTGGATATTTATCCGGCGGGATTTTTTTTGATTGTGGGCGTTTCCGCGTCGTCGGGGCGCCGCACGACGCCCCCTTCGGTGTCCAGCGCATACAGCCAGGCCAGCAGTTCCGCGATGGCGATGTAGAGTTTGGGAGGAATGTGGGCGTCCAGATCCACCTGCATCAGCAACCCGACCAGTTCCGGCGACTCGTGCACGTACAGGCCGTGCTCGCGCGCGGTGCGCACGATGGTGTCGGCCAAGTTGCCGTATCCCTTGGCCACGACCCGGGGCGCGGAATCCGTCGGATCATAGGTAACAGCGACGGCGCTGGGCCGGTGGGGATCAGGGTGCGGCGATTTCATTATCCCGGGGATCCGGCAGATTTGAGTCGGAGTCGTCGTCCTTGGCCAGGACGGAAAGTTGGCTGGCCTGCAGCCCTTGCGCCAGCAGCCGGGCGCGCAGCGGTTCGATGGCTTGCCCCAGTTGCTCGGCGGACTGGGGGGCCGTCAGCCGCATGACCAGTTGGTCTCCGGACAGGCTGAGGCGCGCGTGCACGTCTCCCAGGGTCGGCAGATGCAGGTTCAGGCGGGTGGACCAATGATCTTCCTGGAAATCACGGTCTTCTTCGTCGTCCGGCGGCCGGCGATGGACTTCCCATTGCATGTCGGCGCCCGGCCAGGCCTCGCCTTGCCAGATGAAGGCCTGGTTGGCCAGGACTTCGAGTTGCTGGCGGACCAGGAGTTGAGTCTGGGGGTCGATGCCGGGGACGGGCGCGGTATGGGTCTGGCCGGCAGGCGCATGGGGTTGTGTGGTTTCGGGGCTGGCGCCGCCACCCGCTGCGGCAGGGGCGCCGGGAGAGGGAGCGGTCTGCTGGGCGTTCTGTGCCGCGCCTCCCGGTGGTGCGGGGGGCTGGGGCGGGATACGGCCCTGAGGTTCTTGCCGCAGTGCCTGGGGCGTGGCCTTGCCAGCGGCCAATTGTGCGAGATGGGACTCATAGAAGAGGCCGCTCGTTTGCACGGATTGCGACAGCGCCTGGGCGAATCGGGCGGCCAGGGCTCCGGGTTGTCCGAGCGATGTTGCGAGCTGGGCCCAGGCCTGTGCGACACCGCCCGTCTGGGGGGCTGGTGCGGGTGCGGGCGCACCCGGCGCCGGCGCGCCGCCCGGCGGCGCGGGGACGTTGCCGCCAGCCTTCGGGCCGCCGCCAGCATTGGGCAGCAGCGGTGATTGTCCGCGTACGGCCTGGCCTTCATGAGGAAACTGATTCAGCAGCGCGAGGATGATGCGGGCGGCGTAGCCCAACGTGGTCGGGGCGGATTGGGTGGAACCGTGGAAGGTCGTGCTCCGGCCCAGCAGGTTGTCCAGCCGCATGTCCCGCACGGCCTTGCCGACGGCGGCCTGCTGACGGCCTTGCTGGCTGGCCTGGTCGACCGCTTCCCGGGGGTGGCGCTGAGTCGGGTTCTGCAGCGCGCCCGGGTTCTCGGGGTTGGACGGCTGGGGAACCGCCTGCGGGCCCGCGCCGGAGGCGAGGTTGGCCTGCTGGCTCAGCGTGGTGCCCAGTACGGCGTCCAGGCGCTGGATCAGCAGTGTGCCGAGGTTGGAAGGAGCCCCGATGCTCATGACGGCGTGATTCCTGGGTGGGGGCGGGCCCTAGTGCGGGCGGACCGTACTGTAGTAGGCTTGCAGGACGGTGCGTTGGCGTTTGAACGTGCCCAGCAGGTGGCTCAGGCGTTCAAGTTCGGGAGAAATCAGCTGGCGGATGCGGGCATCGTCGTCCAGGATGCGTGTGAGCAATTCGCGCCTGGCGTTCTTCTGGTCGTCATCCAGCGGGTCCAGCGTTTTCAGGCGCTCGACCGCCGCCTGGTAGCGGGCGCCGAGCGCCACGAGCTCGTCCCATTCCTGTGTCTGGGCCTTGTTCAGCATCTGGCCGGACAGGTCGGCGATTTCCTGGTAGCGCTCGAGGAGGGTGAGGTGCGGCATGCTCAAGGGCGGATTCCTGTCAATGGCTGGGAGGGGGATCGCCGAATTGAGGGTCGACGGCCGTATGCCAGGCGCCGGCCAAGTCGATCAGCATCTTTTCGGCCGTATCGAGCTTGGATTCGTCGCTGCGCAGATTGGCCTGCATCAGATCGCGGATGATGAGTTCGTAGGATGCGATCAGCAATCGGGCGACTTCGCCGCCGCGTTCGGTGTCCACGCCCGCCTTCAATCCGGAATCCACGATGTCGATGGCCTTGGACAGGGACTTGCCGCGTTCCGCGATGTTGCCGTTCTGCAGATGATGACGCGCCTGGGAAATGGCTCTGAGGGCCCCCCGGAACAGCAGCGAGATCAGGCGCTCGGGCGAGGCGCTGAGCACTTCGGTCTCGAGCCCGATGTTGGCGTAAGAGCCGGTGGCCCGGGCGGAGCGGGAACGGGGGGCGTAGGTCATGACCGGTTATTTGCTGCTCTTGATGCCGTTGAGCGCGCTGAGTTGTTGAGACAGGTAACTGCTGAGTGAATTCATCTGGCTGACCATGGCGTCCAGTTGGGTGAACTGGGCGCGGTAGGTTTCCATGCGTTGATCGATGCGATCGGAGGTCGCGTCGTATTGTTTCTTGATTTCGGCGATGGTCTTGTTCAGGCCGCTTATGGTCGTGGAGAAGGCGCCGTCGGACTTGACGAGGGATTCGGCGGTCTGGTCCACCCGGGTGCCGACGCCGGATGCGCCGGTGAACAGGGCTTTCACGCTGCTCAGGTCTTCGGACAGCGCCTTGGTGAGCTTGTCGTTGTCGATCTTCAGTTCGCCGGTCTTGGGATCGGTGGAGACGCCGATCTTGGACAGCGTGGCGCCGCTGGCCGGGTCGATGGCGCCCGAAAGGGCGTCGCGCATGCGGGTCTGCACCGTGCGGGCGAGCGAATCGCCGGTCAGGGCCGAAGAGGTTTTCGCCGTGGTGTCGTAGGCGGTCAGGGTCTTGATCGTGCCCAGCAGGCTGTTGTAGGACGAGACGAAGTCCTCGACGGCCTTCTTGGCGACGCTGTCGTCGCGGGTCAAGGTCAGGTTGGCGGCGCTGGTCGTGGTCTGGCTGAGCGTCAGCTTGACGCCGTCGATCACGTTTTCGACGGTATTGCTCTGGCTGGTGACGGCGATGCCGTTGATGGTGAGTTCGGCATCGGAGGCGGCCTGGACCGTGACGCCCGCCGTGGAACCGCCTCCCGCATAACCCAGGAAGGAGTGCAGGTCGGCGTTGCCGTCGACCGCGATGTTGGTGACGGCGTTCTGCGTGCCGGTCTCGCGGCTGGTCAGCAGCAGGCGGTACTGGCTGCCAGGCGTGCCGTCGTTGACGATGGTGGCGTTGACGCCGATGCTGGAATCGGCGTTGATGGCCGCCACCAGGTCGTTCAGGGACGTGCCCTTGCCGGTCAGATCGATGGATTTTTCCGTGCCGCCGACCGTGATTCTCAGGGTGCCGTCGGTGCCGATGTCGGTTGTGCGGTCCGCCCGGCCCGCGTAGACCAGGGTCTGGGCCGAGGCGAGCTTGTCGACCTTGATGGCGTACTGTCCCGGGATGGCCGAGCTGTCGGCCGTCGCGGAAAAAGCATCCGAGCCGGACTTGACGGCGAGCGCGCCGAAAGCATCGGTCTTGCCGACGGCCTGGGCGGCCTTCTGGAAGGAGGCGACCGCGTCCTTCAGCTTGCTGTAGGCGGACAGTTTGGTTTCCGCCGCCGTCTGGCGATCCTTGATGGCGCTCAACACCTTGCTTTCATTGGTGCGCAGGTTGTTGAGCAGGTCGGTGAGGGGCAGGCCCGACAGGCCGAGAGAAGAGACTGTTGCCATGGTGTGGTTCTCCGATTCAGCCATTATGCCCCGCTTTGGCGGCGGCAAAGGCGATGTATGGGGCGGGATTTCGTTTCAGTTCGAGTGTCAGGCCTGGGTGTTCACGCCGGCGCCCTGGAGTTGGGTGATCATTTTCGCGACCCTCAGGACTGCCTCGGATGGAATCGTTCGCAGGACATCGCCGGTCTCGCTGTCGACGATCGAGACGACCAGTCGTTGTGCTTCCTCGTCCATCTCGAAGCGCACGCCGGTGGACCAGGCCTTGAGACTGTTGTTGATGGACTCGAGCGCTTTTTCCAAGGAGGACTGGGGGGGCTCGATCGGCTGTCGCAGGCCGAATTCTCGCGGATCCGCCTGCTTGCCGAAGCGGCCTGCCTGCGTGTCGTCCGGAGGCGTGACCTGGGCGGCGGGCGCGGGCTGGGGCTGTGCGCGTTCCGATATGGGAGCCGCCAGACCCAGGCTTGAGGATGCCAGTTGGTTTCCAATGGGGTGAATCATGCGAGCTCCTGTCCGGAAGGGCTGGTTCAGACCAGGTGGCGTCCGGAGGCTATCCCCCGGATCGGGCAGATCCTGGATTTTCACTCTGGCATAACGGCCATATCCGGAAAAACTTTAGGGTCGGAGGCGGATGGGCGGGACGTGCGCCAACCGGATGAGACCGCGTGCGGGAAATTCCCGGGGGAAAGTTGCGCTTCTTGGAAAAACATCGAGGCTGTTCCTAGTGCATACTTGCATTTTATGATGTGTTTCACGGATTGTGCGATGCCTCTTTCCGAGGACCAGTTGATCGCCCGTCATGCGCCGCTCGTGCGCCGGCAGGCCCTGGCGCTGATCGGCAAATTGCCGGCCAGTGTCGAACTCGACGACCTGATGCAGGCCGGCATGATGGGGCTGCTGGATGCGGTGCGGCGTTACCAGCAACAGGCCGATGCGCAATTCGAGACCTACGCGGTCACCCGTATCCGCGGCGCCATGCTGGATGAACTGCGCAGCCAGGACTGGCTGCCGCGCAGCGTGCGCGCCAAGGCGCGCAGCATCGAGGACGCCATCCAGACACTGCGCCACCGCCTGCTGCGCCCGGCCACCGAAACCGAGATCGCCGAGGAAATGGGGATGGATCTGGCCGATTATCAGGTTCTGCTCGAAGAGGCGCGCGGCGTCCAGGTCCTGATGTACGAAGATCTGGCTTTGCATCGCGAGGACCGCGATGGAGAGAGCGTGCTGGACTCGGTGGCGGGCGGCCAGGACGGCAATCCTTTGGATTGGCTGGTGCGCGAAGGCTTGCGCTCGGTGCTGATCGAGGCGATCCGCAACCTGCCGGAACGCGAACAGTTGCTGTTGTCGTTGCAGTTCGAACAGGATCTGAACCAGAAAGAAATCGCCGCCGTCCTGGATGTGACGGAGGGCAGGGTGTCCCAGTTGCGGTCCCAGGCCGTGGCGCGCATCCGGGCCTGGCTGTCCAGCCATTCCTGGGAGCCGGACGCCGGCACGGACGAATACGAGCATCTCATCTAGGTCCGCCGTAGCGGCGGGCGGCCTTCTTGCGTGCACAATAAGATTCATTTAAAATATATCTTATGCGGCACAGACTGCCGAATCTCACTGGCGAGGAAATCTCATCATGAATATTGATCGTTTCAAGCATCAGCATGTCGAAATCCTGAGTGGCATCAGCATGCTGCGCCGGTTGTCTCATCAGGGGATCGCCGATCACGCCGTGGATATCGCCCACGAGCTGAAAGCCCTGGCTCAGGTCGTTACTCAACACTTGGCCATCGAAGACCGCATCCTGTACCCCTCGCTGGAAAAAAGCGGCGATGACCGCATGGCGCGCATGAGCGTGGCCTACCAGAATGACATGCAGGGCATCGCCAGCGCCTTCATCAATTTCGCCCGCCGCTGGGGCAATGCCACGTTGCTGGCCCGCAGCCCCGAGGGCTTCCGGGCCGAGGCGAATACTGTGCTGAAGAACGTCCATACGCGGATGTTGCGCGAGAACCGCGAATTCTATCCGGCCATCGAGGCGCTGTAAGGCGGTCTGCGCACGGATTCCGCGCGCCACCGCGAAGGGGCGCGCGTTCCGCGCAAGACGAGCGGGATCGCGCAGTGCCCGGCCTCAAAGCGCATATAATGGCCGGCTAGTTTCCCCCAGCGGCCAAACGCATGAAAACCTCCGAGATCCGTCAGAAATTCCTGTCCTTTTTCGAGTCCAAAGGACACCAGATCGTTCCGTCCTCGCCGCTGGTGCCGGGCAACGACCCGACGCTGCTGTTCACTAACGCCGGCATGGTGCAGTTCAAGGACGTCTTCACCGGCAAGGACACCCGGTCCTATCACCGGGCGACCACCGCGCAGCGTTGCGTGCGCGCCGGGGGCAAGCACAACGATCTGGAAAACGTCGGCTACACCGCCCGGCATCACACGTTCTTCGAAATGCTGGGCAACTTCAGCTTCGGCGACTATTTCAAGCGGGATGCCATTACGTACGCCTGGATCCTGTTGACCGAGGTCTACGGCCTGCCCAAGGAAAAGTTGTGGGTCACCGTCTACCAGGAAGACGACGAGGCTTACGACATCTGGGCGCAGGACATCGGCGTGCCCCGCGAGCGCATCATCCGCATCGGCGACAACAAGGGTGCGCGCTACGCCTCGGACAACTTCTGGCAGATGGCCGACACCGGTCCCTGCGGCCCCTGTTCCGAAATTTTCTATGACCACGGTCCGGACATCTGGGGTGGCCCTCCGGGATCACCCGAGGAGGACGGCGACCGCTACATTGAAATCTGGAATCTGGTGTTCATGCAGTTCGAACGCGATGCCCAGGGCACGATGCATCCGCTGCCCAAGCCATGCGTCGATACCGGCATGGGGCTGGAGCGCATCTCCGCCGTGCTGCAGCATGTCCATTCCAATTACGAGATCGACCTGTTTCAGGCACTGATCCGCGCGGCGGCTCGCGAGACCGGCTGCGCGGACCTGGCCGACAACTCCCTGAAGGTCATCGCCGATCACATCCGCGCCTGCGGCTTCCTGGTGGTCGACGGCGTGATTCCCGGCAACGAGGGGCGCGGCTACGTGCTGCGCCGCATCATCCGGCGCGCCCTGCGGCATGGGCACAAGCTGGGCCAGAAGGGCCTGTTCTTCCACCGGCTGGTGGCCGATCTGGTCGGGCAGATGGGAGACGCCTACCCCGAACTGGCCGCCCAGCAGTCGCGGGTCGAACAGGTGCTGCGCCAGGAAGAAGAACGTTTCGGCGAGACCCTGGAAAACGGCATGCGCATCCTGGAGTCCGCCTTGTCGGCCCTGCCGGCCGGCCAGGCCCTGGACGGCCAGACGCTGTTCACCCTCTATGACACCTATGGTTTTCCGGTCGATCTGACGGCGGACATCTGCCGCGAGCGTTCCATTCCCGTCGACCTGGACGGTTTCGAGCAGGCGATGGCGCACCAGCGCGAGCAGGCGCGCGCCGCCGGCAAGTTCAAGGCGGCGGCCGACCTCGTCTACGACGGCGTGGACACCCGGTTCGACGGCTATGAGCACCTCGAAGGCGAGGGCACGGTGACGGCCCTGTACGTGGACGGCACCTCGGTCGCCTCGATCGCCCGGGGACAGGAGGCCGTGGTCGTGCTGGATGCCACGCCCTTCTATGCCGAGTCGGGTGGGCAGGTGGGCGACACGGGCCTGATCCGCGGCGCGGCGGCCCGCTTTCAGGTCGTCGATACTCAGAAGATCCAGAGCACGGTCTTCGGTCATCATGGCCGGCTGGCCGAGGGCGCGCTGGCGGTGGGCGACGTGGTGCGCACCCAGGTGGACGGCCAGCGCCGCGCCGATACGATGCGCAATCACTCGGCCACCCACCTGATGCACAAGGCCCTGCGCCAGGTCCTGGGCGGCCACGTGCAGCAACGCGGATCCCTGGTCGATCCGGACAAGACACGCTTCGACTTCGCGCACGATGCGCCCATGACCGCCGAGCAGATCGCTCAGGTGGAAGTCATCGTCAACGACGAAATCCTGGCCAACCAGGCGGTGCGGGCGCAGCACATGGCCTACGACGAAGCCGTGGCCGGCGGAGCCATGGCCCTGTTCGGCGAAAAATACGGCGACGTGGTGCGGGTGCTGGACATCGGTTTTTCGCGCGAACTGTGCGGCGGCACCCACGTGGCGCGCACGGGCGACATCGGCCTGTTCAAGATCGTCTCCGAAGGCGGCGTGGCCGCCGGCATCCGTCGGGTCGAGGCTATCACCGGGCGCAACGCCCTGGCCTGGGTGCAGCGGACCCGCGAGACGCTGGATCAGGCGGCCGGGCTGCTCAAGACCCAGCCGGCGGAACTGCCTGAACGCATTCAGGCCCTGCAGCAGCAGACGCGACAGATCGAACGCGAACTCGAACGCCTGCAGGACAAGCTGGCCGCCGCCGCCGGGTCCGATCTGGCCGCCCAGGCGGTCGACGTCGCCGGCGTGAAGCTGTTGGCGACACGGCTGTCGGGCGTGGACCCCAAGGCGCTGCGCGGCATGGTCGATCAGTTGAAATCCAAGCTGCCCGGCGCGGTGATCCTGCTGGCCGCCGTGGCCGATGACAAGATCAGCCTCGTGGCCGGTGTCAGTCCCGAACTGACGGCGCGGGTCAAGGCCGGCGAACTGGTGGGCGCCGTCGCCGTCCAGGTGGGTGGCAAGGGCGGTGGCCGTCCGGACATGGCCATGGGCGGCGGCTCTGATGTCGGCGCGCTGGACGGTGCCCTGGCAGGCGTGCGCGGCTGGCTGGCCGAGAGGCTGCAATAGGAGAGGAACAATGACGGCGGAACTGCCGCACGTTGACCAGGAAATCGATGCCCGGGGATTGAACTGCCCCTTGCCGATCCTGCGCACCAAAAAGGCGCTGGCGCGGCTGGACAGCGGCCAGGTATTGGCGGTGCGGACCACAGATCCGCATGCGGGCCGGGATTTTCAGGCGTTCTGCCAGCAGACCGGCAATGCCTTGCTGGCGCAGCGCATGCATGACGACGGCGCCCAGACGCATTATGTCCAACGCCGCTGATGTGTTGTTTTTCATGGTATTCACAGGCCGCTTGTCCGCATCCATTGCGGACACAGCCTGACTGATGCTAGAATTTTGCGTTTTTCACAGCATTTTCAAAGGATTATCAATGGTTGTGATTCGTCTGGCCCGCGGCGGCTCGAAGAAGCGTCCCTTCTACAATGTCGTTGCTGCCGATTCGCGTAATCGCCGCGATGGCCGTTTCATCGAACGCGTGGGTTTCTATAACCCCGTGGCCGGTGAAGGCCAGGAAAATCTGCGCCTGGCCCTGGATCGCGTCCAGCACTGGATGGACAAGGGCGCCCAGCTGTCCGACACCGCCGCCCGTCTGGTGAAGGAATATTCCGCCAAGGTCGCGTCCGCCGCCTGATCGCGGTTCGTTGTGCCGGCGATGGCCGATTCCGCATTCCTGGATGTCGCTCCGCCGGACGATCTGGTCGAGGTCGGCCGGGTCGCCGCGGCCCACGGAGTGCGTGGCTGGCTGAAGATCCAGCCCTATTCGCCCCAGGCGGATGCGTTGCTGAACGCGCCGACATGGTGGCTGAAAGCACCCGATCCCATATTGGGAACGGGTGCTCTGTTGCGTCCGCGCGGCCTGAGTGTCCGCGCCTGCCGCCGACAGGCGGGTCAGTTCCTGGCGGCTCAAGCCGACGGCATCACGGACCGCGACGCGGCCGAGGCGCTGCGTGGGTACACCGTCTGGGTCCCCCGGGCGGCGTTCCCGTCGGCGGGCGACGATGAGTACTATTGGATCGACTTGATCGGCTGCGACTTCCATGGAATGGGAGACGACGGCCCTCGACGGCTGGGTCGTGTCGAACAGGTGCTGGACAATGGCGCCCATGCCGTGCTGCAGGTGGCGCTGGGTGAGCCGGACGCGGACGGTGTCTTCCAGCCGCTGTCCGATGCGCGGGGCCGGCCGCGCCATGTTCTGGTGCCCTTCGTGGCGGCTCACGTCCAGCACGTCGACATCCGTGCCCGCCGCATCGACAGCGACTGGCCGGCCGATTTCTGAGACCGGCATTCGAACGCGCTCTTTCCAGGCGCGCGTCTTCTTCCAATTTCCACACTCCCGGATCGTGTCATGCGATTTGATCTGATCACGCTGTTTCCCGAGATGTTCGCCGCCGTGCGCGACCTGGGCGTCAGCGGCCGGGCGCATGCCCGGGGAATCTGGTCGCTGGAGACCTGGAATCCGCGCGATTTCACGACCGATGTCCATCGCACGGTCGACGACCGTCCTTACGGCGGCGGGCCGGGCATGGTGATGCTGGCCGAGCCTCTGGCCCTGGCGGTCGAAGCGGTTCGCGCAGCCCGCCTGCGGGCGGGGGTTGACATGATCGATGCGCCGGCGCCCGTCGTGCTGTTGTCGCCGGCCGGCCGGACGCATGACCAGGCGCGCGCCCGGCGCTGGGCGGACGGCGGCGGGGCCATTCTGATTTGCGGCCGCTATGAGGGCATCGATCAGCGCTTCATCGACCGTTATGTGGACGAGGAGGTGTCGCTGGGGGATTTCGTATTGTCGGGCGGCGAGCTGGGAGCCATGGTGTTGATGGACAGCGTGGTGCGACTGTTGCCCGGGGTGTTGCATGATGCCGAGTCCGCCGAGCAGGATTCCTTCAATCCCGCTCTGAGCGGGTTGCTGGACAGCCCCCATTACACGCGCCCCGAAGTCTGGCGCGGTGACGCCGTGCCCGAGCCCCTGCTGTCCGGCCATCATGCCCGTATCGCTGTCTGGCGCCGGGAGCAGTCCCTGGCCCTGACGGCGGCGCGTCGGCCCGACCTGATCGACCGCGCGCGGGCCTCGGGGGCCCTGGACGCGCGGGACGAGCGCGCATTGGATCAGGGGCCGGATCGGTCCTGATGCGCGCTGGCCTGCAGAGGCTGGGCGGTGGGGCGCGCGTAGTATTGCCGTCCGACCCAGATGGCCTCGGGGCCTTGGGGCGCCGAGCAGTCGTCGCCGGGCGGGCAGGTCAGCGGGTCGTCTTGGGCGTATCGCAGGTAGATCGCCGTCTTGCGGGCCGTCTGGGCGGCATCCAGATTGGCCTGCAGTTCCTGGCTGGGATAGTTCAGATAGCGCGTGCTGGAATAGGTCCCGGGGGCGAGCGCCATGGCGGCTTCGACCAGCCGGGCGCCGGCGATGTGATCGGGGTGGTCGTGCCCGGCGCAGCGCCAGCACAGAGACCGGTAGGGAATGGTGATCGAGGGGTCCATCAGGCGCACGTCCCTGGGGTGTTCTTGCCGGATCAGGTCGGCCAGCAGGCGGATCAGTTCGCCGCGCGTGTAGGTGTCCGGGTAGGGAGCGTAGGATCGTACGCGCGCGTGGGGTACGGATTCCACCCGGCTCAGAGGCGTCAGGCTTCCCCAGCCGGCACCCAGCCAGGGATCGGGCAGGCGCAGCATGATGAGCTGGATGCGCGTGTTGGCGCGCAGGGTATGGCGCACCAGGGTGTGTCCGCCCACCGCCAGGCCATCGGTGCTCCAGGCGTCGGCCGCGCCGGCCATCTCCGCGTAGGCGGCCATGATGCCGCGCTCGCGCGCCAGGGTATAGTCCAGACCCTCGCCCCGGTCGCCTGCCGTCAGGTAGACCGTATGCACGCAGCGGCCCTGGCGGATTGCATCGTCCTGGTCGGGATTCATGAACAGCAGATCGTCGTCCGGGTGGGCGACGAAGCTCAGCACCTTGCCGCCTGCGCAGTCCGCGGGCGCCGGTTGGGCGTTCTGGACGGTGGCTTTCGGGATGGCCTGGCTGGCCGCCGCCGGCAGGGTGGCCTGGGCG
Source organism: Castellaniella denitrificans (assembly GCF_027214045.1). Classification (GTDB taxonomy): domain Bacteria; phylum Pseudomonadota; class Gammaproteobacteria; order Burkholderiales; family Burkholderiaceae_B; genus Castellaniella; species Castellaniella denitrificans_A. The sequence goes on along the minus strand of NZ_JAPWHE010000009.1, from coordinate 2,920 downwards.
GGCGACGCATGCAGAAGGGCCAGTGCCAGGATCGGCGGAATCAACGCGGACAGGCGCGGGCCGGGGGCCTGGCGGCGCTGCGGGATGCCTGGACCCGGCGGGAGGGCGTGCATGGTGTGTGGATCGGACAAGGGTACGAGGGGTGGAGGCGTCAATGCCGCCGCGAATAGGCCAGCACGACGATGCAGGACAGCACGAGCAGACCGCCCAGCAATTGGCGGTCATTGAATGCCTGGCCCAGGATCAGCCAGCCCAGGGCCAGGCTGGCGACGGGTTCGGCGTTCATCACCGGGGCGTTGCGCGACATGTCGAGCCGGGGCATGAGGATGAACAGGGTGCAGAAGCCGGTCGTATAGCACAGTGAAAGGACTGCCAGGGCGGCCCAGCCCGCCAGGCCGTCGGGCGGCCGCATGCCGCCCGGCATGAAGTCGGCCGCGCCCGCGGCCAGCATGGCGCATAAAACGATGAAAATGGTGTAGAGACTGCGCACCGGACCCGGCAGGACGGCCAGTCTGTGTTCCGTGACCCACAGCGCGCAGGCGAACAGGCTGGCGCTGCCGAAGGCCAGCGCGACGCCTGCGGCCCAGCGGACATCGGGGGATGCGCCGTCTCTCAGCAGACCGGGCAGATCCAGGACCAGCGCCAGACCAGCCAGGATCAGGCCCATCAGCAGGCTGGCGCGGCGGGTCGGTCGCGGGCCGCCCAGCGCCCAGGTCAACAGGGCGAACAGCAGCGGGAACAGACTGTTGATGAGCAGCGCCAGGGCGACCGGGATGCGGGCCACGGCTGAATACAGGCAGAAGCTCTGCAGGGCGATCAGCAGGCCGAGCAGACCTTGCCAGGCACTCAGCCGCGCGGGTATGCACAGGCCCTGGCGGCGCCACAGGACGATGCCCAGCAGCGCCAGCAGGCTGGCGCCGGCCCGGCACGTCACCCCCAGCAGCACGCCCGCGCCGTCATCGAAGGCCACGCGGGCCGCGACATGATTGGCGGCGAAGATCGTGCTGATGAGGATCAGTGTGCCGACCGCCAGATGGCGGGGCAGGGCGGACTGTCCTGGGCCGGGGGTCATGAGATCAGGCCGACCGCATGGTTCAGGTGCTGGGCGCCTTGGCCAAGGTGCCGCACCAGAGCCCCGGAATCCTGTGTCTGGCGCAGATTGTTCCGGGCAATGTCCTGAATCCTGCCGATGGCCTGTTCCAGATCCTGGATCTGAGCGGACTGGCTGGTATTGGCATGCTGGAGCTGTTCGAGCATGCCGTGGAGCGAGTCGATGCCGCCAGACAGGCGTGCCATGACGCGTCCGCTGCTTTCGATGAGATCGGTGCCTTCGGCGACCTGGCGCACGGATGCGTCGATGAGTTCGCGGATCTGGCGAGAGGCGTCGGCGCTGCGTTGCGCCAGGGTACGGACCTCGCCGGCCACCACGGCGAATCCCCGACCATGTTCGCCGGCGCGTGCGGCTTCCACTGAAGCGTTCAAAGCGAGGATATTTGTCTGGAAGGCGATGCCGTCGATCAAAGTGGTGATTTCTGTTATTCGCCGGGAAAGTTCACGCATTTCACGCATACTCTCGACCGAGCGCACCATGGCCTGGCTGCCTTCGCTTGCCAGGGCGACTGTCTGATCCACGTCCTGCCGGGCTTCATGGGCGCGTCGGTGATCTTCGGCCAGAGAAGCATTGATGGACTGGATCGATTCCGCCGCTTGGCCAATGGCGGTCGCCTGATCGTGGGCGCCAGTGCTGACGGCGTCGTTGGACTCCGTGATCCGCTCCAGCGCCTGATCGATCGCCAGGGCGTTTTCCTTGACTCGAGCGATGGCTTCGGAGATGGCTCGCAGCACTCGGTACAACGCGATGCCCATCGGGGTGGTCGGTTCGGGGCTGTCAAGACTCAGATCGATGCTGCCGCCATGGGTGATCCGGGCGACCATGCTGGTCAGTTCATGTGTCTGGCGAGCGTCGCGTCGCATCCAGTGGGCGATGTAGCACAGGGCCATGGTTTCGACGACGACGTAGGTTGCGTGCGCGACCACCCGGCCCAGACCGGGCTCTGCGAAGCAATAGGTGGGGAAGCCGATTTCCTGCAGATAGTTGAAGCTGATGTGATGGATGGCAATCAGCGTGGCGCCCAGGAGGATTACCCGTTTGTCGCGGTAGCACAGCAGTACGGCCAGCAGCACGAAGATGCCGAAGTGCAACTCTATAGTGCCCAGGGACTGGTGGATGTGCAGGGCGCAGAACATCATGAAGGCTGTCGCCACCGTGAGACGCGTGATCAATTGACCTGGCCGCCACAAGATGAGGGCCGTCGGAATCAGCGCCAGGGGCAGGCCGACCCACAGGGCGAGGCGCCAGGTATCATGCCAGGAGGCCAGCCCCAAGGCGGTGGCGAACAAGACCCATACCATGGGCAGCATGATGCGGTCGGCCTGACGGCCGTACGAGGACGGGCGGACTGGTTGCGAGTGGGCTTTTGAGTGAATCATGAGGGATGGATTTGGCCGCGCGCGGCTCATCAAGGATGGGTCGAATGATGCGTGGGCCGCACTCTGAGGGTCGCCTGGTGGCGGACGTGAAATTTTACGGAATGCCGATCCGGAAGTTAAGGTGTCAGCCAGATGTCAGGCAAATCCCCGCCCGTGTGTCGCGCGTTCGACACACGGGCGGGACAGGGCCTGGCGGGCGCGGGATCAGGAACGGGCCGCCAGCAGTCTGGGCGGCCGGGCCAGCTGGGCGTGCGGGACGCGCGGCGCGTCGGTCTGGCGCCGCGTGTCCGGATGATCGGTTTCATCCAGGTGGAAGAAGGCCACCAGGTCGACCAGGGTGTCGGCCTGTTCCCGCAGGCTGGCGGCCGCGGCGGCCGATTCCTCGACCAGGCTGGCGTTCTGGCGGGTGACGTCGTCCATCTGGGTGACG
>NZ_JAPWHE010000008.1 GCF_027214045.1 Castellaniella denitrificans | reverse complement strand
CTTCGACGTGCAGGTGAGCGATGCCGACGGCCAGTCCTCGGGCACGGGGCACCTGGTGATCGACATTGTGGACGATGTGCCGACGGCGCACGCCGACACCAACAGCGTGACCGAAGGCGCGCAGGTTGCCGGCAACGTGCTGACCGACGGCGCGGGCGATGTGCTGGGCGCCGATGGGGCCGCCTCGGGCGGCGCGGTGACGGGTGTGGCCACGGGTTCGAACACGTCGGCGCCGGTCAGCGGCAATCTGGGCGGGACGGGGATCGCGGGGACGTACGGCACGCTGATCCTGAACGCCAACGGCAACTATACCTACAAGGCCAATCCGGACGCGGTGAGCGCGGACGCGGTGGATCACTTCGTGTACACCATCACGGATGGTGACGGCGACACCTCGACGGTGACGCTGGACATCAATGTCGCCAACGTGAGCCTGGGCGCGGACAACGACACCCTCACAGTGAACGAGGCGGCGCTCTCGGACGGCAGCACGCCGGGCAGCGATGCGGAGACCTCGGGCGGCACGCTGGCCGTGGCCGGCGCGGTCAGCTACGCGTTTGCGAGCGGCACGGACGGCGCGGGCGCGCATGGCACGCTGACGCTGAACCCGAACGGCACATACAGCTACACGCTGAACACGCCGGTCGATGGCACGACGGCCGACAACGGTGCGAACACGGTCAATGGCGTGGAGACCTTCCACTACACGGCCACGGACGCCAACGGCAACACGGTCGACGGCACGATCACGGTCAACGTGATCGACGACGTGCCGACCTTCGGGACGCATACGGACACGTCGATGCCCAACGAAGTGGGCACGGAAACGGGGGATCTGGTGTTCAATACCGGCGCGGACATCGCCGGGGCCTCGCATGTCATCTCCAGTATCGACGGCTTGCCGGCGGACTGGACGGTGAGCGGCCTGGACACCGGGGTCGGCACGATCAAAGACCAAAATGGGACGCCGATTTTCACGGTCACGCTGAACGCCGACAATGCGACATACACGGTCGAACAATTGGCCGCGCGTCCCGGATCCACGCAGACCTTCGATGTGGCGGCCAATATCGACAATTCGCCTATCACGACCTACGACTTTGGTTTTGCCACATTGACGGCGCTCAATGGGGGCACGTTCAATGCCAATACCATCGGCGGTACCAGCGATCATGAATTTGGCATGGGCAACCCGCAGTTCAATGGCAGCGAAAGCTTCCGCATGGTGTTTGATGAGGCCCTGTCGCATTTCACTTTGAATATTTCGTCCTTCAAGACGGCTGGCACGATCGATGTGCTGGTGCAAAGTGGCAGCCAGAGCGTCATGATCCATGTCCCTGTCACGGACACGACTGCGGCGGTCGAGATCACGCCCGCCGACCTTGCGGCGGCAGGGGCTCCGTTCGCCAGTTTCGATACGGTGACGCTGACGGCCACCAGCGGTGTCAATGTTTCCTTCTCCACGCTGTCCTACACGGAAAGCGTGCCGGCGGAGGATCTCTCGTTCACGGTCAATGTCACCGGCACGGATGGCGACGGCGATACCGCGCAGACGTCATTCGTCGTGACATCCGAGGGCACGGACAACGCGCCGCCCGCCATCAACGGGGCCGAGCTGCTGGTGTCCGAGACCAGCCTGAATACCCTGATGACGGGCGCGCTGACGATTGCCGATCCCGGCGACACGGGCGGTCATCAAGTCAGCCTGCTCGCCCCGCCCACGGGGGCCTTCAAGTCCGACGGCCGTCCGGTGCATTGGGATATTTCCGATGACGGCCATACCTTGACGGGCAGCACCAAGGACGCGGGCAATACCGTCGGCAGGGACGTGATCACGGTGACCATCGACAACGATGGAAACTACACGGTCAAGCTGCTCGCGCCTATCGAACACCCCGGCCATGATGTGCAGAACGATGTGGAGTCCTTCGACGTCAAGGTCAAGGTCACGGATTCCCACGGCGCCGCGGGCACGTCCAACCTGACGATCCATATCCAGGACGACGCGCCGGCCAACAATCCCAATGCCGGCAGCGACCTGGGCGTGCCTGTCAGCGTCATCAGCGTGGGCGGCCTCGAGTCCGGGTTCGTGAACTGGCATCTCACCAACAATGGAAACCTGAGCGACACCATCAACAACGACAGCGATGCCGGGATCGACCGGATTGTCTGGGGAAGTGCCAGCCAGGGTTCCGGCTATGCCTTTGTGGACAACGAGGATCTGCGCGGCGCGGACTCGAATCTTCTGGATACGACCTTCAAGCTGGGCACCTTCACCCACAATAATTTCCCGGTGAGCGGGAACACCCTGACCTCCGTCGACCTGCAGGTCTCCATCCACGTGACGATCGATGGCGTCGAGCACGTCATTCAGCACACGATCAATCTCGGCCATACGGAGACGCCGAACAATTATGGTGATTCGCGGGACGATGATCTCGTGACCATCACGAATTCGACAGCCACGCAGACCTTCACGGTGGGCGACCGGACCTATGTGCTGGATATCAAGGGTTTCCTGGATGCGCAGGGGAACCTGGTCTCGTCGATCCATACGCAGGAAAACAAGGCGAATTCGTTCGATCTGTACGCCACGATTTCCTCCACCGATGACTTGCCCCGGGTCGAAGGGGATCTGTTCGACCCGAATTCCGGCGTCACGACGTGGCAGTACGGCGCCGATGGCGCCGGATCGGTGGTCTGGGAAAATGGGGTGCCGGGCGCCGGCGGTTCAACGGTCATCACCAATCAATACGGCACCCTGACGGTGGGCGCCGATGGGCATTATGTGTTCGAGATGAGCCGGGCCGCGCGGGACAATTTCCAGATCGGCGACCAAACTCTGACCTACAACTACACCGTCACGGATTCGGATGACGATACCCAGACCGGGCACATCACGATCGACCTGAGCGGGCACAAGAACATTCCGGAGGTTCCGACGATCGAGCATGTGGCGGACAACACCCTGTTGGCCAATGAGGCGGGGCTGGTCACCACAGCGGATACCGGTATCGATGTGGGCAAGGATGTGTCCGGCGCCACGATCGCCATTACAGGCGCCGATCAGGCCAGTCTGCACGGCTCGGCGGTGATGGCCAGCGTCATGGTGGATGGCGCGCCGCAGTCGATCACCCTGACTTCGGGTGGGCACGAATTGAGCTACCGGACCAATCCGGACGGCACAGTGTCGGCCGGGTATCAGTCTGGCGGGTCGTGGCATTCGGTATTCGAGGTCTCCGGTTCGGCGGCGGACGGCACGTATTCCGTGCACATGACCGGGACGCTGGATCCGGTCGCCTCCTACACCACGACGGTGCCTGAAGCCAGCGGAACCGCCAGTTTCGATTTCGGCGACTATGACAGCCAGGCGAGTGTCAGTGGCATTGAAGGCGGCGTCAAGCTGACGCTGTCGGCTTTCCTCGACCAGGGCGGCGTCAATGGCGTCAAGGACGGAAGCGACGCGGCCGCGAATGTCGTGGTGAACGGCAGTTCGAACCGGGGCATCAGCGTCGATAATACGAGCTGGGACAGTTCCGGATCGGATGATCGGTACATCCAGAACAATACTTACGGCCCGGGGAACAACAGCAGTCGGTCGGATGGGAGCTTCGGCGAGAAACTGGTGCTGGATTTCAGCGCCAATGCGGCCGACGGGCGGCACATCACCGAGGTGGCCCTGACCCTGAACCAGTTCGGGGACCGCCAGGCGGATGGCAGGAGCAGCCAGTCCAGAGGGAACGAGGACACGGCCCACATCACCGTGTTCTACTCCGACGGGTCGCACGAGGATGTGGATGTGACGGCGGCATGGCAGTCCAGATTCCAGGGCTCGAATGGCGACGATGGGACGCAGGACGTCACCATCCAGGCATCGGGCGGCCGCAGCATCGATCACATCGTCATCGGCGCTGGCGATACGGACAGCCAGTTCTCGGTGGATGAGCGAATCCAGGTGAAATGGCATACAGACGCCCATGACGTCACCCATGTCGTCGACCAGGGCGGCCTGACCCTGCATCTGGGCGCCACCGTGACGGACGGCACTGCGGATCAGGCGTCGGCCAACTTCGACGTGTCGATCGACAATTCGTCCAGCCAGTCCAATACCCTGACCGGTACGGGCGGGGGCAATGCGCTGTTCGGCGGGCATGACAGCGACACTCTGGTGGGGGGCGCCGGAAACGACCACCTGCATGGCGGCGCCGGCAACGATTTCCTGACCGGCGGCGCCGGCGACGATGTCTTCGTCTGGAAACTGGGCGACCAGGGCACGACCACGACGCCCGCGGTGGATCATGTGACGGACCTCGGGACGACGAGTGGCGGCGCGCTGGGCAAGGATGTGCTCGATCTCAGCGATCTGCTGAGCGGCCATACGGATGCCAACGACCTGACGCAGTACCTTCATATCAGCGGCGGCACCGGCGCGGATGCGGGCAAGACCATCATCGACGTCAGCACGACGGGGAATGTGGCGGGCGGCCATGATCAGCAGATCGTCATCGACAACGTCGATCTGACGGCAGGCCATGGCGGTGATCAGGCGGCGCTGATCCAGGGGCTGATCAATGACGGCAAACTGAAGGTGGATCACAGCTAGGCCGTCGTCTTCCCGGGCCTCGCGCCCGCGCGCCAGCCACTCCTGGCGCGCGGGCGTCGCTCATACCGATCCGGCGTCCCGCCGCGCGCGGCGCGAATGCCCGTTCAGAGGCTTCCCAGTTCCATGACAGGGTTCCTGCGATCCATCGGCCAGGAAAGAATCCTGCCCGCATCGAGATCCTGCTTTGTCAGGTCGACGACACGGACGGTGCTGTCCTCGTACGTGCGGAAGTAGAAACGTCGGGCGGAGAGATCATTGGCGCTTGTCCACTGGGTGTAATCGGCATTGACGTTGCCGTGCGCGTCCGCGTGCCCCTCGCGTGCCACGCCTTTTGGAATATCGAAGTTGTTCAGTATGTGAAAGGCTTGAAAAATCGCGTGATCGGCATCGGGGCTCTGGATGACGCCGTGAGCGAAGATTGTCGCCCGGACAAATCGTGAAGGCGAAGTAAAGTCCCCGGGCATGCCGAGCAGGCCGGTGCCCTGGCCCAGGCCCTTGATCTCGACGCGGCCCAGATGCTTTGCGGGCGCGTTTTGCAGATCGAGATTCACATAGTTCTGCAGATTGGTCATGTGCCAGTCGAAGGGCGGGTTGTTCGTGATGACCCCGATGTTGTTCTCGTGGATATTCAGCTTTTCATCGACGTATTCGATGACGATGGTCTGGCCCGACGTGTCGGTGACGACAAAATGAAGTGGCAACACGATATCGAATTGATCGAATGTCGCGGGCGCGACGATGACGTCGTCCAGGCCTTGGCGAACCTCATCCACCGTGGCAAAACGATCGAGAATGTATGAGCCGAGCTCCCAGGACGCCAAAGTGCGCGGTGCGTCGGCGGGCGTGTAAGGCTGGAACCTGGCCGACTGATCGAAGTAGAACAGACCCACCGACAGACCTTTCTCGTTCAGTCCGTCCACGATGAACGGCAGGCCCATCGGACTGGTGCCGACGCTGGCATACTTGGCCTTCCATCGGATGCCCGGCTTGCCGTCCGGTGTGGTGCCGGTACGAGCCTGGGCCCGTGGGATCATGATGATGGACGACTTGAGATTGACGTTGAATTCCATCGTGCGGGCGCGGACCACGTCGCCACTGGCTGCCGTCAGGGTAATGCCCGTGCAGGCCTGGGCGGTTGGCGCGAGGCCGATGGCGCCGGCCATGAGCCATGCGATGGCGCGCATGCGGCGCTTGAAAGCCGCGGTTCTCACGGTTTTTTTCATTCCGGTCTTCCCCCCTTGGTCTTGAAGCCCGCCCGTCTGGACGCTGGGTCGGATGGTATCAGAAGAGGCCGAGCGGCCACGCAGCGCCGTCTTCGGCCGGGCCGCGCCCGCGAGAGCCCGTCGTGTGGCACAGGAGCAGGGGCCGGTCCATGCCTGGGAGCGCTCCTGTCTTCGCCGCCAATGGCAAAACCCGCGCGCTCCCGATAGTATCCTTGCGACAATCATGGAATTGTTGCGTCACCCCTTTCCCGGCGCCTCCATTTGTATCAGAATCCGTGCATGCCCTATTGCCAGCCGACCGCTGCCAGGGTCCGGGCCCTGTCGCGGGGGCTGACGGCGCTGGCCCTGTGCCTGGCGCTGGCCTGGGGGCCGGCGCCAGCGGTCACGTTCGACCCGGGGGCGCTGGCATCCTATGCCCGTCAACACTACGGGGCCAAGGCCGGTCGCGCCGTGGAAGCCTGGCAGGCCATGCTGGCGCAGGCCGCCGGGCTGGACGAACAGGAAAAGCTGCGCATGGTCAACGGTTTCTGGAACAACGCCCTGATCGGGGGAGAGGACATCTCCATCTGGGGGCAGGTGGATTACTGGGCCACGCCGCTTCAATCCCTGGCCAAGGGCGCCGGGGATTGCGAAGACTATGTGATCGGCAAGTATTTTTCCTTGCTGCACCTGGGGGTGGCGCCCGAAAAGCTGCGCTTCGTGTATGTGCGTGCCCAGGTCGGCAGTCAGAGCATCGCCCACATGGTGCTGGGTTATTATCCGCAGCCCCAGGCGGAACCCCTGGTGCTCGACAGCCTGGTGGACCGGATTCAGCCCGCGCACAATCGGCCGGATCTGACGCCGGTGTTCAGTTTCAATGCCCAGGGGGTCTACATCCCCGGTGGGAAGCGGTCTTCGGTGGAGCGCATCGGTCGTTGGCGGGATCTGCTGTCCCGCATGCGGACCGAGGGGTTTCAGCCATGATGGAATGAAAGGAATGTCATGTCCCTCTTGAGACAATTGCTGTTGAGCGTGACCCTGGCGATCCTGGTGATCCTCGCCGGGGCGACCATTTCCAGCGTCGGTTCGGCGCGTCAATACCTGGACGCCCAGCTTCAGGCGCAGAGCGATTCCACCGCGACGTCCCTGGCCCTGACGCTCTCGCAGCCGTCCAATCAGGATCCCACGGTGCGGGAACTGCTGATCTCCGTGCTGTTCGACAGCGGCCAGTTCCAGGTGGTGGAATTTCTGGACCCCACGGGCCGGATCCTGATCCGGCGCGAGATCGAGGACGGCAGCGACGACCGGGTGAACGCGCCGGGCTGGTTCAGCCATCTGCTGCCTCTGGAGCGGCATGAAGCCCAGCGCCAGGTGACCAACGGCTGGACCCAGCTGGGTGTGGTCCGGCTGCAGGCGAACGACGCCTATGCGCGCAACGCCCTGTGGGCCAGCACGGCGCGGATCGTGACCCTGACGGTGGGCGCCGGCATCCTGTGGGGGCTGTTCGTGTTCATGCTGATGCGCTGGCTGCGGCGGGCGCTCCAGGACGATGTCACGGCGCGCGTCCAGGCCATGGCGCAAGCGGCGGCGGGCGACGATCTGCCCCCGGTGCGCCATCCCGCGATGGTGGAACTGCGCGAGGTGGCCCAGATCATCACGCGCACGCACGAGCGGGTGAGGGCGACGGCGGCGGAGCGCCAGTCCCGCATCGAGTCGCTGGAACTTGAATTGAACCAGGACGCGGTGACGGGTCTGGCCAATCGCAAGTATTTCATCAATGAACTGCGCCGGCTCCTGGAGCAATCCAAGCCAGGTCAGGGCGAGGACGGCCACGTGATGCTGTTCCGCCAGTGCGACCTGCAGTCGATCAACCAGACCATGAGCCGCCAGGTCGTGGACCAGTGGTTGCGCAACATGGGCCGGCTCGTGCTGGAGGTGCTGCGCGAACGGCTCGGTCAGCAGGCCTGGTTGGCGCGCCTGAACGGATCGGATTTCGCCTTCATTCTGCCGATGATGCCCGGGCCGATGGCGGTGCGCGTGGCGCAGGCCGTGGGCGAAATCCTGCAGGCGCAGCGGATTCAACTGGGGCAGGCGGGGCTGTGCCGCTGGCGCATGGTGCTGACCGATTTCGAAGCGGGCGAGGGGCTCAGCGACGTATTGTCGCGCCTGGACGAGGCGCTGATGCGCGCCGAAAGCGCCGGCCATGCGGACGTGGAATACTTGCCGGGCGAGGATCTGCGGGGCGTGACGGGCAGCCGGGGTGGTGGCGAGCAGGCCTGGCGCGCACTCTTGCGCAGTGCCCTGGACGAGGGCTGGTTCGCGCTGGCGACCCAGCGCGATCCGTCGGCCGATGTGCAAGAGCGTGCCCAGGGGCTGCTGACCCTGCACGAACCCGGCGCTTCGGAACCGCTCTCCGGCTACCTGTTCATGCCGCCGGCGGTGCGGCTGGGCTTGTCCGCGGCCTGCGACGTCCAGGCCATCAGCCTGGGGCTGGGCTGGCTGCGCGCGCATCGAGGGGATCTGGTGCTGCGCGTGTCGCTGGCCTCGATCCTGAACGAGGAATTCCGCGGCGAGGTTGCCGGTCTGTTGGCCGAGGCGCCCGACCAGAGCGCCCGCTTGTTGATGGATCTGGATTCCTACGGGCTGGTGGCGCATCGGGCGCCGGTGGTGGCGTTCGCCTCGATGCTGCGCCAGCATGGCGTGCGCCTCGGGCTGCGGCGCTTCGCCGAGCAGCCCGAGGCGCTGCTGTACCTGCATGAGATCCGGCCTGAATACATCCGCGTGTCGGGCAATCTGCTGGCCGCCCAGGCCGACAGTCCGGGCGCCCGCCGCCTGCTGGAGGCTGTTCGGGAAACCGCCCGCGAGATCGGCGCGGCGGTGGACCTGGCGGCCGGGTCGTAGACTATAATCGCCAGCTTGCGTCGATGCGGCCGTCCGCTTTCCGGGCTGCTGTTGCGGCAGCGCCGCTTTGGTACCGCGCCTCTGTAGTTAAATGGATATAACTTTCCCCTCCTAAGGGAAGATTGCAGGTTCGATTCCTGCCGGAGGCGCCAGAAATGCTGGCGCAGCGTGGGCGCCCTTTCGCCTTTGGGCGGCCCTATCCTTATTCCTCCAGCGCCACCGACACGGGCTTCGCGCCCAGCGCTCCGGTCAGCACGCTCGATGCCACGCTGATCAGATAACCCCGTCGTCCGCCGTTCAGATACACCGTGTCGTAGTCCAATAGTCCGGCTTCGACCCACACCGGCATGCGTTTGCGCGTGGCGAAGGGCGAAGTGCCGCCCACCTGGTAGCCCGAGTGGCGCTGCGCCGTCTCCGGCGCGCAGGGCGCGATCTTCTTGGCCCCGGTCTGGCGGGCCAGATTTTTGGTGGAGACTTCGCAATCGCCGTGCATCAGCACGATCAGCGGCCGGGCCTGCTCGTCCTCCATGATCAGGGTCTTGGCGACCTGGTGCGGGGGCACGCCCAACTGGCGCGCGGCCTCGCGCGCGCCGCCATGGTCGACGTAGTCGTAGGGATGCTCGCCGAAAGGGATCTTCTGCTGTCGCAGCCAGTGGGTGGCGGGGGTCTCGGAGGTGTGCTTGGCCTTGGACATGGTGGATTCTTGCGGGTGCCGTCCCTCACGCGCGCGGATGATGCTGTGCGTGCAGGGTCTTGAGCCGTTCGCGGGCGACATGGGTGTAGATCTGTGTGGTGGAGATGTCCGCGTGGCCCAGCAGCATCTGCACGACTCGCAGGTCTGCGCCGTGGTTCAGCAGATGGGTGGCGAAGGCGTGGCGCAGGACGTGGGGCGAGAGCGGCACGCGGATGTCGGCCTGCAGGGCGTATTTGCGGATCAGCAGCCAGAAAGCCTGGCGCGTCATGGCGGCGCCCCGGGCGGTGACGAACAGGGCGTCGCAGGGGCGCGCGCCCAGGATGGCGGGCCGGCTTTCGCGCAGGTGGCGCTCGATCCAGTGCAGGGCTTCGGCGCCCAGGGGGACCAGACGGTCCTTGCCGCCCTTGCCCATGACGACGCGCAACACGCCGTCGCTCAGGCTCAGGTCCTGGACGTCCAGGCCGACCAGCTCGCTGACCCGCAGGCCGGTGGCGTACAAAGTCTCCACCATGGCGCGGTCGCGCAGGCCCAGCGTGGAGCGGACGTCCGGCGCGGCCAGCAGGGCCTCGACCTGGGTTTCGGACAGGGTCTTGGGGAAGCGGGCGGGCTGGCGGGCGCTGCGCAGGCCCAGGCAGGGATCCTCGACGCACAGGCCGCATCGCAGCGCCCACAGGAAAAAGCGCCGCAGCGCGGCCAGGCGGCGGTTGGCCGTGCTGGCCTTGGTCTGACGGTGCTGAGCCGCCAGCCAGGCCTGGATGTCCTCCCGCAGCGCGGATTCGGGCGGACGGCCGTGTTCGAGGCGCAGCCAGCCGCCGAAGGCGCACAGATCGCGCCGATAGGCGGCCAGGGTATTGTCCGCCAGGCCGTCCTCCAGCCACAGGGCGTCCAGGAAGGCGTCGATCGTCGGGAAGGAGGAGGGCTGCGCCCTATCCGTAGGAGCGTCCGTCGCGGGCATGCGTGGATTTTACCGCTTGGCGCATCCCGGTGGCATGCGGGCCGCGAGACGGACGGCAAGCGGGCGAAGCCCGCGTGGCGCGCAGGCATGTCCACCCGTCGCCTCGCTGGCCGGGCGCGCCGGTTTGTTCAATGTCAATCATCATACGGATCGAATAGCGGAATATACCTATGTATATTACGATGAGACCTGTCGCAGGCCCGGTTCATGGGACCGGGCCTACGAGGAAAACCAAGGAGTCCTGCATGAAGATCCGTCCCTGGGTGGCCGCGTGCGCCCTGACCTGCGCGGCGATGCCGGCCGTCGCCGGCGAAGTCCTGGTGTCGGCGGCCGCCAGTCTGACCAATGCGCTCAAGGAACTGGCGACGCAGTACGAGGCCGCCCATCCGGGGACGAAGGTGTTGACCACTTTCGGTTCGTCGGACGTGGTGCTGCGCCAGATCACCGAGGGCGCGCCGGCCGACGTGTTCGCCTCGGCCGACCAGAAGGCCATGGACAAGGCCGTGGCCGCCAAGGCGGTGGATCCCGCGACCCGGGTGGATTTCGCCCGCAACGAGGTCGTGCTGGTGGTGCCGGCCGACAACCCCAGAGGGATCGCGTCGCTGGCCGACCTGAAAAAACAGAGCGTGACGCGTATCGCCCTGGGCAACCCGGACTCCGTGCCGGTGGGCCGCTACACCCGTGCCGCTCTGGAAAGGGCCGGCGCCTGGGATACGGTCAAGGCGCATGAGATTCTGGGCCAGAACGTGCGCCAGGTGCTCAGCTATGTGGAACGGGGCGAGGTCGACGCCGGTTTCGTCTACGCCACCGACGCCGCGCTCATGAAGGGCAGGGTCAGGGTCGTCGAGGCGATCGAAACCCCCACGCCGGTGTCTTATCCGGTCGCGTTGGTGCGGCGTGACGGCCGCGCGCCGGAGGCCGCCGACTTCCTGACGTTCCTGCTGTCGGCCGACGGCCAGGCCGTGCTGTCGCGGTACGGCTTCGTCAAGCCCTGATCCGATGAGCGGCGTCTGGGTTCCGTTGCTGCTGTCGCTGAAGGTCGCGGGCTGGGCGACCGTGCTGGCGACGGTGGCCGGGATCGCCGTCGCCTGGGGGCTGTCGCGTTGGTCCTCGCGCTGGTGCGACCTGGTCGATGCTTTCCTGACACTGCCCATGGTGCTGCCGCCCACCGTGACCGGCTACTACCTGCTGGTGCTGTTCGGCCGTCGCGGGTGGCTGGGCGGCTGGCTGCAGTCGCACGGCATCGAACTGGTTTTTACCTGGCAGGGTGCCGTGGTGGCCGCCGCCGTGGTGGCCTTCCCGATGGTGCTCAAGGCCGCCCGCGCGGCTTTCCTGGATGTGGACCACCGTCTCGAGCAGGCCGCCGCCGTGCTGGGTGTGCCGCCCGCCGCGGTGTTCTTTCGCGTCAGCCTGCCGCTGGCGATGCGCGGCATCCTGGCCGGAGTGCTGCTGGCGTTCGCGCGCGCGCTGGGTGAATTCGGCGCCACGCTGATGGTGGCTGGCAACATCCCGGGCCGCACGCAGACCCTGTCGATCGCCATCTACGAGGCGGTCCAGGCCGGCAACGACGACACGGCCAACATCCTGGTGCTGGTCACGTCCGCGACCTGCGTCGCGATCCTTTGCCTGGCGTCCTGGCTGGTGCCCGGCGGACGCGGCGGACGCAAGGGGCGGTCTGTGCGGCGGAGCGCGTCATGAGCCTGTCGGTCGATATCGAATGCCGTGTCGGCGGCGCCGATGGTTTTCTGCTGCGGCCGCGCTGGCGCACCGACGCCCGGCGCGTGGCGCTGTTCGGGCCGTCGGGCTCGGGCAAGAGCCTGACGATGCAGGCCATCGCGGGGCTGCTGCGGCCCGACCGGGGCCGCATCGAGGTCGCCGGCCGGGTGCTGTTCGACGCCGAAACCGGTGTGGACGTGCCGCCGCGCGGCCGGCGGCTGGCCTATTTGTTCCAGGACTATGCGCTGTTTCCCCATCTGACGGTGCGCCAGAACATCGGGTTCGGCTTGCGGCACGGATGGCTGAACCTGCATGGCCGCCGCGATCTGCCGGAACGGGCGCGACGCTGGGTGCGGGCCTTCGGACTGGACGCGCTGCTGGATCGCTATCCCGCCGAACTGTCCGGTGGCCAGCGCCAGCGTGTGGCGCTGGCGCGGGCGTTGTCCACGGATCCGGGGCTGTTGTTGCTGGACGAACCCCTGTCGGCCCTGGACGCCGGTCTGCGGGCGCGGATGCGGGAAGAACTGGCGCAATTGCAGCGCGACATCGATATTCCGACCGTGCTGATCACGCACGACCAGGCCGACGTCCAGGCGCTGGCCGAAGAGGTCTTTCACATGGTCCACGGCGCAATCCAGGGCGGCGCCGAATCGGTTCGCCGGCTCTGACATGTCCACGCGGGTGCCGTGGCGGCCGGAACGGTTCCGGCGCCGCGGGCAGGCCTCGCTCAGTCCGCCGTCCCGATCAACACGTCGGCGGCCTGGAAACAGGCCATGGCCATGGTGCCGGGTGCAAGGCCGCCGCCCGGGATGTCCGGATCGGCCAGTCCCGTGATGCGCACGTGCGGGCTGATTTCCAGGCCGATCTCCGTCAGGGCGCCGTCGTTCGCCAGATGGACGATGCGGCCGGTCCAGCGGTTCGCGCCTTCGGGATCGGAGGCCGGGGCGCCGGGCGTATGCGTTGCGCCGGTTCCCGCCGGCCGGATGCGGACCGCCTGGGCTTTCAGGAAAGCCAGCGCGCGCCGGCCTTCGGTCAGGCCCAGTCTTTCGGTGCTGGCATGCGTCAGCGTGGCGGTCAGGCACGCGGCCCCGCCCAGGTCCAGCCGGATGCGGTCATTGATGCGGCCGGACTCGATGGCGCCGATGACGCCCTCGTAGCGGTTGCGTGCCGAGGTCTGCAGCGCCATGCTGTGCAGCAGGTCCAGGTGCCGGGTGCCGTCGGGGCCGAAGCGCGACAGGGTTTCCATGAAGCGCCGGTGTTCCGCCTGGGCCGCCTGGTACCAGGCGACGAGTGCACGCGCCCGGCCGGTCAGATGCGCCCCGCCGCCGCGCTTGCCGCCGGTGACGCGTTCGACCAGCAATTCGCCGGACAGGCTGTTCATCATGTCCACTGCGTCCCAGGCCGCCTTGTAGCTCAGCCCGACCTGTCGCGCCGCCGCGCTGATCGAGCCTTCGGTGCCGATGGCGGCCAGCAGGGCCATGCGCCGTTCCGTGCCCCAGCTTTGGCCGCCGCTGCGCAGACTCAGCGAGGCGGCCGGACGCAGGTCGGTCCCGGCGGCTTGACCCGCGCCTGCCGGCTCCGGGCTGTCTGCAAGCGGCGGGGTGGGGGCGTGCGCGGGACGTCTGGGGGTCATGGCTGTGTGGAGGCCAGGCAGGCCGCGTAGCCTTGCAGCGTGTCGGGCCAGGCGGGCGCCCAGCCGCTGGCGCGCAGCCGCGCGTTCGACAGACGCTTGCCGTCGGGCGGGCGGATCTCCCGCGCGGGGGGCGGCCCGCCCGCCATTCGCGCCAGCGCGTCGTACAGGGCCGCCGTGGGCAGGGGGTGATCGTCGGTGCCAATGTAGCAAGGCAGGGGGGCGGCCAGGCTCAGCAGGTGGGCGCAGGCCCGGGCGGCGTCGTCGATGTGGATCCGGTTGGCCCAGTGGCCAGGGCCGTCCGGCGCGGCGATCCGCCCGGCACGCAAGCCGTCCAGCAGGCGCAGCCGTCCGGGGCCGTAGAGGCCCGACAGGCGCAGGGCCACGCCCTGTCCGGGCAGCCGGTCGTGCAGCAGCGCCTCGGCCTCCAGTATCTTCGCGCCGCGGAAGTCCGTCGGCGCGGCCGGCGTGTCTTCGTCGACCAGGCCGTCGGCCGCGTCCGGCCCCCAGACGGCGGAAGAGCCGACCAGCAGGCAGCGCCGCAGCCCGTCGGGATCGGGCAGGGCGTCCAGCAGTGCCCGCAGGCCCTGGGGATAGGCGCGTGCGTAGGCCTCCGGCGTGCGCGCATCGGGCGCGGGAGCATACAGGATGTGGGTGACGGGACCGGACGCGAGTCCCCGGACGGCGGCCATCGCCGCAGTCAGCGAGTCCGGATCGCACAGGTCGGCCCGCAGCCAGCGGATCCGGTCGCCGGGCCGGGCTTCCATGGCCCGCCGCCGCAGGCCGACACAGGTCCAGGTTCCGGGGTCCAGCGCGCGGGCCGTGCGCGCGCACAGGTCTCCGCCGACGAGCAGCAGGGTGTTCGCCATCACTGGATCTCCGCCCGGCCCGTGTCCGCGGGCCTATAGAATGTCTGTCTCTTCATGTCCGTACAGTCTAATCCGATGAGCGATTCTTTTCCCTTGCGCCGCACGCACCCCGATGAACTGATCGTCGGCCTGGTGTCCGTGTCCGACCGGGCTTCGTCCGGTGTCTACCAGGATCAGGGCATCCCCGCCCTGAGGGACTGGCTGGGATCCGCCCTGACGCGGCCGCCCCAAGTGGTCGCCCGGCTGATCCCGGATGAGCGGGCCGGCATCGCCGCCGTCCTGCGCGAACTGGTGGACGAGGCGCGCTGCGACCTGGTGCTGACCACCGGCGGGACCGGCCCGGCCCGACGTGACGTGACGCCCGAGGCCACGCTGGACGTGGCGACCCGCGAGATGCCCGGCTTCGGCGAACAGATGCGCCAGGTCAGCCTGAAATTCGTGCCGACGGCCATTCTTTCGCGCCAGGTGGCGGTGATCCGCGAACTGCCGGACCACGCCGCCCTGATCGTCAACCTGCCCGGCCAGCCCAAGGCCATCCGGGAAACACTGGAAGGCCTGCGCGGCGAGGACGGCGCCGTCCTGGTGCCCGGCATCTTCGCGGCCGTGCCGTATTGCCTGGACCTGATCGGCGGCCCTTACGTCGAGACGCGCGACGAGGTGGTGCGGTCGTTCCGGCCCAAGTCCGCGCGGCGACCGGCGTCCTGACCTCGTTCCGATCCTCGGCCCTCGCCGCGTGTCGGCGCCGCTCCGGGCGCCAGCATCGATTCACGTTCCGCCTTAAAATCCCGGAATCCGCTTTTCCACCATTCCATTCTCTTCTGGAGGTCCAGCCATGGCCCTGGTATCCATGCGTCAGCTCCTCGATCACGCCGCCGAGCACGGTTACGGGATCCCTGCGTTCAACGTCAACAACCTGGAACAGGTCCAGGCCATCATGGAGGCCGCCGCCCAGACCGACAGCCCGGTCATCATGCAGGCGTCGGCCGGCGCGCGCAAATACGCGGGCGAGGGTTTCCTGAAATACCTCATCCAGGCCGCGGTCGAATCCTATCCGCACATCCCCGTGGTCATGCACCAGGACCACGGCCAGTCGCCCGACGTGTGCCGGGGCGCCATCGAACTGGGTTTCTCCAGCGTCATGATGGATGGCTCGCTGATGGCCGACGGCAAGACCATCGCCTCCTACGAATACAACCTGGACGTCACCCGTCAGGTCGTCGCCATGGCGCACAAGCTGGGCATCACTGTCGAAGGCGAACTGGGCTGCCTGGGTTCCCTGGAAACGATGAAGGGCGACAAGGAAGACGGGCACGGCGCCGAGGGCACCATGACCCGCGAACAACTGCTGACCGACCCCGAGCAGGCCGCCGACTTCGTCAAGCAGTCCCAGCTGGACGCCCTGGCCATCGCGGTGGGCACCAGCCACGGCGCCTACAAATTCACCCGCAAGCCCACCGGCGACATCCTGTCGGTGCAGCGGATCAAGGAAATCCACGCCCGGCTGCCCAACACCCACCTGGTGATGCACGGCAGTTCCAGCGTGCCCCAGGAACTGCTGGCGGAAATCCGCCAGTTCGGCGGCGACATGAAGGAAACCTACGGCGTGCCCGTGGAAGAACTCCAGGAAGCCATCAAGTTCGGCGTGCGCAAGGTCAACATCGATACCGACATCCGCCTGGCCATGACCGGCGCGATCCGCCGTTTCCTGGCCGAAAACCCGTCCAAGTTCGATCCGCGCGAATACTTGAAACCGGCCCGCGAGGCCGCGAAAAAGGTCTGCCTGGCCCGCTACGAGCAATTCGGCGCCGCCGGCCATGCCTCCAAGATCAAGGCGATCCCGCTGTCCGACATGGCGGCGCGCTACGCCTCCGGCGAACTCACGCAACTGGTGAAATAAACTCACATGAAGGCCTTGCTCCAATCCTCCATCGAATCGCTGCCCCTCCTGGGGCGCGGCAAGGTCCGCGACATGTACGCCGTGGGCGAAGACAAGCTGCTCATCGTCGCCACCGACCGGATCTCGGCCTTCGACGTGATCCTCGACGACCCCATTCCCGGCAAAGGCCAGGTGCTGACCGCCCTGACCGAGTTCTGGCTGGGGCGTCTGGGGCACCTGATTCCGACGCACGCCACCGGGATCGCCCCGGAAGACGTGGTCGCCCCCGGCGAACGCGATCAGGTGGCCGGGCGCGCCATGGTGGTCAAGCGCCTGGAACCGATCCTGGTCGAAGCCGTCGCGCGCGGCTATCTGATCGGCTCGGGCTGGAAGGACTACCAGGCCACCGGCGCGGTCTGCGGCATCGCCCTGCCACCGGGGCTGCGCCAGGCTGAACGCCTGCCGGAGCCGATCTTCACCCCTGCGGCCAAGGCTGAATTCGGCCAGCATGACGAAAATGTCGATTTCAACTATGTCGTGGCCCAGGTGGGCGCCGATCTCGCGGCCGAGCTGCGCCGCGTCACCCTGGCACTGTATGCCGAGGCCGCCGAATACGCCCGCGGCAAGGGTATCCTGATCGCCGACACCAAGTTCGAGTTCGGCCTGGACGCGCGCGGCACGCTGCACCTGATGGACGAAGTCCTGACGCCGGATTCCTCGCGCTTCTGGCCGGCGGACGCCTACGCCGTGGGCATCAGCCCGCCCTCCTTCGATAAGCAGTTCGTGCGCGACTGGCTGGAAACCCAGGACTGGGACAAGACCGCCCCCGCGCCGCGCCTGCCGGCCGACGTGCTGGAACGCACGGCCGCCAAGTACCGCGAAGCCCTGGATCGCCTGACCCAGGGGGCGCGATGAGTCATCCCGCATTCGCTGCCGCGCCGGCGCCCGTGGTCGGCCTCGTCATGGGCTCGTCCAGCGACTGGGACGTGATGCGTCATGCGGCGGCGGTGTTCGAGGAATTCGGCATTGCCCATGAGTCCCGCGTCGTGTCCGCTCATCGCATGCCGCTGGACATGGTCGAATATGGCGCCCGGGCGGTGGAACGCGGCCTGCGCGCCATCGTCGCGGGGGCGGGCGGCGCGGCCCACCTGCCCGGCATGATGGCGGCGCTGACGCCGGTGCCGGTGTTCGGCGTGCCCGTGCCTTCGCGCTACCTGCGCGGCGAAGACTCCCTCCTGTCCATCGTGCAGATGCCGCGCGGTGTGCCGGTGGGCACCTTCGCCATCGGCGAGGCCGGCGCGGCCAACGCCGCCCTGCACGTGGTGGCCAATCTGGCCATGACCGATTCCGCGCTCCTGCAAAAATTGCAGGAGTACCGCGCGCGCCAGACCGGCACCGCGCGCGCCATGGTCGTGCCGCCGGAGGGCGCATGAGCGCGCAACGCCTAGGCGGCGGCGAGCCTGCGCCGCTGCCTCCCGGCGCCTGGCTGGGCGTACTGGGCGGCGGCCAGTTGGGCCGCATGTTCTGCCAGGCCGCCCAGGCCATGGGTTACCGTGTGGCGGTGCTGGATCCCGACGGATCCTGTCCGGCGGGCAGGGTGGCCGACGAGCACATCCGTGCCGCCTACGACGACGCGGACGGGCTTGACCATCTGGCGCGGCGCTGCGCGGCCGTCACCACGGAATTCGAGAACGTCCCGGCCGACAGCCTGCGCCGCCTGGCGCAGACCCGCATCGCGACGCCTTCGGGCGATGCCGTGGCGGTGGCACAGGACCGGCTGGCGGAAAAATCCTACATCCAGTCGGCGGGCGTGCCGGTCGCCGCCCACGCGGCCATCCGGTCCGCGGCCGACGTGGACGCCTGCCCCGACGCGCTGTTTCCCGGGGTCCTCAAGACCGCCCGTCTCGGTTACGACGGCAAGGGCCAAGTCCGTGTGGCTTCGCGCGAGGAAGCCCGGCGCGCCTTTGACGCGCTGCGCGGCGTGCCCTGCATCCTCGAGGCACTGCAGCCCCTGGACTACGAAATCTCGGTGGTGGTGGCGCGCGACCTGCGTGGCCGCGCCGTCAGCTACCCCCCCTCGCGCAATGTCCATCGGGACGGCATCCTGGCGCTGTCGGTCGTCGATGGTTCCGTGCCGTCCGACGTCGCCGACCAGGCGCGCGGCCATGCCCTGTCGCTGGCCGATCACCTGGATTACCACGGTGTGCTGTGCGTGGAATTCTTCGTGCTGCGCGACGGGCGCGTGGTGGCGAACGAAATGGCGCCGCGCCCTCATAACAGCGGTCACTACACCCAGGACGGCTGCCTGGTGAGCCAGTTCGAGCAACAGGCGCGCGTCATGGCCGGGCTGCCGCTGGGTGGCACCGATCCCCTGCGGCCGGCCGCCATGCTCAACTTGCTGGGGGACCTGTGGTTCGACGCGCAGGGGCGGCGGCGCGAGCCGGACTGGGCGGGTGTGCTGGCCGTACCCGGCACCCGCCTGCATCTGTACGCCAAATCCGAGGCGCGACGCGCCCGGAAAATGGGCCACGTGAACATCCTGGGCGCGGACGCGGCGCAGCTGCGCGAGCGTATCGCCCAGGTATCGGCCGTGCTGGGACTGCCCGATGCCTGATCCATTCGCGGACGCGGGGCCGGCCGAGGCCGGCCCCGACCAGATCCAGGAAGCGGCCCGGCGGCTGGCCCAGGGGCGGCTGGTGGCCTTCCCGACCGAGACCGTCTACGGCCTGGGCGCCGACGCCGAAAATCCCGAAGCCGTCGCGCGCATCTATGCCGCCAAGGGACGGCCGTCCGATCATCCCGTCATCGTCCACCTGTCGCCCGATACGGATCCGGGCTATTGGGCGGCCTCGATCCCGGCCCAGGCCCGGCGGCTGATGGCGGCCTTCTGGCCGGGACCCTTGACCTTGATCCTGCCGCGCGCGGCCCGCATCCCGGACGCGGTCAGCGGCGGACAGGACAGCATCGGCCTGCGCTGTCCCTCGCATCCGGTGGCGCAGCGGTTGCTGCGCGCCTTCGCATCCCTCAAGCCGCACGGTTGCGGCGGGGTCGCGGCGCCGTCGGCCAACCAGTTCGGCCAGGTGTCGCCCACGCGCGCCGATCACGTGCGCGGTGAATTCCCGCACCTGGACGCGCAGGCGCTGATGATCCTGGAAGGCGGCGCCTCGGCGGTCGGAATCGAATCCACGATCCTGGACCTGTCGCGGCTGGACCGGGGCGTCGGTCCCGTATTGTTGCGGCCCGGGCACGTGACGGCCGCGCAGATCGCCGAGGTGCTGGGCGAGGTCCCGGCCCTGCCCGACGCGGCGGCGCCCCGGGTGTCGGGTTCGCTCAAGGCGCACTATGCGCCGCGCACGCCGGTATCGCTGGTGGACGCCGGCGCCCTGTCCAGTCTGCTCCAGAGGGGGGCGGCGGATGCCCCGGGCCGGCGGCTGGCCGTGGTGGTCCTGGATGCCGCACCGTACGCCGCGCCGCCGGGTATCGACTGGATCGTCCTGCCGGCCGATCCGGCGGTTTACGCGCACCGGCTGTACGCATTGCTGCGCGATCTCGACGAGGCGGGCTACGACCGGATCCTGCTGCAACGCCCTCCCGCAGGTCCGGACTGGCAAGGGGTCAATGACCGGATCACGCGGGCGGCGGCCGCGTTCGGCTGAGGATACGCTACACTGGCCGACAGCCGCTTTCCGGAGCACGATTCGATGAAATTCAAGGAACTCGAACCCGGCCTGGTGATTCATCACGGACCGGTCACGGTGGACGAGGCAGAGATGCTGGCGTTCGCGCGCGCCTATGATCCTCAGTGGTTTCACGTCGATGCCGAACGCGCCAGGGAAAGCCGCTGGGGCGGTCTGATCGCGAGCGGCTGGATGACCTGCGGACTGGCCATGCGCATGGCCACCGAAGCCGTTCTGCACGATTCCGAGTCCTTCGGTTCGCCCGGTCTGGAACGCCTGCGCTGGATCGCGCCGGTGCGTCCGGGTGACCGGCTGCGCCTGGAGGCCACGGTGGATACCAAGCGCGTGTCGTCCACGCGCGACGACCTGGGCATTGTCCGATGGACCTGGCGCCTGTACAACCAGGATGATGCCCAGGTGCTGGAGACCGAGGTCACCAGCCTGTTCGACCTGGGCGCCGCCTAGACACCGGGGCCGCGCGCCCGTTTCAACGCCACGCCTGCGTCAGCGGAACACCACGGTACGCCGCTCGTTCAGCAGGATGCGATGTTCGACATGCCAGCGCACGGCGCGCGACAGCACGACGGATTCGATGTCGCTGCCGATGCGTGTCAGATCACCGGGGCCCATGGCGTGGTCCACCCGTTCGATGTCCTGCTCGATGATGGGCCCCTCGTCCAGATCCTCGGTCACGTAGTGTGCCGTTGCCCCGATCAGCTTCACCCCGCGCGCATGCGCCTGGTAGTAGGGTCGCGCGCCCTTGAAGCCGGGCAGGAAGCTGTGATGGATGTTGATGGCGCGGCCTTCCAGGGCGCGGCACAGGGCCGGCGACAGGATCTGCATGTAGCGCGCCAGCACCACCAGATCGACCCGTTCGCGTTCGACCAGCTCCAGGATCCGCGCCTCCTGGGCGGCGCGGGTGTCGGCCGTGAGGGGCAGGTGATGGAAAGGCAGGCCGTGGGATTCGGCCAGCGCGCGAAAATCCGTATGGTTCGACACCACGCCGGCCACTTCGGCGGGCATCTGTCCGCCGCTCACCCGGAACAGCAGGTCGTTCAGGCAATGCCCCTGGCGGCTGACCAGCACCAGCAGCCGGGCCTTGCGGGCCGCGTCGTGGAACTGGCACTGCATCTCGAAGCGTTCGGCGATGCCGGCGAAATCGCTCGTCAGCGATTCGACCGGCTCGGCGACCGGCAGGGCGAAATGGACGCGCAGGAAAAAGCGCGACGAATCCGGATCGCCGAACTGCTGGGCGTGGACGATGTTGCCGTGGTGCGTCAGCAGCCAGCCACTGACAGTGTGGACGATGCCCATGCGGTCCGGGCAGGAAAGGGTCAGGATGTAATCGTGCATGGCGGAGATCGGGGAAGGCGCCCGGGGCGGTGGGGTGACGCTAGTTCCGGGAAAGGGGCTCGCTGCCGGGGGTCAGTTCGAAGTCGCCCGCGTGATAAATCAGCGGTGACAACAGTTGACGGTGGCAGTGTTCCACCTGGCCGACGAAGATCGTGTGATCGCCGGCCTCGTGGCGCTGGGTGTTGTGGCATTCGAACCAGGCGGCGCAACGGCTGTCGGCCAGCATCAAGGTGCCGTTCGGGGCGCGTTCCAGGCCCAGGCCGGTGAAACGTTCGGCCTGCGGGCCCTTGGCGAAGCGCCGGGCCAGGTCCACCTGGCCGGCCGACAGCACGTGGATGACATAGCGGTCCAGCGCCCTGAAGGCAGCCAGGGAAGCGGCTGTGTGCGTCAGCGTCCACAGCACCATCGGCGGTTCCAGTGAGACGGAACTGAAGGAACTGATCGTCAGCCCCAGCGGGGTGCCGGTCTCGGGGTGTTCCGCCGTGATCACGGTGACGCCCGTGGGGAATCGGCCCAGGGCCGAGCGGAAGTACAGGGCCGGAAAGTCGGCGGGCGTGGGCTGCGGACGCATGGGCGTTTCAGGGCGCGATGCGATCGAGGACCCAGTCGCCTTCGGCGTCGCGCGCGTAGACCAGCCGGTCGTGCAGGCGCGAAGGCCGGCCCTGCCAGAATTCGACGCGCGTCGCCTCCAGGCGGTAGCCGCCCCAGTGGGGCGGACGGGCCGGATCGTCGCCCAGTTCACGGCTCAGGTCGGCGACGCGTTCGGCCAGGGCTTCGTGGGTGATGGGCCGGCTCTGGGGCGAGGCCCAGGCGCCGATGCGTGAGCCCAGGGGGCGGCTGGCGTAGTAGGCGTCGGATTCCGGCGCAGACACGGGGCTGACGGGGCCCTCGACGCGCACCTGCCGTTCCAGTTCGGGCCAGAAGAACAGCAGGGCGGCCTGGGGATTGGCGGCCAGCTCCAGACCTTTGCGCGACTGGTAGTTGGTGTAGAACACGAAGCCCCGGGGGTCGAAGTCCTTGAGCAGCACGATGCGCGCCGAGGGACGGCCGGCCATGTCCGCCGTTGCCAGGGTCATCGCGGTCGGTTCGCGGACCTCGCTGCCCAGGGCCTGTTGGAACCACTGGTCGAACTGGGCATAGGGATCGGAGGCCACATTGGATTCGAGCAGCTCGAATTTCTGGTAGGTCTGGCGGATATCGGCGATGGACATGGTGTCTTGGTCGGAAAAGGGCGTCAAATGGGGCGGCGCAGCGCGCGCGCGATGGCACGCAGGCGGCGGTCGGTGATGCCGGCGGCGTCCAGGGCGTCGGCGGTTTGCAGCACGTATTCGGTACAGTGGCCGTAGCGCCCGCGCCCCTGGCGCACGATGGCGACGATCTCTTCGGTGGACAGGCCTTTCACGTAGCCTTCGTCCCGGCGGTCCATGGTGAAGACCAGGCCGGTGACGGCGCCGGATGTCGTGTGGCAGTTCAGCCAGCGCGGGATGTAGGACGCGCTGGGCATCTCGCGTTGCCACAGGGGGCCCAGGATGTCAGGCACCCGATCGCCGGCGATACGGTAGACAGTGCCTTCGCAGGAACCGCCCAGGTCCAGGCCGAAGACCAGGCCGGGGCGTTCCGGCGTGCCGCGATTGATGCGGGACCACAGGCACAGGGCGCGGTGGTAGCCGTGGATCCGCGCGCGACGGGCTTCCAGGTGGTCGAATTCCGGCCGCCAGATCAGGGATCCGTAGCCGAATATCCACAGATCGGAGCGGCCGTCCCAGTGCCGCAGCGTCTGGTCGATGGACGCCTGATGCCAGGTCGCGTCCCGCAGATGGAAAGCTTCCGGCGGGGGCGGAAGCTGGCTGGCGCGGGCGGCGGGCGTGTTCACGAGGGTTGGGCGGTATTGGAATCTGGGACAGCCTGTATTGTAGAGGACTTGCGCGACGGGGCGGCGCGAAGACTCGATGGACGGTTCCCCCGGCTAAAATGCAGGATTGCGCCTTTCTTCCATCGCCGCGATGCCCGACTTTCTTCCCCCCGATGCCGACCTGGACGCCGAACGTCGTTTCGGCGGCCTCGACCGCCTGTACGGCGACGGGGCCAGACGGGCGCTGGCGGAACTGCGCGTGGTGGTGGCCGGTATCGGCGGCGTGGGCGCCTGGAGCGTGGAAGCCCTGGCCCGCTCGGGTGTGGGGGCGCTGACGCTGGTGGACCTGGACCACGTGGCCGAATCCAACATCAACCGCCAGGTCCACGCGCTGGGCAGCACGCTGGGACGGGCCAAGATCGCCGCCATGGCGGACCGCGTCCGCGACATCAACTCCGGCTGCCGCGTCGAATGCGTCGACGATTTCGTCGGCCCGGACAATGTGGATGCGATCCTGTCGGGGCCGCCCGGCGTGCTGCTGGATTGCACCGACCAGGTGCCGGCCAAGATCGCCATGATCCTGCGGGCCCGCGCGGCGGGCTGGCTGGCGCTGGCGTGCGGCGGGGCGGGTGGCAAGACGGACCCGCTCGCCTTGCGGGCCGGGGATTTGTCGGCCGTGACGCACGACGCCTTGCTGGGGCGGGTGCGACAGGAACTGCGGCAACGCCACGGTTATCCCAAGGGCGGTGCGGCGGGCGGCAAGCCGCGCCGCCGGGTGCCGCGCATGGGGGTGCATTGCCTGTGGTTCGATCAGCCCGTCGTGCTGCCCGAAGCCTGGCGGCGCGCGGCCGCAGCCTCCGTGCCGGCCGACGGACCCGGGTCCGCGCCTGCCGCCGCACCGCAGGGCTTGTCCTGCGCGGGCTATGGCTCGGCCGTGGCGATCACGGCCACCATGGGGATGGCGGCGGCCGACTGGGCCGTGCGCCAGGGACTGGCCAAGGCGGGACTGTAATTCGTCCGGTGCGGGGCCGTTCGCGCATTGCGGCCTCTCTCTACATCGCGGCCTGCAGGCCGCTTCGAAGCGATCGGCATGAAATGATCCGCAGGGATCATTTCATATCCGAGCTCATCCAGCCGCGCAGGGCGTTCGACACGCGCAACGCCGGGGCCTGCCGCAGGTCGGCGAGGCTCAGTCGGGCTTCGCGCACGGCCCCCTCGTCCAGCAGGGCCTGGCGCCGCACGCCTGGCAACAGACCGCAGGCCAGGGGCGGGGTCAGCCAGGCGCCGTCCGCGTCCTGGACGTAGATCGTGCTGCGGCTGCCCTCGCACAGGTCGCCGGCGGCGTTGCCGAAAATCAGGTCGAAATAGTCCGGATGTGCCGACAGCCAGCGCTGGGCCGCCGCGTATCCGGGGCGATGCGTGGTTTTGTGGCGCAGCCAGGGGTCGGCGGCCTCCAGGACGGCCTGGGGCCCCAGCACGTCCGCCGCCAGGGCGATCCGCACCGGCTCGGTCGTGGGCGGCAGCGGCGCGCATGTCAGGGAGAGCGCGCCGTCGGCCGCCAGCAGCAGGCGCAGGCGGCACGGCGGATGCATGTCGGTGGCGGCCGGATCACCCGTTGTCGTCTCCGAAGCTTGCCGCCCTTGAGCCGCCAGGCCCCGGATCTGCGCCTCCATCAAACTTTCCAACACCGCCTCGTCCAAGGGATAGCCCAGTGCCCGGGCGGAGGCCCGCAGTCGCGCCCGATGGCCGGGCCAGAGCGCGACACGGCCCTGTTCGAGACGCATGGTTTCGATCAGATCGGGGGCGATCCGCCGGATCTCGGCGGCGGAAGGCGCGGGCAGGCCCGCCGTGGACCGGGTCAGTCCGGATTCAGGACGCGGGCTTTCCACAGGCATTCCTCCCATTCGTCGGCGGCGCGGGAATCGTACACGATGCCGCCGCCCACGCCGAACTCGGCCCGGCCGCCACGCAGTTCGATGGTGCGGATGGCGACGTTCAGCGAGAAATCCCCGTCCGGTGCCAGCCAGCCCACGCTGCCGCAGTAGATGCCGCGCCGGCGAGCCTCCAGCGCCCGGATGGCCCGCATGGCGGCGATCTTCGGCGCGCCCGTGATGGAACCGCAGGGGAACAGGGCGCGCAGCACCTCGGCCAGCGGCACGTCCGGCGCTTCGGCCTCCACGGTGGAGGTCAGCGTCCAGACCGAGGGATAGGCCTCCAGGCTGAACAGGGCCGGCACGCGCACGCTGCCGGGGACGGCGATGCGGCCCAGATCATTGCGCAGCAGGTCCACGATCATCAGGTTCTCCGCGCGGTTCTTGGCGCTGCGTCGCAGCGCCTCGGCGGCCTGCCGGTCCCAGGCCGGATCGGCGTGGCGGGGCGCGGTGCCTTTCATCGGCCGCACGCGCAGGCGCGCGCCCTCGCGGGCCACGAACAGCTCGGGTGACAGGGAAAGCACCCAGCGCTCGCCATCGCGCACGCAGGCGGCATGAGCCACGGGATGACGCCTGGCCAGATAGGCGTAGGCCCGCATGGGGTCCAGGCCTCGCGGCCAGTCCAGATGCAGCGGCAGGGTGTAGTTGATCTGGTAGTAGTCGCCCCGGGCGATGCCGGCGCGCACGGTCTCGATGGCTCGCGCATGGCGGTCGCGGGACACGCCCGGTTGCGGATCCGGCCGCCACGGCCGGCCCTGGTCATCGGCGAGACCGTCCGACGCCGGTGCGCCGGCGTCCGGACGATCGGGGCGGGGCGGTACGCCCGCCGCGTCCGGTCCTGCGCAGACTTCCCATTCGGCGCGGGCGTGGACCAGCGCCGTCAGGCGGGGCAGGGCGTCGCGCGTGTCCACGTCAGCCGGATCGGCGGCTTCAGGCATCAGCCATTCGCCCAGTTCGTAGTCCAGCAACAGGGCGACCCAGTTGCCCGCCCGCCGGGCCGCCTCGATGGCGTCCCAGGCGGCGGGCAACTCGGCGCGGCGGTGGACGGCGATGCGCGCCACCGGGTCCAAGAGCCGCAGCGACCGGCCCGCCAGCCGGTCCTCGAAGAGGCAGGGCATCAGGCCTCCCGGGCGCCGCGCGCGCCGCCGGCCGCCAGGAATTCCGCCAGGATCCGCCCGGTGTGCGTGTCGCCCGCGCAGAGCCGCTCGGGGCTGCCTTGGGCGACCACGCGGCCGCCCTGGTCGCCGCCTTCGGGCCCCAGGTCCACGATCCAGTCGGCCTCGGCGATGACGTCCAGGTTGTGCTCGATGACCACCACGGTGTGGCCGGCGTCCACCAGCCGGTGCAGCACCCGGATCAGCTTTTCCACGTCCGCCGTGGACAGGCCCACGGTGGGCTCGTCGAGCACGTACAGCGTGTGCGGGACGCGCGAAGCGCGGCCAGTGCGCAGTACGCCCTCGTCCAGGTGCGCCTTGGTCAGTTCGGTGACCAGCTTGATGCGCTGGGCCTCGCCGCCGGACAGCGTGGGCGAGGGCTGGCCCAGCGTCAGATAGCCCAGGCCCACATCCTGCATCAGTTGCAGCGCGCGGGCGATGCGGCGATGCGCGGAGAAATGACCGATGGCGTCGTCGACTTCCATGCGCAGCACGTCGCCCGCGCTGCGACCGTTCCATTGCACCCCCAGGGTTTCCTGGTTGAAGCGGGCGCCGTGGCAGGCGTCGCACGGCACTTTCACGTCGGGCAGGAAGCTCATTTCGATGGTGCGCATGCCCTGGCCTTCGCATTCCGGGCAGCGGCCGTCGCCGGTGTTGAAGGAAAAGCGCGAGCCCGTCCAGCCGCGCAGCCTCGATTCCCGCGTGCCGGCGTAGAGCTTGCGGATATCGTCCCAGAAGCCGACGTAGGTGGCCGGGCAGGACCGGGGCGTTTTGCCGATGGGTGTCTGGTCGACTTCCAGCACCCGGTCGATGGCCTCCCATCCGCGGATCGTGCGGCAGCCCTGCCAGGGGCCGGCCGGCCGGTTGCCGACGTGGCGCGCCAGGTTGTCCAGCAGCACGTCGCGCGCCAGGGTGGACTTGCCCGAGCCCGACACGCCGGTGACGACGTTCAGACGTCCCAACGGGATGCGCGCGTTGGCCTGTCGCAGGTTGTGCCGCGTGGCGTCTTCGATGTCCAGGCTGGGTGTGCCGGCGTCGACGGGGCGGCGGCCGTTCATGGGGTGGGCCAGGGGCTCGCGCAGGTAGCGCCCGGTGACGGAGGCCGGGTTGCGGATGATTTCCTCGACCGTGCCCTGGGCGACCACCATGCCGCCGCGCACGCCGGCGCCCGGGCCGATGTCGATCACGTGGCCGGCGCGACGGATGGTGTCCTCGTCGTGCTCGACCACCACCAGGGTGTTGCCGTTGCCTTCCAGGCGGGTGAGCGCGTCCAGCAGGATGCGGTTGTCGCGCGGATGCAGGCCGATGGTGGGCTCGTCCAGCACGTAGCACACGCCCTGCAGGTTCGAGCCCAACTGCGCGGCCAGGCGGATGCGCTGGGCCTCGCCGCCCGACAGGGTGGGGGCGGCGCGATCGAGGGCGAGGTAGCCCAGCCCCACGTCCATCATGAAGTCCAGGCGGCCGCGGATCTCGGCCAGAATGTCGCGCGCGATCTCGGCTTCGCGGCCTTGGGCGCCCAGGCCCAGGAAGAAACGCTGGGCGTCGCTGACGGGCATCGAGGCCAGGTCGGCGATCGAACGGTCGCGCCAGCGGAAGGCACGCGCCACGCGGTTCAGCCGCTGACCCTGGCATTGGGGGCAGGGCTGCGGCAGGCCGGTGGCTTCGTCCAGCCAGACGGATTCCTCGCCGGTCTGGTCCTCGGTGAAACCGGTCAGTTGCAGCCCGGTGCCGTAGCACCCCGGGCACCAGCCATGGCGCGAGTTGTAGGAGAACAGGCGCGGGTCGGGCTCAGGGAAACTGGTGCCGCAGCTCGGGCAGGCGCGCTTGATGGAGAAGGTCAGCAGGCCCGGGGCGGGCGCCAGGCCGGCGGCGCGGCGGGCCTCGATCGTGGCCGGACCGGGCGCGGTCAGACCGGTCAGCACGCGGAAGCTGCCATGGCCCAGCGCCAGGGCGGCGCGCACGGCCTCGCGCAGGCCGGCTTCGTCGCGCACGTCCACGATCAGGTCGCTCACCGGCAGTTCGATGGTGTGTTCCTGGTAGCGGTCCAGGCGCGGCCAGGGGCTGACCGGAATGAATTGGCCGTCCACGCGCAGATGGGAGTGGCCGTGCGAGGCCGCCCATTTCGCCAGGTCGGTGTAGTAACCCTTGCGCGCCACCACCAGCGGCGCCAGCAGGCCGATGTGCTCGCCCGCGTGGTCGCGCAGCAATTGCGCGACGATCTGCTCCGGCGTCTGCGGCGCTACGGGGACGTCGCAGTCCGGGCACATCTGGGTGCCCAGGCGCACGTACAGCAGGCGCAGGAAATGGTGGATCTCCGTCATGGTGGCGACGGTGGACTTGCGTCCGCCCCGGCTGGTGCGCTGCTCGATGGCGACGGTGGGCGGGATGCCGTAGATCGCGTCCACGTCCGGCTTGCCGGCCGGCTGCACGATGGCGCGCGCATAGGCGTTCAGGGATTCCAGATAGCGCCGCTGACCTTCGTTGAAGAGGATGTCGAAGGCCAGGGTGGACTTGCCCGAGCCCGACACGCCGGTGATGACCGTGAAGGCGTCGCGGGGGATGTGGACGTCGATGCCCTTCAGGTTGTGCTCGCGGGCGTTCAGGATGTGGATGTCGGGGCTGGCCGGAGCCGCCGCCGGCAGGCGTGGCGCGGGTTCGTTCAGGACCAGCGCGGGACTGTCGATCTGCCGCGCATAGTCGTCCAGCGCCCGGCCGGTGTGCGAATCCGGGTGGCGCATCAGGTCTTCCGGCGAGCCTTCGGCCACGACGCGGCCGCCCTGGTCGCCGCCTTCAGGCCCCAGGTCCACGACCCAGTCGGCGGCGCGGATCACGTCCAGGTTGTGCTCGATGATCAGCAGCGAATGGCCGGCGGCCAGCAGCTTGCGAAAGGCCCGCATCAAGCGGGCGATGTCGTCGAAGTGCAAGCCGGTGGTGGGTTCGTCGAACAGCAGCAGGCTGCCCTTCAAGGCGCCCTGCGGCGCCCGCGAGCGGGCGGCCTCGGCCAGGTGTCCGGCCAGCTTCAGGCGCTGGGCTTCGCCGCCAGACAAGGTGGGCACGGGCTGGCCCAGGCGCACGTATTCCAGGCCCACGTCGGCCAGGGGCGCCAGGCCCCACTGCACGTCGCGCAGGCCTTTGAAGAAGTCCAGCGCCTCGCTCACGGTCATGTCCAGGACCTCGTCGATCGAGGCGCTGCGTCCCAGGTGCTCGATGCGCACTTCCAGCACCTGTGGCCGGAAACGGCGGCCGTCGCAGTCCGGGCAGCGCAGGTAGACATCCGACAGGAATTGCATTTCCACGTGTTCGAAACCGGTGCCGCTGCAGCCGGGGCAGCGGCCGTCCCCGGTGTTGAAGCTGAAGGTGCCGGCCGTGTAGCCGCGTTCCTGCGACAGTGCGGCGGCCGCGAACAGCTTGCGGATGGCGTCGAAGGCGCCGACGTAGCTGGCCGGGTTGGAGCGCGTCGTTTTGCCGATGGGCGTCTGGTCCACCATCACCACGTCGGCGATGCGCTCCGCGCCCAGCAGGGCGGTGTGCTCACCCGGCGCTTCGGTGGCGCGGCCCAGGCGTTTGAGCAAGGCGGGGTAGAGCACGTCCTGCACCAGGGTGGACTTGCCCGAGCCCGACACGCCGGTCAGGCACACCAGCCGTCCCAGGGGTAGGGAAAAGTCGATGTTTTGCAGGTTGTTGGCGCGGGCACCCCGCAGCAGCAGGCGCGGGGTATTGTCCCGCACCGGCAGGGGACGTGGCGATTCGATGCGCATGCGGCCGCCGAAATAACGGCCCGTCAGCGTGTCGGCCATGGACAGCTCGGCCGGCGTGCCGTCGAACACGAGGTGCCCGCCGCGCTCGCCCGGCCCCGGACCGATGTCCAGAATGCGGTCGGCGGCGATCATGACCTGGGGGTCGTGCTCCACCACGACCAGGGTATTGCCGTGGTCCCGCAGGCGGTGCATGACCTGGACGATGCGATGGATGTCGCGCGGGTGCAGGCCGATGGACGGCTCGTCCAGCACGAACAGCGTGTTCACGAGAGATGTGCCCAGCGCGGTGGTCAGGTTGATGCGCTGGACCTCGCCGCCCGACAGGGTGCGGCTCTGGCGGTCCAGCGACAGGTAACCCAGGCCGACGTCGCACAGAAAGCGCAGGCGGGCGCGGACTTCGTCCAATAGTTCGGTCAGCGCTTCGTCCAGCGAACGGCCGAACTCGACGCGGTCGAACCAGTCCCGTACCCGTTCGATGGGCAGGCGCATCAGGTCGTGCAGGCCCAGGCCCGGGAGGGCCGCCAACTGCCCGGGCGTCCAGCGTGCGTGCGCCGGCAGGAAACGGGTCGCGCCGGGGATCGGATCACAGTCCCGTCCCAGGCGCCACAGCGTGGCGTCGGGTTTGAGCCGAGCGCCCTTGCAATGCGGGCAGGGCGTGTAGCTGCGGTATTTCGACAGCAGTACCCGCACGTGCATCTTGTAGGCACGGGACTCCAGCCAGTCGAAGAAGCGCTGCGCGCCATACCACTGGTGCTTCCAGGCGGACGGGCCGCCCTTCCAGTCGGGCGCGCCGCCGATCACCCAGCCGCGCTCCTCGTCCGTCAGATCGCGCCAGGCCGCGTCCAGGCGCACGCCGGCCTTGGGGGCGTAGCGTTCCATCTCGACCTGGCATTCCTTGTAGCTGGCGGTCTGCCAGGGCTTGATCGCCCCGTCGCGCAGGCTGCGGGTCTCGTCCGGCACCACCAGGCCGTAGTCGATGCCCATCACCCGGCCGAAGCCCCGGCAGTGCTCGCAGGCGCCCAGAGGAGAATTGAAGGAAAACGTGCTGGGCAGCGGTGTGCCGTAGTCGATGTCGCATTGCGCGCAGTGCAGGCCGGCGCTGAAGCGCCAGGTTTCCTCGCCTTCGTCGAACAGCGCGTGCACGGCGAGCCGGCCGTTGCCCTGGCGCAGCGCCGTTTCCAGCGCCTCGTCGACGCGTGCGGCTTCCGCGTTGCCCAGGCGGAAGCGGTCCTGGACGACATGCAGCATGCGCCGTCCGGGATCGCCGGCCTTGCGCTTGCCGGCCGCCTTCCCGGCGGCCGTCTCCGTCGCGGACGCGGAGGCCGTGTCGTCCTGGCGATGAATGCGCGTGTAGCCCTGCTGTTCAAGAAAGCCGCGGACCTCTTCCTCGGTGAAATTGGACGGAACCGAGACCGGAAAGGTGATCACCAGGCGGGGGTCGCGGGCGGCGCACAGGCCGTCCAGCTGACGCCGGATGCTGGACGGATCGTCGCGCGTCACCGGCCGGGCGCAGTTCCGGCAATGCAGGTGGCCTGCGCGGGCATAGAGCAGCTTCAGGTGGTCGTTCAGCTCCGTCATGGTCCCCACGGTGCTGCGCGAATTGCGCACGGGGTTGACCTGATCGATGGCGATGGCTGGCAGGATGCCTTCGATACGCTCTACCTGTGGCTTGTCCATGCGGTCCAGAAACTGGCGCGCATAGGGCGAGAAGGTCTCGACGTAGCGGCGCTGGCCCTCGGCGTACAGGGTGTCGAAGGCCAGTGAGCTCTTGCCGGATCCCGACACGCCGGTCACCACCAGGAGTTCCCCGGTGCGGATCGTCAGATCCAGGTTCTTCAGGTTGTTCTGGCGGGCGCCGAAGATGCGGATGGGTGCGTTCATTCCGCCATCATAATCCGGCTCGAAGCGGCATTGCGCGCCTGGGGCCGGGCGCTGATTCCAGGGCCTCGCGGCGGTCCTGGCGAACCGTCCGGTTTGATCCGCGTCAGGTGTCCGGACGCCGGGCGGCCCCGCTGGCCCGCCGAATATTTACAATTGACTGAACGCCGCCGGGGCGGTCCCGGCTTCCGTGGAAAACCGGAGAATCGCCATGAAACGCCTGCTTGTCATCCCGTTGCTGTGCGCCGCCCCTTTCCTGGCCCGGGCGGCCGACTACAAGACCGATGCGGACCACACCTTCGTCTATTTCGAAGTCCTGCACAATGGCACGTCCACGGTGCGAGGCCGCTTCGACACGGTCGAGGGCGACGTTGTTTTCGATCGCGCGGCCAGAACGGGCCAGGCGAAGATCCGCGTCGACATCAAGTCGATCAACACCGGCTCGAAAGGCTTCGACGAACATCTGCTGGGCGGCGATTTCTTCCAGGCCGGACAGCACCCCGAGGCCTTCTTCGAATCCTCCGCCTTTCGCTTCGAAGGCGACCTGGTCCGCGCCGTCGAGGGCAATCTGACCCTGCTGGGGCGGACTCATCCGGTCAGGCTGAACGCCGTCCGCTTCAACTGCTACCAGAACAAGCGCCTGAATCGCGAAGTCTGCGGCGGGGATTTCCGGGCGGACCTCAAGCGCAGCCAGTGGGGCATGGGCTTCGGCCTGCCGGGCATCCCGGACGCCGTGCGCCTGCAGATCGAAATCGAAGGCGTGCGCCAGTAGGCGGCGAGGGCGTCGCGCCCGGGCATGCCTGGGCGCTTGCCGGCAACTGGTGAAATTTTGCTAAAATGGCGTGTTTTGCTTTCAAGCCCGCCTTACACCAGGAGATCCTCATGGCAGAAATCAAACGCACGCGGCGCAACACCCTGGAGCGCCGTTGCCTTGGCAAAGCCTTCAA
This sequence comes from Castellaniella denitrificans, assembly GCF_027214045.1. GTDB lineage: Bacteria > Pseudomonadota > Gammaproteobacteria > Burkholderiales > Burkholderiaceae_B > Castellaniella > Castellaniella denitrificans_A. Next base: position 93,446 of record NZ_JAPWHE010000008.1, on the reverse strand, counting down.
GCGTCTGTTCGTGCGCGCCCCCAAGGGCGTCTTCAAGATGCTGGAAAAGGTCAAGCGCGTCTGATCCTTCGGCGCCGGACAGCCGTATTGTTTATATACAATTCGGCATCAGGGAAACCACGAACCCGACGGTTCGTGGTTTTTTTTGCGACTATCATGGGCTGATCGGAACAACGAGGAGCCTTCCTGAATGGCTTGCTGGCGTCATCTGTTTTCCGTCGTCACGCCTACGTACAACCGCGCGCACACGCTGGAACGCGTCTACCGGTCGCTGCGGGAACAGTCCTTCCAGGACTTCGAATGGGTGGTCGTGGACGACGGTTCGACGGATGCCACCCGGACCCTGGTCCAGGGGTGGCAGCAGGAAGCCAGTTTCCCTATCCGTTACGTCTGGCAACCCAATCAACACAAAAAAACAGCGTTCAACAACGGGGTGCGCCACGCCCAGGGCGAATGGCTGGTGGCCATCGACAGCGACGACGAGCTCGACCCCAACGCCCTGTACCACATGGCCGGTGTCTGGGAACAGATCCCGCCCGCACAGCGGGACCGCACCGTGGCGATCATCGGCCTGTGCGCGCGGCCCGACGGCAGCGTGGTGGGCGACCTGTATCCCCGGGACGTCATGGACGTGTCCTCGCTGGACATGACGTTCCGCTACCATGTCCGGGGAGAGAAATTCGGTTGTCTGCGCACGGATGTGCTGCGCCAATTTCCCTTTCCCGAGGACATTCCCGGTTTCGTGCCCGAAAGCCTGGTCTGGCGGGCAATCGCCCGTGCCGGCTACCTGACCCGTTTCGTCAATCAGGTGTTCCGCGTGTATCACGACGACGCCGACGGCCTGTCGCGCGAGGGGAGGGTGGACAGCGGTCGCCATGCGCTGGGCCTGTGGCTGCTGGCGCACGACACGGTGGCGTATTGCCTGGGCTGGTTCCGCTACCAGCCGGCCTCGTTCTTCGGCGCGGCGATCCGCTATACCCGTTTCGGTCTGCACCTGCGCGCGCAGCGGGTGGACCGGCCCGCCGGGCGATGCCTGAATCGCTGGGCGTCGCGCCTGCTGGTGGCCGCCATGTGGCCGGCCGGGGTCGCGCTGTATGTGCGCGATCGCCTGAGAGACGCGATGGCGAGGGCCAAGCACCCGGTGACGATCTGAGCGTTCCGTCGCGGCATCTCTCCACGTCGCGGCTTGCAAGCCGCTCCGATTCGCCCGGCGCTGGTCAGTCCGCAGGGACTGACCCGTGTCCTGGCTCATCCTCGTCGTCCGGTGGTGTTTCGGTTTCCTGCAGGTCGAAGGGCAACAGGTCCGTCAGCGTGTCGGTCCAGGCCACCTCTTCGCCCTGGGCGTCCACCTTGATGTAGCGTACGCCTTCCAGGTCGGATAGCTGAACGGCCCACAAGAGTTCGCAATCCACCGCCTGGCCGTCGCCCAGGTCCAGGCCGCCGCAACTGCCCAGGAAACGCGCTCCGGGACCGCCCGCCTGGACGCGGGGGCGGTCCCCGTCCTCGTCCTTGGGACCCAGCGGCAGAGCGAACAGCGCCCATTCATAACCCTCGTCGGGCTCGGACACGATTTCGGCGATCACGGGTTTGCCCAGCCAGGCGCACAGCGCGTCGGCCGTGCGTCCCAGCAAGTCGGCCTCGGCCGGGGTGAATGCGAGAGAGAGGGGCATGATGGAAAATGGGCGGGGTGACTGATGATCGGCATTGTACGGTTTGAGGCGCCGCCCGTCCGGCCTACAATCGAAGCTTTGCGCGGCCGAATCCCTTGGCGCGCCCTTTCACCGTCGAGACATGGCACAGTACGTTTATTCCATGAACCGGGTTGGCAAAATCGTGCCGCCCAAACGCCAGATCCTGCGGGACATCTCCCTGTCCTTCTTTCCCGGCGCCAAGATCGGGGTCCTGGGCCTGAACGGCTCGGGCAAGTCCACCTTGCTGAAGATCATGGCCGGGGTGGACAAGGACATCGAGGGCGAAGCCGTCCCCATGGCGGGCCTGCGCATCGGCTATCTGCCGCAGGAACCGCAGCTGGATCCCGACCACACCGTCCGCCAGGCCGTCGAGGCCGGCCTGGGCGAAGTCTTCGAGGCCCGCAAGCGCCTCGACGAGGTCTATGCAGCTTACGCGGAGCCGGACGCCGATTTCGATGCCCTGGCCGCCGAACAGGCCGAACTGGAAGCCGTCATCGCGGCCGCCGCCACCAGCGGCAGCGACGACATCGAGACCCAGATGGAAATCGCCGCCGACGCCCTGCGCCTGCCACCCTGGGATGCCGTGGTCGGCAAGCTGTCGGGCGGCGAGAAGCGCCGGGTGGCGCTGTGCCGCCTGCTGCTGTCCAAGCCCGACATGCTGCTGCTGGACGAGCCCACCAACCACCTGGACGCCGAGTCGGTCGAATGGCTGGAAGTCTTCCTGCGCCAGTTCCCCGGCACGGTCGTGGCCGTCACCCACGACCGTTATTTTCTGGACAACGCCGCCGAATGGATCCTGGAACTGGACCGGGGCCATGGCATTCCCTGGAAAGGCAACTACAGTTCCTGGCTTGAACAAAAGGAAGACCGCCTGAAACAGGAGGAGGCCGCCGAATCCGCACGCCAGCGCACCATCAAGAAAGAGCTGGAATGGGTGCGGCAGAATCCCAAGGGCCGTCAGGCCAAGGCCAAGGCCCGCCTGGCGCGTTTCGAGGAACTGTCCTCGCACGAATACCAGAAGCGCAACGAAACCCAGGAAATCTTCATTCCCGTGGCCGAGCGCCTCGGCAACGAGGTCATCGAGTTCCGCAACGTGTCCAAGTCCTTCGGCGACCGCCTGCTGATCGACGACCTCAGTTTCAGGATCCCCGCCGGGGCCATCGTCGGCATCATCGGCCCCAACGGCGCCGGCAAATCCACGCTGTTCCGCATGATCGCGGGCCAGGAGGCCCCGGATTCCGGCGAAGTCGTCCTGGGCCAGACCGTGAAACTCGCCTTCGTGGATCAGTCGCGCGATTCCCTGCCCGATGACAAGACCGTGTTCGACGCCATCTCCGACGGCGCCGACCTGTTGACCGTGGGCCGTTTCGAGATGCCGGCGCGCGCCTACCTGGGCCGCTTCAACTTCAAGGGCGCGGATCAGGGCAAGCAGGTCGGCAAGTTGTCGGGCGGCGAACGCGGCCGCCTGCATCTGGCCAAGACCCTGATCGCGGGTGGCAACGTGCTGCTGCTGGACGAGCCTTCCAACGACCTGGACGTCGAGACCCTGCGCGCCCTGGAAGACGCCCTGCTGGAATTCGCCGGCTCCGTGCTGGTCATCAGCCACGACCGCTGGTTCCTGGATCGCATTGCCACGCACATCCTGGCGTTCGAGGGAGATTCCCGGGTGGTGTTCTTCGACGGCAACTACCAGGAATACGAGGCCGACAAAAAAGTCCGGCTGGGCGAGGAAGCCGCCCGTCCTCATCGACTGCGCTACAAGGCGCTGAAATAATCCGACCGGCCTGCAGGCCGGGAGGTGGAGAGAAGCCACGATTGGAGTGCGTCATGAAATACGCGGATGTGAATCAGGCCTTGCTGACGACCGGCACCAGCCTGTTGCTGGTGGTGGACATGCAGGAAAAGCTTCTGCCCGCCATCCGTGATGCCGACGCCCTGCGTGGCCGGGTCGAGCGCCTGGCCCAGGCTGCGCGCTTGCTGTCGGTGCCGGTCTGGGCGACCGAGCACTGGCCAGGAAAGATCGGCGCCACCCATCCCGGCCTGCTCGCGCATGTGGACCGGGTCGTGGCCAAGACTCATTTCGACGCCTGCCGCGAGGCCGGTTTTCTGGCGGATTGGCCCGCGGGCCGCACGCGGGTGTTGTTGACAGGCACCGAAGCCCATATCTGCGTGTTACAGACCGGGCTGGGCCTGGCGCAGGCCGGTTTCCGTCCCGTGCTGGTGGCTGACGGCATCGGCTCCCGGCGCGAATCCGACTGGTCGGCCGCCTGCGCACGCTGGCGCCATCATGGGCTGGAGACCGTCACGTCCGAGATGGCGATCTACGAATGGCTTGAAACGCCGGCGCATCCGGCCTTCCGGGACGTCCTGGCGCTGGTGAAGTGACACGTGGCCGCCGCTGTTACAAGTTACAAGGTTCGACATCTTGGCTCACAGCTTTTTCAGGTCACGGCGCTTATAAAGAACCCAGGACGCCCGACCGGGCGCGGAATCATCACGCAGCACACGAAAAGGAGAACCACTATGACGATCAGGACATTCGGAAAAATCGGCGCGGCCCTGATGCTGGCGACGGCCATGGCCGGATGCTCATCCTGGGATAGCATGAGCCACCGACAGAAATCGGCCGTGACGGGCGCGGGCCTGGGTGGCGTGGCGGGCGCCGTCGTCACGGGCGGAGGCATCCTGGGCACGGTCGGCGGCGCGGCCATCGGCGGTGTCATCGGCGATCAGATCGGCAAGAATCGCTGATCGCCTGCTTCCCGCTTGCGCGGGATCCCGTCGATGCCCTCGTTTTCGGGAAAGATTCCACGGCGCGCCCGAAAGGGCGCGCTTTTTTTATTGACTTTCTCCGGCGTCTGTTCTTAAATTCAAACAAACGTTTGAATTTAAGAACCATCACGATACCTGGAGATCTGGAGATGCCCGATTACAAAGCCCCCCTGCGCGACATCCGTTTTGTGCGCGACGAGGTCCTGAACTATCCCGCCCATTACCAGTCCTTGCCGGGCTGCGAGGAGGCCACCCCCGATATGGTGGACGCCATCCTCGAAGAAGGCGCGAAATTCTGCCAGGAAGTGCTGGCGCCCCTGAACCAGGTGGGCGACCGCGAAGGGTGCGTCTGGTCGGCCGAGGGTGTCAGGACCCCGACGGGGTTCAAGGAAGCCTACGCCCAGTACGTCGAGGGAGGCTGGCCTGCGCTGTCGCACGACACCGCCCATGGCGGTCAGGGCCTGCCCGAATCCCTGGGCATGACCATCAGCGAACTGATGGGAGAGGCCAACTGGGCCTGGGGCATGTACCCCGGCCTGTCGCATGGCGCCATGAATACCCTGCAGGCGCATGGCACCGAGGAACAGCAGAAAACCTACCTGGAACCGCTGGTTTCCGGCCAGTGGACCGGCACCATGTGCCTGACCGAGCCCCACTGCGGCACCGACCTGGGCATGCTGCGCACCAAGGCCGAGCCGCAGGCCGACGGCAGCTACAAGGTCACCGGCACCAAGATCTTCATTTCCGCCGGCGAGCACGACATGGCGGAAAACATTGTCCACATCGTACTGGCCCGCTTGCCGGACGCGCCCGCCGGCACCAAGGGGATCTCCCTGTTCATCGTGCCCAAGTTCCTGCCCGATGGCCAGGGCGGTCTGGGCGCGCGCAACGGGGTGTCCTGCGGCTCGATCGAGCACAAGATGGGCATTCACGGCAACGCCACTTGCGTGATGAATTTCGACGGCGCCACCGGTTTTCTGATCGGGCCCGCCAACAAGGGCCTGAACTGCATGTTCACGTTCATGAACACAGCGCGTCTGGGCACCGCCATCCAGGGTCTGGCGCACGCCGAGGTCGCCCTTCAGGGCGCCGCGACCTACGCCCGCGAGCGCCTGCAGATGCGTGCCCTGAGCGGTCCGAAATTCCCCGACCAGCCGGCCGACCCCATCATCGTGCACCCCGATGTGCGCCGCATGCTGCTGACGATCAAATCCTTCTCCGAGGGCAACCGCGCGCTGCTGTACTACGCCGCGCAGCAGGTGGACATCATGCAGCGCAGCCAGGACGCGGATGCGCGTGAACAGGCCGACAAGCTGCTGGGCTTCCTGACCCCGATCGCCAAGGCCTTCATGACGGAAACCGGCTTCGAGGCGGCGAACCTGGGCGTCCAGGTCTTCGGGGGCCACGGCTACATTGCCGAGCACGGCATGGAACAGAACGTGCGCGACAGCCGCATCTCGATGCTGTACGAAGGCACGACCGGCATCCAGGCCCTGGACCTGCTGGGCCGCAAGGTGCTGATGACCCAGGGCGAATCGCTGCGCATTTTCACCAAGGTCGTGCACAAGTTCTGCAAGGCCAACAGCGGCAACCGCGCGATCTCCGAGCTGGTCAAGCCTTTGGCCGAACTGAACAAGGAATGGGGCGACCTGACCCTCAAGATCGGCATGAAGGCCATGACCAATCGCGAGGCCGTGGGCGCCGCGTCCGTGGACTACCTGATGTATTCGGGCTACGTGACGCTGGCCTATTTCTGGGCCGACATGGCGCGCGTCGCGGCCGAGAAACTGGCGGCGGGCGAGGGCGACAAGGCGTTCTACCAGGCCAAGCTGCATACCGCGCGCTTCTACTTTGCCCGCATCCTGCCGCGCACCCGCGCACACATGGAGGCCATCAAGGCCGGTCCCGATGTGCTGATGGACCTGCCGGCCGAGGATTTCGCACTGGGGTATTGATCGGCCACCGCCGGCGTGTGCGCCGGATCGGGAACGGGGCGGGCTTCCTGGCGGGGGCCCGCCCCTTGCCATGGGTGCCGCGCTGTACACTCTGGGCTGCCTTTCGTCCCGTTCCCTGCCGTCCACATGCTGCTGACCCTGCTGAACATCGTCCTGCCCGTCTTCGCCGTGGCTGCCCTGGGTTTTGCCTTTGGCCGCCGCCAGGCGCGCACGCCGGACATGGCGTTCATCAACCACGCCAACGTGATGGTGTTCTGCCCGGCACTGGTGTTTTCCGCACTGCTGGATAATCCGGTCGATCTGGCGCGTGGCTGGCCGCTGGTGGCGGCCGGGGTGCTGATCATCGTCGTGCCGGGCCTGCTGCTGGCCCTGGTGCGCACTCCGGGGGTGTCACGGCCCGCTTTCCTGGTGCCGGGGATGTTCCGTAACACCGGCAACATCGGCATTCCGCTGATGATGCTGGCCTACGGCAAGGATCTGCTGGGCGACATCGTCGTGCTGTTCGTGTTGTCGAACCTGCTGCACTTTTCCCTGGGCCTGTTCCTGCTGTCGCGCGGCGGCAGCCGCTGGATGTGGCTGCGCAATCCGAACATCTGGGCGGCCCTGCTGGGGGTGGCGCTGGCGCCGCATCGCGCATGGATCCCGCCTTTCGTGACGACCACGCTGGACCTGACCGGGCAGATCGCCATTCCGCTGATGCTGTTCGGGCTGGGCGTGCGCTTGTCCCAGGACCGGATCGAGCAACTGGGACTGGCGTTGCGCATCAATGTTCTGTATCTGCTGGCGGGTCTGCTGACGCTGCCCGTCGTGCTGTGGCTGCTGCCCCTGACGCCGGAATGGGCGCGCATGGTGGCGCTGTCGGTCATGTTGCCGCCGGCGGTGCTGAACTATCTGTTGTGCGAACAGTATCGCGTCGAACCCGGGACCGTGGCCAGCGTGGTGCTGCTGGGCAATGTGCTGTCGGTGGCGACGATCCCGCTGGTGGTGTGGGCGACGCTATCTTGGATTTGAGCGGGAGAAACAGCTTCATCGGGGCGCTCGCCAAACGCGCGGGATGCTCAGTCCCCCGGACTGAGCACAAGCGTCCCGCTTGAACAGTGGCTCGCTTGCCTCCCCGTTGAAGCCGTTTCATCCGGCGGGTTCGAAGTTCGCGTCCGGCAAGGCCCGCCCCCGACCCTGGCGTGCCGTCATGCGGCCGGATGCATCCCGGGGCTGGATGCCGGCCTGGGTCAGTTGCGCGCTTCGGCTTGCGGCATTTCGATCTTGACCTCGAGCACTTCCAGGGAATCCTGTCGGTCGAGGTTGACCTTGATGTCCTCGGGGTTGATCTGGACGTATTTCGAGATCACCGCGATCAGTTCTTTTTGCATCTGCGGCAGGAAGTCGGGCGCGTTGCGGCCGCTGCCGCGTTCGTTGATCAGAATGAGCTGCAGGCGGTCCTTGGCGATGCTGGCCGAGGTTTTTTTCTGTCCGCGCAGGAAATCCAGGAACGACATGCTTATTTCCCCCCGAACAGGCGCTTGAACAGGCCGGGTTTTTCATAGTCCACGAAGCGCAGAGGCTTTTCTTCGCCCAGATAGCGGGCCACCACGTCCTGGTAGGCCAGGGCGACGTCGGAATCGCGGATGTGGATGGCCGGGATGCCCTGGTTGGATGCCTGCAGCACGGTTTCAGATTCCGGGATCACGCCGATCAGGCGGATGCGCAGAATGTCCTCGATGTCGCCCAGGGACAGCATTTCGCCATCAGCCACGCGCTTGGGGTTGTAGCGGGTCAGCAGCAGGTGCTCCTTGATCGGCTCATCGCCTTTTTCGGCGCGGCGGGACTTGGCCGACAGGATGCCCAGGATGCGGTCGGAGTCGCGCACCGAGGAGACTTCGGGGTTGGTGACCACCAGCGCGTCGTCGGCGAAATAGGACGCCATGATGGCACCGGTCTCGATGCCGGCAGGGGAATCGCAGACGATGTATTCGAAATCCATGGCGGCCAGGTCGGTCAGGACCTTTTCCACGCCTTCGCGCGTCAGGGCGTCCTTGTCGCGCGTCTGGGACGCCGGCAGGATGTACAGATTTTCCAGCTGTTTGTCGCGGATCAGCGCCTGGTTCAGGGTGGCTTCGCCCTGGATGACGTTGACGAAATCGTAGACCACGCGGCGTTCGCAGCCCATGATCAGGTCCAGGTTGCGCAGACCGACGTCGAAGTCGATCACGACCGTCTTGTGGCCGTGCATGGCCAGGCCGGCCGAGAAGCTCGCGCTGGTGGTGGTCTTGCCCACCCCCCCTTTGCCGGAGGTGACTACAACGATGCGCGCCATGGTGACTGTGTTCCCCTGTTCGAAAAAATTCATGACATCGTAAAGCAAAATGCCCCGGGAAGGCCGGTTCGCCGTCGACGGGGCGTGTCCGGATGTGACGGCCCGCTCAATGCCCAGCCTGCAGCGCCCGGATGCGCAGCGTGTCGCCGTCCAGTTCGATCTGGGCGGGGCGGTTGTGCAGTGTTTCGGGCAGGCGGGTTTCGACCACCCGGTAGACGCCGGCGATGGCCAGCAGTTCCGGATCGAGCTGGGTCGTCAGGATCATGGCGTGCGGATTTCCGCGCGCGCCGGCCATGGCCTTGCCGCGCAGCGGGCCGTAGACGTGGATGTGGCCGTCGGCGATGACCTCGGCGCCCTGGCTGACCATGCCCATGACGATCAGGTCGCCCCCGCGCGCGTAGATGCGTTGGCCGGAACGCAGCGGGTGACGGATCACCAGGGTCTCGGCGTGCGCGCCGGCGTCGGTCGGTGGCGCCGATGTGTCGGTGTCAACCGGCGGTTCGGAGGGCGTCGACTTTGCGGAGCGGGCGGGCGCGGCTTCCGGTTCGGGCTTGTGCGTCCGGGCCGTCCTGGCGGGTGCGTCGGTGCGGCTTTCCTGGCGGCTCGTGGAGATGTCCAGGGGCGCCAGGCCGGCCTGGTGGGCCGAGGCCAGCAGGGCCTGCGGCGCCCGTACGCCGATCGGGTGCAGCCTGTGGTGGCGCAAGGCGGTGGCCAGTGCCTCCCAGTCCGGCGCCTGGTCCAGGCCCTGGGCGTCGAGCACCACGGGCTCGTTCTCGTAGAAGGCGCCGGCTTCCTTCATGCGCTGGTCCAGCGCCCGGGTCAGCTCGGCGGTGTCGGCCGTGTGCAGCACGGCCCGCAGGACGTGCAGGGACGCGCTCTTGAAGTCCAGGGCGGAAGCGGTCTTGGGCATGGCGGTTCAGACCCAGGTGTCGCGCAGCGTGACGGCGCGGTTGATCACCGGACGTTCGGGCGTCGAGTCCTCGCGGTCTGCGACGAAATAGCCCAGGCGCTCGAATTGCCAGGTCGCGCCGGGTTCGGCGCGTGTCCCCGGTTCCAGCCAGGCGTCCACCACCCGGCACGATTCGGGGTTGAGCGCCCGCAGGAAGTCGCGGTCGCCCCCGTCGGGGTGCGGCTCGGTGAACAGACGGTCGTACAGGCGGATCTCGGCGGGTACCGCGTGGGCCGCGCTGACCCAGGTGACGGTGCCCTTGACCTTGACGGCGTCGGCGCCCGGCGTGCCGCTGCGGGTGTCGGGCAGGTATTCGGCATGGACTTCGACGATCTCGCCCTGCGCGTTCTTGACGCAGCCGGTGCAGCGCACGATGTAGCCATATTTCAGGCGAACCAGGTTGCCCGGGAACAGGCGGAAGTATTTTTTGGGGGGTTCCTCGCGGAAGTCGTCGCGTTCGATCCAGAGTTCCCGCGTGAAGGGGAAGCTGCGCCGGGCGCCTTCGGGTTCGTGCGGGTTCAGCGGCGCGGAGCAGGGTTCTTCGTGGTTTTCCGGAAAATTCGTGATGATGAGCTTGAGCGGATCGAGCACGGCCACGGCGCGCGCGGCGACAGGGTCGAGATCGTCGCGCAGGGCTTGTTCAAGGATGCCGTAGTCGATGCGGGAGTCGGCCTTGGACACGCCCAGGCGCTCGCAGAACAGGCGGATGGAGCCGGGCGTGTAGCCCCGGCGGCGCAGGCCGGCCAGGGTCGGCAGGCGGGGATCGTCCCAGCCGGCGACGTGTCCTTCCAGGACCAGCTGGCGCAGCTTGCGCTTGCTGGTGACGACGTAGCTCAGATTCAGCCGCGCGAATTCGTGCTGGCGCGGCAGCGGCGCGGCCAGTTGGCCCAGTTCGGCCAGGCGTTCCAGAATCCAGTCGTAGAAGGGACGCTGGTCCTCGAATTCGAGCGTGCAGATGCTGTGCGTGATGCCTTCCAGGGCGTCCTCGACCGGGTGCGCCCAGGCGTACATGGGATAGATGCGCCAGGCGTCGCCGGTGCGGTGGTGGGTGGCGTGGCGGATGCGGTAGAGGACCGGGTCGCGCAGGTTGATATTGGGCGAGGCCATGTCGATGCGCGCGCGCAGGGCCATGCGTCCGTCAGGAAATTTTCCGGCGCGCATGTCGCGCAGCAGCGCCAGGGATTCGGCGGCGGGGCGGTTGCGCCAGGGCGAATCCGTGCCCGGTTCCGTCAGCGTGCCGCGCGTGGCGCGCATTTCATCGGCCGACTGTTCGTCCACGTAGGCGTGGCCGGCCTGCACCAGGGCCTCGGCGAAGCGGTACAGGGTCTCGAAGTAGTCGCTGGCATAGAAGCAGTGTTCCACGCCGCCCTGCGTCCAGTCGAAACCCAGCCAGCGCACCATGTCGATGATGGCGTGGACGTATTCGTCCTCTTCCTTTTCAGGGTTGGTGTCGTCGAAACGCAGATGGCAGATGCCCTGGTAGTCGCGCGCCAGGCCGAAGTTCAGGCAAATGCTCTTGGCGTGGCCGATGTGCAGGTAGCCGTTGGGTTCGGGGGGGAAGCGGGTGCGGATGCGGGCGGGGTCGGGCGCGCCGGCGCGTCGGACTTCGGCCGGGCAGGGCGGGGGCGCCCATTGCCTGTCCTGGTATCGACCCGATTTCAGGTCATTGTCGATGAGGGTGCGCAGGAAATTCGAGGCGGGCGCGGAATCAGTGGTCATGGTGCGAGGATACGAGCCCCTGGGGCGGGAAGGTAAACGGGCATTTTGCCATGTTCGCGCGGGGGCCGGCCGGCTGGGGCCGCGAAAGGCGTACAGGCTCGAAGGGGGTTCATATAAACTAGCGCACATTATGACGCAAACCGCATGGGTTCTGTCGCTGTCCCAGTTTTATCTGAGCCTGGGATTCGTGCTGTTCTTCCTGGCGCTGGAACTGGGCCTGGCCTGGGTGTTGTTCGGCTTCCGGCTGTTCGCCGGCCGCAGCCAGGCGGCGCTGCTCGCTTATCGCTTCTGGGCCCGTGTGTTCGCCCTGTCCCTGATCCTCGGCTTCGCCGCCAGTCTGCCGCTGCTGCTGCAGTTGGGCACACTGTGGTCGGGGTTCATGGACCGGGCGGGCGAGGTCGCGGGCCCGTTGATGGGCATGGCGGTGCTGACGGCCTTCATTTTCAAATCCTGTTTCCTTGGCGCCATGCTGTATGGCCAGCGGTCCCTGTCCGACCGGGCGCATACGTTGGTCGTGGGCATGGTGGCGGTGGGCACGTCGCTGACGGCCTGGTGGCTCGCCGCGTTGCTGGCCTGGCTCCAGTGGCCGGCGGGCGCCATCCTGTCCGAGGGCCGCTATCGGGTGACGGACTGGCTGGAATTGCTGGTCGGCGGTCTCGCGCCCGCGCTGTTCGGGGTGCTGCTGGCCGGCGGTCTGCTGCTCGCCGCGACGCTGATGTTGGCCGTGACCGCCTGGCGCACCGAGGTCCGTCCCAGCGATTCGGGCGATCGCAGCGTCTATGCCTGGGGGCTGCGGCTGGTGCTGCTGGCGCTGGTGCTGCAGGCGCTGCTGGCGGCCGTCCTGGCGCGCGAGCTGCTGCCGCTGCAGCCGGCGCGCGTGGCGGCCGTCGTACCGCAATGGACCAGCGGGCCGCCGGCGCGCCTGTCCCTGGCGGCCTGGCCGGATGCGTCCCGGGGGCGTGACGCCTGGCGTCTGCAAGGGCCGTCCGATTGGCCCGAGTGGGTGCGGTTGCCGGCCGCCGGGCCCTTACGGGGGCTGAACGATCTGGCGGGCATCCGGCCCCCCTTGCTGACCACCTACCTGTCGGCGCGCCTGGCCGTGCTGCTGACCGCCGTACTCGTGGTGATGGCCGCGTGGGCGCTGTGGCGGAGCCGCCGTCTGGGCCATGAGCCCGACAGCCTGACGCGGGTCGACCGCGTCGGCCTGCGGGTCATGGCCTGGCTGGCCGTGATCCTGCAGGCGGCGGGTTGGGGCCACCTGCTGGTCGGCAGCCTGCCGTATGCCATTCAGGGGACGGTTTCGTTGCGCGAAATCGGTACGGACGCGGGCGAAGGGGTCCTCTGGGTCGTCCTGTGCCTGCAGATCGTGGTCTACGGCGCGCTGGCCGCGGGTTTCCGCCAGTTGCTGCGGCACGCCACCCGCTACGGTGTGGTGCCGGTGGCCCGTCACCGGGGACGCGCATGATCGATTCGCTCGCGGCCTTGCTGGGCCTGGGCGCCCAGGACCCGGCCTTCTGGATTCCCCTGGCGCTGATCGTCGTGTTCTTCGCCATTGTCGTGGCGGGCGTGCTGCTGGACGGTTTCGATATCGGTGTGGGCTGCGTGTCCCTGGTGGCGCCGCCCGCCTTGCGGCCGCGCATGCTGTCTTTGCTGGGCCCCTGGCGCGACGCCAACGAATTCTGGGTGTTCCTCGGGGTCGGGCTGTTCGCGGTGGCGTTTCCCTATGCCTGGCCCCAGACCCTGGGACGCCTGTATCTGCCGCTGTCGTTGCTGGCCCTGGGCACGATGCTGCGCTCGGTGTGCTTCGAATGGCGTTTGCGCGCGCCGGTCGAGCACCAGGGTCGCTGGCAGTTCGGCTTCGGCGCGGGTGCCGTGCTGGTCGCGTTTTCCCATGGCTATATCCTGGCGCGGGTGGCGGTGGCGTACCAGCCGGGCGGAGGCAACACCGGCTTCGCGGTCCTGATGGGCGGATGCGCCGTGGCGGTCTACAGCCTGCTGGGGGCTTCCTGGCTGATGATGCGCGAGGCGGGCGAACTGCGTGTGCGCGCCGTGGGCTGGGCTCGCCGCACCTTGCGGTGGGGCGCCGTGGGCGCCGTGGGCGTGTCGGTGGTGCTGGATTTTTCCAACGCCGGGGTGTTCCTGAAATGGGGCGACGGTTCGCACTGGCTGGCGGTCGGTCTGGTCTGGAGCACGCTGCTGGCGTGTTTCGTCCTGACGGAAATGACGCTGCAGCGGATGATCAGCCAAAGCTATCGCGCCTCGGCCCTGCCTTACGCCCTGGTCCTGGTGATCGTGCTGATCGTGCTGGGCGGCCTGGCCTACAGTTTCTTTCCCTACCTGGTGCTGGACGAGATCACGCTGTGGGACGCCGCCGCGCCGGTGGCGACCTTGCGCCTGGCCCTGTCGGCCGTCGTGATTGCGCTGCCGGTGGCGCTGATTTTCAATCTCTGGGTGTACTGGCGCATGCTTGGCCGGTCGCGGCCGCCCAGCCCGCCGGATTTCAGGCCTTGAGCGCGCGGCGCCGAGAGGCCTCATGATGAGGGGGCCGGATCTGCACCTGCGGGCCGACGGCGCGATCGCCATGCTGTGCTGGGCGGCCCTGGCCGGCGTCGGCGGCGCCGGGGTGACGATTGCCTTTCATGCCGGCATCCATGGGGTCCAGTGGCTGCTCGCCGGGCATTCGGGGGCCATCACCGAAGTGATGCGCGATCTGCCCTGGTGGCTGCGGCTCCTGGCGCCCGCCATCGGCGGCCTGTGTGCCGGAGGGCTGCTGGTGGCCGCCCGGCGCGTGTCGCGTGACGCGAATTCCGACTATATGGAGGCCGTGGCCATCGGCGACGGGCGGATGTCCGTGCGCCAGGGCCTGCTGCGCTCACTATCCTCCCTGTGCACGGTCGCCACGGGCGGCTCCATTGGCCGCGAGGGCGCCATGGTGCACCTGGCCGCCCTGTGGGGCTCGGTGCTGGGCCGGCTGTTGCGCCCGGATACGGCGCGCCTGCGCCTGCTGGTGGCCTGCGGGGCGGCGGCCGGGGTGTCGGCCGCCTACGGCGCGCCCATCGCCGGCGCCGTGTTCGTGGGCGAGATCATCCTCGGGTCCATGTCTTTCCAGAATTTCGGCCCGTTGCTGGTGGCGGCCGCTGTGTCGAATCTGCTCATGCGGCTGAGCGGCCACTACGTGGCGCTTTACGCCATGCCCGGCCTGGAGGCCGTGCCGGCGGCCCTGCTGCTGCCCAGCCTGGCCCTGGGCATCCTGGCCGGCGTGGGGGCGCCGCAGTTCCTGCGTTGCATCCACGGGGTGAAGTCGCTGTTCGGGCGCGCCGGCCTGCCGCTGCCTCTGAGCCTGGCCCTGGGCGGGTTGCTGCTGGGGGGCGTGCTGACCGGCATGCCGCAGATGGCGGGCAATGGCTATAGCGTCGTCGTGTCCCTGCTGCACCAGCCCCAGGCCTGGCAGATGGTGTTGTGGATCCTGCTGTGCAAAGTCCTGGCTACGGCGCTCACGGCCGGCTCGGGCGCCGTGGGCGGGGTGTTCACCCCGACCCTGTTCGTCGGCGCGGCGCTGGGCACGCTGTTCGCCCAGGGGCTGGGGGATGTCTGGCCCGCGCTGGCGGGCCACGGCACGGTCCTGACCCTGGTCGGCATGGGGGCCTTCCTGGCATCCGCGACCAGCGCGCCCTTCATGGCGATTCTGATGATCTTCGAGATGACGCTCAGCTACCAGATGGTGCTGCCGCTGGTGCTGGCCTGCGTGGCGGCATATTTCGTGTCGCGCGGCCTGGCCCAGGCGGTGATGTACCAGGTCACCCTGCGCCACGAGGACAACCAGGCGCTGCGCCAGCGTCTGCGCCACGACCGGCTGGATAGCCTGATGCGGCCGGCGGAAACCGTGATCCGTACGGACGCGCCCGTGCGCCGCGCCCAGGAGATGTTCCTGGACTACCCGGTGAAGTACCTGTATGTGACCGACGCCGAGGGCGCCTGGCAGGGTGTGATCGCCCAGCAGGATCTGACCCGCATGATGCTGGCCGAGACCGACGTGCAGTCCAAGACTTGCGGCGAGGTGCTGCGTCTGGACTTCGTCAGGCCCCTGTATCCCGACCTGAGTCTGGACGAGGCCCAGGCGCGGTTCAGCGCCTTCCAGGGGGAACGACTGCCGGTGATCAGCCGCGACCGGCCCGCCTTGCTGTTGGGGGTGGTCTACAAGTCCGATCTGCTGGAACGCTATTCGCAATTGAAGCGGGCCCTGGGGGATTTCTGAGCGAGTCGCCGCGCCGGGATCGGTGGTGACGGCCGGACGTGCCGCAGGGATGGCATAATCCCGGTACTGGATATCGACACAGTCTTTTCATGGCCATCCAAGCAGATTCCCTCTCGGCGCGCCCGCCCGAACCCCGTCTGGTGACGCCGGACGTGGCTTCGCGCGCCGAAGACTCCGTCGAACGCGCCCTGCGGCCCAAGTCCCTGGGCGACTACGTCGGCCAGCGGCGGGTGCGCGAACAGCTGGACATCTTCATCGCGGCGGCCCGACAGCGCGGCGAATCGCTGGACCACGTGCTGCTGTTCGGTCCGCCGGGCCTGGGCAAGACCACCCTGGCGCACATCGTGGCCCATGAAATGGGCGTGCAGTTGCGCCAGACTTCCGGTCCGGTGCTGGAACGCCCCGGCGACCTGGCCGCCATGCTGACCAACCTGGAACGCAACGACGTCCTGTTCATCGACGAGATCCACCGCCTGTCGCCGGTGGTCGAGGAAATCCTCTACCCCGCGCTGGAGGATTTCCAGATCGACATCCTGATCGGCGAAGGCCCCGCCGCCCGCAGCGTGAAAATCGACCTGCAGCCCTTCACCCTGGTGGGGGCGACCACGCGCGCCGGCATGCTGACCAATCCGCTGCGCGACCGCTTCGGCATCGTGTCGCGGCTGGAGTTCTATTCGGCCGACGAACTGGCCCACATCGTGCGGCGCAGCGCCGGCCTGCTGGGCGCGGATGCGACCGACGACGGCGCCGCCGAGATCGCCCGCCGCTCGCGCGGCACGCCGCGCATCGCCAACCGCCTGCTGCGCCGGGTGCGCGACTACGCCGACGTGCGCGCGGGCGGGCGCATCGACACCGCCACCGCCCAGGCGGCGCTGGCCATGCTGGAAGTCGATCCCCAGGGTCTGGACCTGATGGACCGCAAACTGCTCGAAGCCATCGTGCACAAATTCGACGGCGGCCCCGTGGGCGTGGACAGCCTGGCCGCCGCCATCGGCGAGGAACGCGACACGATCGAGGATGTCATCGAGCCCTACCTGATCCAGCACGGCTACCTGCAGCGCACCCCGCGCGGCCGCATGGCCACGCGTCGCTGCTGGCTGCACCTTGGGTTGAAGGCCCCGGCGGGCGGTGCGGAGCCGGAACTGTTCTAGCGTTCCGCCGCGTCAATCCCGGATCTGCCCCACGCAGGCCACCACATCGGGGCCGTAGGTTTCCAGCTTGCGCGCGCCCACGCCGCTGACGCCGGACAGGGCGTCCAGACTGTCGGGGTTGCGCAAGGCGATCTCCCGCAGCGTGGCGTCGTGAAAGATCACGTAGGCCGGCACATTGTGTTCGCGCGCCGTGCGCGCGCGCCAGGCGCGCAGGTGCTCGAAGCGCGCCAGGGCATCGGGCGGCAGGGCGTCCAGTTGCGCCGCCGTGGTCGTGCGCTGGCGGCCTGGCTTGGCGCGCTTGGTCGCCACGGGGCGCAGCATCAGGGTGCGCTCGCCCTTCAGCACCGCGCGGCTGGCCTCGGTCAGCGCCAGGGTGCCGTAGCCTTCCAGGTCCACCGTCAGCAGGCCCAGGGCCAGCGCCTGGCGCAGGATGCCGCGCCAGGCGTCCACCGACAGGTTCTCGCCCACGCCGAAGACGCTGAGCGTGTCGTGCCCTTGCTGCTTGACGCGATCGGTCATCTGGCCGCGCAGGATGTCGATCAGGTGACCGCCGCCGAATCGTTGTCCGCGCTCGCGCATCAGGCGATAGACGGTCGACAGCAGCTTTTGCACGGCCACGGTGCCGTCCCAGGCGGCGGGCGGCTCCAGGCAGGTGTCGCAGTTGCCGCAGGGTTCGATCGTCTGGCCGAAATAGGCCAGCAGATCCTGGCGCCGGCAGGTGACGGTCTCGCACAGGGCCAGCATGGCATCCAGTTGCCGCATCTGGCGGCGCTGGTGCAGGGCGTTGCCGTCCGAATCGTCGATCATGCGCCGCTGCTGCACCACGTCCTGCAGGCCGTAGGCCAGCCAGGCGTCGGCGGGCAGGCCGTCGCGCCCCGCGCGTCCGGTCTCCTGGTAGTAGCCTTCGACGGACTTGGGCAGGTCGATATGGGCGACGAAACGCACGTCGGGTTTGTTGACGCCCATGCCGAAGGCGATGGTGGCGACCATGACGATGCCGTCCTCGCGCAGGAAGCGCGCCTGGTGTTCGGCGCGTGTCCGGGCGTCCAGGCCGGCATGGTAGGGCAGGGCGTCGATGCCGCTGCGTGCCAGGAATTCCGCCGTCTGTTCGACACGCGCGCGCGACAGGGCATAGACGATGCCGCATTCCCCGGCGTGCTCGGCGCGGATGAAGTCCAGCAACTGGCGCCGCACCTCGTGCTTTTCGACGATGCGGTAGCGGATGTTGGGCCGGTCGAAACTGGCGACGAACTGGGGGGCTTCGTCCAGCGACAGGCAGGCGACGATGTCGGTGCGCGTGGCGGCGGTGGCGGTGGCGGTCAGGGCGACGCGCGGCACGCCGGGCCAGCGCTCGGCCAGCAGCTTCAGTTCCTGGTATTCCGGCCGGAAGTCGTGTCCCCACTGGGACACGCAGTGCGCCTCGTCGATGGCGAACAGGGCGACGCGCCCGCCATCCAGCATGTCCAGGCAGCGGGGGGTCAGCAGGCGTTCCGGGGCTACGTACAGCAGATCCAGTTCGCCGCGCAGAAAAGCGCGCTCGACCTCGCGGGCCTGGCCGGGCGTCTGCGACGAATTCAGGAAGGCGGCGCGCACGCCCAGTTCCAGCAGCGCGTCGACCTGATCCTGCATCAGGGCGATCAGCGGCGAGATGACCACGCCCGTGCCCGGGCGCACCAGGGACGGGATCTGGTAGCACAGGGACTTGCCGCCCCCCGTGGGCATCAGCACCAGCGCATCCCCGCCGCCGATGATGTGCTCGATGACGGCCTGCTGTTCGCCGCGGAAGGCGTCGTAGCCGAAGACTTCGCGCAGGGCTTCCAGGGCGTTCGCGTAGCGCGACGGTTCCACGGACGGCGGCGAGCGGCGGCCGCTGTCCGGGAAGTCCATCGGCCGGCCGTCCTCGTCCCAGAAGGGGATCGGATCCTCGTCGTGCATGCCGGTTCCGGCCTCAGCCTCGCGCCAAGGCCTTCAGGGCCTGACGGATGCCTTCGGACACGCTCAGCCCCTCCGGCAGGGCGCTCATGGCGCGGCGGGCCTCGGCGGCGGAATAGCCCAGGGCCTCCAGGGCGTTGAGCACATCGTTGCCGCCGGCGGCGGACGGCGACCCGTCCGGCCGCGCCGTGCCCGGCATGGCGCCAAGCTTGTCGCGCAGTTCGAGCAGCAGGCGCTCGGCGGTCTTTTTGCCGATGCCGGGCACTTTCACCAGTCGGCCGGATTCCTGGCGTTCGACCGCGTCGGCCAGATCGTCCACGCTCAGGCCCGAGAGCACGGCCAGCGCGGTGCGCGCGCCGATGCCGCTGACCTTGATCAGCGCCCGGAAGGCGGCGCGCTCGGCCGGCGTGGCGAAGCCGTACAGCACATGGGCGTCCTCGCGGATCGCCAGGTGGGTGTGCAGGGTCACGGTCTGGCCCGCGGGGGGCAGCTTGTAGAGCGTGCTCATGGGCACGTCGATCTCGTAGCCCAGGCCGCCGGCCTGGACGCAGACCGTGGGGGGGGACGATTCGATCAAGGTGCCGGTGATGCGGCCGATCATGGCGGACTCCGTCGTTCGGGGTGGGTGCGGGGGGCGTGCCGCGGGAGGGTGTCGCTGTCCATCAGGACACCAGCCGTCCGGTGCGCAGTCGCCGTCGGCCCGTAGACAAGGTCTCGGGCGCCAGTGCCTGCAATCGTCCGGCCAGGGGCGCGCAATGGGCATGGCAGATGGCGCAGGCCAGCGCGTCGGCGGCGTCGGGGGCGGGCTCGCCGTCCAGCGAGAGCAGATGGCGCACCATGGTCTGGATCTGTTCCTTGCTGGCGCGGCCGGTACCGACAACGGCCTTCTTGATCTGCAGCGCGGTGTATTCCTGGACGTCCAGGCCGCAGTCGGCCAGGGCGCACAGCGCCGCGCCGCGCGCCTGGCCCAGCAACAGGGTGGAGGCCGGGTTGGCGTTCAGGAAGACCTTTTCCAGCGCCGCCTGGTCGGGACGGACGTCGCGGGCGACCTCGCGCAGATTGTCCAGGATGACCTTGAGACGGCCGTGCAGGGGCAGGGCGGGCGGCACGACGATGGTGCCGCTGGCCACGTAGCGCAGCCGCGCGCCCTGGACTTCGATCGCGCCGAAACCCGTGCGTCGCAAGCCCGGATCGACTCCCAGGATGATCATCGGCGCCGGCCGATCAATGGCGGAAGTGGCGGGCGCCGGTGAAGACCATGGCGATGCCGCGTTCGTCGGCGGCCGCGATGACTTCGTCGTCCCGGATGCTGCCGCCCGGCTGGATGACGCAGGCCGCGCCCGCGTCGGCGACCACGTCCAGGCCGTCGCGGAACGGGAAGAAGGCGTCGGAGGCGACTGCGGAGCCCGCCAGCGTCAGGCCCGCTTTTTCGGCCTTGATCGAGGCGATGCGCGCCGAATCGATGCGGCTCATCTGGCCGGCGCCCACGCCCAGGGTCATGCCCTGACCGCAGAACACGATGGCGTTGGATTTCACGAAGCGGGCGACGTTCCAGGCGAAGAGCAGGTCGCGCATCTGTTCGGCGGTGGGCGCCAGGCGGGTGACGACGCGCACATCGGCTTCGGTGGCCTGGAGGATGTCCGGATCCTGCGCCAGCCAGCCGCCGCCGACGCGCTTGATGTCATAGGGGTTGTGGGCCGTGCCCAGCGGGACCTGCAGCACGCGCACGTTCTTCTTCGCGGCCAGCAGGCTCAGGGCGGCGCCGGTGTAGGCCGGGGCGATCAGGACTTCCAGGAACTGTTCGGAGACAGCCTGGGCGGCGGTCTCGTCGACCGGCGTGTTGAAGGCGATGATGCCGCCGAAGGCGGAGGTCGGATCTGTCTTGAAGGCCTGGCGGTAGGCGGCCAGCGCATCGGCGCCCAGGGCCACGCCGCAGGGGTTGGCGTGTTTGACGATGACGCAGGCGCCGGTCTGGAAGCTGCGCACGCATTCCCAGGCCGCGTCCGCGTCGGCGATGTTGTTGTAGGACAGTTCCTTGCCCTGGATCTGGCGGTATCCGGCCAGCAGGCCCGCGCCGACTTGTGCGTCGCGGTAGAAGGCGGCGCCCTGGTGCGGGTTTTCGCCGTAGCGCAGGGCCTGTTCGCGGCGCATCTGCACGGTCAGCACGCGCGGCCAGGTCTCGCGTTCCGGCACTTCGGCGGGCTCGGGTTCCCGCGCCGCCAGGCTGCTGAGATAGGCGGCGATGGCGCCGTCATAGGCGGCGGTATGGGCATAGACCTTGGCGGCCAGTTCCAGACGCAGGCCGTAGGACGGCTGGCGGGACGGACCGTCCATGTCCGCCAGCACACGCGGGTAGTCGGCCGGGTCGATCACCACAGTGACGCCGCCGCCGGTCGGGGAACCGTGGTTCTTCGCCGCCGAGCGCAGCATGGCCGGGCCGCCGATGTCGATGTTTTCGATGGCGTCGGCCAGGACGCAGTCCGGCTTCGCCACGGTTTGCTGGAAGGGGTACAGGTTGACCACCAGCAGATCGATGGGGGGGATGTCCTGCTCCTGCAGCGTGCGCAGGTGGGCGGGATCGTCGCGACGCGCCAGCAGGCCGCCGTGAATGCGCGGATGCAGGGTCTTGACCCGGCCATCCAGGATTTCCGGCGAGCCGGTGTGGGCGGCGACCTCGGTGACGTTCAGGCCGGCGTCGGCCAGCAGGCGGGCGGTGCCGCCGGTGGACAGGAGGGAAACCCCGCGCTGGGCGAGGGCCTGGGCGAATTCGACGATGCCCGATTTATCGGACACGGAGATCAGTGCGGTCTGGATGGTCATGTCGGCGGCGGAAAAGAAAAGGAAAACGGGCAGGCGGGCGCCGCGGCGCCTCAGGCCTGGATCTGGTGCGTCTGGAGTTTCTTGCGCAGGGTGCCGCGCGTGATGCCGAGCATGTCGGCCGCGCGCGTCTGGTTGCCCCCGGTGCGTTCCAGCGCGACTTCCAGGACGGTGCGCTCGACGCACAGGCCGACCATGGAGAGCATGTCGTGCGGAGTCGAGTCGCCCAGGTCTTCGAAATAGCGTTCGAGCTGTTCGCGGACAGCGTGTTCCAGGGGGGTGGTGGTGCTCATGTCGGATCGGTCGGAAAATCAGTGGTGGGAAGGCGCGGGTTCGAGGACGGCGTCGTCAGGCTGCTCGTCGAACCACCGCCGCAGTGCGTCGGACTGCTGCGCCGTGCTTTCCAGCGCCATGATGCGCGGCAGCAGCGTGTCCGCACCCGGCAGATCGGCCAGATACCAGCCAATGTGCTTGCGGGCGCTGCGTACGCCGGTGTGTTCGCCGTAGAAGGCGTAGTGGTCGTCCAGGTGGCCCAGCAGGTGTTCGCGCAGTTCGCCGTAGGTGGGCGGCGGCAGGTGAGTGCCGTGGGCCAGGTAATGGGCGATCTCGCGGAAGATCCAGGGCCGTCCCTGGGCGGCGCGGCCGACCATGATGGCGTCGGCTCCAGTGTAATCCAGGACGCGTCGGGCTTTCTCGGGCGAGTCGATGTCGCCGTTGGCGATCAGCGGAATGCGGATCTCCCGGCGGACTTCGCGCAGGGTGTCGTATTCGGCTTGTCCTGTGTACAGGTCGCATCGTGTGCGCCCGTGCAGCGTCAGGGCGGCGATGCCGCAGTCCTCCGCCAGGCGGGCGATGCGCACGGCGTTGCGGCTGTCGCGGTCCCAGCCGGTGCGCGTCTTCAGGGTGACCGGCACGCCCAGCGGAGCGCAGGCGGACACCACGCGGTCCAGGATGCGGGCGACCAGGGCCTCGTCGCGCAGCAGCGCCGAACCGGAGGCGACGTTGCAGACTTTCTTCACGGGACAGCCCATGTTGATGTCGATGATGCGCGCGCCCTTGCGGACGTTGAATACGGCCGCCTCGGCCAGCATGTCGGGGTCCGCCCCGGCGATCTGTACCGCCACGGGGTCGGGCTCGCCGTCATGGTTCAGGCGGCGCGCGGTCTTGACGCTGTCCCACAGGCGCGGGTTGCTGGCCGCCATTTCCGATACCGCGTAGGCCGCCCCCAGCGCCTTGCACAGGCGCCGGTAGGGGCGGTCGGTGACCCCCGCCATGGGAGCCACGCAGACGGGGTGGGGCAGGGTCCAGGATCCGATGCGCATGGCGGGCATTGTAGGTCGTCCGGTGCGGGAGTTGCGCGGCGCGCCTAGAGGCGCTGACCCTGCAGGAGGTGGCGGGCCAGGGGCTTGCGCAGCGCGGGCAGCAGGTCCAGTGCGGCCAGGCCCAGGCCGCAGGCGTGGCGCACCAGCGGATTGGCCGTGGCGAAAAGTCGCGGCAAGGTGTCGGTGATGCCCAGGGTCAGCGCGCGGTCCGCGCGTCGACGCCGGGCATGGCGTTCCAGCAGGGGCTGGACCGGGGCCTCCGGCGCCGCCAGCCAGGGCCGCAGCGTCTGGGTCAGCTGGGCCGCGTCGCGCAGGCCCAGGTTCAGCCCCTGGCCTGCGACCGGATGCAAGGTCTGGGCAGCGTTGCCCACGGCGACCAGGCCTTGGCCCAGCAGGCTGGGGCCGGCGTGCAGCGACAGGGGGAATGCGTGCGCCGCGCTCACCCGGCGCAGACGGCCCAGGCGATGGCCAAAGGCTGTCTGCAGCGTTGCGTCGAATGCGGCGTCCGGCAGGTCGCGCAGGACGTGGGCGCGTTCCGGTGGCACGCACCAGACCAGGCTGTAGAGGTCGTTGCCGGCCGGATGCGGCAACAGGGCCAGCGGGCCGGTGCGTGTGAAGCGCTCGAAGGCGCGGCCCGGCACCGGGGCGTCGGACCGAACGGTCGCCAGGACGGCGTGCTGGCCGTATTCGCGGCGCAGTCCCTGGGGCCGGCTGCCGTCGGACAGCAGCGCGAGGCGCGCGCTGCGCGGCCCGTCCGCCAACCGCAGCCGCACGGGCGAGCCCGCCAGGGGCCGGCGCGGCCGTTCCGGCACCAGCGAAACACCGGCGCGCCGCACAGCGGCGTACAAGGTGTCGAGGAGGTCGTCGTAAGCCACGACGCAGCCCAGTCGGGGAACCCCCATCTCGGCCTGGTCGATCAAGGTGCGGCCCAGATGTCCGGCCTGTGACACGTGCACGGTCAGGATGTCGGCGGCGCGCGCCGGCCAGGCGTCCAGGGTTTCCAGGAAGCGGCGGCTGCCGTGGTTCAGGGCCAGGGCGCGTGGATCGATGGCCTGTCCGGCCGGACGTGGCGAGGGTTCCGGGCCCACCAGTGCGATGCGTGCGGGGTCCGGGGCCGCGCCCGCCAGGCTCAGGGCCAGGGCGCAGCCGACCGGGCCGGATCCCAGGATGGCGGTGTCGTAGGTCGGAGGGGCCATGGCTGTTCGAACGGCGAAAAACGACCATTTTAGAATGCTTTAAACTAGCCGGATCGCATTATTCTGGATGAATCAGCCCGTCATGGACGTGCTCGCCTGGCTGCAGCCTTGGGAATTCTCGCCCGCTCTAGTGCTGGCCTTCGTGGCCTCGGCGTGGCTGTTCCTGCGCGGTCGCCGTGTCCATCGCGTCGGGGTCGTGCGCCAGTCGCTGTTCTGGCTCGGCTGGATCATGCTTTACCTGTCCATGCATACGCAACTGGACTACTACGCCGAGCGCATGTTCTTCATCCACCGCCTGCAGCACCTGGTCCTGCATCATCTGGGGCCGCTGCTGGTCATGAGCGCCTATCCCGGACAGGTCATGCGCGCCGGTCTGCCCCTGGCCTGGCGGGTGCGGCTGGCTGCGGCACGCCGAGCCGGCCCCGTGCGCGTCCTGGAATCCCTGGCGACGCATCGCTGGCTGGTGCCCCTGCTGTTTCTGCTGATGGTGCTGGTCTGGCTGGAGCCGACCGTGCAGTTCTATTCCATGCTCGACTGGCGGCTGTATCGGTTCATGAACTGGGCGGTGGTGATCACCGGGCTGATGTACTGGAACCTCATCCTGGACCGACGGCCCCGCCCCCCCGCCGCGATGTCGCCCGGCGGGCGGATTCTCTCACCCGTCTTCACCATGGCGCCGCAGATGGTCGCCGGAGCCGTCATCGTCTTCACCGAGCATGACATCTATCCTGTTTTCGACCTGTGCGGCCGCGCGTTGCCCGGTTTCAGCGCGCTGGACGACCAGGTGATCGGCGGGCTGATCATGTGGGTGCCGGCGGGCCTGATCGAGACCTTCGGGCTGCTGGTGGCGCTGGGCACCCTGATGCGGCTTTCGTCCCGCAACCGCCTGCCGCAGCCCCGACGGCGTCCGGCGGCCCGGCCCGCGGGCGCGGCCTGAGACGGCGACAGTCGTGGATGCGGGATTCGCCATGAAGACCTGGGTGCGCCGCGCGGGTGCGGGCCTGAGCCTGGCCGGCGCCCTGGCGGCCGGCGTGCCGTCCGCCTGGGGCCAGCCCATGGGGCTGCCCTCGATGGGCGCGGTTTCGTCGGCGGAACTGTCCCCCGCGGTGGAGCGCACCCTGGGCCAGGCCATCATGGAGCAGGGCCGTCAGGATCCCACCTATGTCGACGATCTGGATGTGAACCAGTACCTGACCGCGCTCGGCCGCCGGCTGGCCGCCCATGCGCCCCAGGCCCTGGCCCAGGACATCACCGTGTTCGCCGTGCGCGATCCCTCGATCAACGCCTTCGCCCTGCCGGGCGGCTACATCGGTGTCCACAGCGGGCTGGTGGTCGGTGCGCAGAGCGAATCCGAGCTGGCCAGCGTCCTGGCGCACGAAATCGGTCACGTCATGCAGCGCCACATCGCCCGGGGCATCGCCCAGCAGTCCCAGGGCACCGGCATCATGGTGGCCAGCCTGATCGGCGCCCTGCTGGCGGCCCTGGCCGGCCAGGGCGATCTCGCCATGGGGGTCGCCACCTTCGGCCAGGCCGCGGCCATCGACAGGCAGCTCGGTTTCTCCCGGGGCGCCGAGCAGGAAGCCGACCGGGCGGGGCTGCAGATGATGCGTCAGGCGGGTTTCGATCCCCAGGGCATGCTGGCCATGTTCCGCCGCCTGATGAATGCCTCGCGTCTGAACGAGGGCACGGGCGGCGGCTACGCTTCGACCCACCCGTTGTCCATCCAGCGCCTGTCGGACATCGAAAACCGGATCGAAGGCCAGCCTTCCGCGGCGGTGAAGCCCGATCCCGAATTCTGGTTCGTGCGCACCCGGCTGGCCTTGATCCAGGCACGCGACCATGCCGACCGGCAGCGTTTGCGGCAGACCTTGCACGGCGAGGCGCGTGATCTGCGGGGGCAGCGCCAGGCGGCCGCCCTGTTCGGCCTGGCCTCGCTGGACCAGGAGGACGGCGACCTGGCCGGCGCGCGCGCGCAACTGGAACGGGCGCAGGCCGCAGGGGCGGCGCCGCAACTGGACATGCTGGCGATCCGGCTGGCCGCCGCCCAGGGGCTGACGGCCGCCGTGGATGTTTCGGCCACCGCCTGGAAACGCTGGCCCCACAGCCAGGGGGTGGCCGAAGCGCGCGCCCACGCCCTGCAGAAGGCCGGCCAGGACAAGGCCGCCGCCGTTTTTCTCCAGGCCGCCGTCGAGCAATGGCCGGACACGCCGGAATTCCAGAAGCTGCTGGCGGCCAGCCTGCAGCGCCTGGGGCGCGAGGTCGAAGCCCATGAGGCCATGGCGAGTTATTTCGAGCAGACCGGCGCGTTGCCCACGGCGGTCGAGCATCTGCGACAGGCGCGCACCCTTTCGAAGGACTTCTATGTCCAGTCGCGGCTGGACATGCGCATCCGTGCGTTGCGCGAACGCCTGGACAACCAGCGCGCGCTGCTGGAGCCTTTCAAGAAATAGCCAGCGATCGGGGGTGGGTTCAGCGGCCTTGCCCGAAGAAACGCAGCAACCGCGCCGGCAGCCAGTGCAGGCTGCCCGGGAACATCCCCGTCACGAATCCTGCGTGCCCTCCCTGGGCCGGCTGGTGCAGCAGCACGTCGCCGGACGCGTCCCGGGATCCTGGCAACGAGGCCTCGGGCACGAGGGGGTCGTTGCGGGCGTTCAGCGCCAGGGTGGGCGTGCGGATCGATCGCAGCAGCGGCAGGCTGGCCGCGCGGGTCCAGTAGTCCAGCGCATTGAGGTAACCGTGCATGGGCGCGGTGTACAGGTCGTCGAACTCGCGCAGGGTTCGCATGCTCTGGGTGCGCGACACGTCCACGGAACCAGGAAATTCGCGGGCCTTGTCGAAGATCTTGCGGCGCATGCTGCGCAGGAAATAGCGCGAATACAGTTGCCGGCCCCAGGCGGTGTCCGACAGCCTCCGACCGCAGGTGGCCAGATCCATCGGGACGGATACCGCGGCCGCGGCGCGCAATCCATGGGGGGTGTCGCCCGATTCGCCCAGCAGCTTCAGCAGGGCGTTGCCGCCCAGGGAAATCCCGGCGGCATGGAGCGCGGCAGCGGGCAGACGCGCGCGGACGTGGCCGATGACGAAATCGATCTCGGCCGAGTCGCCGCTGTAGTAGGCCCGGGCCATGCGGTTGGGTACGCCGGAGCAGCCGCGAAAGTGTGCCGCCGCCACCACCCAGCCGGCGGCGCGGAAATCATGGGCGATGGCCTGCATGTACGGGCTCAGGCTGTTGCCCTCGAGGCCGTGGAACAGGACCAGGGCGGGGCCGTCGCCCGCCAGTGCGGCCCAGTCGGCGTCCTCGATCCAGCGTCGCGCCGCCGTGCCCACCAGGCCCGATACGTGCGGCGAGGCCTGGCCGTCGGGATGCCGGTTGGGGTTCAGGCGGGGGGCGCACCAATCCAGGTCGACGAAGTCGCCGTCCGGTGTGTCGACCCGCTCGCGCACGAAATGCAGGGTGGGGTGCTGGGCGCAAAGCGCCCCGTAGAGTGTCTGGGCGTGTCCGCCCGGCAGCCAGGCCGGCACGGGGCACGGGTTGGTGTCGATGCGCGCGCTCATGGCTCAGTGCAGGGTGCGGGAAGGGTCGGGGCGGTCGAGCAGTTCGGCCTCGCGGGGCGCCGCCGATGCGTGGTGCACGATCATCCGCCAGCCTTCCGGGCCTTTCTGGTAGATGTTGGTCGTGTAGAAGCTCAGGGTGTCCTTGCCACGCGGGGTGTCGACCATGATCTGTTCGATCAGCGTGTGGACCGCGTTCATGACGCCCGTCATGGCCTTGACCTGGGCCGGGAAGGCGCTGATCGGGCCGTTGGCGAAGATCTGTTTCCAGGCCTCCCGTACGGCCCGGGGGCCCAGGGTCCGCAGACCGCCCGGGTGGATGCAGACCACATCCTCGTCGTCGCTCCAGACGCGCATCATCAGAGCGGCGTCGCCCTGGCGCATGGCTTCGTAGAAGGCGTATTCCGCCTCTTCGGGCGTGGGAAACATGGGCCTAGTGGCCGTGTGCTTTTTCGCCCTCGCGCAGGGCGTAGCGGGTGCCGCAGTACTGGCAGCGGGCCACGTGGTTCTTGACGACTTCGATGTAGATGCGCGGGTGCTGGCTCCACAGGGGCGCCTTGGGGCCGGGGCAGTAGACCGGCAGGTCGTCGGCGCCGACTTCGACGATGTCCTGGTTGTGGGCGGTTTCGGGCACGCTGCTCATGGTGTTTCCTGGTAAGGGCCGGACGGGCGGGCCGTCCGGGTGGCGGGTTCGGAGAGGACTCAGACTTTGGAGAGCCAGTGGTGGTATTTCGGCGTCTTGCCGGACACCGCGTCGAAGAAGGCTTTCTGGATCTGGGCGGTGATCGGGCCGCGTTCGCCGGCGCCGATCTGGCGACCGTCGATCTCGCGGATCGGGGTGACCTCGGCCGCCGTGCCTGTGAAGAAGGCCTCGTCGGCGATGTACAGGTCGTCCCGGGTCAGCCGGCGCGATTCCACCCGCAGGCCCAGGTCGGCGGCGATCTGGTGGATGGAGGCGCGGGTGATGCCGGTCAGGGCGCAGGCGATGTCCGGTTCGTAGACCACGCCGTCGCGCACGATGAACAGGTTTTCGCCGGAGCCTTCGGCCACGAAGCCCTGGGTGTCCAGCAGGATGGCCTCGTCGTAGCCGTGGTCCAGGGCCTCGGCGTTGGCGAGGATGGAATTGGCGTAGGTGCTGGCGATCTTCGCGCGCGGCATGGTGACGTTGACGTGCTGTCGAGCGAAGGACGAGATCTTGACGCGGATGCCCTGTTTCAGGGCCTCTTCGCCCAGGTAGGCGCCCCAGGCCCAGGCGGCGATGGCGACGTGGACCGAGGCACCCTTGGGCGAGACGCCCATTTTTTCAGAGCCATAGAACACCAGCGGCCGGATGTAGCAGGATTCCAGTTCGTTGCGGCGCACGACCTCGATCTGGGCTTCGGAGATCGCCTCGCGCGAGAAGGGGATCTTCATCTGGTAGATATGCGCCGAATTGAACAGGCGCTTGGTGTGGTCTTCCAGGCGGAAAATCGCCGTGCCGTGGTCGGTGCGGTAGGCGCGTACGCCCTCGAAGACGGACAGGCCATAGTGCAGCGAATGCGTCAGCACGTGCGTGGTCGCGTCACGCCACGGCACCAGCTTGCCGTCGTACCAGATCACCCCATCTCGATCAGCCATGGACATCGCCGTCTCCCGGAATTTGTCAGGCGTTCATTGTACCAATTGCCCGGCACGCGGCGATGCACGCTAAAATAAGGGGTTCATGAACGCGTGGGGCCGGTTTTCCGGGTGCCTGCGCACCTTATCCGACGAATGACCGACTCCACCTCCCAAGACATCACCGCGCCCGAGGCGCCCGTTCCGTTCGCCCAGTTCGGCCTGCACCCCGGCATCATGCAGGCCATCGAGGCCACCGGCTACGTGTCCGCCACTCCGATCCAGGCCAAGGCCATTCCCATCGCCATGTCAGGGCGGGACGTCATGGGCGCCGCCCAGACCGGGACGGGCAAGACCGCCGCTTTCTCGCTGCCGATCCTGCACCGGCTGATGCCGTTTGCCAACAGCAGCGCATCGCCTGCGCGGCATCCCGTGCGCGCCCTGATTCTGACGCCCACGCGCGAACTCGCCGACCAGGTGCACGCCAACGTTGCCCAGTACAGCCGCTTCGTGCCCCTGCGCACGGCGGTGGTGTTCGGCGGGGTGGACATCCGTCCGCAGCGCGATCTGCTGCGCCAGGGCTGCGAAATCCTGATCGCCACGCCGGGCCGCCTGCTCGACCACGTCGAGCAGCGCAACGTCAACCTCGGACAGGTCGGCATCCTGGTGCTGGACGAGGCCGACCGCATGCTGGACATGGGTTTCCTGCCTGACCTGGACCGCATCATGCGGCTGTTGCCGCCGGGCCGCCAGGGCCTGCTGTTTTCCGCCACCTTCAGTCCGGAAATCCGCAAGCTCGGCCGCACTTTTCTGCGTACCCCGGTCGAAGTCGAGGTCGCACGCCCCAATGCCACGGCCGACACGGTCACCCAGATCGCCTATCCCCTGGAAGGCGAGGCCAAGCGCCGGGCCGTGGTCCATCTGGTCAAGTCCCGCAAGCTCAACCAGGTCATCGTGTTTTCCAACACCAAGATCGGCTGCAGCCGGCTGGCCCGCCAGCTGGAGCAGGACGGCGTGCGCGCCGAGTCCATCCACGGCAACAAGACCCAGATCGAACGCATGAAGGCGCTGGACGCCTTCAAGGCCGGCACACTGGAAGTCCTGGTGGCCACCGATGTGGCGGCGCGTGGCCTGGACGTCGCCGGCGTGCCCTGCGTGATCAACTACGATCTGCCGCGCAACGCGGAAGACTACGTTCACCGCATCGGCCGCACCGGCCGGGCGGGGGCCTCGGGCGAGGCCATCGCGCTGTTCGCGCCCGAAGAAGAACGCTATCTTCAGGACATCGAAAAGCTCATCAAGACCACGATCCCGCGCGGCGAACTCGAACTGCCGCGCAGCGTCGCCCGCCGCCGCCCGGTCGGGGGGCATCACGGGTCGTCCGTCCGGCATGCGCACGAGGCGCCGCTGGACGACTTCTTTACCCGGCCCTACGAGCCCGCCGCGGCCGCGCCGCGTCCCGAGGCCGAATCCCGTCCCGCCGCGTCGCCGACGCGGCGTCCCGTGGGCGTGCTGCTGGGCGGAAAATCCTCTTAGGGTGCGCAGGCACTAGTTCGCCAGGGCGTCCAGGCGGCCCGGACCGGCCGGCAGCACCGGCAGGGCCGACGCGCCGTCGATCAGGCGTCGCAATTGTTCGATGCGCGGCTGCAGCGCGCCCCAGTAGCGGGTGCCGTCCCGGTCCTGCACCAGGATCGTGGGAAAATTCTCGATGTCCTCGTCGCCCAGCCAGTCCGGGCTGTCCTCGACGTCCACCCACAGGAAGGTCCAGTCGGGATATTCGTCCGCCAGGGCTTCCAGCAGGGGGCGCCAGGCGTCGCAGGTGCGGCACCAGGCGGCGCAGTAGCAGGCCACGCGTCGGCCTGCGTCCGTGGCCAGCCGGTCGCGCAGGGCCTGGGGGGTGGCGTGCGGATCGAACAATTTCATGCAGACAGGCATCCCGTTCTTTGAATAAGATGATTGTATGGGTTCTCAAGGATCATTCCGCCATATGACGCATCAAGACCTCGCCCTGCGCGACCCCCGCTCCACCCATGGCCTGGCGCTGGTCGGACAGGCTTTCCGCCGTGCCGCCGCCAGCCAGTTGCACCCGCGCATGCTCGCGGCCCTGTTTCTGCCCTTCGTAATCGCCTTCCTGGGGGCGGTGCTGCTCCTGTGGTTTTTCTGGCAACCGCTGACTGGCTGGCTGGATCAGGAGGCTTCGTCCTGGGGGCTGTTCAACACTGTCGACGGCTGGCTGGTCGCGGTCGGCCTGTTTTCCCTGAAGCTGTGGCTGGTGCCGCTGATGGCGGCCGGGTTGCTGTTGCCCATGGCGGGCATCCTGGGGCTGGCGATTGCCGCCGTGTTCGTCATGCCCATCGCGCTGCATCATCTGGAACGCCGCGATTACCGGGGCCTGGACCGCCAGGGTCGCCACACCACGGCGCTGGGCATCTGGAATGCGATCTGGGTCGGAGCGCTGTTCTGTCTGGGGTGGCTGTTCACCATGCCGCTGTGGCTGATTCCTCCCATGGCGCTGGTGCTGCCGGTGTTCTGGTGGGCTTTCGCCTTGAACCGGATGCTGCGTGTGGACGCCATGATCGAACATGCCAGCCCGGCCGAACGCCGGTTGCTGTGGCGGCGTCACAATCGCCAGCTCTGGCTGATCGCGGCCTGTCTGGCTGTCGTGAACCTGATCCCGCTGTTCTGGCTGGTGATGCCGGTATTTTCGGCGCTGGTGTACGCCCATTTCTGTCTGGAAGCGATCCGCCGCCTGCGTGCCGAAACCGTCATAGATCTCTGACCCGGAAACCTGAAAATGCCCTCCGCCGCCGTTCCTGATGCCGATCCGTCCGATCCGCAGTCCGCTTTTTGTGATGCCGACGCCTGCCCCATTCCCCAGGCGCCGCCGCGCGTGCGCCTGATCGCCATCGGCGACGAGATCCTGTCGGGACGCCGTCAGGACAAACATTTCGCCAAGCTGATCGAACTGCTGCAGGCGCGCGGACTGCGGTTGCACGCCGCCGAATTCATTTCCGACGACGAGGACGACATCGTCGAATGCCTGCGACGCAGCTTCGCGACGCCTGACCTGGTGTTCTGCTGCGGCGGCATCGGCGCCACGCCCGACGACCGCACCCGTCAGGCCGCCGCGCGCGCCCTCGGAGTGCCGCTGGCGCTGCACCCCGAGGCCGCCCGCCTGATCGGCGAGCGTTGCGCCGAAATGGCGGCCAAGGGCCAGGGAAGCGCGGACATGTCCACACCGGAAAACCAGCAGCGTCTGCAGATGGGCGTGTTCCCCGCCGGCGCGGAAATCATCCCGAACAGCTACAACAGGATTCCTGGCTTTTTCATCCGGAACCACAGTTTCATGCCCGGATTCCCGGTGATGGCGCACGCGATGATGGCCTGGACGCTCGATACGCGCTATGCCCGGTGGCACCATCGCGAGTCCAGGGTCGAACACGCTTTCCTGGTGTTCGGCCTGCCGGAATCACGCATCACACCGGCCCTGGAATCGCTCGAACGGCGCTGGCAGGGCATCCGGGCCTTCAGCCTGCCGAACGTCGGCGATTCGGGTGGTCACCCCCACATCGAACTGGGGGTCAAGGGCGACCCGGAGGCCGCCGCGCAGGCGCTGGCCTGGCTGCGGACCGAGGTACTGTCCCTGGGCGGGCGGCTCGAGCCGCCCGTCTGACCAGGCGTCGGAGACAGGGCGGCGCGGGTGTCCACGGCCGCCAGAAAATGCTTGCCATGCGATAGGTTTTTTCATAGTATGGAAAAATGGCGCGATGCAACAAAGCGAACCCATGGCACGTCTTCCCCATACTTCCACTCCATCCTCACACGGCACACCGGCACTCGCCGCGGCTGCCGGCGATCATGGCGCGGTGACGATCCAGGTCCTGGATCGCGCCATGCGCATCCTGGATGTCCTGGCCGGACAGCGCGACCCGGTCACGTTGAAGGATCTGTCGGCCGCCACGGGCCTGCACGCCTCGACGGCGCACCGCATCCTGGCCGACCTGGCCGTAGGCCGCTACGTCGAACGCGTCGACAGCGGCCTGTACCGTCTGGGCATGCGCCTGCTGGAACTCGGCTCTCTGGTCAAGGGGCGGCTGGATGTGCGCACGGCGGCCATCGGCCCGATGCGCGAACTGCACCGCCAGACCGGCCAGACCGTCAACCTGTCGCTCGTCCAGGGCGACGAGATCGTCTACATCGAGCGCGCCTGGAGCGAACGGTCCGGCATGCAGGTGGTGCGCGCCATCGGCGGGCGGGCGCCGCTGCATCTGACTTCCACCGGCAAGCTGTTCCTGTCCGTGTGGGACGCCCGCAGCGTGCGCAGCTACGCCATGCGCACGGGGCTGGCCGGCACCACGCGCAACAGCATCACTCAGGTCGATCAACTGGAACGTGAACTCGCTCTGGTGCGCCGGCATGGCTATTCGCGCGACAACGAGGAACTCGAACTCGGCGTGCGCTGCATCGCGGCCGGTGTCCATGACGATACCGGGGCGCTGCTGGCCGGGCTGTCCCTGTCGGCCCCCGCCGAGCGCATGCGCGACGACTGGATTCCGCTGCTGATGAGCACCAGCGCCCGTATTTCCGAAGCCCTGGGCTACGAGGCGCAGCACTGAATCCCGCTCCGGTTCAATCATTTTGTTGCGACGCAACAAAATGAGTTGACATCCTTTTGAATTTCTATAAAATTTCATTTGTGCGTTGCAGCAAAATGCTGCGATCGAGAAGGTGCCGGGCATCGTGCCTCTGAGGAAACCTTCTACCATTGACAAGGAGTCATCATGAGCGCGAATCAACAATCCCTGCTGGCCTCTCAAAAGGCCGTCATCGACAATCTGCTGGCCGTCCAGGGCACGTTCTTCAGCGGTTTCGAAAAGCTGGTCGACCTGAACCTGAAAGCCACCAAGGCCGCTCTGGAAGACGTCGCCCAGAAGTCTCAGGAAGCCGCCGAACTGAAGGACGCGCAGGAACTGCTGGCCTTCACCTCGGCCCTGGTCCGTCCGGAGCAGGCCGTGGCCTACGGCAAGGACGTCTACGAAATCCTGGCCGACATCCAGGGCGACCTGAGCAAGCTGGCCGAAGCCCAGCTGTCCCAGGGCCAGAAGCAGATGTCCGATGTGGTCGAGCAGTTCGCCCGCAACGCCCCCACCGGCTCCGAAGGCGCCGTGGCGCTGCTGAAGTCCTCGCTGGCCACTGCCACCAACGCCTACGAATCCGCCTCCAAGGCGGCCCGCCAGGCCGCCAACGCCGCGGAATCGAACTTCGCCGCCGCGACCAACGCCACGCTGAAGGCCGCCGCCGACGTCGGCAAGGCCACCAAGGCCGGTTCGCGTTCGCGCCGCGCCGCCTGATATCCACAGGCATCGCCGGCCGACCGCCAGGCCGGCCATCCAAGAAGCCCCGGGACGAAAGCCCCGGGGCTTCTTTTTTGCGCGATCAGCGGGCGCAAGCCTGCGCGGCGTGGGGGGGCCTTTTTCCGCCGAGCCGCCCCAAGGAAAAAAGCGCCCCCTTTGGGGGCAGCAAGCGGGCGCAAGCCTGCGCGGCGTGGGGGTTCCTTTTCCTCGTATACTCGCCCAGAGGCGACCATCAGGCCGTCCGCTCCGCCGGTGCAGCGACACGGCGGGGATTCTCCTGTCGATCATCCCGTTTCGAGGACCCATGGCGATTTCCTCCGTGCGCCGTTCTTTTCTGTGGTGGGGCCTGGCGACACTGCTGATCCTGGGCGCGTGGGGCTGGTGGTCGGGCCGCCCTGCGCCGACCGCCGCCGCGGAAAACACGCGGGCGGCCCCGGTCCTGGTGCATACGGCCACCGTGGCAGCCCGCGACATGCCCATCCGGCTCCAGGGGCTGGGCGCGATCCAGGCCTGGGCCAGCGTGACGGTACGCGCGCGCATCGATGGCCAGCTGGAGTCGGTGGGCTTTCGTGAAGGCGAGGTCGTGCGCCGGGGCCAGGTCATCGCCAGGCTCGATGACCGCGTCCAGAAGGCCCAGCTGGCCCAGGCCGTCGCCCAGCGAGCGCGCGACCAGGCGCAACTGGACAATGCCCGCGAGGATCTGGCGCGTTACGTCGAACTGGCCCGCCATGGCGCCATCGACCGCAAGACCCTGGACACCCAGCGCGCCCAGGTCGAGGTGCTGCGGGCCACGATCCAGTCCGACGAGGCCCAGATCCAGGCTGCGCGCGTCCAGCTGGACTACACCCGCATCACGGCCCCTCTGACGGGGCGCACCGGGGCCCTGCAGGTGGACCCGGGCAACCTGGTCCGCGCGACGGATGCCGCAGGACTGGTGCTGATCAACCAGATCGACCCGGTCGCCGTCAGTTTCACCGTGCCCGACACGGCTTTCGCCGAGGTCCAGGCCGCCCTCCGCGTGGCCGGCCCTTCCTCCCCTGGACTGACGGTCGAAGTCTACGGTCGGGGACAGTCGCAACGGCTGGGGCAGGGTGCGCTGGTCCTGATGGACAACCGGATCGACGCCGCCAGCGGCACTTTGCGCCTGAAGGCCCGGCTGGATAATCCCGATCAGGCCTTGTGGCCGGGGCAGACCGTGGATGTGCGGCTGATCCTGGGGGACCGGGCGGGCGCCCTGGTGGTGCCGGAGTCCGCCGTGCAGCGCGGCGCCGAAGGGCTGTTCGTCTACGTGGTGGATCCGGACGGCCGGGTACGCCTGCAGGCGGTGCGTACGGCCGTGGTCCAGGACGGCCTGGCCGTGGTGGACGATGGGCTGTACGCGGGGCAACGCATCGTGATCGATGGCCAGTACAAGCTGCGGCCCGGCTTGAAGATCGCCGAAATCTCGGCCGGAGCGGCCACGCCGGCAGGCGATGAACCCGCATCCGCCGCGCCGGGGAATGCCTCGTGAACATCTCCGAACCCTTCATCCGGCGCCCCATCGGCACTTCGCTGCTGGCGATGGCCTTGTTCCTGCTGGGCCTGGCGGTGTTCCCGCTGCTGCCGGTGGCACCGCTGCCTCAAGTCGATTTCCCCACCATCCAGGTCACTGCCAAGCTGCCCGGCGGCAATCCGGAAACCATGGCCACCAGCGTGGCCCAGCCGCTGGAACGGGAATTCGCCAGCATTCCCGGCCTGGTGCAGATGAGCTCGGAGAATGCGCTGGGTTCGTCGCGCATCACGCTGCAGTTCGCGCTGGATCGCAACATCGACGGCGCCGCCCTGGACGTGCAGAGCGCCATCAACGCGGCCTCGCGCCAACTGCCCTCGAACCTCTCCAGTCCGCCGACGTTCCGCAAGGTCAACCCGGCGGATTTCTCCATCCTGATCCTGTCGGTGCAGTCCGATGTGTTGCCCGTCACCGAAGTCAACGACTTCGCCGACAACATCCTGGCCCAGCAATTGTCGCGGGTCGAGGGCGTCGGCCAGGTGAACATCTTCGGGCAGCAGAAGCCGGCCATCCGGATCCAGGTCGATCCGCGAAAGATCGCCGCATTGGGCCTGGACCTGGAATCGATCCGCGGCGTGATCGCCACCACCACGGTCAATCAGCCCAAGGGCACGATCGACGGCAGCCGTCAGAGCTATACCATCTACACCAACGATCAGGTGCTGGAAGCGGCGCCCTGGAACGATGTGATCGTCGCCTGGCGCAACGGCGCGCCAGTGCGGGTGCGCGACATCGGCCAGGCGGTGCCGGGACCGGAAGACACGAAACAGGCCGCCTGGGCCTTCGCGGGTCGTGGGGCCGGGCCGGGCGACGTATCCTGGAACGGGCGTTCCCTGGTGATGGGGATCACCAAGCAGCCGGGCGCCAACGTCATCGACACGGTCGAGCGCGTCCGCGCGGAACTGCCGCGCCTGATGGCGTCCATGCCGGCCAGCATCCAGGTCAGCACCCTGATCGACCGTACCCAGAACATCCGCGCCTCGGTCCACGAGGTCGAATTCACGCTGTTGCTGTCAATCGCGCTGGTGGTGCTGGTGATCTTCATGTTCCTGCGCAACGTCGCGGGCACGCTGATCGCCAGCGCTACGGTGCCGCTGGCCCTGATGGGCACCTTCGCCCTGATGTATGTGGCCGGCTACAGCCTGGACAACCTGTCGCTGATGGCGCTGACGATCTCCGTGGGCTTCGTGATCGACGACGCCGTGGTCATGCTGGAGAACATCTGGCGCCACGTGGAAGAGGGCATGACACCCATGGAGGCGGCGCTGAAGGGCGCGCGCGAGATCGGCTTCACCATCGTGTCGATCTCGGTGTCGCTGATGGCGGTGTTCATTCCCCTCCTGCTGATGGGCGGCATCGTGGGGCGGCTGTTCCGCGAATTCGCCGTGACCGTCACCATGACCGTGGCGATCTCCGTGCTGGTGACGCTCTGCCTGACGCCGATGCTGTGTTCGCGCTATCTGCGCAATCCGCGGCAGGCCGCGCATGGGCGGCTGTACCAGGCCTTCGAGCGCGGCTTCGACCGCATGCTGGCGGTCTACAGGCGGGGACTGGACCACGCGCTGGACCACCAGTTCGCCACGCTGTGCGTCTTCCTGGCGACGGTGGCCGCGTCCGCCGCGCTGTTCATCCTGATTCCGAAGGGCTTCTTCCCGCAGCAGGACACGGGCGCGATCTTCGGTCTGGCCGAATCGTCGCAGGACAGCTCTTTCGACGCCATGAACCAGCGCATGCTGGCCCTGGCCGACGTGCTGCGCGAGGACCCGGACGTCGCCGCCTTCGGCATGAGCAGCAATGCGCCGACCTTCAATACCGGGCGTTTCTTCATCAGCCTGAAGCCGCGCGAGGCCGGGCGGCGCGCCAGCGCCGACGAGGTCATCCGCCGGCTGCGGCCGCGGCTGGAGCACGTGCCCGGGGTGCGGCTGTTCATGCAGGCGGGCCAGGACATCAACGTCGGCGGGCGCCTGTCGCGCACCCAGTACCAGTACACCCTGACCAGCGCCAACCTGGAAGAGCTGAACACCTGGGCGCCACGGTTGCTGGAACGTTTCCGCGGCCTGCCGCAACTGGCCGATCTGGCGACCGACCAGCAGAACGGCGCCAACACCGCGATGGTCACGATCGACCGCGGCCGCGCAGCCATGTTCGGCATCACGCCGGCCATGATCGACGGCACGATCTACAACGCCCTGGGCCAGCGCCAGGTGGCGCAGTATTCCACCCAGATCAACAGCTACCAGGTCGTTCTGGAAATCACCCCTGAACTGCAGTCGGATCCGGCCGTGTTCTCGCACCTGTACGTCAAGTCGCCGCTGACCGGCGAGCAGGTGCCGCTATCCAGCCTGACCCGGGTGGACACGTCGAAACCGGGCTTTCTGTCGATCAACCACCAGGGCCAGTTTCCGGCGGTGACGATCTCGTTCAACCTGGCCGCCGGCTATTCGCTGGGTCAGGCGGTGGACGCCATCCACGCGGCGCAGGCCGCCATGGGCCTGCCGCTGTCGATCCAGGGGGCTTTCCAGGGCACGGCCAAGGTCTTCCAGGAATCCCTGGCGACCCAGCCCTACCTGATCGCCGCCGCCCTGGTGGCCGTGTACATCGTGCTGGGCCTGCTGTACGAAAGCTACATCCATCCCCTGACCATCCTGTCCACCCTGCCATCGGCGGGCGTGGGGGCGCTGCTGATCCTGATGGGCAGCGGCTTCGACCTGAGCGTGATCGCGATCATCGGCATCCTGCTGCTGATCGGTATCGTCAAGAAGAACGGCATCATGCTGATCGACTTCGCCCTGGTGGCCGAGCGCCAGCAGGGCCTGTCCCCGCGCGACGCCATCTACCAGGCCTGCCTGCTGCGTTTCCGGCCCATCATGATGACCACGATGTGCGCCCTGCTGGCGGGCCTGCCGCTGATGCTGGGCACAGGTGCCGGGTCCGAACTGCGCCAGCCGCTGGGCTACACGATGGTGGGCGGCCTGATCCTGTCGCAGGCGCTGACCCTGTTCACGACGCCGGTGGTGTATCTGTACCTGGACCGCCTGCATCACCGCTACGCGCGTGGCCGTGCGCTGAAAAAGGCACATAGGCTGCGGCGCGCGCGGGGAGGCAAGGCGGCTTAGCCGAGGACCGCTTGCCGCGACGTCGCTCGATGGGGTATGGCGGCGCCGTGTCCGGCTGCGGGCATGGGCGCCGGTGTCAGGCCGTTTCCAGCGCCCGCACGCATTCGGCGATCAGCGCCGGTCCCCGGTAGATCAGCCCGGTGTAGAGCTGCACCGCGTCGGCTCCGGCCCGGACCTTTTCCACGGCCTGACGGCCGGATTCGATGCCGCCTACGCCGATGATCGCCGTGTCCCGGCCCAGGTGTTCGCGCAGTCGGCTGATCACGGCCAGCGACATTTCGTGCACGGGCGGCCCGGACAGGCCGCCGGCCTCGTCCTCGTGGGGCAGGCCGCGCACGGCCTCGCGCGACAGGGTGGTGTTGGTGGCGATGATGCCGTCGATGCCGTGGCGCGGGACCAGTTCCGCGACGGCGTCGATTTCCCCGGTCTCCAGGTCGGGCGCGATCTTGATCACCAGCGGTGTGCGCCGGCCATGGCGGTCGGCCAGGATTTCGCGGCGTTCCCGCAGGGCGCCCAGCAGCGCGTCGAGCGCGTCGTGGCTCTGCAGGCTGCGCAGGTTGCGCGTGTTGGGCGAGGAAATGTTGACCGTGACGTAGTCCGCGTGGGGATACACGCCGTCCAGGCACCGCAGGTAGTCGTCCACGGCATGTTCGATCGGGGTGTCGGCGTTCTTGCCGATGTTCAGTCCCAGGATGCCGCCGTGCCGGCGCCACTGGCTGCGTCGGACATTGGCGACGAAGGTGTCCAGGCCGTCGTTGTTGAAGCCCATGCGGTTGATCAGGCAGCGCGCGCGCGGCAGGCGGAACATGCGCGGTTTCGGGTTGCCGGGCTGGGCGCGCGGAGTGACGGTGCCGACCTCGATGAAGCCGAAGCCCAGGGCGGCCAGGCCGTCGATGCAGGCGCCGTTCTTGTCCAGCCCCGCCGCCAGGCCGACGGGGTTGCGCAGCGGCAGGCCCATGACGGTGCGAGGCAGGATGGGCTGCCGCGCGGCCAGCAGTCGCGCCATGTCGCAACCCTGGGTGCGTTGCAGCGCCCGCAGGGTCCATTCGTGGGCCTGTTCGGGGTCCATGGAGAACAGGGCGGCGCGCGCCAGAGGGTAGGCTTGGAACAGCAAGGACATGGGTCGGAACGGATCGGTTGGGTGGGGAACGACGCGCGCCGGCCCGGGATCAGTCGCCGTCTGGCGGCGGTTCGGCCCAGACCCCGCCGCGCAGGATCTGATGCGGCCTGAAACGCGATTTATAGGCCATTTTACGGCTTTCCCCGATCCAGTAGCCCAGATACAGCCAGGGCAGGCCCAGGCGGTCGGCGTAGTCCAGTTGCCAGAGGATGCCGTAGGTGCCCAGGCTGCCGCGCCAGTCGGGATCGTAGAAGGTATAGACGGCCGACAGACCGTGGTCGATGCGGTCCATGATGGCCACCATGCGCAGCGCGCCTGCGTCATCGTGGAATTCGGCCATCTCGGAATGGACCCGGCTGGTCAGGAGGAACTGGGTGTATTGGGCCTGGTCGTCCTGGTCCATGCCGGCGCCGGGGTGACGCCGTTTCTGGTAGCGCAGATACAGGTCGAAATGCCGGGCGTCCCAGTGCAGTGGCGCCAGGCGGGTCGAAAGGGCAGGCCGCAGGCGTCGCCAGAGCTTGCCCTGGGTGCGGTCGCGCCGGAAGCGCTGGACGTCGATGCGAATGGGAATGCAGGCCTGGCATTGTTCGCAGGCGGGCTTGTAGGTGAACAGGCCGCTGCGGCGAAAGCCCTGTTCGATCAGGCGTGCGTAGGCGGATTCATCCACCAGATGGGTGGGCGCGGCGACCTCGGAACGCGCCATGCGGCCGGGCAGGTAGCTGCACGGGTAGGCGGCGGTGGTGTAGAACTGCAGGCGTCGGAAGACGGATTCGCTGGGATTGCTCATGAGTCGGGCCGAAGTGGCGACCGATTCATTGTGGCATCGGTCGCGCGGGAAGGCCAGACGGTGGCGCGTCCAGGCGGCCGTCGGCCCGCAGGCGCCCGCTCCCCCAGGCCGGAGCGGGGGCGTCCCGGCCCGCCGCCAGCATCGCCAGGAAATCCGGCCGGACCACGGGCCGCGCCCCCAGGCTGGCCAGATGGGGGGTTTCCTGCTGGCAGTCGATCCAGGGCGCGCCCCGCGCCTGCAGATGACGCACCAGGTAGGCCAGGGCGATCTTGCTGGCGTCGGCGGCCAGGCTGAACATGGATTCGCCGAAAAAGCATTGTCCCAGGCCGACGCCGTAGAGCCCGCCCGCCAGCCGGCCGCCGATCCAGGTCTCGACGCTGTGGGCATGGCCCATGCGGTGCCAGGCGGTGTAGACGGCCATGATGTCCGGGGTGATCCAGGTGCCGTCCCGACCCTGCGCCGCGCCGGTTTCCCGCCATGCCCGGCCGGCGCGGGCGGCGCCCAGGCCGATGTGCGGGGCGCCGCGCCGGGCGCATCGGGCGATCACCTCGGGAAAGGCCTGGTTCAGGGTGACGCACAGGTCGGGGGTCGAACCATCGGCGGCGGCCCGGTCGAACTGGCGGACGCGCTTGGCCAACGATCGACCGAGATGAAAATCCTCGCAGCGCAGCACCATGCGCGGATCGGGGCTCCACCACAGCACCGGCTCACCGGGGCTATACCAGGGAAACAGTCCCTTGCGGTAGGCTTCGCGCAGCCGGGCGGGCGAAAGATCCCGCCCAGCCGCCGCCAGACCGCTGGCGGGTATCGACGCGCGGGTCGGGTCGGGCAGGGGATCGTGGTCTTCGATCCAGACGATCGTCATGGCGGCGTCGCGGTTTCGGCTGATGTCACGTCCCGCCCGTTCAATCCGGAAAACGCAGATCGATGGCGTAGTGGTGGGTGGGAAAGCTTCCCTGGGCGCGGTCCCGCAGATAATGCTCCAGCGTCGTGCTGACCGTGCGGAAGGCCAGGTCGCGCCAGGGAATTTCGTCCAGACTGAAGAAGGCGGCCTCCAGGGTTTCCGGTCCCGGCGCCAGATGCGGTCCCAGCACGTCGGCCAGGTAGTACAGATGGACCTGGTTGACCGAGGGCACGTCGATCACCGTGAGCAGGGACCGGATCCGGATGCGCGCGCCGGATTCTTCCTGGTTCTCGCGCGCGGCGCCCTGTTCGGTGGTCTCGCCCAGTTCCATGAAGCCGGCCGGCAGTGTCCATTTGCCGTGGCGCGGCTCGATGGCGCGGCGGCACAGCAGCACCCGGTCGTCCAGGATCGGCACCACGCCGACCACGTTGCGCGGGTTCTGATAATGGACCGCGCCGCAGTGGGTGCACAGGTCGCGGATGCGATTGTCGTCCGGCGGGATTTCCCGGCTGAGCGCGTGTCCGCACTGCGAGCAGAATTGCTGGGAGCGGGGCGCGGGATGGTAGAAGGCGGGATCGGGCGAAGTCATAGGGGGATTTTAGCCTGCGGCGGTTTTTCTCATGGCCGGCGCACGAA
This sequence comes from Castellaniella denitrificans, assembly GCF_027214045.1. Lineage (GTDB taxonomy): Bacteria > Pseudomonadota > Gammaproteobacteria > Burkholderiales > Burkholderiaceae_B > Castellaniella > Castellaniella denitrificans_A. The sequence goes on along the minus strand of NZ_JAPWHE010000008.1, from coordinate 50,759 downwards.
TCCCAGCGTGGCCTCGAGATCGTGGGTTGCCAGCAGGCCCAGCGGCGCATCCGTCGGGATGTCGCCCTCGCCGGCGCTGGCCAGACGCACGGTGATCCCGGCGGGCTCGGGCCGTTCCAGCCAGTCGTCCAGCGGCCGGCCGCCAGCCGTGCGCAGCGCGTCGATTACCCGGGCCAGGTCGCGGTCCGCCACCAGGCCGGCGCCCTGGCCGGAGCCGGAGTACAGGCGACCCTCGGGGTCCAGCCACCAGCGCGTCACGGGGCCATAGTCCCGGCCGGTGTGGGTCCGCAGTCTCGGGCGGCCCTGCGTGTCTGTGTCCAGATTCAGGATCCAGGGCGCGCCGTCCAGCCGCACATAGACGCGTTGCGGGCCATTTTGGAAAAACCAGCGGCCCGTGTCGTCCGCCTGGTAGTTGCGGCCGATGAAGGCCACGATCCGCGGGCTGGTGATGGCTTCGCCGGGCTCCTCGTCCGGCGCGCCCCAGCCCCGTCCGCAGGGGTGCAGACGCCATTGTCCGCGCACGGACAGTGACAGCCAGCCGCGCACGGCCGGCACATCCGGCCAGCGGGCCATGGCGGCGATGACTTGATCGTCCATCTCGGTGTTCCGGATTGCAGTCGATCCGGGCAGTGTATCCGAGCCGCGCCCGCGCGGCGCCAGGCCCGGTGGGGCGTAGAATGGCCTTTTGGACGCATCGCCTGAACATATCATGGATACCCCGCAGGCCTCCGCCCCTCCCCCCGGTCTGGATCCCGCCGCCCTCCGGGCCTTCGTCGACGACACCTGGGACCGGGAAATCGTGCCCGCCCTGGCGGACTACATCGCGGTTCCCGCCAAGAGTCCCGCCTTTGACGCCGAATGGGCGGCCCACGGCCACATCGACCGCGTAGTGGAAGAAGCCGCGCGCTGGGCGCGGACGCGGCGGATCCAGGGGCTGTCGATCGAGGTGGTCCGCCTGCCGGGCCGCACGCCGGTCCTGTGGTTCGAGGCCCCCGCGACGCGGCGGGACGATGGCGACGCGGTGCTGATGTATGGCCATCTGGACAAGCAGCCGGAATTTTCCGGCTGGCGCGCCGGCCTGGGGCCGTGGACGCCGGTGATGCGCGACGGCAGGCTCTACGGCCGGGGCGGCGCCGACGACGGCTACGCCGTCTACGCATCGCTCACCGCCATCGAGGCGCTGGACCGTCAGGGCGTCCCCCGTCCGCGTTGTGTCGGCCTGATCGAGACCTGCGAGGAATCCGGCAGCTACGATCTGCTGCCCTACATCGACGCCCTGCGCGACCGGTTGGGCCGCGTCGCCCTGGTGGTCTGCCTGGATTCGGGGGCCGGCAATTATGACCAGCTCTGGATGACGACCTCGCTGCGCGGCCTGGTGACCGGCACGCTGGAAGTCCAGGTGCTCGACGAAGGCGTGCATTCGGGCGATTCCAGCGGCGTGGTGCCGTCCAGCTTCCGCATCCTGCGTCATCTGCTGGACCGCCTGGAGGACAGCGGCACGGGCCGCATCCTGCCGGAAAGCTTCCATTGCGACATCCCGGCCGAGCGCGCCGAACAGGCCCGGGCGGCCGCCCGCATCCTGGGCGACGAGGTCTGGAAGCGCTTCCCCTGGAGCTGCGGCGCCGAGGGCGGCGTGGTCCTTCCCATGGCGACGGAGCCGCAGCAGGCGCTGCTGAACCGCACCTGGAGGCCGACCCTGTCCGTCACCGGGGCCGAGGGCCTGCCGCCACTGGCCAGCGCCGGCAACGTGCTGCGGCCGCGCACCGCTTTCAAACTGTCCCTGCGCCTGCCGCCACTGGTCGACGCCGGCGCGGCCGCCGTGGCACTGAAACAGTTGCTGGAACAGGACGCGCCCTACAGTGCCCGCGTCTTGTTCCAGCCCGACCCCGGAGTGGCCAGCGGCTGGAATGCGCCGCAGTCGGCCCCCTGGCTGAACGACGCGCTGGACGCGGCGTCCCGGCGGTATTTTGACGCCCCTTGTGGCTATATCGGACAGGGCGGCACGATTCCGCTGATGAGCCTGCTGCGCCAGGGCTTTCCGTCCGCGCAGTTCATGGTCTGCGGCGTTTTGGGGCCGCAGTCCAATGCGCACGGCCCCAACGAGTTCCTGCACGTGCCGTACGCCAGGCGTCTGACGGCGGCGGTGGCCCAGGCCATGGCGGTCCTGCCGGGAGCCCATGGCGATGCGTGACGCGCAGACCGTTGCGACGCCCTGGGCCCAGGCCTGGCGCCAACAGTTGCGCGCGCATCGGGTCGCGGCCCTGGGTCTGGGTGTGGCGCTGTTGGCCGTGCTTTGGCTGCTGCTTGCCAGCGGCGCCGAATCGTTCACGGAAGGCAACCGGGGTTTCGCGGGGTACGCGGCCCTGGGCGGTGTCGCCGGATTCGGCGCCACGACGCTGGGCGCGCTGCTGGCGCTGGGCCTTCGGTCCGTCGAGACGCGCGCCCAGGATTGCATGCTGGGATTCGCCGCCGGGATGATGCTGGCCGCCAGTTCGTTCTCGCTCATCCTGCCCGGCCTGGACGCGGCCCGCGAACTGCTGGACAGTGGCGCGGGTGCGGCGCTGACGGTCGCGATCGGGCTGGGCCTGGGGGTGCTGTTGATGCTGGGGCTGGATTACTTTACGCCCCATCAGCATGAAAGTTCCGGCGCCCATGGCCCGGCCGCCGCACGCATCGGCGGCGTCTGGCTGTTCGTGCTGGCCATCATTCTGCACAACTTGCCCGAAGGCATGGCGATCGGCGTGGGTTTCGCCCGAGGCGATCTTGCGGTCGGACTGCCCCTGACCACGGCCATCGCCATCCAGGACATTCCCGAGGGCCTGGCCGTGGCCTTGGCGTTGCGGGCCATCGGCTTGCCGCTGGGCAAGGCAGTCCTGATCGCCGTCGCCTCCGGCCTGATGGAACCCTTGGGCGCCCTGGTGGGCGTGGGCATCGCCAGCGGCCTGCCGATCGCCTATCCGGTCAGTCTGGGCCTGGCGGCGGGCGCGATGATCTTCGTGGTGTCCCACGAGGTCATCCCCGAGACCCACCGCAACGGCCATCAGACGGCGGCTACCGTCGGCCTGATGGCCGGTTTCGCCGTGATGATGTTCCTGGATACCGCGCTCGGGTAGGGCGCCGCGCCATGACGGCGCATAGGGCCGGTGTCGTGCCGGATGATTGGATATGTGCGTCGTATGTGTGTGTTATTCTGTTGGATGTCTGCCGCGACGTACAGAATGATTCCATCAAAAACGCGCGGCATACGACGATGATTTTCTTCCTTTTGCCAAGCGTTCCCGGTCTACGGGCTATTTGTTTCGGCATCCCCTCGTTCGCAGCGAACACCCCTGCGGACCAGCCCCAGGCAGATTTCAACCGCCCGCGCTTTGCGCACTCACTGTTTTTATTGGATGCCCGGCCACCGTCGCCGGCATCGAAAGGTTTTCATGTACCCATCCATACAGGTCGGCAAGTACCTGGTTTCTCCCCTGGTCCGCCGCGATCAGGCCGGGCGTTATATCGCCTCCGTCTCGATCCGCAGCGGCCATGCCAGCATGACCCAGGACCGCCTGATGCGGTTCACGCCGTTTTTCGAATCCGCCCAGGCGGCGGTCGAATTCGCCAAGACCGAGGCCTTCAGCTACATCCGGGCGCGTTCGCTGCCCGCCGTGCCCGCGTAACGACGCGGGTGGGCGGCGGGAACATCGCATCCGTCCGGCATTTTATTTGCGACAAATTGAAAGTGTGATTGTGTCGCATGCAGTAAACCCCCATAGTGGGGGTGGGGAAAGTTTCCCTATTACCTTTAGGAATGACATTGAATACAGAAATCGGCATCGTGAAATGGTTCAACAGCGAAAAAGGGTTCGGCTTCATCATGCCCGAATCCGGCGGCAAGGATCTTTTCGCGCACTACTCGGAGATCCAGGGCTCCGGCCACAAGTCCCTTGAAGAAAACCAACGCGTTTCCTTCGTGTCCGCAGTCGGACAGAAGGGCCCGCAGGCTACCAAGATCCAGATTCTTTGATGTCCGGCGGATTCCCGCCTCCGGGCGGTGATCCGCGGGAAATCATGAAGCGACCGGGCCTCCAGAAACAGGAGGCCCGGTTTTTTTCCGGGTGGACGTGGGGTCCGGGCGAGCGGTAGAGCAGGACTGACCGGATCCCCGGCGACGCAGAAATGAAAAAGAGCTTGCGCATGCAAGCCCTTTTTCATTTGAATCCTGGAGGCGCAAGCCGGAATCGAACCGACGTACACGGATTTGCAATCCGCTGCATCACCACTCTGCCATTGCGCCGATGATGTCAGAGACCAGGGGTGACCTGGCCAAGTCCGCCATTATACGATATTTCCCGTCACAGCATCGCCAGCGTCCCCGTCGCGCGGACGCGTCCGCCTGTCCCGGGCAATGCCGACCGCGCTCGGGTTCCCGGCGTTCCGGCGCGTCTTGGCCATGAGGGCATTGTTGTTAAGATGGCGCCTTTGACCGCATCCCGGGCCGACCCATGGGAAACATGCTGCCGCTCATCACCGGCGCCATCTGGCTTTATGTGCTGGGACGCTTCGTCCGGCCCTTGCCGTGGCGGGTCGGCGCGCGGGCCGCCTTGGCGTTCGTGATCTTCCTGGTGGCCCAGTACCACTGGTTCACCCGCCACTTCTTTGGCTCGCTGGCTTCGCCGGAGTTGCCCCGGCCCGTCCTCCTTGGCCTGGGCTGGGCCTTCGGCGCCTTTCTGCTGCTGGGAATGCTCCTGCTGCTGCGCGACGTGGCGGGCGGGCTCGTGTTCCTGGTATCGCGCCGCGCGGGCCGGGCCGTCCTGAGCGGGCGGACATTGCATCGATCGCTGGGCGCGCTGGCCCTGGTCCTGTCGGCCGTCGGTACCTGGCAGGCGGTCCGGGTGCCCGATGTCAAGACGGTGACGATCGCGATCCCGGGCCTGCCGCCCGCCTTCGACGGCTATCGCATCGCGCAATTGACCGATCTGCACGCCAGCCGGCTGCTGCCGGAATCCTGGATGGCGGCCGTGGTGGCCAGGACCAACGCCCTGGATGCCGACCTGATCGTGATCACCGGCGATCTGGCCGACGGCTTTCCCGAGGCGCGGGCGGCCGATGTGCGGCCCCTGGGCGACTTGCGGGCGCGCGACGGCGTGCTGGCGATTCCCGGGAATCATGAATACTACGCCGACTACCGAAGCTGGATGGCCGCCTATCGCGCGCTGGGGCTGGGCATGCTGGAAAACGACCACGTGCTCATCCGGCGCGGCGGCGCGACGCTGGCGGTGGCCGGTCTCACGGACCGCCAGGCTGGGCGGTTTGGTCAGCCTCGTCCCGACCTGGACGCGGCCCTCAAGGGCCTGGAACCGGGCGTGCCGGTGATCCTGCTGGCCCATCGCCCCGACAGGGCGGCGCGGCATGCCCGGGCCGGCATCGCGCTGCAGTTGTCCGGCCATACGCATGGCGGGCAGATCCTGGGGCCGCATCTATTGACGCAATGGGTCAACAAGGGCTTCGTCTCGGGCCTTTACCGCCTGGGCCCCATGCGGCTTTACGTCAGCAACGGCGCGGGTTTGTGGAACGGTCTGGCGCTCCGCCTGGGGCGGCCGTCCGAGATCACCCGGATCGTCTTGAGGGCGGAGGAATAGGTCCATGGACTCCCTTTGGGTGCTGGCTGGCGCCGGTTTTGCGGCCGGCGCCATGAACGCCCTGGCCGGCGGCGGTTCCTTCGTCAGTCTGCCGGCCCTGATCGCGGTCGGCGTGCCGCCGGTACTGGCCAATACGACCAGCACGGTGGCGCTCTACCCGGGCAGCATGGCCAGCGCCTGGGCCTATCGCGACAGTCTGTCCGGGGTGGGCGAGGTGCCTCTGCGGCCGCTGTTGATCGTGACGCTGCTCGGCGGTATCGCGGGCGCCCTGCTGCTGCTCAACATGCCGTCCCGTTCTTTCAACGCGGCGCTGCCCTGGCTGCTGCTGGCGGCCACGTGCGCCCTGGGGTTCGGGCGGCGGGTCGGGGAATGGGTACGGACCCGCTGCCGCCTGCGGCCCGCGGTGGTGCTGTGCCTGCAGTTCTGCCTGGGCGTCTACGGCGGCTATTTCGGCGGGGCGGTGGGCATCATGATGGTCGCGGTGTGGAGCCTGCTGGGCGCGCATGATCTCAAGCGCATGAGCGGGCCGCGCGTCCTGATGGTGACGGCGGCCAACACCATGGCGGTGCTGATCTTCATCGCCGCCGGCGCCGTGGACTGGCCGGCCGCCGCCGTCATGCTGGTGACCGCCAGTCTGGGCGGCTATGCGGGGGCGATCGCGGGCAAGCGGATCCCGGGGTCGGTGGTCCGCTACGGGACGCTGGCCTTGACCGCCTGCATCACCGTGGCGTTTTTCGTGCGCGCCCGGGGCTGAGTCCGTCGCGGGGTCACAAGGCCGGTTCGAGGGCGTCGTCCGTTTCCTGCGCGAGAAAACCGCCGCTCTGGTGGCGCCACAGGCGCGCGTACGTGCCGTCCAGCGCCAGCAGTTCCGCGTGGCTGCCTTGTTCGATGATGCGGCCTTCGTCCAGGACGACGAGCCGGTCCATGGCGGCGATGGTGGACAGGCGGTGGGCGATGGCGATCACGGTTTTGCCTTGCATCATCCCGTCCAGGCTTTCCTGGATGGCCGCCTCGACTTCCGAGTCGAGGGCGCTGGTGGCTTCGTCCAGCAGCAGGATCGGCGCGTTCTTGAGCATGACGCGGGCGATGGCGACGCGCTGGCGCTGGCCGCCGGACAGCTTCACGCCGCGTTCGCCCACCAGGGTGTCGTAGCCCCGGCGGCCCCCCGGGTCGCCCAGTTGACGGATGAATTCGTCGGCCTGGGCGCGCCGCGCCGCCGCCCGGATGTCCTCGTCGCTGGCGTCGGGGCGGCCGTAGGCGATGTTGTCGCGGATCGAGCGGTGCAGTAGCGAGGTGTCCTGCGTCACCATGCCGATGGCGCCGCGCAGACTGTCCTGCGTCACGCGGGCGATATCCTGGCCGTCGATCAGGATCCGGCCGCCGTCCACGTCGTAGAAGCGCAGCAGCAGATTGATCAGTGTGGACTTGCCGGCGCCCGAGCGTCCGACCAGGCCGATTTTCTCGCCGGGGCGCACGGTCAGGTCGAGTCCGTCGAACACCTGCCGTTCGCCGTTGTAGTTGAAGGACACCTGCTCGAAGACCACCTCGCCGCGTTCGACCTCCAGGGGCCGCGCGTCGGGCGCGTCCAGCACCTTGGGGGGGTGGGTCAGGGTGGCGATGCCGTCCTGCACGGTGCCGATGTTCTCGAACAGCGAGGCCATCTGCCACATGATCCAGTGCGACATGCCGTTGACCCGCAGGGCCATGGCCGTGACCGCGGCGACCGCGCCGGTGCCGATGAGCCCGTCCCGCCAGAGCCACAGCGCGTAACCGCCCGCCGACAGGATCAGGCACGCCACCAGTGTCTGGTTGACGATCTCGAACCGGCTGACCAGGCGCATCTGGCGGTAGCCCGTGTCCTGGAAATCCTCCATCGCGGCGCGGGCGAACCGCGCCTCGCGCCGGGTGTGCGAGAAGAGTTTGACGGTGGCGATGTTGGCGTAGGCGTCGGTCACGCGTCCCGTCATCGAGGAGCGGGCGTGGGCCTGTTCCTGGCCGACCTTGCCCAGACGCGGCACGAAATACGCCATGGCCAGCCCGTACAGCGCGAGCCAGCCGACGAAGGGCAGCGTCAGCCGGGCGTCGAAACCGCCCGCCACCGCGATCAGGGTGAAGAAGTACACGCCGATGCCGAGCACGATCTCGCTGAAGGTCAGCAGCACATCGCGCACCGCGAGGGCGGTCTGCATGACTTTGGTGGTGACCCGGCCGGCGAATTCGTTGGAGAAAAAGGACAGGCTCTGGCGCAGCATCAGCCGGTGGAAGTCCCAGCGCAGCCGCAGCGGCAGGTTGATGGCCAGCACCTGGTGCTGCATGGTGGTGCGCAGCGCCACCAGGCCGATGCTGGCGACCATCACGACGGCGATGCCCCACAGTACGCGCTGTGCGTGTTCGGCGGGCCCGGCCCCGGTTCGCCAGGCTTCGAGCAGGTCCACCACCTGGCCCAGGAAAGCGAACAGCCAGGCTTCGTAGATGGAGACGCTCGCGCTCAGTGCCGCCAGCGCGGCGATGTAGCGCCGCGTGCCGCGCGTGCAGGCCCAAAGGAAAGGAAACAGGCCTTTGGGCGGCAGCGGCGCGTCCTCGGGCGGGAACGGATCGAGCAGGCTTTCGAACCTGTGCAGCAAAGGGGACTCCAGAAACAGGCCCCCACGCCGCGCCTTCGGCTTGCCGCCCCTAGAGGGGGGCGCTGATTGCCTTGGGGCGGCCCGGCGGCAATCAGATCCTCGGAGACGGCCGGGGGGCGGTCAGACCGTCAGTTCGCCAGCAGCACCGGCACCGTCATGGTGGACAGCAGCGTACTGGTGGCGCCGCCCATGATCCACTGGCGCATGCGGCTATGGCCGTACGCGCCCATGACGATCAGGTCGCTGTCGGTGTCGGTGGCGGTGTTCAGGATGACGTTGCCGACACCGTAGCCCTTGCTGTCCTTCAGCAGGTGCCGGGGCTTGGGGTAGCCCAGGCTGGTGCAGTAGTCCGAGAAGTCGTCCTCGTGGATGTCGCGTTCGCGCATCAGTTGATCTTCGCGGTCGATTTCCAGCACCGTGAGCGCCTGGCAGTTCAGCAGAAGCGGTGCGGCGTCGGAGAAGGCCCGGGCGGCCTCGCGGCGCTGGTCCCAGCAGAACAGGATGCGCCGGCCGATGGTGTCGACGGGACCGAAGTTGGGGATGAGCAGCACGGGACGGCCGGACGCCATGACCACGGCTTCCGGCAAGTTGGGCCGCAGCGCCGACAGGCTGTCGGTCGGGTCCGCCTTGCTCATGACGAGCAGGTCGCAATAGCGGGCATGCAGGGTCAGGCCGTCCTCGGCGTCGCCATGAGGCGCGCGCCAATGGGCACGGACGCCCAGATCCTGCGCCTTGTCCAGAAACCGGACGCGGGTGGCCTCGCGGTGTTCGTCGCGGCGTTTGCGCAGAGTCGAGCGGACGTCCTGGGGCAGGATGTTTTCGTCTTGCTGGAGACCGGCGACACTGGCCGAGGGATAGACTCCGACGGCTTCCGCCCCGCGGTCCCTGGCCAGCCGCAGGCCGATGTCCATGCGGCGTTCGCAAACGGTGTCGTCATTCAGATGGATGGCAATACGGCCCGGCATGAGAAACCCCCTGGAGGTGTGGCGAATCCTGTCCTGCGTGTTGCCATCATCTTATCCCAGGCCAGGCTTCCTGTGCGGCCGGGTTGCGCGCCCCGGCTGACCTGGCGCAAGGCCGCGCATGCGGCGAATTCGTCTATAATCCCGCCCTCAAGGGGAGTAGCTCACTTTCCGCGGCATCGTCATGACGGCGTCTCGCGCTTGCGCGCATCGCCCGGTGCGCGGGCGGTCCCGGGGTCTTCGGACAGGCCCCCGCCGCGAGCAAGACCTTGCCGCCCAGGGCAAGGTTCGTCTTCCCGCCATGAAAATGGCCCGATCCTCCCGGCGGTGATTCCTGAAACCGACAACCCGCAACCGGGGGGGACCCATGCTCGAATTTCTCCAGACGCTCCATTGGGGGGCCGTTTTCCAGATCATCCTGATCGACATCCTGCTGGGCGGCGACAATGCCGTCGTCATTGCCCTGGCCTGCCGCAACCTGCCGCGCGCCCAGCGCATGCAGGGCATCCTGTGGGGAACCGCCGGCGCCATTTTCCTGCGCGTGGCGCTGATCGCCTTCGCCCTGACGCTGCTCGACATTCCTTTCCTGAAGATCGTCGGCGCGCTGCTGCTGCTGTGGGTCGGCGTCAAGCTGCTGTTGCCCGAGGACGGTGGGCATGACAAGATCGCCGGGGGCGCATCGGTCATGGCCGCGGTCAAGACGATTCTCGTCGCGGATTTCGTCATGAGTCTGGACAATGTCATCGCCATCGCGGGCGCGGCCCAGGGGGCTCATCTCGACCACCAGCTCGGCCTGGTGATCTTCGGGCTGCTGGTCAGCGTGCCCATCATCATCTGGGGCAGCACTCTGGTGCTGAAGCTGATCGACCGCTACCCGCTGGTGGTCACCTTCGGCGCCGGACTGCTGGGCTGGATCGCGGGCGGCATGCTCGTCACCGACGTCGTCGTCACGGACCGTCTTGGCCCGCCGTCCACGGCGCTGAAGCTCACCGTTGAAATCGTCGGCGCGCTGCTGGTGGTGGCGCTTGGCCGCTGGCTCGCCAGCCGCAAGGCGGCGGTCGCGGCCCGGAACGCCGGCTGATCGCCCGGGCGCCCCGCCGGATCGGGGGGGCACCCGGGCGCGGCGCGCTGCGGCCTCAGGGCAGGGCGCGCAGCCAGGCCACCGTGGCCATGCCCAGCAGCGTCATGGCGAGCGACCCGGCGACGTGCACGATCACCGCGACACTCAGCCACCCCAGCCGCCCCTGTTCCAGCATCAGCGCCAGTTCGGCCGAAAAGGTCGAGAACGTCGTCAGCCCGCCGCAAAAGCCTGTGATGACGAACAGCCTCATCTGCGGCGAAAGGCCCGCATGCCCGCCGAACACGGCGATGGCCGCGCCGATGAGGTAGCCGCCCAGGAGATTGGCCGCCAGCGTGCCCAGGGTCAGGTTGGGAAAGACGTCGTTCAGCGCGTGCCCGAGCACCCAGCGCAGGATGGCGCCCAGCGAGGCGCCGAGGGAGATGGCGAGCAGTGAACTGGGCATGAGGGCTCCTGTGGCGGGAATGAAAAATGCCTACGGACCGGCGGTGCGCCGGGGGCCGTAGGCATCATCAGCCGCGAAGAATGCGGCGGTTTCGTGGAGGAATGCCATCTCCAGGTCGGGCCAATGTTATCAGCGGTTTCGCTGGTTCGGCAAGGCGGTGTTCAGCGGCCGCGCGTTACACTGGGCCGGTCGTTTTCCTGAAATCTTGCGTAAGGAGTGCATCCATGCTCAAAGGTAAAAAAGCGGTCGTCACCGGTTCCACCAGCGGCATCGGCCTGGCCATCGCACGTGAACTGGCCCGCCAGGGCGCCGACGTGGTCATCAACGGTTTCGGCGACGCCGATGCCATCGAACGCGAGCGCGCCGGCCTGGAAAAAGATTTCGGGGTCAAGGCCGTGTACCTGAACGCCGACCTGATGGACGGGCAGGCCGCGCGCGATTTCATCGCGCAATCGATCCAGGCGCTGGGCGGCGTCGACATCCTGGTCAACAACGCCGGCATCCAGCACACCGCCCTGATCGAGGAATTCCCCGTCGACAAGTGGAACGCCATCATCGCGCTGAACCTGTCGGCTGTGTTCCATTGCACCGCCGCCGCGCTGCCGGCGATGAAGCAGCAGAAATTCGGCCGCGTCATCAACATCGCCTCGGCGCACGGCCTGGTGGCCTCGGTCCACAAATCGGCCTATGTCGCCGCCAAGCACGGCGTGGTGGGCCTGACCAAGGTCACCGCGCTGGAAAACGCCGGCACCGGCGTGACCTGCAATGCCATCTGCCCGGGCTGGGTGCGCACCCCCCTGGTGGAAAAGCAGATCCAGGCCCTGGCCAGGGAAAAAGGGCTGGACATCGAAGCCGCCGCCAAGGATCTGCTGGCCGAAAAGCAGCCGTCCCTGGAGTTCGTCACGCCCGAGCAGCTCGGCCAGGCCGCCGTGTTCATCGCCTCGGACGCCGCCGCGCAGATGACCGGCACCACGCTGTCCATCGACGGCGGCTGGACCGCCCGCTGAACCGGAGGATCGCCGCATGCTGATGGTGCTGTCCCCGGCCAAGAAGCTGGACTACGATTCACCGGTGCGCACGGCTCTGTGCTCGCAGCCGGTGTTCCCCGATCAGACACGCGAACTGATCGGGATTCTGCGCGGCTTGTCCGCGAACGACCTGGCGGGTCTGATGGGGCTGTCCGACGCGCTGGCGCGCCTGAACGCCGAGCGTTACGCCGCCTGGGTGGACGCGCCCGACGCCCGGCATGCGCGCCAGGCGGTCCTGGCCTTCAACGGCGACGTCTACGAGGGCCTGCGTGCGGCGGAACTGTCCGATGCCCGGCTGAACTGGGCGCAGGATCATCTGGCCATCCTCAGCGGGCTGTACGGCGCGCTGCGGCCGCTGGACCTGGTCCAGCCCCACCGGCTGGAGATGGGCACGCGGTTGCGCACCGCCCGGGGCGCCACCCTGTATGCCTGGTGGGGCGATCGTATCGCCCGCGAATTGAACCGGCGTCTGGACGCGCTGTCTGGCGAGCGCATCCTGCTGAACCTGGCATCGGGCGAATATTTCAAGTCCGTGGACCGCAAGGTTCTGGACGCGCGCGTGGTCGAATGCGTTTTTCAGGACGAAAAACACGGTGCCTGGAAGGTCATCAGCTTCCACGCCAAGCGGGCGCGCGGCCTGATGGCGCGCCACGTCATCGATCACCGCATCGACGCCGTCGCCGGCCTGCGGGATTTCTCGTCCGAAGGCTATGCCTACGCGCCGCGCGAATCCACGGCCGACCGGCTGGTGTTCCGGCGCTCCAGTCAGGGATAACGAGGGTTGCCGGGTCTTGCGGGGCCATGGCACGCTGTGCCTGTAATTATGAATTATTAATTTCAAGGTCCTGCACAGGAGGCCCCGATGGCGGCCAGGATTGTTCAGAAGATCCTCTACCAGGAAGTCGCCGATCGTCTGCGCGGCATGATCCAGGCCGGGGAACTGCGGGCGGGGGAATGGATCGACGAGGTCAGCCTGACCGCGTCGCTGGGTATTTCCCGCACGCCGCTGCGCGAGGCGCTCAAGGTCCTGGTGGCCGAAGGCCTGCTGCGCATCGAACCGCGCAGGGGCTGTTTCGTCAACGAACTGTCCAGCCGCGACCTGGAGCACATCTTTCCCCTGATGGCCATGCTCGAGGGCCGCTGCGCCTTCGAGGCCGCCCTCAAAGTCACGGACGCCGACCTGCGGCGGCTCGAACCGCTGCACAACGACCTGCGCCGTCACGCGGAACGGGGCTCGATCGACGACTACTACGCGGCCAACGCCTTGATCCATGTCGCCATCCAGGATCTGGCCGACAACCGCTGGCTGTCGGGCCTGATCGACAAGCTGCGCCAGGTGCTCAGCCTGTCGCGCCACCGCAGCCTCAGCTATCCGGGCCGGATCGATGAGTCCTGCGCCGAACACCTGGCGATCTTCGCCGCCCTGAAGGCGCGCGATCCGGAAGGCGCCGAGGCCGTGACGCGCAAGCATCTGATGCGCCAGCTCGACGCCCTGCGCGCGCTGGCGCGCAGGGATGAACCGGCCGCCGGAACGTCGGCGCGCCATGAGGCCGGGACGCTGGAGGAAGACCATGTCCAACGCTGACCTGAAACCGTCCGAGCGGGCGGCCGAGCCCGCCGAATCCTCGGGGAACCGGGCCGGCGGCCTGCTGGCGCGCCTGGGCCGCTGGCTGGATCGCGATCACCTGCCCGACCCGGATGTGTTGCGCGTGCTCTACGAGGCGTCCCTGACCGATGGCGGCGCCAACCAGTTGGCCCGCCAGTGGGCCGAGCGATACCGTGCCGCCGATGCCGACGAGCGCCGTTCCCTGCTGGCCTGCCTGGTGCGCGCCGGCGTGGGCGTCGAACCGCGCGGCGACCGGGGCGCGCGCCTGTTCCGCCGCCTGTACGCGCAAAGCGACCGGCTGGAACTGATGGTGGAGCTGCGTGCGGACATGCTGCGCTGGCGCAATCAGGTCGCCGGGCTGTCGGTCCTGGAACAGGAACTCGCCGCCCTGCTGTCGAACTGGTTCGACGTCGGCATGCTCGAATTGCGCCACATCAACTGGGATTCGCCCGCCTCGCTGCTGGAAAAACTGATCCGCTACGAAGCCGTCCATGAAATCCGGTCCTGGGACGACATGCGCCGCCGGGTGGCCGCCGATCGGCGCTGCTATGCCTTTTTCCACCCGCGCATGAGCGATGTGCCGCTGATCTTCGTGGAGGTCGCCTTCGATGGGCAGATGGCTGCGGACGTGCAGGCACTGATCGACCCTTCGCGGCCCGTCGACGGGCTGGACAAGGCGCGCTGGGCGATTTTCTATTCGATTTCCAATACCCAGCGCGGCCTGCGCGGCATCAGCTTCGGCAATTTTCTGCTGAAGCGGGTGATCGAGGAACTGCTGGACGAATTGCCGCAGCTCAAATCCTTCGCCACCTTGTCGCCGATTCCCGGTTTCGCCGACTGGCTGGGCCGCCGGTCCGGCGAGGACATCCAGGCCCTGCTGAAGGACAAAGCCGAGCGCCAGGCCGCGGCCGACGACGCGGCGGCTGGCGCCCGCTGGCTGGAACGCTTGCGCGCCGCCGCCCAGGGCGGGGCGCCGGACACCGTGCGCCGCAGCGGACTGCGGCTGGCGGCGCATTACCTGACGCAGCTTCGCGACGGCGAGCCGCTCGACCCCGTGGCCCGCTTCCATCTGGGCAACGGGGCGCGCATCGAGCGCCTGAACTGGGCCGCCGACGCCTCGGCCCGCGGACTGGAGCAGTCTTGCGGCATGATGGTGAATTATCTGTACGAGCCCGAGCAGCTCGACGAGAACCGGGCGCGCCTGGCCGCCGGCAAGCTGCGTGTGTCCCGGAGTGTGCAATGGCTGTGAGTCCCGGGTCGGGCGAGGGGCGCGTGCGCACGCGTGTCGACGGCGCGGTGGCGACCGTCACGCTCGATCATCCCGGAAGGCTGAACGCCATCACGGTTGCCATGTGGGGTGAACTGGCGGAGGCCTTCGGGCGCTTGTCGGCCGATCGCGGCCTGCGCTGCGTGGTCGTGCGCGGCGCGGGCGGGCATTTCGCCGCCGGGGCCGACATCCGCGAATTTCCCCGGGTACGGGCCGATCTGGAAGGCGTGATGGCCTACCACAGGGATCTTCTCGCCCCGGCCCTGCGGGCGGTGTCGGACTGTGTTCATCCGGTCGTTGCCGCGATCGAAGGCGTCTGCGTGGGCGGCGGGCTTGAAATCGCCAGCCGCTGCGATTTGCGGCTGGCGGCCCGGGGCGCGCGCTTCGGCGCGCCCATCAACCGCCTGGGTTTTCCCATGGCGCCCGACGAGATGCGCGGGCTGCTGGAATTGGCGGGCCGCGCCGTCACGTTGGAAATCCTGCTCGAAGGGCGGGTGTTCGACGCCGACGAGGCCCTGTCGAAGGGCTTGCTGACGCGGGTCGTGGCGGCCGAGGCCCTGGAATCCGAACTGACGGCGACGGTGGCGCGCCTGTGCGCGGGCGCTCCGTTGGCCGCGCGTCTGAACAAATCGACCGCCGCACGTCTGGCCGGCGATCCGGCGCCCCTGAGCGACGCCGAATGGCGGGCCTGCTTCGCCTATGCCGACGGTCCCGACCACCGGCGAGGGGTGCAGGCCTTTCTGCAGGGCACCGACCCCGTTTTCACAGGAGAATGACTTGGAACGCGATGCGAATCTCTACACCGTGCTGCGGGGTGGCTTTCCGGCCGACCTGGGCGCCGTGGCGATCGAAACCCCGGAGCGCACCTACAGTTGGGCGGACATCGACGCCATCAGCGGGCGCATGGCCGCGCTGCTGCGCTCGTTCGGCGCCCCGGCGGGCGCGCGCGTCGCCGTCCAGGTCGAAAAATCCCCAGAGGCCTTGATGCTCTATCTGGCGACCCTGCGCGCCGGTCTGGTCTACCTGCCGCTGAATACCGCCTACCGCGAGGCCGAGGTGGCCTATTTCCTGGGGGACGCCGAGCCCGCCGTGGTGGTCTGCGGGGATGGCGCGAAGCATTGGTGCGAACCCCTGGCGCGGGCCAAGGGCGCCGCCCGGGTGCTGACCCTGAATGCCGATGGCGGCGGTTCGCTGGTCGAGGCCGCCGCCGGCATGGATCCGGTCTTCGAGACCGCGCGCAGCGCCCCCGGGGATCTGGCCGCGATCCTGTATACCTCCGGTACGACGGGGCGCAGCAAGGGCGCGATGCTGACGCACGCCAATCTGGCCGCCAACGCGCTCACTCTGCGGGATTTCTGGGGGTGGCGCGGCGACGACGTGCTGCTGCACATGCTGCCGATCTTCCACGTCCACGGATTGTTCGTGGCGTCCCACGGGGCGCTGCTGGCGGGCGCGCGCATGATCTGGCTGCCGAAGCTGGACGTGGAACAGGCCCTGCGCTACCTGCCGCGCTGCACGCTGATGATGGGGGTGCCCACGTACTACGTCCGCCTGCTGGCCGATCCCCGCTTCGGCCGCGAGACATGCGCCAATATGCGGCTGTTCATCTCCGGCTCCGCGCCGCTGCTGGTGGATACCTTCCGCGAATTCCAGGCGCGCTCCGGCATGACCATCCTGGAGCGCTACGGCATGAGCGAGACCGGCATGATCACGTCCAACCCCTGGGATCCGGCGCGTGGCGAGCGCATCCCCGGCACCGTGGGGCCGGCCTTGCCCGGCGAGACGGTCCGGGTGGTGGACGACGCCGACCGGCCCGTCGCGGTCGGCGAGCCGGGCCATGTCCAGGTGCGTGGACCCAACGTGTTCGCCGGCTACTGGCGCATGCCTGAAAAAACCCGCGAGGAGTTCACCGCGGATGGCTGGTTCCGCACCGGCGACATCGGCATGCTGGGCGGGGCGGGCATCCCGGACGACTACCTGAGCATCGTGGGCCGCAGCAAGGATCTGATCATCTCCGGGGGCTACAACGTCTACCCCAAGGAAATCGAGATGGTCATCGACGCCATGCCCGGCGTCCAGGAGTCGGCCGTCATCGGCGTGCCGCACGCGGACTTTGGCGAGGCCGTGGTGGCCGTGGTGGTGCCGCGCGCCGGGACCGCGGTGGATCCCGCCGCCATCCAGGCCGGCCTGAAATCGGGCCTGGCCAATTTCAAAGTGCCGAAAAAAATACACGTGATCGATGCGCTGCCGCGCAATGCCATGGGCAAGGTCCAGAAGAACGTGCTGCGGCAGCAGTACGCGGACCTGGAATGAGAAGGGGCGTTCGATAGGCCCCGCCGGGGCCATGGCCGCGCCCGGACCCGGGCCGGCGACTCATATAAAAAATCATCAGGAGACAACCATGAAGCGACACATGCTATGCGCCATGCTGGGACTGGCCCTGGCGGCCGGATCGGGCGCCGCCCCGGCTGAAACCACCTTGCGGGCCTCGCACCAGTTTCCGGGAGGCCAGGGCGACCCGCGCGATGAAATGGTGCAGCTCATCGCCCGCGAGGTCGAGGCGGCCAACGTCGGGCTGAAGATCCAGGTCTTCCCGGGTTCTTCGCTTTACAAGGCCAAAGAACAGTGGGGCGCGCTCACGCGCGGGCAACTGGACATGACGGCCTTTCCGCTGGACTACGCCTCGGGCCGGGTGCCGCAGTTCTCCGCCACCCTGATGCCGGGCCTGGTGCGCAACTACGAGCATGCCCAGCGCCTGAACCAGTCCAACTTCATGAAGGACATCAAGGCACTGGTCGAGAAACAGGGCGCCGTGGTCATCGCCGACGCCTGGCTGGCGGGCGGCTTCGCTTCGAAGAAGCATTGCATCACGTCGCCGGACACCATCAAGGGGCAGGTCATCCGGGCGGCCGGTCCGGCCTTCGAGCAGATGCTGGCGGCGGCGGGCGCATCGATCTCGTCCATGCCGTCTTCCGAAGTCTATTCGGCCATGCAGACGGGGGTCCTGGACGCGGCCAACACATCCAACGACAGCTTCGTGTCCTATCGCCTGTACGAACAGGCCAAGTGCCTGACCGCGCCGGGAGACAACGCGCTGTGGTTCATGTACGAGCCGGTGCTGATGTCCAAGAAGGTCTTCGACGGCCTGGAGCCCAGGCAGCGTGAGGCCATCCTGGCGGCGGCGAAGAAGGCGGAGGCCTACTTCTTCGAGGAGGCGAAGAAAGGCGAGCAGAAAATGCGCGACGTCTATACCAAGGCCGGGGTGGAGGTCGTGACCATGACGCCTGAGGACTACCAGGCCTGGATGGCGGTGGCCAAGCACTCTTCCTACCGCCTGTTCGCCGAGAAGGTGAAGGGGGGCGACGAACTGCTGAGGAAGGCGCTGGCCGTCCAGTAGCGCCCGTGCGCGGGCGCCGCCCGCCAAGGGCGGTGCCCGCATGGCCCATCCGGGGGGGACGCCTGTTTTCCCCGCCTTGCGCGACGCACAGGGAGGTCGCATGAATCGAGTCTTTACGCGCTGGGTGGAAGGCCTGACGCGCGCCTGTGGCGTGCTGTCGGCCCTGCTGCTGGTGTTCGCGATGCTGGTGGTCTGCCAGATGATCATGATGCGCTACGTGTTCCGCGCGCCCACGATCTGGCAGACCGAGGCCGTGGTGTTCGGCGCCACGGCGGCCATCTTCCTGGGCGCGCCCTACGTGCTCATGACCAAGGGCCATGTCGGCGTGGATTTCATCCAGATGCTGGTGGGAGCCAGGACCCGTCGCTGGCTGGACCGCGTGGGCGCCTGGCTGGGGCTGGCGTTCTGCGTCCTGATGACTGCGGCCACCGGGGTGCACCTGTTCGAGGCGCTGGACGGTGGCTGGACCACCTCCAGCGTGGCCGCCGTGCCGCTGTGGATGCCGCTGGCGCCGGTGGTGTTCGGGTTCGCCCTGCTGAGCCTGCAGTACGTCGTCGAAATCATGAAACTGTCGGGAGAGCCGTCATGACGCCCACCCTCGCGGGGATCTGCATCGTCCTGGGCCTGTGCCTGATGCTGGCGACCGGCATGCCCATCGCCTTCGCCCTGGGGCTGGCCGCCGTGGTCGGCCTGTTTCTGGACATGGGGCCGGGCGTGATCTACGTGCTGGCCGAGACCATGTTCGCGGGGATCGCCAACCTGGGCTATGTCGCCATTCCGATGTTCGTGCTGATGGGGGCCATCGTGGCCGGAACGCCGGCCGGCGGCGACTTGTACAAAGCTCTGGATCGCTGGCTGCACAAGGTGCCCGGCGGCCTGGTCCTCTCGAACATCGGTGCCTGCGCGATCTTTTCCGGCATGACCGGATCCAGCCCGGCCACCTGCGCGGCCATCGGCAAGATGGGCATCCCGGAAATGCTCGGTCGCGGCTATCCGGCCTCGGTGGCCACCGGCTCGATCGCGGCCGGCGGCACGCTGGGCATTCTGATACCGCCCTCGGTCACCATGATCGTCTACGGCATTTCGACGCAGACGTCGATCGGCCGGCTCTTTCTCGCCGGGGTGATGCCCGGGATCCTGCTGACTTGCATGTTCATGGCCTGGGCCCTGTACGACGCCCGGCGGAAAGGCTTCCGCTTCGGCGGCGGGACCCTGAATTATTCCTGGCGCGACAAGCTGGAAGCCCTGCCCAAAGTGCTTCCCCTGCTGCTGATCATCCTGGGCATGCTCTTCGTGCTGTACGGCGGCGTGGCGACGCCGTCCGAGGCCGCCGGCGCCGGCGCCCTGCTGACGCTGGTGGTGGTCGTGCTCATTTACCGCCTGTTCCGTCTGAAGACCTACGTCGACGTGTTCGGTTCGGCGATGCGCGAAAGCGTCATGATCATGATGATCATGGCTTCGGCCGAACTGTTCGCTTTCGCCCTGTCGTCCCTGTTCATCACCCAGTCCCTGGCGGCGGCCATCGCCGCGTTGGAGATCAACCGCTGGCTGCTGATGGGGCTGATCAACGTCTTCCTGCTGGTGGCGGGGATGTTCCTGCCGCCGGTGGCCATCATCGTCATGGCGGCGCCGCTGCTGCTGCCCATCATCACCCAGGCGGGCTTCGATCCCTACTGGTTCGCCGTGGTGCTGACGATCAACATGGAGATTGGTCTGATCACGCCGCCCGTGGGCTTGAACCTGTTCGTTCTCAACTCCATCGCGCCGGACGTTCCGACCCAGGAAATCCTCAAGGGGGCGCTGCCCTACGTGCTGGTGATGATGACGGCCATCGTGCTGCTGTGCGTGTTTCCGGGGATCGTCACCTGGTTGCCCGAACTGGTCATGGGCGCGGCGGTCTCGTAGGATGACCGGGGCCGGCTTCAGCCGGCCGTCGCCGGCCGCGCCCGCGCAGCCGGTCCGTCCGGCGGGGCCTGCAGCGCCCGCATTTCCTCGTCGATGCGCTGCGCGGCCTTGATCATCTGGCGCAGGGGATAGGCGAGGGCGGCGTAGTCGCCTTCGGTCTCGATCACGTTGGGCGGCGAGGCATCCCGGCCCGCCAGCGCGTCCTGCGTGGCGGCCAGCGCTTGCCGGATGCCCGCGGGCTCGTCATCGATCAGCGCCAGGTGCGGAATCACGGCGGCGATCTGCGAGGCCAGCGTATGGTTCTGGATCAGCAGACGGTTCAGTTCCGGCACGTGGCGCTGGCGGCTGACGGGTTCGTCCATCATGCGGTAGAAAGCCGAGGCGAAATTGCTGAAGGCGATGTGTACGTGCTTGCGGGCCAGCCGCCAGCGCACGTCGGCCTCGCTGGTTTCCGGGGCGTCGGTCGCGCCAGCCGCCCGTGCGGCGCGGCAGGCGCGGACGTGGTCCAGGCCCGTTTGCAGAAAAGCCTGGTTGGCGGCGCGCAGCGCCCGGGCCAGTTCGCCGAGGGTGTTTCGTTCCCAGGACGGCAGGATGTAGCTGCAGGTGAGCGCCAGGATGCTGCCGATCACGGTATCCGCCAGGCGTTCGCCCACGACCGCGTTGGACCCCGGCGCGAGGAAATGGAACACCAGCAGCACGAACAAGGTATTGAACATCGCCGACAGGGTGTAGTTGACCTGGACCAGGCTGTAGCCCAGCACGCTGCTGGCCACCAGGATGAAGAGGAGTGCGGGTGGGCTTTTCACCAGGCCGAACAGCAGCAGCGACAGGCCGCAGCCGATCAGCGTGCCCGTCAGGCGCCAGCCGTTGCGCTGGCGGGTCAGCGCGAAGCCGGGCTTCATGATGATCAGCACCGTCAGCACGATCCAGTAGCCATGGCCCGCCATGCCCGGATCCAGCGCGCTCACCAGCGGGGCATGCGCCAGCAAGGCGCCCACCACCATGGCCAGCAGCGCCGCGACCGCCACGCGCAGCGCATAGCGGAAATGCGCCGACCGGCGGTTCAGGTTGCGCGTCAGCAGATCCGCGCGCCACTTCTGTCGCGTCAGGAACCGGTTCAGGGTCTGATTCGCGCGCAGCGGATCGGTCTGGGGCGGGACCGGGTTCACGGAATGGTCCGCCATGCGGTCGACCTGCCGCGTCATGTTGCGCAGCCGCCGCAGTACCTGCACCAGCAGGGCGTAGAGTTCGGGATCGGATTGCGGCATGCCGCTTTCGCGCAGTTGCTGCAGTTCGAATTCCAGGGCGCGCAGTTCGGCCTTGACGCTGTTGCGCACCCGGTGGCGGCGGTTGCGCGCCACGTTCAGGGCCAGGCCGCCCACGTTGGCGGCCA
Source organism: Castellaniella denitrificans (assembly GCF_027214045.1). Taxonomy (GTDB): domain Bacteria; phylum Pseudomonadota; class Gammaproteobacteria; order Burkholderiales; family Burkholderiaceae_B; genus Castellaniella; species Castellaniella denitrificans_A. Next base: position 29,430 of record NZ_JAPWHE010000008.1, on the reverse strand, counting down.
GTTTGATCATGGCGTCTCGCACGAACAGCAGGATGTCGCTGTCGGGCAGCGCGCGCCGCAGGGTGGCGTAATCCGTGTGGGTGGCCACCATGCTGTCGAGCAGGTTGATCATGTCGACGAACAGGTTCAGCAGTCCTTGGCGCAGCCGATCGGCATGGGTGGTGGTGCCGCGCGGCTGTTCGCGCAGCACCATGTCGCGCGCGGCCTGGTGCGCCTCGGTCATGAGGGCCTGGCGGCGGATCAGATGGCGGTAGCTGTCGTCCAGGTCCTGGTGGATATCGTAGAAGCGGGCCCGCGCGGCGATGTAATCGGCCGTGGCGAACAGCGCCACGGACAGGGCCTGCTGCTCCTCGCGGTGCCACATCAGCCTGTGGGCGGCGGCGCTGTAGAGCAGATAGAAGGCCCCGCCCAGGAACGAGGTCAGCGTGTGCTGCAGCACGTCGGCCGGCGTCAGCGGCGTGCGCAGGGTCAGGGTCATGATCAGCAGGCAGGCGAAGCCCAGCAGGCCGCCGTGCTTGCCGTAGACGGTCAGCATCGAGAAGCCGAAGCACAGGGCCGGCACGACCAGCCAGATGGCCAGGACGTGGCTGGAGGCCAGTCCGGTCAGCGCCGTGGTGGCCGAGCCCAGGCACAGGGCGGCGAACATGCCGTTGATGCCATAGCGCCGGGGGCCGCCGGGCTGGTCCAGGATCGCCACGCAGGCGGCGCCGACCGCCGCCACGAAGCCGGCGGCGTGCCAGCCGAAGACGCCCGACAGCACCAGGGCCGGCAGCAGCACGCCTGTGGCCTGGCGCAGCCCGCCGAAAAAATAGTGGCTGTAGAAGAAGCGCTGCAACTGCGAAGTGGGCAGGATCATGCGGCCGGCATCCGGGATGGAAGTGCGATGGCGCCAGTATAGGCAAATCCGCCGGTCCTCCGCGCACGGTCGAGGCATGGCGCCGCCGGCCACTCGCTTGCACCCCTTGTTGCAACGCGGTAAATTAGCCCCTCGGTCGGCCCTATCGCGGCCACCCGATGCGGCGAACGCTCCCGGGTCACACACCCGGTTTTTTTCGTCTTCCGTCTTTATGTCCCAGGATGTGCCACAAGCGCGGTCCGGGGCGTCCATTTCCACCACGTTGCGCCGCAGGGCGCGTGTGTCTTGTGCCAAGGGGCGCAGACTGGTCCCGCAATGTGTCCGGGCAAAGCGATTCCGTGAATCGCCCAGCGTCGGATCATGTCGCGGATCGCCGGGACTGGCCCGGGCCGCCGAAAGGCCGCTTGGTGCTCGATACGGGTCAAGAAAGGAATCATCATGGAACTCAATGGCGCCGACATCGTCGTGCGTTGTCTGATCGAGGAAGGCGTAGACCATGTGTTTGGCTACCCCGGCGGGGCGGTCCTCTACATCTACGACGCGATCTACAAGCAGGACAAATTCCAGCACGTGCTCGTGCGGCACGAACAGGCGGCCGTCCACGCCGCCGATGCCTACTCCCGATCCTCCCAGAAAACCGGTGTCTGCCTGGTGACCAGCGGCCCGGGCGTGACCAATGCCGTCACCGGCATCGCCACGGCCTACATGGATTCGATCCCCATGGTCATCCTCAGCGGCCAGGTGCCCACGCACGCCATCGGCCAGGATGCCTTCCAGGAATGCGACACGGTCGGCATCACCCGTCCCTGCGTCAAGCACAACTTCCTGGTGCGCGACGTCAAGGATCTGGCCGACACCCTGCGCCGCGCCTTCTACATCGCGCGTTCCGGCCGTCCCGGTCCGGTGCTGGTGGACATCCCCAAGGATGTCTCCGTGGCCATGTGCAAATACACGCCGCCGCGCGCCCCGGTCCAGTTGCGTTCGTATGCGCCGGTCACCAAGGGCCACCAGGGCCAGATCAAGAAAGCCGTGCAGATGCTGCTGGCCGCCGAGCGCCCGATGATCTACGCCGGCGGCGGGGTCGTGCTGGCCGACGCCGCCGACGAACTGCGCAAGCTGGTCCGCCTGACCGGCGCGCCCTGCACCACGACCCTGATGGGCCTGGGCGCCTATCCGGGCACGGACGAGCGTTTCGTCGGCATGCCCGGCATGCATGGCACCTACGAGGCCAATATGGCGATGCAGCACTGCGACGTGCTGATCGGCATCGGCGCGCGCTTCGACGACCGCGTCATCGGCAATCCCAAGCATTTCGCCCAGGTGCCGCGCAAGATCGTGCACGTGGACATCGACCCGTCCTCGATCTCCAAGCGGGTCCGCGTGGACGTGCCCATTGTGGGCGATGTCAAGGAAGTCCTGCAGGACCTGATCGGCCTGTACGCCCAGTCGATGGCCGAACAGGGCCTGTCCGAGCGCCGCCTGGACGCCTGGTGGAAGCAGGTCGACACCTGGCGCGACCGCAAGTGTCTGGACTACGAAAACTCCGACACGGTGATCAAGCCGCAGTTCGTGATCCAGAAACTGTGGGAAATCACGCGCGGCCAGGCCTTCGTCACATCCGACGTGGGCCAGCACCAGATGTGGGCGGCCCAGTACTATCCTTTCCCTGAGCCGCGCCGGTGGGTCAATTCCGGCGGTCTGGGCACCATGGGCGTGGGCCTGCCCTACGCCATGGGGGTGCAGATGGCCAATCCGGACCGCGACGTCGCCGTCATTACCGGCGAGGGCTCGATCCAGATGAACATCCAGGAACTGTCCACCTGCAAGCAGTATCACCTGACGCCCAAGGTCTTGTGCCTGAACAACCGCTATCTGGGCATGGTGCGCCAGTGGCAGCAGATCGAATACGGTTCGCGCTATTCGGAATCGTATGTCGACGCCCTGCCGGATTTCGTCAAGCTGGTCGAGAGCTATGGCCATGTCGGCATGCGCATCGACAAGCCCGCCGACGTCGAGCCCGCCCTGCGCGAGGCGTTCACGAAATACAAGGACCGTCTGGTGTTCATGGATTTCATCACCGATCAGACCGAGAACGTCTGGCCCATGGTGAAGGCAGGCCGCGGCCTGACCGAGATGCTGCTGGGTTCCGAGGATCTGTGAGGGGATAAGACCATGAAACACGTGATTTCCATCTTGCTGGAAAACGAGCCCGGCGCCCTGTCGCGCGTGGTGGGGCTGTTCTCGGCGCGCGGCTACAACATCGAAACGCTGACCGTCGCGCCGACGGAAGACGCCACCCTGTCGCGCATGACCATCGTCACGATCGGTTCCGACGAGATCATCGAACAGATCACCAAGCACCTGAACCGCCTGGTGGACGTGGTCAAGGTCGTCGACCTGTCCGAGGGCCCCCATGTCGAACGCGAGCTGATGCTGATCAAGGTGCGCGCGGTCGGCAAGGAGCGCGAGGAAATGAAGCGCATGGCGGAAATCTTCCGCGGGCGCATCATCGACGTCACCGACAAGACCTACACCATCGAACTGACCGGGGTGCAGGACAAGATCGCCGCTTTCATCGGGGCGCTGGACCGCAGCGCCATCCTTGAAACCGTCCGCACCGGCGTGTCCGGCGTGGGCCGCGGCGAACGCGTACTGAAGTTGTGAGCCCCCACGCTGTACCCGCCCCGCAGCTTGCAAGCTGCCCGGATTCGTCAGACATGAAATAGTCCGCAGGGACTATTTCATGTCCTGCCTCATCCCAACCTCTCGTTTCAGAATTAAAAAATCGGAGTTTCCAACATGAAAGTTTTCTACGACAAAGACTGCGACCTGTCCCTGATCAAGGGCAAGACCGTCGCCATCATCGGCTATGGTTCCCAGGGCCATGCGCATGCGCAGAATCTGAATGATTCCGGCGTCAAGGTCGTCGTCGGCCTGCGCAAGAACGGCGCATCCTGGAAGAAGGCCGAGAACGCCGGCCTGACCGTGAAGGAAGTCGCCGAAGCCGTCAAGAGCGCCGATCTGGTCATGATGCTGCTGCCTGACGAGAACATCGCCCAGGTCTATCGCAGCGAAGTCGCCGCCAACCTCAAGGCGGGCGCCGCGCTGGCCTTCGCCCACGGCTTCAACGTGCACTACGGCCAGGTCGTGCCGCGCGCCGACGTGGACGTCATCATGATCGCCCCCAAGGCCCCGGGCCACACCGTGCGCAACACCTACGCCCAGGGCGGCGGCGTCCCGCACCTGGTGGCCGTGCACCAGGACGTCTCGGGCAAGGCCCGCGATCTGGCCCTGTCCTACGCCATGGCCAACGGCGGCGGCCGCGCCGGCATCATCGAGACCAACTTCCGCGAGGAAACGGAAACCGACCTGTTCGGCGAACAGGCCGTGCTGTGCGGCGGCACCGTCGAGCTGATCAAGGCCGGCTTCGAGACCCTGGTGGACGCGGGCTATGCCCCCGAAATGGCTTACTTCGAGTGCCTGCACGAACTGAAGCTGATCGTGGACCTGATCTACGAAGGCGGCATCGCCAACATGAACTACTCGATCTCCAACAACGCGGAATACGGCGAATACGTTACCGGCCCGCGCGTGGTGACCGATGCGACGCGCGCCGCGATGCGCCAGTGCCTGGCCGATATCCAGTCCGGCGTCTACGCCAAGAACTTCATCCTGGAAAACGCCGCCGGCGCGCCGGAACTGACCTCGCGCCGCCGCCTGAACGCGGAATCGCAGATCGAGCAGGTCGGTGCCAAACTGCGCGCCATGATGCCGTGGATCGCGGCCAACAAGCTGGTGGACCAGTCCAAGAACTGATCCCGCCCATGCCGTGGACAGCCGGCGCCTCGTCGAGGCGCCGGCTGTTTTGCTTTGTCCGCCACCGGGCCGCGCATGGCCCGCCAGGTGGACGGCAAGCGGACGAAGTCACGCGCGCGGCGTAGGGGCATCGCACATTTTGAGTTATTCTTGCGCCTACCATGAAAATCCCCCCTTACCCTCATCCCCCGATCGCCCGCGAAGGCTGGCCCATTCTGGCCGGCGCGCTGGTCGTGTCCCTGCTGGCGACCTGGTGGTCGCCGTGGGTCTCCGTTCCGTTCTGGGCGTTCACGCTGTTCGCCCTGCAGTTCTTTCGTGATCCCGCGCGTGAAGCGCCGGAGGGCGAGGGCCTGGTGTTGTGCCCGGCCGACGGCCGTATCGTCTGCGTCGAGGACGCGGCCGACCCCTACGCGGGGGGGCGCCCGGCGCTGAAGATCAGCGTCTTCATGAATGTCTTCAACGTCCACTCGAACCGGTCGCCGGTCGATGGCCAGGTGCGATCGATCGAGTATTTCCCGGGCAAGTTCTTCAATGCGGCCCTGGACAAGGCGTCGCTGGAAAACGAGCGCAATGCCATGGTGCTGGACACGGCCGACGGACAGACGGTGACGGCCGTCCAGGTCGCCGGCCTGGTGGCCAAGCGCATCCTGTGCCATGCCCGGCCCGGGCAGGCGCTGTATGCGGGGCAGCGTTACGGCTTCATCCGCTTCGGTTCGCGGGTGGACGTATACTTACCCGTGGGGACCCGGCCCCGGGTCGCCCTGGGCGACAAGGTCAAGGCCACCCGCACGGTCCTGGCCGAGCTTCCCGCTTCGCCTCGCGATGACGCTTCCGCAGTCTGAATCCATGCCTGACGAACCTCAGCGCCGACGCAGCATCTACCTGCTGCCCAACGCCTTCACCACTGCCAACCTGTTCGCCGGTTTCTACGCCGTCGTCCAGGCCATGAACCAGCACTTCGAGGTGGCCGCCATCGCGGTGTTCCTGGCGATGGTGTTCGACAGCATGGACGGGCGCGTGGCGCGGCTGACCAATACCCAGTCCGCCTTCGGCGAGCAGTACGACTCCCTGGCCGACATGATGTCGTTCGGCATGGCGCCCGCGCTGGTGATGTATGAATGGTCGCTGCATGGCCTGGGCCGCTGGGGCTGGCTGGCCGCGTTCGTCTACGTGGTGGGCGCCGCCCTGCGCCTGGCGCGTTTCAATGCCAACATCGGCAAGGTCGACAAGCAGTATTTCCAGGGTCTGCCCAGTCCGGCGGCGGCGGCGCTGGTCGCCGGCTTCGTCTGGTTGTCGGTGGACAACAAGCTGTCCCTGTCCGACGGCGTCATCCCCTGGGCCGCTTTCACGCTCACGGTCTACGCGGGTGTGGCGATGGTGTCGAGCGCGCCGTTCTTCAGCGGCAAGTCTTTCGCGCTCGGCCGCAGCGTCCCGTTCTGGGTCATGCTGGTGGTGGTGGCGGTCTTCGTCTTCGTATCCAGCGATCCGCCGGTGGTGCTGTTCCTCCTGTTCGTGCTCTACAGTCTGTCGGGCTGGGTGCTCTGGCTGTGGCGCGTGCGCCGCGCCCGCCGCCTGGGACAGCGCATGCGCGGCGCGGACGACGCGGACGACGGCGGACTGTCCTGACCGGATTCGCGCGTGCCGGCCCGGAATCCGTTATAATTTTCCCGCGCCACGGTTTGCGTGGCGTTTTCATTTGATCCCACGGCAGCGCGCCTCGGTGCTGCCGCTTGTCCACTGAGGAATAAAAATGTCTGTTGCAGATATCGTCAAATCCGACATCGTCGCGCAATTCCAGCGCGCCGCCAGCGATACCGGTTCCCCCGAAGTCCAGGTCGCCCTGCTCACGGCCCGCATCAACGAGTTGACCGGTCACTTCAAGACCCACAAGAAAGACCACCACTCGCGTCGCGGCCTGCTGCGCATGGTCAGCCGCCGCCGCAAGCTGCTGGACTACCTGAAGGGCCGCAACCCCGATTCGTACCGCGCGCTGATCGAAAAACTCGGCCTGCGCAAGTAATGCCCGGGAGCTTCGCTCCCCTCGCACGAGCCGTGCACGCTGCATCGTTTTGCGCAGCGTGTGCGGCTTTTTGTCATGGGTCGCCGCAATCGGCCCCGCCTCCGGTGGGCGGGTCGCGGGCAGGAGCCCCGCAGGCGTCCCTTTTATAGGATCAGAAAATGTTCAACAAAGTGAGCAAGTCGTTCCAGTACGGCCCGCACACCGTCGTCCTGGAAACCGGCGAATTCGCCCGCCAGGCCTCCGGCGCGGTGCTGGTGTCCGTCGATGACACGGTGGTGCTGGCCACGGTGGTGGCGTCCAAGACGGCCAAGGCCGGCCAGGACTTCTTTCCGCTGACCGTCGATTACGTCGAGAAGACCTACGCGGCCGGCAAGATCCCCGGCGGTTTCTTCAAGCGCGAAGGCAAGCCCTCCGAAAAGGAAGTCCTGACCTCCCGCCTGATCGACCGTCCGCTGCGCCCGTTGTTCCCGGAAGGCTTCTACAACGACGTCCAGATCATCATCCATACGGTGTCGGTCAATCCGGAAGTCGATCCCGACATCCCCGCCCTGATCGGCGCCTCGGCCGCCCTGGCGATTTCCGGCATCCCCTTCAACGGTCCGGTGGGCGCCGCCCGCGTGGGCTACGTCGACGGCCAGTACGTCCTGAACCCCAGCGCCTCGCAGGTGCGCGGCGAGTCCCAGCTGGACCTGGTGGTGGCCGGGACCGAATCCGCCGTGCTGATGGTCGAATCCGAAGCCAAGCAGTTGTCCGAGGACGTGATGCTGGGCGCCGTGGTGTTCGGGCATGAACAGATGCAGGCCTGCATCAACGCCATCCACGAACTGGTGGCCGAGGCCGGAAAGCCCGAATGGGACTGGCAGCCTGCGCCGCGCAACGAGGTTCTGGCCACCGCCGTGCGCGCGGCCGCATTCGAGCCCCTGCAGGCCGTCTATCAACTGCGCGACAAGCAGGAACGCACCACGCGCCTGCGCCAGGTCTACGCCGACGTCAAGGCCAAGCTGGCCGAGCACGCGGCGGCCCGGGGCGACGCGGCCCCCGATCATGTCGAAGTCGAAAACATGCTGTTCGCCCTGGAATCGGAAATCGTCCGCGGCCAGATCCTGAATGGCGAGCCGCGCATCGACGGGCGCGACACGCGCACCGTACGTCCGATCAGCATCCGCCTGGGCGTGCTGCCTCGCGCCCACGGTTCCGCACTGTTCACGCGTGGCGAAACCCAGGCGCTCGTGGTCACCACCCTGGGCACCAAGCAGGACGAGCAGATCATCGACTCGATCATGGGCGAGTACCGCGACCGCTTCATGATGCACTACAACATGCCGCCGTTCGCCACGGGCGAGACCGGCCGCTTCGGCGTGCCCAAGCGCCGCGAGATCGGCCATGGCCGACTGGCCAAGCGCGCCCTGTCGCCGCTGCTCCCGGCCGCGGAGGATTTCCAGTACACCCTGCGCCTGGTGTCGGAAATCACTGAATCCAACGGCTCCTCGTCCATGGCCTCGGTCTGCGGCGGCAGCCTGTCCATGATGGATGCCGGCGTGCCGGTCAAGGACCACGTGGCGGGTGTCGCCATGGGTCTGATCAAGGAAGGCGGCAAGTTCGCCGTCCTGACCGACATCCTGGGCGACGAAGACCACCTGGGCGACATGGATTTCAAGGTGGCCGGCACCGTCGGCGGCGTCACCGCCCTGCAGATGGATATCAAGATCCAGGGCATCACCAAGGAAATCATGCAAGTCGCGCTGGCCCAGGCCCGCGAAGGCCGCATGCATATCCTGGGCAAGATGCGCGAGGCCATCGACGGTTCCCGTCAGGAACTGTCCGACTTCGCGCCGCGCATGCTCAGCATCAAGATCAACCCGGAAAAGATCCGTGACGTGATCGGCAAGGGCGGCGCCACCATCCGTGCGCTGACCGAGGAAACCGGGTGCCAGATCGACATCGGCGACGATGGCAGCATCACCATCGCCAGCGCCGACCTGGACCGCGCCCACGAAGCCGAGCGCCGCATCAAGGAACTGACCGCCGACGTCGAAGTGGGCCAGGAATACCAGGGCACCGTTCAGCGCCTGCTGGATTTCGGCGCCATCGTCCAGGTCCTGCCCGGCCGCGACGGCCTGCTGCACATCTCGGAGATCGCCAACTACCGCATCGCCGACATCAACGACGTGCTGAAGGTCGGCCAGTCGGTGCGCGTCAAGATCCTCGAGGCCGACGAACGCGGCCGCCTGCGCCTGTCGGTCAAGGCGATCGGCGGTATCGAAGCCCAGGGTGGCCCCGCCGCCCCCGAAGCGCAGTAACACCGGCCGTACCCGCCGGCGCGGCCCCCGGGCCGCGCTCCGGAGCAAAAAACGGGCGTCCTTCGGGACGCCCGTTTGCCTTGATGCGGCAGGCCGCCAGACGGGTCAGTAGACGGTCGTCTCGGTCAGGCGGGGGTGCGACGGCGGATGTTTGCCCAGATAGTCGTGCTGGAATAGACGCATCCGCAGCACGCTGCGGTATTCGCCATTGATGAAGAACTCGTCTTTCAGCTCGCCCTCGGTCTGGAAACCCATCCGGGTATAGATGCGGATCGCCTTCTTGTTTTCGGTGTCCACGATCAGGTAGAGCTTGTAGAGGTTCAGCACCTTGAAGCCATATTCCATCGCCAGGTGCGTCGCGTGCGTGGCCAGGCCGCGGCCCTGGTGATCCGGGGCGATAATGATCTGGAATTCCGCCCGCCGGTGGACATGGTCGATTTCCACCAGCTCCACCAGGCCCGCCCGCTGGCCGTCGCACTCGACGATGAAACGCCGTTCGCTCTGATCGTGGACGTGCTGGTCGTACAGGGATTGCAGTTCAGTGAACGTGGCGAACGGTTCTTCGAACCAGTAGCGCATCACGCTGGCATTGTTGTCCAATTGATGCACGAATTGCAGGTCCACCCGCTCCAGCGGGCGCAGTTTGATGGGTTCGGCGCGCATGATCGATTTCCTTATTCTTTGACAATACAAGAGGCCAAGTGCATTATCTTTCTTGTTTGCAGATTTATAAAGATGGAATCCATCTGATCCATAGATGAGTGACTCACGATCCATGCGCTGGGATCTCGATCAGTTACGTCAGTTCATCGCCACCGCGGACAGCGGCTCGATCAGCGCCGCCGCTCGCGTCCTGGGCAAGGCCCAATCGGCCGTCAGCACGGCGATCGCGCTGCTGGAGGCCGATCTCGGCGTGATGCTGTTCGATCGTTCCGGCCATCGGGCGCGTCCCACCGACGCCGGCCGGGTGCTGCTGCGGGAGGCCCGGGAACTCCTGCGGCAGGCGTCCGAACTCGACCAGCGCGCCCTGGCTCTGGCGGCCGGCGGCGATGCCAGGCTGGCGCTGGCGCTCGACGAGGCGCTGCCCTACATGGCGATCAGCGCCCTGGTGCGGGAACTGTCGGACCGCTTTCCCCATCTGGAACTGACCCTGCTCAATGGCACGGCCGCAGAGGTCGTGGACTATGTGGATGGCCGGCGGGCCGACATGGCGTTCCATTTCGACAGGGGGCCGGCCTATGCGCATTTCGACCAGCGCCGGATCGGCGCCGTGCCGCAAGGCGTCTTCGTGTCCAGCGGCCATCCGTTGCTGGAGGCCGAGCCTGCCGGGCGCAAGGAACTGGCCCGCCATCGACAGATCCTGATGCATGCGGACGATGCGCCGGAGCAGGCCTACAGTCCCCGCGTGTGGCGTTCGGACAGTTTTTACAGCATCGCCGACATGGCGTCCGATGGCCTGGGCTGGGCGATCCTGCCGGTCAACATCGCACGCGAGGAAAGCTACCCGAAGTCGCTCAGGCAACTGGAGTGTCCGTCGCTGACCTTGCCCCCGCTGCCGGTGCGCGTGCTGTGGCGCCGGGGCTCCCGCCCCGGTCCGGCGGCGCAGTGGGTGGAGACCCGTTTCACAGAATTGCTGCGCAGCGCCGGGTGAGCGGGGGCGGCGCCTCAGCGCACCGCCAGCACGATCTTCCCGATCTGCTCGCCCGCGTCCATCATCGCGTGCGCGCGCGCGGCCTCGGCCAATGGAAAGGTCGCGTGGATCGAGGGTCGCACGGCGCCGGATTCGAGCAGCGGCCAGACGCGCTCGCGCAGCGCCGCGGCGATGCGGGCCTTGAAGGCCACGGGACGCGCCCGCAGCGTCGAGCCCGTCACCGTCAGGCGGCGGCGCATCACCTGGCCGCAATTCAGCGTCCCGCGCGAGCCGCCCAGCAAGGCGATCATCACCAGCCGGCCGTCGTCGGCCAGCGCCTCGATGTTGCGTTCCAGGTAATCGCCCGCGACCATGTCCAGGATCACGTCCACGCCGCGCCCGCCGGTCAGCGCCTTGATCTCCGCGACGAAGTCCTGCGCGCGGTAGTCGATGCCTCGCGCGCAGCCCAGGGCCTCGACGGCCCGCGCGCGCGCGGGGCCGCCGGCCGTGGCATAGACCGTGTGGCCGAAGGCGCGCGCCAGCGCGATGGCCGTCGTGCCGATGCCGCTGGCGCCGCCGTGGACCAGCAGCGTCTCGCCGGGCGCCAGGGCGCCCCGGTCGAAGACGTTGCTCCAGACCGTGAAATAGGTTTCCGGCAGGGCGGCGGCCTCGATCATGGACAGTCCCGCCGGCACGGGCAGGCACTGTGCCGCAGGCGCCGTACAGAATTGCGCATAGCCGCCGCCGGTCACCAGGGCGCAGACGGCGTCGCCCAGCTTGAATCCCGCGGATTCGGGGGCGCCGCCGACGATGCGGCCGGCGACTTCCAGGCCGGGCAGGTCGGATGCGCCGGCGGGGGGCGGATAGCTGCCCTGGCGCTGGAAGACGTCGGGCCGGTTGACGCCGGCGGCCTCGACCTCGATCAGGACTTCGCCGGGACCGGGCACGGGGGTGGGGCGGTTCGTCGGTCGAAGGACGTCGGGCCCGCCCGGCGCGGTAATTTCAATGGCTTGCATGTGGCGCTCCTTCGAATGTGCAGGGGGCATTATGCGCTACACTTTCGATCTTCAATGCGGAAGCGTGCCAGAGCGGTTGAATGGACCGGTCTTGAAAACCGGCGATGGGGCGACCCATCCGTGAGTTCGAATCTCACCGCTTCCGCCAATCGCGCCCGAACAGCCCCGTCGCGATCGGGCCATGGGACCGATCGCATGGATCACTGCATCAAAGGGCGCAGCGCGCTGACCCCCGAGGACCGGGACTGGACGCATCGCGCCATCCGCATCCTCGAAGCCGATGGCCGGCGTTCCGCCGACACGCACCTGGTGAAACCCGATTTCCCGGGGTTGCGCGGCATCGACATTTATTTCAAGGACGAGAGCACGCACCCGACCGGCAGCCTCAAGCATCGCCTGGCGCGTTCCCTGTTCCTCTACGGCATCTGCAACGGCCGCATCCGTGAAGACACCTTGCTGGTCGAGGCCTCGTCCGGTTCGACGGCGGTGTCGGAAGCCTATTTCGCCCGCCTGCTGGGCCTGTCCTTCGTCGCCGTGATGACGCGCTCGACCAGCCAGCAGAAGATCGAGGCGATCGAGCGGTTCGGCGGGCGCTGCCATTTCGTGGACCATGCGCGCGAAGTCTACGGCGCGGCCCAGGCCATCGCCGACGAGGCGGGGGGCTATTACCTGGACCAGTTCACCCATGCCGAGCGCGCCACGGACTGGCGCGGCAACAACAATATCGCCGAAAGCATCTTCCGCCAGATGTCGGGCGAATTCCATGCCGTTCCCGAATGGGTGGTCATGAGCGCCGGCACCGGCGGCACCTCGGCCACCATCGGGCGCTTCATCCGCTACCGCAATCTGGACACCCGGCTCTGCGTGGTCGACGTCGAGGGCTCGGCCTTCTACGAAGCCTGGCAAAGCGGCGACATGAACATCAAGGCGGCGGGTTCCCGCATCGAAGGGATCGGCCGTCCGCGCGTCGAACCCTCTTTCATCCCCACCGTCATCGACGAGATGATCCGCATTCCCGACGAGGCCTCGATCGCGGCGGCGCACGTGCTGTCCGAGCGCCTGTTCCGCCGCGTGGGCGGTTCGACGGGGACGAACTTCATGGGCGTGCTGTGCATGGCCTCGCTCATGCGGCGGCAGGGGCGGGCCGGATCCCTGGTCACCCTGATCTGCGACAGCGGCGACCGGTACGCGACGAGTTATTACGACGAGGCCTGGTTGCGCGCGCAGAAGCTGGACATCAGCGGCTGGCGTGCGCGGATCGAGCGGTTCCTGGATACCGGAGAGGAAGGCCTGTTGTAGGCCTGTCGGCGGCCTCGATGGCCGCCGCGCGGAGCGTCCCGGGCGCTCAGTCCGCGAAAATGGCCTCGAAATCCGGCGCGGCCTGGAGTTCGCCCTCCAGGGCGAGCGTGCGTTCGATGTGCAGAAGGTGGTCGAGCATGTGCTGTCTGGCCCCTTCGGCATCGCCGGCCTCGATCAGATCGACGAGGTCGGTGTGTTCGCTCTGGGGGCAGGCGGGTGCGGTCGGCTTGTCGTATAGCGTGATGATGAGGCAGGTCAGTGAAGTCAGTTCACGGATCACACGCGTCAAAATGCCGGTGGACACCATGTCGACCAGATGAATGTGGAATTCTCCCGATAGCCGGATGATGCTGCGCAGGTCGTCCTTTTGACGGGCGAGCTGTTCTTTGGCGATGTGTTCGCGCAGCACCGCGATGTTTTCCGGCGTGGCCTGAAGGCATAGCTTGGCGACCAGCGCCGGTTCGATCAGGCGCCGGGTCTCGAACATTTCGCGGGCCTCCTCGACCGAGGGCCTGGCGACGTAGGCACCACGGTTGGGAATGAGCGTGACGACCCGTTCGTGGGCGAGACGCGCCAGCACCTGCCGGATCTTGGTCCGGCTGACCCCGGTGACCTCGGCCAGGCGTTCTTCCGCCAGCTTGGCGCCCGGCAGCAGCCTGCGTTCGAGAATGCCGGTCTGGATACGCTGGTAGATGGCTTCGCCATCCATGCCGGATTTCGCCGTCTTTCGGCGAAGCGTGGTCTTTGCGCTTTGTGGGAGCATAGGAATGAAGGTCGCGGAAGGCTTCGGATCGGGGATACACCGTGCACTCAGGATTGTACGGCTATTTTGCGATTCTGACTTGATTATTGTCCACAATCATTAAAATAAAAACGTACAAACTGGTTCAAGCATGCATGTTTCCGTAGGGGTCGGCAGCCTGCTCTGCAGACCGGGGCGGTGCGACGGACCAGGATGCCAAGAGACTGCCTTGGTCTTGCTGATTTTGACAAGGCTTGGACAAGACGGTATTATTTATTGTATGCAAAATAATATATGATTGGAGACAATATCTCGGTTCCATGCGTCGCATGCCGGGAATTCAGTTCGCGCTTCGATCAGTGCCCAAGCCCGTCACATCACAGGAGACCGACATGTCTGAAGGCAAGAAACTGCGCCTGGTGGATCTGAGCCTGCCCATTCGCAACGCTTCGTTCGATACGCAGGAACAGCACATCGAATATACCGATCATCTCGAAATGGGCCGGCTGCGCGCCAAGGCTTATGGCATCCAGCCCGACGATCTGCCCCTGCCCGGCGTGCATGCCGCCATGGAGCGGGTCACGCTTTCGACGCATGCGGGGACGCACATGGACGCGCCGATCCATTATGGTCCGACTTCCGAAGGCAAGCCGGCCAAGACGATCGATCAGATCCCCCTGGACTGGTGCTACGGGGACGGGGTCGTGCTGGATTTCTCGTGGATGGAGGCCGGCAGGGTCATCGGCGTGGACGATCTGAAGGAAGCGCTCAAGAAGATCGACTACCAGCTCAAGCCGGGCGACATCGTCCTCATCCGTACCGACCGCTGGCGCGATTTCGACAAGGTGGACTGGGTGATGCGCCATCCCGGGATGGGCCGCGAATCGACACTGTGGCTCATCGAGCAGGGCATCCGCATGATGGGCACGGATGGATGGGGCTGGGACATTCCCATTCCGACCATGGCCGAAGCCCTCAAGAATGGCGACAAGGCAGCCTTTTTCCCGGGGCATTACGCCGGGCGTGACAAGGAATACTGCCACGTCGAAAAAATGGCCCGCCTCAACGAATTGCCCACGCACGGCTTCAAGGTCGGCATTTTCCCGATCCTGATCGAGCGCGCTTCGGGGGGCTGGTGCCGTCCCGTGGCGTTCGTCGAGGAATAAGACCGGCCTGATCGGGCAGGCACGCCACGCAAACCGGAGGACCCCATGCCTATCGACAAGCGCGCTTTCGACGCGGAAGCTCTTTGCCATGCCGATGCGACGACATTGGCCGAGGCCATCCGGAAGCGGAGCATCCGTTCGCGCGATCTGGTCGAGGCCTGTCTGGAACGGATCGAGCACCGCGATGATCGCCTGCAAGCCTTCATCACGGTGTGCGGCGACCAGGCGCTGGCCCAGGCGGATGCCGCCGACCGCGCCCTGGCCCGCGGCGAAATCCTCGGGCCATTGCACGGGATCCCGGTGGGAGTCAAGGACAACACCGCGACCGCCGGGATCCGCACGACCTACGGGTCGCGCATCCGCGAGCACTTCGTGCCCGATACGGACGAGCTCGTCGTCGCGCGGCTCAGACAGGCGGGCGCCATCATCCTGGGCAAGACCAACACGCCGGAATTCGCTTGCGGCGCGGTCTGCACGAACCCCCTGCGCGGCCCCACGGCCAACCCCTGGAATCTGGACTATTCCAGCGGCGGCTCCAGCGGCGGCTCGGCGGCGGCCGTCGCCGATGGCATGATCCCGCTCGCCCAAGGCACCGATCTGGGGGGCTCCGTGCGCACGCCGGCAAGCTTTTGCGGCATCGTGGGCTTCCGGCCCACGCCGGGCGGCATCCCGAGCGTGCCCAAGGCGTTGCCGTGGAACGGGATCAGTGCTCACGGCATTCTCGCGCGGACCGTGCGCGACGCGAGGCTCGCATTCACGGCGCTGTCCGGTCCGGATCCGCGCGATCCGCTCTCCATGGGCATGCCGATCGCCGCCGGCGGAGATCCGGTTGCCGGCCTGCGGATCGCGCATTGCGCGGACATGGGATTCGCGGTGATCCATTCCGAGGTGCGCGGCGTGTTCGATGCCGCCATCGAACGCATGCGCGCGCTGGGCCTGGACCTGACGGCCGGTGCGCCGGAGACCGCTGGCGCGCAACAGGCCTTCGAAACCGTGCGCGCGGCCAATCTGCATTTTTCGTTCTCCGGAATGTGTCGTGAGCACCGCGATCTGTGCACACCGTCCTTTGCGTGGAATGTGGAGCGCGGCGCGGGCATCACGGCCCACGATCTGTTGCGGGCGGAGGCGCTGCGCGGCAAGGTCTACCAGTCCTTCGTGCGGTTCTTCCAGGACTACGACATTCTCGCCGCCGTCAGCGCTTCGGTGCCGCCCTTCCTGAACACGCAGGAGGACGTCCTCGAGATCGAAGGCACCCCGATGGCCAACATCATCGACTATCTGCGGGTGACGTACCTGATTTCGCTGGTCGGTTTTCCCTCGATCTCGATCCCTTGCGGTTTCACCCGGGATGGCCTGCCGGTCGGGCTGCAACTGATCGCCCGCCCCCACTGCGAAGACATGCTGCTGACGCTGGCCGCCGAGCTGGAACGGCACGGTTTCGCCTACCGGGTTCCCGAGGCCGGCGCGCGTCCCTGAGCCGCCGCGCGTCCCTGAGCCGCCGCGCGGCCCGTCGCGTCCCGCGGGGCCGGCCAAGGGCGCTGTGCGCCCGGGCCGGCACCCGGCACTTCAGGATACGTTCTGGAAAAGGCCGCCCCAGCCCTTGACCTTGCGCACGTCGAAGCCGGCGAGCAGCAGGGATTTCCAGACCACGGTGGAGACGGAGTCGTACAGGGGAATCCCGGTCTCTTCCTCGATACGCGCCGCCAGCTGCGCGCCTTTCAGATTCGTGCACATGACGGTCATGGCGTCGGGGCGATGGCTGGCCACGGAGCCGGCCATCTCCAGGATCTGTGTTTCGGTCACTTCCGCGAACGAATAATTGACGTGCAGATCCAGGTGCCGCTCGGCCGGGATCCGGATGCCCGCCCGCGCATAGTTCTCGATGATTTTGTCCTGGACGGACTTGAGGTAGGGGCTGATCAGGCCCAGTTCCCTGACGCCGGTCTTATCGAGGATTTCGTTCAGCGCCAGCACGGAGGTGGTCGCGGGGATGCCGGTGGCCTCGGTGATGCGCCGGCAAAGTGTTTCATCGGTGTCGAAGCCCATCCAGCTCGCGGCGGTGCCGCTCCAGCCGATCACGTCGACCCGCGCGTCGGCCAGCAACCTCGCGGCTTCGAGGATCTTGCTGTCGTCGAATTGTCCCAGGGCCTGGTCCTGGAGCGAGATCTCGGTGACCGTGAAGCGCGAGAAGTGCGCCGAGACACCCGGCAGTTCGCTGACGATCGCGCTGGTCAGCGGTTCGAGCGACGTGTTGGAGGAAGGCGTCAGCATGCCGAGGAGAATGCGTTGTTTCATGATGAATGGCCTTTTGGAAAGCGGTGTCCCGCGCGTGCGCGCGGGACGGATGAAGGACGGGTAGGGGGAGGCGGATTCGCTATGCGATCTTTCCGGGCAGCCACAAGACGATGTCCGGGAAGAAGATGATCAGCGCCGTCATCAGCAGCATGATCAGCACGAAGGGCATGGATCCGCGGATGACGTCGATGACCGAGCCCTTGCCGCGGATGCCTTGCACCACGTAAAGATTCATCCCCACCGGCGGGGTGATCAGGGACAGCTCCATCATGAGGACGAGGAAGATGCCGAACCAGACCGGGTCGTATCCCAGGGAGACGACCAGGGGCACGATCACCGGCACCGTCGCGATCATCATGGACAGGGTTTCGAGGAAGCTGCCCAGGATCAGGTAGAAGATGACCAGGATCCAGAGCGTCTCGAGTGGCGAGGTGCCCAGCGCCGCCACATAGGACGAGACGGCCTGCGGGACGCCCAGCATGCCGATCACATAGTTCAGGAAAAAGGCCCCGATGATGATCAGCAGCACCATCGCGGTGGTGCGCATGGTCGACAGGAAGGCCTCGTGCAGCATCCGGACGGTGAGCTTGCGGTACCAGGCCGCGATCAGCATCGACATGACGACGCCCAGCGCGGCCGCCTCGGTGGGGGTGGCCCAGCCCAGGTAGATGCCGCCCATGACGATGAAGAACACAAGGCCCGGGGGAATGAAACCCACCAGGTTCCGGAGTCGTTCGCGCAGGGGGGGCAGTTGCTCCTTGTCGCCGGCCAGCGAGGGCTTGAGGACGCACATCACCATGATCAGCACCATGAACAGACCGGCCAGCAGCAGGCCCGGCACGATCCCGGCGATGAACAGCTTGCCGATCGAGGTATTGGTGATCGCGCCGTAGACGATCATGTTGATGCTGGGAGGAATGAGGATGCCCAGGGTACCGCCCGCGGCCACGGTGCCGAGCACCAGGCGCTCGTTGTAGCGACGCGCCTGCATGGCCGGCAGCGCCACCGTGCCCATGGTGGCGGCGGTGGCGACCGAGGACCCGGAGATCGCGGCGAAAATCGAACACGCTCCGATGTTGGAATGCAGCAGGCCGCCCGGCAAAGGGGCCAGCCAATCGGACAAGGTCCGGTACATCCGGTCCGTGACCCCGGCGCGCACCAGGATTTCCCCGAGCAGGATGAACAAGGGGATGCAGGTCAGGATGAAGTCATTGAGCACGCCCCACATCGTGTTGCCGAAGGACATGAGTGTGGGCAGGCCCAGGTAGAGCAGGGCGCCCAGCGAGGCGGTCAGGAAGAGGGATGCGGCAATGCTGATGCCCGTGAGCATCAGGCCGAGCATGATCAGAAAGCCGATGGCGGCGCTTCCGAAGTCGATCATCGTGTTTCTCCAGGCAGAGGCGTGGGCGGGACGCGGTCGTCGAGCCCTTCGACGTCCATGCGCTCCAGGGCGATCTCTTCTTCCAGTGTCTGCGGGCCGTAAAGCAGCAGGGCGATCCGCGACTGGCCGCGCAGGGTCAGCCATAGCGCATGGAGAAACAACAGCAGGGAGACCGCCGCGAAGAGCGCCAGTCCCGCGAACCAGAGAGATTGCGGCATCCATTGCGGCGTGCGCAGCGGCGTGCTGGCGGTGCTGCCGAATTCGATGCTTTCCATCAGCGTGCCCCAGCCGCGCCAGGCGATGAAGCCCGCGAACAGGAACAGGCCACCCATGGCCGTCAGATTGGCCACCGTGCGCAGGGGGGCGGGCATCCACTGGTAAAAGACGTCGATCCGGGTATGCGCGTGCTGCAGCAGGGCATGGGTGAAGCCGAAGGCCGCCATGGCGGCCACGATGTAGCCGCCGATTTCATCGGAGCCGATCGATGGCGCGTCGAACGCCTTGCGGGCGATCACATCGTATGTGATGAGTACCGAGAGAAAGAGCAGCGCGTATCCCGAGAGGATCGCGGCTCCTTGCGCCACGGGCGCGCACGCCCGGGCGACAGGATTGAGTCTGGCCATGAGAGTTCTCCTGGGAGGGCGGCGCGCGGCTTATTTGACGGCGATGTCGTAGCCCATGGCTTTGCCGACCGTTGCGTTCCAGCGTGCGGTGCAGTCCGGGATGACGGCATTGCAATTCCGTCCCCACTCGGGCAGCACGTCACGGTTGACGACCGTCTTGAGGCGCGCCTGCTCGGCGTCGGAGATCGTGCCCAGGGTCATCTTGTACTTCGTATGCTCCTTGCACGAGTCCTTGCCGGTGTTGCAGGCGGTGGCGTCCGCATCGATGTTGGCCGCCAGCGCCCACATGTCGTCTTCCATCTTCTTGAACGCCGCCGTCAGCTTCGCCTGTTGTTCGGGCGTGAACTGTTTCCAGGTATCCAGGTTGATGAAATGGCCCTGCATCGCGTTGGAGACCGCCAGCGGCAGCAGATGGCTGGTCACTTCGGGCCACTTGCCGCCGTTGCCCGCCGAGGAGGCGGTCACGCCGCAATCGACCACGCCGCGCTGCAGGGCGAGATAGACCTCGCCGTATTGCAGGGTGACCGGCGAACCGCCCAGGCCCTCGATCATGCTCGCCATCGAGGTCGTGAAGGTGCGCACTTTCGTGCCCTTGAAATCATCCATGTTGTCGATCGCCTTCTTGCAGAACAGGATCTGCGGCCCGAAGGGCCAGAGGGTCATGACTTTGGAGTTGAAGCGGGTCTGGACCTCGCGATCGAATTCCTCGCGGATCGCGTCCACGACCTTGCGCTGGTCGGCGAGGTTCGTTGCGATCCCGGCGAGGTCGATGCCTTCCAGGAAGGGGTCGTCGCGCGCCGCCAGCCCGATCTGCACCGAGGCGACGTCGAAAGCACCCGATTTCAGCAGGCGCAGCGCGTCGGCGGCCTTGACGTTGACCAGGTCCATCGGGCTGTAGCCGATTTTCGACGAGATGCCGGTTTCCTTGGGCAGCCCCATGAAAAAGGGTTGTTCGACCAGTTCGACCTGTTTCTTGTTGCCTGTGAAGTTGCCCAGCACCTTGAGGGTTGCGGGCTCGGCCCACGCCGTCGTGGATGCCACGCACGCGAAAGCGAGCGCCGTTGCCTGGAATAGCTGTTTCATGCTTGTCTCCTTGCCGGATTGGCTCATGGGTGATCCGTGACTTTGGTGTTGTCCGCATGGTTGAGCCGTTGGGCCGCCTGCGCACCGTCACTCTTTGGTAGTGAGAGCATATCTAGATTGTGTACAATAAGTCAAAGAATTTCTTTGCAATTATGTTGGTTATGGAAATTTCGCATATCTTGTCCATGTGACAAAAATATTTTTTTGATCTGTGTGATAATCTCAATTCATTGAAAACAAAGCATAAAAATAACAAATTTAATGTTCGCCAAGTGTTTGTAATTTGTTCGTATTAGTGAAAACACTTATGTGGACAATCTTTTCTTAAAAATATCATTGAAGCACTTGGATTCCAGGCTTGACCCGATGTGCCCCCGGCCTTCTCGCCCGGCCCCCACCCCGTGCCTTCAGGAGTATTCATGGCTTCCCCCTTCGATTTGCTCATCACGAACGCCGATGTCGTCACCGCGTCTGACCGCTTCAGCACCGATATCGGTATCCGCGACGGCAAGATCGTCGCGCTTGGCCGTCACCTGGGCGAGGCCGGGCGGACCGTGGACGCCAGCGGCCTGCTCACGCTGCCGGGCGGCGTCGATGCCCATTGCCACCTGGATCAGCCGATGGAGTTCGGCTTGCGCATGGCGGATGATTTCACCAGCGGAACCCGCTCGGCGGCCTGCGGCGGCACCACGACGGTCATCCCCTTCGCGGCGCAGATGAAAGGGCAGTCCCT
The DNA here is from genome assembly GCF_027214045.1 of Castellaniella denitrificans. Taxonomy (GTDB): domain Bacteria; phylum Pseudomonadota; class Gammaproteobacteria; order Burkholderiales; family Burkholderiaceae_B; genus Castellaniella; species Castellaniella denitrificans_A. The sequence continues at coordinate 8,470 of NZ_JAPWHE010000008.1, read as the reverse complement.
GAGGGCCGCGGTCGAGGATTACCACCGTCGCGCCGAGGGCAAGGCCTGCGTGGACTATGCCTTCCACATGATCGTGTCCGACCCGACGCCCCGGGTCCTGAGCGAGGAATTGCCCGCGCTGATCCGCGAGGGCTACACCTCGTTCAAGATCTACATGACCTATGACGACCTGAAACTCAATGACCGCCAGATCCTCGAGGTGCTCGACGTGGCGCGTCGCGAAGGGGCGCTGGTCATGGTGCATGCGGAGAATTCCGATTGCATTTCCTGGCTGACCGACCGGCTGGTCGCCGAGGGCAATACCGCGCCCCGGTACCATGCCGTCTCCCGGCCGCAGGCGGTCGAGCGAGAGGCCACGCACCGCGCCATTACTTTTTCGGAACTGGTCGATGTCCCGATTCTGATCGTGCATGTATCGGGCAGCGAAGCCATCGAGCAGATCCGCTGGGCCCATGGTCGCGGGCAGAGGATCTATGCCGAGACTTGCCCGCAATACCTGTATCTCACGGCCGAGGATCTGGGGCATGAGGGCTATGAGGGCGCCAAGTGCGTGTGCAGTCCCCCGCCCCGCGATCAGCAGAACCAGGAGGCCGTCTGGCGGGCGCTCGCCCACAATGTGTTCTCCGTTTTTTCGTCGGACCATGCGCCGTTCTCGTACGACGATGCCCAGGGCAAGAAGCTCAATGGCAAAGAGCAGAAATTCCAGTACATCCCCAATGGCATTCCCGGGCTCGAAACCCGGCTGCCGCTGCTGTTCTCGGGCGGGGTCGCATCCGGGCGCATCAGCCTTCACCAGTTCGTGGCCCTGACATCCACGCAGCCCGCCAAACTGTACGGGCTCTATCCCCGGAAAGGTTCGATCATGATCGGCGCGGATGCCGATATCGCCTTGTGGGACCGGGACCTGGAAGTCCGGATCAGCAACGACCGCCTGCATCATGCCGTCGACTACACGCCCTATGAAGGCCGCACGGTCACCGGCTGGCCTGTCATGACGTTTTCGCGTGGACGGCTCGTCAGCCAGGACTTCGAGTTTCTGGGCCGGGCGGGCGAGGGCGAATTCATGCCCTGCGGCCAGCCCATTCTCTGAGGGGCTTCGCCATGAAACTCTTCCGACACGGTGCGCCGGGGCGCGAGCGGCCGGGCGTGCTCGACGGCCAGGGCGCCTATCGGGACCTCTCGGACATCGTGGACGACATCCACGGTGCGCTGCTGACCGGGGATGCGTTGCGGCGCCTGCGCGACCTGGACCCGTCCACCTTGCCCGCGCTCGATCCGGGGGTACGCATCGGGCCTTGCGTCGGCGGTGTGGGGCATTTCATCGGCATCGGCCTGAATTTCGCCGATCATGCCGCCGAGGCCGGCATGCCGCTGCCCGAGTATCCGCTGGCTTTCAGCAAGGCGCCCAGCTGTATTTCCGGGCCCTGCGATGCCCTGAGCCTGGCGCCGGGCAGCCGCGAAGTGGATTACGAGGTCGAGCTCGCGGTGGTCCTGTGCCGCGACGCCTGGCGGGTCGAGGCGGACCGGGCGCTGGATCATGTGGGCGGATATTGCCTGTCGAACGATTTCACCGACCGGTATTGGCAAAGCCATTATGCCGGGCAATGGGTGCTCGCCAAGAGCGCGCCCGGCTTCGGCCCGCTGGGGCCATGGCTGGTGACGCCCGACGAAATTCCCGAACTCGGAGACATCCCGCTTGAACTGCACGTCAATGGCCGTGTCCGGCAGCGCGCGCGCGTGTCGGGCATGGTCTTCAAGGTGCCGGAGCTGATCGCCTACCTGTCCTCGTTTTTCCACTTGCGGGCGGGCGATGTGATCACGACAGGCACGCCGGCGGGTGTCGGCCTGGCCACCGGCGAGTACCTCAAGCCCGGAGACCGTGTCGTCGCGAGCGCGGGCGTGCTGGGCGTTCAGCGGATCGACGTCGTCGCGGCTTAGCGGCCCCGCATCCGATCATGGGCGGATCGGCTCCGTCGCGAGGTGCGCCCGGAGCGCCGTCACGGCGTCCGTCCTCGGCGCGTCCGGCGGGACGGGCCGCAGCCTGGTTTCGATCAGCGACAGGTGCGCCACCACGGCCTCGTGCACGTCCGCGATGTCCCGGCGCGCCAGGGAATCAACGATCCGCCGGTGCTCGCGGCACGAGCAGGCCGAGCCGTGCTCCGGGTCGTGGAACGCGGAGAACAGCGCCGACTTTGCCAGCAGTTCATCGAGTTGCGCCGATACCAGGGGGTTGTCCAGCAAGCCCGCCAGCGTCTGGTGAAACCGGGACGAGGCCAGGATGAAGCGGGGCCGGTCCCCCGCCGCGGCGATGTCTTCTTCCTCGTCCACGTGGCGTTCGAGCCTCCGGATGTCGTCATCCGTGATTCTTTCGCACAGGCAGGCGCCGATGCCGGCCTCGAGGACGCGCCGCGCATCGAACAATTCCCGTGCCCGGTCCAGCGAAGGCGCCGGCACGACCGCGCCGACATTGGGCACGATCCGGAGCAGGTGCTCGTGGCCCAGCCGGTGCAGGACCTTGCGCAATCGCTCACGCGTGACGCCGAACAGGGGGGCGATCCGTGTCTCGGGCAAGCGTGTGCCCGGCGACAGCCGCCCCGACAGGATGACCGCCTTGATCGAACGGTAGATGTTTTCCTCGATCGCCCGGGGTGCCGGGGTGTCGGGGTACGGACGCGGCGTCATCGCGGATCGGCCCGCATGTCCAGCCGCGCCAGCAGATCGGCGACCGGATCGATGATCGGCAACGCGTCTTCGTTCCGCAGGGTCTGGGCGATCGTCAGGCCCACCGCGCCGACGATGAAGAGGGGCGTCTCGGGCGTGGCGTGCGAGTCCCGGCACAGGGCGCGCACCGCCTCCATGGCCTGTCTGTTCGACCCGGTCACCGAGGCCGGAGACATCGGTACGGTGGAAATGCTCCGCACCACGCCGGCGCATCCGGGAGATTCGAACAAGGCCTGGTAGAGCGGTGTCATCGCCGCGTCGAAGGTTACTGCGTGCAGGCGCCGTCCCTGGCGCCGGTTCCATTCCAGGACGCTGCGCGTGAAACCGTGTACGCGCAGCGGCGTCCGGGTCTGCGCGACTTCGTAGCCGGTATCCAGGGACGACATCAGCACCAGACGCTGGAAACCGCCGGCCACGCCCGCTTCGAGGCTGTCGAGCAAGACCGCCTGCGCTTGGAGATTGTCCTCCGGCGAGGCGATGATGCGGGGGGATCCTGGCAGCCGTGCGACCTCGTAGGCCTCGCCGGTCCGCGCCAGCGCGTCGATGCGCTGGCGGAACGTCGCGGTGATCGACGCGTCCGAATTGGGATTCAGGAACAGCGTTCTCATGCGGCCTCCGTGGAGGGCGGATGCCGCGCGTGCCAGAATTCGGCGATGTCGCGCCGGCGGCAGAACCACACGTCCGGCAGCCTGGCCGCTTCGAGCAGGAACTCGCGCAAGGCTTCGGCGCGCGCGGGTCGTCCGGCCAGACGCAGGTGCAGGCCGATCGACATCATCTTGGCCCCCCGCTGGGACTCCCGGCGCAGCCCGTCGAGCGCCCGCCGCAAATGGCCGGTGAAATCGTCCGGCGTATTGAATCCGGGCGCCGAGGCGAAACGCATGTCGTTGCAGTCGAAACTGTATGGGACGACCAGGTGCGGCGCCTGGTTGGCGGACGTCCAATAGGGCAGATCGTCGTTGTAGGCGTCGGAGTCGTACAGCAGGCCGTTGCGTTGCACCAGACTGCGCGTGTTCAGGCTGACCCGCCCGGTGTACCAGCCCACCGGCCGTACGCCGCACAAGGCCTCGATCGCGTCCAGGGAGTCCACGATGTGGGCGTTTTCCGTTTCGGCGTCGAAGGACTCGTAGTCGATCCACCGTTTGCCGTGGGAGACCACTTCGTGGCCGGCCTCGACGATGGCGCGCGCCGCCTGCGGGTTCTTTTCCAGCGCGCTGGAAACGGCGAAATAGGTCGCCGGGATGCCGCATTCCTCCAGGAGGTCCAGGATGCGCCAATGACCCACCCGGCTGCCGTATTCATAGTGGGACTCCATGACCAGATTGCGCCGGCCGTGCCGGGCCGCCGCGGCCGGCATGTCGCTGTTCAAGGTCTCGGAGTGCGCGTCTCCTTCGAGGATGCAGCTTTCCCCGCCTTCTTCGTAGTTGACCACCACGCTGACCGCCAGCCGGCGGTCGCCCGGCCAGGTGAAGACCGGGGGCTTGCGTCCATAGCCCACGTAATCCCGCAGCGGTCCTTCCATGGCGTCTCGTCCCTCAATCTCAGTATTGTGCCGAATGATTGTAATTATGTGCACAATATTGCAAAGTGTCCAGGGACGCCGTTTTGGGGCGGGGGCTGCCGGTGGCTCGCGCGCGGGCGATCCCGCCTTATTCAGTACAATGCCGCATCACATCGTGCCCGAGTGGTGAAATCGGTAGACACAAGGGACTTAAAATCCCTCGCCGCAAGGCATGCCGGTTCGATTCCGGCCTCGGGCACCAATCCGACGCTTGCCCTCCGGGGCGGGGAGCGCGCCGATGCGGGATCGGCCGATACCGCGCGAATTCACATCGCCAGGGGGCTGGGCGATCCTGGCCTGGGGCCTGTCGCTGCTGCTGGCGGCCGGCGCGATGGCGCTGTGGCAGCAGCGGTCGCTGACTCAGGAACTGGAACGCGAAAGCGGCGTCCTCAACCGGCTCGTATCCCAGCGGGCGGGCCAGCACGACGCGCACCTGACGGCTCTTTCGGCCATCGCCTCGGCGTCCGCCGGGCCTGAGCGCGAACTCTTCCTGGATGTCGCCTCGACGATCACGCATTTCTACCCGCGCATCGACGATGTGCAGCTCGTCCCGCTCGATCCACGCGATCCGGTGATCGGCACCGGTCCCCTGGCGCCGGAGGTCGCGGACCTGATCCGCGATGCCGCCCGCGCGTCCACGGGGGGCATCGCTTTGATGCCCTATCCCGGGCGGGCGCATCATTACATGATGGTCAAGCGCAGCCCCAATGTGCCCGAGGCGCGCTTTGGCCTGATGCTGGGGATCGACGCCGAAAAGCTGCTCGACGAGGCGGGCGTCTTCTGGCGCCGGCCGGGTGTCGTCCTGGCCCTGGCCATGCCCGATGGCCGGCTGCTGGCTGGTCAGGACCGCCCTTCCGGCGCCGTGCGGTCCGGCCGCGTCATCGGCAGCGCGTCCCAGACGCTGATCCTGGAAACCGGCCTGGACGTGGGCTGGGCGGACCGGCTGCCGCTGGCGCCGGCCGCGCTGCTGTTCGCCTTCGTCAGCCTCGCCTATTGGACTGCGCTCGGCGCCTGGCGGCAGCGGACGCGCACCCGCGCGGTGGCTGAACAGGCACGGATCAACGCGCTGGAGTCGCGCCTGGCCCACGCCTCGCGGGTCAACGCGCTGGGCGAGATGGCCAGCGGCCTGACGCATGAACTGACGCAGCCGCTCACGGCGATCCTGGCGCAGGCGCAGGCCGGCAAGCGTCTGGCGGCGCAAGGGCGGGGCGCCGCGCTCGAATCCGTGCTGGACGGCACGATCGCCCAGGCCCGCCGCGCATCGGCCATCCTGGAGCGGTTCCGCGACTGGTCGCGTCCCCGGCCCGCGTCGGCCGCTGCCTTCGATCTGCGGGACGCGGTGCGCAACGTCCAGGCGCTGCTGGCGCCCGAGGCGGCATCCGGCGGGGCCCGGATCGACTGTTCCGTGCCCGGGGACCCCGTCCCCGTGCGGGCCGATCCGGTCGAAATGGAGCAGGCGGCGTTCAATCTCGTGCGCAACGCGATCGAAGCCGTGGCGGGGCGGCCGGACGCCCGGATCGCCATCGATCTGCGCTCCGCGGCGGGCCGCGCCGTGCTCGACGTCTCGGACAATGGTCCCGGCGTCCCGCCCGGTATCCGCACGGTCCTGTTCACGCCGTTCGCCACCACGCGGGAGGGCGGGATGGGGCTGGGCCTGGCGCTGAGCAGGCGGCTGGTCGAGCGCGGCGGCGGCGACCTGGATCTGGCCGACGGGGCGGGCACGGGCGCGACCTTCCGGATATCGATTCCGCTGGCGGGGGACACAGAAGAGGATGGATCATGACGCATCCCGTGTATCTGGTGGATGACGACGAGGCGGTGCGCGAGGCCCTGTGCCTGCTGCTGTCCACGGTCGGCGTCGTGGTCCGGGGTTTCGCCGACCCGGGCCTGTTTCTGGCCCAGGTCGCCCGCCTGGCGCCCGGCTGCCTGATCCTGGACATCCGCATGCCGGTCGTCTCCGGGCTCAAGCTGCAGGAGCGCCTGGTCGGGCAGGGCGTGGATTGGCCCATCATCGTCATTTCCGGGCATGGCGACATCGACGCGTGCCGGCGCGCCTTTCGCAACGGCGCGATCGACTTCCTGTCCAAGCCGATCGACGAACAGGACCTCATCGACGCCATCCAGCGCGGGCAGGCCGCGCTGGACGATCAGTTGCGGCGCAGCGCGCAGCGTGCCGAGACCCTGGAGCTGCTGGCGGCGCTGACGCCGCGCGAGCGCCAGGTGCTCGATCGCGTCGCCCAAGGCTACACCACGCGCCAGATCGCCGACGCGCTGGAGCTGTCGCCGCGCACTGTCGAGACCCATCGCGCCGCCATCGGCGCCAAGCTGGGCACGACCTCGCAGGCCGAGTTGACGCGCCTGTGGATCGAGGGGCAGGCGGGGACTCCGTAGAACTACGGACCTGCGCGCGAAGGCCACGAATATTCGGGCGGGCGGCCGGCCCGTAACCTTTCATCGTTCACTCGTTCAGTCCTGAACGCCACCGAGCAACCCTGAAAGGAACCGATATGATGCGCAAACTCTCCCTCGCCGCCCTCCTGTGCCTGCCGGGCCTGGCGTCCGCCGCGACCCAGTTGCCCTCCGCCCCGTACCTGCCGCTGGATCTGGCGACCCAGGCCGCCGACGCCGCTCTGAAGGCCTGCGTCGCCCAGGGCCACAACGTCAGCGTCGCCATCGTGGCGCGCGACGGCGGCGTCAAAGTGCTGCTGAAGGCCGACAACGCCGGCCCCCACACTGCCGGCAGCGCCCAGGGCAAAGCCTTTACCTCGGCCGCCTTGGGCCGCGACACCGCCGGCCTGGCCGATTTCATCGCCTCCAAGCCGGCCAACGACGGCCTGCGCGACATGGATGCCCGCATGGTCATCCAGGCGGGCGGCCTGCCGGTCAAGTTCGGCAAGGCGCTGGTGGCGGGCATTGGCGTGGGTGGCGCGCCTTCCGGCGATATCGACGCCGGCTGCGCGGCCGCCGGCCTGAAGGCGATCGGCGCGGAATAAGACGCTTTCCCTGAACACAGGATGGCCCGCCCGGACGGCGCATGCGCGCCAGTCCGGGCGGGCCGATGCCTATCGCAAAACGGCATAACAGAAAGAATCAGATACAGGGTGGCCCGGCGCGGGCTTGCCTTTAAGATCAGAGCCTTCAGGCCGGGTCGGCGGCAGGGTTTTTCGATCGGGCTCCAGGCATTCCCATCGAAAACGAGACCACACCATGCGCAACCTGAACATCGGCACCCGGCTGGCCCTGGGATTCGGCTTTGTGATCGTCCTGTTGCTGGTGATGTCCGGCATCGGCGCCTGGCGCATGCTGGCCACGCAGCAAGACAACCAGGCGCTGGACCAGCGGTTGCGCACCACGGCGCTGATCCAGCGGATGGCGCGGCAGATCAACAAAAGCGCCAACCTGACGCAGGCGACCCTGGCGGCCGACCCCGACACGCTCCGGCGCCTGAAGCAGGATATCGAGACCACCGACCGGCAGGCGGGCGAACTGGCCGGTCAGTTGACAGAATCGCTGTTCCAGCCCCAGGCCGTCGGGTTGCTGCGCGACATCGGCCAGGCGCGCGATGCCTTCATCAAGCAGCGGAGCCAGGCGTTCAAGGACCTGGACAGCGGCAACTATGGCGAGACCGACGCTTTCTTCAACCAGGAAATGCCCAGGCGGACGGCCGGGCTGATGGACAAGCTCGATCAATTGTCGCGGCTGCAGTCCGATTCCGTGCAGCGCCTGTTCGACGCCAGCGCGCGAACCAGCCGGCTGGGCCTGACCGTGCTGGCGGTGGCCACGCTGCTGGCCCTGATCCTGGGACCCTTGTTCGCCTGGCGGGTGACGCGGTCCGTCACCCATCCGCTGCGGCGCGCCGTGGACCAGGCGGAAGCCGTCGCGCGCCGGGACCTCGGTACCGACATCGTCGTCCGCGGCCGGGACGAAATCGCTCAGTTGCTGAACGCCCTGGCCACCATGACCCGCAACCTGCGCGGCGCCCTGGGCGAAGTGCGCGAGGGCTCGGACGCGATCGCCTCGGCCTCGGCGCAGATCAGCGCCGGCAACCTGGACCTGTCCTCGCGCACCGAACAGCAGGCCAGTTCCCTGGCCGAGACCGCCGCCACGACGGAACAGATCACCGCCACCGTGCGCCAGAACGCCGACAACGCGCAGCAGGCCAACACCCTGGCCGCCTCGGCCGCCAAGACC
>NZ_JAPWHE010000007.1 GCF_027214045.1 Castellaniella denitrificans | reverse complement strand
CGTCACCCAGATGGACGACGTCACCCGCCAGAACGCCAGCCTGGTCGAGGAATCGGCCGCCGCGGCCGCCAGCCTGCAGGCGCAGGCCGACACCCTGGCGCAACTGGTCGCCACCTTCCGGCTGAGGAATCAGGACGGCCAGGCCGCCGAACGGCCCGCCGCCGCGCTGCCCAGACCGGCAGCGGCGCCCCGGCTGGCGCATCGGGGACGTTGAGGCGGACGGCTGATACCATAAGGCTCTTTGCACGAACTCCGCTGTCCATGAAACTCGCCACCTGGAACGTCAACTCCCTGAACGTCCGCCTGGGACACGTCCTGGACTGGCTGCAGGCCAACCCGGTCGACGCGTTATGCCTGCAGGAACTGAAGCTGCCGGACGAGAAATTCCCCCACGAAGCCCTGCTGGCCGCCGGCTACCACGCCTGCTGGGCGGGGCAGAAGACCTACAACGGCGTGGCCATCCTGAGCCGGACGCCCCTGTTGGACGTGCAGCGCAACATCCCGGGCTACGAGGATCCGCAACAACGGATCATCGCCGCTACCCTGCACGCCCCGGACGGAAAGCCCGTGCGCGTCATCAGCGCCTATTGCCCCAACGGCCAGGCGGTGGGCAGCGACAAGTACGCCTACAAGCTGGACTGGTTCCAGGCGCTGCGCGGCTGGCTGGACGCCGAGATCGGCCGCCATCCGGACCTGGCGATCCTGGGCGACTACAACGTGGCCCCTGCCGACGAGGACGTGCACGACCCCGCCGCATGGGCGGGCGGCATCCTGGTCTCCGACCCTGAACGCCAGGCCTTCCGCGACCTGCTGGGCCTCGGTCTGCGGGACACCTTCCGCCTGTTCGACCAGCCGCCACGTACCTTCAGCTGGTGGGATTACCGCCAGATGGGCTTCCGGCGCAACGCCGGCCTGCGCATCGACCATATCCTGGCGACGCGAGATCTCGCGGAGCGCTGCCAGGAATGCGGCGTGGACAAGACACCGCGCGCCTGGGACAAGCCATCCGACCACGCCCCCGTCGTGGCGACGTTCGGCGCCGCCTGACCCGGGGCCGACCGGGCAAAACGTCTATAATTGCCCATTCGTCCCACTTCAGCCACGCCCATGCCGCTCGACAGCCGACTGATCGCCCATCTGGACCGGGGGCTGGTCCTGGACATCACCCTGGAAGACCTGCCGTTCCGGGTCTATGTGGCCCAGCGGGAAGCCGACATCGAACAGGTCGCGGAACTGGTTCCCGCCGAACAGTTCCAGGGGGACGGCGACGTCCACGTGGCCGCCATCCACGACGGCGACGACGCCTCGGAGCAGATCCAGGATGTGCTCTTCAACTTGAATCCGGGCGATGCCATCGTCTTCCTGTGCACGGGCCCCCAGGCCTATGCCGAAGCGCTGGCCGAACTCGGCCAGCCCGACGCGGCATCCGCCGCACGCTGACACGAATCCGACATGACGCAGTCCTCCGGCAATACGCCGTCTTCCGGCAATATTTTCATGGTGGTCGCCCCCAGCGGGGCGGGCAAGTCCAGCCTGGTCAACGCCTTGCTGCAACAGGATCCCACCCTGGCCCTGTCCATCTCCTGCACCACCCGCACGCCCCGTCCCGGAGAAGAAGACAAAAAGCACTACCGCTTCGTGTCCGTGGAAACCTTCCAGGCGCTGCGCGACAGGGGCGACATGCTCGAATGGGCGGAGGTTCACGGCAATTTCTATGGCACGCCCCGCGACCGGGTCGACCAGGCCCTGGCCGGCGGCACCGACATCATTCTGGAAATCGACTGGCAAGGCGCCCTCCAGGTGCGCCGCCATTATCCCCAGGCAATCGGCATTTTCATCCTGCCACCCTCGATCGAGGCTCTGGAAGCCCGCCTGAACAAGCGCGGCCAGGACGCGCCCCAGGTCATCGCCCGGCGGCTGCTCGCCGCGGGCGGCGAAATGGCGCATGCCTCGGATTGTGAATATGTTATTATTAATCAAGAATTTAGCATTGCCCTGGAACAACTCCGGCAAGTCATCGGGGCGGCCCGCCTGCGCTATACGGCGCAATCCGTCCGGCACGCCGAACTGTTCATGCAGCTGGGTATCCGAAAACCACTGTCAACCGCATCCTGAACCAGGACACATATGGCCCGCATCACCGTAGAAGACTGCCTCAAGCAAGTTCCCAACCGCTTTGACCTGACCCTGGTCGCGACCTATCGCGCCCGCGAACTCGCCCAGGGGCACGAAGCCCGCATCCAGAGCCACAACAAACCCACGGTCACCGCGCTGCGTGAAATCGCACAGGGCCTGGTCGGCACCGAGATGCTGCGCAAAGTCCCCACCTGATTCCGGGGCGGGCCATGGCGTTCTCAGGCTTGCGCGGCGCGTCCTCGGGACTGCTCGCCGTCCTGCGCAAGGGCCCCCGCCTGCGGCGGCGCAAGCCGCACACGACCCCTGCCCAGCAGTCCGAACCCGCACCCATTCCAATCGCCTCGCTGGCCGGACTCAACCAGATCATCTCCGGGTATCTAGGCCCGCGCGACATCGAACGGATCCGCGAAGCCTACCGCTTCGCCGACAACGCCCACCTGGGACAATTCCGCGCCAGCGGCGAACCCTACATCTCGCACCCCATCGCCGTCACCGAGATCTGCGCCGGCTGGAAGCTCGACGCCGATTCCCTCATGGCCGCGCTGCTGCACGACGTGATTGAGGATCAAAACGTCAGCAAGCAGGAACTGGCCGAAAAATTCGGTCTCGAAGTCGCCGAAATCGTTGACGGACTGACCAAGCTCGAACGGCTCGAATACGCCACCAAGGCCGAGCAACAGGCGGAATCCTTCCGCAAGATGCTGCTGGCCATGGCGCGCGACGTGCGCGTGATCCTGATCAAGCTGGCCGACCGGCTGCACAACATGCGCACGCTGGACGCGGTCAACCCCGAAAAAGCCCGGCGCGTGGCACGCGAGACCCTCGACATCTACACGCCGATCGCGCACCGGCTGGGCTTGAACGCCCTGTTCCGGGAACTTCAGGACCGCTGTTTCAAGGCCATCCATCCGAACCGCTACGCCGTCCTGCACAAGGCCATGATGGCGGCGCGGGGCAACCGCCGCGAGGTCATTTCCAAGATCGCAGAGGCCGTGCGCGCCGCGTTGCCCGCCGCCGGACTGGACGCCGAGGTCAACGGCCGGGAAAAGTCGCTCTACGGCATCTACAAGAAAATGGTCGAGCAGAAAAAGTCGTTTTCCGACGTGCTCGACATCTACGGCTTTCGCATCATCGTCCATACCCTGCCGGAATGCTATCTGGCCATGGGTACGCTGCACCAGTTGTACCGACCCGTGCCCGGCAAGTTCAAGGACTACATCGCCATCCCGAAAATCAATGGCTACCAGTCCCTGCACACGACACTGATCGGCCCCTACGGCACGCCGGTGGAATTCCAGTTTCGCACCCGCGACATGGATCACGTGGCCGAGGAAGGCGTGGCATCACACTGGCTGTACAAGGAACAGGGCACTTCGCTCAACGACCTGCAAAAGCGCACCCACCAGTGGCTGCAGTCGCTGCTGGACATCCAGAGCCAGACCGGGGATTCCGGTGAATTCCTGGAGCACGTCAAGGTCGACCTGTTCCCGGACGCGGTCTACGTGTTCACGCCCCAGGGCAAGATCCTGTCGCTGCCGCGCGGCGCCACGCCGGTGGATTTCGCCTATGCGATCCATACGGACGTCGGCAATCATGCCGTGGCTTCCAAGATCAACGGAGAATTTTCGCCGCTGCGCACGGAACTGCACAGCGGCGATTCCGTCGAGATCGTCACCTCGGCCGCCTCGCGCCCCAGCGCCCAGTGGCTGAACTACGTGCGCACCGGACGCGCGCGCTCGGAAATCCGCCATTACCTGCGCAACGAACGCTACGAGGAATCCGTGGCTTTCGGTCGCCGGCTGCTGAACCAGGCCTTCGACCAGCTGTCCATCCCCTACCCTAAGGACGACGATCCGCAATGGGAACGGCTGACCCGAGGTTCGGGCGGGGCCTCGCGCACGGAAATCCTGGCCGACATCGGTCTGGGCAAACGCCTGGCGGCCGTGGTGGCGCGCCGCTTCGCCCCGGAAAACGCCATGCTGGAAACCACCGCGATGGCGGTGGACGAATTCACCTCCGTCACCAGCGCGCCCATCGTGATCCATGGCAACGAGGGCCAGGCGGTCCAGTTGGCATCCTGCTGCGGCCCACTCCCGGGTGACGCGATCATCGGCGGCATCCGCCTGGGTCACGGGCTGGTGGTGCACATGAGCGACTGCCCGGTGGCGATGCGCCAGCGCGCGCGCGAGCCTGAGCGCTGGATTCCGGTGATCTGGGACACCAACACCGCACGGCACCTGACCACGCGCCTGGAACTGACAGTACTGAATGAACGCGGCGTGCTGGGTCGGCTGGCGGCGGAAATCACCGAAGCCGAATCCAACATCATCCAGCTCAGCATGCCTGACGAGGCTGCGGCCACGGCCTTGCTCAGCATCATGGTCCAGGTCGACAGCCGCAAGCACTTGGCCCAGGTCATCCGCGCCATCCGGCACGTCCCCCAAGTCCAGAAAATCGTCAGAGCGAAGGGATGAGGCAGGACTGAAAATGGTCCCCGCGGACCATTTTCAGCCTGCCGAATCGGAGCGGCTTGCAAGCCGCGACGTGGAGAGATGCCGCAATCCGAAAATGCCCAGCCTGCCGAATCGGAGCGGCTTGCAAGCCGCGACGCGGAGAGATGCCGCAATCCGAAAATGCCCAGCCTGCCGAATCGGAGCGGCTTGCAAGCCGCGACGTGGAGAGATGCCACACCTCACCTCAGGATACCCAAAACAGGAAGGCCCCGGAATACCGGGGCCTTCTTCATGGCGCGACGCTGGAAGCGGGATCAATTCGATCCGCTGTCGCCCTGCTCGATCAGCTTGCGGCCCTCGTCCGTCACCTTGACGCCCAGTTGCTGACGCAGTTCGGCCAGCACGGCCTGACGCTCCACGCTGCCCCAGACACGGGCCATCTGCTGTCCGAGGCCGGCCAGCGCGGGCGCGTCCGTCGTGCCGGGCCGGACCGCGTCGACCTGGACGATCGCGTAGGCGCGCGCCAGCGCCACGCCGCCGAAAGCCGGCAAGGCCTTGTCCGTATGGATCGAGAACGCGGCGTCCAGCACGTCCTTGGACAGGCCGGCGGGGTCCAGGCGGCTGACGGTCGCCGGTTCGCCGAACCCCTCGGTGGAAGGCTGGGCGCCCAGGCTGGCCAGCACCTTTTCGCCTTCGGCCACGGCGGCGGCGCGCGCGCGCTCGTCGGTCAACTGTGCGCGGATGTGGTTCTTGACCTGGTCCAGCGCCGGCACATGGGACGGTGTCACGTCGTGCACGCGCACCACGACCATGGTGTCGGGCGAGATCTCGATCACACCGGAATTCTGCTTGTCGGTCAGGACCTGGGAACTGAACAGCGCCTGGCGCACGCGCACATCGCCAAGAATGGCCGAATCGCCGGAAGCGGAAGCCGCGCCCGCGCCGGCCTCGTCGGCGCTCAGCAGACGGTCGCGCGCGATCCCGTCCGCCTTGCGGACCTGCAGGCCGAGATCCTTGGCGGCGGGGTCCAGGCTGGACGGATTGTCATAGACCAGGCTGGTGAGCTTGGTGGCCATGTCGGCGAACCGGTCGGCGGCCAGTTGACGGCGCACCTCGTCCTCGACCTTGGCGCGGGCCTGCTCGAAGGATTCGCCCTGCTCGGGCTGGACTTGGTCGGCCATGAAGACATGGTAGCCGTCCGGCCCCTTTACCGGATCCGAGACTTCACCCTGCTTGAGCGCGAACACGGCCTGCTCCATCGCCAGCGGCAGCGTGCCGCGCTGGATCCAGCCCAGACGACCGCCTTCGCGGGCCGTGCCGGCATCCTGGGATTCCTTGCGCGCCAGATCGGCGAACCCGGACGGTTCCGCGCGGGCGCGGGTGGCGATGCCCGCAGCCTTGGCCAGCGCGGTCTTGGCGACCTCTTCGGAGGCGCCGGCCGGCAGTTTGACCAGGATGTGGCTGACGTTGACGCGCGCCGGCACCACGTAGCGCGATTTGTTCTGCTCGTAATAATCCTTCAGCCGGGCTTCCTCGATGGTCGGCACGCTGGCCAGAGCCGCGGCCTCGTCGAGCACGAGGTAATCGGCGGATACCTGATCGGGCAGGCGCAACGCGTCCTGATGGCCGTCGTACCAGGCCTGGATGTCCTTGTCGGACACCTGGACGTCCTTGGCGTGGTCCCCGGCCTTGAAGACCCGCAGCCGGATGGTGCGCTCTTCGGTCAGGGCGCGCTTGAGGCCGTCGAGCACCGGGGCCGGCAAGGCAGCCGTGTCCCTCACCGGGCCCAGCACGCGATCCAGCGCCAGCTCGGAACGCTGTCCGGCCTCGAAGTCGCGCGGCGTCAGGCCATAGGACGTCAGGACCTCGTGGTAGCGATCGGGGGAGAACTGCCCGTCAACCTGCAACTGCGGCATGGCGGCGATGGCGCGGCGCAAGGCGCCGTCCGACACGCTGAAATGATTCCGCGTCGCCACATCGATCTGCAGCTTGCGGTCGATGAGTTGGTCGAGCAGGGCCTGGCGCGCCTGCGGATTGTCCAGCAAGGCAGGGTCGAAGCGGCCCTGGCTGCTTTCCTGCATCTGCTGGAGCTGACTGCGCTGGGCCTGCACGAATTCGTCACGATTGACGGAAGCTTTGCCGATTTCGACGAGGGCGGGATCGGCCGTCACGAACGAATAGCCACTGATCCCGAGGAACACGAAGGACGGCACCACGAGAATCAGAAGGATCAACTGCATCAGGCGCTGATGCGTGCGAATGAAATCGAACATAAACGGCTCACCTGCTGGAGACTGACGGCCCCAGGGCCGCGCGAACGAAATGTCCCGCAGTTTACCACCCTGACACGCCGCCCCGCCAAGGCGAAGGACGCCCGCCTGGCAGGGCGTGCGCACGCTGGCTAAAATGCGTGTTGACCCCTTACTCGACGATCCAGCCCCCATGCCCCCATCCCATCCCGCCTGGCCCTGGCCGGCTTTCATCGCCCACCGAGGCGGCGGCCGCCTGGCCCCGGAAAACACCCTGGCGGCGATGCGCACGGGCGCCGCCGCCGGATTCGGCATGGTGGAATTCGATGTCAAGCTCAGTCGCGACGGCATGCCCTTCCTGCTGCATGACGACACCGTGGACCGGACCTCGGATGGCAGCGGCCTGGCCAGCGAACTGGACTGGCGCGCGCTGGGCCGGATGGACTTCGGCGGCTGGCACGGACCGGATTTCGCCGGGGAGCCCGCCCCTTCCCTGTACGCCGTGGCCCGCTGCACCCGCGCCCACCACATCCACAGCAACATCGAGATCAAGCCGACCACGGGCCACGAAGCCGAGACCGGCACAGCCGTGGCCCGCGAGGCCGCCCGCCTGTGGGCGGGCGCCGATCTGCCGCCCCTGCTGTCGTCGTTTTCCGAAGCCGCCCTGGAGGCCGCCCGAGCGGCCGCACCCGATCTGCCGCGCGCCCTGCTCATCGAAGGCCCGGTGCCGGCCGACTGGCGACTGCGCCAGCAAGGCCTGGGCTGCATCGGCCTGAACATCGATGCCCGGCACGCCGACGAGGCCGCGGTGCGCGACATTCTGGACCAGGGCGCCACCCTGGCCGTCTGGACGGTCGACGACCCCGACCTCGCCCGCGCGCTGTTCGACCGGGGCTGTCACGCGGTCTTCACCGACGCGCTGCGTCACGTCCGGGCGGACGCGCCCGGCCTGGTCCGATAACCCCGCAGGCCGCCATGTTCAGCTACCGCCACGCCTTTCACGCCGGCAATCACGCCGATGTCCTGAAGCACGCCATCCTGGTCCAGATTCTGGATTACTTCAACCGCAAGGATGCGCCCTACTGGGTGATCGACACCCATGCCGGCGCGGGTCTGTACGCCCTGGATGGCGAATGGGCCGGCCAGAGCGGCGAAGTCGTCGACGGCCTGGACCGGCTGCTGGGCGCCGCCCAGCCTCCGGAACTGGTGACGCGCTACCTCCACGCCATCCAGGACTTCAATCCCGACGGCGTGGCCAACCGCTATCCGGGATCGCCCGCGCTGACCCTGCGCGCCTTGCGCCCGCACGACAAGCTGCGGCTGTTCGAGCTGCACCCGACGGAAATCGAGGTACTGGAAAGCACGCTGCGGCACTTGGGCACCTCGCGCCGCCAGGTGACCATCGCCCGCGAGGACGGCTTCGACGGACTGAAACGGCTGCTGCCGCCGCCGACACGGCGAGGCATCGTCCTGATCGATCCGTCTTACGAGGACAAGAGGGACTACCGCCACGTCCTGCAGGCGGTGCGCGACGGCCTGGAGCGCTTCGCGTCCGGTTGCTTTGCGGTCTGGTATCCCCTGGTTCAACGCATCCAGGCGCACGAAATGGCCCGCGCGCTGGAACGGCTGCCGGTGGAATGGCTGCACGCCACCCTCACGGTGCGCAAGCCCGCGGCCGACGGCCTGGGTCTGCACGGCAGCGGCATGTTCGTCGTCAACCCCCCCTGGACACTGCACGAGGAACTGCGCGCCGCCCTGCCCTGGCTGACGAAGACGCTGGCCCAGGACGGGCACGCCCGGCATACGCTGGCCATCAGCGGGCAGTCCCGGAACGCGACGGGCGATGCCTCTGCGACACGCAAACCCGCCGCCCGCGCGGGCCATGCGGCGGACGGACGGCCAGTCGCTCAGAAACGTTCGCCGTCCCGCAGATAACGCCACTGGCCCACGGGCAGGTCGCCCAGCACGACGCGCCCCATGCGCACACGCTTCAGGCCCACGACCTTCAGCCCGACCAGTTCGCACATGCGGCGGATCTGGCGCTTGCGGCCCTCGCGCAGAATGAAATGTAGCTGGTCCTCGTTCTGCCATTGCACCTGGGCCGGCCGCAGGGCCTGGCCGTCCAGAGACAGGCCATGGTTCAGCAGGGCCAGCCCATTGCTCGACAGGCGACCTTCGACGCGCACCAGATATTCTTTTTCGATCCCGGAATCGTCGCCGATGAGCTGGCGCGCGATGCGACCGTCCTGGGTCAGGACCAGCAGTCCCTGGGAATCGATGTCCAGCCGCCCAGCGGGCGCCAGGCCCCGCAGGTGCGCAGGATCGAAGGAGGGACCATGACCCGTCCGGTACTGGGTGCGCGCCTGGATCAGGGACGCCGCCAGGCGGTGGCCCTTGTCGGACTGATGCGAGACATAGCCGACCGGCTTGTTCAGGATGATCGTGACCTTGCCGGTCTGGCGGCGGGCGGCCTGGCGTTCGAGCGTAATGCGGGCGTTGGGCAGCGCCTTGGTGCCCAGCTCGCTGACGATCCTGCCGTCCACGCGCACCCAGCCGCGTTCGATATAGGCGTCGGCTTCGCGCCGCGAGCACAGGCCCCGCTGGGCCATGAGTTTTGAGATTCGGACCGGTTCCATGATGCTGCGCATTGTATCGCGCCCGCCGCGCCGGATCGGCCGTGCTATCGTGAGGCCCCTTGAGCAACCTCCCCGATCACCCGATTTTCCATGACTCCGGACACCGCCCTGCCCCGATCCTGGCGCGGCATGCCCGCCCCCGCGCTGGACGGACTGCGGCAAGCCTGGCTGCGCCGGCCCGGCGCGCTGACCGCCGGCCTGCGCCGACTGGGCGAAGTCCGCCTGGCGGTGCGCCGCGAGGCCGTCGAAGCCCTGACGCCCGGCTGGGCCACCGAGACCGGCGTGCTGGCCGGCACGCCGGTCTGGTGGCGCGAGATCCTCATGACGATCGATGGCGTATCCGCCGTCCAGGCCTGCAGTTTCACACCGCTGCGCGCCAGCCTGGGCGCCTGGAAAGCGATGCGCGGCCTGGGTCAGCGCCCGCTGGCCGACATCCTGTACCTGGATTCGCGCATCGAGCGCAGCGGCTTCCGCTTCGGCCGGCTGCGGGTTCGCCGCGCCGACGGGACATGGGCCGACGCCGCCGTGGACGCTTCGATCCTGGCCCGGCATTCGGTGTTCATGCGCCTGGGCCAGCCGCTGCTGGTAGCGGAATATTTCCTGCCGTCGTTCTGGACGGTGGCGGCCAGGGGCCGGACTGGCGTGGCCTGAAGAGGCTACAGGGCCTCGATGCCGCTTTCCCCGGTGCGGATGCGCACGGCCTGTTCGACCGGGGTGACGAAGATCTTGCCGTCGCCGATCTTGCCGGTACGCGCGGCGCGGATGACCGCCTCGATCACGCCTTCGGCCTGTTCGGCCGCCACCACGACATCGATGCGGATCTTGGGCAGGAAGTCCACCACGTATTCCGCGCCGCGATAGAGTTCCGTATGGCCTTTCTGGCGGCCGAAGCCCTTGACCTCGGTCACGGTGAGGCCGTTGACGCCCAGCTCGGAAAGGGCTTCGCGCACTTCGTCGAGCTTGAAGGGCTTGACGATCGCAGTGATCTGCTTCATTTCGGGCTGCGCCATGGTATCGGGATTCCGCTGAAAAGCTTTTAATATAGCGCAGACGATGCCCGCCCGGTCCCGGGGCGCATCCGGCCGCACGCCCGGGCCAGGGCGCGGTCGCGGGCCCGACGGCTCCCCTCCTTTATAATGCGCCCACTATGTCCAATACCCCGTCCGCACACAATCAGTTCGACAACAAGTCGCAGGCCTGGTCGGCCCGTTTCTCCGAACCCGTCTCCGACCTGGTCAAGCGCTACACCGCCTCGGTCAATTTCGACCAGCGCATGGCGGCCTTCGACATCCAGGGCTCACTGGCCCACGCCGACATGCTGGCGGCCGTGGGCGTGATCAGCGCCGCCGACCTGGCCGACATCCGGCGCGGCATGGCGCAGATCCTGGAAGAAATCCGCGCCGGCGGCTTCACCTGGTCGCTGGACCTGGAAGACGTTCACCTCAACATCGAAAAACGTCTGGTCGAACTGATCGGCGACGCGGGCAAACGCCTGCACACGGGCCGGTCGCGCAACGACCAGGTCGCCACCGACATCCGCCTGTGGCTGCGCCACGAGATCGACCTGGCGATCGACCTGCTCGGGCAACTGCGCCACCGGCTGGCCGAACTGGCCCTGGAGCACGCCGACACCATCCTGCCGGGCTTCACCCATCTGCAGGTCGCCCAGCCGGTCACCTTCGGCCACCACCTGCTCGCCTACGCTGAAATGTTCGGCCGCGACGCCGAGCGCCTGGCCGACTGCCGCCGCCGCACCAACCGCCTGCCCCTGGGCGCCGCGGCGCTGGCCGGAACATCCTACCCCATCGACCGCGAACGGGTCGCCCGCACCCTGGGCTTCGACGAGGTCTGCCGCAACTCCCTGGACGCCGTCTCCGACCGGGACTTCGCCATCGAGTTCTGCGCGGCCGCTTCACTCATCATGACGCACATCTCGCGCCTGTCCGAGGAACTCGTCCTGTGGATGAGCCCGCGCGTGGGCTTCATCGACCTGGCCGACCGCTTCTGCACCGGCAGTTCGATCATGCCGCAAAAAAAGAACCCCGACGTCCCCGAACTGGCGCGCGGCAAGACCGGCCGCGTGCACGGCCACCTGGTCGCGCTGCTGACCCTGATGAAGGGCCAGCCCCTGGCCTACAACAAGGACAATCAGGAAGACAAGGAAGGCCTGTTCGACACCGCCGACACCATCCGCGACACGCTGACGATCTTCGTCGACATGATCGGCGGGGTGCGCGTCAAGGCCGACGCCATGCGCGCCGCCGCGCTGCAGGGCTACGCGACCGCCACCGATCTGGCCGACTACCTGGTCAAGCGCGGCGTGCCCTTCCGCGACGCGCACGAGACCGTGGCGCTGGCGGTGCGTTCCTGCGAACAGCGCGGCTGCGATCTGGCCGACCTGTCCCTGGACGAACTGCGCGGCTTCCATGCCGACATCCAGGACGACGTGTTCGAGGTGCTGACGCTCGAGGGTTCGGTCGCCGCCCGCAAGCACATCGGCGGCACCGCGCCCGAACGCGTGCGCATCGAGGCGCAGCGGGTGCTGGATCAGACGGCGCGCAAGGAATAGCCAGGCCGGGGAACCGCCACGGCGGGCTGACCCGGATGGGTCCGCTTGCCGGGCGCGCGCCGGACAGGCCGGTCGCGGCTCATTGCGGCGCGGCGGAACGGTCTGCCGGCATCGAAATGACCGTCTTGCCCTTGCCCCTGCCTTCCTCGACCTGGCGAAATGCCTCGTTGACCTCGTGCAGTTGATAAGGATGCCGATCCACCCTGATCTTCAGCCGCCCGGCATCCACCAACGCGGCCGCGGCGCGTAATATCGCGCCATGGTGTCCACGCCCCTTGCCGGTCAGCAATGGCATCAAAGTGAATACGCCCGAGTAGGTCGCGCCCTTGAACGACAGCGGTGCAAGACTGTGCCGCCCCCATCCCAGACAGCTCACGACATGCCCCGAATAGGCCTTCACGGCCTTGAACGACGCGTCCAGCGTACTGCCTCCAACCGTATCGTAGACGATGTCGAAACCTTCTCCCGCCGTATGCCGCTCGATGTAATCATCCGGACTCTCCAGCTGATAGTCGATTGCCGTGGCCCCCAATGAGCGGATGAAGTCGAGACTGTCCGCCGACCCGGTGGCATAGACGTCGGCGCCTTGGGCCTTGGCCAGTTGCACGGCGACATGACCGACTCCGCCCGCGCCGCCATGAACCAGCACACGCTGGCCGGCACGGACATTGGCGCGATCCACCAGGCCTTCCCACGCGGTGATGAATGCCAGAGGCAATGCGGCCGCCTCGCGCATGTCCGATGTACGAGGCTTCAGCGCCAGCAGCCGTGCGTCGACCGCAATGTATTCGGCCATGGCGCCCTGGGCGCCGCCAATCCCGCCCGCCATCCCGAAGACCTCGTCGCCCGGGGAAAAGTCATTGACCGCTTCTCCCGACTCGACGACGGTGCCGGCCAGATCCAGGCCAAGCACCGCGGGCAACGCCTGACGGGCATGGGCGGCGGCGCCCGCTGCGATCTTGACATCGAGAGGATTGACCCCTGCGGCATGGACTTTGACCAGCACCCGCCCTTTGGCCGGGGAGGGGCTGGGGATATGACGCAAGGCCAGCGGTGTCTGGGCGGATTCCGCGATCGCGGCAAGCATGGTGTGATTCATGATGTAGGACCTCTGTGAAATGAACACGGATAGCTTGCCGTGCTTTATATATTCTGATAAGAGGCACAGTTGGCATATCATTTATTCCTTTAGAGGCCTGAATACCCATGGACCTGCTTGAAAACATGGGCGCCTTTGTCCGCGTCGTGGAGCGCGGTTCTTTTTCCGCGGCTGCACGGGAGTTGGGCATGGGGCAGCCGTCGGTCAGCAAACAGGTTCGCGCGCTGGAGCAATATCTCGGTGGGCCGTTGTTCGCCCGCAGCACCAGGCAGTTGTCCCTGACCGACCAGGGACGACGGTTCTACGATCAATGCCGAGAAATTCTCGCCCACGTCGAGGCTGCGACGCTCAGCTTCTCCAGCGGCCATGAACGGATCGCCGGTCCCATCCGGCTCGCAGCGCCCGTCAGTTACGGGCGACTGTGCGCAGTGCCCCTGATCGGAGAATTCATGAAGCGTCATCCCGATGTCGCGATCGACCTGCGCCTGAGCGATCACAACGAAGACCTGCTCAAGGAAAATATCGACCTGGCCATCCGGATCGGCGCGGTCAGAAGCGAGGGATTGGTGGCGGTGCCGCTCGGCGCCAGCACCCGGTATGTCTATGCGGCGCCTGCCTATCTGCATCGTCGCGGGACACCGCGCGAGCCCGACGGGCTCTCAGATCACAACTGCATCGGCTTCACTTTGCTGGAGCACTATGACAGGTGGCGCTTCAAGCGCGCCTCGGAAGAAATTGACGTTTCAATCAAAGGCAACCTGACCAGCAACAGCAGCGAAGCGATTCGCGAGATGGTGCTCGCCGGGTTGGGCATTTCCCTGTCGCCGGAGTGGCTGTTTGCAGCCGATGTCGCACAGGGCAAGGTGCTCACTGTGCTCGATGATTATCAGACCACCGCGCTGCCTGTCAGCGCGGTGCTCAGCCCCGAACGGCGACACTCCGCTCGCGTGATGGCCTTTGTGGATTTTCTCCGCGAGCACGCCCGCACATAGCGTCCATGCGCCAAACAGCCCGCACCGCCAGCCTGCGGGATCAACCGGCCTTTTTCAGACGCCACACCGGCATCCCCAGCCCCAGCAACGCCACTGCGGCAAGGGCCGCGCCGGCCAGGAAGGTCGCGGACGCCCCCCAATCCTGCCATAACCAGCCGGCCAGGACGCTGGCCAGCAGCATGCAGACGCCACTGGCCAGGTTGAAGACCCCGAAGGCCGTGCCCTTCATATCCTTGGGTGTCGTGTCCGCCACCATGGCGGACAGGATCCCCTGGCTGAAGCCCATGTGCAACCCCCACAGCGCCGAGCCCGCCAGCAGCGCCCAGGCGCCGCCGCCCGTGGCCGCCAACGCCAGATCCGCCAGCACCAGCAGGACCAGGCCGACCGCCAGGACAGCGGTACGCGGCACACGGTCCGACAGCCAGCCGGCCGGATAGGCCGACAACATGAAGAACAGCGACATCACGATCAGCACGGCGGGCGCCCAGGCGGCGCTCAGGCCCATGTCCTGACCGCGCAGGATCAGGAAAGCCTCGCTGAAACGCGCCAGCGTGAACACGGCGCCGATCGCCACGACCCGCCAATAGGCGGCGCCGAAGCCGCGCGCCGCGTTCCAGCGGATGGGCGAGCGGAACGGCCTGGCCTCGCCCCGATCGGAACGCGCCTCGCGCACCCCCCAGAACAGTAGGGCCATGGCGACGATGCCGGGCGCCACGGCGAACCACAGGACATGCCGGATGTCCGTGAAGACCAGCATCAGCACGACCGCCAGACCCGGTCCCAGGACCGCGCCCACCGTGTCCATGGACTGGCGCAGACCGAAGGCCGCGCCGCGGATTTCAGGCGGTGTCACATCCGCCACCAGGGCATCGCGCGGCGCGCCCCGGATGCCCTTGCCGATCCGGTCGACAAAACGGGCGGCGAACACTGTGCCCACCGAATGCGCCAGAGGGAACAGGGGCTTGCTCAAGGCCGCCAGACCGTAACCCGCCAGCAGCAGGCCCTTGCGCCGGCCCAGCCAGTCGCTGATCGCGCCGGAGAAAACCTTGACGATCAGCGCGGACGCCTCGGCCACGCCTTCGATGACGCCGACGGCCAACATGCTGGCGCCCAGGCCCGACACCAGGAAGATCGGCAGCAAGCTGTGGATCAGTTCCGACGAAAGATCCATGAACAGGCTGACCAGGCCCAGCATCCAGACCGTGCGCGGGATGGCTCGCTTGCCTTGAGCATCCGGAGCGGCATTCCCATGGCCCATACGACGCCCTTCAGGGTTCGAAGACCGCGATCGACTCCACGTGCGCCGTGTGCGGGAACATATTGACCGCGCCTGCGGCCTTCAGTGTCCATCCGCCCACATGACACAGCAGGCCGGCATCGCGGGCCAGCGTGGCGGGATTGCAGGACACATACACGACACGGCGCGGACGTTCCCTGGGCGCCAGATCGGCCAGAGCCTGCGCCACGGCCAGGGCGCCCTCGCGCGGAGGATCGATCAGCATGCGATCGAAATAGCCCAGGCCACGCAGCCAGCCGGCGTCGATCTCGAACAGATTGAGCTCGGTGAAGTCGGCCTTGTCCGCCAGGCCCTGGCGGGCGGCATCCTCTCGGGCGCGGGTCACCAGCGTGGCACTGCCCTCGACACCGACGACCGCGCGGCACTGCGTAGCCAGCGGCAGACTGAAATTGCCCAGACCGCAGAACAGGTCGGCCACGCGGTCGCCGGGCTGGATTTCCAGCAGGCTCAGCGCGCGCCCGATCAGCGCCTGGTTGATGTGCGGATTGACCTGGGTGAAATCGGCCGGTCGGTAATGCATGCGCAAGCCATAGGCCGGCAATGCGTAAGCCAGGACATCGGCGCGTGCCGGGTCCAGGGGATGGGCCGTTTCCGGCCCCTTCGGCTGCAGCCACCAATCAATGTGGTGCCGCGCGCCGAAACCGCGCAGACTGTCCAGATCGGAAGGCGTCAGGGGTTCCAGGTGACGCAGGCAAAAGACGGTGGCCTCGTCGCCGACGGCCACCTCGATCTGCGGCATGCGGTCGGGACGCGACAGACCGCCGATCAATTCCCGCAGCGGCATCAGCAGGGCCGAGACATGCGGCGGCAGCACCAGACAGGACTGCATGTCGGCCACATAGCTGCTGCCGCGTTCGCGGAAACCCACCAGCATGCCGCCCTTTTTCGGCACCAGGCGCACGGACAGGCGGGCGCGGTGGCGGTAGCCGAAAGTCGGTCCCTGCAATGCAGGCAGGATCTGCATCGGCCTGACCTTGCCGATGTGCGCCAGGGCGTCTTCCAGTGAACGCTGCTTGACGGCCATCTGGGCCGCCGGCTCCAGGTGCTGCATGGCGCAGCCTCCGCAGACGCCAAAATGGGGGCAAGGAGGCCGGGTGCGCTGCGAAGAAGCGCGCAGCACGCGCTCGACCTTGGCCTTGTCGAAGGACGGCTTGCGCCGCGTCACGCGGGCCAGCACCCGCTCGCCGGGCAGCGCCCCCTCGATGAAGACGACTTTGCCCTCGTGGTGGGCAATGCCCTGGCCTTCGAGATCCAGCGATTCGACGTCCAGGGACAACAGGATGGGTTCAGTCA
This sequence comes from Castellaniella denitrificans, assembly GCF_027214045.1. Classification (GTDB taxonomy): domain Bacteria; phylum Pseudomonadota; class Gammaproteobacteria; order Burkholderiales; family Burkholderiaceae_B; genus Castellaniella; species Castellaniella denitrificans_A. Next base: position 121,003 of record NZ_JAPWHE010000007.1, on the reverse strand, counting down.
TGAGGCCAGGCGGAGAGAAATGCTTTCCAGTGCGGCGCGTCGATCGCCGTCAGGGTGTCGCGCACCAGCGCGAGTTCGGCCGCATAGGCAGCGGCATCGAGTTCACCCTTGATCAGGCGGTAACGGCAATACACCAGCCAGGTGTTGACCACGTCGGTCTCGCAGTAGTTGCGCACGTGATCCCGGTCCCCCGCGTGCCAGGCCTGCCAGACCTGGCCGCCGTCCATGTCGAGTTTGCCGGGAAAGCCGCACAGTTTTGCCAGCTGGTCCAGCGGCGCGTTGGCGCGGCCATTGAACTTCGCCAGTACGTCCATCAGGTCGACGTGACGGGTGTGATAGCGGTTCAGGTAGTTGTTGAAACGGAAATCACGGTCGTCTTCGCCCGTGTCCCAATAGCGCGGCGCGGCCACGCCGTGGATCAGGCTGCGATAGTGCAGGACCGGCAGGTCGAAGCCCGAACCGTTCCAGCTGACCAGGGTGGGCGTGTAATGGCCTATGGTCTTGAAAAACCCCGCGATCAGGGTTTCCTCAGGGTCGTCGGCCTGGCCCAGGGTACGGACGCGAAAACCCTGGTCGTCTCGGAACACACAGCCGATGACGGCGATTTTCTGCAGGTGCAGGGGCAGGAAATCGTTGCCGTGTGTCTCGCGGCGCCGGGCCAGCGCGGCCTCGATCAGGTCCGCGTCAGACAGGTCGGCCCACTGCGGATCCAGACGCCGCAGACCGTCCGCATCCGGGATCGTTTCCAGGTCGAAGACCAGCGTCGGGATCATCGCGACGGCAGGTAGGACAGGGGGTTAACGGGCGTGCCGCGGCGGCGGATCTCGAAGTGCAGGCGCGGCGAAGTGGTGTCGCTCTGGCCCAGCGTGGCGATCTTAGCGCCCTTCTTCACGGATTCGCCGGTCTTGACCAGCAGGGACTGGTTGTGGGCGTAAGCCGTGATGAAGCCGTTGCTGTGACCCAACAGGATCAGGTTGCCCAGGCCGCGCACGCCGTTGCCCGCGTACATGACTTTGCCCTCGGCGGCGGCCGTCACGGGCGCACCCACCGCGCCCTCGATGTCGATGCCCTTGGTGGTGGCGTTGAAGCCCTGGATGATCTTGCCATTGCTGGGCCAGCCCCAGGAAATCAGGCCCGCGTCGCCGGCACGCGACGCCGATGTCTCGGCCGGCGCCGGCGCGCTGGCGGCGGTCCCGGCGCTTTCGCCACCGGCCGGAGTCGCCGCGGCCTTGCCCGGGGTCGTCGTGGCCGTCGAGCCAGCAGCAGGCATCGGCGTGCCGCTGTCGAGACGCAGGACCTGACCGATGGCCAATTGGGTCGGATCACCGATGTTGTTCAACTGCGCCAGGCGGGAGACCTCCATCCCGTGATCCTGAGCGATCTTGTAGAGCGTGTCGCCCGCCCGCACGACGTAGGTGCCCTTGGCCTGGGCGCCCGCCGTGGAGGCGGCGCCGCCGCGGGAGTGGTCGGAAACGGGCGCGCGCGCGGAGCGCGAGGCGCAGCCTGAAAGGACGGCGGCCGACAGCAGGACGGCCAGCAGCAGGGCCGTTTTCGCCTTGGGACGGCGATGCGACAAAAAACGCCCGGTGCGCGGCGGTTGGGTGAACGGAGCATCTGTCACCAGCGTCCCATCGAGCATGTGGTTCTCCTACTTAGGTCTGCGTGCCGGGACGCAGCGGTACGAATCGGACATCTTCGAGCTCGCGCCGGTGCCAGGATGACGGCCCGGTGCGCTCGATCAGGATCAGCCTTTGATGCGCCGAGCCTTCCGGGGCGATCAGACGCGCCCCAACGGCCAATTGATGCAGCAAGGCTTCAGGGATTTTAACCCCCGCGGCGGCGACGACAATGCCATCGAAGGGCGCGCGACGTTCCAGCCCCTGCATCCCGTCGCCGAAGGTCAGGCGCACCCGCCCGCGCGACCGGCCCTGGGCGAGATTCAATCGCGCCTGCTCGTACAGGCCGCGCACCCGTTCGATGGCATGGACCTCGGGCACGAACTGGGCCAGCACGGCGGCCTGGTAACCGCAGCCGGCGCCGATCTCCAGAACCTTTCCGGGCGTACGGCCCTCGCACATGACGGACAGCATGTGCGCCACCACCCAAGGCTGGGAAATCGTCTGGCCGTAACCGATCGGCAGGGCGGCGTCCTCGTAGGCCCGGCTGGCCAGTCCCTGGTCCACGAACAGGTGGCGCGGCACCGCCTGCATGGCCGACAGCACACGCTCGTCGACAATGCCCTGTTCGCGCAGGCGCTGCACCATCTGCAGGCGCAACCGGTCGGAATTCAGGCCCAGATTGGCGGCGGGCGCCTCGGACGTCCGGGCCGGGGATGACGGCAGGGTGAACGGACGCGGCCCGTGAATGCGCGTATTGCTGTTGGCGGCCGAATAGCCGGGCCCCAGCGCGGAGCCCGTCGGGGAAACCCGCGCGCTGCGGGAAGGCTTGTCCAGCGGATGGCGGGGCTTGTTCATTGGTCTTCCATCCAGCGGGCGATCGCATCGGTCCGCGCGTGATCCGTGAGATCGACGCGCAAGGGGGTCATCGACACGGCGCGTGCCTCGATGGCGCCGAAATCCGTCTCGGCACCCCCGTCCAGCGCCCGTCCCACCGGGCCGATCCAGTAGACGGTATCGCCGTAGGGCGTGATGCTGCGGATGACGGGTTCGGCGGGATGGCGGCGCCCCAGCCTGGTGGTGCGCAGGCCCGTCAGATCGCGATGGGGCACCGCCGGAATATTGACATTCAGCAGCAGCGGCTCGTCCCAGGGGCGGTCGCGGAACCGCGCCACCAGATCGTGGGCCACCCGGGCGGCGCAGTCCAGGTGCCGCCATTCGCGGTCCACCAGGGAAAAGGCCATGGACGGCACGCCGAACAGGTAACCTTCCATCGCGGCCGCCACCGTGCCCGAATACAGGGTGTCGTCCCCCATGTTGGCCCCGTTGTTGATACCCGAGACCAGCAGATCGGGCCTGAATCCCAGGAGGCCGGTCAACGCCACATGGACACAGTCCGAGGGCGTCCCATTGATGAAATGAAAACCGTTGGCCGCCTGGCGCACCGACAGGGGCCGGCGCAACGTCAGCGAATTGGACGCGGCGCTGCAATTGGTCTCCGGCGCCACCACCGTGACGTCGCCCAGAGGCCGCAGCGCCGCGGCCAGGGCTTCGATCCCCGCCGCGTTGTAGCCATCGTCGTTGGACACCAGGATGCGCATTTTCTTCGTTCCCGCCTGAAACCGGATGGTGCGAATTGTACCCGCGCCCCGCCGCGAGGACTTGTGCGGCGCTTCCTTTAAAATGCCCTCGTCACCCACCTCGAGCGGGCCGCCCCGCCGCTTCCCTTCGCCATGACTCTTTTCACCTCCGTGCTCGGCGTGGCCACCGCCCTGTTCATCGGCTATCTGATGGGCTCCGTCTCCTTCGCCGTCGTGGTCAGCCGCGTCATGGGGCTGAAAGACCCGCGCAGCTTCGGCTCGGGCAATCCCGGTGCGACCAACGTGCTCCGTGGCGGCAACAAGCCGGCGGCCGTCCTGACCCTGCTCGGCGACGCCGCCAAGGGCTGGCTGGCCGTGACATTGGCCGCCTGGGCCGCGCAGCGCGGCCTGCTGCCCGACACCGCGATTCCCCTGGCCGGCCTTGGCGCATTCCTGGGCCACTTGTACCCGTTGTTTCTGGGCTTTCGCGGCGGCAAGGGCGTCGCCACGGCCCTGGGCGTGCTGCTGGCCCTGCAACCCTGGCTGGCCCTGGCCACCGCGCTGACCTGGCTGATCGTGGCCTGGGTGACGCGGTATTCGTCCCTGGCGGCGATCCTCGCGGCCGTCTTCGCGCCGTTCTATTACATCCTGGGGGACAAGGTGGCCTGGCGCACGGACGCGCTGACCATTTCGGTCATCGTGCTGATCAGCGTCCTGCTGCTGGCCCGTCATCGGGAAAACATCGCCCGGCTGCTGGCGGGCAAGGAAAGCAGGATCGGGGCGAAGAAAAAGTAGGCGCGCCCCAGCCCCGCCGGGGGCGTTTCAGGCGGCGCAGACATCCCGCAGATCCCAGCGGGGCCGCACCGCGAAGGCGGCATCGCCGCGCAAGGACGGCAGATCGACCAGACCGGCGCGTACCCGCAGCACGGCCGCCCAGGCGATCATCGCGCCATTGTCGGTGCACAGGTGCAAAGGCGGAAAGTACACCCGCCCGCCCAAGGCGCCCAGCGCTTCGCGCAGCCGCGCACGCAAATGCCGGTTGGCGCCCACGCCGCCCGACACGACCAGAGTCCTCAGCCCCGTGCGGCGCAGCGCCTCCAGGGATTTGGACGCCAACACATCGACGATGGCCGCTTCGGTCGAAGCCGCCAGATCGGCGCGGGCCGCGTGGTCGGTATCCAGGCCCGCGTCCCGCAGGGACCGCATCCGGGTCAGCACGGCCGTCTTCAGGCCGCTGAAGCTGAAATCCAGATCGCCGCTGTGCAGCATGGGGCGAGGCAGCGCATGGGCGCGCGGGTCGCCGGCCTCGGCCAGGCGCGACAGCTCCGGTCCGCCCGGATAACCCAGCCCCAGCAGCTTGGCGCTTTTGTCGAAGGCCTCGCCCGCCGCATCGTCCAGGGTCTCGCCCAGCAATTCGTAGCGGCCCACGCCCTCGACCCGCATCAACTGGGTATGGCCGCCCGACACCAGCAGCGCCACGAACGGGAAACCGGGTGTCTCGTCGGCCAGCAGGGGCGACAGCAGATGGCCTTCGAGGTGATGGATGGGCATGGCGGGCAGATCCCGGGCCCAGGCGAAGGCCCGGGCGAAACCCGCCCCCACCAGCAGGGCCCCGGCCAGACCGGGGCCTGCCGTATAGGCCACCGCATCGAGATCGTCCGGCCGCACACCGGCCTCGTCCAGCACCTGCCGCGTGAGCGGCACGATGCGGCGGATGTGATCGCGCGAGGCCAATTCAGGCACCACGCCGCCGTAGTCCCGATGCATGGCGACCTGGCTGTGCAGGGCGTGCGCCAGCAGGCCGCGTTCAGTGCACGCCACGGCCACGCCGGTCTCGTCGCAGGAGCTTTCGAATCCGATGATCAGCATAGGGCGCCAGTTTACAACCGATCTCCGCACACCCCGCCCCGAAAGGGATTTAGAATGGCGTGGTCAAAAAACAAGCAGTGAACACCGACGCTCACCCGAGAGGAGACACCATGCTGGAACAGTTCTTCAAGCTCAAGGAACACGACACTTCGGTCCGCACGGAATTGCTGGCGGGCCTGACCACCTTCCTGACGATGTCCTACATCGTCTTCGTCAATCCGGACATCCTGTCCAGCACCGGCATGGACAAGGGCTCGGTCTTCGTCGCCACCTGCCTGGCCGCCGCCCTGGGCTCGATCATCATGGCCCTTCTGGCCAACTGGCCCATCGGCATGGCCCCGGGCATGGGCCTGAACGCCTTCTTCGCCTTCACGGTCGTGGCGCAGATGGGCTATTCCTGGCAGCAGGCGCTGGGCGCGGTCTTCATCTCCGGCGTGGTGTTCGTGATCCTGACGGTGACCGGCATCCGCGAATGGCTGGTGGCGGGCATCCCGTCCTCACTGCGATCGGCCATCGCGGCGGGGATCGGGCTGTTCCTGGGCATCATCGCACTGGGTTCGGCGGGCATCGTGGTCGCCAACCCGGCCACCAAGGTCGGTCTGGGCGACCTGACCCACGCCACGACCCTGTTCGCCATCCTGGGCTTCTTCATCATCACGGCCCTGGCCGCCCTGAAAGTCCGCGGCGCCATCCTGATCGGGATCCTGGCCATCACCGTCCTCTCGATCGTGACCGGCCACACCCAGTTCCAGGGCGTCTTCTCGGCCCCCCCCAGCCTGGCTCCCACCTTCTTCCAGCTGGACATCCTGGGGGCACTGAACACCGGCTTCTTCCACGTGATCCTGGTCTTCGTGCTGGTCGAGGTATTCGACGCCACCGGCACAATGATCGGCGTGGCCACCCGCGCCGGCCTGATCCGCCCGGGCAACCCCGGCCGCCTCGGCAGCGCCCTGCTGTCCGACAGCTGCGCCATCGTGGCCGGCTCCATGCTGGGCACCAGCAGCACCACCGCCTACATCGAAAGCGCCTCGGGCGTGCAGGCGGGCGGGCGCACCGGCCTGACGGCCCTGACCATCGCCGTGCTGTTCCTGCTGGCGCTGTTCCTGTCTCCGCTGGCCGCCATCGTCCCGCCCTATGCCACGGCCCCTGCCCTGCTGTACGTGGCCTGCCTGATGCTGCGCGAACTGGTCGACGTGCAATGGGACGACGTCACGGAATCCGTCCCCGCAGCCATCGCCGCCATCGCCATGCCGCTGACCTACTCCATCGCCAACGGCCTGGCCTTCGGCTTCATCAGCTACGTGACGATCAAGGCCCTGTCCGGCCGCTTCCGCGACATCCATCCGGCCACCCTGCTGGTCGCGATGCTGTTCGTGATCAAGTACGCGCTGTTCCCTGGATGAGACAGGACGTGGAACAGTCCCTGCGGACTGTTCCGCGCCTGTCGAATCCGAGCCGCTTGCAAGCGGCGAGGTGGAGGGATGACGATCGAATCCCAGCCGCTTGCAGGCGGCGAGGTGGAGGGATGCCACGCTCCAAGCCCGGCTTGCAAACCAGCGCCTCGTCCCCATATGACAGGAAATCCGGGCGGCATCCTGCCGCCCCCTCCCGACCCGGAGACCCCATGAGCGTCATCGAACTCACCCAAGACACCTTCCAGGCCGCCACCGAGGCCAAGCAACCCCTCATCATCGATTTCTGGGCGCCCTGGTGCGGCCCCTGCCGCCAGTTCGGCCCGACCTTCGAGGCCGCCGCCGAAAAGCATCCGGACGTCACTTTCGCCAAGATCAACACCGAAGAGCAACAGGAACTGTCCGCGGCCCTGCGCATCCGCTCCATCCCGACCCTGATGGTCTTCCGCGAGAACGTGCTGCTGTTCCAGCAGGCCGGCGCGCTGTCCGCCTCTCAGCTGGAAGAGCTCGTCACCCAGGTGAAGGCCGTGGACATGGCCCAGGTCCACGCGGAAATCGCGGCCCAGGAAAAAGGCGGCGCGACGACGCACTAAGCGCCGGGTTCGACTTCGAACCGGCCCTGTCCCCGGGTCTGATCGGTGTACAGGGCCTCCAGCGCGGCCACATCGGCGCGCGCCACGACCAGACGCCAGTTCACGCCCTGGCCATCGAATGCCGCGTGCTCGATGCGCGCGCCCGCCGCCAGCAGGCGCGCCTGCACCCGGTCCATGTCCGCATAGGGACAATCGCACAGCACCCGGCATTCCTCGCGCAGTTCCGTCCGGTCCGCCAGACGCAGGCATTCGGCGGCCGTGCCGCCGTAGGCGCGCGCCAGGCCGCCCGTGCCCAGCTTGATCCCGCCGAACCAGCGGACCACCATCACCGCCACGCGGTCATAGCCTTGGGACTCGATGGCCTGGAGGATCGGCCGCCCCGCCGTGCCGCCGGGCTCGCCGTCGTCATGAAAGCGGTACTGCGCCCCGAAACGCCAGGCCCAGCAGTTGTGCGTCGCCTGGGGATCGCGGGACGCGTCCAGGAAAAGCTGGGCGGCCTCGGGCGATTCGATGGGGGCCGCCAGGGCCAGGAAACGGCTCTTGCGGACGTCGGCCTCGTGCCGGACCGGGGCGGTCAGGGTGTGCGGCATGCGTCCGCCCGCCCCCCGCGCCCCGCCATGGCTCAGGCCTCGATGCCCTGGGACGCGAGGTATTCCTCGTAGGTGCCAGGGTAGTCGTTCAAACGGCCGTCGGGCAGGATTTCGATCACCCGCGTCGCCACGCCCGACACGAACTGGCGGTCGTGCGAAACGAACACCAGCGTGCCCCGGTATTGCTCCAGCGCATATTGCAGCGACTCGATGGATTCCATGTCCAGGTGGTTGGTGGGCTCGTCCATCAGCATGACGTTGTGACGACCCAGCATCAGGCGGCCGAAACTCATGCGGTTCTTTTCCCCGCCGGACAGCACGCGCACGGCCTTGGTGATTTCGTCGCCCGAGAACAACAGCCGGCCCAGCACCGAGCGGATCGACTGATCCTCGTCGCCCGGCTGGCGGTAGTCGGTCATCCAGTCGAACAGGTCGCGATCGGAGTCGAACTGATCGGACACGTCCTGGGCCATGTAGCCGATGTCGGCGTTTTCCGACCAGCGCACTGTCCCCTCGTCGGGCGGCAGATTGCCGGCCAGCAAGCGCAGCAGGGTCGTCTTGCCCACGCCGTTGGCACCGATGATGGCGACCTTCTGGCCGGCCTCGATCATGGTGGACAGCCCCTTGATGATGGGGCGGTCGTAGGATTTGGACAGATCCTCGATGTGCGCGGCCTGGCGGTGGAGGACCTTGTTGACCTCGAAGCGGATATAGGGATTCTGGCGCGAGGACGGCTTGACCTGGACGGTATCGGCCTTGATGCGGTCGATCTGTTTCAGGCGGGATGTGGCCTGGCGCGACTTGGACTTGTTGGCGGCGAAACGGCGCACGAAGTCCTGCAGTTCGCTGACGCGTTCCTTGGCGCGCGCATTGGCGGCCACCTGGCGCTCGCGCGCCTGGGTGGAGGCCAGCATGTAGTCGTCGTAGTTCCCCGGATACACGCGCAGTTCGCCATAATCCAGATCGGCCATGTGGGTGCAGACTTCGTTCAGGAAATGGCGATCGTGGCTGATGATGATCATCGTGCTGTCGTAGCCGTTGAGCACGGTCTCCAGCCAGCGGATGGTGTTGATGTCCAGGTTGTTGGTGGGTTCGTCGAGCAGCAGCACATCGGGGTTGGAGAACAGCGCCTGGGCCAGCAGCACGCGCAGCTTCCAGCCCGGGGCGATCTCGCGCATCGGTAGCTGGTGCTGTTCGACGGGGATTTCCAGGCCCAGCAGCAGTTCGCCGGCGCGGGCCTCGGCCGTGTAGCCGTCGTATTCCGCGAACTTGCCTTCCAGTTCGGCGGCGCGCATGTAGTCGTCCTCGGTCGCCTCCGGGTTGGCATAGATGGCGTCCCGGTCCGCCATGACCTGCCACATCTCGGCGTGGCCCATCATCACCACGTCCAGCACCCGCACATCCTCGAAGGCGAACTGGTCCTGACGCAGCTTGCCCAGCCGCAGGCCGGGTTCCAGCGCGACGTTGCCCGAAGTCGGCTCCAGGTCGCCGCCGATGATCTTCATCAGGGTGGACTTGCCCGAGCCGTTGGCGCCGATGAGCCCGTAGCGGTTGCCGTCGCCGAATTTGACGCTGACATTCTCGAACAGGGGCTTGGAGCCGAACTGGATGGTGAGGTTGTTGGTGGAGATCACGGTGGTGGCGGGAAAAAATGAAGTCAAAACAACCTGCTATTTTAGCAGGTGGGCCGACTTTCAGCCCCGCCCGCCCCGTGATCGGTCAGGCCGGCAGCCAATCAGTGCGGGTGTTCCCGCAACACCAGGTGCGCCATGCCGTCCTCGGTGGCGATGCCCACGCGCGCACCCACCGGCAGGGTGGCCTTGACCTTGACATGGCCATAGGGCAGTCCCGTGACGACCGGCACGCGCACCGTCTGACGCAGCCAGCGCACCACGGAATCCAGGTCGTAGCCATTGTCATGCGGCGCCAGGCGGTAATCGGTGAACTGGCCCAGCACGATGGCGTGCTGCTTTTCCAGCACGCCCGCATGCCACAGCTGGGTCAGCATGCGCTCGATGCGGAACGGATGTTCGGACACGTCTTCGAGGAACAGGATGCCGCCCTTCACGTCGGGCAGATAGGGTGTGCCGACCAGCGAGGCCACCATCGCCAGATTGCCGCCCCACAGGATGCCGCGCGCGTCCACCGGATCGGCGCCGGGGGACTCGAAACTGAGGATTTCCAGCTCGCCGGACAGGGTTTCCTGGAACAGGGCCTGGGTCAGGTCATCCACTTTCTTGCCGCCGAAATCGAAGATCGCGGTGGGGCCGGCCAGGCTGACCGCGCCGGTGCGCGCCAGCAGCGCCAGGTTGAAGGCGGTGAAATCGCTCTGGCCAAGGAAGGTCTTGCCGCTGTCGGCCACCGCCCGCCAGTCGATCTGCGGCAGCAGGCGGCTCAGGCCGTAGCCGCCCCGGGTCGCCATGACGACCGGGTGCTTCTGCTTGAGCGCCCGCTGGATCGCCGCCAGGCGCTGCTTGTCGGTGCCGGCGAAGCGTTCGTGCACGGCCAGGGCCGTGCGGTCGGCGGCGACGCGAAAGCCCATGGCGCGCAGCCGTTCCATGGCCAAGTCCAGCGCGGCGGGATCGGCCACGGCCCCGGAAGGAGAGATCAGATAGATCCCCGAGGGCTGTTCGTGCACGTGATGCACGCCGCACTCCGGGTCATCGCAGACCAGGTGCGTGTGTTCGCCGCCGGGAGCCGGACGGGACGGCGCGGCGGAATCGGATTTCTGCTTGGGCATGGAAGGATCATCCTGGAAAAAGAGGGGTGCGGCCGGACGGCCGCCGGAAACGGTTGCGGGTGCCGCCCGGCCCCGCGCCGCGCGGGCGGCTTCGCGCCGGGCGCGAAAGAAATCGCGCAGCAGATCGCCGCAGGCCTGCGTCCGCACCCCGCCCCGGACGCGGGCGTGATGGTTCAGGCGCGGCTGGACGGACAGATCGACCACGCCGCCGCAAGCGCCGGTCTTGGGGTCGGGCGCGCCATAGACGATTTCGGCCAGGCGCGCATGGAACATGGCGCCCAGGCACATGGCGCAGGGTTCCAGCGTGACATACAGGCGCGCGCCGGTCAGACGATAGTTGTCCAGGCTGCGGGCGGCGGCGCGCAGGGCCACGACCTCGGCGTGCGCGGTCGGGTCGCGGTCCAGGATCGTGCGGTTGTGCCCGGTCGCCAGCAGATGGCCGGCGGCATCCAGCACCACGGCGCCCACGGGCACTTCGCCCAGGGACGCGGCCTGGCGGGCCAGGTCGAGCGCCAGCGCCATGGCGCCTTCGTCGTCCAGGAGATCGGCCGCCGCGTCGGCGGACGGGGCCGCCGCCAGTCGAACCGGACGGGAATCAGCCACGGTACATCCGCGCACGCAGCACGATCTTGGAGGCCAGGCTTTCCACGGCGGCCTCCAGCCACTGGTAAAGCTCGGCGTCCTCGCCGAAGCGCGCCTGGTTCAGGTTGGACACGCGCCCGTCCTCGATGAAGCCCCAGGCGCGGCTGCGTTTTTCCTTGTGGCGCGGATCCCAGACGCCGAACGCGACCCCGCCCGAGCGCCGGATCAGGGAAAAACAGGGAATGTCGGTATAGCCGTCGCCGACGAAGATCATCTGCTCGAAGGGCACGCGCAGCCTGTCGGCATCGACCTTGCGGTTGACCTCGAAGGGCTTGTTGCGTGCTTCGGGACCGATGATGCCCTTCTGGATGTGGAACAGATAGCGGGTCTTGTCGGTGAAGCTGACCACGCGACGAGGGAATTCGATGGCGCCATCGGCGCCATAGTGGAATTCAGAGGCCCAGATGTCGGAAAACCAGCTCGCGATGGACGTCTCGCGCAGCACATCGCCGATGCCGCTGGAAATCAGGTAGAACTCCAGTTGCACGGTCGGGTGGGCATGGCGCAACCGCGTCCTCAGGCGTTCGAACAGGGTCGGCACGCCGTCATGCAGCGGCAACCGCCGCCCCCAGTCGCGCAGGCGGTCGCGGGTGATGGGACCGTGGCGCCCCGAACGGGACAAGGCCAGCATCTGGTACAGATAGGCCGGAACCGGATCCCAGTCCTCGTGATCCAGCAGGGGATCGACCCGGTCGTGCCAGAAGGCCGGCACGTCCGCGCCGATTTCCTGGAGGAAGCCCGAGGTGCTGTCCGGCGCCAGCGTGTCGTCGAAATCGAAGACCAGCGCGATCACATCCGCCATATGCGCATCCAGTAGAGTCTCAATCCATGCCGGCCAGAACGGCCAGCGCCCCGGGCAAGGCGCCCGGCAGATCCTCGGCCAGCAGCCCCGGGCCCAGCCGGTCGGCCGCCAGGCCGTGCAGCCAGACGGCTGCGCAGGCCGCCTCGAAGGCCGGCATGCCGGCCGCCAGCAGGCCGGCGACGCAGCCCGCCAGCACATCCCCCGAACCGGCGGTCGCCAGCGTCGGCGGCGCATTGTCGTTGATGACGCAGCGGCCGTCGGGCGCCGCGATCACGGTGTCGGCGCCCTTGAGCACCACGACCGCGCCGCCGCGCCGGGCGGCGGCCCGCGCGCGCCGCAGTTTGTCGTCTTCCGTCCCTGGCGTGGCATCGTCCCCGGCGCCCGGCGCGGGACCGAAGAGGCGGGCGAATTCGCCCTCGTGGGGCGTCAGCACGCACAGCCCGTGCAGGGCGTCCAGCAGCGCGGCCGGCCGAGCGGCGAACACGCTGAGCGCGTCGGCGTCCAGCACGCAGGGGCGCCCGGCCGTCAGCAGGTCGAGAACCTGCCGTCCCGCCTGCGGCGCGCGACCCAGCCCGGGGCCGATCAGCAGCGCGTTGCGGCGCGGGTCGGCCAGCGCCTGATCCAGCGCGCCGTCCGGCGGCAGCGCCTCGACCATGACCGAAGTCAGGGCGCCCGCCTGGATCGCCCAGGCGGCCGGCGGCGTCGCCAGCGTCACCAGACCGGCGCCGATGCGCGCCGCCGCCAGGCAGGCCAGGCGGCTGGCGCCCAGCATCCGTTCGCCGCCCACGACCAGCGCATGGCCCCGGCGGTATTTGTGGCCGTCCGAACGCGGCCACGGAAACAGGGCTGCCCAGAGGTCCGGATGGTTGGCATGGGCTGCCGGGACGATCGCGCCCAGCGCGGCGTCGGGCATGCCGATGTCGGCGCAGATCAGCGCGCCGCACAGCGCGCGTCCCGGCAACAGCAGATGGCCGGGCTTGCGACGGCAGAACGTGACCGTCAGGTCGGCCCGGACGGCGGCGCCCGGGCAGCGTCCGCTGGCGCCGTCCAGGCCCGTGGGCACATCGATGGCGCACACCGGCGCGACGGCTGCGTTCACGGCATCGATCAGCGTCCGCAGATCGCCGGCCGGCGCCCGGCTCAGGCCCGCGCCCAGCAGGGCGTCGACGATCAGGCCGGCGCCGTCCAGACAGGCGGGCATGGCGGCTTCGACCGGCCCGGCCCAGGCCTCGGCCGCCCGGGCCGCGTCCCCGCGCAAGGCGCCGCGTTCTCCCCACAGGAAGACCCGCACCGGCCAGCCGGCGTCCCGCAGCCGACGCGCGGCGACAAAACCATCGCCGCCATTGTTGCCCGGCCCGCACAACACCCATGCCGGCGTCGGCGCCCAGCGCTCGCGGATCGCCCGGGCCACGGCCGCGCCCGCCGCCTCCATCAGCCGCGCCCCGGACACTCCGGCCGCCGGAGCGGCCCGATCGGCCACGCCCATCTGCGCCGGACTGAGCAGCGCATGCGGCGACAGGCGCGCCGGCGCGCCATGGCCTGCGCGCGCATCGACGGAAGGGTGTCCGGTGGACATGTCCGGCCTCAGGCGGACTGCGCCGCCCGCTGGCGCAATTCGAATTTCTGGATCTTGCCGGTGGAGGTCTTTGGCAATTCGCCGAACACGATGTGGCGCGGGACCTTGTAGCCGGCCAGGTGGGCCTTGCAATGGGCAATGATGTCCTCGGCGCCGACCTGGGCGTCGGGCTTGAGCTCGATGAAGGCGCAGGGCGTCTCGCCCCAGCGTTCGTCGGGCCGCGCGACCACGGCGGCCGCCAGCACGGCGGGATGGCGGTAGAGGACATCCTCGACCTCGATCGAGGAGATGTTTTCCCCGCCGGAGATGATGATGTCCTTGCTCCGGTCCTTGATCTTGATGTAGCCGTCCGGGTAGATCACCGCCAGATCGCCGCTGTGAAACCAGCCGCCCGCGAAAGCCGCCTGTGTCGCCTGCGGGTTCTTCAGGTAGCCTTTCATGCAGATGTTGCCCTGGAACATGATCTCGCCCATGGTCTCGCCGTCGGCCGGCACCGGCCGCAGAGTTTCCGGATCCAGCACCGTCGCGGCTTTCTCCAGGTGGTAGCGCACACCCTGACGGGCGTTGAGTTCGGCCCGCTTGCCGATGTCGAGATCATCCCAGGCGACGTGCTTGGCGCACACCGTGGCCGGCCCGTAGACCTCGGTCAGGCCGTAGACATGCGTCAGGTCGATGCCCAGGGCTTCCATGCCTTCGATCATCGAGGCCGGGGGCGCGGCGCCCGCCACCATGGCCCGGATGCCGGACGGAATCGTGTCGCGCAAGGCCTGCGGCGCGTTGACCAGCATGCTCTGGACGATGGGCGCACCGCAATAATGGGTGACGCCGTGCTCGCGCATCAGCGCGACCATGGCCGCCGCATCGACCCGCCGCAGGCAGACGTTCACCCCGGCGCGCGCCGCCACGGTCCAGGGGAAGCACCAGCCGTTGCAGTGGAACATGGGCAGCGTCCACAGGTAGACCGCGTGCTTGGGCATGTCCCATTCGAGGATGTTCGACACGGCGTTGATCGCCGCCCCCCGGTGGTGATAGACCACGCCCTTGGGGTTGCCGGTGGTGCCGCTGGTGTAGTTCAGGGAGATCGCATCCCATTCGTCGTCCGGCATCCGCCAGGCGAACGCCGGATCCCCCGAAGCCAGCAGCGCCTCGTAGTCCAGCGTGCCGACGGTCTCGCCCGGGCCGTCGTACAGGGGATCGTCCACGTCCACCACCAGGATGGGCTCGGCGCGCGTGCGCAGCGCCAGCGCCTGGCCCACGACGCGGGAAAATTCCCGGTCGACGAGGATGGCGCGCGCCTCGCCGTGGTCGAGCATGAAGGCGATGGTGGCCGGATCCAGCCGGGTGTTCAGGGTGTTGAGGACGGCTCCGCTCATGGGAATGCCGAAATGCGCCTCGACCATGGCGGGCACATTGGGCAGCATCACGGCCACCGTGTCCCCCCTGCCGATGCCGTGCGCGGCCAGGGCGCCCGCCAGGCGGCGGCAACGCCGGTACAGATCGGCCCAGGTATGGCGGATGACGGCGTCGCCCAATCCATGCACGACCGCCAGCCGGTCGGGATAGACTTCCGCAGCCCGTTCCAGGTAAAGCAAAGGCGTGAGCGGCGCGAAGTTGGCCGGGTTCCGGGACAGGTCCTGGTCATATATCGAGGTCATGCGGGTCTCCATCCGTCAATCAGGGGTGTTCCGGGCCGGCCATGCCGCCAGCGTCCGCCACTTTTCATTTTAGCGGGGAGCCGCGTCGGCATGAGCGCTTTCGGCGCGGGATCCTGTTCAAGGTCAATGAGCCGGCCCGGACGCCGGCTCAGAGAGTCCATATCCCGCCCGCGCGCCGGGTTCCGCGGCGCACGGCGTCGTTCAACAGGGCATCCTCTCCCGGCAGCACCAGGGCCAGGGCACGGCGCGCGCGGGTCGCGCCGGTGTAGAGCAACTCCCGCGTCAACAGGGGGGATCTCCGGTCAGGCAACACCAGCGCGACACGATCGAACTCCGAGCCCTGGGATTTGTGCACGGTCAGCGCATAGACGGTCTCGACTTCCGGCAGGCGCGCGGGCGACACCCAGCGCACGGCGTCCCGGGTGGCGCCGGCGAAGGCCACCCGGACCATCCAGGCGTCCTCCTGTTCCGGGTCCGGCACGGGCAAGGCCACACCGATGTCGCCGTTGGCCAGACCCAGAGCGGCATGGTTGCGCAGCACCAGTACCGGCCGGCCGGGATACCAGGCCTCTTCCGAGGCCGCGATCCAGCCCGCCGCCCGCAGATGGGATTCGATGCGGCGATTCAGCCCGCGCGCGCCCCAGGGGCCATCGCGCAAGGCGCACAGCACCTGGAAGCGGGCCTGGCTCGCCAGGACGACGCGGGCCCAGCAGTCCCAGGCCGGAGGTGGCGCCGCCCGTTCGGGCCGGCCGTCCCGCACGGCGCGGAACAGCGCGGGGTAGCCCGCCTCGCCCAGGGCGCCGCTGTCGCGCAGCCAGGCTTCGCTGGACGCGGCGGACGGCCCGGTA
The DNA here is from genome assembly GCF_027214045.1 of Castellaniella denitrificans. Classification (GTDB taxonomy): domain Bacteria; phylum Pseudomonadota; class Gammaproteobacteria; order Burkholderiales; family Burkholderiaceae_B; genus Castellaniella; species Castellaniella denitrificans_A. The sequence continues at coordinate 105,080 of NZ_JAPWHE010000007.1, read as the reverse complement.
CGCACCAGGCTCAGGCCGTCCGGAGGATCGCGCAACAATCCGGCCACGGCCGGGACGTCGCCCCGGTTCACGGCGGCGGCGAACCGGCCGATGCCGCTGTCGGCCTGGAAGCGGTGGCTGCGACGCAACATGACCACGGCCTGATCCAGCGCGGCACCGGCCGGATCCCGGTATGCCACGGGCACCGTCTCGCCGCTGCACTCAAGCAGGCGATCGCACTGAGCCGGCGTGTAATGACCGTCCTCGGCCCGCCCGCACAGTTCGCCCAGCACCGCGCCCGCCTCCACCGAAGCCAGCTGGTCCTTGTCTCCCAGCAGCACCAGGCGCGCATGGGCGGGCAGCGCGGCCAGCACGGCGTCCATCATTTCGATATCCATCATCGAAGCCTCGTCCACCACCAGCACGTCCAGGTCCAGTGGATTGTCGGCGTGGAACTTCAAGCGGCGGGTGTCTGGCCGGCTGCCCAGGAGGCGATGCAGGGTCAGGACTTCGGCCGGCACGCGTTCCAGCGCGGCGCGCAAATCGGCATCGGCCTTGGCCGCCAGGCGATCCAGGGCGCCGGCGATGGATTCGTTCAGGCGCGCCGCCGCCTTGCCCGTCGGCGCCGCCAGACGGATGCGCAGGCCGCGTTCGAGCCCACGCGCCCTGGCCAGGCCCTGCAGGACCGCCAGCAGGCGGACGACTGTGGTGGTCTTGCCCGTCCCCGGCCCCCCCGTGATGATGGCGAAGCCGTGCAGCAGCGCCGTGGCGCAGGCGATCTTCTGCCAGTCCGGCGGCTCGGCGGCGGGCTCGTCGAAAACCGTGTCCAGCCAGACCCGGACGGCGGCTGGGTCGCGCGCCTCCGGCGGTTCCAGCGCGAGACGCCGGCCGAGGTCCTCGCGGATGCGCCGCCCGGCGCGCCAGTAGCGCCCCAGGTACAGCCGGTGCCCTTGGAGAACCAGCGGCTCAGGACCGCCGCCGTCGCCCACGAAATCGGCCGCCGCCAGCGCCGCCAGGCAACCGTCCAGCCCGCCCTCCACCCAGGCCGGCGGTCCCGCCCATCCGTCCCCGGCTTCCGCTTCGCCCGCCGGTATGCTGCCGCCGGGCTCGCACAGGATCTTCAGGTCCAGACAGGGATGGCCATGCGCCAGCCGGGCGCTGCACAGAACGGCCAGGCGCAAGGCGAACTCGGGCGCCCGCGGCGCCTGGCGGATCAGCAGGCGGCCGAAAGCCACATCCAGGTCACGCAGGCCTTCCTCGGGCTGTCCGAACGCCAGCCAGCCTGGAAATTCAGTCATCGTCCGCCTCCTCGGGCGCTCCGTCGAACAGCGCGTCCAACGTCTCGATCAGGTCCTGCGCGGGCCGCAGCGCCACCAGGCCCTGGCCGGGCGCCTCCTGACCACGCAGGAACAGGTACAGCGCGCCGCCCATGTGACGCGCATAATCGTAGTCCGCCAGGCGGGCACGCAGTTGCCGGTGCAGCGCCAGCGCGTACATCAGCATCTGCGCGTCGTAGCGGGACGCGAGCATGGCCGCCGCCAGCGCCCCGGGCGCGTAATCGGCCTCGCGGGGTCCCAGGTCATTCGACTTGTAATCGACCAGGTAATAACGGCCATCGGCCTGCAGGACCAGGTCGATGAAGCCCTTGAACATGCCGTTCAGCCGCCCTGCCGCCAGGGCCGGGCGGGCGCCGCCCCCGAAGGTCCCCCGGCGCAACAGCCCGTCCAGACGCCCGATGTCCACCCGATGCGCCGGCAACCAGAACTCCATTTCCGGCAGGCAGGCCTGCAGGCCGTCGAGGCGCAGGACAGGACCGCCCGGCAAGTCCGGCCGCCACTCGGTGCGCGCCAGGCGCAGCAGCCAGTCATGCAGCGCATCGATGTGCGCTTCCCAGCCGCGCACGGCGCAGCGCCGGGCGATCAAGTCGCGCGCCTCGTCCAGATCGCGAAAGTCGCGCCGCGCCGCCCATTCCAGCAAGCCGTGCAGGAACGTCCCGGCCTCGCTGCCGCGCGGAAAATCCCGCAGGCTCGAACCGATCAAGGGAGATGCGGTATCCGCCGCCCCGCGCGTCGGCACAGGTTCGGTCTGGCGGCCTTCGCGCAACACATCCTCGGCGGCCGTCTCGGGCGCGGCGGCGTCGGCCAGGCACAGGGCGGAATAGCTGGAGATCCACCAGTGCTGTCCGACCACCGGCGCGCTCAGGCGACGGGCCGTTCCCAGCGCCTCGGACGTCACGTCGGCGGGCGGCGCAGGATCGGCGTCGTCCGCCGGAGCCGCATCCCAGGCCATCAAGCCGGGATGGGCCATCGCCAGGCCGTCCCAGCCAGCGCGCAGATCCTCGCCCAGCAGATGGCCGATGCCGCTGCCGCCACCCGCCTTGAGCGGCCCCAGCGCCATCCAGACGGCATGGCGCGCCCTCGTCAGCGCCACGTAAAGCTTGCGCACGTCCTCGCCCAGGCGCTCGCCGTCCAGGCGCAACAACTGACCGGCGTCGGCCTCCATGATCCATTCCCGCTCCGTTTCCCCGGGCAGCAGGTAAGGCCCCCGCCCCGCTTCGACAGGACGCGCCCTGCAGACGAAAGGCAGGAAGACCAGGGGATACTCCAGGCCCTTGGATTTGTGCACGGTCACGACCCGCACCAGGCCTTCGTCGCTTTCCAGACGCAGGCGGCGGCCATCCTCGCCCTGCGGCGCCTGGGACTGGCGGCGCAAGTACCGCAGCACGGCCTGCTCACCGTCCAGGTGGGCGGCGGCCTGTTGCAGCAGTTCGGCCAGGTGCAGAAAATCGGTCAAGCGCCGCTCGCCCTCGTAGCCATCGGCCAGCAGCCTGGCCGGCACATCGAAATCGTGCAGCAGCCGGCGCAACATGGGAAGCACGCCGCGCCGCCGCCAGAGCTGATGGTAAGCCTGGAAGCGCTCGACTTCCGCGTCCCAGGCGCGCTCGTCCTCCACCAGCCGGTCCAGCGCACGCCAGTCCAGGCCCAGCGCCGGCGCAGCCAGAGCCGCCCGCACGGCGCGTTCATCCTCGGGATGCGCGCAGGCATCCAGCCACAGCGCGATTTCCGCCGTCTGCGGCGATTCATAGACGGAGTCACGTTCCGACAGATACACGCTGCGCACCCCGGCCCGGGCCAGCGCCTGGCGCACGGCGCGCGCCTCGGCGTGGGTGTTGACCAGGATGGCGATATCGACGGGCCGCACCGGCGTCCAGCGGTCCGCGTCGCGCATGCCCGCCTCGCCGCGCCGGCCACGCGCCAGGATTGAAGCCACCCGCAGCGCGCATCGCTCGGCGGCCTCCTGTTCGTACTGGGCCGATGACAGCGGCTTGCCTTCCGTCGCCGGTTCGATCCAGCAGGCGCTCATGGCCGGTGCCGGGGAGCCTAGAACCTCCCAGCGCTCGGCACGCCCCCGGGCCTCGACGGGATGGAACGGAATGCCCACCTCCGGCACCCCGGTGGGAAAGGCCCGGGCGCCTCCCTGGGTGAAGCACCGGTTGACCGCCTCGACCATGGCTTCCGAGGAACGGTAGTTGCGTCCCAGAGTCCGCACCCGCCCCGCGCAAGCCCGGTTCGCCCGCAGGTAGGTGTGCACATCGGCCCCCCGGAAGCCGTAGATGGACTGTTTGGGATCGCCGATGAAGACCAGCGCGGTGTCGGGGTCGTCGTCGGCCACCCGGTAGACCCGGTCGAAAATCCGGTACTGCACCGGGTCGGTATCCTGGAACTCGTCGATCAGCACGACGGGAAACTGTCGCCGCAGGGTCTGGGCAAGCCGGGCACCCGAGGCGCCCTCCAGGGCGGTGTCCAGGTTCGCCAGCAAGCCGTCGAAGCCCAGCAGCGCGGCGCTGGACAGGGCCTGGCGCAAGCGCCTGGCCATCCAGGCCAGGGCATGGCGCAGCAGGACCGCGCGCACGGCGGGCAGCGCGTCCAGATCGGCGCGCAGACCCGCCAGCGCGTCGCTGGCGGGGTGCGACGGTGCGGGGCCGACGCCTTGCCACTTCTCCCGGATGCCTTGCGGCGTCAGGCGGTCCCAGCCGGTCTTCAGATCGGGGACCTCACGGTCGGGATCCCGTGCCCAGTCCCGCAGCGCCTGCGTCCAGCGGCGCAGGTCGGCCGGCCGGATCTTCGTGTCCTTGCCCAACGGGACCAGCCAGTCCTCCAGCGCGTCCGCGCCCTCGACCCAGGACGCTTTCAGGACGGCCAGGCGCTCCCGCCGCAAGGTCCGATGACGCGTCAGCACGGCGGCCAGACTCTCATCGACGGCCTCGGGCAGGGATTCACGGGTCAACAGCGCCGACAGGCCCAGCAAGGCGTCCGGCCCGGGCCAGATGGCCAGCACGCCATCCAGCAGATCCGGTTCCAGCGGCGCCACGTGCGCGCGCCAGTAGTCCCAGGCCGCCTGCCGGATCTCGGCACCCAGGTCCGGTTCCAGCCGCTGCTCGAACAGGCTGCCGCTGTCGAAGGCGTGTTCCTGCAGGACCCGGGCGCACCAGGCATGGATGGTGGAAATGGCGGCCTCGTCCATGGACTGTGCCGCCAGGTCCAGCGTCCGGGCGCACGCCGCCCATTGCTCCCGTGGCCAGTCCCGGCGCAGGGACGCAAGGAACGGATCGGGGCCGGGGCCGTCGTCCGCGTCCTGGGCGAACCAGACGGCGGCCTCGGCCAGACGGCCACGGATCCGGTCCCGCAGTTCCTGGGCGGCGGCCTCGGTAAAGGTGAGCACGAGGATCTCGGTAGGCAGGCAAGGCCGCTGCCCGCCATGTCCCAGCACCAGCCGAACGTACAGCGCGGCGATCGTCCAGGTCTTGCCCGTCCCGGCGCTGGCTTCGATCAGGTGGCTGCCGCGCAGAGGGAAGCGCAGCGGATCGACCTGGGGAATCATCGACACCGGGTTCATGCTTCGGCCTCGTCGGCGGCCGGGTACGGCAGGATCGCCCGCGACGCCGCGCCGTACAGGGTCTCGGCCCAACGGAAGAAGCCGTCATCCGCGCACAAGCTGTGGAAATCGGGATAGCAGCGCCGCAGATACAGGTCGTCGTCCACCCGTTTGCGGTACATGTCCTCGGCCGCCCGCCAGGCCTTGCCCCCGGGGTCCGTACCCGCACCCGCCCGCAGCCAGGCGCCCGCCGTGTCGATCTCCACGGGCGGCGCCGCGCGCATGCCCGCCCGCCAGGCCGCCCACAGGGCCTGCCATTGCGCGGCGGCATGGTCCGGTTCCAGCGGGCCGAAGCGCACGCAGCCCTGGGGGCTGACCAGCACTGTCGTCAGAGACCGGCCGTGCGCGTGCGCCGCCAGATGATCCAGCCAGGCCGGCATCATGGGCGCGATGCGGTAATGTCTGTCGCGCACCAGATGGCTGGCAAGCAGCACGATCCGGCCCCACCCGCCCCGCCCGTCCCCGCGCCAGCCGGCAAGCGTATCCTCGAACACCAGGCTGGTGTCCGGAACGGCGCTTCCCATGCGCAGGGGCGCATCGGCTGCCAGGGGCCAGGCCTCGCAGGCCTGGCGATAGGGGTCGACCGCTTCCCGCACACTGTCATGCAAGGCCCGCGCCGCGGCCTCGCCCAGCCCGCCGGCGACCAGGGCGCCGCGCCGGCGCATCCGATCCAGGCACGCCTGGATCGCCGGCCCGGCATCGGCGGGATCGGGCGACCGCCGCAGGGCCTCGATCAGTTCGGCGCGCAGATGCCACTGCCCCAGCCCGTCCCGGACATAGGGTTCTCCTTCGTCGAGATCGGGATCGGGCGCCTCGAAGAACACCTGCAGGCGCTGCTGGAAGAAGGCGCGCACCGGGTGCTTCAGAAACCGGCGCAGATCCTCCAGCCGAACGGCGGCATCCCGTCGCGGCGGCGGCAACGGCGCCGACGCGGACAAGGGCGCCGCCGCGGACGCAGCGACAGACGCCGGTTCGCGGGCGCCGCGCCATTCGGCGGCATAGGTGAACAGCGCGCCGGGGCCCGTCTGCGCCCGTTCAGGGAAATAGCGCCGGCTGAACGGCTGCAGCGGGTGATGCAGGCTCAGGCCGCGCGACAGGGTTCCGGCGCCATCCGCGGATCGCCAGCCCCGGTCCAGGTGATCCATGAGCTGGGACACCAGCACGGAAGGCGGCTGCGGCGTGTTGTCGTGAATGCTGTGGCCGACCCACGACAGGTACAACTGGTCGCGCGCGGACAGCAGGGCTTCCAGGAACAGGTAGCGGTCGTCCTCGCGCCGGGAGCGGTCGCCGGGGCGTGGATGCAGCGCCATCAGATCGAAGTCGACCGGCACCCGCTGGCGTGGAAAGGCGCCGTCCTGCATGCCCAGCAGGCACACGCGCCGGAACGGAATGGCGCGCATGGGCATGAGCGTGGCGAAGGTCACCGCGCCCGCAAAGAACCGCTGCGACAGGCCGGCCTGGTCCAGCCGTCCGAGGCAATGCTCGGCGACGATGGACACCGGCAGGGGTTCGCCCACCCCGGCGGCCTCGCACAGTTGCGACCAATCCTGCAGGATTTCCTGGAAACGCGCCAGCGTGTGCTCGTCGGCGTCAGACACCGGCAGGAAACAATCGTCAAGCAGCGTGCGCAAGGACGCGACCCACTGCGCGGGCGCGGCGTCCTGGCTCAGCAGCCGCCAGTGGCGGTCCAGCGTGTCGAGCAGCCGGGCCAGCGCGCCCAGCGCCTGGGCCTGCAGGCCGCCGGTTTCGCCATAAGGCTCGATACCGTCCCAGGCGGGCGCGTCGGGGCCGGCCGCGTAGCCCAGCAACATGCGTTCCAGACCGAAGCGCCAGGTGTGCCCATGGGCCGCCGCCGGCGCCTGCTCCAGGCCGAAGGCGGCGCGATGCTCGGCGTGCAGCCCCCAGCGCACCTCGGCGTCCCGCGCCCAGGCCTGCAGCAGCGGCAGATCCGCAGCCTCGATGCCGAAGCGGGCACGCAGCGCCGGCACGTCGAGCCATTCCAGGACTTCCTGGACGCCCAGCCGCAGGCGCGGCAGGGACAGCAACTGCTCCAGAACGATGACCAGCGGGTCGGCGCGACGTTGCCCGCGATCCGCCAGCGCATAGGGCACGTGGCGCCGGTCCCCGGGACCGTACTGGCCGAAGACCGCCTGGACGTGAGGCGCGTAGGCCTCGATGTCGGGCACCATCACGATCACGTCGCGAGGCTGCAGCCCGGGATCGGCGGCGAAGGCCGCCAGCAACTGGTCGTGCAGGATCTCGACCTCGCGCTGGGCGCCATGGGCGATGTGGAAGCGCAGCGAATCGTCGCGCGCCGGGTCCACCGCCGGCCAGCGTTCGCGCGTCTCGGCCAGGGGCCGCAGATCGCGGATGTCGTCCTGCAGTTGCTCCAGCAGTGTGCGCCCAGGCAAGGCCTCGAAGGCGTCGATCCGCTGGTGCAGGGCCTCGAAGGCCAGACCGCAGCGGGCCCGGTGCGCCGGGTCATCGATGTCGTCGAGCAGGCCGATAAAGTCGCGCCCCTGGCGGCCCCAGGAGGCCAGCAGCGGATGGGTCTGCTGGTGCAGCGCGTGCTCGTCCAGGACTTCCGGCATGCCGGGTCGGCGCGCCTGACGTCGGAATCGCGCCCGCAGCAGGTCGCGGTCGCCCAGGATGTCTGCCCAGTAATGGGCGCAGGGATTGTTCACGCACACCAGGATCTGGACCCAGCGGGACAACCCGGACAGGGCCTCCAGGGTCTGTCGCGGCATGGCGGAAATGCCGAAGACCAGCAGGCGGCGCGGCAGCCCGGCAGGGCGCGGGGCGTCGCCCGGTGCCCGGACGCGCGCCATGAAGGCCGCGTGGACGGCTGCGCGGCCGACCGGCTCGCCGCCGGCCGCGCCCAGGTCGTGCAGCAGGGCGCGCCACAGGCGGGCCTGCCAGGCCTCGGTCTCGGGCAGGGGCTGGTCCCGGCCAAGCGCGTCGGGCAGGACGATTTCATCCCGGCTCCAGGCGTCCAGCCAGTCGGCCCGATAGACCTGGTACTGGTCGAACAGGTCCGCCAGCCGGTGGGCCAGCTGGTGGCGCTTGCGCACACCGGCGTCGTCCGCCAGAAAGCGCGCCACCGGCTCGAAGCCGGGCCGGCCGGCCAGCAACGGCAGCAGCCGCATCAGGCGCCAGGCCAGCGGGTCCTTGTCCAGGGGAGACTGCTCGGGCACCGCACCGGCGCCCAGCACGGCGCGATAGGCCTGCCACATGAAACGCGAAGGCAGCAGGAAATCCAGCGCGGCCGCGATGCCGCAACCCTGGTCGCGCTCGGCCAGGGCCAGCCGCAGCCACTGCGCGATGCCATTGCTGTGCACCAGCAGGCACTCGTTTTCCAGGGGGTCGAGCGGCGAATGGCGCAGCCACGCGACCAGCACCTCGCGCAGTTGTTCCGCGCGATTGCCGTGGACCAGCATCAGCCCCGGAGTGAGTTCCGCCACGCCTGCTCCTTTGATTGACCAGACAGCATCATAAAAGGCTTTCGGCCCCGCCGCATTGGGCTCGGCGCGCGTTGGGGTTATCCTAGGGACTGTCTTCGACCCATCCTCGACCTTGACCGAGACCTTTGCAATGAACGCTGTGCCATCCCCCGTCCGGCCCGCCTACCAGACGGCCGAAACCCCGGAGGAAATCCAGGCCAACCTGGCCGACATCCGCTCGCGCATCGACGCGGCTTGCGCGCGGTCCGGCCGCGATCCGGCCGAAGTCCGCCTGCTGCCCGTCAGCAAGACCGTGGACGAACCCCGCATCCGCATGGCCTACGCGGCCGGTTGCCGCCTGCTGGGCGAGAACAAGGTCCAGGAAGCCTATGCCAAATGGGAAGCCATGGCCGACCTGGACGACCTGGGCTGGGCCGTGATCGGCCACTTGCAGACCAACAAGGCCAAATTCGTCGCCCGCTTCGCCCGGGAATTCCAGGCCCTGGACAACCTGCGCGTGGCCGAGGCTCTGGACCGGCGCCTCCAGGAAGAAGGCCGCGACCTGGACGTCTTCGTCCAGGTGAACACATCCGGCGAGACCAGCAAGTTCGGCCTGGCGCCCGAACAGGTGCTGGACTTCGCCCGCGCCCTGCCCGCCTACGGCGCGCTGCGGGTGCGCGGCCTGATGACGCTGGCCCTGTTCTCTCCGGACGAAAATCGTGTACGCCCCTGCTTCCGGCTGCTGCGCGACCTGCGCGATCGGCTGCGTCAGGACGCCCCGCAGGGCGCGGACTTCGCCGAGCTGTCCATGGGCATGTCCGGGGATTTCGAGTGGGCGATCGAAGAAGGCGCCACCACTGTGCGCGTGGGCCAGGCGATCTTCGGTGCGCGCGCCCTGTCCGACAGCCATTACTGGCCCGAAGGCAAGGCCGGCTAAGGCCCTGACCACCACCGCCCATGGCCAGCCCGCCCTTCATCGCGTACCGAACCGGCCCATGCCCGGAATGGACCTCCATCCGCATGCTGGCGGCCGGCCTGCTGTGCCTGTGGCTGGCGGCCTGCGCCGGCCCCGGCAGCCGGGGACCGGCCATGCCCAACCCCGACATCGACCCGGCGCAGCGCACCGAGGTCATCATGACGGCGCTGAGCCTGCTGGATACTCGCTACCGCTACGGCGGATCGCAGGCCCACCAGGGTTTCGACTGCAGCGGCCTGGTGAAATACGTGTTCGGCACGGCCACCGGCGCCACCCTGCCCCACAGCACCGAGCAGATCGCCCGCATGAGCCGGCCCGTACCGCGCCGGGAACTGCGGGCGGGCGACCTGGTGTTCTTCGACACGCTGGGCCGTCCGAACTCGCACATGGGCATTTATCTGGGCGACGGGCGTTTCATCAACGCGCCGTCCACCGGCGGCCAAGTCCGCATCGACCGGCTGGACAACCCCTACTACCGGCGCCATTTCCAGTCGGTGGGCACGCTGTTCGCGCGATAAAGGGCGGCCGCCGGATCAGGGCGGGCGCCGTGAAAATCCAGAACGATCAGGATTTGCCGGACTGCCCGGCGCGCCTGGGCGCGCGCAGGTCGGCCAGTTTCTGGCGCTGGTCGGGCGTCAGTACCGCACGGATCTGCGCGTCGGTCTGGGCGCGCAGCAGAGCCATCCGGGACTGGGCCTGACCCAGGGCGTCGGCCGCCTGTCTGGCCTTGGCCTCGTCGAAAGTGTCCGCGCGGCCGATGTCACGCAGCGATTCGCGCGCGGCGCGCAAGGCCTTTTCACTGTCGTAGAAAGCCTGCTCCTGGTCATGGCGGATCTTGAAGATCCGGTCCTGCTGGTCCTGGCTGAGGTCCAGGGCGCGCAGGCCGTGGGCCGCGCCGAAACGGCCGGAATCAGCGCCGTGGTGGCCGAAGCCGCCCTTCTGGTGATGGCGGGGACCGCCTTCGTCCGGCATGCCGGGAGCCGCCGAGGCGGCCAGGGGCGCGGCGACCAGGGCGGTGGCCATGGCCAGGGCGGAGAGCGAACGGGCGCGGGTGAGGTGATCAAAGTGCATGTCGGTCTTCCTTTCTTCATTTCCGGCGGCCCCCCGATGGGGCTGCGATGAAGACAGATTACGGACCGACTGCGGCGAAAAAATGGGCGAATCGTGAAGATTTCATGGAGAAGCGTCAGCGGATCCTGCAAGGTCCAGCCGGTACCCCACGCCATAGACGGAACGGATCAATTCCCCGTCCGGCCGCACGGCGGCCAGCTTGCGGCGCAGGTTTTTCACATGGCTGTCCACGGCCCGGTCGGTGACGACGCGGCGGTCGTCGTACAGGCCGTCCAGCACCTGATCGCGGGAAAAAATGCGTCCCGGCTGGCTGGCCAGCAACGCCAGCAGGCGGAATTCCACCGGCGTCAGGTCCAGCGGCACGCCATCCAGGCGTGCGCTCCAGGCGCCCTCGTCGATGTCCAACCCCGCGGCTACGCGCGTCCTGGCCGGTGCCGGGTCCGCCGCGCTGCGCCGCAGGACCGCCTTGACGCGGGCCACGACCTCTCTGGGGCTGTAGGGTTTGCAAATGTAATCGTCGGCGCCCAGTTCCAGGCCCAGCAGTCGGTCGATCTCCTCGGTCCGCGCGGTGACCATGATGACCGGAATCGACCGACTAGCGCGGATGTCGCGGCACAAGTCCAGGCCATCGCGCCCGGGCAGCATCAGGTCCAGCAGGACCAGGTCGGGAGACCAGTCCATGACCAGCGGCATGACGGCCAGGCCGTCGTCCGCACAGCGCACCTCATAGCCGGCCGCCTGCAGGTAGGTCCGCAGCACCTCGGCCAGCTTGGGTTCGTCCTCGACCACCAGAATCCGCATGCCTCACTCCTCGTCCATCGCGGTAAAACCGTCCGCCGCGTCCGCCCCACGATCATCCGCCAGAGGCCATTCGACGCGGATCGCCAGTCCGCCCAGGTCGGACGGCATCGCCGAGATTTCGCCGCCGTGGGCCTGGACGATGGAGCGGCAGATCGCCAGGCCCAGGCCCGATCCGCCATGGAGCCGGCTGCGCGAGAACTCCACCCGGTACAGGCGGTCGAACAAGCGGGGCAATTGGTCGGGGGCCACCGAAGGCGCAGTATCGGCGACCTCCAGCACGATGCGCCCATCGCGCCGGCCCGCCCGCAGGCGTACGCGTCCGGGACTGTCTGTATAGCGCAGGCTGTTTTCCAGCAGGTTCGCCAGCAGTTGTTCCAGGCGGCGTTCGTCGCCGGACAATCGCAGGCCGGGCTCGATGTCCCGCTCCAGCGCCAGGCCGGCTCGGGCATACCGGTCCTGCACCGCGTCAAGCGCCCGCTCGACGAGTGCCGACAGGTCCAGCGGCCGCATGCGGTAATCCAGGGCGCCCGCATCGGCCAGCGACAGTTCGCGCAGGTCGTCCACCAGCCGGTGCAGCCGCCCGATCTCGTGAGCCAGCGAGGCCAGCGCGGCCTCGTCGGGCGCGCGCAGACCGTCTTGCAAGGCTTCGATCTCGCCACGCAATATGGCCAGCGGCGTCCGCAGTTCGTGGGACATGTCCGCCATCAGTTCCCGCCGCAGGCGGGCGTTGCGCGCCAGACTGTGCGCCAGGCGGTTGAAGTCGCGGGCCAGGCGCCCGAGTTCGTCGGGCGCACCGACACGCACCCGGATGTCGAAATCGCCGTCGGCCAGGCGGCGGGTGGCCTGGGCGAGACGCCGCACCGGCACCAGCAGCAGGCGCGCCAGCAGCAGGCTGACCAGGGCCGCCAGCAGGACGGACAGCCCGACGATCACCCAGGTCGCCCGCAGTTGCCGGGACTGGAAGCGTTGGTCGATCTCGTCGTTGACGGCCATGAGTCTGGGCGGGGGACTGAGCAGCCAGCCCACGGACCGGCCGTCCACGGTGACGGGATGACGGATCCGCTCCGCGCCGGGGCGCACGCGCGGCCCTGCGAGCCAGCCGCCCTCGGCGTCCACCAGCGTGACGCGGGGCGGCGGACCCGGCGGCGCCCCGCGGCGATCGCGGTCGCCCGGCCGCGCGTAGCGCGACAGGCGCAGGCTGCGTTCCCAGCGATCGCCACGCCCGGCCAGGAAACCCCAGCCACCGGTTTCAACGTAGTCGGCCGCCAACGTCAGCGCCAGGCTGTCCAGCCGCTGATTCTCGCGTTCCCGGATGTAATCGTCGAACCCGCTGTCGAAGCTGTAGCGCACGGCCATGCCCATGGCGAGCGCCACGACGATGCAGGTCGCCAGGATGGCCAGGAACAGCTTGAGGGTGATGCTGGATCGCATGGAGGGTCTTGTCCGCAAGCGGGAAGGCGGTCCCCGCCGTCCGCACTATCGTACCGTAGGCCGGCTCCGGACGGCGACATGCCTCCCACGGGCTACACTCGGGTCCGCACGCCCATGGAGACCCGCATGACGACTTCAACCGATCCGACGCCCTTCGCCACGCTGCTGAGCCGCTGCGCCCCCGAATGGGAGGCCTATCGCCAGCACGCATTCGTGCGTGGACTGGCGGCCGGCACCCTGCCGGCCGAGGCCTTTCGCCGCTATCTGCGACAGGACTATCTGTTCCTGGTGCACTTCGCCCGCGCCTGGGGACTGGCGGTCTACAAGAGCCGCACGATCGCCGAGCTGCGCCAGGGACTGGACAGTCTGAAGGCCATCGTGGACCTGGAGATGGGCCTGCACGTGGACTACTGCGCCCGCTGGGGCATCGACGAGGCCGAACTGGAAGCGCTGCCCGAAGCGCGCGAAACCATGGCCTACACTCGCTATGTCCTGGACGCCGGCCACCGCGGCGATCTGCTGGACCTGCACGTGGCATTGGCCCCCTGCCTGGTCGGCTACGCGGACATCGCCCGCTGGATCGAAACCCAGGCATTCACCGTGCGGGGGCCGGCCAACCCTTACGAAGCCTGGATCGCGATGTACGCCAGCGAGGAATTCCAGGCGGCGGCTCAGGCCGAGCGCGACTGGCTGGACGCCCGCCTGAGCGGCCAGACCGCCGGACGCCTGGACGGCCTGGCGGCCACGTTCCGCGACGCCGTCCGCCTGGAGGTCGACTTCTGGCAAATGGGGCTGGACGGCGCCGGCGCCTGAAGCCCTAGATCCGTATCCGGTCCAGCGCCGCGGCCAGGGTGTCCACGGTGCGCTGGACATTGTGCAGCTTGTCCAGGCCGAACAGCCCGAGGCGGAAAGTCTTGAAGCCCGCGGGCTCGTCGCAGGCCAGCGGCACGCCGGCGGCGGCCTGCAGCCCGGCCTCGGCGAACTTGCGCGTCGTGTGGATGCCGTCGTCGGTGGTGTAGCTGACCACCACGCCCGGGGCCTCGAAACCCGGCGCGGCGACGCTCTTGAAGCCGCGTTCGCGCAGCAGCGCGCGCACGGCCCCGCCCAGCTGGCGTTGTTCGGCCTTGACCCGGTCGGTGCCGTAGGCCTCGGTTTCCGCCATCACATCGCGCAATACGGTCAAGGAGTCCGTGGGCAAGGTGGCATGGTAGGCATGACCGCCCTTTTCGTAGGCTTCCATGATGCCCAGCCACTTGCGCAGATCGCAGGCGAAGCTGGTGCTCTGCGTGGTTTCGATCTGTTTGCGGGCGGCCTCGCCGAGCATCACCAGGCCGCAGCAGGCCGACGAGGTCCAGCCTTTTTGCGGCGCCGAAATCAGCACGTCCGCGTGTACGTCACGCATGTTTACCCACATCGTGCCCGAAGCGATGCAGTCCAGGACGAACAGGCCGCCCGCTTCGTGTGCGGCATCCGCGACCTGGCGGATGTAGTCGTCGGGCAGCATGATGCCGGAGGCCGTTTCGACGTGCGCGGCGAAGACGACTTCGGGTTTGAATTCGCGGATCGCGGCGACGACCTCGTCCACGGGCGGCGGCGCAAAGAAAGGCTGGTCCCCTGCCTCGACCGGACGGGCCTTGAGCACGCGTTCCTCGGACGGAATGCGGCCGGCCTCGAAGATCTGGCTCCAGCGATAGCTGAACCAGCCGTTGCGGATCACCAGGCAGCGCCGGCCGGTGGCGAACTGGCGCGCGACAGCCTCCATGCCGAAGGTGCCGCTGCCCGGCACCACGATGGCGGCCTGCGCCCCGTAAACGGACTTGAGGGTGCGCGAGATGTCGCGCATCACCTGCTGGAATGACGCGGACATGTGGTTCAGGGCGCGGTCGGTGTAAACCACCGAATATTCCAGCAACCCCTCGGGGTCGACATTGGGCAGCAATCCAGGCATGGTTTTCTCCAACGGAACGATGCGCCGATTGTAGTCCAGCACCGGTCCAGGGCCGTCACCATGCGCCGTGTCGATAAAGCCACGATGCGATGCTGACCTGGGACGGCGGGCACAGTACAATCCTTGACGGTACCCGAACCGCTATCGGCCAGACGGCTCCCGTACAGTTCAAGATTCCCGTTTCAACAATACAAAAGACAAGACCGTCCCTGCGCGCGATCCAATCTCGCGGGAAGCGCCGCAGCCGCAGAAAAGGAGATTCGATGGAACCCGACCTGACGACCGCTTCGTCCACGGAAGCCGCGGCCGACGCATCCGCCCCCCCACCCCCCTGCCTGATCCGGCGCGAACCGATCCTGGATCAGAACCGTGGCCTGGCCGGCTACCGGCTGCGTGTCCTGTGGGCCGAGCCGCAGGAGCCCGACATGGACACCGGAGCCGCCCTGATCGAGACCGCGCGCGCGCACGGCGCCAGCGCTTTCTTCGCCTACGCCCCGCACTGGATCGACGGCACGCCGGGCCTGCTGCAAAACACCTTCGCGCACATGCTGCCGCGCCACCGGACCTTTCTCGAATTCCCCGACCCGCTCGAGATCACGCCCGAACTGATCCAGACGCTGCAAAGCCTGGCCCACGGCGGCACGAAATTTTCCATCCGCGGCGATCTCGCGGCCCAGCCCGGCCGCGAGGCGATCCTGCCGTTCTGCAAGGTCGTGCGCTTCGACCCCAAACTGAGCACCAAGGCGGATATCTTCCGCCAGAGCTTCCAGCACAAGCAGGCCGGCCGCCAGTTGATGGCCGTGGACACGCCCGACAAGGCGACGCACGACAATTTCATGCTGCTGGGCTTCACCCTGTTCCAGGGTCACTGGCCCATGGACCTGACGCCGACGACGGCCCTCACGCCACGCCAGAAGACCCTGCTGCGCCTGGTCACGCTGATCATGGGCGAAGGCGAGGCGCCGGAAATCCAGGCCTGCCTGCAGCAGGACCCCGAACTGGTCAAGACGCTGCTGGACATGGTCAACACCCCGGCCTTCGGCCTGAGCCAGGAGGTCGAATCCCTGAGTCAGGCCATCATGCTGCTGGGCCGCCGACAACTGCAGCGCTGGATCCAGGTGCTGATGTACACCGAAGCCGGCAGACCGGCAGGCTACCTGTCGCCCATCCTGCTGCAGGCCAGCGCGCGGGCGCACCTGATGGAAGCCCTGTCCACCCTGGTCCACCCCGAGCAGACCGTGCGCGCGGAGGCCGCCTTCACCACCGGCATCCTGTCCATCATGGACCAATTATTCCAGGGCACCATGCAGGATCTGCTGTCGCAGGTCCGCGTCGACGTCCCGGTGCGCGAGGCATTGCTGCGGCGCGAAGGCGCGTTGGGTCCGGACCTGCGCCTGGCCACCCTGATCTTCCCCTCGGACCGCGACGCGGAAGAAGACCCCGCGCCCCTGCTGCGGGAGCTGGGGGTCACCGCCGAGCAGCTCGACCCGCTGGTCCAGCAGGCCTTCACCTGGGCCCACAGCATCACCCAGGCTGCGCCGTAAAAGGCCCCCACGCCGCGCAGGCTTGCGCCTGCTTGCTGCCCCCCAAGGGGGCGCTTTTTGCCTTGGGGCGGCCCTGCGGCAAAAAGAGGCCCCCACGCCGCGCAGGCTTGCGCCTGCTTGCTGTCCACCTCGCGGCCTGCATGCCGCTTGGATTCGTCTGGCATGGCGCAGTCCGCAGGGACTGCCCCATGTCCAGGCTCATCCCCCAAGGGGGCGTTTTTTGCCTTGGAGCGGCCCTGCGGCAAAAAAAACCCCGCCGTGCAGGCTTGCGCCTGCTTGCCGCACCCACATACAAGGAAACGCATGAACGCGGACACGACAGCCGGAGGGATCGCTGGCTGGCTACGGATCTCGCACATCTCGGCCGGCTTCATTGCCGTCCTGGTCGGCTACACCAGCTCCGTCGCCATCGTGTTCCAGGCGGCCGGCGCCGCCGGCGCGCACGGCGCCCAGCTGGCCTCCTGGATGTGGGCACTGGGCATCGGCATGGGTGTCACGTGCATCGGCCTGGCGCTGGCCTGGCGTGCCCCCGTACTGACGGCCTGGTCCACCCCCGGGGCCGCCTTGCTGGCGACCAGCCTGGGCGACATCGGCCTGGCGCAATCGATCGGCGCCTTCCTCGCCTGCTCGGCCCTGATCACGCTGTGCGGCCTCACGGGCTGGTTCCAGAAGATCATGGACTGGGTGCCCCGGCACCTGGCCTCGGCGATGCTCGCGGGGATCCTGCTGCGCTTCGGCATGGATCTGTTCGTCTCCATGCAGGGCCGTCCCCTGCTGGTGTGCGTGATGCTGGCCGCTTTTCTGCTGGCCCGGCGCGCCCTGCCACGCTACGCCGTCCCCCTGGCCCTGGCCGCCGGGATCGTCTGCGCCGCCCTGCAGGGCGGACTGTCCCTGTCCGGGCTCGACTGGACGCCCGCCCGGCCGGTCTGGATGCCGCCCGAATTTTCATTCCCCGCCTTCGTGGGCGTGGCGCTGCCGCTGTTCATCGTCACCATGACCTCTCAGAACGTCCCCGGCCTGGCCGTGCTGCGCGCCAACGGTTATACGCACGTACCCGCCTCGCCGCTCATCTCCTGGACGGGGGCGACGGGCATGCTGCTCGCGCCTTTCGGCGGCTTCGCCTTCAACCTGGCCGCCATCACGGCCGCCATCTGCATGAGCCCCGACGCCGATCCGGACGCGACCCAACGCTACAAGGCCTCGGTCTGGGCGGGCATCTTCTACCTGTTCACGGGCCTCTTCGGCGCCACGGTCGTGGCACTGTTCGCCGCCTTCCCGCACGAGCTGGTCGCCGCCATCGCGGGACTGGCCCTGCTGGGCACCTTGGGCGGCAGCATCCACGACGCGCTGCAGGCGCCCGAACACCGTGACGCGGCGCTGGTGACGTTCCTGGCGACGGCCTCGGGGATGAGCCTGCTGGGCATCGGCAGCGCCTTCTGGGGGCTGGTGCTGGGCGGCCTCTGCCATCTGACCCTGCACCGCCGGAAATGAGCCTGGACGCAGGACAGTCCTTTCGGATCGGGCGCAGCCCGATCCGCCCCGCTCAACGCGGCGGCTGGCCGCCCACGCCGATGGGCGCCGGCGCCAGACTGGTGATGCGCCGGAACAGATCCGCATAGCGATTGCCCGGACCGGACCAGGGATCTCCATTGCGCACGAAGTCGGCGTTGATCGCATCCCATTCGTCCGCGTCGAACAGTCTTCGGGCCGCCGGCAGGATATGGCGCTCCTCGGTGTTCAGGTGCACCCATTCGTCGGCGATATAGGCGCGCACGGCGTCCCGGAAACCCGGGAAGTTCGCCGCCCCGCCCTGTACATAGCTGACCAGGGCGCGATCCAGGCGCCCCGTGGCGTGGACCGTGTCCCGGTGCTCGGCCTCGAGCCGGTCCAGGTACTCGTCCTCGTCCCGCGTCTTGGTCCGCAGCAGGGCGAAAATCCGGTCTTCCTTGGGATGGTGCAGCTTGTCGGGCATCTCGGCGATGTATTCGATCATGCTGGCCAACAGGGTATAGTCCGGCTCGAGCTTGCCGTCCTCGATGTCCTGCACGATGTGCGACAGGCCGTTCAGGATGGCCGCGAGGGCCCGGTGCTCGTCATGAATCGCCTCGATGGCGGGAATGCGCTCGGCCGGGGCCTTGCGTGGCGCGGCATCCGCTTCCGTGGAGCCCGCGCCCAGCCAGCGATCCAGCGCCGCGCCATCGCGCAGCAGTTCCGCGCTGTCTCCCGAATAGACCACCCGGCCGCGCTCCAGCACCAGGGCCCGGCGCGTGATCGGCAGGATCTGGCGGGCGTGCTGCTCGACCAGGATGACGGTCATGCGGCCTTCCGAGACCATGCGGTCGATGATGTGCAGCAGTTCCTGGGCGATCAGGGGCGCCAGGCCTTCGAGAGGCTCGTCCAGCAGCAGGACCTTGGGGTTGAGCATCAGCGCCCGGCCCATGGCCAGCATCTGTTGCTCGCCGCCCGACAACTGGCTGCCCAGGTTCGCGCGGCGTTCTCGCAATCGGGGAAACATGGCGTAGACCCGCTCCAGGGTCCACTCGCCCGGACGGGCGACCACGGTCAGGTTTTCCTCGACGGTCAGGGAACGGAAAATATCGCGTTCCTGCGGCACCCAGCCCAGGCCGGCCCGGGCGCGACGATGGCTGGGCACGTGGGCGATGTCCTCGCCCTGGAAGACAATGCGGCCGCGACGCAACCGGGTGGCGCCCATCAGGGTGGCCAGCAGCGTCGTCTTGCCCATGCCGTTGCGCCCCAGCAGCGCCAGACTCTCGCCGGCCGCCAGCGACAGGGACAGGTCCTCCAGGACCACGGCGTCGCCGTAGCCCGCCCAGACGTTTTCCAGGCGCAAGAGCTCAGACATGGGCTTCTCCCAGGTAGACTTCCTTGACGCGCGGGTGATGCGCGATCACCTCGGGGGCATCCTCGAGCAGCAGCGCGCCCGACACCAGGACGGAAATGCGTTCGGCAAAGCGGAAAACCAGGTTCATGTCGTGTTCGATCAGCAGGATGGTGACGTCGCGCGGCAACTGGGCGATGGTCTCGAACAGTTCCTGGCTCTCACCGGTCGGCACGCCCGCCGCGGGCTCGTCGAGCAGCAGGACCTTGGGCCGCAGCGCCAGGGCCAAGGCGATCTCGATCAGGCGCTGGCGGCCATAGGCGAGGTTGCGCGTGGTCGCATGCGCGTCGGACAACAGCTTCAGACGCTCCAGGATGGCGGCGGCTTCATCGATGACCTCACCCCGTGCGGACAGCGGACGCCACCAGCGCGTGCCCAGCCCGCTGCGCTCGCTGACGGCCAGCGCGACGGATTCGAGCACCGTCATGTCCATGAACAACTGGTTGATCTGGAAGGTGCGCACCAGCCCCAGGCGGGCGCGCTCGTACTGCGGCATACGCGTGACGTCGCGCCCCATCAGTTCGACCCGGCCTTCGCTGGGCTCCAGGTAGCCGGTCAGCAGGTTGATCAGGGTGGTCTTGCCGGCGCCATTGGGTCCGATCAGGGCATGTCGCGCGCCGGGCGCGATCGACAGGTCGACATGGTCGGTGGCCACGAAACCGCCGAAGCGGCGCACCAGGCCGTGGGTCTGCAGGACGGGGCTCATGAGGGGGACTCCGTGCGGGCGCGCGACTGGGCGCGTTGGCGTGAAGATTCGATCCATAGTCTTGCCGTCCCCAGGATGCCGCCCCGGGCGAACAGCACCACCAGCACCAGGATCAGGCCCAGCCAGAACTGCCAGTACTGGGGATTCATGTCCGACAAGAGATAGTTGGCGATGACGAAGACGATGGCGCCCAGCAATCCGCCGTACAGATGTCCCGCCCCGCCCAGGATCAGGATCAGCAGCAGGTCGGCCGAACGCTGGAAGCTGAGCACGTCCAGCGAGACGAAGGCATTCGTCTGCGCCAGGAGCGCGCCGGCCACTCCGGCATAGCCCGCGCCGATGGTGTAGACCGTGACCAGGCGGCGGTTCACGGGCACGCCCAGCGCCGGCATGCGCAGGGCATTCATGCGAATCCCGCGCAGACTCTGGCCGAATGGCGAATGCACCAGACGGCGGGCGAACCAGAACAGCACGAACAGCACGATGACCGAATAGACATAGCCGACGCGGCCGAACATGTCGAAGTCGAACAGGCCCAGGATCGGTTTGATCTCGACGCCCGGCATGCCGTCCACCCCGCCGGTGACGCTGGTGAACTTGTTGGCCAGTTCGTAGAGCATCAGCGCAACGCCCAGCGTCACCATCAGGCGCGACAGATCGCTGCCGCGCAGCAGCAGGAAGCTGCTGAGAAAACCCAGCGCGGCGGCGGCCGCAGCCGCCAGAACCAGGCCCAGCAGGGGGTCCCCGTAGCCGTTCGAGCCCAGCAGGCCCACAGTGTAGGCGCCCACACCGAAGAAGGCGGCGTGGCCCAGTGAAATGATCCCCGCATAGCCGAAGATCAGGTCCAGCGACAGGGCGAACAGGCTGGTGATGGCGATCTGGCTGAGCAGCAGATAATTGCCCGGGAAGGCGAAATACGCCAGGACCGGCAGGCACCAGAACAGGTATTCCAGCGGCTTCCAGCGGGCCGAGCGGCGATAGCGGTCGAGCGCGGCCGCCGCGCCGGGATGGGGATGGGACGGCGTCCCGATCGGGTTGGAGGTCGTCATGTCGGGGCCTATTTGTGAGGACGGCCGAACAGGCCATGGGGGCGGAAGATCAGCGTCGCCACCATGACGGCATAGATGATGAAGGCGCCGATCTGCGGCACATAGTATTTGCCGGCGACGTCGGCCACGCCGAGCAGGATGGCGGCATACAGCGAGCCGAGGATGTTGCCGCTGCCCCCCACGGAAACGACGATGAGGAAGTACACCATGTATTTCACGGGGAATTCAGGATCCAGCCCCAGCATCTCGACCCCCAGCGCCCCGCCCAGGCCGGCCAGTGCGGAGCCCAGGGCGAAGGTCAGGCTGAAGACGCGATTGACGTCGATGCCCATGCCGCGCGCGACGCGCTGGTTGTCCACGGCCGCGCGCAGGCGCGCGCCGAAAGACGTGCGGATCACGGACCACTGCAGCAGCACGGCCACCGCCAGGCCGGCCGCGATCAGGAACAGGCGATAGACGCCGACGTCCACGCCGGGCAGATGGATCTGGCCGCTCAGGAATTCCGGCAGGTGCAGCGGCTGCTGCTGGGCGCCGAAGAAATAGTGGGCGGCCGCCACGGACATGAACACCAGGCCGATGGAAAACAGCACCTGGTCCAGATCAGAGGCCGCGTACAGGCGACGGTAAAGGGTGCGTTCCAGCACGATGCCGGCCAGGGCGGGCACGAGGATGGCCGCCGGCAGCGTCGCCAGAAACGGGACGCCGTAGTCGTTGAGCAGCACGACGCAGGCATAGCCTCCCAGCATGGCGAAAGCGCCATGAGCCAGGTTGACGAAATTCATCAGGCCCAGCGTCACCGACAGGCCGACGCTGATCAGGAACAGCAGCATGCCTGCGGCGATGCCGTCAAAGAGAATAGTCATGATTGATTCCAGGACTGGGAGGGATCCGGTTCCGGACCGCCCGGGCGCCGGCCACCGCCATCGGGACGGGGGCCGCGCCCGGGCCGGCGATCACTTCTGCTTGCCGGGGTCCTTGACGGCCTCGATCTTGTCGAACTCGACGTTCTGCAGCACGCCGTCCACCTTCTCGACCTTGCGGATGTAGACGTTCTGTACGATGTCGCGCGTTTCCGGATCGATTTCCACCGGGCCGCGCGGGCTGGTCCACTTCATGCCCTTGACCGCCGCCATGAAGGCATCGGCGCTGGCGTCGCCCTTGGTCTTTTCGAGGGCCTTGTAGATCAGGTTCATGCCGTCATAGCCCGCGGCTGCCACGAAGTTGGGACGATCCTTGGGGAAGGCCTTGTGATAGGCGGCCACGAAGGCCTTGTTTTCCGGCGAGTCGTGCGCGGCGGAATAGTGGAAGGACGTGATCATGCCGATCGCCGCGTCGCCCATGGCGTCGAGCACGTCTTCGTCGGTCACGTCGCCCGTGGCCAGCGCCTTGATGCCGGCCTGGTCGAGGCCGCGTTCCTTGTAACCCTTGGCCAGAGCCACGCCCTGTTCGCCATTGGGCACGAAGAAGAACACGGCGTCGGGCTGGGCGTCCTTCACGCGCTGCAGAAACGGCGCGTAATCCGGCGTGTTGACGGGGGTGCGGACCTCGCCCACGATCTTGCCGCCCAGGCTGGTGAAGGTCTTCTGGAACTGTTGCTCGGCGTCATGTCCCGGACCGTAGTCGGACACCAGGGTGTAGACCGAGCGGATGCCGTTCTTGTAGGCCCACTGCGCCATCGGCGCCGTGTCCTGCGGCAGGGTCATGGAAACCCGCACGATGTTGGGGGATTTCTCGGTGATCGAGGACGTGGCCGCGTTCAGCACGACCATCGGCACTTTGGCCTCGGTCGCCAGGGGCGCGACGGAGAAGGCGTTGGGCGTCAGGGTGAAGCCGGCCAGGATGTCGACCTTGTCCTTGATCAGCAGTTCCTGCGCCTGGCGCTTGGCCACCGCCGGGGCGATGCCCGTGTCGTCCTTGATGAGGATCTTGACCTTGCGGCCGGCGACCGTATCGCCATGCTCGGCAAGGTACAGATCGATGCCATGCTGGATCTGCTTGCCATGGGCGGCGAAAGGTCCGGACATCGGCATCACGATGCCGATCTTCAGGTCTGCGGCCCGGGCCGCTCCAAAGGCCGTGGTCAGGCCGAAGGCCAAGGCCGCCGCCCCTAGGGTTTTGCTGAATTTCATGGTCTCGCTCCTGTTGGTATGGATAGGGATGGAAGGATGGATCACGCCCGGGCCGGCTGGCCGGACAGTTGCTGCTCGAGATCATGCAGCACCCGGTAGCACGGCAGGACCTGGGCCACGCTGGCGTTCGGTTCCCGCCCTTCACGGATGGCTGCGAAGAATTCACGGTCCTGCAGTTCGATGCCGTTCATCGACACGGCCACGCGGCTGACGTCGATGGCCTCGTCACGGCCTGTGAACAGATCGTCGTAGCGGGCGATGTAGGTCGCCGTGTCGCCGATGTAGCGGAAGAAGGTTCCCAGCGGGCCATCGTTGTTGAAGCTCAGCGACAGCGTGCAGATGGCGCCGTTGGCCGCCTGGAGCTGGATCGACATGTCCATGGCGATGCCCAGTTCCGGATGGATCGGCCCCTGCACCGCGTGGGCACGTACGACGGGACTGCCGCACTGATAGGCGAACAGATCGACCGTGTGCGCCGCATGGTGCCACAGCAGGTGGTCGGTCCAGCTGCGCGGCTCGCCCAGCGCATTCATGTTGGTGCGGCGGAAGAAATACGTCTGCACATCCATCTGCTGGATGTGGAATTCGCCGCGCTCGACACGCTGATGCACGTACTGATGGCTGGGATTGAAGCGCCGCGTATGGCCGCACATGGCGGTCTTGCCGGTCTCGCGCGCCAGCGCGACCAGGGCCTCGGCGTCCGTCAGGGAATCGGCCATGGGAATCTCGACCTGGACATGCTTGCCCGCGCGCAGGCAGGCCATGGCCTGGGCCGCGTGCATCTGGGTCGGCGTGCACAGGATCACGGCGTCGACCTCCGGGCGCGCCAGCGCCTCGTCCAGGTCGGTGGCGGCATGGCCGATGCCGTACTTCTGCGCAACCGCGCGGGTCTTTTCCAGATCCCGGCTGATCAGCGAGACGACTTCCACGCCATCAATACGGGCGATGCCGTCCAGGTGCTTGATGCCGAAGGCGCCGGCGCCGGCCAGCGCGACTTTCAGGGTACGGTCGGTCACGATTGTTGTTCCTCCAGGATCAGGTGGCCCACGGCCGTGTTCGAGGCCGGCACGTGGTAGAAGCGGTGCGCGACGCGCGGCGGCGGGCCGCCCGCCACGTCCGCCATGGCGCCGCGGGCGATCAGCCACATGACCAGCTCGATGCCCTCGGAGCCCGCCTCGCGCACGTAGTCGATGTGCGGCACGTCCGCCTGGCCGGCGGGGTCGGCGATCAGCCGGTCCAGGAAGGCGTTGTCGAACTCGCGGTTGATCAGGCCCGCACGCGGTCCCTGCAACTGGTGGCTCATGCCGCCCGTGCCCCAGATATGCACGTTCAGGGGCTCGTCGTAGCTTTCAATGGCGCGGCGGATGGCGCGGCCCAGTTCGAAGCAGCGGCGCCCCGACGGCACGGGATACTGCACCACATTGACGGCGAAGGGGATGACCGGGCACGGCCAGGCCTCGGGCTGGCCGCACATCAGCGACAGAGGCACGGTCAGGCCATGATCCACGTCCATCTTGTTGACGATGGTCAGGTCGAAGTCCTGCTGGATCACCGACTGGGCGATGTGCGCGGCCAGTTCCGGGTGGCCGATCACGGGCGGCACCGGACGGGCGCCCCAGCCCTCGTCGGCGGGATTGAACCGCGCCGCGCAACCGATCGCGAAAGTCGGGATCATCTCCAGACTGAATGCCGTGGCATGGTCGTTGTAGACCAGGAAGATGACGTCGGGTCGATTGTCCTTCATCCATTGCCTGGACGGCTCGTAGCCCTTGAACAGGGGCGCCCAGTAGTCATTGCCGGTCTTGCCCAGGTCGATGGCCGCGCCGATCGCGGGCACGTGCGAGGTGTAGACGCTCGCGCTGATGCGGGCATGGGTCTGCTTCATGATCATTTTTCTCCGGTGCGGCGATTGCCCTGGATGTTCCGGCCGCCGGCCAGCATCATCGCGGCGTATTCTTCCTGGGTCATGCCGGTCATGCTGGCGGCCATGTACTGGAAGGAACGCCCGTCGGTGGCGCCGAGCTTGGCCAGGAAATAGATGTTGCCGCCCAGTTCCAGGCAACGGTTCAGGTCGCGCGCCAGCACGGCCTGCTTCTGGTCCTCGGTCATGGGCCACTCATCCAGGTAGGCGCGCTCGTCGGCGCGGAACCGGTCGCGGTTCTCGGCCTTCATCAGCGACATGCAGAACTGGTTCAGGTGATAACCCTTGCGGGACTGATCGGCGTCGAAGATGGTCGTGCCGGGCACGTCGGTATAGGGCTTGTTCAGGGACATGGCTCAACTCCAGTACAAGCGGTTCGGATTGTCCACCAGCAGCTTGCGCTGCAGTTCGGCCGTCGGCGCGATCCGCGGGATGTAATCGACCAGCAGCCCGTCGTCGGGCATGTGGGACTTCAGGTTCGGGTGCGGCCAGTCGGTGCCCCACAGCACACGGTCGGAAAAGGTCTCGACCAGGCGCCGGGCGAAGGGCACGACGTCGCGATAGGCGTCCTGCTCGCCGTTCAGGGCCGGCGGGCCGGACTGGCTGAGGCGTTCGGGGCAGCTGACCTTGCTCCAGACGTTCGGGTGCTCGCGCATCATCCGCATGAACAGGCCGAACTCCGGACCGTCCACGGGTTTCGTCACATCGGGCCGGCCCATATGGTCGACCACCACCGTGGTCGGCAGCGTGGTGAAGAAATCGTAGAGTTCTGGCAGGTCCTGGGCCTCGAAGTAGACCACCACGTGCCAGCCCAGCGGGGCGATGCGCGCGGCGATCTCGGCGAGCACTTCGCGCGGCGTGAAATCGGCCAGGCGCTTGACGAAATTGAAGCGCGTGCCGCGCACGCCGGCCTCGTGCATGTCCCGCAGTTCGGCGTCGGTGACGTCGCGCGAGACGGTCGCCACCCCGCGCGTCCGGCCACCGGACGCGCGCAGCGCGTCGACCAGGGCGCGATTGTCGGAGCCGTGGCAGGTCGCCTGCACGATCACGTTCTTCTCGAAGCCCAAGTGATCGCGCAGGGCGAACAAGGCTTCCTTGGGCGCGTCGCAAGGCGTGTACTTGCGCTCCGGCGCGTAGGGGAACACCGCGCCGGGGCCGAACACATGGCAATGGGCGTCCACCGCGCCGGCGGGCAGGCGGAAACGCGGCCGGCTCGGGCCATCGTAATAATCCAGCCAGCCCGGAGTCTTGGTGAAGGTTTCGACGGTCGTCATCATGAGTCCTCAGTCGATGTACTTCAGCCCGGCCTTTTCCAGGCCTTCGCGCATCTTGTAGTAATCTAGTCCCAGCACCCCCGAAGCGAAGATCTCGCGCTTGGCGCCTTCGTTGTCTTCGCGGGCCTGGGCCTTGGCGGCGACCTGGGCGGCGACGGCGGCGGGCACGACGACCACGCCATCGGTGTCGGCCACCACCACATCGCCCGGATTCACCGGCGCTCCGGCGCATACCACCGGGATGTTGACCGAGCCCAGGGTGGCCTTGATGGTGCCCTTGGAGCTGATGGCGCGGCTGAACACCGGAAAGTCCATGGATTCCAGGGTGTCGACGTCGCGCACACCGCCGTCGATGATCAGACCGCGCGCGCCGCGCGCCTTGAACGAAGTGGCCAACAGGTCGCCGAAGAAGCCGTCGGTGCTGTCGGCGGTGCAGCCGGCCACGACCACGTCTCCAGGCCGGATCTGTTCGGCGGCCACGTGCAGCATCCAGTTGTCGCCCGGCTGCAGCAGCACGGTCACCGCCGTGCCGCACATCCGCGCGCCGCGCCAGACCGGACGCATGTAGGGCTTCATCAGGCCGACGCGTCCCATGGCCTCGTGGATGGTCGCCACGCCGAAGCGCGCAAGCTGTTCGACGGCGGCGGGATCGGCGCGCTGGATCGTGCGATGGACGATGCCGAGCTGGTTGAGGGGAATGCTCATGTCCGTCTTTCTCCTGGGGTTTACAGGCCCTTGGCCTTCAGGGCGGCGTCCAGGCGCGGATACACGCGGCGCGCGTTGCCCTCGTAGATCTGGAAACGGTCGGCGTCGCTGAGCGTCGCGGCCGCCTCGATATAGCGTTTCGTGTCGTCGAAATGGTGCCCGGTCTCGGGATCGATGCCGCGCACCGCGCCGATCATCTCGGAAGCGAACAGCACGTTCTTCACCGGAATCACGCGGGTCAGCAGGTCGATGCCCGGCTGGTGATAGACGCAGGTATCGAAGAACACATTGTTCAGCAGGTGCTCGTCGAGCAGCGGCTTTTTCAGCGCCTGGGCAAGCCCGCGGAAACGGCCCCAATGGTAGGGCGCCGCGCCGCCGCCATGCGGGATCACGAAGCGCAGGGTCGGGAAGTCCTTGAACAGGTCCGAGGTCAGGCACTGCATGAAGGCCGTGGTGTCGGCATTCAGGTAGTGCGAGCCCGTGGTGTGGAAGCACGGGTTGCAACTGGTGGACACGTGGATCATCGCCGGGATGTCGTATTCCACCATCTTTTCATAGATGGGGTACCAGGACCGGTCCGACAGCGGCGGAGAAGTCCAGTGACCGCCCGACGGGTCCGGGTTCAGGTTGATCCCCACAGCGCCATATTCCTTGACGCATTTTTCCAGTTCCGGGATGCAGGTGGCCGGGTCCACGCCGGGCGACTGCGGCAGCATCGCGGCCATGACGAACTGGTCGGGGAACAGCGTCGCGACCCGGTGGCAGAGTTCGTTGCAGATCGCCGCCCAAGTACTGGACACCTGGAAGTCCCCGATGTGGTGGGCCATGAAGCTGGCGCGCGGCGAGAAGATCGTCAGGTCGGAGCCGCGTTCGCGCATCAGGCGCAACTGATTGGCTTCGATGCTTTCGCGCAGCGCATCGTCGTCGATGCGCAGGTCCGACGGGCTGGGCCGCTGCGCCGGATCCTGGATGCCGGCGATCTGCCGGTCGCGCCAATCGGCCAGCGCCTGCGGCGCGGTCGTGTAGTGGCCGTGACAATCGATGATCAGGGGTTTTCTGCTCATGTCCTACGATTCCTTTTCTGTGTGACGACGTAACCAGGCAGATCAGCACGCCTGGGCCCAGGTCGAGGCCGGCACCATCGCCTCGCCGCGCATGATGAGCCGCGCGGTCCGCAGCAGCGCCGCGCGCACGACCTTCTGGGGATCCTGGGGATCGATTTCCAGTTCGACCGTGAACTCGCCGCTGGGGTGTTCGATCGACACCGCCTTGCGCGCGCCTTGGGGCAGGCGCGCCAGGTCGTGCGGCACGGAGCCCTCCAGGACGCAGGCCGTACCCACCGTCACCGCCGCCAGCACGCCGATGGCCTCGTGACAGACATGCGGGATGAAGCTGCGGGTATTGACCGCCCCGCCTTGTCGGGGAGCGGACACCAGGGTCATCTTGGGGTAATTGCGCCCCGACACGTCCCCCAGGCCCATCAGTTCGCCCGTGCGCAACCGCAGGGCCTCGATGCGGGCCTTCAGCCCCAGGTCGGCGTTCAGTTCGGCCGGGGTTTCATGCCCGGTGCAACCCACGTCGGCGGCCCGGAACAGCACCAGCGGCATGCCGTTGTCGATGCAGGTGACCTCGATCTCGAAAGCCTCGAAATCGGCGCCGGCCGGCGGCTCGACGCGCACCCGGTCACGCACGCGGCCGGTAGGCAACAGCCCCGAACACACCGAGCCGGCCGTGTCCAGGAAATTGATGGTGATCGGCGCCGAACGGCCGGGCACGCCGTCGATGCGCGCATCGCCCTCGTAGGACACCTGCCGGCCCTCGGGCGTCATCGGGGTCAGGACGGTGATGTCGCACTGCATGCCGGTGTTGCGGGTCAGCACGCGGGCGGTGGTCTCGTCGCCCTGGGCCTTGATCAGGCCGCGCTCCAGCGCGAAGGGCACGACCGCCGCCAGCATGTTGCCGCAATTGGCCGTCGTGTCGACCGTGTCGCGGTCGGGCTGCAACTGCGCGAACAGGAATTCCAGATCCACGCCCGGCGTCGTGCCGGGCCGCACGATGCCGACTTTGCTGGTGAGCGGATGGGCGCCGCCCAGGCCGTCGATCTGGCGCCGGTCGGGAGAACCCATGACCGCCAGCAGCACGCGGTCGCGCGCCGCCGTGTCCGATGGCAGCTCGGATTC
This sequence comes from Castellaniella denitrificans, assembly GCF_027214045.1. Taxonomy (GTDB): domain Bacteria; phylum Pseudomonadota; class Gammaproteobacteria; order Burkholderiales; family Burkholderiaceae_B; genus Castellaniella; species Castellaniella denitrificans_A. The sequence continues at coordinate 76,092 of NZ_JAPWHE010000007.1, read as the reverse complement.
CAGGAAGAACGGCCCGCGCGATGTACCGCCGCGCATGAACAAGGCCGGAATGGGTTTCTGCATCATGTCACCACGCTGTGCTTGATGAGGCCTATTATGGACGCGGGACGCCCCGCGCATAAGCGCTCGGGTCCACTATCAGCTATGCCGAAATGATATGATGCCCATCATTCAATGCCGGATTAGAGGGTAAACCCTAGCATGAGGCGGACGTCATGGATCTGAAACAACTGGAATACTTCATGCGCGTCGCAGAACTGGGCAGCTTCACCCAGGCTTCGCACGCGCTGAACATCGCGCAGCCGGCCCTCAGCCGTCAAGTCCGCATGCTGGAGGTCGAGCTGCGCCAGAACCTGCTGAACCGCAACGGGCGCGGCGTCACCACCACCGAGGCCGGCAAGCTGCTGCTGGAGCACTGCCGCGGCATCCTGCACCAGGTCGAGCGCGCCAAGGAAGACATGGGCCGTGTGCAAGGCGCACTGGCGGGCCGGGTGGCCCTGGGCATCGCGCCCAGCGCCTCGAAGATGATGGCGGTGGAACTGACGCGGCAATTCCGCAAGCGGCTGCCGAACGCCAGTCTGTCGATCAGCGAGGGCCTGTCCCTGGTCATGCAGGAATGGCTGCTGGCGGGCCGCCTGGACATCGCCCTGATGTACAACCCGTCACCCTCGGCCGAGCTGGACTTGTCGCCGCTGACCAGCGAAAGGCTGTATCTCGTCGGCACCCGGGGGCCGCACCCGTCGGACCAGCCGCTGCCCCTGCACGCGCTGGTCAATATCCCGCTGATCATTCCGAACCGGCCCCACACCGTGCGCATGCTGCTGGAATCGGACATGGCGCTCATCGGCGCCCGCCCGAACATCCGCCTGGAAATCGACAGTGTCCAGGCGATCCTGGACCTGGTGGCCGACGGCACGGGCTACGCCATCCTGACGGAGCACGCCGTCCTCACCTCGGCCCAGCCGGACCGCTACCACATCCGGCCCATCGTCCAGCCAGAACTGCGCAGCCGCCTGTATCTGGCGACGGCGGCGGGCCGGATCACGACCCTGACCCAGAAGGCCATGCTGGAGCTGATCCGCACCACGGTACGCCAGGTCTACCCACCGGCGATGACCCAGACCGCCTGAACCGGGCGCGGGACACTCAGGAACGGGCCTGGGCGATCAGCCGGTCCGCGTAGGCCTGCCAGCCGCCCGCAGCCTCGACGTCCGCGAACAGGCCCTGGGCGGCCAGCCCCGCGACCCAGTCCTGTTTTTCGGCGGTCGCGGCGGCCATCCAGGGCTCGAACCCGGCCTCGCGCACGGTATTGGCGACCTCGCGCATTTCCTCGGCGCGGCGACGGCCGTGCTGCACGACACGGCTGTAGAAATAGCGCCCCTGCTCCGTCCAGTCGATGGACGGAAAGGTCTCCTGCAGCGTGGGCAGCACGTAGTCCTCGACGCCGTAGGCGCGCGCGGCCGTGTAGCTTTCGATCACCAGGGCCTCCAGGCCCTTGATCATCACGCTGCGGCACATTTTGATCGCCGAAGCCACGCCCAGCTCGGGCGACACGGCGCTGGCGTCCATGCCGAAGGCGCGCAGCCTTTGCGCGAGGACTTCGGCGTGCGGCCCGCCCAGGAGCATCGGCACCCGGATGCCGTAGGGCGGGACCGAGGTCATCACGCCCGCCTCGACGTAGTGTCCGCCCGCGGCCTCGATCAGCCCGGCGGCCTCGCGTTTGGCCCCCGGCGAAGCGGAGTTCAGGTCCAGGAAGGCGGTGCCCGGCCGCAGATGCGAGGCCGCCTCGCGCGCCACCGCCACCGTGTTCGAGGCAGTGACGGCGGAAATCACCAGATCGGCGGCCGCGCACAGCGCCGCCGCCGAATCGCACAGGACGACGCCATCGCGCGCCGCGCGCTCACGCAGCGACGCCGCCGAGGCCGCATCGGCCAGTTTCAGGTCCCAGGCATGGACGCTGTCCACCTGCGTTTTCAGGCCGGCGCAGAAAATGCCGCCGACCTCGCCATAGCCGATCAAACCCAGTCGAGTGCCTTGCATCGCTTTCGAAGCTCCTTTTAAAACTGTTCCGTGTCGACTTCCGCCTGCGCGGCGGGGCCGTAGCGTTCCCCCGCGACCCGCCCGCGGTCGAACAGCCGCGCCAGCGCCTCGCAGGCCGCCGCATCCAGCCGCACGTCGACCGCGCCGAGGTTTTCCTCCAGGTGCGCCAGCCGGGTCGTCCCGGGGATGGGAATGATGTCATCGCCCTGGCGCAGCAGCCAGGCCAGCGCCAGTTGGCCGGGCGTGCAGCCATGATCCCGTGCCATGCGCCGCATCGGCTCCAGAAGCGCCTGGTTGCGCGCGAAGGCCTCGGGCTGGAAACGCGGCATCCGCCGCCGCAAGTCGCCGGCGTCCAGTATCGCCATGTCGGGCAGGCCGTCGGCCAGGAACGCCCGCCCCAGCGGGCTGAATGCGACCAGCGCCGCCCCCAGTTCGCGGCAGGCCCGCAGGACGGCGATCTCGACTTCGCGCGACCACAGGGAATATTCGCTCTGGACGGCGGCGACCGGATGCACGGCGTGCGCCCGCCGCAGCGTCTCGGCCGAGACCTCGGACAGTCCGATGGCACGGATCTTGCCCGCGCGGACCAGATCCGCCAGAGCGCCCACGCTGTCCTCGATGGGCACGGACTTGTCCCAGCGATGCAGGTAGTACAGATCGATCACATCGGTGCGCAGGCGGCGCAGGGAATCCTCGCAGGTGCGACGCAGGGTTTCGGGCCGGCCGTCGATGTGGCGCTGGCCGTTCTCGCGAAAGATCCCGCATTTGCTGGCCAGCATGAAACGGCCTCGGTGCGGGGCCAGCACCCGGCCCAGCAGTTCCTCGTTATGGCCGAAACCATAGAGCGCCGCCGTGTCGAACAGCGTCACGCCCCGGTCCAGCGCGCCCAGCAACAGCGCCTCTGCGTGGGCCGGCGAAGCCGCCGGTCCGTAGCCGTGGCTCAGGCTCATGCAGCCCAGGCCGATGGGAAAGACCGGGGTGCCGGCCAGCGCGCGCGTCGTCGTTTTCGTCGTCATGGTGACCCGATTATCCCCATAAACGGGACGGCCCGGTAAGACCGGGCGCGTCACTAACAGCTATGCCGGATTGCTATGGTATCCGGATACAGCGTGCCCGGCGCTACATCTTCCCGGGGTCCTTGACGGCCTGGACCGTGGCGAACTCCACATTCTGCAGCACGCCGCCCACCTTCTCGACCTTGCGGATGTAGACGTTCTGGATGATGTCGCGAGTCTGGGAGTCGATTTCAACCGGGCCGCGCGGGCTAGTCCATTTCAGCCCCTTGACCGCCGCGATGAAAGCATCGCCGCCGGCATCGCCCTTGGTTTTTTCCAGCGCTTCGCGGATCAGCCTCATGCCGTCGTAAGCCGCCACGGCCACCATGTTGGGCCGCGTGCCGGGATAGGCCCGGGCATAGGCCTGGACAAAGGCTTTGTTCTCAGGCGAATCGTGCGCCTGGGAATAGTGGAACGAGGTGATCATGCCCAGGGCGTTGTCGCCCATGGCCGCGAGCACGTCCTCGGTAACCACATCGCCGGTGGCCAGCAGCCGGATGCCGGCGTCGGCCAGGGCGCGCTCCTTGTAGCTCTTGGCGAAGGCGACCCCTTGTTCGCCGTTGGGCACGAACAGGAAGATCGCGTCCGGCCTGGCGTCCTTGATCTTCTGCAGGAACGGCGCGAAATCCGGGCTGGTGAGCGGCGTCTGGACCTCACCCACCACCTCGCCGCCCGCGGCGGTGAAGGTCTTCTTGAACTGAGCCGCCGCGTCATGGCCCGGCCCATAGTCGGCCACGGCGATGTACACCTTGTGGATGCCGTTGGCCGCCGCCCAGCCCGCCATCGGCGCAGCCACCTGCGGCAGCGTCATGGACGTGCGCACGATGTAGGGCGACTTTTCCGTGATCGAGGACGTGGCGGCATTCATCACGACCATCGGCACCTTGGCCTCGGTGGCCAGGGGCGCGACCGAGAATGCGCCCGGCGTCAGGCCAAAACCGGCCAGCACCTCGACCTTGTCCTGGATCAGCAAGGTCTGCGCCTGGCGCTTGCTGATCGAAGGCGAGACACCAGTGTCGTCTTTCTCGATCAGCACGATCCGGCGGCCCGCCACCGTGTCGCCGTGCTCCTTCAGATAGAGCTTCGCGCCGTTCACCATCTGCTGACCGGTCGAGGCGAACGGCCCCGACAGCGGCAGGATCATGCCGACCTTCAGATCCCGGGCCTGGGCGGCGCCCGCCCCTGCCGCCGCGAAAACGCAGGCGGCCAGCAATTTACCGATCGTATGCTTCACGTGTGTCTCCTTGTCTTGTCATCGTGAAATGAAGGCGCCGGGCCTACAGATCCAGCACCAGCATGGGGGTCCGGGCGCGCGAGCAGCATGGCGTGAACTGATCGTTCACCGCGTGCTCCGCATCTGTGAGATAGCTGTCGCGGTGGTCCGGGACGCCTTCGCGCACGCCCGTCAGACAGGTGCCGCAGATCCCTTCCTCGCAGGAGACAGGGATGAACACCCCCTGCCGGTCCAGCGCCGATGTGACGGTCTCGTCGGCCGGAATGTCGAAGACCTCGCCGGTGCTGGCCAATTTGACCTGGAAGGCCACGTCCCCCTCGACCGGCGCCGAGGGATGCTCGTCCTCGCCGAGGGCGAAGCGCTCGAAGTGGATGCGCGCCTCGTCCACGCCGGCCGCGCGCGCCTGCGCGAGGATGAAATCGATATAGCCCGACGGCCCGCAGACGTAGACATGAGTCCGGGCGTCGGCCGCCGCCAGCACGGCCCGCGCGTCCAGGGCGGTTCCGGGTTCGTCGTCGAAATGCGCCTGGGCATGCCCCGCCAGGGCCGGCCCCAGGATCTCGTCCAGGAAAGCGGCGCGAGCGCGGGACCGGCAGCTGTAGTGCAGGTCGAAGGCGGCGTCCGTCGCCCGCAGGCGGCGCGCCATGCACAGCAGCGGCGTGATCCCGATCCCGCCGGCGAACAGCAGGCTGTGTTCGGCCGGCACCAGCGGGAAACGGTTGCGCGGCGGACTGATGCGCAGCAGATCCCCCACGCGCACCTGGTCGTGCACCGCCGCCGAGCCCCCGCGCGACCGCGGCTCGCGCAGCACGCCGATCAGAAAGTGGGACCGCTGCAGGCAGTCGTTGAGCAGTGAATATTGGCGGATGAAACCGCCCGGCAGGTGCACATCGATGTGCGCCCCGGGGGAAAATTCCGGCAGCGGGCCGCCATCGGGGTCCACCAGCTCGAGGCTCACGACGTCCTGGGCCGCCTGATGCTTGCCGGCGACCCGCACGGACAGGGATTCGGTGATCATGTCTTTCTCTTTCCAATCGGCCCGGCGGGCATGCCGGACCTTCCATAAAGCCTTCAGGCGGCCTCCGCCTGAATCAAATCGTCGAGGATGCGCCGCGCCCGCACGCCGCCGGCATCGATGTTCAAGGCCAGCAGCCGGCGACCGGGGAAATTGCGCTGGTTGCGCTGCTGCGCCTCCAGCACGGCCAGGTCCTGGCTGAAGATCCTGCCCTGCCCGGCGCGGATCGCATCGGTCAGGGCGTCGTCATCGGGCTGGAAATGACGGGCCATGCCCCAGAAATACCAGTGCGAGGACTCGGTCTCGGGCGTCATGAAGTCCACGACGATCGCCGAAACCTTGTCCCGGGCATCGGCCTCGAAGCCGCCCTTGCCCGCCAGCGCCACGCCGACATCGATCAGCACGTGGCCCGGCGCGGTGAAACGCGACATCTGCCAACGGTCGACCAGCGCCTGGTCGTCCAGGCCGTGGGCCCGCATGGCGGCCTGCCAGAAAGGCGGCGCGACGATGCCCTGCATGACGCGGCTGGTGACGACCTGATCGCCCTCAACCCGGGTCTGGACCGGCGCCTCGTCGATTTCGCCCTGGCCGATGCTGTCGGTGTGCACGTAGGCTTCGTGAGTCAGATCCATCAGGTTGTCGATCATCAGCCGGTAATCGCAGCCGATATGATAAAGCCCCCCGCCGTATGCCCATTCGGGATGGTGGGCCCAGAACAGGTCGGGGATGGCCGCCTCGTCGGCGCGTTCGGGATCGCCCGGCCAGATCCAGACGAAGCCGTGCCGCTCTACCACCGGGTAGCTGCGGATGCAGGGGAACCCGCCCACCCGCTGCTTGGGCATGGAGACGGCCTTGCCGTCGCAGCCCATGACCAGGCCATGGTAGCCGCACATCAGGTTGCCGTCCACGACCGCGCCCAGGGACAGGGCCGCGCCCCGATGAGGACAGAAATCCTCGAGCGCCGCAACCCTGCCCTCCGCGCCCCGGTAGAGCGCGACGGGTTGGCCGCAGATCGTGCGGCCCAGGGGTTTGTCCGCGATCTCGTCGGGCGTGCAGGCCACGTACCAGGCATTCTTGGGAAACATCGTCAACCTCCTGGGAGACCGCCCGCAGTGACGCGGCCCGGTCGTGCATCGTTCGGATTAACATTCAGCACACTGAATATTTAGGGATATCCTATTTTCTCGGACGACGATGCCATATCCGTGCTTACCCTTAGGGATCCTCCAGAGTCCGGAGGGTCCCTATCCCCGACCGGACGCAGGATCATCGACGGAGCCCCCCGAAGCCCCGGGCCGCACCGCCGTCAACGGCGCACGGCTCTGGTGATTGTTGACATCGACCAGTTTCTGCAGCAGTGCCATGAACCGGGCTTCTTCCCGGGGCGAGAACTTTTCGAAGATGCGTCGGTGCAACCGGCCGATGGCCTCGTTGAGCGACAACAGAAGATCCCGTCCCTGATCGGTCAGGGTCAGAATCCGCTGGCGACGGTTCGCCGGATCGACCCGCCGGGACAGCAGGCCCTTTTCTTCCAGGCGCATCGCCACGCTGGCCGCCGTGGACGTGTCGATGGCCGCCAGCCCCGCCACGGAAACCTGGTCGATCCCGGGATTGTCCAGCAGCACGCACAACACGGCATACTGCATGGGCGTGACCAGGCTGCCGATCTCGTCGTGGAAGATCGAGGCGGAAATCTGCTGCGCACGGCGCAGCAAGTGGCCAGGCTGGGTATAGAGGGGTTCTCGCAGGATCGGATCGGGCATGCGGACATCTCGCCGGAGACCGCCGGGCGCGCGGCCGGAAAAAGACATGGGCGGACGCCGCCCCCGCGTCCTCGTGCGATGATGATTTCGATGATCCCGATTATCCTTCAGAAGGAGATTCCATGAGCAACACGCGTCCCACCTTCGTCCTGCTGCACGGCCTGCTGTGCGATGCGGACACCTGGGCCGATTTCATCGGCACGCTCTCGCGTCTGGGGCACGTCCTGGCCGCGAATCTGAGCGGCATCGGCGCCCTGCCCGACGCGGCGCGGGACGTGCTGGCGCGCGCGTCGGGACCGCTGATCGTCCTGGGGCATTCGATGGGCGGACGCGTCGCGCTGGAAATGGTGCGCCAGGCGCCGGCACGCTGCCATGCCCTGGTCCTGATGAACACGGGTTACCAGGGCCTGGGCGAAAGCGAGGCCGAAAAGCGCATGGCCCTGGTGCGCGCCGCCCGGGCGGGGGGCGTCCAGGCCATCGTCGAGGACTGGCTGGACGGCATGATCGCGCACCGGACCCGGAGCGATGCCACCCTGATGGCCCGGATGCGCGCCATGGTCCTGCGCTCGACGCCGGAATCCTTCGCCGGTCAGATCCAGGCCCTGATCGAACGGCCCGACGCGACGGATCTGCTGGGCCGGATCGCCTGCCCCGTCCTGTTCATGAGCGGCACCGAGGACCGCTGGAGCCCGCTCGACCGCCACGCGGACATGGCCTCCAGAGTGCCGGACGCGGTTCTGGAGGCGGTCGAGGGCGCCGGCCACATGGCACCCTTCGAGGCGCCCGAGGCCTGCCTGTCCGTGATCATGGACTGGCTGGCACGGCGGGGGCTGGTTGCCTGACCCGGCCGGACCGGGTTCGGAACCCGGGTTCGGATTCAGCCGGCCTGAGCCGGTTCCAGCACCAGCAGTCCGGTGGCCGTATTGGAGATCGGCACGTGATAGTGCGCATGGTGGCGCTTGACCGGCATGTCGTCCAGCACGCCGCGCGCCGCAACCCACATCAGCAACTCGATCCCCTGCGTCCCGGTGAGCTCGACCAGATCTTCGTTGGCGTACTGGGTGATCCAGGTCGGATCGTCCACCAGGCTGTCCATGAACTGCAGATCGAAGGGCTTGTTGATAAAGCCGGCGCGTTCGCCATCGAGCTGGTGCGACAGGCCCCCGCTGGCAATGACGAGCACGCGCCGGCCGTCGTCCCAGGACTCGATCGCGCGCCGCAACGACTGCCCCAGCCGGTAGCAGCGCGAGGCCGAGGGGTACGGCGCCAGAACGGTGTTGATGCACACTGGCACGATTTCCACCGGCCACTCGCCGGCGTCCTTGCCTTCCGGCCAGAGCAGCGCCAGGGGCAACGACACCGAATGATCGATCAGGGCTTCCTGACAGGTGGTGATGTCGAACTCGTCCTCGACCAGCGTCTCGACGATATGCCAGGACAGGTCCACACAGCCGCGCGCCGCCGCCAGCGGCGGGATGCCCCAACCCTCGTCCGCGTTCCTGTAGACGTCCGCGGCGCCCACTGCGAACGTCGGCATCTTGTCGAGGAAGAAATTCAGGCCATGGTCATTGTGCAGGATGACCACCACATCCGGGCGCTCACGGCCCAGCCATTCGCGCGCTTTGCCATACGCGTCGAAAAAGGGCTTCCAGTAAGGATCCTGCTGTTTCTGGCGGGCCAGCGCCCCGCCGATGGCCGGCACGTGGGACGTGCTGATGCTGCCGATGATGTGCGCCATGATCAAGCTCCCGCCGCGATGAGTCTGGCCTGGAAGGCCTCTTTGGTGACGCCCGTCTGCTGGGCGCCGATGTCCTGCATGTCCAGGCCGAAGATCCCGGCCAGCTTGGCCAGATAGTACGGATGCCCACCGGCGGCGATCATGCGCAGGACCTGGCGGCTGCGGACGGCCTCTTTCTGAGCTTCCGTCAGGTGGTAGCGCGTCATGTAGGCTTCCTCGTCGCGCTGGAAGGCCTCGCGGTTTTCGGCCGCATTGAAACTGAAGCACATGCGGTTCAATGCATAGCCGATGCGGGCCAGGTCGCCGTCGAAGATCACGGTGCCTGGAATTTCCCGCCGGCGCTTGCGTGTGGCTGCTGTCATGGGGTGTCTCCTTGGGATCGATGCCGCCGCGCCGATGTCGCGGCGGGTACGGACAGACTCATGATGAGCCTGGGCGCGCCGCCGGAGAATGGACTTTTATTTTTTAAAAATGTACATTTCGCGGATATTGGCCCAATCCCTGGAGGACGCCATGGAGCCCCTGACCCCCGCGCCTCCGGCCCGCGACCACACCGCCATTCCCATCTACAAACTGTATGGATACGGCAATGTCTGGACCACCTCGGACCCGCTTTATTGCGAAACCATCGCGGCACAGGAAAAATTGCACAATTGGCATGTGGCCGCCCACAAACACACGGACCTGTTCCAGGTGCTGTTCCTGGAGTCAGGCGAGGTCACGGTGGTGCTGGACGGGCGTGCGAGCACGCTGGGACCGGGGCGGCTGGTGCTGGTGCCGCAGCGGGTGGTCCACGAGTTCATCTTCCGCCCCGGCTCGGGCGGCTACATCCTGACACTGACCTATGCGCTGCTGCATGGCCTGTGCGCGCGCTTCGGACTGGCCCTGAGCGCCGCCACCGATCCGGCCGTACTGGCGCTGGACGCGGACGAGGCCGGGCGACACACGGCCCTGAGCTTCCATGCGCTGGACCGGGAATACCGCGGCCTGCACAGCCCGCAGCGCGGCCCGCTGCTGGAATCGCTGCTGTCGGTCATTCTGGTCTGGATCCACCGCCAGGGCTATCCGGCCGGCACGGCCGCCACCGGATCGGATCCAGGCAGCCAGCATCTGACGCGCTACGCCCGGATGATCGAGACCCACCACCCCCGCCAGCACCGGGTGGCCTGGTACGCCCAGCGCATTGGCGTGACCCCCGCCCACCTGAACGCCATCGTCCAGGCCCTGGCGGGCAAGTCGGCGCTGGAACTGATCCACGAACGGCTGCTGCTGGAGGCACGCCGCGAACTGATCTACACGCCACGCACCGTCGGCGCGATCTCCGATTCGCTCGGCTTCGCGGACCCGGGCTATTTCACGCGCTTTTTCAAGCGGCTGACGGGCGAATCGCCCAAGGATTTCCGCCGCCGGGCGCTGACGCCCGGCGAGCCATCGGTCGCGGCTCAGACCACGGCTTCGTAGGGCAGGCCGACGTAGTTTTCCGCGATCGTGGTCAGCCCGGCGCGAGTGCTGGTGTAGTAGTCCTGCTCGGCCTTCTGGATGCGCTGGCTGAAAGCGTCATCATCGAAGGTGTGCAACAGCATGCTCATCCACCAGGAAAAACGCTCGGCCTTCCAGACGCGGCGCAACGCGATCTCAGAATAACGGTCGAGCAGATCGGGCCGCCCATCCAGACAGGCGCCGCGCAGCGCATGATAGAGCGTATAGACGTCGCTGGAGGCCAAATTCAGGCCTTTGGCGCCGGTGGGCGGCACGATGTGCGCGGCATCGCCCACCAGGAACAGATTGCCGAACTTCATCGGTTCAGCCACGAAGCTGCGCAGCGGCGCGATGCTCTTTTCGATGGAGGGCCCGGTCACCAGCCTGGCCGCCACGTCTTCGGGCAGCCGGGCCGACAGCTCCGTCCAGAAACGGTCGTCGGACCAGTCCTCGACATGTTCCGCCAGACTGCACTGGATGTAGTAACGGCTGCGGGTGTGCGAGCGCATGCTGCACAGCGCGAACCCGCGCGGGTTGTGGACGTAGATCAGTTCGTCCTCGACGGGCGGCGTGTCGGACATCAGGCCCAGCCAGCCAAAGGGATACACGCGCTCGAATTCCTTGATCTTGTCCTTGGGCGCGGACTTGCGCGACACGCCGTGGAAGCCGTCGCAACCGGCGATGTAATCGCACTCCAGCGTCCGCTTCTGGCCCTGATGGGTGAAAGTGACACGCGGCTTGCCGTCCAGAAAATCGTGCAGTTGCACGTCCTCGGCCTCGTAGTAAATGGGCGCGCCATTCGCCTTGCGGGCGTCCATCAGGTCGCGCGTGACCTCGGTCTGCCCATAGACCAGCACCGCCTGGCCGGTCAGTCCCTTCAGGTCGACGTGCTGACGCCGCCCCTGGAAGGCCAGGCTGATGCCGTCGTGCACCAGGCCTTCGCGGTCCATGCGTTCGGACACGCCGGCCTCGCGCATCAGGTCGACGAAACCATATTCCAGCACGCCGGCGCGGATGCGACCCAGGACGTATTCGGGCGTATGGCGTTCCAGAATCACATTGTCGATGCCGCACCGATGCAGCAACTGGCCCAGCAGCAGCCCCGAGGGGCCCGCGCCGATGATGGCGACCCGCGTCTTGATGTTCATGTCTTCTCCGTTCTCATGTTGGTTCGGTCCGTGGATTCGAATCCGTGGCACGGAACAGATGGTGCGCCATCCCGACCTCTTTTTGAATGGATTTTTGAGGATTAAACTTGCCAATATGAAATATTTTGAACACGCGCCGGTCTTCAAACTCTACGGCGGACAGGAAGAATGGTCCAGGGCGGAACGGGTGCACTGCGAAACCATCGCTTCGCGCAGCCGATTGCACAATTGGCATATCCGCCCCCATCGCCATTCGGGCCTCTACCAGATCCTCCACCTGCACCGGGGGCGGGCCATCGTCTGTCTGGACGAGGCGCGGCACGCCGTCGCCGGCCCGGCGATCGTCGAAGTGCCGCAGGCCTTCGTGCATGGCTTCGAATTCGACGAGGACTGCGCCGGCCATGTGGTGACGATCGCCTATCCCCTGCTTGCGCGCCTGGTCCAGTTGCTGGGGCCCAGGGCCGCGCCGCCCGCGCAGCCCGCGATCCACACGCTCGAGCGCGGCGGCACGGGCCTGAGGGACGCCTTCACGCACCTGAACGCCCAATACCTGTCCCAGGAAGATTTCCGCGATGCGCGGATCGAGGCCTGGCTGACGCTGATCTACGCGCGGCTGCGCAGCCGCCAGCCCGGTGCGGAAACCGAAGGTCCGCCCCGCGCACGCGGACTGGAACACCACACCCGATTCGGCGAACTGCTGGAAGCCTCATACGCCGCGCATCACGACGTGGCCTGGTACGCGCAGCGCCTGGGCATGACCGCCGCCCACCTGAACGTGATCACCCGCGCCCACGCCGGCAAGTCCCCGCTGCAACTGATCCACGAACGGCTGGCGCTGGAGGCCGGCCGCAGTCTGGTGTATACATCCATGACCATCGGCGAGATCTCGGACAGCCTGGGGTTTTCCGAGCCGGCGCACTTCACGCGGTTCTTTCGCAAGACGGCTGGTGAATCGCCGCGCGCGTTCCGCCAGCGTGCCTGGGATCAGGGTTCGGTTTCGTCCCCGGTGACCGCCGACGTCTCGCGGGTCGCGCCGCGCGCATAGGTCTGCCGGTCGATCCCGTAGCGCCGCAGCTTGTCGTAAAGCGTCTTGCGCGGCAGCCCCAGGGTTTCGAGCGTTGCCCGGATCTCGCCCCCATGAGCCGCCAGGGCCTCGCGGATCAGTCCGGCCTCGTAGCGCTCCACTCTTTCAGGCAGGCTGCCGGCGTCCGGCGCCGGCCCCGCAGAGACCGCCGCCGGCGCCTGCTGCACGCCCAGCACGCAGCGGTCGGCGAAATGGGCCAGTTCACGCACATTGCCCGGCCAATCGTGGTTCATCAGATGGCGCCACAACGCGGGATCCGCCGGCGGCACCGGACAGCCGAAGCGGCGTGCGGCCAGGCCGGCGAAGTGCGCGAACAGCAACGGAATGTCCTCGCGCCGCTCCCGCAGAGGCGGGATGTGCACCGTCACGACATTGAGCCGGTAGTACAAGTCCTCTCGGAACCGCGCGCGCATGGCGGGATCGCCCAGGTCGGCCTTGGTGGCCGCGATCACCCGCAGGTCCACGGTGCGCTGCTCGTTGGTGCCCAACGGCGCAACCTGGCGTGTTTCCAGCACCCGCAGCAGCCGCACCTGCATCGCCGGCGACATGCTCTCGATCTCGTCGAGGAAGAGCGTGCCGCCGCCGGCATGCTCGATGCGTCCCACGCGGCGTTTCTGCGCACCGGTGAAAGCGCCCGCCTCGTGACCGAACAGTTCGCTTTCGATGACGGATTCGGGCAACGCGCCGCAATTGATGGCGACGAAAGGCGCGTCCCGCCGGCGACTGAGCCGATGCAGAACCTGGGCCACGACTTCCTTGCCGCTGCCGGTCTCGCCGCGCACCAGCACGTCCACGTCGGCATCGGCCACGTGCCGCAGCAGTTCGCGGATCCGCACGATGGCGGGCGCATTGCCGATCAGCAACGATTCGGCGGCATCCCCGGAATCCGAGGCCTGCGCCCGCAGCCGTCGGTTTTCCAGCACCAGCCGCCGCTGCGCGGTGCCGTGGCGGATGGCGGCCAGCAGCCGTTCGGGCGCATAGGGCTTGGACAGGAAATCGTAGGCGCCCTCGCGCATGGCGCCCACCGCCATCTCGATGTCCCCATGGCCGGTGATGAGGATCACGGGAATTTCCGGATCCAGGCGCCGCACATGGCGGAACAGCGTCAGGCCGTCCATGTCGGCCATGCGCACGTCCGTGACCAGCACGCCGGAGAAGGCGTCCGTGAGGATGTCCAGCGCCTCGTGCGCGCTCGCGCAAGCCCGCACGGACACGCCCTGGAGATCGAGCGCTTGCGCGTTGGCGTCGCGCACGTCCTCATCATCGTCCACGAACAGCACTTCCATCGGACTCATTGCGACTCCTCCATCGCTTCCAGCGTCACCTCGAACGCCGCGCCCGCCGCGACATCAAGCGCCGCCAGTGTCCCGCCGAACTCGGCCAGGATGTCGCGCGAGATCACCAGACCCAGCCCCACACCCTGCGCCCGGGTGGTGAAAAAAGGCGTGAACAGGCGCTCGCGCGCCGCCGGATCGATGCCCGGCCCGTTATCCTCGATCCGCACCCGGACCCGCTCTCCGTCGCGCTCGACGCTCAGGCGGATGCCCGGCCGCGCGGTGTCCGCGAGCGCCTCCAGCGCGTTGTGCAGCAGGTTGACGAACACCTGCTCCAGGCGCATGGCGTCCGCACGCACCCGGGGCGACGGCCTACCCGCGCGGCCGTCCTCCAGACGCACACCCTGCCGGCCCAGGCGCGGCCCGGCCAGCATCAGCGCGCCATCCAGTGCCGCATCGAGCTCGACGGCGCCGATGGCCGCCGCCCGCTTGCGCGAAAACGCCCGCAGTTCCTGCGTGATGCCGCCGATGCGCTCGGTCAGGCGCGCGATCGTCGCCAGATTTTCACATGCACGGTCGGCCTGGCCGCGTCGCAGGAATTCCCCGGCGTTATCGGCGTAGGTCCGGATCGCGCCGACCGGCTGATTGATCTCGTGCGCCACGCCCGCGGCCACCTGGCCCAGAAGGGACAGCTTGTTGGCCTGGACCAGTTCGTCCTGCATTTCATGCAGGCGCGCCTCGGTCCGGCGGCGCTCGTCCATTTCGGCGCGCAGCCGTTCGTTGGCGTGCCGCAGCTCGCCGGTGCGCGTGCGGACCTCGGCCTCGAGCGCATCCCGCGCGGCCAGCAACGCCCGGGCCCGCCGCCGCCGCTGCGCGGCCCACCATCCGGTCAGGCCCAGCGTGGCCAGCGCCAGCAGGGTCAGCGCCTGGGCGGTCAGCTCAGCCCGCGCCAGATCGTTCGACACGGGCTTGAGCAGATGCAGGCGCCAGCCGTCCATGCGCGCCACCGCCTGTTCAATGTGCAGTACGCGCGCGCCCTTTTCCAGGCCGGCCGCCGCGCGTGTCAGGCGCAGCAGGGGCGCAGGCGACCAGTTCTCGCTCATCAGGGACGGCGTCAGGGGCAACGGATCCAGAGGCGCCGCGCCGAACTGCAGGCTGGACCTGACACGGACAGCCTCGGCCGACGACATCGGCCGCGCCACCCGGTAATGCCAGTCCTCCGGATAGCCCAGCAACACCACCTGACGGTCGTCGGTGACGAACTGCGGCATGCCGCTGCGGGCCCAGGCCGACTCCAGGTCCCGAAAGCCGATCTTGAGCACGACCACGCCCAGCGGGCCCCGCGCCCCATCGATCCGGCGCGACAGGAACAGACCCGCCTCGTGGCTGACGACGCCGAGCGCGAAATGGGCCGCGTCCCGGGCCTCCATGGCATCCGTGAAATAGGGGCGGAACCGGTAATCGTGCCCCACGAAGGAGTCCGGCTTGCGCCAGTTGCTCGACGACACTGTCCTGCCGGACGCGTCCAGCACATACAGGACGGACAGTCCCAGTTCCCGGCCCAGCGTCTCCAGCCTGCGGCTCAGATCATCCAGCGCGGACGGCGCGGGGGATTCCAGGACGGCCGCCAGCGCCGTGTCCTGTGCCAGGATGCTCGGAATGGCGTGGAACTTGTCGAGCGTGTGGTTCAGCGCGGTGAGGCTCAATTGCGCCGACACCCGCGCCTGGGTCTCCAGATCCCGCAGGGCGCGATCCCGCGCCCAGGCGCCGGCCCCCCCGAGCACGCCGGCCAGCAGGGCGATGCCCGCGATCGCCAGCAGCCAGCGCGCCATCCAGGCGGAGGGACGGCGCGGTTCGGCGGATGAGGGGTAGGGAGACATGTTCAACAAGGCGGAATTTCGGACATTCTATCGCACAGATGTGCGGAATTTCGCCAGATTAACGCCCGGCGGCAGCGGCCGCGCGGGTCGGAGACATCTTGCAGCCATTGGAAAAACCCGATGAATCAAAAGGATGGCACGCATGCGCCATATGTTTCAAAAATTGGCACGAAGATTGCTTTGTGCTTTGCCGACGGACCTGGCGACAGGCGCCGCCTCCCTTTGAAAAAAATGCGGGCACCGACGAGCCAAACTCGTCCCGCCCGGCCCTGTCTGGAGACACAGACCATGCTCGACACCCCGACCCACGCCGTCCCCGCGCGCAAGCTCCCGCTCCACCGGATCCTTTATGTCCAGGTCCTGTTCGCGATCGCCGTCGGCATCCTGCTTGGCCACTACGCGCCCCAATTGGGCGAAGCCATGAAACCCCTGGGCGACGGCTTCATCAAGCTCGTCAAGATGATCATCGCCCCGGTAATCTTCCTGACCGTAGCCACCGGCATCGCCGCCATGAGCGACCTGAAGACCGTCGGCCGCGTCACGGGCAAGGCCATGCTGTATTTCCTGACCTTTTCGACGCTGGCGCTGGCCATCGGGATGATCGTCAGCCACATCGTGCAGCCCGGCGCCGGCATGCACATCGATCCCGCATCCCTGGACGGAGACGCCGTCGCCACCTACGTGACCCAGGCGCACGACTCGACCTTCGCCGACTTCCTGATGAACATCATCCCGACGACGATGTTCAGCCCCTTCGTCAGCGGCGACATCCTCCAGGTCCTGTTCATCGCCGTGCTGTTCGGCATCGCCCTGGCCATTGTCGGCGAACGCGCCAGGCCCGTGCTGGACCTGCTCAGCGCCCTGGCGGGCCCGGTCTTCAAGATCGTGGAGATCCTGATGAAAGCCGCGCCCATCGGAGCCTTCGGCGCCATGGCCTTCACCATCGGCAAGTACGGCATCGGCTCGGTGCTGAATCTGGCCATGCTGGTGGGCACGTTCTACGCCACGGCCGTGCTGTTCGTGCTGGTGATCCTGGGCGCGGTGGCCCGCTACAACGGCTTCTCGATCCTGAAGCTGGTGCGCTACATCCGCGAAGAACTGCTGCTGGTACTTGGCACCAGTTCCTCGGAAGCCGCCCTGCCCACCCTGATGCGGAAGATGGAGGGCGCCGGCTGTTCGAAATCGGTCGTGGGACTGGTGATCCCCACGGGGTATTCCTTCAACCTGGACGGCACCAACATCTACATGACCATGGCGGCCCTGTTCATCGCCCAGGCCTGCGACATCCCCCTGAGCCTCGGCGACCAGATCCTGCTGTTGCTGGTGGCCATGCTCAGCTCCAAGGGCGCGGCCGGCGTCACCGGCGCCGGATTCATCACGCTGGCGGCCACGCTGTCGGTCATTCCTTCTGTGCCGGTGGCCGGCATAGCCCTGATCCTGGGCGTGGACCGTTTCATGTCGGAATGCCGCGCCCTGACCAACCTGGTGGGCAACGCCACCGCCACCATCGTGGTGGCCCGCTGGGAAGGCGAGCTGGACAAGCGCCGTCTGGACGAGGCCCTGTCCTCGGGCGCGGTGCCGCCGGACACGGACACCCGCGCCCGGCCGCTCGGTGCCGTCGAGGCCGAGGGCCAGGCGCAGGCCGCCTGAGTTCAGAAGAACCCGAGCGCTTCGGGGCTGTAGCTGACCAGCAGGCATTTCGTCTGCTGGTAAGCGTTCAGCGCCATCTTGTGGGTCTCGCGGCCGATGCCGGACTGCTTGTACCCGCCGAACGCCGCGTGCGCCGGGTACAGGTGATAGCAGTTGGTCCAGACCCGGCCGGCCTGGATCTGGCGCCCGACGCGGTAAGCCTGCGAACCGTCGCGCGTCCATACGCCGGCCCCCAGGCCATAGTCGGTGTCGTTGGCGATGGCGACGGCCTCGTCTTCGTCCTTGAAGGTCATGACCGAGGCCACCGGACCGAAGATTTCCTCCTGGAAGACACGCATGTCGTTCTCGCCGAACAGCAGTGTCGGCTTGACGTAGAAGCCCTCGTCCAGGCCGGCGCCGGGGACGTTGCGCGCCCCGCCGGTCAGGCAGCGGGCGCCTTCTTCGCGACCAATGTCGATGTAGCCCAGGATTTTGTCCATCTGCGCCTTGGATACCTGGGCGCCCAGCATGGTGGAGGCGTCCAGGGGATGCCCGGTCTTCATGGATTCGACCCGCTTGATGGCGCGTTCGATGAAGCGTTCGTAGATCGACTCCTGGATCAGAATGCGCGAGGGGCAGGTGCAGACTTCGCCCTGGTTCAGGGCGAACATGCTCAGGCCTTCCAGCGCCTTGTCGAGGAAGGCGTCATCCTGGTCCATCACGTTGGCGAAGAAGATGTTGGGGCTCTTGCCGCCCAGCTCAACGGTGCTGGGGATCAGGCTGTCGGCGGCGGCATGCAGGATGTGCCTGCCGGTGGGCGTCGAGCCGGTGAAGGCGATTTTTGCGATGCGCTTGCTGGAAGCCAGCGCCGCGCCGGCTTCCTTGCCGAAGCCGTTGACGATGTTCAATACGCCCGGCGGCAGCAGATCGCCGACCAGCTCCATCAGCACCAGGATCGAGGCCGGGGTCTGCTCGGCGGGCTTGAGCACCACGCAATTGCCCGCCGCCAGCGCCGGACCGAGCTTCCAGGCAGCCATCAGCAGGGGAAAATTCCAGGGAATGATCTGCCCCACGACGCCCATGGGTTCGTGGAAATGGTAGGCCACCGTGGTCTTGTCGATTTCCGAGATCCCGCCCTCCTGGGCGCGGACGCAGCCGGCGAAATAGCGCAGGTGGTCGATCGCCAGCGGCAGGTCCGCCGCCATGGTTTCGCGCAGCGGCTTGCCATTGTCGATGGTCTCGGCCACCGCCAGCAGGCGCATGTTCTGTTCCATGCGGTCGGCGATGCGCAGCAGGACGCCGGCGCGTTCCGCCACGGACGTTTCACCCCAGGCCTTGCGCGCCGCGTGCGCGGCATCCAGCGCGGCCTCTACGTCGGCCGCGTCCGAGCGCGCAACTTCGCAGAACACCTGTCCGGTGATCGGCGACAGATTGTCGAAATAGCGCCCGGCGGCTGGCGCCACCCAGCGCCCGCCGATGTAGTTCTCGTAGTGTTTCTTGTAGGGAAAGCCGATGTCGATGCCAAAATGCTTCAGGTCGGTCATATCCATGTCTGTCTCCTTGTCGATGAGCCGGGTTCCGCCCGAACAGGCCCCCCGGACGCCCGCTGCGACGCGCGGCGGGACTTCTCTTCACTAAAGCAAAGACCGTGCCATCATGCGTGGGGCATGCCGGTCGCGGCACGGCGCCCCGCGACCGGCATGCTTTCAAAGGCCCGACGGTGGTGGCATACTGAATGTGAAACGGCTTTTAAAACATGGGCTTGTCGCATTTTGCGACACATCGCGCCGCGAACGGCGACAGCCGCCGTCGCGGACCGCGACAGGTTCCGCGACGCCCAGGACGGAGACTTGCATGCAGACACCGCCCACGATCCACCTGGCGCCGGGCGCCCGCCCGCAGGCCGAGACGCGCATCCATCAGTCCTGGGCGCGCTGCGCCGATCTGGACCCCGCCCTGCTGGCCGATCCCAATCCCCTGACCCGCGCCGACCTGGACCTGCGCCGCGAGGCCAACCACCATCTGCTGCGCCTGGCCGAACCCTGCCTCGACGCGCTGGGCGCACTGGGGGATTCGGCGCACAGCGTCGTGCTGCTGGCCGATGCCAGCGGCCTGATCCTTCACGAACGCGGTAGCCGCAGTTTCCAGGACAAGGCACGCCGCGTGGCGCTGCAGCCCGGCGTGAGCTGGGCCGAGCCCTTGCGCGGCACCAACGCCATTGGCACGGCCCTCCACGATGGCCGCGCCGTACGCATCCACGGCGCGGAACATTTCCTGGCCTGCAACAGCATCCTCAGCTGCCATGCCGCGCCCATTTTTTCGGCCACGGGCGAGATCCTCGGCATCCTGGACCTGTCCGGCCCGGCCGACGACATGCGCGACTATGTGCTGACGCTGGTGCAGCGCATGGCGCGGGGCATCACCGACCAGATGCTATGCGAGAGCCCCCTGCGCAGACTGGACTTCCGCCTTGGCAGGGAACCGGAGGACGACGGTCGCGCCCTTCTGCTGCTGGACGACGATGCCCGCATCGCCGGCGCCAACGAGGCCGCCCTGCGGGCGCTGGACGCGGACTGGGGCCGCCTCATCGGCACGCCCTGCTCGCAATGGATCGATGGGCCGCTGCACACTCGTGACACGCCGCTGCACCGTCACGACGGCCAGCCTTTGACCGGCCGCCTGATCGCGCCCCCGCGCGCACCGGCCCGTCCGGTCTCCACATCGCACGCGCCGAAACACCCGAAGGCGGCCGACACTCGCCCGGACGCCCGCCCGCTGCCCGAACCCGACGCCGTCAGCAGCCCCCTGCTGGATCAGGCCGTGCGCGCCCTGGACTCCGGCCTGGCCGTGCTGCTGTGCGGCGAGACCGGCACGGGCAAGGAGGTCCTGTCGCGTCACATCCATGCCCGCGGCGCCTGGCGCGCGGGCCCTTTCGTCGCCATCAACTGCGCCGCCCTGCCCGAACACCTGGTCGAGTCCGAACTCTTCGGTTACGAGCCGGGCGCCTTCACCGGCGCGCGTCGCGAAGGCGCGCGCGGCCTGCTGCGTCAGGCGCAAGGCGGGGTGCTGTTCCTGGACGAGATCGGCGACATGCCCCTGGCGCTGCAGACCCGCCTGCTGCGGGTTCTGCAGGAACGCGAGGTCCAGCCGCTGGGCTCCGACAAGCGCGTGCCTCTGGCATTCGGCCTGATCAGCGCCAGCCATCAGGATCTGAAGTCGCTGGTTGCCCAAGGCCGGTTCCGCGCCGACCTGTACTACCGGCTGCAGGACATGCCGCTGCATCTGCCGCCGCTGCGTGAACGGCCCGATCTGGCGGCTTTCGTCGAAGACGCCTACCGGGCGCTGGGAGGCCGCCTGAGCGGGGATGCGCTGGCGGCCCTGACCCGCCACGACTGGCCGGGCAACTACCGCGAACTCTTCAGCGTATTGCGCCGGCTGCGCTGCCAGCATCCCGGCCCCGTCCCCGTCACGATCGGGGGACTGCCCGGTGACATCGCGCCGCCGGGTTCCCGATCCGCAGGGCCGGCCGCCCGCGAGCCGGTCTTGCCCATCATGGCGGAGACCGGCCGCGCTCCAGCGCCTCAAACGGATGCCGGCCCCGGCCTGCGCGCGCTGGAGCGCCAGGCCATCGAGCAGGCCCTGCGCGACTGCCAGGGCAGCGTCAGCCGCGCGGCTCGCCGCCTGGGCATCCATCGCAGCACACTGTACCGCAAGCTGAAATGAGACAATGAAACAGGGGCCGCCCGAAGGCGGCCCCTGTTGCGTCCGGCTGAAAGCCTACTGCCCTTCGAGGAAGGACTTCAGCTTGTCCGCGCGGCTGGGGTGGCGCAATTTGCGCAGGGCCTTGGCCTCGATCTGGCGGATCCGCTCGCGGGTCACATCGAATTGCTTGCCGACTTCCTCCAGGGTCTGGTCGGTGCTCATCTCGATGCCGAAACGCATGCGCAGAACCTTGGCCTCGCGCGGGGTGAGCGAATCCAGGACTTCCTTGACGACGTCGCGCATGGAGCCGTGCAGGGCCGAATCCGACGGCGACACCGTGCCCGTGTCCTCGATGAAATCGCCCAGATGGGAATCGTCGTCGTCGCCGATGGGGGTTTCCATCGAGATCGGTTCCTTGGCGATCTTCAGGATCTTGCGGACCTTGTCTTCCGGCATGTCCATTTTCTGCGCCAGCGTCGCGGGATCCGGTTCCGCACCGGTTTCCTGCAGGATCTGGCGGTTGATCCGGTTCATCTTGTTGATCGTCTCGATCATGTGCACCGGGATGCGGATGGTGCGTGCCTGATCGGCGATCGAACGGGTGATGGCCTGACGGATCCACCACGTGGCATAGGTGGAGAACTTGTAACCACGCCGGTACTCGAACTTGTCCACGGCCTTCATCAGGCCGATGTTGCCTTCCTGGATCAGGTCGAGGAACTGCAGGCCGCGATTGGTGTATTTCTTGGCGATGGAAATCACCAGACGCAGATTGGCCTCGGTCATTTCGCGCTTGGCCTTGCGGGCCTTGGCCTCGCCGGTGGCCATGCGTTTGTTGACGTCCTTCAGGTCCTTGAGGGGCAGCACGACGTTGCGCTGCAGTTCGATCAGCTTCTGCTGGACTTCCTGGATCGCCGGGGCGTGGCGCGCCAGGGTCTCGGAATAATCGTGACCGGCGGCGATTTCCTCGTCCACCCAGCCCAGATTGGTCTCGTTGCCGGGGAAGGCCTTGATGAAATGATTGCGCGGCATGCCGGCACGACTCACGCAGATCGACATGGCGGCGCGCTCCTGGGCGCGGACCTCCGCGACCTGGGCGCGCAGTGCGTCCGCCAGGCGTTCGACCATCTTGGCGGTGAAGCGCACGCCCATCAGCTGGCCGTGGATGGCCTCGCGCGCCTGGACGTAGGCGGTGGAGCGGTAGCCCTCGGACTCGAAGGCCACGCGCATCTTGTCGAACCAGGTCTCGACCTCGTCGAAGATCTTGAGGGCCTTGGTGCGCAAGTATTCCAGCTGCTTGCTGCTCATGCCGCCGGCCGGGCCATCGTCCTCGTCCGAAGCCACGCCCGAACCGGCGTAGTCCTCGCCTTCCTCGTCGATCAGGCCGTCCACGACCTCGTCGATCTGCGCCGAGCCGTCGCGCACGCGACGCACGTGCTCCAGGATCTCGTTGACGGTGGTCGGGCAGGCCGCAATGGCCATGACCATGTGCTTGAGGCCGTCCTCGATCCGCTTGGCGATCTCGATTTCGCCCTCGCGGGTGAGGAGTTCGACCGTGCCCATTTCGCGCATGTACATGCGCACCGGGTCGGTGGTGCGGCCGAAGTCCGAATCCACGGTGGTCAGGGCGGCCTCGGCCTCGTCCTCGACATCGTCGTCGCTGGCGGCAGAGGGCACGTTGTCGCTCATCAGCAGGGTTTCAGCGTCCGGCGCCTGGTCGTAGACCGAGATGCCCATGTCGCTGAAGGTGCTGATGATACCGTCGATGGCCTCGGCGTCGACCAGATCGTCGGGCAGGTGGTCGTTGATCTCGCCGTAGGTCAGGTAGCCACGATCCTTGCCGAGCTTGATCAGGATCTTCAGGCGGTTGCGCCGGGCCTCCTGTTCCTCGGGCGTCATCTGGCTGCGCGACGGGCTGTCCTTTTCGCCCTTGGCACGCTTTCCGCCCCGCTTGGGCAGCGGCTTGAGGTCGGGGATGACCTCGCCGTCCTCGACATCGTCGTCCACATAGTCACCGCCGTCGCCGCCGGCGTTCTTGGCCGGACGGCCGGGCTTGCGCCCCGAGGGCACGGCCTTGGCGGCGCGCGGCTTGTCGGCGGCGGCCTTCTTGGCGGCTGCGGGCTTGTCGGCCGGCGCCTTTTCGGCGACCGCCTTGCGGGCGGTCTTTTTCGCCGCGGTGGCTTCCGGCACCGCAGCCCCCCTGGCCGACTTCACCTCGGCTTCGGGCGCGATGCCCGCCGCCTTGGTTTTCTTGGCAGTCGTTTTTTTGGCGGCCGTGGAGGCCTTGCCAGTTCCTTGGGTCATGTGTGGGTTCCGTAGAGATGCACCGCGGGTCTTGCCGCAATGGGTTTTACCGCAATGGGTCTTACCGCAATACTAATACGCGACAACTTATTGAAAACCATATAGTTTACTGCACTTGCGAGGAAGAATCACCCCGCCCCGGCCTTCAGCCGGGCCAGGCGGCGGCTGAGATCCTGATAACGGCGGCGGTCTTCGTCCGTCGTCAGCCCGGATTCGATCAGCCGGTCGCACTGCTCCTGCACCGTCTGGCGCTCGATGAGCCGCAAGGCATCATCCCATTCGGCCTGCGGATCGGGCAGATCCTGGGCCATCAGTTCGGTGGACAGATCCTGGATCGCGCGCGCGAGGTCCGATTCGGAATCGGCCGCCTGCAGCAACGCCCCCGCGTGCGCGGCGCCGCACGTGCTGGCCAGGCCGATGAGCTGCCTGACCAGTTCCAGATGGGGATGATGGGCCAGCAATTCAAGCTGCTGGTCTCCCAGCCCGGAAACCAGGGCGGGATGCGCCAGCAGCAGCCGCAGCAGTCGCCGCGCCATGGGCGTGACCTGCCGTGAACCACCGCCCCTGCGCGGCATCCGGCCCGAGCCGCGTGGCGCCCGCGTCGGCGCATCGCCCGCCCAGGGCGGCGCGCCCTCCAGATCAGGGGCCGCATCCGGGTATTCGCCGTCCTGCCACGGCGGCTCGCCCGATTCGGGCCCATGCCCTTCTTCCGGGCGGAAAAGCCGCGCGGACGCGCCCATGCTCCCCGCCACGCCGCCCTGCCCCGCCGGCCGGCCCGTCGCCGCATGCTGCCCGGGACCGCCGGCCGCGGGACCTGCGACCGCCAGGAGTTGGGCCAGCTCTTCAGGCGTCAGACGGACCCGGCGGGCGAATTCTCGCTCCAGCTGCAGGCGGAACCCGCCCTCGGGCATCTGCGCGAACAGCGGCCGGGCTTCGTGCACGCAGGCGGCCCGGCCCTCGGCCTCTTCCAGGTCGTGGCGCGAGGCCAGTTCATCGAGCATGAAGCGCGACAGGGGCATGGCTTCGTCGAGATAAGCGCGCAGTGCCTGGACGCCGTAGGCTCGCACATAGGAGTCCGGATCGTGGCCTTCCGGCAGGAACAGGAAGCGCATCGAGATGTCCTCGGCCACCCAGGGCAGACAGGCCTGAAGAGCCCGCCAGGCCGCCTTGCGCCCGGCGCCGTCGCCATCGAAGCTGAAGACGATGCGGTCGCTGGCGCGGCGCAGTTTGCGCAGGTGTTCCGGCGTGGTGGACGTGCCCAGCGTCGCCACGGCATTGTTGAGTCCGTACTGGGCCAGTGCCACCACGTCCATGTAGCCCTCGACCACCAGTACGCATCCTTCGGCGCGGACGCCGGCGCGCGCTTCGTGCAGCCCATAGAGTTCGTTGCCCTTGGAAAACAGGCTGGTTTCGGGGGAGTTCAGGTATTTGGGTTCACCCGGTTCGATCAGACGGCCACCGAAGCCGATGAGCTGGCCGCGCGGGTTGTGGATCGGAAACATGACACGGCCCCGGAACCGGTCATGGCGCCGTCCGTCCTCGGACTCGATCACCAGCCCCGATTCCAGCAAGGCGGGGTCCTCGTAGTGGGTGAAGACCGCCGCCAGCCCGCGCCGGTCACGGCTGGCCCAGCCCAAGCCGAAGCGGGCGGCGATCTCGCCGCTGAGGCCGCGCCGCTTCAGATATTCGATGGCTTCGGGGGCCTGCTTCAGGGCGGCGCGGTAATGCGCCTGTGCCTGATCCAGGATGCGTTGCTGCCGCGAGCCTTCCTCGCGGCGCTCGCGATCGGCGGCGCGCTGGCGGGGGCTGCGGGGTTCTTCGGGCACCGTCATGCCGACGCTGGCCGCGAGGCCGCGCACGGCTTCCGGAAACGGCGCCCCGGTGTGCTCGGTCAGAAACCGCAGCGCGGTGCCGTGCGCACCGCAACCGAAACAATGATAGAACTGCTTGGTCGGGCTGACAGTGAACGACGGCGTCTTTTCATTGTGAAAAGGGCACAAACCCAGCAGGTTTGCGCCCCCTTTGCGCAGCTTGACGTACCGGCCGACCACGTCGACGATATCGACGCGCGCGAGCAGTTCCTGAATAAAGGAATCAGGAATCAATCAATAGAGTCGCGGCGGCAGTTGTTGGCTGCGGATGCGCTTGTAGTGGCGCTTGACGGCGGCGGCGCGCTTGCGCTTGCGCTCGGCCGTGGGCTTTTCATAAAACTCGCGCGAACGCAGTTCGGTCAGAAGGCCGGTCTTTTCGATGGTGCGCTTGAAGCGCCGCAGGGCGGCCTCGAAGGGCTCGTTTTCTTTGAGGCGGACAATCGGCATGTAAATCCTTGAAAGCCTGTAATGTTCATGAACGTCGGAAATTCGATTCCGGTGCGCCCATGGTTAAGTTGAAGAAAAAAATTCTTGAATAGACGAAAGATTTTAGCATGAATCCATGGATATGACCATGCGCGAAGCCGGCCACACAAAGTGGCGCCGCCCCCGCGTCCCGGACTCACTGCGCGTCAGGGTATGCCGTGCGCACGCCTTTGCGGATCCAGGACTCCAACTGGTGCGGCCGCAGACTGTCATAGTCTTCGAAGGGTTGGTGGATCCAGGGATTGGTCGGCAGGTGCTCGACATGATAGTCGGGTTGCACCTGGGAATGGCCCTTGACCCACAGCACCGCCGTGCGCAATTCTGTGATGCCGGGAAACTGCTTGACCAGGTGGTCGCGCACCCGCGTAAAGGTCAGTCCGGTGTCCACCATGTCGTCCACCAGCAGCACCCGGCCGTCCAGCGTGCCGCGCGTGATCGTAATGAACTGGGCGATGTCGAGTTGCCCCTGGACCGTGCCCGCCGCCTCGCGGTAGCTGCTGGTCGCCAGGATCCCCAAGGGCAGATCGAAGATGCGCGACAGCACATCCCCCACACGCACCCCGCCACGCGCCAGGCAGAGAATCTTGTCGAAAGCCCAGCCAGACTCGTGAACCTGAAGGGCCAGGCGTTCGATCAGGCCGTGATACTGTTCCCAGCTGACCCAGAGGTCGCGTTCAGTGCTCGGTGGCATGCTCATCGGTGTTTTCCGTTCGTGTGAAGATGAATTTGGAGAATGAAAAAACCGCAAGCGGACTTGCGGTTTCGGTTTTGTCCCGGCGCATCAACCCTGGAGGGGATGACGCAGGACGATGGTTTCCAGGCGATCGGGACCGGTCGAAACCATGTCGATCGGCACATCGCAGACCTCGGCGATGCGTTCCAGGTAGCGGCGCGCGTTGACCGGCAGCTTGTCGTATTCGGTGATCCCCACCGTGGATTCCGACCAGCCGGCCATTTCCTCGAGCACGGGCTCGGCTTCGGCCGCGGCGTGGGCGCCGTAGGGCAGCACATCCAGGAACTGGCCCTTGTAGCGATAGCCCACGCCGATCTTGATCTGCTCGACGCCGTCGAGCACGTCCAGCTTGGTGATGCACAGGCCCGTCAGGCCGTTGATCATGACCGAGCGCTTCATGGCCGCGCCGTCGAACCAGCCGCAGCGGCGGGGGCGCCCCGTGACCGAGCCGAATTCCTTGCCCACCGTGGCCAGGCGCAGGCCGGTGTCGTCCAGCAGTTCGGTCGGGAACGGCCCCGAGCCGACGCGCGTGGTGTAGGCCTTGGCGATGCCGAGGACGTAGTCCAGGGCCTGGGGGCCGACGCCCGAGCCGGCCGATGCGGCGCCCGCCACGCAGTTGCTGCTGGTGACGAAGGGATAAGTGCCGTGATCGATGTCCAGCAGCGTGCCCTGGGCGCCTTCGAAGAGCAGATCGTGCCCCGCGCGGCGCGCGATGTGA
The DNA here is from genome assembly GCF_027214045.1 of Castellaniella denitrificans. Lineage (GTDB taxonomy): Bacteria > Pseudomonadota > Gammaproteobacteria > Burkholderiales > Burkholderiaceae_B > Castellaniella > Castellaniella denitrificans_A. Next base: position 48,939 of record NZ_JAPWHE010000007.1, on the reverse strand, counting down.
AGATTGCTGGAGACGTCGGCCACCATGGGTTCGAGCTGGGGGGCCAGGGCCATGACGAGATCGCGCACCTGGGCGGCTTCGACCGGCTTGGCGCCCAGATACTGGGTCAGCACGAAATTGTGATAATCCAGGACCTCGGCGAGTTTTTCGTCGAACACGGCCGGATCGTACAGATCCTGGACGCGCAGGGCGCGGCGCGCGACCTTGTCCTCGTAGGCGGGACCGATGCCGCGACCCGTGGTGCCGATCTTGCCCTCGCCCTTGCGGGCCTCGCGGGCCTGGTCCAGGGCCACGTGGTAAGGCAGGATCAGCGGGCAGGCGGCGGAGATCTGCAGGCGCGAACGCACGTCCAGGCCGGCCGCTTCCAGTTCGCCGATCTCGGCGAGCAGGGCCTCTGGCGAAAGCACCACGCCGTTGCCGATGTAGCAGGTGACGTGCGGGTGCATGATGCCCGACGGGATCAGGCGCAGGATGGTCTTGCGGCCGTTGATCCACAGGGTATGGCCGGCATTGTGGCCGCCCTGGAAGCGCACGACGCCCTGGGCCGATTCGGCCAGCCAGTCAACGATCTTGCCCTTGCCTTCGTCACCCCACTGGGTGCCGATCACGACGATGTTCTTGCTCATAGGTCTTTCGAAAGGCGACGGAATGCCGCCATGGGAAACGGGTTAGTTTATACCATCGGTGACGATGTCCGGCGATCGCCGCCTTCAGGCGGCGCCGCCCAGGGGCCGCAGCGCCCAGCCATCGCCGGTGGCGGCCAATTCCTGATCCACGAAAAATTCGTCCGGGCACTGGCGTTCGCCCGGCAACGACTGGATCACGACGCGCCCCTGGGCCCGCAGCGCACGAATGGCTTGCACCAGGGCGGGATCGTCGGACCAGGGTGCGCGGATGGCCTGCACGGGCCGCGCGTCGGGCAGCCCCGCGGACAGCTTGCGCAGGTCCAGGCTGAACCCGGTGGCGGGCCGGGCGCGGCCGAATTTGCGGCCGATGCCGTCGTAGCGCCCGCCGCGCACCAGGGCGTCGTGCCAGCCCGCCGCGTAAATGGCGAACATGACGCCGGAGTGGTAACCGTAGCCTCCGCCCATGTCCGCCAGATCCAGCGCGATCGGCGCGTCCGGCAGGGCCTCGCACAGGGTCCCCAGGTCGTTCAGCGCGGCGCGCACGGCCGGCAGGTCGGGCAGGCGTTCGCGGGCGCGCTCCAGCACCGACAGGTCGCCGTACAAGGCGGTCAAGGCGCGCAACGCGTCCAGGGTATCGCCGCGCGCGCCGCATGCGGCGCACAGAGCCTCCAGGCCGGGCACGTCTTTGGCACTGAGCAGTTCGAAGACCCCGTCCGCAGTTTCGGCCAGGGCCGGATCGGCGTCCACCAAGGCCCGCCCCACCCCGGGATGATTCAGGTCCAGCCGCGGCTCGCGCACGCCGGCCCGGCGCACGGATTCCAGCGCCAGGCGGATCGACTCGAGGTCGGCCTGCACGCCCGCATGGCCGAAGATTTCCGCGCCGATCTGCAGCAATTCCCGGTCGGACAACAGGCCGGCCGCCCGCGCGTGCACCACCGGCCCGCAATAGCACAGCCTGGTGACCCCCTCGCGATTGAGCAGATGGGCGTCGATGCGCGAGACCTGGATGGTGATGTCGGCCCGCACACCCATGGTCAGGCCCGAGAGCTGGTCCACCAGCTTGCAAGTGCGCAGGCGCAAGGCCTCGTCGTCGGCCGGCATCAGGGAGTCGAGATATTCCACCATGGGCGGCGCGACGAGCTCGAAGCCGTAGGTCCGGTACAGATCCAGCAGTTCGCGGCGCAATTCCTCGATGCGGCGCGCTTCGGCGGGCAGGACGTCCGACAGGTTTTCCGGCAGCAGCCAGCTTGACATCATGGTCGGTCGATCCTCGTTCAGCGGGCGGCGGGCTGCGCGGCGGCCTTGCCGCCCCCGGCGCGGTCCCAGAAGCGGAAGAAATCCGAATCCGGACTCAGGACCAGGGTGCCGCTGCGGTCGGCGAAGGCCGAACGGTACGCGTCGAGGCTCTTGTAGAAGCTGTAGAACTCGGGATCCTGGCCGTAGGACTTGGCGTAGATGGCAGCCGCGGTGGCATCGCCCTCGCCGCGCTTGGCCTGGGCTTCGGCATAGGCCCGGGCCAGGACTTCCTGGCGCTTGCGGTCTGCTTCGGCACGGATGCGTTCGCTGTCGGCGGCGCCGCTGGCCCGCAGGCGGTTGGCTTCCTGCTTGCGCTCGGCTTCCATGCGCCGGTAGACGGATTCGGAGATCTCCGGCGCGAAATCGATGCGCCGCAGTCGCACGTCGACCACGTCCACGCCCAGCGGCTGGGCGCGGCGCGCCACGGCGGTCTGGATTTCCTTCATGATGGTGTCGCGATCGGAGGAGACGACCTGCTTGACGGTGCGCACGTTGACGGCGGCATTGAGGGCGTCGCGGATCTGCGCCTGGAGGCGTTCGACCGCCGCGTTGCTGTTGGCGCCGAAGGTCACGTAGTACTGGCGCGGATCGGCGATGCGCCACTTGACGAAGGAATCGATCAGCAGGTTCTTCTTTTCGGCGGTCTGGATGCGTTCCGGGTCGCGCGTCTCGATGGTCTGCAGCCGCTTGTCCAGATAGACGACATTTTCGAAGGGCGGCGGGAACTTGAAGTACAGCCCCGGCTTGGTGATGGTTTCACGGACTTCGCCCAGGGCGAACAGCAGCGCGGAATCGCGCTCGCGCACCACGAACATGCACGAGGACAGCACCGCGACGAGCACGACCAGACCGACCAGGGCGGGGAAAAAGCGTTGCATCTTGGGGCTCCTAGTTCGAATACGGGCTGGTCATCAGACTGTCCAGACCGGACGGCACGCCACGCTGCGACGCACGGCCGGACCCGGATTGCCCCTGGGCCGCCTGGGCGGACCCGGCGGCGGCCGGCGCCGAACCGCCCGACGGGCCGGTGTCGCGCGAGCCCGGTGACGGGGCGCCCCCGGCCGCATGCGCGGCCTGGCCCATGATCTTGTCCAGCGGCAGGTAGAGCATGTTGTTGCCCACCGGGGCGTCGATCATCACCTTGGCGCTGTCGCTCAGGATTTCCTGCATGGTTTCAAGATAAAGTCGTTCGCGCGTGACGCCGGGCGCCTTGGCGTATTCGGTGGCGATGCTGTCGAAGCGCGAGGTATCGCCCTGGGCCTGGCCGATGACCTTGGCGCTGTAGCCCTCGGACTCCTGGATCATGCGGGCCGCCTGGCCCTCGGCCTCGGGGAGCACCTTGCTGGCGTAGGCGTTGCCTTCGTTGATCTGGCGTTCACGGTCCTGGCCGGCCTTGACGGCGTCGTCGAACGCGGCCTGGACCTGTTCGGGCGGCTGGACGTTCTGGATGGCCACGGTGGAGATCTGGATCCCGGTCTTGTAGCGGTCCAGGATGGACTGGGCCAGCGCCTGGACCTCGGAGGCGACCTCGGTACGGCCGGAATACAGCACGAAATCCATGGGCTTGCGGCCGACGATCTCGCGCATGGCGGTCTCGGCCGCCTGGCGCACCGATTCGTCGGGCTGGTTGGTGTTGAACAAGTAGGCCGGCGCGCCATCGGGCAGCAGGCGGTATTGCACCACGAATTGCACGTCGACGATGTTTTCGTCGTTGGTGAGCATCAGCGATTCGGACAGCACCTTGTTGCGCGACGAACCCCGGAATCCGACCTCGAAGGTACGCAACTGGGAGATGTTGACCGGCTGCGAGGCTTCGATGGGATACGGCAGGCGCCACTGCAGGCCCGGATTGAGTGTCTTGACGTACTGTCCGAAGCGGGTGACGACGGCCACCTGGCCTTCCTGGACGATCATGAAGCCGCTGGCCAGCCACAGCAGGCCGGCGGCCACGATCAGCAACAGCACGAAGCGTAGAGACGGCCCGGGCAGGGACGGCATGCCGCCGCCCGACGGCGGACGGGGGCCGCGCCCGCCGCCACGGCGACCGAACAGACCGTTCAGGCGCTTGCTGAAATCGCGCCAGACCTCGTCCAGGTCGGGTGGTCCGGAGGACTGGTCGGGCTTTCCGCGTGGATCGTCGTTCTGGTTCTGGTTGCCCCGCCCCCAGCCCGGATCATTCAGGTTGAACAGTTTCATCGCACGCATTGTTTCCCGTAGGCTCCCCACCAAATTCAACGATCGACTGACGCAAGCCGTCAAGCCCGCTGCGTTGCAGGGCGCTGACGAAGACTCGCGCAATCGTACCATGTTCGTTTCGCTCGACCCGGGGCGCATACCCCGCCGTGTCGATTTTGTTGTAGACCAGGATCTGCGGGATTTCATGGGCCCCGATGTCTCGCAAGACCTGGTTGACCGCCGCGATCTGTTCGTCGCGCTGCGGGCTGGCCGCGTCGATCACGTGCAGCAGCAGATCGGCATGGACGGTTTCCTCGAGCGTCGCCCGGAATGCCGCGATCAGCATGGGCGGCAGTGACCGGATGAAGCCCACGGTGTCGGACACGACGACCTGGCCGGCGCCCTCGATCCAGACGCGCCGGGTCGTCGTATCCAGCGTGGCGAAGAGCTGGTCGGCCGCGTAGGCGTCGGCACGGGTCAGTGCGTTGAACAGGGTGGATTTGCCCGCGTTGGTGTAGCCGACCAGGGAAACCGACAGGGTCTTGCCGCGTACCCGTGCACGGCGCTGGGTCAGGCGCTGGCGCTGGACCCGGTCCAGCCGTTCTTTCAAGGCGCGCACCCGCACGCCGATCAGGCGCCGGTCGGTTTCCAGCTGCGATTCGCCAGGGCCGCGCACGCCGATACCGCCACGCTGGCGTTCCAGGTGGGTCCACATCCGGGTCAAACGGGTCGACAAGTGCTGCAACTGGGCCAGTTCGACCTGCAGCTTGCCCTCGTGGCTTTTTGCGCGCAAGGCGAAGATGTCCAGAATCAGCGCCACCCGGTCGACGACGCGGACCTCGAAGCGGCGTTCCAGATTGCGCTGCTGGGCGGGGGTGAGCGCCTGATCGAAGAGCACGACCTCCGCCCCGGTGGCCTTGACCAGGGCGGCGGCCTCTTCGATCTTGCCCGAGCCGATGAAGCCCGCGGCGTCAGGCCGGCTGCGCCTGGCGGTGAGGACTTCGACGATGTCGGCCCCGGCCCCGCTGGCCAGCATGAGGAATTCCTCGGCATGGGCCTGGTAGTCGGGTTCGCCCAGATCGACGCTGATGACGAGCGACTTCATGATGCCTCGCCCACAAAATGAATGCCCGCCAGGGCGAGGTGCCCGGCGGGCGGAGAAAAACGCCCGCACGCCGCACCCTGCGGGCCCGCTGCCGCCCAAGGCGGCAAAAAAGCGTATCGCGACGGATTATTCGGCAGAATCGTCCACCTGGAAGTTGACGGGACGGGCAGGCACGACGGTGGAGATGGCGTGCTTGTAGACCATCTGGGTGACCGTGTTGCGCAGCAGCACGACGTACTGGTCGAAGGATTCGACCTGGCCCTGCAGCTTGATCCCGTTGACCAGGTAGATCGAGACGGGCACGTGGTCCTTGCGCAAGGCGTTCAGGAATGGGTCTTGGAGAATTTGCCCTTTGTTGCTCATGGACGGGGCTCCGGTTATTGAAGTTATGGTGGAGGGTCTATTTTAATGCGTTTCGGTATTGATGCATTGCAGCAGCGCGAAGCCGTCCCGCCGCTCAGTCCGAAGGCAGTGCGCGCAGCGCGTCACACAGGCGGGCGCATTGTTCGGGCGTGCCCACGGTGATGCGCAGATGCTGGTCGATGCGCGGGATGCGGAAATGCCGCACCAGGATACCGGTCTTGCGCAAGCCGGCGGCGATCGCGGCGGCATCGCGGCCCGGATGACGGGCGAAAACGAAATTGGCCTGCGAGGGCAGGACCTCGAACCCCAGGGCGCGCAAATCCTGCGCCAGTTGTTCACGGGCGTCGATCACGGCCCGCCGGGTCCGGTCGAACCAGGCCTCGTCCTCGATCGCCGCCTGGGCGCCGGCCAGGGCCACGCGGTCCAGAGGATAAGAATTGAAGCTGTCCTTCAGGCGCGTCAACCCGGCAATCAGGTCGGCGTGACCCAGGGCGTAGCCCACCCGCAGGCCCGCCAGGGATCGGGATTTGGACAGGGTATGGACGACCAGGATGTTGGGGAAGCGGCCGATCAGGGCGGCCGCCGATTCGGCGCCGAAATCCACATAGGCCTCGTCCACCACCACGGCGCTGTCGGGGCGCGCCCGCGCGATGGCCTCGATCTCGTCCAGCGTCAGGGTGCGGCCGGTGGGCGCGTTCGGGTTGGCGAAGATGATTCCGGCGGGTTCCGGTGCGGCCGGGCCGGTGTAGTCCGCCACCCGCAGGGCGAAATCCTCGTCCAGCGGGAGCAAGCGATGCGGCACGTCGTACAGGCGGCAGTAAGTCCTGTAGAAGCTGTAGGTCACGTCGGGCAGCCACAAGGGACGTCCGCCGCGCAGGAACAGCGCGTTGAAGACATGCGCCAGGATCTCGTCGGAACCATTGCCCAGGAACACCTGATCGGGTGCCAGGCCGAAACGGTCCGCGATCGTGCTCCGCAGGGCCAGCGCCTGGTAGTCGGGGTACAGGCGCAGGTCGTCGGTCAGCGCGGCGCGCATGGCCTCGATCGCCCGGGGCGATGGACCATACGGGTTTTCATTGGTATTCAGTTTCAGCAGGTTCGGGATGCGGGCCTGCTCGCCCGGCACATAGGGCACCAGGCCGGCGATGTGGTCGCTCCAGAGCGTGCTCACGACTCGTCCTTCAGATAGGGGTTGTGCGAGGACTTGAATTCCACCGACAGCGGCGTGCCGGCCAGATTGAAGGCGTCGCGGAACTGGCCTTCGAGATAGCGGCGGTACGAATCGGGCACCGCGTCCAGGGCGTTGCCGTGGATGATGATGCGCGGCGGATTCTGTCCTCCCTGGTGGGCGTAGCGCATCTTGGGCCGGAAAATGCCCTTGCGCGGCGGCGGCTGCTGTTCCACGGCCGCCTGCAGGATGCGGGTCAGCCTGGGCGTGGACAGCTTCGCGAAGGCGGCGGCATGCGCGGCATCCACGGCCTTGAGCACGGGACCGACCCCCTGCCCTTTCAGGGCCGAGAGATGCAGGACGCGCGCAAAGGACAGGAAGCGCAGCTTGCGGTCGTATTCGCGCTGCACCCATTCACGCTGCTCGCGGTCCACCGCGTCCCATTTGTTCAGGCCCACCACCAGGGCGCGGCCCGTCTCGGTGATGAAGCCGGCAATGTGGGCGTCCTGATCGGAAATACCGTCGCTGGCGTCGATCAGCAGCAACACGACGTTGGCGGCCTCGATGGCCTGCAGCGTCTTGATGACCGAGAATTTTTCCACGGTCTCGAAGACCTTGCCCCGGCGGCGCAGGCCGGCGGTGTCGATCAGCGTGTAGCGACGCTCGCCGCGTTCGAACTCGATCTCGATGGCGTCGCGCGTGGTGCCCGGCAGGTCGTAGGCGATGACGCGATCCTCGCCGACCAGCGTATTGATGAGCGTGGACTTGCCGACGTTCGGCCGGCCGGCGATGGCGAGCTTGATACGGTGCTCGTGAGCCCCGCCCTCGTCCGTGGCCGCCTCGGGATCCGCCGCCCCGGATTCGCGGGCCTGTTCGGCCAGCAGCGGAGCGAGCGCCTCGTCCGCCAGGGCCGACACGCCGTCGCCGTGCGCGGCGGAAATCGGGTGCGGCTCGCCCAACCCCAGTTCGTGGAACTGGGCCAGGTCGGCGTGATGACGCATGCCTTCGGCCTTGTTCACGGCCAGCAACACACGCTGTCCGGACTTGCGAAGCAGGCGGGCGATTTCGTGATCGTGGGCGTTGATGCCTTCGCGCCCGTCCACCAGGAAGATCACCACGTCGGACTCGGCGATGGCCTGGGCGGTCTGGCGCGCCATCTCGACCAGGATGCCGCGCGTGGCCACCGGCTCGAAACCGCCGGTATCGACCACGATGTAGGGATGCTCGCCCACCCGCCCCTCGCCATAATGGCGATCGCGGGTCAGCCCGGAGATGTTCGCCACCAGCGCCGCGCGCGAGCGCGTCAGGCGGTTGAACAGGGTCGATTTGCCGACGTTCGTGCGCCCGACCAGGGCCACGACCGGCTTGAAGCGCGTATCAGCCACCGACGCCCACCAGAATCAGTTTGCCGTCGCCCGTCTGGACGATCACTCCGCGCGGAGTGGACACCAGGGCCGAGGCGACCGGACCGCCGCCCACTTGCAGACGGGCCATCAGGGCGCCGTCGGCGCGCGACAGGAAATGCACGTAACCTTCGTAGTCGCCCACGGCCACGGCGGCGCCCACCGGCGCGGGGGCGCCGAGATGGCGGTTGAGCAGCGCCGCCTGCTTCCAGAGTTCGTGACCGTCCTTCAGGTCCAGGGCGCGAACCGTGTCGCGCGCGTCGGACAGGTAGAGCCGCCGGCCATCGGTATTGATGCCGGTCGCGGAGGAGACGTCCTGGGTCCAGACGGCCCGTCCGCCCTGGGACACGTCGAAGCAGGTCGTGCGGCCCTGGTAGCTGACGCCGCACAGCAGCGGGCCGACGATGACGGGCTCGCCGACCACGTCGGTGATGCGTTCCAGGTCGGAGGCTCCGCGCGAGGTGGAGACCGAGCCTTCCCAGCGCACGGCGCCGGACGCCGCGTCGATCACCATCAGGCGGCCGTTGGGCATGCCGGCGATCAGCAGGTTGGGCACCGACAGCATCCGGATGCTGGTGCGCAGCGCCAGGGCGGGGCCGGGGCGCTGCACGTTCCAGCGCAGCTTGCCGGTGGCGGCGTCGAAGGCCTGGATACGGTAATCCGTGGTGCGCACCGCAACAATGCCGTCGCCCACGGCGGGCGGCACGTTGACGGCGCTGGCGGCCTGGCTGCGCCAGAGTTCCTTGCCCTGGGCGTCATAGGCCACGACCATGCCGGACTGGGTCGCCACGGCGACCAGCCGCCCGTCGCTGCCGACCCCTGCCGACAGCGGTCCGGCATCGACACGCCAGCGCAGCGCGCCCGAGGCGGCGTCCAGTGCCGCCACCGCCCCCGAGGGCGTCGCGGCGTACAAGGTGTCGCCCACCAGCGCGGGAGCGAAGCCGTAGCCGCCACCACTGCCGATCGAGACCGACCAGCGCGCCGACACCGCCAGCGAAGGCGCGTAGTCGGTCAGCGGCGCGGGATCGAAACGCGCGTCGGCCTGGGAAAACAGGCCGCAGCCGGACAGCCCGGCGACGACCAGACCGGCGAGCGCCGCGCGAAACAGGCGGAAAGAGGATCGCATGATCAAGCTCCGTTCAGGGCATCGATTTTCAGTTGGACGATCTGGGCCGCAGGATCCGCGCCCAGGGATTTCAAGGCCTCTTTCCAGGCCTGGACGGCCTGTTCGCGCTGACCCTGAGCGGCCAGGATATCGCCGCGCCGGTCGGCGTACAGGCCGGCGAAACCCGCGGGCGGCGTGCCCTGGAGCTGGACCAGGGCGGGCTCGTACTGTTTCTGGGTCAACAGCACGCCGGCCAGACGCAGGCGGGCCACCGCGCGCAATGCCGGGGCGGCCGCGTCGCGGGCCAGCCATTCGAGCTGTTCGCGAGCGCCGTCCAGATCCTTGCGTTCCTGCAGGGCCCAGGCCGCCACCAGCACGCCGCGCGCGGCATAACCCGAGCCGGCGTAATCGTCGCGCAGGGCGGCGCTGGCCGCCTTGATCCGGGTCACCGCGTCGTCGCCCGGCTGGGCCGCGGCGGTCTCGAGCGCCTCGTAGTAGCCCATGGCCTGGTTGGCCTGGTGCGACTGGTACCACTGCCAGCCGCGCCAGCCGGCGAAGACGGCCATCACGGCGAAGACCAGGGCCATGGAAAGCGTGCCGTAGCGTTCCCACCATGCCTTCAGCGCGTCGATTTTTTCCTGTTCTTCGAGATCGTATGCCATGCCTGTGTTCAGATCCTTTGTTGAAGTTTCCCGGCCAATTGGCCGAAGGCGATCGATTCCTGCTGCCCTTGTCCGGCATCGCCGGCGCGCAGCCATTTCACCGTCGCCTGGCCCGAGGCCAGTTCGTCTCCGCCGATGACGACGGCGGCCACGGCGCCACTGGCGTCCGCCCGGCGAAACTGTGATTTAAACCCAGTCGAACCGGCATGGACAAGTGCGCGCAGCCCGGCGTCGCGCAGCGACTCCGCGATCTGCGCGGCGCGCCGCTGGGCTTCATCGCCCTGGTGGACCAGATAGATCTGGCATTCGGCCGGATCCTGATCGGGCGCGTCCTGCTGCCAGAGGTCGAGCAGGCGTTCCATGCCGATGGCGAAACCCACCGCCGGAGCGGGCTTTCCGCCCAGCAGCTCGATCAGACCGTCGTAGCGGCCGCCGCCGCAGACCGTACCCTGGGCGCCCAGACGGTCCGTGACCCATTCGAAAACGGTCAGATTGTAGTAATCCAGCCCACGCACCAGCCGCGGATTCAGCGTATAGGCGATTCCGGCGTCGTCCAGCCGGTCGCACAGGCCCCGGTAATGCGCCAGCGACTCTGCGCCCAGAAAATCGAACAGGCGCGGCGCGGCGTTTGCCATGTCCTGCATGGCGGGATTCTTGGTGTCCAGCACACGCAGCGGATTGCTGTGCATGCGGCGACGGGCTTCCTCGTCGAGCACGTCGACGTGCTTTTCCAGGTGCGCGACCAGGGCCGCGCGATGGGCGGCGCGTTCGGCCGCCTGGCCCAGCGAGTTGAGCTCCAGGCGGATGTCTTTCAGGCCCAGCAGGCGCCACAGACGCGCCAGCATCACGATCAGTTCCGCGTCCACGTCCGGCCCGGGAAAGCCCAGGGCCTCGACGTCGATCTGGTGGAACTGGCGGTAGCGGCCGCGCTGCGGGCGCTCGTGCCGGAACACCGGCCCCATCGCATAGACGCGACGCGGACGGTCGTAGAGGAAATTGTGCTCGATCGCAGAACGCACGATGCCCGCGGTGAACTCGGGCCGCATCGTCAGGCGTTCGTCGTTCAGGGGATCGACGAAAGAATACATTTCCTTTTCGACGATGTCGGTGACCTCGCCGATGCCGCGCGCGAACAGGCGGGTGTGCTCCAGCACCGGCGTGCGCAGGTTCTGGTAGCCGTAGCCGGCCAGCCAGTCGCGCACGATGGCTTCGAGCCGTTCCCAGCGCGCCGTTTCCGGCGGCAAGGCATCCTTCATGCCGGTCAGGCCGGCGACTTTCTTGAATTCGGACATGGATTTCAGTGGGTGTCGCGCGCCACGACGCCGGGGCGGCGCGCGGGCTCGGCGCCCCGCTCCCGCCCGTAGCGCCGGGCCACGTAGTTCTCGACGATGGCCTGGAATTCCTCGGCGATGGCATCGCCCTTGAGCGTCACGGTGCGCTCGCCGTCCACATACACGGGCGCGGACGGGATCTCGCCCGTGCCCGGCAGGCTGATGCCGATGTCGGCATGACGGCTTTCGCCGGGGCCGTTGACGACGCAGCCCATCACGGCCACGTGCATGTTCTCGACCCCCGGGTATTGCGTCTTCCAGACCGGCATCTGGGCGCGCAGGAAAGCCTGGATGCTGGCGGCCAGTTCCTGGAACACCGTGCTGCTGGTGCGCCCGCAACCCGGGCAGGCCACCACCATCGGGGTAAAAGCCCGCAGGCCCATGGTCTGCAGGATTTCCTGGGCGACGACGACTTCACGGCAACGGTCCCCGCCGGGTTCGGGCGTGAGCGAGATGCGGATCGTGTCGCCGACGCCTTCCTGGAGCAGCACCGCCAGGGCGGCCGTGGAGGCGACGATGCCCTTGGAGCCCATGCCGGCCTCGGTCAGGCCCAGGTGCAGCGGATAATCGCACCGACGCGACAGGTCGCGGTAGACGGCGATCAGGTCCTGGACGTGGCTGACCTTGCAGGACAGCACGATGGCGTCGCCGCGCAAGCCCAGTTCCTGGGCGCGCTCGGCGTTGCTGATGGCCGAGACCACCAGGGCTTCGCGCATCACGGCATTGGCCGACCAGGGCACCGACCGGGCGGCGTTCTCGTCCATCATCCGCGCCAGCAGTTCGTGGTCCAGGCTGCCCCAGTTCACGCCGATGCGGATCGGTTTGTCGTACCGGCAGGCGACCTCGATCATCTGCGCGAAATTGTCGTCGCGGCGCTTGCCGCCGCCCATGTTGCCGGGATTGATCCGGTACTTGGACAGCGCCTGGGCACAGTCCGGGAACTGGGTCAGCAGTTTGTGGCCGTTATAGTGAAAGTCGCCCACCAGGGGGACCGGCACGTTCATGCGGTCCAGGGCGTCGCGCAGGGCGGCGACCTGCGCGGCAGCCTCGGGGGTGTTGACGGTGACGCGGACCAGTTCGGAACCGGCCCGCCAGAGCTCGCGCACCTGCAGCGCGGTGGCCTGGGGGTCGGCGGTATCGGTATTGGTCATGGACTGCACCACGACCGGCGCGTCGCCACCCACCCGGACCACATGCCCGCCCCACCGCACGGCAACGCCGCGGGTCGGCCGCCGGGGCGCGGCGCCCGGCTCGGGATTCACGGAATCGGAAGTCATTGACGCAGCGCCTTCAGCCAATCGAACACCAGCCATTGTTCAGGCACCCAGCCGCGATTGACCGCGTACACGCCAACCACGCAGAACAGCACCAGGATCAGCAGCAACCAGGCCCAGGTGCGATGGGCAGGCTCGCCCTTGGGCGTCATGTCGGCCTGCTGCAGGACGCGCCGCGCGCCCAGGGCCGTGACGGCCGGGCGGGGCCGGGTCGGGCCGACCGCATCGTCAAGCAGTTTCAGGACCGCATCCACGTCGGTCTCGAGGAAACGCGCGTAATTGCGCACCAGCCCCCGCAAAGGCACGCCTTCAGGCAGCCGCGACCAGTCGCAGGCTTCGAGGTATTCCAGTTGCACGGCGGAATATTTGATGCGCGCGGAAACTTCGGACAACGACAGGCCGCGCGTCTCGCGCATGCCCCTCAGCGCAGTGCCCAGCGACAGCGCCTCCTGGTCTTGAACCGAATCCGGGCGCCGCAACCCGTCGAGGGAAGTTTCGCTCATCCATGCTCCTTTTTGCGTATGACGATCCTGGCCCGGTCGGGCAGCCGCTCGGTGATGCGCGTCCGGTCGCGGACTTCGCCAGCCAGTTGGCCGCAGGCGGCGTCGATGTCGTCGCCGCGCGTCTTGCGCACCGTCACCACCAGCCCCGCATCGGTCAGTTGCTGGGAGAACAGACGGATGCGCGCCGCCGGGGAGCGCCGCAGACCGGACTGCGGAAAGGGATTGAAGGGAATCAGATTGAACTTGCAACGCACCCGCTTCGCGATCCCGATCAGTTGGCGGGCGTGCTCGTCGGCGTCGTTCACCCCGTCGAGCATAATATATTCGAAGGTGATGAAGTCGCGCGGCGCGTGCTCCAGGTAGCGGTTGCAGGCGTCGAGCAGTTCATCCAGCGGGTGCTTGCGGTTCAACGGCACCAGCCGGTCGCGCAGTTCGTCGTTGGGCGCGTGCAGCGACACCGCCAGCGCCACGGGGCAGTCACGCGACAGGCGGTCCATCATGGGAACCACGCCCGACGTGGACACGGTCACGCGGCGGCGCGACAGGCCGTAGGCGTGATCGTCCAGCATCAGGCGCAGCGCACCCAGCACCTGGTCGTAGTTCAATAGCGGTTCGCCCATGCCCATCATGACGACATTGCTGACGGCCCGATGGGTCTCGTCGGCCGGGGCGCCCAGACGCGCGGCCGCCGGGTCGTCGCGCAAGGCGCGATTGGCATACCAGAGCTGGCCGACGATTTCGGCCGTGGTCAGGTTGCGGCTGAAGCCCTGATAGCCCGTGGAACAGAACGGACAGGCCACGGTGCAGCCGGCCTGACTGGAGATGCAGAGCGTGCCGCGATCGTCCTCCGGGATGAAGACGGTCTCGATGGCGTTGCCCAGCCCCATGTCGAACAGCCACTTGCGTGTGCCGTCGGCGGAACGCTTTTCCAGATTCAGGGGGGGCGCCTGCACGATGCAATGGGCTTCCAGGCGCGCGCGGAAATCCTTGGCCAGGTCGCTCATGTCCGGGAACCGGTCGACGCCGCGCTGATGGACCCACCGGGACAGCTGGCGCGCGCGGAAAGGCTTGCCGCCCCACTGCGCCACGAGCGATTCGAGGGAAGCCGGGTCCAGACCCAGGACATTGATGGTTTCGGCACCGGACATATGCGGATTTTCAGCCTGTGGACCGGTTCCCGGCCGAAGCCGGGAACCGCGCCGCGATCAGCGGCTGTGGATGTTGCTTTCGGGGAAGAAAAAGGCGATTTCGACCGCGGCCGTTTCCGGGGCGTCGGAGCCGTGCACCGCATTGGCGTCGATGCTTTCGGCGAAGTCGGCGCGGATCGTGCCCGGCGCGGCTTTCTTGGGATCGGTCGCGCCCATCAGGTCGCGATTCTTGGAGATGGCGGATTCGCCTTCCAGCACCTGGACGAACACGGGGCCCGAGACCATGAAGTCGACCAGATCCTTGAAGAAGGGGCGTTCCTTGTGCACGGCGTAGAAGCGCTCGGCGTCACCGCGCGAGAGCTGGCGCAGCTGGGCGGCCACGACGGTCAGGCCGGCCTGTTCGAAGCGTGCGACGATCTGACCGATGACGTTCTTGGCGACGGCGTCGGGCTTGATGATGGAAAGGGTGCGTTCAATAGCCATGTGGATTTCCGATAGGGAATGGAAAACGGGGTTTCCGGTGGAATGTAGAATGACGCCACAGCGGCCGCCCCGGAAACCGGGCCGACGATCGGGTCTTGTGGTCAACCGTGCATTTTACCATGGGCGGTTTTGTCTCCATGCGCCTAAAATGACCGTTTTTTCGCCGTCAATCCCCCTGGATACAGAACACCCCATGAGCGATTCCGCCTCCCCCTCCCTGCCCAAAAGCTTCGAACCCCGGGACATCGAGTCCCGCTGGTATGACGAGTGGAATCGACGCGGCCTGTTCGCGGGGGGCCGACACGTCGAGCCCGCCGCGGACAGGACGCCGGAATCTTTCGCCATCCAGTTCCCGCCGCCCAACGTCACTGGCACCCTGCACATGGGGCACGCATTCAATCAGACGATCATGGACGGTCTGATCCGCCATCACCGGATGCGCGGCGACGACACGGTCTTCATCCCCGGCACGGATCACGCCGGGATCGCCACCCAGATCGTGGTGGAACGCCAGCTGGATGCCGAAGGCGTGTCGCGCCACGATCTGGGCCGCGACAAGTTCCTGGAACGCGTCTGGGCCTGGAAAGAGCAATCCGGCAGCACCATCACCGGCCAGTTCCGCCGCCTGGGTTCGTCGTGCGACTGGTCGCGCGAATACTTCACCATGGACGACCGCCTGTCGCGCGGCGTGGCGGAGGTCTTCGTGCGCCTGTACGAACAGGGCCTGATCTACCGCGGCAAGCGTCTGGTGAACTGGGACCCGGTCCTGGGCACGGCAGTGTCCGACCTGGAGGTCGTCAGCACCGAGGAAGACGGCCACATGTGGGAAATCCGCTACCCGCTGGTCGAACCCATGGACGGGCTGACGCATCTGGTCGTGGCCACCACCCGGCCGGAAACCATGCTGGGCGACGTCGCCGTCATGGTGCACCCCGAAGACGAGCGCTACGCCCACCTGATCGGCCGCCGCGTCATCCTGCCCCTGGTGGGGCGCGAGATCCCCGTCATCGCCGATGACTATGTGGACCGCGAATTCGGCACCGGCGTGGTCAAGGTCACCCCGGCGCACGATTTCAACGACTACGCCGTCGGCCAGCGCCACGGCCTGGACATGATCAGCGTGCTGACCCTGGAGGCGAAGATCAGCGACGAGGCCCCCGCGGCCTATCGCGGCCTGGACCGCTTCGAAGCCCGCCGGCGCGTCGTCTCCGACCTGGAATCCCAGGACCTGCTGGGGCAGGTGCGCGCCCACAAACTCATGGTGCCGCGCGGCGACCGCACGAACAGCGTGATCGAACCCATGCTCACCGACCAATGGTTCGTGGCGATGAGCAAACCCGCGCCCGAAGGCACCCTGCACCCCGGCAAAAGCATCACCCAGGTGGCCCTGGACGTGGTGGCCGACGGCCGTGTGAAGTTCGTCCCGGAAAACTGGACCGTCACCTACAACCAGTGGCTGGAAAAGATCCAAGACTGGTGCATTTCCCGCCAGCTCTGGTGGGGCCACCAGATCCCCGCCTGGCACGCGCCCGACGGCCGCATCTTCGTTGCCCGGTCGGCCGAGGACGCCGAACGCCAGGCGCGCGCGGCGGGCGTTGAAGGACCGCTCACGCGCGACCCGGACGTGCTCGACACCTGGTTCTCGTCGGCCCTGGTGCCCTTCACCGACCTGGGCTGGCCCGACAAGACTCCCGACCTGGCGCGCTACCTGCCGTCCGGCGTGCTGGTCACGGGCTTCGACATCATCTTCTTCTGGGTGGCGCGCATGATCATGATGAGCATGCACCACACCGGCGAGGTGCCTTTCCGCACGGTCTACGTCCACGGCCTGGTCTGCGACATGGAAGGCAAGAAGATGTCCAAGTCCAAGGGCAACACGATCGATCCGGTGGACCTGATCGACGGCATCGCCCTGGACCCGCTGGTCGCCAAGCGCACCGCCGGCCTGATGAACCCGAAACAGGCCGAGGCGATCCGCAAACGCACCCGCAAGGATTATCCCGACGGCATTCCGGCCTACGGCGCCGATGCCCTGCGCTTCACCATGGCGGCCTACGCCACGCTGGGGCGCAACATCAATTTCGATCTGAAGCGCTGCGAAGGCTACCGCAATTTCTGCAACAAGCTCTGGAACGCCACGCGCTTCGTGCTGATGAACGTGGAGGGCCACGATCTGGGCCGCCCCGCCCAGGGCGACCTGTCGTTCGCCGACCGCTGGATCATCGACGGCCTGCAGCGCCTGATCGACGAGGTGGATGCGGGCTTCGGCCAGTACCGCTTCGACCAGATCGCCGACCGCCTGTATCACTTCATCTGGGACGAGTACTGCGACTGGTACGTGGAACTGGCGAAGGTCCGCCTGCAGACGGGCGACGCCGCGCAGCAGGCCGCCGCGCGCCGCACCTTGATCCACGTGCTGGAAACCCTGCTGCGCCTGACCCACCCGATCATGCCCTTCATCACCGAGGAACTCTGGCAAAAGGTCTCGGTGGCGGCCGGCGTGCGCGATGCGGACACGCCCGCCAGCATCAGCGTGCAGCCCTGGCCGGTCGCCCGTGCCGACCTGCGCGACGCACACTCGGCCGGGCGCATGGCCGCGCTGAAATCGCTGACCGACGCGATCCGCGCCCTGCGCGGCGAAATGGGCCTGGCGCCGGGCCAGCGCGTGCCGCTGCTCGTCCAGGGCGCCGAGGCCGGCCTGGACGAGCTGGCCCCCTACCTGGTGGCGCTGGCGCGCCTGGAAAGCGTCCAGGCCGTGGACCAATTGCCGGACGTGGGCGCACCCGTCCAGGTGGTCGGCACCACGCAGTTGATGCTGCACGTTGAAATCGACCTGGAAGCCGAACGCGCCCGGCTGGACAAGGAAATCGACCGCCTCGAGAAGGAAATCGCCAAGGCTTCCGGCAAGCTGTCGAACGCCAGCTTCGTCGAGCGCGCTCCGGCGGCGGTGGTCGAACAGGAAAAAGCCCGCCTGGCCCAGTTCGGCGAAACCCTGGAGCGGGTCCGGGCGCAACGGGGTCGGCTGGGGGGTTGAGCGCGGACGCCTTCCCGAATCCTGTAGAATGTCCTGTTCCGGGTGTTAGCCGCATCGTGCGGCGGGACAGGACAACGCGCTGGTCGGGCCGCCACGCAGGAAGACCGCGACCATGTCCAGCACACCGCCGCAAGAAATCCCACGCGCCCAGTTGCTTGCCGAACGTGCTTTCTCCACGCTCGAGCGTTTTCTCCATATCGAAGCCGTCAGCGGCGCCATCCTCCTGCTGGCGGCCGCTTGCGCCCTGATCTGGGCCAATTCCCCGCTGGCCGACGGCTATCACGCGCTCTGGCACACGCCGCTGTCCATCGGGCTGGGCGATTTCGTCTTTTCACGATCCCTGCATTTCTGGATCAACGACGCCCTGATGACCGTGTTCTTCCTGGTCGTCGGCATGGAAATCCGCCGCGAGATCCACGAAGGCGCCCTCAGCGATCCGCGTCAGGCGGCGCTTCCCATGGCGGCGGCCCTGGGGGGCGTGGTCGTCCCGGCGCTCATCTACGTCGCGCTCAACGCCGAACCCGCCAGCCGCCAGGGCTGGGCGGTCCCGACCGCCACCGACATCGCCTTCGCGGTGGGGGTGCTGGCGCTGCTGGGCCGCTCGATCCCGGGCAACGTCCGCGTTTTCCTGCTGGCGCTGGCCATCATCGACGACATCGTCGCCGTGCTGATCATCGCGTTCTTCTATTCCGGCGGGCTGCAGTATGGCGGCTTCCTGGTGGCGATCCTGGGCATTCTGCTGGTCTTCGGCCTGCAGCGCATCGGCGTCGGCTCGGCCCTGGCCTACGTGATCCCCGGCGCGGTCGTCTGGAGCGGACTGCTGATCACCGGCGCCCACCCCACCCTGGCCGGCGTGGCGCTGGGTCTGCTGACACCGGTGCGCTCGATCCCCATGCGCGAACAACCGCTGGATGCGCTCTCGCGCGCGATCGGCGACCTGCCCGACCGGAAGACCTCGCCGGATCCCGGCGCCGGCCAATTGGCCGGACCGCTCCGGCGGCTGCGCCTGGCCCAGCGGGAACTGCGTCCCCCCGTGGTGCGCGTGCAGACGGCGCTGCACCCCTGGGTGGCCTTCATCGTCATGCCGCTGTTCGCGCTGGCCAATGCCGGGGTCACGCTCGCCGGCGTGGATCTGTCGATGCCCGGCCCTCAATGGGTGATGGTGGGCGTGGCCGTGGCGCTGGTCGCCGGCAAGGCGGTCGGCGTGATCGGCGCAAGCTGGCTAGTGGTCCGTCTGGGCTGGTGCCGCCTGCCGCCCGGTGTCAGTTGGGGAGGCGTGTGCCTGATCGGCCTGCTGGCGGGGATCGGATTCACGATGTCGATTTTCATCGCGATGCTGGCCTTCGCCGACGAGGGCCTGCTGGCCGCGGCGAAGCTGGGCGTGCTGGTGGGTTCGCTGACGGCCGCGATCCTGGGGCTGGCCTGGGGCACGGTACTGATCCGGAGACGCGCCTGATCCGGCGCATTCATCCATCGTTCACCCATTCCGGTCTATGCTGCAGGCAGGCGGGGCCGCCCCCGCCCTCCTCTCTTTGGATCCGGAGACTTCCCATGTCCGTCCCCACGCATCGCTACCATGGCCTGTCGATCGCCGCGCACTGGCTGACGCTGGCGCTGTTGATCGTCCTCTACGCACTGATCGAACTGCGCGGGCTGGCCCCCAAAGGCAGCGACCTGCGCGATGCCATCAAAATGTGGCACGGCATGTTCGGCCTGACCGTGCTGTGCCTGACCGTCATCCGCCTGACACTGCGCCTGACGTTCCGGGCCCCGCCCATCACTCCGCCTCCCTCTCCCCGGCTGCACAAGCTGTCGCGCGCCACGCACGCCGCCCTGTATGGGTTCCTGATCGCGGCGCCCCTGCTGGGCTGGCTGACCCTCAGCGCCCAGGGCAAGCCGGTGCCGTTCTTCGGCTTCGAATGGCCCGCCCTGATAGCGCCTGACAAGGCGCTGGGCCACAGCCTGGAAGACATCCATGGCACCCTCGGCACACTGGGCTACTTTCTGATCGGCCTGCATGCCCTGGCGGCGCTTTACCATCACTACTTCATGCGTGACGATACATTGGTGCGCATGCTGCCGACGCGCGGAAACGCGCGGAAATCCTCCGGATCCTAGCGTCCAGGCGCATGCGCGGCGTCACGCCGCGCATGCGGGCGGGCCCTAATCCCTGGGTTTCAGCGGACAGGTGTTGATGCCCAGCACCGCATACAGCGGGCAGAAGCGGAACAGCGCGGTGGCCACGGCCACCAGACCCAGCCAGCCCCACCAGCCAATGGTGCCGTTGGCGGCCAGCAGGATGAGAACGAGGCCGAGAATCAGGCGCAGGATGCGGTCGATCGTGCCGATGTTGAACTTCATGAGGGACTCCTGTCAGGGTAGTTCATGAGAGGAATCGGACGCGCCCGCGCGCAAGGCCGCGAAGGCCGCGCGCTGGGACGCCGATTGTTCGATTTGCCGCAGGATGCTGCCGCAGACGAGGTCGCACAAGGCATTGACCGACGGGTCGGCGATCCGATAATAGACACTGTTGCCGCGGGTCTCGCGTGCGACCAGCCCGTGCTTCCTCAGCACGGACAGGTGGCGTGAAACGTTCGCCGCCGTGTAATCGCATTGCTGCGCCAGTTCGCCCACGTTGTATTCCCCCTGGCGCAGCAAGCTCAGGATATGCAACCGGGTCGGTTCGGACAAGGCCCGAAAATAGGCCGCGACCGGCTCGAGGACTTCGGGGGGCAAATGACCCATTACAGAAAGCTCACAAACTGATGGATGAACCATGAGTGTATCCCGCCGATCCTGATCAATCAATTAAATGTCTAATTGACTATTTGCGTGTTTGATTAAATAATAACATTAAATGAATGACGCTCAACAAGAAAACATGCACGCCATGCCCGCACAATGCCCGCCCGCCCTCATGCGTCCGCTCCGCTACCGGTTCATCCGTCAAGCGGGGTCCGGCCTGCTGTGCGCCTTTCTGACGCTGACCGTCCAGGCGCAGCCCCTTCCGCCCACGGTGCCGGTCAGTGCCGTCACCGCCCCCGACCGCTTGAGTCTCGACGGCATGGTCCAGGCCATCCGCGAAGCCACGATCGCCGCCCAGGTCGCCGGAACGGTGGCCGCCGTCGACATCCAGGCGGGCGATGAAGTCCACGCCGGGCAGGCGCTGCTGCGTCTGGATGGCCGGGAGGCCGGGCAGACGCAGCAGGCCGCCCAGGCCCTGATCCGCGAAGCGGACGCCGAGCTCGCCCTGGCGCAGGCCGAGCTGCGGCGCCGCAAGACACTGTACGAACAGCGCTATATCAGCCAGGCCGCTTATCAGCAGGCCCAGGCCCGCGCGGAAACGGCCCGGGCCCAGGCGGCGGCCCGGCATGCGCAGGCCGGGGCCGCGCAGACGCATCACGACTATTTCACGATTCTGGCGCCGCATGACGGACTGGTCAGCCGTCTGGACGCGCACCCGGGCGATATGGTCATGCCCGGCCAGCCGTTGGCCCTGCTTTTCGATCCGGGGGCGTTGCGTATCCAGGCAACCGTCCCCCAGCGCCATGCCGCACGACTGGCGCCCCAGGCCCATGTTCAATGGCCCCCGGGCTACCCGGATCTGCCCGCGACACTGCCCGTCCAGGTCCTGCCCGCTCGTGATCCCGGCAGCCTGACGGGCACCATCCGCCTGGCCCTGCCGCCCGGCGCGCGCGGCCCGGCCCCGGGCACTCCCGTCCGCATTCAGATCGATCTCGACGGCACGGCGCGCACGCGGCTCTGGATACCGGCCGAGGCCGTCGTCCGGCACGCCGATCTGCGCGGCGTCTACGTCCTGGGCGCGGACGGCGCGCCCCGTCTGCGGCAGGTCCGCCTGGGGCCATCGGACGGCGGCCGGATCGAGGTCCTGGCGGGGTTGCAGGCGGGCGAAGCCGTCGTGCGCAATCCCGGCCTCCTTGCTCCGGAGGGCCTGACGCGATGAAGACGACACCGGGCATTGCGGGGCGCATCACAGCCCTTTTCCAGGACAACCGCCTGACGCCCCTGCTCGCGCTTGCCTTGCTGCTGGCCGGCCTGTTCGCGCTGTTCGTCACGCCCCGGGAAGAAGAACCCCAGATCGACGTCACCATGGCGACGATCACGGTGGCCTGGCCCGGGGCCTCCGCCAAGGACGTCGAACAGGTCATCTCCACGCCGGGAGAACGCATTCTGGCGCGCATGGAGGGCACCGAGCACGTCACATCCATGTCCATGCCAGGCCAAGCCGTGCTGACCGTCCAGTTCAAGGTCGGCATCCCCCGCACCGAGGCGCTGGTGCGCCTGCACGACACACTGCGGACGCAATCGTCCGGCTGGCTGCCCGAGGGTCTCGGCATCCGGCCGCCCCTCGTCCAGCCGCGAGGCGTCGACGATGTCCCCATCGTCACACTGACGCTTCACGCCGCCCACGCCTCGCCGCGCGATCTGGAGTGGATCGCCCGCAGCATCGAGTCCGACCTCAAGCGCGTTCCCGGGACCCGCGACGTCTGGCTGATCGGCGGCGCCGAAAACACGGTCCGAGTGGACCTGGACGCCGGCCGCATGGCCGCTGCGGGCGTGACGATCCAGGATGTCGCTGGCGCCCTGAACGACGCCAATCAGAGCGTGCGCGCCGGCGACCGGATCGTCGGCGACCGGAGCCTGACGGTGGACGCCGGCCGGTTCCTGCGCACTGGCGAGGATGTCGCCGAACTGATCGTGGCGCGGCGCGGCGCAAGGCCCGTACGCCTGCGCGAGATCGCCCATGTCTCCGAAGCCCAGCCGCCTCCCGTCCATTACGTCGGCTATCGTGCGGCGAGACGCGAAGGCAACGCCGAAACCGCCGTGACGCTGGCGATCACCAAGAAGCCCGGCGAAAACGCCATCGATGTCGCCAACGGCCTGATGCGCCGCGTGGAAGCACTGCGCAACACCGTCATTCCTCCCGATGTCCAGGTCACGGAAACCCGCAATTACGGCGCCACCGCCGATGCCAAGGCGGGCACGCTGATCCACAAGCTGATCTTCGCCACACTGTCGGTGGTCCTGCTGGTCCTTCTGGCCCTGGGGTGGCGCGAGGCCGTCATCGTCGGACTGGCGGTCGGTCTGACGCTGGCCGCCACGCTGTTCGCCTCCTGGGCCTGGGGATTCACCCTGAACAGGGTCTCGCTGTTCGCACTGATTTTCTCCATCGGCATCCTGGTGGACGACGCCATCGTCGTCGTGGAAAACATCCACCGGCACGCCGGCCTGCGCCCCGATCTCCCCCCCGCGCGCCGCATTCCAATGGCCGTGGACGAAGTGGGCGGCCCCACCATCCTGGCCACTTTCACCGTCATCGCCGCGCTGCTGCCGATGGCCTTCGTCACGGGACTGATGGGCCCCTACATGAGCCCCATCCCGATCAATGCCAGCATGGGGATGCTGATCTCCCTGGGCATCGCCCTGACCCTGACGCCATGGCTCGCCATGCGCATGGGCGGTCACGCCGCCCCGCACCCGCCCGCAGGGCCGGGGCGTTCGCAACGCATCTTCCAGCGCCTAATGGATCCGTTCCTGACGGCCCCTCGCGCCGCGCGCAACCGGGTCTGGCTGGGACTGGCCGTCCTGGCACTGGTCCTGGGCTCGATGCTGATGCCCGTCCTGGGCTGGGTCGAGCTGAAAATGCTGCCCTTCGACAACAAATCCGAATTCCAGGTCATGGTGAAGATGCCGGCCGGCACGCCGCTGGAACGGACCGACGCCGTGCTGCAGACATTGGGCGACCAGCTTCTGGCCCAGCCAGAAGTCACCGACATCCAGACCTATGCCGGCACGGCCTCGCCCATCAATTTCAACGGACTGGTCCGTCAGTACGACCTGCGGCGCGATCCGGCGCTTGGCGACATCCAGGTCAATCTGGTGGACAAAGCCCGGCGCGACGCGCAGAGTCACGCCATCGCCATGCGGGTCCGGCCGGTCCTGCAAGCTGCCGCCGCCCGGCTTGGCGCCGAAATCCAGGTCGTCGAAGTGCCCCCCGGCCCGCCGGTCCTGGCGCCCATCGTGGCGGAAATCTACGGCCCCGACCCGGCCGGACGCCAGGCGCTGGCCGGTGCCGTGCGCCAGGTCTTCGAGCGGACCGGGGGCATGGTGGACATCGACGACAGCCGCATCGCCACCGCGCCGAGGATCGTGCTGGCCGTGGACCGCGAACGCGCCGCGCAGGCCGGCGTCTCCCAGGAAGCCGTCGTCCAGGCCCTGCGGGCCGGCCTGGACGGCCTCCAGGCCGGCATCCTGCGCGACGGCCATTCCCGGCCCACGGCCATCGTGCTGGGCATGCCGCCCGAGTACCAGGGCCGGCCCGAGGAGTTGCTGCGGCTGCCCGTCCGGGCCTCGGACGGTGCCATGATCCCCATCGGGGAACTGATCAGTGAAATCCGGACCACGCGGGAGCAGCCCATCCACCACAAGGATCTGCTCCCGGTGCAATACGTCACCGCCGATATGGCCGGACAGGTCGACAGCCCGCTGTACGGCATGTTCTCCGCGCGCGCCGCCCTGGCCCGGCTGGACACCCCGGACCACCGGCCGCTGGCGGAATTCTTCACACGCCAGCCGGAGGACGCCTACGGCGGCTACGCCATCAAATGGGACGGCGAATGGCAGATCACCTATGAAACCTTCCGCGACATGGGGCTGGCCTACGCGGTAGGCCTGCTGCTGATCTATCTGCTCGTGGTCGCGCACTTCGGATCGTATCTGATGCCACTCATCATCATGGCGCCCATCCCGCTCACGCTGATCGGCGTAATGCCCGGCCACGCCCTCCTGGGCAAGCAGTTCACCGCCACCAGCATGATCGGCATGATCGCCCTGGCGGGCATCATCGTGCGCAACTCCATCCTGCTGGTGGACTTCATCCTGATGCGTCTGCGCGAAGGGTCCGGCTTCGCGCAGGCCGTCGTGGAATCGGCAGCCACCCGCGCCCAGCCCATCCTGCTGACCGGCCTGGCCGCGATGCTGGGGGCCTTCTTCATCCTGGACGACCCGATCTTCAGCGGCCTGGCGATCGCCCTGATTTCGGGCATCGCCGTCTCCACGGCGCTGACGCTGCTCATCATCCCGATCCTGTTCTTCAGCGCCTTCCGCAAGCGCGCCCACACACTCATCCCTCAAGGAGACCCCTCATGACTTCCTGGCAACTCGTCCGCGTCTTCGCGGGCCTCTTCATCCTGCTGTCGCTGCTGCTGGGCGCCCCGGCCAGCCCCTGGTTCCACAATCAATGGTGGCTGGCCTTCACGGCGTTCGTCGGCCTGAACATGCTGCAAAGCGGCGTCACGAAATGGTGCCTGCTGGAGCGCATCATGCACCGCCTGGGCGCGCGTCGGGGCGACTGATGGCACCGCGCACCGACAGGCCGCCGCAGCGGCGGCGCCCGCATCCCGCCGCGCTCGCGCTGGCGGCCGCGCTGACGCTGGCCTGCGCGCATGGCGCCGGCGCGACCGACCTGCTCCAGGCCTGGGAGGCCGCGCGGACGCACGACCCGGAACTCGCCGCGGCCCGCCAGGGCCTGCTGGCGGGCCAGGCACGCGCCGACCAGGCCGACAGTCTCTGGCGCCCCACCCTGGAGGCCCAGGCTTCAGTGGGGCGAGCGACCCAGGAAAGCCAGACCCGGGGCGCCCACTTCGCGGCGGCCGGGCTAGGCGCCATGGACGGAGCCGATTTCGACACATCGATCCGCAACGGCTCCCGGTCTGAATACGGCATCCAGCTGCGCCAGCCCCTGATCGACCTGGGACGCGACGCCCAGGCGCGGCAACTGCGCCATGCCTCCATGCGTGCCGAAGCCGCCTGGACCATTGCCGAACAGCAGGCCGCGCTGCGCGTCGCCCGCCGCTATTTCGATGTCCTGACGGGCATGCGGCGGCTCGACGTGCTGCAATCCCAGAAACGCGCCGTGGAGCGGCTGCTGGCGCAGGCGCGGGCCCGCTATCGGGCAGGAGACGCTTCCATCCTCGACACGCATGAAGCCGAAGCCAGGCTGGGTCAGATCGACTCCCAGGTGGATCTGGCCGCCACACGGCTGGAGCTCGCCCGGTCCGCTTTCACCCAGGCCTCGGGCCTGCCCGCCAAGGGACTCGCGCCGCTGCGCGAAGACGCCCCCGAACTCACCACCCCGCCGGACCAGCCGCTGTCGGCCTGGCTGGACCGGGTCGGCAAGGCCAGCCCCGAACTGCGCCAGGCGCTGGAGACCGCGGCCATGGCCGCCGAACACGCCGAGGGACTGCGCGCCATCGCCCAGCCCACGCTGAGCCTGGTCGGCGCGGCGGGCCGTACGCACCTGAGCGGTGCCGGACAGTACGGAGACGCGGGCTACGCGGCGACGCAATGGTCCGTCGGCCTGGAATTGCGGATCCCCTTGTACACGGGCGGCATGCGCGACGCCCGGTACCGCGAGGCGCTGGCGCAACGCGATGGCGCGCGCTTCCAGATCGCGTCGACGCAGCAGCGCCTGGAGCTGCGGACCCAGGCCGCATGGCTGAGCCTGGACACGGGGCCGGCCCGCATCCGCGCGTTACGCCAGGCGCGGGAAGCCAGCGCGGCGCGACGCGACGCGACCCGCCTGGGCGTCGAGGCGGGCGATCGCACTCGGCTGGACCTGCTGGACGCCGAACAGGCTCTGGCGCAATCCGAACTGGATCTCCATCAGGCCCTGGCCGACCTCGTCATCGACCGGCTGGAACTTCAAGCGCTGGCCGCGGGCCTGAGCCCGCATGAACTGGCCTCGGCCAACTGCGTCCTGGCCGGCGCGCGCTGCCCCGAAAAGGGTGGCGGATGACCCCACATACAAGGAGACAGGGCCATGGCACATATCGTCATCATGGGAGCCGGCCTCGGCGGCCTGCCGGCCGCTTACGAGATCCGGGAAAGGCTGGACTCCGGACACCGGATCACGGTCGTCAATGCGAGCGATCATTTCCAGTTCGTCCCGTCCAATCCATGGGTCGCCGTGGGCTGGCGCACACGGGACGCCGTGACGCTGGACATCGCAGCGCCACTGCGGAAAAAAGACATCGACTTCATCGCAAAACGCGTGACGGGCATCGATGCGGACGCCCGCACGCTGGCGCTGGATGGCGGCGCATCGATCGAGTACGACTACCTGGTCATCGCCACGGGGCCGAAGCTGGCCTTCGATGAAGTGCCCGGCGCCGGACCCATCGACGGCCACACCCATTCCATCTGCACGCTGGAACATGCCGAGGCATGGTGGGCGGATTACCAGGAATTCCTGAAGTCCCCGGGCCCCCTGGTCATCGGCGCCATGCCGGGCGCGAGCTGTTTCGGCCCCGCCTATGAATTCGCCTTCATCGTCGCGGCCGATCTGCGCCGGCGCAAGCTGCGCAACCAGGTGCCCATGACCTTTGTGACCAGCGAGCCCTACGTCGGCCACATGGGGCTGGGGGGCGTGGGCGACAGCCGCGGCATGATCGAGAGCGATTTCCGCAGCCAGGACATCCGGTGGATCGTCAACGCCAGGACGACCCGGGTGGAAGCCGACAGGATGTTCGTCACCGAGGTCGACGAAAACGGCGAAGCGCGCAAGGCGCACGAGCTGCCGTTCAAGATGGCCATGATGCTGCCGGCATTCAAGGGGGTGGACGCCGTGGCCGCGGTACCCGGCCTATGCAACCCGCGCGGCTTCGTGCTGGTCGACGAACACCAGCGCAGCAAACAATACCCCGCGATTTTCGCCGCGGGCGTCTGTGTGGCGATTCCGCCGGTGGAGACCACCCCCGTGCCCACCGGGGCGCCCAAGACCGGCTACATGATCGAAACCATGGTCAGCGCCATCGCCCACAACATCGCGGCGGATCTGGCGGGCGAACCGGCGACCGCCAAAGCCACCTGGAACGCCATCTGCCTGGCGGACATGGGCGACACAGGGGCCGCTTTCGTGGCGCTGCCCCAGATTCCTCCCCGCAATGTCAACTGGTTCATCAAAGGGAAATGGGTCCATCTGGCCAAGGCGGCTTTCGAAAAGTATTTCATGCGCAAGATGCGGCAGGGCACTGCGGAGCCGATCTACGAAAAATACGTGCTCAAGGCGCTGGGCATCACTCGCCTCGAAAAATAGCGATCAGAACGTCGAGGCGCAATGCCCGCCGCTGGGGGCCACGCCCGAGCCCGCCGCGATCAGCGGCGGTTCGGCGCGCACGTTGACCGGCGCGCTGTGCGTCCAGTCCCAGGCGAAAAAACCCACGAGCACGATCCAGAAGACGGCGGACATAAAACGGTCGCGATCACGCATGGCGGCTCCTAAAAGGCGTAGCGACGACGCACGCGCACGCCGATCAGGGACCCCAGGAAAGCCATGGGCACCCAGATCCAGCCGTGCAGACTGCCGGTGGAAATCCCGCTGACCATGGCGCCGATGTTGCAGCCAAAGGCAAGCCGCGAACTGTAGCCCAGCAACAGGCCGGCGGCCAGGCCCACGGCCCACTGCGTCCCGTTCATGGTCTTGTCGGCGGCCGCCGGCTTGCCCGCCGCGACCCACAGCGCGCCAGCCAGGATACCGATATTGGTGATCGAGGTCACATCCAGAAAAACCGACTGCGCGAGCGTCGCCGCATTGACCGGTTCGCTCCAGAATGCGTTGGCCGACGGATCGAACAGGTGCGCGGCCGTCACGACCTTGGCCGCCCACAGACCAAAGCCGTAGACAATACCCCAGGGCTGGCCGGCGATCACCAGGTTCAGGACCGCCAGCGCCGCCAGCAGCACGGCGCCCCACAGCAGCTTGCGGTTCCACAGCGGCGCCGCGCGCCCCGCCCAGCGCACCACACCGACACCGACCAGAGCCAGGCCGGCCAGCGTCATCAGCAGCGCCACGGGTGCGCCGAAATGCGTCACCAGGCCGTAGGGAGGCAAGGCGCCCAGGGCCAGCCAGCGGTCCAGGGTGGCCGAACCCAGGAAGCTGCCGATCGCGAACAGCGGCAGAATTGCCATGTTCAGCGGAATGCCCAGGCCCGCCTTGTACAGGGTGCCCGACCCGCAGCCGTCGGCGACCTGCATGCAGGCGCCGAAGACGAAGGCGCCGACAATCAGGCTGACGCTGGGCGGTCCCAGGGCGGCCGCCAGATCGGTCGGATAGGCGGCCAGCAGGGGCATGGACACCGCCGCCGCGATCGCCAGCAACACCAGTTGCGCCAGCACGCCGGACGGGTCGCGCTGCTCGATCAGTCGCCGCCATCCGGTGGTGAAGCCGAAGCGCGCGCCCGCCAGCACCGCGCCCAGCCCGATGCCGACCAGGAACAGCAACGCCTGGCGCAAAGCCACCGACCAGGCGAGAAAGACGCAGAACGCAAAGATCAGGACCGCGAGAGGGAGTCGTTTCATGCGTCAGCTCAGCCGAACACGCCCTTCAGTTTGTCCAGGATCTGGCTGCCCCGGCCGGGCACGTGTTCCATCGGCCGGTTCGGATCCCGGGACCATTCGGCCATCGATTCGGGATACAGCCGCACGTTCTTCTGGCCGACGACCTCGGACAGGGCGAACCAGTCTGTGGCCGCCCAATGACCGGTGTTGCAGAACGAGATCGTTTCGGACTTCGGGTCGGGCAGGAGTTCGGCGGCGATCTTGCGGGCCTCGTCCGCCGAGACGAAGATCGAGGTGCCGGGCTTGAACCAGCGGCCGTTTTCAACATTGACCGCGCCCTGGATCGTGCCGGGCACCTGCGCCGTCGGCGCCTTGACCTTGCCCAGGTAGAAATCCAGCGGCCGGGCGTCCACCAGCCGGACCTGGGGATTGCCGACCTGCGCGGCCACCTGCGCGGTGGTGGCGATGATGGATTCGTCCAGCTTCGGCTCGAAGGCCGTCGCGGCGACCGAGGGCGCCGCCTGGTCCCGCGGCAGGCCGGCGTCCGCCCAGGCCTTCAAGCCGCCATTCAGGACGGACAGTTCTTTCAGGCCCAGGTATTTCAAGGTCCAGTACACCCGCGCCGAGGCGCCGAAGTCGGTGCCGTCGGCACCCGACGAGACCACCACCGCGTGCGTGCCCTGGTCGACGCCCAGATCGCGCACCAGCCGCGTCAGCCTGTCCAGCGGCGGCAGTTGGCCGGGATTGTCCGCCGGCCCGCGCCATTGACCATAAGGCGCCGACACCGCGCCGGGGATGTGGCCGGCGGCATACGCGTCCGGCGGGCGGATGTCGATGACCCGCACCGACGGCTGCTGCCGGACGGCGTCGAGCTCGGCCGGCGTCAGCAGCGGCTGGGCCGACCAGGCGGCGGCGGAGGCCCCGAAAGCCACGAGAAGCGCCCCCAGGCGCACGGACAGGGATTTCATGACGATGCCTTTTGGAAACAAGGAAGCGATCTTTCATTCTCCCAGATTCGATCGCACAGCAAGCGATACCAATAGAACGCCAGGTTATATGGAATGCCGGCGGCGCGCGAGCCTCGCCGCGCGATGCTCAGGCCCGCAGCGGACCGGCCAGGTTGGCGGGAATCACCTGGATCACCCGGGCGGCGCTGTCGGTGGCGGCGGCCAGCGCTTCCATCGGCGCGGCCCCGCCGGCCCAGGCGTGGACGAAAGCGGACGCGAAGGCATCGCCCGCACCAATAGTGGATGTCGGAACCACGATCCGCGCGGGATGAAAATGGCCCTGCTCGCCATCATGGAACAGGGCACCGCCCTGCCCCAGCGTCACCAGGACGGCCTGGCCCGGCCGGCGCAGCAGACGCCGGGCCAGGTCCCGGGCGATGTCGGGCCCGGGGGCGTCCGTGTCCAGGGACACGTCGCCGCACAGCAGGGCCGCTTCGCGGGCGTTGACGCACAGCAGATCGGCCCGCTCCCAGAGGCCGCGCAGGGCGCGGGGATCGGCCAACTGGCGCGCGCCGGGCGTCACCACCAGCCGGTGGCGGGACGCGGTCATCCGCGCCAAGGCCTGTTCCAGCCAGGCCTGGGACTCCAGCGACAGGCCCGTCACATAGACGACGTCCGCCGCCTCCAGACCCGGGAAGCCCTGTTCCCCGACCCAGGTGCTGGCGCCGCGTTGCGCGTAGGCGCGCGCCGCGCCGGTGTCGTCCACCATCACCACGGCCTTGCCCGTGGGCAGCGCGTGATCGGGGATGGCGGCCTGGATGCCATGACGCCTGAGAATGTCCCGCAGCAGGTCGCCCTCCAGATCGCGGCCCACGCAGGCATGGACGGTGACATGGGCCCCGCGCGCGGCCACGTTCAGCGCGGCGTTCACCGCACCCCCGCCCGCGTACAGGCCGATGTGCTCCACGTCCTGCTTGGCGGCGCGCATGGGCTGGACGCGGGACACGACGATGTCGACAATGGCCGCGCCGATGGTGGTGAATTGCATGGATCTGTCCGCCTAGGAAGTCGCGAGGACCTGGAATGCCAGGGATTTCAACACCTCCGCCACCCAGTCCGCGAAGACACGCATGCGCCGGGGCGGATGGCGGTGGTGGGGGAACAACAGATTAACCGGCATCGGCGGCGGCGGACAATCCGGCAGAACGCCGACCAGCCCCGGCGCGCGCGCGGCGCTGGCCAGCGGCACCTGGATCAGACCGAGCCCCGCCCGGCAGGCGGACTCATAGGCCGCGCTGTTGTCCACGGTCACCCGGGACCGCATCGGCACCCGGACGACGCGGCCGGCGGCATCCTGATATTCGAACATCGCCGGCCCGTCCGAAGGATTGGGGCGGTAGTCCACCAGCCAGTGGCGCACCAGATCGTCTGCGCCAAGTGGCTGCCCGTGGATGCGCAGGTAATCGGGACTGGCGAAATTGCCCAGGGGCATCGCGCCCAGAGGGCGGCAGGCAAGAGATTCATCGGCCACCGAGCCGACCCGGATGACGCAGTCCAGCCCTTCGCCGATCATGTCGGCGCGGCGGTCGGCGCTGGAGATTTCCACTCGCAAGGCCGGATGGCGCGCCAGAAATTCCGGCAGACGGGCCATCAGCGGACCCGTCGCCATACCCAGGGGCATGCCGACCCGCAAGCGGCCGTCCAACGGCCCGTCCGGGCGCCGGAAGAAGCCGCCCAGCTCGTCCAGGCCGTCCAGCACAGGCGCACACCGTTCCAGGAAGGCATGTCCATCTCCGGTCAGCCCGACCCGGCGTGTGGTCCGCTGGAGCAGCCGCGCGCCGAGCCGCTTTTCCAGACGCAGGACGGCCGTGGACACCGTCGCGCGCGGCAGCCGGAGCTGTGCAGCGGCCTGGGTGAAGCTGCCCAGGGCGGCGACCCGGATGAAAATCCGCAGATCCTCGGCCGAGGGTGTGTAGGCGGACTCGAGATCCGGCGGGCGCTTATTGATCGAAATATTCGACATGTATTGTTCTATAAAAGCCATTTATCTGATTTTTTAAAAACAATATAGTTTCTCCACCCGCTCCGCAAGCCCGGCACCGCTCGGGGCGGCGCCACGGGGAAACCGCATCCGGCTGCTCCGGGCGACCCATCCACAGGAGATCCATCATGAACATGTCCGCGACCCATGCCACCTCTTCTTCCGTCCCCCCGACGCATCTCCTCGCCTTCATCACCGGCGGAAGCCGGGGCCTGGGGCGCGCCGCCGCCCTGCATCTGGCGCGGGCGGGATGGGATATCGTCCTGACCTACCGGTCCCGCGAGGATCTGGCCCGGGAGGTCGTCGCCGAGATCCGGACGCTGGGCCGCGCCGCGCTCGCGCTGCCGCTGGACACGGCCCGGACGGCGGCCTTCCCCGCTCTGGCCGCCTCGTTGCCGGCGCGGCTGCGCGACACCTTCGGCCGGGACCGCCTGGACGCGCTGGTCAACAATGCCGGGACCGGCATCGACGCCCCCTTCCTGGAGACCACCGAGGCGCAGTTCGACCAGATGATGGAAGTGCACTTGAAGGGCGTGTTCTTCCTGACCCAGGCGCTGGCCCCGCTGTTGGCGGACGATGCCCGCATCCTCAACATCTCCAGCGGCCTGACCCGGTTCTCGTTCCCCGGCAAGGCGGCCTACGCTATGATGAAAGGCGGAGTCGAGGTGCTGACACGCTACCTCGCCAAAGAGCTGGGGCCGCGCGGCATCCGCGTCAACGTCCTGGCGCCCGGCGCCATCGCCACCGATTTCGGGGGTGGCGTGGTGCGTGACGACCCCGAAGTCCACGCCGCCATCGCCGGCGGCACGGCCCTGGGCCGAGTCGGCGAGGCGGACGACATCGGCGGCGCCGTCGCAGCGCTGCTGGCGCCAGGCAGCGCCTGGATCAATGGCCAGCGGATCGAGGCGTCGGGCGGCATGCTGCTCTGACCCGACCGGGCAGCCTCGGCCCCCTGCGATCAGGGTTTCCCCTGAGTACAATACCGGGCTTTCCCATCCGCCGGATTCTTCATGTTTCAACCATCACCCGCCGGAGCCGTCCGGACGCCCGCCGGCCCGGTGCTCTTCGCCCTGGCGATCGGCGCATTCGCCATCGGCACCACCGAGTTCGCCACCATGAGCCTGCTGCCCTATTTTGCGCGGGATCTGGGGATCGACGCACCCACGGCGGGCCGCGTCATCAGCGCCTACGCCCTGGGCGTGGTGGTGGGCGCCCCGCTGCTGACCGTGCTGGCCGCACGCATGGCGCGGCGCACCCTGCTGGTGGCGCTGATGGGTGTGTTCGCCCTGTTCAACGGCCTGTGCGCCTTCGCCCCCAGCTATGGATGGCTGCTGGCGTTGCGCTTCCTGAGCGGCCTGCCCCACGGCGCGTACTTCGGCATCGGCGCGCTGATGGCCGTGTCGCTGGTACCGCAGGACAAACGCAATCAGGCGGTGGGCCGCATGTTCCTGGGACTGACGGTGGCCACCATCGTCGGCGTGCCCTTCGCCAACTGGCTGGGCCATGCGCTGGACTGGCGCTGGGGTTTCGCGCTGGTGAGCCTTGCCGGCCTGCTGACCATGGGGCTGGTCGCCTGGCTGGCGCCGCACAGTCCGCCCGCGCCAGGGGCCAGTCCCTGGCGCGAACTGGGCGCCCTGCGCCAACCGCAGGTCTGGCTGACCCTGGCTGTCGGCGCCATCGGCTTCGGCGGCCTGTTCGCCGTCTACACCTACCTGGCCGACGTGCTGCTGGAAGTGACGGGCGTGACGCCCGATGCGGTTCCGCCGGTGCTGGCGGTCTTCGGCGTCGGCCTGACCGTGGGGAACATCCTGGTGCCCTGGCTGGCAGACCGGGCGCCGATGCCGACAGCGGCGGGACTGCTGCTCTGGAGCGCGGCCATGACCGCGCTGTTCCCTCTGGCGGCAGGCAACGTCTGGACGCTCTCGGCCAATGTATTCTTCATCGGCTTCGGCGGCGCGCTGGGCACGATCCTGCAGACCCGGTTGATGGATGTGGCGCGGCACGCGCAAGGACTGGCCGCCGCGCTGAACCATTCCGCCTTCAATTTCGCCAACGCCCTGGGCCCCCTGCTGGGCGGCCTGGCCATCGCGGGCGGCCACGGCTGGACCTCGCCCGGCTGGGTCGGCACCGGCCTGTCGCTGGCCGGCCTAGCCATCCTGTGCCTATCACTGTGGATGAGTCCGGACACCGATCAGTCCCCTGCGGACTGATCGGTGCCGGACGAATCGGAGCGCCTTGCAAGGCGCGACGTGGGGGGATGCTCCAATTTGCGGACTGCCCCGTGCCGGACGAATCGGAGCGCCTTGCAAGGCGCGACGTGGCGATCAGCCCTGGAGCTTGTCCTGGGTCCGGGTGTCGAAGTCCGACGCGTCGTGGCGCTCCAGAAGCTGCTCGGAAGGATCGCCCGAGGTGCGGTTCACCATCCGCCCGCGCCGCACTGCCGGGCGCTCGCCGATTGCCCGGGCCCAGCGCAGCAGATGGCGGTAGTCGCCGGCCGACAGGAATTCCGCCGCGCCATAGACCTGGTTCAGCGCCAGGGCGCCGTACCAGGGCCAGATCGCCATGTCGGCGATGGTGTAGTCATCGCCCGCGATGAATTCGTGCCCGGCCAGCCGCTTGTCGAGCACGTCCAGCTGGCGCTTGGCTTCCATGGCGAACCGGTTGATGGCGTATTCGATCTTCACGGGAGCATAGGCGTAGAAATGGCCGAAGCCGCCGCCCAGATAAGGCGCGCTGCCGACCTGCCAGAACAGCCAGGACAGGCATTCGGCGCGGGCGGCGGGTTCGGTCGGCAGAAAGGCGCCGAATTTCTCCGCCAGATAGGTCAGAATCGCACCGGACTCGAAGACCCGGATGGGGGCCGGGCCGCCGCGGTCCACCAGCGCCGGGATCTTGGAATTGGGATTGACGCCGACGAAGCCGCTGCCGAACTGGTCGCCTTCGCCGATGCGGATCAGCCAGGCGTCGTATTCCGCCCCCGGACAGCCCCGGGCCAGCAGTTCCTCGAGCATGATCGTGACCTTGACCCCGTTGGGCGTGCCCTGGGAATAAAGCTGCAGCGGATGCCTGCCGACCGGCAGCTCGCGCTCGTGCGTCGGCCCCGACACGGGGCGATTGATGCTGGCGAAACGGCCACCGCTGGGCTGGTCCCAGGTCCACACCCTGGGCGGCTGGTATTCGGGCGTCTGACTCATGCTGCGTGCTCCTGACGAACGCAAAAGCATTCACGGTAACAGCATCGGCCACCGATGTGAACCTGACCCGGTCGCGGCACGCGACACATGCGCCCGCGCTGGACGAACCCCTTGCCCGGCCCTATGATGAACCGGCTTCATTCAACCTTAAAGGAGTAGTGGATGGGTATCATCAGCATGATTGTCGTCGGTTTCATCGTCGGCCTGATCGCGCGGGCGATCATGCCCGGCGAACAGAAACTGGGCTGGATCCTGACCACGGTTCTGGGGATCGTCGGTTCCATCGTGGCCGGCTATCTGGGCGCCGCGCTGGGACTCTACGCACCCGGTCAGGGCGCGGGCTGGATCGGCTCGATTGTCGGCGCCTTGATCGTACTGTTCATCTACGGGCTGATCGCCCGCAAGGCCTGAACGGACGCGCCGGCGGGGTCGGAAGGGCCCCGACGGCGGAGCCCGCGATCAATAATGCGGCGGCCGCTCGTCGGCGGCCCCGCCCGCGCCCGGCGCGTTGCCGGCCGAGAACTGCTGGCGCATGGCCAGCAATTCGCGCGCCAGCGACTCGATCTGCTGCTGCTGACGAAAGACCGTGCGGTTCAACTGATCCAGCAGGTCGTCCGCATAAGCCGCCTTGACCTCCAGGTCCACCAGGCGTTTTTCCAACAGGGCGTCGGTATCCGCTTCGTTCATCTTTTGTTTCCCACAGGGATTCCAGAGTTCAGGCGACAGGGGCCAGGAAGTCGGCCAGCAGGCCGGCCATCACCCGGGTGGCGCCGCGCAAGTCCTCCAGCATAACGTGTTCGTCGGCCTGCTTGGCGCGCGACTCCATGACGGTGCGCGGTCCCGCCCCGTACATGACGGTGGGCACGCCGTGCTCGGCGTACAGCCGCGCGTCGGCGTACAGCGGGGTACCCACGGCCGGGATATCCTCGCCGAACACCGTGCGCGCGTGCCTGCGCAGGCTGGCGACCAGCTTTTCATGGCCCGGCAGCGGCCGCAGAGCCCGCGCCAGCAGGATACGGCGCACCTCGACCGAAATACCCGGCAGGCCGGCCACGGCGGCGTCGATGAAGGCGCGCACATTGGCTTCGACGACGGCGGGGTCTTCCTCCGGGATCAGGCGACGGTCTATTTTCAGCACCACTTTGCCCGGTACCACGTTGGTGTGGGTGCCACCGTCGATACGGCCCACAATCATGGTGGGATGCGTGATGCCGTCGATCCGCGACGCAATGCCGTCGAGCGCATCGGCCTGACGGTAGATCTCGTCCAGGACGCGGCTGGCGGCCCGCAAGGCGTCGTGCCCGGTCTGCGGCGCGGACCCGTGCGTGGCCCGGCCGTTGACGGTGATCTCGAACTGCAGACAGCCGTTATGCGCCGTGACCACGGCATGGCTGAAGCTGGCGCAGACCGCATAGTCCGGTTTCGTCAAGCCGTGTCCCAGCAGCCAGCCCGGCCCCTTGAGGCCGCCGAACTCTTCATCGTAGGTGAAGTGCAGCTCCACGCCGCCCTTCAGGGGCGCGCCGCACGCCTCCAGCGCGCGCACCGCATGCAGATAGGTGGTGAAATCGCTCTTGGACACGGCCGAGGCGCGGCCGTAGAGCCGGCCGTCCACGACTTCGCCGCCGTAGGGATCCCTGGTCCAGCCCTCGCCCGGCGGCACCACGTCGCCGTGGGCGTTGAGCGCCAGCACGGGGCCGCCCTCGCCATACCGGCGGCGCACGACCAGATTGGTGATGCTGCGCATTCCGTAGGCCTGCGCTTCCTCGTCAGGCACGCGGTGGCGCTCGACTTCCCAGCCCCAGCTTTCCAGGAGGGTGGCCACGGTCTCGGCATGCGGGGCGTTGTCGCCCGGCGGCGTGTCGGTGGGCACGGCCACCAGTCGCCGCAGCAGCGCCACCTGCTCGTCGAAATGGGCGTCCACCCAGGCATCCAGGGTGGAGGAAGGAATCGTCGATGCCATGCAATCCTCGATGTGAAAACAGGCGCCCGCAAGCGCCTGTGCGTCAAAAGCCGTATCCGGCGGGAATGCGTCAGCGGGCCAGGCGGCCCCAGATGCGCACGCGGCTGATGCCGCCATCGGGGAACATGTTCACGCGCACGTGGGAAACGGGGCCGACCTTGCGGATGACGTCGCCTTCGTAGAAGTGCTGCTTGTCCATCTCGGTCTTCTGCTCGCCCAGCAGCTCGGGCCAGAACATGGCCTGGGTCACCAGGGACTGGTCGGTCGATTCGGCCACCCGCGCGCCCTGCAGCGAGACGCGGTCGGGATAGTTGCCCTTGAAGTGCGCCGTATCGATCTCGATTTTCTCCACGACGACCGGGTGGCCCAGTTCCAGGATCAACCAATCGTAGCCGGGCTCGCGGCGGCGGCGGGTTTCCCAGCCGTCTCCCATGTTGACGCCGCGGCCCGCCTTGATGACGCTGGTGGGCATGCCGAAGTGGGCGTCGCTGTAGGCAACGACACGCCCGCCGCTGGCCAGGGCCGACACTTCGACCAGGGCGTCCGGGTCGCGCCGGTCCCAGTCGCAGGCCGGCTGGCCGTAGACGCGCAGGCGGGCCACGCCGCCGTCGGGAAAGATGTTCACGCGCAGATGGGTCCAGACCCGGCCGTCGTCGATCTCGACGAAGTGATGGGCATTGCCCTGCAGCGACCGGGCCGCGACGAGTTCGACCCACTCGGTCCCTGCGTCGGGCTCGCCTTCGCAGGACGCCGCCTGGACGGACGCGGCAGGCGGGAAATTGCCGGTGAAATGGCTGGTGTTGATGTCCAGCCCTTTGATCGTGCCCGGCAGGCCGAGCTTGACGATGGCGTGGTCGTGGCCGCCGTTGCGGCGGCGGCGGGTTTCCCAGCCGTCCATCCACTTGCCGTGATCGTCGAACTTGCCGACGATGAAGACGGGTTCGGCGTCCTGCAGCATGCGCTGCGCGCTGGCGAAGAATTCGTCCGAGCAGGACAGCACCTGTGCGCCCAGGCTTTCGCTGGCGAGGTTCGGATGACGGGTGGCGAAGGCGGGCAGGTCGACCGCGGGGGCGTCGATGACGGTGCCGACGGGCAGGTTGGAAGAGGCCATGGGGATATAAGCTCCGGAAAACGGGGAAATCAAGCGGGCGTGTAGGGATGTTCCTTCACCCAGTGACGGGCGATGTCGGCGCGGGTCGCGATCCAGACCCGGTCATGCTTCTGGATGTGGTCCAGGAAACGCTGCAGGCCGGCGAAACGCCCCGGCCGGCCGATCAGGCGGCAATGCAGGCCGACCGACATCATCTTCGGCGCGGTCTCGCCTTCGGCGTAGAGCACGTCGAAGGCATCGCGCAGGTAGGTGAAGAAATGGTCGGCGGTGTTGAAGCCCTGCGGCGAAGCGAAGCGCATGTCGTTCGTGTCCAGGGTGTAGGGCACGATGAGCTGGGGATGGATCTTGCCGCCGCCCAGATCCACCTCGGTCCAGAACGGCAGGTCGTCTCCATAGTAGTCGGCGTCGTACAGGAACTTGCCCTCCTCGGCGACGATGCGCAGGGTGTTGGGACTGTCGCGCCCGGTGTACCAGCCTTCCGGGTGGCGGCCCAGCAGCTTCGTGACGACTTCCACGCAGCGCAGGAAGTGTTCGCGCTCGATGTCCTCGGGCATGTCCTGGTAATGGATCCAGCGGTAGCCGTGGCAGGCGACCTCATGGCCCAGTTCGACGAAGGCGCGTGCGACCTCCGGATTGCGTTCCAGCGCCATGCCCACGCCGAAGACGGTCAGCGGCAGGCCGCGGCGCTCGAACTCGCGCAGGATCCGCCAGACGCCCGCGCGCGCGCCGTATTCGTAGATGGACTCCATCGACAGGTGGCGGGCGGGATAGGCCGCCGCGCCGATGATCTCGGAGAGGAACTGCTCCGACCCCGGATCGCCGTGCAGGACACAGTTTTCCCCGCCCTCTTCGTAGTTGACGACGAACTGCACGGCCACGCGCGCCCGGCCCGGCCAGTTGGCGTGCGGGGGGGTGCGGCCATAGCCGGCCAGGTCGCGGGGGTAGGACTTGTCTGCCATGAGAGGGTCTCCTGATGAATGGGGGTCAGATCGATGGGGTCAGAGGCTGGCGCTGCAACGCGGCCCAGGGATCGGCGTCGGATCCGGGCGCCGCGTCCATCCGTTGTTCGCAATCCTTGAGATGGTGGTCCATGGCGGCGCGCGCGCCCTGGGCGTCGCGCCGCGCGATGCGTTCCAGAATGTCCTTGTGCTCCAGGTACGAGCAGGTGCTGTCCTCGGGGGCGTCCCCGAGCGCGATGATCAGCGTGGTGCGGGCGCACAGGCCGGCCAGCATTTCCGTCAGCACCTGGTTGTCCAGCAAGCGGGCGAGTTCGACGTGGAAGGCGTTGGACAGCCGCAGCCAGCTGATGCGGTCGCCCTGTTCGAAGGCGCGCTGCTCGCGCTCGACCATTCCGTGCAGGGGCGCCAGCCGGTCGGCCACATCGTCGAGCGCCGTCAGCATGTCGATCACGACGCATTCCAGTGCGCGGCGCATGGCGAACACGTCGCGCACTTCCTTGGGTGCGGCCTGCCAGACGTAAGCGCCTCGATTGGGCTCGATCGCCACGATCTTGTCGTGCGCCAGCCGCGCCAGCGCCGTCCGTACCGTGCCGCGCGAACAGTCGAAGGCCGCGCACAATGCGGACTCGGTCAGCTTGGCCCCCGGCAGCAGCCGGCGATCCATGGCGGCGTCGAAGATTTCCCCATAGACGCGATCGACGTCCGACGGTTCGCCGGCCGGCTGGGGGTCGCGCAAGGTCGAGGCGCGCGGCGCCTTCAGGTCCTGGGCGGCGCGGGAGGGCTTCAGTCGGAGCATGGCCATAGGTGAAAACGACAGGATGGATTGATGACGAAAATTGTTGACAATTATTGTGTATCACCCCAGAATCGTCAACACAAATTGTTGACAATAATTCGTCTACAATCATTCGTACCCGTCCTGCCCCGAAAATCGCCGGCTCGCGCCGGCAATTCGCGAACCGGCGAACCAGTCGCCGGGTCCGGCCATACCGGGGGCCTATTGGCAGGATATTGACCGGCGTAAATCCCATGGGAAAACTCTCCACCCATGTCCTGGACACCGTGCACGGTGTGCCAGCCCAGGGCGTCGCCCTTGAACTCTATCGCCTCGATGGCGATTCCCGCACCCTGCTCGCGCAAACGGCCACCAACCAGGACGGCCGCTGCGACGCGCCCCTGCTCAGCGGTCCTGCGCTGACCCGGGGCGTGTACGAGCTGGTCTTCCATGCCGGCGACTACTTCGCCCGCAAGGGAGTGCCGCTGCCCGAACCCCGCTTCGTCGATCAGGTCGTGCTGCGCTTCGGCGTGGCCAATCCGGACGAAAACTATCACGTCCCCCTGGTCGTGACACCGTGGACCTGGTCCACCTATCGCGGCAGCTGAGCGCCACGCTCGACCCGGCAATCCCCACGATCGAAGAAACCAAGAGGAGACTCTCATGGAAGGCTTTTTCCTTGAGTACGGCAACCTGCTGCTGCGCTGGCTGCACGTCATCGCCGCCATCGCCTGGATCGGCGAATCCATTTATTTCGTCATGCTCGACCTGAGCCTGCACGCGCCCAAGGGCGAACACGCCAAAAAACTGGGCGTATACGGCGAAATGTGGGCCGTGCACGGCGGCGGCTTCTACCATAACCAGAAATACCTGACCAATCCGGCCGAACTGCCCGACGACCTGCACTGGTCGTTCTGGAAGTCCTACACCACCTGGCTGTCGGGCTTCGGCCTGTTCATGCTGCTGTACCTGCTGCGCGCCGACATCTACCTGGTCAATCCGGCCAGCCCCTGGGAATGGGCGCGCAACATGAACGGCACCGAGGCCGGCATCCTGGCCGTGGCGTTCCTGGTGATCGGCTACAACGTCTATTCGCGCCTGTGCCGCATCATCAGCCCCACCGTCGAACGGGACGGACTGTTGAGCATTGCCGTGGGCGTGATGATGGTGCTGGTCGCCTGGCTGACCACGCAGATCTTCCCGGGCCGCGCCGCGTTCCTGATCACTGGCGCGCTGATGGCCACCTGCATGTCGGCCAGCGTGTTCTTCTGGATCATTCCCGGACAGCGCCGCATGGTCAAGGCCCTGAAGGCCGGCGAAAAGCCGAACCCGCTGGACGGCCTGCTGGGCAAACAGCGCTCGGTCCACAACACCTACTTCACCCTGCCGGTGATCTTCCTGATGCTCAGCAACCACTATTCGTTCACTTACACGAACGAATATGCCTGGGTCATCATGAGCCTGTTCATCTTCGCCGGCGCGGTGATCCGCCAGTACTTCGTGCTGCGCCATACCGGCAAGAACGATCTGCGCTACCCGCTGGCCGGCGTCGCGATGCTGGCGATCATCGGCTGGATCGCCGCCCCGGCCCCCACGCCCGCCCCCGCCGCGCAGACCAGCCAGGCCGGTGCCGCAGCCGCGCCGGCGCAGGCCGCCGTCACGCTGGAACAGGTCCACGGCATCATCACCGCACGTTGCACGGAATGCCATTCCGCCAAGCCCACGCAGGCCGGCTTCGCCGCCGCGCCGGCCGGGATCATGCTGGACACCAAGGAGCAGACCCTGCAGCACGCCGAGCAGATCAAGCAGGTCGTCGCCAGCAAGTACATGCCGCTGGCCAACCTGACGCAGATGACGGACGAGGAACGCGCCGTGATCGCCGCCTGGAACGGTAAATAAGGCGTGGCCCCGGCCGCCAGGATGCAGTCCCTGGCGTGGCCGGCGCCGCGCGCGCCGGATTCATTGCTGTGACAGACACACAAACCCCATGGTCAGACCTTCCGGGGCCGTGATGGATCCGCTTTCGGCCACCTGCGCCATGACGTAGCCCGCCGGACATGCGCAGGCGCCCGTCACCGGATTGGCCGAAGTGCCGCCCATGGCGTTGAAGCATCCCCGGCGGCTGTTGAGCATATAGCCGCCACCGGCGGGGCGCGCCAGCAATGACCAGACTCCCTGCCGGCAGGCCAGCACCCCCAAGCCTTCCCGGGCACGGCCCAGGGCGCCCTCCGGCGCGCAGGCCTCGCCGACCCCCCAGCCCCGCTCCAGGTGCAAGCTGTCGCGCGCGGCCAGGCGCACCCCGCCGCGGACCACGCCCCGGGCCGTGACATCGCCCTGGAAATCCGGATCACGGGAGTCCCGCACCCTGAGATAGGCGTCGGTGTCTTCAGACCCGGCGTCGCCCATTTGCCCGGCAGGGACACGGGCCGCAAGGGCCACGACACCCGGCGCCCAATCTTCCGCGCCCTCCTCCGGAACCGGCACACGCAGGCCGGCGCCGCCCAGAAAGCCGGGCCGATGCGGCCAGATCACCAGTCCGCGCCCCTCGGCGGCCTGGAGCCATTCCGCCGCCAACGACTCGTCCACGCCGCCGGCGGACGTCCTCAGCGCGGGCCGCGCATGCACCAGCCCCCAGACGCGGCAGGACGCCCCCGGGCACTCGCCTTCCCGCACCACCCGCAGGCCCAGGGTCCGGCGCAGCGGCCCCCGGTCCTGCCAGCCACCCGCCAGCAAGCCCGCCGACCGCAACTCGTCCCACTGCGGCGCCGCCCAGTCGGCGTAGCCCTGTCCGGCCAGGGCATCGGCCGCCCCGGCATGCGCGAGTTCAACCGCATGGCGCGCAAGGAAGGACTCGGCCGCCTCGCGGGCGACGTCCATCCAGGCGGCCAGGGAACGGGCTTGAAGCGCCCGGGCGCGCTGCGCCCATTCATGCCCGGCCCAGACCGCCAGGAGCAGGCTCAGGACGGCGGCGACCATGAATTCCAGCAGCAGGGATCCCCGCTGCGTCCGGCGCGCGCTCCCGGCGGCACGCTCAACCAACATGAAACACGAACTGGTTGACGTCCCCTTTGGCGCATGCCGACTCCGCCGCCAGCGCGTTGTAGGTCGTGGATTCGTCCTTGACCGTGCGAACGGCGGCGCCATCGGCTTCCACCGTGATGCGGTCGGCCACGCGCTGCAGCACGGACGCAATCGAGGGGCAGGCCACATGGTTCACCTGCCTCAGGCGCAACAGGAACGCCGCGCCGGCGTCCGCCGGTTCGACCTCGACCGTACCGCCGCTCCCCAGGCCGTGCAGCACCGCGCCGTCGCTCGCCAGGGTCAGGACGGTGGAGTCCGCCACCATGGCCGCCAGATTGGCCGTGGCGATGTGCTCATAGGGCACGTCGCCCGAAGTCCCGGCGTTGACACGCGCGTGCATGACGAAGCGGGCCAGTTCCTGGCCGACCCTGGGCACCTTGTTCTCCATCACATAACCGCCGATCGCGGGGATGCCGATGACCGCGATCAGCAGCACGATAGCGGTGACGATCGAGACCTCGACCAGGGAGAACCCCGCTTGCCCCAGCCTGCGGCGCGCGGCGCGCGATTGTGCCAATACTTGCATGAAGCCTCCTTTGCCGGATATCCGGCGAGCGAATGGTCCGGCCCCTAGGAGCCGGCATGAAACATCATCCAGCCGCGCCGCAGCTCGTCGAGCGCGGCGTAGTGCCACAGGCCAATCCCAAGCACGATGGCCACGCC
Organism: Castellaniella denitrificans; assembly: GCF_027214045.1. Taxonomy (GTDB): domain Bacteria; phylum Pseudomonadota; class Gammaproteobacteria; order Burkholderiales; family Burkholderiaceae_B; genus Castellaniella; species Castellaniella denitrificans_A. The sequence goes on along the minus strand of NZ_JAPWHE010000007.1, from coordinate 5,174 downwards.
CAGCAGCAGCGCCGACCAGCGCAGCGTCAGGGCCTGATGACGGACGCGGTCCAGCCAGCGGCCAGCCATCCGTCGGTGCGCGGCCTGCAGCCCGGCCTGAAGGCCGCGCGCGGCGGCCATGTCCTCCAGGTACCAATACAGTTCCCAGTCCAGCAGCCCCGTATCGAAGGCCGCCGCGCCAGCCAATCCCTGGTCGATGCGTTCCGCGACGCGTCTCAGGTGATCGCCCAGCCAGGGGCCGGCGTCTTCCAGGAACAGCAGGATCACCGGCCGCAGCTGGGTCGAGCCACCCGCCCCGGGTTGCAACAGGATCGACACCAGGGCCAGCAGTCGCAAGGCCTGGACATGGCGGTACAGACGCCAGGGTCCATGGCGATCCAGACGGCGGCGCAGCGGCCCGCGCCAGCGCGGCAGGGAGTGCAACCCCGCCGCCAGCAGCCCGGCGATCCCCGCCGGCAGCCAGGCACCCCAGGCGCGCAGCCAGTCCGCACCAGTGAACAGCGCCCGCGACCAATCCCCCAGGTAGGCGGCCGGCAACCCCTGGAAAGCCTGCCGCAAGGCCGGCACCGTCCATTGCGGCAAGGCCAGCAGCAACAGGCTGGCCACGATCAGGGCTGCGGCGGCCGCGCCCAGGGTGGCCCAGAGCATGCGGCGCGCCTGGATCAGCAGCCCCAGATGGTCGGAGAGGGCCTGGAAACAATGCAGCAGCCGGGTGCTGCCATAGGCCTGGGCCGCCCGCACCAGGGCCAGTTCGTCCGCCGGAAAGCAGCCCAGCCAGGTCATGCGCAGATCGCCGCCGCTGGCCTCGCAGGCCCGCGCCCAGGTCCAGGACAGGCGCCCGCGCACCGTGCCGGCGCCATGGCGTGCGGCATCCCGGTCGAACAGCTCGCGCACGGTCAGGCGGCCCTGCGCGCCCAGCAACACCGCCTGGAGATAATCGAAGTAGTCCGCGCGCGCACCCGAGAAACGCCAGGCATCCAGGCGCAGCCGCAGCCGCGCCAGCATGGTCGCCCCCCACCTCATCGGGGCGCTCCCGCTCGGCGTATCGCATCGCCGTCGGCCGGCAGCCTGCCCTGGCGTAGCAACAGCGTCTCGAAGGCCATGAAACGCGCCTCGACGTCGCGCGGGTCCACCTGGCCGGCCAGGGCCTTTTCCATGGCATGCGCCATGGCGCTGGCATGCGGGTCCGGCACGTGGCCGTGGTCGACGTCCGCGCCGGGCAGGCCCGGTTCCAGACACTCGGCGGCGACAGTCCGCCCGTCGTAGCCGAAGAGCTCCGGCAGCGCGGCGCGGCGGCAGCGCGCGCAGCCGTCCGGGTTGCGCAGGCGCAAGGCCTCCGGGTCTGCGTCCCAGGCCAGCCCGATCCAGTCCAGCCACTGCCGCCAGCGCCCGGCGCCGCCACCCTGCCCCTGGCGCACGAGCTCGGCGGGGCCGGCCGGCACCGCGCAGCCCTGGCACAGCCTGGGCAGCAACGCCTGATAAACGAGCAGCTTCAGAATGCCGGGCGTGGCCAGGAAATCGCGCGGCACGGCAATAAAGTCGGAGGCCAGCCGATCGACGATGGCGCGCGCCGAGGGCGCATGCACAGTGGTGTAAACATTGACGCCGGACCCCGCCAGATCCATGAAGGCGAGCCCGCTTTCGGCGTCGCGGATTTCACCCAACAGCACGTCGGTCATGGCCGAACGCTTCAGGGTGCGCAGCTTGGCGGCGTAGCGGCCGTGGGCCTGCTGATCCAGGTCGCGGCCGATGGTGTTCTGCACGGCCCGGTCGATCCGGTATTCCACCGGCTCTTCCAGGGTGATGATCTTGCGATGCGCGGGCAGGCCGCGGATCAGGGTCGCCAGCGTCGTCGATTTGCCCGAGCCGACAGTGCCCGCGATCACCAGGGCGCCGCCCTCGGATTTCAGCACCCGCTCGAAGCGGGCCACCTGATCGCCCCGGTAGCCCAGTCCGTCCAGCGTCGCGGGCCCGGATCCGTCGTCGCGCGACAGGAAGCGCAGGCAGACGCTGGGGCCCCGGTCGGCGGCAAGCGAAGCCCAGCGCAAGGTATAGGCCCGGCCATCCACACGGCGCAGCAGACTGCCCTGCTGCTCCAGCAGCGGGTCGAAGACCGCCCCGTTGCCGCCCTGGATGTCCATCCAGGCCACCGCCAGCACATCCCGCAACAGGCCGGTTGGCATGTGGCGGAAGCGCGCCGGAGCGACATAGCGGCCGGCCACGGTGTAACGGACTTCGGATTCAGCCGCATCGCGATGGATGTTCAGGTGCAGGTCCGTCGCCCCCTGGCGCACGCCCCATTCGATCAGATCCTGGAACACACCGGCCAGGGCGGTCGGCGTGCGGTCCCCCGCCTGAGCCAGCGCCGCCGCGCCGCCCTCGCGCGACAGGGCCAGCAACAGCGCCGCCGGCAGAATGTAGCGTGCAGGCTCGGACAGGGCGAGGCCGGCGGCTCGCAGGCGCCGCTCCAGCGCATCGGCCTGGTCGCTGCCGACATACTCGGCGCGGGCCAGCAGCGTGACGCTGCCGTCGGCGCGCTCGACCGGACAGATCCGGTCCGCCAGCGACTGGACTTCGAGTTCTCGCGCCAGCACACGCCGCACTGCCGGCCGCAGCGCCGACAGCTGGCCAGGATGGTCGATCACGCCGGCCCGCGCGGGATCGAAGGGCGGCTGGGGCTCGGCCAGCGACAGAGCGGAGGACCAGGATTTCATGGCCGCGCCTCGCCCAGCAGCATGCGCAGGCACAGCGAATGGCGGTCCTCGCCGCGTTCGAGCTGAACGCAGGCGCCGTTCATGCCACGCAACCGGTAGACGCCCCGATCTCCGGCATGCCCGGCGGGCCATGCCTGACCCCGCACGTACAGATAGGCCCGGCGGCCCACCTGGACCTCGGCCATCAGGGTCCGGCCAACGCCGTACATCGCCACCAGGCGAGGCTCCAGAACGGGACGCACGCCCATTTCCCGACCCGCATCCGGACGCCCTGCGGGCCCGTCGGACGCGGATCGCAACGCATCGCGCAGATCCTGCCGCATCAGTTCGCGCACCGACTGCGTCTCCCAATGGGCGTGAGGATCCTCCGGCGCCGGATCGGCCGGAGCAGGCACGCCGGCCCGAACGACGACGGGCGGCGTTTCCGCCAGGGACCGCGCCGGCAGGCCTCCCGCCCCGAGCATCGACGCCAGCGCCAGGCACGGCCACAGGGCCACCGCCCCGCGCGCGCATTCATGATCGGTTTTCATAGACGATTCCTTCAAGGTGCAGGATCAGGCGGCTGGCGCGCACGTCCGCCCGGGTGTGCGGCGCCAGGGTCACGACAGCCTTGCGCCAGGAGACGGCCCCGGCCAGCGGCGCCAGCAGCGCGCCAGAACGCAACGGACCTTCGACCCGCAAGGCGCGGATGGACAAGGCGGGGAAATCCCCGGGCACGGGAAGCGCCCGTCCCTGGGGGTCGTGCGGGGCCGGCACCGCCAGCGGGCGGGCCGCATCGAGCCGCAGCACGGAAAAGGCCGACAGCACCGCCTGGAGCGCGCTGGCCCAGTCGCGGGCCACCAGTCCTGCGCGTGGCAGACCGCGCGGCTCGGGGTTCCGACCCGGCAGGGACAGGGTCCAGGCCGCGCGGGCGACGTCCAGGGACGGAAAATCCAGACGCCAGCCGTCGGGGGCGGCCCGCAACAAGGCGCGGTTGTCGGCCTGGCGCCCCTGGCGGCGGTATTCACCCACGCATTGCCAGAGCGTGCCGTCCGGCCGGGGCTGGCAGCGCAGGTCATGCAGGGACCAGCCCCCGAGCCGGGCCGGCTGGCGGTATAGCGCATCCAGCAGCGCCCGGGTGCCGGCTTCGCCGTGCAGCGGATGCCGCGCCAGCGTCCGCGCAAGCGCCGCATGCCAGGCGGCCCGCGCATCGGAACCGGACGCGACGGCTGCATCCACGCCACCGCCCCAGCGCAGCCAGACGCCCACACCCAGGCCGGCCGCCAGGACCAGCAGCGCCAGCCGCACTCCGCGCCGCCGCACCGGTTCCAGGGGACGACGGCCCGACGCTTGCCGCGCCAGGTCCGGCAGCAGCGCCGCCGCGTCCGGGCCTGAACGCTCCGCGAGCAGCGCCAGTTTCGGGTGCACCCGGCGCAGGGCCTCGATCGCATCGCGGGCCAGGCGCTCTTCGGGATAGCTCCGGTCGGCCCGCGCCAGCGCGACACCCTCGTGCGCCGCCAGCACATGCCAGATGCCGGTTCCGAGCGGCAGCACGCAGGCGACGGTGCCGCGGGGATGGCGGCACGCCAGCAGGTCCGCCGCCGACCAGCAGGCCATGCCGGCGGGCAGCCCGTGCGCCAGCCCCAGCGCGGCGGGTGGATCGCCCGACACCACACGGTGTGAAGCGCCCCGGCCACCCGCCCGCGCCCGGGCGTCCTCCGGGTCGCCCAACAGCGGCACCCAGTCCAGCCCGAAAGCCAGCGGGATGCCGTCCACACGGACGAGACGTGTAACGCGCGCCATGTCAGAGACCCTCTTCGATCCGGGCGGTGATGATCAGCACCGTCGTCAACCGCTGAGCGTCGAGCCGGTCGCCGCCGCCGAGCAACGCGGGGGCCCCGGGGACCAGGCGGCGTTCGGCGGACTCGGAAACCTGACGGTCGAACCCGGACACCACCAGCGGTTGCCCCGGCTGCAGGGCCAGCTGCTGTACGGTTCCGTTGCCCTCGATGGTCATCTGCTGCAACTGCAGCGGATGATCATCGTCGCCGAAGGTGACAGTCTTGAGCGGTTGGGCCACCGTGTTGTCATAGGCCAAAGACAGCAGGATCTGGCCATCCTCCTGGGCATCGGGCACCAGCGTAATGAGGGATCCGACCGTCTCGGACTTCTGACTGACGGACACGGCAGGCACCGCCAGCCCGTTGGCCCCGGAAAGGGGCGTGGTCTCGATCCTGGTCCCTGACATTAAAGCTCTGTTCTGAGATAACCCAGCAAATCAATAAGTTACAGGTTATCCACAAACAGCGATGACATTAAAGTTCTGTTCCAAGCGTGGCCTCTTCGCTGAGGCCAGTGACATTAAAGTTCTGTTCTGAAGGGAGCAGTGAAGATGGTGGAGCCCTGAATCGGCCCGGAATCACTAGACACCCACGTGCCTCATAATGAGGCGTTGAGGAGTTGTCATGAGTACGAATGCCA
>NZ_JAPWHE010000006.1 GCF_027214045.1 Castellaniella denitrificans | reverse complement strand
CTGCTCAGGCGCCCGCGCCCGCGGCCCAGGCCGCCGCCCCCGCTCCGGTCGCGGCGCCCGCCGCGGCGCCGGCCGCCGCAGGTGGCACGCAGTCCGTGGTCGTGCCCGACATCGGCGATTTCGATACGGTCGAGGTCATCGAGATCCTGGTGGCCGTGGGCGATACGATCGAGGCCGAACAAAGCCTGATCACGGTCGAATCCGACAAGGCCTCCATGGAAATCCCGGCCTCGGTGGGCGGGGTGGTCAAGGCCCTGAAGGTCAAGCTGGGCGACAAGGTCTCCCAGGGCACGGAAATCCTGGTGGTGGAAACCTCCGGCGGCGCATCCTCCGCGCCCGCCCCGGCGTCCGCCGCAACGGCTCCCGCGGCCGCGCCTGCGCCTGCGCCGGCCCCCGCAGCCCCGGCCCCGGCCACTCCCGCCATGGCTTCCAGCGCCCCGGAGCGCACTTCGCCGACGGCGTCCTTCGCCGAAGCCGAAGTCCCCTTGCGCAACCTGCCGCACGCCTCGCCTTCGGTGCGCCAGTTCGCCCGGGAACTGGGTGTCAACCTGGCCCAGGTCAACGGCAGCGGCCCCAAGAACCGCATCACGGCCGACGACGTCCGCGCTTTCGTCAAGCAGGCCCTGTCCACCGGCGGCGCCAGCCCCGTGGGCTCGACCGTGCCCGCGGGCGGCGGCTTCAGCGTGCTGGGCTGGCCCAAGGTCGACTTTGCCAAGTTCGGTGAAATCCAGACCAAACCACTGTCGCGCATCAAGAAGATCTCCGGCGCCAACCTGCACCGCAACTGGGTCATGATTCCTCACGTCACCAACAACGACGTGGCGGACATCACCGAACTGGAAGCCCTGCGCCAGCAGTTGAACGCGGAGAACAAGAAGTCCGGCGCCAAGGTCACCATGCTGGCCTTCCTGATCAAGGCCGTGGTTGCGGCGCTGAAGAAATTCCCGGAATTCAACGCTTCGCTGGACGGCGACAACCTGGTGCTCAAGCACTACTTCCACATCGGCTTCGCGGCGGACACGCCCAACGGCCTGGTGGTGCCGGTGATCCGGGACGCCGACAAGAAGGGCGTCATGGAACTGGCGGCGGAAACCTCCGAACTCGCCGGGCTCGCTCGCGAGGGCAAGCTTTCACCCGCGCAGATGCAGGGTGGCTGCTTCTCGATTTCGTCCCTGGGAGGGATCGGCGGCACGGACTTCACGCCCATCATCAACGCGCCCGAAGTCGCCATCCTCGGCGTGTCGCGCTCGACGATGCAGCCCGTCTGGGACGGCAAGGCATTCCAGCCGCGCCTAATGCTGCCGCTGTCGCTGTCCTACGATCACCGCGTGATCGACGGGGCCGCCGCCGCGCGCTTCAACGCCTATCTGGCTGGCCTGCTGGCGGACTTCCGCCGCATCATCCTGTAAGGGGGACGGCATGAGCCTCATCGATCTGAACGTCCCCGACATCGGCGATTTCGACACGGTCGAAGTCATCGAGATCCTGGTCAAGGCGGGCGACGCCATCCAGGCCGAGCAGAGCCTGATCACCGTGGAGTCCGACAAGGCCTCCATGGAAATTCCCGCCGAGCAGGGCGGGGTGGTCAAGGAAGTCCTGGTCAAGCTGGGCGACAAGGTGTCCCAGGGCACGCCCGTCGTCCGCATCGAGGCGGCCGGTGGCGGCGCCGCGGCAACGGCCCCGGCAGCCGCCGCGCCCGCTCCGGTGGCGTCCGCCGCGCCGGCGTCCCAGGCGGCTCCGGCGCCCGCGCCCGCGCAGTTTTCCGGTGCGTCCGACGGCGAATACGACGTCCTGGTGCTGGGCGCGGGCCCCGGCGGCTATTCGGCCGCCTTCCGTGCCGCCGACCTGGGCCTGAAAGTCGTCCTGGTGGAACGCTACGCCACGCTGGGCGGGGTCTGCCTGAACGTCGGCTGCATCCCCTCCAAGGCCCTGCTGCACACCGTCGGCGTGCTGGAAGAAGCCAAGTCCATGGCCGCCCACGGCATCGCCTTTGGCGAGCCGACGATCGACCTGGACAAGCTGCGTGGCTACAAGGATTCCGTGGTGGGCAAGCTGACCGGCGGCCTGGCCGGCATGGCCAAGGCCCGCAAGGTCACGGTCATCCAGGGCGTGGGCACCTTCGCCGATCCGCACCACCTGACGGTGGCCAAGGCGGATGGCGGCCAGGCCACGATCAAGTTCGCTTCGGCCATCATCGCGGCCGGCAGCCAGTCGGTCAAGCTGCCGTTCCTGCCGGACGATCCTCGCATCGTCGACTCCACCGGCGCGCTGGCGCTGAAATCGGTGCCCAAACGCATGCTGATCGTCGGCGGCGGCATCATCGGCCTGGAAATGGGCACGGTCTACTCCGCGCTGGGCGCCCGCCTGGACGTGGTGGAAATGCTGCCTACCCTGATGACCGGCGCCGATCGCGATCTGGTCAAGGTCTGGGACAAGATGAACGCCAGGCGCTTCGATCACGTCATGCTCAACACCAGGACGGTGGGGGCAGAGGCCAAGGAAGACGGCATCTGGGTCACCTTCGAGGGTGATGCGGCGCCCAAGGAGCCCCAGCGCTACGATCTGGTGCTGCAGGCGGTCGGCCGTTCGCCCAACGGCAAGAAGATCGGCGCGGAAAACGCCGGCGTGGCGGTGTCCGACCGGGGCTTCATCGCTGTGGACAAGCAGATGCGCACCAATGTGCCGCATATTTACGCCATCGGCGACATCGTGGGCCAGCCCATGCTGGCGCACAAGGCCGTGCATGAGGCCCACGTGGCCGCCGAGGTCATCGCAGGCCACAAAGCCTTCTTCGATGCGCGCGTGATCCCCTCGGTGGCCTACACGGATCCCGAGGTGGCCTGGGTCGGCCTGACCGAGGAGACTGCCAAGAAAGACGGCATCGCCGTCAAGAAAGGGCTGTTCCCCTGGCAGGCTTCGGGCCGCGCCATCGCCAATGGCCGTGACGAGGGCTTCACCAAGCTGCTGTTCGACGCGGAAACCGGCCGCATCCTGGGCGGCGGGATCGTGGGTACCCATGCGGGCGACCTGATCGGTGAAATCGCGCTCGCCATCGAGATGGGCGCCGACTCCGTGGACATCGGCAAGACGATCCACCCGCACCCGACGCTGGGCGAATCGATCGGCATGGCCGCCGAAGTCGCCGATGGGCATTGCACGGACGTGCCCCCGGCCAGGAAGAAGTAAGGGGCCCCACGCCGCGCAGCCTTCGGCTGCTTGCCGCCCCCCAGGGGGGCTCTCCGGCCTTGGGGCTTCCCTGCGGACAGCAGGGATGCCCGGCGTTCCTTGAACGGCAGGTGCTAATATCGGCACCTGCCGTTTTTCATTGTCGAACTCCGCTCATGTCACTCACCGCTCCCGCCCCGGGCGCCGCGCTCGCCGACTGGCTGGCCTATCTTGAAACCCTGCACCCGAAAGCCATCGACCTCGGCCTGGAGCGCATCCGCGCCGTGGCGGGCCGCCTGGATTTGTCTCTGGACTGCGTCAAGATCACCGTGGCCGGCACCAACGGCAAGGGTTCCACCTGCGCCATGCTGGAATCCATGCTCCTTACTGCGGGCTACAAGGTCGGCAAGTACACTTCTCCCCATCTGCTGCGCTTCAACGAACGCATCTGCGTGAATGGCGCCGAAGCCTCCGACGCCGACATCGTGGCGCAACTCGAACGCATCGAGGCCGTCCGGGACGGCGTCACCCTGACCTATTTCGAGATGACCACGCTGGCGGCCTTGCTGCTGTTCCAGGCCGCGCGTCTGGACGCCGTGGTCCTGGAGGTCGGTCTGGGCGGCCGGCTGGACGCGGTCAACCTGATCGACGCCGACTGCGCGATCCTGACCAGCGTGGATCTGGACCATATGCAATACCTGGGCGATACCCGCGAGGCGATCGGCCTGGAAAAGGCCCACGTCTTTCGGCCCGGGCGACCCGCCATCTGTGCCGACCCCGTCCCGCCGCAGACCGTCGTCGATCATGCCGAGGCGATCGGCGCCGATCTCTGGCGCGTCGGTGTCGACTTCAACTATTCCGGCGATCGGCAGCAATGGGCCTACGGTGGCCGTGTGCAGCGCCGCAACGCGCTGGGCTATCCCGCGCTGCGGGGTGCCAACCAGTTGCTGAATGCTTCGGCTGCCCTGGCGGCGCTGGAGGCCTTGCGCGACCGCCTGGTGGTGACCCAGCAGGACGTGCGGCAGGGCCTGCTCCACGTCAGCCTGCCGGGACGCATGCAGATCCTGCCCGGGCTGCCCGCCACCATCCTGGACGTGGGGCATAATCCGCACGCGGCCTCGGCCCTGGGCCAGAATCTGGACAGCATGGGGCACTATCCGCATACCTACGCGGTGGTGGGCATGTTGCGGGACAAGGAGATCGAAGCCACATTGTCGCGCCTGTCGCGGCGGGTGGACCGCTGGCTGTGCGCCACGCTGGGCGGGCCGCGCGGTACCACCGCCGATGAACTGGCCGCCATTGTGCGCCGCATCGGCGGCGAGCAGGCGCCTGTGGATCCCTTCATCGCCCAGACCAGTGAAATCGCCCGGCCTTCCGGCGAGCACAAGCCCGGGGTGCGGGCGGCGCCCAGACCCGCCGTGGCGGCCCGGGATGTGCAGGTTTCCACTTTTGACAGTCCGGAACAAGCCTTTGCCGAAGCCAGGAGACTGGCGACCGACAATGATAGAATCCTCGTGTTCGGATCGTTTGCCACGGTCGGCCCTGTGCTCGATGTCCTGCGCCGTGAAGGCCGGGATGTCCTGTCCTGATCGGGCCAGGGGCCGGTCCGCCACTTTTGATGGGTTGGCAGCACGATGTTTTTTCGCAAGGGAACCGACACGGGACAACGCGCTTCGGCACGATCCGCGGGAACCGAGGCCCAGCTCCGTGAACTGCGCGTGAAGGCTCGCCGACGTCTGATCGGCGCACTGGCCTTGGTCCTGGCGGCCTTTATCATCGTCCCCTGGCTGTTCGACGAGCCCGTTCCCGACGATGCGCATGCCCCGATCGTGGTGCCCGCACCGGTCGCCGGCCTGCCTCCGGTCGCCGATCATCCCGCCACGCAGCCCGATACCGCCTCCGGCACCGCCGCGGATACGAATCCGGCCGCCGAAGTACCCGCCGAACCGGCCCCGGCGCCCGCGCCGGCCCAGCCTCCGGCGGCCATCTCCGCGCCCGAGCCCGCCGCCGCGCCCACCCAGCCCGCACGGGCCGCACCCGAGCCGGCGCGCGAAAAAACCGCCACCGAACCCGCCAAGGCCACTGAACCATCCAAGGCAACCGATCGCTCAGGTGCGGAAAAGCCAGCGGTCAACCGTCCGCCGGCCGATCGCACCGACGACGGCTCCGTCGCCCTGGCCCTGCTGGCCGGCAAGGCCCCGTCCCCGGCCCGCTCCGAATCCCGGCCTGCTGCCGGTGGTCGCTACTATCTGCAGGTCGCCGCTTATACGACCGAACAGGATGCGCAGGCGCGGCGAGACAGCCTGCGCCAGGCCGGCGTCACCGACGCCTATGTCGAGCGCGGCCAGTCCAACGGCCGCACCGTCTACCGGCTGCGGGTGGGGCCTTTCGGCTCCCACGAGGCCGCCCAGGCGGCCCAGACCCGGCTGCGGGCGCTGGGCTACCAGAATGGCCTGATTTCCGGCAAGTGACCAGCTTCGACTACTTTGTGCTGGCCGTCGTGGCCGTTTCGGCCCTGATCGGTCTGTTGCGCGGCTTTCTGCGCGAAGTCCTGTCGCTGGTCGCCTACATCGCGGCCTTCGTGGCCGCCATCTGGTGGGGGCCGGCGGCATCGGACTGGCTGCTGGGCCTGATCGACAACGGCCTGCTGCGCGCGCTGGCCGCCTATGGGGCAGTGTTCATTCTCGCCTTGCTGCTGATCGGTTTGCTGAACATGGCATTGGGCGCGCTGGTCGACCGCACCGGCCTGACGCCGGCCGACCATGGCCTGGGTGCGGTGTTCGGCGCGGTACGCGGCGTCGTGCTGGTTCTGGCCCTGGTGGGGCTGGCGGGCTACACTCAGCTTCCTCAAGAACCCTGGTGGCGGGACGCGCGCACCTCGGCCGCGGCCGTCCGGGGTTTTCAGCAAGTCAAATCTTTGTTGCCGACCCAGGTGGCGGAACTGCTTCCCTATTAGCCGGAATTCATCCTTATGTGCGGAATCGTGGGTGTGATGGGGCGCGGCCCCGTCAATCAGTTGATCTATGACAGCCTCCTGCTGCTGCAGCATCGGGGCCAGGATGCGGCCGGCATCGCCACCGCGCATGACCAGTTCTTCAGCATGCACAAGGCCCACGGCCTGGTGCGCGATGTGTTCCGCACACGGAACATGCGGGCGCTGCCCGGCAACAGCGGGGTGGGGCAGGTGCGTTATCCCACGGCGGGTTCCAGCGCCAGCGTGGACGAAGCCCAGCCCTTCTACGTGAACGCGCCGTTCGGCATCACCTTCGTGCACAACGGCAATCTCACCAACTGGCGCGAACTGCGCGAATCCCTGTTCAAGCACGACCGTCGCCACATCAACACCAATTCCGATTCCGAAGTCCTGCTCAACGTCTTCGCCCACGAATTGCAGCAAGCGTCCAACGGCGTCACCCTGGATGCGCACGCGGTGTTCCAGGCGGTGCGCGCGGTGCACCGGCGCGCCAAGGGTGCCTACGCCGTGATCGCCAACATCAGCAGTTTCGGCCTGGTGGCGTTCCGCGATCCGCACGGCATCCGGCCCCTGTGCCTGGGCCGCAACGACACGGCGGCCGGTCCGGAATGGATGCTGGCTTCAGAATCCGTCGCGCTGACCGGCAGCGGATTTTCTCTGGTGCGCGACATCGCGCCCGGCGAGGCCGTCGTCATCACGGAAGACGGCGAACTGAGCGCCGAGGCCTGCGCCGATCCCGGCCTGGAGCATACGCCCTGTGTTTTCGAGTACGTCTATTTCGCCCGTCCGGACTCTCTGATGGACGGTATCTCCATCTATGACGCGCGCCTGCACATGGGCGAATATCTGGCGGACAAGGTCGCCAAGTCGCTGCGCCTGGGCGATGTGGACGTGGTCATGCCGATCCCCGATTCCTCGCGGCCGTCGGCCATGCAACTGGCCGCGCGCCTGGGGCTGAATTACCGCGAGGGGTTCATCAAGAACCGCTATGTGGGACGTACCTTCATCATGCCCGGCCAGGCCGTGCGCAAGAAGTCCGTGCGTCAGAAGCTCAGCGCCATCGACATGGAATTCCGCGGCAAGAGCGTCCTGCTGGTCGATGACTCCATCGTGCGCGGCACCACCAGTCGCGAAATCGTCGACATGGCCCGCGCGGCGGGTGCGCGCAAGGTCTTCTTCGCTTCGGCGGCGCCGGCGGTCCGTTATCCGAACGTCTACGGCATCGACATGCCGACCCAGGCCGAACTGATCGCCACCGGACGGGACGAGACGCAGATCGCCCGGGAGATCGGCGCCGACGGCCTGGTCTACCAGGACCTGGACGATCTGGAACAATCCCTGCGCGACTTGAATCCGGCCATGCGTACCTTCGAGTCGTCCTGCTTCAGCGGCCGTTATGTCACCGGCGATATCGACGAAGCCTATCTGGAGCGCCTCAGCCGCACACGCGGCCTGCCTCAGCGCTCCGGCGCCATGGCGGCCGCCATCGACGAAAGCTGAGTCCGTTAACCACGTCGCGCCTTGCAAGGCGCATCTCCATCCGTGGCAGCTCTCCACGTCGCGCCTTGCAAGGCGCTCCGATTCGCCAGGCGCAGATCAGTCCGCAGGGGACTGATCTGCGTCCGGGCTCATCCACAGCGTCGCAAGCGACAGCGCGGCGCAGACGACGAACAGCGCCAACCCCCACAGCGCGTATTCCACGCCCAGCAGATCGACGCGGGCGTCCATGCAGGTCGCGTAGATGCCGAACAGCCAGGGCAGGGCGGCATCCAGCCCCGATGCCGAGACGAAGCGGTCGGCGAAGGTCTGTGCGCAGGAAAACAGTTGCGAGGCCACACTGTGCTGGTACCAGGCGGCCGCGATGCCGCACACCGACAGGACGGCGGTCACGGCGGCGCCCGTGCGGCGCACGATGTCCGGCCCCCAGCCCATGCCCGCCAACCCGCAGACGGCGGCGATGGCCAGAAGGATCAGGCGCTGCAGGACGCACCAGGCGCAGGGCCTCATGCCGAACACGTGTTGCGAGATCAGGGCGACGCCCACGGCGGTCAGGCACAGCAGGCTGATGAAGCGCAGGAGACGGTCGGAGCGGGTCGGAGTCATGGTGATGGAGCCAGGTCTGTCGAAGAAAGCGTGAGAGAGGAGTCGGCCGCCGCGCCCAGCGCTTCCAGCACCTGGCGCTCGAACTTCATCTGGCCCCGGGGGTGTTCCAGGCCGGGGCCGTCGAGAATGAAAATGTCTTCTACACGGTCGCCCAGCGTCATGATCTTGGCCATCTTCAGGCTGATGTCGTGACGGGCGAACACTCGGGCCAGATCGTGCAACAGGCCGACGCGGTCGGCCGCCGTGACGGACAGCCGCCAGTTGCCGCCCTGTTCGTCGGGCTGCAGGGTGACGCTGGGCATGATCGGGAACGCTCTGGAGCGGCGCGATCCGGGGCGTGGAGCGGGCGCATCCCCGTCACCAGCCCGGCCGTCGGCCAGCGCGGCGCGCAACTCGTGCTCGATCAGGGCGGCCATGGAGCGGTAGTCGCGATCATGTTCCGGCAGCAGCACGATGAAGCTGTCCAAGGCCCATCCCTGGCGCGTCGTGTGGATGCGGGCGTCCTGGATGCTCAGGCCGTGACGGTCGAAATAGGTGCAGATGCCCATGAAGAGGTCCGGCCGGTCGGGGGCGTAGGCGAGGACCTGCAGGGCCTCGCTCTGGCCCAGGACACGAGCGCGCACGACCGGATCCGGTCCCTGGAAGCGGTGGTAGAGGTGCCGTGTGTGCCAGGCGATCTCGTTGGCATCGTGGCGCAGGAAATAGGCCACATCCAGTTGAGACCAGAAGGCTTCGCGGCTGTCGTCGCGCAGCCCCATGCGGCGTGTTTCGGCGGCGGCGGCGGCCTTGCGCAGGGCCAGGATGGTCCGGGTGTCGGGCTGCTCGCCTCCCAGGGCCGCGAGCGTCCGGTGATATAGATCCTCCAGCAGCTTGCCCTTCCAGGTGTTCCAGACTTTCGGGCTGGTGCCCCGGATGTCGGCCACCGTCAGCAGATACAAGGCGGCCAGCCTGCGCCGGGATCCGACACGGGCGGCGAATTCGTGGATCACCCGGGGATCGCTCAGATCCCGCTTCTGGGCCACCTGGGACAGGGTCAGGTGCTCGCGCACCAGGAAATCCAGCAATTCGACGGATTCACGCGGCAGGTCGTGGCGACGGGCGAAGCGCCGCACTTCGGCGGCGCCCAGTTGCGAGTGATCGCCGCCACGCCCCTTGGCGATGTCGTGAAACAGGGCTGCCACGTAGAGCAGCCAATGCTCGTCCAGGTCGGCGATCAACTGGCTGGCCAGGGGATATTCCTGGGCATGTTCCGGCATGGTGAAACGCCGCAGATTGCGGATCACCATCAGAATGTGCTGGTCCACGGTGTACGCGTGGAACAGGTCGTGCTGCATCTGGCCGACGATGCGCCGGAACGCGGGCAGGTAGCGTGGCAGGATGTTCCACATCGTCATGTCGCGCAAGGCATGGACGATGCCGCGTGGCTGACGCAGGATTTCCAGGAACAGGCGACGGTTGGCTGGATCCTCGCGGAACGCCCGGTCGATGCGGTGACGGGCGTGCCACATGGCCCGCAGCGTGCCAGCCGCCATGCCTTGCAGCTCCGGGTGCCGCTGCGTGATCAGAAAGACCTTCAGCAACAGGCCGGGCGTGCGTTCGAAGGCGTCCTCGCGAACCAGGCTCAGCCGCCCGCGGCGGACGCAGAAATCCTCGTCCAGCGCGACGGTTTCTTCCTGGGGCCGGGGGAACAGTCGTTCCTCCAGCGTCAGCATCAGCAGGCGGTTGACCTGGCAGACCACGCGGGCGGCCCAGTAGTAGCGCTGCATCAGCAGTTCCCCGGCGCGCCGGTGCGGCTGGTCGACGAAACCGTAGACTCGCGCCAGACGAGGCTGCAGGTCGAACAGCAGACGATCCTCGCGACGCCCGGCCAGCAGGTGCAGCTCGATGCGCAGACGCTTGAAGGCCAGCTCCGCACGCCGCAAGGCGCGGAATTCGGCTGAAGTCAACAGGTCGGTGCGCGCGACCGCGCTCCAGGTCGTGCCCAGCCCTGCCGCGCGAGCCAGCCACAGCAGCACCTGCAGGTCGCGCAGACCGCCGGGCGCTTCTTTGCAATTGGGTTCCAGCGCATAGGGCGTGTCCTGGTGGCGCGCATGCCGCTGCTGCATTTCGGTGCGCTTGGCCAGGTAGAAGTCGCGGGGGTTCACATCCTGAAGCATTCGTTCGCGAAATCGCTGAAACAGCGACCGGCCGCCAGCCAGCCAGCGGGCTTCCAGCAGCGAGGTCTGTACGGTGATGTCGGCGGCGGCTTCGTGCCGGCATTGCTCCAGGGTGCGCACGCTCAGGCCCGGTTCCAGGCCAATGTCCCACAGGGCGGCGACCAGGGGTTCGATGAGTGCGCGGGCCTCGGCATCCGGAGCACGCTCGAGCAGGATCAGAATGTCAAGATCTGAGCCGGGGTAGAGTTCCCCTCGGCCGTAGCCTCCGACCGCCGCCGCGCAGGCGCCCGCCGGCAGAGGGTGGATCTTCAGCAGGCCGCGCAACGTATCGTCGGCGATGCGTCGCAGGGCCGACAGCAGTGCGTCGGGCCGCAGATGTTCGCGCCAGGACCGGATGGCCTCCGCCCTGCGTGCCTGCATCCGGGCACGCAGTTCAGCCAGGGCCGGCTGGTACGAGTCGGGGCCTGTTTCGAGGCGGCCCGGTGTGTTCATGCGTGCCTCGGGCGCCTATACGCTCCCCACCTCGCGGCCCGCATGCCGCTCGGATTCGGCCTTGACGAAGGCGGGAGGCGCCGGCATGCCGGGCGACACCGTCAGGACTTCGTATCCGTCGTCGGTGACCAGGATGCTGTGTTCCCATTGAGCCGACAGGCTGTGGTCGCGCGTGACGACCGTCCATTGGTCGGCCAGGGTGCGGATCTCGCGGCGGCCGGCGTTGACCATGGGTTCGATCGTGAAGATCATGCCGGGTTCCAGGCGCAGGCCCGTGCCGGGTTTGCCGTAGTGCAGCACCTGGGGGTCCTGGTGGAAGCGGCGCCCCACGCCATGGCCGCAATATTCGCGCACCACGGAAAAGCCCGCGCCCTCGGCGTGTTTCTGGATAGCGTGGCCGATGTCGCCCAGGGTGGCGCCCGGGCGGACCTGCTCGATGCCCAGCCACATGCACTCATAGGTGGTGTCGATCAGGCGGCGGGCCAGGATGGACGGTTCGCCCACGCAGTACATGCGGCTGGTGTCGCCGAACCAGCCGTCTTTGATGATGGTGATGTCCATGTTCAGGATGTCGCCATTCTTCAGGACCTTGTCGCCGGGAATGCCGTGGCAGATGACGTGGTTGACGGAGATGCAGATGGAGGCGGGAAAAGGCGGGTAGCCCGGCGGCGCGTAGCCCACGGTAGCCGACTTCACGTGCAGCGTGTTCGTGAGGTAGTCCATGCACAGGCGTTCAAGCTCGCCCGTCGTGACCCCGGCGCGCACGTGGGGTTCGAGATAATCAAGGATGCTGGCGGCGGCCTGGCAGGCGGCGCGCATCTGGTCGAGTTCGTGAGGGTCGGTGATGATTGGGCTCATGGGGTGCTTGCTGTGCGGACGAGATGAATAGTAGAATTATAGGCTTAGCTGTAAATAGCGTGCCTGGCCGCCCAAGGGTGTGCGCGGCTGATGTGGAAAAACCGGTGGAAGTGCGGGCCTAGGTGTTGCAGGCCTAGGTCGATATCTAGGTCAACACTTCGCATCTTCGCACTTCGTGAAGCTGAGGTATCGGCACCGCGTGTCGATCACCGATATTTCAAGATTCGATTTTTCCATGTTAGCCCCGGATACTGGCCCGGTACAAGACCAAACCCTCTCGGAGAATTTTCATGTCGCTCATGCGCGAAATGCTGGAAGCCGGTGTGCATTTTGGCCACCAGACCCGTTACTGGAACCCGAAGATGGCCGAATACATCTTCGGTCAGCGCAACAAGATCCACATCGTCAACCTGGAACGCACGGTTGAAAAATATCTGGAAGCCAGCCAGTTCGTGCGCCAGATCGCCGCGCGTGGCGGCAACGTCCTGTTCGTCGGCACCAAGCGTTCGGCCCGCGAACTGATCGCCGCCGAGGCGCAGCGCTGCGGCATGCCCTACGTCGACAGCCGCTGGCTGGGCGGCATGATGACCAACTTCAAGACGGTCAAGACCTCGATCAAGCGCCTGAAGGACATGGAAGCCCAGCAGGCCGAAGGCGCCACCGAGCACATGAGCAAAAAGGAAGCGCTCATGTTCGCCCGTGAAATGGACAAGCTCAACAAGTCCATCGGCGGCATCAAGGACATGAACACGCTGCCCGACGCGCTGTTCGTGATCGACGTGGGCTATCACAAGATCGCCGTGGCCGAAGCCCGCACCCTGGGCATCCCGGTGGTCGGCGTGGTCGACACCAATCATTCGCCCGAAGGCATCGATCATGTCATCCCGGGCAACGACGACTCCTCCAAGGCCATCGCCCTGTATGCCCGAGGCATGGCCGACGCCGTGCTGGCCGGTCGTGAGCAGAGCCTCAACGGCCTGGTCGAGGAACTGGCCGAAGGCGAGGAATTCATCGAGGTCGAACAAGACCAGGATCAGGAATAATTTCCTGCCTTCCGCCGTCCCGGCCCACCGCCGACGGGCGGCGGGCACGTCGCGCGCCGCCCGTCGGCGCGCGCATTGATTGAACAGGAGAAATCACAATGGCTCAAATCACCGCCGCCATGGTCAAGGAACTGCGCGAGAAGACCGACGCGCCCATGATGGAATGCAAGAAGGCCCTGACCGAGGCCGAGGGCGACCTGGCGCGCGCCGAGGAACTGTTGCGTGTCAAGCTGGGCAGCAAGGCCTCCAAGGCCGCCAACCGCATCACGGCCGAAGGCCTGATCGGCTTGCACATCGCCGCCGACGGCAAGACCGGTGCGCTGGTCGAAGTCAACTGCGAAACCGACTTCGTCGCCAAGAACGATGACTTCATCGCCTTCGTCAACGATCTGGCCCGCATCGCCGCCGAGCGCAATCCCGCCGACCTGGACGCGCTGAGCGCCTGCGCCATGGGAGAGGGCACCGTCGAATCCGTGCGCGCCAATCTGGTGGGCAAGATCGGTGAAAACATGTCGGTGCGTCGTTTCCAGCGTTTCGACACCGTCGATGGCCTGAACAGCTACGTGCACGGCGGCCGCATCGGCGTGCTGGTCGACTTCGCCGGCACCGAGGAAGTCGGCAAAGACCTGGCCATGCACATCGCCGCGACCAAGCCGCGTGCCCTGAACGCGGACGGCGTGGATCCCGCGCTGATCGCCGCCGAACGCTCCGTGGCCGAACAGAAAGCCGCCGAATCCGGCAAGCCGGCCGAAATCGTCGCCAAGATGGTCGAGGGTTCCGTGCAGAAGTTCCTGAAAGAAGTCACGCTGCTGTCGCAGCCCTTCGTCAAGAACGACAAGCAGACGGTCGAGCAGATGCTCAAGGAAAAATCGGCCCGTATCAACCGCTACGCGCTGTTCGTGGTGGGCGAGGGGATCGAGAAGAAGTCCGAGGACTTCGCCGCGGAAGTCGCCGCGGCTGCCAGCGGTTCCTGATCCCGGCTGATTTCGGGTACGATGGCATCGCGCCCGATGCCCGCCATGCGGCGTTGCGAGTCCTCGCGATAGCTAGGCTATCGCTGTGGATCGCGCCTTGTCTGGCGGGCCCGGGCCAGCGCGTACCCAAGGCCGGGGGCTGCGCTCCCGGCTTCATGCCGCTCTACGCTTCGAACATTACTCCTTCCAGGAATCTTGCATGTCAACCCCTGCCTACAAGCGCGTTCTCCTGAAACTCTCGGGCGAGGCTCTGATGGGCGGCGATGCCTTCGGCATCAACCGCGCGACCATACTCCGCATGACCGAGGAAATCCACGGCGTCGTGTCTCTTGGTGTGCAACTGGCCGTGGTGATCGGCGGGGGCAACATCTTTCGCGGCGTGGCGCCGGGCGCCCAGGGCATGGATCGCGCCACGGCCGATTACATGGGCATGCTGGCCACCGTCATGAACGGACTGGCGTTGCAGGACGCCCTGAAGAACCACGGCGTCGATGCGCGGGTGCAATCGGCGCTGAACATCGACCAGGTGGTCGAGCGCTACATCCGTCCCAAGGCCCTGCGCTACCTGGAAGAAGGCAAGGTCGTCGTTTTCGCCGCCGGCACGGGCAACCCCTTCTTCACCACCGACACGGCCGCCGCGCTGCGCGGCGCGGAAATCGGTGCCGAAGTGGTGCTCAAGGCCACCAAGGTCGACGGTATCTATAGCGCCGACCCCAACAAGGACCCGAACGCCACGCGCTACTCGCGCATCAGCTTCGACGAGGCCATCGTGCGCCGCCTCGAAGTCATGGACGCCACGGCTTTCGCGCTGTGTCGCGACCAGAAGCTGCCGATCAAGGTCTTTTCGATCAACAAACCGGGAGCCCTCCGGCGCGTCGTCTGCGGCGAGGACGAAGGCACCCTGGTTCAGGTATAGGAATCCTCATGAGCCTTTCCGACATCCGCCGCTCGGCCGACGAGCGCATGGGTAAATCCATCGAAGCCCTGAAGGCCAGCCTGGCCAAGATCCGCACGGGTCGCGCCCATGCAGGGATCCTGGACCACGTGCACGTCGAATATTACGGTTCTCCCGTACCGGTGAGCCAGGTCGCCAACGTGACCGTGATCGATGCGCGGACCCTCAGCGTGCAGGTCTGGGAAAAAACGATGGCGGGGCCTGTCGAGAAGGCCATCCGCGAATCCGATCTGGGGCTGAACCCCATCGCCATGGGCGACAACATCCGCGTGCCGATGCCGGCCCTCACGGAGGAGCGCCGCCGGGACCTGACCAAGGTCGTGCGCGGCGAAGGCGAGGATACCAAGGTCGCAGTGCGCAATCTGCGCCGCGAGGCCAATGAAACCCTGAAGAAGCTCGTCAAGGACAAGGAAATCTCGGAGGACGAGGACCGCCGTGGCCAGGACGATGTGCAAAAGCTCACCGACCGTTACGTGGCCGAAATCGACAAACTCGTCGCCCAGAAGGAAGCCGAGATCATGACGGTCTAGCCGCGCGGCGCCACGGCCCATGATCGAAATCTCTTCCTCAACACTCGCCATTCCCGAGACCGGGGACGTGCCTCGGCATGTCGCCATCATCATGGATGGAAACGGCCGTTGGGCAACCCGGCGGATGCTGCCCCGCACGGCGGGGCATGTGCGAGGTGTCCAGGCCGTGCGCCGCATCGTCGAGGCCTGTGGACACCGGGGGGTGCGCTACCTGACGTTGTTCGCCTTCAGTTCCGAGAACTGGCGCCGTCCGGCCGAGGAAGTCTCCCTGCTGATGCGTTTGTTCGTACGCACCCTGGAAAAGGAAGTCGACCGTCTGGAGGCGCAGGGCGTATGCCTGCGCGTGGTGGGCGACCTCTCGGCCTTCGACCCACACCTGCGCGGATTGATTGAGGCCGCCGAGCGGCGCACCGCCGGACAATCGGCCTTGACGCTGACCATTGCCGCCAACTATGGCGGCCGCTGGGACATCCTGCAGGCCACCCGCGCCCTGCTGGCCGACAGGCCCGATCTTGCCGCGCATCCCGAGGCCCTGGACGAGGCCGCCCTGACGCCCTGGCTGGCCATGGCCTATGCGCCGGAGCCCGACTTGTTCATCCGCACCGGCGGGGAGCAGCGGATCTCCAATTTCCTGATCTGGCAACTGGCCTATACTGAACTGTATTTCACCGACTGCTGGTGGCCGGATTTCGACGCTGCGCAGCTCGATCGGGCCTTTACCTGGTACCGGGGCCGCGAACGGCGCTTCGGTCGCACCAGCGATCAGTTGCGCGGCGCCGTCTAGAGCCCGTCCGCCCCAAGGAAACCCGCTCATGCTGCGCCAGCGCATCCTTACCGCCATCGTCCTGCTGCTGATCGTGGCGGGCGCCGTGACCGCTCCGACCCCCTGGCCGATGCTCGCCCTGCTGGGTCTGATGACCGGCTGCGCATTGTGGGAATGGCTGCGGCTGGTGATGGACGGCGCGGCCGCGCGGTGGGGAGCGGCGGTACTGGCCGTCCTGGCGCTGCTGCCTCTGTCCCGTTTGCTGGTCGATGGCCAGCCGGCGCTTGAAGCCGCCTTCGGTTCATTTCTCTTGCCGTTGGCGGTGCTGTTCTGGCTGACCATCGCCCCCGTCGCGGTGGCGCGCGCCCGGGTGCCGGACATTTGCCGGCCCACCGCGCTGGCCCTGGTCGGAGCGCTGGTCCTGGCCTCGACCTGGTACGCCCTGGCGTGGGTCTTCCTGCGCCATGGCGCGGCGGCGCTGATCAGTCTTTGGGCCTTGATCTGGGCTGCCGACATCGCCGCCTATTTCACGGGTCGCTCGTTGGGACGTCATAAACTGGCACCACGCGTCAGCCCCGGCAAGACGATCGAAGGCGCGGCGGGCGGCATCCTGGCGGCGACCGCTTGGCTGGTCGCCACGGCCGTGTGGTGGCCGGACAGCTTCGGCGCGCTGCTGCTGGCGCACGTCGGCTGGGCGGGTCTGGTCGCGGCCGGCGTGGCGCTGGCTGCCTGGTCCATCGTCGGCGACCTGTTCGAATCGCTGCTCAAGCGCCGCGCGGGGGTCAAGGATTCCAGCCAGCTGCTGCCGGGCCATGGCGGCGTGTACGACCGTATCGACGCGGTGCTGCCGGTGGCGCCGGCCGCCGCGCTGTTGCTGATGGCCGGGCTCTAAGGCCAGGCCATTCTTCCGGCGCCCTTTCGCCCCGCATCATCCACAGGATCCGACACCATGCCCGTCCAGCAACGCCTCTGCATCCTCGGCTCGACCGGTTCCATCGGCGTGAGCACGCTGGATGTGGTGGCGCGGCATCCGGACCGCTTTTCCGTCCACGCCCTGAGCGCGCACAGCCGGATCGAGTCGCTGGCGGAGCAGGCGGCGCGGCATGCGGCACGGGTGGTGATCGTGCCCGATGACGCCGCCCGGGCGCGCTTCAAGGCCGCCTGGCCGGCGGGCCGGCCATTGCCCGAAATCCGCCAGGGAGCCCAGGCGCTGGCCGACACCGCGGCCGATCCTGAAGTCACCGCCGTCATGGCCGCCATCGTCGGCGCGGCCGGACTGCCCGGGGCGCTGGCGGCGGCACGGGCCGGCAAGCGCGTCCTGCTGGCCAACAAAGAGGCCTTGGTGGCGGCGGGCAGTCTCTTCATGCGGGCCGTGCGCGAATCCGGCGCCGAACTGCTGCCCATCGACAGCGAGCACAATGCCATTTTTCAATGCCTGCCCCAGTCGGCCGACCGGGCAAGGGCGCCGGCAAGTCCGGCGGAGGGCGTGCGGCGGCTGCTGCTGACCGCCTCCGGCGGGCCGTTCCGGCGAACCGCACTGGATCAACTGGAATCCGTCACGCCGGACCAGGCCTGCGCGCATCCCAACTGGCGCATGGGGCGCAAGATTTCGGTGGATTCGGCCACCATGCTGAACAAGGGGCTGGAAGTCATCGAGGCTCACTGGCTGTTCGCGATGCCGATGGAGCGCATCCAGGTCGTGGTCCATCCTCAGAGCGTGGTGCATTCCATGGTTGAATACCTGGACGGCTCCATCCTGGCCCAATTGGGCCAGCCCGACATGCGCACGCCCATCGCGTACGGCCTGGGCTATCCTGAGCGCATCGACGGCGGCGTCGGCCTGCTGGAGCTCGCCCGTCTCGGGCGTCTGGATTTCGAAACGCCGGATCTGGCGCGTTTTCCCTGTCTGCGGCTGTCTTTCGATGCCCTGGGCCAAGGGCAGGGCGCTTGCATCGCACTGAACGCGGCCAACGAGGTCGCGGTCGACGGCTTCCTGCGCGGGCGCATCCGATACACCCAGATCCCATCCATCATCGAACACTGCCTGGACGATTCCATGGCGCACGGATCGCAAACCCCGTCCTCTCTGGCGGAGATCCTCGATCTGGACGCACGCACGCGCAGTGTCGCGGCAGGCTTCTGCCAGGCCCGCTGAGACCGCCCTCCAGTCCTGCAGACCCGACCGACTTTTCGTTTTCCCCATGCTTCTGACTTTGTTCGCCTTCATCCTCGCCTTAGGTCTGCTCGTGACTTTCCACGAGTTGGGCCATTATTGGGTGGCGCGGCGCGCGGGCGTGCCCATTGTGCGTTTCTCGGTCGGTTTCGGTCCGGTGCTGCTGCGCCGCCACGACCGGCACGGTACCGAGTGGGCGTTGTCGGCCATTCCCTTGGGCGGCTATGTGAAGATGCTCGACGAGGCGCCGCCGGGGGCCGACGAGGCCACGCGCCGCGTCGTGTTCAATGCCCAGCCGCTGATCCGGCGCGTGGCGGTGGTGACGGCCGGTCCCGCAGCCAACCTGGCGCTGGCCGCCCTGATCTACGCATTCCTGAGCCTGTGGGGCACGCAGGAGCCTGCCGCCGTGCTGGCGGCGCCGCCGGTCGGCACTCCGGCCGCCCAGTCGGGCGTGCGCGAAGGCGATATGCTGACGGCGGTGGCTGGCGAACCGGTGGCTTCCTGGACCCAGGCCAGATGGCGGCTGGCCGAGCCCCTGTCCCTGGGCGGCGACGTGATCCTGACGCTGCGATCCCCCGATGGCACGGTCCGCACGGACACGCTGCGGCTCGCCCCGCAGGCCGTGACGCCGGACGGTCCCGACCCGCTCCTGGGCGCCGGCCTTTCATTGCGGGCGCCTTACCCGGTGGTGGGCGAACTTGTCCCGGGCGGGGCCGCGGAACGGGCCGGCCTGCGCGTCGGCGACCGGATTCTGGTGGTCGGCGGCCTGGAGGATCCCTCCGTCGAGGCCTTCGTTGAAACCGTCGAGTCGCACGCCGGACAACCGCTGGCCCTGGTGGTGCTGCGCCAGGCAGACCGGCTTTCGCTGTCCGTGACGCCCAGGCCCGAAGCCGTGAAGAATGGTCTCGAGGTCGGGCGCATCGGCGCCCTGATCCAGGCGGAGCGACCCCAGGTGCTGGTGCGCCTGGGCCCCCTGGACAGTCTGTGGCAGGGCGTGCGGCGCACGGCCGACATGAGCCTGTTCACGCTGCGCATGATGGGCAGGATGGTCGCGGGCGAGGCGTCCTGGAAAAACGTCACCGGCCCGGTCACGATCGCGGAATACGCCGGCCGCACCGCGCGCATCGGTCTGGAGTCCTATCTGGGCTTCCTGGCGCTCATCAGCATCAGCATCGGCGTGCTGAACCTGTTGCCCATTCCGATGCTGGACGGCGGCCATCTGCTTTTCTACCTGATCGAGGCGTTGCGTGGCGGCCGGCCGCTGCCCGAACGGGCCCGCGAGCTGGGCCAAAGGCTGGGTCTGGGCATCGTTCTGGGCCTCATGGTTCTGGCCCTGTTCAACGATTTTGCGCGGCTTTTCAGGTGATGAGGTTGTGACTTACAATCGCGCATCGCTCAAGCGTGTTCCTCCACGGCCAAATAGGATTGCCAGGATGTCGTCTCCCCGGAAATTTCGTCTGATCAAGCGCGCCATTCCCCTGGTGCTGGCGGCCCTCCTGGCCCCCGCCGTCGCGGCCGCCTTCACCCCTTTCGTGGTGAAGGACATTCAGGTCAAGGGGATTGAACGCGTCGATCCGGGCACGATCTTCACCTATCTGCCGGTCAAAGTCGGCCAGACCTTCACCCAGGAAGAGGCCTCGGTCGCCATCCAGAAACTCTATGGCACAGGTTTTTTCAACGACGTCAAGATCGACGCGCAGGGCGACGTGCTGGTCGTCACCGTTGAAGAGCGGCCCACGATCGCCTCGATCAATTTCAACGGCATGCGTGAATTCGACGCCAAGGCCCTGACGAAATCCCTGTCCCAGGTCGGCTTCGGCCAGGGCCGGATCTTCGATCAGGCCATGCTGGACCGCGCCGTCTTCGAACTCAAGCAGCAATACCTGTCCAAGGGCAAGTACGGCGTCCAGATCAGCCCCGTCATCACGCCGCTGGAGCGCAATCGGGTGGGGGTCAGCTTCGACATCTTCGAAGGCGACGTCGCCACCATCGACAAGATCGAATTCATCGGCAACGAAGCCTTTTCCGCCGGGACGCTCGAAGACCAGATGGAACTGACCACCGGCGGTTTCATGACCTGGTACACGGGCACCAACAAGTATTCGCGCGAAAAGCTCGAAGGCGATATGGAGCGTATCCGCTCGTACTATCTGGACCGCGGCTACCTGGAATTTTCCATGGAACCGCCCCAGGTATCGATCTCGCCCGACCGCAAGGCCATCTACATCACCATGACCCTGCACGAAGGCGAGCCCTACAAACTGGGCGAGGTCGGCCTGGCTGGCGATCTGCTCGGTCTGGACGACAAGCTTCAGCCGCTGGTGACCATCAAGGAAGGCGAGACTTTCTCGGCCGAAAAGACCAATGCCGTGGCGAAGTCCATCACCGACTATCTGGGCTCGCTGGGCTACGCCTTCGCCAATGTCAACCCCAGTCCTGTGCTGGATCGCGAAAATCACGTCGCCAAGCTGAACTTCTACGTCGATCCGGGCCGCCGCGTTTACGTGCGCCGCATCAACGTCGGTGGCAACACCCGCACCCGTGACGAGGTCGTGCGCCGCGAAATGCGCCAGCAGGAAGCCGCCTGGTACGACTCTTCCAGCATCAAGACCTCCAAGGAACGCATCGACCGGCTGGGCTATTTCACCGATGTGGACGTCAAGACCGATCCCGTGCCGGGCTCGCCCGACCAGGTGGACGTCAATGTCGATGTCAAGGAAAAACCCACCGGCATGATCAGCCTGGGCGTGGGCTACGGCACCACGGACAAGCTGATGCTGTCGGCCGGCATCAGTCAGGACAACGTGTTCGGCAGCGGCAATTCCCTGTCCCTGAACGTCAATACCAGCAAGACCAACCGCGCGGCGGTGATCTCCCACACCAATCCTTATTGGACCCAGGACGGCATCAGCAAGACCACGTCCCTGTACTACCGGCGCACCACGCCTTACGACGTGGCCGACAGCGGTTCGACCGGGTGGTACACGGTCGAATCCATGGGCCTGGGCTTGAATTTCGGCGTCCCGATTTCGGAAGTGGACCGCATCTTCGCCGGCGTGACCTTCGAACGCAACGCGCTGAAGGACATCCGCCGCACCGGCACCAATCCGGCGCCCCTGGCCTACCAGAAGTTCGTCGACGATTACGGCGACACCACCAATGCCGCCATCTTCAGCGTGGGCTGGGCCAAGGACACCCGGGACAGTGCGCTGGCACCCCACCGCGGCAGCTATACCCGTGTATCCGCCGACATGTCCACCATGGACCTGCGCTACTACAAGCTCAGCGGCCAGCAACAATATTATCTGCCCCTGGGCCGCGCCTTCACCCTGGCCCTGAACGGCCAGATGGACTGGGCCAAGACCTACGGCAACAGCGGCAAGGCCTTCCCTGTCATCAAGAACATGTATGCGGGCGGCATTGGATCGGTGCGCGGCTACGAAGGCGCGTCCCTGGGGCCTCGCGATACCTTGACCGACACCTACCTGGGCGGCTCCCGGCGCATCGTCGGGAACGTGCAGCTGTACCTGCCGTTCCCGGGCGCCTCGCGCGACCGTACCCTGCGCTGGTTCATCTTCTCGGATGCCGGCCAGATCTCCACGACCGACGGCTCGGGTTGTGCCAATGGCCAGTACGGGCAGGTGGCCGATCCCTGCGGCTGGAAATACTCCGCCGGTCTGGGCCTGTCCTGGGAATCGCCGCTGGGTCCGCTGCAGCTGTCCTTCGGCCGCGCCTTGAACGCCAAGGAAGGCGACCAGAAACAGGTCTTCCAGTTCCAGATCGGCACTGGTTTCTGATTCCCCGCGTTTGATGGCACAATAACCCTTTTTGTAGCTGCTTTGATCCTAGGTGGATTCCTCATCATGTTTGTTTCAGGTCTGAATGTTTCAACGTTGGCGCAACGCGCCGTGCGTAGCCACCGGGCGCTGGCCCTGGCGGCGGCCGTGGGCCTGGGGGCGCTTTTCGTCGCGCCATCCTACGCTCAGGGTACGAAGATCGGTTTCGTCAGTACGGAACGCATTCTGCGCGACTCCAAGCCCGCCAAGGCGGCTCAGGCCAAGATCGAAGCCGAATTCAAGAAGCGCGATCAGGAACTGCAGCGCCTGTCCGACAATCTGCGCGCGGAAGCCCAGAAGCTCGACAAGGACGCTCCGGTGCTGTCCGAGGCCGACCGCGTCAAGCGCCAGCGCAAGCTCCAGGACATGGATTCCGACTTGCAGCGCAAGCGCCGCGAATTCCAGGAAGATTTCAACCGTCGCCGCAACGAGGAATTTTCCGCCATCGTGGAAAAGGCCGACGCCGCGATCAAGAAAATCGCCGAACAGCAGAACTACGACCTGATCATCCAGGACGCTGTCACGGTCAGCCCCCGCGTGGACATCACCGACCAGGTCATCGGCGCGCTGGGCGGCTGATTTCCCATGCCTGTGCTGCTCGCGCCCGATCGGGCACCCGCGCTGACCGAACTGTTGCGGGTCGCCGATACGGTCGGATTGGGATGCGGCATCACAGGGGCGCCGGGTGCCGATGCGCTGAAAATCGCGGGCATCGGATCCCTGGGCTCGGCAGGCCGGAGCGAAATCAGTTTTCTCTCCAATCCACGCCTGCAGTCCCAGCTGGATGATTGCGGCGCGGCCGCCGTCATCCTGCGCCAACAGGATTGGGACGACTATCGCTCCCGTCACGGCGATCAGCCGTCCTGGGCGGCGGTGCTGTGTCCACAGCCCTACCTGATGTACGCGCTGCTGGCCCAGTGGTTTGATCGCCACCGCCAGGCCGGCCTGCCCCAGGGTATCCATCCCAGCGCCGTCATCGCCGACGATGCCGTGCTGGCCGATGGCGTGCACATCGGTCCACTGACCGTGATCGAATCGGGTGTGCGCATCGGCTCGGGCGTGCGCATCGGCGCGGGCTGCGTCGTCGGCGCGGATAGTTCCATCGGTGCGGACAGCCTGTTGCATGCCCATGTGACGCTCTATCACGGTGTGCAGGTGGGCGCGCGTGCCATCCTCCACTCAGGCGTTGTGTTGGGGGCCGACGGCTTCGGGTTCGCGCCTGATCCGCGCACGCCCGGCGCCTGGGCCAAGATCGCCCAACTGGGTGGCGTACGCATCGGCGACGACGTGGAAATCGGCGCCAATACCACCGTCGACCGGGGCGCGGTCGAGGACACGGTGCTGGGCAACGGCGTGAAACTCGATAACCAGATCATGATCGGTCACAATTGCCGGATCGGTGACCACACCGCGATGGCCGCCTGCGTGGGGGTGGCCGGTTCCACCACCATGGGCCGGCGTTGCGTGATCGGCGGTGCGGCGATGTTCGGCGGGCACCTGACGCTGGGCGACGACGTGCACATCTCGGGTGGCACCGCAGTCACCTCGGACATTCTCAAGGCCGGGCGCTACACCGGAGTATTCCCCGTGGCCGAGCACGGCGCCTGGCAACATAATGCGGCCGTGATCGGTCAGCTCGCGCAATTGCGCAAGCGGCTGCGCGCCGCGGAAAGACAAGGCATCGCCGAAACATCCGGCCAGCCGACGACCCCCAAGCAGGACACACAATAATGGAACTCGATATCAAAGACATCATGGAACGGCTGCCGCACCGGCAGCCGATGCTGCTCGTGGACCGCGTCCTGGAAATGGACCCGGGCAAGAGCATCGTGGCCATCAAGAATGTCACCTACAACGAGCCTTTTTTCCAGGGACACTTCGCCCATCATCCGGTGATGCCCGGTGTCCTCATCATCGAGGCCCTGGCCCAGGCGGCCGCGCTGTTCTCCTTCGCCGACGCCGGCGCGCCCAATCTGGCCAGCGCCAAAGTCGCCTATTATCTGGTCGGCGTGGACGGCGCCCGCTTCCGCCGCCCCGTGGTGCCCGGCGACCAGTTGCGCATGGAAGTCTCGGCCGACAAGCTCAGCCGTTCCATCTGCAAGTACACCGCCGTGGCCAAGGTCGACGATCAGATCGCCGCCGAAGCCAAGATCATGTGCGCGGTGCGTATCCTGGAGGAATGATGGGCGCGGCGCAGATCCACCCCACGGCCCTCGTCGCGCCGGGCGCGGTGCTGGGCGAAGACGTCGTCGTCGGACCCTACAGCATCGTCGGCGAGCACGTCAGCGTCGGGGCGCGCACGCGCATTGGCCCGCATTGCGCCATCGACGGGCATACCGTCATCGGCCCGGACAACCATTTTTACCGGTATTGCTCCATCGGCGGCATTCCCCAGGACAAGAAATACGCGGGCGAGCCCACGGCGCTGGAAATCGGCGCGGGCAACACGTTCCGCGAGTTCGTGACCGTGAATACCGGCACCGCGCAGGACGTGGGCACCACGCGGCTGGGCGACGACAACTGGATCATGGCCTACGTCCACATTGCCCATGATTGCCAGTTGGGCAGCCATATCGTGATCGCCAACAGCGTGCAGCTGGCGGGCCACATCCACATCGGCGACTGGGCCATCCTGGGCGGCCTGTCGGCGGTGCACCAGTTCGTGCGCATCGGTGCGCATGCCATGATCGGCGGCACCAGTTCCGTCCGCCAGGACGTGCCACCTTACGTGATCGGCGCGGGCGACTCGTTCCGGCCGGTCGGCATCAACGCCGAAGGCCTGGGACGGCGCGGTTTCACGCCGGCCGACGTCCAGGCGCTCAAAGACGCCTACAAGATCCTCTACCGACGCCAGTTGAACGTGGAACAGGCCATCGAGGCGCTGGTTGTCCTGCAGACGGAACACCCGGCCGAGTCGCCCGCCATCCAGACGCTGATCGATTTCCTGCGCGCGTCCAGCCGGGGGATCGCCCGGCCATGACCTTCTCCGCCGCCATTGTGGCAGGAGAACCTTCCGGCGACCTGCTGGCGGCGCGCATGCTGCGCGGTCTGCGGGCGCGTGATGCCGATGTCCGCGCCATGGGCATTGGCGGGCCGGCCATGGCCCGTGAAGGGTTCGAGGCCTGGCATCCCATGGATGCACTGTCCGTATTCGGCTATGTCGACGCGCTGCGTCAGGCGCCGCGACTGATCCGCACCTGGCGCGACACCCGTCGCCGCACGCTGGGCTGGCGTCCGGACGTGTTCGTGGGGGTCGACGCGCCGGACTTCAATCTGCGCCTGGAAGAAAAACTGCGCGCCGCCGGCATCCCCACCGTGCATTTTGTCGGTCCGTCGATCTGGGCCTGGCGCTTCGAGCGCATCCATCAGATCCGTCGAGCGGTATCGCACATGCTGGTGCTGTTTCCCTTTGAAGTCGATCTCTACCGGGAACAGGGCGTGCCCGTGACTTATGTGGGGCATCCCCTGGCTGAACTCATCCCCGCACGGCCGGACCGCGCGGCCGCGCGCGCGCGGCTGGGTCTGCAAGCCGGCCGCCGGGTGCTGGCGCTGATGCCGGGCAGCCGCGAATCCGAGATTCGCCTGCTCGCCCCCCGATTCCTGCAGGCCGCCAGGATCCTGATGCGCCAGGATCCCGATCTGGAATGCGTCGTGCCGGTGGTCAACGAGCGACGTCGCACCCAGTTCGAGGCCATC
Organism: Castellaniella denitrificans; assembly: GCF_027214045.1. GTDB lineage: Bacteria > Pseudomonadota > Gammaproteobacteria > Burkholderiales > Burkholderiaceae_B > Castellaniella > Castellaniella denitrificans_A. Next base: position 177,218 of record NZ_JAPWHE010000006.1, on the reverse strand, counting down.
CTGGCGCAATACCCGCTCCCAGGATGCCGGGTTCTGTCGGCATTGCCGGAGACGGGGCAGGCCGCCGCGCCGCCACGGGTCGACGGTCTGGATACCTCTGGATGGCCAATCGCCTGGCACGCCATGGAGGCCGCCGATGCCGTGCTGGTGGCCAGCGGCACGGCAACCCTCGAGGCCGCGCTCTTCAAGCGGCCCCTGGTGATTTCCTACGTCATCACCCCTTGGATGCGGCGCATCATGGCCTGGAAATCCGGGCAGGACGCACCGAGCCTGCCCTGGGTCGGGCTGCCGAACATTCTCGAGCGGGAGTTCGTCGTGCCGGAACTGCTCCAGGAAGCCGCCACGCCCGAGGCCCTGGCGGAGCATACCTGGGCGGCGTTGACCGACGCCGACCTGGCCGAACGCGTTGCGCGGCGTTTCACGGCACTGCACGAGACGCTGAGCCGCGATACGCCGGGCCTGGCGGCGCAGGCCATTCTGGAAACCAGCCGTGCGAACGCCTGATCTGTTCGACACTCCCGTGGCGTCCGGCCCGGTCGCCGGCGTGGACGAGGCGGGGCGCGGGCCCCTGGCGGGTCCGGTCTACGCCGCCGCCGTCGTCCTGGATCCGGACCGTCCGATCGAAGGCCTGGACGACTCCAAGAGGCTCAACCCCGAACGCCGGGATGTCCTGGCCGTTTTGATCCGCGAACGGGCGTTGGCCTGGGCCGTCGCCAGCGCCAGCGTCGAGGAGATCGAGCGTCTGAACATCCTCCAGGCGACGATGCTGGCCATGCGGCGGGCCTGCCTGGGCCTGTCCTTTGCACCGGCACTGATCCTGGTGGACGGCAACCGTCTTCCCAAGGGATTGCCGTGTTCCGCCCGGGCCGTGGTGGGGGGCGACGCCCTGGAACCCGCGATTTCCGCCGCCTCCATTCTGGCCAAGACCGCACGCGACGCGTGTTGCATGGATATGCATGCGCGCCATCCGCAATACGCCTTCGACCGCCACAAGGGCTACGGTACGGCGCTGCACCTGGCCCGGCTGGCCGAGTTCGGCCCGTGTCCAGAGCACCGGCGCGGCTTCGCCCCCGTCCGCCGCCTGCTCGAAGGGGGAGGTTCACCATGACCCTGTCGATGCCCGTGCGCCACATTGCGTCACGCGACAATCCGGATTACCGCGGCTGGCTGCGTCTGGCCCAGGGCCGGCCGGGGCGTCACGATGCCCGTGTCTTTCTTGAAGGCGAACACCTGTGTCACGCCTGGCTGGAGAGCAAGGGGCTGCCTTCGGTGCTGGTGGTCGGTGAGTCGGCATTGTCCCTGGATTGGGTCGGGCCGATCTGGGCGGCCTGCGCGCGTGGTCGCCGTGTCGTGCTGCAAGACAATCTGGCCGCCGTCCTGTCCCAGGTCGAGCATGGCCCCGCCGTGTTTTTCATCGTCGAAACGCCCGCTCCGGAGCCGCCCGCGCGCATCACGGCCGGTTGCCTGTGGCTGGACCGGGTCCAGGATCCCGGCAATCTGGGCACGCTGCTGCGCACGGCGGCTGCCGCGGGGCTGCGGCAGGCCTACTTGTCGGACGGCTGCGCCTCGGCCTGGTCGCCCAAGGCCATGCGCAGCGGCCAAGGCGCGCATTTCGCCCTGGAAATCCATGAGCATGCGGACCTGTCGGCGCTGGCGCGGCGGCTCGACATTCCGTTGGCCGCCACGACACTGGACAAGGCCGAGATCCTCTATGTCAAGGACCTGCGGCAGCCTTGCGTCTGGCTGTTCGGCAATGAGGGGCAGGGCGTGGCCGACGACCTGCTGGCGCAGGCCGATTGGCGGATCCGCATTCCGCAATCCACGGCGGTCGAGTCTCTGAATGTCGCCGCCGCGGCCGCCGTCTGCCTGTTCGAGCAGCGGCGCCAGCAACTGGTGGCCGCCGTGCGGGCGCGCACGGCCCGGCAGTAGGAACAAGATCCCGGGCGGGCTTGTTGACCTTGGGGGCCGGCGGTCAAAAATCAATAGCTCATCTTGTCCAGGCCGACCTCGTCGAGAATCTTCGTGGAGATTTCTTCGATCGAGCGGGTGGTGGTGGACAGCCAGGGAATGTTTTCCATGCGCATCAGGCGTTCGGCGTCGGCGACTTCCTGGAGGCATTGCTTCAACGAGGCGTAGGTGCTGTTGGGGCGTCGTTCGTTGCGGACCTCGGCCAGCCGTTCGGGCTGGATCGACAGGCCGAACAGCTTGCGTCGATAGGGAAGCAGGGTGGCCGGCAGGGCGCCCCGGTCGAAATCTTCCGGGATCAGCGGATAGTTGGCGGCCTTGACCGCGTACTGCATCGCCAGGTACAGGCTGGTGGGGGTCTTGCCGCAGCGCGAGACGCCCACCAGGATGACGTCGGCCTGTTCCAGACCCTGGACGTACTGGCCGTCATCGTGGGCCAGGCTGAAATTGATGGCCTCGATGCGGTTGTTGTACTGCTTGCTCAGGCCGTTGGTGTGCGACCGGCCCACCGAACGGCTGGCGTTCATGCCCAGGACGCCTTCCAGATGATGAACGAAGGAGCCGAACAGGTCCAGGAAGACGCATGGCGCGGCGCGGATGCGGTCGGCGATTTCCGGGTCCACCAGGGTGCTGAAGACCAGTGGCGGCGGGCCGCCCCCGTCGGCCTGCGCGGCGATGCGCCGCGCGGCGGCGTCGGCCTTTTCCACCGAGTCGATGAAGGGCAGGCGCACGGACTGGAAGGCGATTTCCTCGAATTGCGAGAGCACCGCGTGGCTGAAAGTCTCAGCGGTGATTCCAGTGCTGTCCGAGACGATGAACACCGGTCGTTCGATAAGGGAGTCGGTCATGGATTGTTGAACCACCACGCGTCAGAAACGGTACAATCCGCGAAGGTTACCAGTCACCCGAACCGGGATCAAGGGAACTTCGGACGAGCCAAGGGCGTATCCGGGGATTCCAAGGCTGGTTTGCCGGGCGCACGCGTTCATGCCGCGCACGCGGGGGGCATCGTCCCCCCGCGCCGCGTGCGCCGGGCAAACTCGCTTTCTCTATCTCAAAGGTGACACCATGTCGTATGTCGTATCGTTCGAGCAGCTCCGCATGACGGATGTGGACTCGGTAGGAGGCAAGAACGCTTCTCTTGGGGAAATGATCAGCCAGCTGGCCGGCGCGGGCGTGCGCGTGCCGGGCGGCTTCGCGACCACGGCCGAGGCCTTTCGCGATTTCCTGAAGTCCACGGGACTGGATGCCCGCATCAAAGCGCGACTGGACGCGCTGAACGCCGACGACGTGCGCGAGCTGGCCGCCGCCGGCGCCGAAATCCGCCAGTGGGTGATCGACACCCCGTTTCCGGCCGATTTCGAGCAGGCCATCCGCGGCGCCTTCGCCGCGCTGGATGCCGACGGCAAGGGGTCTTTCGCCGTGCGCTCGTCGGCCACCGCCGAGGACCTGCCCGACGCTTCTTTCGCGGGCCAGCAGGAGACCTACCTGAACGTGGTCGGCATCGACGACGTGCTGGAAAAGATCCGCCATGTGTTCGCTTCGCTGTACAACGACCGCGCGATTTCCTACCGCGTGCACAAGGGCTATGCGCACGCCGAGGTCGCCCTGTCGGCCGGCATCCAGCGCATGGTGCGTTCGGACAAGGGCAGCGCGGGTGTGATGTTCACGCTGGATACCGAATCCGGCTTCAAGGACGTGGTGTTCATCACCTCGTCCTACGGACTGGGCGAAACCGTCGTCCAGGGCGCCGTCAACCCCGACGAATTCTACGTTTTCAAGCCCACGCTGGCCTCCGGTCACTATCCCGTCATCAGCCGCCGCATCGGCTCCAAGCTGATCAAGATGGAATTCGACGAGCAGCGCGTCTCCGGCCATGCCGTGCGCACGGTCGAAGTCCCCGCCTCCGAACGCAATCGCTATTCCCTGACCGATGACGAGATCATCGAGCTGGCCCGCTACGCGACCATCATCGAAAAGCACTACCAGCGTCCGATGGACATCGAGTGGGGCCGCGACGGGGTGGACGGCAAGCTCTACATCCTGCAGGCCCGGCCCGAAACCGTGAAATCACAGCAGGGCCACCACGACGTCCAGGAACGCTACCGCCTGAAGGCCACCGGCGAGGTCCTGATCACCGGTCGCGCCATCGGCCAGAAGATCGGTTCCGGCACGGTGCGCGTCGTGGCCGACGCTTCCGAAATGGACAAGGTGCGGCCCGGCGACATCCTGGTGACCGACATGACCGACCCCAACTGGGAACCCGTCATGAAGATGGCCTCGGCCATCGTCACCAACCGGGGCGGGCGCACCTGTCACGCCGCCATCATTGCGCGTGAGCTGGGCATCCCGGCCGTGGTGGGTTGCGCCGACGCGACCGACGTACTGGCAAACGGCCGGGAGGTCACCGTGTCCTGCGCCGAAGGCGACGAGGGCCGCATCTACGACGGCCTGATCGAGACCGAGATCGAGGAAGTCCGCTGGGGCCAGATGCCCGACATCGGCCTGAAGATCATGATGAATGTCGGCAATCCTCAACTGGCCTTCGATTTCTCCCAGATCCCCAACGCCGGCGTCGGCCTGGCGCGCCTCGAGTTCATCATCAACAACAACATCAACGTCCATCCCAAGGCGATCCTCGACTATCCGAACGTCGACGGCGACCTGAAGAAGGCCGTGGAATCCGCCGCCCGGGGCTACGCGAGCCCGCGCGCCTTCTTCGTGGAAAAACTGGCCGAAGGCATCGCGACCATCGGCGCGGCTTTCTACCCCAAGCCCGTGATCGTGCGCCTGTCGGACTTCAAGTCCAACGAATACCGCAAACTGGTGGGCGGTTCGCGCTATGAACCCGAGGAAGAGAACCCGATGCTGGGCTTCCGGGGCGCGTCGCGCTACATTTCCGATGACTTCGCCGAATGCTTCCGCATGGAATGCGAGGCCCTGAAAAAAGTCCGTGACGAGATGGGTCTGACCAACGTCGAGATCATGGTGCCCTTCGTGCGCACGCTCAGCCAGGCGGCCCGCGTGGTCGATCTGCTGGCCTCGCACGGCCTGAAACGGGGCGAAAACGGCCTGCGCCTGATCATGATGTGCGAGGTCCCGACCAACGCCATCCTGGCCGAGGAATTCCTGCAGTATTTCGACGGCTTCTCGATCGGTTCGAACGACATGACCCAGCTCACCCTGGGGCTGGATCGGGATTCCGGCATGGAGCTCCTGGCCGCCGACTTCGACGAGCGCGATCCGGCCGTGCAGTTCATGCTGCGCCGCGCGATCCAGGCCTGCCTGAAGGCCGGCAAATACGTCGGCATCTGCGGCCAGGGCCCCAGCGACCATCCCGATCTGGCCCAGTGGCTGCGCGACGAGGGCATCCTGTCCATGTCCCTGAACCCGGACACGGTGGTCGACACCTGGCAGCGCCTGGCCGATACAAAGGTTGCCGCCTGATGCGACGGGCATGCCGTTCCATGCCCTGATTCCATCCCCTCTGGGTCCGATTCTCCTGGAGTCGGACGAGACCAGCCTGCTGGGCTTGTATTTCACGGACCAGCGGGACCTGCCCCGGGTGCCCGGCATGCGGGACGCCATGTCGGTGGTGTCCGATCCCACGGCGGGCTTGCTGGGGGGGCGGGCGATCCGCACGTTCAGGGCCGTGCGGGGACGGGCGGCGGACCGCTGCGGGACGCTTTTCCCGGACGCCGACGAGGCAGTCGTCCCGTCCCGGGATGCGCCGCGGGCGGAAACGGCGGCTCTGCATCCGCTGAGTGAGGACATGCCGGCCGGCGCCCTGGCGGTGCTGGAGCAGGCCCGCCGCGAACTGGATGAATACTGGCGCGGCGAACGCAAGGTCTTCGAGGTGCCCTTGGCGCCCCGGGGCACGGCTTTCCAGCAAACGGTGTGGGGCGCGCTGCTGACAGTGCCTTGCGGCGGGACCCTGTCCTATGGCGAACTGGCCGTGCGCGCGGGTCTGGGGGCCGGCCACGGCCGTGCGGTCGGCACGGCCGTGGGCAGCAATCCCATCAGCATCATCATCCCCTGCCATCGGATCCTGGCGCGCAACGGGACCTTGAACGGCTACGGCGGCGGACTCCATCGCAAAATCCGGCTGCTGGAGATCGAAGGCTTCACGATCCGCTGATGAGTGGCCTCCGGGGAGGATCGCCCTTGGAATTCAAGTGTCCGCCGGGCTGGCGGCATGCCGTGGATGGCCCAGTTCGCGCAGCGGCAGGCCGGCGAGCACCCGGGATTCGATGGCTTCCAGCGGCATGTGACGGGTTTCTGGCAACAGTCGGATGCCCAGCAGCAAAGATGCCAGGCAAACACCGAGAAACAGCAGCATGGCGCCCGACAGGCTCATGGCCTCGACGATGGAAAGGAAGGTCAGCGCGATCAGGGCGTTGAACAGCCAGCTGACTGCGGAAGCAAGCGCGATACCCTGTTCCCGCAACGCGCTGGGGAAGAGTTCCGACATCAGGACATAGGGCAGGGGCCCCAGGCTGACAGCGAACGCGAGGATGTAGACGCACAGGCCCGCCAGGCCAAGCCAGGGGGAGTCGCCGTGCGCGGCGATGATCACCGCCGCCAAACCGACGACCATTGCCGCCGAGCCTCCGATCCACAGCCGACGACGTCCAAGGTGGTCGACGAGCGCGACGCTGGCGAATGTCGCGATGAAGTTCGTCAGGCCCAGGCCAAAGGTGGCACCCAGTGCGGCCGCGCTGGACGAAAACCCCAGATCGCCGAAGATCCGCGGCGCATAGTACAGGATCGCGTCGATGCCGCTGAGATTCTGGAGGATGAACAGTGTGCTGCACAGCGCCAGCACGCCTGGCACGCGTCCTTGGCGCAGCAGCCCGGCGGGCGGCGTGGCGGGGAGGGGCGAATCGGGCAGGGTCCGCCATTCGCCGGCCAGGCCCAGGCGCATCGCGGAGGCGCTGGCCTGAACATGACGGCCACGCGCGGCAAGCCAGCGCGGGCTCTCGGGCAGGACGGTCAGTCCCAGGGCGGCCAGCGCGGTGGGCGCCAGGCCCGCTCCCAGCACCAGGGACCACTGGCCCGACGCGTCCAGCCATAGCGCCAGGCCATAGGAGAGCAGGATGCCGCCGGTGATTGCGAGCTGGAACAAGGCCACCATGGCGCCGCGCTGGGAGGCCCTGGCGGTTTCTGCCGCGTACATGGGGATGACCATCGAATACAGGCCGATGGTGATCCCCGCCAGTGCGCGCGCGACGGTCAGACCGGTCAGGGTCGGCGCGGTCAGCAGGAAGGCATAAGCGCAGGCGGAAGCCAGTGTGGCCACCGCCATGGTGGGCCGGCGTCCCCAACGCAGGGACAGCGGGCCCGCCATGACCGCGCCGGCAAAACACCCCGCCACCAGAATGAACACGAGGAATTGGGTTTCGAGCAGAGTCAGCGCGAACACATCGCTGAGCGTATCGAGCACGCCGGCGATCGAGGTGATGCCGTAGCCGAAGAGCACGCCTGCGCACGAGACCAGAAAGGCGATCCACAAGGTGGGATTTGGCATGGGCCCTCGGCTGGATAAAAAAACATCCGGATTTGCCATGAAGACGGCAGAATCGGACATCAGTGGGCGATTTAAGCCGTTTTCCAGGCTTTCCGGTTTCTTTACATTCTATAAAAATTATACTTAAATCAATTCCATGACGTACGAAGTGTTTCTCTGGAGCGGCGTTTGCGGCGGGATGTCATCAACCGCCTGAGTGTCGTTCGCCGTCGGACCGAGCGTCCCGGGAGCTTTTCATGGATCACATCAAAACGACCCCGCAGGGCTCCCAACGAGGCACCGGTCCGCTGGCCATTGATGGCGGCAGGCCGGTGCGCACCAGACCTTTGCCCTGGGAGCTTCCCGGCGCGCACTGGATCGGCGAAGAAGAGCTCGAACTGATTCAGCGTGTGATTCGGGCGCAAAGTCCGTTCCGCTTTTACGGCCCGGACCTTCAGCGGATGGTGGATACGTTCGAGGACGAATGGAAGGCAGCTTTCGGTCATCGGCACGCCCTGGCGGTGTCCTCGGGAACAGCGGCCCTCTCCATCGCCATGTCCGCCCTGGAAATCGGTCCGGGCGACGAAGTCATGGTGCCCGGCTATCTCTGGGTGAGTTGCGTATCGGCCATCGTCCGGGCCGGCGCCATTCCGCGGCTGGTCGACATCGATGACACCTTCTGCCTCGATCCCGACGATCTCGAACGCAAGATCGGGCCGCACACGCGTGCGGTGCTGTGCGTCCACATGAGCGGCGCGCCCGGCCGGATCGATCGTGTCGCGGCGGTGTGCCGTGCGCACGGTCTTGCATTGATCGAGGACTGCGCCCAGACAGCCGGCGCCAGCTTCCACGGCACCCCGGTCGGCCGCTTCGGCGATATCGGTATTTTCAGCTTCCAGTTGAACAAGAACATGACCGCCGGGGACGGCGGCCTGATCGTCTGCGAGGACGACACCCTGCATCGCCGCATCGTGGCGTTGCATGATCTCGGGTATCCACGCACGCCGGCCGGCCGGCTCGATACCAATGACCAGGATATCCAGCTCTGGGGCATGGGTGCGCGGCTCAGCGAGTTGTCCGGCGCCATGCTTCTGGCTCAGTTGCGCAAGTTGCCGCGCATCACCGGCGCCATGCGTTCAGCCAAATGGCGAATCCGTGCGGCACTCGAAAATACGCAAGGCCTGTCGTTTCGCAATGTGCCCGATCCGCAGGGGGACTCGGGCCCGTTCCTGCTGATGGAGCTACCCGACGAGCATCTGGCGGCCCGCTTCGTGGCCGCGCTGCGCGCCGAAGGCATCTCCGGGCCGGCGGGCAGCCTGGCATGCATCACCATGCGCGACTGGGGGCTGCACTGGTACTCGAACATTCCCAGCCTCGTTCACCGTCGCTCCAATACCCGCGATGGTTACCCATGGACCCATCCCGCCAATGCCTTTGCCCAGGCCTACGGCTATGGCGCCGGGACCTTGCCGCGTTGCGACGCGCTGCATGCGAACGGCGCCTTGCTGACGATTGCCTCCTGCCTGACGGACGAAGACGTCGATGACATCGTCGTCGCCATGCGCAAGGTCTCGGCGGCGGTGCTGCGATGATCTATTTCGTCGCGATCGTTGCCGGCCTGGCGGGCATCCTTTTCGGTTTCGACGAGGGGGTCATCGCCGGCGCCTTGGGCTTCTTGCGCGAGGCGTTCGACATTGCGCCGGGCGCGGAAGGGTTCATGACGGCCGCCGTCCCCCTGGGGGCTCTCTTTGGCGCGGTGGTGGCCGGGCGGGCCGCCGAGCGCTACGGCCGGCGAACTTCGCTGCTTGCCGCCGCCTTGATGTTCGTCGCCGGCGCCGTGATTTCCAGCCAGATCACATCCGTCTGGATGCTCAGCATCGCGAGGCTGATACTGGGGTTCGCGGTGGGCGTGGCGGCATTGGTCGCTCCCCTCTACATCGCCGAAAGCGCGCCGGCCCGACGGCGCGGCATGCTGGTTTCGATCTATCAATTGTCGGTCACCCTGGGCATACTTGGCGCCTATGTCGCGAATTATGCCCTCGGCGAGGACTGGCGCACCATGTTCCTTCTGGGAGCCGTCCCGGGCGTGGCCCTGTTCGCGGGCATGCTGTGCCTGTCCGATACGCCGCGCTGGCTGGCTGGCCGGCGCGGGGCCGCGCCGGCCCGTGCGGCGCTGGCCCGGCTGCACGGCGTGCCGCGCGACGATCCCGAGGTCGAACGCGAACTCGAACGGATCATGGCCGCCGAAGCGCTGTCCCACGGAGGGCGGGGCGCCCGATGGCGCGACCTGCTCGATCAAAACGTCCGGCCTGCGCTCGTAGTCGGCGTCGGCTTGTTCGCGCTGCAGCAGTTCAGCGGCATCAATGCGGTGATCTACTATGCGCCCACCGTTTTCCAGGAAGCGGGGTTCGATTCCCACGGTATCCAGGTCTTGGCGACCATGGGCATTGGGGTCGTCAACGTCCTGATGACCTTGGTGGGCATGGCGCTGATCGACCGCATCGGCCGACGGCCGTTGCTGTACATCGGTTTCGGCGGCGCCGCCCTGAGCTTGGGCCTGATCGCCCTGGGCGCCTGGACCCAGGCCCAATGGCTCGACGTCATCGCCGTGGGGGGGTTGGTGATCTACATCGCGGCTTTCGCCGCGAGTCTTGGCCCCTTGCCTTATGTGATGATGGCGGAGGTCTATCCGCGGCATGTCAGGGCGCTGGGCATGAGCGTGGCCACCCTGGCCAATTGGGGCCTCAACTTTGTCGTGGTGTTTTCATTTCCCGTCCTGGTCGCGGCCATTGGCCTGGGGGGCGTATTCGCTTTCTACGCGTTCGTCTGTATTGCCGGGCTGTTTTTCTCACGGCGCTATGTGCCCGAGACCAATGGTGTGCCGCTTGAAACCATCGAGGCCCATCTCGCCGCGGGTCGACCGTTGCGCCTGCTGCGTCCTCACCTGACGGCTCCGGCGCCCGACGCCGCGGCGGTGCAGGCCAGCTACGCATTGCCGCGCGAGCAGGCGGGCCGCCTCATTGATGTGCTGATCGCCCTGAGTCCCTACCGGGCGGATCTCCAGCACATGGCCGTGCGCATCAGCGAACTGGCCTACGACAATCACCAGGTTCGAGTGGCGTTGCACGCGGTCTGGCTGCGCGCCGGCGGTTCGATGCCAGACCGGGTGTCGTTCGGTGCCGAAGCGCGAGTGCTGAAGATGTTTCTGGAGCACGTGCGGTATGCCTCGCCGGCTTTCCTGGCGTCGGTTGGCACAGATGCGAATGCAAAGGACAACCGCCATGGCTGAGTTCGACTGCGAAGTATGTATCGTCGGCACCGGTGCGGGCGGCGGAATGCTCGCGCATGCGCTGGTGACCGCGGGCATCGATGTGATTTCCCTCGAACAGGGTCCGGCGTTGCCCGACGATCAGTTCACCCGCGTGACCCCGCCGGACGGCGGCGATACGCTGGGCATCGGCCCGGACACCGTCTGGCCCAGCGATCCTCACGACAGCCTGTTCGTCCACCCGCTGTTCGCTGATGGCCGGACGGGATCCACCGCGCGGCGGCCCGGCGAGTTCCAGCATTTCCAGATTCTCGCGCTCAATGGCCTGCAGAATCTCTGGAATGGCGTCAGTGTGCGCTTCTCACCCCGGGATCTGGCCGGTTGGCCCATCAGTTACGACGCGCTCGAACCACATTACGACGCGGTCGAAACGCTGATCACGGTCTGCGGGACCCGCGAGGGTATCCCGGAGTTGCCCGATGGGCGCTATGTGCCCCCCAAGCCTTTGCGACCCGCCGATCGGATCATCGTCGATGCCGTCAAATCCCTGGGCGAGCCGCACTCGCACGCCATTCCAAACCGCAAGGCGATCAACACGCGCGAAGGCACGCCGCACAGCTGTATTTCCACGGGCATCTGCACCTCAGGCTGCCCGGTGGGCGCAGTCTACAAATTTTCCACGCGCTTGTTGCCGGCCATTGCACGGCGCTCCAATTATCGGCTGATCACCAACGCCAAGGTACTGCGTCTGGAGACCGATGGCGAGGGAAAGCGCGTAACCGGCGTGGAATACCTGGACACCGCCAACGGCGAGCGCCGCCGGATCCGGGCCCGTTATGTCGTGCTGGCGGCCGGGGCCATTGAAACACCGCGCATCCTGTTCAATTCAGCCGACGAGCGGCGGCCTCAAGGACTGGCAAACCATGAGGATCAATTGGGCAGGCGCCTGCAGGACAACCCGAAAGTCGTGCTGTCGACTTCACTGTACAAGCTCTGGGGCAAGCATCGCGATTACGATATCGGCTACGGCGATCTGCTGATCCTGATGTCGCGCGGCCGGTTGCGAGACGGCTCGGAATTCCCGTTCATTGGCCATGCCATCCATGGCATTCCCGCCACGCCGCATTATCTCCAATGGATGCGGCATCTGGGGCCCGGTTTGAAGGACAGGTTGTCGCGTCTGATGTTCCACAGTTATCTGACGCTCGGCCTGTTCTGCGCGGGCGAGCCCCTCGCCGGCAATCGCGTCAGGCCCGGCATGTCCCGCGATGTCTGGGGCGTTCCCCAGGTCGAGATCGACTTCGAGGTCCCGGCGCGCGCGCATCAGCAGATGGATGCCATGATGGCATGGGGGCGCAAGGTGCTGCGCCGCGCTTCCGCGACGCTCTGCCACACGACGCGTGACAACAGCGGGACCGGCATTCATTATGCCGGCACCACCGCCATGGCCGACAGCGCGCGCGATGGCGTGGTCGATGGCGATCTGAAGGCCCATGGATTGGAGAACCTGTATGTTTGCGACGGTGGCGTGGTGCCGGTCCTGCCCGACAAACATCTGACACTGACCATCATGGCGCTGGCGCATCGGCTCGGCGGGCATCTGGCCGGGCGCCTGCGTCGGGACGCCGGCTGACGCGAGGGTTTCGGGCTCTCCTTGTTGGCGGGCGGGGGCTGGCGTTCAGCGCCCGCGGCTCGACAGGAAGATATTGTCCTTTTCCAGCGGCTGGCCCGCACGGATGGCTTCGATCCATTGGGCCGTCGTGGCCACTGCCGCGAAATTCGAATGGAACACGGTGCAGAACACACGGTGGATTTCCTCGCCGTTCGCCTCGCCCGCCGCGTTCCGGTAGGCGAGAGAGCCGCTGGCGTCGGACAGGAACTCCGCACCGAGCTCCCAGTGCCGGGCGTCGAAGATCGTCGCCGCATCGCAATTGTGCGTCATGTAGCCGACGACCGTCACAGTATCGATATCGCGCGCGGCCAGCCAGTCGGCCAGATCGGTCCCCATGAAGGCGCTGGCGCGAGTCTTGTGGACTGTGTGGTCCACGGGGTGACCGGCAAGGGCCGGATGAGGTTGCCGCCCCTCCGAGTCCGCCGCGAACAGGGGGGCGCCCGAGGGGCTGTGTTGCAACACGCGAACGACCGGAATGCCGGATTCCCGGGCGGCTTCCATGGCCAGGCCGATGTTGCGCAGCGAGTCTTCCGCAGGCGGGTAGGTGATGGGCAGATTACCGGTGAAATATTCGTTCTGGACGTCGATGACGAGCAGGGCGCGGCGAGGATTGGCAGACATGGGAAACTCCAAAAGGGTAGAGAGGAAGCGTCCCGTTTCCGGGCCGATGCGCCATTGTGGCGGAGGCTGAAGCAGGCCGGCATTGGCCTGGGACACATGATTCGATAAAATTGGGCCATCATGTGCGATTCTGATTCAGCCACTCCTGCTGCGAAACCGCTCGATGCGGACGGCGCCGGCGCGACCGTTCCCAGGATCGCCGTCGTGGCCTTTGATGGAATGACGCCATTTCACCTGTCCGTGCCTTCGCTGGTCTTCGGCCTCAGATCGGGCGCGGGCGGCGGCGCCATGGGCTTCGATGTCCGCGTATGCGCCGTCGATCCGCCGCCGTTGCGGACGACGGGGGGATTCTCGATCACTCCCGAACATGACCTGACGGAACTGGAACAGGCCGATTGGGTGATCGTGCCCACCTGGCACGACGACTGCCGTCCTGCGCCGGATGTCTTGATCCGGGCTTTGCGCCTTGCCGGAGAACGCGGAGCGGGCCTGGTGGGGCTGTGTCTGGGCGCGTTCCCCCTGGCCCAGGCGGGGTTGCTGGACGGCTTGCGCGCGACGACGCACTGGGCCTACGCGGACCGGCTGGCCGAGCGCCACCCCCGCATCCGGGTCGAACGCGAGGCGTTGTATGTGGACGAGGGCCGGGTGCTGACTTCCGCCGGGGTCGCGGCCGGGCTGGACTGCTGCCTGCATCTGCTGGGCCGGCTCGGCGGGGTCGGGGCCGCCAGTCGCGCAGCCCGCAGACTGGTCGTCGCGCCGCATCGGGACGGAGGACAGGCCCAGTTCATCGAGCGGCCGATGCCCGCCAGCGCCGGCGAAGGCAGGCTGGCGCGCGTGCTGGGCTGGGCCGCCGCGCATGCGCAAGAACCGCATACCATCGACTCGCTGGCCGCACGCGCGGCCATGAGCCGGCGCAGTTTCACCCGTCATTTCCAGCAGGCCACGGGGACATCGCTGAAGCAATGGCTGCTGGCGCTGCGCCTGGCGCGGGCGCGCGAGATGCTTGAGGGGGGCGTCCTGTCGATCGATGCGGTGGCCCAGGCGGCCGGTTTCGGTTCCGCCCTGTCGTTGCGGCAGCATTTCCGCGCCCGTCTGCGGACAACGCCCACGGCCTATCGGCGGACTTTCCAGGCTGCGCGGTCTTCATGAGGGCGCGAGACGGCCGGGGCCGTCGTCAGACGCTGCGCCCCGCAGGCGATCATTCCCCCTTGCGGTTGCGGGTATCGTGCTTCATCAGCCGCTCTTTCTCGCGCGCCCAGTCCTTGTCGCGCTGGGTGTCGCGCTTGTCGTGCAGTTTCTTGCCGCGTCCCAGACCGAAATCCAGCTTGATGCGCCCGCCCTTGTAGTGCAGGTTCAACGGCACCAGGGCGTAGCCGCGCTGTTCGACCTTGCCGATCAGCTTGCTGATTTCCTGGGCGTGCAGGAGCAGCTTGCGCGTGCGGGTGGCGTTGGGATGGATGTGCGTCGAGGCCGTGGGCAAGGGGCTGACGTGCATGCCCAGGATCCACAGGGCGCCATCGCGCACGATGACGTAGGCCTCTTTGAGCTGGACGTGGCCGGCGCGGATGGCCTTGACCTCCCAGCCTTCCAGCACCAGTCCGGCCTCGAAGCGCTCCTCGATGAAGTAATCGTGGGTGGCTTTGCGATTTTCGACAATACTCATGGGGTCCGACCAAGGCGGGAACTGAAAATGTAAAATCCAAACATTCTAGCCCAACCGACCGATTTGCCGATGCCCTCGATCCAGCGCTCCGTCCTCGTCCCTTTCAGTTGCGAACAGATGTTCGATCTGGTGGCCGACGTCGGGCGCTACCCGGAATTCATGCCCTGGTGCGGCGGGGCCCAGGTGCAGTGGCGCAACGAGCAGGGCATGCAAGCCACAGTGCAGATCCATTTCGCGGGCATCCGCCAGAGCTTCACCACGCGCAACGATCACGAATATCCGCACCGGATCGTCTTCCACCTGGTGGATGGCCCGTTTTCCAGCCTGACCGGACACTGGGCCTTCCAGCCTCTGGGCGAGGATGGCTGCAAGGTGCTCTACACCATGGAATACACCTTTTCCAGCAGGACGCTCTCGGCGGTGGTGGGGCCGGTCTTCAACCGGATCGCCACCAGCTTCATCGATTCCTTCACCCAGCGCGCCCACGCGGTCTACGGGAGGGGCAATTGAAGGTGCATATCGCCTTCGCCGCACCCACGCGCCTGTGGCGGCGGACCCTGGACGTCCCAGAGGGTTCGACCGTCGGCCAGGCGCTGGCCCTGAGCGGCTTCGCGGCCGAGTTTCCCGAGTTCACGGATCATCCGCCCGCGACGGGCGTGTATGGGGAACGCTGCGACGAGCGCCGTGTCCTGCGCGAGCAAGACCGGGTCGAGCTTTACCGGCCGCTGGTCTTCGATCCCCTGGAGTCCCGGCGCCGCCGTGCGGCGCATCGGCGGGAAACGGCGCGCCGCGCCGCGCGACCGGGCGCGCCGCGCGTCTAGGATTCCGGGCCCCCCGCGGATTGTCGCGTGCGCGACAGCCGCGCCGCGGCGGCTGCGCTAAGGTGGGCGGGCCGTACGGGCGCTGCCCGACGAAGTGCTACAGTAAACCCGCGGCGCAACGGCCGGCCTTCACCCGGGCCAGGCCGCGTCGGGCGGCGCCACGAGCATGCCGCGACAGCCCCATACAAAATCCGGAGACACGCACCATGGATTTTCGCCTCACCGAGGAGCAACAGGCCTTCGCACAGGCCGCCCGCGAATTCGCCCAGGGGGAACTGGCCCCTTACGCGGCGCAGTGGGACGAAGAGCACATCTTTCCCCGCGAGGCCTTCGCCAAGGCCGGTCAGCTCGGTTTCTGCGCCATGTACGCGCCCGAATCCATCGGCGGGCTCGGACTGCCCCGCCTGGACGCCACGCTGGTGTTCGAGGAAATGGCCGCTGTCGATCCCTCCACCACGGCCTTCATCACCATCCACAACATGGCGACCTGGATGATCGGTTCCTGGGCGCAGCCCGGCGTGCGCGATCACTGGGGACCGCTGCTGGCCAGCGGTGAAAAGCTCGCATCCTACTGTCTGACCGAACCCGGCGCGGGATCGGACGCCGCTGCGCTCACCACCAGTGCCCGCCGCGAAGGGGATCACTATGTCCTGAACGGCGCCAAGGCCTTCATTTCCGGCGCGGGCGACACCGATGTCCTGGTGGTGATGGCCCGCACGGGCGGCGAGGGTGCGCGCGGCATCTCGGCCCTGGTCGTGCCGGCCGACAGCGCCGGGATCGCCTACGGCCGCAAGGAAAACAAGATGGGCTGGAACAGCCAGTCCACGCGCCCGATCACCTTCGAAAACGTCCGGGTGCCGGTGGAAAACCGCCTGGGCGAGGAAGGCGAGGGCTTCCGCTTCGCCATGAAGGGTCTGGACGGCGGACGCATCAACATCGCCACCTGCTCGGTCGGCGCCGCCCAGGGCGCCTACGAGGCCGCGCGCCGCTACATGGGCGAACGGCGCCAGTTCGGGCGCGCCCTGGCGGATTTCCAGGCCTTGCAGTTCAAGCTGGCCGACCTGCTGGCCAATATCGTCGCCTCGCGCCAGATG
This sequence comes from Castellaniella denitrificans, assembly GCF_027214045.1. Lineage (GTDB taxonomy): Bacteria > Pseudomonadota > Gammaproteobacteria > Burkholderiales > Burkholderiaceae_B > Castellaniella > Castellaniella denitrificans_A. The sequence goes on along the minus strand of NZ_JAPWHE010000006.1, from coordinate 160,608 downwards.
GTGCGGCTGGCGGCCTCCAAGCTCGACGAGGGCGACCCCCAGGCCACCGCCTATTGCGCGATGGCCAAGCGCCTGGCCACGGACCTGTGCTTCCAGTCCTGCCTGGACGCACAGCAGATCCACGGCGGCTACGGCTACCTGAAGGACTACCCGTTGGAACGGCTGGTGCGTGACACCCGTGTGCACCAGATCCTGGAAGGCACCAACGAAATCATGCGCCTGATCGTGGCGCGCCACATCCTCACCCAGGAGGCCGATCTGCGATGAGCGCGTCCGCCCTTCCCGAAGCCGCGGGCCAGGACCCGGTGCTTTTTCACGAAATCCCCGCGCGTGGCGGCCGTCGCATCGGCGTGGCCACCCTGAACAGCCCCCAGACCCTGAACGGCCTGTCCCTGCCCATGTGCCGGCTGCTGGAGGCGCGCCTGCAGGCCTGGGCGGCCGACGACGGTCTCGTCGCCGTGGTCCTGAACGGCGCGGGCGGCAAGGCCTTCTGTGCCGGCGGCGATCTGCACGCCCTGTACCGTGCCATGCTCGAGAGTCCGGCGGATGATGCCTGGGCCAACGTCACGGCCCGCGCATTTTTCGAGACCGAATATCGGCTGGACCACCGGATCCACCGCTATTCCAAGCCGGTGCTGTGCTGGGCAAGCGGCATCGTGATGGGCGGCGGCGTGGGGCTGATGCTGGGCGCCAGCCACCGCATCGTCACCGGCGCGACGCGCTTCGCCATGCCGGAGGTGACCATCGGCCTGTATCCCGATGTCGCGGGCACCTGGATGCTCAGCCGCCTGCCGCGCGGGATCGGCACTTTCCTGGCGTTCACCGGCGCGCAACTGGGCGCGGGCGATTGCCTGCATTACGGGCTGGCCGACCGGGTCTGCGACGCGGGGGGGCTGGACGCCCTGCTGGCCGCGCTGGCGGCCACGGACTGGTCGGCAGACCCTGCCGGCCACGCCGCCCAGGTGGACGTCGTGCTGGATGCCTGCCAGACACCGGAGCCCGAGCCCGGCCCGCTGCAACGCCATGCCGACGGCATCCGCCGGGCCTGCGACCGGGCCGATTTTCTTGAAATCGCCGCCGCCGTCGCCGCCTGGAAGGACGACTCCGATCCCTGGCTGGCCCGGGCGGCGGCCACCTTCCTGGCGGGATCGCCAGGCTCGGCCCGCCTCAGCCACACGCTGCTGGCGCGCGCCCGGCACCAGTCCCTGGCGGAAACCTTCCGCATGGAATTCACGGCTTCGCTGCATTGCTGCGCCGAGCCGGATTTCCGCGAAGGCATCCGCGCGCTGCTGATCGACAAGGACAAGACCCCGCGCTGGAATCCGGCCACGCGCGAACAGGCCACGGCGCAATGGGTACAGCGTTTTCTGGCCCCGCTCGGGCCGGTCGGTCGGCCTCATCCTCTGGCCGATCTGGGGCCCTGAACCGGATGACCGGACCGGTGGCCCGGGGCACATGATCATAAGAATTCCACGCATCATCACAGGAGACACGCATGAGCAGCATCATCGGATTCATCGGATTGGGCCACATGGGCGGCCCGATGGCACAGAACCTGCTGAAAGCGGGCCACAGGCTCCAGGTCTTCGATCTGGTCCCGCAGGCCGTCCAGGCCCTGGCCGGGGCGGGCGCGACGGCGGCGTCTTCCGCGGCCGAAGCCGTTGCGGGAGCCGACCTGGTCATCACCATGCTGCCGGCCAGCCGCCACGTCGAAAGCCTGTACCTGGGCGACGACGGCCTGCTCGCCTCGATCGCCCGCGGCACGCTGGTCCTGGAATGCAGCACCATCGCGCCCGAGTCGGCGCGCAAGGTCTCGGCCGCCGCCGCGCAGCGTGGCATCCGGATGATCGACGCGCCGGTGTCCGGCGGCACGGGCGGCGCCGTGGCGGGCACATTGACCTTCATCGTCGGCGGCGCGGCCGCCGATCTGGAATCGGCCCGGCCTTACCTCGAAAAAATGGGCAAGAACATCTTCCATGCGGGGGACGCGGGTGCGGGTCAGGTGGCGAAGATCTGCAACAACATGCTCCTGGGCATCCTGATGGCCGGCACGGCCGAGGCCCTGGCCCTGGGCGTGGCCAACGGCCTGGATCCCAAGACCCTGTCGGACATCATCGCCAAGAGCTCCGGGCGCAACTGGGCGACGGAACTGTACAACCCGTGGCCCGGCGTGATGGAAAACGCGCCGGCCTCCAAGGACTACGCCGGCGGTTTCGGCGTGGACCTGATGCTCAAGGACCTGGGGCTGGCGGCCGAGGCGTCCATGCAGGCCCGCGCGACCACCCCGCTGGGCGAACTGGCGCGCAATCTGTACGCGCTGCACAGCACCCAGGGGCATGGCCAGCTGGACTTCTCCAGCATCCTGAAGCTGTACCACCAGCCGCGCTGACAGCAGGGCGGGGCGGCGGGCATGCCCGCGCCCTGGCCATTGATGCACGCGCGAGCACCTGTCCGGATTCAGGCGGTTCCGGAAGGCGCGCGCAAGTCGAGGACCGGGCCGTCCGGCGCACCGACGGCATAGCGCATCGCCGGCCAGTCCGCCAGGGTGATTTCGGCCGTCACGTGCAGCAGACCCCGATGGACGGCCGACTCGATCACGCGGCCAGTGGGCCGGCCCGCCTGATCCCCCGCGGGGTACAGATCGGATGCCGGGGACGGGGCGGGGGTGTCCTGCGACCAGGCCACAGTGCCGTAGGCCATGCGGCGCTTGACCGTCCCCCGATAGTGGCTGCGGGCGATGACTTCCTGGCCCGGATAGCAGCCCTTGGCGAAATCGATGGTGCCGTTCAGATCCATGTCCAGGGAAGCCGGCAGGAACAGATCCTGGGATGCCGCCTGGATCCAGGGCCAGCCGCCAGCCAGCCTCAGGGCGGTCCAGGCGTCGTCTTCGGCGGCGTCGGCCCCGGTCGGCGCCGCATCCGCGAAGCGCCAGGCGGCCGGCCGATCCTCTCGGGACATGGGGGCCACGATCCAGTCCGCACCTCCGATCGAGGCGCGGGACCAGGCTGGCGCCCGGTGCAGCGGGGCCGGCACGGCGCCGGCGCCCCACACACCCCAGACCCGGGGCGCTTCATCCAGGCCGATCGTGACCCGCGCGCGCAGCACGAACATGCGCAGCCGCTTGATCAGCCCCTCCGCCACGTCCCGCGACACCATCCACACGAGACCGTCGTTTCCCATCCGCCAGACCACGCCGTTCGCCAGCAGGCGGCCCTGGGGCATGCAGTAGGCGGCCGGCGCCGCCTGGCCGTCACCCAGGGCAGTGACGCCGTGCGTCAGTTGCCCGTGCAGGAACGAAGGAGCGTCGGGCCCCTGGATGCGTAACAGCGCGCAGCCGGGCAGGGGTTGAAAACCGTTGGTCGCAAGGCCTTCCATGGTGAATCCGTGAATATGCATGGTTCAAACAATCGGACAGCGCCCATGATAGCGCGGGTGCGAGTCGGGCCGGCGAGAGGACCGGTTGGCGGAAAGGACAAAGGGGATGATGGCCTTGCGGAGGGCGATGGCTAATCGCCCGCCAGGATCAGACCCAGTTCGTTCGCAGTCCGGTGCATGAAATGGGCCTTCTCCATCAGATCCTTGAGTGATGCCTGGGCGGTCGGCGCATGGCAGGCCAGGGCCGCGATCATCTTGCCGTCGCGATCCCTGATCGGGACTGCGACGGCCACCATCCCGACGATGAATTCCTCGTCGTCGATGCCGATCTCTTGTTCCCGGATCGGCCTGAGCGCCGATACCAGCGCCTCGGGCCGGGTGATCGTCTTGGGCGTCATCCGCGTCAGTTCCATTCTGTCCAGCAGGGCGCGTTGTTCCGCCGGACGCATGAAGGCCAGGAACAGCTTGCCGCTGGCGGTGCAATGCAGCGGTACGTGGGAGCCGATGTCCATGTGCAGTTGCAGGCGCAAATGACCGGGGCTCTCCACCCGGGCCAGGTATTGCACGGCATCGCCCGACAGCGTGTTCAGGTTGCACGTTTCACCCGTGATCTCGACGAGCCGGCTCAGCGCCGCGCGGCACGCTCGCAGCAGTTGGGGGGCACGCAGGATGGACAAGCCCAGTTCGTGCGTCCGCGAGCCGGTCACGTATCCCCTCCGGCCGGGCAGCCGGGTGACATAGGAGGCCCGCTCCAGGTCGTTGAGCACGCGCAACAGGCTGGATTTCGGCAGGCCGGTTCGCTGGGCCAATTGCGCCAGCGTCTGAGGAAGGGAGGCGACCGACAGGTTTTCCAGGATCCGCAGCGCGCGCAGGGCACGATCGGCGAGTTCGTTCATCGTGAAAGACCCCGATGAGCCAATGGTAAATGGAACCATGATGACACATTCCGTGCCACGGGTGGAATTCATAGTATTAACCCCGTGGTGAGACGCGGCGAGCCCCAGTCACACTGGCCGAAAAAGAAACGATCATCGCCCGGTCAGCGCAAAGGAGACGCCATCCCATGAACCAGGCTGTGGACTACATCATCGTGGGCGCGGGCTCGGCCGGTTGCGTTCTGGCCAACCGGTTGAGCGAGAACGGCAAGCACAGCGTCTGCCTGCTCGAGGCCGGCCCGCCGGATTCCAATCTCTGGATCCACATTCCGATCGGCTACGGCCGGACCATGTTCGACAAGCACGTCAACTGGGGTTTCTATACCGATCCCGAGCCCAACATGCTGGGGCGCCGGATCTACTGGCCACGCGGCAAGACGCTGGGCGGCAGCAGTTCGATCAACGGCCTGATCTACATCCGCGGGCAAAGACAGGACTACGATCACTGGGCCGAGCTCGGCAATCCGGGCTGGGGCTGGGACGACTGCCTGCCGTATTTCCGCAAGCTGGAGCATAACGATCTGGGGCCCGGTCCCACGCGCGGCACGGACGGTCCGCTGTATGCGTCCTCCATTCGCGCCAGGCATGAACTGGTCGAGGCCTTCATCCAGTCGGCCGAGGCGAATGGCATTCCCAGAACAGACGATTTCAACACAGGCGATCAGGAAGGGGTCGGTTATTACCAGCTCACCACACATGGCGGATGGCGCTGCTCGTCGGCGGTGGCGTACCTCAAGCCCGCGCGCGGCCGGTCCAACCTGGAGGTCATCACCCGCGCGCAGGCGACCCGGGTCGTGCTCCAGAACCGGCGCGCCACGGCGGTGGAATATCGCGTCGGCGGCCAGATGCGGACGCTGCGTGCCAACCGGGAGGTCATCCTGTGCGCGGGCGCCTTGCTGTCACCCCAGTTGCTCCAGCTCTCCGGCCTCGGTCCGGCGGACCTGCTGCGGCGCCACGGCGCACCGGTCGTCCTGGATCTGCCCGGTGTCGGCGAAAACCTACAGGATCACCTGCAGTTGCGCCTGATCTACGAGGTCTCGAAGCCGATCACCAACAACGATCAGTTGCGCAGCCTTTGGGGCCGGGCCAGGATGGGACTGCAGTGGCTGCTGTTCCGCAGCGGTCCACTGGCCATCGGCATCAACCAGGGCGCACTGTTCTGCCGGGCACTGCCGGAATCCGACCGGCCCGACGTTCAGTTCCACCTGGGCACTTTGTCCGCCGATCTGGCCGGTGCGCGTGTGCACGATTTTTCCGGCTGCACCTACTCTGTCTGCCAATTGCGTCCCGAGTCCCGCGGACATGTGAGGATACAGTCGCCCGATCCGCTCCAGCCGCCGTCGATGCGGCCCAACTATCTGGATGCCGAACTCGACCGGCGCACGGCCATCGCGGCGGTGCGGCTCGCCCGCCGCATCGCCGACACGGAGCCCATGAAGCCGCTGATGAAGCGCGAGTACAGGCCGGGACCTGACGCTCGCAGCGACGACGAGATCCTGCACTTCTGCCGGGAGCATGGCGCGACCATTTTTCATCCCACCGGCACAGCCAGAATGGGCGTTCGCACCGACCCCATGGCGGTCGTCGACCACCACATGAAAGTCCATGGCGTCGACGGGCTGCGGGTAGTGGATGGTTCGGTCATGCCCACCCTGGTATCTGGCAATACGAACGTCCCCATCATCATGATGGCCGAACGCGCCGCGGAGTTCATCCTGACCGATGCCGGCCGGGCACCGGTTCCACAAGAAGTGGCGCACTGACCGCAAGGAGCCCGGAATCCCATGGACAACGCTCGAAAACCTTCCCCCGGATTGCGCAGGCTGCTGGCGGTGCTGGAATATCCATCGCGGCTGATCGGCAAGCTGGCGGCCTGGCTGATTCTGCCCCTGACGGGCGCGCTGGTCTACGAGGTCACATCCCGCTACCTCTTCAACAAACCCACCATCTGGGCGTATGACATGACCTATATGCTCTCCAGCGCGGTGTTCATGCTGGGCGCGGCCTATGCCTTGCAAAAAGGCAGCCACGTCCGGGCGGATTTCCTGCTCGCCCTGCTCAAGCCGCGCTGGCAGGCCTTGCTGGATGCCGTGATGTACGTCGTGCTGTATTTCCCGGCCATGGGACTGTTCTTCATGGTCAGTCTGCGCTTCGCCGGCCAGTCATGGGCGCAGCACGAGCTTTACCCGCAGAGCCCTTGGATGCCGCCGATCTATCCGCTCAAGGCGGTGATTCCCCTCACGATCCTGCTGCTGTTGCTGCAAGGCGTGGCCGAACTGATCAAGGCCTGCTGGGTCATCCGGCACAACGTGCCGTTCCAGAACGAGGAATCCCAATCATGAGCAATCCCGTCCTCGGCCTCGTGTCCCTGCTGGTCGCCGTGGTGGGCGTGCTCACCGGGTTTCCGATGGCCTTCGTGTTCATTTTCGTGGCCCTGCTGTTCGGCTTCCTGGCCATCGGCCAGCAAGTCTTCAACCTGCTGACCTATCAGTTCTTCTCGCTGATGACCAGCGTCGAGCTGGCCGCCATTCCCCTGTTCCTGTTCATGGGCTACGTTCTGGACCAGTCGGGCCTGATGGACCGGATGTTCCGCGCCCTGCAGATCATGCTGGGGAAATACAAGGGTTCGCTCTATGTCATCGTCCTGGCGACGGCCACGCTGTTTGCGGCGGCCACCGGCATCGTCGGCGCGTCGGTGACCGTCCTGGGCGTCATGGCCGCTCCCATGCTGATTCGCAGCGGATACGACACCCGCCTGTCGGCTGGCGTGATCGCGGCGGGTGGTACGCTCGGCATCCTGATTCCTCCCAGCGTGATGCTGATCGTCCTGGGACCGCTGGTCGGCATTCCCGTGTCCACCCTGTTCGCCGCCGCGGTGGTTCCGGGCCTGATGCTCTCGGGCGCCTATCTCATCTACACCGTCATCCGCTGTCAGATCAATCCCAGGCTGGGGCCGCCGATTCCATACGATGGGCCGCCGCTCTCCCTGCTCGACAAACTGCGCGAACTGTTCGTCGGCGTGATCCCCATCACGGTCGTCATCCTGTCCACCCTGGGACTCATCGTCGGCGGCGTGACCACACCGACCGACGCGGCGGCGACGGGCGCGTTCGCATCGCTGGCGCTGACCGCCATCTACCGGCGCCTGAGCTGGAAAGCGCTGCGCATCGCCGTCATCAGGACGATGGAAGTCAGCGCTTTCATCATGTTCCTGATCGGCGCGGCCAATTTTTTCGGCGCGGTCTTCGCCCGCCTGGGCAGTGGCCGGCTGATCACCGAGATTCTCACATCCCTGCCGGTCTCGCCGCTGATCATGCTGCTGTTGATGCTTTTCCTGATCTTCCTGCTGGGCGGTCCGCTGGAATGGATCCCCATCGTTCTGGTGGTCGTCCCCATCCTGCTGCCGGTTGCCCGCAGCCTGGACTTCGACATCCTCTGGTTCAGCATCCTGGTCGCCGTCACCCTGCAGACTTCCTGGTTGACGCCGCCCCTGGCGTTGTCCTCGTACTTCCTCAAGGGGGTCGTGCCGCAATGGCGCATGAAGGATATCTACCTGGGCATGATCCAGTTCGTCGGCCTGCAGGCGCTGGTCGTGCTGATCCTCATCAAGTTCCCGATCCTGGTCCATTGGCTGCCGCAAATCACGGGGCTGGCGGATTGACGCAGCCATTCTTACGGAGGGTGAGCCATGGCGTGACCTAGCTTGTCGAATCGGTTTGACTCAAGGAGACCAACATGATCCGTTTTTTCAAATCCAGGTTTGCCGGCATCCTGTGTCTTTCGGCGGGACTGCTGACATGCGCCCCCGCCCTGACACAGGCGGCCGATCAAAAAGTCTATCAATTTTCCATCCAGACGGCGGTACCGAACGCCAGCCTGTACTTCAAACTGCTGGAGCAGTTTTCCAAACAGGTCGATCTGATGTCCGGCGGGCGGTTGAAGGTTGAAGTGCTGGCTGCCGGCGCCGTGGTGGGGCCCTTCGAAATCCTGGACGCGGTCAGCAACGACGTGGTCAAGGCCGGCTACGTCTGGCCCAATTATTTCTCGGGCAAGAATTCCGCGTTCGTGCTGTTCTCGAACGCGCCGGCCAGCACCGGCCTGGACCAGACCAGCATGGTCGCGTGGTACTACAAGGGGGGCGGGGAGCAACTCTACAAGGAACTCCTGGAAGACGTGATGCACTACAACGTCAAGGCCTTTCTGATGCAGCCCATGGGGCCCGATCCCCTGGGCTGGTTCAAGAAACCGATCAAGGACGTGGAGGAATTCAAGCGCTTCAAGTACCGCTCGCCCCCGGGCATCCCGGGCGAGACCTACCAGGCCATGGGCATTGCGGCGGTGGGCGTGCCGGGCGGCGATATCGTGCCTTCGGCGCAAAGAGGGGTGATCGACGCGGCGGAATGGATCGGTCCCGCGGACGACCGCAACCTGGGCCTGCAGAAGATCTGGAAATACTACTACCTGCAGGGACTGCATCAGCAAACCGACATCGGGCAGATTTTCATCAACGGGGACTTCTGGAAGTCGCTGCCCGACGACTTGAAGGAAATCATCCGGGTCGCCGCCAAAGCCAACATCGCCGATACCCTGGATGCCAACGTGTATGACAATTCCGTGGCGCTGCACGAGTTCATGGACAAGGAAGGCGTGAAGGTGCTGGACACGCCCCCGGATTACTACACGCGCTTCATCGAGGAGGAAAGAAAGGTCACGGCGAAGTATGCTGCGGCCAATCCGTTCTTCAAGAAGGTGCTGGATTCCCAGAGCGATTTCGCGAAAATGGTCTTTCCATACCGGTCGCGCATCCTGACTCTGTACGACAGCATGGTCAAGACGGCCAACGAACAGCGCCAGTGATGGCCACCGCCGGTCTCAGCCCAGCACGAAGGGACGCCCCGAGACCGGCGTCGTGGCGATTGCCATGTCCTGTTCCGCCATGATGCCGGCTTCCCAGGCCAGCCGTCCGGCCTGGATCGCCCACTTGAAGGCCTCGGCCATGCGCACCGGATCCAGGGCGCGGGAGACGGCCGAATTCAGCAGCACCGCGTCGAAGCCGAGCTCCATGGCCTGAGTCGCGTCCATGGGCGAACCGATGCCGGCGTCCACGATCAAGGGGGTGTCCGGCAGACGCTCGCGCAGCGTGCGCAGTGCGGAGGGATTGAGCAGCCCCTGGCCCGAGCCGATGGGCGCTCCCCAGGGCATCAGCGCCACACAGCCCTCGTCCAGCAGGCGCCGGCAGACGACCAGGTCGTCCGTGCAATAGGGAAAGACCTGAAAGCCGTCGCGCGCCAGCGTCCGGGCAGCCGAGACCAGCTCGAAGACGTCCGGCTGCAGCGTGTGATCGTCCCCGATCACTTCCAGTTTGATCCAGGATGTGCCGAAGAGCTCCCGTGCCATGCGGGCCAACGCGACCGCCTCGGCCGCCGTGCCGCAGCCCGCCGTGTTCGGCAGCAACTGGCATCCCAGCTCCCGCAGCATCGAGAAAAAAGGTTGTCCGTCCGAGGCGCCGGCCGCCGCCTGGCGTTTGAGGCCGACCGTGACGACCCGCGCGCCGGAGGCGCGCACGGCGTCCAGCATGACCTGTGGGGAAGGGTAGGCGGCCGTTCCCAGGAAGAAGCGGCTGTCGAGCTCCCGATCGGCGATTGTCCAGCTCATGGCGCTCAGCCTCCGACGATGGGGGTAAATGTGGTGATGTGGTCTCCAGCCGTCACCCGGGTCCGTTCCCGTTGGGGGCGGGCGACATGGTCGCCGTTGAGCGCGGTGGCCAGTGGCGCGTCTTCCTGCGCGCCGCCGGGCGTCAGCAGCGCCAGCGCCTGCCGCAGGGTCGATCCCTCGGGCACGTCGCGAGGCTCGCCATTGAAATAGATCGGAATTGTGTTCATGCTGAGGAGACTCCTGAAGAAGAGACGAGTATGCCGGCCTGGACGATCGCGCGCGCGGTCATGGCCGGCGCGATCATCCAGCCATGGCGGAACAGGCCGTTGATGCGCGTCAGGCGGGCGGATTGTTCGATCAGGGGCAGGTTGTCGCGCAGCGCCGGCCGCAGATTGGTCTCCGCGCGCACGATGCGCGCTTCGGCCAGTCCCGGCAGCACGCTGTGCGCGGCGGCCAGCAGTTCGACGGTGGAACGCAGCGACACGGGGGAACGGTCTTCGCTTTCGATTTCGCTTGCGCCAATGACGAAATGATGATCGCGGCGCGGCACGATGTAGACGCGGTGCCGCGGGTGCAACAGACGCACGGGCCTGGCCAGCCGGACGCCCGGCGCCCGCACCAGGAAAATTTCGCCGCGCACACCGCGCACATCCGAGCAGCCGGCGGCGGGGCTTTTCGCGGGACGCTGCCCCAGGCCGCGGGCGTCGAATACGTGGTCGAAGACGTGCCGCCGCCCGCCGACCGTCAGGAAGCCTTCGCCCACATCTTGAACCGGCTGGTTCCAGCGCCAGTCGGCCGTCTTCGCGCTTTCGTACAATGCCGGCATGAGCTGTGTCGGATCGATGGCGCCCTCGTGGGGCAGGAACCAGGCCAGGGAAGGGCCGTGGATGTCCGGTTCCAGCTCGCCCAGGGATGTGACGGCCAGCGGCCGGGGCCGGTGGGCTTCGGGCGCCTTGCGCTCGATCTGGTCCACCAGGCGTCGCGCGGCGCCGCCGTCGCCGCGATGCGCCAGCAGCAGGCTGCCCCGGCGGTCGAAATCGGGGGCGCCAGGCAGCGCCGGCACGATTTCCGACCACATGTCGATCGAGTCCAGGCCGTCCTGGAAGACCTGGAGATCGGCGCATTCGAGTTCGGCGGACGGCGAGAGCATGCCTGCCGCCGTCCATCCGGCCGCGCCCCTGGACAGCGGACCGTCCGCCGGATCGAAGAGGGTGACCCGATGGCCGGCGCGGACCAGCCTCCAGGCCAGCAGCCGCCCGAGCACGCCCGCGCCCGCGATTCCAATATGCATCATAAGCCTAGCTAAAAATTCTAAAATCGGTACAATAAGTTCCTGTTATTGAAATATAAGACTTAGAATCTCATGCGTCCAGTCGAACTTGCCCCCCCGCCGACCAAACTGGATGGCGATACCCCCGCCATCCGCCTGTTCGCGCTCCTGGAAGTGATCGCAGAAAAGGATCAGTACTTCTCGCTCCAGAGCCTGGTCGAGGAACTGGGGCTGCCCAAGCCCACGCTGCACCGCATGCTGCAACAGCTCGACAGTGCCGGCATGATCCAGCGCGACGGCGACGGGCGCCATTACAGCACCGGCGTGCGCCTGCGGCGGATCGCCGAAAACCTGTTGCTGAACAACACTGTCCACGGTGCCCGCCGCAACGTGCTGCGGACGCTGGTGTCCGAGGTGGGCGAAAGCTGCAACATCACCAGTTGCGCCGGCAGCGAGGTCCTGTACCTGGACCGCGTGGAAACGCCGGCGCCCCTGCGCTTTTATCTGCATCCGGGGTCGCGTGTGCCCCTGCATTGCTCCGCCAGCGGCAAGCTCTTCCTGACGCAGATGACGGCCTCGCAGCGCAAGCGCCTGCTGGTGCCGGGCACGCTGGAAAAGTACACGGAAAAAACGATCACCGACCCCCAGGCGCTGGAGATCGAGCTGCGGCGGGCCGCCGAGGACGGTTACGCCCTGGACGATGAGGAGTTCCTGCCCGGACTGACCTGCGTCGCCATGCTGGTGCCGGTGCCGTCGGGCAAGTCCAACCTGGGCATCGCCATCCAGGCGCCGACGATCCGGTTCCAGACGACGCGCATCGAGTCCTGCCTGCCCGCGTTGCGCCGCGCCGCGCAGGCACTGGCGGACATCGAGGCCGGCAGCTATCCCGAGCGTACCGCCGCCCGGCAGCGGGCCGCATCATGAAACGCCTGGTTGACACGGACCTGGGCACGACGCGCCTGTCCGTGCGCGACGGCTTCGGCCTGGACAGCGATCTTGAGGTCATGGCGTTCGCCGAACCCGGCGAGCATGTGCCCGAAATCGATCCGGGCTACCGTTTCGACCCGGACACGACCCTGGCAATCCTGGCGGGCTTTTCGTGCAACCGGCGCGTCCTGATCCAGGGCATGCACGGTACGGGCAAATCCACACACATCGAGCAGGTCGCGGCCCGTCTGAACTGGCCCTGCGTCCGGGTCAACCTGGACGGCCACATCAGCCGCCTGGATCTGGTCGGACGCGACGCCATCGTGCTGCGCGATGGCCGCCAGGTCACCGAATTCAAAGAAGGCATCCTGCCCTGGGCGCTGCAGCGGCCCATGGCGCTGGTGCTCGATGAATACGATGCCGGCCGGCCGGAGGTCATGTTCGTCCTGCAGCGCATCCTGGAGCGCGACGGCCATTTCACCCTGCTGGACCAAAACCGCGTCATCGCGCCGCACTCGGGCTTCCGCCTGTTCGCCACCGCCAACAGCGTAGGCCTGGGCGACAATAGCGGTTTGTACTACGGCGTCCAGCGCCTCAATCACGCGCAACTGGACCGCTGGAACATCGTCGCCACCCTGAACTATCTCAGCCCCGAGGCGGAAGTCGAAATCGTCTCCATGCAGGTCCCCGAATTGAATCACCCTGAAGGCCGTCGCCTGATCGCCGCCATGGTCGAAGTCGCCTCGCTGACACGCGCCGGCTTCCAGAGCGGCGACCTGTCCACGCTGATGTCGCCGCGCACTTTGATCTCCTGGGCCGAAAACCTGCGGATATTCCAGTCGCCCGCGCGCGCTTTCCGCTACGCGTTCCTGAACAAATGCGACGCTTCGGAGCAGGATGTCGTGGCGGAATACTTTCAGCGCTGCTTCGACACGGAGCTGGGGGCGGCCGCCGCCGGCCCGCTGCCCGGGCATGACGGCGCCTGACGCCCGTGACTGGACCCGCCGTCACGCGCTCGAAGCCCGGACGGCCGCGACGGTCCGGGCGCTGTCCCGGCAGCCGCGGGTGCACTTCGAAGCGGGCCGGCCCTGGAACGGCGACATGCCTTTGCCGGCCGGCGCTCCTCATCTGCAGACGCAACCGGGGCTGGACGATCCGCCGGCCTACCGGGCGCTGGCCGACGCGCTGGCCCTGCGCCTGCTGCAATCGGACGCGCGCCTGCATCAGGACCGGATTCCCTCGCGGGATCCGGTCGCCGCGCTGATCTTCGAATGGCTGGAGCAGTGGCGCGTGGAGGCCCTGGCACCCGAGCGCTGGCCAGGCATGCGCGTCAACCTGCGCCGCCGCTTCGAGCAATGGCTGTTCCTGTTCCAGGGATCCGGTCTGGACGAAACCCGTACGGGCCAGCATCTGCTCTGCCTCGCCCTGATGGCCCGAAGCCGGCTGTTCGACGAGCCGATCCCGGAACCCCAGGCGGATCTGATCGAATCCGCCCGCTACCGGATGGGCACCGTGCTGGGCGGGCCGCTGGCGCGGCTGCGCCAGCTGCGTGCGGACCAGGCTGCCTACGCTCCCGAGGCGGCAGCCTTGGCGATGACGCTGGCCCGGTACTTCCAGGATCTGATCGGCAAGGAAACGGCACGCCCGCCCAGGCGGCATCTGGATTTTTCCATCGCCCTGCCGGTGCCGGAAGGCGATGAGGGCGAGGCGGCCGGCCTGGCGGCGGGCGGTTCGTCCGCCGACGAGGCGGCCGGTTCCGGCTATGCCGTCTGGACCCGTCGCCATGACCGGGGCGTCGAGGCCGCCAGCCTGGTGCGTCCGGCCTTGTTGCTGGACTACCGCCGCCGCCTCGATGAGGAAGTCGCCCGGCTGCCCTGGTCGCTGTCCCGCCTGGCGCAGACTGTGCGGCGGATGCTGTGCGAGCCCCGGCCCTCGGGCCGCCTGTTCGGCCAGGACGAGGGTCTGATCGATGGGCGCCGTCTGGCGCAACTGATCGGTTCGCCTGACGACCATCGCGTGTTTTTCCGCGAGCGTGTCGAGCCTGCCGCGCAGGCCCGGATTGCGCTGTTGCTGGACTGCTCCGGATCGATGCGGCACCATGGCCCGCGCCTGGCGTTGCTGATGGATCTGCTCGCGCGCGTGTTCGGGCGCGCCGATGTGCCGTTCGAGCTGCTGGGCTTCACCACCGGCGCCTGGAACGGCGGCCGGCCGGCCCGGGAATGGCAGGCGGCACGCGACCGGCCCAGGCACCCGGGCCGGCTCAACGAATTGCAGCATCTGGTCTTCTGGTCGCGGGACATGTCGCGCCGGCAGGGCCGGCTGGGCCTGACGGCCGCGATGAAGCCGGAACTGTTCCGCGAAGGCATCGACGGCGAAGCCGTGCAATGGGCGTGCGAACGCCTGCTGGCCCAGCGGGACGAGGGGCGCAGGATTCTGTGGGTCGTATCCGATGGCGGTCCGATGGACAGCGCCACCGCCCTGGCCAATCCGCCCGGATTCCTCGACGCGCATCTGCGCCGGGTGGTGCGCCATTACACGCGCGAACGCGGGGTCGAGATCCTGGCGATCGGCGTGAACCAGGATCTGAGCGGCTATTACCCGCATTCGATCGGGCTGGACCTCGATGGCGGGGTGACCATGCAGGCGTTGCAGGCGCTGATCCGGACGCTCGCGCCGCGCCGATAGCGCGTCAACCCGTCCGGGCCGCCTGCACGGCGGTGACGGCGATCACCTGATGGATATCCTCCACCGAGCAGCCCCGTGACAGGTCGTTCGCCGGCTTGTCCAGGCCCTGAAGAATCGGCCCCAGGGCGGTCGCATGGCCCAGGCGTTCGACGAGCTTGTAGCCGATGTTCCCGGCGTCCAGGCTGGGAAAGACCAGTACGTTGGCCCGGCCCGCCACGGGGGACTGCGGCCATTTGCGCCGGGCGACTTCCGGCACGATGGCCGTATCGAGCTGCATTTCGCCGTCGATGAGCAGGTCCGGCGCCTGCTGGCGGGCCCATTCCATGGCCTCCCGGATCTTGTCGACCTGCTGATGGGCGGCGCTGCCATGGGTGGAGAACGAAAGCATGGCCACGCGCGGCTCGATCCCCAGCAGGGTCCGGGCGCTGCGCGCCGAGGCCAGGGCGATCTCGGCCAGTTCGCGGCTGTCGGGTTCGATCACGAGGCCGCAATCCGAAAACACCATGGCGTGCCCACCGGTCGGGAAGGGCTCGTCGCGCATCATCAGGAAGAAACTGGACACGGTCCGCACGCCGGACCGCCTGCCGATGATCTGGAGGGCGGTGCGCACCACGTCGGCCGTGGTGTGGACGGCGCCGGCGACAGTGCCATCGGCATGTCCGAGCCGCACCATCAGGGCGGCGAAGACCAGTGGCTGACGGACGGCTTCCAGGGCCTGTTCCGGCGTCATGCCGCGCGCGCGTCGCAGGACCAGCAGTTCCCCGGCGAACACATCCAGCCAGCCGGACTCGGCGGGCCGGATGACGCGCACACCCGGGATTTCCTCATCCGATCCCACCAGAAAGACCTGGGCGATACCGTCGTCGGCCGCCCGACGGGCCGCCGACCGCACGCGGGGGTCGTCCCCCTCGCACAGGACGATCCGCTTCGGGGCGCGCCGGGCGGCATCCAGCAGCATGTCCTGCGTGCGCATGGGCGTCTCCTCGACTCGGGGATCAGGTGTAATCGCGATACTTTTCCAGCAAGCGCACGGGTTTGGACAGCGCGTCGCGGCGGAAAGGATCGCCCAGTTCCCGGGTGCACATGATTTCGATCACGGTGGTCTTGCGATCATTCATCTGTGCGTCGATGGCCTTCTTCAGGGCGGGACCCACGTCCTCCAGGCGATCAACCACGACGCCCTCGGCGCCCATGGCCTTGGCGATGCCGGCGAAGCTCTCGCTTTCCAGCTCGCCCGCCACGAAGCGGCGGTTGTAGAAATCCACCTGGTTCTTCTTTTCCGCGCCCCATTGGCGATTGTGGAAGACCACGGCGGTCACGGGGATGTCGTGGCGCACGCAGGTCATGATTTCGCTCATGCTCATACCCCAGGCACCGTCGCCCGCGTAGGACACGGCCGGACGATGCGGCGCCGCGACCTTGGCGCCGATGATGGTCGGGAAGGCATAGCCGCAGTTGCCCCAGCTCATGGCGGCGAAGAAACTGCGGGGTTTCTCGAAGCGAAGGTAGCTGTTGGCCACCGAGTTGATGTTGCCGATGTCGGTGGACACCATCACGTCTTCCGGCATGGCCTTTTCCAGTTCGCGCAGCACCTGGCGCGGGTGCAGCCAGTTGCCTTCCTCCTTGCTCTGTTCATCGATCATGTCCAGGCTGAATGGATCTCGCTCATGGGTCCAGTCGGTCAGTTCCTGTTCCCAGGCGTCCTTTTCCGCCTGGATGCGGGCGGCGCGTTCGGCCTTGTTGGCGTCGCAGGCCAGCTTCATGCCGTCGATGCGGCGGAAGATCTCGGCCGCGGAGGCCTTGGCGTCGCCGCAGACACCGACGGTGATCTTCTTGACCAGGCCCAGCATCTTGCTGTCGGCGTCGACCTGGATGATCCTGGCGTTCTTGGGCCAGTAGTCCAGGCCATGCTGCGGCAGGGTGCCGAAGGGGCCGAGGCGGGTGCCCAGGGCCAGCACCACATCGGCGTCGGCCAGCAGCTTCATGGCCGCCTTGGAGCCCTGGTAGCCCAGAGGGCCGCACCACAGCGGATGGCTGGCGGGAAAGGAGTCATTGTGCAGGTAGCTGTTGACCACCGGCGCACCCAGGCGCTCGGCCAGGGCCTTGCATTCCTCGACCGCGTCCCCCATGACCACGCCGCCGCCGGAAATGATGACCGGGAATTTCGCCTCGGCCAGCAATTTGGCGGCCGCGTCCAGGCTTTGGGCGCCGCCCGGGCCGCGTTCCAGCGGCTGGGGCAGGGGGATCTCGCACTTGATCTTGCCGTAGAAATAGTCGCGCGGAATGTTGAGCTGGGTCGGCCCCATTTCGTCCCGGGCCCGGGCGAAACAGCGGGCAGTGTATTCGGCCATGCGGGCCGGATGGGTGACATGGCCCTGGTATTTGGTGAATTCCTGGAACATCGGCAGTTGCTTGGCTTCCTGGAAGCCGCCCAGGCCGATCCCGGTGGTGCCGGCCTCCGGGGTGACGATGACCACGGGGGTATGGGCCCAGTAGGCGGCGGCGATCGCGGTGACGCAATTGCTGATGCCGGGGCCATTCTGACCGATCACCACGCCCGTGCGGCCACTGACGCGGGCGAAACCATCGGCCATGTGGGCGGCGCCCTGTTCGTGGACCACCGGAATCAGCGTGATGCCGGCCGGGGCGAAGATGTCCATGGCGTCCATGAACGCCGAGCCCATGATGCCGAAGATTTCGGTCACGCCATTGGCAACCATGGTTTCGACAAAGGCCTCGGACGGGGTCATTTCCTGGATGCCTTGAACGACTTGGCGGGTATCGTTTGCCATCGTGTGTCTCCTGATGCGGTATGCGGGGGTCGTGATGACCCTGTTTTTTCAAATATCGAGATGATTTATTTCGATATCGTGTGAATTGAATTCTACAGAGCCTTTTTGGATTGTCAACTTGAATCTCTGAATCTGGAACCAATCGTTTCGTATGATAGATAAGAGATAAGGGTCCAGCCGGGCAATCTGGCGCCAGCGAAACGTAATCACTGGCCCTAGACCAGCCCGGGGCGTTCTCCTAATGTGTGAACATCACGGCGCCCCTCCGACCTGCGGGCCGGCGCCGCATCACATCGGTCAATGAGGAGACCCCATGACACAGGATCAGTTGCTTTCCATGCTCCAGACCTTCGGCGAAGCCTGGAACCGCCACGACATCGAAGCCCTGATGGCGTGCATGCACGAAGCATGCGTTTTCGAGGGCGTGGCGGGGCCGCTGGCCTGCGGGGTGCGTCACGAAGGGCCGGCCGCCGTGCGCAAGGCCTTCGAGGCGGCCTGGCAGACCATGCCCGACGCCGCCTGGCGCAATGCCCGCTGCTGGGTGTCCGGCGATCGGGGCGTCATGGAATCGACATTCACGGGCACGACCCCGGACGGTTCCCGGATCGAGGCCGACATGGTGGACCTGCTGACCTTCAAGGACGGCAAGATCCTGATCAAGAACGCTTTCCGCAAACAGCGCCCCCCTTTGCCCGCACAAGCCTGAACCGCTCGCGCCTGCCCCCCAGGAGACATCATGGCTACTTTGACTTCGACGGCGCCGCACGCCCGCGCGCAGGCCGTCCCGCCCGCCGCCGCGCCACACGCGGCCAACCCCTACGATCCGCGTTACGATCCGCTGGTCTCGCCCGCTGGCCGCAACCAGCAATACGCGCCCACATACTGGGTGGGCACGGCCGGGGATCCGCCGCCCGACGACGGTCCCGTCCTCCAGGACATGGACGCGGACGTAGTGGTGATCGGCTCGGGTTTCACGGGACTGGTGACGGCCCTGAATCTGGCCGAGGAACACGGCGTCATGCCCATCGTCCTGGAGGCCAACCAGGAATCCTGGGGCTGCACCAGCCGCAACGGCGGTCAGGGTCAGAACGCTTCGGGCCGTCTGTACCGCACGCAATGGATCGAGCGGTGGGGGCTGGAAACCGCCAAGCGTCTGGATCGCGAGATCCACGACGGCTTCGACTACTGGAAAAGCCTCGTGGAGCGTTTCCCGTGCGATGCCCAACCCGGCGGGCACCTGTACACGGCTCATCGACCGAAGAAAATGGCCTTCCTGGAGAACCTGTGCCGCGTCATGCGCGAACAGTTCGGCTACGACACCCGCATGCTCAGCCGCGAGGAACTGTGGGAACGCTATGCCATGGACCGCGAGGCGGCCGGGGCGATGTACGAGCCCGAAGGCGTCGGCATCCATCCGCTGAAGCTGGCCTTCGGCTATCTGCGGCGCCTGCGCGAACTGGGAGTCAAGATCCATACTGGCAGTCCGGTCCTGGGCTGGGAAACCGTGGGCGGGGTCCATCATCTGCGCACTCCCGGTGGCGTCGTGCGCGCGCGTCGCGTGGCCGTGGCCACGGGCGGCTACACGCCGCAGGGTCTGCATCCGCTGCTCGACAACAAGATCATGCCGATCCTGTCGAACTCGATGGTGACGCGTCCGCTGACGCAACAGGAACGGGATGCGGCCGGACTCAAGAGCACGACCTTCATCACGGACACGCGCACCTTGCGCTTTTACTACCGCCTGCTGCCCGACGGCTCGATGCAGATCGGCAGCCGCAGCGCGCTCACGGGCGCCGACGCGGAGAACCCCAGGCATCTGGAACTGCTCAAGCAAGGCCTGGCGCGCAAGTTCCCCGCCCTGAAGGATGTGCCGATCGCGTATTCCTGGTGGGGCTGGGTGGACGTCAGTCACGACATGATGCCGCGCATCACGCAGCCGGACGCCGGTCAGCGGATCTATTACGCTATCGGATACGGTGGCAACGGGGTGTCGTTTTCCGCGCAGGCGGGCCGGCGCCTGGCCGAGCGTGTCGTCGGCAAGGCCGGCCCGCAGTGGGACCTGCCGATCTACAACTCGCCGCTCAATGGCCATTTGTTCGCGCCCTTCCGCCGGCTGGGGCAGGCGATGTTCTACAAGTACTACTACCTGAGAGACGAGGTGTTCTGACCGGATGTCCGGGGCGCGCAAGCGCCACATCGCGGCAAGGCCGCCCGGGTGGGCGGCTTTTTTTCATCTGATGACGGTCCGATATCAGTCAATCCGCCCCCGTCTGGTCTCCACGATGGGCCGGATTTGGCCCTACGCGCTTTTCTCTGGATCCGATAAACTGCTTCATGTGTTTCGGTTATTGGAACAATAAAATATAGAAAATGATATTTTCAGGAGACGCTTGATGTCGGAACGAATCACCCTGGGGAAAACCTTCAAGCCCCACTGGGTCTGGGCCATCGCCTTTGGCTCGGCCATCGGCTGGGGCAGTTTCGTGCTGCCGGTCGAATGGATGGACAGGGCGGGACCCATGGGGGTCATCATCGGACTCTGGATCGGCGGGCTGATTCTCAGCCTGGTCGGCCTGAGCACCGGTTTCCTGGTGAAAGCGTATCCGATCACCGGCGGCGCCTTCACCTATGCCTACCTGGCCTTCGGTCGCAAGCACGCATTCCTGTGCGGCTGGTTCCTGATCCTGGGCTACGCGGCCATCGTGGCGCTCAACGCTTCCGCCTTCGCCCTGATGATCAAATTCCTGGTCCCGGATGTCGTCAAGGTGGGGCTGCTCTACCGCATCGCCGGCTGGGACGTGTATTTCGTG
Organism: Castellaniella denitrificans; assembly: GCF_027214045.1. GTDB lineage: Bacteria > Pseudomonadota > Gammaproteobacteria > Burkholderiales > Burkholderiaceae_B > Castellaniella > Castellaniella denitrificans_A. The sequence goes on along the minus strand of NZ_JAPWHE010000006.1, from coordinate 140,159 downwards.
GAGGTGTTGATCGCCAGCGCCGTCCTGGTGCTGTTCGCCTGGCTCAACATCCGGGGCGCGGACGCCACGGCACAGACGCAATTCTATTTCTGCGTCCTGCTGATCGCCGCCGCGACCGGCGTGACGGCCGCCATGTCGTTCGCGCCAGAAACCTCCTTCGGCAACCTGTTGCCGCTCTACAAGCCCGGCATTCCGTCCTGGTCCGCGATCGCGGCCATCGTCGCCATCTCTCCCTGGGCCTATGTCGGCTTCGATACGGTGCCGCAGGCGGCCGAGGAGTTCAATTTCTCGCCCGCCAAGGCGACGTTCCTGATCCTGGCGGCGCTGGTGGTGGCGGCTTCTCATTACTCGATCATGATCCTTGCGACCGGTCTGGCCATGCCATGGCTGGATCTGGTGGACTTGCGTGAAATCTGGGGCACGGGGTGGGCTGTCCAGCAGGTTCTGGGCACGGCGGGCCTGGCCGCTCTGGCGATCGCGCTCTGCATGGGCATTTTCACCGGCCTGATCGGCTTCTATATCTCGTGCAGCCGGCTGATGTTCGCCATGGGCCGTGCCAAGGCGCTGCCCGCCGTGTTTTGCCGCCTGCACGGCAAGCATGGCACACCATGGGCCAGCATCGTGTTCGTCTGCGCGATCTGCCTGCTGGCCCCCTGGTTCGGCCGTTCGGTGCTGCTCTGGATCGTGGACATGTCGGCCGTGGGGATCTCGATCGCCTTCATCTACTACTGCGCCGTGGCCTACCGCCTGTTCAAATGGACCCCGACGCAGCGGGCTCCGGCTTTCTGCAAAGAAACCGCGCCAGGCAAGAAACTGATCGCGCTGGCGGGCATGCTCTGCAGCATCGGCCTGCTGGGGCTGCTGCTCGTGCCGGGCTCACCCGCTTTCCTGGAAACGCCCGCCTGGATCGCGCTGGGTTGTTGGGTGCTGATCGGGCTGGGGTTCTATCTGACGCTGGCGCGCGAATACTGCAACACGCCGAAAGCGGAGATGGATCGCCTGATTCTTGGACATGCCGCGGCCTGAATGCGGATGAGGGGGCGGGCGCAGGGATGCGCCCGCCTGGAGCCTGTTTCGGTTTCTTCTCAGCGGAAAGATTGTTCGACCACACTGGCCAGCGCGGCGATGCCTTCCGCGATCTTGTTCCGGTCGATGGATGAGAACCCCAGCCGGATGTGCCGATGATCCTGCGACCGGGGGTCCTGGTAGAAGACCCGGCCGGGCTCGATCACCACCCCGGCTTTCAAGGCCGCCTGCGCGAGCAGATCGGTGTCGAGATCCGGCGGCCCCTCCACCCACCAGGACGATCCGCCGTGAATGGGCCTGCCACTGAACTCCGGCAGATGGGCATGGACCGCTTCCTGCAACACCTGGGCGCGTTCGGCGTATACCTGGGACAAGCGGCGCAACAGCGCATGGTAGTGGCCCAGCGAAATGAACAGCGCGAACGCGCGTTGCAGATAGGCGGGCGGGTGACGGATCATCAGGCGGCGCAAGGCGCGCAGTTCGATCAGCAACTCGCGTGGCGCCACGATGTAGCCCAGGCGCAGTCCGGGTGCGAAGCTTTTCGACAGGCTACCGATATAGAGCACGCGGCCGTGCTTGTCCAGGCTCTTGAGCGCCGGAGAAGGGTGTCCGTCATAGCGGTTTTCGGTCTCGTAATCGTCTTCGATCAAAATGCCGTCCGTGCGGCTGGCCAGTTCCAGCAGGGCGACCCGGCGTTCCATGGACAGGGTGGCATTGGTCGGGCATTGATGACTGGGCGTGACGAAAATGTAATCGCACTCGCCCAGGGCCGGCGAAGGAATCAGGCCGTCTTCGTCGATGGGCAGCGGCACCAGATGACTCGTCCGGTGCGCGAATATATTGCGTGCGTCGGGGTAGCCGGGATCCTCCATGCCGACCACGGTGTGGTCGTGGATCAGCAGCGTGGCCACCAGATAGAGCGCATGCTGGGCACCCAGCGTGACCATGATCTCGCTGTCCTCGGCCCAGATGCCGCGCCGGGGCAACACCTGGTTGCGGATGGCCTCCACCAGCGCCGGATCGTCGCTGGCGATCAGATCCGGCGCCCACATGCGGATGTCCAGCACGGACAGCGCCCGCAGACAGCATTCGCGCCATTCCGCCGTGGGAAACTGCTTGGCATCGAACTGGGCATAGCTGAAGGGGTAGGGCAGGCTCTGCCAGTGGGCCGGCTTGACGATGTTGCGCTGGGAAAAAGGGTGGAAAACCAGCCGTCCGGACCAGTCCACGCCCGTGCGCGGCGGTGGCTCGGCGGCCGGCGCGGCGTGCGTGGCGGCCTGCTGGCCGGCCATGCTCCGGGCCACATAGTGGCCGCTGCGTTCGCGGGACTCCAGGTAGCCTTCGACGACGAGTTGCTGATAGGCGAAGACCGTCGTGTTGCGCGCGACCCCCAGCGCCCGGGCCAGTTCCCGGCTGGACGGCACGGGGGTGCCCGGCGGCAGATGTCCGCTCAGGATGGCGGACACCAGCATCTTGCGAATGCGACCTTGCAGGCTGAGGTTGTAATCGTCAACCCGCTCGAACAGGGCCGACCACTGGACCGAGCCGACGGAGCCGCTTTCAGGCATGGCGGGTGTTTCCTCTCTCAGATCTTGCCTTTCCAGGGGATCATGATGCGTTCGAGATAGCGCAAAAGCAAATCGAACGAGAAGGCGAAGAATCCGATGACGATGATGCCCATGATCACGGTGTCGCTCGCCAGGTACTGGGCGGCGTTCAACACCATGAAGCCCAGGCCGCGCGCGGCCGCCACCATCTCCGCGGCCACCAGCGTCGTCCAGCCCACGCCGATGCCGATCCGCATCCCGGTGAAAATCTCGGGCAGCGCCGCCTTCAGGATGACGTGGAAGATGATCTGGCGGCTGCTGGCTCCCATGGCGTAGGCGGCATGGATCTGCTCGATGGAAACGGACTTGACCCCGGCCCGGGCGGCGATGGCCATGGGGGCGAAGATCGCCAGAAAGATCAGGAAGACCTTGGGGAATTCGCCGATTCCGAACCAGATGATGACCAGCGGCAGATAGGCCAGCGGCGGCAGGGGGCGGTAGAACTCGATGATGGGGTCGAAAAGCCCGCGCATCGTGCGGTTCACCCCCATCAGGATGCCGATCGGAACGGCCGTCACCAGCGCCAGCAGGAAAGCGCCCATGACCCGCCCCAGGCTGACCAGGGTGTGCTGGGCCAGCGTGGAATTGGCGACGCCCTCGGTCGCCGCCTCGATGAACTTGCCGTAAACGGCGCCGGGCGAAGGCAGGAAGATGGGCTTGATCCATCCCATGCCGGTGACGAGGAACCACAGCGCGAGCAGCACGATCGCCGTCATGACGCTGATGTGGCCGCTGTAGCCGGCCCCGGGCGCGCCGTAGACTTTTCCGGGTTCCGCAGAACGGCGCTTGCGCTTGGATACGATGGACATGCTGTGGCTCCGATAATGCGATTGAAGAAACATTTCAGGCACTCTGGTGATATTCGGGATCGCCGGCGGCCCGTTCGTCCCCGTAGATGATGTCCAGCACGGTCTCCCGCATCTGGATGAAGTCGGGGCTGGACTTGATGGCGCGGGCGTTCCGCTCCTTCAGGAAGCGGCGGTTGAAATCGAGCTCGTAGGTGTTGGTGACGCGCCCCGGGCGGGGCGACATCACGATCAGTTTGTTGCCCAGGAACAGGGCCTCTTCCACGCTGTGCGTGATGAAGAAGAACATCTTGTGGGTGTGCTGCCAGACATCCAGCAGCAGTTCCTGGATGGTCTCGCGCGACAGCGCGTCCAGAGCCGCCATCGGCTCGTCCATCAGCAGCATGGCCGGGTCGCAGGTCAGCGCCCGGGCGATCCCGACTCGCTGCTGCATCCCGCCCGACAACTGGTAGATCATGTGTCTGTGGAAATCCTTCAGGCCCACCAGTTCGAGGTTCCTGGCGGCGATCTCGTTGCGCTTGTTCTTGGGCACTCCGCGCAGTTTCAGCCCGAATTCGGTGTTGTCGATGACGTTGAGCCACGGCAGCAGTGCGTGTTTCTGGAACACCACCCCCCGGTCGGCGCCGGGACCGACGACCGGCGCGCCTCCGAGCAGGACTTCGCCCTCGGTCGGGGTCAGGAATCCCGCGATCACGCTGAGCAGCGTGGTCTTGCCGCAGCCGGAGGCCCCCAGGGCGACGACGAAGTCCCCCGGGGCGATTTCGAGATTGACATCCTTGAGCGCGGTGACCGCGCCGCCCATCATCTGGGAGGGATACGTCACGCTGACATTGCGGATACTGAGGTTGGCCATGGCGGCGGACATGCGGGTCTCCTTCAGATGTTGCGCAGCCGCCGGAGCTTCATGGAAGCGATGCTCCGGGGGCCGCGCGGACCGGTTCCAGTCCAGAATGTTTCCGTCACTTCACGGTTTTCGCGGCCGCGTCGGCAAAGCTGGAGGTGACGAAGGGGGTGTAGTCGCCCAGGGGCGCGTTGATCTGGCGCTGTGCCTTCAAGAATTTCGCGCTGGCGGTCAGGGCCTTGACAGCGCCGCCCTGCGCCCCACCGCCCAGCCAGACGTTGGAGGCCTGTTCCTTCACATCGGGGAACAGCAGCAGGTTCATGGCGCTGACGATGTCGGCGGGCGTGCCGCCGATCATCTTGACGATTCCCTTGATCTCGGGGGAATCGGGCGTCAGGGAGCCCTTGCGCGCGTCAAAGCCCTGGTAGGACCTGGCCAGAACCTGTGTGAAGGCCGCCATGAATTTCGGATTCTTGGCGGCCCAGGCCTTGTCGACCACGATGCCGTCGAAAGTGGGAACGGTCCTGGCGCCGATCTCCTCGGAATTGGCGATTTCCTTGCCCGTCTTCATGATTTCCGTGAGCGCGGGCGGCCAGACATAGGCGGCGTCGATGTCGCCGCGCTGCCAGGCGGCCACGATCTGCGGCGGCTGCATGTTCAGGATCTGCACCTCGTTGGCTTTGATGCGCCAGATGTCATTCAGGCCGAGCAGCAGGTGAAAGTGCGACGTCGACACGAAAGGCACACCTACCTTCTTGCCCACCAGATCCTTGGGTTTTTCGATGCCGGACCCGTTGCGGGCGATCAGCGCTTCCGACTTGCCGATATTGTCCAGGACCCAGAAAAGCTGCATGTCCACGCCGCGCGTCACGGCCGCCGTGATGCCGGTGGAACCCAGCACGCCCACAGGAACATCGCGCGAGGCGAACGCGCTGGAAATGTCACCCGCCGAACTGAACTGGCGCCAGTCCACTTCGTACCCGGCCTCCTGGAGCGCCTTGTCGAAGCTGCCATCGGCGATGGCGCTGACGAAGGGACCTACGATCTGCTGATAGCCGACCACGACCTTGGTCGCGGCGAAGGCCCCGCAGCTCAGGCTCAGGGCCCCTGCGGCAACACCCAGCATGGTCAGCTTGCGAATGAAGCGAAATGATGGTTTCACGGTCGTCTCCTTTTATGGAAGTCGCGTCGGATGCCAGTCCATGGATCTGTTCCAGCGCGGCTCTTGTTCGTCCATGGTGCCCATAGTCCGCCAAGTAAACTAGGTCCAGTTCGCTTCGAACTTTAGAGCCAGAATATTCCGAAATTTGATCCAGATCATTCAAAAGTCGCGTAAATACTGACTGACCGAGCGCAAAAGCCTGGAGCATGGCGGAGACGATCTAGGGTAAATGCTGATGCCAAACCGGATTTTCCGGGACTCATGGCACCAGGCGAAGAGAAGTGGCCGGGCGATTTCCGCAGTCATGGGGCCAGGCGCAGCATGATCACACCCAGCACGAGGACACAGGCGCCCGCGATACGGGCGGGCGTCAGGCGTTCTCGCAGAAAAAGCCACGAAATCAGGATGCCGAACAGGATGGAAGTCTCTCGCAGTGCGGCGATGATCGCAATGGGCGCCAGGGTCATGGCCCAAAGCACTATGCCGTAGGAAATCACGGTGCCGCAGCCGCCCAGCGTGACCGCGCCCCAGTGGCTTTTCACATGGCGCGCCAGATCCCCGGCCCGGCTGGGCACGGTCAGGCCGATCATGACGATGCCCTGCAGCAGAAAGATCCACAATGTGTAGCTGGCCGGCGCCTGCGAAAGCCTGGCGCCCGCACCGTCCACCAGGGTGTAGCTCGCAATCACGACGGCGTTCAGCAAAGCAAGCGTCATGCCTCCGGGCGCGCGCACCGCGCGGCCGGGCAGGCCGATGCACAGGATGCCGGCGCATATCGTGGCCACGCCGGCCATCGCGCCAGGGCCGGGCGCATCATGAAAGAACAGGGCGGAAACGAGCGCCACAAGCAGCGGCGCGGTGCCCCGCATGACGGGATAGCTGACGCTCAGGTCGGTCACGCGGTAGATGCGCGCGACCAGCCGCATATAGGCCACCTGCAGGATCAGCGAGGCCAGCAGAAAGGGCCAGCTGGCCGGCGCCGGCTGCGGCAGCCAGGGCAGGCCGATCGCGGCCAGCAGCATCGCCACGCCCGTGATGCCGACCGCACTCAGCGGTTTGTCGGGACTGCCCTTGATCGAGGCATTCCAGGCCGCATGGAAGAGGGCGGAGACCAGGACGGCGCCATGGACGAAATCAAGGCTGGGCGACATGGAGGAAGGGGAAGCCGCGAAAAGGGTCGGGCCGGACAGAATAGCGCGAACCGGCGCCGGTCCTCGCCGCCGAAAGCGATCCCGGTCTTGCTAATTAAATATTCCTTATGTGTCCACTAAAATGATTTGAATTTATTTATTCATAACCCCTGCTTAGAATGGCCGTCAGTCCCCTCTCTCTACGAGCCTTCAGCATGCCGCCCATTTCCGCCGTCCCGCACCCACTGCCCTCGGCCGCCGGCCGCCCCGCCGCCCAGACGCATGCTCGCGGCTCTTCGCGCACCCCCTCGCTGTGGTATGGTCTCCTGCTCGCAGCGGGGCTCGGTCTGGCGGCCTGGTGGCTGGGCACCCTGTTCCCGCTCATCGGCGGCCCCGTGTTCGGCATTCTGCTGGGCATGGTCTGGCGCAATGTACTGGGACTGTCCCCGGTCTTCACCCCCGGCGTGGTCTTCAGCAGCCGCCAGGTGCTCAAATGGTCCATCATCGGTCTGGGGTTCGGCCTGAGCTTCGGCCAGGTCATGAAAACCGGCGCCTCGTCGCTGGCCGTGACCTTGATCACGCTGTCCACCGCGTTCCTGACCGCCTGGCTGCTGGGGCGCTGGTTGAAACTGGGCGGCGATCTTCGCACCCTGATCGGGGTCGGCACCGCGATCTGCGGCGGATCGGCCATTGCGGCGGTGGCGCCGATCATCAAGCCCGACGACCATGAGACCGCCCTGTCGATTTCGACCATCTTTCTCTTCAACGTCGTGGCGGTGTTGCTGTTCCCGCCCTTGGGCCACTGGATGGGTCTGAGCGACCACGGTTTCGGTCTATGGGCCGGGACCGCCATCAACGACACCTCTTCCGTCGTGGCGGCGGGCTACAGCTACAGCGTGGCGGCGGGCGACATCGCCACGATCGTCAAACTCACCCGCGCGACGCTGATCATCCCGATCTGCATCGTCATCGCCTTCTGGGTGGCCTGGCGCAACCAGCGTTCGGAAACCCGGGTGTCCCTGGTCACGATCTTTCCGTGGTTCATTCTCTGGTTCCTGGCGGCTTCGGCGACGCGCAGCCTGGGCCTGATTCCGGAAACGCTGCTCGGGCCGCTGCACCTGCTGTCGCAGTTCCTCATCATCATGGCCCTGACCGCCATCGGGCTGTCCTCCGACCTGCGTCGCATGGCGCTGGCGGGCGCCCGCCCGTTGCTGCTCGGCCTGGGCGTATGGGTGGCCGTATCGCTCAGCAGCCTGGGCGTCCAGTGGCTGATGGGCAGTCTCTGAACGTCAGCCCCGCCGCCCGACGCGCCAGTTCGTTAAACTGGCGCACATGAAAAAACTCATCCTCCGGTTGCTGATCCTCGGCCTGCTGGCTGCGGCGTCGGTCATCGTCTCGGCGGCCTGGTGGGGCTGGAGACGGCCCGTGCCCCTGCGGGCACCCGTCGTCGACTATCTCATCGACGCTGGCGGTACGCCGCGCCGGATCGCCCAGACGATGCGGGACGCGGGCATCGAGATCCAGCCCGATGCCTTCGTCTGGCTGGCCCGCTTGAGCGGCCGCGACAAATTGCTGAAGGCCGGCGCCTATGAGGCCCGCGAGGGCGACACGCCCTGGATGCTGCTGGAACGCATGGCCAACGGGGACATGACCCAGACCCGCCTGACCTTTCCCGAAGGCTGGACCTTCGCCCAGATCCGGGCGGCGCTGGACGCCGATCCCCAGGTCCGTCACGACACGCTTGGCATGGACGAGCAGACCCTGGTCCGGCGACTGGGGCTGGAGGCCGACGCACTCGAAGGCCTGTTCCATCCCGACACTTATGTGTTCGCACCGGGCAGTTCCGATCTGGACATCCTGCGCCGCGCCGTCTCGGCGGGCCGGCAGACGCTCGAGCGCGCCTGGGCGGGGCGCGACCGCGACCTGCCTCTGGAAACTCCGTACCAGGCGCTCATCCTGGCCTCCATCGTCGAAAAGGAGACGGGTCACGGTGCCGACCGGGCGCGCATCGCCGGCGTGTTCATCAACCGCTTGCGCATCGGCATGCCCTTGCAGACCGATCCGACCGTCATCTACGGGCTGGGCGACGATTACCAGGGCCGCCTGCGCAAGAAGGATCTGGAACGCGACACGCCCTGGAACACCTATACCCGCGCGGGCCTGCCGCCCACGCCCATCGCCAACCCCGGAAAAGCCGCCCTGGAGGCGGTCCTGCATCCGGAGAGGCACAAATTCCTGTATTTCGTCTCGCGGGGCGACGGCACCAGCGAGTTCTCCACCGATCTGGCGGCGCACAATCGCGCCGTCGGCAAATACATCCTGAAACGATAGTCCATGACGACCCGAGGCGCCTGTTTCATCACGCTCGAAGGCCTGGATGGGGCCGGCAAGAGCACGCACATTCCCTGGATCGAGGACCGGCTGCGCCAGGCCGGGGTGGATCTGCTGTCCACCCGCGAGCCAGGCGGCACCCCCCTGGGTGAAACCTTGCGCGAACTGCTGCTGCACAAGCCCATGGACCTGCGCACCGAGACCCTGCTCATGTTCGCCGCCCGCAATGAGCACTGGCGCACGCGCATCCTGCCCGCTCTGGAGCAGGGCCGGTGGGTGCTGTGCGATCGCTATACCGATGCTTCGTTCGCCTACCAGGGCGGAGGCCGGGGACTGGGCGCTGAACCCGTGCGCATCCTGGAAGAATGGGTGCAGCAGGGCAGGGGGCCGGATTGCACCCTGCTGTTCGATGTGCCGCTGGCGACTGCGCGTGAACGCCTGTCGCGCGGGCGCGCGCGCTCCGACCGCTTCGAGCGCGAGGATGCGGCGTTCTTCGAGCGCACCCGCCAGGCCTATCACGCCCGGGCGGCGGCCGATCCGGACCGCTTCCGGGTGATCGACGCCCGCCGGAATCTCGAAGAGATCCGCGCCGAGCTGGGCGGCATCCTGGATGGGCTGCTGCGCGCGCGCGGCCATGCGCCCGCGTCCGGCGGCCTGGATCCGGCATGATGGACTTCCTGCCCTGGCAACAGGCGCCGGCGCGCCGCTGGCTGGCCACGCGCGAGCGCTTCGCCCACGCCTGGCTGATCCACGGCCGGCCCGGTTGCGGCCAGATGGAATTCGCACTCGCGGGGGCCGCCAGCCTGTTGTGCGAATCGCCCCGCGACGGCCTGGCTTGCGGCGCATGCCAGGCCTGCCGCTGGGTGGTGGCCGGCAATCATCCCGATTTGCGCCGCATCCGGCCCGACGCCCAGGCCGTGCGCGAAGGCGCACTGGACGTTGCCGAGGACGCCAAGAAACAGCCCTCGCGCGAGATCCGCATCGAACAGATCCGCAGCCTGCTGCCCTGGTTCAATACGGCCACCCACCGGGGCGGCTGGCGCGTCGCCCTGCTGTATCCGGCCGAATCGCTGAACACCATCGCGGCCAACGCGCTGCTGAAGATCCTCGAAGAGCCGCCCGAACACACGGTTTTCCTGCTGTCGGCCCAGGCGCCCGACCGACTGCTGCCGACACTGGTGTCGCGCTGCCGGCGCCTGCCCCTGACGGTGCCGCCCGTTGCCGAATCACTGACCTGGCTGGAGGCGCAGGGCGTGAAGGACGCCGCCGACCGCCTGGCGGCGGCCGGCGGCGCGCCGCTGCTGGCGTTGGAACAGGCGCGGGAAGGGCGGCCCGTGACGCCCGACTGGCTGGAACTGTTCCTGGATCAGGCGGGCCATGGCGGCGATGGCGCCGCGCTGGCCGACGCACTCCAGGCGGCCGAGCCGGCCGACTGGGTGGACGGATTCCAGCGCCTGTGGCTGGATCTCAGCCTGGGCACGCACGGCCTGCCGCCGCGTTATCATCCCGGACAGGCGACGCGGATCGCCGCAATCGCCAAGCGCCTGGACCCGGCGGCACTGGCCCGTGCGGCGGACTGGCTGCGGGAACAGCGGCGCCTGGCGCGCCACGCCCTCAATCCCAAGCTGCTGGCCGACCACGCCGCCCGCACCCTGCTGCAGTCGGTGCGGCCCCGATAGATTCCTTTTCGATCCCATGTATATCGATTCCCACTGTCACCTGAATTTCCCCGACCTGCGCGCCCAGTTGCCGGATGTGCTGGAACGCATGCGGGCCGCCGGCGTGGGCCACGCCCTGGTGGTCAGCGTCAATCTGCGCGACTGGCCCGGCCTGATGGAACTGGTGGAGCAACATCCCTTCCTGCGAGCCTCGGTGGGCGTGCATCCGGACAACGACCCCGAGGACGACGACGGTGCCGAACCGACCCTGGACGACCTGGTCGGCCGCGCGGCCCATCCCCGGGTCGTCGCCATCGGAGAGACCGGACTCGACTACTATCGCCTCGGCGAACCGCTGGAATGGCAGCGCGAGCGTTTTCGCACCCACATCCGCGCAGCGCACGCCACCGGGCTGCCGCTGATCATCCATACCCGCGCCGCCGCCGAGGACACCCTGCGCCTGATGCGCGAGGAACGCGCGCCCGGCGGGGTCATGCACTGCTTCACCGAATCCTGGGAAGTCGCGCAGGGTGCCCTGGACCTGGGGTTCTATATCTCCATCTCCGGCATCGTGACCTTCAAGAACGCCGCCCAGATCCAGGACGTCGCCCGCAGGGTGCCCCTGGACCGCCTGCTGATCGAGACTGATTCCCCGTATCTGGCGCCGGTGCCGTACCGGGGAAAGATGAACGATCCCTCCCGGGTGATCCACGTGGCCGAAAAAATCGCCGGATTGCGCGGCGTCCCCGTCGCCGAGATCGAGCGGGCAAGCGCCGAGAACTACTGGCGTCTGTTCGACAAAGCGGCCGCGCCCGCCTGAACCCCGGTCCCCATCCGGGTCGCCTGTCACCATTCCCGCCGACGGAGGTCTCCGCCATGTTCTTGTCCACTCTCGTTCGATCCGGCGCGCGGCGCGGCCAGTTGGCCGGCTTGGCGCTGATCCTGGCCCTGGGCGCCGGCGCGCCGCCCACGGCCTTCGCCCAGCCGGCGCCGACGGCCGACTGGTGGTCGGCCATCCGCCGCGACGACGTGTCAGCGGTGCAAGGCATGCTGCTGCGCCACACCGACCCGAATGCCCTCAACGCCCTGGGCAATCCCGCGCTGACCCAGGCGGCGCGGGATCAGTCCTGGAAGGTGTTCGATGCGCTGCGCACGGCACCTGATGTGCTGATCGACGCGCCCAACGCCCGCGACGAGACGGCACTGATGTACCTGTGCATCCTGGGCCAGACCGACCGGGCCCGCGCGCTGATCTCCGCAGGCGCCCAGGTCAACCGTCTGGGATGGACACCGTTGCACTATGCCGCGTCCAAGGCCCAGGTGGATACGGCCCGCATGCTGATCGGGCAGGGCGCCATCGTCAACGCGCCCGGGCCGGACGGCACGACGCCGCTGATGATGGCGGCCTTGTCCGGCAAGCCGGACATCGTCCGCCTGCTGCTGGCGCACGGGGCGGACCCCACCATGTTCAACGCCGCCCACGAGACGGCGGCGGACTGGGCGCGCAAGCGCCAGCATCAGTCCCTGGCCGCCGGGCTGGACGATGCCGCCCGCCGGGCGCGGAACCGCCGGGACGATGGCCCCGCGCCTGCGGCGAACGGGCCGGACCCGGCGCCGCAGGCGCCCGCGCCGGAAGCCAAGGACGACGCGTCTTCGTTCTCGCGCTATTTCGACCTCGGCCGCTTCGAGGACACGCCGCAAGGCCGGTAGTCGGCGCTTCGCCCGGCCAGGGCCTGTTCTCAGGAATCAATCTCCGTGGTGCGTGTGAGAACAGCCGCTAACTCAGGAACACCCGCGCCTGACGGGGCCGGGCGATGAAGCGTCGGTGGCCTTGCGCCCGGATCCGGTCGAACTCCAGGCTGGGCATGACCACCTCGATGATTTCCTGGGTATCCTCGCGCCGCAGCTCCAGTTGCGCCAGCGGGCCGAAAGCATGCGCCCGCTGCAGATTCACCGGCAGCCCCTGGCCAGTGGCCGGCCTGCCCGAAGCGGGCATGGGCTCGATCTGGATGTCGTGCGGCCGGACATAGGCGGTGCCGGGCGCATCGGCCGCGCCCTCCAGGCCCGGCATGTCGAGCGCCGCGCCGCCGGTATGCAGCCGGCCACCGCGCACGCGGCCGTGAAACAGGTTCACGTGCCCCAGGAAACCGTACACGAAGGCCGTGCCCGGGGCGTCGTAGACCGCTTGCGGCTCGCCTTGCTGCTCGACCCGGCCCTTGTTCATGATCACGACCTCGTCGGCGACCTCCAGCGCCTCTTCCTGGTCGTGCGTGACGAACAGACTGGTCATGTGCAACTCGTCGTGCAGACGGCGCAGCCAGCGCCGCAGTTCCTTCCGGACCTTGGCGTCCAGCGCGCCGAATGGTTCGTCCAGCAGCAGCACGCGCGGCTTCACCGCCAGGGCGCGGGCCAGGGCGATGCGCTGGCGCTGTCCGCCTGACAGGGCCGCCGGCCGGCGGTCGGCCAGCCAGTCCAGTTGCACCAATTCCAGCAGTCCCATGACCGTCTCGCGGATCCTGCGCTCGTCCGGCCGCAGGGCGCGCGGCTTGACGCGCAGGCCGAAAGCGACATTTTCGAAGACCGTCATGTGCTTGAACAGGGCGTAGTGCTGGAACACGAAGCCAACCTGCCGCTGGCGCACGTGCGTATGGGACGCGTCCTGGCCTTCCAGCAGCACCTGGCCCCCATCGGGATGTTCGAGGCCGGCGATGATGCGCAGCAGCGTGGTCTTGCCGCAGCCCGAGGGCCCCAGCAACGCGGTCAGCCGCCCTTCCGGGAAGGCCAGGGACACGTCGTCGAGCGCCGTGAACGCGCCGAACCGCTTGTGAATGTGGCGGACTTCGATGCTCATGGGGATTGCTCCAGTGCGATGCGGGCGGTCTGAGCGTGCAAGCGCCATTCCGCCAAGGATTTCAGGGCCAGCGTCAGCAAGGCCAGCAGTGCCAGCAGCGACGCCACCGAAAAGGCGGCCGCGAAGTTGTATTCGTTGTAGAGGATTTCAACGTGCAGGGGCAGGGTGTTGGTCAGGCCGCGGATATGGCCCGACACCACCGACACTGCGCCGAATTCGCCCATGGCGCGCGCGTTGCACAGGATCACGCCGTAGAACAGTCCCCAGCGGATGTTGGGCAGCGTGACATGCCAGAAGACGCGCCAGCCCGAGGCGCCCAGCACGATGGCGGCCTCTTCTTCCTCGCAGCCCTGGGACTGCATCAGTGGAATCAGTTCGCGCGCGACGAAGGGCACGGTGACGAAGATCGTGGCCAGGACGATGCCCGGCACGGCGAAGAGAATCTGGATGTCGTGCGCCTGCAGCCAGGGGCCGAACCAGCCCTGGGCGCCGAACATCAGCACGTAGATCAGACCGGCGATCACAGGGGACACGGAGAAGGGCAGGTCGATCAGGGTGATGAGCAGGCTCTTGCCCCGGAAATCGAATCGGGTGAGGGCCCAGGCGGCGCAGACCCCGAACACCAGGTTCAACGGCACGGCGAGCCCGGCCGCGAGCAGTGTCAGCCGGATGGCCGCCTGCGCGTCGGGCTCGGCGACCGCGGCCACGCAGGCTTCCCAACCTTTGCCCAGGGCCTCGTGAAAGACCGCCGCCAATGGAATGAAGAGGAACAGGAAGAGGAAAGCGAATGCCGTTCCCATCAACGCAAGGCGGACAAGCCGGCCTTCGGCGGCCGGCCGGGCGACGACGACGGTCCGTGAGCGGGAATCGAAAGCAATGGAGGTCATGGAGGCAGCACACGCATGTCAGGTCTGGCCGGTCGAGCGGCGCCGTACCCAGGCCTGCAGCAGATTGATGACCAGCAACAGCAGGAAGGAGATTCCCAGCATCACCACGGCGATGGCCGTAGCGCCAGCGTAATCGTATTGCTCCAGTTTGGTGACGATCAGCAGGGGCGCGATTTCCGAAATCATCGGCATGTTGCCGGCGATGAAGATCACCGAGCCGTACTCGCCCGCCGCGCGCGCGAAAGCGAGGGCGAAGCCCGTCAGCAGGGCCGGCAGGATCGCGGGAAAGACCACACGGATGAAGACCTGCGCGCGCGAGGCCCCCAGGCTGCTGGCGGCTTCCTCGTATTCGGAGGCCATGTCTTCCAGCACCGGCTGGACGGTGCGGACCACGAAGGGCAGTCCGATGAAAACCAGCGCCACCACCACGCCCAGCGGTTTGAAAGCCACCTGGACGCCCAACGATGCCAGCGGCCCGCCCAGCCAGCCGCTGGGCGCGTACAAAGAGGTCAGAGCGATCCCGGCCACGGCCGTGGGCAAGGCAAAAGGCAGATCCACCAGGGCATCGACCAGCCGCCGGCCGGGAAAGTCATAGCGCGCCAGCATCCAGGCCACGAGGCCGCCGAAGACCGAATTCACGGCCGCTGCCAGCAGCGCAGCGCCGAAACTCAGGCGATACGAGGCCAGCACCCGGGGCGCGGTGACCGTTCTCCAGAAAGCCTCCCCGCTCAGGGTCGAGGCCGTCAGGAACGCGGCCGACAGCGGGAGCAGGACCACCAGGCACAGATAGGTCAGCGTCAGACCCAACGTCAGATTGCGGCCGGACAGAACCCGGGGCGTGGCGGAGCATTGCGGTGCAAGCGTCGTGGACATGGCCTTACTGCCGCGCGCCAGGCTGGTAGATCTGGTCGAACACGCCGCCGTCCGCGAAATGCGTCTTCTGTGCCTCGGTCCAGTTCGACGCCACGTCGGCGACAGTGAACAGGGACAGTTCGGGAAACTGATGCGCATACTTGTCGGCGACCGCCTTCAGCGTGGGCCGGTAGTGGTTCTGCGCGGCGATCTCCTGGCCAGCCTCGGAATACAGGTAGTCCAGGTAGGCACGGGCCACGTCGCGCGTGCCTCGGGCATCGACGACCTTGTCCACCACCGCCACGGGGGGCTCGGCCAGAATGCTGGCCGAGGGCACGACGATGTCCACCTTGTCCGGCCCCAGTTCCTCGATGGCCAGGAAAGCCTCGTTTTCCCAGGCGAGCAGCACGTCGCCGATGCCGCGCTCGACGAAGGTCGTGGTCGCTCCCCGGGCTCCTGAATCCAGCACCGGCACTTGGCGGTAGAGTTTGCCGACGAATGCCCGCGCCTTGGCTTCGTCGCCGCCGGGCTGGCGCAGGGCGTAGCCCCAGGCCGCCAGATAGTTCCAGCGGGCGCCGCCGGACGTCTTGGGATTGGGTGTGATGACCTGCACGCCCGGCCTGACCAGATCGTTCCAGTCGTGGATGCCCTTGGGGTTGCCCTTGCGCACCAGGAAGACGATGGTGGAGGTGTAGGGGGCGCTGTTCAGGGGCAGTCGCTCCTGCCAATCTGCGGGGATCGAACCGCGTGCGGCGATGGCGTCGATGTCCGGCGCCAGCGCCAGGGTCACCACGTCGGCTCTCAGGCCGTCGATCACCGAGCGCGCCTGCTTGCCCGAGCCCCCATGAGACTGGCGGATCGTGACATGGTCGCCGGTCTTCTCCCGCCAGTACCGGGCGAAAGCCTGGTTGTAGGCCTGGTACAGCTCCCGCGTGGGATCGTAGGACGCGTTCAGCAGCGTGACGTCGGCGGCATGCGCGCCGCATGCCAGGCTCAGGACGGCGGCTGCGGAAAGCAGGAATCGGAACGGCATCGGAAAGAGCCCTCGGCGTGATTGACGAGGGCTCAGGTTAAAGCGTTCCTTTTGGGGACAGAACGAATCCTTTCATCCAAGGATATGATCGCCGCGCATTATGCGGCGACGCTATAAGCGTATGAGGATGAGGCGGGACATGGGGCGGCGCAGACCGCGCACCTGGACGCCTAAGCATTCGGCGGCAGGAACTTCGGACGCAGGATGCCTCGCAGGCGGTCGTAGGGGATCAGCAGTTCAGGTTGACCCCAGGCGTAGGGGGCGATCTCGTAAGGCTGGTATTTGACCAGCACGCCCAGATCGGTCAGCCCCACGTTGTCGCTGGACGCAAAGGGCCACATGCGATCGAAATTGTCCCGGTTGTCCATGGCGTCGGCATGCTGGTCCAGCCAGCGGGCATGCTCGGCGCGCAGCGCCGCGTCGAAGGCAGGACGCGCGCCAGGCGCCAGCAGATTGTCGATCGTCAGGGCTTTTTCCGACGCATTGTCCCAGTTCAGCAACTGCGACCCGCTCATGCCATGGGCCATGCCCGTCCGGTACTGGCCGGCATCCAGCTCGACCACGGTCAGGCGCTCGTTGCGATAGCGCGTCCGCGCCGTCAGCCGGACCTCGTCGCGCGCGCCGGCGGTCTTCCAGTAATACGCCTCGAAACCGTCCAGCGTGTCATAGGGCGCGGCGCGTTGCGTGTCGACCCAGGTCATGGCCGCCAGGGCATGATCGATCAAGGCCGTCAGGCGGGGATGTCCCGGAAAAGCCAGGGAATCGACCGTCAGCGTCGGACATTCTCCCCGGCAGCCCGGCCGTTCCCGGGACCATTTCACGGGTTGCGTGAACAATCCCTCCCGGCTGGTCTGCGCATCGAGCTGTGCGGGCACCAGGCTGAGATTGTCCCTGGGCCCGCTGGCGCAACCGGCCAGCGCCAGGGTCAGCGCCATCGCAGGCAGGACGGTGCGCATGGAAAAGGACGGGTGGGTCTCGAACGGCGGAGGCATCGGCATGGGCATCAATGGGCTGGAGGACGCGCGGTGTCCGGAATCGCAGGCGGGGAGGGAATTTCAGGCGGCCGGATCGTGGATAATGAGGCCTTTCCGTCTGGAAAGGCCATATGTTCAGAATCTACCACAACCCGCGCTGCGGCACGTCGCGCCAGGCGCTTGAGACGCTCCAGGCCACGGGGCGGCCCGTCGAAGTGATCGAATACCTGCGCAACCCGCCGCCGCGCGAGGTGCTGCGCGAGCTGATCCGGGCGGCGGGCTTGACGGTGCGCGAAGCCTTGCGCCCCAAGGAACCCGTTTACGCATCCCTGGGACTGGCGGACACCGCGTTGACGGACGAGCAGTTGCTCGATGCCATTGAACGGCATCCCATTCTGCTGAACCGGCCCTTCGTCGTCACGGACAAGGGCGCACGCCTGTGCCGCCCCTTAGAAAAGATCCGGGACGTTCTCTGATCCGCGCCTGACGTTCAGGCCCGTTTCCGGAGGGCCGGGCACCCACCGACATCCAGCGAGGGCTTCGTGTTCGACTTCATGTATGACTTGCCCGAATGGGCCATGTTCGCTGTCTGCGTGCTGCTGGTGGGCTGCCTGTCGGTGGCCGCCCTGGTCCTGATGGGCGCACTGCGCCGGCTATGGCCTCCCGGTGCCCACAGGCCCAACATGGTCAGTACCATGCTCTCTGGCATCCTCCTGCCCACGGGCATCGTGATCGCCTTCGTGGCATCCGACATCTGGCAGCAGGATGCCAAGGGCCGGACCGCCGTGGAGCAGGAAGCCATCGCCGTGGCCGACACCCTGCGCATCGTCAAATTCCTGCCAGCCGATCTGCGCGAACAGGTGACGGGCGTGCTCGATGATTACATCCGCGAAGTCATCGAGCACGAATGGCCCCTGATGGGCGATGGCCGGTCGAGCCAGATCGCCGAGGATCAGTTGGAGACCCTGATGGTCATCTCGGTACGGATCGAGACGGGAACAGACCAGATTGTCCTTCAACGCGCGGCCGAGGCGCTGCGGCGCTATACGACGGACATCGAGAACGCCCGCAATCAGCGCCTGCTGGCCTCCCATGGCCGTGTGATGCCGACGAAGTGGGTCGCGGTGCTGGTGCTGCTGTTCGTCGCCGCCTGTGTGCTGAGCGAACTGCACATGAGCCATCGCCGGCCTCTGGCCTTGTCCCTGGCGCTGTTTTCGCTGGGTTTCGGCGCCACCCTTTATCTGGTCGCCTCGTTCGACCGGCCCTTCACAGGGACCACGATCATCGAGCCGACGTCCCTTTCGGTGTTGCTGGTCCGGGGCTAGGAGCCACGGTCAGGGCTGCACCGAAGGCACGCCGGCCGGAAAGCGGCGCGTGCGGTGCGTGACCGGCAGGCCGCGGCCTTTGAGCAGCATGTTCCAATAGAACCAGGGCATGAAGCTGCGCTTGAGCCACCAGTAGAAACGGCGCGGAACGCGCGGGTCGAAAGGAAAGCTGGGCGTGATCGTGCCGCCATAAGTGAATTCGGCCAGCAGGACCTTGCCGCGCGACGTCGTGAGCGGGCAGGCGGCGTAGCCGTCGTAGCTCTCGACGTTGCCGGCGCCGTGCAGGACGCTCAGCAAGTTGAGCGTCAGCACCGGGGCCTGACTCTTGATGGCCGCTGCCGTCTTGCTATTGGGCGTCGAAGTGCAGTCCCCCAGGCCGAACACATTGGAATAGCGCGTGTGACGCAGCGTGTGCTTGTCCACCTCCAGCCAGCCGGCGTCGTCGGCCAGCGGGCTGTTGCGGATGAAATCCGGGGCGCCTTGCGGCGGCACGACGTGCAGCAGATCGTAGGCGACTTCCTCGCGCACTTTTTCGCCATCCACCACCGATTCGAAGACGGCGATCCTTTCCTCGCCCCGCACCTGGACCAGATTCTGGCCAAAGCGTGGCTGGGCGCCATAGGATGCCATCACCTTGTCCAGCGCCTGGGCGTAGAAGGGCACGCCGAAGACCGCGGCACCCGCCGTGCGGAACTGCAGGCTGTCCGCCTTCACGCCCCGGCGGCGGAATTCGTCGGCCGCCAGATAGAGGGCCTTTTGCGGCGCACCCGGGCATTTCACCGCACCGGCCGGTTGGGTGAAGATCGCCGTGCCGCCCTCGAAACGGCTCACCAGTTCCCAGGTGTAAGGCGCCAGATCGTAGCGGTAGTTGCTGGTCACGCCGTGCTTGCCCAAGGCATCAGACAGGCCCTCGATGGCGTTCCAGTCGATCTGGATGCCGGCGGCCACCACCAGGTAATCGTAGGCCACCCGGCTGCCGTCGCCCAGTTCCACCTGCCGCTCGTCGGGCAGCAGGGCGGTCACGCGTTGGGCGATGTGGCGCACGCCGTCGGGCAGGCAGTCGTGCAAAGGGCGGCGGGTATCTTCGGCCTTGTAGGCGCCGCCGCCCACCAGCGTCCAGGCGGGCTGGTAATCATGGTGGCCGGACGGATCGATGACGGCGATGTCCAGACCGGGTTCGTGGCGCCGCAACTGGGCGGCGACGGTGGTGCCGCCGGTACCGGCGCCGACGATCACCACGGTGTGCTTGCGAACGGATGCGTTGCTCATGGGGGCCTCGAGTGAATCGGATGGTGCCAGGGGGCTGAGTGCCCAATGGCGCGATGGAAGCATTCTAGGGGCCAGGCCTGCCGGAGAGAACGACCAATGGGCTATGTCTTTATGACCGTTACGATGGAAAAGAAAAACCCGACGCCTCGGCGATTGGCGAGAGGCAACGCGTGGCGGATGAATGCCGAGGACGGGTCACGAGGGTCCGACCGGTTGCAGCATCGGATAGGTGAACAGGAAAAAGTGCGTCACGTTCAAACCGAAATGCGCCAGCACCGCCGCCTGGAGTCCGCCGAAGCGGTACGCCAGCCCATATCCGATACCTGCGATGCTTCCGAGCACGATCCATTGCCATCCGCCTGCGGCATGGACAAGACCGAACAGCACGGCCGCCACACAGAGGGCGATCGCATCCGCGTATGGCTGCCGCCTGAGCAGGCGGCTCAGGCCACCCTGCAGATAGCCGCGGAACAAGGCCTCTTCGGTGAGAGTGACCAGCAGCAAATTGTTCAGCAGCCACAGCCAACTGGCGGAAGGCCATTTCGGTTCCCATCTGACGACGCCAAGCAGCACTGCGGTCCACAAACAAGCCGCGATCGTCATCAGCATGGCTCCGAATCCCGCTTTCAGCGACACGCGCCATTCATGCGGGGGCCGGGTCCACGGCAGGACATGCAGCAGCCAGAAGCCGACCAGGAGCTTGTCCAGATTGAGATACATCGCAAAAGGCACGGCATCCGCGGTGAATCTCTCGGGACCGATCACAAGGGGATTGTGAAAACCCGGTAGCCAATGCAGGCTCAGAGCCGTGGCGAGCACGACGAAGAGCGCGTGTCCGATATATTGGAGATAGGGCTTGCGGCGCGGCGACACCGCATAGGCGGCCAAAATCAGTGACGCGATCGGAATCGCGGCCATGAAGCCTAACTGCCCATCCGCCAGGGCGACACCATACCCGATGACGAGCAGCCCCAGACTCAGCCATCGCAAGGGAAACAACCACACGGTAAGCGCTGCGGGGAAAATTGCGATCCACGGCATGGCAAACATTGACATCTCTACTCCAGGAATTGACTCTGAATCCGAAGGGGGGCCGACGGCGCCTGGAGTGTACGATTCTTTCCATTCTCCGTCATGGCGCCTTCTCGCGCGCCGGCCCTTCAGCCGCGCTGAGCGGGCAGGGCGACCGAGCCGACGCCGCAGTCTGCCCGGACTCCTGTTCATGGTCCGTTTCGGCTACAGTTCAATGGTCGAATTGACCGATCGTTTACCGACCCACGACCGTATGAAACCCCTGCCTGAGCACCATGAACTCGAGACCCTGACCGCCTTCGTCGAAGGCCGCGTGCAGGGCGTCGGCTTTCGCGCCGCCACCGTCCGCCAGGCGCACCAGCTCAAGCTCGGCGGCTGGGCACGCAATCTGCCCGACGGCCGGGTCGAGGTCTTGCTCCAGGGCGACCGCGCCGCGGTCGACCGCATGCTGTCCTGGCTGCTCCAGGGACCGCCCGCCGCCCGGGTAACCGGCGTGTCCCATACTGAAACCCCGACGGAACGCCATTACGAGCGTTTCGAGCAGATCTGATCCGGCGCGATTGAACCAATCCGCCTTTTCACGCTCCAATGACAGTCCGCCGATTTCCACGGGCGGGGTTCATTTTCCGAGGTATGCATGAAACGATTCTTCGCCTTCGGCCTGCTGGCCGCCGCCCTGGGCATTTCCTTTGCCGTCCCCGCCGTCCAGGCGGGCGAAGCCGTCACCGTCTATCAGGACCCGAACTGTGGCTGCTGCCATGGCTGGGCCGAGCACATGCGCACCGAAGGCTTCGATGTGCGCGAAGTGCCTTCGTCCGATATGGCGGCGGTCAAGACCCGACTGGGGGTCCCCATGGAATTGGCGTCCTGCCACACGGCGCGGCTGGAATCGAGCGGTCAGATCATCGAAGGCCACGTGCCGGCCCCGGCCGTGCGCAAACTGCTGGCCTCCGGGAATATACGCGGCGCCGCCGCGCCCGGCATGCCCCTGAATGCGCCCGGCATGGGCCCGATGGACGGCAATCTGGTCACGCTCGACTTCGACGGCCGCCCGTTCTCGCGCGACTGAAGCGCCGGGGCGCGCGGGGGTCAATCGGCGGGTTTGGGCCCGTCGCGATCCCCATGCGGTTTTTCCACCACCAGTTCGACCCGGCGGTTGCGCGCGCGCCCATCCGAAGAACCGTTGTCGGCGATCGGCCGGGAATCGGCGTAGCCCACCGCCTTCAGGTGGCCCTTGGCGATGCCATTGGCCTGCAGATAACGCACCACGCTGCCGGCCCGGGCGCTGGACAGTTCCCAATTGGACGGATACCGGGCGTTGCTGCGCACCGGCACGGAATCCGTGTGGCCCTCGACCGTGATGTCGTAGCCGGCGTCCGACAGCACCTTGGCCATGCGCCGCAGCACCGACAGGCCTTCCCGGCTGAGATCCGTCTGGCCCGTGCCGAACAGGATCTCGCTGTTGACCCGGAAACTGATGGAACGCTGGTTGACGATCACTTCGACATCGTGGCCCAGTTCCCCCAGCGGCAGGGACGCCGCCAGGGCAGCGCCTTCGGACGGCTCGTTTGTGGCGGGCGCCGAAGGACCGGCGGACGTGGCGGGCGGTTCCGCCTTCTCGTCCGAGCGCGCGGATGCGGACGGCGCGTCGAACGCGCGCGCGGCATCCTCGGCGGAATAGGGCGCGATGTCCTCCGGCGAAGGAATCCGCGGCAAGGCCGCAGGATCGACGGCCTCTTGCGGCGCGCTTGTCGCGGCGACCGTGGCGGGGGCGGGTGGCGGCTCGGGCTCGAAATCCGGAAAGGTGCCGAACAGCGGCGAGTGTTCGGGCGCGGCCGGCGGCGCGTCGAACGCGCGCGCCGCATCCTCGGCGGAATAGGGGAACACCTCGTCGTCAGGCGCCGGAATCGGTGCCAGCGTCACGGACAGGGCCGGCGTCGCATCCAGGTGCAAGGCGTGGCCCGGCGCGGACATGCGCTTGCCGATGGAACCGGAAAAAGCCAGCATCACGATCATTGCGACCAGCAGCAGGGTCATCATGTCCAGGTAAGTCATGAACCAGCCTTCTTCCTGGATCGATTCCGCCGCCGTCGGTTCCAGGCTCCAGCGGTCGGTCACGCCCGCCCGATTGCGGTCCCGCCGCAAGGCCTGGCGGGCCTGCTGCAGCTCGACTTCCATTGCCCGCATGCGCTGGGCAATGGCCTGGGCCGGGTTCAGTTGGGCGGATCCGGGCCTCATGAGGGCTCAGGCTCCTTGTCCTTGATCGCGACGGCGGGTTCCTGGTCGCGGATTTCATCGCGGACATCCTCGATGAAGGCCTTCAGCGTTTCCCGCATGAGGGCCGGGCTGCGCTTCTGGCTCATCATCGCGATGCCCTGCATCAGCGTGTTCATCAGGATCAGCCGCTGTTCGGTGCGACGCTCCAGTTTGACCGCCACGGGCTTGAACACCAGATTGGCCAATAGCACGCCGTAAAAAGTCGTCATCAGCGCCAGGGCCATCTGGCGTCCGATGGCCGTGATGTCGCCGTCGCCCAGCAGAAACAGCAGATTGACCAGACCGACCAAGGTCCCCAGCATGCCGAAGGCCGGCGCGAATCCCGCCATGGCGCGAAACAACTGGGCCTCGGCGTGTTCCTTTGCCTTCATGCGGGCGACACGCCATTGCAGCAGATCCAGGATGTCCTGTTCAGGCACGTTGTCGATCACGAACTGCACACCGTTGCGCAGAAAAGGGCTGGATACCCGTTCCAGCGCCTGTTCGACGGCATGAATGTCGCTTTGCATCCAGATGCGGGCGATCTCGACCAGATCCTCCAGATCCTTGTCGACGTCCAGACGCTCGCGGTGCACGACGCTGCGGATCAGTCCGAAGATGCGCATGACTTCGCGCAGCGGATACGCAATGAAAGTCGCGGCGGCCGTCCCGATCAGCACGATGCCCAGGCCCGGCCAGTCGACGAACAGGCCCGGATCCTCGGCCGACAGGAACAGGACGATGGCCAGCATCACGATGCTGGCGACGATGCCGATCAGGGTGGACGGATTCATGCGCGGAGGACTGTTGGACGGAAAACAGTGGCATCTTACCGTGATCGGCGGCGGCCGCGCTCGGAGAACAGCGGGCGGTTTCATGTCTGCTGGACGTCATTTAATTCGCATAATGTATATTATGTAAAGTTAAGGATGCGGGTCTGATCGCACTGCATACCGTTCTCTTGACTGCCGTCAACATGATCCCCGCGCCGGACGGCACCATGGTTCTGCATCGCCTGGTCGAAGGTCGATGCCATCCGTTCGCCATCGACACCGGACCCGGTCCGTCCCTTGCATCAGGAGATCCACATGCTTTCACCCTCACAAACCGACAGCAAGCATCCGGCCATCGATATGCGCCAGAGCCTCACCGAGCTCACGCATGACCTCGAAGACATCCTGCAGCACCTGGGCGATGCAGCGGATGACCAGGCGGTGAGCATCAAGGAAAAAGCCAGCAAGGCACTGGGCAGCCTGCGGGATCTGGAGCAACAGGCACAGGGACGCCTGCGCGCGGCGGGCCATGACACACAAAAATTCGTGCATGAAAACCCCTGGATGGTGATTGCGGCCACGACGATGGCGGCCTATGCCATCGGCTTGCTCACGCGATCACGCCACTGAGCCGTGATTTGCGCGTGCTGGCTGGCCTGCCGGCGCGCGCAAGCGGCGCCCCGCCGGCGTGAGGCCTTCGCTTCAATCCGACCCGTGCATGGCCGCCTCGGACCAAGGGAAACAGGCGTTGGCGTTGCACAGTCGTCCGATCAGATCGGTTTCGCTGGGGCAGTCTCTCCAGAGCGTACTGCCCAGCAAGGCGCCGAGCATGGTATTGCCGTCCGATGACGGGTTCATGCTCATGATCCGCTGCGCGAGCAGCGCCGCCAGCGTCACGTTGCCATAGCCGATCGCCTGCAGGACGAGATGCGTCCATGAGATCCCGGACTCCGTGCATGCGTTTTCAACACCGTGTGTCAGGCCTCCGCGCGTGCTCACGACCATCATGGCATTGTCGAATTCGCACAGAAACCGCCTGCGACGGGCGTCGAGCAGAGGGCTGGTCCGCAAGCCGCAGGCGTACCCCGTCAGGAAACACAGCCAGGACGATGCCGCTCCCTGCCCTGTCGCGACAAGAGGCAAGGCGGCGACCATGGCTCCGAAAATGTCGATCTCGCGCGTGCTCGAGAGCAGCATGGGCAAATGCGTTTCGACCGGATGCCGGACGTGCGGATCCGGGCCGGCCAGTGCCGCCTCCCCCACATCGCTCCCGGCCAGCAGCCACGAGGTCGGCCCTGCCGCGCGACGACGGGCCTCGATGAGTCGTCCCGCCACGGCCTGCCAGGCCAGCAGCGCTTCTGTCTCGCGCAGATCCAGCATCCATCCGCGCACGGGTTCCCCGAGGTCTGGATGCGGGGCGGCGGCCTTTGCCGCATGCGTGAGGGCCGCGTCCGGATTCCGTGCGTCCACGCCTCGACCGGTGCGCGGATTCATGCCTGCCGTCCGTCATGCTCGGCATGGCTGATGATCACTTTCAGCGCATGCTCCTGGGCCGCATTGCCGAACACCTCGTAGGCCTTCATGATTTCTTTGGAGTCGAAACGGTGCGTGATCAGTTGTTCCGGGGCCAGCGTTTTCGATTGGACGGTTTTGAGCAGCATGGGCGTGGTATTCGTGTTGACCAGGCCGGTGGTCAGCGTGATGTTCTGGCTCCAGAGCCTCTGGAGCGACAGGTCGACGCTTTTTCCATGCACGCCAATGTTCGCGATGTGTCCGCCGGGCCGGACGATGCGCTGGCAGATGTCAAAAGTCTGCTGCAGGCCGACGGCTTCGATTGCAACGTCGACGCCATCCCGGGTCAGGGCAAGAATCCGGTCCACGGGATCGCCCTCCCCGGTGTTCACGAGGTGCGTCGCGCCAAACCGCCTGGCCAGTTCGAGACGCGCCGGATCCGTATCCGCCACGATGATTTTGCCGGGAGAATAAAACCGCGCCGTCAGCAGCGTCGCCATGCCGATCGGTCCTGCGCCGATGATGGCGACCACGTCACCCGGCTTGACCGCACCATAGAGCACACCGATTTCAAAGCCGGTCGGAAAGATATCGCTGAGCATCACCAGTGCCTCTTCGTCCGCCCCTTCCGGCACGTGATACAGGCTATTGTCCGCATGCGGGATGCGTACGTACTCCGCCTGGGTCCCGTCGATCAGGTGCCCCAGCACCCAGCCGCCATCTTCGCAATGGGCGTACATCTGTTTCTTGCAGTACTCGCACTTCCCGCAGGATGTAATGCACGAGATCAGGACGCGATCATGCTTTTTGAAGGCGCGGACGGCGCTGCCCGCTTCTTCGATAATGCCGACCCCTTCGTGTCCCAGCACCCTGCCACTGGAGACCGTGGGCACATCGCCCTTCAGGATGTGCAGATCCGTGCCGCAGATCGTGGTGCTCGTGATTTTCACGATCACATCGGTGGGCTGGCGCAGGCTTGGGGCCGGTACCGTTTTCCAGGCGATTTGCCCCGGGCCGAGGTAGACGAGTGCCTTCATGGTGGATCGACGAGCCATAGGAAACTCCATTGCTTGCGACGGGCCGCATCCCCATGCGGCGATGTGATCCAGAATATTCCGCCTCTGCCCCGCAATGTTGACGCCGGTCAAGCAATCACGGGACTCATGGCTTCAGCCGCCTCATTACGCCTTTTCCCACCGCCCGGTCATGTCCCCGGGCCAGCCTCGACCGATAGAAAAGCGTTTTCACCCATTGCGCCAAGGCCAGATACATTGCCACCAGAAAACCCAGGGCCAGGAAATAAGGCCAGGGCAAGGCCACGAAGCCGAAAAGACCCGCCAGAGGCGAAAACACCAGTGCAACGGCGAACAACAGAAGGCTGGCCGCCGCCGCCCACAGCGCCGGGTGCGGATGGCTGAAAAACGGATTTCCACGTGTGCGGATGATGAAAATGACGAGGATCTGCGTGGCCAGGGAATCGATGAACCAACTGGTCTGGAAAAGCGCTTCGCCCGCCTCCAGCATCCTCAGCAGCAGATAGAAAGTCACGAAATCGAACAATGAACTGACCGGCCCCAGGATCAACATGAAATTGCGCAGCAGCGTGACATCCCAGTGCTGAGGCAATTGGACGTCAGCCTCGTCCACCCCATCCAGCGGCAGGACCGTTTCGGACAGGTCGTAGAGCACATTGTTCAACAGCACCTGGGTCGGCAACATGGGCAGAAAGGGCAGGAACAGCACGGCGCCGGCCATGCTGAGCATATTGCCGAAATTCGAGCTCGTGCCCACCATGATGTATTTGCGGATGTTCGCGAAAGTCCGGCGTCCTTCACGGACCCCCTCTTCCAGCATCCCCAGATCGTGTCTGAGCATGATCATGTCCGCCGAATCCTTGGCGACATCGGCCGCCGTATCCACCGAAATGCCCACATCCGCGCTGTGCAGCGCCGGGGCGTCGTTGATGCCGTCCCCCACGAACCCGACAACGTGCCCTCGCCTGCGCAAGGCCAGGACCAGACGGTTCTTCTGGATGGGGCTGATGCGGCAGAACAGATTGGCGGATTCCGCCCGCACGGACAAGGCGTGATCGTCGAGCAAGGCGATCTCACGCCCCATCAGGACGCCCGTCACCGGAACGCCCAGGGCGTCGCATAGGTGCCGGGCGACGAGATCGCTGTCGCCGGTCAGGATCTTCACGGCAATGCCTTGGCCCGTCAGATGGGCGATCGCCTCCCCGGCGTCTTTTTTGGGCGGATCGAGAAAAGCGGCGTAACCGGCGAAGATCAGATCGTTTTCATCTTCGAGCCTTGCGTGCGTGGCGCCGGCCGGCGCCTTTTTCCAGGCGATGCCCAGCACCCGGTAGCCATTCGCGCAGAGACCGCGCAAGGTTTCCCGCGCCAGCGCCCGGGATTGCGCCGTCCATGGCATGGCCTGGGCGTTCATCTCCTCATACTGATTACAGTGCCCCAGCACGTCCTCGGGGGCGCCCTTGACGATCAGAAAGCTTTCATCCCGATGGCGAAGCAGGACGGACAGGCGGCGGCGCTCGAAATCGAACGGAACCTCGTCGACTTTGACCCAGGCACTGATATCCACGTGCGCTTCGGCGAGGATGGCGTCTTCCAGCGGCGTATGCACACCGGTTTCGAAACGGCTGTTGAGATAGGCCCATTCAAGCACATGCTCATTGTTGCGGCCGGCGATGTCCACATGGCTGGACAGACTGATCTTCGCTTCGGTGAGCGTGCCGGTCTTGTCCGTGCACAGGATGTCCATGGCGCCCAGGTCCTGCATGGCGGACAGCCGTTTGACGATGGCGCCCTGCTTCGAAAGCCGGATCGCCCCGCGCGACAAGGTCACGGTGACGATCATGGGCAGCAGCTCCGGTGTCAACCCGACCGCCAGCGCCAGAGAAAAAAGAGACGACTCCAGCCAGGGGCGCTTCATCAGGCCATTGGCCAGGAGCACGAACAAGACCAGCAGGAATGTGACGCGCAGAATCAGATAACCGAACTGGCGCAGTCCCATGTCGAAGGCCGTCGGCGGCCGGCGCCCGGCAATGACGCCGCCCACCAGGCCGAGCTGGGTACTTTTGCCCGTCTTGACGATGAGCATGGTGCCTGTTCCCGAGATGACGCTCGACCCCATGAACACGGCATTCGCGGCGTGATCCAGGGCATCGTCCGCAGGCACGGCATGTGGATGTTTTTCAACAGGAAAAGACTCCCCTGTCAATGCGGCCTGCTGGACGAACAGATCCGTGGCTTCAATCATCAGCCCATCGGCGGGCACCAGGCTGCCCGCCGACAGCCGGATCATGTCGCCGGGCACCAGGTTCTCCACGGGGATTTCCCGATACGCCCCGTCGCGTTGCGCCATCGTTTTGAGCGCAACCATTTGTCTCAGATTCTCGGCGGCCCGCTCGGCCTTGTGTTCCTGCAGATAGTCGAAAATCACGCTCAGCAGAACCATGAAGGCGATGATGCCCGCACTCAGGGTCTCCCCGACCGCCGCGGACACAGCGCCTGCAACCAACAGCAGCAAGACCAGCGGATTGCGCAAGCGGCTGAGAATTTCGAGGCATGGCCGATGACGGCCGGCTGTGTCGAATCGATTGGGGCCGAACATCCGCAGACGTCGCCGGGCCTGCGCGCTGCTCAGACCGCCCAAAGACGCATGCAGGCTCGACAGCACGGCGTCCGACCGCCACCAGCAAGCATCCGGATGGCCTGCGGGTCCGGGCGGATTCGTTTGCGTGCGTTCATTCGGCATGGGAGGCCCGCGAGCGGCGACGGCCTATCGGCCTGCCGCGAGGGCGAGATAAATGTCGACGATGCCCTCATGCGGCGGAGCGGCTTCAAAGCCGAACTTTTTGGCCAGGGCAAGCATGCGGGCGTTCTCGCCCAGCACCGTGCCCGCCATCCCGGCCGTCCCCCGCTCCCGGCAATAACGGATGCCCTTGGACAGCAACGCCGATCCCAGTCCCTTGGACTGCCAGGCCGTGCCGACGACAATCCCCATTTCCGCGCACTGGTTGTCCGGATCGGTCGCCAGCCTCATCACTCCCAGGATTTCCTCTTCGCCCGCTTCGTTGCGATCCGTCATGATCAGCGTCATCTCACGGTCATAGTCGATCTGGGCGACCCGCGAAAGTTCTGACAGCGGCAACTGGCGCATGGCGCAGAAAAACCGGTTCCGGACGTCTTCCGGGCTGAGGGTTTGCAGGAAAAGCCGATAGGCCTGCGCGTCGGAGGGAAGAATGGGACGCAGCAACATGGTTTTGCCCCCTGCCTTTTCCAGACGGCAAACCTCTTCGAGTTCTTTTGGATAAGGGCGAATGGCGAGACGGCCGGACCCGGGCAATCGGGCGGGCGAAACCCTGATGCGCGCATCGAGCGCCAGGGCGCCATGCTCGTCCAGCAACAAAGGGTTGATGTCCAGTTCGACGATTTCAGGGCAATCAATGACCAACTGGGACAGTTTGACCAGCGTGAGATACAGGCCGGGCAGATCGGCGGCGGGATGGTCGCGATAGCCTCGCAGCAGCCTGGAGATACGCGTGCCGGCCACCAGGCTTTCCGCGAGCGCCAGGTTCAAGGGCGGCAGGCTCACGGCACGGTCATTGATGACGAGCGTGGCGGCGCCTCCGTGACCGAACCGCAGGATCGGGCCGAAAGTGGCATCCTCGGCCATACCCAGCATCAGTTCATGCGCGCCGGGCCGCTGGATCATGCGCTGCACGGTGAAACCCTGAAGCCGGGCGTCCGGATGCGTTTTCCCGATGTGCTCGATCATGTGCCGCGCCGCGGCCTTGACGCGATCCGGGGACTCCAGGCCAAGGGCCACGCCGCCTGCGTCGGATTTGTGCGTGAGGTCCGGGGAGAGAATCTTCAGCGCAACGGGAAAGCCGATTTTCTCCGCGTGCGCCGCCGCGGCCTCCACCGTCGATGCGACATGGGTCTCCACCACAGGAATGCCATAGGCCGACAATACCGCTTTGGCCTGGAACTCATCCAGGATGCGCTCATGATGGAGCGCATCCTGGATGATGTGCCGGGCCCGGTCCGCGTCGACGGAGAAATCCTGGGGCACCGAAGGCGGCGTCTGCAGCAGAAGCGC
This sequence comes from Castellaniella denitrificans, assembly GCF_027214045.1. Classification (GTDB taxonomy): domain Bacteria; phylum Pseudomonadota; class Gammaproteobacteria; order Burkholderiales; family Burkholderiaceae_B; genus Castellaniella; species Castellaniella denitrificans_A. The sequence continues at coordinate 109,713 of NZ_JAPWHE010000006.1, read as the reverse complement.
CTGGTTCCTCCGATAGGCGAGCAAATGCAGGAAAGCTTTGACCGCCTCTTCGGGCGTCTGGTAGGTGGGGATGCCCGCCCGGGCGAAGACTTGTCTGGCCGCCAATACGCCTTGTCCACCCAGCCAGCAGCCAAAGAGATTGCGCGACGATGCCGCCGCCAGCGGCGCGCATTCACGGGCCACGGCTTCGCTTTTTACAATGGCGGTCGGCGCATGGATCAACAACACGGGATCGACACCGCCATCGTCCAGCACAGTCGATAGCGCTTTGCCATAGCAATCGGCCGATGCCTCGCCGGTGATGTCGATCGGGTTGGTCATGGACCAGGTGGCGGGCAGAAAGGCGTCGAGCCGGTTTCTGGTTTCATCGGTCAGGACGGACAGGCTTTCTCCGGCGAGGCACAGTGCATCGGCCGCCATGATGCCGGGTCCCCCGCCATTGGTCAGGATGATCAGTTGTTCTCCTCGCAGGGGTCTGGCGCGCGACAGGGTTTCAATGGCGCTGAACAGGTCCTGGGTCGTTTCCACCCGCAGCATGCCAGCCCGCCGGATGGCCGCGTCGAAGACAGCATCCGATCCGGCCATCGCCCCCGGATGTGACGCGGCCGTCACGGCGCCGGCCGACGACCGCCCCGCCTTGACGACGATGACCGGTTTGTTGCGGGCGGCCGCACGCGCGGCCGACATGAATTTTCGGGCGGACCGGATGGATTCGATATAAAGCAGAATGCCGCGCGTATCCGGGTCACTGGCCAGATAGTCCAGGATGTCGCCGAAATCGACGTCGGCGCTGTTGCCGATCGAAATGAATGTCGAGAAACCGATGCCGCTTCCCGCCGCCCAATCCAGAATGGCCGTCGCCAGCGCGCCCGACTGCGACACGAAAGCGATTTTTCCGGGCAACGCCGCCGCTTCGGCGAAACTGGCGTTCAAGCCCAGACCGGGGACGATCAAACCGATGCAATTGGGCCCCAGTATCCTGAGCAAATGCGGTTTTGCCGCATCCAGCATGGCCTGCTGCAGGCTGATGCCCTGCCCCGCCGCCTCCGCTTCGAGCCCCGCCGTCAGGACGACTGCGGCTTTGGTGCCCAGCCGGCCGAGCTGCCCCACCAGATCCGGGATGGTGCGCGCCGGCGTGCACAGAACGGCCAGGTCCGGGACGGTCGGCAGCGCCGACAGGTCATGGAAAGCCGGCAAGCCCGCGACATGCGCATGCTTGGGGTTGACGGGCATGATGGTGCCTCTGAAGCCCCCGCGCATCAGGTTGAGCATGACCGTCGCCCCCACGCTCTGGGGGCGATCCGTGGCGCCGATCACCGCGACGGAGCGGGGCCGGAACAGATGATGCAGATTGCGGATGCTCATGCCGCTAGGTTTTCCACTGAAAGGATCTCCGGGCTTGCGAAACCATGCTTTCAGCGTACCGGGCGAGATTGCCGCCATCTTGAGAAAGGTCAACAATGGACAAGGTCCCGGAACGATTTCAAGTCGTCTCCATGGCCCGCATCACTCTGGCGGCGACCTCGCCGGGCGGCGCATCCGCATCGATCCGGACCCAGGGCACGGGGCCGCTTTGCGCCGCCATCTGGGCGCGCACGACCTCGGCCGTCGCGTCGGAAGCATCTCCTCGTCGCGCATCCACCCGGGCCAGCAGGGTTTGTGCGCGGGCATGGAGCCAGATGCCCGTGAACGGTACGCAGGCCTCGCGGGCCACGCGCTCGATACACTCGCGACAGGCCATTCTTTCGAATACCGCGTCCACCACCACGGCATGGCGACTGTCAAGAACGGCCCGGGCGTCCCGCGCCAGGTCAGCGTAGACGCGCGCGGACACGGCCGGGCGATACGCCTGCTCGGACAGGCGAGCCTCGGCCCTCACGCCATGGAGGCGCTTGCGGATCCGGTCGCTTTCCAGCACCCGCGCACCCGGCGCGGGGCCGACCTGGTCCGCGATCGCCGCCGCCACCGTCGACTTGCCCGTGCCGCTCAGGCCCCCGATCGCCACCATGCGTCCCGGGACAGGAGCGAGCAAACGCATCGCCAGGACGGCGTATGCCTGTGCCTCGGACACGAGCGCGGCGCGGCGCGGCCCGGTCGCCCGGCCGGCCTGCTCGGCGGTGACATGGGCCCGGATGCCGGCCCGCATCGCCATGAAGAAAGGCATGAGCGGCAGGCCCTCGACCTCATCGCGTTCGTCCAGATAGCGATTGAAGACCAGATTGGCCTCGGACCGAAGGCCATGGCGCCACAGGTCCATCACCAGAAAAGCGAGGTCATACAGCACATCGATCGTGGCCATTGCCTCATCGAACTCGAGGCAGTCGAAAAGCACGGGCTTGCCGTCGATCAGGCAAATGTTGCGCAGGTGCAGATCGCCATGGCACCAGCGTACCTTGCCGGCCCGTTCTCGCGCATCGAGCAGCGCTTCGTGGCCATGAAAAGCGGCGCGCAATCCGGCGGACAAGGCGGCGCCCAGGCCGGCCGGAAGGAAATGCGCACCGTCCAGCGCCCGTTCGTTGCCATCGAGCACGGTTGCGATACCAGCGGCGCCACCCCGCCGATGAACGACGCCGGCATGGTCGTGGGTGCGCGCCACCACGCGCGCCAGTTCGGTCAGCATGGCGGGATCCAGCCGACCCTGCGCAGCCCTCTCTTCGAACACGTCGCGCTGATCGAAACGGTTCATTTCAACCACGGCATCGACCAGTTCGCCCTGGCCATCGAAAGCCAGACGGCCGTCCGCCTCCCGGGTAATACGTCGCACGCCCGTATAAAGCATCGGCGCGGTCCGGCGGTTCAAACGCACCTCGTCGCGACAGGCGGCCAGCCTGCGCGCGGCGGTGGAAAAATCCACATAAGGCAATTGAACGGCGCGCTTGAGTTTGAATGCGCACCGACCGACAAGGAATATGCTGGAGATGTGAGTCCCGGCCGTCGCGACACGCGTGCCATCCGGCATGCCGTAGCTTGCCGGGTTCCCCAGAAATTCCAGCACCTCGGTCTGATCCTCGACGCGCATGTCTGCCTCTTGCGAATCATGCTCCGCGGCACGGGCGCCCGACGGTTTCATGGACTCAAATCAGGATAGCGAGGCTTTGCAGCGGTATCTTGCGTTAAATCAACTTGCGGAACCATCCCGGGCATAGACTGATGTTCGACATCGGGATCACTGGCCAACAGGAGGCTGTCATGCTCGGGCGTATCGCACTTGATCTGACCAAGGACGTCACCCAGACGGGCCGTGTGCAGGTGGCCATCCAGCTGGCCATGCGTCACAAGGCCGAGGTGATCGGCATTTGCACCGATCCGCCCATGCCCGGCTATCTTTATGATGAAGCCGGCATTGTGCAGCAGGTACTGTCCAAACTGCAGGAACAGTTTGCGCGGGAAAAGCGCGAAATCAAGGCATATTTCCTGCAGCAACTCGAAAGCGCAGGCGTGAAGGGCGAATGCCGGATGCCACAGGGCCCCGCCGAAGAAGCCCTGGCCGTGCATGCCCGTTCCTGCGATCTGCTGATCATGAGCCAGACGGACATGGCGCAGTCGAACTGGTCCATACCGCCCAGTGTGGTCGACTCCGTGATCACGACGGCCGGTCGGCCCGTCCTGGTGGTCCCGTATGTCGATGACGCCCGCCAGCCCCTGGGACAACACGTGCTGCTCTGCTGGGACTATGGCCGCCGGGCCGCCCGGGCATTGGCGGACGCCGCCCCGTTGTTGCGCACCGCTTCGAAACTCACCCTCCTGACGGTCGATCCTCAGCCGGACATGCTGCAGGCGCTGGACATCCAGCCGGGGGACTTGCCGGCCTACTGCGCGGCGCATGGCTACCCAGCGCCCAAGACCGTGCATGCGACGAGCGAAGGGGTCGGCATCGGCAACGTCATTCTGAATGTGGCGTCCGACAGCGGTTGCGACATGATCGTCATGGGGCTTTACAACCGCAGCCGCGTGCGAGAGTGGATCCTGGGGGGTACATCGAAGACATTGCTTCAGAGCATGACCGTTCCGATCCTGTTCGCACACTAGTCTTTCATCATCATGCGCAAGGCCGGGCCGAAGGCCTTCAAGGCCTTGTCCAGCGATTGGGGCGCATAGTCTCGCCAGGGAGTATCGCCCACATTCAGGCGCGTGCCCGCGGTGGCGACCGACCAATGGTCGCCACCGCGGAGAGCGGACACCTCATCCCAGGCCACCGGCACCGAAACCCCCAGGCCGGGCCTCGCCCTCGCCGACCAGGCCGCCACGGTGGTTGCGGCCTGGCCGTTGCGCAGGTAATCGGCGAAGACCCTGCCAACCCGGTGCCTGTCGCCGCTCTGCGCGGCGAACACCCCGGGCGCCGTCCGGGCAAGGCGCTGGGCCATGCCGCGCGACAGGACGCTCACGATATCCAGGCCATGCCGGTCGATCAGCGGCACAATGATGTGCAGTCCCCGGCCGCCACTGGTTTTCAGCCAGGACGTCAATCCGAATTCCGCCAGGAAAGCGCGGACCATATCCGCCGCCTGACAGACTTGCCCCCACTGGACGCCCCGCCCCGGATCCAGATCGAACACCATCCGATCGGGCCTGCCGATGGCCGTTCTGGACACGTTCCACGTATGAAACTCCACCACATTCATCTGCACGCAGGCCATGATGCCTTCCAGCGTGGCGATTTCCATCAAGGGTGGATGGCCGGGATACAGGTGTTGCGGCAACGGATTGACGCCCGGCATGGCATGACCGCCCGGATGCCGCTGGAAGAAAGTGCCACCCGCGATGCCCGTCGGCGCCCGCACGAAGGCCACAGGCCGGCCACGCAGATGTTTCAGCAGCAACGGCGCCGCCTTCGCATAGTAGCGGGCCAGATCCAGCTTGCGCAGGCCCGAAAGCGCATCGATGATCCGGTCCGGGTGAGTCAGCCGGGCGAGACGGCTCGCAACCAGGATCCGGTCGCGTGCGTCATCCGCCATACTGAATCCGGGGGCTGTGCCCGGACAAGACCATGCCGGGCCGTTGGCCGGTACCCGGATCATGCGCTTCGTCATGCGCATGGCTGTCGCGCATCTTGATCAGCAACCAGGGCGGATGCTTCTCGTGCCGGCGTGTCTGCATGCGGATCAGCGCCCAGCGACCGCGCATTTTGCCGCCTTTCAACGTGAATGCCAGATGACCGTTCCGGTACCCTGCCAGCGGGTCTCCTTCCGGGATCCAGACCCCTTCATCCCAGATGATCACCCGGCCCGCGCCGTAGCGGTCCTGCGGAATCGTGCCTTCGAAACGGCTGTAGGCAAGCGCGTGATCCTCCGTCTCTATCGCCATGCGCCTGACCGCGGGGTCCATGCTGGGCCCTTTGGGCACCACCCAGCTCTTCAGCGCATCCCCCAATTCCAGGCGGAAATCATAGTGCAGCCGGCTCGCCCAATGTTTCTGGACAACGAAAACACGCTCATGAAAAGGTCTTGTCTGCATGGTCGGATCCTGATCAGCCTGTTGCGGCATGAGGCCGTTGTCCTTTGCCCGCTGCGAAAAGTATGCGCGGCAGGGCACCCTTCTTCTTGATGGTGGTCAACAAAAAGGACGCCGGCGCGCCGCACACTGCCGTCAGGTCCGACACAACAATCAAGGAGACAAGTCATGGACAAGCGTATTGCCCTGGTGACGGGTGGCATGGGCGGTCTGGGGCAGGCCATCAGCACGCGCCTGTACTCGGGAAACTGCGCGGTGGCGGTGACGGCCTCGCCCGCCAACAAGCACGCGGCACACTGGGTGGCTCAGATGAAAGCCTGCGGCATGGACTTTCATGTATTTCCCGTGGATGTCACCGACTACGATTCATGCCGCGACTGTGTCAAGCGGGTGCATGACTCATTGGGAAGCATCGACGTGCTGGTCAACAATGCCGGTGTCACCCGCGACGCCAGTCTGCGCAAGATGCGCAAGGACGACTGGCAGGCGGTCATGCGGGCGGATCTCGATTCTTTGTTCAACATGACCCAGCCCGTCCTCGACAACATGATCGCGCGCGGATGGGGAAGAATCATCAACATTTCATCCGTGAACGGGCAAAAGGGCCAGGCCGGCCAGACCAACTATGCGGCGGCGAAGGCCGGTGTGCATGGGTTCACGATGTCGCTGGCCCAGGAAATGGCGCGTCACGGCATCACGGTGAATACCGTCTCGCCAGGATACATGGACACGCGCATGGTCACGGCGTTGCCGGCTTCCATCATCAACGAGAAGATATTGCCTCAGATTCCCTTGGGACGCCTCGGAAAACCCGAAGAGGTTGCCGCGCTGGTCGGATTCCTGGCGTCGGATGAAGCCGCCTATATCGTTGGCGCGGACTTCGCGATCAATGGGGGCATGCACATGCAATAAATGTCCGCCAGGATCCCGGAGGGGCCGCCGGCCGCGCGAGCGCGACCGGCGGTCAATCATGCCCGACGGTCACAAGGATTGCATCAGCCTGGACGACAGCGCGCCGATCGCGCTCACGATCAGCGCGATGCCCACGATCACCGAACTCCATGTAAAGACGGACAGGGCGGCGAATCCGAGCGCCCAGGGCGCGATGATGATCCACAGGCCCAGCAGCGCCTCCAGCCACGCCGTCCATTCTTCGAAGGACATGATGGCGAAAATGGCCGCGACGACGATCGCCAGGCCCGCCGCATAGTGACTCCATGCGGCGCCCGCCAGCAGCGCGGGGCTCTTTAAAAGATAAGGGATGAGCCAGGGCGTGGCGATGATATAGACGCCCAGCACCAATGCCAATATCGGCTGCCACCGTTCTTTGTACATGATCCACCTCTCAGTGAAAAACCGCATGCGTCATTTCGCATAAAAATGATCTTCAGGAAACAGATCCACGGAAACTGCTCATTCAGGATAGAAAGAGCGTTCATGGATGATGTTGACTTCAGTCAACGGTCTGCGAAGCAGGGAAATCTTGCTCAAGGAACGAGAACGGCCGCGCCTTCGACCCGCCCGGTCCGCAGATCATCCAGGGCACGGTTGGCTTCCCTCAGAGCGTAGCGGGTCGTTTTCGGCTCGATGCCGATCCTGCCTGCGATACCCAGAAATTCCCGGCCATCGCGGCGCGTGAGATTGGCCACGGAGACCAGTTCTCTTTCTCCCCAAAGCAGGCTGTATGGCATCGAGGGAATGTCCGACATGTGGATGCCGCCGCACACCACCCGCCCCCCTTTGCGCACAGCCTTGAGCGCAGCCGGCACGAGCGCTCCGACGGGGGCGAAGAGGATGGCGCCGTCAAGCGGGGCGGGCGGCATGGCGTCCGAAGCGCCGGCCCAGGCCGCGCCCAATGATTGCGCCAAGGCCTGGCTCTGGCTGTCCCCGGGGCGTGTGAAGGCATGAAACGTCCTGCCTTCCCAGCGCAGTACCTGCGCCAAAAGATGCGCGGCCGCGCCAAAGCCATACAGGCCGACGAGCCGGGCCGGGCCCAATGCGCGCAGGCAACGCCAGCCAATCATGCCGGCGCACATCAAGGGCGCCAGCTTCACGGGGTCCGCATCCCCGGGCAACGGGAATGTATACGCATGCTCCGCAATCACATGACTGGCGAAACCGCCATCCCGGGTATGGCCCGTGAAAGCGGCGGAATCGCACAGGTTCTCGCGGCCGCTGCGGCAATAGAGGCAGCGGCCGCACGTGTGCGCCAGCCAGGCGATGCCGACCCGTGCGCCTGGAGCGATACCGGCGACGCCCTCTCCAGCCGCCTCGACGAGGCCGACAATCTCGTGCCCCGGGATGACGGGCGTCTTTTGATCCGGCAACTCTCCATCGACGACATGCAGGTCCGTGCGGCACACGGCGCAGGCTTCGACGCGCACACGCACCTGGCCGGGGCCTGGAGAGGGAATATCCCGCTGTTCATGACGCAGCGCCTGCCCGGCCCGGTGCAGGACCATCGCCTGCATGCGATACGGCGTCGATGGCATGAGGTCTTTTCCGGTCCGGCTTATCGCCGGCCGCTCCGCTGTTCGTATTTCTGCTGACACGCCGCGCAACGCAACGCGATCGGCAAAGCGAACAGGCGCGCCTGGGAAATGGCCTGGCCGCAATCCCGGCATGCGCCATAGCTGCCGTTCGCGATTCGCTGCAGCGCCGCATCGGCCGCGCGCGCCGTCGCCTGGTCAAGCGTCATTTCAGCCTGGTCGATTTCATCCTCTCGCCGGGCTTCCGCGCGCTCGGCCGGGTCCCTGACCTCTCCATCCGTTTCCTCGTACGGCCGCAAATCGCGGGTTTCGACCATCCGGACCTCGCTCAAGGCCGTGTCGCGCAGCCGGATCAGCTTGCTTTCCAAGGCTTTCAGAACGGACGCGGACAACGGCTTCATTTTCACTCTCCCGCTCGGGCACCGGATACGGCACGGCGATCCTGTGCGATATCGTTTCATCCTAGCGGCAATAGGCCATCGTTCATTGATGCGCGTCAATGTCCGAACAGACCGGGGCCTGCCCCGATGGGTAGGCGGATGGTTGATGAACGTCAAGAAACCCCCGCGCATGAAAGGCATACTGAAAATATGTGCACCCATGATCAGGCAAGGAGGTCGCCATGGAACAAAATGACACGTCGGCGTCGTTTTACAAAGCCGGAGCAGGCATCATGCTCGACGCCTGCAAAACTTATTTCACTTGCATGGAGCGCATCCGTGAAGTGCAGCGCCGCACGGACGCCGAATTCGCCGATGCCACCACGCGCCACGCGGGAAAACTGGAAAACGTCGAAAACATGGCGCAATGCTCCGTCTGGCAGCAACAGGCCTATGCAGAGCAGATCGGCCGCTGGAATCAGTATGTGCTGGAACTGATCCAGGCGGTGCTGGAAGGACAGACCGTCACGCAGACCGCGACCCGCAATGGCCTGGATCACATGCAGAAGGCCTACATGACGCTGGCCACGCACCTGCCCGCCATGCCTTACAACCCGCTGGCCGGTGTCGATCTTGCGACGCCCGCGAACCGCAAGCACAATTCGCAGCGCGCAAGTGCGCATTGAGAACGTCTTGCGCAAGCTGCGGCGCGATACCGCGCGCTGCTTCGGCCTTCGTCCATGAGCCGCGCACCGGCCGGATGTCTCAGGCATTGAAAACGTAGGTGCCGGGGGCGGCGCATAATGTGTGCGCCTGCGCCACAGCCTGGACCGGAACGCGCACGCTCGAATGCGCCGTCAGCCACGCCTCCCATGCGGGCCACCACGAGCCGGGGCGGATCGGCGTGCGCGCCATCCAGGATTCGGGGGAACGGTAGGATTGGCCCAGTTTGCGCTGAGCGAGCCGGAACTGGGCATGCGCCTGCCCTGGCGGCGCGACGATGCCCCCATTGTGGCCGCCTGACGCAAGGACGAATGAAAGATCCTGGGCACAAAGCCGATGAAGCTTGTATACGGATTTCCAGGGTGAAATGTGATCGCGCTCCGTCGCAACCACGAAGGCCGGCACACGCAAGTCGGACAGGGACACTGGCGCGCCGCGCCAGCAATATCGTCCCTCGGCCAGATCATTGCCGTGATACAGGTAGCGCAGCGTTTCGCTGTGCAGGCGGTAGGGTAGACGTGTCGTATCCGCATTCCAGGCCATCATGTCGGTCACGCGTTGCGCATGGCCGAGCAGATACTCGCGCACCAGCCGCGACCAGATCAGGTCGCGGGCGTTGAGCAGTTGAAACACCCCCGCCAGCTGCACGCCATCCAGATATCCTTGTTGCCACATCAGGCCATCCAGGAAAGCGACGGCGCTGGTTCCCATGAACAAGCCCAGTTCGCCCGGCTCGCTGAAATCCGTCTGGGCGGCCAGCAATGTCATGGTCTGCAGTCTCACGTCCTGGCGCGGCTCGCGAGCCAGGGCGGCGGCGCACAGGGCCAGCAGCGTGCCCCCCAGACAATAGCCCACCGCGTGCACCCGCCGGCACCCTGCGCCACGCGCGGTTTCGGACAGTGCCCGCAGCACCCCGCGTTCCAGGTAATCTTCCAGGCCGGTATCGCGCGCCTCCGCGTCGGGATTCCTCCAGGACATCGCGAACACCGTATGGCCACAGTACACGAGATGGCGGATCAGCGAATTGTGCGCCGACAGATCCAGTATGTAATATTTCAGCAGCCAGGAAGGCACGATGAGCACCGGTTCACGCCATGCTTCGTCGGTGGCGGGCGCGTAGCGGATCAACTCGAACAGCTCATTGCGAAACACGACCTGGCCCGGAGTCGCCGCGATTTCTTTCCCTACCCGGTAGGCGGACAGCGCCTGAGGCGACGTGCCCGGCGCATCCCCGGCCAGCAAATCCTTCCAGTCGGCCAGCATGCGCAATCCGCCATGCACGAAATTCATGCCCGCCGAGTCCCGCGCGGCGGCCAGCACCTCGGGATTGGTCCACCACAAATTGCTGGGTGAGGCCGTGTCCAGCAATTGTCGCGTGATGAAGTGCTGGACATGCAGGTGATGTGGCTGCACGCCATCGACGTTACGGGTGGCCTGGTCCCAGAATGCCTGCGCCTTCAGGAATTGATCGCGCCATTGCCTGTACGGCTGGTTTTCCCAGCCAGGATGCTTGAAACGCCGGTCCGTTCCGGCGGGATCGGCCGTCCCGTCCCGGTCCTGACCCGGCAACAACAATTGCCAGAGCGCCAAGGCCTTGCCCGGGCTGCACGCCATGTGGGCCGCCCAGTCCAGATGCGCGAAGGCCATGCCGAACGGCGACAACCCGCCGGACAATTTGGCCACGGTTGCGAAAGCCACCCGGTCAATGCGCTCCCAGGAGCTGTCCGCATGAGGCGGCGCGCAGTGCGCTGGCGCCGCTGCTTCGTAGGATGCATCGTTCACCGTCGTCTCGAAAGGAAACAAAAGGGAAAGAAAGCGACGCCGGCCACCCATGACATGGGCCAACCGCCTCTTTTCATCCTAGTGAGAAGCGCCTCCGGCCATCTTGAGTTATCTCAAGAAAAAATCGCGTCGGCGTGCTCATGGCGAACCGCACGGCATCGGCGCGGGTTGGCGCATCGCGCCTGGCCCGGACGCTCCCTCGGTCGGGATCGTTGATGGAAATCAAATCAGGCTTCCGCCGAAAGATCACCATGAATAAACGGCGAGCCATTGCCGGCTTCGACACATCAGGAGATTCACATGCGCAACCCCATGCCCTATTCCCTGTCCGCTTCCACGGATATTTTGCCCGACATGTTTCATGCCTTTCTCAGGCCCATCCGCCAGGGTGCGGAGGATGGGGCCGTTGGCATGGGCATGGGCGTCGACCTCACTGAATCCGATGCCGATTTCGTCCTGAAGGCCGAGATCCCCGGTGTCCCGAAAGAGGACATCTCGGTGGAAGTCGATGACAACATTGTCACGATCCGGGCCAACAAGGAACAAAACAAAGAGGACAAGAACGAAGGCCGCGTCATCCGCCAAGAGCGCTTCTGGGGCCAGATCGAGCGAACGATCGCCTTGTCGCAATCGATCAATGAGCCGGAAGTCAGGGCCACGTATCAAAATGGCCTGCTGACATTGACTCTGCCGAAAAAAGCGGATCGCGAGCACAGGAAAATCCAGATTGAATGATATTCCGGCTTTTTTGCTTCCCTGTGTTCCGGACGATCGGGGCATTTCGTTGTTACGGAGAAATCCCATGCTTGCGCGTGAACTGATGACGCCCTCTCCGCTGAGCATCGGCACAGGAACCCTCGTGTCGGAAATCATCCGCCTCATGCTGACCAAGAACGTCGGCGCCCTCATGGTGACCGCAGGCGACGGCTCATTGGTCGGCATGGTCAGCGAAGGCGATCTCATCCGACGAAAAGGCGGCGCTTGCCAGCAAAGGCTGATCGATTGGCTTGAATTGCTGGCCGAAGACGAGCCGATCAATCTCGAGTTTCTGCATAATCTCCAGTTGGGCGAGACAACGGCGGCGAGTGTCATGACGAGCCCGGTCATTACGCGCAATGGCCGGGCGGACCTCCGGGAAATCGTGGATGTGATGCTGAGACACGGGATCAAACACGTACCCATCACGCGCAGAGGAAAAATCGTCGGCATGATCAACCGCCGCGATTTTCTGCGCGCGCTCATTACACAGAAAATATGAACGGATTGAAAAACCCGTCCGCTTGGCGGCACCCCCGGATTTTTATTCCAGAACCGGCCCGTTGGCGTAGAATTTTCCTTTGGTTTTTTAAATTGCGACAATGATCCCGCAGATTTGATTATTTCAATCGAGAGGTCCGCCGGAATGATGCCATGACGCATTCACCCACGCTGCCCCCGCTGATCGATATCATTCAATCCACGACCGAACCGATCATTACAGTCGATGCGGCGCACCGCCTCGTCATGTTCAACCCGGCGGCCGAGAAAGTCTTTCTCTATGCCGCCGAACAAGTCACGGGGCGGGACCTGGGCATTCTGGTTCCGGCGCGCTTTCGCAAGGCCCACGCGCGGCATATTGCGCGGTTCAGGAATGCGGGGGCATCCAAACGCGGCGCGAGGCTGGGCGCCCCGCTCTGGGGCCTGAAGGCCAACGGCGAGGAATTTCCCATGGAGGCGTCCATCTCGCGCATCGGCACGCCAACGGACGTCTACCTGTCGGTCTTCCTGCGCGACATGACGGAACAGCAACAGATCGAGCAGGCATTGCGCGCCTCGCGCGATGAACTCACGCGGTTGTCCAATGCCTTGCTGAGGGAACGGGAACAGGAAAAAAGACACATCGCGCGGGAATTGCACGATGACATCGGCCAATGCCTGACCACCCTTTCGATGGAACTGTCCCAACTCGAAACAACCATGCATCCGCTGACCGTCGCCGGATCCGGCCACGTGGACGCAATGCGTCATTTGATCAAAAGCGCCTTCACTTCCCTGCGTCGCATCGCATCCGATCTGCGGCCCATCATGCTGGACGATCTGGGCCTGCCCGCCGCAGTGGAATGGTTGATGGCGGACTTCTCTGCCCGCTACGGCATGGATGTGAAAACGCGCATCGACATCGGCCAACACGCGCTTTCCACGGTGATGGGCACCGTGCTGTTCCGCGTGGCCCAGGAAGCGCTCACGAACATTGTCAAGCATGCGCGCGCGACGCACGTTCTGCTTGAACTGCATTGTTCGGAGACGCATTGTGTCCTGGTCGTCCAGGACAACGGGATTGGCTCGACGCCCGAGCATCTGGCCAAAGCATTGCCCAAACGCCTGGGGCTGATGGGCATGCGCGAACGCGTGCGCCTGTTGAACGGCACCGTGTCGATTCATACCCGCCCGAACGGGGGATTGCGACTGGAGGTGCGCGTGCCTCTGGAGCAGCCGCCGCTGCCTTCGTAGGAAAAAATCATGATTTCGCTTTTGCTCGCGGATGATCATACGTTGCTGCGTGAAGGACTGAAACGCCTGCTTCATCAAACCAGCGACATCCTGGTGGAAGGCGAGGCGGGAAACGGCCAGGAAGTGCTGGCCCTTCTGGCCCGACGACACTGGAACGTGCTGGTGCTCGACATGTCGATGCCCGGACGGGACGGCATCGACTTGATCCGCCAGATCAAGACGGAATACCCCGGCGTTCCCATTCTGGTGCTGACCATGCATGGAGAACAGCAATATGCGACACGGGCGATCAAGGCGGGCGCATCGGGCTACTTGACCAAGGACGGCGCGGCCGAGGAACTGGTCCAGGCGGTGCGCAAGGTGGCGATGGGCGGGCGATTCCTGAGCCAGGCGCTGGCCGAAAGCATTGCCTTCGATGGGCGCGGCGATGGGGGCGACTCCCCTCACCTGCTCCTGTCGGATCGTGAATTCACGGTTTTCCAGCTGCTTGCGGAAGGCCAGAACAATGCGGAAATCGCCCGGCGTCTGTTCATCAGCGTCAAGACCGTCAGCACCTACAAAACCCGCTTGTTCCTCAAGATGCACATGCGCAACCAGGCGGACCTGGTCCGCTACGCCATCAGCCATCACCTGCTCAATGACCCCGGCCCGCTGGATTCGCACCCGGCGCAGCCCAACACAGGCAACTAGCCGATTCTCCAGCGATGTTCGTAGGAAGATTCCTACGCCTGTAGTCCATTTCTTTAAAAACTATCTGAATCCGCCGATAGCGTGAGCCGCCCGCCCCCGGCACTATGTGGATAGCGTGAGCCGCCCGCCCCCGGCACTATGTGTCTTGCCAAGCTTTATACAAACCCGGGCCCCCCAGAAAAATCACGCGAGGCACGCAATGGATACCGCTTACCTGTCGGCCGAGCGCCGCGATATGCAGGACTATGGTCCTTTCATTCGTTTTCCATCCCCAAGCCCTCCTGCGCCGGTCACGTGCAAAATGGCGGCCGCGGGCGCTTGTTCGGTTCCAGACTTATGCCGCCATGCAAGGCGCTCCGAGCAGCAGCCTTTTCCGACAGGAGCCATCAACCGCCGTGCCGTGCGGCGCGGGCAGGCCCTCTATCGCGCCGGCGACCCTCTGGTCAATCTGTACCAGCTCTATGCCGGATCCATGAAACTGCGCATCACGAACTCCGCCGGCACGGAACAGATCGCGTCGTTTCCCATGGCCGGCTCCCTGCTGGGCCTGGACGGCATCGAAACCGGCCATCACATGTGCGATGCCGTCGCCCTCGAAGATTCCCTGGTATGCGTGCTGCCTTTCTCCGATGTGCTGGCCTGTTCCAGAACCGATACGGAAGCGGCATTGCAGCTGAACCGGGCGATCGCGCATGAAACGAGCCATTACAGGCGTTTGCTGATGGTGATGGCCAACATGAGCAGTGAAGAGCGCATCGCCAATTTCATCCTCACCATGTCGGAGCGCATGGCCACCAATGGCTATTCGCCACAAGAATTTGTACTGAAGATGACGCGCGAAGACATCGCCCGCCATCTGGGCATGAAAATCGAAACCGTCAGCCGCGCGCTCGGACGGCTGCAGTCGGCGCATATCGTGGACGTGAGCAGGCGGCGCCTTTGCATACGCGATCCGAAAGCTTTGAGCCAGATGGGTTCCAGCCGGTGACCGCCGCCCCGGGATCCGTCGCCCCCTGAATCGAGACATCCGCGCCCCCCGGCGCCGACGGCGCATTGTTGACCATCGTCAATATCCCGCCGGACCGGCGCCGCACAATGACTCATCGGTATGACGACCGATCAATCGACATCCATTCGATGAGTTTCGGAGATTCTCATGAAAGACACGACATTGCGGGACATGGTTGAAAGCGCACTGGATTATGAGCCGAGTATTGATGCGGCGAATATCGGCGTCGCTGTGGACAATGGGGTGGTGACGCTGACCGGACATGTGGCCACCTATGCGCAGAAACTCACGGCGGAACGCGTGGTTCGAGGCGTGAACGGCGTCCGGGGCATCGCGCAGGAGATCGAGGTTCGCGATAGTTTGGGCAAACACATCGCGGACGACGAGATCGCCAGCCGCGCCCTCAGGATCATCGCCTGGGACGTGACGATCCCCAGCGACAAGATCCAGGTCAAGGTCCAGAAGGGATGGGTCACCCTGTCGGGTAAAGTGGATTGGTATTTCCAGCGATCCGCCGCCGAACACGCGGTCCGCAAGCTTTCCGGCGTGCTCGGCGTCACCAATCAGATCATCGTCGCGCCGGCGATCGTGGCAAGCGACGTCAAGCGCCGGATCGAGGAAGCCCTCAAGCGCAGCGCCGAAGTCGAGGCCAGCGGCGTCACCGTGTCCGTCAAGGACAGCAAGGTGACCTTGGACGGCAAAGTCCGCAGCTGGAGGGAACGGAAGTCGATCGAACAAGCGGCCTGGGCGGCGCCCGGAGTGGCGAGCGTAGAGGATCGGCTGGTGCTGGAATAGCGCCGGCCGCGCCCGGTCACCCGAGCCGCCACGCCAGCGCCGCCAAGGCTGCGGCCAGCACCGGCAGGGTCAACGTCAGCCCGATCCGGCAATATTGCCCCCAGCCGATGCGGATGTCCCGGCCGCGCAGCACGTGCAGCCACAGCAGCGTGGCCAGGCTGCCGATCGGCGTCATCTTGGGTCCCAGGTCGCAGCCGATCACGTGCGCGTAGATCATCGCCTCGCGCACGACACCCTGCGCCTGGGACGCCTCGATCGACAGGGCGCCGATCAGGACGGTGGGCAGGTTGTTCATCAGGGACGACAGGACCGCGCTCAACAGCCCCGTCCCCAGGGTCGCGGTCCAAAGTCCCTGCCCGGCCAGCCAATCCAGAGACCGCGTCAAGAATGTCGTCAACCCCGCGTGCCGCAGACCGTAGACCACCAGGTACATGCCCAGGGCGAACACGATGATCTGCCAGGGCGCCCCGCGCACACGGCGCAGGACCGGAATGCGGCCACCCCGGGCGGCCACGCCGGCCAGGGCCAGGGCGCCGGCCGCCGCCGTCGCGCTGACGGGAATGCCCCGGGGTTCAAGCACGAAGAACCCCAGCAGCAACCAGGCCAGCACGCCCCACCCCGCCATGAACGTCGGCCGGTCGCGCACGACCGAGGCCGGCGCCGGCAGCCGTTGCGCATCGTAACGCCGCGGAATGGCGCGGCGGAACACCAGCCCCAAGACCGCCAGGGACGCCAGAATGGCCACCAGATCGACCGGCGCCATGACGGCCGCATAGCGGGCGAAGCCGATGCCGAAATAATCCGCCGTGACGATGTTCACCAGATTGGACACCACCAGCGGCAGGCTGGCGATGTCGGCGATGAAGCCCGCCGCCATGACGAAAGCCAGGGTCGCCTGAGGAGAAAAGCGCAGCGCCGCCAGCATGGCGGCGACGATCGGGGTCAGGATCAGCGCCGCGCCGTCATTGTTGAACAACGCGCTGACGCCGGCGCCCAGCAGGATCATCAGGACGAACAGCCGCCCGCCCCGGCCGCCGCCCCAGCGGGCCACGTGCAGGGCGGCCCACTCGAAAAACCCGGCGGCCTCCAGCAGGAGGCTGATGATGACGACGGCGATGAAGGTGCCGGTGGCGTTCCAGACGATGCCCCAGACCACCGGGATGTCCTCCAGCCGGATGACGCCGGTCAGCAGCGCGAGCCCGGCGCCCAGGCCGGCGCTCCAGCCAATGCCCAGGCCGCGGGGTTGCCAGATGACCAGCCCCAGCGTCAGGACGAACAGGAACAGAGCGGGCATCGAAGGCCGTCCTACACCCAGCCGGCCGCGTTCGCCAGCGTGACGCCGCCCATGATCGCGAAGAGCGCGGCGGCGACGCCATGCACCAGCCGGGCCGGCAGGCGGTCGGCGGCGCGGGCGCCGAAATACACGGCGGGCACATTGGCCAGCATCATGCCCAGCGTGCTGCCGCCCACGACCGCCACGAGATTCTCGTAGCGCGCCGCCAGGGCCACGGTGGCGATCTGGGTCTTGTCTCCCATCTCCGCCAGGAAGAACAACGTGATCGTGGCCGTCAGCACGCCCAGGCCGCGCATTGGCCGGGGCGCTTCCTCCAGCTTGTCGGGAATCAGCAGCCAGCCTGCCATGAGCAGGAAGGAAATCCCCACTGCCCACTGCAGGATATCGGGATCGAGCAGCCGGGCGACCAATTGGCCGGCCAGGCCGGCCAGGGCGTGATTGGCCAGCGTGGCGATCAGCACGCCCAGACAGATCAGGCCGGGCCGATGATAGCGGGCGGCCAGCATCATGGCCAGCAACTGGGTCTTGTCGCCGATTTCGCCCAGGGCGACCACACCGGTGGAAACGAGGAAGGCATCCATGGAAAATAACGTCCGGGGCTGGCGCGACTACGTCCCCGCCGGCCCCTTGCGGCGGGAAACGCAGTCAGCGGTCTTGCCAGGTCCGGATGATGCGTGGACCGCATGCGCCATGGCCGAACGGCCAAGTATGTTGACGCATGCACCGCGCGGCGCGCCGTCCTGGACGGACGGGCCTGGCTGCGGGCAGGCTACTCCCCGATGACGGGTGGCGCGAATTATACCCGCACCGGGCGATGCGGACCGCTTTGGCGTATGATGGCCTTCTACACTTTTTTCCGCTTCAATCCCATATCATCATGCCCTCAGGTACCCGAATCGTCGAATTCGACCGCCCGGACATGGCCGTCGGCACGCATACGGTGGCCGAAGCCTGGGCCCGGGTGAATCCCCCGCTGTCTCCCCAGGAACGCGAATTCCAGAAAGACCGCATCCGGCATTTGCTGAAATCCCGCAACGCCGCCCTGGTCGCGCACTACTACGTGGACGCCGATATCCAGGATCTGGCCGAGGAAACCGGCGGCTGCGTTTCCGATTCGCTGGAAATGGCGCGTTTCGGCCGCGATCACGCCGCCGACACCCTGGTGGTCTCGGGCGTGCGCTTCATGGGCGAGACGGCCAAGATCCTCTCCCCCGAAAAGCGCATCCTGATGCCCGATCTGGACGCCACCTGTTCGCTGGACCTGGGCTGCGATCCGGTGGCCTTCGCCGCGTTCCGGGCGCAGCACCCCGATCGCACGGTCGTGGTGTACGCCAACACCAGCGCCGCCGTAAAGGCCCAGGCCGACTGGATGGTGACGTCCTCCATCGGGCTGGACATCGTCGCGGAACTGCACCGCAAGGGCCAGAAAATCCTCTGGGCGCCGGACCGCCACCTGGGGTCCTACATCCAGCGCGAAACCGGCGCGGACATGGTGCTGTGGCAAGGCTCCTGCACCGTTCACGACGAATTCAAGGGCATCGAGCTCGACCTGATGCGCAAAGAACATCCGGGCGCCCTGGTGCTGGTGCACCCCGAATCGCCCGCCTCCGTCGTGGCCCAGGCCGATGTGGTGGGGTCGACCTCGCGGCTGCTGGCGGCCGTGACCGAATCGCCGGCCACGACCTTCATCGTCGCCACCGACCAGGGCCTGTTGCACAAGATGCGCCTGGCCGCCCCCGGCAAGACCTTCATTGCCGCGCCGACAGCCGGCGAATCCGCCACCTGCAAGAGCTGCGCCCATTGCCCCTGGATGGCCATGAACTCCCTCAAGGGCGTGGCCGACGCGCTGGAATTCGGCACCAACGAAGTCCGCCTGGATCCCGCGCTGGGACGCCAGGCCAAGGTCTGCATCGACCGCATGCTGGACTTCGCCGCCGCGCGCCGCCGCGATCCCCGTCCCGGTCCCGACCTGGCGCAGGAACAGGCCCTGTTTTCGGGAATCGGTCCGGCATGAGCACGTCCTCGCCCTCTTCCTCACTGCGCAATCCCCACGCCCCCTTCCCGCCCATCCTGCAATCCTCAATCGAAGCCAGCGTCGAACGCGCGCTGGCCGAGGACGTCGGTCCGGGCGACCTCACAGGCCTGCTGATCCCCGAGGACCAAGTCGAGGCCGCCCGCGTCATCGTGCGCGAACCCGCCGTGCTGTGCGGCGCCCCCTGGTTCGAGACCGTGATGCACCGGGTGGACGCACGCATTCTGCTCGACTGGGCCTACGCCGAGGGCGACCTGATGGAAGCCGATTCCGTGGTCTGCCGCCTGCATGGCCCGGCGCGCGCCCTGCTGACTGCGGAGCGCACCGCGCTGAACTTCCTGCAGTTGCTGTCGGGCGTGGCCACGGCGACCCGCCGCTATGTGGACCTGACGGCCGGGACGCGCGCCGCCATTCTCGATACCCGCAAGACGCTGCCCGGCCTGCGCCAGGCCGAGAAATACGCCGTGCGCGTGGGCGGTGGCCAGAACCAGCGCATGGCGCTGTACGACGGCATCCTGATCAAGGAAAACCACATCATGGCGGCGGGCGGCATCGCCGCCGCCTTGCGGGCCGCACGGGACGTCTCGGGTGGTGTCCCGATCCAGATCGAGGTCGAATCGCTGGACGAATTGCGTCAGGCGCTGGACGCCGGAGCCGTTTCCGTGCTGCTCGACAACTTCAGCCTGGAAGACCTGGCCGCGGCGGTCGCCCTGAACGCCGGCCGCGCCCTGCTCGAAGCATCAGGCGGCATTCATCACGAAACCGTGCGCGCGATCGCCCTGACGGGCGTGGACCGGATATCGATCGGCAGCCTGACCAAGGACGTCCGGGCCGTCGATTATTCCCTGCGGATCGTCTGATCCCCGCCGGCGCCGGCCGCGTGCCGGCGCACCATCAGCGAAAGCCTTCTTCCGGCGTCATCACCGTGGGCAGCGCCCGGGGCAAGGTCCAGGGGAAATCCTGGCAGTAGTGCAGGCCGCGGCTTTCCTTGCGCGACAGCGCCGCCGCCACCACCAGGGCCGCGACCTGGATCAGGTTGCGGCATTCCAGCAGATCGCTGGTGACCCGGTGCTCCTGGTAATACGATTCGATTTCCTGGTCCAGCAGGCTGATGCGCTGGCGCGCGCGGCCCAGACGCTTCTGGGTGCGCACGATGCCGACGTAGTTGGACATCAGGCGGCGGACCTCGTCCCAGGCGTGTGTGACCAGCACGGCCTCGGAGCTGTCCCGGGCCCGGCTCTCGTCCCAGTCGGGCACCTGACCCGGCAGGGGATCCGGATCGGGCTGGGCATCGATGTCGTGCGCGGCGCTGCGGCCGATCACCAAGCATTCCAGCAACGAGTTGCTGGCCAGACGGTTGGCGCCATGCAGGCCGGTGTAAGCGGTTTCCCCCACCGCGTAGAGGCCCGGAATGTCGGTGCGGCCATTCATGTCGACCACCACGCCGCCGCAGGTGAAGTGCATCGCCGGCACCACCGGAATCGGTTCGCGGGTCATGTCGATGCCGAACTCCAGGCAGCGGGCGTGGATGGTCGGAAAATGCGCGCGGATGAATTCGGCCGGCCGATGGCTGATGTCCAGATCCACATGGGTCAGGCCGCGCTTCTTGATCTCGAAATCGATGGCGCGGGCCACCACGTCGCGCGGGGCCAGTTCCAGACGATCATCGTGCCATTGCATGAAGCGTTCGCCTGCCTGGGCGCCGGCCGAGGCCGGCAGGCGCAACACCCCGCCCTCTCCGCGCACGGCCTCGGAGATCAGGAAGGATTTGGCTTGCGGATGGAACATGCAAGTCGGATGGAACTGCATGAATTCCATGTTGGCCACGCGACAACCCGCCCGCCAAGCCATGGCGATGCCGTCGCCGGTGGAGGTGTCGGGGTTGCTGGTGTGCAGGTAGACCTTGCCCGCGCCGCCGGTCGCCAGCACGACGCGGGACGCCAGGATGGTGTGCACCCGGTCGGCGCGTTCGTCGTACACGTAGGCCCCAAGGCAGCGGGCCGGCTGGCCGGTGGATGGGGCACCGCCGCCGGCCAGGATACGGCTGGTGATGAGTTCGACGCCGGAATGGTATTCCAGCAGGGTGATGTTGCGGTGTGCCCGGACCTGCTGCTCCAGGGTCAACTGGACCAGATGGCCGGTGGCGTCGGCCGCATGGATGATGCGCCGTTGGCTGTGGCCGCCTTCGCGGGTCAGGTGGAAACCCAGTTCGGCGCCCTGATCGGGGGTAAAGGGCACGCCCAGTTCGATCAGCCAGTCGATGGCCGACCGCCCCTGCTCGACGATGTGACGCGTGGCGTCGGAATCGCACAGTCCGGCGCCCGCGACCAGCGTGTCGGCGATGTGCTCGTCGTGACTGTCCTGCGAATCCAGCACGGCGGCGATGCCGCCCTGCGCCCAGTTGCTCGCCCCGTCCAGCAGGGCTTTTTTCGACAGCACGGCGACTTTCTTGTCGGCCGCCAGATGCAACGCCACCGTCAGGCCGGACAGGCCGCTGCCGATGATCAGGACGTCGTATTGATGATTCATGTCACTTCTTGTGTGAGTGGTTGAGCCCCCGGTCTCCCCGGGCCGGGGGAATCATTCTATATCCGTTTCCCGCACCTCGCCGCTTGCAAGCGGCTCGGATTCGACAGGCGAGGAAACCTCGAGCCGGGGCATCTCTCCACCTCGCCGCTTGCAAGCGGGGCTCGGATTCGACAGGCGAGGAACAGTCCGCAGGGACTGTTCCTCGTCCTGTCTCATCCACATGCGCCCGTGTATCCGCAGTGGGTGCAGAACTGGCAGCCGTCTTTCTTGATGACGCTGTGCAGGTGGCATTCGGGGCACTCGGTTCCGTGGACGGGCGGCGCCTGGCGGGCCGGATGCGCGGCCGCCATGGCCTCGGTGGCTTCGGACTCGGCCTGGACGACGCCCATCTGCTCGACGGGCTCGCCCTGTTCGTCAAGAATGCCGAGCATCGCATAGCGGTGGATCAACAGGCGGGCGATGTAGGCTTCGGTCGAGGGGAAGGAGCTGGATTTTTCGGCGCCGGGCACGCGTGCCAGAAAATCGCCCTGGGGCTCGGCGTAATTCATCAGCTTGCGCAGCTTCATGGCGATCCAGGCCGGATCGACGATGCGCATGTCCAGGCTCAGGAGCTTGAACAGGCCCTCGAAGGCACGAGGGAACTTGCCGGCGCCCCACACTGAATACGGACGGGTGGAGCCGTCGGGCATGCGCAATTCCTTGACCATCAGCACGAAATCGTCGCCCGTCACCGGGTTGAGGACATCGCAGATCCACCCCATGGTGCCATCGGGGCCGGTCTTGGGTTCACGCGGCGCGATCAGCGCTTCCATCATTGCCGACTTCGGCGCGGCCGCGGCGTCGATGTCGATGCCCAGCGAGCGGTGGCGGAACGCGACCAGGCGCGCCAAAGCGGCCACCGTCGAAGGCACCCAGATCGGTTCGCCGGCCTCGGGGTCCAGGATCTGGAAGGCCGAGCCGCCATTGGTGGCGGCCAGAACTTCCAGTTTGCGATTGAGCCAGGGGAAGTCGTCCGTGTACATGTCCAGGCTGAGCATCTTGGACACGGAACCCAGGCCGCGCGGCGGGCGGGCGCCGTTGACCCAGACTTCGAAGGGCCGCTTCTGCAGATCGGATACGAAAACCACGAAACTGCCTTCCGGAGACTCGATGGCGTCCGATGCCCAGCAGGAGGCCCCGCGCGGCAACCGTGGACGATTGGGCCAGCGCAGGCTGTTGAGCACAGGCTCGATGACACGCTTGAGTACCAGGCGGCGATCGGCCTCGGACAGGGAGATGGCCTCCGGCTGTGCGGGCGCTTCGGCCGCCGGAGACACGGACAATACGGCGCCGCGCTTGCCGCTGGGACGATAGGTGGTGATCCCCTTCAGACCGAGTTTCCAGGCCTGCATGTACAGATCCTTGAAGTCCTCGTAGGGGTAGTCCGCGGCCACGTTCACGGTCTTGGAAATCGCGGCGTCGACGTGGTCCTTGACGGCCGCGACCATCAGCGCGTGGTCGCGCGCGGAGATCTCCAGGGCGGTGCGGAAATACGGCGGCAGCGCGCCGGACACGTCGCCTCCCATCAGGCGGTAGAGCCGGTAGGCGTGGTCCTCGACCACATAGTCCTGCCTGCCGCCATCGGCCATGCGCTTGGTACGCGTATAGGTCCAGGAGAAAGGCGGTTCGATGCCGTTGGAGGCATTGTCCGCGAAGGCCAGGGAAATCGTGCCCGTCGGGGCGATCGAGGTGAGATGGCTGTTGCGGATGCCGTGCTCCGCGATGGCGGCACGGATGTCCTCGGGCAGGCGCCGGGCAAAACCGCTGTCCAGATAGGGGCCGGCCTGGAAGCCCGGGAAAGGGCCGCGCTCGCGGGCCAGATCCACCGAGGCCCGATAAGCGGCGTGGGCCACTTCGCGAGCGAAACGGGCGGCCATCGCGCGCGCGGGCTCGCTGTCATAGGCCAGCTTCAGCATGATCAGCGCATCGCCCAGCCCTGTGACGCCCAGACCGACGCGGCGCTTGCGGGCGGCCTCGGCCGCCTGCTCGGGCAGCGGCCAGACGGTGGCGTCGAGCACGTTGTCCAGCATGCGCACGGCCACCCCCACGACCTCGGCCAGGCCGTCCCAATCCACCGAAGGATCACCCTGCAAGCCGAACGGGTCGCGCACGAAGCGCGTCAGGTCGATGGAACCCAGGCAGCAGCAACCGTAGCCCGGCAGCGGCTGTTCGCCGCAAGGGTTGGTGGCACCCAGCGTTTCCAGATAATGCAGATTGTTCTCGCCGTTGATCCGGTCATGGAACAGCACGCCGGGCTCGGCGTAGTCGTAGGTGGATCGCATGATCCGGTCCCACAGGTCGCGCGCCCGGATTTCGCGGTAGACCCACAGACCGTCCTCGCGGCGATAGGCGCCGGCGGCCTTGAGGTCGTCCGAAGGCTCCGCCGCATGGGTCAGGGGAAACGGGGCGTCGTGCTCGACGGCGCGCATGAATTCGTCGGTGACGCTGACCGACACGTTGAAGTTGGTCAGTTCGCCGGCCGTCTGCTTGGCCTCGATGAACGTCTCGATGTCGGGATGGCCGACGTCGAGCACACCCATCTGTGCGCCGCGCCGCGATCCGGCCGATTCGACAGTCTCGCAGGAGCGGTCGAACACGCGCATGTAGGAAACGGGCCCGGACGCCTTTGAGGCCGTACCCTTGACGATGGCGCCCGCCGGACGGATGTGGCTGAAGTTGTAACCCACCCCGCCGCCGCGGCGCATGGTCTCGGCGGCCTTTTGCAGGGCGTCGTAGATGCCCGGCCGGCCGTCCACCGGATCGGACACCGAATCGCCGACCGGCTGGACGAAGCAGTTGATGAGCGTGGCGGCCAGGTCCGTGCCCGCGGCCGAATTGATCCGGCCCGCAGGGATGAAACCGCGCTGCTGGGCATCCAGGAACAAGGCACGGTAACGGGCGCGCTGCTTCGGTTTTTCGACTGAGGCCAACGCGCGCGCCACGCGCCGCTGGATTTCGACGATCGAGGTTTCGTCGCCTTTGGCGTATTTTTCCCGCAGGACTTCGACGGAAATGGACTGGGTTTCCAGGCCCGAGAAGACATCGACTCGGTTCATGCCGGCTCCTGTTGATGAAGGACGGGTCCGCGGATCCGGACCCTGAAAGTAAAAAACCCTGTGGCGGCCGACAGCCGCGCACAGGGTCCGCGCAAGCGCGTCGGGCGATCAGTGCGGGGCGCCAGCCACCAGCCAGTCGACCACCGTCTTGATGTCGGCGTCGGAAATGCCGACGTTGGGCGGCATCGGAATCGGCCCGTACACACCGGAACTGCCGCCCTTGATGTGCTTGGTGAGGACGTCGGCGGCGTCCGCCTGGCCCTTGTGCTTGGCCGCGACATCGATGTACGCGGGCCCGACGACCTTCTTGTCGACCGAATGACAGGCCAGACAGGCGTTCTTGGTCAGGATGTCCTTGACCTGGGCGAAATCCGGCGCGGCGTGGGCGGCCTGGCCCATGGCCAGCAGGGAAAGGCTCAGGGCGAGAGCGGACAGTTTCATGTGTGAGTCTCCGTCAGACAGGGAAGTTTCCGAGGGGCGCCCCACGAGCGCCCCGCACCGCCTCGCCGCCGGCACACCGGGCGTCGAAGGCGCATCATTACACCATGGTCGGTCAATTCGCAGGCGATTACCACTACGAATTGTAGGTTTTCCCGGCCGGGCGTCTTTCTTTGATTGTACGTCCGTCCTATCATGGAATCGACCGACTTCATCGTGGAACCTGATCATGATCAACGGTGCGCTGCCTCCCCCCTGGGAGATCGAGACGTGGCTGAACATCCACGACGACCCGCCCTCGCTGGAGTCGCTGCGCGGATCCGTGGTGGTCGTGCACGCCTTCCAGATGCTGTGTCCGGGATGCGTGTCCCACGGGCTGCCCCAGGCCAAGGCGATCCATGAGTCCTTTCCCCCGGGGCGCGTCCAGGTCATCGGACTGCACACGGTCTTCGAGCATCACGCCGCCATGGGCGAAGTCGCGCTGCGGGCGTTCCTGCACGAATACCGGATCCGTTTCCCCGTGGGCATCGACCGCCCCGCGCCGTCCGGCAATCCGATTCCCCTGACCATGCAGGCCTGGGGACTGCAGGGCACGCCATCCCTGGTGATCCTGGACGCCCGGGGCGGCGTCCGCCTGCATCATTTCGGCCGCTTGGATGACCTGAAGGCCGGCGCCGTCATTGGTCGGCTTCTGGCCGAGGCGGACGCGACGGCCCCATGAACCCGGCCAGCAGGTCGATGGGAATCGGGAAAACCAGCGTGGACGATTTGTCGCCCGCTACCTGGGCCAGGGTCTCCAGGTAGCGCAACTGCATGGCGGACGGCTCCTGCGCCAGCGTATTGGCCGCATCGGCCAGTGCCCGCGCCGCCTGGCGTTCACCCTCGGCGTGGATGACCTTGGCGCGGCGTTCACGCTCGGCCTCCGCCTGGCGCGCCATGGCCCGCACCATGGTCTCGTTCAGGCCGATGTCCTTGATCTCCACGTTGGTGACCTTGATGCCCCAGCCATCCGTCTGGGCGTCCAGGATGGTCTGGACATCCTGATTCAGCTTTTCGCGTTCGGCCAGCATCTCGTCCAATTCGTGCTTGCCCAGCACCGCCCGCAGCGTCGTCTGCGCCAACTGGCTGGTGGCCTCCAGGTAGCGTTCGACCTGAATGATCGCCTTGCCGGGATCCACCACCCGGAAATACACCACCGCGTTCACCTGCACCGACACATTGTCGCGGGAAATCACGTCCTGAGGCGGGATGTCCAGCGTCACCACGCGCATGTCCACCCGCAGCGCATGCTGCAGGAAGGGGATGACGATGATCAGTCCCGGGCCCTTGGTGCCGGTGTACCGGCCCAGTGTGAAGATGACGGCGCGCTCATACTCACGCAGGATGCGGAACAGCTTGAACAGCACGAACACCAGAAAAACGAGCACCAGCAGGCCGAGGCCCGAATTCAGCTCCAGGAACATCATGAGGGCTCTCCCAGAAAAACATCCCGATCGGGGACGGGTTCGACTTCAAGCATCAGGCCGCGCTCGGCCAAGACCCGTACGGCCTGGCCAGGCCGCAATGGTGCGTCGGCATGCACTTGCCAGACTTCTCCACGCACCAGGGCGCGCGCGCGGCCACGCGCATCGGAGGCCTGGGTGATCTCGCCGATCATGCCGGGCAATTCTTCGTTCCCGCCACGGGCCCGGCCACGATGCGCCTGGATGGCGATGACCACGGCCAGCAGCAGGATCAGCCCCAGAAGCGACAGCGCCCAGACCGATTGCGAACCGAAATAGACCAGCAGCATGTCCTTTCCGAAGTAGTGGGCGGAACCCGTTCAGGCGAGGCGGTGACGCCTGGCATAGTCGTTCATGGCATCGGCCAGGATCAGCGCATGATTGTGTTCGGGATCCTTGGCGCCGAACACCAGGGTGATGCGCCGGCCTTCGGCCGCGGCGAAGACTTCTCCCATGCGGGCCTGCGCCCGTTCGTCCCGCAATTCGGCGTCGTAATCGCGGCGAAAGCCGTCCCAGTGTTCGGGCTTGTGGCCGAACCAGGCGCGCAGCGCCGGGCTGGGCGCCAGGTCCTTGCACCAAAGATCATATTCAAACGCACCCTTGGAAACACCCCGCGGCCAAAGCCTGTCGATGAACACGCGCAGACCGTCTGTGTCCGACGGGGCTTCGTAAACGCGTTTGATCCGTACAGGCGATTTCATCATGCTCACGGCTCGGATCCGGCTGGCGCGGGACAGTCTGCGGAGGGCTGTCCCGTGTCCGGTCTCATGCCTTGCTGGGGTGGGTCATGTCCAGAGGAACGATCCATTCATCGTACTGCGCATCGGTCAAAAAGCCCAGCGCCAGCGCGGCTTCCCGCAAGGTGCTGTGTTCCTTGTGGGCCTTCTTGGCGATGGCGGCGGCCTTGTCGTAGCCAATGTGGCGGTTCAGCGCGGTGACCAGCATCAGGTTCTTGTTCAGATTTTCCTCGATGCGCGGCCGATTGGGCTCGATGCCGACGGCGCAGTGCTCGTCGAAAGACAGGCAGGCGTCGGCCAGCAGGCCGATGCTTTCCAGGACGTTGTGCACCATGACGGGCTTGTAGACGTTCAACTGGAAATTGCCCTGGGAACCGGCGAAGGCCACGGCGGCGTCGTTGCCGTAGACCTGGGCGCAGACCATGGTCATGGCCTCGCACTGGGTGGGGTTGACCTTGCCCGGCATGATGGACGAGCCGGGTTCGTTTTCCGGGATCAGCAGTTCGCCGATGCCGCAGCGCGGACCGCTGGACAGCCAGCGCACGTCGTTGGCGATCTTCATCAGGGCGCCAGCCAGGGTGCGCAGCGCGGCCGACAGATTGACCAGCGCGTCATGCGCGGACAGGGCGAAAAACTTGTTTTCGGCGCTGCGGAACGGCAGGCCGGTGATGTCGGCGATGCGCGCGGCGGCCAGTTCGCCGAAACGCGGATGGGCATTCAGGCCGGTGCCCACGGCCGTGCCGCCGATCGCCAGGTCATAGATGCCCGGCAACGCCGATTGCACGGCGTCCAGAGCGAAATCGATCTGCGCCACCCAGGCACTGATTTCCTGGCCCAGCGTGATCGGCGTGGCGTCCTGCAAGTGGGTGCGCCCCGTCTTGACGACGTCCTGGAAAGCCCTGGCCTTGGCGTCCAGCGTGGCGCGCAGGCGCCCGACGGACGGGAAGAAATGGCGCGACAGTTCTTCGGCCACCGCGATGTGCATGGCCGTGGGAAAGGTGTCGTTGGACGATTGGCCGCGATTGACGTGGTCGTTCGGGTGCACCGGAGCCTTGGAGCCGACCTGACCGCCGGCCAGCTCGATGGCCCGGTTGGAGATGACCTCGTTGGCATTCATGTTCGACTGAGTGCCCGAGCCGGTCTGGAACACCACGAGCGGGAACTCCCCGTCGAGCTTGCCTTCGATGACCTCATCGGCGGCGCGCACGATCAGGTTGCCGATGTCGGCGGGCAGTTCACCGAGTTCGGCATTGGCCTGGGCCGCGGCCTTTTTCAGCACGCCCAGGGCGCGGATCACCGGGGGTTGCCAGCGGAACCGGGCCACGCCGATCGGGAAGTTCTGGATGGAGCGCTGCGTTTGCGCGCCCCAGTAATGCGCGGCGGGCACCTCGATGGCGCCCATGGAATCGGTTTCGGTCCGAATATCGGCCATGATGTCAAACTCCGGGAGAAGAAGAAAAGGTTGCGTGCGCCGGCGCGGCGGAATCCTGAAAAAGTCCGGCCCATACCCGCGCCACGTCGAGCATCCGGTTGGCGAAGCCCCATTCGTTGTCGAACCAGATGAGCAGGTTGGCGAAGCGGCCCTGGTTGACCCGGGTCTGGCCCAGGTCGACAACGGCCGAATGCGGATCGTGGTTGAAGTCCACCGAGGCGTGGGGCTGGTCGGTACAGGCGATCAGGTCCGGTCGGGCCAGCGCCGCCGCGGCGAACAGCGCGTTCAGGGCGTCCGGCGAGGTATTCCGGCGCAGGTTGACGGCCAGATCGATGGCCGAAACGTTCAGGATGGGGACCCGCACCGCCTTGGCCTGAATGCGCCCGGCCAGGCCGGGCAGCATGCGTTCGATGCCCTGGGCCAGGCCGGTGGCGACCGGCACGATCGACTGCATGGCCGAGCGGGTGCGGCGCAGGTCGGTGTGATGGTAGCCGTCGATCATGGGCTGGTCGTTCATCACCGAATGCAACGTGGTCAAGAAGGCGCCGTCCACGCCAAGATGGCGTTCCAGCAGATCCAGGATCGGTACGGCTGCGTTGGTCGTGCACGAGGCCGCCGACACGATGCGCTGGTCCGGCCGCAAGTCGCCGTCGTTGATGCCGTGGACGATGGTGCAATCCACGTCGGCCGCGCTGCGGCCCGGATGCGAGACCAGGACCCGGGGGCAGCCGGCTTCCAGGAAAGCCTGCAGACGCTCGCGCGTGGCGAAGGCACCCGAGCATTCCAGCAACAGATCGAAATCCAGCCGGCTCCAGGGGCCGTCCGCAGGGTCCCGCGCATGAAAGACAGGGATCGCCCGCCCGGCGATCTCCAGCCCGCCTTCAAGCACCCCGACCTCGCCCGGGAATATGCCGTGGGTCGAATCGAAACGGGTCAGGTAGGCCATGGAATCGAGATCCGCCGGCTCGTTGATCGCCACCACATCCAGTGATCGGCGATGCGGGGATTCCATCAACGCGCGCAGCACGCAGCGGCCGATGCGGCCATATCCATTGATGGCGATGCGCAGGGGTCGGGACACATCGGGTCCGGGACGATCGGCTGGCATGGATGGGCTTCGGGGTCAGCGGGTGGCGCGATAGCCGGCGACGACATTGCGGGGATCGTCCCGCAAGAACGCATCGATATTGTCACGCACCTGCCGGATCATCGTCCGGATGGCGACGTCGCTGGCCCAGGCCATGTGCGGAGTCAGGATGAAATTCGGAAGATCCAGCAGACGCATCAGCGGGTGGTCGGGCGCGGGGGGCTCCTGGGAGGCGACATCGAAGCCCGCCCCGCTGATCTGGCCGGTCCGCAGCGCGTGCTCCAACGCGTATTCATCCACGAGTCCGCCGCGCGCGGTGTTCACCAGCAGCGGCTTGCGTTCCATCAGGGAGAATTCGGCGGCGCCGATCATGCCCCGGGTCTGGTGATTGAGCGGGCAATGCAGGCTGATCACATCGCTGGTGCGCAGCACGTGATTGAAATCCGTGTAGTCGTGGGTCGGTTCGCTCGCGTCCCGGCGCGCGGCGAACTGGACCTTCATGTCGAAAGCACGGGCGATCTCGGCCACCGCTTCACCCAGCGCGCCCCGGCCGATGATGCCCAGCGTGGATCCGGCGAGGTCGCGCACGGGAAAGTCGAAATAGCAGAACTGGCCGCTGGCCTGCCAACGGCCTTCGCGCACGGATTGGCGGTAGGCAAGGAGGTTGCGCCGCAACGCCAGCATCAGGGCGAAGGTGTGCTCCGGCACGGCATGCACGGCATAATCGCGCACGTTGGACACGATGATGCCGCGCCGGTCGCAGGCGTCCAGGTCAATGTTGTCGGTACCCGTCGCGCTGACCGCGATCATGCGCAGGCGCGGCGCCTGGTCGATCGCGTCTGCGGCCAGCACGACCTTGTTGACGATCACGATGTCGGCGTCGCGGATGCGCTCGACGACCTGCTCCGGCGCGGTGCGCGGGTACTGCACAAGTTCGTGGGGCGCCTCCGGGCCGGTGAAATGCTCCGTCGCCGGCAGGGAATCCCGGTCCAGGAAAACAATGCGCAAGGGATCCATGAAAGAGGCCTCATCGTAAGACAGCGTCAACTGGATAGTCTACCCCATGGATGAATGCTTCAATCCTCAACGGCCTCGTGCGGTGGTATAACACAGGGCGATCCCCCCTATTCCACTCTGGGAACCTCATGAAACTTTATTATTTTCCCGGCGCATGCCCCTTGGCCACCCATATTGCGCTCGAATGGATCGGCAAGCCCTACGAAACCGTCCGCCTGACCCGCGAACAGACCAAGGAAGCCGCCTATCTGGCGCTCAATCCGATGGGCGCCGTCCCCACGCTGGTGGACGGCGACTTCGTCCTGACCCAGGGTACCGCCATTCTGGAATATCTGGCCGAGCTGAACCCCGAGGCCGGCCTGCTGGGTGACACGCCCAATGAGCGCGCGGAGACCCGCCGCTGGCTGGGCCTGTGCAATTCCGATCTGCACAAGACCTTTTCCCTGGTCTTCGGCCCGACCTACTACACGGACGGCGACGAGGCTGCGGGCAAGGTGGTGGCTGGCAAGGCGGCCGAAAAATTGCGCAGCCTGTTCGCCATCGTGGACGCCCGGCTGCGTGGCCGCGACTGGCTCGCCGGTAGCCGTTCCGTGGCGGATGCCTACCTGTTCGTGCTGCTGCTGTGGGCGGACGCGAAAAAGATCCCGCTGGATGGCCTGGATGCGCTGCGGGAATTCCAGGCCCGCCTGCGCGCCGACGCCGGTGTCCGGGCGGCGCTGAAGGCGGAAGGATTGGACTGACTCAGGACAGCCCCTGCGGGCTGTCCTGTGGACAGGCGCAAAAAAACGGCCCCACCCGAAGGTGGGGCCGTTTGTCTTGGTATCGATGCCGGGACGGCCTCAGGCGCCGAGGTACGCTTTTCGAACTTCGTCGTTGCTGAGGAGGTTGGCGCCGGTGTCGGCCAGCACGACCTTGCCGGTTTCCAGGACGTAGCCCCGATCGGCCACTTGCAGCGCCTTGTTGGCATTCTGCTCGACCAGGAACACCGTTACGCCCTCCTCGCGGATGGTGCGGATGATGTCGAAGATCTGCGCGATGATCAACGGCGCCAGGCCCAGGGTCGGCTCATCCAGCAGCAACAGTTTGGGACGCGTCATCAGCGCGCGGCCGATGGCCAGCATCTGCTGTTCGCCGCCGGACATCGTGCCGGCGCGCTGGCCGGCGCGCTCGCGCAGGCGCGGGAACAGGTCGAAGACGTGTTCCATGCCCTCTTCGGTCTGGGCGCGGTTCAGGAAGAACGCCCCCATGTTCAGATTTTCCGCCACCGTCAGGTCCGGGAACACGCGTCGGCCCTCGGGCGAGATGGCGATCCCGCGCTGCATGATGACGTGCGTGGACTCCTGGGTGATGTCCTCGTCCAGGAAAGTGATCCTGCCCGAGCGGGCGCGCGGATTGCCGCAGACCGACATGAGCAGGGTCGTCTTGCCGGCGCCGTTGGCACCGATCAGGGTGACGATTTCCCCCTGGTTGACCTCTACGGACACTTCGTTCAGAGCCTGGATGGCCCCGTAGAACGTGCTGACGTTTTCGAGCTTGAGCACGGTCATTCCCCCAGATAGGCTTTGATGACGCGGGGATCCGCGCGAACTTCGTCGGGCAGGCCGGTGATGATGGGTTTGCCATGCTCCATGACCAGGATGCGATCCGACACGCCCATGACCAGGCTCATGTCGTGTTCGATCAGCAACACGGCCACGCCGAATTCACGCCGCAACTGGTCGATCAGCGATTGCAGGTCGCGCTTTTCCTGAGGATTCAGGCCCGCAGCGGGCTCGTCGAGCATCAGCAGGCGCGGCTGGGTGATCATGCAGCGCGCGATCTCCAGGCGCCGCTGATGACCGTAGGCCAGATTGCCGGCCTCGCGGTTGGCGTACTCGCGGATGCCCATGAAATCCAGCCATTGCACCGCGCGTTTCTTGGCCTCGGTCTCGGAATGCCGGAACGAGGGCAGTTTGAACAGCCCCTGCAGCAGGCCGGTTTCCATCAGGGTGTGCTGCGCCACCATCAGGTTTTCCAGCACGGTCAGGTTCTTGAACAGACGCACGTTCTGGAACGTGCGCACCAGACCGTGGCGAGCAACCTTGTGGCTGGGCAGGCCGGTGAGGGTCTTGCCGTCCATCAGGATGTCGCCCGTGGTGGGCTTGTAAAAGCCGCCCACGCAGTTGAAGACGGTGGTCTTGCCGGCGCCATTGGGGCCGATGATGGCGAAGACCTCGTCGCGACGCACATCGAATTCGACCTGGTCGACGGCCAGCAGACCTCCGAACCGCATGGTCAGTCCGCTGACCTTCAGCAATGTTTCACTCATGATTCCAATTCCACTTGCGGACGTTTCACCGGCAGCAGGCCCTGCGGGCGCCAGACCATCATGACGACCATGACCAGGCCGAAGATCAGCATGCGGTATTCGGCGAATTCGCGGGCGATCTCGGGGATGACGGTCAGCAGCACGGCGGCCAGGATGACCCCGAGTTGCGAGCCCATGCCACCCAGCACGACGATGGCCAGGATCAGCGCCGACTCGATGAAGGTGAAGGACTCGGGGTTGACCAGGCCCTGGCGCGCGGCGAAGAACGCCCCGCCGAAGCCGGCGAACATGGCGCCCATGGTGAAGGCCGAGAGCTTGATGTTGCGCGGATTCAGGCCCAGGGAACGACAGGCGATCTCGTCTTCGCGCAGGGCCTCCCAGGCGCGGCCGATCGGCATGCGGATCAGGCGGCTGGTGAAGTAAAGGGTGAAGAGCACCAGCACCAAGGCCATCAGGTACAGGTAGATCACCACGTCCTGACTGTCGAAGGGCCAGCCCATCAGTTCATGGAAAGTCGGCATGCCGTCCACCGAACGGCGCATCATCTGGTAGCCGAAAAAGGATGGCTTGGGGATTCCCGAGATGCCGTCCGGACCGCCCGTGAAGCTGTTCAGGTTGATGAGCAACAGGCGGATGATTTCGCCAAAACCCAACGTCACGATCGCCAGGTAATCGCCGCGCAGCCGCAACACCGGGAAACCAAGGATGAAGCCGAAAAAGGCCGACACCAGTCCGGCGAACGGCAACGCTTGCCAGAACCCCCAGTCCGCCCAGTGATACAGCAGCGCGTAGGTATAGGCGCCCGTGGCGTAGAAACCGACGAAGCCCAGGTCCAGCAGACCGGCGAAGCCCACCACGATGTTCAGGCCCAGCCCCAGCATGACGTAGATCAGCACCAGCGTGGCGATGTCCACCTGGGCCCGCCCCGTGAAAAAGGGCCATGCCAGCGCGAACAGGATCAGCACCAGGATCGCCCGGTGGCGGAATTTGTCGGTGACGGCGGGCAGGCGCAAGCGCGAGGGCGAGGCGACCTTGCCCGCCCTGCGCTGGCGCAGCCAGGCATTGAGCAGCTGGATGACGAAGACGGCCAGCATGCCGCCGAGGATCATTTTCCAATCGGGCTGCAGATAGGTTTCCTGTCCCTTGCGCAGGATCTGCAAACCATACACGGGCGCGATGATCACACCCGCCAGCAGCGAGGCGATCGCCGCGTTCTTGAGATTCTGGTTCATTTAGACTTTTTCCACCTCGGGTTTGCCCAACAGCCCCGTGGGACGGAACAGCAGGATGAAGACCAGCAGCAGGAAGGCGACGATGTCCTTGTACTGCGAGGAGATGAAGGCGGCGGCGAAGGTCTCGGCCAGACCCAGCAGCACGCCGCCCAGCATGGCGCCGGGGATGCTGCCGATCCCGCCCAGCACGGCGGCGGTGAAGGCCTTGATGCCGGCGATGAAACCGATGAAGGGGTTGAGCTTGCCGATGGCCAGGGCGATCAGCACCCCGCCGACCGCGGCCAGCATGGCGCCGATCATGAAGGTGAAGGAAATGATCCGGCCGGTGTCGATGCCCAGCAGGTTGGCCATGCGCAGATCCTGGGAGCAGGCCCGCGACGCCTGGCCGGTGCGGGAATACTTGATGAACAGCGTCAGGCCGATCATCATCAGCACCGTGACCACGATGATCAGAATGCGGGAATACGGCGCGGTCACGCTGAAATCGCTGGCGCCGATCGTGAAGTTGAACGACCCGGTGATCAAGGCGGGCACGGCCATGTCGCGCGCGCCCTGTCCCGTGGCCACCCAGTTCTGCAGGAAGATCGACATGCCGATGGCGGAGATCAGCGGCACCAGGCGCGGGCTGTCGCGCAGCGGCGCATAGGCGATTTTTTCGACGGCGAAGCCGTAGACCGCAGTCACCAGCACGGCCATGATCAGCATGATCAGCACCATCAGGGGCAGCGGCAGGCCGCTGTTGACGCCGATGGCCGACAGCGTGACCAGGCCCACGTAGGCGCCGATCATGTAGATTTCGCCGTGGGCGAAGTTGATCATGCCGATGATGCCGTAGACCATGGTGTAGCCGATGGCGATCAGGGCATAGATGGCGCCCAGCGACAAGCCGTTGAACAGCTGTTGCGTCAATAGAGGAAGCAGGTCGGACATGATGTCGGGGGAATAAGACGAAAAAACGGCCGGGCGACAAGCGCCCGGAAGAACCGCGGCGGCCCCGGCTTGCGCCGGGGCCGGCAGAGCCCGTCAGGGCTGGATCTGGGTCAGGTTGCCATTGGCATCCCAGCGGAAGACGGCGAATTCGAAATGCTTGAGGTCGCCCTTCGCATCGTAATCGACCTTGCCGATCGCGGTATCGAAGCTGTGGCCGTGCATGTAATCGGCGACCTTGGCCGGGTCCGCGCCCACCGCGTTGATGCTGGCGGCCAGCACCTGCATCGCCGCGTAGGCGGTCATGGTGAACGCGCCGTCGGGACTGCGCTGATATTTCTTGAACTGTTCGAGGATCTGTTCATTGCCCTTGCGCTTGGTGAAGTCGGCGGGCAGCGTCACCAGCAGCTTGTCGACGGCCGGCCCGGCGATGGCGGCGAGATCCTTGTTGGCCACGCCTTCGGGACCCATGAACTGGGTGTCCAGGCCCTGTTCGCGCGCCTGGCGCAGCAGCAGGCCCAATTCGGGGTGATAGCCGCCGAAATAGATCAGGTCGGGGCCCAGCGCCTTCAGTTTCGAGATCACGGCGGAATAGTCGCTGTCGCCCACGTTGATGCCCTCGAACATGGCGATGTTCACGCCGTCCTTTTCGAGGGCTTTCTGGACCTGGGTGGCCACCCCGTTGCCATAGGTCTGCTTGTCGTGCAGGATGGCAACCTTCTTGGGCTTGAGTTGCTTGGCGATGTAATCGGCGGCGAAAGGACCCTGCTGGTCGTCGCGGCCGATGGTGCGGAAGAAGAAGTGCGGCTTGATCGTGTCGGTCACCAGCGGGGACGTGGCGCCCGGGGTGATGGCGACGATGCCTTCCTGTTCGTAGACGTTCACGGCCGGCACGGTGGTGCCCGAGCAGGCATGCGCCACGGCGAACTTGGCGCCGGAGTTGATCACGCGATTGGCGGCCGGGACCGCCTGCTTGGGTTCGCAGCCATCGTCGATCAGCAGCGGTTCGATCTTCATGCCCTTGATGCCGCCGGCTTCGTTCATGGCATCGATGGCCGTCAGCGCGCCCGCCTGTATTTGATCGCCGTACTGGGTGTTGGGACCGGTCATCGGCTGTGGGATGCCGATCTTGAGGGTGTCGGCATGGGCGCCGGCAACCAGAGCCAGAGATCCGAACGCGAGGATGCAGGGGGTGATGCGCAGTTTGAACTTCATTCGATAGTCTCCGGTAGAGGCGCCGTTGGCGGTTTCGACAACCCGGTCAGGGTCGAAGCCAGGGGCGCTGAAAGCCTTGGTTTTGCTTCCGCCCTGAGCGGCAGGCGTATTCTGACGGCTCACCCGGGGGGTGTCACTACGGTTAATCCCTTATGAAGAAGCGTGGCGATGCGCCGCGCCAAATTATTGGGGACGGATCAAACCGAGAACTCCCGCGCCAGTTCGCCCGCGCGACGGGCGGCGGCGGAGACCGCCTGGCGCATGATGTCGGGCAGGCCGCGATCCTGTAAGACCGCCAGGGCCGCCGCCGTGGTGCCGCCCTTCGAAGTCACCCGCTCCCGCAGGACCGCGGGCGAATCCGGCGACAACGTCGCCAGCTGGGTGGCGCCATGGAAGGTGCCCAGCGCCAGCCGGCGCGCCTGGTCCGGCGTCAATCCCTGTTCGATCCCGGCCGCGATCAGGGATTCCAGGAACAGGAAGACATAGGCCGGACCGCTGCCGGACACCGCCGTGACGGCGTCGATGGCGGCGTCGTCACTCACCCAGATGACCTCGCCGACGGCGCGCAACAATTCCTCCGCCAGCGCACGGTCGGACTCGTCCACGCCCGACAAGGCCGCCATGCCCGTCATGCCGCTGGCGATCAGCGCAGGCGTGTTGGGCATGCAGCGCACGACCCGAGTGTAGGGCTGGTCATCGGTGCCCAGCCAGCGCGCGATCGCCTCTCCGGGGATGCCGGCGGCGATGCTGATGACCAGGGTGTCGGGACGCAACCACGGCCGGCACTGGCGCACGACCTCGGCCATCACCTGGGGCTTGACGGCGAAGAACCAGACGCGGCATTCGGACAGACGGGCGTCGGGCGCCGCGGCCGTGGTGGTGCCCAGCGCCTCCCAGCCCCCGCGAGTGGCCTCGCCGGGGTCGATGACATGCACGTTGCCGGCCGCGCAACGACGGCCGATCAGGCCGCTGGCCAGGGCGTTGGCCATATTGCCGCCACCAATGAGCGCGAGAGAGAGTTCGGTTTTCATGACCCGGCATTGTACGGACAAGCGTCTTTTCATAGAAGCCCCCGACCGGGAGTCTGCAAAAAAACAAGGTGAGGAGACAAGGAAATCAGGGATTGCCAAAGCGGTCATCAGCCCATCACAATGGCTGCCTATAATCACCTCCCGCCGCCGCCCCGACGGGACCGGAGGGGGGCACAATCACAGGAGACCACCATGGCTTTTCCCTTGTTCCGCACGACCGCGCTGGTCGCCTTGCTGACCAGCGCAGGCATGGCCCAGGCCGCCACCGACATCACGTTCTGGCATTCCATGGAAGGCCCCTTGGGCGAACGCGTCGCCAAGCTCGCCCAGGACTTCAACGCCAGTCAGTCCGACTACGTCGTGCATGCCGTCTACAAGGGCAACTACGGCGAATCCATGAATGCCGGAATCGCCGCTTTCCGCGCGGGCAACGCCCCCGACATTCTCCAGGTCTTCGAGGTCGGCACCGCCACCATGATGTACGCCAAGGGCGCCATCAAGCCCGTCCAGGCGCTGTCCGAATCCGTCGGCGACCCCATCGATCCGTCCGCCTTCCTGGGCGCCGTGGCCGGCTACTACTCATCCCCGGACGGCAAGCTGGTGTCCATGCCCTTCAACAGCTCCACTCCCGTGCTGTACTACAACAAGGACGCCTTCAAAAAAGCCGGCCTGGATCCCGAACACCCTCCCAAGACCTGGCCCGAGGTCGCCGAGGCCGCGAAAAAACTGCGCGCCGCCGGGATGGAATGCGGCTATTCTTCGGCCTGGCCGTCCTGGGTGCTGCTGGAAAATTTCGCCGCCTGGCACAACGTGCCCTACGCCAGCCAGGACAACGGCTTCGGCGGCCTGGACGCCCGCCTGCGGCTCGACAGCCCGTTGTTCAAGAAGCACCTGGGCTTCCTGTCCGAAATGGCCAAGGCCGGCACCTTCACCTACGGCGGGCGCGGCGATGCGGGCAACGCCCTGTTCACCTCGGGCAAGTGCGGCATGTACACCGGCTCGAGCGGCATGCGCGCCTCCATCATCAAGACCGGCGGCTTCGCCTTCGGCACCAGCACCCTGCCCTATTATCCCGACGTGCAGGGCGCACCCCAGAATTCCATCATCGGCGGCGCCTCTCTGTGGGTGTTCTCCGGCAAGTCCGACGCCGCCTACAAGGGCGTGATCAAGTTCTTCAAGTTCCTGGCCAGCCCCACGCAGGCCGCCGCCTGGCACCAGGGCACCGGCTACGTTCCCGTCACCAAGGCCGGCTATCAGGCCACCAAGGAATCCGGCTTCTACGACAAGAACCCGGGCACGGAAATCGCGGTCAGGCAACTCGACGCCAACACCACCGCGAATTCGCGCGGCATCCGGCTGGGCTATCTGCCGCAGATCCGCGACATCGAGGACAGCACCATGGAACAGATCTTCGCCGGCCAGACCAGCCCCGAGGAAGGCCTGAAGAAAATGAACACCCAGGGCAACGCCCTGCTCGAACGCTTCCAGAAGAGCGTCAAGTAGGTTGATGGAGAAACGCGTCGTTTTCCGCCACCGCAGCCTGCCCTGGCTGCTGCTGGCGCCGCAACTGGCCATCACGCTGGTGTTCTTCTTCTGGCCTGCGGGCCAGGCTATGTGGCAGTCCTTCCGTCTGGAGGACCCCTTCGGCCTGTCCTCGCAGTTCGCGGGGCTGGACAATTTCGCGGACCTGTTCTCCAGCGCCGACTACCTGGGCTCGTTTCGCACCACGCTCTGGTTCTCTGCGCTGGTGGCCTGCGGCGGACTGGCGATCTCGCTGCTGCTGGCCGTGATGGCCGACCGCGTGGTGCGCGGCGCGGGCATCTACAAGACCCTGCTGATCTGGCCCTATGCGGTCGCGGCGGCGGTCGCCGGAGTGCTGTGGCTGTTCCTGTTCTCGCCCTCGGTCGGCATCCTGGCGGTCTACCTGGCGCAGCTTGGCCTCGACTGGAATCCGCGCCTGGACGGCGCCGACGCCATGGCGCTGGTCGTCTTCGCCTCGATCTGGAAGCAGGTGTCCTACAACTTCCTGTTCTTCCTGGCCGGCCTGCAGTCCATCCCCCGTTCGCTGATCGAGGCCGCCGCCATCGACGGCGCGGGCCCCTTCCGGCGCTTCCGCACCATCGTGTTTCCGCTGCTCTCGCCCACGACCTTCTTTCTGCTGGTGATCAACTTCATCTACGCTTTCTTCGATACCTTCGCGGTAATCGACGTGGTCACGCAGGGCGGGCCCGGGCACGCCACCGACATCCTGGTCTACAAAGTCTACAACGCCGGATTCAAAGGCCTGGACCTGGGCGCCTCCGCCGCCCAGTCGGTGATCCTGATGCTGATCGTGATCGGCCTGACGGCGCTGCAGTTCCGCTACGTCGACCGCAAGGTGAACTACTGATGGATGCCCCTCTTTCCGGAGGCGCCCATGGTTGAACGCCGTCCGCTGCTCGACCTCGTCTCGCACCTCACGCTGATCCTGGGTGTGGCGGTCATCGCCTTTCCGCTGTACGTGGCTTTCGTGGCCTCCACCCAGACGGCCCAGGAAGTCGCCCGGGCGCCGATGTCCCTGGTCCCTGGCGCCCACTTCCTGGACAACTACTGGGCCGTGCTGAAAGGCGGAGCGATCAATACCCCGCCCGTGGGCCGGATGCTGTGGATCAGCACCTTCATGGCCCTGGCGATCGCCATCGGCAAGATCGTCATTTCCATGCTGTCGGCCTTCGCCGTGGTGTACTTCCGCTTTCCCTTTCGTATGCTGTGTTTCTGGATGATCTTCGTCACCCTGATGCTTCCCGTGGAAGTCCGCATCGCGCCCACCTATGCGGTGGTCGCCGACCTGGGCATGCTCAACAGCTACGCCGGCCTGACCTTGCCGCTGATCGCCTCGGCCACGGCCACCTTTCTGTTCCGGCAGTTCTTCCTGACCGTGCCCGATGAACTGGTCGAGGCCGCGCGCATCGACGGCGCCGGCCCCATGCGATTTTTCAAGGACATCCTGCTGCCGCTGTCGCGCACCAGCATCGCCGCCCTGTTCGTGATCCAGTTCATCTACGGCTGGAACCAGTATCTGTGGCCGCTGATCATCACCACGCACGAAAACATGTACCCCGTCGTGGTCGGCATCCGCCGCATGATCGCCGGGGGTGACAGCGTCACCGAATGGAATCTGGTGATGGCTACGGCCATGCTGGCGATGCTGCCGCCCGCGGCCGTCGTCATCCTGATGCAGAAATGGTTCGTCAAGGGCCTGGTCGATTCAGAAAAATAGGAAAACGCATTCCCCATGGCAACCCTCAGCTTCCGCAACGTGCGCAAGATTTATCCGGGCAACGTGGCTGTCATCCACGGCCTCGACATGGAAGTCCGCAATGGTGAATTCGTCGTGATCGTCGGGCCGTCAGGCTGCGGCAAATCGACCCTGATGCGCATGGTGGCGGGACTGGAGACCATCACCGGCGGAGAAATCGCGATCGGCGACCGGGTCGTCAACGACCTGGAACCCGCAGAACGCGACATTGCCATGGTGTTCCAGAACTACGCGCTCTACCCTCACATGAGCGTCTTCGACAACATGGCCTACGGCCTGAAGATCCGCCGCCTGGGGCGCGGCGAAATCCGCCGCCGCGTCGAGGACGCCGCCCGCATCCTGGAACTGGGGCAGTTGCTGGAACGGCGCCCGCGCCAGCTATCCGGCGGCCAGCGCCAGCGCGTGGCCATGGGCCGCGCCATCGTGCGCGAACCGGCTGTTTTCCTGTTCGACGAACCCCTGTCCAACCTGGACGCCAAGCTGCGTGTGCAGATGCGCCTGGAAATCCAGAAGCTGCACCAGCGCCTGGGCACCACCAGCTTGTACGTCACCCATGACCAGGTCGAGGCCATGACGCTGGCCCACCGCATGATCGTCATGAACAAAGGGGTGCCCGAACAGATCGGCACGCCTGTCGAGGTCTTTGAACGGCCCGCCACCCTCTTCGTGGCCGGCTTCATCGGCTCGCCGCCGATGAATCTGCTGCGGGTGGACACCGATGTCCAGGGCCGGGCCGTCGGCCCGGACGGTGCCGCCCTGCCCCTGGCCGCGCCCCCTCGATCCGCCGCGCACGGTCTGATCCTGGGGCTGCGCCCGGAACACCTGAAGCTCGGCGCGCCGGGCTTGCAAGCCCGGGTCGAGATGATCGAGATCCTGGGGTCCGAACAGCTGATCCATGCCCGCTGGGGTGATCAGGCACTGGTCCTGCGCTGCGCCGTATCCGAAACCCGAAGCCGCGCCCTGTCGCCCGGCGACGAGATCACGCTGGGGCCGGATGGCGAGCACCCGGCGCACTGGTTCGACGCCGAAACCGGAAAGCGCATCCAGGACTGAGTCGCGCCGGCATGGCGCGGCCATGAAAAAACGGCGCGGCCCCGGAAGGGTCGCGCCGTTTTCGTCGCCGGGGCGTCATGACGCCCCGGGACGGAACGGATTACTTGAAGACGGACTTGGAACCGTCGGCATGCCAGGTGAAGACGTCGAACTTGAAGGACTTGAGGTCGCCCTGCTTGTTCCACGCGATGTCGCCAATCGGGGTCTTGACCGAGTGGCCATGCAGCCAGGCGGCGACCTTGGCCGGATCGTCCTTGCCCGCGCCCTTGATGCCGGCGGCGATGGCTTCGACGGCGGAGTAGGCGGTCAACTGGAAGGCGCCGCCCGGGTTGCGGTTCTTGTCCTTGAAGGCCTTGACCACGGACGCATTGGCCGGATCGGAGGTGAAGTCGGCCGGCAGGGTCACCAGCATGCCTTCAACGGCCGGGCCGGCGATGGCATTGATGTCCGGGTTGCCCACGCCTTCGGGGCCCATAAATTTGGCCTGCAGGCCCTGTTCTGCGCCTTGGCGCAGCAACAGGCCCATTTCGGGATGGTAGCCGCCGTAGTAGACGAAGTCGGCGCCCGAGGACTTCAGTTTGGTGATCACGGCGGAATAGTCGCTGTCGCCGGCGTTGATGCCTTCGAACAGAACGACCTTGATGCCGGCCTTTTCGAGATCCGCCTTGACGGCGGTGGCGATGCCCTGGCCGTACGATTGCTTGTCGTGCAGCACGGCCACGGCCTTGGGCTTGACCTTTTGAGCGATGAATTCCGCGGCGGCGGGACCTTGCTGGTCGTCACGGCCGATGGTGCGGAAGATCATGTCGTAGTTCTTGCCGTCGGTCACCAGGGGCGAGGTGGCGGACGGGGAAATCATGACCACGCCTTCGTTGTTGTAGACGGGCGTCGCGGCGATCGTGGCGCCCGAGCACACGTGGCCTACGACGTAGTGGATCTTTTCATTGACGACGCGGTTGGCCACGACCGGGCCCTGTTTGGGCTCGCAGCCGTCGTCGATCACAACGGCTTCCAGCTTGTTGCCCAGCACGCCGCCATTGGCGTTGATGGTCTCGATCGCCGTGTCCACGCCTTCCTTGACCATGTCTCCGTACTGGGTCAACGCCCCGGTGAAGGGCCCCGCGATGGCGATGCGGATGGTATCGGCATGCGCCACGGAAGAAAGCATCATGCCGGCGGCCAGACCCAGTGCGGCTGCCATCGGCGTAAAGCGTACGTTCATAAAACCTCCTGTGAAAGACCTGGAAAAGAATACACGAAACCCCCGGATAGCGGCCATTGCGCCATACGGGGGTTTTCCCGATATCGCGTTGCGCGGGGTCGCGCAACAACGCGTGGATATGAGGTCAGGCCAGCAGGCTGCGCAACATCCAGGCGTTCTTTTCATGCACGTCCAGGCGCTGCGTGAGCAAGTCGGCCGTGGGCTGATCGTTCACGGCGTCGGCGCACTGGAAGGCCCGGCGTGCGGTGCGCGCGACCGATTCGTTGCCGTCGACCAGCATGCGCAGCATGTCCTCGGCCGAAGGCACCGACGCGGGCTCGGCGATCGAGCTGAGCCGCGCATATTCGGCATAGGTGCCAGGTGCGTAATGCCCCAGGGCGCGGATGCGCTCGGCGATGGCGTCCAGCGCCTGCCAGATTTCCGTGTATTGGGTCATGAACATCTGGTGCAGCGTGCTGAACATGGGCCCCGTGACGTTCCAGTGGAAGTTGTGGGTCATCAGGTACAGCGTGTAGGTGTCCGCCAGCGTTTTGGACAGTTCCGCGACGACCTCGGCGCGGTCCTCGGCGGAAATGCCGATGTCGATGGGCAGGCCGCTGGACGGCGCGATGGAGGATTTCTTCGGACTGGTTTTCTTGACGGTCTTGGCCATAAGGTTGCTCCTTCTAGAAATCGATCGGACGCCTTCAGAATAACATAGGGAAAACCCTTTGCATTGATCGATTCCGGCATATCGGGCGTTTGCGTCAGTCCGCTTCGGTGGCCACAGGAGCCGCATCCTCCAGCATGGTCGCGCCCGGCATGCCGCAGTGGCGCACCGCCTGGATCAAGGCTTCGATGGCCGCCTGGCGTGGGAAGCTCTTGCGCCAGACCAGCACCACACGCCGATCGGGGGCCGGCGGCTTGAACGGCACGAAACGCAGCAGCCGGCTTTCGACGCCCTGCATGCCCAGAGCGCTCGCCGGCAGGACGGTGATGCCGATGCCCGCGGCCACCATATGGCGGATGGTTTCCAGCGAGGACCCCTCGAAAGTGCGCTGGATGCCTTCGCTGGAGGCCGAGAAACGGGACAGTTCCGGGCAGACTTCCAGCACCTGGTCGCGGAAGCAATGGCCGGCACCCAGCAACAGCATGGTCTCTTCCTTCAGGCGGGCGGAATCGATCTGCGCTTCCTGTGCCCAGGGATGACTGTGCGGCAGGGCGACGTAGAAAGGTTCGTCGTACAGAGCGCATTGAGACAGGCCGGTGTCGGGCAGCGGCAGGGCGACGATGGCGCAGTCGATCTCGCCCTGCCTCAGCAACTCCAGCAGCCGCGCGGTGTAATTTTCCTGGAGCAGCAACGGCATCTGGGGGGTGCGGCGGATCTGCTCGGGTACCAGGTAAGGCAGCAGGTACGGCCCCACGGTGTAGATCACGCCGACGCGCAGCGGACCTTCCAGCGGGTCGTGCCCCTGGCGGGCGATTTCGCGCAGATTGGCACCCTCTTCCAGAACCTTCTGGGCCTGGGCGACGACGCGCAGGCCGATGGGCGTGATGCCGACCTCGGCGCCACCGCGCTCGAACAGCACCACGCCCAGTTCCTCCTCGAGTTTGCGAATGGCCACGGACAGCGTGGGCTGGCTGACGAAACAGGCTTCCGCGGCCCGCCCGAAATGGCGCTCG
This sequence comes from Castellaniella denitrificans, assembly GCF_027214045.1. Lineage (GTDB taxonomy): Bacteria > Pseudomonadota > Gammaproteobacteria > Burkholderiales > Burkholderiaceae_B > Castellaniella > Castellaniella denitrificans_A. Next base: position 64,793 of record NZ_JAPWHE010000006.1, on the reverse strand, counting down.
CGCGCCACGGCGACGATGTATTTCAGTTCGGTCAGCGTCATGAGGGTTCCTCTCAACTGCGCAGATACTGGTCGGCGCCCGCCATCCAGCGTTGCCGGTGGGCGCGGGCATGCTCGGGAAACTCGGCCGACAGCCAGGCGGCCGCCTCGCGGGCCTGCTCGAGCAGGTCTTCATCGGAGTCCAGGTCGGCGAAGCGCAGCAAAGCCTGCCCAGACTGCCGCAAACCCAGCAGCTCGCCCGGCCCGCGCTGGGCCAGGTCGCGGCGCGCGATCTCGAACCCATCGGTCGTCTCGTACATGGCCCGCAGGCGCTCCCGGGCGATGGCCGACAAGGGCGGCTGGTACAGCAGGACGCAGGTGGCCTCGCCGCCGCCCCGCCCTACCCGGCCACGCAACTGATGCAATTGCGCCAGACCGAAGCGTTCGGCGTGTTCGATCACCATCAGGCCGGCGTTGGGCACGTCGACACCGACCTCTATGACGGTGGTTGCGACCAGCAAGTCGGTGTCCCCAGCGCGAAAGGCGTCCATGACCGCCGATTTTTCCCGTGCCGGCAGGCGGCCGTGCATCAGGCCGATGCGCAGATCCGGCAAGGCCGCGCACAGCAATTCATGGGTATCGACGGCCGTCTGCAACTGCAGGGCTTCGCTTTCCTCGACCAGGGGGCAGACCCAGTAGGCCTGGCGCCCGGCGCGCACAACCTCGCCCACGCGGGCCAGGACCTCGTCGCGACGCCGGTCGTCGAACAGGCGCGTGCGCACCGGCACCCGGCCCGGCGGCAGTTCATCCAGCACCGAGACGTCCATGTCGGCAAAAAAGGCCATCGCCAGGGTGCGCGGAATGGGTGTGGCGCTCATGCTGAGCTGGTGCGGGCGGAACCGGGCCCGGTCGCCCTTGAGATTCAGTGCCAGGCGCTGCCCGACGCCGAAACGGTGTTGCTCGTCGCTGATCACCAGTCCCAGCGATTCGAATTCCACCTTGTCCTGGATCAGGGCCTGGGTACCGACCGCCAGCCGGGCCTCGCCGGACGCCATGGCCCGCAGGGCCTGGCGACGCTCGGCGGCCGGCAGGCCGCCAGCCAGCCAGACCGGCGCCACACCCAGCGGCCCCAGCCAATCGGACAGCTTGCGCCAGAGCTGCTCCGCCAGGATTTCCGTGGGCGCCATCACGGCGACCTGGGCGCCGGCCTCGATGGCCTGGGCGGCCGCGAGCGCCGCCACCAGCGTCTTGCCGCTGCCCACATCGCCCTGCAACAGACGATGCATGGGGTGCGTGCGCGCCAGGTCCTCGCCGATCTGCGCCGCGGCGCGGGACTGGGCGCCGGTGGGCGCGAACGGCAGGCCGGCCAGCAGGCGGCCCGTCAGGCCGCCATCCCCCCGCAGACTGCGCGCGGACTGAGCGCGGCGTGCGGCCCGGGCATCGGCCAGGGCCAGTTGCTGCGCCAGCAACTCATCGAACTTGATGCGCCGCCAGGCGGGATGACTGTGCCGGGCCAGCGAGTCCAGGGAAATATCCGGCCCCGGATTGTGCAGCAGACGCAGGGATGGCTCGAAATCGGCGAGCCCGTAGGCTTCGCGCACGGCGGACGGCAAGGTATCGCCCAGGTCGGCTTCGTCCAGGGAGCGGGCGATGGCCTTGCGCAGAGCGGACTGGGACAGGCCCTGGGTCGTGGGGTAGACGGGCGTCAGGGTGTCGGGCAGCGGCTTGTCCGGCTCCGTCACCAGCGGATGCACGATTTCCAGGCCATGAAAACCCGCCCGGACTTCGCCCCGTGCACGGATCCGGCGACCGGCATGCAGACGGGCCTGCTGCCCCGGGTAGACGTGCAGCCAGCGCAGGCCCAGGCGGCCGGAATCGTCGGTCAGCGTGGCCTGCAGCGTCCGCCGGGGACCGAAGCGGATTTCGCTGTCGGCAATCTCGCCTTCGAACAGCGCGTGAACGCCGGGTCGGGCATCGCCAATGGGTGTGATGCGGGTCTCGTCCTCGTAGCGCAGCGGCAGGTGCGTCGCGAAATCGGCGGCCGTGCGCAGGCCCAGGCGTTCGAACAGGCGTGCTTGCGGCACGCCTGCCGGCTTTCGGGCGCCGGTCACGGCCCGGCGCGGCTTTTCAGCCGAATTCACGGTGCGTGTCCCGGCGGACGGCGGCGGATGTCAGAGCGCCAGAATGGCTTCGACTTCGAATTGAGCGCCCTTGGGCAGACTGGCGACCCCCAGGGTCGAACGCGCCGGGTAGGGTTGCGGAATGATTTCCGCCATGATGGCGTTGGCGCTGGCGAACTTGCTGAGGTCCGTCAGGAACAGGGTCAGCTTGACGATATCGCTCAGCGTGCCGCCGGCCGCCTCGATGACGGCCTGCATATTGGCGAAAGACTGGCGGACCTGGCCTTCGAAGTTTTCCGACACCAGTTCGCCCGTGCCGGGTTCCAGCCCGATCTGGCCCGACAGGAAGACCAGTTTGCCGGCCGGCGCGCTGACCGCCTGGGAATACGGGCCGACGGCGGCCGGGGCGGCATCGGTATGGATGATTGCCTTGCTCATGGTGGACACTCGGTAATGGTTAAAAGACTATCAGAGTGTACCGATCAATAGCGAAAAATAAAAGCCGGGGCGGCTCCGCGCCAGGCTCATTTTTCGGCGAAGGCACGCTCGTAGACATAATCGCCCGGTTCGCCGACCCCCGGCGAAACGACGAAGCCCCGGGCGTCCAGCATGGCGCGGATGTCGGTCAGCATGGCCGGGCTGCCGCAGATCATGGCGCGATCGACGGCCGGATCCAAGGGCGGCAGACCGATATCGTCAAACAACTTGCCGCTTTCGACCAGCGTCGTCAGCCGGCCCTGGTGTTCATAAGGTTCGCGCGTCACCGTGGGATAGTAGATCAGCTTGTCGCGCACCATTTCGCCCAGGTATTCGTCCTGCGGCAACTCGCGGCGGATGTAGTCGGCGTAGGCGAGTTCGCTGACGAAGCGCACACCGTGCATCAGGACGATTTTTTCGAAACGGTCGTAGACCTCCGGATCCTTGATGATGCTGAGGAACGGCGCCAGCCCCGTGCCGGTGGCGAACAGGTACAGGTGGCGGCCCGGCCTCAGGTCGTCGGCCACCAGCGTGCCGACCGGCTTGCGGCTGACCAGCACGGCGTCGCCCGGCTTCAGGTGCTGCAGGCGCGAGGTGAGCGGGCCGTTCGGCACCTTGATGCTGAAGAACTCCAGGTTGTCCTCGTGGTTGGCGCTGGCGATGCTGTACGCACGCATCAACGGCTTGCCCTCGACCTCCAGGCCCAGCATCACGAAATGGCCATTGTGGAAGCGCAGGCCGGGGTCGCGGGTGGTCTTGAAGGAAAACAGCGTGTCGTTCCAGTGGCGCACACTGAGGACTTGCTCGGAATTGAAAGCGGCCATGACGAAGGTCGGACTCCAGGATTCGAGAATGAATGTCTATGAAAGAGATGGTACGGCGATGGCCGGGAAACGCAAGACGGATCCCCGCGTGTCGAGGAGCGTTTCTTGATTTCGCGCAAGGCTGAGGCGCGAAACCCGGCGGCTCCTGGATCGCGACGCATTTTAGCCCGTTCAGCTTGCTTTAAGCTGAATGCGGTGATAAATTGCTAATCCATTTTGAGAACCATTCTCATTTTTCATTTATTGCTATGAGCACCGTCATGCCGATCCGCTTCCGCGCCCCGTCCTTCGCCCGACGCCTGTCCCTGCTGGCCGCCGCCATGTCGCTGACGGCCGGGCCCGTCCTGGCGACGGAAGTCAATCTGTACACCACCCGCGAACCCAGGCTCGTCGAACCGCTACTCACCGCCTTCACGCAGGATACCGGCGTCAAGGTCAATACGGTCTTCGTCAAGGATGGCCTGCTCGAACGGGTGCGCGCCGAGGGGGCGCAATCGCCGGCCGATGTGTTGATGACGGTGGATATCGGCAACCTGCTGGACCTGGTGGACGGCGAAGTCACCCAGCCGGTCGACTCCGCCGCGCTGCGGACCGCCATTCCCGCCAACCTGCGCGCGGCCGATGGCCAGTGGTTCGCCCTGTCGCTGCGTGACCGGGTGGCCTACGTCGCCAAAGACCTGGACATCCAGTCTTTCCACTATGAAGAACTGGCCGACCCGCGCTGGAAAGGGAAAGTCTGCATCCGTTCCGGCCAGCATCCTTACAACACCGCGCTCATCGCCGCCCTGATCGCCCACGACGGTGCCGAGGCGGCCGAACAATGGCTGCGCGGCGTGAAAGCCAACCTGGCACGGCCCGCCACCGGCGGCGACCGGGATGTGGCGCGCGACATCCTGGGCGGCATTTGCGACATCGGCATCGCCAACGCTTACTACGCAGGCCACATGAAGAACGCCGCCGAAGGCAGCGATGCCCGCCGGTGGGGCGATGCCATCCGCGTCATTCGGCCCACGTTCAAGAACGCGCCAGGCACCCACGTCAACGTGTCGGGAGCCGCCGTGGCGCGTCACGCGCCGCACCGCGCCGAGGCCGTCCAGTTGCTGGAATATCTGGTATCGGACAAAGCCCAGAGCCTCTACGCGCGAGCCAACTACGAATACCCCGTCAGGGCGGGCGTGACGCTTGACCCGACCGTGGCCAGCTTCGGCCCCCTCACGATCGACACCCTGCCGCTGACCGAGATTGCGCGCCACCGCAAGCAGGCCAGCGAACTGGTCGATCGCGCCGGCCTGAACCAGTAGGCGGGACGCGCGCATGGCGACCGGCCGGTTCCAGGCCTGGCCTTGGCACACCGGGACGGTCCTGACGGCGCTCGCCGTGCTGGCCCCGGTCCTGGCCCTGGTGGGGCAGGCCGTCCAGGGATCGGGCGCCCACTGGGACCATCTGCTGCAATTCGTGCTGCCGGACGCGCTGGCCCAAACCCTGTTCCTGCTCGCCGGCGTGGGCCTGCTGGCCGCCGCCCTGGGGGTGGGCGCCGCCTGGCTGGTCACGGCCTACGACTTCCCCGCCCGCAAGGTCCTTTCCTGGGCGCTGCTGCTGCCGCTGGCCGTGCCCACCTACATCGTGGCCTACGCCTACCTCGACATCCTGCACCCCATCGGCCCCGTCCAGGAGGCTGTCCGCGCCCTCCTGGGCTATGCCAGCCCGCGCGAATTCCGGCTGCCGGACCCGCGCAGCCTGCCAGGCGCCATCGTGCTGCTGTCGTTCGTGCTGTATCCCTACGTCTACCTGACCACCCGCAGCATGTTCGCCAGCCAGGCGGCCCACCTGATGGAAGCCGCCCGGCTGCTCGGATACGGCCCCTGGGGCGCATTCCGGCATGTCGCCCTGCCCCTGGCCCGGCCGGCCATCGCCGTGGGCCTGTGCCTGGTGCTGCTGGAAACCTTGAACGACATCGGCGCCTCCGAATTCCTGGGGGTCCAGACGCTGACGGTCACCATCTACACCACCTGGGTGACCCGTTCCGATCTGGCGGGCGCCGCCCAGATCGCGCTGGTGACCCTGACGCTGGTGACCGTCCTGATCGCGGTCGAACGCCACGGCCGCCGGCGCCTGCGCTACACCGGCAACCGCCGCGCGGCGCCGATCCGTCCGCGCCGGCTGCCCGGCGCGGCGGGCTGGCTCGCCACCCTGCTGGGTGTGACGCCCGTCTTGATCGGCTTCGTCGCGCCGGCCGCCTATCTGCTGGCCCTCGCGCTCGAACGCCTGGGCGGCGGCCAAGGCCCCTCGCCCGCCCTGCTTCGCGCCGCCGGGCAGACACTGACCGTCTCGGCACTGGCCACGGTCATCGTCCTGGCCATCGGCCTGGTCGTTGCCTGGAGCCGCCGCATCCTTCCCCGCGCGCGCGCCTGGCGCAGCGCCCTGTCCCGGCTGACGACGCTGGGCTACGCCGTGCCCGGCACCGTCCTGGCGATCGGCCTGCTGTTCCCTCTGATGGCGATCGAGCGGGGGCTGGCGGCGCTGCGCGCGACAATCGGCCTGGACCCGACGGGCCTGGTGCTGCTGGGCACCCCGGCCGCCCTGGCACTGGCCTATGTGATCCGTTTCCTGACCATTCCCGTGGGAACGCTGGAAGCGGGCCTGGACCGTATCCCGCCGTCCATCGACCAGGCTGCGCGCCTGCTGGGCGAAAACGTTCACGGCATGCTGCGACGCGTTCACCTGCCCCTGCTGCGTCCGGCCCTGGCCGCCTCGGCGCTGCTGGTGTTCGTGGATGCGATGAAGGAACTGCCCGCCACGCTGCTGCTGCGGCCCCTGAATTTCGATACCCTGGCGACCTGGCTGTATGCCGAAGCCGCGCGCGGTACCTACGAGGAAGGCGCCATTGCCGCCCTGGGTATCGTCGCCGCCGGCCTGCTGCCCGTGATCCTGCTGGCCCGCCTGCTGGACCGCCCCGCCTCCTGAGACACGATATGCTGGAACTGAACCGGATTTCCCTGAGCTACGCCGCCGATGGCGGCCGACGCACGGTGCTGCGCGAACTGACTCTGTCCCTGGAGGCCGGCCAGATCGCCTGTCTGCTGGGCGCCTCGGGCTGCGGCAAGACCAGCGTGCTGCGCGCCATCGCCGGTTTCGAACCGCTGGACGGCGGTTCGATCCGGCTGGACGGGCGATCGCTGTCGGACAAAGGCGTGCGCGTCGAACCCGAACACCGCCGCGTGGGCATGATGTTTCAGGACTACGCACTGTTCCCCCACCTGAATGTGGCGGCCAACGTCGGCTTCGGCCTGCGCAGGCTGAACGCGGCCGAGCGAGACAGGCGTGTGCGCGCCATGCTGGATCTCGTGGGCCTGGCCGACCAGGCGGCGCGCCACCCCCATGAACTGTCCGGCGGACAGCAGCAGCGCGTGGCGCTGGCACGGGCGCTGGCGCCCGAGCCCGAGCTGCTGCTGCTCGACGAGCCTTTTTCCAATCTGGACGTGGATGCCAGGGAACGGCTGGCTTTCGAGTTGCGCGATCTGCTGAAGGCGACCGGACGCACCGCGCTGCTGGTCACTCACAACCAGGCGGAGGCCTTTGCCGTGGCCGACCGGATCGGCATCCTGAAGGAAGGCCGGCTGGCTCAATGGGACACACCCTACGGGATGCACCACCATCCCGCCACACCGGAGATCGCGGCCTTCATTCACCGCGAGGCCCTGATGGCCCGGCGTGCCCAGGCCAGCCTGCGGGGCGCGCCTTCAGCCGCCTGAGGCCCCGGGCGCCTCGTCCCCATCGGGGTTGTCGAGGCCCAATTCCCGGCATTTGCGGGTCAGCGTGTTGCGGCCGATGCCCAGACGCAGCGCGGCCTCGCCACGACGTCCCCCGGCCTGGCGCAGACCGACCCGCAACAACGTCCGCTCGAAATCCCGCTGCAGCCTATCCATCACGCCGGATTCGCGACGAGCCAGACGGTCCAATGCCTCGGCTTCCAGCCCCGCACGCCAGTCGGACCGCAGCGGCGCGGCGTCTCCCCCTGTGAGTGCCGGGGCGGCCGCCGTATCCGGCACGCGAAACGGCGGATCGTCCAGCCCGGGTTGCGTGCCCTGTCCGGGCATCCCTGCGGCATCGGCGTCCAGAATCTCGGGCGGCAGATCCTCGAGGCCGACTTCGGCGCTGGGCGCCATGACCGTCAGCCACTGGCAGACGTTCTCCAGTTGACGGATGTTGCCGGGGTAGTCGAAACGGCGCAAGGCATCCAGCGCGGCGCGGTCGAGCCGGCGCACCGGCACGCCGAGCTCCGCCGCGCTGCGCGCCAGGAAATGCCGCGCCAGGGACTCGATGTCCTCGCGGCGTTCCCGCAGCGGCGGCAGGCGCAGGCGGATGACGTTCAAACGATGGAACAGGTCGGCGCGAAACAGGCCCGCCCGTACGCGCTCTTCGAGCGGCTGGTGCGTCGCGGCCACGATACGCACATCCGCCTGGACGGGCCGCGCGCCACCCACCCGGTAGAAAGCGCCTTCGGCCAACACCCGCAGCAGGCGGGTCTGCAGTTCGGCCGGCATGTCTCCGATCTCGTCCAGGAAGAGCGTCCCACCGTCGGCTTCCTCGAAGCGCCCCCGACGCGACTGGACCGCGCCGGTGAAGGCGCCGCGCTCATGGCCGAACAGTTCCGCCTCCAGCAAATCGCGCGGGATCGCGGCCGCGTTCACCGCCACGAAAGGGCCCGCGGCGCGGCGGCTGTGCCGGTGCAAGGCACGGGCCACGAGTTCCTTGCCGGTCCCGGATTCCCCGGTGATGAGCACGGTGGCGCCGGATTGGGACAGACGGCCGATGGCGCGGAACACATCCTGCATGGCCGGCGACTGCGAAGGCGCCATTTCCGCCTCGCCGAGCACGATGCCGGCATCGGCCTGATCTTCCCGCACGGCATCGCTTCCGGACCGGGATGGCGCCGACTGGGCGGCGCGGGCGATCAGTTCGACGGCGGCCTGGATGTCGAATGGCTTGGCCAGGTAGTCGAAGGCGCCCTGCTCGAAGGCCGCCACGGTCGTGTCCAGGTCGGTATAGGCCGTCATCATGATGACGGGCAGGCTCGGCAGGCGCGCACGCACCGCGGCCAGCAGCGTCAGGCCATCGGGGCCGGGCATGCGGATGTCGGACACCAGTACGGCGGGCGCTTGCGGATCCTGCGCGCCCTCCAGGGCATCGAGCGCCGCCTTCAACGCCGCGCCGTCGGCGAAACTGCGCACCGGCCAGCCAGCCTTGTCCAGGGCCTTTTCCAGCACCCAGCGCATGCCGGGTTCATCGTCCAGGATCCAGATCGTGTTCATGCCGTTTCCCGTCCCGTTCTCATGCAACCTCCAGCGGCAGCGACAGGCGGAACTCGGTGCGGCCCGGAACGGAGTCGAACTCCAGCAGGCCACCCTGACGCTGCAGGCATTCCTGGGCGAGACTCAGCCCCAGGCCGGTGCCCTGGGCCCGGCCGGTGACCAGGGGATGAAAAAGTTTGTCGCGCAGCGCCTCGGGCACGCCCGGCCCATTGTCGGTGACCGTGATCCGCAATCCCATGCGGTACTGGCCGTCGGCCAGCATGGGTTGATGCAGGATGCGGGTGCTCAGCCGGAGCACGGGGTCGGCCTTGCCGGGGGCTTCGGCCAGCGCCTGCGCGCCATTGCGCGCCACGTTCAGCAGCGCCTGCAGCAACGGATCGCGATCGGCGCGCATGTCGGGCACCGAAGCGTCATAGTCGCGCTCCAGACGGATCCGTTCGCCGAATTCCAGACGAATGAGGGACAGGACCCGTTCGCACACTTCGTGGACATTGAACACACTGGGTGCCGCGGCAGGCTGGCTGGACGAGGCCAGCCGGGCCACCAGGCCGGCCAGCCGGTCGGCTTCGGCCACGATCACGCGGGTGTATTCGCGCAGATCGTCGCGCGGCAGTTCCATTTCCAGCAACTGGGCGGCGGCCCGCAGGCCCGCCAGGGGGTTGCGGATTTCGTGCGCCAGGTTGCGCAAGGTCTCGCGCTGCGCCTCCTGGCTGCCCCGTGCCTGCCGCAGGTCGTCCAGATGGACGCCCTGGTGGACGGGGATTTCGATCAGCCAGGCCCAGGGCTGGCCCCGCAGCGGGGTTTTCAGGACGCTGTCGCGGCCATCCAGCCAGGGCTGCGCGGGCTGCCCCGCCAATTGGCGGCGGGACTGGCCCAGCAATTCCTCCGCCGCGCCATTGGCGTGGCGGATGCGGTGGGACTCGTCCAGCAGCAGGACCGCGGTGCACAGCAGGTCGAGGCTGGTCGTGTCCACCGCGCGTCTCGCTAGAGTGTGTAGTACATGTCGAATTCGACCGGATGCGGGGTCACGCGCAGGCGGTCGAGTTCGTTGGACTTCAGATCCAGGTAAGCGTCCAGCAGATCGTTGCTGAAGACCCCGCCGCGCGTCAGGAACTCGCGGTCGCGGTCCAGCGCCTCCAGCGCCTGGTCCAGCGACGCGCACACCGTCGGGATCTTGGCGTCTTCTTCCGGCGGCAGGTCGTACAGGTTCTTGTCGGCCGGGTCGCCCGGGTGGATCTTGTTCTGGACGCCGTCCAGGCCCGCCATCATCAGCGCCGAAAACGCCAGGTACGGGTTGGCCAGGGGATCCGGAAAGCGCGTTTCGACGCGGCGCGCCTTGGGGTTGCTGACGTAGGGGATGCGGATCGAGGCCGAACGGTTGCGGGCGGAATACGCGAGCTTGACCGGGGCTTCATAGTGCGGCACCAGGCGTTTGTAGGAATTCGTGCCCGGATTGGTGATGGCGTTCAAGGCGCGGGCATGATGGATGACCCCGCCGATATAGTACAGGGCGAACTCCGACAGGCCGCCATAGCCGTTGCCGGCGAACAGGTTCTGGCCGTCCTTCCAGATGGACTGGTGCACGTGCATGCCCGAGCCGTTGTCGCCTACCACGGGCTTGGGCATGAAGGTCGCGGTCTTGCCATAGACGTGGGCCACATTGCGGATCACGTACTTCATGATCTGAGTCCAGTCGGCACGCTGCACCAGGGTGGAAAACCGGGTGCCGATTTCCAGCTGGCCGCAGTTCGCGACCTCATGGTGATGGACCTCGACGGGCACGCCCATCTGTTCCATCAGCAAACACATTTCCGAACGCATGTCGGCGAAGGAATCGATCGGGGGCACGGGCACATAGCCGCCTTTGACGCTCGGGCGATAGCCCAGATTGTTGCCATTGGCCTCGTTGGCGTTCGACCAGACGCCCTCGTCCGAAGAGATCTTCACAAAGCTGCCGCTCATGTCCGCGTTCCAGCTCACGCCGTCGAAGACGAAGAACTCGGGTTCCGGACCGAAATAGGCGGTGTCGCCCAGGCCGCTGGACTTCAGGTAGGCCTCGGCGCGGCGCGCCAGGGAACGCGGGTCGCGGTCATAGCCTTTCAGGTCGGAGGGCTCGACCACGTCGCAGGTCAGGATCAACGTGGTTTCCTCGCGGAACGGATCCAGGCGGGCGGTGTTGGCATCCGGGACCAGGATCATGTCGGACGCCTCGATGCCCTTCCAGCCGGCGATCGACGATCCGTCGAAAGCGACGCCCGATTCCATGCGGTCTTCGTCCATCTGACCGGCGGGAACGGTCAGGTGGTGCTCCCGACCCAGGGTGTCGGTAAAGCGGCAATCCACGAACGCCACTTCGCGTTCGGCGATCATCTGCACAACGTTTTCAGGGGTGGACATAAAAGCTCCTGCGCCAAGTCATATCGTCAAAGGGAAAAGCCCCTAGGCTTCATCAGATTCATAAGCAATGATCGTGCCAACTTTTCAGAGGACTATTGCAGGCCGCAATGTCCGCTGACGGACTGCGCGATGATTGCAATGGTGCATCAGCGCACCATTTTAGTGCGTATTTCAATGCGCCCCAAAATGGATGCACCATGTGAGGGCGTTGCAAATGAACTTTTGGGGTCGGCGACCTTGAAAGATTCACAGCACGGTCAGCCCCCGGTTTCATCCAGGAATTCCATTTGCAGTTCGTTCAGAAAATTCCAGCCTTGCGGCGTGGCACAGATCCGGTCGAGACCCGGTTGAAGCAGGCCTCGATCGACCGCGCGGCGCATGGCCGACAGAATGGCCATCAATGACAGGCCGGTGCGTTCGATGAACAGCCCGCCCTCAACGCCTTCGCGCAGACGCAGCGCGTTCAGCATGAACTCGAAGCCCAGGTCGTCGCGGGTGAGTTCGCGGTGTTCGACCACATGCCTGCCCGAGCCTTCGGTCGCCAGCCGCATCCAGGCGTCCGGCATGCGCGCCCGCGCCTGGCGCGTGATGCGATCCTGGAAGGAAATCTTGGAATGCGCCCCGGGGCCGATGCCCAGATAATCGCCGAAACGCCAGTAGTTCAGGTTGTGCTGGCACGCCTGGTGCGGCCGCGCGTAGGCCGAGACCTCGTAGCGGTCGAACCCCGCCGCCTGGATGAGTTCGGCCACCCGGTCCTGCATCGCGGCCCCCAGCTCGTCATTCGGAACGCGAGGCGGAAATTTGGCGAAAACCGTATTGGGCTCGAGCGTCAGGTGATACATCGACAGATGGCCCGTGCCGAATGCCAGGGCCTCGCGCACATCCCGTTCGCACTCGGACAGGGTCTGCTCCGGCAGCGCGAACATCAGGTCCAGGTTGACCCGGTCCACGGCGCGCTGGGCCATTTCGATGGCCGCCCGCGCCTGGGCGCCATCGTGGATGCGCCCAAGGCGGCGCAGCTTGTCGTCGTCGAAACTCTGGATGCCCAACGAAATCCTGTTCACTCCGGCCTGGGCATAGCCCTGGAAGCGGGCCGCCTCGGCCGTGCCCGGATTGGCCTCCAGGGTGATCTCCACATCGGGAGGCAGATTCAGGTAAGCGCGGAACAGACCGATGATCCTGTCGATCGCATCCGCCGACAACAGGCTGGGCGTGCCTCCGCCGAAAAACACCGTCGTGACCGGCCGGCCCCAGACATCGGGCACGGCCTGCTCCAGATCGGCTTGCAGCGCCTGCAGATAGGCCTCTTCCGGCAGGTCGCCGGTGCGCTCGTGCGAATTGAAATCACAATACGGACATTTGTGCACGCACCAGGGCACGTGCACATACAGCGACAAGGGAGGCAACGCCACCAGCCCGGGCTTGCCGCGCACGCCGGGACGGCCATCGCCCTCGCGCTCGGGCGTGGGGACGGGAACCAGTCTTTTCATTGTTTCTCCGCTTTCCCGACGTCCTGACCGAATTCGCCGCGCAGCGCCCGCAGCAGGCCGCGCAGGGCGCGGGCGCGATGGCTGAGGATATTCTTTTGTTCCAGAGGCAATTCGGCGGCGGTCATGCCCAGGTCGGGCAGGTAGAAATACGGGTCATAGCCGAATCCATTGATTCCTCTGGGGGCCTCCAGAACCTCGCCGTCCCAGGCGCCTTCGACCACGATCGGGCGCGGATCGTCGGCGCTGCGGACATAGACCAGAACCGCGACATAGCTGCCGCGCCGGTCGGCCCGGCCTGCCATTTCGGCCACCAGTTTTTCATTGTTGGCCGTGTCCGAGCGCGTGCCGTCCGGCGCCTGGGCGTAGCGCGCCGAATGGACGCCGGGCGCGCCGCCCAGGGCGTGAACGCACAGGCCGGAATCATCGGCCAGGGCCGGCAGGCCGGTGACGCGGCTGGCATGGCGCGCCTTGGCCAGGGCATTTTCCACGAAAGTGTGGAAGGGCTCATCGACCTCGGGTACCCCCAATGCGCTTTGCGGCACCATTTCGATGCCGGCCGCCGACAGACTGGCGGAAAATTCCTTCAGCTTCCCGGGGTTGCCCGAGGCCAGCACGACCTTTTTCATCGCGGCGTGGCAGCCATTTTTCATGTGGCCTCCAGCGCGGCGGCCTGCGCGCGGATCAGTTCACGGACGCCACCGGTCGCCAGGTCCAGCAGGCCGTTCAGCTCATCGCGGCGGAAACTGCCGCCCTCGCCCGTTCCCTGGACCTCGACGAAATCCCCGACGCCGGTCATGACCACGTTCATGTCCGTGTCGCAGGCGGAGTCTTCAGGATAGTCCAGATCCAGCACCGGACGCCCGTCCACGATGCCGACCGAGACGGCGGCCACTTGGCCGCGCAGCGGGTCGGCCGCCAACTGGCCGCTGGCCATCAGTCCGCGCACCGCCAGGGCCGCCGCCACCCAGGCGCCGGTAATGCTGGCGCAGCGGGTGCCGCCGTCGGCCTGCAGCACATCACAGTCCAGATGCAGGGTGCGTTCGCCCAGCGCCTCCAGGTCGAACACCGCGCGTAGGGCGCGGCCGATCAGGCGCTGGATTTCCTGGGTGCGGCCACTCTGCTTGCCCCGGGCCGCCTCGCGGTCGCCCCGGGTGTGCGTGGCGCGCGGCAGCATGCCGTATTCCGCCGTGACCCAGCCCTGCCCCCGCCCCTTCAGGAAAGGCGGGACTTTGTCCAGCACGCTGGCATTGCACAGCACACGGGTATCGCCCATGCAGGCCAGCACCGAGCCCTCGGCGTGGCACGTATAGCCGGTCAGCAGTTCGACGCGGCGCAGTTCATCCGGCCGGCGGCCGGCCGGCCGCCCGGGGGCGGAATCGTGGGTGGGGGGGATCGTCATGAAGAAATTTCCTGCCAGAAAGCCCAACGGGGCCGGACTACAATAAGGCTCCATTGTAGAGAAACGCCGACGAGACCGCCCCATGATCCGCAGCATGACCGCCTTTGGCTCCGCCCGCCTGGACTCCGACGCGGGTTCGATCAGCGCAGAGATCCGCAGCGTCAACAACCGCTACCTGGACCTGAGCCTGCGGATCCCCGAAGACCTGCGTTTCGCCGAATCCCGCGTCCGCGATCTCGTCGGCCGCCAGGCCCTGCGCGGCAAGGTCGAACTCAAACTGTCCTATGCCGCGATCGATCGCGAGGCTCTGCGGCCCATCGACGCCGAAGCCGTGCGCGCGCTGGCCGAGCAGTTGCAATGGGCGCGCCGGCTCATCCCGGATCTGCCCGCGCCGACGCTGGCCGAACTCCCGCGCGAAGGCGCGATGCGCGGCGGCCTGGACGCGGAGGTCTGGCTGCCCCTGTGCGAACAGGCCTGCGAGCAGGCGCTGGAGGAATTCGGCGCCACGCGCCTGCGCGAGGGCGCCCGGCTGGCGCAGGCCATGCTGGGCATGGCCGACGAGATCGACGGGATCGTGGTGCGCGTGGAAGCCGAACTGCCCGATCTGGTGCGCCAGCATCAGGACCGCGTCGCCCAGCGCCTGCGCGAGGCCCTGGAGTCCGCCAGCCCGGAGGGCTTCGCCGCTATCGGCGGAGCCGAGCTGACCGCCCGCATCGCCCAGGAGGCCAGCCTGTTCGGCCTGCGCGTGGATGTGGCCGAGGAACTCACCCGGCTGCGCTCCCACTTGCAGGAATTGCGTGAGATCCTGTCTGGCCGCCACGCATCCTCCACGCGCGGTGGCAGCGGCAAACGCCTGGACTTCCTGTTCCAGGAAATGAACCGCGAGGCCAACACCCTGGGTTCCAAAGCCGCCGCCTTGTCCGTCACCCAGGCCGCCATCGATCTGAAGCTGCTGATCGAGCAGATGCGGGAACAGGCGCAGAATATCGAATGAGCGACGAACCCTAGGCACGCTGGCACCACCACCGTGTCCTGACCAATCGCGCATCAGAGCGCGTCAGGCCGCGCGGCATTCGCACTCGGGCCGGATTCAGCCCCGGATCGGGGCTCGGGCAGGCCGCCGACCCGGCGCTGCTCCAGCGGCAGCATGGTCTCAGGGATGGTTCAGGGGAAAATCCCTATTCCCGCACCGACTTGATACAAGTTAAGGCATTTTCCGGAAAAGAAGATCCATCTGAGCAAAGCCACGCACGCCCTATCTTCGACATCCACGTTTCCAAAATTAAAGCAATACATTAAAAATACGATATAAATAATTGATTATAAATGATAATGTTTTAATGCTTACCTGTTGAATTTCAGACTGCCAACCCAGCCCCATCCCGCATCGCAGCAATCAAAACCATCGTTTGATGTTTTTTGAACGATTGCGCATCAACCATATCCCTCATCCGGGGTGATGGCTTCTAGGCACCCGCCCGCCCCCCGCTCCTAGACTGGTTCCGCCATCCACGATACGGAGGGGAGACAATCATGGCGCAACGCATCATCGACGGGGTGCTGTCGGCCCTGGCCGGCCTGGTCAGCGTGCTGCTGTCCTGGCCCTATTGGCGGGATTTCGAGTATTGGCCGGAATCCCATGCCCTGTGGTGGCTGTACATCGCCGCGGGCTATGTCCTGGCGGTCTACGTGTTCTACGTTTTCCTGGGCAGCCTGCGCACCCTGTTCCTGCACGACGAACAGGCGCGCCCGGATGCCGGGCGCGACAGCCTGGCGCGGGAGGAACGGCCATGAGCTGCCTGAACGGAACCGACTGCCGTGAAACGGCCAAACGCCGCTCAGCCCTGGCCGTGCTGGCGCTGATGCTGGCGATCTTCCTGCTGCTGTCCGCCTGGTCCTTCCTGCCTTCGCGCGGACAGGCCGTCCCCGACGACATCCAGTACGGCGGCGCCGGCGCGGTGGAAGGCAAGCGCGTCTTCCAGGCCTACAACTGCATGGGCTGTCACACCATCGTCGGCAACGGCGCCTATTTCGGGCCCGACCTGACGCGCATCCACGCCGACGCCGGCGCCGCCTGGTTGGCCGCCTTCCTGCCCTCGGCGGGCGGCTGGCCCACGTCCGCCGCCGTGCGGGTCCAATTGCAGAACCCGGCCGCCCGGGAGGACGCCGGCACAGCGGATCTTCAAGCCTACCTGCGGCGCTACCCCGGCGCCGCCGAGCGCCTGGACCGGCGCGGCGGACAGCATACCCTGATGCCCAACCTGCCGCTCAGCGCCCATGAAGTCACGGCGCTGATCGCTTTCCTGAAATACACCTCGGCCCTGCACACCGAGGGCTGGCCGCCCAAGCCGCGCGAGGACCGGCGGATTCCCGGCGGCCTGGCCGGACACACGCAGGCAGTCGGAAACGGCGCGGCATCCGGCCAGGCCGCCGCAACCGCCCCGTCGGTTCCGGCCACTGCCACGGCCGACGCTCAAGCCCAGGATCCCGTGACGCGCGGCCGGCAACTCGTCTCCGACCTGGGCTGCGTGGCCTGCCACGCCAGCGACCAGAAGCGCACGGTGGGCCCGGGATGGGGCGGCGTGGCCGGCCACGAGGTCCGGCTGACCGACGGCACGACCGTCACGGCGGACGAGGCCTACCTGGTCCGCTCGATCCGCCAGCCCGACGCCCAGATCGTCGCCGACTACCCGCCGCATGTCATGCCGTCCTACGACGCGCTGATCGACGAGGCCGACATGAAGGCCATCGTGGCCTACCTGCGCAGCCTGTGAAAAGGAAGCCCTCATGATCCAGATCGATTTCCACACGCAGCGCCTGAGCCTGCGCTTCTTCCTGCTGATGCTGATCCTGTTCGGGTTCCAGGTCCTGTTCGGCCTGCTGATCGCCGTGCAGCACGTGGACCCGCGCCTGCTCTCGGGCATTCTCAACTTCAACATCCTGCGCGCCGAGCACACCAACCTCGGCATCCTCTGGATCCTGTCGGGCTTCATCGGCACCATCCTGTTCGTCGGCCCCCTGCTGTCGCGCCGCGAACTGGCCGCCCCCGGACTGATCCGCTTCCTGTTCTGGGCCCTGCTGGCGGTCACCCTGTGGAACATCGCCACCCAGTCCCTGGCGGCGCGGGGTATCGCCGGCTGGTGGCTGGGGCAGCCCTGGCTGCAGGAAGGCCTGGAATACCTGGAGGCCGGGCGCGCCGCCGACGTCGTCATCTTCGTCGGCTTCGCCATTCTGGCCTGGGTGGTGCTGCGCACCTTCCCGGCGCGCCGCGACTGGAACGAGATCCACTGGGGGCTGGCGATCGGAGTCACCGCCCTGACCTTCGTCTGGCTGTTCGGCGTGTTCTTCATCGAGCGGCTGGACCTGCAGGAATATTTCCGCTGGTACGTGGTGCACTACTGGGTCGAGGGCGTCTGGGAAGTCATCCACATCAGCCTGGTGGGCTTCCTTCTGGTGCTGATGTTCAAGGCCGACGTCAAGGCGGTCGGCTACGCCGTGTTCTGGGGGGTCGCGCTGGTCTGGCTGTCGGGCCTGATCGGCAATGCCCACCACTATTTCTGGATCGGCACGCCGGAATTCTGGCAGTTCTGGGGGTCGCTGTTCAGCGCCCTGGAACCGCTGCCCCTGGTGTTCTGCTTCTGGCACATCTACCTGGATGCCCACCAGGATCGCCGACCGCTGGCAAACGCGCCGGCCTTCTACTTCATCCTGGGCTCGGTGGTGCTGGAGCAGGTCGGGGCGGGCATCCTGGGGTTCACCATGACCTTCGCGCTGACCAACGTGTGGTCGCACGGCACCTGGGTCACGCCCAGCCACGCCCACCTGGCGCTGTTCGGCACTTTCGGCATGCTGGGCATCGCGGCGGCCTATTACGCGATTCCCCTGCTGCGAGGCGTCAAGGACTTCGACCAGCGGCTGGGCCGGATCGCTTTCTGGCTGGTCTTCGCCGGCATGCTGGGCATCGCTTTCGCCTTCGCGATCGGCGGCACGATCCAGGTCTTCCTGTACCGCGCCATGGGCCTGAGCTGGTTCGGCGGACAAATCTTCCCCGCCATGCAGTTCTACAAGGTCCTGGTACCGGTGTTCGGCCTGATCTTCCTGGCGGGCGCCGGCCTGCTGATCTACGATCTGCTGACGCTGGGACTGCGCGCGCGCAACGCCTCCCGGCCCCGGGCGGTCTTCCGGGCAGCCAACCCGGGCCGCTGGCGCCGCACGCTGCACGGCACGGAAGCCGGCTTGTGGCTGGCGGGAATGTGGATCTTCGGCGCTTTCATCACCCTGGGCCTGCTCAGCTTCAACCTGGACGCCGTGGCCCAGGGCGACCCGACCATCCCCTATATCCTGGCGGGGCTGGGCTACCCGGGCCTGCTGCTGATCACGTTGCTGTTCGTCTGGCGCTTCCTCGCCTCGCTGGAAGCCCGGCCGGCCCCCGGGCCGGCACCTGCGGACTTCGGGCAATCCGCCGATCAGGCTGTCCGTGCCTGAGCCGGCCGGCGCAGGGCGGCCTGGCGCACCGCCCAAGTCGCCAGCAGGAACGGCGCCGTCAGCGAGGGCAGCTCCAGCAACTGAAAGCCGCGCATCAGGCCCAGGCTGAGCAGCGCGCCCAGGCACGGCCACAGCCAGCGGCCCGGGCGGACCATCCGCAGCGCCTCGGCCGCCAGCACGGCGTTGAAACCATACAAGCCCGACTGTGCCGCGTCGGCCGGGAAGCCCGCCAGGCCTGCCACCCACAGGCACAGGCCGGACGCCAGGGCGGCGGACAGCGCCGCCCGGGGGGCGCCCAGCGCCAGCCCCAGCAGGCACAGGGCGCCGGCCCGGGGATCATCCAGGAACATCACCTGACCGACTCCGCGCAGCACGCCCTGAGTCGCCCCACCCCAGCCTGGGTCGGCGGCGGCCGGCGCCGCCGCCTGCGGAAAATCCAGGCCGGCCACCATCGCCATCAGCAGCCAGGTCACGAGTACGAACGGCGCCGTATAAGGCGGTACGGCGCACCGGCGGCGCCAGGCATGGGTCATCCAGGCGGCCAGACAGGCCAACGGCGCCACCAGGGACCAGGCGAGCGGCCCGGACGGCAGCACGGCCATGACCCCCAGCCCGGTCAATGCGCCGTTGTAGCCGTCCAGCCCTGCGCGACTGCCGGCGGCATCGCCCGCGGACAGACCCCATGCGGTGCCGGTCAACACGCCCAGCAGACAGGCGCCCGCCAGCGTCCAGGACTGCCAGGCCAGAGCGCCCAGCAGGATCGCGCCCGCACGGGCGCTGGGCAGCAGATAGATCTGACCGATCCCGCGCAGCAGCATGCGTCCGAACACAACGCCAAAGGAATTGCGAATCCGCACAGGCATGATGGAAACCCGAGAGAAAGAATGGAACCCGAGCCGCGATCGTACTGCGGAGACGATGAGGGCGGATACGGCGCGCGGCATGGTGTCCATCACGTCCGGCGCATGAAGCGGACCGGCGTACAATCCATTGGGTATCATCGCCCGTTCAATCTCATGAAAAACACCCTCGCCACGGCGCCATCCGGCACGGTCCGGCCCGAACCCGGCGTCGCCTTTCCCGTCCTGGGCGCCATCAGCCTGACCCACCTGCTCAACGACATGATGCAGTCGGTGCTGCTGGCGATCTATCCGGTGCTGCAGGGCCGCTTCGACCTCAGCTTCGCCCAGGTCGGCATCATCACCCTGGCCTTCCAGTTTTCTTCTTCGCTCCTGCAGCCGCTGGTGGGGCGATTCACGGATCGCCACCCCATGCCCTATTCCCTGCCGGTCGGCATGGGCTTCACTTGCTGCGGCCTGCTGCTGTTATCCCAGGCCTGGAGTTTCCCGCTGGTGGTGCTGGCCGCCACGCTGGTGGGCGCCGGATCCTCGGTCTTCCATCCGGAGTCCTCGCGGGTGGCGCGCATGGCCTCGGCCGGCCAGCACGGCCTGGCCCAATCGATCTTCCAGGTGGGCGGCAACATCGGCTCCTCGATCGGCCCCCTCCTGGCCGCGCTGCTGATCGTGCCTCACGGCCAAGGGAGCGTCGCCTGGGTGTCGCTGGCCGCCCTGCTCGGCATCTGCATCCTGATCGGAGTCAGCCGCTGGTATGCCGCCAACCTGTCCGGCCTGCGCGGCCGGGCGTCCCTGGGCAAGGTCGACAACGGCCTGTCGCCGCGCCAGGTGCGCGGTGCCATCCTCATCCTGCTGCTGCTCATCTTCAGCAAGTATTTCTACCTGGCCGGGCTGAACAGCTATTTCACCTTCTTCCTGATCGACCGCTTCGGCCTGGACATCCAGCAAGCCCAATACGCCCTGTTCGTGTTCCTGGCGGGAGCGGCCGCGGGGACACTGACGGGCGGTCCGATCGGCGACCGCATCGGGCGCAAGCGTGTGATCTGGGCCTCGATCCTGGGCACCGCGCCCTTCTCGCTGGCCCTGCCCTACGCCAATCTGCACTGGACACTGATCCTGGTTTTTTGCGCCGGATTCATGATCGCCTCGGCCTTCCCCGCCATCGTCGTTTACGCACAGGAACTGATGCCCGGCAAGACCGGCACGGTCTCGGGCCTGTTCTTCGGCCTGGCCTTCGGCATGGGCGGCATCGGCGCCGCCGCGCTGGGCAGGCTGGCCGACGCCACCAGCATCGCCTTCGTCTACCATGTGTGCGCTTTTCTGCCTCTGCTTGGCCTGGCGGCCTTTTTCCTGCCCGACACGCGGCGCCGCTCGACATGAAACGACCCGGTGCCTGGCTGACGGCGGCCTGCCTGCTGCTGCTGGCCCTCAACCTGCGCCCTCTTTTTCCCAGCACCGCCATTCTGCTGCCCGAACTGAAGCAGGCCCTGCACCTGTCCGGCGCACAGGCCGGCTACCTGACCACGCTACCCGTGCTGTGCATGGGACTGTTCGCCCCATTCGCACCCCGCCTGGCACAGCGCGCCGGCATCGAGCGTACCCTGGCGCTGGTGCTGGCGCTGATCATCGCCGGCACGGCGCTGCGTGGCGTCCTGGGTATCGCAGGCCTGTTCCTGGGCACCGGCCTGGCGGGCGCGGGCATCGCGCTGGGCAATGTGCTGCTGCCCAGCCTGGTGAAGCGCGATTTTCCCGACCGCGCGGCCCTGATGACCGGCCTCTACACCATGAGCCTCGTGGGCGGCGCCGCCCTGGCGGCAGCCGTCACGCTGCCGCTCACCCGGTCCTTGGGCAACCGCTGGGATCTGGGCCTGGCCCTGTGGGCCGTCCCGGGCCTGGTGGCGCTTGCGGCCTGGACGCCCATCGCCCTGCGCGCTTCCGGTCGCCCGGCGGGCGGGCGTCATATTCTGCCGGTCGAGGGCTTGCGACGCGATCGCCTGGCCCTGGCCGTCACGCTCTTCATGGGCCTGCAATCGGCGCTGGCCTATTGTGTGCTGGGCTGGATGGCGCCGATGCTGCGCGATCGCGGCCTGGGCGGCACCGAGGCCGGCCTGGTGACCTCGATGTCGATTCTCGTGCAGGTCGCCGCCTGCCTGTTGACGCCCGTGGTGGCCTCGCGCTGCCGGGATCAGCGCGGCCTGGCCGTCCTGCTGTCCGCCTCGGCGACCCTGGCCTTGACCGGCATGATCCTGGGGCCGCGCGGGGCCATCTGGCCTCTGGCCCTGATCCAGGGCGTCGGCCAGGGAGGACTGTTCGCCCTGGCCGTGATGCTGATCGTGCTGCGCTCCGGTGACGCCCACGTGGCCGCCCATCTCTCCAGCATGTCCCAGACGACGGGATACGTCCTGGCCGCGGGCGGCCCCCTGTTGATCGGAGTGCTGCACGACTGGACGGGCGATTTCCGGGCCTCGACCGGATTGGTGGCCGCGCTCGGCCTCTGCACGGCGCTGGCCGGCTGGGCGGCGGGCCGCAACGCGCTGGTGCGCGCCACCGTCGTCCGGGATCGGGTCCGCTGAAAATCACGACGGCCCGCCGCGCTGAGGGGCGCGGCGGGCCGTCGTGATGGTGCGAACTGGAACGGTCCCGGGAAGCGGGTTCAGAGCCCCGCGCGCGAGAACACCAGGGTGGCGTTGGTGCCGCCGAAGCCGAAACTGTTGGACAATGCGGTCTCGATGCGAGCCTGCGGCAGGGTTTCGCGCAAGATGTTCATGCCATCGGCCGCCGGATCCAGCGTGTCGATGTTGGCCGAGGCGGCCACGAAGCCATGCTGCATCATCAACAGCGTGTAGACCGCCTCGTTCACGCCCGCCGCGCCCAGCGCGTGGCCGGACAGGGACTTGGTGGAGGCGATCCAGGGCTGGTCGTCGCCGAAGACCTCCCGGATGGCCTCGAGTTCCTTGACATCGCCCACCGGCGTGCTGGTGCCGTGGGTGTTGATGTAATCCACGCGCGTGGTCACATCCGTCAACGCCTGGCGCATGCAGCGCGCCGCGCCCTCGCCGGACGGCGCCACCATGTCATAGCCGTCGGAGGTCGCCCCATAGCCGACGATTTCGGCCAGGATGCGGGCGCCTCGCGCCTTGGCGTGTTCATATTCCTCGACCACCAGGATGCCGCCGCCGCCGGAAATGACGAAGCCGTCGCGTTCGGCGTCATAGGTGCGCGACGCGCGTTCCGGTGTCTCGTTGTAGCGCGTGGACAGCGCTCCCATGGCATCGAACATGAACGACAACGACCAGTGTTCTTCTTCGGCGCCGCCGGCGAACACGATGTCCTGCTTGCCCAGCTGGATCTGCTCGACCGCGTTGCCGATGCAATGCGCACTGGTCGAGCAGGCCGAGCTGATGGAATAATTCACGCCCTTGATCTGGGCGCCGGTGGCCAGGCAGGCGGACACGCCGCTGGCCATGGCCTTGGTGACCATGTAGGGACCGACGCGGCGCACGCCTTTTTCGTGCAGCGTCTGGATGCCGTCATTGATCGAGGAATGCGAAGCGCCCCCGGCACCGACGATCAGGCCGGTGCGCGGATTGGATACCTGGTCGGGCGTCAGTCCGGCGTCCTGGATGGCTTCCTGCATGGCCAGCCAGGCATAAGCGTGGCCGTTGGCCATGAAGCGGCCGAGTTTGCGGTCGATCAGGCCGAGCGCGTCCAGACGCACCGAACCCGCCACGTGCGAACGCAAGCCTTGCTCGGCGTATTCCGGCTGGAAGCTGATGCCGGAGCGCCCCTGGCGCAGACTGTCGAGGACCTCGGACTGGTTGTTGCCCAGGCTGGACACGATGCCCATGCCGGTGACGACGACACGACGCATGATCGAACCTCCTAGAAATTGTCCGTGCGGGTGAACAGACCCACGCGCAGATCATGGGCGACGTAAATCTCGTGGCCGTCGACTTCCATGCGGGCGTCCGCGATCCCCATCACCAGCTTGCGCATCATGACGCGCTTCATGTCGATGGTATATCGGACCAGCTTGCCGGTAGGCAGGACCTGGCCGGTGAACTTGACTTCGCCCACACCCAGGGCGCGGCCCCGTCCCTGGCCGCCGCAGCAGCCCAGAAAGAATCCCACCAATTGCCACATGGCGTCCAGTCCCAGGCAGCCCGGCATGACCGGATCCCCCTGGAAATGGCAGTCGAAGAACCACAGGTCGGGACGGATGTCGAGCTCGGCCACGATCTGGCCCTTGTCGTGCGCGCCGCCCTTGTCATCGATATGCGTGATCCGGTCGAGCATCAACATGGGCGGCAACGGCAGTTGGGCATTGCCGGGCCCGAAGAGTTCCCCGCGCCCGCACGCCAGCAGTTCGTCGTAGCTATAGCTGTTCTTTTGCATGATTTCCGTCTGAGATCCCCGGCTCGGCGGCCATTCCGGGCGCAAGGCGCCCTACAAACTAGGTAAGCTTGCTAGTATAACCCGATATATTTTCAGCCGATGGCGCGCGGCCGACGAAGCTAACGGCCATCGAACCACACCGTCACCGTGCCCCGGACGAACAATGGCGGGTGATCGGCGCCCCATCCATCGACCCGATGCACCAGCAGCAGCGGCCCATGCGCCGCGCGCCCGTCAAAGGCATGCGTTTCGACACTGTGTCCTCGCAGCGGCACGCACGGCCCCTGTTCCGTTCCCCAGCACAAGAAGGTGGCGACCTGGGCGGAGCTTTCGAAGTCCCGCGAGGCATAGACCCGGGTGATGCGGGCGGCGGCCGGCACCTCCGGGCCCCGGGGACCGGGTTCGTAGCGGACCGCCACCGCACGGCCCAGCGCCTGCAAGCCCTGGCTGACCCGGTCCAGGGTCCAGGCCTGATCGCCGCCAGCCCAGACCGCGCCTGCGGCCAGAATCAGCGTGGCCGCGATGGCGCCGCGCAGAACCCGGCGCGCGTGCTTCATTCCCGCGGCAAGGCGGGCGCGGCGCCCGGCCCGCTCAACTGGAAGACCCCGACGGCCCGGCTCAGGCCATTCATCTGGTCGTTCAAGGACTGGGCGGCCGTGCCCGCCTCGACCACCAGCGCGGCGTTCTGCTGGGTCACCTGATCCATCTGGCCGATGGCCAGGTTGATCTGCTCGATGCCCGAAGCCTGCTCGCGGCTCGCCAGCGTGATTTCCGACATGATGTCGGCCACACGTCGCACACTGGAGACGACCTCGGTCATGGTCTGCCCGGCGCCCTCGGCCAGTTCGGCGCCGGCCTGGATCCTCTGCACGGTGGAATCGATGAGGCCGCGGATTTCCTTGGCGGCGTTCGAGGACCGTTGCGCCAGCGCGCGGACCTCGGAGGCCACCACCGCGAACCCCTTGCCCTGCTCGCCCGCCCGGGCGGCCTCTACCGCCGCGTTCAGGGCCAGGATGTTGGTCTGAAAAGCGATGCTGTCGATCACGCCGACGATATCCGACATCTGGCGCGTCGAAGCGTTGACTTCGCCCATGGTTTCGACCACCCGGGACACGGTCTGGCCGCCCCGCAAGGCGACTTCCGAAGCCGTGGCCGCCAGCGTGTTGGCCTGCTGGGCGTTGGCCGCGTTGTGGCCCACCGTGCTGGTGATCTGTTCCATGCTGGCGGCGGTCTCCTGCAGCGAGGCGGCCTGTTGTTCGGTGCGCGCCGACAGTTCCAGGTTGCCGTGGACAATCTGGCCGACGGACTGGCCGATCCACTCGGTGCCCTGGCGGACCTGGGCCACGGCCTGGGCGATGCCGTCGCGCATGAGCCGCATGGCGTGCATCAGGCTGGCCTCGTCGCCCGGACGCACCGGAATTTCCACACGCAGGTCGCCTTGCGACATCCGGTCGGCGATCCGGATGACGGCATCGGGCTCGGCACCCAGCTGCCGCACCAGGCGGCGCGACAGGACCCGGCCCAGGACCAGCAGGACCAGCGCCAGGAGGATCGCCGCCAGCGCGAAGTCGCCGGCCTGCCCCCAGACGACGGCGTCAACCGTGTCCAGGTAGACGCCCGAACCCAGGATCCAGCCCCAGGGCGTGAATGCCTTGACGTAGGAAACCTTCTGCACGGGCTGCTCGACGCCCGGCTTGGGCCACAAATAATAGACATAGCCGTCGTGCGTCGGGCTGGCCTTGACGGTGTCCACAAAGGCCACGAACAGTTTCAGGCCGTTGGGATCCTTCATGCCCGCCAGGTCCTTGCCTTCGAGCTCGGGCTTGATCGGATGCATCAACATGCGTGGCGTCATGTCGTTGACCCAGAAATACTCCTGGCCGCTGTAGCGCATGCCGCGGATGGCATCCATGGCCTGCTGCTTGGCCTGCTCTTCGGTCAGGACGCCGCTCTCTGCCTGGCGCTGGTAATAAGTGATCACTCCGTACGCCGTTTCGACGGCCTGGCGCGCGCCGATCTGGCGTTCCTGCAGCAGGGCATTGCGCTCCATCCACAGAAAGGAGGCGGTCAACACGACGATGCCGATGATCGCCAACAGAGTGAATAAAGAAAATTTGAACGCGGTCGTGCGCGTCCAGGCCTTGAATGACCGTGACATGATGTCTGCCTTTTGTTATTGTCCGCCGCAATCCGGATGCTCCCAAGGCGCACCCCGGGACGGCCGCCAGCGGATCTCAGCGCGGTCGCGAAAGTAGTATACGATTGAAAGATTCGCTACAAGCCACCGAAAAAAGGCCATATTCCGGGATTTCTGTCCCGCCGGCCCACGCTCATGTGCATCGCCTACCTTTTTCTGGGGGATCCCGAATGGCCCCTGCTGATCGCCGCGAACCGCGACGAATTCCACACACGCCCGACCCGGGCGGCGGGCCCCTGGCCGGAAGCGCCGCGCCTGATCGCCGGGTGTGACCTGCGGGGTGGCGGCACCTGGATGGGCGCGACCGTCGACGGTCGCCACGCCCTCTTGACCAACTACCGCGAGCCGGGGCATCCGACGCCGCCCGGCGCCCCTTCGCGCGGTTTGCTGGTGCGCGACTTCCTGCTGAGCGAGGAAGACCCCGCCGCCTGGATCGCCGCAGTCGCGGCCCGGGCGGACGACTGGGCGGGCTTCAATCTGATCGTGGGCGACGCGCGCCAGACCTGGTGCCTGGGCAACCGTGACCCCGCGCGCGCGCCTCGCCAACTGGGCGGCGGCCGCTATGTGCTGTCGAACCACCTGCTCGACACGCCCTGGCCCAAGGCCGCGCGTCTGCGCGCCGCGCTGGACGATCTGCCGCCCTCGGACTGGGCATCGGCGCCCGACAAGATCCTGGAACGACTGCGCGACACCACACCGGCCGAGGATGCGCGACTGCCGGACACGGGCCTCGCACTGGAGCGTGAGCGCCTGCTGAGCAGCCCCTTCATCATCAGCCCGGACTACGGCACCCGCTGCTCGACGGTGCTGGCCAGGGCCGCCGACGGCCGGATTTTCTTCTGCGAACAAGGCTACGACGCGGCCGGCCGGCCGCTCGAGCGCCACGACTGGCGGTTGTAAAATGCCGCTTTTCACGCCTCACAGGAAATCCTCATGAGCACCGGGCTCGCCAGCCAGATATCCGACGCCATCAAGACCGCCATGCGCGCGCACGACAGCACCCGCCTGGGTACCCTGCGGCTGCTGCAAGCCGCCATCAAGCAGAAAGCCGTGGACGAGCGCGTCGAACCCGACGACGCGGCGATCCTGGCGATCATCGAAAAGCAGGTCAAGCAACGCCGCGAGTCCATCGCGGCCTTCGAATCGGCCGGCCGCACCGCCAGCGCCGACCAGGAACGCGCAGAACTGGACATTCTGCGGGAATTCCTGCCCCAGGGCGCCTCGCCCGAGGAGATTGCGGCCGCCATCGACGCCGCGTTCGCCCAGGCCGCAGGCCAGGGTCTGCAGGGCGGCGCCGCCATGGGCGCCGTCATGGGCCAGCTGAAAAAGGCCCTGGCGGGCCGCGCCGACATGGCCGCCGTATCCGCCCAGGTCCGCGCCCGGCTGTAGCCGGACCCGCATTCGGCCGGATCACACGTCGCTGGTTCGCCTCGCCGTGCAACAGCACTGTCTTCGGCTTTGCCCACCTCGCGACTTGCAAGCGGCTCGGATTCGACAGGCTCGGAATAGTCCGCGGGGACTATTCCGTGTCCAGCCTCATCCTCGTGCTCCGGTCGAATGCGAGCCCGGCTGATTCAGCCCGCAGCGGCCTCCGGCACCAGCGGCAGACCGTCCCGGACCTGCCGGACCAGGTCGGGATTGCGCACGAACGCCCGGCCGAAGGCAACCGCCTCGCCGCGTTCCGCCTGGACGGCGCGCAGCGCGGAATCCGGATCATAGCCCTCGCTCAGCACCAACGCGCCGCTGAAAGCGTCCCGGATCACCGGAGTCAGCGCATCCGCGCCCTCGCGCTCTCGCACGCAGATGAACGCGACGCGACGCTTGCCCAGTTCTCGGGCTACGTGGCGGTACAACGCCGCCGGATCGGAATCCCGCATGTCGTGGCGATCGCCCCGCGGCGACAGATGCACCCCGACACGCCCCGCCCCCCAGATGCCGGCGCAGGCGTCGACGATTTCCAGCAGGAAGCGGCTGCGTTTGCACACAGAGCCGCCATAGTCGTCCTGACGACCGTTGGAGCCATCGTGCAGAAACTGGTCGATCAGGTACCCGTCCCCGGCATGCACTTCCACCCCGTCGAACTCCGCCTGCCAGGCGTGTCGGGCCGCCTGCTCGAAATCCGCGATCACGCGCCGGATCTCGTCGAGCCGCAGGCTGCGCGGCACGACGAAACCATCGGCCTGAGGGCTCGATCCCAAGCCGCAAGCAATGGCGCTGGGCGCCACCGGCATTTCGCCCGACAGGTATTCCGGGTCCGATACCCGCCCGGCATGCCACAACTGCAGGACGATGCGCCCGCCGCGCCGGTGCACGGCGTCCGTCACCGACCGCCAGGCCTGCGCCTGGGCGGAATTCCAGATGCCCGGCGTATCCGGATGCCCGATGCCCAACGGCGACACCGAGGCGGCCCCGGCCAGGATCAGGCCCGCGTCGGCGCGTTGAGCGTAGTACGCGCGCATGCCGTCGTCGGGCACGCGACGCTGCACAGGCCACCCGCCCGCCGGCGGCGCCATGACGATACGGTTGGGCAGTTCGATTTCACCCAGCCTGACCGGATCGAACAAACTTGTCATATCATGCGGGAAAAAGCGGGGCTGGTTCAGCGCATTCCCTATCGTAATTTGCTGCAACGCACCATCCAGATATCAAATTCATACGAAAATCCATCAGGGTTTTTACCAGATTTTCACGTCCCTGACCATGGCGGAAACGCCATCCGGGACCCGCACGAAGGAACATCATGGGACAATTCGCCGTCATCGGCCTGGGCCGCTTCGGCAGCGCCACCTCTCTGGAACTGATGCGGCTGGGTCACTCGGTCCTGGGCGTGGACGCCGACAGCCGCGTCGTCGATCAGATGGCCGACAGGCTGACCCGCGCCGCCATCGCCGACGTCACCGACCGCGACGCCCTGGCGGAACTGGGTTTGCCAGAATACGACGTGGTGCTGGTCGCCATTGGCGAAGATCTCCAGGCCAGCCTGGTCTGCACCGTGCATCTGAAATCGCTGGGTGTAAAGGTCCTGTGGGTCAAGGCCTCCTCGCGCGCGCACCACCTGATCCTGGCCAAACTGGGCGCCAGCCGGATCATCCACCCCGAAGACGAAATGGGCATCCGCATCGCCCAGGTGCTCAGCTACCCCATGGTCAACGACTACATTTCCCTGGGCAACGGCGAGTTCGTGGTCGAAATTGAAGCCAGCGCACAACTGGACGGCCGCACCCTGGGCGATGCGCTGACCACCGACCCACCGGGCGCCATCCACGCCCTGGCCGTCAAGCGCAGAAGCGAGACCACCGTGCAGCCCACGGACCAGTTCGTCGTGCGCGCCAAGGACACACTGATCCTGTTCGGCTCGCTGCAGGATCTGAAAACCGCCGCGCCCAAGCTGATCTGAACGGCACATCCGTGGCCCGCCCCTCCTACCGTCCAGACTGACCATGGCCCGCATTCACATCCACCCGCTGCGGGCCTACCGTCAGGCGCGCCACACCGGCCAATTGCAGGCCAGCCCGCCCGCCGTCCTGGCCGGCAGCTTCCTCTTGCTGATCCTGGCCGGAACCGCGCTGCTTTCCCTGCCGATCGCGCAACGTCAGCCCTTCGGCATATTCGAGGCGCTGTTCTCCGCCACATCCGCCGTCACCGTCACCGGCCTGATGATCATCGACCCGGCCACGGACCTGAGTTTCTTCGGCCAGGCCGTGCTGCTGGCCCTGGTGCAGATCGGCGGCATCGGCTTCGTCACCTTCGCCATCATCGCCACCCTGACGCTGGGCAGGCGCGTCAGCCTGAAATACCAGGCGCTGGCACTGGAAGCCTTCAACCAGACCAGCGTGTCCCGCATCCGCCAGACGGCGATGACCGTGCTGAAATTCTCCCTCGTGATCGAGGGTGCCGCCATCCTGATCCTGACCCTGTGGTGGTGGCGTCACGACAGCCTGGAGCATGCCTTCCTGCTGGCCGGATTCCATGCCGTATCGGCCTTCAACAACGCCGGCATGTCGCTCTTTCCCCATAGCCTGGCGGGCTTCACCGGGGATCCGGTCACCACCTTCGTCATCACCGGCTGCATCATCCTCGGGGGGCTGGGGTTCAGCGTGCTGGCCGACATCCAACAGAAACGCAGCTGGGCCTCGCTGGCTTATTACACGCGGCTGATGCTGATCGGCACGCTGATCCTGAACCTGGCCAGCTTCGCGCTGTTCTGGCTGATCGAGGCGCGCAACCCCCACACCCTGGGCGCGCTGCCGGTCGCCAGCCAGGGCCTGGCGGCCTGGACCCAGGTCATTGCGGCGCGCACGGCCGGTTTCACCAGCATGGACGTCGGCCAGTTATATGACAGTTCGCGCTTTCTGCTCACCGGTCTGATGTTCATCGGCGGCGGTTCGCTGTCCACCACCAGCGGCATCAAGCTCGCCACTTTCATCGTCCTGCTGGCGGTCGTCCGGGCCTACATCCTGCAACGCAAGGAAGTCGTGCTGATGCACCGCACCATCGCCCCGGAAACCATCCAGAAGGCCCTGGCCCTGATGATGGTCTCGGGCCTGCTGGTCTGCCTGGGCATTTTTCTGGTCAGCCTGTTTGAAAACCAGCCCTTCATCGCGGTGGTCATGGAGGTGATGTCGGCCTTCACCACGACCGGCATCAGCCCCGATCTGACCAGAACCCTGAGCCTGCCCAGCCAGACCGTGCTGATCCTGCTGATGTTCATCGGACGGCTGGGGCCCCTGACCCTGGTCTACAGCCTCGGCACGCAACGCCGCAGCCGGGTGCGCTACCCGGAGACCGTCGTGCAGATCGGATGAATCGCGGCGCCCGATGTACTACTATTACTTTTTTCAGTCCCCACCTTTCTTTAGGATCCCGTCCATGGTGATTTCCATCGCACGACAGGCGGCGCTGTGCGCCGCCCTCGGCCTTGCAGGCCTGGCCACCACGGTTTCGGCCGCCACGCTGAAAATCGGCACCGAGGGCGGCTACCCGCCCTGGAGCATGGTCGACGCCAGCGGCAAGGTCACCGGTTTCGACGCCGACGTCGGCCACGCCCTGTGCAAGAAGCTCGACATGAAATGCCGTTTCGTGGTCCAGGCCTTCGACAGCCTGATCCCCGCTCTGCAGGCCGATCGTTTCGACCTGGTGATCTCGGGCATGTCCGTCACCGCGGAACGCGCCAAGGTGATCTCTTTCAGCATTCCCTACGCCACCGAAGACTCGGCCTTCGTCCTGCCCAAGAACGACGCCCTGCTGAAGGCCGCCGATCCCAAGGCCCTGATGGCCGGCCTGGCGGGCAAGACCGTGGGCGTGCAAAGCGGCACCACCCAGGGCGCCTTCCTGCAGAAATACGCTCCGGACCTGAAGCTCAAGACCTACGAGACCCAGGACCAGATGCAAATGGACCTGTCGGCCGGCCGCCTGGACGCGACCTTCTCCGAAGTCACCCCCCAGAGCCAGTTCCTGGACACCGCCGGCAAGGGCAAGTTCGCCCTGGCCGACGCCGTGGTCAAGAGCAGCGCCGACCCGGAAATCCTGGGCCTGGGCATCGGGGCGGGCATCAACCAGAAGAACACCGAACTGAAAGCCAAGGTGGACAAGGCGCTGTGCGAGCTGATCGCCGACGGCACCATCAAGGCCTCCAGCACCAAGTGGTTCGGCGTCGATCTGTCCAATTACGCCGCCTGCAAGAAGTAATGCCTGACCGCGCCGCCGGTTCCTCCTCGGGCCGGCGCCACTCCCCCAGGGCCGCCGATCGCCGCGCGCCGGCACCGCCCTGGGGTTTTCAATCAACGTCATGATTCAGACCCTGCACGACATCCTGAGCGCCGGCTGGGGCGGCATGCTGCTGCGCGGCGCGGCCATGACCGTCTTCATCAGCGTGTGCGGCATCGTCCTGGGCATGGCCATCGGCATCGCCGGCGCGGCCGCCAAGACCGGCGCCAACCGTCCGGCACGCGCGCTCGTCAGCCTGTACACCCTGATCGTGCGCAGCGTCCCGGAATTGCTCATCATCTACCTGTTGTTCTTCGGAGCCGTACAACCCGCCGCCGACCTGGCCGACTGGCTGGAATGGGACGACCTGATGAGCACCGTCTTTCCGATGCTGATCGGCATCCTCGCCATCGCCCTGATCTCGGGCTCCTACAGCGTGGAGGTCTTCCGCGGCGCCTTCAAGGCCATCGACCCCGGCCAACTGGAGGCCGCCCGCGCCATCGGCATGGACCGCCGCCAGTGCCTGCGACGCATCACCCTGCCGCAGCTCTTCTGGTACGCCCTGCCCGGCGCCAACAACGTCTGGCAGGCCGCCCTGAAGGACACCGCCCTGGTCTCGCTGGTCGGCCTGGTCGAACTGATGCGCGCCGCCGTGCTGGGTTCGGCCGCCACGCGCGCGCCCCTGGCCCTGTATCTCATGGCCGGCATCCTGTATTTCCTGATCGGCGCCTGCAGCCAGGGGCTGTTCGCCTGGGCCGAGCGCCATTTCGGGCGCGGCATGCGGGGGGCCGGACGATGATCGACCTGTTTGAAAAAGCCGTCCCGGTCCTGATCGAAGGCTTCTGGGTCACCCTGCGCATCGGCCTGTTCTCCATCCTGTTCGCCTCGCTGCTGGGTCTGGGCGCGGCGCTGATGCGCACCGCGCGCCATCCGCTGGTATCGGGCACCGCCCTCGCCTACAGCACCGTCTTTCGCGGCACGCCGCTGCTGATCCAGCTGTTCCTGCTGTACTACGGCATCGGCACCCTGGCGTTCGTGCACGACCAGCCCATCCTGTGGTGGCTGTTTTCCGACGGTGCGCGCTGCGCCATCCTGGCGATCGCCCTGAACAGCGGCGCCTACATGAGCGAAGCCATTCGCGGCGGCCTGCAATCCGTGCCCGCCGGCCAGTTGGACGCCGCCGCATCCTGCGGCATGAGCGGCCTGCAGATCTTCCGCCGCATCCGCTTTCCCCTGGCCATCCGCCAGGCCTTCCCGGCCTACAGCAACGAACTGGTGCTGGCCATCAAGGGCACCAGCCTGGCCTCCACCATCGCCGTGATGGAGCTGACCGGCTTTGCCCGCCGCCTGATGAGCCAGAGCTACCTGATCGTCGAAACCTTCGTCATCGCCGGCATCCTGTACCTGGCCATCAACGTCACCCTGCTCGGCTGCGCCTGGCTGGTGGAGCGCGGCCTGGGGATCCGCTCGGGGGAATAGAAGCCGCGACCCGCCATCCCGCCACGATGAAACGCGCCTCCGCCCTCCCCGCCGCCTGCCCCTGCGGCCTTCCGGCCGCCTACGCCGACTGCTGCGGCCGCTGGCACCACGGCCCGCAGTATCTGCAGGCGCCCGACGCGCAGGTCTTGATGCGCTCTCGGTACAGCGCCTACGTGCTGGATGAGCTGGACTACCTGCTGCGAACCTGGCATCCGGACACCCGGCCGGCCGCGCTGGAACCCAACGAAGCGGGGGCACGCTGGCTGGGGCTTGACGTGCGCCGCCATGACAGGATCGACGCCGATCATGAGATCGTGGAATTCGTCGCGCGGGTGCGGATTCAAGGCCGCGCCTCCAGAATCCACGAAATCAGCCGGTTCACGCGGGTGGAAGGCGTCTGGGTTTATGTGGATGGGGACATCAGACCGACCTGAGGCAGGACATGGAACACGCCATTCAGCCTCCGGCAACGGACGATCCGGATACCGCGGCCTACACCCCGCGCATTTCCCGGGCCTTTTCCCGATAGTCGGCCGCCAGCGCTTTCCGCCCGGTATTCTCGTACAACACGGACAGGTTCTGTGCGGCCAGATAGCTGCCCCGGCCAGCGACGGATTCCGACAGATCCGGGCGTTCGCCGATCTCCAGGCACTTCAGCCAGCTGGATTCCACGATCGGCAGGAATTGGGATTCCGCCTCGGCGGGATACCGGATCGCCCAATCCAGGAAGACGTCCGCGACACAGAAGAAATAATCAGGGGAATCGGGCCAGTTGGCGAATTCGTTTTCCGCCAGCAGGATCGCCTGCTCCAGACGGCCGGCCTGCTTCAGCGTGTATAGCGACCGCATGATCAGATCATGCCTGAACGGATCACCCTGCGCGGACCGGTCGATCGCCTGCAGAAAGTGCTCGGACGCCTCGGCATGACGATCGTAGATCGCCAGTTCCTTGCCCAACTGATAGAGCCAGTACGGATCCCCGGGGGATTCCTCCAGCGCCAAGCGCAACAAGGCCTCGTTGCGCCCTTTCTTGGCTTCCAGGCCCTCCGGCATGTAACCGTCGTGGCCCACGCGGATATCCAGGCGTCGCCAAGGGAGTCCGGCGGTGTTGACCGCCTGTTCGTGGATCCGGCCGGCATACATCGTGCCGCGCGGCAGAATCCGGGTCACCCACTCCGTGGACTCGCGGATCGCGCCATTCTGCATGAAGCGATTGACGATGGCGATTTGCCCCAGGAACGGTTCCGAACCCAGCCGACGCAACTGCTCGTGGCCCGATTCCAGCCAGTTGTCGTCATCCAGGATCAGGATCCAGTCGCAAGAAGCATGGCTCAGCGCCGCGTTCCTCGCGGCGGAAAAGTCATCGACCCATTTGAAGTGATGGACCAGGGCGCCGAAGCGCCTGGCAATCGCGACGGTGTCATCGGTCGAGCCCGTGTCCAGCACGATGATCTCGTCGACGCAGCCCTGGACGCTGGACAGGCAGCGGGGCAGCGTGGCCGCACCGTTCTTGACGATCATGACCAGGGCAATCGTTGGATCCGTCATGGAATTGGATTCATCCGTGTGCATGGGACATAGGAAATGGCTGGAGCTTACTCGATACCCGGAAAGAAAAAAACCACCAGGGAAGACCTGGTGGTTCTTGAAACCCCGGAGCGGCCGGAACCGCCCCGGACTGCAGCGTCGAATTAACGCAGCAGGGACAGCATGGTCTGCGGGACCTGGTTGGCCTGCGCCAGCACGGCGGTGCCGGCCTGTTGCAGGATCTGAGAACGCGTCATGTTGGAGACTTCCGTCGCGTAGTCCGCGTCTTCGATCCGCGAACGCGAGGCCGACAGGTTGGTGATGGTGTTGTTCAGGTTGGCAACGGTGGACTCCAGACGGTTCTGGTAGGTGCCCAGAGTACTACGAGCCGAATCAACCTTCTTGATAGCCGCATCCATCGCATTGATCATGGTCTGCGCATTACCGCTGGTAGACACGTCACCGCCCGACGCCGTACCACTGATGCCCAGACCCGAAACCGTCGCATCAGTCGTGCTAATGGCGATCGAGTCATTGGCGGTCGTGTTGGCACCAACCTGCAGGTTGATGGTGCCCGTGCCGTTCAACAGTTGGGTCTCGTTGAACTTGGCACCCTTAGCCACGCGATCGATTTCCTCCAGACGCGACTTGATTTCTTCCTGAATGGAAGTTCGATCGGCCGTACCGTTTACGTCGTTGGCGGCTTGCACGGCCAGTTCGCGGATACGCTGCAGGTTATTGTTGATTTCGCTCAGGTTGCCTTCAGCCGTTTGAGCCAGCGAAATACCGTCGTTAGCATTGCGGGCAGCCTGGGTCATACCGCGAATCTGGGCGGTCATACGGTTGGCAATGGCTTGGCCAGCGGCGTCATCCTTGGCGCTGTTGATGCGCAGGCCCGAGGACAGACGCTGGATCGCGGTACCCAGGGAATTTTGGGACTTGTTCAGATTGTTCTGGGAGACCAGAGCGAGGTAATTGGTGTTGATAACAGCCATGAGAGACTCCTAAGAGATTCGGCGAAGGATTCGCCCTTTTTGCCCAGGATGACAAACCGAGTGACCTCCTGTTCTGCCTCGTTAACGGAGGTGAAACGGAGAACTTTAGGGGCAGCTGGAAAAATTTTTGTACTCCAACTCCGATTCAGTTCGTATCAATTCCCCACCCACTGCGCTCGCCAAGTCTCCGCATGTCTCTCATCCAACATCCAAGAGCGTAGCACCGCATCGCGCAAGACATTGCCTGCCTGGGCGGACGCATCCAGATCATACGTATGCATGCGGATCGCATTCACCCAATCCTTGAAGCGCGGCTTGTTGACCCGCGTGACCGGCAGATTGCCGCGATAAGGCTGCACATCACTGCAAACGACCGGGATACCACAAGCGCCGTACTCCAGCACACGCCGGTTGCTTGTGCATTGGTTGAAGCGCGTGTCTGCCAGCGGCGCCAAGGCCACATCAAGATTCAGGCTGGCCAGTTGCGCAGGATAGTCATCCATGCTGGTTTCAGCATGCCACTCATACGCATAGCGCCGGATTGCATCGGGGCAAGCTCCAAGGAAGACCCACTCAACCTCATCCGCCAAAGCCTTGAGCACATCCACGATCAGATCCAAATCATTGTAATGATCCAACCCGCTGGCCCAGCCCACGCGCGGTTTTCGTCCCTGTCGGCGCAAACTGGATAGTGAGGACCAATCCGGCACGAAAAGCCGGTTTTCCACCACTCGAACATCAGGGTGCAAGCCCTTCAAGGCTTCCGCCAATGGCTCGGTAGACACGATAAGACGATCCACCAGCGCCAAGGATTCCCGCATGAACTTCAAGATTTCTTTGGGTTGGTGCTCTCGGTACGCGCTATTGCCAGGCAGAGTGGGCAAGTAATCATCCAGATCCGCCACCTTAAAACAATGGGAGAATTTCGCCAAGCGCTGCTGCGCATCAATCTGATCCACCCGAACCTGGCGCTGAAATACTACGGTATCCGGAGCTAGGCGTTCTGTTTCAATCAGTAGGTCGCTTTGATCGCTAATGCCGATTGCCGCCAGACCTGAGATATTCAGCGTCCGGCCGGGATGCACAACCCGATAATAGCCGCTAGCCTGACGATCCGCAGGCACAGCCAGCACCACGGGCAAAGGCCGCCAACGCAGCGGCTGCCAATTGAGTTCCGCCCGCGTATTCACACTGAAGCCATGCCCTTGTAAGGTCAGGAGCGGAGAGTACGCAGGGTCACGCGCAATGGTCGGCATCCACTTGGCATAACACGCATCCTGCTCTGCCCGGAATCGCTGTATTTTGGTCTGCACCGCCGTGATATCTACTTTGTTCTGGCTGACGCTGCCTTCATGCATCAACACGGCATGAGGCGTCCAGACCAGCAGATGCCCCGATTCACGCACCTTCAAGCACAGATCAACGTCGTTATAGGAAACTTTGAACGCGCCTTCGTCCAGCCCGCCCACGTCACAATAAAGCGACGCACGTATCATCAAGCATGCCGCAGTGACGGCGCTGTAGTCCTGATCCACCTGCAGCCGATACATGTAACCCGGCTGGTTGGAATCGCCACCGATAAAGGGGTGATCCGCCGGCCCGCGCAGGCCTAACACAACGCCGGCATGCTGAATGCGACCATCAGGATACAAAAGCTTGGCCCCCACCACACCTACCTCCGGGCGCTGGGCATGATTCAGCATGGCATCCAGCCAATCGGACTGCAGAATGGCCGTGTCGTTATTCAACAGCACCAGGTATTCACCCCGCGCCTGGCTGGCCGCTAGGTTGTTCATAGCTGAATAATTGAAGGGATACGGGTAGCGCAACACACGCAATTGGGGGCTGTTCATCGCCTCGATCCCATCCAGCCACGCGCAGGCATCCGCCTCGTCGCTGCCATTGTCTACGATCAGAACCTCGTAATTTTGATAGGTGGTTTTTTCCAGCAAACTATCCACGCAGCGCAGCAGCATGGGCAACTGATTGCGCGTCGGGATGATGATGGATACACCGGGCTTTTCCTGATGTCCATATTGCACCCGATAGCAGCCTGGCAGATGCGCGGAAACCGCCGCATACTCATAGCCTTGGTTACGCACATGGCGCAGCAGCGCTTTTTCTTCGGATGCCTTGGTTTCAAAGACCGGCATCGAGGTCACCAACACAGGCTCCGCGATGTGCGCCAAGCCGGCCACCCCCCCTCTATCAATCAAGCGCAACAACAGATCAAATTCTGCCGCATCGCCAAAATCCGGGTCAAAGCCCCCAGCTTTCAGGAACACATCCCGGCGGAAGACCCAATGGCGCGCCATCGTGGCGGGTGTCGAGCGCAATAAGTCCAGATTGAAATCCGGGCGAAAAAAGGCCGACAACTGCCCCGACGCATCGCGCGCCATTTCATCGCCATACACCGCGCGCGTATCCGGCGCAGCCAATATATGCTGGGCCAGCATATGCAAGCCCGCGGAGGTGAACTCATCTCCCGCATCAACGACCAATAGCCAGTCGCATGCCAGTTCGCCCGCCAGGCGGTTGACGACATCCAGCACTTGAACCGCATCGCCGGCGGGCGCATGCTGCAACTGTGGCATGGTGGAGGGTAAATTCGACGCTTGCCCTCCGACGACAAAAATTTGCGTCGGAGAAAAACCGTCACATAGGGATTCCAGGCTACGCAACGTACGCGCCAAGGCGCCGGCATCCTGCTCTATCCACTGAATAAACAGTGCAACCTTGGGCATACCGCCTTGTTGAGAAAAATATTCAGTCAACAATCTGGATTGCGCTGGACTGAATACCCGCTTAGCCAGCCAACGAGACAATGGATCCTCTGAGTCAGAGCTTGGTGACCGAGACTTCGCTACCCTCATTTCACGCACAGCAGCAGAAGGAAGGGGGGCTGCCGTCGGATTTGTAGTTAACGCACCAGATTCCTGAGGTTTGATCACAGCGCCAGACTCAACCAATTCCGACTGAGACGTCACCACGATCTCCTGCCGAGCTAGCGGTTCGGGCTCCCCCGCAGGCGCCACGCCCCACGCACGGACCCACTGATCCAGGAAAGCGCCCTCCAGCATCCAATCGCGTAGCACCGCATCGCACAGCGCGTCGCCCTGCTGTGCCAAGGCCACAGGATCTGCCAGTTGCTCGCGAATCGTCCGCACCCAGTCCTGAGGGCGATTGCGCACGCGTGAAACAGGCAGCTCCCCTTGGTAAGGTTCGATATCTGTACAGATTACCGGTACCCCACACGCGCCCAGTTCCAACAAGCGTAGGTTGCTCTTGCTGCGGTTGAACTGGTTCATTTCCAGAGGCACGACCGCCAAGTCCAAATTCAATGATGCCAGCTTGGCTGGGTATTGCGCAATCGGGACGCCAGCATGAAACTCACATGAAATACCGTCCGGCTTCGAGCCCATGAATACCCATTCTACGTCGTCTTGCAGATCTCTGATGACAGCACGGAGCTCAGCCAAATCTCCGGTATGACTGCTACCGCCCGCCCAACCCACGCGCATCTTCTTGCCCGCACGGCGACGACCCTCCAGTCCCCCCCACCA
This sequence comes from Castellaniella denitrificans, assembly GCF_027214045.1. Lineage (GTDB taxonomy): Bacteria > Pseudomonadota > Gammaproteobacteria > Burkholderiales > Burkholderiaceae_B > Castellaniella > Castellaniella denitrificans_A. The sequence continues at coordinate 25,595 of NZ_JAPWHE010000006.1, read as the reverse complement.
CGCAGGCAGCAAGCCATTCTGAGCGACCCGGATATCACCATGGAACCCGGCATACTCCTGAGCCAGCACAGGAGTGGATACCACCAGCCAATCCACCTGCTCGATGGCCCGGCGCATCTGCTTGATCCAGCTTTGCTTAAACGTCTTGCGATAAGCGCTGCGGGTCGGGATGTTGGGTAAATAGTCATCAAACTCCAGCACAACCTTGGCGCCGGTAATCTCGCGGTAACGCCTGATCTGGGTCAAAATACCTTCATTGAGCCAAGCCCCTTGCAGCACAATCACATCCGGTTGGATACGCGCTACATCTGTAAAGTGAAAATCCCGGTATTTAACACCGCCTTCAGTGCGCAACTCACCCGCCAGAGCCTGGAATGGATGAAGAATCCGATAATGACCACAACCGTGCCAATCCGAATGCGAGGCCAACACCACTGGCAAGGGGCGCCCCGGCAAGGGGTCGTGAATCCGCGCAGCATCCCGACTCAAACTAAATCCGGGAATAGATTTATCAAATGCTGGATGGTAATACAGGTCACGCGCCAGTTGTGGTAGCCAGCGGGCGTAGAGGCGATCGCGCTGATCGTCGTCTGGATGAGCCTCTAGGCCGAATTTCTCCTTCAGCAAACGGGTGGCTCCACCCATATGCTGCAAACCGGTCTCGGGTTCCAAAGCCAGTAGATAACCCGCCTGCGTCGCTTTCAAAGACAAATCTGTATCTGCGTGATACACCGGGAACGCCTGCGTGTCAAAGCCGCCCAATTCCTGGAAAACCGTCCGCCGCATCATCAGGCACGACGCGCTCAGCGCACTGGCGTTCTGCTGCACAACCAGACGATACATATACCCCTGTGCGTCGGAGGCCATCCCCCGGAATGCCGCCCCCACACTATTATCCAATCCAAGCACCAGGCCATACTGATCAACCTGACCATCGGGCAAGTCAAGTCGAGCACCAGCCATGCCGACCTCGGGGCGCACGGCCAGCCGCAGCAGACGTTCCAGCCAATCCGAGCGCGTCTGAGGCGAAAATTGAATGTCGTTGTTCAGAAAGAGCAAGACATCGCCTCGCGCCTGTTCAACGGCAAAGTTATTGATAGCGGCAAAATCAAAGGCTTGTGGCCAACGCAACACGCGTACCTGATTCGTGCCCATGCCTTCCAGACCGGACAAAAAGCCCAAAGCCTCTTGATCCACGCTACCGTTATCCACGATCAACAGTTCGTAGTTTGGGTAGGCGGTATGTTCCATCAAGCCTTCAACGCAATCACGCAGCACGACAAAGTGATCGCGTGTTGGAATGATGATGGACACCAAGGGCCGCTCAGACAAGGGATATTCCACACGGAAAAATCCCAAAGCAGGTCCAAGCTGAACTTGCGCATCTACTCCCATGCGTTCAAAGTGCATCTGTGTCACTACGGGGGACCAGACCTGCGTACTCGTATCCCGGACCCAGTCCATCAAACCGACCGACGCATGCAGCAAGACCTCGGGAATATGCCCCACCACAGGCGGACCCGCCTGCTCGACCAGGCGCCAGACCAAATCGATCGGGGCTAGGTCGGCCACCCTCGCATCAAGCCCGCCTACCGCCTGAATCATTGCAGTACTAAGCACAAGATTCCGGCCAACATAGGGGTAGCTGCGTAACAGATCGATATTGAGATCGGGTTTGAGCATCGGGTTGGCCGCCACACCGTTTTGCAAAACGGTTTCATCGGCATACCAGATCAAAGGATCTGGATTGCGCAAGCGGTATTCGCCCAGCGTCAAAGAGGCATGAGGGAGCAGTTGATCTCCCGCATACAAAATCCATAGGAAATCAGGTGCGCTACCTTGCTCGATTTTACGGGACAACAGCGCAGGCCAGGGTTCATTGCCGATGACGGCTTCAACCATCCCACCTACTGCTTCAGGCGGAATCTGGGGGCCAATAAGCCAGATACTATCTACAGGCCTGTGCTGTGCGGCCAAGCTATCCAAGGTATCGACCAGAACATGCGGGTCTGAGTCATCCGGCACAACCACGGCAACACCCAGCGTCCCCACATCAGGGTTGGTTTGCAACATGGCTTGAATGGCGAGAATGCGGGCGGCAGATGGAGCGCGCTCATTCATCCAATTGGGGACAGACCATTGCAATGCCCTTTCATCACTCGAAATTGCACTGGAATCCCTACCGATAACCGCTTGATCTATAGCCGAAACACCCACATTCAAAGCATCTGCGCAAAATTTGGCAAATTTTTCCGAAAGCAGTTCCTTCCCGTCTTCAGCAGGAGATTCAAATAACTTAACTATCTCCAAGAACCACTTTACAAAACCAAAATCAAATTCAATTGAATTTTTATCTTTTAAATTACAATAATAATCAAATCCAACTAAAGCAGAATCGCTGTCTTTAAGCAAACCTCTTATAAAAATCCGAACCCCATCCCTGGATAAATCGGCCGCAATAAAACCATCAAAAAACAAATGCCGAAAAACATGCTGCGCACATATCTTTTTTTGATTTTCATCAACAATTGGAGAAAACCTCCCTTGAAGAAAAACAGCGCACTGCACGGCAGTGCTAAGCTTCATGAAGTAAACCATTGGAAATTTTAATCCAACGCCCTCGAAAAGCAATTTATAAAACCTATCAAATTCCTCTCCGCCACCTCCTCCATGAAAGGGATAATGAACAAAGAAACCCTTTCCTGAAAGTTGATGGAAATCTCCTTGTGATAATCTACTTAGCTCAAAAATACTCTCCATCAAGGTGAGCCCTTGGAGAGGAGTATTTATTAAAAAATCAATAGCCGGATTAAGTGTTACTCGCCGACTAACATCGTACATAGTAACTCGTGGTGCCCAGCCGTTCCAATAACGTATCCTATCAATTGGACACTCACCTTCCATTGTAGGTTGATTAATTTTATGAAATTGTCGATTACCAAAGTCAACAAAAACCGCACCAGCAGATATGCATGATGCCCGCCCATTCTTCAAAAATGAATTATAGGCATCCAAATAATATTCCGGGGAAACAAAATCATCGTCAGCCATAATGGCACTAAACTCAACATTGGCACACCACTGATGGAGGAAATAAAAATTATCGATGGCGCCAATATTTTTTTTATGAGCATAGAAAAATATATTATTATTTATATTTTTTATATTCATTAAAAATTCATGCTTTTCTGTGATTTCACTGTTATCAGAAATCAAAACTACAACATCCCCACCCGCAACACCAATCAAAGAAGCTAGAATAGCTCTAACTTTAAAATCCCATCTTGCAGTAGGAATCAGAATAGCAAATTTTGCCGACTCAGGGATGGCAGGAAAGTCAATCAAATCCCCAGAAAACATATATCAATCCACCCTATTGTTTTGCACAAAATTTAGCTGCACAGTAAAAATATTTAATTGAAATTAATTTATAATTTAATGAATTAAATCTATAAAATCAGGCAGGCTTAATCTAATTAAAAAAATCTCTGAAAAAATCTCTTTTAACATCTTTAAACAAAATACGCCCATCAGATCCAGAAAAGACCAAGCAATCTCCCGGTGTATCTGTATTAATCACGCTGACGCCTTGAGCAATCACCGAACCGGATCTCACATGGCTGCGTCCAATGATCGCCGTGTTTGGATACATGATGACGCGATCCTCCAACACGGGCGCCACTCCATGGTTTTTCCCTACAGTCGAGTTTTGATACAGTACGAGATAGTTGCCATAGGACGCTTTGGCAAGCACGATCCCCACTGAGTGTCCAATAAAAAAGACCTCTGGCATCTCGATCTCGTAGAACAGGTCAATGCCATTAAGCGCCTTGTTCAGCAAGAACAATAGGGTACAGACGCTTCGCTCGCCGGTTTCCTTCCAAATCGTATTGGCCAAGTAGTATAAAAAAATGCAATACTGCGTCGAATGCAAGACATCAAATCGATCCGGCGCCCAGAGCTTGACTTCATTAATGCAACGATGCAATCGCTTCAATGCAACCGGCATACATCGAACCAACACAGTCAAATCGGGCATATCTGGCAGGGGAAACAACCGTTCTAACTGCGTCCGCACATACGCAACCATATGTTCTTGCTCAATATGAACCGTTTTCAGCATGTGTCAGACCTAACAAATAACGATAGATCCGGGCCTGCACAGGCTCCGGGCGCCATCCGAACTCATCGGCTAGACGCGTAATATCGGCCACAGGCCCTGGCTCTCCCTGTGCGTGCTGCAGAAAATGCAGTTGCTTCCCACTGACCTGATGGATATAGGCGGCCAACTCTGCGTTGCTGACATTGGCGCCAGAAGCAACGTTATATGTTGCTTGCCTACCCTGAACGGCAATATCAATCAACGCTCTTAGCACATCATCCAAATGAATATAATCTCGGACGTAATATGGTGAAGAATCAAGCTCAATTCTCGTAGTTGAGCTGCTGACCAGGCGCAACAGATCAGGCAAAAAACCTGTTGCCTCTTTGGTTTCCTGGTAAACACACGAGAGACGTGCGACGCGCGCCCGTCCGGCCCCCAGCGCATGGCACAGCGCCTCGCCTGCAAGTTTGCTCAGGTCATACAGATGCCGAGGATTGCTAGGTTGGACTGGTAATGACATTTCTTCCGTCGCCTGCCTCACGTGTCCAGCCAAGGCATCATATACTCGAGTAGAAGACAGGTAGACCAACGAGGTGTAGCGCGCCGATTGCAGCACCTGATTAAGCAGGCATATATGGGCATGGGCAGTATCTGCGGGCCGCTGCAAATAGTCTGCCGTCAACCCTGCACAATAGAACACATGCCCCAAGGCACGCTCGGCCTCCGGCCAAAGATGTTGACGCTCAGGCACCCAAACCGACCACCCTAAATGCGTCAAGCGGCTGTGGAGCGCTTGGCCGATAAATCCATGACCGCCTAGGATCGTTGCCTGTGGCGCAGAAGCCTCACAAGAGCGTCTCTGATCTTTCATTGCAATCCATCAAGAGGATGGTGCAGCTTAGGGTCCTTATGTACCAGTAGCTTGGGGCTTACGCCGGACACGATACGAAACAAAGCCGTCTCTATCACGGCACGGTCCTGCACTGCGAGCATGTTGAATCCATGCGGAGGACCTTCCAAATATACAGACCCGGCTGGAATCAATTCAATCAACTGATTCCCCATCTCACGATGGCTATTAAAGTCACGGATGGCATATAACGTATACCCCAAGCTGGTCAGTAACTCACAAATCGGCGTATGCAACAACCCAGAGGTCCAATCTACATATTCACGGTGAAGCTCGAACACGACCGCAGGGCGATCCCGTTTGAGCATATTCAAGGCACCCTTGAGTGCCCGATACTCTGCCCCCTCGATATCCAACATCAGCAAGCCCAACTGACGACCAGCCTGTTGGCAGTAATCATCTATCGTCGTTGTGGGGAAAGAATCCTCACCACCGTCCACCAGCACTGCATTGGCAAAGGAGTCGAAGCCGTCGAGCTTGAGAAGTTGGTTGGTCGCATCCCAGATACCCGTCCGATTAATGACCAAATTGGACAGCTGATTCAGAGCAACGTTCTTCTGCAGCATTTCCGCCTGAGCGGCGTTGGGCTCAAAACAATGCACCTGACGGCAGGATCCGACCAACTGACGACCCAGCAAGATGGCATGATCGCCAAAGTACGCCCCACCCACCAGCACATCCCCCTCGTTTTGCTGAGACAGGTATTTCAACAAACGTGTTGTTTGAGGTTCCCATACATGCGAGGGATGCTCTCGATCAGAGAGTAAAAAATCGCGAGCAATCTTCGTTCGATAGTAGAAACTGAACTTGGTCCCATCTTCCAGAGACTTCTCGTACTGATCGCTATCTGCGTGCAACGCGTCGATGATGGGACCCGTAATTTCATCTCGCACAGAGAGGGTACTGTCAAAATGCTGTTCAGCCGCCTTTAGCCACCGCACTAACTCGGCACGCAACATCTCGTTGCGTCCCAGTTGCAGCAAGGCTTGCTTCAAGCGCAACCCGCCATGGTCGCGAGGATCATTGCTCATAAGAAATATTCCTGATTTTCACTACAAAAAAGCAGAAAGGACCTAACTGCCTAACTTCAGTACACCAGGGCCAGTTTAGGCACCGCAACCACAAATTTTGTACCATAACTTTCCAAGTACCGATTCTGACTTCTGACCTCTGCCGCGATGTTCCACGGCAGGATCAGCACGTAGTCCGGCCGCCGCTCTGCCAGCGCCTGCGGCGCCAGGATCGGAATGTGGCTGCCCGGCAGGTACTTGCCCTGCTTGGCTGGTGCCGCATCGCACACGAACGGCAGCAGATCGGGTTTCACACCCGCGTAATTCAGCAAAGTATTGCCCTTGGCCGCGGCGCCATAGGCCGCCACGGTCTTGCCCAGGCGCTTTTGCTCCAGCAGGAAGCCCAGCAGCGCGTCCTTGATCCGGTCGGCGCGCGGCTGAAAGGCCTGGTAGGTGGCCAGCTCCAGCAGGCCGCACTCGGCCTCCAGACGCAGCACGCGCTCGACCTCGGGCCACTGCGCCATGGCTGCGGCCGCATGGCAGCCGTAGACCCGTACGCTGCCGCCGTGCGTGGGCAGTTCCTCGACGTCGTAGATCCGCAAGCCGGCCGCCTCGAAGATCCGTTGCACCGCATGCAGGGACAAGTACGAAAAGTGCTCGTGATAGACCGTGTCGAACTGATTGTTCTCGATCAGGCGCAGCAGGTGCGGAAACTCCAGCGTGATCGTGCCCTCGGGCTTGAGCGCCGCCGCCAGACCGCGCGTGAAATCGTTGATGTCGGGCACATGCGCGTAGACGTTGTTGCCCGCGATCAGGTCGGCCTGGCGTCCCTCGCCAGCCAGCCGGCGACCCAGCGCCTCGCCGAAGAATTCGCGCAGCACCGGCACGCCGATCGCCTCGGCCGCGGCCGCCGTGCCGGCCGTGGGCTCGATGCCCAGGCACGGGATGCCGGCCACGACGAAATTCTTCAGCAGGTAGCCATCGTTGGAGGCGACTTCGATCACGAAGCTGCCGGGCCCCAGGCCCAGGCGCCCGGTGATCGCCTGCGCGTAGCGCCGCGCATGCGCCAGCCACCCGGCCGAGGTGCTGGAAAAGTAGGCATAGTCGGGGCTGAACAACTCGTCGGCGCGCGCATAGTCCTCGGTCTGCACCAGCCAGCACCGGTCGCAGACGCGGATCTTCAGAGGAAACCAGATCTCGGGCCGGCTCAGGTCCTCCGCCTTCAGGTAGGCGTTGGAAGGTGGCGCAAAGCCCAGGTCCAGGAACGTATGGCGCAATGGCGCGCCGCAATGACGGCAATTCATGAATTCAAATCCAGTCCGGTGAATTCCGGGGTCACGCCGGGATGACGCTCGTCGCGCCCGGACCGCAGGGCGATCGGCAAGGGCCAATTGATGCCCAGGGCCGGATCGGTGGCCGACAAGCCCCCCTCGGCCTGGGCGGCATAAGGTGCGGAGTGCAGGTACAACAGCTCGCAATCGTCGGTGAGCGCCTGAAAGCCGTGCGCAAACCCCTGCGGGATCAGCAGGGCGCGGCCATTGTCGGCGGACAGCTCCACGGCGCGCCAGTGCAGGAACGTGGGCGATCCGGCCCGCAGGTCCAGGCCCACGTCCCACACCGCCCCGCGCAGGCAGGTGACGAGTTTCATCTCGGCATGCGGCGGGCGCTGGAAATGCAGGCCCCGCACCGTGCCCCGCGCCTGGGTCCAGGTGTGATTGATCTGGGCCACAGGCTTGTCCCAGCCCGCAGACGCCAGTTCCTCGGCGCAAAAGAGCCGCGACAGGAATCCCCGCTCATCGCCCAGGCGCTGGCGCTCGACGATGCGCAAACCCCCGATGCCCGTTTCGATGAGGGTGAAACGGCTCATGATCTCGCCGCCTCGAAGGCCTGGATCTCAGCCTCGCACAGCGCACGGGCGTGCGCGCCCTCGTGCTGGCGGCGATACCAGGCCATCGTCCTGTCGATCGAGGCCTCCAGTCCCCAGCGCGGTCGTACGCCCAACGCCACGCGCGCCCGGGCGGTCTCCAGGGCCAGCCAGCCGGCTTCGTGCGGTCCCTCGGTACCGTCGCCCCAGAGGACGTCTCCATGCCCATAGGCTTGCCGGGCCTGCTCGATCACCTGGCGCACCGTCGCGGCTTCGTGTGTATGCGGGCCAAAGTTGTAAGCGCCCGCCGACGCCGGCCGCGCATGCAGGGTCTCGGCCAGACGCAGATAGCCTCCGAGCGGCTCGAGCACATGCTGCCAGGGCCGGATCGCCTGCGGGCGCCGGATCGGCAAGGCCTTGCCCGCCTGCCAGCAGCGCACCGCGTCGGGAATCAGGCGCTCGGCCGCCCAATCGCCCCCACCAATGACATTGCCCGCCCGCGCCGAGGCCACCGCCACGCCCTGGGCACACAGCCAGGCGTCACGGTAGCTGGCAATCACCAGTTCGCTGGCCGCCTTGCTGGCGCTGTAAGGATCGTGCCCGCCCAGCGCATCGTCCTCGCGATAGGGCCAGGCCTGCTCCAGGTTGCGATAGACCTTGTCGGTGGTCACCACCACCGTGGCCCGCACGCTCTCCAGGCCGCGCAGCGCGTCGAGCACATGCGCCGTGCCCATGACGTTGGCGGCATAGGTCGCCAGTGGATCCTCGTAGCCAGCCCGCACCAGCGCCTGCGCGGCCAGGTGAAAGACGATCTCGGGCTCGGCCCGGCGAATCCGCTGGGCCACGGCCCGCGCATCGCGGATGTCGACGACATGGCTGTCGCACAGCTCGTCCATCCGCGCCAGGGCATACAGGTTCGGCTCACTGGCCGGCGGCAGCGCGATGCCCGTCACCCGCGCGCCCAACCGATGCAGCCACAGCGTCAGCCAGCCGCCCTTGAACCCCGTGTGACCGGTCAGCAGCACCCGCCGGCCCCGCCAGAATGCGGGATCTGGATTGACCGGAGCGGAACCTTCCGTGCGCATCACGCCCAGCTCTTCCACGGCGCCTGGCCCGACACCCACAGGTCTTCGAGCAGGTTTTTCTCCCGCAGGGTATCCATCGGCTGCCAGAAGCCATTGTGCTCAAACGCCATCAGTTGGCCGTCGCGCGCGAGCGACATCAGCGGCTCGCCTTCCCAACTGGTCTGATCGCTCTCGATCCGATCCAGGCACTTGGGTGAAAGCACGAAAAACCCGCCATTGATCAGCCCCCCGTCACCGCGAGGCTTTTCTGTAAATCCCGCCACCAGGTCGCCGTCGCGCCTGAGCGCGCCATAGCGACCCGGCGGCTGCACCGCCGTCACCGTCGCCAGGCGGCCATGCCGCTGGTGGAACCGGACCGAAGCGCCGATGTCCACGTCGCTGACGCCATCCCCATAGGTGAAGCAAAAAGCCTCTTCTTCCCGCACATAGTCGCGCACCCGCCTCAGGCGCCCGCCCGTGAGCGTGTCCTCGCCCGTATCGACCAGCGTCACCCGCCAGGGCTCGGCATGCCGCTGATGCACTTCCATGCGATTGGTGCTCATGTCGAAGGTCACGTCCGACATATGCAGAAAGTAATTGGCAAAATACTCCTTGATCACATAGCCCTTATAGCCGCAGCAGATCACGAAGTCCTGGATGCCGTGATGCGAATACATCTTCAGGATGTGCCACAGAATGGGCTTGCCTCCGATCTCCACCATCGGCTTGGGTTTCAGGTGCGTTTCCTCTGAAATCCGGGTGCCCAGCCCCCCGGCCAGGATGACTGCTTTCACAAGCGATTCCTTAGATGTTGCAATCAACTAGGTGTAATTGGAACTTTTGCTGTAGGCCCTGTCGCTGCTGACGTTCAATTCAGCACAGGATGCCCAGGAAAGTATACGAGACGCGAAAAGAAGATAATTCGAGGAATAGATGAGGAAAGAGGGAAATCAGAAGCACTACTTACGGCCCCTTCACCCTGAGCCCATCCAGCTGCCAGACCGACCAGTCGAAAGACCGCGGGAGCATCTCCGGCGGCAGCCGGTCGTAGGGGTACACCACGAACAGCGGCCCCTTGTCACGCGGCGACATGGGTTTGCCGTCCATGCGCAGCGCAATGATCACGTCGTAGGCCTCGACGTCCTCGAAGGGGATGTCGGCGGTGTAATCATTGACCGCGACCGCTTCGATGTGGGTGCCGCTGGCGCCGGCGGCGGCCAGCACATCGCGCAGCAAAGGTCCCCGGAACGTCACGGGGCGCAAATACCAGGGCGTGGTCACACGATAAGTGCGTTGCGGCAACGCCTCCAGCGCCCGCATGTCGAACCGGGTGCGCTGTCCGCGGCTTTCCACGGTCAGCACGGTGACGCCCGCAACCGCCGCTCGCGCGGCGGGCACCCTGATGTCCCGTGGACGGATGAAGGTCACGATGAGGACGGCCATAACAGCCAGCAGGCCCAGGTAGAACCCGCCGAGCAGCACGAGACGGCGTCCGTCCGTGCGGCGCCGGCGGCGCCCGGAGGTTTGTCCCCGGTGGCGCAGGAAAGGGATCATGCCGGGCCCTCCGGTTGCGCGGCGCGGGCCAGAGCCTCGACATCCACGGCGTCGATCTGTTCCGGACGCATGCAGGTCTGCGCATAGGTCTGCCACACCCGGCTGCGAATGAAGAACTGGAACAATTCAGGATCCAGATGGCCGCCTTTGCACATCGATACCATGATGCGCAACGATTCGGAGAGGGTCTTGGGCGCTTTGTAAGGGCGGTCGACCGCCGTCAGCGCCTCGAACACGTCGACCAACGCAATGATCCGCTCGGTGGTGCCGAGCTGCTCGGCGCGCAGGCGGCGCGGATAGCCGCCGCCGTCCATGCGCTCGTGGTGATTGGCGGCGATCTCGGGCACCCGCTCCAGATGGGGCGGCCACGGCAGGCGCTTGAGCATGATGTATGTCTGCACGATATGGTCGTTGATGGCGAAACGGTCTTCATCGGTCAAGGTACCGCGCCGGATGGCCAGATTGTGCAATTCGCCCATGTTGCGCCGGTGCGTGGGCAGGCGCATGTCGAACCCCCAGATGTTGCGCGGATCGCCGCGCTCGACGGCGGGCCGCCGCGCATCGTCCCAGGGGACGATGTGATGCGGCTGATCGGCCAGCAGCGGCTCGGCGACGGGCAATACGGGCGGCGTCGGGCGGCTGCCGGCCAGTCGGGCGCTTTCCTGCGCGTCCAGGCCCAGGGCATCGTCGAAATGCCGCATCCAGGTCTGGGCGCCGATGGCCCGCAACCGCTCGACGGCCTCGTCGGACAGGAACTCGCCGCCGATATTGCACGCGGCGACGAACTGGAGGTCTTCATGCAGTCGCGCCTGGCGCGCATCGCGGCGCGCCTCGGCGGCATGCCGATCTTCGCCGCGCAGACGGGCCAACAGGCAGTCGATCTCGGCATCCCGCCAAAGGGCCTCGAAGCGCATGCGGATTTCATGGATGCGGTTATAGAGGACCTCCAGCTTGGTCGCCTTGTCCATGATGTGCTCGGGGCTGGTGACTTTGCCGCAGTCATGCAGCCAGGCGGCCAGCCGGAAGGCCTCGCGCTCGCCTTCGTCCAGATGAAAATCCGCATAGGGGCCGCTGGCCTCGGCCTGCAGGCGATCGGCCAGCAGAATGGCCAGCTTCGGCACGCGTTCGCAATGCCCCCCCGTGTAAGGGCTCTTGGCATCGATGGCATCGGCCAGGATGTGAGTGATGGATTCGAGCAACTGGCGTTGCGCCTCGATAAGCCGGCGGGTCTCGATGGCGACGGCGAGCATGCCGGTCAGGCGTTCGGCAAAGCCCAGGAACGCGGGCGCCGAATGATCCCAATCCTCGTCGTGGACCAGCAGCAGAAGCCCCTGGGACTTTGTCTCGCGGCCCTGGAGCTTGAAGGCGATGCAGCGATGCCCGGGGGCCTGATTCCGGCCCTCCCGGGCGCCGGCCAGCGCCGCCTCGCCCTCGGCCGCGCTCATGGAATCCGGCAGCGCGCCCTGCGCTCCGAATGCGGCCGCGCGCGACAGACGGCTGCGCTCATTTTCAAACAGATAGACCGCGCCGCCCGCGCAGCGGGTGGCCTGGACGAATTTCTCGAGCACCTGGACCAGCATCGTTTCGATCCGCGGATCGGTGCCCAGCACGCGGCTGATCTCGAGCATCGATTCCATCGAGCCCGCAACCTTGTCCATTACGTCGTTGAGGGCTTCCACTTCGCGCAGCGCCGACGCGGACCGCTCTTTGCGGCGGCGGAAATTGAATCGCGCCAGTCGCAGCGACTGCGCCGCGATCCCTTCCAATGCATGACCCACGGCGCTGCCGACCTGCCAGCCCAGCGGCAGGATCAGCGCGATCAGCGCAAGCGATATCAGGATCATGCGCGCACGGCTGCGCACCAGTTCGCCCAGGAGTTCGTCGATGGGCGTGGCGGTCAGCAGCCGCATGTCCACGCCATCGATCCCGTCGAAGGGCAGGATCGCGCCCAGCCATTCCCGTCCGCCGGACTCGTAGGAAACGACCCGGCCGTCGGCGGCGGCCGGTGTCCGCCACAGACGCGTCAATGCGTCGATACCCAGGTCACCAAGCAGGCGGATGTCGAAGTCATCCGCCCCCCCCTTGCGCACCAGCAGCGCCCCCATGTCGCGATAACCGATCACCGCACCGCTTTTCTCCACCAGGGCCAGTTCGGCGCCGGGGGTCATGCGCAGGCCGTCCAGCGCCTCGCCCAGATCTTCCAGCGCCACGTCCACCGCCACGACGGCCCGTCCCGAATGCGACAGTCGCGAGAGCGTGATCCCCACCTGACGGGTCGAAAAGAAAACATAGGGCCGGGAGGTGACGGTGGATACCGTCTCCATCGCGCCGATGTACCAGGGCCGAACGCGCGGATCGAAACGGTAGTCGGGCATGGGGCGGCGCATCACGAGTTCGTGCCTGGCGTCATAAAACAGGTACAGCCCGTGAGGCTGGCCGTCATCGCCGTGCGTGACCGCCTGTACGAGATAGTTGGCCTGGGGCGGCGCCTGGAACTGTTCGCGGATATCGCGCCGGTCCAGGGCGCGCATCAGGAGGAAATCGCCGTTCTCATAGCCGACATGAATGGCCGATATCAGGGGATTGTCGGCCAGTTCGGCCGCCAGGACGCTGCGCCGGTCGAGCCGCTCGTCGAGCCGCCGGGCATCGACCACCGGATCGAACGCCAGGCTGCGCAAGGACAAGGAACCCGGTTCCACGAGGCGACGCGCCCGCCCGGCCACGATCTGGCCGGCGTCGCGCGCCATCATGGCGGCCATGTCCAGCATGATGGCGCGCGAGCCGTACCAGCTGAGCGTGATCAGCACCGCCGCGACAAGCGCCATGGCCGACACCGCCAGCCCCGCGATGACGAACCGGACAGGCCATGCGCGCTCCACGCGAGGGACTCGTGGCATCGATTTCCCCATTTTTTTTTCAATGTGTCGCCAGTATCCGCCTGTTCATGCCGGAACGCCATCCATGGCGCAAGGCGGCGATCGGTGTATTCTTTCTTTACCGTTGAAGCACTGTCGGTCGGATCTGGATACTTGTTCATTGCGCATGCCGGAGTGAATGCCTCATGAAACTCAGCTTTCTCGGCGCCGCCCGCGAAGTCACCGGCTCATGCTTTCTGGTGGAAACCGCGCACGTCCGTTTTCTCGTGGATTGCGGCATGATCCAGGGCGGCCGCGAGGCCGAGGCCAGGAACCGCAAACCCTTCGGGTTCGAACCCGCCGCCCTCGACTTCGTCCTGCTCACCCATGCCCATATCGACCACAGCGGACTGTTGCCCAAACTCGTGCACGCCGGTTTCCGGGGGCCGATCCACACGACCGAAGCGACGGCCGAACTGCTGGAAGTGATGCTGCCCGACAGCGCCCATATCCAGGAAACGGACAGCAGGCGCGAGGCCAGGCACGCCAGAGGGAAGCGTCCGATGCCGCCGCTCTACACCCTGGAGGACACGTGGGCATCCCTGAAACGTGTGCAGCGTGTCGGCTACGACCGGGAATTCTCGCCGCACACCCGGGTGCGCTGCCGGTTCCGCGATGCCGGGCACATCCTTGGCTCGGCCATCATCGAAGTGGTCGTCACGGAACACGGCCACGACACCCGTCTGGTCTTCAGCGGCGATCTGGGACAACCCGGACGCCCGATCCTGCGCGATCCCACACCGATCCAGGAAGCCGATATCCTGGTCATGGAATCCACCTATGGCGATCGCCTGCATCAGGATCAGGCGGCCACCGAGGACGAGATGATCGCCGTCATCGAAGAGACCCTGTTCAAGCGCGGCGGCAACGTCATCATGCCGGCGTTCGCGGTCGGCCGCACCCAGCAGGTGCTCTATCATCTGCACCGGTTCGTCTCCGAAGGCCGGCTGCGCCATCCCCAGATATTCGTCGACTCGCCGATGGCCACCGAAGTCACCCGCATCACCCGCCGCCACCTGGAGCTTTTCGACGAAGAAGCCCGGCGCCTGGCGGGCTGGCACGCGCGCGGCATCGACCTGCCTTACCTGCACTTCACCGCCAGCGTGGAGGAATCCATGGCGCTCAATCAGATCCGCTCCGGCGCCATCATCATCTCGGCCAGCGGCATGTGCGACGCGGGGCGCATCCGCCACCACCTGCGCCATAACCTGCCGCGGCCCGAATGCAGTGTGCTGATTTCCGGCTTCCAGGCCCAGGGCACGCTCGGCCGGCGCCTGGTCGACGGGGCACAACGGGTGCGCCTGTTCGGCGAGGACATCCCCGTGCGCGCACGGATCCATTCCATCGGCGGTCTTTCCGCCCACGCCGACCAGGCCGCCTTGCTGGACTGGGCAAGCCATTTCCTCCGGCCGCCGACCCGGACCTTCGTGGTGCACGGCGAACCGGAGGCGGCGCAAACATTGGCCGACAAGCTGCGCCAACGATTCGGCTGGCGGGTGGACATCCCGGAACAAGGCCAGGTGGCGGAATGGCCTGAAACGTCCCGTTCCGGGGCAATGAGATGAGCGACACGCCCTCCGGCAAGGCCTCTCCGCCGTCCGAAAACGGCCCGGAACCTCTGGCCGGCTGCCCCGGCGGACCGGCCATGAATCCGCCGCTGGATGAAGCCGGGCGGCTGCGCGCCATCCTGGCCTCACCCACGTATCGTCTCGCCTACGAAGACCCCGACCTGCTCAGCCAAGATGATCTGCGCCCGCTGCGTCTGCAGCTGGAACTGCTCAAACCGGAACGGATCCTGCGCGAACAGGGCGTGCATTCGACCCTGGTGGTGTTCGGCAGCTCGCGCGTACACGACGCCGCCAGCGCCCGCACCCGGCTCGCGGCGCTGGAACAGCAAGCGGACAGCGGCGATCCGCCATCAGGGCCAGTGCTGGCCCTGGCGCGCCGCCGCGTCGAGCAAGCCCGCCACTACGAAGAAGCGCGGCGTTTCGCCCAGTTGATCTCGACACGCTTCCAGCAGGAGAAACGGTGCGACTTCGTCGTCGTCACCGGAGGCGGACCGGGCATCATGGAGGCCGCCAACCGCGGCGCATACGATGCCGGCGCGCGCTCGATCGGATTGAACATCACCCTGCCGCACGAGCAGGTCCCGAACGCCTACATCACGCCCGAACTGGCCTTCCGCTTTCATTATTTCGCATTGCGCAAAATGCATTTCCTGATCCACGCGCGCGGTCTGGTCTCCTTTCCGGGCGGCTACGGCACGCTGGACGAACTGTTCGAAGTCCTGACCCTGATCCAGACCGGCAAGATGACCCCGATTCCCGTCGTGCTGGTCGGCCGCGCGTTCTGGCGCCGCGCGATCGATTTCGACTACCTGATCGAAGAAGGCTATATTGCGCCTGGGGATGTGGAACTGTTCGAATACGCCGATGATGCGGAAGAGATCATGACCGCGCTGGAGCGCTTTCCCTACCGGTCCCGCAGCCGCACGGTCAAGCTTTGAGCCGCCGTGCCGACAGGCCCCTGGCTGTCGCTCAGCACCGAAAAAGTCTCGCCCAGCCCGGTGGGGCCGAAACTGACGCGCGTGTCGAAGCCGACCCACCCGGCCTGGGGCTGGCGCGTGAAATGAATGGTCAGGTCCACATTGGCGAAAAACACCGCGTTCGGATCCGCGCGCACCGCCAGCCCGTTGGCGGTGTCGATGAGCTTGGCGAAGGCGGCGACGGGCGGATCGGTTTCACCCTCGACCAACGGATAAGCGGTCCGGATCCAGCTGCGCCCCCGGCCCGGCCGGGAATCGACGCTGCGGCGCGCCTGCAGCGAGCCGATGTATCCCCCGCCCCAGACCTCTGAAAACACCCAGGGCAGCATGGACTCGGGCGGCGGCAGCGGCGTCCATTCATCGCCCTGCTCCTGCGATGTGTCGCTGGCGAGCAGTCGCCAGATGCGGGCCTGGACGCTGACCTGGTCCCCATGGCGCATGCTGGCTTCGATCAATTCGATCGAGCGGCCCGGGCGCAGCATCCGCACATCGACGGTGAACGGCCCGGAATGGATGACCCCCAACACATCGAACGACACCCGGGACACCAGCTTGTCGCTGGGCAGGCGGCGTTCCGCTTCGGCCAGCACAAGCCCGGCGGCGACCGCCAGGTGCTGCTCGCCCGGTTGCCAGGCGCCCTGGGAATGCAGGGTGGACAGGAATCCGGTTTCCCCGCGACGCACGTAGTAAGCCTGCGGACAGGGGGCGCCGTCGTGGCCGAGGTGTTGATTGAGGGCGGTAGACATGCGCAAGAGTATAGCGTCGGAAAACGCATACACTGACGGTCGATCCATTCCTGCGCGTTTGTGCGCCCCCCTCATCGTGACCGATACGGCCTTTGCCACCCTGCCCCTCCTGCCCGTCCTGCAAGACAATCTGCACAGCCTGGGTTTCGAACGGATGACGCCCATCCAGGCGGAAAGCCTGCCGCTCATTCTCGAAGGCCGCGACCTGATCGCGCAGGCCAGAACCGGCAGCGGCAAGACCGCCGCGTTCGGCCTGGGCGTGCTGCAGCGCCTGGACGTCGATCGCCTGGCCCCGCAGGCCCTGGTAGTCTGCCCCACCCGGGAACTGGCGGACCAGGTCGCCCAGGAACTGCGCCGGCTGGCCCGCCTGATCCCCAATGTCAAGGTGCAGACACTGTGCGGTGGCGCCGCCACGCGTCCCCAGGCCGAATCGCTGGCCCGCGGCGTCCACCTGGCGGTGGGCACGCCCGGCCGCATCCAGGATCACCTGGCGCGCGGCAGCCTGGATCTGTCCGGGCTGCGCACGCTGGTGCTGGACGAGGCCGACCGCATGGTCGATATGGGGTTTTACGAGGACATCGTCGCGATCGCCTCGCACTGTCCGGACAAACGCCAGACCTTGCTGTTTTCGGCGACCTACCCGGACAACATCCGCAAGCTCAGCGCCCGCTTCCTGCGCAATCCGGTCGAAATCAGAATCGAAGTCGCCGATGAAACCAGCCGCATCGAACAGATCTTCTACGAAATCGACGAAGACGACCGGCTGAACGCCGTGGTCAGGCTGCTGGCCCACTACCGCCCGGTCTCCACGCTGGCGTTCTGCAATACCAAGATTCGCGGCTACGACCTGATCGAACGCCTGCGGGCCGAAGGCATCAGTGCCCAGGCGCTCAACGGCGATCTCGAACAACGCGAGCGCGACGAAATCCTGATCCAGTTCGCCAATCAGAGCTGCTCGGTCCTGGTCGCGACCGACGTGGCCGCACGCGGCCTGGACATCAAGAACCTGGACGCCGTGATCAACGTGGACGTGACGCGGGACACCGAGGTCCACGTGCACCGCATCGGCCGCAGCGGCCGGGGCGACCGGAAAGGCCTGGCGCTCAGTCTGTGTTCGCCGGAAGAAATGCGCTGGGCCGAACTGGTCGAGCGGTACCAGGGCGCCCCGTTGAAATGGGCCGACCTTGGTGCGCTGCGCCCCAAGTCCGACCGCCCGCTGAGCGCACCCATGATCACCTTGTGCATCCAGGGCGGCAAAAAAGACAAACTGCGCCCCGGCGATCTGGTGGGCGCCCTGACCGGCGACGGCGGCCTGGCCTTCGAGCAGGTCGGCAAGATCCACATCACTGAATACAACGCCTACGTGGCGTTGGACCGCCGGATCGCCAAGCAAGCGTTTGCGCGGCTATCCGGCAGCAATATCAAGGGGCGACGATTCCGCATGCGGTTTATGGAGACCCACTGAACCGGGCGCGCACAACACATCCGGCAACATGAAAACCCTTGGCCTCTATTTCATGACGGCATTGGCCGAAATCGTCGGCTGTTATCTGCCATGGCTCTGGCTCAAACACAATGGATCGGCGTGGCTGCTGATTCCCGCCGTCGCGAGCCTGGCGGCATTCGCGTGGCTGCTGACGCTGCACGATGCGGCATCCGGCCGCGTATACGCCGCATACGGCGGGGTGTACATCACCACGGCGATCCTGTGGCTATGGGCAGTGGACGGCATCCGCCCGACAAGCTGGGACCTGACGGGAGGCGCCGTGGCCTTGGCGGGCATGGGCATCATCGCCTTTCAGCCACGCTGAGAAACCTGACTGCGCCGTTCCGTCGGCGCCTTGGCTAGACAAAATAATTTTTGTACTAGACAATTAATTCACCGGACCTTTCCGTCAAGCATTCTCTGGCACCCACTGAATTCAACTGGCCATGGCCTACACCGTCGTCTGGTTCAAGCGCGACCTGCGGGTACACGACCATGCGCCCCTGCTGGACGCGGCCGCGCATGGGCCGGTATTGTGCCTGTACGTGCTTGAACCCAGCCTGTGGGCGCAGCCGGACAGCGCCCTGCGGCACTTCCAGTTTCTGCGTGAAAGCCTGCGCGACCTGGCACAGCAACTGCGCACATGCGGCGCGCCGCTCCAACTGGCCGTGGGCGAGGCGTCCGAGGTGCTGGCCAGGCTGCACGCGCTGCGGCCCTTCGCCCGTCTGGTGTCGCACGAGGAAACCGGCAACGGTGCCACCTATACCCGCGACCTCGCTGTTGCCCGCTGGTGCATCCGGCAAGGTGTGGAATGGCGGGAGTGGCCGCAACACGGCGTCGTGCGCCGCCTGCGTTCGCGCGATCGCTGGCACAGCCTGTGGCAGGCGCACATGCAGGCACCATGTCTGCCGGCGCCGCCGCCAGCCAGCCTGCAATCCGTTTCCCTGCCATGGCGCGACGCCTGGCCGGCGCCCGAGGCGGTGGGGCTGGCCGACAGGCACGATCCCCCCCTGCGCCAACGCGGCGGGCGAACGACAGGGATGCGGGTGCTGCACGATTTCCTGGAGGCACGCGGGGCTTCGTACCGGGGCGGCATTTCATCGCCGCTGACAGCGCCCGCCGCGTGCTCGCGCCTGTCGCCGTATCTGGCGTCGGGCAGCCTGGGAATGCGTGAAGTGGTACAGGCCACCCAACGGCAACAGAGACTGCTCAAAGCCATGGACGACCCGCAGGCACGACGCCTGCGCCAGGGCCTGACGGCCTTCATGAGCCGGATGCACTGGCACTGCCACTTCATCCAGAAGCTCGAATCCGAGCCCGGGCTGGAGTGGCGCAACCTGCACCGGGGCTACGACGGACTGCGCGAAGATGAATGGAACCCCGCCTACTTCGAAGCCCTGCAAGCGGGCCAGACCGGCTGGCCCATGGTGGACGCGTGCGTGGCCATGCTGCGCGAGACCGGCTGGATCAACTTCCGCATGCGCGCCATGCTGGTGTCAGTGGCCGCTTATCCGCTATGGCTGCATTGGCGCCCGGTCGGACTGTGGCTGGCGCGGCAGTTCCTGGACTACGAACCCGGCATCCACTGGAGCCAGATGCAAATGCAGGCTGGCACCACCGGCATCAACGCCCCCCGCGTCTACAACCCGGTCAAGCAGGCGCAGGATCATGACCCTAGGGGCCTGTTCGTGCGCCGCTGGGTGCCGGCGCTGCGGCGCGTGCCCGACGCCTGGCTGTTCGAACCCTGGCGCATGCCGCCCGATGTGCAAGCGCGCTACGGTGTGAACGTGGGGCGGGACATTCCGGCTCCCCTGGTCGACCTGACCAGCGCCACCAAAGCCGCCAAGGCGCGCATGCACGCGCTGCGCGCCCAAGAAACCGTGCGTGCGGCCAAGGCGGCGATCGTGGAAAAACACGGCTCGCGCCGTGGCGCCACTCCGCGCAATCGAACCAACCGACGCAAGGCATCGGCGCCCTTGCAAGGTTGCCTGGATCTGTAAACAGAAGCGCCTGGATTTTTTCAGTGGACTGGTGTGCGAAAAAGCGATCTCCCGACCAAGCTTTGTGCCTGTTGCGAGCGCCCGATGGCATGGCGTAAAAAATGGTCCAAGGTCTGGGACGAGGTCAAGTACTGCTCCGAGCGTTGCCGCCGTGAACGCGCCCGACCGCAACCCGGGGGACAGCGGACATGAGCACGGTGCTGCTCGGGTTGCGCAACGACCTGCGCCTGCACGACCGGTCCGCGCTGAGGGCCGACTGCGCGCCGGGCGGCGCCTATCGACGTCCGGGGAGCACGGCGTGAACGCCCCGGCCACACCCGCTCACGCCCACACCCTGCGCCTGGTCCTGGGCGACCAGCTCAACCCCCGCCACAGCTGGTTTTCCCAGACGGACGCGCAGGTGGTCCATGTGTTGATGGAGGTGCGCCAGGAGACCGATTATGTGCTGCACCACGCGCAGAAAATCCTCGCCATCTTCGCCGCCATGCGCGATTTCGCGCGTCACCTGCGCGCGGAAGGCCATCGCGTGCGTTATGTGACGCTGGATGACGTCGGCAACCGTCAGTCTATCGAAGGCAACCTGGCCGGACTGGCCGCTCAATACGGCGCCCGGCGCATCGAATGGCAGCAACCCGACGAGTGGCGGCTCGATGCCCAACTGCGGGCCTGGGGCGCCGCCCAGCCACTGGAATGGGCCGTGGTCGACAGTGAGCATTTTCTGACCCGGCGCGGCGACCTTGCCTCGCTGATGGGCCGGCGCAAGCAGTGGTTGATGGAGCACTTTTACCGCCACATGCGCCGCCGCTGGAAGCTGTTGCTCGACGCCGACGGCGCCCCGGCCGGCGGGCAGTGGAATTTTGACCGCGACAATCGCAAGCGCTGGCCCGGCACCCCTCCCGAGCCAGCGGACTGGCGCCCCCGGCATGATCATGGCGATCTGTGGGACATGGTCCGGCGCGAGGGGGTGCGCAGCTTTGGCGACCCGCAAGCCGTCGCGCTGCGCTGGCCTCTGAACCGCAGCGAAGCCCTGGACTGTCTGGACGCCTTCATCCACACGGCGCTGCCGCATTTTGGCGACTACGAAGATGCGCTGGCGGCCGAGGCGCCGCGCCTGTTCCATTCGCTGCTGTCGTTCGCGCTCAACCTGAAGATGCTGCACCCCCTGGAAGTGGTGCGGCGCGCCGAAGCCGCCTGGCGCGCCGGCCGGGCGCCGCTGGCCGCCGTGGAAGGCTTTGTGCGCCAGATCATCGGCTGGCGAGAATACATGCGCGGCATCTACTGGTCGCACATGCCCGGCTACGCGTCGCACAACGCGCTGGGCCATCACGCCCCGCTGCCGCGCTGGTTCTGGACCGGGGACACCCACATGCGCTGCCTGCGCCTGGCCATCACGCAGTCGCTGAGAACGGCGCATGCGCACCACATTCAGCGGCTGATGGTGATCGGCAATTTCGCGCTGCTCGCCGGACTGGAGCCGCAGGCGTTGCACCGCTGGTACCTGGGCATCTACATCGATGCCTTCGAATGGGTGGAACTGCCCAATACCCTTGGCATGAGCCAGCGCGCCGACGGCGGCGTGATTGCCACCAAGCCTTATGTCAGCAGCGCGGCCTACCTGCAGCGCATGGGCGACTACTGCCAGGGTTGCACCTACGATCCCAGACAAAAGACCGGCGCGCGCGCCTGCCCTTTCAACGCCCTGTACTGGGATTTTTTTGAGCGCCACGAGCCAGCGCTTGCCAGCAACCCGCGCCTGGCGCTGATGTACCGTCAACTGCGCAAAATGCCCGAGTCGCAGCGCGAAGCCCTGCGCGCACAGGCCGGACAGTTGCGCGAACGGCTGGACACCCTCTGACCCATGCGCCCCAATGGACACGACATGCACTCTTTCCCACCCGGCTATCGCGCGCTGGTTCTGGGCGCCTCCGGCGCCATTGGCGCCGCCCTCGCCGCCCAGCTTCGGGAAGACCCATGCTGCGGCAAAGTACTGGTGCTGGGACGCGCCAGCACGCCAGCGGTGGACTTCGACGCCCCGGCCAGCATTGCCGAGGCGGCGCACGCGTTGCGATCACAAGGCCCGTGGAACCTGCTGCTGCTTGCCACCGGCATGCTGCAAGGTCCCACGGGTACGCCCGAAAAACGCCTGGCCGACCTGGACCCGGAGCACATGGCGGCCAGCTTTGCCATCAACACCATCGGGCCGGCCCTGACGATGGCGCACTTCGCCCCCCAACTGGCGCGCGGCGAGCGCAGCGTGCTGGCCGTGCTTTCCGCCAAGGTCGGCAGCATTGGCGACAACCGCCTCGGCGGCTGGTACAGCTACCGCGCCTCCAAGGCGGCGCTGAACATGGTGGTGAAGACCGCAGCCATCGAACTGGCCCGTACCCATCCCCTGTCGGTGATCGCGGCACTGCACCCGGGCACCGTGGAGTCGGCCCTTTCGGCTCCGTTTCGGGGTGCAAAGGCCAAGCGGCCCGCCCGCGACGCCGCGCGCGACCTGTTGGCGGTGATCGACGGCTTGCAGCCTCAAGACAGCGGCGGCTTCTGGGCTTACGACGGCCAGCGCCTGCCCTGGTAGCCATCCGCTGATTACGGCGCCATCCCGTCCAGTGTCCGGGCCGCCTGCTCAAGCCCGCCCAGGATGGCATCGCGGACACGCGGTGAGAAGTCCTGAGGCAGATCGGCTTGCACCTCGGCAATGGCCGCCGGAGTCCGGGCAAGGATTTCCTCGATGACCGGCTCTGCCGTCGATGCATAGCCGACCTTCTGCACGGTGCTGTTGAAATGCCTTCGCTGAATCCCTTGGATCCCGTAGTGCCTGTTCTTGCCATGCAAGGCCATGGCCAGCTTGATGTCGTGAGGCGACCATTGGTTCGGGCCGCTGCCTAACACCGGATAGACTGACATCACGTCGTACAGCGGGGCCAGTCGGAACCGCCCGCGCGGCAAAAGCTGGATGCTGAAGTTCTTGGCATGGCCATCGGGCGCGTGCAATAACCAGAACAGCACCTGGGCCGCCATCAGCGTCTTCATGTCGGCCTCGGCATCCACGGATTGCCGCACCGTACTGAACAGCGCCTTGAGCCCCGGACCGCCCTCGCTCTCGTATTTACGCCATGGCGGACAACCCTCGACCTGGCAAAAGTCCTCCTGCGGCAGACGCATGAGCCACTGTCCATTGGGTGCGACGCGCCGGTCGAAGCGCTCCACCACCAGCACGCGCTGCCGGCCAAAGGTCGCGATGCGGGCGTCCGCCACGGGCAAGCCATAGGCTTTCAGCAGCCGCAAGCACAGCCATTCATTGTCGACGGACGTGCTGAAGTCCGCTCGCCGCCCGCCCATCAGGCCGAGCGGGAGCTTGAAGATATGGCTCGTCGGTGTGGCACCGCGCGGCGCGAGCCATTGCCCGCCCCACCAAAGGAAAGCCATCTTCTCCTGCGCACCGGCCAGCGAGATGCGGAAGTCCGCATCGGGGTCTCGGCCTCCAGCGAAGGCCTGCGGTGAAACGGCTTCGATCAGGTGCCGCTCGATATCCTCCTCGGTCAGGGGTACGCCTTCGACCCGGTCGAAGCCGGCGGGCACTTCGTCCTCCTCCAGGATCTGAACAGCGCCCACGCAATCGCGCCCGATGGCCTTCAGCAAATCGAACGGATCGGTGGAGCCCGTCCGGAATCGCTCGGCCACACGGCGGCGGATCGCGTCGCTGTCCGGCAACAGGTTGTCGAAATAATTGCCGACCTTCTCTCCCCTGACCGGCAAGTTCTGCAGATTGAAAGGCAACGACAAGGACAAAGGCCGGCCGATAGCGGCGGCAAGCCAATCCGCGTCATATTGCAGTTCCATTTCGCCGCGGGCCGGAATCGTCCATCGGCCCACACGCACGCCGTTGGCCCAGATGGACAGGCTGCGGCTGTGCGATCGGCGCCCCATGTCACCAATCCGGTGTCGACGTCGGCGTCGCTGACATTGCCGCGCCGCCCCGGGACCCCAAGGCCAGCTCCAGGCCCAGCGCCGCGCACCATGCAAGGAGTTGCTCCACACTCATCTCTTGGGCATTGAGTTCCAGATGAGAGACCCGTGACTGGCTCAGGCCGATATGACCGGCAAGGGCCGACTGGGTCCACCCCCGCGCCTTGCGCGCGGCCTGGAGCATCGCCCCCAGTTGGCCGGCGGTGACCAGCGGATGTGATGTCGAAGACATAGCGTTTACCTGAAATTCAGATAAATGCAATATATCTGTTAATCAGATATGCGTCAAATACCTGAAATTCGAGTAAAAGTTCAAGCGGCGCGCTGCGAATTGCTCCGCAGGCGGAACACCCGATGCGGACGAAGGACCGCATCGATACCGTCATCAGGATAGAGGTAGTCGTCTTCTGGATGGTGACAAAATCCCAGCCGTTCCGCCAACTTGGCCGACCGCAGATTGGGACGAGAAATGGCGGCAATCAGATCTTTCGGCGCGTGAGACGGCATCCCCGCCAGAATGGCCGTCATCGCCTCAAACGCATATCCCCGCCCCCAACAATCCGAGCGAAACCGCCACACGACTTCAGTCCCGGGAAACGTGGGAAGCCCTTGGCGGACAGGTTGCACGCCGGCAAGGCCCAGAAAATGTCCAGCGCGATCCGATATGTGGAATACACCGTATCCGTTACTCTGGAATTGGGTCCTGTAGCGTACCAACGCAGTTTCCGAGGCATCGGCCAAAGAAGACCCGCCCAGCCAGCGAGACACCCGGGGGTCGCGATTCAAGGCAAGCAGGTCGTCCAGATCCGGAACCTGCCATGGCCGAAGCGCCAGGCGCGAGCTAGCGATCGTCAAGACTTGCCTTGCGATACAGAGAACCTTGGCCGTTCTTTGCACGCGCCCAGATCTGCTCATCGGAAAGATCCGTCTGGATCAGCTCCACTGGAGCACCCCCATCATTGATCATGG
Source organism: Castellaniella denitrificans (assembly GCF_027214045.1). Taxonomy (GTDB): domain Bacteria; phylum Pseudomonadota; class Gammaproteobacteria; order Burkholderiales; family Burkholderiaceae_B; genus Castellaniella; species Castellaniella denitrificans_A. Next base: position 458 of record NZ_JAPWHE010000006.1, on the reverse strand, counting down.
CGACGAAATAACCATCGATGGGCTCATAAGGCCCAAGCAGAATTTCTTCCCCGTCTATGGCGGCCTTCAGGTTTTCCACCTTGAACGCGGGATGCGGTACGGTTCGTATCAATGGATGCAATGGAGAGTCCGGAGTAAACCGGTGCCATTGGATGCGGAATTTCCCTGGATTGTCGGTCGTGAACATCCCTGCCGCGGCGCTGAAGATCTCTCCCGGACGGACCTGCTCGGTCGGAATCCCCATATGGTGGAACTGATAGTGGATATTTGGCTTCATCACGTGACTGTTTGATCGATGCGGAACGTCATTCCCTGACGCGGGATCGCGCCCATTCTAATATTTTTCTGCCCTTTGATTGCGCCTGGATTTTTTGGAATGATTGTATTGACCCATCAGAACCTGCACAGATCAGGCGGCTAATGCAAATGCCTCAGCCGGGGTTTTCATCTTCAGCGCC
>NZ_JAPWHE010000005.1 GCF_027214045.1 Castellaniella denitrificans | reverse complement strand
TCTCGTCTTCCATCTTTATGCTCATGGTGATTTCCTCTTCAATTATCACCTGAGCAGGTTTTTACTGGGTCAATACAAGCTTTCCCAACACCCGCACCGACGATCCGGTGCTGGCCTTGGCTATGCCCGAGGGAGACACCTTCCCTTTGGGAGAAGAACGCCGGCTGTTCTATGTAGCCCTGACCCGGGCCCGGCGCACCGTGGCAATGTTTACTATCCAAGGCCAACGCTCAACGTTCCTTCGGGAGCTTGAGGAAGACAGAGCCGTAGTACTGACCAATACCGAAGGCGATGTCCTTCAAGAGGAAGTCTGCCCGGCCTGCAAGCAAGGCGTGCTGGTGTTGCGCACGGGGCCGTACGGGGAGTTTCGCTCTTGCTCCAACTTCCCACGGTGCCGCTACAAGCCGAAACAACGCGGGGAGGTGCCCTCAGTTCACCTCAGGCCCTAGGATCCGACCCCACAGCCAGATTCAATAAGGTCGCTCCCTGGATGGCAGCATCCGCCACGCGCACAAAACGGGAACAGAACTTTAATGTCACTCACGATTTTGGGAACAGATCTTATTGTCACTATTGGGTGTGTAACAGAGCCACATAGGAAAAATTGCTGATTCAACATCTAATAAGTAGCTATTTTCACTAGAGCAGCAAGTTATCCACACCCGAGGTTTTTTTCGCAGGAAGGAGCAGTCTCGCGCGCTTCTTCATAGGGAGAACAGAACTTATTGTCACTGCAAAACAGTGGATAAGTCCGTTTTGGAACAGAACTTATTGTCACTAAACCGCCAGAACAGATCTATTTGTCACGGAACAGATCTTTAATGTCAGTGACCAATCCGGTCGATGTACGAGAAGGTGGTGCGGACCGCGTGTGAAATCGGCCGGCGGTTCAATCCCAGAACGGGCACGCTGCTGCGACGGACCAGCCTGACGGACTCGCCCAGTGCGCGGATGACGGCCTCGCTGCCGGCGAAGGGCCCCTGGACGATGTCCACTCCGAGCCTTCCGCCCGTGCCGCCGGCCAACGCCGGCATCGCCAGTCCGGCGGCGAGGCGGGCTCCGGAGAACACCAGGTTCCAGTCGATGCCCGCCTGGGCCTGTTCGGTCAAGGCCACGGTCAGTTCTTCGAAGACCAGGCGCACGCGCCGCGTCAGTGCCCGGTTTTCCCGCTCCAGGTAACGGGCGATGCGGTCCAGCACATCGGGCGTGTCGGTGACGACGACCGACGCCCCGGCGCCGGGTTCGGCCACCAGCACGCCGGCCCGGGACAGGAATGGCTCGATGCGGGCCCGGACGGTCTTCATGACATCCTGATCCCCGCCGCTGAGACGGGTGCCGGATGCGCTGACGAAGCCGCCGCCGGACGTGTCCCGCCCCTGTCCCAGGGACGCCTGGACACGCGCGTCCAGCGTCAGCGCCTGGATGTCGAACACCCGGGTGTCGGTGCGAAAAAATTCGATGCGGCCCCGTTCGTAGCGCCAGCGCACGCCCAGATGCGCGCACAGGCGGTCGAGGATGCGAGGCAGCGGCGCCGGGCCGGAGGCTAGATCGAAGGGCTCGGGCGGATCGGAGGCCGACGCGCCCTGCCCCGCGCCACCAGCCAGACGCGGCAGAAAAAACCCCGGCGGCAACAGGGCATCGGGGCGCACATGGACCGGAATCCCGGTGACGGCGGCGATGCGCCGCGCGATCCGACGCAAATCGCCGGTGCCGTCGGCGAACAGCAGGGTCGTGCGCACGCTGGCCCGCAAGGGCGCGGGCAGGGTCAGTTCGCGCGCCAGCGGCTGCGCCCGCCCGGCGACCCAGGGCCGGTCGATGTCCTGGGCGGCCCGGCGCGCGTCGGCGTCGGTCGCGGCCTGAACGAACCGCCCGTGTTCTCCGGACACGGCGGCGTCGGCCCGGCGGAATTCGTCGGCCGCACGGCGCAGACGTTCGGAAAGGGCGCAGCCGGACAAACCCAGGCACAGGCAGAGAACGGCCGGCCCCAGCCGGCGCGCCGTCATGATTCCGCCCCCGGCGCCCGGGTCCGGTCGCAGCGCTGCGCCAGCGGCACGACGCGCAGGACCCGGTTGGCGTAGAAGCAGGGCTGGACGGGCCGGTCGCCGAGTTCGGTGGCGGACAGCAGCCCTCGCACGGCCTGGCGGAACGAGTCCCCGAAAACGGCGGAACCCGCCAGGGGAATGTCGGCATCGACGTCCCAATGCTCCGGTTCGAAGGTCCAGCCCGCGACGCGCGCCCAGCGCCCCAGCGCTCGCCGGACGTTGCCGTCGGCCGGCGTGACCTCGAAGGATGCGCCGCGATCGCCGGTCACAGTCTGGACCGCGGACGGGACGGCTCCCCGTCCGGGCACGCCGTCATTCTCCCGAACGGGGAACGCTGGCGACACGGGTTGAACCGGAGGCGGGACCGGCCGAGGGTGCGGCGCGGGGAGCGGCGGTGCCGCACCCGATGCCGCGTCCATCGTTCGCGGCGCCTGATCGGCCAACGCCCCACCCGCTTGGGGCGCGACGGCCAGGCCGTCGTCATCCGCTGGCAGGGCGGATGTGACCGAGGGGTCGTCCGGCGTCGAAGAACGACCGGGTGCGCGCCAGGCCTCGGCCTGGGACAGGCCGCCGCGCAGGATGATCCGTGCGGGCACGCCGCGCAGGATCAAGTAATCCAGGTCCCGCTTGGGCCGCAACAGCCGGTCGCCCCGGGCGGTCCGCTCGAATACGGCGGGCGCCGGCTGGCCGGCGGGATACTGCAGCCAGGTCTCGCGCCCGTCGTCGAAAACCTGCAGCGGCGCCAGCGCCGGATCGCCCGCGATACGCCAGTCGAACCGGTAGATCCCGGGCGCCGGCGAAGGCCCCGCCAGGTCGCGCCACCAGGCGCCATCCGCCGGGATGGCGCAGCCCCCCAGACCCGCTAGCAACAACCCCGCGCCCAATTGCCTGATCATGTTTTCCCCCGCGACACCCTAGTCGTGAATCATGGCGCCCATGGTGGCGCCCTAGGCCGCGGGCCGCCAGACTGGGAAATACGCACGGACAAAACCCGCCCGGGGCGCAACGGCGGAAGGAACCAAATTTTCCGGTTTGATACTGACGCTCCGGGATCGCGAAAGTCTCGCCGCCATTTCACCTTAAGGAAAACACATGGATACAGAATCGTCCGTTCCTCTGAGACAGTGGGGGACACGCATCGAACAGGCCTTGGGCATCCAGCTCGGCATCCGCGAGGACGGCGCATTCGCCCTGCGCAGCAAGGGAGGCGCCCTGGTGGGCGTTGAGCCGATGGCCGGCACGCGCGGCGTGGCGCTGAATGGCGAGCTGGGAAAGAGCGGATCCCTGCCGGACCGCACGCTGCGCGCGCTGTTGGCCGTCAATCTGGCGCCGGGGCTGTCCGGCACGGGGTTCATCGGACTGGTGCCGCAAACCGATGCGCTGATCCTGCGCATGTTCTGGACGCCGGCCGAGCCGGAATGGACGGAAGACGCGTTCATGGCCATATTCACGACATTCGCCGAACATGTCGACAGTCTGGCCGCTGCGATCAGCAGCCGCGATATCGACCGCATCGTCGAGACCTCGGATTCCGCCGACGGCACCGCCCCGCACCCCCCCCACGACACGCTCAACCGGGCCTAGGCAAGGAGAAAAGCCATGAAAATTCCAGGCAATCCGATGCCGTCCATCCAGCTGGGCACGTCCCTGTCACAGGACTCGATCCCGTCGTCTTCGGGCGGCGATGGCGGCGGCCTGCAGGCAATGCTGTCGGGCGCGTTCGAGCAGTGCGGTATCGATCAGACGACCGTGCAAGACTATCTGGGTTCGGTCGGCATCGCGAAGGACTCGGGCATGGGGATGATGAGCCTCAAGAATGCCGTCTCGTCATTTTCGAGCTGGATGTCTTCGGACAGCTACATCAACAAAGATGCCTTGATGACGCTTTCGCATGGGCTCAACGGCGTCGCGCTGCTCGCCAAGACGGGTGGCGGCATGCTCGGCGGGCTGGGCGCCTATGCCACGGGCGCCACGGGCGCATTCGTCAATGCCTCGAAGGTCTATACCGGCGTGCAAGAAGGCAATCTGTCGCAGGCGCTGTTTTCGGGCGCAAAACTGTGCGCCGCCGTCGCACTGAGCGGCGTGCCGATGGCGGGCGCCGCGCTGACCGTGGCGGAAATCGCCTACAACCGCTATTACGGGTGACCGGAAGCACACCTTCGCGGTGAATGGCCGTCCGGGCGCGCTGGCGCGCCCGGGCATGCCCGGCTAACGCTGGCGCACCAGATTGTTGGCCTCGACCGCCGCCGTATTCAGTGCGGTGACGGCCGGCTGCTGGCCGTTCAGCGCGGAATCCAGGATCTGCTGGAAACGCGAACGGATGGCCGGGTAGTTGTGGATGCGGAAACCCTGGGCCGTCAGGGCGGCCTTGCCGCTATAGACGGCCACCAGATCGCGCCATTGCCCCAGATTGGCATAGTAGCTGGCTGGCGTGGCGTCGAACGCGGCCTGGGTCAGCGGCAGGAAGCCGGTCTGCTGGTACCAGCGCGCCGCCTGCTCGGGCTGCGACAACCAGCCCAGGAAGGCGGCCGTGGCCTGTGTAACGGACTTGTCGGTCTTCATGACCCACAGGCCGGCGCCGCTGACGAAGGGATTGCCGGGCTTGCGGGTGACTTCGGGGTAGTACGGCAGGCCGGACACCGCGTAGTCCAGTTTGCGTCGATCGTTGAATTCGCCGATATGCCCGGAACTGGACATCAGCACGGCACATTCGCCTTTGGCGAAGCGCTCGATGGAGCGCATGCCGGCATCCGGGCGCACCATGATCTCGGAGCGCACCCAGCTGATCATCAGGGCCAGGTGGCGCACATAGGTGGAATCGAAGGAGAAGCTGGGCAGGCCCTTGGCCTTCAGGCCGTTGTCGGCGCTGGCAAAGAGTTGATTGTTGACCGCCGCCAGGTTTTCCAGGTTGATCGACACCGGCAGGTCGGAAGTCAGCGGGCACTTGCGCGAACCGTTGTTGGCCATGGTCACGAGCTGGCCCTGCAGTTGCATCCAGGTGCGCTGCGGCACGGCGGGTACCAGATTGGCCTTCTTGAAGGCGTCCTGGTTGTAGTACATGACGGGGATTTCCAGCATGTACGGAAAGGCCATCAGCTGGCCCTTGGCATCGTGGATGAAGGCATTGTCCGGCGAAACGAACCAGCGCGTGTTCTTCAGCGCCGAGGATTTCTGCAGTACATGGAACGGTTGCACGTAGCTGCGCTGGGCGATGTCCTCGAGGGTGTGGCTGTCGCCGATCTGCGCCAGGGCGGGCAGTTTCCCGGACTGGGCGGCGGCGCCCAGCGCCTGATCGAGCGCCTGCGGGGTATCGAAGTCGCGCACCACGACCTTGATGTCGGACTGGCTTCGGTTGTAGGCCTTGATCAGGTCCTGGAAGGCTTCGGCGTTATGCCCCTTCAGAGAATGCCAGACCGGCACCTCGGTGGCCGCCCATGCGGGCGCGACAGCGATGGCTGCCACGAGCGCCCAGACAGCACGCATCCCCGGACGCGGCATGCCGGAACCGAAAGCAAGATTCATGATGAGTCAATCCAAAAAAGGAAAGTCGATATCCGGCGTCCGGCCGGACACCAGATCAGCCAGCACCCTGCCGGAACCCGCCCCCATGGTCCAGCCGAGGCTGCCATGGCCCGTGTTCAGGTAGAGATTGCGTATCCGGGTACGGCCAATGAGGGGGACGTTGGAAGGCGTCGTGGGGCGCAGGCCGGACCAGAACTGAACGTTATCAAAATCGAGGGCGCTTGGGAACAAGTCGCGGGCCTGCTCGACCAGCCGATTGCAACGAGCGGTGTCCAGGACGCGCGAATAGCCGCCGATCTCGGCCGTGCCCGCCATGCGCAGCCGGTCACCCAGGCGCGAGAAGACGATCTTGGCCTCCTGGTCCACCAGGCTGACCATGGGCGCCGCGTCCGGATCGCGCAGGCGAAAAGTCGCGGAATAGCCCTTGGCCGGCCAGACCGGGCAGGACAGGCCCAGCGGCGCCGTCAGCTCCGGCGTGAAGCTGCCCAGTGCCAGCACATAGGCGTCGGCCTGCAAAGGACGGAAATAGCCGTCGGGCTCGATCAGTTCGGCCACGGAAATGCGACCGTCCACAGGCACCAGCCGGTTGACCCGGGTGCCGTAGCGGAAGGTCACGCCCGCGTCCCGTGCACGTTCGGCCAGGGCGCGCGTGAACAGATGCACGTCGCCGGATTCATCGTCCGCCGTAAAATCGCCGCCCACGATCGGGTATCGGGACGCCGCCAGGGCCGGCTCGATGCGCAGGACCTCGGCCGCGTCGACGATGCGCCGGTCCACGCCGAGTTCACGCATTTTCGCGGCGCTGGCCCGGGCGTACTCGAATTCGCGCGGATCGCGGTAGAAAGCCAGGATGCCGCGCTCCAGGTGGTCATACTCGATGCCCAGGCCCGTCCGCAGTTCGCGCAGCGTGGCGCGGCTGTATAGCGCCAGGGTCGCCATGGCGCGCAGATTCGCCGCGAAGCGTGGCGCGCGGCATTCGTTCAGGAAGCGCGCGCACCACAGCCATTGCCGGGGATCCAGGCGCGGCGACACGCGCAGCGGCGCATCCGACCGTCCGATCCAGCGCATGACCTTGCGCAGGGTGTGCGCGCTGGCCCAGGGCTCGGCGTAGCAGACGGAGATCTGGCCGCCGTTGGCCCGGCTGGTCTCCAGGGCCGCGCCCGCGCGGCGCTCGACGACCTCGACCTCGTGGCCGGCGCGCGCCAGCCACCACGCGCTGGACACCCCGATGACGCCCGCGCCGAAAACCGCGATTTTCATCGCAGGACCGCTCCAGAATGGAAAGCGCACCGCCGGGGACGGCAGACCGAAGGCGCGGCGTGGTGGGTGATTTTCATGCTTCGACCCTGGCCAGGTCTGCCGCCGAGGTGAAGGCATCGGCGTGAAAGGCGTCGGGCGCCAGCCCGCACCGCTCGATGAAGTCGTGGCGCGCGGCCTCGACCATCGCCGGAGCGCCGCAGGCATAGACCTGGTGGCCGGACAGATCGGGCAGGTCTTCCATGACGGCCTGGTGGACCCAGCCTGTGCGCCCCGTCCAGCCGTCGCCGGGCTCGGCATCGGACAGGACCGGCACGAAGCGGAAGCCCGGCAGGCGATCCCGCCATTCGAGCGCCAGGGCCTGGCGGTACAGGTCGGCGGGACGGCGCCCCCCCCAATACAGCGTCGCCGGGCGCGCGTCGCCCCGGGCCAGCATGCCTTCGATCATGGACTGGATGGGGGCGAAGCCCGTGCCGCTGGCCAGGAAGACGATCGGCCGCGGATCGTCCGGGTCCAGGAAGAAAGAGCCCAGCGGTCCCTCGATGCGCAGGATCTCGCGCGGCTTGAGCGGCTCGTCGCCCGCGCCGAAGACCCGGCTGGTGAACAGCCCGCCCGGCATGTGGCGCACGTGCAGACGCACCCGATGGCCCTCCGCCTGGGCGCAGGCCATGGAATAGCTGCGCCGGGTGCCGTCCTTGAAGATGAATTGCAGGTATTGCCCGGGCTGGAAGCGGAAGGCCTCCGCCGAGGGCAGTTGCAGGGTGATCTCCATCACGTCGGGCGCAAGCGGTTCGAGCGACAGCACCCGAACGGGCATCTTGCGCACCACGATGTCGTCGGCCATGCGGACCTCGCGGGCCTCGATCACCAGATCGGAGGCCGGTCGCGCCTGGCACAACAGGGTATGCCCCCGCGCCAGATCGGCCGCGTCGAGGATGCGGGCCGGCGCGGGCCCCGCGTCGTATTCGCCCGAGACCACGCGGCCCTCGCAGGTGGAGCAGGTGCCGTTGCGGCAACTGTAGGGAAGGACGATGCCGGCCGCGAGGGCGGCATCCAGGACCGTCTGCCCCGGCTCGACCGTGAATTCCCGATCGGCCGGCAGCACCGTGACCTTGAAGCTCATGATGTGGATTCCATCGGCGTGTTGCAGGAGTCCTATTCTAGCCCTCCGGTCAGTCCCCCGCCCCCGGCCAGAGGCTGGGCTGCTTGATCTTGACGTCCAGCAGCCGTCCCTTGCGGGCACGCCGGCCCGCATACAGCGCCAGTTCCTCCGGCGTCAGGACCAGTTCCGTGTCGCGCGCCCGGTAGACGCCGCGCAACACCACGCCTGCGGCCCCCACCCCGGCCCACTGTTCGATACGGTCGCCCTCGTCCAGCCCCATCAGGATGGTGCCTCGGCCACCGCTCGACAGCGTCTTCAGTTCGTCGAGCGCCACCACCAGGAATTTGCCCTTGCGGCTGAGCAGCGCCACGGCCGTGTCGTCGTCGCGCAACAGCAAGGGCTTGAGCAGCGTGTCGCCCTTTTCCAGGGTGATGAACTGCTTGCCGGCATGCTGGCGGGTGGACAGGTCGCCGATCCGCGCCAGGAAGCCATAGCCGGACGCCACGCCCAGCAGGACGCGGCGGCCGGACGCGCCCGCCAGCATGTGGACGATGCGTCCGCCCGGCTCCAGGCCGACCATCGAAGTCACCGGCTGCCCGTCGCCGCGCGCAGACGGCAGGCTCGCCACCGCGATGCTGTAGGACCGGCCGGTGCTCGACAAGGCCATGAGTTCCTGCGTGCTGCGGCATTCGATGGCGTCATAGAGCGAGTCGCCCGTCTTGAAGCCGAACTGCGTCGCGTCGTGGCCGTGGCCCTGGCGGGCGCGCAACCAGCCCTTCTGGGATACCACCACGGTGACGGGCTCGTCCACCACCTGGGTTTCCAGGACGGCGCGCTCGGCCGGCTCGATCAGCGTGCGGCGATCGTCGCCGTACTGCTTGGCGTCGGCCTCGATCTCGCGGATCATCAGGCGCTTGAAGGCGGCGGGATCGTCCAGCAGTTCCTGCAGCGCCAATTGGTCCGCGCGCTTCTGCGCCAGTTCCTGCTCGATGCGGATGCCTTCCAGCCGGGCCAGCTGGCGCAGGCGCATTTCCAGGATGTCGTCGGCCTGGCGTTCGGTCAGGCGGAAACGTTCCATCAAGGCCGCGCGGGGCTCGTCCGCCTCGCGGATGGTACGGATGACTTCATCCACGTTCAGGTAGACGATGCTGCGGCCTTCCAGGATGTGGATGCGGTCCAGCACCTTGTCCAGGCGGTGGCGGGTGCGCCGCGTGACCGTCTGGGCACGGAAGGCCAGCCAGGACTCCAGGACCTGGCGCAGGCTGCGCTGGCCCGGCCTCCCGTCGGTGTCGATGCACACCAGGTTGATCGGCACGTTGCCTTCCAGGCCGGTGCGCACCAGCAGCATGTTGACGAACTCGTCGCGGCCGATGCGGCTGGTCTTGGGCTCGAAGACCAGCCGCACGGGATCCTGTTTGCCGGATTCGTCGCGCACCGAATCCAGCATGCCCAGGACCAGCGCCTTGGTCTGCTGCTGCTCGGCCGACAGGGATTTCTTGCCGGCGCGCGGCTTGGGATTGGTCAGGTCCTCGATGGTCTCCAGGATCTTCTGGGCGGAGGCCCCGGGCGGCAGTTCGGTCACCACCAGTTGCCACTGGCCGCGCGCCATGTCCTCGAAATGCCAGCGGGCGCGGGCCTTCAGGGTGCCCCGGCCACCGGCGTAGATCTGGGCGATGTCCTCGGGCGGCGTGATGATCTGGCCCCCGCCGGGGAAGTCCGGACCCGGCACCAGGGCGAAGAGTTCCGCGTCGGGCAGGCCCGGTTTGCGCAACAGGGCCACGCAGGCGCGCGCAACCTCGCGCAGATTGTGCGAGGGGATTTCCGTGGCCATGCCCACCGCGATGCCCGACGCGCCGTTCAGCAGCATGACCGGCAGACGCGCCGGCAGGCACACGGGTTCCTGCTGGCTGCCGTCGTAGTTGGGGGTGAAATCGACCGTGCCCTCGTCCAGTTCATCCAGCAGCAAACGAGAGAATGGCGTCAGGCGGGCCTCGGTGTAGCGCATGGCGGCGGCGTTGTCGCCGTCGCGCGAGCCGAAATTGCCCTGCCCGTCGATCAAGGGGTAGCGCAGCGCGAAATTCTGCGCCATGCGCACCATGGCGTCATAGGCCGCCTGGTCGCCGTGCGGGTGATATTTGCCCAGTACGTCGCCCACCACACGGGCGGATTTCACGGGCCGGGCCTGCGGCCCCAGACCCATCGCGTCCATGGCGTACAGGATGCGGCGCTGCACCGGTTTCTGGCCGTCGGACACTTCAGGCAGCGCGCGGCCGCGCACCACCGACACGGCGTAATCCAGGTAGGCCTGTTCGGCGTAGCGCGCCAGCACCAGGCCGTCGTCGTCGCCGTCCGGCAATTCAGTCTGATTCAAATCCATTCCAGTCCCTTACCCAGTCCGTCACACATCCACGTCGGCCAGATTGCCTTTTTCCTCGAGCCAGACGCGCCGCTGGGCGGCCTCGCCGCGCGCCATCAGCATGTCGAACATGCGCGCCGAGTTCGTCAGTCCCTCGCCGCCGTGGCGCACCCGCGCGAGACGGCGGGTATCCGGGTTCAGCGTCGTGTCCCAGAGCTGTTCGGCGTTCATCTCGCCCAGCCCCTTGAAACGGCTGATACGCCAACCGCCTTCGCGCAGGCCTTCGCCGCGCAGCTTGTCCAGCACCGCGTCGAGTTCCGCCTGGTCCAGGCAGTAGAGCTTGCGCGCCGGGCGCTTGCCGGCCGCGGGCACGTCCACGCGAAACAATGGGGGACGGGCGATGTAGACGTGGCCGGCCTCGATCAGGCGCGGAAAGTGACGCAGGAACAGGGTCAACAGCAGCACCTGGATGTGCGCGCCGTCCACGTCCGCGTCCGACAGGATGCAGATGCGGCCGTAGCGCAAGCCCGAGAGGTCGGCCTCCTGGCCCGGGCCGTGCGGGTCGACGCCGATGGCCACGGAAATGTCGTGGATCTCCTGGTTGGCGAACAGCCGGTCGCGCTCCACTTCCCAGGCGTTCAGGATCTTGCCGCGCAGCGGCAGGATGGCCTGGAATTCCTTGTCGCGGCCCATCTTGGCCGAACCGCCGGCCGAATCGCCCTCGACCAGGAAGACCTCGGTGCGGTTCACGTCCGTCGACTCGCAATCGGTGAGCTTGCCCGGCAGGACCGCGACTCCCGAACCCTTGCGCTTCTCGACCTTGCGCGCGGCGCGGGAACGGGCCTGGGCCTGGCCGATGGCCAGCTCGGCGATCCTCTTGCCGTGTTCCACGTTGGCGTGCAGCCAGAGTTCCAGCGCATTGCGCAGGAAGCCGCCCACCAGGCGCACCGCGTCGCGGCTGTTCAGGCGTTCCTTGATCTGGCCCTGGAACTGCGGATCCAGGATCTTGGCCGACAGGATGAAGCTGGCGCGCGCGTACACGTCCTCGGGCAGCAGACGGATGCCCTTGGGCAGCAGGTTGTGCAGTTCGGCGAAGGACTTGACCGCGCCGAACAGGCCCTCGCGCAAGCCCGATTCGTGGGTGCCGCCGGCCGGGGTGGCGATCAGGTTGACGTAGGATTCCCGCACCACGGGACCGTCCTCGGTCCAGGCCACGACCCACTGGGCGCCCTCGCCCGGCGCGTACTGCTCGTCGTCCGGGCCCGCGTACTGGCCGCCCTCGAAGGGCGGCGCCAGGGTCGGCGCGCCGCCCAGGGCCTCGTCCAGGTAGCCGCGCAGGCCGGATTCATAGTGCCATTCGCGCCGCTGGCCGGTCTTTTCCAGCGTCAGCGTCACCCGCGTGCCCGGCAGCAGCACCGCCTTGCTGCGCAGCGCGTGCTCCAGCTCCCCCAGCGGCACCTGGGCATGATCGAAATAGCGCGCATCCGGCCAGGCGCGCACCCGGGTGCCGGAACGCCGCCGTCCGACGGTGGCCACCTGGGCCAGCGGCTCGACCACGTCGCCGTCGGCGAAGACAATGCGCCATTCGCCGCCGTCGCGCCAGACGGTGACCTCGAGCCGCGTGGACAAGGCGTTGGTGACCGACACCCCCACCCCGTGCAGGCCGCCGGAAAAAGCATAGGCGCCGCCGTCGGCCTTGCTGAACTTGCCCCCCGCATGCAGGCGGGTGAAGACCAGCTCGACCACGGGCGCGTGTTCCTCGGGATGCTCGCCCACCGGAATGCCGCGCCCGTCGTCCTCGACCGTCAGACTGCCGTCGGCGTGCAGTGTGACGGCGATGTTGCGGGCATGACCGGCCAGCGCCTCGTCGGCGGCGTTGTCGACGACTTCCTGGATGATGTGCAGCGGATTGTCGGTGCGCGTGTACATGCCGGGACGCTGGCGCACAGGCTCCAGCCCCTTCAGGACGCGGATCGACGACTCATCGTAGCGTGCGGTGCTCAATGTTTTCCATCCGTCGGTGTGATTCGAAAGAGGCCTATTTTACGGAGAATTAATGGTATGCTTATCGCCATTGGACCGACGCGCCCTTCCTCGGGGCGGTTTCATTCCGGTCCGCCGTCTTCCCTTATCCTCGCATCCGCGCACACGACATGAGTGACTCCATCAAGCACGTCAGCGACGCGTCCTTTACGGGCGACGTGCTCCAATCCGATCTGCCCGTGCTGGTCGACTACTGGGCCGAATGGTGCGGCCCCTGCAAAATGGTCGCCCCCCTGCTCGACGAGGCCGCCGCCCAATACCGGGGCCGCGTCACCATCGCCAAACTGAATGTGGACGAAAACCCCGACAGCGCGGCCAAATACGGTATCCGCGGCATTCCCACCCTGATGCTGTTCAAGGACGGCAAGGTCGCCGCCACCAAGGTCGGCGCCCTGTCGCGCACCCAGCTCCAGGCCTTCCTCGACGAAGCCCTCTGACACGCCTCGTCCGTCCGCTCTGATTCCGCGCGCGAACCCGGTCCCGGGTTCGCCGACCACTCAACGACTTCCACTTCTCTTCCCTCTCCCTCTTTCCCATGCACCTGAACGAACTCAAAGCGCTGCACGTTTCGCAGCTGCTCGAAATGGCCGCCGGTCTCGAGATCGAAAACGCCAATCGGCTGCGCAAACAGGAACTGATGTTTGCCATCATGAAACGGCGGGCCAAGCAGGGCGAACAGATCTTCGGCGACGGGGTCCTGGAAGTCCTGCCCGACGGCTTCGGTTTCCTGCGCTCGCCGGAAACGTCCTATCTGGCCAGCACCGACGACATCTACATCTCGCCCTCCCAGATCCGGCGCTTCAACCTGCACACGGGCGATTCGATCGAAGGCGAGGTCCGCACGCCAAAGGATGGCGAACGCTACTTCGCGCTGGTCAAGGTCGACAAGGTCAACGGCACGGTCCCGGAAGCCATCAAGCACCGGATCATGTTCGAGAACCTGACGCCGCTGCACCCCGACGAACCGCTGGTGCTGGAACGCGACATCAAGAGCAAGGAAAACATCACCGGCCGCATCATGGACATCTTCGCGCCGATCGGCAAGGGCCAGCGCGCCCTGGTGGTCGCCAGCCCGAAGTCCGGCAAGACGGTGATCATGCAGCACATCGCGCACGCCATCACCGACAACTATCCCGATGCGGTGATGATCGTGCTGCTGGTGGACGAGCGCCCCGAGGAAGTCACCGAAATGCAGCGCACCGTGCGTGGCGAGGTCGTGGCCTCCACCTTCGACGAGCCGGCCACGCGCCACGTCCAGGTCGCCGAAATGGTCATCGAAAAGGCCAAGCGCCTGGTCGAAATGAAAAAGGACGTGGTCATCCTGCTGGACTCCATCACCCGCCTGGCGCGCGCCTACAACACCGTAGTGCCGGCCTCGGGCAAGGTCCTGACGGGCGGCGTGGACGCCAACGCCCTGCAACGCCCCAAGCGCTTCTTCGGCGCGGCGCGGAACCTGGAAGAAGGCGGTTCCCTGACGATCATCGGCACGGCCCTGATCGAGACCGGCAGCCGCATGGACGAAGTCATCTACGAAGAATTCAAGGGCACCGGCAACTCCGAGGTGCACCTGGAGCGCCGTCTGGCCGAGAAACGCATCTACCCGGCCATCAACCTGAACAAATCCGGCACGCGTCGCGAAGAACTCCTGATCAAGCCCGAGCTTCTACAGAAGATCTGGGTCCTGCGAAAGTTCATCCATGACATGGATGACGCCGAAGCAATGGAATTCATCCTGGACAAAATCCGGGCCACCAAGAACAACGCCGAATTTTTTGACATGATGAAAAAATAAGCGAGCACCTTTGATGACACTTTCTTCCGTCGATCAGTTCCTCACCCGGATTCAGGCCCGGGATCCGCACCAGCCCGAGTTCATGCAGGCCGTGAAAGAAGTCATGCACAGCCTGTGGCCTTTCATCCAGCAGAATCCGCGCTACGCCAGCCAGGCTCTGCTCGAGCGTCTCGTCGAACCCGAGCGCGCCCTGCAGTTCCGCATCAGCTGGATGGACGACGCCGGACGGATCCAGGTCAACCGGGGCTTCCGCATCCAGCACAGCTCGGCCATCGGCCCCTACAAGGGCGGCATGCGGTTCCACCCCTCGGTGAACCTCTCCATCCTGAAATTCCTGGCCTTCGAGCAGACTTTCAAGAACGCGCTGACCACCCTGCCCATGGGCGGCGGCAAGGGCGGTTCCGACTTCGACCCCAAGGGCAAGTCCGACGCCGAAGTCATGCGTTTCTGCCAGGCCCTGATCATCGAACTGCACCGCCACCTGGGACCCGACACGGACGTGCCGGCCGGCGACATCGGCGTGGGTGCCCGCGAGGTCGGCTTCATGGCCGGCATGATGAAGAAACTGTCCAACCAGGGCGCCTGCGTCTTCACCGGCAAGGGCCTGAGCTTCGGCGGCAGCCTGATCCGCCCCGAGGCCACCGGCTACGGCACGGTCTACTTCGCCGAAGAAATGCTCAAGCACGCCGGCCAGTCCCTCGACGGCTACACGGTTTCGGTTTCCGGATCGGGCAACGTGGCACAGTACACCATCGAGAAATGCCTGCAACTGGGCGCCAAGGTCGTCACGGTGTCCGATTCCCACGGCTGCGTGGTGGATCCGGCGGGTTTCACGACGGAAAAACTCGCGGCCCTGATCGAACTGAAGAACGAAAAACGCGGCCGCGTCGAGGAATACGCCAAACAGTTCGGCCTGACCTACGAGGCTGGCAAACGCCCCTGGCACGTGCCCGTGGATGTGGCCCTGCCCTGCGCGACCCAGAACGAACTGGAGATCGAGGACGCTCGCACCCTGATCGGCAATGGCGTGCGCTGCGTGGCCGAGGGCGCCAACATGCCTTCCACCATCGAGGCGGCCAGCGCCTTCATCGAGGCCGGCGTGCTGTACGCGCCCGGCAAGGCCAGCAATGCCGGCGGGGTGGCCGTGTCCGGCCTGGAAATGAGCCAGAACGCCCAGCGCCTGTCCTGGACGCGGGACGAGGTCGACGCCAAGCTGCATGCCATCATGCGCGACATCCACCAGAACTGCGTGCGTTACGGCGGCGCGGACAAGACCGTCAACTACCTGAACGGCGCCAACATCGCCGGCTTCGTGAAAGTGGCCGACGCGATGCTGGCCCAGGGAGTGTACTGATGACGCTTCGGACGGTATTTCCCCGGCAATGAAAAAAGCTCCCTCGGGAGCTTTTTTCATTGCCCCGCGGCCACCGGCACATCCTGGATCTTGGGATCGTCCCACGTCCCCGTGATGCGGTAGCGCGCCGTCATGCTCCGGGCCAAGGGCGCCTTCAGCAACCATTGCGTGACGAAGGCGCCCAGGCCGATCAACGGATTAACGGCGATGCCGGCGGCCAGGGCCGCACCGCTGACATCCAGGCTGGGCACGATGACGGCCTGCAGGTCGAGGGTCTCGTCCACAATGTCGGCACTCCCCTCGAGCAGGATGGTGCCCACCGGCCCGATCACCTTGTAATCGCGGACTTTGACCTTGCCCCGGTCCATGTCCAGCGCGCCCCGGAACTGGTCGAAGGGAAAACCGTCCTTCGGCAGGCCGGCCAGCCCGCTGTCCAGCTTCGTCAACCGGGTAATGGACTGAAGCGACAGGAATTCCAGCAGTTTGCCCGTGTGCGAACCCAGTTTCTGGAAGCGGCCCTTGTCCAGCTCGATCCGCACACTGCCGCCCAGGTCCGCCTTTTCGCGCGTCCAGGGCAGATTGCGCCACTGGAAGCGCCCCTTGAGCGTGCCTTCGCCGCCGGACATCACATCCTTCCAGCCGGCCCGGTCCATCCAGGCGCCCAGGTTTTGCGCCTGGACCGAGGCGTTCAGCTCCAGGCCACGGTCCGGACCGCGCAAGCGCCAGAGGCCCGACCCGCGCAGCCGGGCATCCTCGTCGCCCAGGCGCAGGTTGTTCAGAGACCAGAGGTGGCGGACGCTATCGCGCACGCCTTCCAGGGACAAGGCCCCCATCGCGTGTCCATACAGGCGCAGTTCGTCGGCCTGCAACACGATCCCGGGGATTTCCAGATCGTCGTCGAAAGAGGCGTTCTCGTCGGGCTCGGCCTCGGGCAACAGGGAACGGGCATCACGCGGATCGTCGCCCAGACTCAGGCGGGCGAAGCGCGCCGACACGCGGCCCTGCACGCGGCCGTCGCGCTCCTGCCACTTGAGGGTGCCGCTGGTCTGGTCGGAACGCAGGTTCATCGACCATTGCTCCTCGGGGGTGCGCGACACCCGCAGCACGGCCTGATCCAGGCGCGTGCCCATCAGCCGCATCTGGTCGGCCTGGACGCTCAGCAGACTCAAATCCGGCCATAGCGGCCGCGTGGCGGGCTGCCGTGCGCCGGCGCCGCGCCGGGGGATGGAGAACTCGTCGACGATGCGATTCCATCGATCCAGGTCGAACAGCGGATAGGCGACCTCGACCCGCATGCCGTCCGCGCCCGCGTCGGCGGCGCGCCCCGCCCCCACGGCGGCGCCCTGGAAATAAGGCCCGCGCCTGGCCTTGCGGTCGTGCCGCAGGGCCAGGCGCAAGGCATCGCCGTACTGCGCGTCCAGCCTGTCCGAATTCGGATCGGCATCGGACCACTGCACGTGCAAGGGTCGGGATTGTGCGGCCGGCTTGGCCAGGGGCGCGGGAAAGTCCAGTCCCAGGCCCCGGGTATCCGAATCCAGGGCGAAGACCGTGGCGCGCCCCTGCATGCGCAGAGAGGCCCGATAGTCCAGCGCGCCCGTGAGGCGGCGCATGCCCGGCACGCCCACGTAATCGGCCAGCGCACGTGCGCCGATCCGGCCCTGGAAGTCCAGGCCGGCGTCCTGCGGGCCGCCCAGACCACCGCTGATTTTCACATCCCCCCCCAGCAGCCGGGCGCTGAGGGGCTGGGCGATGCGCACGCCCTGCTCGCTGAAATGCAGCCGCCCTTCGATCGCCTGGAAGGCCGGCGCATGCGGCAGAAACCGCAGACTGGCCTGCCGCAAATCCACGCGCCCCTGGACCTGGGTGTCCTCGCTATGCAGCAAGGGGATGGTCAGGGAAAGCGGCACAGCCCAATCACCCCCGGCGCTCGCCTCGTCGAAGACGCCGTCCAGCAAGGCGGCCAACGGCGAATGCCGGATCAGCGACATATAGGCCTCGCCCGGAGCCGAAGTCAGCCCCGAGACCTGGAGGGTGGACTGATTCTCCAGATCCGGAATCCGGGCCGTCAGCCCCGACAGGACGATTTCCTGGCCGGACTCCGGACGCATCCGGGCGGTGGAGGCGCTCAAACGCAGGTCGGTGCGGTGCAGATCGGCCGTCCCCGAGACGGCCTCGAGCAAGGGCCAGGCTTCCTTGGGGGGCGCCCCGGGCACGAATTCGATGCGCGCGTCGTGAAAGTCCCCCTGGATACGGAAATCGCCCGCCTGTGGCTGCGCGCCGAAAGGAAATTCCGCCAGATCGCCCCGCAGGCGCCAGCGGGCATCCACGACCTCGCCCGCGCGCAGACCGCCCGCCAGCCAGTCCCGGGCATCCGGATTGACCTCGAGCGGCAGATAGCGATGGATCGCATCCAGGCGGGCGCGGGCGATCGTCCCCTGGAAATCGGCCTGGCCGGCCGGACCGCCGGACGTCCAGACACCCGAGCCCCGCAGGGCGATGTCGGGGTTGCGCCAATCCAGATCGTCCAGCGCCAAGGCCCAGGCCCCGGCGCGCCGCAATCGGCCCCGGGCCTCGAGAAAACCCAGCGACAAAGGCTGGGCGAACACGCCCGGCAAGGTGCCCCGGGCGCCCTGGGCGCGCACCTGGAAATTCAGGCCGTCATCCATCGGACCGTTCCGGTCCAGGGCCAGCCACTGGTCCAGCGCGCCCTCGGCCCAGATCCCCGCGCGAGGCACGTCCAGCGACAAGCCGGACTCGTCGGACCAGCGCGCGGCGTCGGTTTCCAGCAGCAGCGTCAGGCGGGGCCGGCCATCCTGCGTGCGCACCCAGGCCTGCGCCTGCGCGCCGCCCCGCAGCAGGGCTTCGGGCAGATCCACCCAGGTGCGCCAAGCCTTGGAGCGGACGGATCCGATCCGCAGCCAGGCCTGCCAGTCCGCAGGCAGGCGGCCCTGTGCCAGCGTGTCGGGGTCGGCCAGCCGCGCGCTCAGTTCGAGCCGGGCGCCGCCCGCGTCCGGCACCCGGGCGCCGAGCGACATGGCCAACATCCCGCCGTTGCGTTCCAGGACGGCCTCGACGTTTTCCAGGCGCAACTCGGGCGCCGCGCGCGCCTGATCCACCCAGCGCAGCGTGGTGTCGAGGAAAGCGATCCGGGGCTGGGCCAGCAGCCACCCCAGCACAGGAGCGTCCCCGGAACCCTGCGCGCCGTTCAGGGCGAGGGTCTGGCCCAACAGGCCCAGGCGCCCGTCCGGCAAACGGTCCAGCGTCAGGTCCATGCCGCAGACCCGCAAGTCCAGCAGCCCCCGATGCCCCGGCAGGATGGCACGCCAGTCCAGCCGCGCGCGTGCTTCGGGGATGGTGAGCAGATCGCGGCCGTCGGCGGCCCGCAGGCGCGTGTCCCGCACATCGAATTCGGGATCCCAGCCGTGCCAGCGGACCTGGATGGAGCCCAACGCGACCTGGACGCCAAGCGCCTGCGACAGGCGCGCGTCGATGCGTGGGCGCCAGGCGTCGATCTGCGGCAGCACGGCGTACCGCAAGACCAGCAGGGCGATCCCCACGCAGAAATACAGGCCGACGGCGACTGCGAGAAGCCGGCGCCCCCAGGTGGAGCCATGGCGTGAAATGAATTGGCGCATGCCACCTTTTGCAGTATGTTAGGGGCTTTTAAACAGCGGCCCCCATGTCCGAGACCATTATATTCAAGCCCGCCCTGCAATGGTCCGGCGCTCTGCGGCGCTGCCTGACGGCGCACCCCGACCAGGAGGCCCGCCTGGCGGCCGACGCCGCCCAGCCCGTCACCCGCAGGATTCTGGCCGACTGGTACGCGGAACTGATCGGCCCCGCACCGGCCCGGCCGCCCCAGCAGGCCGATCTGCGACGCGCCCTGCGGCGGCTCCGGGCCCGGGTCTTCGCCACCCTGGCGGTGCGCGACGTCGCCGGCCTGGCTCCCCTGCACGAGGTGGTGTCGACCATGTCGCACCTGGCCGACCTGGCCGTGGGCGAAGCCTATGCCTGCGCCATGCATACGTTGATGGAGACCCACGGAACCCCCCGCCATCCCGACACCGGCGCGCCCCAGGACATGCTGATCCTGGGCATGGGCAAACTGGGCGGCAAGGAACTGAACGTCTCGTCCGACATCGATCTGATCATGCTCTACGATGAGGAGGGCGAAACCGACGGCCGGCGGCGCATCAGCCACCACGAGTTCTACGGCAAGGTCTGCCGGCTGATGATGCCGATCCTGTCCGAGCCCGATGCCGACGGCATCGTCTTTCGCACCGACCTGCGCCTGCGCCCCGACGGCGACAGCGGACCGCTGGCCTGGAGCCTGGCGGCGCTGGAAAACTATCTGGTGGTCCAGGGCCGGGAATGGGAACGCTACGCCTGGCTCAAGGCCCGGCTGATCCCCTGTCCGCTGTTCGACGAGGCGGCCTTCGCCGCCCAGGCGCGCGATGTCGAATCCCTGCGGCGGCCTTTCGTGTACCGCAAATATTTCGATTTCGACGCGCTGGCGGCCCTGCGCGGCCTGCGCGAGCGCATCCGCATGGACTGGCAGCGCCGCGCCCAGGCGCGCAAGGGCCTGGACACCCGCCACAACATCAAGCTGGGCGAGGGCGGCATCCGCGAGATCGAATTCGTCGTCCAGCTCAATCAGTTGATCCGTGGCGGGCGCCAGCCTTCCCTGCAACAGCGCAATCTGCTGGCGGCCCTGCACAAACAGCGCCGCGCCGGTATCCTGGACGAGGCCCAGGCCACCGGTCTGGAGGCCGCCTACATCCACCTGCGGCGGGTCGAGCACATGCTGCAATACCGCGAGGACGAACAGACCCACCTGCTGCCTCGCACGGACGAGGGCATGACGGCCCTGGCCCGGGCCATGGGCCACGCCGACACGGCCGGGTTCCTGGCCGAGCTGGACCGGCACCGCGCCTTCGTCTCGCAGTGCTTCCGCGATGCCTTCCGCATCGCCGGCATGGGCGGCGATACGCAGGAGCCGGAACCCCCGAGAGCCGAAACGCCCGCGGCGCCGCTGTCGGACGGCCAGACCGACGCCATGCAGGCCCGCATCGACGCGCTGCTCGACAGCCACCGGATCCGCAGCCTGCCGCACGCCAGCCTGCAACGGCTGCAGGCCCTGCTGCCGGGCCTGACCCGGGCGGCGGCGCGCACCGATGACCCGCCCGTCGCGCTGCAGCGGCTGCTGAACCTGGTCGAGCACATCGCCCAACGCAGCGCCTACCTGGCGCTGCTGGCCGAATACCCCGAAACCCTGGCCCGCGTGGCGCGCATCGTCCAGGCCAGCCCCTGGGCCTCGGAATACCTGACCCGCTATCCGCTGCTGCTCGACAGCCTGATCGAATGGCGCAGCCTGATGCAGGCGCCGGATTTCCCGGCCCTGGCCGAACAGTTGCGCAACGACCTGGACGCCTGCCTGCTGCCCGACGGGCAGCCCGATGTGGAACAGCAGATGAACCTGGTGCGCGACGTCCAGCACCAGATCACGTTCCAGTTGCTGGCCCAGGATCTGGAAAATGTCATCAGCGTCGAAGGGCTGGCCGATCACCTGTCCGCCCTGGCCGACCTGATGCTGGCCGAGGCCATCCACCGGGTCTGGCCCCAGGTGTTGCCGCGCGAACGCCGCGCCGATCCGGGCAAGCCCCGGTTCGCCATCATCGCCTACGGCAAGCTGGGCGGCAAGGAGATCGGCTACGCATCGGACCTGGACCTGGTCTTCCTGTACGACGACCCGGACCAGGAGGCCGGCGAACGCTACGCCAAGCTGGGGCGCCGGGTGGCGTCCTGGCTGTCCACCCTGACCTCGTCGGGCCGGCTGTACGAGATCGACCTGCGCCTGCGCCCGGACGGCGACGCCGGCCTGCTGGCCCTGCCCATCGACGCCTTCGAGCACTACCAGTTGACGCAGGCCTGGCCCTGGGAACACCAGGCCCTGACCCGGGCGCGCTTCGTGGCGGGCGATGCCGCCATCGGTGCCCGTTTCGAGGACATCCGCCGGCGCATCCTGCTGCTGCCGCGCGACCCCGAGGCCCTGCGCCGCGAGGTACTCGCGATGCGCGACAAGATTTCCCAGGGACACCCCAATCGCAGCGGCGACTTCGATCTGAAGCACGACCGGGGCGGCATGGTGGACATCGAGTTCATCACCCAGTTCCTGGTGCTCAGCCAATCGGGCGCCCATCCCGAACTGCTGGACAACCTGGGCAACATCGCCCTGCTGGGCCTGGCGGCCCGGGCGGGCCTGATCCCGGGCCCGCTGGCCGCCGAAGCGGCGGACGCCTACCGCGTCTTCCGCCGGCGCCAGCACACCCTGCGCCTGCAAGGCGCCGACAAGGCGCGCGTGCCCCAGTCGGAATTCGCACGCGAGCGCGAAGCGGTGCGCCTGCTGTGGGCGCACGTGCTAGAGGAAACAGGCTTGTAAAGGCCGATTACTGCAGCGTGCGCTCGAACACGAACTTCTCGCCGTCCCAGTCGACAGGAACCACGTCGCGCGGCCCGAACTTGCCTTCCAGGATCAGCCGCGCCACGGGATTTTCCACGTGCTGCTGGATGGCGCGCTTCAGGGGCCGTGCACCGAACACCGGATCGTAGCCCGCCCGGGCGAGCTCTGTGACCGCGGCGTCGGACACTTCCAGGCGCATTTCCTGCTGGGCCAGGCGTTCGGCCAGGCGTTTCAGCTGGATGCGGGCGATCGGCTCGATGTGCGTCGCGTCCAGACCGTGGAAGACCACGATCTCGTCGATCCGGTTCAGGAATTCCGGCCGGAACGCCGTCTTCAGTTCGTCGCGGATGACTTCCTTGACCACGTCGTAGGGCTGGTCGGCCAGGTTCTGGATGTGCTGCGAGCCGATGTTCGAGGTCATGATGATCACCGTGTTGCGGAAATCCACGGTGCGGCCCTGGCCATCGGTCAGGCGGCCATCGTCCAGCACCTGCAGCAGCACGTTGAACACGTCCGGGTGGGCCTTCTCGACCTCGTCGAGCAGGATCACGCTGTAGGGCTTGCGGCGCACGGCCTCCGTCAGGTAGCCCCCCTCTTCATAGCCCACATAGCCCGGAGGCGCGCCGATCAGACGGGCCACCGAATGCTTTTCCATGAACTCGCTCATGTCGATGCGCACCAGATGGTTGTCCGAATCGAACAGGAAACTGGCGAGCGCCTTGGTGAGTTCGGTCTTGCCCACGCCGGTCGGCCCCAGGAACAGGAACGAGCCGTAGGGCCGGTTCGGGTCGGACAGCCCGGCGCGCGAACGGCGGATGGCCTCGGACACCAGGCGCACGGCCTCGTCCTGGCCCACCACGCGCTCGTGCAGCACCGTTTCCATGCCCAACAGCTTGGCGCGTTCGCCCTGCATCATGCGCGACACGGGGATGCCGGTGGCGCGCGACACGACCTCGGCGATTTCCTCGGCGCCGACCCGGGTGCGCAACAGGCGCGGCTTGCCGGCCTCTTCGTCCTTGGGCGCGGATTCCGCCGCCTTCAGGCGGGCCTCCAGTTCGGGCAGACGGCCGTACTGCAGTTCGGCGAGCTTGTCGTACTGGCCCTTGCGCTGCAGTTCCGCCATTTCGGCGCGGACCTGGTCGATTTCCTCTTTCACGGCCTGCGAGCCCTGGACGGCCGCCTTTTCCGCCTTCCAGACTTCCTCGTAGTCGTTGTATTCGCGCTGCAGCGATTCCAGTTCGTCCTCGATCGCCTTCAGGCGGCGCCCGGAGGCCTCGTCCTTGTCTTTCTTGACGGCTTCGCGTTCGATCTTCAGCTGGATGATGCGCCGGTCGAGCCGGTCCATGACTTCCGGCTTGGAGTCGATTTCCATGCGGATGCGCGCCGCCGCCTCGTCGATCAGGTCGATGGCCTTGTCGGGCAGGAAGCGGTCGGTGATGTAGCGATGCGACAGTTCCGCCGCCGCCACGATGGCCGGATCGGTGATCTGCACGCCATGGTGCAGCTCGTAGCGTTCCTGCAGGCCGCGCAGGATGGCGATGGTGGATTCCACGTCGGGCTCGTCCACCAGCACCTTCTGGAAGCGCCGTTCCAGCGCGGCGTCCTTCTCGATGTACTGGCGGTATTCGTCCAGCGTGGTCGCGCCCACGCAATGCAGTTCGCCGCGCGACAGCGCGGGCTTGAGCATGTTGCCGGCGTCCATGGCGCCCTCGGCCTTGCCGGCGCCCACCATGGTGTGCAGCTCGTCGATGAAGACGATGGTCTGGCCCGAATCCTGGGACAGTTCCTTCAGCACGGCCTTGAGGCGCTCCTCGAACTCGCCCCGGTACTTGGCCCCGGCCAGCAGCCCGGCCAGGTCCAGCGCCAGAATGCGTTTGCCCTTGAGGGTTTCCGGCACCTCGCCGTTGACGATGCGCTGGGCCAGGCCTTCGACGATCGCGGTCTTGCCCACGCCGGGTTCGCCGATCAGCACGGGGTTGTTCTTGGTGCGCCGCTGCAGGATCTGGATGGTGCGGCGGATCTCGTCGTCGCGCCCGATCACCGGGTCGAGCTTGCCCTCGCGGGCACGGGCGGTCAGGTCCAGGGTGTATTTCTTCAGTGCCTGGCGGTTGTCCTCGTCCTCGGCACCCGTCACGGCCGCGCCGCCGCGCACCGCCTCGATGGCGGTTTCCAGCGCCTTGCGCTGCAGCCCGGCCTCGCGCAGGGCGCGGCCGACCTCGCCCTTGTCATCGGCCAGCGCCAGCAGATAGAGTTCGCTGGCGATGTAGGCGTCGCCACGCTGGCCGGCTTCCTTGTCGGTGCGCGCCAGGGCGGCCTGCAGATCGCGGCTGACCTGGATGTTGCCCTCGGCGCCCTGGACCGCCGGCAATGCCTTGATCTGGCGGTCCAGCTCGGTTTGCAGGCGCGGCACCGCCACGCCCGCGCGCGCCAGCAGGCTGGCCGCGCCGCTGTCCGCGTCGCCCAGCAGGGCAGACAGCAGATGGGCATTCTCGATATAGGGATTGTCGTGGCGCACCGCCAGGCTTTGGGCGTCGGCGAGCGCCTGCTGGAACTTCGTCGTCAGTTTATCGAATCGCATGGGTGGAGCCCTTTATAGGGAAGGGGCGCATACGCCCCGAGATGCGATATATATGCGGCTGGCGGGAGGATTTTCAATAGTGATAACGCCCCTGCAGAAATTCGATCCGGTCCGCCTTGATCAGATAGACGCATCGATGTTCTTGTGTGATGCGGCGCGACCAGACATCTGCACCCAGATACTTCAGTGGCTCGGGGCTGCCGATCCCTTTGAATGGATCACGCAGAATCGCCTTGACCAATTCCAAGAGCCGTTTGGCCGTACGGCGTTCTATCTTGACCCAATAGCTCAGGTCTTCCAGGAATTCCGGCTGAAACACCGCAACACGGCGTGCTTCAGGACCGGAAGCCATGGATTTTCTCTAGCGACTCGACCTCGGTCGGGGCAAGATCACCGGCACGCGCGCGCGCCAGGGCCGCCAGCAAACGTTCCGCGTTCCTGGGAGAGCGCAGGAGCTGGGTGGTTTCGATCAGGCTTTGCAATTCGTCAGCTGCGATCATCGCGACCGCACCGCCCGAACGCCGACGCACCAGCACGACTTCACGATCATCAACGGCACGGTCCATCAAGGACTTGAGCTGCTCTCTGGCCTGGCTGTAGGTGGTTTCGATAGTCATGGCAGATCCGCCCATAGTTGTACAGATATATTGTACAAAACCATCTGGATCCGTATGCATCGCACCAGTGCCGCGTCTTCCAGACGCAGGCCGGTTCAGCGGAGGCAGCGCAGCAGTGGGCTTTGACATGATCTCAGCGGGTCCGGTGAAGAATCCAGTCAGTGTGCGCTCGGCGTCCGTCCCGCACCAGATCGGACAAATCCCGACGGATGAAATCGTCACTGCATCAGGCCGGCGCCCCGCAACCAGTACCGCGACAGGTCTTCGGCGGCGAGGTCCAGCGACCGGCCCGGGCCGGATGCCCAGTTGTGCCAGCAGACGTACGGCACCCGGCCCGAGGGCAGCCCATAGCGGCGGTAGACTTCCGGCAGGATGGGCACATGATCGCCATACCAGCACAGGCTGGCGGGCCGATCCAGGGATTCCAGGGTGTCGCGCAGGCTGGCGGCCATCTGGTCGGCGTGGCGCAGATGGCGCAAATAGATCGTCAAGTCCTCGCAGCCGGGCGGCGGCCGGGTATACAAGGCATCGGCCTCGCCCGGTCGAGCCGTTTCCAGATGCAGGGGGCCATGGTTTTCCATGGTGATGGCCATCACGAACAGGGGGTGATCGGCCCGGCCGTGGATCCCCCGGCAAAGGCCTGAATGTCCAGAGAAGCATCGAAACCCAATCTCGCTCTCCCCGCAGATTGAGAAAAGTCAAAACCATGGGAGATAAAGCCAGGTTTCACGGACGGACGGCAACACCCAGGGTTTACCCGGTGCTACAGTTTTCGGCATCTGATATCAAGCCGCCCGTGCGGCCCTCAAAAGAACCACCATGAACGCCCCCCAGGACTGGGACCCACGCGCCCCGGAAGTGCTCGCCGACCCGATCGCCGCCTATGACCGCATGCGCGGCCGCTGTCCGGTGGCCCACAGCGACTATCTGCATCATTCCGTGTTCCGTCACGCCGACGTGATGCGGATCCTGCTGGACCACAAGACTTTCAGCAGCCAGGCGTCCCGCCACGTCTCCGTGCCCAACAGCATGGATCCGCCCGAGCACACGGCCTATCGCCAATTGATCGAGCCCTACTTCGGCCCGGACCGCATGGCGGCCTTCGAGCCGGTCTGCCGCCGCCTGTGCGCCGACCTGGTCGCCGCGCTGCCCCGCGACGAACGCGTCGAAATCATGTTCGGTCTGGCGCACCCCTTCGCCCTGCGCATGCAGTGCGCCTTCCTGGGCTGGCCCGACAGCCTGCATGAGCCGCTGCGGCAATGGATCCATAAAAAGAACGTCGCCACGCTCTCGGGCGATCTCCATGCCATCGCGGCCGTGGCCACTGAATTCGACGAGACCATCCGCGCCCTGTTGAAAATCCGCCGCGACGCCGGCGACCGGGCGCCCGACGACGTCACCACGCGGCTGCTGCGCGAAACCGTGAACGGCCGGCCTCTGGCCGAGGACGAGATCGTCAGCATCCTGCGCAACTGGACCGTCGGCGAACTGGGCACCATGGCCTCCAGCGTCGGCATCATCGCCCACTACCTGGCCACCCACCCCGATCTGCAGAACCGCCTGCGCCGCCATCCGGAACTGGTCCGGTCCGCCAACGACGAAATCCTGCGCATCCATGCGCCGCTGATCGCCAACCGCCGCGCCACCACCTGTCCGGTCAGGCTCGGCGGCACCCAGATCCCGGCCGGCGAACGGGTCACGCTGATGTGGGCCTCGGCCAACCGCGACGAAGCCGTCTTCGGCGATCCGGACGAATTCCGCCTGGACCGCGACCCGTCCCTGAACCTGCTCTACGGCGCCGGCATCCACGCCTGCCCGGGCGCGCCGCTGGCGCGACTGGAAATCGAAGCCATGATCCAGGCCCTGCTGGCGGGCACACGCGCACTGGAACCCGTCCCGGACCAGCCGCCCATGCCGGCGATCTACCCGGCCAGCGGCTACCGCCAGGCCATGCTGCAATTGCGCCACACCTGAACCGTAGACGGTCCCGGCGTCCCCGACAGCATGCCGGGCGTCCCTGGACGACCGCACGACAGGGTTTGTTTTGCCGCCGGGCAACCCCAAGGCAAAACGCGCCCCCTCGGGGGGCAGCAAGCAGCCAAAGGCTGCGCAGCGTGGGGGCGCAATTTCGTGGCGAAGAAAGGACACTGAATAAGCTCATCACGGATTCTCATACCAGGCGACGGTCATATCCGGCCCGGCAAGACTACAATTCAGGCATGAACCATTCGGGGCGGCATCCGCCCCGGTTTGCTTGGAACTTGCCTGCCATGTGTCAGTTATTGGGCATGAATTGCGCCACGCCCACGGACATCACGTTTTCCTTTGCGGGGTTCGCCGCGCGCGGCGGCGGCACCGACCACCATGCCGACGGCTTCGGCATCGCCTTCTACGAAAATCGCGGTTCGCGCTGCTTCCTGGACAACGCGCCCTGCTGCCATTCGCCGGTCGCCGAACTGATCAAGCGCTATCCGATCAAATCCCGCAACGTCATCGCCCACATCCGCAAGGCCACCCAGGGCGCGCTGGAACTGGAGAACTGCCATCCCTTCGTGCGCGAACGGTGGGGCCGGCACTGGTTGTTCGCCCATAACGGCGACCTCAAGCACTTCGATCCCGATCTGCGCGGCGATCACCTGCCGATCGGCCAGACCGACAGCGAACGGGCCTTCTGCACCATGATGGAAGGACTGCGCGACCGTTTCGGCAACCGCGAACCGGAAGACACCGAACTGTTCGCGGCCGTGGCCGACATGACGGCCGAACTCACGCGCCACGGGGTGTTCAATTTCCTGATGTCCAACGGCCGCTGCATGCTGGCGCATTGCTCCACGAACCTGTACTACATCGTGCGCGCCTGGCCCTTCCAGGTGGCCCACCTGGTGGACACCGACATGTCGGTGGACTTTTCACAGACCAACGCCCGCGGCGACTGCGTCTCGGTCATCACGACCAAGCCCTTGACCGACAACGAGACCTGGACCGCTTTCCAGCCGGGCGAACTGATGATGTTCGTCGACGGCAGACCCCAGTCCGGCCGGATCATCGACATCCCCGACGACGTCCGGCGCAGCAATCAGGCCAACCTGGCCTGCGTCTGACGAACCGGCATGGACATGACGAACGGTCCCGCCGACGATCCCCGCCCCGAGGAGCCCGTCGAACCCGATCTCAACGCATGCTGCGGCAACGGCTGCGAACCGTGCGTGTTCGACACCTATGCCGAGGAACGGCGCGCCTGGCAACAAGCGGTGAAAGACTGGGAAGAACGCCATCGGGACCCGGCCGGCGCCGCGCCGGCATCCTGAGCCGGATCCCCTTCGTCAGTCACGCCGACAACCTTGCTGGGCATAGGGTTCCCGGGGGTTTTCCCGGATCGCGTTCCTATAATCGGAGGCTCTCATCCACCTTTCCAGGAATGACGCACCGTGGCCTCCGACGCTATCCCGATGTTCGCTGAAAACACCTATCCCCTCGACGCGCGCGGCATCGCCAAGCGCTTCCGGCATGCCGCCATCTTCGGCGCCCTGTCGGCGCTGCAACCGGGCGAAACCATGCGCTTCTGCAACGACCACGACCCCCTGCCGCTGCTGCAGCAACTGAAGAACCACTTCGGCGAAAATATCCAGTTCGAATACCTGGCCCGCAACCCCGGCGAAATCGTCATCGATTTTCACATCGTGCCCTGATCCCGGGAAGCAGTCCCGCACCAGGCCGGGCCGGCCTATTTGAAAAATGCCTTTGGCGTACAGCCGGCCCGCTGCTTGAAAAACAGGATGAATGCGCTGTCGCTTGCAAAACCCAGCGCCCCGGCGGTATGCGACAGGCCATGCCCCGCCGCCATCAGTTCGATCGCCCGCATCAACCGCCATTGCTGACGCCACTGCTGATAGCCCATCCCGGTTTCCCTCGAGAAGATGCGACTGATGGTCTTGCCGCTGGCACCGACCTGCCGCTCCAGCACCCCCAGGGCCGGTGGCAACACATCCGGCCGGGCACACAGGCCGGCCAACCGCCTGTCCCGTGGCAAAGGCAACAGCATGGGCCGGCACGGCGCGAGGCGGATTTCTTCCAGGCACAAACCGAGCAGATGCGCATGGCGCCCACGCGCCCAATCCTGGTCGAACCCGGCCTGGACCATCGACTCCAGCACGACATGCAGCAGCGGGCCGATGTCGATCACCCGGATGTCGGACGGCAAGGTGGCGGAGAGGGCCGGCGAAAAATACAAGGACCGGTAATCTGCGATCTGCCGCATGACGGCGCGATGCTCGACACCCGGCGGAATCCAGGCGGCGCGAGTCGGCGGCAAGAGACAGAGCTGCTGTGCGAGGGTGATGCGGATACTCCCCCGGCGCGCATATAGCAACTGCCCGCGGCCATGTCGATGCACCCCTGAATCATGATCGACCATAGAAGCGGCGATGCCGACCACGGGCGCCTGAAAGATATCCGGATCGAATGCGTCCCGCGGATCGAGCCATGCCATGGAAAGATGTCTTATTCGATTGATAATTTGTCTATTTTTACATATCAAGACACCCGGGGG
This sequence comes from Castellaniella denitrificans, assembly GCF_027214045.1. Lineage (GTDB taxonomy): Bacteria > Pseudomonadota > Gammaproteobacteria > Burkholderiales > Burkholderiaceae_B > Castellaniella > Castellaniella denitrificans_A. The sequence continues at coordinate 197,951 of NZ_JAPWHE010000005.1, read as the reverse complement.
AAACGCATAATGCGTCTTTCAATGCCTCTACGCACGGCGGTTCCCCATGCGCACATCCACATATCTCCCCCTGGCCATCGCGCTGCTCATGTTTCCACAACTGGCGCAGACTCTGTACAGTCCCGCGCTGGCCGACTTCGCCACGATGTTTTCGGTCCCACCCGAAGCCGCCTCGCAGGCCCTGACGGTCTATTTTCTGGCCTTCGCCTTCGGCGTTGTCGGCTGGGGGCTCCTGTGTGACCGGGTCGGTCGCCGGCCCGCCATGCTGTACGGTCTGGCGCTGTTCACAACCGCCTCGGTGACGGCCCTGTCCGTCGAGACTTTCGAGGCGCTCCTGGCGACCCAGGCGCTCGCCGCGCTCGGCGCCGCCGCAGGCTCAGTCGTGACACAAACTGTCCTGCGCGATCAGTTCAGCGGCCCCGCGCTGGCCCGGACATTCTCTCTGGTGGGCATGGCACTGGCCATCAGCCCAGCCATCGGGCTGGCCGTCGGCATGGGGCTGGTCCAAGGATTCGGTTATCGTGGCACCATGCTGGGCCTGGCCGGCCTGGCCGCCGTCCTGTGGGCCTGGACCGCCGCGGCCCTGCCCGAAACCCGACCGGCCGTCCGCGCACGCAATGCGTTGGCTCAGACCGGCCGGACGATGCTCGCGGACCCCTTCATCTGGCGTTCCGCCCTGCTGGTCGCGGCCTTCAACATCGCGCTGTTCAGCTACTATTCGCTGGGTCCGTTCATCTTCCAGCGCCTGCACACCGCGCTCGAGTGGTACGGCTACAGCGGTGTCATGCTGGCCGCAGGCGCATCGAGCGGCTCCTGGCTGAACAAGCGCCTGCTGGACACGGGCCATGCGCCCGCCACCTTGGAAACCCTGGCAGCGGCCCTGCTGCTCGGGGGCGGTATCGCGGTCCATGCGATGCGGGACAGTGTCTGGTTCCTGGCGCCCATGCTGGCGGTCGTCATGGCCTTCGGCATCGCGATTCCCAACGTCCTGGGTCAAGCACTGCGCGCTTATGGCGACCGCATCGGGACGGCCGGCGCGGTATTCGGACTCATGTACTACCTGCTGATCGGCGCCGGCATGCTGCTGGTGGGCTGGACCCAGGCGCTGGGCGGCACGCTGATCGTCTGTGGCTGCACGGCGATCGGTCTGTGCGGACCGCGCCCCCGATCACTGCGCACGCAACCCCTGCAATAACGGCCCCAGGCCCTGAGGCAGTTGCGCCGGTTTCGCCGGCAGATCCAGGCTTCCCGGCGCGGGCGGCGTGGCCGCCAGCCGCTCCACGCGGAACTGCTTGTCATAAGCCAGCAGGCCCAGGCCTTTTTCTTCCAGCGCATCCAGCACCTGCCGCGCGCCGTCCGGCGCTTGCCCGGCCGCCGTCTGCAGCAGGACGGCCATCCGGCCCAGCGCGCGCGTCAATTCCCGGACTTCGGGCTGCTTGCCCAGGACGCCCCGGCCGGCACGATTCCGTCCCCGCTCATCCTGGTAAGACACGGTATAGACGGAACCCGCGCGGCCGGCCACCGTCTCGCGCGCGCCGGTCGGTTCGATCCGGCCCAGCGAGCGGATCATGTCGGGCGCAGGCGGCAAGGCGCCGCCCCCCAGCAATCGGGCCATGGCGCCTCCATCCATGACCAGCGGCTGGCCGCCGATCCGCATCACCGAATACAGCTTGTCGCCGCGCATCAATAGATAGCCCTGGCCGATGCCGCCCACATCGACCCGCGCATCCGCGCCATCGAAGGACACCGTCAAAGTCCGCTCCCCGGCCTGCACGGTCGCCACACCCGCCGCCATGCTCCAGGCCGGCACGATCCCGCACCACGCCGACAGCAGCCATCCGAACCAGCGCACCATCCCCGACTCTCCTGGAATCCACTTGAATGGCCCACGATAGCGGGTTTGTCCGTCGCCCAACAAGCGCGGGAGCGCTGCATGTGTGTCAGGACTTTGCGTCCTTGAAGATTCCATGGCCTCGCGCGCATGCCCATTCTTGACCCTCATCAAGGCTATTCAAAAAAATCGCCCGGCTGCTTGATGACACTATATATTGTGCTTACGATTCAAAAACACACAATATATAGGTAAATTCAGGATGACTCCCACTCAGGTGCCCACCACGTCCGGCAGCCCGCCCGAGCGCCCCGTCCCCCACGTGGACGTGATCCGATCCATCGACGAATACCTGCGCCAGCAGGACTGGCGCGTCAACGCCAACGCCAATCAGGGGTATTCGCTGGGCGGCCTGATCCTGAACACCTCGGGCAAGCTGATCGCCAATTACTGGCTCAGCCATGTCTACCCGGAACCCATCGGCCAGGCGCACCGCCAGGGCGACCTGCACATCCACGACCTGGACATGCTGTCGGGCTATTGCGCCGGCTGGTCGCTGCGCACCCTGCTGAACGAGGGACTCAACGGCGTGCCCGGCAAGATCGAGTCCGCCCCCCCGCGCCACATGTCCAGCGCCGTGGGCCAGATCGTCAACTTCCTGGGCACGCTGCAGAACGAATGGGCCGGCGCCCAGGCCTTCAGTTCCTTCGACACCTATATGGCGCCCTTCGTCCGCAAGGACGCCATGGACTACGCACAGGTCCGCCAGTCCATCCAGGAAATGATCTTCAACCTGAACGTGCCCTCGCGCTGGGGCACCCAGACGCCCTTCACCAACCTGACCTTCGACTGGGTCTGTCCGGAAGACCTGCGCGAACAGGTCCCGGTGATCGGCGGCGAGACCATGCCCTTCACCTACGGCGAACTGCAGGCCGAGATGGACATGATCAACCGCGCCTACATCGAGGTCATGATGACCGGTGATGCGCGCGGCCGCGCCTTCACCTTCCCCATCCCCACCTACAACATCACGCCCGACTTCGACTGGCACAGCCCGAACGCCGAACGGCTGTTCGAGATGACCGCCAAGTACGGCCTGCCCTACTTCCAGAATTTCATCAATTCCGAGCTGAAGCCGAACATGATCCGGTCCATGTGCTGCCGCCTGCAACTGGACCTGCGCGAACTGCTCAAGCGCGGCAACGGTCTGTTCGGCTCGGCCGAACAGACCGGGTCGCTGGGTGTGGTCACCATCAACTGCGCGCGCCTGGGCTACCGGCACGCCGGCGACGAGGCCGGCCTGATGGCCCGCCTGGACGAACTGCTGGAACTGGGCCGCAACAGCCTGGAGATCAAGCGCCGCGTGATCCAGGCTCACATGGACAACGGCCTGTTCCCCTACACGCGGCGCTATCTGGGCACCCTGCGCAACCACTTCTCCACGCTGGGGGTCAACGGCATCAATGAAATGATCCGCAACTTCACGGCCGACGCGCACGACCTGACCAGCCCCTGGGGGCATGCCTTCGCGGTGCGCCTGCTGGATCGCGTGCGCGCACGCATGGTCGAATTCCAGGAAGCCACCGGTCATATGTACAACCTGGAAGCCACCCCGGCCGAAGGCACGACCTATCGTTTCGCCAAGGAAGACCGCGCCCGCTGGCCGGACATCCTGCAGGCCGGCACGCCGGACATGCCCTACTACACCAACTCGTCCCAACTGCCGGTGGGCTTCACCGACGACCCCTTCGAGGCGCTGGAGCGCCAGGACGAACTGCAGCGCAAATACACCGGCGGCACCGTGCTGCACCTGTACATGACCGAACCGCTGTCCACGGCCGACGCCTGCCGCGAACTGGTGCGCCGCGCGCTCGGCCGCTTCTCGCTGCCTTACATCACGGTCACGCCGACCTTTTCCATCTGCCCCACACATGGTTACCTGCCGGGCAGGCACGAGTTCTGCCCGCGATGCGACGACGAACTGATCGCCCGCAAACAACGGGCGGCACTTCATGACGAGACGGCGACGCGAGCAGCGGCGGCCTGATCCTCCCCTCTTTTCCCCACCTCAACAGGAGCATCTCCATGAATCCGACCCCCGTCACCTTGAACGACGCCGAACGCCAGCCCTGCGAAATCTGGACCCGCGTCATGGGCTACCACCGTCCCATGTCGTCCTTCAACATCGGCAAGAAAGGCGAATTCCACGAACGCCGCTTCTTCGTCGAACGGCACACCGGCCAGGCGCCCGCCCGCCAGGCCGCCTGACGGAATGAAAACCGGCGGGCTGGTGCCCTTCACCGCCACGGACTACCCAGGACTGCTGGCGGCCGTCCTCTTCGTGCAAGGCTGCCCCTGGCGCTGCGGCTATTGCCACAACCCGCACCTGCAGCCGCGCACGGCCGACAGCCCGCTGGACTGGGACGATGTCATGGCGTTCCTGCGCCGCCGCGTCGGGCTGATCGACGGCGTGGTCTTCAGCGGCGGCGAACCGACCATGGACCCCGGCCTGGGGCGCGCGATCCGCGAGGTCCGCGCCCTGGGCTACCGCATCGGCCTGCACACCGGCGGCACCCATCCGCGCCGCCTCGCCCAGGTGCTGCCGGACGTCGATTGGGTCGGACTCGACATCAAGGCCGGTTTCCAGGACTATGCACGCGTCACCCGGGTGGCCGGCAGCGGCGAACCGGCCCGCGACAGCCTGCGGGCCGTGCTGGACAGCGGCGTCGATTTCGAATGCCGCACCACCGCTCATCCCGATCTGATCGATGCGGACGCCCTGCTGTCCCTGGGCCGCGAACTGGCGAGCCTGGGCGTGCGGCGCTACGCGGTCCAGGTGTTCCGCCCGCAGGGCTGCGCCGACAAGGACCTGAACGCGCGCGGGCGGTCCCTGCGAGACTGGCCGGGCGCGTCCATCCGGGAGGCCCTGAACGCCCTGTTTCCGTTTTTCGAATGGCGGCGCGCGGCTTGACAGGCCAATACCCTGAAGTTAACCTTTGAAACAAAAGCCTCGCCTTTATCGGCCTCATCCTGTCACAAATACCGCCATCACGTTCAGGTTCAACCCTTTTCTTCCAGACGGTACATTGTGGCCTCGAAACACGCACGATCTCCGGGGATTTCCGTGTCCCCTGAATCCATGCCTCCGGCGCGGAACGGGCCTGATGAACATCCCCAGGCGAATGATCCGCTGCGGCGTCTCGTTCACGAACTAGAAGCCCGGACACGCGCCGATGCCGCGCGTCTGGCGGAACTCAGCACCTTGCTGGAACACTCCCATGTGCTTGCCCGAAGGCAGCGCCTGCAATATGAAGTCGCGGGCATTCTGGCGCAATCCACGACCATCGACGACGCAATCCCGCAGGTGCTGCGGGCGATCGGGGAAATCAAGCAGTGGGACATCGTCATCGGCTGGGTGCTGGAAGACGGGACATGGGTCCAGCGATACGAATGGAGTGTGTTCGACCCCGACGCCTTGTCGTTCCTTGCGGAAAGCCGCGCCTGTCGATTCGAATCCGGCCAGGGGCTGCCGGACCTGGCCATCCGGGAAGACAAGGTCGTCTGGATCGATGATTTCTCCGCCCAGGCCGGATTGCCCCGCGCGCGGACAGCCGCGGGCCTGCCGTTCAACAACGCCCTGGTCTTCCCGTTGCGGTGCGGCCACACCCACTATGGCGCCATCGAACTCATCCGCAGGGCTTCGACCGACCTCCAACCCGGCACGCGGGATCTCTTCGAATCCCTGCGCAGCGATATCGGGCGCTTCATCGAAGTCCGGCTCTACGAAACACGCCTGAGGGAAGAACATGCGCGATTGCGCAGGGCGCAGCGCATCGCCCGGCTGGCACACTGGCACTGGAATCCCAGAACGGGGCATCTGCACATCGATGCGCACTCGGACGAAATCCTGGGGTTGAACCAGACCGATCTGCCGACGACGGCGGCTGAATATCTGGCCATGGTGCCGCGAGACGATCAGGACAGGCTGATCGCCGCTTTCGAATCGGCCAGAATCCCAGGCGAGGCCACGCTGGAAATCGAGCATGCCCTGCGCCATGCCAATGGCGAAAAACATATCGTCATCGTCCGGGCCGAGGCGCTGTTCGATCCGCTAGGCAAGCTGCTCAAGGCTCACGGCACCATCCAGGACATCACCGAGCGCCGCCGGGAGGAATCCCGCACGCGTGCCGTTGAAAAACGCTGGGAAGCGATCTTCAGAAACAGCCCCCTGCCCGCCTTCATTACGGATGCGGAAATCGCAACCTGCCTGGCGGCCAACGAGGAAATGCTCGAATGGCTCGGACTGCCTGAGGAAGCCGTGGTGGGACGCAGTTCCATCGAGCTCGGCATCTGGTCGAGCCAGCGCCTGCGCGACGACATCGCATCGCGGGCGCTCGAGCATGGCTACTTGCGCAACCACGAGGTCATTGCCCAGAGCCAGGGCCGGCCGCGCCACGTGCTGATGAATGTCGAGTGCGTCGAACTGCACGGGCGCGCCTGCTTCCTGGTGCAGTTCATCGACATCACCACCCGCAAGCGGTTGGAGACGAACCTCAAGCTCACGGCAACCGCCGTCGAACAGTCGGCCGAGGCGATCGTGATCCTGAACCGGACTGGCGCAATCCTGACGGTGAACCCGGCTTTCACCCGCATCACGGGCTACTCGAGCGCCGAGGCCGTGGACCGGACGCTCGATGCCCTGCTGTACCGGCCCGCCGGCCGGCACGGCGAGCGCTTCATTCGCCGGATCGTCCGCCAACTGGCCCTGACGGGGCACTGGAAAGGCGAGGCCTGGGCCCAACGCAAGACCGGGGATGCGTTCCCCACCCTGCTCAGCCTGAGCGTCATCTACGACCAGGACGAAAACCCGGTCAATCATGTCGGGGTATTCAATGATATTTCCGCACAGAAAGACTACGAGGAGCGCCTGAAACAACTGGCCTTGCACGATGGGCTCACCGGTCTGCCCAACCGCTCCCTGCTCATGGAGCACCTCGGGCAGGCCCTGGCGAACGCGCAGCGCCAGGGCTCGCGGATGGCGGTTTGCTTCGCCGATCTCGATCTCTTCAAAGCTGTGAACGACCAGTACGGCCATGACGTCGGCGACGGCCTGCTCAAACAAGTGGCGGACCGGTTCCGGGAATGCCTGCGCGCGTCGGATCTGGTCGCGCGACTGGGCGGCGATGAATTCGCCATGATTCTGGGGGACGACATTTCATCGGACCAGACGCGGCTCGTGGCCGAAAAAATCGTCGACGCCATGGCGCGGCCGTTCCAGGTCGATCGCCACGAACTGACGGTGGGCGTGAGCGTGGGCATCGCGCTGTACCCCGACCACGCGACGGATGCCCGTCTGCTGCTGCGGCACGCGGACGAGGCCCTCTACCATGTCAAGGAAACCGGGCGGAACGGTTATGAATTCTTCTCGACAAGGACATGATGCAGAACCTGTTAAGCAGCCTCTACAGAAACATCCCGATCGGTCTGGTGGTCCTGGACCAGGACCGGATCGTGCGGCACATGAACACCCATATGGCCACGCTGGCGGGGGTCGCGGCGGATCAGGCGATCGGTGAACCGTTTGATTCGGCCTTCGCGGTGGACCGGCTGGATGCGCTGATGAATTTTCCCTTCACGGACAAAGCGGGGAATCGTTATCATGTCGCGCTGTTCTACGAACCGGAATCCACCGAGGCCAGCGGTTTTCACCAGAGCTTCTCGGGCGCCATCAAAGACATCCAGGAAGCGCGCAACGAACAACGGCGCCTGCTCGCGGAAATCGAACGCGCGAACGAAAATCTCATCCAGTCCGAAAAGCTGGCCGGCATCGGCCAATTGGCGGCCGGGGTCGCGCACGAGATCAACAACCCGGTCGGATACGTTTTTTCCAACCTGAGGACATTGGCCGGCTATGTGACCGATCTCCTGAAGATCATCGACGCGGTCGATGAGGTCCAGGACATCGAAGCGATCCGGCGGCTCAAGAACTCTTTGGAATACACCGGCATCCGCGACGACGTCGAGGCGCTGATCAAGGAATCGGGCGAAGGCATCGACCGCATCAAGAAAATCATTTCAGCCCTTCAGGATTTCTGCCATATCGACACGGAAGAATTCTCCGCGCACGATCTGCACGCCTGCCTGGACACGACGTTGAGCGTGGCCACCAGCGAGATCAAGTACAAGGCGATCGTCGTCAAGGAATACGGCGATCTGCCCAGCGTCGAGTGCAATGCTTCGCAAATCAATCAAGTCATCCTGAATCTGATTGTCAACGCCGCGCAGGCGATCGATCATGAAGGCGTCATCACGGTCAGGACCGGCCAGGAAAAATCCAGCGCCTGGTTTGAAATCGAGGATACCGGCAAGGGCATCCCCCCCGAGTTCCTGACCCGGGTATTCGAGCCCTTCTTTACCACCAAGCCCGTGGGGCAAGGGACCGGACTGGGTCTGGCGCTGTCGTACAGGATCGTCCAAAAGCATCACGGACATATTGAAATTTTCAGCGAATCCGGCCAAGGCACCCGCATCCGGGTCTGGCTTCCCATCGCGCAACCGCATTTGTTCGATTCTCCGGAGTGAGCCATGCGGCTGTCTGAACCCCCCACCCCCTTGGAAACGCAGGCGACCCTGCTCCTGGTCGATGATGAGCCGAACGTCACGGCGGCGCTGCGCCGCATCCTGCGCAACAGGCCCTATCGCGTGCTCACCGCGCAAAGCGGCGAACAAGCGCTGAGCCTGATGGAAGCCGATCCTGTCGACCTGATCGTGTCCGACGCGCGCATGCCCGGAATGGACGGCGCCACGCTGCTGCGCGAAGTCTACGCGCGCTGGCCCGCATGCATCCGTATCTTTCTCACGGGCCACAATGACATCGACACGACGATCAAGGCGATCAACGAAGGCAAGATCTACCGTTACCTGGGCAAGCCCTGGCACGATGCCGAAGTGCTTCAGGTGATCGAACAAAGCCTGGCCTACCAATATGCGGAACGCGAACGCCTGCGCCTGCAGGAACTGACGCACGCCCAGAATCTGGAACTCCAGGACTTGAATGAAAGCCTGGAGCGCCGGGTACGGGAACGCACTGCCGAACTGGCCGCCACCGCCCAACTGCTCGAACACGCCAATCAGGAGCTCGAACGCGGCTACGTCACCGCCACCGAGGTCTTTTCCTCGCTGATCAACCAGCGACTGCCGCAAAGCCGCCAAACCAACCAGAAGGTCATTCATTTGATCCAGGCCTTTTGCCAGGCACAAAAACTGCCGGAAGAGGAAGCGCGCAATCTCACGATGGCCGCCGCGCTCTACAACATCGGCAAGCTGACCTGGCGCGACGAGATGCTCGCTCTTCCCGCCGATCACCTGAGCAAAGAGCAGCGCGACCGCTTTCGCGACTATCCCCGCATCGGCCAAAGCCTGCTGATGGCGCTCGATCCGGCACAAGACGCCGCGGTGCTGATCCGTCATCACCAGGAACGCTGGGATGGCACTGGCTATCCTGATGGCCTGAGCGGCGACGCCATCCCCATGGGCGCCAGGCTGCTCAAGCTGGCCGTGGACACGATCGAAATGGAAATGGGCATGATCCAGGCACGCCCCATCCCGCGGCCGGACGCGCTCAAATTGATCGCGCAATCCGCGGGGCGCTCATACGATCCTGTCCTGTGCCCCGCATTCATCGACGCGGCGACCGGTCTCTCCGAGGACCGGACCCCGCTGGACGCATCGATCCTGGTCCTGGGCTCACATGCGCTGGAGCCCGGGATGATCATGATGAAAAAACTGTATTCGGGTTCCGGCACCCTGCTGCTGAGCGAAGGCAAAATCCTGAATCAACGGCTGATCGAAAGACTGCAGGAACTTGAACACAACGGGGACGAAGCGTTCCAATTCCATGTCCGTCGCCCCGCCCCGGAGGAGCTTGATGACTGACTCGCGCAGCCTGGATCCATTTCAAGCGGATCCAGAGCGCCTCATGGATTCTCAGCAGGGGCAATTACGGATCGCCGCCAGAATCATTGTCATCGCATGCCTCTGCATGGGAACCATCGCCTATATCGGCCATGCGCGACTGGGCGACGTCGACGGACATGCGGTGTTCATCTCGCCCTACTTCGCCCTCGTCATGATCCTGTGCGGCCTCGCGCTGCATGCCGCCCGCGCCTACACCCGCCATGCGCCTCTGTTCGGGATCGCCATGATCGGCATGCTAGTCTGGGCCCTGATCGCGCCGCGCTGGTACGACGCATGGGTGAATGGCCGGACCGTGTCGGCGGCTTTCGCCACATCCGTGGCCCTGCTGGGCGCACTGGTGGCCCTGGCGCTGCGCAACAAGGAAGTCCGGCGCCCGCCATCCGCCTGGCCTCGCCTGGGGGCTTCCCTGACTGCGCTCCTGGGCATCGCCCTGCCGACCCTGCTGTCCTACGGTCTGATCGAAAACGACATCGTCACCCGGCAAAGATTCGCCAACGCATCCGCCAGGACGGTGGCGAATGAGATCACTGAAAGAATCTCCCGGACGGTCGCCTTTGCAGGAAGACAGGCCCAACGCTGGAAAGTGATGGGCCATGTCCCATCGCAGGCCTTCCTCCGGGAGGAGTTCGACAATCACCTCAGTGATTTTCTCTTCTTTGATGGTTTTGCCCTGGTTGACACGGGACCGTCCATTGTTGCGATGTCGAACAGGGCGGGCGTTACGTCCGACTGGGTGCGGGACTCGATCACGAACCGCTCGCTGCGCAGCGTGCTGGACCATGTGATCGACAGCGGCAACCCCCACTTCGTCCTCGATGATCGCCTCTCGGGCAACCAGAACATCGGATTGATCATCACCCCTCAGTCCAATCCGGCCATGAAGGGCTGGTACACCATCACACGGCTGAATCTGGTCAATATTTTCATGCGGGCAATCGCGAAGACCCCGCGTGGCTATTTCAGCATCAATCATGACGGCCGCACGCTCTACCGAACCGCTGACACGCCGCCAGAAAACCCCTTTGCGGCCGGCGAACTGACCATCGCCTTGAACCACGATCTCGACCTGAAGCTTGCGTATGCTTATGCGAAAGCGCCCGGCGACCTCGGCGCGGATGTATTGCCGGAATTCGTCCTGCTCGCGGGCCTGCTGTTCACCTTTCTCCTTGGCTCCAGCCAAAGACTGGCACGCATTGCGCGCGAACGCTCGGACCAGCTCAGCCACAGCGCATTGCACGATCCGCTGACGGGCTTGCCGAACCGGCGCATGCTCGAACAAACGCTCCAGGATGCCTGCACCCGGGCAAGAACCGGGAAATCGTCGGTGTCCGTCGTGTTTCTGGATCTGGACGGCATCAAGCTCATCAACGACTCCATGGGCCACCGGATCGGTGATACCGTCCTGATGGAAGCGTCGGACCGCCTGCTCAACGACGTGCAACTGGATGGCAGCGTCACCCACCTCGGCGGCGATGAATTCGTCTTGCTGTTTCCCGGCCTCGAGCTGCGGCAGGTCCAGGAACGCACGCAACACATCATGCACGAACTTGCGAAGCCCTACTTCGTCACCGGCAAAGCCTTGCGCGTCACGACGAACGCCGGCATCACGATCAGCGATGGCCACACCCGGGATCACATGCAGCTCGTGCGCGAAGCGGATCTGGCCATGCTGAGGGCCAAGCAGGATGGCCAGAACACATGGCATACCTATACCGAGGATCTGAGCGCCCGTGTCGCGGATCGACTGGAGCTGCGCAACGATCTGCAAAGCGCGCTGGACGCGGGCGCGCTGGAATTGCATTACCAGCCCATCATCGCCGGGCATTCGGGGCGGGTGGTCGGCGTCGAAGCGCTGGTGCGCTGGCGGCACCCGACGCGGGGCTATATCTCCCCTTCCCGATTCATCCCTTTATCGGAGGAAACCGGTCAAATCGCAAGCCTGACGGAATGGGTGCTCGCGACCGCCTGCCGCGACAGTGACGCGCTGCGCAAAAAAGGATTTTCGGCGTTGCCCGTCATCATCAATATTTCGCCGCTTTATTTTCAGCGCACCGATTTCGTTGAAAAAATCCGCAAGAACCTGAGTGATGCGACATTGCCGGCCACGCTGCTGTCGATTGAAATCACCGAAGGCGTGCTGCTCGACGACAAGGAAGCGGCCATCCTGAAGCTGACACAGCTGCGGGACATGGGCATCCAGACCTCCATCGATGACTTCGGAACAGGCTATTCAAACCTCAATTACCTGAAGAACTTGCCGATCTTCAAGGTGAAGATTGATCGCTCTTTTGTGACCGATGTGGTCCACGACCCGGCGGCGGCCGCCATTGCGCAAGGCATCATCTCCATGGCTCACCATCTGGGCCTGAAGGTGATTGCGGAAGGGGTGGAAACAGAGTCCCAGCTGGCTTTCCTGAAACGCAGCCATTGCGACGAATTCCAGGGCTATCTTTTTGCCCGGCCACTGACCTTCGACGAACTGATCGACAGGCTGAGCGAAAACAGCGGCCACTTCACGACGCAGCCTCTGGATACGGCAACATCCGAACGCGTGCTGTTGCTGGTTGATGACGAACAAAACATCCTGAACGCCCTCACTCGATTGTTGCGCCGGGACGGCTATCGCATACTGACCGCGAACAACGCGCCTCAGGCTCTTGAATTGCTTGCCAGGCATGAGGTGCAGGTGATCGTATCCGATCAGCGCATGCCCGAGATGACCGGCACGGAATTTTTCAGCAAGGTCAAGGAGATGTATCCGGCCACCACGCGCATGATCCTTTCCGGATACACCGATCTGAAATCCGTGACCGAGGCCATCAACCATGGCGCCATCTACAAATTCATCACCAAGCCCTGGGACGACGAAAGCCTGCGCAAGGACATCGAACAGGCCTTCATCGACCAAAGATCCCGGGATGTCCAGGAAATCCTGAACGCTGAACGCGAGCGGCTTCGCTAGTTGTTCCTGCCGGCCCCGGAGTCGCGGAAGCCTTGCCCGAAATGGTCGGGCAGGGGCTTCTGCGATCGCCAGTAAACCGCTGCAAGGCTACCGGAAGCGCAGGCGATGGCGCTGCCCCGCCAGCAGATCGCGCAGGATGGCCTTGGGATGAAAGACCGCCATGTCGATGGAGTCGAGTGTGTTCTTCACCATCAGGCCCAGTTCCGTATCCCCCTCGATCACCAGGCGGCGGCTGAAGAACAGCGTGTCGGGATCCTCACGGCGCTGCAGCAGGCAATGGAAATCCCAGGCATCGGCGCGGAAGGTCAGGTCGGGTTCGGCCACGTCGTGCCGTGCCGCCCGGAAGGCGCCGTCGCGCCAGGTGTAGTCAAAGCGCAGACCCGCATCCGCCACGTGGATGCGCAGGGAGCGGCCTTCCAGCCTGTGCAGGGTGTCGGGGTGCAGATGACGGGCCAGCACCAGATTCAGCCCGGTGACGAAGAGCACCGAGCCCGGATAGCGGGGCAGACGGCCGAGCACCCGGGCCACGGGCTCGGGAATACGGTAGGCGGGGGTCGAGGGATTTTGCATGGTCGGGTTCATGGAAAAAATGGAGGAAACGGCGGGCGTCAGGCGACGCTGCGCGCCTTGACCCCGGGGGTGCGCGCATCCGGGGCCTGCGACACGACGATTTCTCCGGGAGCCACCATGTCCAGACCGGCACGGCCGTGCCAATAGCCATTGCAGGGACCGGCCGGCATCAGCGGTACCAGCCGCCGATGCGCCTCTTCGGCCGATTCGCGGCCGTCGAGCACGGCCCGGAAGGCCGCCGCGACCTGGTCCATGTGGAGGGACTGCGGGCTGAGCCGGATCACGTCCACGTCCAGGTCGCGCAGTTCATCCAGGGCGTGGATCAGCGTGTAGACCAGCGCCGACTGGGTCTGGATGCCATTGATCGTCAGGAAGGCCTGGGATTCCTTGGTTTCGAGCAACAGGCCGTCCGGGTGATCCATGCAGACGTACTGGCAATTGTCTTTGGGGAAATTGCGGTTGCGGGCCGTGAAGCAGCGGGCGGAAAAAGCCAGGGGCATGCGGCCGTAGGCGAAGACCTCGGTCTGCAGGCCGGCGGGCCGGTCCCGCTGCAACTGCGTCAGTCCGGCGCGGCCCATTTCCAGCGGCATGATCCACCGGACCGCGCCCTGAGCGGCGATCACGTCCAGGGTCGGCTTGCTGTAGATATTGAGGAACGGGCCGGCGACGAAGGGCCTGCCTTGCATCCGCTGCACGGCCCCCATGTCGTTGGCTTCGACGGCATAACGTTCGTTTTCGGTGATCTTGCACAGAGTGTTCAGATCGTTGCCCGATTCAAGCAGGACCTGAGTGGACAGCACGGGCGTCTTGCCGGCTTCGGCCAGCATGTCGGCGACCTCGATCCAGTCGGGCAGGCGCAGTTCGTGGCGACGCGAACAGACGGTTTCCCCCAGATAGACGATGTCCACCGGCCAGTCGCACACGGCGGCGTAGAATTCCAAAGTGGTAACGCGGGGCCAGTAGTATTGCAGGGGGCCCAGGGCGATTTTCATGATGAGGTTTCCTTGTGCGCAATGCGCGGGGCGACCCGCGTCCCCGGCCGGGTCGCCGGGCGCATGGTCCCGCGCGGGATCATTTCCAGGGCCGGTGGTAGGCGCCCAGCGTGTGCTGCTGGCCTTCGGCGACCTTGTTCAGTTCGGCCATCCAGGACGGATGCACCGAATAACGGGACGGGGAGTTGCGGGCCAGGTCGATGGCCTGGCGCCAGACCCGGGTGACCTGGGCGGTGTAGGCCGGGCTGCGCTGGCGGCCTTCGATCTTGATCGCCCGCACCCCCATGGCCATCAGCCGGGGCAGCAGTTCCAGGGTGTTGAGGCTGGTGGGTTCCTCGAGCGCGTAGTAGTTTTCGCCCGCGACATCGAAACGGCCCTTGCAGAGGGTGGGATAACCGGCATTCTCGCCGTCGTCGTAGCGGTCGATCAGCACACCGTTCAGGCGTGACTCCAGGCCCTTGTCGGTCTGCTGCCAGCGCACGTGCCTGGCCGGCGAACAGACGCCGTGCGTGTTGGGCGATTCGCCCGTGGCATAGGACGACAGGGCGCAACGGCCCTCGACCATGACGCACAGGCTGCCGAAACCGAAGACCTCGATCTCGACCGGCGTGTTCTCGCAGACCTGCTGGACCTGGGCCACCGACAGCACGCGGGGCAGCACCGCGCGCGCCACCCCGAAGCGGTCGTGATAGAAGCGGATGGCCTCGTAGTTGGTGGCGGAGCCCTGCACCGACAGGTGCAGCCGCAGGCTGGGATGGCGTTCGCTGGCGTAGGCCATCAGGCCCGGATCGGCCATGATGACGGCGTCCACCCCGGCACCGGCCGCGCGGTCCACGGCATCCCGCCAGAGCTGCCAGCCATCGGGCTGCGGATAGGTGTTCAGGGCCAGGAGCACCTTGCGCTGGCGGTCGTGTGCGTAGCGGATGCCCTCGGCGATGGCGGCGGCGTCGAAATTCAGGCCGGCGAAATTGCGTGCGTTGGTCGCGTCGCGAAAGCCCAGGTAGACGGCGTCTGCGCCCTCGTCGACGGCGGCCTTGAGCGCGGGCAGGCTGCCTGCGGGACAGACGAGTTCGAAGTCCGACAGGTCGTGGCGGGGCACCACGCCGGGACGGTGAGATTCGGGGAGGGCTGACATGGGGGAAGTCCAGAGGGGTTCGTGGCGGGGCGCACCGCCGGGCCCCGCTTCGGCAATAGCGGAAACTATGCCCTGTCGAGCGGCATCGGACCTTAATCCGGATCAAGAAGCCCGCATCCTGACTTCCGCGCAAGGTCTTGTCGCACGCGGAGCGAGGGATCGTGTAAGGTAACGGCACCGGCGCCGCGCGCCCTCCCGGCCCTCCTTCCGGACCTTTCCATGGCCCTTCCCGACCTGACCCTCGACGTACGTTCGCTGCCCGCACCGGAACCGCTGGAACACTGCCTGGAAGCCCTGGCCGACCTGGCTCCGGGCCAGCGCCTGCACATGCTCATCGACCGCGAGCCGTACCCGCTATACACCATCCTGGACCGCGACGGCTTTCAGCATTGCTGCACCTTCGAAGACACGCATTTCCAGGTCACGATCTGGTACGACGCGAAATAGTGACATAGCGATGCGGCGCGCCCTGGATTTCGACAAGACGCCCGCCCTGGGCGTGCCCCTGCCTTTTTTCCTGAACGTGCCGCTGTTCGCGCTGCTGGCCGGTCTGCTGGCCACCTGGGCGGGGCCGCAGGCCTTCGCCTCGCGCTGGAATGGCGCCGCCCTGGCCCTCACCCACCTGTGGACCCTGGGCATCCTGGGCAGCGCCATGCTGGGCGCCCTGATCCAGATCCTGGCGGTGGCCTGCAACGTCCCGGTGGGTGCCGCCCGCACGGTCGCCGGCCTGACGCACGCATTGCTGACGGCGGGCACGCTGCTGCTGGCGGCGGGATTCCTGAGCTGGTGGCCGGCCGCCTGGATCGGGGCGGCGGCCCTGCTCGGCCCGGCCTTCGCGCTATACCTGGCGGCCGTAACGCGGGCGCTCTGGCGGCACCGGCGCCAGGTTTACAAGGGCGCCCGCGAAATCCTCGTCCCGGTGCGCGGGGCGCTGATCGCCCTGTCCTGTACGGCGCTGATCGGCCTGGTCCTGGCGCTGTCCCTGGGCCTGGGATGGGCGCTGCCCGACTGGGTCGACGCCCACGTGCTGTGGGGGCTGGCCGGCTGGGGCGGCCTGCTGCTGATGGGCATGTCCTTCCAGTTGCTGCCGATCTTCCAGGTGACGGAGCTCTACCCCAGGCCTCTTGCGCGCTGGCTGCCGCTGCTGATCCCAGGCCTGCTGCTGGCCTGGACGGCGCTGGACGCTTCCGCCGGCCTGCCCCGCCTGATGCGGGAGACCGCGGAACTGCTGCTGGTCGGCGCCTACGCGCTGTGGGCCTGTGTCACGCTGCGGCTGCTCTGGACCCGCAAACGGCCCGCCCCGGAAGCCACGACCCTGTTCTGGTACACGGGCATGCTCGGCCTGCTGGCCTGCGCGCCGCTCTGGATCTGGATGACGCTCGGGCAATCCCCCCGGGCGGGGCCGGTGCTGGGCGTGGTGATCATCGCGGGGGTGCTGGGCTCGGTGGTGAACGGGATGCTGTACAAGATCGTGCCCTTCCTGCTGTGGAAGCACGCCCAGGACGCCATGATCGTGCCCGACCGGGATCCGGGCCAGGCCCGCGTCTACCTGAAGATCCTGCCCAAGATGGCGGCCTACGTCGGCGAGCGCCCGGCCCGGTGGCAATGGGCCGCCCATGTCGCCGTCGTGCTGTGCTGGTCGCTGGCGGCGGCCGGCTGGTCCCCTGCGGCGCTGGCGGCCGGCCCGCTGCAGATCGTCTCGGCCGCCGGCCTGGCCTGGAACCTCGGCCGGGCGCTGCGGCTCTACCGGAAAACATTACGGGTGATGGCGGCGGCGGCTTCATCCATCTCTGATTGAGGCAGCCCCCCACGTCGCGGCTTGCAGGCCGCTCCGATTCGTCAGGCACGAAATGATCCGCAGGGATCATTTCGTGTCCAGACTCATCCTTTATAGCCCCTCAGTCCGTCGGGATCCAGGACGGTGTATTCGCGGCCCCGGACGCGGATCAGGCCGCGGTCGCTCAGGTCGCGCAGGATGCGGGAGAAATGCTCCGGCGTCAGGTTCAGGCGCGAGGCCACGACGGCTTTGCTGATCTCGATGCGGAAAGGCTGGCCGACCTCGCCACGCCATTCACGCAGCAGATAGGCGATCAGGCGCTGGGCGCCGGTGTGCAAGGTGTAGGCCTCGACGTCGCCCATCAGGCTGTACAGGCGCCGGCTCAGGCCCGCCAGCATCTTGCGCGCCACACCGGGGTTGCGGTCGAGCTGATCGAACAGCGCGTCGCGCCCCACGTGCAGCAACAGGGTGTCGCGCAGGGCTTCGGCGGTAACGATGTAGTCCTGACCCATGAACATCAGCGCCTCGCCGAAGCCGTCGCCCGGGCCGATCAGGCGCACCACGCGCTCCACCCCGGAATTCGAGACGAACAGCAGCTTCACCTGGCCGTAGACCACCACATGGAATCCCACGCACGGATCCCCGCGCCGGAAAATGATGTCCCCGCGCACGGCGCTGATCTCGCTGGTCCCCCGGGCGATGGGGTCCAGATCCTGCGGCGGCAGTTCGTTGAACAGCGGCACCTGGGACAGCAGGTCGCGCATCCGCGCGTGGCGCGAGCGGTCGTCACCCCCGCCCCGCAGACGCCACGGATTGATAGAATCCCCGGTACGATGATCCGCGCCCTCCTGTCCTTCCTGGGTTACGTGGCCCTGGCCCTGGGCGGGCTGGGCATTTTCCTGCCCCTGCTGCCCACCACTCCGTTCCTGCTGCTGGCGGCCTTCTGCTTCCTGCGCGGCTCGCCGCGCATGCATGCCTGGTTGATGTCCCATCGCATCCTCGGTCCGTACATCCGCGACTTTCAGGCGGGGCGCGGCATCCCCTTGCGCAGCAAATGCATCGCCCTGGCCCTGATGTGGCCCTCGCTGGCCCTGTCGGCCTCGATCATGCCGGTGCCCTGGGCGCGCTGGTTCCTGCTGATCCCGGGCATCGGCGTGACGATCTATCTGTGGCGCCTGCCCACCCGGCCGGGCGGCGCCGCCGACCGGCCGGATCCGCCCCCCGATCAGATCAGCCGGGAATAGGTCGCCACACGGGGTCGGCGCACGTACTGATCGAACACCATCGCCAGCGCACGCACGAACACGCGGCCTTTGGGCAGCACCCGCAGTCCGCGTGCGTCCAGTTCCAGCAGGCCGGCGTCCGCGTAAGGACGCAGACGCTCCAGTTCGTCCGGGAAACAGGCCTCGAAAGCGCGGCCGTGGCGCGCCCGGAAGGCGTCGAAGTCGAGCGGCATGCTGCACATGACGGTCATGATGACCTCGCGGCGCAAGGCGTCCTCGGGGCTCAGGTCGAAGCCCTTGGCCGTGGGCAGTTCGCCCCGTTCGAGACTGTCGCGGTAGGCGTTCAGCGAATGATGGTTCTGGATGTAGGCGTCCCCGATCTTGCCGATCGCCGAAATGCCGAAGCCCACCAGGTCGCATTCCGCACGGGTGGTATAGCCCTGGAAGTTGCGATGCAGGCTCTGGTTCAGGCGCGCCTGGTTGAGTTCGTCGTCGGGCTTGGCGAAATGATCCAGTCCGATGTAGACGTAGCCGGCCGCCAGCAGGCGGCGCACCGACATCAGGAAAATGCCCATGCGCGTGTCGGCGCTGGGCAGGTCTTCGGCATGGATCAGGCGCTGCGCCTTGAAGCGGTCGGGCAGGTGGGCGTAGTTGTACAGGGCGATGCGGTCGGGGGACAGTTCGATCAACTGGTCCAGGGTGCGGCTGAAGCTGTCCAGCGTCTGCTTGGGCAGGCCGTAGATCAGATCGGCGTTGATGGACTGGAAACCATTGTCCCGGCTGGCCTGCAAGGCCGTACGCACCATGTCGTAGGGCTGGATGCGGTTGACCGCCGCCTGGACCAGCGGGTCGAAGTCCTGGACACCGAAGCTGGTGCGGTTGAAGCCCAGGCCCGCCAGCATGGCCAGGGAAGCGGGCCGGACAGTGCGCGGATCGATTTCCACGCCCAGCTCGGCGTCGGGGGTGAACTCGACGTGGCGCCGGATCCGGTCCATCAGCGCGGTCAGTTCATCCGCGCTCAGAAAGGTTGGCGTGCCGCCCCCCAGATGCAGTTGCACCGCGCGGTTGTGGCGGCCCAGCAGCGGGCCGACCTGGTCCATTTCACGGTACAGGATGTCCAGATAATCCGCCGAACGGCTGTGGTCCTGGGTGATGATCTTGTTGCAGGCGCAGAAATAGCACAGCGATTCGCAGAACGGCAGGTGCACGTAGATCGACAAGGGCGGCGCCTGTTCGGCGGCCGCCCGGCCCCGCAGACGCTCGATGTAGGCCGACGCCGGATAGCCCTGCTGGAAACGGTCGGCCGTCGGGTACGAGGTATAGCGCGGGCCGGACTGGTCGAAACGGCGGATCAGCGCCTCGGAAATCTCCAGGTCGGGAAAGGCGATGTCCTCCGGACCGGAGGCCGCGGCGGGCATTTCTTGGGTGGTCATGCGGCAAGCTCCTGCGACAAGGCCGCGCCGGAAACCGATGGGTCCGGTGCTTCAGGCGGCATTGTTCTACATTTCAACATAGTCTCCCGCAAAAAGCGCTCGATCGACTTGACTCAGGTCAAGCCGTCGTCTTCGCGTATCATTAAGGAATTACGAGCAAGCCCGTTCGCACTCGCACCATCGGCGCCGCGCCACCGGCCGCCAGGTGTCGCGTGTCGCCCGATTCCCGTATCAACCACACTCCATGCTTCTGACCCTGATCCTCGCGATCCCGTTTGCCGGCAGCCTGTGCGCCTCGCTGCTGCCCGCGACCGCGCGCCGAGCGGGGGCCTGGCTGGCGGGCGGCAGCGCGCTGACCTGTCTGGTCCTGACGCTCTGGCTCACGCCCGAGATCGCCACCTCGGGCATCATCAAGCTCCGCCTGCCCTGGATTCCGACCCTGGGGGTCGATCTGACCCTGCGCATGGACGGCTACGCCTGGCTGTTTTCCGTGATCATCTCGGCCATGGGCGCCCTGATCGCCCTCTACGCCCACTATTACCTGTCGGCCCAGGACCCGGTTCCCCGTTTCTTCGCCTTTCTCCTCAGCTTCATGGGCGCCATGCTGGGCGTGGTGCTGGCCGGCAACCTGATCCAGCTCCTGGTGTTCTGGGAACTGACCAGCCTGTCCTCGTTCATGCTGATCGGCTACTGGCACCATCGCATGGATGCCCGTCGCGGCGCGCGCATGGCCTTGATCGTGACCGGCACCGGCGGCTTCTGCCTGCTGGCCAGCATGCTGATCATCGGACACATCGTCGGCAGCTACGATCTGGACGCGGTGCTCGCGGCCGCCACGGCGATCCGGGGACACCGCTGGTATCCGATCCTGCTGGTCCTGCTGGCCCTGGGCGCCCTGACCAAGAGCGCCCAGTTTCCCTTCCACTTCTGGCTGCCCAACGCCATGGCGGCGCCCACCCCGGTGTCGGCCTACCTGCATTCGGCCACCATGGTGAAGGCGGGCGTCTTCCTGCTGGCGCGCTTCTGGCCGATTTTCTCGGGCACCGACTGGTGGACCTGGATCATCGGCGGCGCGGGCCTGTGCTCGCTGCTGCTGGGGGCCTACGCCGCCACCTTCCAGCGCGACATGAAGGGCGTGCTGGCCTATTCCACCATCAGCCACCTGGGCCTGATCACCCTGCTGCTGGGCATGAACAGCCGCCTGGCCCTGGTGGCCGCCGTTTTCCACATCATCAACCACGCCACTTTCAAGGCATCCCTGTTCATGGCGGCCGGGATCGTCGACCATGAAAGCGGCACCCGCGACCTGACGCGCCTGTCCGGCTTGCGGACCCTGATGCCGCTGACCGCGACGCTGGCCATGGTGTCGGCCGCCGCCATGGCGGGCGTGCCCCTGCTCAACGGCTTCATTTCCAAGGAAATGTTCTTCGCGGAAACCGTGTTCGTCACCGGGCACTGGGCCAGCCGCTGGGGCCTGCCGCTCGCCGCCGTGGTGGCCGGCGCGCTCAGCGTGGCGTATTCCCTGCGCTTCATCCTGCAGGTGTTCTTCGGCCCCCCGGCGACAGACCTTCCGCGCACGCCGCACGATCCGCCCCGCATGATGCTGATCCCCTGCGCGGTGCTGGTCCTGTTCTGCCTGGCCGTGGGCATTCTGCCCGGCCTGTTCCTGCAGCCCGTCCTGACCATGGTCATGCGCGCCCTGCTGGGCAACAACGTCCCGGCCTACGACCTGCAGGTATGGCACGGACTGAACCTGCCCCTGCTCATGAGCCTGGCCGCCATGATCGCCGGCATCGGCCTGTACCTGGGGCTGCGCGCGCACGACCGGCGCGTGCCGGGCCAGGTGCCCCTGATCTACCGGCTGGACGGGCGCCAGACCTTCGAAACCCTGCTGGAGGCCATCGACGCCGGCTCGGCCCGCCTGCTGAGCTGGCTGCAGACCCAGCGGCTGCAGCCGCAGGTATTCCTGCTGGTGCTGGCCACCGGGTCGGTGACGCTGCTGCCCCTGCTGCCGGGCGGCTGGTGGCCGCGCGTCACCTTGACGACCCCGGCGCAGTGGTCCTTCGGTCTGATCTGGCTGGCGGGCGGCGCCTGCGCCCTGGCCGCCGCCTACCAGGCCAAATACCATCGCGCCGCTTCGTTGATGCTGGCCGGCGCGGCCGGCCTGGCCACCTGCCTCACCTTCGCCTGGCTGTCGGCCCCCGACCTGGCCCTGACCCAGCTCACGGTCGAGGTCGTCACCACCGTGCTCATCCTGCTGGGGCTGCGCTGGCTGCCACCCCGCATCGAGGAATTCCCCGGCCCCACCCCCGGGACGACGCGCTGGCGCCGACGGCGCGACTTCCTGGCGGCCGCGTCCACGGGCGCCCTGATGGCGGTGCTGGCCTATGTCATGATGACGCGGCCCCCGGCGCACGACAGCATCGCCGCCTACTTTGTCCAGCAGGCCTGGCCTCTGGGCGGCGGCGCCAACGTGGTCAACGTGATCCTGGTCGACTTCCGCGCTTTCGACACGTTCGGCGAAATCACCGTACTGGGGGTCGTGGCCCTCAGCGTCTACGCGTTGCTGCGGCGTTTCCGCCCGCCCGCCGAGACCATCGCCGCACCGCTGCGCCATCGCGGCGGCATGCCCGCCACCTTCGAAGAACCCGATCTGCAAGCGCCGCTGCCCGACGGCACACTGCGCGTGCCCGCCGTCCTGGTCCGCCTGCTGCTGCCGGTCTCCACTCTGATCTCGCTGTATTTCCTGCTGCGCGGACACAACCTGCCGGGCGGCGGCTTCATCGGCGGACTGATCATGGCCACCGGCATCA
This sequence comes from Castellaniella denitrificans, assembly GCF_027214045.1. Lineage (GTDB taxonomy): Bacteria > Pseudomonadota > Gammaproteobacteria > Burkholderiales > Burkholderiaceae_B > Castellaniella > Castellaniella denitrificans_A. The sequence continues at coordinate 175,238 of NZ_JAPWHE010000005.1, read as the reverse complement.
TCCTGCAATACATGGTGGGCGGCATCCTGTGGGTCGAGGCCCGCCCCCTGATCCGCCCGCAAGCCTGGATCGCCCTGGGCCTGCTGGTGGCCGGCGCCGCCGCCATGGCGGTCTGGTGGGCCGGCAAACCCCTGCTCGCTTCCCACACGCTGGATCTCGCCCTGCCCCTGGTCGGCACGCTGCACCTGTCCAGCGCGCTGCTGTTCGACGTGGGCGTGTACATGCTGGTGGTGGGTGCGACGATCCTGATGATCATCGCCCTGGCGCACCAGTCCCTGCGTTTGCACCGCAAGCTCGTCGAAGCCGCGACCCCCGCCCTGACTGAACGAGGACCCTGACCATGGAATGGATACTGGCACTGGCGATCGGCGTGCTCGCGGGCTCTGGGGTCTGGCTGCTGCTGCGGCCGCGAACCTTCCAGTTCATCATGGGCCTCGCGCTGCTGGGCTACGCGGTCAACCTGTTCATCTTCGCCATGGGAAGACTGCGGGTGGACGCCCCACCGGTCATTGATCCGGCCTGGGCCGACCCGGCAAGCTACGCCGACCCCCTGCCCCAGGCGCTCGTGCTCACCGCCATCGTCATCGGCTTCGCGACCACGGCGCTGTTTCTGGTGGTGCTGCTGGCCTCGCGCGGCATGAGCGACACCGACCACGTGGATGGCGAGGAACACCGCGCATGAGGTTCTGGCTGCAGCACCTGCCGGTCCTGCCGGTCCTGATCCCCCTGCTCACGAGCGCGCTGATGCTGCTCACCCGCGACAGCCAGCGCCGGCTGCGCGTGATCCTGGGTGCGGGCGCGCTCGGCCTCATGGCACTGACCGCCCTGATGCTGGTGCGCGCCACCCAGGGCATCGGCGCGCCCCGCTGGCCCGACGACATCGGCGTCTATCTGCTGGGCAACTGGCCCGCGCCCTTCGGCATCGTGCTGGTGGCCGATCGCCTGTCCGCGCTGATGCTGGGCCTGACCGCGGTCCTGGGTCTGTGCGCCTGGATCTACGCCACGGCCCGCTGGGACCGCGCCGGCAGCCACTTCCACCCTTTGTTCCTGTTGATCATGATGGGCCTGAACGGCGCCTTCCTGGCGGGCGATCTGTTCAATCTTTTCGTTTTCTTCGAAATCCTGCTGACCGCCTCCTATGGCCTGATGCTGCACGGCTCGGGCAAGCGCCGGGTCGGCGCCGCCCTGCACTACATCGCCGTCAACCTGATCGCGTCGTTCCTGCTGCTGGTGGCGATCGCCCTGATCTACGGCCTGACCGGCACGCTGAATCTGGCCGATCTGGCGGTGCGCGCCCTGGCCCTGCGCGGCGCGGACCGGCAACTGTTCGACAGCGCCGCCGCGATCCTGGGTGTCGCTTTCCTGATCAAGGCCGCCGCCTGGCCGCTGAACTTCTGGCTGCCGAACACCTACTCCGAGGCAAGCGCCCCGGTGGCCGCGCTCTTCGCCATCATGACCAAGGTCGGCATCTACGCCCTGCTGCGCATCGGCTCGCTGCTGCTGCCGGCGGGCGCCCCGGCGGCCTTCGGCGGCGCCTGGATGTTCCCCGCCGGCATCGCCACCCTGGCCTTCGGCACCCTGGGCATGCTGGCCAGCACACAGGCGCGTCGCATCGCCGCCTACGCCATCATCACGTCCTCCGGGACGCTGTTCGCCGCCCTGGGCATGCCCGGCGCCACCCTGACGGGACCGGCCCTCTACTATCTGCTCAGCTCGGTCCTGGCCCTGGGCGCCCTGTTCCTGTTGCTGGAACTGACCGAACGCAGCCAATCGTTCGGTGCCAACATGCTGGCCATCACACAGGAAGCCTTCGAGAACGACGACCCCGACGCGGCCGACCTGAGCGGCCAGGCGGTGGGCGTGCCGCTGCCGGCCACCATGGCCTTCCTGGGCCTGAGTTTCTTCGCCTGCGCCCTGCTGATCATCGGCCTGCCGCCGCTATCGGGCTTCGTGGCTAAATTCTCGCTGCTGTCGGCCGCGTTGCGCACCGCCGAATACGGCGCACCCACCGTCAACGTCTGGCTGCTGGTCGGGGCCATGCTGTTCTCCGGCGTGGCCGGCCTGATCGCCCTGGGGCGCTGCGGCGTGCGCCTGTTCTGGGTGCCGGAAGACCTCCACGTCCCGGCCCTGCGGCTGAACGAGGCCATCCCCATCCTGGTGCTGCTGTCGGCCTGCGTCCTGCTGACAGCGCGGGCCGGATCGGTGATGGCCTACCTGGAGGACACCGCCTGGTACCTGGATCAGCCGGACCGCTACATCGAGGCGGTGCTGGGCCAGGACCAGCACGACTTCCCGGCACCGGCGCCCGGGTCCGGAGGCCCGCGATGAAACGCCTGTTCCGCGCCCTGCCGCTGGCCTGCCTGCTGCTGATCCTCTGGCTGGTGCTGAACGACAGCCTGTCGGCGGACCATCTGATCCTGGGAACGGCGATCGCCCTGACGCTCGCCCTGCTGACGCCGATCCTGCGTCCGGTCCGGGCACGACTGTCGCATCCGCTCACCGCCATGCGCCTGGCCGGACACGTGGCCGCCGACATCGCCCGCTCGAACCGCGATGTAGGGCGGATCATCCTGCGCGGTCGCCGCGCCGACACGCGCCCAGGGCTCCTGGACATTCCATTGCGCATCCGCGACCCGCACGGTCTGGCGGCGCTCGCCTGCATCATCACCTTCACGCCCGGCACCGTCTGGGCCGGGCACGATCCCGTAAGCAACGTGCTGACTCTGCACGTGCTGGATCTGAGCAACCCCGACGGCCTGACCCGCATGATCCAGGACCGCTACGAACGCCCCCTGATGGAGATCTTCGAATGAGCGCGACGATACTGTACTGGGCCGGCGGCTTCGCCCTGCTGTGTTTTTCCCTGGGGCTGGGCTGCGCCGCCATCCGCCTGATCCGCGGCCCCGGCGCCGAGGATCGCGTGCTGGCCCTGGACACCCTCTACATCAACGGTATGCTGATCCTGCTGGTGCTGGGTCTGCGCTTCGAGGCCGGACTGTATTTCGACGTGGCGCTGCTGATCGCGCTGTTCGGCTTCGTCGGCTCGTCCGCCCTGGCCAAGTTCCTGCTGCGCGGCGAGGTGATCGAGCCATGACCGACCTGCCTCTGTGGGCCGCCGTACCGGCCGCACTGCTGCTCGTTCTGGCGGGACTGGTGACCCTGATCGGGTCCCTCGGGCTGCTGCGCCTGCGCAGCTTCCGCGAACGGATGCACGCCCCGACCATGGGCATGACGATGGGCACCTTCTGCGTCGCCCTGGCGGCCACCCTGATCGCCAGCCTGTTGCAGCATCGGCCCATCGTCCATGAATGGCTGATCTGCCTGTTCCTGTTCATGACGGCGCCGGTCACGGCCATCCTGCTGATGCAGAGCGCCCGCCGCCGCCAGCGCGGAGGCCCGGACACCCCCGCCAAGGCTGAATGATCCGGTTACATCGGATCTAGGGGAAACCCGTACACTGATCCAGAACCCGCGCTGGCGGATCCGACTCATCGCGCGCGCGGCAGACCAGTCCCTGAACCGGGCCGGGAAAAATGTCCGGAATTCACCCTTTAGGAGTGTCCATCATGCGTCTAGAAAAGCACATGCCGCTGCGCGCCGCGCTGCTGGCCACCAGCCTGGGCTGCGCGACCCTGTTCGCCCCGGGGGCACAGGCCGCCGGAACGCAGGCGCAGACCCAATACCAGCAGGACGTGGCGCGCTGCCACAACACGCCGGGAATCGACGTGCAGGCCTGCCTCAAGGAAGCCGGCGCCGCCGCCCAGGCCGCCCGCCAGGACGCGCTGACCCAGCCTTCGGCCCAGGCCGAAGCGCTCAACCGCAGCAAACGCTGCGACAGTCTGCCCGCCGACCAGCGCCAGGAATGCATGAAACTGATGGATGACGCGAATGTCCGCATGCAAGGCTCGGTCCAGTCGGGCGGCGTGCTGCGCGAAACCACGATCACGATCCCGGCGCCCGCGGCCGGCTCCTGATCAGAGTTCCATCTGCATGCCCATTTCCACGACGCGATTGGGCGGAATCTTGTAGAACCGGGTGCTGCGGCTGGCATTGCGCGCCATGAAGGCGAACAAGTGCCGCCGCCAGCTCTGGTACCACGGCAACCGTCGCACCACGATCACGGTCTGGCGCGAGAGGAAATACGAAGTCTGCATGGGATCCAGGTTCAGATCCTTGATTTCCTGGCCGATCTGCTCCACGACCTGGGGCACGTTGGGCTCTTGCTTGAATCCCCAGCGCGCCACGGCCTGCCAGGCGCTGCGGCTGACCCGCTCGATCTTCAACCGTTCGTCGAAGGGCACATAGGGCACATCGGCGACCTCGATCGTCAGGAACAGCGCCTGTTCGTGCAGCACCTTGTTGTGTTTCAAGTTGTGTAGCAGCGCGGGCGGCACCGTGCCCACGATCATGCTCATGAATACCGCCGTGCCCGGCACCCGGGTCGGCGGGTAGGCCTCCAGGGATTCCATGAAGCTGGCCAGCGGCTGTTGGTCTCCCGCCAGCGTTTCATGCACGCGTTGGCGCCCCTGTTTCCAGGTCGCCATCAGCGTCAGCAGGCCGATCCCCACCACCAGCGGCAACCAGCCGCCTTCGTGCAGCTTGAGTGTGTTGGACGAGAACAGCAACACGTCGATCACCAGGAACAGGGAGATCAGGGCCAGCCAGGCCAGGCGGCGCAGGCCGTGTGTGTCCCGGGGCAGCACGACAAACGCCAGCAGCGAAGTCATCAGCATCGTACCCGTGACGGCGAAGCCGTAGGCATGCGCCAGGCGGTCGGATGAACCGAAAGACAGCGTCAGGACCAGGACGGCCAGCAGCAACAGCCAGTTCACGCGCGGCATATAGATCTGCCCCTCCTCGCGCACTGAGGTGTGCTGGATGACCATGCGCGGCCAGTAGCCCAGTTGCACCGCCTGGCGTGTCATGGAGAACGCCCCCGAGATCACCGCCTGCGAGGCGATCACCGTGGCCAGCGTGGCCAGCGCCACCAGCGGGATCAGGCCCCATGCGGGCGCCAGCAGGAAGAAGGGATTGCGGATGGCCCCCGGGTCGCTGAGCAGCAGCGCCCCCTGGCCGAAATAACACAGGGCGAGCGCCGGCAGCACCAGGGCGAACCAGGCGCGGCGGATGACCGGCGCGCCGAAATGCCCCATGTCGGCGTACAGCGCCTCGGCGCCGGTCAAGGCCAGGACCAGCGCGCCCAGGGCCAGAAAGGTTTCCCAGGGGGCGTCGCCGATGAAGCGCAGCGCCCAGACCGGGTTGATCGCCTGCAGGACTTCGGGCTGGCCGGCGATCCGCCAGGCGCCCAGCCCCGCCAGCACCAGGAACCAGCACAGCATCACCGGCCCGAAGAGCTTGCCCACGGCGCCGGTGCCGCGCACCTGGAACATGAACAGGGCCAGCAGCACGACCACCGAGACCGGCACCACCCAGGCGTCGAGCCGGTGGGACACGATACCGATACCCTCGACGGCGGACAGGACGGAAATCGCCGGCGTGATCATGCTGTCGCCATAGAACAGGCTGGCGCCGATCAATCCCAGCAGCGCCAGGCGCCAGCGGCTCTTCCCGGACCGGCCCCGCAGGGCGAGCTCCATCAGGGCCAGCGTACCGCCCTCGCCCCGATTGTCGGCGCGCAAGATACACGTCACGTATTTCAGCGATACCACCAGGATGAGCATCCAGAACAGGATCGACAGCACCCCCAGGATGTGCTCGACATCGGGCCGGCCCGTGCCCGACAGCGCGACTTTCATGGTGTACAGCGGACTGGTGCCGATGTCCCCGTAGACCACGCCCAGGGCACCGATCAGCAGGGCCGCCCGCGGTTTGTCTTTCTGCATATTCATACCATTCGCTTATTCGGCTCGCGTGAGACAGGCGCCGCGCCGGGGGCCGGGAAACACGAGGGAGACCCGCGTGCCGGGGAATGCGGGCCGGCTGGCGACCTTCCACCAGGCGCCATGCGCGCGCGCGATCTCGCGCACGATGGCCAGGCCCAGGCCGGAACCGCCACGGCCCGCATCGGCCGCGCGGTAGAAGGCCTCGAAGACACGGTCCAGGTCTTCGGCCCGGATCCCGGCGCCGTCGTCCTCGACGGAAAACGAAGGCGGATTGGCCATGACGCGCAGCACGATGCGGCGCGCGCCTTGGCCGTAGCGCAAGGCATTGTCGATCAGATTGCCCAGCAGCTCCTGCAACAGCACCGGATCGCCATCCACCCAGACCGCGGCGTCGGGCGCCACCAGTTGCAGATCGACACCGCGGTCGTGCGCGCGCCCCAGCCATTCCGCGCCTGTCTGACGCATCCATTCGCACAGATCCAGGCGCACGAAGCTGTCCTGGGGCCGGGCCGCGTGTTCGGCGCGCGCCAGCACCAGCAACTGCTGGCCCATGCGGATCATGTGATCCGTCACGGACTTGATGCGGTCCGCACGCATGCGGATGTCCTCGGGCAGTTCCTGGCCGAGCATGAGCTCGGACTCGACCTTCAGGCCGGCCAGGGGGGTGCGCAACTGGTGCGCCGCATGGCCGATGAAGCGGCGCTGCGCCTGGACCGAATCGTCCAGGCGCAGGAGCAGATCGTTGAAATGCAGGACCAGGGGCGCGATCTCGGTGGGCAGGCCCGCCAGATCGAGCGGCTGCAGGTCCTCGATGGAACGCTGGCGGATGTCGTCGGCCAACCGGTTGATGGAAGCCAGTTCCAGGCGGATCCCGGAAATCAGCACCCAGACGAACAGCGCCACCAACAGGCCCTGGGTCAGCATCATGACCCAGAACAGGTCGCGCAGCAGCCAGGGTTGGGGGCGGATCACGCCCGTCATGAACCATGTGGCCAGCAGATCGATGGCCACCAGAATGAAAAAGGCCGGCAGCAGCCGGCGCACCAGGCGGCGGGCGAGCGAATCCTTGGGGATCAGGCGCTCGACCAGGCCCCGCGCCCCGGAATCAGGTCGCGGACCGACGGTGAATTCAGGCGGCACGTTCGACGTCGAGCAGATAGCCGAAGCCGCGCACCGTCTGGATGCTGGTCCCGGTGCCGTCGAGCCGCTTGCGCAAGCGATAGACATAGACTTCGACCGCGTTCTCGCTGAAATCGGCATCCCAGGCCGACAGGGAATTGACGATCTGCTGTTTGGTCACCACCCGGCCGGGACGCGCCATCAACATTTCCAGCACGGACAATTCACGCACGGACAGCGCCAGGCGCTTGCCGTCCACCCGGATCTGGCGGCCCACCGTATCGAAGGACAAGGGGCCGCATTCCAGGATGGTCTGGGCCTGGCCCGCGTGCCGCCGGGCAAGCGCCCTCACCCGGGCGGCCAGTTCAGGCAGTTCGAAGGGTTTGGTGACGTAGTCGTCGGCGCCGGCGTCCAGCCCCGCGACGCGGTCGTCCAGGCCGTCGCGCGCCGTGAGGATCAGCACCGGGACTTGGGAACCGCCTTCGCGCAGCCGCCGCAGCACTTCCAGTCCCCCCAGGCCGGGCAGGTTCAGATCCAGCAGCAGCAGATCGTAGATCTGTCCGGCGAGCGCGCCTTCGACGCGGTCGCCGGACTGCAACCAATCGACGGCATAGCCCTGACCGCCCAGGAATTCCTGCAAGGCGTGTCCGAGGGTGGCGTCGTCTTCGATGACCAGGACTCTCATGAGGGTGATTCTAGCCTGAAGCGGTCACGCCGCGTCACTGTCCAAGCATCGGGGTTACATAGCTGACGATTGCTTGAATGCTTGCTCAGCGCCCCGGGCGGCCTGCCCCGGCGTGGTGACGAAACCCAGACGCTTCATGCCCGCCTGGCGGGCCGCGCCCATGACCCGCGCCAGCAGGCCGTAACGGGTGTCGACGTCGGCGCGGATGCGGATCTCGGGCTGGGGATCGGCCCCGGCCTCGCCGGCGAAGCGGGCGGCCAGGTCTTCCTCGGCGATCGGCTGCTCGTTCCAGAACAGCGCGCCGGACGCGTCGATCGCCAGATCGATCACCACGGGCTTCTGCTCCACCGGCTGGGCCGTGACCTGGGGCACGTTGATGCGGATCGAATGGCTGAGCAGGGGCGCCGTGATGATGAAGATCACCAGCAGCACCAGCATCACGTCGATCAGCGGCACCATGTTGATCTCGGACATGGTGGTGCCCGGCCCCTTGGAATCGAAGCTGCCGAATGCCATGTCAGGCTCCCCGGTGGCTGGCCAGACTGATCGTCCGGCCGTTGCGCTCGTGGCTGCCGTCGGTCACCTGCTGGCCGGTGGTCAAGAAAGTGAACAGGTCATGCGCAAAGGCGTCCAGTTGCGCCAGGTAGACACGGTTGACGCGCACGAAGGCGTTGTAGGCCAGCACGGCGGGGATGGCGACCGCCAGGCCCAGACCGGTCATGATCAGGGCCTCGCCCACCGGCCCGGCGATGCGGTTGATGGTGACGCCATCGGTCATGCTGATGCTCAGCAGCGCGTGATACACACCCCATACCGTGCCGAACAGGCCCACGAACGGCGCGGTCGATCCCACGGACGCCAGCACCGTCAGGCCGTTTTCCAGGCGCGCGGTCTCCTCGTCGATGACCTTGCGGATGGTGCGCGTCACGAAGGCCGCCGTGGAACCGCTTTCCTCCAGCTTGAGCGCGCCGTACCGGGTATGGTGCCGCTGGGCATGGATGGCATGGCTGGCCAGGTGGGCGAAAGGTTCTTCGGCCCCGTGCGTGGAAATCTCGTTTTCCACCTGTTCCAGGGAACTGGCGGCCCAGAACTCCGACAGGAACTTGCGCGACCGGCGGCGGATGCGCAGATGCGTCAGCCCCTTGGCCAGAATCAGGTACCAGCTCGCCAGGGACATCAGCATCAGGAAGACGAACAGGGACTTGCCCACCATGTCGCTCTGGCCGATGAAATGCAGCACCCCCTGGCCGCCGGCCCCCACGGCGCCGGAGTCCAGCACCATGGGGACGGCCTTCGCCGCGCCCGTGGCAACCGCGGTCGCCGCCGCGTCGGCGGCGGCCAGGGCGGCATCAGGCCCCACGGCCTGGGCCAGCGTCAGCGCCGCGCTCCCGATCAGATCAAGCATCATGTTCCTGTCCTTCCTATAAGACGAAATCGAAGGGAATGTCCACCAGCGCCTTGTAGGCGATCCCGTTTTCCGTGTATGGACGGAACCGCGCATGGCGCATGGCTTCCACGGCCGCCTCGTCCAGGCGCACATGGCCTGACGAAGTGCGCACCGTGACATCGGCCACCCGGCCCAGCGGGGAAATCAGCACGCGCAGCACCACCCGACCCTGCTCGCCCCGCCGCTGCGAGACCCGGGGGTACACCGGGCTGGGCCGCTTGCCCAGATAGTCCACCTGGCCGATCGCACGGGGCCGGTCGGGATCCACCGGCACCGGCTCGCCGCGCGCCTCGGAAGCCTGGCGCGCGCCGCCCGCCGTGACGGTCCGCGCGGCGCTTGCCTGCGGCGCGGACGTCGTCGGCCGGGGCCGGGGCTTCGGCTCGGGTTCGGGCCGGGGCTTCGGTTCCGGCTTGGGCTTGGGCTTGGGCTTGGGCCGCGGCTTGGGTTCGGGCGGAGGCGGCTCGGTGATGGATTCGGGCTCGGGCTTCTCGACGACCGGCTCGGGTTCGGGCTCCGGCGCGACCGCAGGCTCGGGTTCGGGCTGGGGCTCGACGACCGGCTCGGGTTCGGGCGGCGTTTCCACTGGCGGCCGGGGCTCCGCCCCGGCCATCGTCTGGGGCTCGGTCGCCGGCCCCAGCTCCACGAACTGCACGTCCAGCGCCTCGGGCCGCCCCTGGGAGACCTCGGCGACCGGCGCGGACAGCACCATCGCCAGCACGGCCGCATGCAAGCCCAAAGTCGCGCAGGCGGCGACGATCTTCAGCGGGACAAGGCGCGGGGAAAAACCGGAGGACATGGACCAGCGGATGTCGAGGAGCGAAAGTGCGATGTTAGCAGTAATGATAACGGTTCTCAATACAAGGACATTCAGCGGTCAGCGCCAAGCTCCATGAGAAACAAAAAATTACGTTTTTATTGAAACTCGAAACCGCGATGTCCGGTCCCTTTTTTCTGGAGACCGGTTCCGGACCGGGCAGATCAACCTGAACGAAAAGCCGAACGACACCATGTCCAGATACCTTGCACTGTGGGCCGCCGCCTTGTGCGCCTTGAGTTTCCAGGCCACCGCCCTGGCCACGGAGGGCGCGCCTCCCGGAATCGACCTGTCGACCGACTACCCTTCCCTGACCCTGAAGGCCGGGGAGACATCGACCATCGCCCTGCGTCTGCGCAACCGGGCCACACCCGCCGAGCGCCTGGCACTGTCGGTGGATGGGGTGCCCAAGGCCTGGAAGGCCGCCCTGCTGGGCAATGGCCGCCCCGTGGAATCGGCCATGCCTGGAAGTGATGATACGCTGCCTCTGCAACTGCGGCTTGACATCCCTCAAGGCGCCGCGCAATCGCGCCACACGCTGACCGTCCATGCCGACGGCGACCGGCGCCACCTGAGCCTGCCGATCGACATCACCCTGGCCGACCAGTTGCCCGCGCAGTTGTCGGTCCAGCCCGAATTACCGCAGTTGACCGGGTCGGCGCGCACCGCCTTCGACTACCAGCTGACAGTGAAGAACGCCAGCGGCCACGACGTCCTGGCCAGTCTGTCGGCCCGTGCCCCGCAGTATTTCGACACATCCTTCACCGAAGGCTACGGCACCCAGCAGATCAGCGCCGTGCCCGTGAAAGCCGGCGAGTCCAAGACCGTCAAGCTGCACGTGCGCCCGCCCGCATCGGCGCAATCCGGCGAGCACGCGATCCAGGTCGAAGTCGCGGCCGATGGCGTCAAGGCGTCCACGACCCTGAAGCTCGACATCACGGGCCAACCCGCCCTGGACCTGTCGGGCCGCGACGGTCTGATGAGCACCGACGCCCAGATCGGCGCCACCCGTGAAATGCCGCTGGTCCTGCGCAACAGCGGCACCGCCGCCGCCCGGGACATCGCGCTGGACGGCACGGCGCCCTCGGGCTGGAAGATCGAATTCGAGCCGGCGCGCGTCGCCCTTCTGGAGCCGGGCAAGACGGCCGAGGTCCAGGCCCGCATCACGCCCGCGCCCCAGTCCCTGGCCGGCGACTACATGGTCAAGCTGCACGCGCGCTCGGCCGGCCAGTCGGCCGACGGCGATCTGCGCGTCTCGGTGACGACATCCGGCCTGTGGGGGGTCAGCGGCGCCATCCTGATCGCCGTGGCCCTGCTGGCGCTGCTGGGCGCGGTCGCCCGGCACGGCCGCCGATGAACGGGCCGTCCGCCATGCGCACGTCCGCCGCACTCCCGTCCCGGGACACCCCCGCCATCGATGCCCGGGAACTGGGCAAGGACTACGGTGGCCGCGCCGTGGTCCAATCCCTGAACTTCCAGGTCCGATCCGGCGAGGTCTTCGGCCTGCTGGGTCCCAACGGCGCGGGCAAGACCACCACGATCCTCATGCTGCTGGGCCTGACCGAAGCCACGCGCGGCCAGGTGCGCGTGCTGGGCGAGGACCCTTGGCGCAATCCGCTGGCCGTCAAGCGCCAGGTCGGCTACATGCCCGATTCGGTCGGTTTCTACGACCACCTGAGCGCGCGTGAAAATCTGCGCTACACCGCCCGCCTGCTGGACATCCCCGCAAAGGAGAGGGACGAGCGGATCGCCGAGGCCCTGGACCGCGTCAGGCTGCTGGACCGCATCGATCAGCGCGCGGGGGCCTTTTCCCACGGCATGCGCCGCCGCCTGGGCCTGGCCGAGATCCTGCTCAAGCGGGCCGCCATCGCCATCCTGGACGAACCCACCTCCGGCCTGGACCCGCAGTCCACCGAAGCCTTTCTGCGCATGATCGAATCCCTGCGCGACGACGGCGTCACCGTGCTGCTGTCGTCGCACCTGCTCGATCAGATGCAGCGCATCTGCGACCGCGTCGCCCTGTTCAACGCCGGCCGCATCGCCCTGATGGGACCGGTCCGGGACTTGGCCCGCCAGGTGCTGGGCGGCCACAGCCACGAGGTCCACCTCCATGCCGACGGCCCCGATCTGAGGTCCGTCCTGGCCACCGTCCCGGGCGTGGGCGGCGTGCGCGCCGAGTCCCCGGGACACTACGTGCTGCAGGCCGAAAGCGACGTCCGCGCCCAGGCCGCCCAGGCGGCGGTCCTGGCGGGCGCGCAACTGCGCGACCTGGCCGTGGACACCCCCAGCCTGGACCGCATCTACCGTCAGACCTTCGCCGAGGATACCCCGACATGAGCACGACCCGTATCGGCTCGCCCTGGCACGGCCTGGGCGCCGTCCTGTCCAAGGAACTGGCCGACCACCTGGGCAGCGCCCGCATGCGGCTGCTGCAATGGCTGGTCGTCCTGACCGCGGCCGCCGCCCTGTACGGGGCCATCGAAGGCATCCGCCAGACCACGGCCTCGGACCCCTTCGTTTTTCTGCGCCTGTTCACCGACGCGCGCGCGCCGCTGCCCTCCTTCGCGGCCCTGCTGGGGTTCCTGATCCCGCTGATCGCCATCGGCCTGGGGTTCGACGCCATCAACGGCGAATACAGCCACCGGACGCTCAGCCGCATCCTGTCACAGCCTCTTTATCGCGATGCGTTGCTGCTGGGCAAGTTCCTGGCCGGTCTGGCCGCGCTGGCCATCAGCCTGGTCTGCCTGTGGCTGCTGGTCATGGGCGCCGGCCTGATCCTGCTGGGCGTGCCCCCCAGCGGCGAAGAAGTGGTCCGGTCCCTGGCGTTCCTCGTCGCGGCCCTGGCCTACGCCGGCGTCTGGCTGGCCGTCGCCCTGCTGTGCTCGGTGGCGTTCCGTTCGGCCTCGACCTCCGCGCTGGTCGCCCTGGGCCTGTGGCTGTTCTGCGCCCTGTTGTGGCCCATGCTGGCCCCGGCCCTGGCCCGGGCCATCACCCCGCCCGATCCGGCGACCCTGCTGGGCGGCGGGCTGGACATGCATGCCGTGGCCTGGCAAAGCGGCCTGCTGCACGTCTCGCCGGCTACGCTGTTCAACGACACCGCCATCACCCTGCTCAGCCCCGCCACCCGCAGCCTGGGCCCGGTGTTCCTGTCGCAGTTGCAGGGCGCCCTGCTGGGCAGCCCGCTGCCGCTGTCCGAAAGCCTGGCCATCGTCTGGCCGCAGTTCACAGGTCTGATCGCGGCGGTCGTGCTCCTGTTCACCCTGGCCTACATCGTGTTCCAGCGCCAGGAAGTGCGCGCCTGAAGGCGCCGCCGGGGGCGGCCCGAAGCTCGTTCAGGCGGGCAGCATCCCCACCAGAGGATGGCCTGGACCGAAGCGCAAGTCCAGCACCCTCGACGCGGGCACGGGACGCCCGACCAGATAACCCTGTACCAGGTCGCAGCCCAGGCGCCGGAGATGGGCCAGTTGCTCCGGCGTCTCGACCCCCTCGGCCACGATCTCCAGATCCAGGCTGTGGCCCAGGGCGATGATCGCCGTGACGATGGACGCGTTGCCGGGATTGGTCTCCAGATCCCGGACGAACGTCATGTCGATCTTTAGCCGGTGCACACGGAGATGCTGCAGATAGGACATGGAGGAATAGCCCGTGCCGAAATCATCGATGGACAGGCGCACACCCATGCCGCGCAGGGTCTCCAGCGTGTCGATGGCGCGGCCGCGATCGGCCATCAGGCAGCTCTCGGTGATTTCCAGTTCCAGGCAACCGGGTGCCAGCCGGTTCGTCTCGAGCACATCGCGCACGGAATCGGCCAGATCCCCGTAGCCGAGCTGCAGCGCGCACAGATTCACCGCGACGTAGCCGGGCGCGGCACCCTCGTCGGTCCAGGCGCGCATCTGGCGTCCCACTTCCCGCAGGACCCAGTTCCCCAGCGGCACGATCAGGCCGCTTTCCTCGGCCATGGAAATGAACGCGCCCGGCCCGAGCAGGCCGCGCTCGGGGTGCGCCCAGCGCACCAGCGCCTCGAGCCCCGTCACCGCACGCTCGTTCAGGTGCAGTTGCGGCTGGTAATGAACCCGGAATTCCCCCCGCTCCAGCGCACGACGCATCTCGGCTTCGAGCGACAGGCGTTCCCTGGCGCGCAGCATGATCTCCGGCGAAAAGAACCGCAGGCTGCCCCGCCCAGCGGCTTTGGCCTGGTGCAGCGTCGCATCCGCTCTGCTGAGCAGTTCGTCCGCCGTGGCGCCGTCCTCGGGATAGAGCGCCACGCCGATACTGGCGCTCACGTAGACCGTCTGGCCGTCCAGGGCGAACGGCGCCGCCAGCGCATCAAGCATGCGCTGCGCGGCCAGGGCGACGCCCCGTTCGCCCTGGTCACGGTCCAGAATGACATAGAACTCGTCGCCACCGACCCGCGCGAGCGCGTCCCGTTCCGGCAGCAGGCCACGCAGCCGCTGCGCCGCCTGGACCAGCACCCGGTCGCCCAGCCCGTGCCCCAGGGTCTCGTTGATAGCGGCGAACTTGTCCAGGTCCAGGCACAGCAGCGCGAAATGCATGGCGGCGTGCTGAGCCATCTGGATGGAATGGGCCAGCAGTTCGGCGAACAGCACCCGGTTGGGCAGGCCGGTCAGGGGGTCGCGATGCGTCAGGATGCGGTATTTTTCCTCGCTCACCCGCAGCAAGGCGGTGCGCTGCGCCACCAGGTCCTCCAGGAAACGGCGCAAGCGGGCGAGTTCCAGATGGGCGCGCACCCGGGCGCGGACCTCCTCGATATCGAAGGGCTTGGTCACGTAATCGGCCGCGCCCAGGGCGAAACCCCGCACTTTGTCGCGCGTGTCGTCGACCACCGTGACGAACACCACCGGGATGCGTTGACCGTCCGGCGTGGCCTTGATGCGCCGGCAGACCTCGTAGCCGTCCATTCCGGGCATCACCACGTCCAGCAGCACCAGGTCGGGCGGCGCCGACCCCTGGACGATTTCCAGCGCACGGATGCCATCGCTGGCGACCAGGATCCGGAACTCGTCGCGCAAGGCCACCAGCAACTCGTGGATGTTTTCGGGCACGTCGTCCACCACCAGCAAGGTCGGCGGCGGCATGTCCCCGGACTGCGGCACGAGTTCGAACGCCGCCGGCATCCGCCGGTAGCGCGTCAGTTCCAGCTGGTTCCTGACCCGGACCCGGAACAGCTCCGGGTTGATGGGCTTGGTGACGTAGTCCGCCGCCCCCATGAGCAGACCTCGCGCCGCATCCGCCGCCTCGGCCAGGGCGGTCACGAAGATGACCGGAATGTCCGCCGTCGCCGCGTCCTGTTTCAGGGCCGCCAGCACCTCGTAACCGTCCATGTCGGGCATCTGGATGTCGAGCAGGATCAGGTCGGGCCGCGGATCGCGCCGCGCCAGCTCGATGGCCTTGAGGCCGCTGGTGGCGGCGGAAATGGCGTAATCATCCCGGAACATGCCAATCAAGGTATGCAGATTGACGGCAGCGTCATCGACGATCAGCAGCCTCGGGCGGCCGCCGTCACCGGCTGGCGACGCGGTTTCGTGCGGGGTCAGGCTCATGACGCGGTCTCCGGCGCAATGGGCAGGGATGCCAGCAACGCCAGCGCGGCGTCGAGTTCGAACCGGTCGATCCGGTCGGCGATTTCCTGGACGGCGGGCTGCAGGGGGGTGCCAGCCACGCCGCGAACCAGTTCGTCGATCAGGGCCTCGACGGCCCCCAGGTCGGATCCCAGCGCCGTCTTCAGCCGCTCGACCAGATCGCGCAGCGCCGCGCGCGAGGGCGGCGCCTCAGGCAATGGCGGCGGCGTGTCGTCCGCCAGGGACTCGATGTCCGCCAGGACATTCCCCAGCATCGACTGCGCCGTGTCCAGCAACGCGGCATCGGGCCGCAGGCCCTGTTTCAGCAGGCGGTCGATCTCGGTCACCCGGTCGAACAGTGCGCGCGCGCCAATGTTGCCGGCCACGCCCTTGAGGCTATGACAATGCGCCTCGGCCGCCGCCAGGTCCTCTTGCGCCAGCAGGCGCCGCAATTCGACGATGGCGCCGCCGTATTGCGCACCGAAGCGCCGCAACTGCTTGCGATAGGGCGCCGCCCGGCCGCCGATACGGCGCAAGCCGTCGGCGGCGTCCAGATGCGTCAGGGCGGACAAGTCGTCGGGCAGGCGACCGGATTCGCCGCCGGAGGCCGTCGGTTGCGTGGCCACCCGGTCGCCGGGCACCCTCACCCAGCGGGCAAGCGTCGTCAGCAAATGGTCCGGATCGATCGGCTTGGTGATGTGGTCGTTCATGCCGGCTTCCTGGCTGGCCTGCGCATCGGAAGCCATGGCCAACGCCGTCATGGCGATGATGGGCAACGCGACGAAACGCGCCCCGCCCGACCCGCCGCCCAGGCGGCGGATGCGGCGGGCCGCCTGCAGGCCGTCCATGACAGGCATCTGGATATCCATCAGCACGGCGTCGTAGTGCTTGCGCTGGACCCGTTCCACGGCTTCCTGTCCGTTGGCGGCCTCGTCGACCGAAACCCCCTCGCCGCGCAGCAGTTCCACCGCGAACTCGCGATTGATGTCGTTATCCTCGACCAGCAGGATCCGGGCGCCGGCCAGGCCGCCGCCCCCCGCCTGCGCGACCGCTGCTGTGGCCTCGATGTCCTGCCCCGGCAGCCGGCCCTGGCCGAGCACGGACAGCACCGTGTCCAGCAGCGAGGAAGGCGAGACCGGCTTGATCAGAAAGCCATCCATGCCGGCCTGGGCCGCCCGGCGCATGACGTCCTCGGTACCGTAGGCGGTGACCATCACGATCTTTGGCGGGTGCGCGATGGCAGCGTCGGCCCGGATGCGCCGGGCGACTTCGTCGCCATGCATGCCCGGCATGCGCCAATCCATCAGCACCAGGTCGTACGGCTGGCCGCTGGCCTGCCGGAGCATGGTCAGGGCCTGTGCGCCGTGGCTGGCGGTGCCGACGTCGAGCTGGAAAAACAGCAACATCTCGGAGAGGATCTCCAGCGACACCGGATTGTCATCCACGACGAGCACACGCCAGCCCCGCAGTCTGGAGCCGATCCGTTCCAGCAGCTGGCGCTGCTGGGTCCGGGCCTGCCGCGCCACGGCCAACCGAAGCGTGAAGCACATCGTCGTGCCCTTGCCCGGCGCGGAGGATTCCACCCACAGGCGCCCGCCCATCAGTTCCACCAGACTGCGACAAATCGCCAGGCCCAGACCCGTGCCGCCATAGCGGCGCGTCGTGGACTGGTCTGCCTGAGTGAATTTCTGGAACAGGGTCCGGGCCTGGTCGGTCGTCATGCCGATGCCGGTGTCGCGCACGCAAGCCTGAATCCTGACGCCGTCCTCGTCCCGCCCCAGGCAATGCAAGGCCAGCTCGACCTCGCCTTGCTCGGTGAACTTGACCGCGTTGCCGCACAGGTTGAGCAGCACTTGCCCGAAGCGCAGCGGATCACCCACCAGCAGGGTTGGAATGGCCGGATCATGCCGGATCAAAAGCTCGATGCCCCTGGCCTCGGCCTGCAGGCCGACCGCGTCCACCAGCCGCTCCAGCACCAGCTCCAGGTCGAACTCGACCTGCTCGACGGCGAGCTTGCCGGCCTCGAGTTTGGAAAAATCCAGGATGTCGTTGATGATGCCCAGCAGCGACTGCGCGGCGCCCTGGGCCTTGATCAACCGGCCCCGCGTGCCGGCCGGCATGTCTTCCTTGAGCGCCAGATACAGCATCCCCAGGATGGCGTTCATCGGCGTACGGATCTCGTGGCTCATGGTGGCCAGGAAATCGGATTTCACCCGCGTGGCGGATTCGGCGGTTTCCTTGGCCTCCCGCAATTCCCGGGTACGATCCGAGACGATGGATTCGAGGTCGTGATTCAGGGTGTCCAGTTCCCGCATCGAAACCGACAGCTTCTGGCGGTTTTCGCGGAAGGCATCCACCAGTTCGCCCAACTCGTCGTCATACGGGTAAACCAAAGGCTCCGGCCGGGCATCGTCGTCGCCGAAGCGCCAGTTCTTCACGGCGGACACGACGGGCGTCAGCGTATCCGACAGGCGCCGCCGGATCGTCCAGACGAAGAGCAGCCACAAGAGCGCGCTGAGAACGACCGAATTGAGCAAGGCGACCGCGAAACCGTATTTGAGCCGGTCCCAGATGACGGACGGCGCGGTATGCAGCCACAGCACCCCGAGCAACTGCATCGCGCCATCCGCCGTGGCATGGCGCAGCGGCGTCGCGGCCGAACGCCCTCGCACGAAAAACGCCAGATCGGGTGTTTCGTCGGATTCACGCGACCAGCCGCTGTCGGCCAGGATGTCGCCTTTGGCTGATTCGATCCGCGCGCCGGAGACGATCGCGTTCTGCCGCACACCGTCCAGTGCCCGGGTCATCTGATCCCGGTCGAGTTCCCAGACGGCATTGGTCACGGCGGGTTCGACCGTGCGTCCCAGAGAAGCCAGATCGTTCGCGATCGCCCGGCTGATGCCGACGTACTGGATGCCCAGCTGCACCGCCACCAGGCCGATGGTCGCCAGCAGATACCAGGGCAGCATGGACCTCAGCAGTCGCCTGGCCAGGGTCGATCCCGTTTTCATCCAGGCCGCCCGCGCGTCAACGCCACCACCATTTCGTATCGATTTCCGCCGATCCCGGTGGCAGCAGGGGATTGTCCAGACGGATCACCCGGCGATGGCTGCGGGCCAGGTCCTCGATCATCGACGCATGATAGGTCATGAACAGCTTCCGGAAGGAGCCATCGGCCAGGGCCGCGCGCAAGCCGCGCTCGATCCGCCCGGCCAGCTCCGCATCCTGGCGGTTGACCCAGAAATAGATGGGATAGGGGAAGAACAGGGCGCGGGTCTTTTCGATGGTCAACCCGGGATAGGCTTTCCGGCGCGCGGCCAGTTCGACCGCCGCCTCGCCGATTCCCCGGGGCAGCGCGTCGAAACGGTGCGCGGCCAGCATCCCGAACAGGCTTTCGTAATCGGTGGAGGTCAGCACGGTATAGCCGTTGACCCGCATGACGGGCACATCGGCCCACTGGCTGTTCAGGCCGAAGGTCAGTTCCGTCCTGAACGCCTCGTCGTCCATGCCCGCGATCCGCTCCTGGTCGGACGACGAGACCAGGAAGACCCGGTAGCCGACGGTCCCGCGGGAAATGTCGATCTTGATCGGCAGCATGCGGGATTCGCGTTCGTCATTGGTGCCCAGCGCGATGACGTCTATTTTCCCGGCTTCCAGCAGACTGACGGCCCGGTTCTGGGTGACGTCCTCGTCGAAGGGACGCAGATCGATCGCGACGCCTTCGGATCGCCGGACATGATCCAGCGCCAGTTCGAGGACTTTCCAGCGATATTCGTAGATGGGGCCGACGGGAAAATAGGCGAGGGTCCGCTGCGCCGCATGCGCCGGAAACACGGACGCGCACACGAAGAGCGCGGCCAACAGCGATCCGCGCATGAGAACCGCCCATCGCCATATGCGGGCATCCCCGTTCGTGACCAAGCATCGCACCCTGATCTTCCCCACAAATGATGGAGAGTTTCAGAATAGCACATGAATGTATCAAAGTATCACTTGGATTCCGGCGCATGGACACGCCCGGAATCCAGGTGTTCATTCGTCCCGGGTCACGGTCAAGGCGGCGAACGATTGCGAAGTCGGCATCACCTCGATCGCGTTCACATTGACATGCGGCGGCAGGGACGCCACCCAGGCGACCGTTTCCGCGATGTCTTCCGGACGCAGCGGGTGAGCGCCGGCGTACATCGCCGCCGTCCGTTCTTTGTCGCCCTTGTAGCGGACCAGCGAAAACTCGGTCTCGCCGACCAGCCCCGGCTGCACGTCCGTCACCCGCACGCCCGTGCCGATCAGATCCGCGCGCAGGTTGCGGCTGAATTGCGCCACGAAGGCCTTGGTGGCGCCATAGACGTTGCCGCCCGGATAAGGATATTTGCCGGCCACCGAGCCGATGTTGATCACCAGCCCGCGCTTCCTGGCGACCATGCCCGGCAGGAAGGCGTGCGTCACCAGCGCCAAGCCGGTGACATTGGTGTCGATCATGGTCCGCCAGTCCTGGAAATCGGCCTCATGGGCCTTTTCCTTGCCCATGGCCAGGCCGGCGTTGTTGACCAGCACGTCGATGTCGCGCCAGGCCGGCGGCAGGGATTCCCTCAGGGAGACGACCGCCTGTTCGTCGCGGACGTCCAGGGACACCGGCAACACGGCGTCGCCGTACTTGCGCTGCAGTTCCCGCATCGGCTCCATCCGGCGCGCGGCGGCGATCACCCGATAGCCGTCCCGCAGGAAACGCTCGCTGATCGCACGACCGAAACCAGCGGAAGCCCCGGTGACGAGGGCAATGGGGTGGGGTGTGGAATCGTTCATAAGTCCTCTGGAAGCTTGGCCTTCGCGCCGATCAGACGACCGGCGTCCAAGCTTGCGATGGTACTACTTCGGAAACGGTCTGACCGACACTCGCAACCGCCACCCCGGGCGGGATCAGGGATCAGTGCATGATCGCCGTCACGGTTTGGGCGGCGAAGCCGGGATCTTGTCGGCATACTTGACCAGGATATCCCCCATCGCCCGCATCATTTCGCCGCGCATCCGCATCGCTGTCCCGGGATCCAGTCCCGCGCCGGCCATCACGGGGCACGCGCCCATCATGCCGCCGCCAAGCACGCCGTAGCCCATCCTGCCGCCACCCGGCATGCCGTAGCCACCCGGCATGCCGCCGCCACGAGGGCCTGCGGCCACACCGTCCGGCAGGACACCCATCATGTCGTCCATATCCCCCCTCTGCCCCATCGGGCCGGGTCCCTGCCCCGCCCGCATCATGCCCGCGCCGCCCGCCTGGTCCTGGCCATGCGCCGCCGCCACACCCGGCACGCCCACGCCCATCGCCAGCGCGGCAAAGGACGCCATCACTATCATCCTGGTATTCATCGAATATCTCCCGACTGTCAAACAAGACCCGGGGCCGACTTCGCTACTTGAGAAGGTATTTGATCGGCGCGGCAATCCCCGGGTTCAAGCCGCGACAGTGTCTTGCAGGCCGGGCATTCGTCACAGCAGGAACGCCAAAACCCGAATGGACTTTTACAGCGTAATCCTTAACATGGGGGCAAGGTCAATAGACGCACGATGCTGGCGGGCCTGGGCGCCAGGGCGGCGCGCGATGTGCCATGCGCAAAGCAAAAACCCGCAAGACTGGGTCTATGCGGGTTTCGCTTTTTGATGCCAGAGGACATCGTACTGAATTGGACTTCCCGATCAAGAGAAGTGGTGCCCAGGAGAGGACTCGAACCTCCACACCTTGCGGCACATGGACCTGAACCATGCGCGTCTACCAATTCCGCCACCTGGGCACAGCATAACGTGTATGCTATTGTCTTCGCTGATCCGCTGCGTTGTTTGGCGCGTCGTTCAGCGAAGACAGAAATATACAACACAATTTTTTTGGATGCAAATAGCCTTTGAAAAAGCGAACCAACAACGACAATAACCGCGACGCTTCCAACCCGCCAGCGAACAGTCTCCCCTCTGATTTCGACCCCGACGTCCCCACCCGCGAACAAGTGCTGGACACCCTGCGCCAGGCAGGCAAACCCCTGTCCCCGGAAGCGCTGGCCGACGCCACCCACGCCACGATCCCCCTGTCCACAGGCTTCATCCGCCGTCTCAAAGCGATGGAGCGCGACGGCCAGATCCGCTACAACCCCCAGGGAAGGTTGCAAATCTGCAACAACACGCACTTCATCACCGGCGTCGTCCAGGGCCATCGGGATGGCTTCGGCTTCCTGGTCCCGGACGAGGGCGGCCAGGACCTGTTCCTTTCGCCCCACGAAATGGCCAAGGTCCTGCATGGCGACCGGGTGCGGGTGCGGGAATCCGGCGAATTCCGCGGCCGTCCCGAAGGCACCATCGTCGAGGTCGTCGAACGGCGCACGCTGAAGCTGGTCGGTCGCTTTCTGAAGGAACACGGCGCCTTCATCGTCGCGCCCGAGGACCAGCGCATCAAGCACGACATCCTGATCGCGCCCCAGGACACGGGCGGCGCCGAACCCGGCCAGGTGGTCACGGTGCAGATCCTGCGCCAGCCCGCCAGCCACATCCAGCCCCTGGGTCGCGTCACCGAAGTCCTGGGCGAAATCGACGACCCCGGCATGGAGATCGAGATCGCCGTGCGCAAGTTCGACGTGCCGGTGGAATTCTCCGACGCCGCGCGCCGGCAGCTGGAATCGATCCCCGACCATGTGCGCGCCGACGAACGGGCCGGGCGGGTCGACCTGCGCGACGTGCCTTTCATCACCATCGACGGCGAGGACGCGCGCGACTTCGACGACGCGGTGTTCTGTATGCCCGCCGACCTGGGCACGGCCAAGCGCGCGCGGCCCGGCTGGCGGCTGCTGGTGGCCATCGCCGATGTCAGCCACTACGTGCGGGCCGACTCGTCGCTGGACGAGGACGCCCTGAACCGGGGCACCAGCGTGTATTTCCCGCGCCGAGTCATCCCCATGCTGCCGGAGGCCCTGTCCAACGGCATCTGCTCGCTGAACCCGCACGTGGACCGCCTGGTGATGATGTGCGACATGATGATCCCGGAGGGCGGCGCCAAAGCGGGCACCGTCGCGGCCTACCAGTTCTACGAGGCCGTCATCCACTCCCACGCCCGCACCACCTACACCGACATCTGGGCGGCCCTGCAGCAGCCCACCGGTCCGGCGGCGCAGAATCTGGGCGATCTGCTGCCTCACGTGCAGACGGCCTATGACCTGTTCCAGGCCTTCGAGCAGGCCCGGCGCAAGCGCGGCGCCATCGACTTCGACACGATCGAGACCCGCATCGTCTGCAACCCGCTGGGCCGCATCGAGCGCATCGAGCCCTACGCGCGCAACGACGCCCACCGCCTGATCGAAGAATGCATGTTGGCGGCCAACACCTGTGCGGCGGATTTCATCGTGCGCAACAAGGCCCAGGCGCTGTTCCGCGTGCATGACGGGCCGACGCCGGAAAAACTGCAGACGCTGCGCGAATTCCTGCGCCACCTGGGCCTGACGCTGGACGGCGGCGAGGACCCCTCGACCGCCGACTACGCCCGCCTGATCCAGGCCAGCCGGTCTCGGCCGGACTTCGCATCGATCCAGACGATGTGCCTGCGCTCGATGCAGCAGGCCATCTACAGCCCCGAGCAGACCGGCCACTTCGGCCTGGCCTACGAACATTACGCGCACTTCACTTCGCCCATCCGGCGTTATCCGGACCTGCTGGTGCACCGTGTGATCCGGGGGATTCTGCACAAGCGCCGCTACCAGCCGACGGCGCCGCCGGGTCAGGCCGCCGACCCCGCGCTGCCCGCGAAAATCCGCGAACGCGACGCCTGGGAAGCGCTGGGCACGCTGCTGTCCGCCCGCGAACGGCGCGCCGACGAGGCCTCGCGCGACGTCGAGGCCTGGCTGAAATGCTGGTTCGTGCGCGAGCACGTGGGCGAGGTCTTCAGCGGCCGCATCAGCAGCGTCACCAGCTTCGGCGTGTTCGTCACGCTGGACACGCTCTATGTCGAGGGGCTGGTGCACATCTCCGAGCTGGGCGGCGACTACTTCCAGTACATCGAGGCCCAGAACGAACTGCGCGGCGAGCGCACCGGCCTGCGCTACCAGTTGGGCGACGCCCTGCAGGTGCAGGTGTCCCGCGTGGACCTGGAGGCCCGGCGCATCGATTTCCGTCCGGTCAAGGGAGAAGACTTCAAATCCCTGCAGGCCGAAATCGAAGGCGAGCCCCGACCCGTCGCGCGCCCCCGCAAAAAGGCGGCGGGCGCCAAGCCGGTCGCCTTGCGCGGCACCACGGCCCGCCAGCGCCGCGCCGAGGCCAAGCGCGCCGCACGCCAGGAAACTCCGCGCAAGCGGCGGTCCTGATCCGGCCGGGCGGGCGCCCGCCCGGCCGCGGCCGGTACGCGGCGCGGCGCCCGCCGCACTACAATCCCAGGCGGCCGCCGCCTCGCGCGGCGGGCCGCCCCGCTTCATCCTTGATAGGCACACGATGTCATCCCAACAGATCCTGGCCGGCTTCCACGCCGTGCAGGCGCGCCTGCGCCACGCCCCGGACTCCATCCGCGACGTCTACCTGGACACCACGCGCCAGGACGCCCGCATGCAGCGCTGCATCGAACAACTGGAGGCCGCGAACGTCCGCTGGCACGCCGCCGACACCCAGCGACTGGAGGGCCTGGCGCACGGTGTGCGCCACCAGGGCATCGTGGCCCTGGCCCGCCCCCGTCCGCTGGCCGTTTCGGTCGACGAAGTGCTGGACGCACTGGAGGATCGCGGCGAACCGGCCCTGCTGCTGGTGCTCGACGGCGTCACCGACCCGCACAATCTGGGCGCCTGTCTGCGCACGGCCGACGCCGCCGGCGTGCACGCCGTCATCGCGCCGAAGGACCGGGCCGTCGGCCTGAACACGACGGTCCAGCGCGTGGCCTGCGGCGCGGCCGACACCGTGCCCTACCTGACCGTCACGAACCTGGCGCGCGCCCTGCGCGCCCTGCGCGAGCGCGATGTCTGGCTGGTGGGCACGGACGATGCCGCGACGCACGGCCTGCACCAGGTCGACGCGCGCCGGCCCATGGCCTGGGTGATGGGCGCCGAAGGCGAAGGCATGCGCCGCCTGACCCGTGAGACCTGCGACGAGCTCGTGTCCATCCCCATGCGGGGTTCGGTCGAGAGCCTGAACGTCAGCGTCGCGAGCGCGGTCTGCCTGTACGAAACCGTGCGCCAGCGGCTGACGGCCTGAATCGCCTCGGATATTGCCTTGGGGGCGGCCCTGCGGCAAAAAAGCCCCCCCACGCCGCGCAAGCTGGCGCTTGCTTGCTGCCCCCCCAAGGGGGGCGTTTTTCGCCTTGGGGGCGGCCCTGCGGCAAAAAAGCGCATAATGTTCCGGCGCGGCCGTTCGCGGGCCGCGCCCCATCTCTTTCAACCCAACCACGCCGCCTTTCCATGTCCGACCAAGGCTTCACCACCCGGCTCGTCCACGCCGACCACCATGCCCATCTGGAGCATGGCGCCATCCACCAGCCCATCCATCCGTCCACCGAGTACGCCTACGCCGACGCGCGCGAACTCGCCGCGGTATTCCAGGGCAAGGCCGGCTACACCTACGCCCGCCAGGGCACGCCGACCACGGCCTCGCTGGAAGCCAAGATCACGGACATGGAACGCGCGCAGGCCACGGTGACTTTCGCCACAGGCATGGCGGCGCTGAACGCCACCTTCTTCGCCCTGCTGCGCCAGGGCGACCACCTCATCGTCAGCCAGTACATCTTCGGCAACACCAACAGCCTGTTGATGACGCTGGAGAACTTCGGCGTGGAACTGAGCCTGGTGGACGCGACCGACGCCGCCCAGGTCGAGGCGGCGATCCGGCCGAACACCCGCATGGTCTTCGTCGAGACCATCGCCAACCCCGGCACCCAGATCGCCGACCTCAAGGCGATCGGGGATCTGTGCCGGGCGCGCAAACTGGTCTATGTGGTGGACAGCACCCTGTCCTCGCCCTATCTGGCCCCGAGCCGGGATTTCGGCGCGTCCCTGGTGATCAACTCCCTGTCCAAGCACATCGGCGGACACGGCAACGCCCTGGGCGGCGCCGTCACGCAGACCGGACTGTACGACTGGACCGATTTCCCGCACATCCACGAACAATACCGCAAGGGCGACCCGCGCAACTGGGGCCTGCTGCAGATCAAGAAAAAAGGCCTGCGCGACATGGGCGGCACACTGTCCTCGGACATGGCCCACCGCATCGCGGCCGGCGCCGAGACCATGGCGCTGCGCATGGACCGCATCTGCGCCAACGCGCTGGCGCTGGCGCGTTTCCTGGAAACACATCCGCTGGTCGGCAAGGTCCGCTACCCCGGCCTGGACAGTCATCCCCAGCATGCGCGCGCCGCGCAGTGGTTCGGCGGCCGTTTCGGCGGCCTGCTCGGCGTGGAACTGCACGACCAGGTGGACGTCTTCGACTGCCTGAACCGCCTGCGCGTCGCCGCCCTGGCCACCCACCTGGGCGACAACCGCACGCTGGTGCTGCCCGCCGCCCACACCATCTACTACGAGATGGGGCCGCAACGACGCGCCCTGATGGGCATCCCGGACGGGTTCCTGCGCATCTCGGTCGGTATCGAGGACGAAGCCGACCTGATCGGCGATTTCGCCCAGGCACTGGACGCCGCCCGGGCCTGATTCCAGGTTCGGGGTATTCCCTGATCAAGTGTTGGGTTTTTTAACAGACGTCAGGAAACACGCGGGTTTCCAGTGACTTGTTCTTGACACTCCCGGCCTTTCGAAGGCTTAATACGGCTTAGCCTTCGAACCGGCCTGGATCCCGCCCTCTCGCGGGTGTGTAAAACCGGATCAGGCTGGCTGCGACAGACCATCATCCATCAAACAGTCTGGCGGATCGGCCGCCAGACCACAATAAACCTCAGGGGTATTTCATCAATGAACAAGACCGAGCTGATCGAGCATATTTCCTCCAAGACCGATCTTTCCAAGGCTGACGTGGGCCGCGCCCTGGAAGCCTTTGTGGGCGCCGTGAAGACCACCCTGAAAAAGAAGGGCTCGGTCACCCTGGTCGGCTTCGGCACCTTCGCCGTGTCCGAGCGCGCCGCCCGCACCGGCCGCAACCCGCGCACCGGCGAAGAAATCAAGATCAAGAAGGCCCGAGTGCCGAAGTTCCGCCCGGGCAAGGCCCTGAAAGACGCCGTGAACGCCAAGTAATCCGGCGTTTCCCGCAAAAGGCCACCGCACCGCCGGTGGCCTTTTTCGTTTGGCCCGTCGGGGCCGGCCCTCGCCATGAAGGAATGACACGGAATGTCCACCGAAGGGGATGCGAGCCAGTTGATCGGCATGGTCACGCTGCTGGGAGCCGCCGTCGTGGCGGTGCCGCTGTTCAAGCGCATCGGCCTGGGTTCGGTGCTGGGCTACCTGGCGGCGGGACTGGCCATCGGCCCCTACGGCCTGGGCCTGGTGGCCGACGCCCGGACGATCCTCCACGTGGCCGAGCTCGGGGTGGTGATGTTTCTCTTCATCATCGGACTGGAGATGAAGCCGTCCCACCTGTGGAACCTGCGCGGGCAGATCTTCGGGCTCGGCAGCCTGCAGGTCGCCCTGTGCGCCCTGCTGCTCACCGCGGTGGGCGTCGGATCCGGCTTTCCCTGGCAGGTGGCGTTCGTCTGCGGCGCGGGCTTCGTGCTGACCTCCACCGCCATCGTCATGCAAGTGCTCGCCGAACGCGGCGACATCCTGGCGCCGCGCGGCCAGCGCATCGTCTCCATCCTCCTGTTCGAGGATCTGCTGATCGTGCCGCTGCTGGCGGTGGTGGCCTTCCTCGCGCCGGCCGACGCCGCGCCCGCGGCTGCGGCGCCGCTCTGGCAGCGCGCCGGCACCGGCCTGCTGTCGCTGGGCGCGCTGGCGGCGGCGGGACTGTGGCTGCTCAACCCCCTGTTCCGCGTGCTGGCCAAGGCCAAGGCGCGCGAGGTGATGACGGCCGCCGCGCTGCTGGTGGTGCTGGGCGCGGCACTGCTGATGGAGCTGGGCGGCCTGTCGATGGCCATGGGGGCGTTCGTCGCCGGCGTGCTGCTCTCGGAATCGTCTTTCCGCCATCAGCTGGAGGCCGACATCGAGCCTTTTCGCGGCCTGCTGCTGGGGCTGTTCTTCCTGGGCGTGGGCATGGCGCTCGATCTGGACGTGGTGGCGCGCGACTGGCGGCTCATCGGACTGGGCGTGATCGCACTGATGCTGGCGAAAGCGCTGTGCATCTACGGGGTGGCGCGGCTCGCCGGCAGCAGCCGCGCCGACGCAATCGACCGCGCCACCCTGATGGCGCAGGGCGGGGAATTCGCGTTCGTGCTGTTCGCCGAGGCGCTCAGGCTCAAGGTCATCAGCCCCTCGATCAACGCCGACATGACGGCGATCATCGTGCTCTCGATGGCCATCACCCCGCTGGTGGTGGCGGCCCGCAAGCGCTACGCGCGCGCCGAGGCCGCGTCGCTGGACGGCGTCGAGGCCCCGCAGGACCTGCGGGGCAACGTGCTCATCATCGGCTTCGGCCGCGTGGGACAGATCGCCAGCCAGGGACCGCTGGCCCGGGGTGCCGAGCTGTCCATCATCGACAATGACCCCGACGTGGTCCGCAACGCCGCGCGCTACGGCTTCAAGGTCTACTTCGGCGACGGCGCCCGCGCCGACGTGCTGCGCGCCGCCGGCGCCCGGCATGCCCGCGTCATTCTGGTCTGCGTGGACGACCAGGCCGCCGCCACGCGCATCGTCGAGAATGCGCGGCGCGAATGCCCCCGCACCCGGCTGGTCGTGCGCGCCTTCGACCGCGAACACGCGCTGGCACTCGTGCGGCTCGACGCGGACCACGTGATCCGCGAGACCTTCGAGGCGGCGATGCTGATGGGTCGCCAGGCGGTCCTGGCCCTGGGCGCCACGGACCAGGAAGCCGACGATCTTGACGCCGAAGTGCGCGGCCGGGACACCGAACGCTTCGCCCTGGAGACGGCCGGCGGCACCTTCGCCGGACGCGCGCTGCTGCTGGGCAACATCGAACGCATCGACCCGCCGCGCCACGACCGCAAGCCGGACGTCCCTGTTCCGCCGGAGAACGGCGGGATCTGACCGGCAGGCCGGGCCGGACGTGCGCCGGTCGAGGTTTGCCGCCCCCGGCGCGCCCCGATATAATGCGCCCCTGCGCCCTGGCGAACCGCCGGGGCCGCGCGCGACGGCATCCGGGTGCTTAGCTCAGTTGGTAGAGCGGCGCCTTTACACGGCGTAGGTCGGGGGTTCGAGCCCCTCAGCACCCACCACGGATCCGGCGCATCGGGCATCCGCGCCCCGGCGGATTTACAATCCCCGCCATGAACCCCACATCGCATCATCAGGGCTCGCAGCGTTGCGGCCTGGACGCCCTCGGCCAGTTCGACGAGATCGTCGATGTGCGCACGCCGGCCGAATACGCCGACGACCACATCCCCGGCGCCCTGAACGCCCCCGTGCTCAGCAACGAGGAGCGCGTCCTGATCGGCACGATGTACGCCCAGGAATCGCCCTTCAAGGCCACGCGCCTGGGCGCCGCCCTGGTCGCGCGCCACATCGCCGAATACCTGGAGACGATCTTCGCCGACCGCCCGCGCGGCTGGCGGCCGTTGATCTACTGCTGGCGCGGCGGCAAGCGCTCGGGTTCCATGACCGCCTGGTTCAACCTGATCGGCTGGAAAGCGCGCCAGCTGGACGGCGGCTACAAGACCTGGCGCCGCCACGTGATCGACACCCTGGCCGAACGCCCAGCCGGCCTGGACTGCGTCGTGCTGACTGGACCCACGGGCTCGGGCAAGACCCGCCTGCTGCAGTCGCTGGGCGCGGCCGGCGCCCAGATCCTGGACCTGGAAGGCCTGGCGCGCCATCGCGGATCGCTGCTGGGCGCACTGCCGGACCGGCCGCAGCCCAGCCAGCGCGGCTTCGAGTCCGCCCTGCTCCAGGCCATCGAGGCCCTGGACCCGGCCCGGCCCGTCTTCGTCGAGGCCGAAAGCCGGCGCATCGGCCAGCTGAGCCTGCCCGAGACCCTGCTGCGCGCCATGCACGCGGGCCGCTGCGTGCGCGTGCGGGCCGCGCTGCCGCAACGGATCGCGTTCCTGCTGCAGGACTACGCCCACCTGTTCGAGGCGCCGGACGATTTCGGCCGCACCCTGGAACGGCTGATCGGCCTGCACAGCCGCCAGACGATCCGCGACTGGCAGGCCCTGATCGCCGCCGGCCGGCGCGCCGAACTGTTCCAGGCCCTGGTGGAGACCCATTACGACCCCGCCTACCGCCGCAGCAGCGACTCCCATTACGCCGGCCTGGACCAGGCCATGACGTTCGACTACGACCCCACCGCCGACGATGGCCACGCCCAGGCTCGCGCCCTGATTGCGCAATTGCGCGTCCCGGCCTGAAACCGCCTGCGCCGACCGAACCCCACCTTGGATTTTTCACCCCATGAACGCTCCCGACGCCCCTGTCCCCCGCCTGACCTCCCTGTCCCACGGCGGCGGCTGCGGCTGCAAGATCGCCCCGGACGTGCTGGCGCGCCTGATGCGCGACGCCCTGCCCGCCGGCCCCTTCCCCGACCTGCTGGTGGGCACGCAATCGTCCGACGACGCCGCCGTCTATCGCCTCAACGACGAGCAGGCGCTGATCGCCACGACCGACTTTTTCATGCCCATCGTCGACGACCCGCGTGATTTCGGCCGTATCGCCGCGACCAACGCCCTGTCCGACGTGTACGCCATGGGCGGGCGTCCGATCCTGGCGCTGGCACTGGTCGGCATGCCGATCAACGTTCTGCCGCACGACACCATCGCCGCCATCCTGGCCGGCGGCGCCTCGGTCTGCCAGCAGGCCGGCATCCCCATCGCGGGCGGCCACTCGATCGATTCCGTGGAGCCGATCTACGGCCTGGCCGTCATCGGCCTGGCGCACCCGGACCGCATCAAGCGCAACGACCGCGCCCGCGCGGGCGACGTCCTGATCCTGAGCAAACCGCTGGGCGTGGGCATCCTGTCGGCCGCCCTGAAAAAGGACCGGCTCGACCCCGAGGGGTACCGCGTCATGATCGATAGCGCCACCCGGCTGAACACCCCGGGCGCGCGCCTGGCCGAACTCGACGCCGTCCACGCCCTGACCGACGTGACCGGCTTCGGCCTGCTGGGCCACGCCCTGGAAATGTGCCGGGGCTCGGGTCTGCGCGCCGAGGTGTCCTATGCCGGCCTGCCCTGGCTGGCGCCCGCCCCCGACCTGGTCCGGGCAGGCATCCGCACCGGCGCGTCCGGGCGCAACTGGGACGCATGCGGCGCCGAAACCACGTTGGACGCCGCCCTGCCCGCCGAGGCCCGCGACCTGCTGACCGACCCGCAAACCTCCGGCGGCCTGCTGGTCGCCTGCGCGCCTGAAGCCGCCGACCAGGTCCTCGCCCTGCTGCGCGCCGACGGTTTCGCGCAGGCCGCCCGCATCGGACGCCTGGAAGCCGGTCCCGCCCACATTCGGGTATCCTGATTCCGTCCCCCTCCACGGAGCCCCCATGGCCGATCCCCTGATCATCGCCCGCAACGCCGACGCCCAGGCCGCCCTGCTGCCGCAACTGGCCAACCGCCATGGCTGCATCACCGGCGCCACCGGCACCGGCAAGACCGTCACGCTGCAGGTCCTGGCCGAATCGTTCTCCCGCATCGGCACACCGGTCTTCATGGCCGACGTCAAGGGCGACCTGACGGGGATTTCCCAGGCGGGGACCGCGTCGCCCAAGCTCGCCCGGCGGCTGGCCGACCTGGGACTGCCCGAACCCGTCTGGGGCGGCAGCCCGGTCACGTTCTGGGACATCTTCGGCGAGCAGGGCCATCCGGTCCGCGCCACGGTGTCCGACCTGGGGCCGCTGCTGCTGTCGCGCATGCTGGACCTGAACGACACCCAGGAAGGCGTGCTGACCCTGGCCTTCCGCGTCGCCGACGACGAGGGCCTGCTGATCCTGGACCTGAAGGATCTGCGCGCCATGCTGCAGCACGTGGCCGATCGTGCCGCCGAACTGCGCACCCGCTACGGCCAGGTCTCCGCAGCCTCCATCGGCGCGATCCAGCGCAGCCTGCTGCGCCTGGAATCCGAGGGCGCCGAAACCTTTTTCGGCGAACCCATGCTGGACGTCTTCGACTGGATGCGCGCCGACGCCCAGGGACGCGGCATGGTCAACATCCTCGCCGCCGACCGGCTGATGCAGTCCCCGCGCCTCTACGCCGTCTTCCTGTTGTGGATGCTGGCCGACCTGTACGAGCGCCTCCCCGAAGTCGGCGACCTTGAAAAACCCAAGCTGGTGTTCTTCTTCGACGAGGCCCACCTGCTGTTCAAGGACGCACCCGCCGCCCTGCTGGAAAAGATCGAGCAGGTCGTGCGCCTGATCCGCTCCAAGGGCGTGGGCGTATATTTCGTCACCCAGAACCCCGCCGACATTCCCGACACCGTGCTGGGCCAGCTCGGCCACCGCGTGCAACATGCCCTGCGCGCCTACACCCCGCGCGACCGGAAGGCCGTCAAGACCGCCGCGCAGACCATGCGGCCCAATCCCGGACTGGACATCGAGGCCGCCATCACCGAGCTGGCCGTGGGCGAGGCCCTGGTGTCCCTGCTGGACCCCAAGGGCCAGCCCACGCCCACGCAGCGCGTCTGGATGGCCGCGCCCGGCAGCCGCATCGGGCCGGCCACGGCGGCGGAACGCCAGGCCATCCAGGCGGCTTCCATGCTGGCCGGAAAATACGACCAGGCCCTGGACCGCGAATCCGCCTACGAGATCCTGCTGCGGCGCGCCCAGCCGGGGAGCGCCGCACCCTCGGACGGGACAGGCGCCGAGGCGTCCGCCCCCCAGGACAAAGGCATCGCCGGCGTCCTGGGCGATTTTCTGTTCGGGTCCACCGGGCCGCGCGGCGGCCGTCGCGACGGGGTCGTGCAATCGGTCGCCAAGAGCATGGTGCGCAACGCCGCCAACCAGTTGGTGCGCGGCCTGCTGGGCTCCCTGGTCGGCGGCCGGCGCCGCTGAACCCGCGCAGACGGGACACCCATGACGACCCGGATGCCCGCTCCCGCGGTTCCCATCGAGACAGGCCTCGTCCGCTGCCGCTGGTGCACCGATGACCCGCTGTACGTGCGCTACCATGACACCGAATGGGGTGTGCCCTCGCGCGATCCCCGGCATCTGTTTGAAATGCTCATCCTGGAAGGCTTCCAGGCGGGCCTGTCCTGGCTCACCATCCTGCGCCGGCGCGAGGCCCTGCGCGCCGCCCTGCTGGACTTCGATCCACTGGCCCTGGCGCGCACCGACGAGGCCTGGGTCCAGGACCGCATGCAAGACGCCACCATCATCCGCAACCGGCTGAAACTGCGCGCCGCCGGCGCCAACGCCCGGGCCTGGCTGGCGCTGCCCGATCCAGTCGGCCTGGTCTGGTCCGTGGTCGGCGGCCAGCCCGTCGTGCACCACTATGCCGTTCAGGAAGACGCGCCCGTGGCCGGCCCCGAGGCCGAGGCGCTGAGCCGCCTGCTGAAGCGCCACGGCTTCACCTTTGTCGGCCCGACCATCTGCCAGTCCTATCTGCAGGCCATCGGTTGCCTGATGGATCACACCACGGACTGCCACCGCCATCGGGCACTGGCGGGCTGAACCGCCATGACGACCGGCGGCCATCCCCTGGAAGCGGCCTACCGGGCCGCGCACTACCGCATCGACACCGAACCGCCGCTGGTCCTGCGCATCGGCGAGGCGCACCCGGCGCTGCGCGTCTTGTTTCCCCAGGGCGGCATCTTCCTGACCGCTTGCAACCCGCGCAGCCGCCGCCTGCGCCCCGCCGCCAATGACCGCCGTCTGCGCGCGCTGCGGCGGTCGGTCGCACGGCAGGGCCTCGCCTGGCTGCCGGGGCGAGGCCTGGATCCCCGGGGTCTGTGGCCCGACGAGCCCGGCCTGTGGATCCCGGGGCTGCCGCTGGATGAAGGGCTGCGCCTGGCGCGCCGCTTCGGGCAGAACGCCCTGGTCCGGTGCGGGCCGGACGCGGTGGCGCAACTGGCCTGGATCTCCTGGACCGGCCGGCCCGCCGACCGCGCGCATCTGCTAAGGTAAGCGGGTCGCCGATTCCACGGAAACCCGTTCATGCATCAACTGTTCACCCGCCACACCGCCTTTCACACCGTCATCGCGCTGACCGCGCTGTGCGCCCTGTTGGCCTTGTCCTTCAGCGCCGCCTGGTGGCTGCCCTGCCTGCTGTTCCTGGGCCTGAGCCTGCTGGGCGTCTACGATCTGCGCCAGACCCGGCACGCCATCCGCCGCAACTACCCGGTGATCGGCAACCTGCGCTTCCTGTTCGAATTCATCCGTCCGGAAGTCCGACAGTATTTTTTCGAGGACGACACGCTCAAACTGCCGTTTTCCCGCGTGGACCGGTCCCTGGTGTACCAGCGCGCCAAGCGGCAGATGGACCAGCGACCCTTCGGCACCCAGGGCGACGTCTACGGCAACGACTACGAATGGATCAACCACGCCATGGTGCCGACCCATGTGGCCGACAGCGATTTCCGCACCACGGTCGGCGGCCCGGACTGTACCCGGCCCGTGGACCTGTCGGTCTTCAACATCTCCGCCATGAGCTTCGGCGCGCTGTCGGCCAACGCCGTCATGGCCCTGAACAAGGGGGCGGCGATCGGTCATTTCGCCCATGACACCGGCGAAGGCGGTGTCAGCCGCTACCACCTGGAACACGGCGGAGACCTGATCTGGAACATCGGCTCGGGCTACTTCGGCTGCCGCAATCCGGACGGCAGTTTTTCGGAAGAGCGCTTCACGGACATGGCGCGGCGGGACAACATCCGCATGATCGAACTCAAGCTGTCCCAAGGGGCCAAGCCGGGCCATGGCGGCATCCTGCCGGCGCCCAAGGTCACGCCGGAAATCGCCGCCGCGCGCGGCGTGCCGGTCGGCCAGGACTGCGTGTCCCCGTCCAGCCACAGCGCCTTCGGCACGCCCGTCGAGATGATGCGGTTCATCGCCCGCCTGCGCGAACTGTCCGGCGGCAAGCCGGTCGGCTTCAAGCTGTGCATCGGCCACCCCTGGGAATGGTTCGCCATCGCCAAGGCCATGATCGCCACCGGCATCACGCCCGATT
Organism: Castellaniella denitrificans; assembly: GCF_027214045.1. Classification (GTDB taxonomy): domain Bacteria; phylum Pseudomonadota; class Gammaproteobacteria; order Burkholderiales; family Burkholderiaceae_B; genus Castellaniella; species Castellaniella denitrificans_A. The sequence goes on along the minus strand of NZ_JAPWHE010000005.1, from coordinate 140,607 downwards.
TCATCGTGGTCGATGGCGCCGAGGGCGGCACCGGCGCCGCGCCCATCGAATTCGTCGATCACGTCGGGACGCCCCTGCGCGAAGGCCTGCGTCTGGTTCACAACACGCTGGTGGGCATCGGCCTGCGCGAACAGATCCGGCTGGGCGCCTCGGGCAAGGTCATCAGCGCCTTCGACATGGCGCGCCTGATGGCACTGGGCGCGGACTGGTGCAACAGTGCCCGGGCCTACATGTTCGCCATCGGCTGCATCCAGGCCCAGACCTGCCACACCGGCCGTTGCCCCACGGGGGTCACCACGCAGGATCCCAAGCGCCAGCAAGCCCTGGTGGTGGCCGACAAGTCCGTACGCGTCGCCAACTACCACGCCAACACTCTCAAGGCCTTGGGCGAACTGCTGGGCGCGGCCGGCCTGACCCACCCCAACCAGCTCCGGCCGCATCACATCGCCCGACGCATCGCCAACGGCGAAGTCCGCGTCCTGTCCGCGCTGTTCCCCGACCTGGAAAAGGGCGAACTGCTGGAAGGCCGGTTCCGCAACACGATCTTCCGCACCGCCTGGCCCATGGCGCAGGCGGAATCCTTCGAGCCCCTGTACAGCCTGAGCGCGGCCCTGTCCGGGCACGCCGACACCGCCGTCGCACCGGACCAGGATCCGACCGAGCAACCCGGGGAGGCCACGGCATGAAACGGGCCGCGAACCGGCCTGGCCTATTTCCTAGGGAATTCACCTATGGTCTGGATTCCCGCGCGATCTATACTGGAATCACTACCTGACGGTAGTCCATCACGCCTCAGGGCGTTGACTTTGCACCGCTCCCATGCGGTGCTGCTGCCCACAGCGGCAGCAAGGCCCCGCCAAAAGGCGGGGCCTTCGCATTTCTGGCTCATCGTGATCATCGTCCCTGCCCGCTTCGATGGTCTGGCCCTTCCCATTGAAGCGGACATTTCTACTTTGCACAGACCGGACATGCTCACGTTGCACCAACACAAAGATTCCGGGCGACTTGCGCACCAAAAATTCCGCCCCTATAATGGCGTGCTTTGGCGCATTAGCTCAGCCGGTTAGAGCGACGGAATCATAATCCGCAGGTCCCCTGTTCGAATCAGGGATGCGCCACCAAAAATACCAAGGGCCTAGCGATCACTCGCTAGGCCTTTTCCATTGCATTCGGCCCCACCAGCGTTCCATGAGCACCGCGGCATCACCTCAAAGCGGCATCCGGGCCGGCATCGGCTGCATTCTGGCCGGCATATTCAGCCTGACCCTCAGCGATGGCCTGGCCAAGTGGCTGGGCGCTTCCTATCCCCCCATCCAGATTCTTTTCCTGCGCGCGCTCATCGCCCTCCCCCTGGTCACCGCGCTGGTGCTGTTTCTGGGCGGACACAGGGCGCTGCGCACCCGGCACCTGGGCGTGCATCTGCTGCGCGGCGCCCTGAACGTGGCCGCCGCTTTCTGCTTTTATCTGGGCCTGACGATGCTTCCGCTGGCCGAGAACACCGCCGTGGCGTTCTGCGCGCCGCTGTTCGTGACCGCCATTTCCGTCGTATTCCTCGGAGAAAAGGTCTCGAAAGGCGGATGGATGGCCATATGCGCCGGATTGGCCGGCGTCATGGTCATCGTCCGGCCCAGCCCCGGCAACATCCAGTGGGCCGCCCTACTGCCGCTGGCGACCGCGCTCGGCTACGCCATCATGATGGTCAGCGCAAAACGCATCGGGGCACGCGAAAGCATGATCACGACGATGTTCTACATCGTCTTCGGGCAGTTGGTGTTCGCCAGCCTGCCGCTGGCCTTCGTCTGGAAACCGATCGATTGGGCACACCTGCCCGGCTTCATCGGAATCGCCCTCTGCAGCACGGCGGGACTGGGACTGATCACCCAGGCGTTCCGTATCGCGCCCGCGTCGGCCGTGGCCCCGTTCGATTATTTCGGCCTGATCTCGGCGGGGCTGCTCGGCTGGTTTTTCTGGAATGAAATCCCCGATGGCTGGTTCTACGCCGGCGCGCTGATGATCGCCGCCAGCGGCATCTACGTGGCCTTGTCCAACGGACGCCGGAAATAAAGGCGCGTCATGGCGCGCCCCGCGCGCGTTGCTCAATCGAACACGTCGTACAACACGTCCGCCACCACGGCGGTCGCGACCGAGATCAGGATCAGGTCGGCGCCCGCCACGCGCCATTCGTAGCCATCGTACCGGGGGAGCCGGCCCAGCAGCGGGCCTGGCACCATTTTCTTGGCGATGCCCGGCGGCAGCGGCTTGCCTCTCGCCAGGTTCTTGCGGATCCCCGGCGGCAGCGCCTCATATCCCCCGAGGCCTGCATCGAGCGCATAACGCCGGGCCAGCGCCGCGGTGATTCCCGCATAGACGAGCCCGGCATACGCATCGCCATCGCGCAGCCGGCCCTGATCATCCCTGCGGTCATCGAAGTATTCACGATGCCGGCCATGCGAGTCGTCGTCCATCGGCCGGCGCGATCCGCCGGCATTGCCCTGGCCGGCATTGCCTTTGCCGGGATTGGCCCCCTTGCCGGATCCGCCGCCATTGCCATGAGGCCCGCCGTGCCCTTGTCCCCGGCCTTCCGGGGGCGCCGCCCGGACGCCAAGCGCCCAGACACTGCCCGCAACCATCGCAGTGAACAAAATCGTCCGTCGTTTCATCCCGGGATCCTTTCATGTGCATGGACCGCTCCAGCATAGAACATCTCATGACGGGCATGCCGCCACCTTGTATCCACTTGAAATATCGAAAACACCCGAACACCTGTCCGCGCCCGCCCCGTGTTAATGTGATTTCGCATCCCACGCTCACCCATCCGACCTTTCCACAAGGACGCACATCATGCAATCGAATGTCACTCGCATCATCGCCATCGCCGTGATGGCCGGCGCGGCCACCGTCATGATCTCGGGCTGCTCCGTGGCCCGGAAACAGGAAACCGTCGGCCAGTACATCGACGGCTCGGCCGTCACGGCGGAGGTCAAGGCCAAGCTGGCCAACGATCCCGACACCTCGGCTGCCAACATCAGCGTCAAGACGATCGACGGCGGCATCGTGCAACTGTCGGGTTTCGCCAAGTCCCAGCACGAGAAGGACCGCGCGGGCGCGCTGGCCCGATCGGTCAAGGGCGTCACCCAGGTGCACAACGGTCTCATCGTCAAACCATGAGACAATGCGGGCGCCATGACCGATGCCCGCATGGTGTCCTGTCTGGCTGATACCGATCTTTACCTTCGGCGTTTGGCCTCGCCATGCCGCGTGGCGAGTCCTCGCGACAGCACCGCGATCGCTGCGGTTTGCGCCTTGCCTGACAAGCCCATCCATCCGAATTTAAATGACCAGACCAACCAGACAGGACACGGACCTCGACGACCCGTTGGCCGCGCTGGCCCCGCCCGGGGTCCAGGCTCAGGCCGCCGACCTGGCCCGGGACGCTTTCACCCGCGCCTTTCGTCACGCGGCGGCGGAATCGTCCCCGTTCCCGCTGGACACGCTGCGCGCGCAGTGCCTGGACTGGACCCGGTCCGACCCGGACACCGAAGCGCGCGCCCTGCGGATGGCGCTGCTGCTGGCTGGACTGGACCAATGGGGCCTGGCCTTCAGTCAGGCTTTCGGCATTCAGGCGATCCCCCCGCTGACCGCGCTGATCGGGGCCCTGCGCACCGGCCTGGACCCTGCGGGCGAAGCCCGCTTTCAACAGCAATTCGAAAGACTGAACGCCGTCGAAACCGCCGCCATCGACTTCAAGATCGCGCTGCGCCGCCAGATCCACCTGGCCCTGTGGCACGCCATGGGGGCGGGCGAAAGCCTGGAATCGGTCGAACCCGTCATCCAGACGTTGGGCAGCCAGTTGCTGGCCCTGGATAAAGGCATGCCGGAACTGGGCTGGCGCCTGGTCGCCGATACGCTGGCCCACATCCAGATCCGCCTGCTGGAAGACCCCGGCGTCAATGAGCAGGCCCAATCCGGCACACAATGTCTGTTCGCCTCGCTGCGCCAGGCATGGCCGAAAGAACGCCACGACCGCATCATGGCGCAGGCCACCCGGGCCGTGCTGGCCTGGCAACAGGCCAGGCACGCTCCGGCGGACTGACCGGCCTGCGCAGCCACACCAGGGCGACGCCCTGCTGCTTTTTTGGCGTATGCTGACCAGGCGATGCACCTGGCCGAGCGCAGCGGTCGCAACCGGGTGCACGCCCATGGCGGTCCCTCCGCCTGGACATCGGACACGACAGAGGATCCGGCATGGCACCCACCCTTGAACAACGCGCCCAAGGCGCCCTGATCGGCGCCTATGTCGGCGACGCCCTGGCCCTGGGACCACACTGGTACTACGACCTGGACGCCCTGCGGCGCGACTACGGCGACTGGATCGACGGCTACACGGATCCCCGCCCCGACCGTTATCACGCGGGTCTGCGGGCCGGCCAGTCAGGCCAGGCCGGCTTCATCCTGGACCTGCTGACCGGATCGCTGGACGCCTGCGGCGGATACGACGAGCCGGACTTCTGCCGCCGGCTGGACGAGGACTTGTTCCCCCTGCTGGACGGCACGCCCCTGAACGGGCCGGGCGGCTACACCAGCCAGTCGATCCGCGAGGCCTGGCGCCTGCGCGTGGGCCAGGGCCTGCCCTGGGGACAGGTGGCCGGCCTGGCCGACACCACAGAAGCCGCCGAGCGCATCCTGGCCCTGGCCGTGCGCTACGCCCGCCGCCCGGCCGACCTGGCGCGCCACTGCGCGACGAATGCGGCGCTGACCCAATACGACACCACGGTCCTGGCGATGACCGTGGCCTACGGCTGCGTGCTGGGCAGCCTGGTCCGCGGCGAGCCGCTGGACGCGGCCACATCCGACAGGCTGATGACTCTGGTGCGTGACGGTTCCCTGCCCTTCCACAGTGTCACATCGACCGGGGAAAACACGCCGCCGCCAGGCCCCGAGTCGCCGCGCACCGCCGGCCAGTTTCCTTCGCCGGACGCGCTGCTGACGGTGTCCGGCGTCGTGCGCGCCGCCCAGGATCCGGACATCCGGGTCGAACCGGCCTGGAAGGCCTCGCTGGTGTATGGCATGCCCTGTGCGGTCTACCACCAATTTCCCGCCGCCTACTATCTGGCCGGCCGCTTCCAGGATGATTTCGAGTCGGCCGTCCTGCACGCCGTCAACGGCGGAGGCCAGAACCAGGCCCGTGCGATGCTGACCGGGGCCCTGTGCGGCGCCATCGGCGGCATTCAGGCAATTCCGGCCCGTTTCATCGAACCGCTGGAATACGGCGCGCTGCGCCTGGAAAGCACCGGCAGACTGGCTCGCCAGGCCGCCACGGCAGCCTGAGACAGGCCTGGCGATCCGGCGGCGTCAACGCACCGGCAGGAAATTGAAGAACAGCAGGCCCTGCACGTAGTTGATGCCGATACGCCGCAAGCTCTCGTCCTGCAACGAGGCCTCCAGGTCCAGACGAGCGATGATCCGGCCGAACTCGCGTTCGAAACTCAGGTTGGCCACGCCGTCGCCCAGTTCATTGGACAGCAGCAGCGGACGCCCCTGGGCGTCACGCCGGCTGGACAGCATCCAGGCCGCCGTCTCGACGTTGCGGGCGGCGTTGAAGACGTGCCGCGCCTGGACGGAATCGCCGACATGGAAACGGGTCAGTCCGCCATGCGCGGCGATGATCATGCTGGACAGGCCCAGGACAAAGGCCGCGACCCGGTCCCCGGGGTAGCGCGGATCCATGGCGACAGACAGCACCTCGATGTCCCGCAAGCCGTCCAGTTCCTTCGGCACTTCGCCCCGGCGGATACGCGCGCGGCCCTGCTCCAGGGCGGTCTTCAGGTCCGTGAATCCGGCCTTGCGCCATTCTCCGGGATTGCGCCGGTACAGCTTTTCCAGCAACCGGTCCAGGCTGTCCAGATTGTCACGCATCGCCAGGGACTGCAGCCGGTTGATGTCGCTCTGGGCGAACTGGTCGGCTGACATGGACTCGCCGTGCAGCCCCGGGTCGGACGGCGCCGCGCAACCGGCCAGCGCCAGCAGGCCGGCCAGCCACCATGCGCGCCAGCGGACGGATTTCCGGAGGCGCGTGCCGGGCATCAGTACTGCCGGTCCCGGTCCACGATGCCGGAGATCGCCTCGCCCCGGTCCAGGGCACGGATCTTGCCGGCGATCTGGCGTACCGTCCGATCCATCAGGCTGGCGCCCGCGATGTGGGGCGTGATGCGGATGCGCGGATCGGCCCAGAAAGGATGGCCGGGCGGCAAAGGTTCGCGTTCGAAGACATCCAGGGCCGCTGCCCGCAATCGGCCGTCGTCCAGGGCCGCCAGCAGGTCGGCTTCGACCAGATGCCCGCCCCGGGCGATGTTGATCACCAGGGCATCGGGTCGCAACTGGTCGAAAGTGCGGCCGCACAGGATGCCCCGTGTGGCGTCGGTCAGCGGCAATGCGTTCACCAGCACGCGCGTGCGCGCCAGGAACGCGGCCAGGCCCGCCTCGCCGCCGAAGGACTCGACCCCCGGCACGGCGCGGCCGCTGCGCGACCAGACCGCCGTCGGGTATTCCAGCGCGGCGCAGGCCTGGGCGACCCGAGCGCCCATCGCCCCGGCGCCCAGGACACCGACGGTCCAGGCGTCGCGATCGATATCGTCTAGGGGCTGCCAGAGCCCTCCGGCCTGCTGGCGTTCGTAGCGTCCGAAATCGCGCGATTCGCGCAGCAGATGGTAGAGCGTGTATTCCGCCATCTGCACCGCCATGCCGCCGTCTTCGAGACGCACCAGGGGAAGGCCGGGCGGCAGACCCGGAAGGCGCAGCAGGGCGTCGACTCCGGCGCCCAGATTGAACAGGGCGCGCAGCCGGGGTTCGCGGGCGAACAGGTCGATCGGCGGCGCCCACACCACGGCGAAATCGGCCTGGCCATCGGAATGCTCATCGCCCCACAGACGCACCCGGGCTTCGGGCAAGGCGTCGCGCAGCGCCGCCACCCAGGCCTGGGGATCGGGTTCCAGTTCCGAGGCGAAAACGATGTCCATGGCGTCAATGCTCCAGGGCGTAGTCCGGCGCCGCCGATTCAGGCGCGGGGCTGCAGGGACCGAAAGAGCGGTTCGGGGTCGGCGCACGGGGATTCCAGCGATGGATGCGCACGCAGCCCCGGGGGCTGACGCAGGGAACGCCGTGGGTGCCGATAGGGTAGAACGGGAACTGCATCGACCAGGCTCCAGGCATGAAAAACTGCCTGGCACTGTATCACAGGGGCATGCGGCGCCGATGCGCGGAATCAGAAAGGATCCGGCCGCAGGATGCTCAATACAGCCACAGCCGGACGTGGAACCAGCCCGCGTTCTGTGCGGCCTCGATGGCCTCGAACACGGGGATCGACAGGAAATACGGCAGCGCGTCACGCACCGTGTTCCAGACGCCCTGCAGGTCGACCGTGACGTGCCGCGGCGAATTCCAGGCGGATGGACGAGGCAGGAACCGGGGCACGCGCACGCAATAGTCATCGAACGGCGCGCCGAAGCATGCGCGCAGCATCCGCTCTTCTTCGCTCACGATCCAGCGGAACACCGCCCAGGCCGCCAGGGCCAGCACCAGCCCGACCGTCAGGCTGCCGGTCTGCAGGCCGATGCCCAGGACGGCCACAATGGAAAAGAAATACAAGGGATTGCGACAGACCGCATAGGGGCCTTCGGCCACCAGATCGGCACCCTTGCGCCCGCCCAGGTACAGCATGCAGGCGCAACGCCCCAGCAAAGCCAGCACCATCAGGACCAGGCCCAACCATTCCAGGCCCTGATTGACCCATCCGGCCTCCGGCCAGGCGGAGCCGACCCAGGGCAACGTCAGCACCGCCAGCGTGCCCAACACGCCCAAGGCGCGGCGACGCAGCACCTGGGCATGCGCGAGGCGTTCCCAGATGGAATCGAGATTGGTTTTGGAATGGGCCGCGGACGCGCCCGGAGGAGAAGAGGCGGTCGAAGGCATGACGGCTCCTGATCAAACGACGCTCACTATAGCCTTGAAGACCACGAATCCGCTACGAATTTTCCTGACTGGAAACTGAATTCAAGTCCAATCTGAAGGTTGTGCCACTGTCGGGACCGTCATGGACCGAGTCCACGCTCAGCCGCCAGCCCCGCAACTCGCAGACACGCTGGGCGATGCCCAGGCCCAGACCATGACCCGCCTCGGGCGCGTCCGGCGCGGCCAGATCCGCCCGGCCGGCGCGCCACTCGCGCACGCGCGCCAGACGTCCTGGATCGATGCCCGGCCCGTCGTCGCGCAGAACCAGGACACCATCCGCGTCCAGGTCAACCCGAAGCGTGGCCGGCGCGGCGTGCTCGATCGCATTGCGCAGCAGATTGCGCAACACGATCAGCAGCGCGTCCGGATCCAGGGACCGGCACACACCCGGCGGAATACGCGGATCCAGCACCAGGCCCCGCGCGCGCGCCATGGGTTCCAGGGCGAACCAGGCCTGCTCCAGCGCCTGCGACAGATCGACGCGACGCACCCGGGCCGGATCGGCGCTGTTCAGGGCCGCGGCGCCCGCGAGACTGCTGGCCGCAGCATCGACCTGGACCAGCATGCGCGTCAGGCGCGCCGCCAGGGGCGTCCCGGGCACGGCGTCCAGCAACGCCATTTCGCAGTCTGAACGCAGGGCGGCCAGCGGCGTGCGCAATTCATGGCCGAGATTGGCGGCGAACTGACGCTCGAACGCCACGGCCCGGTCGACCCGGTCCTGGATGCGGTTGAAGGCCCCGATCAATTGCAGCGCCTCATCGCCCAGAGGCGCCTCATCGGCGAGGTTTACGCCTCCCCAGGCCGAAAGCCGGTCCGATACGGCGCGGATCGGCGCCACCACCCGACGCGCCAGACGCCGGGCCAGCAGCCAGGCGCAGATCAGCGCCAACACAGCCCCGCCCGCCAGAATCCAGCCGAACGACCGGACCCGGTCTTCGTGCGAAGTGGCGTCGTAACGGACATAGAGCAGTCCCTGGGGAAGAGTCTCGACCCAGGTGTGCCATGTCCGGCCCGATTCCACGATTTCGCGGCCACCCGGCCCCGCCGAGAACATGCCTTCCAGGGGAGGCGGCCGATCCGCCGGCTGCACCCAGGCCTGGACACGCCCCCCTTCGCTCCAGCGCGGCGGCAGGGTCGCCGGCACGGCCAGCCCCGCGCCGAGATCGTCTCTCAGGGCGGCAATCTGGCTCGACAGGACTTCGTCGACCAGACTGTCCTCCATGCGCGCGAAGGTTTCATAGGCCAGCAGACTGATGACCAGCAGGAATACGGCGGCGGTGCCGGTGACGGCCCAGGTCACCCGCCGGGCCAGTGAGGAAGGCCGATCCTGACGCATCATGGCCCCCTATCGGTGCGACGCGCCGTCCCCTGCGTCCTGACTGATTCTCCAGCCTCGGCCAGGGTCTGCCACGATGTCGGGTCCCCGTTCCGCGCGCAGACGGCGGCGCAGCAGATGCACCTGATCATGCAGGGCGCGGTCCGATGGCGGTCCGTCGGGCCACAAGGCCGCCGTCAAGCGGGCATGGGTCGCCAGACCACCCGCCGACTGCATCAGGGCCGCCAGCAGCAGCACCGATTTGCGTGGCAGGACCAGCGGCCGGCCGGCCAGGGTCACCGTCTGCGCATGCGGGTCGTAGCGGAGATCCCCGTGAACGAGCGGACCGGCTTCGCCGCCCCGCCCCCGCCGCGCCAGGACACGCAGCCGCGCGACGACCTCGGCCAGAGAAAAAGGCTTGACCAGATAGTCTTCCGCCCCCAGCTCGAAGGCCAGAAGCTTGTCTTCGAGCCGTTCGCGCGCGGTCAGCACCAGCACGGGGCGCCACAGGGCGGGGTCCCGCCCCATGGCGCGCAGGACACCCAGACCGTCCAATCCGGGCAGGCCCAGATCCAGCACCATGGCGTCGAAGGGCGACTCGCGCAGCAAAGTCAGGGCGCCATGGCCATCGTAGGCCACATCCGGCGCCATGCCCTGGCGCTCCAGATAACCATACAGGTTTTCCGCCAGCGTCGGATCGTCCTCGACGATCAGGATGCGCGGGCCGGCGGCCGAACCCGTCGTGGCCATCAACCGCCCATCCTAGGCCAGAAACTCTACCCGGCCGGTAGCCAGGTGGTAGACACCCCCGACGATCCGCAACTTGCCGGCCTGCGCGGCATCCCGGATGATGTCCGAGCGCTCGGCCAGAGCAGCCACATTGTCGCGGACATTCTGCGTGATCGCGGCCTCCAGCAGGTTGCCCGCCGCGCCACGGACCTTTTCCACGGACGGCGCGATGGCCGACACCAGCGAAGGAATCCGGCCCGGAAATTGGGCCGACTGCGTGACGGCCTTGACGGCCGCATCGATCGCTCCGCATTTGTCATGCCCGAGCACGAGGATCAGCGGCACACCCAGGACCGCCACCGCGTATTCCAGACTGCCCAGCATGTCGTCATTGGCGAAATTGCCCGCCACCCGCGCGACGAACAGGTCGCCCCGGGCGCAATCGAACGTATATTCGGGCACGATGCGCGAGTCCGCGCAGCCAAGCACGGCCGCATAGGGGTTCTGCCCCCCCGTCAGCACCGGGCGCTCATGGAAAAAATCATGCCGCAGGGCCTTTCCGGATACATACCGCCCGTTGCCGTCCGCCAGCCGCGCAAGCGCAGTATCGGGATCCACGACATTCTGCGGCTTGGGCGGGGACGCCGTACGCGCCATGGCCAGGCCGCCCGGCAGCGCGCCTCCGGCGGCAACCGCCAGCGCCGTGGACAGAGAGGACCTAAGAAAAGAACGACGGGAGGAAGCCGCCGCATGCATGCAGAATTTCGAATCACACATTTCAGAATCTCCGGTAGGGGTCTTGGTGCGATCCGATCAGGCATCGCTCAGCCATGTTACCCAACGGCCACGACGCCCGAAAAGCGGAATACCGCCCATTATCTAGCCGATTATCTGCCCGAACCGCGCCGCAGTTTTTCCAGCGCGGCCCGGTTCAGGTCCTTCGCCTCTTGTTCGGCATACGCCCGTTCGCCAGGCTCGTAGGAGCCTTCATACAAGCACCGGCTGCGGTCCCACTGGCAATCGCCGCCGCGATCCGTCTGCCTGGCCGGCGCCGGTCCGCCGCCGCCGAAACAGCCTGAAACCAGAGCGGCGAAACACAGCGCAACGCTGCTTCGAATCACGATTCGACCGGACATGTTTCTCTCCTTTCTGCTGGAACGCGCCTGCCGTTTTTATAACAGGTTCCCGCAGGCCGCCGGACCCGATCGGCAGCGTGTGCGCAAAGGCGTGCTGCACGTTCTGGAATCCCTGGTTGAAAGCAGACAGGTCTGTGTGGAGCCCGCAGTTCGTCGCGGTGGGTTCGCGACCTACGCTTGGAAAGTGAGACATGAGGCTTTCAAAAAGCGGGACGGAAAGTGTGACAATACGGGCAGGAGCATCGCGCCCCGAGGAAACGAACCCGCCCGACGGGGCGGGTTTTCGTTTTAAGCTTCGGCCATTTCTCGTTCTGCGGCCTTTGCCAGGAAGGCCGAGCGTGACAGATGCTGGGTCTTGGCCACGGCGTCAATACGATGCACCAGGTCCTCCGGGAGACTGATGTTCAGGCGAACAGCTTTGGTGCTGACCTTGGATAGGTCGATATCCACCATCATCCAGAAGCCCCCCCTCGAAGTCCTCATGGTCTTTCCAGGCCTCGAGAGCGCCGGGGGCGGGGATTTTCTGCGGGGTGTGGTGGGCGCAGTCGCTACTGAATGATCGACTTGTGAACGTTGGCTATCACGGTCTGTCGCGCGCCCTCGTGCTTGTCGTGTAGCGCAAGATATCTTTCTTGCGAATCGTCAGTGCGATCGGCATTTCCGCTGAATGAGTCTTCAAGGTATTGCTGGTACCAGACCGACTCCTTCAGGGTCATGCCTACAAACACTTCATTGCCGTCCCCGTCTGTAGACAGGGCATGAATATCCAAAAGATATGCCCGTGCTCCGGGCTGAAATTCCAACATAACACTCCTTATATGAGCCTCCATTGTAGTCACCGGCTTTGGTGCCGAGACCGCGCGCGATCGCTACGTCGCCGACGCGGAGTCCCTGCAACCATCCGGGTTTCACGATCTGAAGGGGAAAGGAGCCACCGACATGTGGCTGTCCGGCATCCCGATCGAGCGCATCCAGGCGCTATGCGGACACAAAGACAAGGCCACAACCGAGATCTACGCAAGAGCCGCTGGCGAGAATCCATGACGCCAAATAGCCGGAAGATCGGCGCCTGAAAAACTACTGTATATGTGCCAGCGGCGCATACGGGCAAAGAATATCGCGGCACATACGGGCAAAAATAAAGGACCTAGGATCACTCCTAAGTCCTTGATAATCCTGGTGGGCTGTGAGTGACTCGAACACTCGACCGACGGATTAAGAGTCCGCTGCTCTACCAACTGAGCTAACAGCCCGTCGCAATGATTTTGCGAAGAACGAAACTATACACCTTTTTCATTGCCCGCGCAAAAGCCGCCTGGCAAGATCAAGGCCTCGCCTACACTGCCGCCGCCAGCCGGGCCGCCAGGCCGATATAGCTGCGTGGCGTCATCGCCAGCAGCCGTGCCTTGGGTTCGGCGGGCAGGTCCAGGCCGGCGATGAATTCCCGCAAGGCCTGCTCGGTGATGCCCTTGCCGCGCGTCAGCGCCTTCAATTGCTCGTAGGGTTGCGGCAGGCCGTGACGGCGCATCACCGTCTGCACGGGCTCGGCCAGGATTTCCCAACAGGCGTCGATGTCGGCGTCGATGACGGCGGGGTTCAGCTCCAGCTTGCCCAGGCCGCGCAGGCACGAATCGTAGGCGATCAGGCCGTAGCCCAGCGCCACGCCCAGATTGCGCAGCACGGTCGAATCCGTCAGGTCGCGCTGCCAGCGCGATACCGGCAATTTTTCCGACAGATGGCGCAACATGGCATTGGCCAGGCCCAGGTTGCCTTCGGAATTTTCGAAATCGATCGGGTTGACCTTGTGCGGCATCGTGGACGAGCCGACTTCGCCGTCCTTCAGCCGCTGTTTGAAGTACCCCAGGGAAATATAGCCCCAGACGTCGCGGTTCAGGTCCAGCAGGATGGTGTTGGCGCGGGCGATCGCATCGAACAGGGCCGCCATCCAGTCGTGCGGCTCGATCTGGATCGAATAAGGATTCTGGGTCAGCCCCAGGCCGCCCAGCACGCCGGCGGAGAACGCGGGCCAGTCGACTTCCGGATAGGCCGCCAGGTGGGCGTTGTAGTTGCCCGTGGCGCCGTTCATTTTGGCCAGCGGCTGCACGGCGCGGATCGCGTCCAGCGCCCGGTCCAGGCGGGCGACCACGTTGGCGAATTCCTTGCCCATGGTGCTGGGGGTGGCCGGCTGGCCGTGCGTGCGCGACAGCAGCGGCTGGTTGGCATGCATGTGCGCCAGTTCGCGCAGGCGGGCGGCGACGGACTCCAGCGCGGGCACCACGCACAGCGTGCGCGCCCGGCCCAGCATGAGCGCGTGCGAGGTGTTGTTGATGTCTTCGGACGTGCAGGCGAAGTGGATGAATTCCGCCGCGCGGGACAGTTCGGCGTCGTCGGCGACCTGCTCCTTGAGCCAGTATTCGACCGCCTTCACGTCGTGGTTGGTGGTGCGTTCGATGGCCTTGATGCGGGCCGCGTCCGCTTCGGAGAAATTTTCCACCAGCGCCCGCAGCCGCGCGCGCGCCGCCGCCGGGAAAGCGGGCAGTTCGGGCAAACCGGCGTCGGACAGGCCGACCAGCCAGGCAATCTCGACCTCGACCCGGTGCGCCATGAAACCGGCTTCGGACAGGAAAGGCCGCAGGGCGTCGGCCTTGGCCGCGTAGCGCCCGTCCAGGGGCGACAGCGCATTCAGCGCGCTGAGGGAAGAATCAATATGCATGATCGGCGGGAAGAAAGAAGACGCCGCCGCCCGGAGATTCAAATCCGGAACACGCGGGGCAATGGAATGAAAGGCAACCTGGAAACGCGCCCCGCCAATGCAGCGGCAAAGCGGATTTCAGCCGGGGATTTTAACACCCGCCCCGCCGGCTTCCGGCGGCAGGGCGTATATACCACACCCTTCCTCGGCTCTTGGTAAAAAAAGGCCGAAATGGCCCGCGCAACCGCAAGTCGCGGAACCCGCCCTGCTATACTTTTCGAGCCCTGGACTACCCTGTTTCCTCATGAAATTGATCGGTTCCCTGACCAGCCCGTACGTTCGCAAGGTGCGTATCGTGCTGGCCGAGAAAAAACTCGACTACGAGCTGATTCTCGACGACCCCTGGGGCCCCGCGACCCACGTCACGGCGCACAATCCCCTGGGCAAGGTGCCCTGTCTGATCATGGACGAGAACGGCGCGCTGTTCGACTCGCGCGTCATCGTGGAATACCTGGATACGCTTTCGCCGGTCGGCCGGCTGATTCCGCCGCCTGGACGAGAGCGCGTGGAAGTCAAGCGCTGGGAGGCCGTGGCCGACGGCATCATGGATGCGGCCGCGGCCGCTTTCATGGAAACCCACCGCCGGCCCGAACCCCAGCGCAACATCGACTGGGTCGACCGGCAGCACCACAAGATCCGCGCCGGACTCGATTACATGGATCAGTTGCTCGGAGAGCAGTCCTACTGCATGGGCGTCAACCTGTGCCTGGCCGACATCGCCGTGGGCGCCGCCCTGGGCTACCTGGACCTGCGCTTCCCGGACACGGACTGGCGCGCGGGCCACCCTCACCTGGCCCGCCTGGCGGAAAAACTTGGCACGCGCCCGTCTTTTGCCGCGACCCGCCCTCCCGCCGCCTAGATTCCGTGCGGATTCCCGCCACAGAAAAAACCCCGCGCCGGGCCGACCTGCGCGGGGTTTTTCATCTGGGACCGCTCAAAGCCGTCCGACCTCAGACGATGATCCCGCCGCCCAGGCAGACGTCGCCGTCGTACAGCACGGCGGACTGCCCCGGCGTCACGGCCCACTGAGGTTCCGCGAAGCGGAGCGCGAAATCCGCGCCCGCCCCCGGCTCCAGGACACAGGCGGCGTCGGCCTGGCGGTAGCGGGTCTTGGCGGCGTAGGCGCCGGGGACCGGCGGCTCGCCCGCGATCCAGGTGGCGTCCTGGGTTTGCAGCCGCTCGCTGAGCAGCCAGGGGTGGTCATGCCCCTGGACGACGTACAAGATATTGTTTTCCAGATCCTTGCGGGCCGCATACCAGGCGTCGGCCGTGCCGTCCTCGCGCTGGGCGCCGCGCACTCCGCCGATGCCCAGGCCCTTGCGCTGGCCCAGGGTATGGAAGGCCAGGCCCTGATGCCGGCCGATCTGCCGACCTTCGGGCGTCAGCATCGGCCCCGGCTTCGTGGGCAGATAACGGTTCAGGAATTCCCGGAACGGTCGCTCGCCGATGAAGCAGATGCCTGTGGAGTCTTTCTTGGCGGCGTTGGGCAGGCCGATCTCGCGCGCGATGCGCCGGACCTCGGTCTTGGGCAGCTCACCCAGGGGAAACAGCGTGCGCGCCAGCTGGTCCTGGTTCAGCCGGTGCAGGAAATAGCTCTGGTCCTTGGTGACGTCCAGCGCTTTCAACAGCTGACTGCGCGTCCCCCGGGGCGTGCCGATGCGCCGCACCCGGGCATAATGGCCGGTGGCGATGTAGTCGGCGCCCAGTCCCATGGCGTGGTCCAGGAAAGCCTTGAACTTGATCTCGGCATTGCAGAGCACGTCGGGATTGGGCGTGCGGCCGGCGGAATATTCCCGCAGGAATTCCGCAAACACCCGGTCTTTGTACTCGGCGGCGAAATTGACCGCCTCGATGTCCACGCCCACCACGTCGGCCACGCTGGCGGCGTCCAGCCAGTCCTGGCGCGACGAGCAGTATTCGCTGTCGTCATCGTCCTCCCAGTTCTTCATGAACAGGCCGACCACTTCGTAACCCTGCTGCTTGAGCAACCAGGCCGACACCGAGGAGTCCACCCCGCCCGACATGCCGATGACGACCCGCGCGCCGCGCGACGGACGATCAGTCATGCAGGGCCTCGTCCACGGTTTCGATCCAGTGGCGCACCGGTGTGCCGGTGCCGCTCTGGAGATGGCAGATACAGCCGATGTTCGAGGACACGATGGTCTCGGGCAGCGTCGCCTCGATCGCCTGAAGCTTGCGGTCGCGCAAGGATTTCGACAGCACGGGCTGGGTGATCGAATACGTGCCCGCCGAACCGCAGCACAGGTGCGATTCTCCGAAGGACTGGAGATCGAAACCCAGATCGGACAGCAGCCGCTCGGTGACGGCGCGCAGACCCTGCCAGTGCTGCAGCGTGCAGGGCGGATGGAAAGCACTGCGACCCGGCGCGCGGCGCATCTTCGAGCGGACCTCGGCCGCCATGGGCGCCAGAAATTCTGCGATGTCCTTGACATACGGCATCAGACGCGCGGCGCGTTCGGCATAGGCCGGGTCGTGCTTCAGATGATGGGCGTAGTCCTTGATCATGCCGCCGCAGCCCGAGGCGTTGACGATCACGGCCTCGACCTCGCCGGATTCCAGCAGCGGCAACCAGGCGTCCACGTTGGCGCGCATCTGGTCGCGGCCGGCTTCCTGGGCGTCGAGGTGGAAATTGATGGCGCCACAGCAGCCCGATCCGGCGGCGATGCGAGTACCGACTCCCACCGCATCCAGCACGCGCAGCGTGGCGGCATCGATGGACGGCATCATGGCGGGCTGGACGCAATTGGCCAGCATCAGGACCTGGCGCGCATGGCGGCCCGGATCGGCGGGCAGCAGTCCCGCAGGCCGGGACTGCGCGATCTTCGCCCGCAGCACGGCGGGCAGAACCGGCCGCACCCAGATGCCGATCCGGTACAGCGGTCCGAACCAGCGCGACCCCATCAGGCGGCGCAGGGTCCCGCGGATCAGGCGCTCGCGCAGAGGGCGGCGCACACGCTCGTTGACGATCTGGCGGCCGATGTCCACCAGGGCGCCATATTGCACGCCCGAGGGGCAGGTGGTTTCGCAATTGCGGCAGGTCAGGCAGCGGTCCAGGTGTTGCTGGGTGACGTAGGTCGGTTCGGCGCCTTCGAGGATCTGCTTGATCTGATAGATGCGGCCGCGCGGACTGTCGAGCTCGTCGCCCATGATCTGATAGGTCGGACAGGTCGCCAGGCAAAAGCCGCAATGCACGCAGCGCCGCAAGATCTCATCGGCTTCCCGGCCGAAATCGGTGTCGCGCGCCCATTCCGCGAGTTGTGTCTGCATGGTGTGTCCTCAGAGTTCCGGGTACAGCCGATGGGCGTTGAAGATCCCGGCGGGATCGAATTCCCGCTTCAGCCGCCGATGGATCTGGAGGACGCCGTCGGCCAGGGGATGGAAAGCCGGCACGTCGGCGGACGCGCCCTCGCGCCGGTACAGGCAGGCCGAACCGCCCAGCGCCCGCACCCGGTCACGCAGCGCGGCCGCATCGTGTGATCCGGCCAGCCAGCGCTGGCAGCCGCCCCACTCGTGCAGCACGGGCCCCAGACCCAGCGCCGGCGCGCCGGCGGGCAGGACGATGCGCCACAAGGGCCGCTGGCGGAAAAACGCGTGGGTCTGATCGCGCAGAACCAGCCAGAAGGCATCGGCGGCTTCTTCCGGCAACTGTTCGCCGCCGATTTCCTCCAGGCCCTGGCGCACGGCGGATTCATTGCCCGACAGGCGCACCGAGAGCTTTCCGCTCGCACCCGAGGCATCGGCCACCCAGGCCGTCGCCGACACCGGCAGCGGCCGGGAACGCCAGCGCAGGCACAGATCCAGGGCACAGGACTCATCCAGCGCCAGCACGGTGGTGGCCTCGCGGCGCGGCCGGGGCGCGACCTTGAGCGAGACCTCCACCAGGGCGCCCAGGACGCCGAGAGAACCCGCCAGCAGGCGCGAAACATCGTAGCCGGCGACGTTCTTCATGACCTCGCCGCCGAAGCGCAGCACGTTGCCATCGGCGTTCAACAGACGCGTCCCGAGCACGAAATCGGCCAGCGAGCCCGCGGCCATGCGGCGGGGACCGGACAGGCCCGAGGCCACGCAGCCCCCCAGGGTGCCGGCGGCGCCGAAACGCGGCGGCTCGAAGGCCAGCATCTGGTCCCTCGATGCCAGCAGCGCCTCGATTTCGGCCAGCGGCGTGCCGGCCCGCGCGGTCAGCACCAGTTCGGACGGCTCGTAGCTCACCACCCCCTGATAGGCTGACAGGTCCAGCCGGGACACGGTGCCCTCCGGGGGCAATGGGCCGCCGTAAAAGAGCCGCGTGCCACCGCCCCGGATCAGGAGCGGACGCTGGGCCGCGCGAGCAGTCACGACCTGCTCGCAAAGTTCGGACAATACGAATTCCATGGTCAGGGCCTATTCAATCCTAGAACCGGGGGATGTCGGGAAAACGGATGTCGCCCTGATGGACGTGCATCTTGCCGTATTCGGCGCAGCGCACCAGCGTCGGAATGAGCTTGAGCGGATTGAGCAGCCCGTAAGGATCGAAGGCGCGCTTGACCGCCGAGAAGACGTCCAGCTCGTCGCGCGTGAACTGCGAACACATCTGGTTGATCTTTTCCAGGCCCACACCGTGCTCGCCGGTGATGGTGCCACCCACCTGGACGCACAGTTCCAGGATGGCGGCGCCGAAGGCCTCGGCGCGTTCGACCTCGTCGGGCTGGTTGGCATCGAACAGGATGAGGGGATGCAGATTGCCGTCGCCGGCGTGGAATACGTTCGAGCAACGCAGGCCGAACTGGTTTTCCATCCCGGCGATGGCGGCCAGGACCTTGCCCAGATGGCGGCGCGGGATGGTGCCGTCCATGCAGTAGTAGTCGGGCGAGATGCGTCCGGCCGCGGGAAAGGCGTTCTTGCGTCCGGCCCAGAACTTCAGGCGCTCCTCCTCGGAGGAGGACGTCTGCAGGCGGGTGGCGCCCGCCTCGCGCAGCAAGGCCTCGACACGGGCGATTTCCTCGGCGACCTCGTCGGGCGTGCCGTCGGACTCGCACAACAGGATGGCCTCGGCCTCCAGGTCGTAGCCGGCCTTCACGAACGGTTCGACCATGTGCACCGCGCGCTTGTCCATCAGTTCCAGCCCGGCCGGGATGATGCCGTCCGCGATGATGCGCGTGACGCCCTCGCCCGCCTGCTCGACGCCGGGGAAACTGGCCATGACCACCCGGGCCAGCCGCGGACGCGGAATGAGCCGCACCGTGACCTCGGTCACCAGGCCGAGCATGCCCTCGGAGCCGATGAACGCCTGCAGCAGGTTCAGGCCCGGGGTGTCCGGCGCCTCGCCGCCGAGCTCGACGATCTCGCCCTCAATCGTGACCACGCGCACGCGCAGGACGTTGTGCACCGTCAGGCCGTATTTCAGACAATGTACGCCACCCGAGTTTTCCGCCACGTTGCCGCCGATGGAACAGGCGATCTGGCTGGACGGGTCCGGCGCATAGTACAGGCCGTGCGGGGCGGCGGCCTCGGAGATCGCCAGATTGCGCACACCCGGTCCGACCACGGCCACGCAGGTTTCAGGATCCAGCCGCAGGATGCGGTTGAGTTTGGCCAGTCCCACGACCACCCCCTGGGGGTGCGGCGTGGCGCCGCCCGACAAGCCGGTGCCCGTGCCTCGCGGCACCACCGGCACATTGTGCTCGTGGCAGGCCTTGAGGATGGCGACGACCTGGGCCTCGTTTTCGGGCAGCACCACCACGGGGGGCAGTTCGCGGTACAGGGCCAGCCCGTCGCATTCGTAAACGCGCGTCTGGTCTGGCCGGGTGAGGACGCAGTGCGCCGGCACGTCCCGCGCGATGCGGGCGAGGAAGCCGGGAAAATCGGGCACGGTGTCGTGCCGTGCTTCCGTGGAGCTTGCGATGTCCATGGGAATCCTTCAGGCGGTCGCCGGCGGCAGGATCTTGCCGGGATTGAGCACGTTGCGCGGGTCCAGCGCAGTCTTCAGCGCAGCCATCACATCCAGGGCGTCCTGGCCGTGCTCGGCGCGCATGAAAGCCTGCTTGTGCAGGCCGACCCCGTGCTCGCCGGTGCAAGTGCCCTGCATGGCGATGGCGCGGGCCACCAGACGCTGGTTCAGTTGTTCGGACTCGGCCCACTCGCCGGGGTCGTCCGGGTCCAGCAGCATCAGGACGTGAAAGTTGCCATCGCCCACATGGCCCACGATCGTGTAGGGAAAGCTGGCACGGTCCAGTTCGCGCGCGGTTTCGCCCACGCATTCGGCCAGACGTGAGATCGGCACGCACACGTCGGTCGTGCTGGAGCGGCAACCGGGGCGCAACTGCAGGCCCGCGAAATAGGCATTGTGCCGGGCCGTCCAAAGGCGGCTGCGGTCTTCGGGCCGCTCGGCCCATGCGAAGTCCTGACCGCCATGTTCGCGCGCAATGGACTGGACCGTTTCCGCCTGCTCGCGCACCGAGGCCGGACTGCCGTGAAATTCGAACAGCAGCAGCGGCGATTCGCGCAGGGTCAGATGGCTGTAGCGGTTGGTGGCACGCACCGCATGGGCGTCCATGAACTCGATCCGGGCCACCGGCACGCCCGTCTGGATGACCTCGATCACGCTGCCGACGGCGGCGTCCAGGTCCGGGAAATTGCAGATCGCCGCGGACACGGCCTCGGGCTGGGGATACAGGCGCACGGTGACTTCGACGATGATGCCCAGAGTGCCCTCGCTGCCCACGAACAGGCGGGTCAGGTCATAGCCCGCCGACGATTTGCGCGCCCGGTTGGCGGTCTCGATCACCCGCCCGTCGGCCGTGACGACCTTCAGCGACATGACGTTCTCGCGCATGGTGCCGTAGCGCACGGCATTCGTACCGGAGGCGCGGGTGGCCGCCATGCCGCCCAGGCTGGCGTCGGCGCCCGGGTCGATCGGAAAGAACAGCCCCGTTTCCCGCAAGGATTCGTTGAGCTGCTTGCGCGTCACGCCGGCCTGGACCGTGGCCGTGAAGTCCTCGGCGTGAATGTCCACGATCCGGTTCATGCCCGACAGGTCCAGACAGACCCCGCCCTGGACCGCCAGCAGGTGGCCTTCCAGGGACGAGCCCGCGCCATAGGGGATCAGGGCGATGCCATGATCGTGGCAATGGCGCGCCACCCAGGCGACTTCTTCCACGTCCTGGGCGAAAACCACGGCATCGGGCGGCATGGTCGGATATGGGGATTCGTCGCGTCCATGATGCGCGCACACCGCCTGCGCCGTGGAGCATCGTTCGCCGAAACGTCCGCGCAGCGCCGCCAGGAATCCATCCGGCAACGGCCGGGCCTGCTGAACGATATGCAAGGTATCCATGTCCGATCCTGTATTTTCGAAAATCCGCGTCAACGGCCGGCCGGACGCTGGTCAGTCCGCAGGCACCGACCGGCGTTCCGTCTCATCCGCGCGCGTCGCCTGACGGCGCGCGCGCACAGCCGCAGCCAGGCGATCGAGCACGGCGGCGGTCGTGTCCCAGTCCACACAGCCGTCCGTGATGCTCTGGCCATAGACCAGGGGCTTGCCCGGCACCAGATCCTGGCGTCCGCCCACCAGATGGCTTTCGACCATCACGCCGAACAGGCGCGTATCGCCGGCCTCGATCTGGGTGCAGACGTCCTCGATCACCAGGGGCTGGCGGGTGTAATCCTTGCTGCTGTTCGCATGGCTGGCATCCACCATGACGCGCGGACGCATCCCGGCCTTTTCCAGGGCCTCGGCCGCCGCCTGGACATGCTCGGCCTGATAGTTGGGCGCCTTGCCGCCGCGAAGGATCACGTGGCAATCCTCGTTGCCGCGCGTGGATACGATGGCGGAATGCCCGCCCTTGGTGACCGACAGAAAGTAATGCGGCTGCGACGAGGCCTTGATCGCATCGATGGCGATGCGCGTGTTGCCGTCGGTGCCATTCTTGAAGCCCACCGGGCAGGACAGCCCCGAAGCCAGTTCCCGATGCACCTGGCTTTCGGTGGTGCGCGCCCCGATGGCGCCCCAGGACACCAGATCGGCGATGTACTGCGGCGTGATCATGTCCAGGAATTCGGTGCCGGCCGGCAGGCCCAAGGCGTTGATGTCGATCAACAGCTCGCGCGCGGTGCGCAGGCCCTGGTTGATGTCGAAGCTGCCGTCCAGGCCCGGGTCGTTGATCAGGCCTTTCCAGCCCACCGTCGTGCGGGGCTTCTCGAAGTACACCCGCATGACGATGACCAGGTCCGCGTCCAGGCGTTCGCGCTGCGGCGCCAGGCGGCGGGCGTATTCCAGGGCCGCCTGGGTGTCGTGTATGGAGCACGGGCCGACGATGACGACCAGGCGATCGTCGTCGCCATAAAGCACGTCGTGGATGGCCCGCCGCGCATCGTGGACCGTGCGGGAAATGTCCGCCGTGCAGGGGAATTCACGCATCACGTGGGCGGGCGGCGCCAGCTCGCGGATTTCTCGGATGCGGGTATCGTCGGTATTGTGTGACACGGTCTTGCTCCATTCATGGGCCGGATGCGGGGGCGGCAACAAAAAAGCCGCCTGGCAGCGCCGGCGGCTTTTTCGGGAATGTGTGGTCTACCTTTTCGTACAGCGATTCCCTTCCTCCACCAGCGGTTTTGGAAACGTAAAAAAGTAGAAAAAATAAGGAATCGAGTGCATCGACAAATCCTAGCACAGCCCGCCCCTTCGAGGCAAGAAAGTTGCTCCACCCGAACCCGGACGACTTTCCGCACCTGGAAGATTTTCCACGCTTCTCAAGCCTTTCCCATGCGGTGCGCGCGTTCCGCAGAGAATTGACGGGTGAATCCTAGCACGCCACCCCTCCAATGCGGCAAGAAAATTGCGCTATCGACTCCCGAAGGATTTTCCGTACCCGCACATCCTTTCCCACCCGGCGATAAGATTCCACATGAATTGATTAGTACACAAATCATTCTATAATGCATATTTCGCCTAGAGATCATTTCATACATATATATCCAGGAGGGCTCTCATGAAAACCGCACTCAAGCAATCCGCACTGACTCCCCGGCTGCTGGCCGCAGCCGCCTGTGTCCTGGGTCTGGGCGCCGCCGCGCAGGCCGCCGATCTCGACGCCATCCGCGACCGCGGCACGCTGCGGGTGGCCGTCGCCAATGAAATCCCCTACGGCTACATGGATCTGAAGGGCGAGGCCAAGGGTGTCGGCCCGGACGTGGCCAAGCACATCGCGAAAGCCCTGGGGATTGGCAAAATCGAGTGGACCACGACGGCGTTCGGCTCCCTGATCCCGGGCCTCCAGGCCGATCGCTACGACATGGTCGCCGCGGAAATGGCCATCCTGCCGCAGCGCTGCAAGCAGGTGCTCTATTCCGAGCCGAACAGTTCCTACGGCGAGGGACTGCTGGTCGCCAAGGGCAATCCGAAGAACCTGCACGGCTACGAAAGCTTCGCCAATTCGGGTGGCAAGATCGCCATCATGGCCGGCGCCGACCAGTTGGAAATCCTCCAGGCCCTGAAAGTCCCCGCCGACCGGATCGTCACCATCGCCAACAATGCGGACGCGATCTCCACTGTGACCACCGGACGCGCGGACGGCTACGCCGCCACCAGCCTGACGGTCGGCGAACTGGCCGCCAAGAGCAAGGGCAAGACCGAGGTCGCCAGCGATTTCAAGGACCCCGTGGTGGACGGCCAGGCGGTCCGCAGCTGGGGCGGTTTCGCTTTCTCGAAGGATTCCGGCGCGCTGCGTGACGCCGTGAACAAGGAACTGGCGAAGTTCAAGAAGACCGACGACTGGAAGAAGATCATGAGCGGCTACGGCTTCTCCGCCGAGGACGCCTCGCAATCCTTCGAGCGCTCTACGGCGCAGCTCTGCGCCGGCTGAGCGCCGCATGGACTGGCTGTCCTACCTGAACCCCCTGATGGAGGGCGCCTGGGTCACGATCCGGCTGGCCCTGTATTCCACCCTCCTGGGGGCGGTGTTTTCCTTTTTGTTCGGTATCGGCCGCCTGTCGCGGTCCCTGCCCTGCCGCTGGACTTCCATCGCCTTGATCGAAGTCTTCCGGGGTACGTCATTGCTGGTCCAGCTCTTCTGGCTGTTTTTCGCCCTGCCGGTGCTGGGACAGGCCCTGGGCATGGACCTGCGCCTGCCGCCGGTCGTGGCGGGCACGCTGGCCCTGAGCCTGAACATCGGCGCCTATGGCGCCGAAGTCGTGCGCGGCGCGATCCAGGCCGTGCCCCGCAGCCAGCACGAAGCAGCCAAGGCGCTGGACTTCACACCGCGCCAGACGATGTGGCGCATCGCCATCCCTCAAGCCATCCCGGAGATGATGCCCAGCTTCTGCAACCTGGCCGTGCAGAATCTGAAGGACACGGCCCTGGTGTCGCTGATCGGCCTGGGCGACCTGGCTTTCCAGGCGGAACGCGTGCGCAACTTCACCCAGGACAGCGTCGGGGTCTACACCCTGCTGCTGCTGATGTATTTCGGCATGGCACTGGTCTTGGCCGGCCTGATGCGACTCCTGGAAACCCATGTCGGGCGCTGGCGCGCCAGGGGGGTCTGAATGCTGTTCGGCATCGAATGGAACACCGCCAACGACTGGGTATTCGCCTGGTCGATCCTGCCTATCCTGCTGCGCGGCCTGGTCGTCACGATCGAGGCCACCTTGCTGGGCTTCGTGGTCGGCGCCGCGCTGGGCCTGGTGCTGGCGGCCCTGAAGAGCGTGCGCATCCGGCTGATCTCCTGGCCCGCCCGGGTATTCACGGAATTCCTGCGCGACACGCCCCTGCTGGTGCAACTGTTCTTCCTGTACTACGTGCTGCCGGAATACGGCCTGGTGCTGCCCGCTTTCCTGACGGGGGCGCTGGCGCTGGGCGTGCAATACAGTGCCTATATGTCCGAGGTCTACCGCGCCGGGCTGGAATCGATCACCCGGGGCCAGACCGAGGCCGCGCGCGCCCTGGACATCTCGCCACTGCGCACATTCACGGTGATCATCCTGCCCCAGGCGATCCCCCGCATCGTCCCGGCCCTGGGCAACTACCTGGTGTCCATCATGAAGGACGTGCCCGTGCTGTCGGTGGTGTCCATCCTGGAAATGCTCAACGTCGCGCGCATCATCGGCGACCGCAGCTTCAACTACATGGTGCCGCTGACCCTGGTGGGCGCGCTGTACCTGATCCTGACCCTGATCGCCTCCGCCGGCGTGCGCATCCTGGACGAACGCTTGCCCAAACGCGGCATTCCGCTGCATTGAACGAACAATGAACGATATTTCGAACCCTCCCGATCCGGCCTCCCCCATCATCGTCATGGATCAGGTCGTCAAGCGATTCGGCGACGCGACCGTGCTCGATCACCTGGATTTCCAGGTGGCCAAGGGCGAGAAAGTCACGATCATCGGCCCCTCGGGTTCGGGCAAATCCACGGTCCTGCGCATCCTGATGACGCTGGAGACCATCGACGAAGGCCTGATCCACGTGGCCGGCAAACCTCTATGGCACGAATACCGCGACGGCCGGCCCGTGCCCGCCAGCGAGTCCCACCTGCGCGCCATGCGCAAGGAAATGGGCATGGTGTTCCAGCAGTTCAATCTGTTTCCCCATATGACGGTGCGGCGCAACGTCACCGAATCGCCCGTCCATGTGCTGGGTCTGTCCAAAGCCGAGGCCGACCGCCGCGCCCATGAATACCTGGACCTCGTCGGCATGATCGATCATGCCGACAAGTTCCCGAGCCAATTGTCCGGCGGACAGCAACAACGCGTGGCCATCGCGCGCGCGCTGGCCATGCGTCCGAACATCATGCTGTTCGACGAACCGACCTCGGCCCTGGACCCGGAGCTGGTCGGCGAAGTGCTGACCGTCATCCGCCGCCTGTCCGAGGAACACGACCTGACCATGTTGCTGGTGACCCACGAAATGGAATTCGCCCGCCAGATCTCGGACCGGGTGTGCTTCTTCGACAAGGGTGTGGTGGTGGAACAGGCGCCGCCCGAGATCATGTTCACCGAGCCGCGCGAAGACCGCACCCGGGAATTCCTGAAGACTTTCATCGACACCCGCCAGGGTGGATGAGGCTGGACACTGGACAGTCCCCTGCGGACTGTCCGGTGCCTGACGAATCCGAGCGGCGTACAAGCCGCGAGGTGGGCGAGGCTGGACACTGGACAGTCCCCTGCGGACTGTCCGGTGCCTGACGAATCCGAGCGGCGTACAAGCCGCGAGGTGGGCGAGGCTGGACACTGGACAGTCCCCTGCGGACTGTCCGGTGCCTGACGAATCCGAGCGGCGTACAAGCCGCGAGGTGGACGAACTGCCGCCGCCCGGAAAACGTTAGGCGGCTACCCGCAATGGCGTCAGCGGCTCGGCCGAACGCCGCGCCGCGATATGCTCAGGCCTGGGCTTCATGCCATGGAACGGCGCCTCCAGGCGATTTTCCACGCTGTTGTAGACCATGAAGACATTGCTGCGCGGCCAGGGCGACAGGTTGCCGCCCGAACTGTGCAGCGTGTTGCAGTCAAAGAAGACCACCGAGCCTGCCGGCGCCGTGATCGCGCGCAACCCGCCCTTTTCGGCCAACAGGCGCAGGCTGACCGGGTCGGGCACACCCACTTCCTGGCGGCGCAGCGAAGTCCGGTAATGATCCTCGGGCGTCTCGCCCACGCAAGCCACGAACTGCCGGTGCGAACCCGGGATCAGCGTGAGCGGCCCATTGAAGGCGGTGTTGTCCGTCAACAGCACCGAGCAGCTCAGCGCACGCATGGCCGGCATGCCATCCTCCACATGCCAGGTCTCGAAGTCGGAATGCCAATAGAACTCCTTGCCATCGAGCGCGGGTTTCATGTTCACCCGTGACTGATGAATGTAGACCTCGGACCCCAGGATCTGGCGCGCCACATCCAGCAGCCTGGGATCACGCGGCAGCTCGGCCATCAGCCGCCCCAGTTCGTGAACCCGGAAGATCGATCGCAGGGCCTTGCCGCCCGGCTCGCGGATGACTTCCTCGCCTTCGCGCACCGCCGGATCGTGCTCCAGCGCCAGCGCCTCGCGGCGCAATGCCTCGACCTCGTCGGCATCGAGCACGCCAGGCAGCACCAGGAAGCCATCCTGTTCGTAGGCCCGCAATTGCGCCTCATCCAGCGCATCGGCATAACGGCCCTCGTCGTACACCACGGGATCGCCACGCGCGATCAGCGCCGCGTCCCGCCCCGTCCGTGATACGTAAAAATCCTTCATCTTTTCATCGACTCCCAATCAATCAGGCGGCGGCGTCCGCCTCCGGATAGACGCCTGAGGCATCATGGACCTCGCGGCCCGTCAACGGAGGGTTGAACACGCAGATCACCCGCAACGGCCGCTCACCGCCGCGCAGCCAATGCTCGTCATGCTGGTCCAGCGCGTAGACCACGCCGGGGCCCAAGGCGTATTTCCGGCCGTCGGCGATGGTCTCGATCTCGCCGTCCCCCTCGATGCACCACACGGCTTCCAGGTGATTGCGGTAATGGATGTGCGTCTCGGTGCCCGGAAAGATCACGGTCTCATGAAAAGAAAACCCCATGCCGTCCCGGGACAGCAGCACCCGGCGGCTGGTCCAGTTCTCCGTGATGATTTCCTGGTCGGTCCCGATCACGTCTTCGACGTTGCGCACGATCATCGTTCACCTCCCGCAACCTTCAGCGCCCGGGGACGGAGTCCCTCGCCGGCCAGCACCTCGCCCACGCTGCGCTCGATGATTTCCAGCCCACGCTGCAACTGCTCGCGAGAAATGGTCAGGGCGGGCAGCACCTTGAGCACTTCGTCGTGCGCCCCGGAGGTTTCGATCACCACGCCTTGCTCGAAGGCGCGGCGCGCGATCCGGCCTGCCAGGCCATCGCCCACCGGCGCGACCAGCCCCTGGATCAATCCACGTCCACGCACGCCCAGTCCCGCGTTCCGGCAACTGTGCGCCAGGTTTTCCAGCCAATCGCGCACCAGGCGCTCCTTGGCGGCGACCTCCTCGCTCAGCGCCGCGTCGGCCCAGTAGGTCTCCAGCGCCTGGGCCGCAGTGACGAACGCCAGGTTGTTGCCGCGGAAAGTGCCACTGTGCGCGCCGGGTTCCCAGACGTCGAGCTCTCGGCGCAACAGCACCAGCGACATGGGCAGTCCGAAGCCCGACAGGGACTTCGACAGCGTGACGATGTCCGGCGTGATCCCCGCCGTCTCGAAACTGAAGAAGCCGCCCGTGCGTCCGCAACCGACCTGGATGTCATCGACGATCAGCAGCATGTCGTGGCGCCTGCACAGACGCTCCAGTTCGCGCAGCCAGCGCTGCGAAGCCACATTCACCCCGCCTTCGCCCTGGACCGTCTCGACGATCACCGCCGCCGGGTGGTCCAGGCCGCTGCTGGGATCGTCCAGCATGCGCTCCAGGTAGGCCATGGTGTTCACGTCCGGGCCGAAATAGCCGTCATAGGGCATGAAGCTGATGTTGCCCAGCGCCACGCCGGCGGCCTTGCGGAATTTCCTGTTGGCCGTGGCCGCCAGCGAGCCGCCGGACACGCCATGGAAGCCGTGCGTGAAGGAAATCACATTCTGACGGCCCTTGACCTGACGCGCGAGCTTCAACGCCGCCTCGACCGCATTGGTGCCCGTTGGGCCGGTGAACTGCAGCACGTAATCCAGGCCGCGCGGTTCGAGCACCAGCCGGCTCATCGTCTGCATGAAATATTTTTTGGCGCTGGTGGCCATATCCAGGCCATGGGTCACGCCGTCGGACTCCAGATACGCCATCATGCGCTCGCGCAGGATCGGATTGTTGTGCCCATAGTTCAGCGTGCCCGCGCCGCTGAAGAAATCGAGATAGCCGCGACCGTCCTCGTCAAACAGCTCCGAGCCCCGCGCCTTGCTGAAAATGACTGGAAACGACCGGACGTAGCCTCTGACCTCCGACTCCATCCGGTCGAAAATTTTCAAGTCCATGGGTTCCTCCTTTTCATCGTTCATGGAATCCGGTCCGCGTCCGGGGCCGGCGGTGTGAACGGGCCGATGCGCAGTAGCGGCTCGGCCTCGTGAGCGTCCGCGCCGAACAGCGCGGCGTCGAACAGCGCCGTTTCACCCAGCGGAGCGCCCAATCGGGCGGCCAGCCGGGAAAACAACGCGCG
The DNA here is from genome assembly GCF_027214045.1 of Castellaniella denitrificans. Taxonomy (GTDB): domain Bacteria; phylum Pseudomonadota; class Gammaproteobacteria; order Burkholderiales; family Burkholderiaceae_B; genus Castellaniella; species Castellaniella denitrificans_A. The sequence goes on along the minus strand of NZ_JAPWHE010000005.1, from coordinate 111,551 downwards.
GGAGGCCCGGTTCCCGGGCCCTACCGTCGTCTCGATCCAGTGCGCCGGATGCCGCGCGCAGCGCGACAACAGGCCCAACAACATGTCCAGGCCCAACCCCCGGCCGCGCGCCCGCGGGTCGACCGCCACTTGCCAGACGAACAGCGTGTCGTCCCGGCCCGGGGGGCGGTAGCCCGTCACCATGCCCAGCAGGCCCTCGTCGTCCTCGGCCAGGATGCAGGTGTCGGGGAAATGCTCGGTCAGGAGCAGATAGAGGTAGACGGAATTCAGATCCAGCGGCGGACAGCGCGCCACGAGATCCCGCAGCGCCGGCCCGTCCGCTCGATCCGGCGGGCGCAGCCGCGCCCGGCGGTCCGGCGGCAAGCGAGCCGTCAAACCACCAGCCCGGATTCGGGCGCCACGCCGCCCACCGGGACGTCCAGCATGGGCGACTGGGGGTCGACCGCCGGGACCAGCCCGGCGCCGGACTCGATCAGATCCACCACGCGCTCCAGCGACAGGGTGATGGTGGCCTGCTCCAGTTCCGGCAGCGCCTTCAACGCCTCGGCAAGCTTCTGCTGCAGGAGCGACGGAGTATCCCGCGCCAGATCGCGGCCGGCGTCGGTGGCGCTGACGAACACGATCCGACGGTCCGCGCGACCGCGCTCGCGCACGATCAAGCCCTTGTCTTCCAGACGATCGAGGATGCCGACGACCGTGCTGGCACTGACGTGGACCTCGCGGCTGATGGCCGTGGCCGTCATCGGTCCCTTCTCGATCACAGTCCGCAAGCAGACCAGTTGAGGGCCGGTGATGTGGCTGCAGGCGGACAATTGCCGGGAATGCAGGGCGACGGCCCGGGTGATGCGGCGCACGGCCCGCAGGATCCGCAGGTCGTATGCCTGCTGCGCATCCGTCTGGGTAGTCATGACGGTGATATGTCCTCTAGAATTAATTTCTATTGAAATGATAAGCCCATGAATAATCAGGGTCAAGGCAAAAAAACGCCCCGATCCATGTCGGGGCGTTTGCGAGAGACGGAATCAGGCGGCGTCCGATCCCCGTTCAGTGTCCCGAATGCGGGTCGACCGGCTCGTCGCTGTGGAAGATCGCCGGGTCTTCCTTGCCCTTGACGGTCAGGAAGCCCGCCAGCCCCTTTTCCACCCGCGACAGGGCGTGGTCCACCAACAGGTAGCGGCCCGGATAGTCGGTCTTGAACTCCACCATCGTGGCCCCGCCCGGGGGCACCAGCGTGGTCTGCACATCGGTCAGCGGCTTGCTGGTCAGCGAGGCCTGATCGTAGACGCGGTCGAAGACCTCGCCGATGACGTGGAAGCTGGAAGTCAGGTTCGGACCGCCCACGCCGAAGAAGATCCGTACTGTATCCCCGACCCGGGATTCCATATGGTAGATCTTGGTCAGCGCGTCCATGGAACCATTGAACATCATGTGCTCGGGGTTTTCCGCCAGCAGTTTTTCCAGCGAGAATTCCTGCAGACCGCTGCCACCGTGAGCCTGAGCGGTATAGAGTTCGCCCTGCATGACGTAGAACTCGCGGTCCACCTTGGGCAGGCCGCCTTCGGGCTCGACCAGGATCATGCCGTACATGCCGTTGGTGATGTGCTGGGCCACCATCGGCGTGGCGCAATGGTAGACGAACAGGCCCGGGTGCTGCGCCTTGAAGGAAAAGGATTTGGTCTGGCCTGGCGGCACCTGGGTCACGGCGGCCCCGCCGCCCGGTCCGGTGACCGCGTGGAAGTCCACCGAGTGGATGTGTGTGCTGTCCTTGGCGTTGGACACGTTGACCGTGACCGTGTCGCCGACCCGCACCCGGATGAACGGCCCCGGCACCTTGTTGTTGAAGGTCCAGAACCGGTAGGTGCTGTTGTCGCCGAGGCGGCCCTCGACCTCGGTGGTCAGCAGATCCACCGTCACCATCTGAGGCCCCCGCTTGCCCACCGGAGTCCCGACGATGGACGGATCGTGCGCGATCTGCGGCGCCTCGATTCTGGCCTCCTGGGAAGGCTCACCGACGACCAGCTTGCCGACCATGCCCGCCGCTTTGTGGCCCGGCAGGGTGCACAGGTACTCGTAAGTGCCGTTTTTCGATGCCCTGAACACGATGGCCGTGGCCGCGTTCTTGCCCGAGATCTGGTCCGAATGCGCATGGAAATCCGGCACCGCGATGTCGTGGGTGGCGCCGTCGCCGTTGATCAGATTGATCTGGACCACGGCCCCTTCGGGCACCTTCAGGTCCGGGTTGACCGCGTCGGCGATCGCACCGCGATCGCCGATGAACACCAGCTTGCCGCCGGAGATCGACGTGCGCAACGTGAAGGTGACGTCCGGCTTGTAGGTCACCGTCTGGTCCGTGCCCGGCGCGCCGGCGTGTTCGGCCCAGGCCGCGCCGGCCAGACCGAGGCTGGCCGCGCACAGCAAGGCGCCTCCCAGCAATCGATCGAAAAACCTCATGATTTCCCCTTCCTGTTTATTTGACGACGAAATATTTCTTGCTTCGATGATGGAGGTTGATAATTTCTATGTCAACCTGGTTCACGGCAACACCCCCGGAAGGGGCGCAAGATTCTCAGGAACAGCCGACAAACCTCAAGTTTCACGACCGAATTCCGGGAAATGAATAGTGCAGACCCCAAATGTCCCGGCAAAGAACTTATAATCCCTCATGAGATCAGGGGCCTTTCCCTGAAACTCTTTTTTTTTGGTAGGTTCCATTTTGCTGGCTGACCCTCCATCTTCCGGGCCGATCCGAAGGGCCAACGCTCCCCGGCGCATTTCCGTCGCGCCCGAGTCGACGCGTTGTTCCACCTGCATGCTGAATGCCATCTGCCTGCCGTTGGGCATGACGCGACAGGACGTGGTCAAGATGGATGAACTGATCAAGGAACGCTTCCGCCTGTCCAAGGGCGGCACGCTGTATCGCCAGGGGGATGCCGCCGACGCCGTCTACGGCCTGCGGTCCGGATCGCTCAAGACCCAGATCGAGGACGCCAACGGCCAGGTCCAGATTACCGGTTTCCTGCTGCCCGGCGAGGTCCTGGGCCTGGACGGATTGATGAACGATCAGCAGGTCTCCCATGTCATCGCCCTGGAAGACTCCGAGGTCTGCATCATCCGGCTGGACGAAATGGATCGGCTGGCGCCCCAGTTGCCTTCGCTGCAACGCCAGTTGCGCCGCCTGATGAGCAAGGAAATCAGCCGTTCACACCAGTTGTTGCTGGCGCTGGGCAGCCTGCGCTCGGAACAGCGCCTGGCGGCCTTCCTGCTGAACCTGTCCCAGCGCCTGCAGGTGCTGGGCTACTCGCCCTATGAATTCATCCTGCGCATGAGCCGCGAGGAAATCGGCAATTTCCTGGGGCTGACCCTGGAGACCGTCAGCCGGCTGTTCTCGCGCTTCGCCCGCGAGGGACTGATCCGCGTCCAGCAGCGCGAAGTCCACATCCTGGACATGGCCGGCCTGCAGGCATTGTCCGGCACGGACTGCAGCTAGGCCCTTTTTACCGCCGGTCCGCCCCAAGATAAAAAGCGTTCCCTCTCGGGGGCCTTTGCCTTATTCCACCGGATCGCCGAATTCGTCGAGTTCGACCCCGCGCGGCGCGATGCGCAGCGTCAGCGCGCTGGACAGGGCCGCCATGATCCAGAAAATGAAGAAGCCCACGGTGTACACCGTGATGCGGCCCGCCTGCAGATGTCCCAGGAACACGACATCGAGGGGGTCGACGAGCGCGAACACGACCGCGCTCGCAGCGCCCGCCATGAGGAAGGACGGCCACAGGATCCACATCAGATTGCGTGCGTGCAAAGCCTGTCTCCCATAGGTGAACAGTGAATTCAACGCTGCGCCGCCGAAGCCGCGGGCGCGGTGACGACCAGACCCTGCCGGGCCCCTCCGTCGATGATAGCCTGATCTCCGTAGGACTGGAATGCCAGCACGATGGTGATGGCGCAGCCGACCACCGCCAGGGCGGGGCCCAGGATCAGCAGCCAGGGCCAGCGGTGCCGCCACCAGGGCAACCCCTCGGACAGCGCTTCGGTTTCACGGGTTCTCGATGTCATGACGTTTTCTCCTCGTGACTCAATTCGGCACATAGAAACTGGATTGTTCGATCACCGTGGCGGCCTCACCGGAATCCCGCGTGCCGGTCGTCTCGAACTGGATGTCGTAGAGGCCCGGCTTGAGACCGTCGGCCGGCGCGCGCAGCACCACCGGGACCAGCCGGTTGGCCGAGCCCTCCACCCGCACACTGGAAACGCCCTGGTCGGCGGTCAGCAGGACCAGGCCCGGCACCCCCGTGGCGCGCAGGTCGAGATCGACCGGGCTTTCGTCGGAATTGATGATTTGCAGCCGGTAGACGTTCTCGATCAGGCCCCCGGCGACCTCGCGGCCCAACGCGCCCCGGTCGCGGATCACGTCCACCCGCAGCGTCGTGCGCGTCGCCAGTGAGAACACGAACGCAATGGCGATGGCCCCCAGCAAGGCCGAATAGGCCAGCACGCGGGGGCGCAGCATGCGGCGACGCACCTGCGGCTGGGTCAGCCGTTCGGTGATGGCGTTGCCCGACGTGTAGCGGATCAGGCCGCGCTCGTAGCCCATCTTGTCCATCACCGTGTCGCAGGCGTCGACGCAGGCCCCGCAGCCAATGCACATGTATTGCAGGCCATCGCGGATATCGATGCCGGTCGGACAGACCTGCACGCACAGGCTGCAGTCCACGCAGTCGCCCATGCCGGCTTCCTTGTGATCGATCTTGCGCGAGCGCCCGCCGCGCGGCTCGCCGCGCACGTGATCGTAGGTCACGACGAAGGTGTCATCGTCCACCATCACGCTCTGGAAGCGTGCATAGGGGCACATGTACTTGCAGACGGCCTCGCGCATGAACCCGGCATTGCCCCAGGTGGCGAAGGCGTAGAACAACATCCAGAACCACTGCCAGGGGCCGAGGTCGAAAGCCACCAGGTGCGCGCCCAGTTCGCGGATCGGCGCGAAATAGCCGATGAAGGTATAGCCTGTCCACAGGGCCAGGACCACCCACAGGAAATGCTTGGTGGCCTTGATGCGCAGTTTGCGGGCGTTCCAGGGCTGCTCGTCCAGGCGGATGCGGGCCAGACGGTCGCCCTCGACCCTGGCCTCGATCCACATGAACAGTTCGGTATAGACCGTCTGCGGACAGGCGTAGCCGCAGAACAGGCGCCCCGCCATGGCCGTGAACAGGAACAAGGCGAAAGCCGACAGCACCAGCAGCACCGTCAGGTAGATCACATCCTGAGGCCACAGCACCATGCCGAACAGGTAGAACTTGCGCGCGCCCAGGTCGAACAACACGGCCTGGCGACCGCTCCATTCGACCCAGGGCAGGCCGTAGAAGACCAACTGGGTCAGAAACACCATCAGCACGCGGATGCGCGCGAAATTCCCCTGGACGGACCGGGGATAGATCTTGGAGCGGACCTCGGCCAGCGCCTTCTCGACCTGGGGCGAAGTCCCGCCCCCCGAGCCCTTGCGTATCCTGCGCACGGGCTGCCAGGCCGGGTCGTCGCGCGGCGTCTGCGCTGCGGCCTGCTGGGGGGGTTCCTTCTGCATGGCGTCCTCTGTCCTGTTAGCGGTTGGACCGACCCCAGACCCAGGCCGTCAGCAGGCGGATCTGCTCGGGCGTCAGGTGCTGTTTCTGGGCGGGCATCTGGTTGTCGCGGCCTTTCAGGATGGTCTCGACGATGGTGGCCTCGGAGCTGCCATACAGCCAGACATCGTCGGTCAGGTTGGGCGCGCCCAGGGCCTGGTTGCCCTTGCCGTCGATACCGTGGCAGGCGACGCAGTAGGTCTCGAACCCGCGTTTGCCGGCATTGATGCGCAGCGGATCGTGGGCCAGCCCGGACAGGGAGCGGACGTACTGTGCGATGGCCGAGGCCTCGTCGGGCTTGATCGCCGCGCCCCAGGCGGGCATCACGCCGTGACGGCCTTCCGTGATGGTCTGCTGGATCTGTTCCGGCGACCCGCCATACAGCCAGGCGCCCGCGGTCAGATTGGGAAAGCCGCGGCCGCCCTTGGCGTCCGAGCCGTGGCACTGGGCACAGTTGTTCAGGAACAACCGTTGGCCGATGTCCTGGGCCTGTTCATCGCGCGCGATGTCCGGAATGGGCATGTCGCGGAAACGCTCGTACACGGGCTGGATGCGCGCGTTGAACGCGTCCTGCTCCTGCAGGACCTGCTGTCCGGCCGTGAAGCCGAGCGTGCCCTTCCAGCTGCCCAGCCCCGGATACAGCACCAGGTAGCCCAGCGCGAAAATGCACAGCCCCAGGTACATCACCGTCCACCAGCGCGGCACGGGATTGTTCAGTTCGGTCAGGTCGCCGTCCCAGACGTGGCCGGTGTCCTCGACCTGCTCCACGTCGCGCTTGAGCCAGGCGCGCTGGGAAAACAGCAGATACACGCACCAGACGATCCCGCCCAGGGCGATGACCGCGATGTAGTAGCTCCAGAAACTGCTGACGAAATCACTCATTTGATTCCCCGGTGTTCTTGTCGTTCTGATATTCCTCGGGCAGGGCGAAAGGCAGCATCGCGGCCTGGCGATTGGCCTCGGCACGATGTGTCGACCAGGCCCACCACACGATGCCGGCAAACGTCACTATCGCCAGCACAGTCATGATCCCGTTGATGAGGCCGAGCATGTCAGCGTCCCCCGTCGATCATCGATTGCTGCGCGGCGGCGCGGCCGCCCACGCCCAGGCCCTGCAGGTAGGCCACGACCGCGTCTTCCTCGGTCTTGCCCTTGAGCTGTTCGGGCGCGGCGGCGATTTCCTCGTCCGTGTAGGGCACGCCCAGCGTGCGCAGGACCCTCATGCGCGCCTGGACGTCGGCACCCTCGACCGTGTTCTTCTGCAGCCAGGGGTAGGCCGGCATGTTGGATTCCTTGACCACGTTGCGCGGATTGCGCAGATGGATGCGGTGCCATTCGTCGGAATACCGCTGGCCGACGCGCGCCAGATCCGGACCCGTGCGCTTGGAACCCCACAGGAAGGGATGATCGTAGACGGACTCCGAGGCGATCGAGTAAGGACCATAGCGCTGGACCTCGGACTGCAGCTTGCGGATCTGCTGGGAATGGCAGCCCACACAGCCCTCGCGGATATAGACGTCGCGCCCCACCAGCCGCAGAGCCTCGTAGGGCTTGACGCCCTCGACCGCCGTGGTGGTGGAATGCTGGAAGAACAGCGGAATGATCTGCACCAGGCCGGAGAACGACACCACCAGGATGCTGAATACGATCAGCAGGCCGACATTGCGTTCCAACATTTCATGGGAAAAGCGTTTCTTGGTACCAGACATGGTCAACTCCTTAGGCCGATGCCGGCACAGCGGATTGGGGAATGGCACGGGCGTCCGGACTGTCCAGGGGCACCACCGGATTGACCCGGGGCTGGCCGCGCACCGTCAGCCAGGTGTTCCAGGCCATCAGGCCCATGCCCGTCAGGAAGAACAGGCCGCCGATCATGCGGATGACGTAGAACGGGTAAGTGGACTTCACGGCCTCGACGAAGCTGTAGGTCAGCATGCCGTCCTCGCCCGTGGCGCGCCACATCAGGCCCTGCATCACGCCTGCGATCCACATCGAGGCGATATACAGCACCACCCCCAGCGTCGCCAGCCAGAAGTGCAGATTGATGAAGTCCGGGCGTGCCATGCTGTCGCGGCCATAGAGACGCGGGATCAGGTAGTACATCGAACCGAAAGTGATCATCGCCACCCAGCCCAGGGCCCCGGAGTGCACATGGCCGATCGTCCAGTCGGTATAGTGCGACAGCGCGTTGACCGTGCGGATGGACATCATGGAGCCTTCGAAGGTCGACATGCCGTAGAACGACAGCGCCACCACCAGGAACTTCAGGATCGGATCGGTGCGCAGTTTGTGCCAGGCGCCCGAGACGGTCATGATGCCGTTGATCATGCCGCCCCAGGACGGCGCCAGCAGGATCAGCGAGAACGCCATGCCCAGCGACTGGGTCCAGTCGGGCAGCGAGGTGTACAGCAGATGGTGCGGACCGGCCCACATGTAGGTGAAGGCCAGCGCCCAGAAGTGCACGATCGACAGGCGATAGGAATAGATCGGACGGTCCGCCTGCTTGGGGACGAAGTAGTACATCATGCCCAGGAAGCTGGTCGTCAGGAAGAAGCCCACGGCATTATGCCCATACCACCACTGCACCATGGCGTCCTGCACCCCCGCGTAGGCGGAATAGGATTTCCACAACGACACCGGCAGTGCCAGGTTGTTGAAGATGTGCAGGATGGCGATCGTCAGGATGTAGGATCCGAAGAACCAGTTCGCCACGTAGATGTGCCGGACGCGGCGCTTGGCGATGGTGCCGAAGAACACGATGGCGTAGGCCACCCAGACCAGGGTGATCAGGATGTCGATCGGCCATTCGAGCTCGGCGTACTCCTTGGACGAGGTATAACCCAGAGGCAATGTGATCACGGCTCCGACCAGCACGGCCTGCCAGCCCCAGAAAGTGAAGGCAGCGAGCTTGTCGGAGAACAGACGGACCTGACAGGTGCGCTGCACGACGTAATAGGAAGTGGCGAACAAGGCACTGCCGCCGAAGGCGAAAATCACCCCGTTGGTGTGCAGCGGCCGCAGGCGCCCGTAGCTGAGCCACGGAATGTTGAAGTTCAGTTCCGGCCAGATCAATTGCGATGCGATCAGCACGCCGACAGCCATGCCCACCACGCCCCAGAAAATCGTGGCGATGGTGAACTGTCTGACGACGCCGTAATTGAAGGTTTCGGCCGGTGCCCCGGCTGTACCGGTCGTGCCCATAAACATTCCCCTCAGAACAAGGTTAAGACGTGAATTTTTGAAAAGCTGAATAATCCCTTACCCGCCCCGAAACAGCCTTGATATAGGTCAATGTGCCCCGGGGTGGGCCTGATCGTCATCGTCCAGGATGGCGGTGGCCGCATCCCGGGTGTCGTCGAACTGGCCGGCGAAGATCGCCCACCAGAACGCCGCGCCGATCCCCAGGACGAACAGCAGGGAAATCGGCAAAAGCAGAAACAGTGCATCCATGGCCGGCCTCAGACAGGCTGGGCGGCCGCCTGGCGCCCCCCCGCCCCGCCGTCCACCGGGCGCGTCAGGCGCCAGGCGTTGGCCGCGACGGCCAGGGACGAGAGCAACATGGTGATGGCCGCCACCCAGGGCTGCACCCAGCCGCAGGCCGCCAAGGGGGCCATCAGCAAGTGCCAGGCCAGGGATCCATGAAGGTTCTGGCGCGCGACGCGCCGCATGGCGCGATCCAGCGCCGCCGGGTCGCGCACTCCGTCCGCGCCCGCGCGCAGCCGCGCCGCGTGGCGGGCCGCCAGGGCGGACGGCACCGACATGGACATGGCGCAGGGACAGCTCATGACCAGCAGGGCCACTGTCACGGCGACCGCATGATCCGGCTGAACATTCCACCAATACAGGCCGACCACGGCGGCCAGCAGGATCTGGAGGCAGACGAACCAGAAGGCCAGCCGGTCGGCGGACCGCAGCAATTCGACATCCCGGCTTTCGTGGGGCTGGCCGCTGACGGCCTGGCGGGCGCAGGTTTCCAGGAAACGGGCCGTCAGCAGAAAGGCCACGAACATGGATACCGAATCGAAATAGACTTCCCCCGCGTTGCGCCAGGTGGCGACGACGCTGGGCACGAACGCGGCGAGGATGCCCAGCGCGACCGGCACGTCCATGCCGACGCGCCGGCGCGACAGGGCGCGGCAGGCGCCGCGCCAGACCGGCCAGGCGCAGTACAGGACCAGCGGGACGCACAGGACCAGACTGAGCCAGTTCATCAGCACGATGGCCTGCTCCAGGGATTGCTGGGCGTCGGGCGCGCGCGCGCCGTGGCGCAGATAGCCTGGGAAAGCCAGCATCATGACCTGCATCATCACCAGCCAGGCCAGGCCCGTGCGGGCGAGCATGTGCCGCCGGGCGCGGCGCATGGCATCGGTCATGTTCGGCGGAGGCGTGAAAAGGGAGGATGCGCGCATAGGGTGAACTATAGCCATGAGACCACCCATTCCCCTTGATGCAGATCAAAACCAATACCCGCCCCGGGCCGGGCCTCTGCTGATGGCGCCATTTTTCGCACGCCCATATAATTTGATTTGCAAATCAAATTATATGGCTCCCATGCACCAGAAACCGACCCAGGCTTCGTCGTCCGACCCGCGCGCGCGCTTCGGCATCCGTTTTTCTCTGCTCGCCCGGCGCTGGCGCCAAAGGCTCGACGCGCACCTCGCGCAGACCGGGCTCACCGATGCGACCTGGGCGCCGCTGATTCATCTGGACGAAACGGGCGGCGGAATCAGCCAGACCAACCTGGCGCGACGGGTCGGCGTCGATGGTTCCAGCCTGGTCCGTGTGCTCGACATCCTCGAACGCCAGGGCCTGATCGAGCGGCGGCGCTGCGAAACCGACGGACGCGCCAGGCTGGTCAGCCTCACGCCCGAAGGTGAACGCCGGGTGGCCCGCATCCGCCACGAGCTCGGCAAGGGCGAAAGAACGCTCCTGGCCGGCCTGTCCGACCAGGATCTTGCCGGTGTGCTGGCCTGTTTCGACCGCATCGAACAGCGGATCGAAGCGCTCGAAGAAACGCCGCCCATGACGACGCACCGCCATCCGGAGACCCGCTGACATGGACGATGTCCGGACGATGAATGATCCGGCGCATGCCGCCCTGCCCACGCGCCGGCGCGACGCGGTGCGCCACCTGCTGCACACACACCGCTTCCGGGAAAGCTTCCGGCTGGGCACGCCGCCCCCGGTGCGCAATTCGGCACTCGCGGGCCTGCAGGCGGCGCTCGCCACCGCGCTCTGCGTGCCACTGTTCCTGTGCTCGCCATGGGCGCATCTGGTGGGTTTTGCCTCGCTGGGCGCGTTGGTGGCGCTGTTCGGGCGCTTCGCGCCGCGACGCAGCCGCACGGGGATCGTGCTGCAATGCGCGTTCTGGCAGACCTTCGCGGTCTTCGCCATGTCGGCGACCGCCTGGCTGGGCTGGCCGCCAGCGGCCCAACTGGTTCTGCTGGCCGCATCCTGCGGCTTCTACCTGCTGATCTGCTTCCGGCACCGGTTCGGCGCGCCCGGTCCGCTGATCTTCATTTTCGCGGTCGGTGCCGCGATGACGGACACGCTGGACCTGGCGCAGGTCGTCGAACGCACGCTGGCCACCGCCATCGCCGCCCTGGCCGCCTGGCTGATCTGCGTAGCCAGCGAGGCCCTGCGCCGCCCGCCGACGCCGGACCTGCCCTTCCCGCAAGACCCGGAGCGGTCCCTGGGCGAACTGGGCTTCATGGCGGCACGCGCCGCGATCGCCGCGCTCGTCGTCGTCTTCGCAAGCCACGCCCTGGGCCTAGCCCATCCGGCCTGGGCGGCGATGGGAGCCGTCGCCGTCATGCAGGGCAGCCACCTCCACATCAGCATGCACCGTGCCCTGCAACGCATGGCCGGCACGATGGCGGGCGCGTCGTTGGCATGGCTGCTGCTCGCCCAGCAGCCCTCGGTCTGGCCGATTCTGGCCATGCTCGCGCTGCTGCAGATCCTCACCGAAATCGTCATCGGCCTGAACTACGGGCTCGGGCAGGTGCTCGTCACGCCCATGGCGCTGTTGATGACGCACCTGGCCGCACCCGCCGCCGACGCGTCCCTCGCGCCAGAGCGGGTGGCCGACACCCTGCTGGGCGCCCTGATCGGCATCGTGATCGCCGTGGCGCTCTCCACACTGGAAGACCGGCGGCAGCTTGCGCATCACCATCGGTCGCGCCTGTCCGGCTGAAAGCCCGCCCCTAAACACGGACGAAAAAAACGGGAAGGCGCGAGCCTTCCCGAAAGCACACCGAGGGGGACTTCCTCCCTATCTGCCAGACCAGCGGCTGTCGCGGGATGTCTCTCGGTTTGAAACATTCCCCCACGTCGCGGCTTGCACGCCGCGAAGTGGACCGCTTCTCCGCCTCGCCCACGTCGCGGCTTGCACGCCGCGAAGTGGACCGCTTCTCCGCCTCGCCCACGTCGCGGCTTGCACGCCGCGAAGTGGACCGCTTCTCCGCCTCGCCCACGTCGCGGCTTGCACGCCGCGAAGTGGACCGCTTCTCCGCCTCGCCCACGTCGCGGCTTGCACGCCGCTCCGACTCGTCTGGCAGCCGACAGTCCTCAAGGGACTGTCGGCTGTCCCGCCTCGTCCTCTCTCACTCTGTCGTGATCAGGCCGCCTGGGTCTCGTGCGCCTGGTCGAACTGGGCTTCCTCGGTCGAGCCGGTCAGCGCCGTGGTGGACGACTGGCCGCCCTCGATGGTCTGGGTCACGGCGTCGAAATAGCCCACCCCGACCTCGCGCTGGTGCTTGACGGCGGTGAAGCCCTTGTCCGCAGCGGCGAATTCCTTCTGCTGCAGTTCCACGAAGGCGCTCATCTGCGTGCGGGCATAGCCATGGGCCAGTTCGAACATGCTGTAGTTCAGGGCATGGAAGCCGGCCAGCGTGATGAACTGGAACTTGTAGCCCATGGCGCCCAGCTCGCGCTGGAACTTGGCCACCGTCGCGTCGTCCAGATTCTTCTTCCAGTTGAATGAGGGCGAGCAGTTGTAGGCCAGCATCTTGCCAGGGAACTGGCGGTGGATCGCCTCGGCGAACTTGCGCGCATATTCCAGGTTGGGGGTGGAGGTCTCGCACCAGATCAGATCGGCGTAAGGCGCGTAGGCCAAACCGCGGGCGATCGCCTGCTCCAGGCCGGCGCGGGTACGGTAGAAGCCTTCCACAGTACGCTCGCCAGTGACGAAGGGCGCGTCGTTCTCGTCAATGTTGCTGGTCAACAAGTCGGCGGCCTCGGCGTCGGTGCGCGCCACCAGCAAGGTCGGCACGTTCAGCACATCGGCCGCTAGGCGGGCCGACACCAGCTTGGCCACAGCCTCACGGGTGGGCACCAGCACCTTGCCGCCCATGTGGCCGCATTTCTTCACGGAAGCCAGCTGGTCCTCGAAGTGCACGCCGGCGGCCCCCGCCTCGATCATGGACTTCATCAGCTCGAAGGCGTTGAGCACACCGCCGAAACCGGCCTCGGCATCGGCCACGATCGGGGCGAAATAATCGACGTAGCCGGCGTCGCCCGGATTCTTGCCTTCCATCCACTGGATCTGGTCGCAACGCGTCAGGGTATTGTTGATGCGCTTGACCACGCTGGGCACGGAATTGGCCGGGTACAGCGACTGGTCGGGGTACATTTCACCGGCGATGTTGGCATCGCCCGCCACTTGCCAGCCAGACAGGTAGATGGCCTTCAGGCCGGCCTTCACCTGCTGCATGGCCTGGTTGCCGGTGAGCGCGCCCAGCGCGTTGACGAAGTCTTCCGTGTGCAGCAGATCCCACAGCCGCTCGGCGCCGCGACGTGCCAGGGTGTGCTCCACCACCACGGAGCCGCGCAGCCGCACCACTTCGTCGGCGCCGTAGCCCCGCTTGATGCCTTGCCAGCGGGCGTCCTCGGCCCAGCTGCGTTGAAGGTTGCGCACTTCGGTTTCGCGGGAAGTCATGATGGTGCTCCTGAAAGAAGAAAAAACCGGTCATCGATGAAAGACAGTCTACGCCGATGATGCATCGCACACATGACTTCTATCTTATATAAGACAGAAAATTTTTATTATTAAAATCAATTAATTGGTATATATATTCCATGTTATGAAATCAAATTTCTGACCATGAAAATGCTCGGCATGCGGTGCAACATTTATTTTTCATATCGTGGAATGAAAATGCCATCATATGAAATCTTGCGTCGGGCTTGTTGATCGCGGCAGTAAAATGAGCGCATGAATCCCGATGCCCTTTCCGCCAGCCCGCTGGGACGCGCCACCCCGGGCCCGACGCGTTACGACCCGGCCTTGCTGTTTCCGATCGCCCGCGCCGAGACGCGCGCCGGGCTGGACCTGCCCCAGGCGGCCCATGGCGCCGATATCTGGAACGCCTACGAACTGTCCTGGCTGAACGCCAAAGGCAAGCCGGTCGTGGCGATCGGCCGCTTCACCGTGCCCATGGACAGTCCCAGCCTGATCGAATCCAAGTCGCTCAAGCTCTATCTGAACAGCTACAACGAGGAACGCTTCGACTATGCGGACATCGTCCGCCAACGCCTGCACACGGACCTGTCCCGCGCTTGCGGCAAGCCCGTGCACGTGGAAATCCTGTCGGTGCGGCCGGCCTTCGAACTGAGTTGTGCGCCGCTGCGCGGCACCTCCATCGACGACCAGGACCTGGATTTCGAACCCGGCCAGACACCGAGTCCCGACCGCCTGGTCCTGTCGGAGCCCGCGCCGTTCGTGCGCGAGATCCTGGTATCCGAACTGCTGAAATCAAATTGCCCGGTCACCGGGCAACCGGACTGGGCCAGCCTGCAGATCCGCTACGCGGGCCCGCGCATCGACCACGCCGGGCTGCTGCGCTACGTCGTGTCGTTGCGCCGGCACCAGGAATTCCACGAACTGTGCGTGGAAAAGATCTACGGGGAAATCATGGCGCGCTGCGCGCCGGAGGAACTGCTGGTCTACGCGCGCTACACCCGGCGCGGCGGGCTGGATATCAATCCCTGGCGGGCGAATTTCCAGCCCACCGACATCGGACAGGTACGGACGCTGCGGCAGTAGGACCGCGACGTTCATGCCCGGTCGCGGATCTCCGGCCAGGCCTTTTTCAGGTAGTAGCACATCGACCAGACCGTGAGGATGGCCGCGACGATGATCAGGATTTCGCCCACGATGCGGGTGGAGAGGCCTTCCAGGGGCTGCCAGTACAACAGGCAGGGAATGGCGACCATCTGCGCGGCGGTCTTGAATTTGCCCAATCGGTGCACGGCCACGCTGCTGCTGGCGCCGATCTTCGCCATCCATTCGCGCAAGGCGGAAATGGTCAGTTCACGACCGATGATGACCAAGGCGATCAGCAGATCGACGCGTCCCAGATTCAGCAGGATCAACAACGCCGCCACCACCATCAGTTTGTCTGCGACGGGGTCCAGGAAGGCGCCGAAGGCGGAAGTCTGGTTCCAGCGCCGCGCCAGCCAGCCATCGAGCCAGTCGGTGACGGCGGCCACGATGAAGGCGATGGCCGCCGCGCAATCGCGCCAGCCCGACGCGGTCCAGGCATCGGGCAGATAGTACAGGCCCACGATCAGGGGGATCATGGCGATGCGCAGCCAGGTCAGGGCGATGGGGATATTGAGCGGCATGATAAACGTAATACTACCGCAAGGAACCGCCCGCCGCCCGCGCATCCGGCCCATCCCCGCGTCACGGCCGCGCACCGGCCTCCGAGAGAGGGCGGGTCGCGGGCGCCCCTATCTCAGGGCATGGTAGATGCGCTCGGCCAGCGCCTCCGAAATGCCCTCGACGCTGCGCAATTCGTCGATGCTGGCATCCACCACACCGGTGAAACCGCCGAAGCGCGCCAGCAGATTCTGGCGCCGCTGCTTGCCCACACCCTCGATGTCTTCCAGACGCGAGATGTTGCGGGCCTTGGCCCGCCGGGCGCGCATGCCGGTGATGGCAAAGCGGTGGGCCTCGTCGCGGATCTGCGCCACCAGCATCAGGGCGGCGGATTCGACCCCCAGCGCCACCGAAGGCCGGCCGTCGACGAAAACCAGGGTCTCCAGGCCGACCTTGCGGTGGTCGCCTTTCTTCACGCCGACGATGCGGCTGACGTCCAGCCCCAGCTCGACGAAAACCTGGCGCGCGACACCAACCTGGCCCTCGCCGCCGTCGATCAGCACCACATCGGGCATTTCCGCCTCGCCGTCGGCCACCCGCGCGTAGCGCCGCGTCAGCGCCTGACGCATGGCGGCGTAGTCGTCGCCCGGCTCGATGCCGGCGATGTTGAAGCGCCGGTACAACGAGGACTGCATGGCATGATGGCGGTACACCACACAGGACGCCTGGGTGGCTTCGCCCGCCGTGTGACTGATGTCGAAACACTCGATATGCAGGGCGTCGAGCGACTCATCATCGGTATCCAGGTCCAGTTCCACGGCCAGCGCCCGCGTGCGCGCCTCGCGCGCGCTGGACTCGGACAGGCGCTGCGCCAGCGCCATCCGGGCGTTGCGCTGCGCCTGTTCCAGCCAGGCGCGGCGCGCGCCCTGGGGACGGGTCAACACGCGGATGCGATGGCCATGCTGTTCGGCCAGCAGCGGCGCCAGATCGGGATCGGACAGGGGGTGGGAGCACACCAGCACGGGAGGAGCCGGGTTGTCGGCGTAGTGCTGGGCCACGAAGGCGCTCAACACGTCCCCGGCGGACTCGTCCTGCGCCTGGGTGGGGAACAGGGGCTTGTCGCCCAGATGCCGACCGGCCCGCACCATCGCCAGATTGACGCACACCCGGCCACCCGCCTGTTCCACCACGATGATGTCGACACTGTCGTCGCCCACCTGTTCCATGGTCTGCTGCTGCAGGACTTTGGCCAGCGCACGCATCTGGTCGCGCAGCGCGGCGGCCTGCTCGAAATCCTGTTGCCCGGCAGCGGCGGTCATGCGCCGCTCGATGTCCTCCAGCACCTCGCTCGCCCGACCCTCCAGGAAGCGGATGGCGCGCTCGACATCGGCCTTGTAGTCCTCCAGCGGGATCAGGTTCACGCAGGGCGCCGAGCAACGGCCGATCTGGTGCAGCAGGCACGGGCGCGTGCGGTGGGCGTAGACGCTGTCCTCGCAAGTGCGCAGGCGAAAGACTTTCTGCAGGATCTGGATGGTCTCGCGCACCGCCCAGGAGTTGGGATAGGGGCCGAAAAACCGGCCCGGGCCGTGCGTGCTGCCCCGGTAGTACACAATGCGCGGGGCCTCGTGCGCGGTGATGTGCAGATAGGGGTAGGACTTGTCGTCCCTGAACAGAATGTTGTAGCGGGGCTTGAGGCGCTTGATCAGGTTGTTTTCCAGGATCAGGGCCTCGGCCTCGGTGCGTGTGACCGTAATCTCGGTGCGCGCCACGCGCGCCAGCATGTGCTCGATGCGCGGGCCGTGGCCGGACTTCTGGAAATACGAACTGACGCGCCGCTTCAGGTCGCGCGCCTTGCCGACGTACAGAACCTCGCCCTGTTCGTCGATGTGGCGATAGACTCCCGGCAGATGCGGCAGGTCAGACAGAAAGGTTTTCAGATCGAAGGCTTCGGGCACGGAGATATCTCGGATCGGACAGCAGCCCCGTCCAGTCGGGCGCGGGCAGGGACGGCATCAGCCGCCGGATGCGGCGCACGGCCTGGGGATCCAGGGGACGGTCCGCCAGCGATGCCAGCAGCTCATCGGCCAGGTCGGGGCGATTGCAGACCAGCACCATGTCGCAGCCCGCGTCCAGCGCGGCCAGCGCCCGGGCACGGATGTCGCCGGCCACGCTCGCGCCTTCCATGGTGAGGTCGTCCGAGAACACCACGCCGTCGTACTCGAACTGGCCGCGCAGGATGTCGGTGACCCAGCGGCGCGAGAATCCCGCCGGCTCGGGCGCCACCTGGGGATAGATGACATGGGCCGGCATGACGGCCGGCAACGCCAGGTCGCCCAGCCAGCGGTACGGCGCCGCGTCCGCGTCCAGGATCTCGTCCAGCGGCCGCTCGTCCACGGGAATCGCCAGATGGGAATCGGCCGCCACCGCGCCATGGCCTGGGAAATGCTTGCCGCAGGCCGCCATACCCGCCTGGGACAGCCCCTGGACCAGCGCGCGGGCCAGCAGGGCTACGGCGGCCGGATCCTCGTGCAGCGCCCGGTTGCCGATCACCTGGCTGACCCCGTAATCCAGGTCCAGCACCGGCGTGAAGCTGAAATCCACGCCGCAGGCCCGCAATTCGCTGGCCAGCACGAAGCCGGTCTCGGTGGCCGCATGCAGGGCGGCCTGGGGATCGCGGTCGTACCACTGGCCGAAGACCCGCATCGCCGGCAGCGGAGTAAAGCCGTCGGTGCGGAAACGCTGCACCCGGCCGCCTTCATGGTCCACGGCGATCAGCAGGGGTTCGTCGCGCACGCTGTGGATCGCGTCGCACAGGGCGGCGAGCTGGGCCCGAGCGGAGAAATTGCGCGCGAACAGGATCACGCCCCCGACCAGGGGATGGCGCAAACGGGTGCGCTCGACGTCGGTCAGTTCCAATCCGGCCACATCGACCATAACGGGTCCCGGAGGCATGGCGGCGCGGCCGCCCGAATGCGTATTCTGTGACAAGGTCATGCGATATCTTCCTTGGAGTGCGGCCCGGGGGGCAGCGCCTCGATCACGACGAAGGCCGCCACCATGTCGGTCTCATCGGTCATGGACACGTGCGCCTGGCCGAAGCGGACCGCGTACCAGTCGGCCAGAGGGCCGGACAGGCGGATTTCGGGGGCGCCACCGGGGCGGTTCAGGATCTGCGCCCGCGACCAGGTCATGGGCATGTGGATGCCCAGTCCGATGGCCTTGGAAAAAGCCTCCTTGGCCGCGAAACGGGTCGCCAGGTAAAGGATGCCCCGGCGCGGGTCGCGCGCCTGGCGGCGCTGGTGCACGACCTGCTCTTCAGGCCCCAGGATGCGGCGGACGAAACGGTCGCCATGCCGCGCGTGGATGCGCTCGATGCGCTCGACCCGCAGCAGGTCGGTGCCGATACCGGCGATGGCTCCTGTGGACACGAAGGACTCCGAAGAAACAGCGAGGGCGAAGCGCGCCCGGGGCCGCGTCGGACGGCCCGGCGCGGGTCACAAGCGGATGAAATGTTCCCGGTAGTGCTTGAGCTCGTCGATCGATTCCTGGATGTCGGCCAGGGCCTCGTGCTTGCTGGCCTTGACGAAGCTGCGGTAGACCTCGGGTTTCCAGCGCAGGGACAGTTCTTTCAGCGTGCTGACATCCAGATTGCGGTAATGGAAGTAGGCTTCCAGCCTGGGCATGTATTTCACCATGAAGCGGCGGTCCTGGCCGATGGTGTTGCCGCACATCGGCGACTTGCCGGCCGGCACCAGCGGCGCCAGGAAAGCCAGCAGGACGTCTTCGGCCGCGGATTCGGTCAGAGTCGAGGCCTTGACCTTGTCGATCAGGCCGCTCTTGCCGTGGGTGGACTGGTTCCATTTGTCCATGCCGTCCAGCACGGCGTCGTCCTGGTGGATCACCAGGACCGGCGCCTGCGCCACCGGCGTCAGGTCGGGTTCGGTCACGACCATGGCGATTTCCAGGATGCGCTCTTTTTCGGGGTCCAGGCCCGACATTTCCATGTCCAGCCAGATCAGGCGCTGATCGTTTGCGGCCATATCCTATAATCCTTTGCTTGCAAAGCACCGATTTTCGCACATTGGCCGGACGGACATGCTGACCTTTCTGTTTCTCGCCTGCCTGCTGGGCGACCTGCTCCTGCGCTACTGGCTGGCGCGCCGCCAGATCCGCCATGTGCTCGCCCATCGCGACGCGGTCCCACCGGCATTCGCCGACCGGGTCGGCCTGCACAGCCACCAGCGCGCCGCCGACTACACCGTGGCCCGCTGCCAGCTGTCCATGATCGAGCGCATCGTCGAGGCCGCCGTGCTGCTGGGCCTGACCCTGCTTGGCGGCCTGCAGGCCCTGGACCTGGCCCTGGGCCGCCTCATCGAATCCGAACTCTGGCGCCAGATGGCCCTGGTGGGCGCCGTGCTGGCCCTGCTGGGCGCCGTCGGACTG
Source organism: Castellaniella denitrificans (assembly GCF_027214045.1). Classification (GTDB taxonomy): domain Bacteria; phylum Pseudomonadota; class Gammaproteobacteria; order Burkholderiales; family Burkholderiaceae_B; genus Castellaniella; species Castellaniella denitrificans_A. The sequence continues at coordinate 91,892 of NZ_JAPWHE010000005.1, read as the reverse complement.
GTTTTTTCCGCGTGGCGCACCTTCCGCCTGGAGGCCCGTTTCGGCTTCAACCGCATGACGCCGCGCCTCTTCGTCACCGACGCCCTCAAGATGCTGGCCGTCACGCTGGCGCTGGGCATCCCGCTGCTGGCCGCCATCCTGTGGATCATGCGCTCGGCCGGCACCGACTGGGCCTGGTGGGCCTGGGGCGTCTGGGTCGGCTTCAATCTGCTGGTCCTGTGGCTGTACCCCAGCTTCATCGCCCCGCTGTTCAACCGCTTCACACCGCTGGACGACCCCGAACTCGGCCAGCGCATCCATGCCCTGGCCAAACGCTGTCATTTCAGCCTGTCGGGCCTGTTCGTCATGGACGGGTCGCGACGCTCCGCTCATGGCAACGCCTATTTCACCGGCTTCGGCCGCCATCGCCGCATCGTGTTCTTCGACACCCTGCTGGCACGCCTGAACGCCGACGAAGTCGAAGCCGTCCTGGCGCACGAGCTGGGCCACTTCGCCCACCGCCACATCCTGCGGCGCATCGTCATCAGTTTCGTGACGGCCGGCGTGCTGCTGCACCTGCTGGCCTGGCTGTCCACCCAGCTCTGGTTCTACACCGGCCTGGGCGTCATCCCGCAACTGGGCCGGCCCAACGACGGGCTGGCCCTGGTGCTGTTCATGCTGGCCCTGCCGGTACTGACGTTCTGGTCCACGCCCATCGCCAGCCTGCTGTCGCGCCGCGACGAGTTCCAGGCCGACCGCTACGCGATACGACAATGCGGCGCGGCGCCTCTGGCCAGCGCGCTGGTCAAGCTCTATGACGATAACGCCGCCACGCTGACGCCGGACCCGGTCCATTCAGCCTGGTACGACAGCCACCCGCCGGCCCCCGTGCGGATTGCGCACCTGCGCGATGGCTGAACCCGCCGCGCTGGAAGGCCGCGTCGTCGCCTCCCACGGACGCCACTACGACGTCGAGATCGACGGCGACGGCAGGCGCCAATGCTACACACGGGGCAAGAAGTCCGGTCCGGCCGTGGGCGACCGGGTGCGCGTCAGGCCCGAAGGCCGCCAGGAAGGCGTCATTCTCGACATCCTGCCGCGCCGCAACCTGTTCTACCGCTCCGACGCCCAGCGCAGCAAACAGTTCGCCGCCAACATCGACCAGTTGCTGCTGGTGCTGGCGCCGGAACCCGAATTTTCCGACGACCTGACCGGACGAGCCCTGGTGGCGGCCGCCAGCGCCGGGGTGCCGGCCCTCATTGTGCTGAACAAGGCCGACCTGCCCGGCGCCGGCGCCGCCCGCGCGAGGCTGGCGACCGTGGAATCCCTGGGCACACCCGTCATCACGCTCAGCGCCCTGGACACGGACCAGGTCCGCACCCGGCTGAGCCCCCTGCTGCACGACCGTCTCACACTGCTGCTGGGCCAGAGCGGCATGGGCAAGTCCACGCTGCTCAATGCGCTGGTGCCGGATGCGCTGGCGGCGACCCAGGCGCATTCCGAGGCGCTGGGCACCGGTCGCCACACGACCACCCGCACGCAGCTCTACCCCCTGCGAGACGGCGGCGGCCTGATCGATTCGCCCGGCTTCCAGGCCTTCGGCCTGCAGCATCTGAGCGCCCACGACATCGAACAGGGTTTTCCGGAATTCGCCGCGCCGATCGAGACATGCCGCTTCTACAACTGCACACACCGGCACGAACCGGGCTGCGGCGTGCTGGCGGCCGTCGAGCACGGCAATATCCGCGCCGAACGCCATGCCCTGTACATGCGCATCCTGGCGGAAAACGAAGCGGCCCGGCGGTACTAGGACCTGTTCACACGCATCGCGCGGACACCGCCCTTCATTTCCCTTCCCGCCCCTGGCCCGATGGCCGGGTTTGTCACAAAATGAGGACATCGATCGTCTGGATGCCGATATGCACGATACGACCCTCGCTTTCAATCTCCACCGTCCCCGCCTGCAGCGCGTCGCCTACCGCATGCTCGGCTCCTGGGCCGAGGCCGAAGACATCGTTCAGGACGTCTGGCTCAAATGGCACGCGGCCGACCGGAGCGCTTTGGCCAACGTCGAGGCCTGGCTGGTCTCGGTCACGACCCGGCTGTCCATCGACCGGCTCCGGGCGGCCAGAATCCAGCGGGAACACTATGTCGGCGCCTGGCTCCCGGAGCCGGATCTGACGGACCTGGCCGATCCCGCACCCTCGCCCGAACAAGCGCTGGAACGCTCGCACGACGTCTCCTACGCCCTGCTGGCTGTGCTGGAACGGCTCTCGCCCGAGGCGCGCGCGGCCTTTCTGCTGCGGGATGTGTTCGACGAAGGCTACGACGAGATCGCCCGGGTGCTGGAGCGGACCGAGGCCGCCTGCCGCCAGTTGGTGCACCGCGCCCGGGCCCGGTTGAAAGACGAACGCAAGCCGGCGACCGTGGATCCCGAGACGCAACGAAGCCTGCTCCAGGCCTTCGCCCAGGCCGCCTCGACGGGCGACTTCACGGCGCTCAAGTCAGTGCTGGCGGCCGACGCCCAACTGGTCGGCGACGGCGGCGGCAAGGTCGCCAGCTTCGGCGTGCCGCTGCTGGGCGGGCAGCGCATCGCGCAGCTCTACCTGGCGACCTGCCTGCGCTTCCGCGGCCGGGTGCGCTGCGAGATCGCCCTCGCCGAAGGCCAATGGCGGCTGCTGCGCTTCATCGACGACAAACTGGAATCGGTGCAATATCTGGAAACCGACGGCGCGCGCATCACCCGCATCCACGCGCAGCGCAATCCCGACAAGCTCGCGCGGCTGGCGCAAGTCCTGGGCCGCGAACTGAGCGTACAACCCTGACCCGGCAGCCGGCGCCGAGACGCTGGAATGAAATTTTTTTTGCCGCCGGGCCGTCCCAAGGCAAAAAGCGCCCCCTCGGGGGGCAGCAAGCTGAAAGCGCGGCGTGGGGGCCTTTTTTGCCGCCGGGCCATCCCAAGTCAAAAAACGCCCCCTGGTTGACCGATGCCGTCACAAGACGGCATCGCCGTCCGTCTTGAGTGTGAACCCTTCAACTTCCCACTCGAGGTGATTCCATGTCGCACCCCCGCCTGAACTGGACGGACATCGCGCCCAAGACCTACAAGGCCATGGCCGGCGTCAACGCCACCCTCTCCAGCTCCACCCTGGGGCCGATCCTGACGGATCTGGTCCAGACCCGCGTCTCGCAGATCAACGGCTGCGCCTTCTGCGTGGACATGCACGCGCGCGACCTGCGCAAGCACGGCGAGACCTGGCAACGCATCAACAGCCTCTCGACCTGGCGCGAGGCCGGACTGTACAGCGCCCGCGAACGGGCGGCGCTGAACTGGGCCGAGACCATGACCCGCCTGGCCGACCGGCACAGCGACCGGGACGCCGACTTCGCGGCGCTCCAGGCCGAGTTCGACGAACAGGAAATCGTGGCGTTGTGCTGGGGGATCGCCGCGATCAACGCCTGGAACCGGATGGCCATCGGCATGAGCGCGCCCATCCCCGCGCAAGCGATCGACTGAATGCGGCCCTCCCGCTTCGATCCCCGGGAGGGCGGGCGCCCTCCCCGTTTCATTCCCATGCAAGGAACCCTGATGAACATCGTCATTATCGGCGGTACCGGCCTCATCGGCCGCAAGCTCTCGGCGCGCCTGGAGCAAGCGGGCCACGCCGTGCTGGCCGCCGCGCCCTCCTCGGGCGTGAACTCGGTGACCGGCGAAGGCCTGGACCGGGCGCTGGCAGGCGCCGAGGTCCTGATCGACGTCACCAATGCCCCCTCTTTCGAGGAAGACGCCGTGATGGCGTTCTTCCGCGCTTCCACCGGCAACCTGCTGCGCGCCGGCCGGGCCGCCGGCATCCGCCACTACGTCGCGCTGTCCGTGGTCGGTTCCGAACGTCTGCCCGAAAGCGGCTACTTCCGCGCCAAGATTGCCCAGGAAGCCCTGATCGCGGACGGCGGGCTCCCCTACACGATCGTCCGGGCAACACAGTTCTTCGAATTCCTGGACGCCATCGCCCAATCCTTCACGCGGAGCGGTGCCATCCGCGCGCCCGCCGCCCTGTTGCAGCCGATGGCCGCGGACGACGTCGCCGAGGCGCTTGCCCGGGTCGCCACGGAGCCGCCTCTGAACGGCATGCGCGAAGTCGCCGGCCCCGCGCCGTTGCGCCTGACCGACCTGCTGCGCAAGACGCGCCCGGCACAGGCCGCGACGAAGATCATCCAGGACGACGACGCACCGTATTTCGGCGACCGGATCGATGACACGACCCTGATGCCCGGCGCGCAGGCCAGGCTCGGGACCCTGTCCCTGGAAACCTGGCTGTCGACCCGGGCAGCGCCGGTCCGCTGATAGAGGATCCCATGCAGACAACCATGCCACGGATCGCACTCATCACCGGCGGAGGCGCCGGCATCGGCCTGGCGGCGGCCAGGGCCTTCGCCGCCGCAGGCACCCGCGCCGTCATCACCGGACGGAACGAGGCCCGTCTGGCGGCCGCCGCCCGGCACACGCCGGGCATCGACTACATCGTCGCGGACGCGGCCAGCGAAGCGGACGCGGAACGCACCATCGCCACCACCATCCAGCGCTGGGGGCGGCTGGACGTCCTGGTCAACAACGCGGGCGCCGGCGCCATCCTGCCGCTGTCGCAGGCCGGCGCCGACCGGATCGCCGCGATCTTCGCCACCAACGTCATCGGCCCCTCGCTGCTGACGCGCGCCGCCCTGCCCCACCTCAAGGCGGCCGCCGGCGCCATCGTCAATGTGTCCAGCACCTTCGGCCGCAAGGCCGCCGCCGGGCTCTCGCACTACGCCGCCAGCAAGGCCGCCCTGGAACACATGACACGCTGCTGGGCGCTGGAGTTCGCGGCGGACGGCATCCGCGTCAACGCGGTCGCCGCCGGACCGACCGAGACCCGTTTTCTGGAAGACCGGATGCTACTCACCATCGAACAGATCGAAGCAGTCAAGGCCGACGAGCGCGCCAGGATCCCCATGGGAAGGCGTGGCGAGCCCGAGGACATCGCGCCCTGGATCGTGTCGCTGGCCACGCCCGGGTCCGTCTGGATCACCGGCCAGATCCTACGTGTCGACGGCGGTCTCGCCATCGCCTGAAGCCCCCCCTGACCATCACCGAGGAACAACCATGCCCCATCCGAAGATTTTCGCGGCGCTCCTTTGCCTGGCCTGCGGCGCATCTGCGGCCGAGCCGCCGCCGGCGCCTCCGCCCGGCCCGATCGTCACTCAGGTCATGAAACAGGATCTGCCCGACATGCCGGGCAAGGAAGCCCTGATGCTGCTGGTGGAATATCCGCCCGGCGGGGTCGATCCCGTTCACCGGCACGACGCCCACGGCCTGATCTACGTCCTGGAAGGGGAAATCGTGATGGGCGTGCGCGGAGGCGCCGAGACGGTTCTGCGCCCTGGCCAGGCCTTTCACGAAGGCCCGGACGATATCCATACCGTCGGCCGCAACGCCAGCGCCACCCGGCCCGCCAGGTTCCTGGCGGTGCTGATCAAGAACAGGAATACCCCTCCCATCCTGCCGGCCCGCTAGGGAACCACGCGCACGCCGTCCCCTGCGTCCGGCGTCCTGATACCTCGCGCGGCAGCCAGGAAATGGTAGAAGTTGCGGATCAGGATCGCCGTGGCGCCCCAGATGAAATGGGACTGCCAGCGAATGGCGAAATAACAGCGCCCATGACCCAGCGAGGTCTCCATGCGATGCAGCACGTGCAGACCGGGATCCATCAGGACCGCGAGGGGCACCTCGAAGACCTCGGCGACCTCGGCCTCGTCTGGCCGGAGGCGAAAGCCGGGCAGCAGTTCGCCGACCACGGGCGTCATCAGGAATTGCGTCGTGGTCAGCAGCGTCGGCTGCATGCCGATGACCTGGACGAAGCGCTGTTCGACGCCGATCTCCTCGTGGGTCTCGCGGATAGCGGCCGCCACCGGCCCGCTATCGGTGGATTCGATGCGCCCGCCTGGAAAGCTGATCTGGCCGGCATGATGATGCAGATGATCGGCGCGGCGCGTGAACAGCACATTCAGACCGGTTTTGCGCTGAACCAGCGGCATGAGGACCGCGGCCTGGCGCGCCCGGGCGTAGGAATCGCCGCCCGGCACGAAAGCCTGGGCGAACAGCGGTTCCACCTGCCAATCGACCGGTTGCCGGAAAGCCTGGCGGATGGCGTCCAGACAGAGGCAATCCGGCGGCAAGAGCGGCAGGGGCTCGCTGGGCAGGACAGGCTGGATCTGGGGATCGAAACCCGCGATACGACTCCTGTCCGGGGACGGCATCCGATTCGACATGAAATTCCGAGGACCAAAAAAACAAGGGCACCCGAACGGGTGCCCTTGGATCTATCCGCGATGCCGTGATCAGACGGCCTTGCGAACCAGTTTTTCCTTGATGCGAGCGGCCTTGCCCGTCAGGTTGCGCAGATAATACAGTTTAGCACGGCGGACGTCACCGCGACGCTTGACTTCGATCGAGGCGATCTGCGGCGAATACAACTGGAAAGTCCGTTCGACGGCTTCGCCCGACGAGATCTTGCGCACGGTGAAGGCGGAGTTCAGGCCGCGATTGCGGCGAGCGATGACCACGCCTTCATAGGCCTGGGCACGCTTGCGCGAGCCCTCGACCACGTTGACGCTCACGATGACCGTGTCGCCAGGGGCGAATTCGGGGATGGTGCGGCCTTCGGACAGGCGCGCGATTTCTTCTTTTTCGAGGGTTTCGATCAGGTTCAAGATGGGCTCCAGGGCATCATGGGCACCGGGCGTGGAGGTATTGATAATGCCGGTCCAGAGGATGCAAACCGAGGATTATATCAGAAGCCCGCCACCGCCCCCAGCCACATCATGCCGGGAACCATGGCGGCCCAGGCCAGGACCATAAGGACATCGCCCGCCAGCGCCGCCAGGCGGCGCCAGCCGATCCGCAGGCCCGCGCTGGGCCGATGCACCATGACAGCCGCCCGGCCGACCGGTGCCGCCCGCCCCCGCCGGGCGCCGCGTCCGGCGGGTCGGCCGCCCCACGACCCGCCGGACACCCAGGGTCCTTGCAGCACGCCCGGGGCGGCCACGCGCGCCGGCCCAAGCCCACGCCTCGTTCAAAGTCATCGATCCAGCCATGTCGTATCTCCCAAGGGCGCCCGGCTCGAAGACCGCCGGAACTGTTGTTTTATACAGTACTCATGAATACTGTACAAAGAAACAGTGATCTACGCAAGATGAGATCCATCGCCGCAAACGGCTTAAAGTACATTTTTCACCGGAGCCGCCCCATGCCGCGCACCTTTCTGGACCACATCGCCATCACCGCCTTTTCGCTGGAAGCCGGCGCCGCACTCGTCGCCGACACGCTTGGCGTCGAGACGCAGCGCGGCGGCGAACATCCGCGCATGGCGACCCACAACCGGCTGCTGCGTCTGGGCAAGTCCATGTATCTGGAGGTGATCGCCCCCAACCCGGCGGCCCGGTCGCCCGGCCGGCCGCGCTGGTTCGGGCTCGACACGCTCGCCCCCCATGCGCTCCCAGCCCTCTCCGCCTGGGTCGTGCGCAGCACCGATATCCAGGCCTCGGCAGCGGCCGCTTCGGAACCCCTGGGCGATCTCGAACCCATGCGCCGGAGCGCGCTCGACTGGCTCATCACCATTCCCGCCGATGGTTCCGTACCCCTGGAAGGCGCCGCCCCCGCACTCATCCAATGGCATGCCGATGCGCATCCGGCCGCACGGATGGAGGACAAGGGATGCGCCCTCGCCCTGCTCGAGATTTTTCACCCGGATCCGGAACGGATTTCCCGCCTGTTGTCATCGCTGGAACTGGAAGCCCCGGTCGCTGTGCGCCAGGCCGGACCCGGCGACCCGGTGCGGCTGGCCGCGCACATCGACACCCCGCATGGGCGCCGCATCCTGTAAGCCCGGAATCAACCCGCCAGCGAACCCGCCAGCCTGCGCAGGAAAGCCTCGCAGGCGTCCAGTTGCGCGATTTCGATGAACTCGTCGGCCCGATGCGCCTGCTCGATATGGCCGGGGCCGCAGATCACCGCGGGGATGCCGGCGTTCTGGAATTGCCCGCCCTCGGTGCCGTAGCTGACTTTGGCCGTCCCCCGGTCGCCGGTCAAGGCGCGCGCCAGCCGGGTGACCGCATCGCGCTCGGACGCCTCCAGAGAAGGGACCGCCGCCGGCATGGCTTCGATTTCGATGCGCGCCGCGTCATGATCCCGCCGCATCCTGGGCAAAAGATCATCCTGAATGTACGCCTCGATCCTCCCCTGGATCTCATCCGGCGACATACCGGGCAGGTTGCGGAATTCGTAGCTGAATTCGCAGGCGTCCGGAATGGTGTTCACTGCAATCCCACCGGCGATCAGATTGGTGCCCATCGTGGTGAAGGGCACATCGAAGCAATCGTCATAAGGGCCGCGGGACCGGAACTCGTCCGCCAGGTCCCGCACCCGGCAGATCAGGCGGGCGGCGTATTCGATGGCGTTGCAGCCGCGAGGCGTCAACGAAGAATGCGCCGCCTTGCCATGCACCCGGCAACGATACAGATTCATGCCCTTGTGCGCGACCACCACCCGCATCCCGGTGGGTTCGCCCACCACGCAGCCCTCGGCTCGCAGACCGCGCCGCTTGAGCGCCTCCAGCATGACGGGCGCCCCCAGGCAGCCGACCTCCTCATCGTACGAAAAGGCCAGATGCAGGGGTTTGGCGCGCTTCAGTGCCAGGAATTCGGGCACGAGGGCCAGGGCGACCGCGATATAGCCCTTCATGTCCGCCGTCCCCCGGCCGTAAAGCCTGCCGTCCTTTTCAGTGAGACAGAACGGATCCGAGTCCCAGTCCTGTCCATCCACCGGCACGACATCGGTGTGTCCGGACAGGATGATCCCGCCTTGCACGGCGCCATCATGGGCGGGCAGTGTGGCGAACAGATTGGCCTTTCCGCCTTCCGGCGCATAGGTCAGTTCGGACGCGACGCCCTGCGCGGCCAATGCGTCGCGGATCGCCTCGATCATCCCGAGGTTGGAATTCCGGCTGGTCGTGTCGAAGGCCACCAGCGTCCGCAGCCATTCCCTTGCGTTGATGTGTTCCATGGAGGGTATGGTACCCCCCACGCCGGCGCCCGGGATCCGATTCGCCGGGATCAGCGATCCGGCTGCGGCGTGATGCGCAGATAGGGGCGGATCTCGGTGTAGCCCTTGGGGAATTTTTCCTTCAGGACGGCCGGATCCTTGAGCGACGGGACGATGATGACGTCCTCGCCCTGTTTCCAGTTCACCGGGGTGGCGACACTGTAATTGTCGGTCAGCTGCAGGGAGTCCAGGGCGCGCAGGATCTCATCGAAGTTGCGCCCCGTGCTGGCGGGATAGGTCAGGATCAGACGGATCTTCTTGTGCGGGTCGATGACGAACACCGAGCGCACCGTGGCGGTGGTGCTGGCGTTCGGATGGATCATGTCGTAGAGGGTCGCGACCTTGCGGTCCTCATCGGCCAGGATCGGGTACTGGACGTTGGTCTTCTGGGTGTCGTTGATGTCCTTGATCCAGTCCAGGTGGGACTGCTTGCCGTCGACCGACACGGCGATCACCTTGGCGCCGCGCTTGGCGAACTCGCCCGACAAGATCGAGGTGTAGCCCAGTTCGGTGGTGCACACCGGTGTGAAATCGGCCGGATGGGAGAACAGGACACCCCAGCTGTCGCCGAGAAACTCGTAGAACTTGATTTTCCCCAGGGAGGATTCCTGTTCGAAATCGGGGGCGGTGTCGCCCAGACGCAGAGTGGCCATCGATAGCTCCTGTTTCAAGTGACCGCCGCCCGGACGATCCGGGCGGCGCTTTAAACACTAAAGATTCTTGCAGAATATAAACCGCTATTGAAATATCCGATAGTTATGTCTATATCCGTGCTTGACGCACATAGCGATCGGCCAGCCCGCCGTCCCGGATGGCGGACTCCAGCGCCAATGCGCGCGGCAGCACGTGGGCGGCATACTGCACGGCCGTGGCGATCTTGTTCGGATGGAAGGCATCGGTCGAACCCGCGTCGATGGCGGCGGCGGCCGCCAGGGCCGCGCGACCCAGTTGCCAGCCCGCATGCGCCGTCCCGGCCAGCATCAGGCACGGCACGCTGCCCGTGAAGACGCCCCGGACGTCATCGCGAATGTGCTCCAGCACGAAAGCCAGCGCCGACTCGTAGGCGCCGGCCGCCGTCTCCAGGCGCTCGCCGATCATCCTCAGGGCTTCGGCATGCACGCCGCCGCCCCCCCGCAGAGTAGCCGCCGTGTCGCGCATCCCGGCGATCTGCTCGCGCGCCACGGCGCCGCCGTCGCGTGCGAGCTTGCGACCGATGAAGTCATTGGCCTGGATGGCCGTGGTGCCCTCATAGATGGGCAGGATGCGGGCGTCGCGGTAGTACTGGGCCGCGCCGGTCTCTTCGATGAAACCCATGCCGCCATGCACCTGCACGCCCAGGGAGGCGACTTCGACGGAAGACTCGGTGGAGAACGCCTTGACGATGGGCACGAAGTATTCATACGCAGCCTTGCAGCGGGCGCGTTCCGCCTCGTCCGCCAGATGGGCCGCCTTGTCCCGGTAGCCGGCCGCCACGTAAGCCACCGCGCGCGCGCCTTCGGTCAGGCCGCGCATGATCCCCAGCATGCGCGCCACGTCGGGGTGGCGGACAATGGGCACCGGCCCCGGAGAGCCTTCCAGGGCATTGCCCTGGATGCGCTCGGCCGCGTAGGCCGCCGCGTGTTGCAGCGCGCGTTCGGACACCGCCACGCCCTGCAGGCCGACCGCGTAGCGCGCCGCGTTCATCATGATGAACATATATTCCAGGCCACGGTTTTCCTCGCCGATCAGGTAGCCGATCGCGCCGCCCTCGCCCGCCTCGCCCTGGCCCGAGCCATACAGCAGCACCGCGGTCGGGCTGCCATGGATGCCGAGCTTGTGTTCGAGGGACGCGCACACCACGTCGTTGCGGGCGCCCAGGCCCCCGTCGTCCCCGACCAGGAACTTGGGCACGATGAACAAGGAGATGCCCTTGACGCCCTTGGGCGCGTCCGGCGTGCGCGCCAGCACCAGGTGGATGATGTTTTCCGCCATGTCGTGATCCCCATACGTGATGAAGATCTTCTGGCCGGTGATGCGGTAGCTGCCGTCGTCCTGACGCACGGCCCGGGACTTGAGCAGCGCCAGATCGGAGCCTGCCTGCGGCTCGGTCAGGTTCATGGTACCGGTCCAGCGGCCTTCCAGCAGGGGCGGAATGAAACGGGCTTTCTGCTCGTCCGAGCCCACCATGGACAGGGCCTCGATCACCCCGTCGGTCAGCAACGGGCACAGGGAAAAGGCCAGGTTGCCGGCGTTGATGCTTTCCGTGACCGGTGCGGCGACCAGCTTGGGCAAGCCCTGGCCGCCGAACTCGGCCTCGTGCGGCAGGCCCTGCCAGCCGCCCTGCGCGAAAGCCTGGAAAGCCGCCTTGAAACCGGGCGTGGTACGCACGCCCTCCTCGCTCCAGCGGGCCGGCTCGGTGTCGCCCGCGCGATTCAGTGGCGCGATCTCCTGTTCGACGAAACGCGCGTTTTCCTCGAGCACGGCATCGACGAGGTCCTCGGAGACTTCCTCGAAGCCCGGCAGCGCCAGCACGCCCTTCAGGTCGGCCAATTCGCGCAGAATGAAACGGATATCCTGGGTAGGAACCTGGTATGTCATCGCAATTCCCATGATGCGCGGGGGGATGGCCCCCCGCATGAAGCGACGCGGATCCTAAAAAGGCCCCCACGCCGCGCTTTCAGCTTGCCGCCCCCCGAGGGGGCGCTTTTTGCCTTGGGACGGCCCGGCGGCAAAAAAGGCCCCCACGCCGCGCTTTCAGCTTGCCGCCCCCCGAGGGGGCGCTTTTTGCCTTGGGACGGCCCGGCGGCAAAAAAGGCCCCCACGCCGCGCTTTCAGCTTGCCGCCCCCCGAGGGGGCGCTTTTTGCCTTGGGACGGCCCGGCGGCAAAAAAGGCCCTCTCGATGTCGGTCAGCTCAGACCTAGAGGGCCTGGACGAGTTCGGGCACAGCCTGGAACAGGTCGGCCACCAGGCCGTAATCGGCCACCCCGAAGATCGGCGCCTCGGCGTCCTTGTTGATCGCCACGATCACCTTCGAGTCCTTCATCCCCGCCAGATGCTGGATCGCCCCGGAGATCCCCACCGCCACGTACAACTGCGGCGCCACGATCTTGCCCGTCTGGCCCACCTGCCAGTCGTTGGGCGCATAGCCCGCGTCCACCGCCGCGCGCGAAGCCCCCAGCGCCGCGCCCAGCTTGTCGGCCAGCGGATCCAGAATCTTGAAGTTCTCCGCGCTGCCCAGCCCGCGGCCGCCCGACACCACCACCGTCGCAGCCGTCAGATCCGGGCGGTCGCTCTTGGCCAGTTCCCGGCCCTCGAACCGCGACTTGCCCGCATCGGCCACCGCCTCGATCGACTCGATCGCCGCAGAGCCGCCCGTGGCCGCCACCGGATCGAAGGCCGTCGTGCGCACCGTGATGACCTGGGTCGCGTCGGCCGACTGCACCGTCGCCAGCGCGTTGCCCGCGTAGATCGGGCGCACGAACGTGTCGGCCGACTCCACCGCCACGATGTCCGAGATCTGCGCCACATCCAGCCGGGCCGCCACGCGCGGCGCAACGTTCTTGCCAGACGCCGTGGCGGCGAACAGAATGTGGCTGTGGCCTCCGGCCACCGCCAGCACCTGCGCGGCCAGGTTCTCGGCCAGCCCCTCGGCCAGCGACGGGCCGTCGGCCAGCAGCACCTTGCTCACAGAGGCCACCTGGGCCGCCTCTTCGGCCACGGCGCGCGCCCCGCCGCCCGCCACCAGCACGTGCACTTCGCCACCGATCGCCGCCGCCGCGGCCACCACGTTGCGGGTCGCCGCACCCAGCCGGGCGTTGTCATGTTCGGCTATCACCAGAATGCTCATTTACACCACCTTCGCTTCGTTCTTGAGTTTGTCCACCAGGGTCGCCACATCGGGCACGATCACGCCGGCCGAGCGGCTGGGCGGCTCGACGACCTTCAGCGTCTTCAGGCGCGGCGCCACGTCCACGCCCAGTGCCTCGGGCGTGACCGTCTCCAGGGGCTTTTTCTTCGCCTTCATGATGTTCGGCAGCGTCACGTAGCGCGGCTCGTTCAGGCGCAGGTCCGTCGTGATGATCGCCGGCAGCGACAGGCTCAGCGTCTCCAGACCGCCGTCGACCTCGCGGGTGACCTGCACCCGGTCACCCTGGACCTCGACCTGGCTGGCATTGGTCGCCTGCGGCCAGTCCAGCAGCGCGGCCAGCATCTGCCCGGTCTGGTTCGCGTCGTCGTCGATCGCCTGCTTGCCCAGAATCACCAGGCCCGGCTGTTCCTTGTCGGCCAGCGCCTTGAGCAGCTTGGCCACCGCCAGCGGCTGCAGCTCGGCATCGCTCTGCACCAGAATGCCGCGGTCCGCGCCAATCGCCATGGCCGTGCGCAGCGTCTCCTGGCATTGCGCCACCCCGCACGACACCGCCACGATCTCCGTGGCCGCGCCCTTTTCCTTCAGCCGGGTGGCCTCTTCGACGGCAATCTCGTCGAACGGATTCATCGACATCTTCACGTTGGCGATGTCCACGCCAGTGTGATCGGATTTGACGCGTACCTTGACGTTGTAGTCAACCACGCGCTTGACCGGTACCAGGACCTTCATCGAGCATACTCCAGAATGAAAAGAAAACAGGACGGCCACGTCCGACGATGAATCGCATCGTGCGCGGCCCCATCAGTAACCGCCCAGCGCCCGCACATGCGCCACCGCGCTGCGCCCCAGGGCGGACAGGTCATAACCGCCTTCGAGAAAGCTGACGATCCGCCCCTGGGCGGATTCGGCCGCGACCTCGACCAGACGTTCGGTGATCCAGGCATAGTCCGCCTCGACCAGTTTCAGGCTGCCCATGTCGTCCTCGCGATGGGCATCGAAGCCCGCGGACACCAGGATCAGCTCGGGCCGGAAGCCGCTCAACGCCGGCAGCCAGTATTTCGACACGAGATCGCGGATCACGTCGCCGCCGGAATACGCATCGACCGGAATATTGAGCATATTCGGCCCCAGGTCCTCATGACGGGTATCCGGGAACAAGGGGTATTGATAAAAACTGCACATCATGACCCGGGACTCTTTCAGGAAGACCTCTTCCGTCCCGTTGCCATGATGCACGTCGAAATCCACGATGGCGACGCGCGACAGCCCGTAATGGTCCAGAGCGTAGCGGGCCGCGATGGCGATATTGTTGAAGAAGCAGAACCCCATGGCTTTTTCGGGACAGGCATGATGTCCCGGCGGGCGGATGGCGCAAAAGGCGGTCTGCGCATGGCCGGCCATGATCTCGTCCAGGGCCGTCAGACCCGCGCCGGCCGCCGCCCAGGCCGCCCGCAGGGTGTCCGGATTCATGATCGTGTCCGGATCCAGCGGGAAATAACCGTGCGCCGGAATGTGCTGGCGCAGAAACGCAAGGTATTCCGGCGTGTGCACCCGCAGCACGTCCTCGGGGCCGGCGGGGCGCGCCGTGCGATGAGACAGGAAGTCCATCAAGCCGTTGGCGGTCAACTGATCGGCCACCGCATCCAGGCGTTGAGGGCATTCGGGGTGCCAGGCCCCCATCTCATGCAGTCGGCAGTCTGGATGGGTAATATAGAGTGTCTCCATAAGGGCGATTATGTTCAGACCAACCCGTATTTTGCAAGTTGCCGTAGCGTCGCTTTTTATATCCGGCTGCGCCAGCAGCCATAGCGGTTCCGAGCCGCCCGCCGCCGCCCTTGCGGGCGCAACAAATCAAACGATTGTTTCAAACGATCGTATTAATTCTAGCAGAACACCGCCAGTGCGGGGAGATTTCCTCGGCCCCGATGGCGGACTGCTGCCGGAAGTGCGGACGTTCGCCCGGGAAACCGCCCGGGCGAACCACATCCCCTTGCAAGATGTCGAGGCCCTGCTGGCCGAGGCCCGCTACAACGCCACGGCGGCCCGCCTGATGGCGCCGCCGGCACGCACGGGCCGCATCCGCCGCGCCTGGAACAGCTACCGCCAGCGCCATGTCGACGCGGTGCGCATCCGCGAGGGCGTCTCCTTCTGGCGGACACACCAGGCCGCGATCGACCGGGCCAGCGCCCGGACAGGCGTGCCGCCCTCGATCATCGTCGCCATCATCGGCATCGAAACCGTTTACGGCCGCTACACCGGCGATCACCGGGTGCTGGACACCCTGACCACGCTGGGATTCCGTTACCCCGATCCGAACAGGCCGGAGCGTCAGGCAATGTTCCGCGAGCAACTGGCCGATCTGATCGTGCTGGACCACCAGGGGAAACTGGACGCGCGCATCGTGGAAGGCTCGTTCGCGGGCGCCATGGGGCTGCCGCAGTTCATGCCGGGCAGTCTGATGCGCTATGCGGTGGACGGCGACGGCGACGGCCGCGTGGATCTGGCCGGCAATACGGACGACGCCATCGCCTCGGTGGCGGCGTTCCTTGAGGCCCACGGCTGGGTACGCAACGTGCCGGTCTTCGCGCCTGTGGCCCTGCCCGCCGGCGCCGAGCGTCTGGCCCAGGACGGGCTGAAACCGGCAAGCGACTGGGCCACGCTGAAAGCCTCCGGCGCCCGTGCGCGGCCTGGCGCCGGCCAGGCCTGGCAGACTCAGGCGCTGGGGGTGATCGACCTGCGCGACGAAATCCGCGGCACCCACGATGTACGCTGCGCCACACCCAATTTCTTCGCCATCACCCACTACAACCGCAGCTATTTCTACGCGGCATCGGTGGCGGACCTGGCGCACGAGATCGCCGACCGCATCGGTTACGGCGACCCGAACCGCTTCGGCGGACCGGGGGCCTAGGCGCCGCGTGCAGCGGCGTTCAGTTGAAAACGCCGGAAGACAGGTAGCGGTCGCCCCGGTCGCAGACGATGAAGACGATCGTGGCGTCGCGCACCGTGGCGGCCACGCGCAGCGCGGCCACGGCCGCGCCAGCGGCGGAAATGCCGCCGAAGATGCCTTCCTCTGCGGCCAGGCGACGGGCCATAGTTTCCGCCTGCTCCTGGGTGATGGGTTCGAAGGCGTCGACGCCCGCCGGGTCGTAGATGCTGGGCTGATAGGCTTCCGGCCATTTGCGGATGCCGGGGATATGAGCGCCTTCGGCCGGCTGGGCGCCGATGATGCGCACGCCTGGATTGCGTTCCCGCAGGTACGAGCCCACCCCCATGATGGTGCCGGTCGTGCCCATGGCGCTGACGAAGTGCGTGACCTCGCCGCCGGTCTGCTCCCAGATTTCCGGACCGGTGGTCTCGTAATGGGCGCGGGGGTTGTCGGCGTTGGAGAACTGGTCCAGGACCTTGCCCTTGCCTTCGGACTGCATCCGCAACGCCAGATCGCGGGCGTATTCCATGCCCCCGCCCTGCGCGGGCGTCAGGATGAGCTCCGCCCCATACGCCGTCATGGCGGCGCAGCGTTCCTGGGTCGAGTTGTCCGGCATGATCAGGACCATGCGGTAGCCGCGCACGGCGGCCGCCATGGCCAGGGCGATCCCGGTGTTGCCGCTGGTCGCCTCGATCAGGGTGTCGCCGGGACGGATGTCGCCACGCAATTCAGCCTGGCGGATCATGCTGAGGGCGGCGCGGTCCTTGACCGAGCCGGCCGGGTTGTTGCCTTCCAGTTTGGCCAGGATCACGTTGCCGCGCGGTTCGCCGACGTCGCCTGGCAACCACCGCAGCCGCACCAGAGGCGTGGAACCGACGATGTCTTCGATGGTGGGGTAGGTTTTCATGGACGAAATCATACACCCGCCCACCCGCAGTGCCGGGCTTGCCCCCTGGCCGGAACATGCCTTCTTTTCATAAGCATATTCCGGCACCGGAAACAAGCCGCGGGGACTCAGCGACCGCCCGTCGAGGGCGCCCTGGGCGAGCCGGCCGGACCGCCGGCCCGGGCATCTGCACCCTTCCCTGACAGGCGCGTACCGCCGCCGTCGATGGTCAGGCCCGCCGACTGCAGGGACTGGGCACGACGCGGGCCGATGCCGCGCACCCGGTCCGACAGGTCGGCGAACGACAGATAGCGCCCGCCCCGCGCGCGTTCGTCAAGGATGATCTGGGCGGTCTTGGGACCGATGCCTCGAATCCCCCGCAACTGATCCAGCGTAGCGGTGTTCAGATCCACGGCACCCGCCGTGCCGACCCAGGTCAGTGCGGCGATGCCGGCCGCCGTCAGCAGGCGCGACAGGCCGCGCCCGCGTCGATACGCCGGGCGCGGCCTGTCGCGCGCCGCTGCGTGCGCCCGGCCGGCCACCTGATCCGGGAGCGGTGCTCCGGCCACTGAGGCGAGGACGCGCATGGCGCCGGAAGACCCGCCTGCCGGGCGACCGGCTGTCTCGTGCAGAAAAGGATTCATGAGCGACTCCTGTGGTGTGAGGGTCCGGTCATGATGCCTTGAGAGGACGGGGAATGGAGGAGGTCTTGATCCGGAATGTCCGTCCGGAAAAACATCAGCCGACCGTCAGTCGCCCCGATTCCAGCAGCCGGCCGACATAGGCGCCCACGCCTGTTTGCACGTCGCTGAAGGTTTCCGTATAGCCGGCGGCGCGCAGCCGGGTCAGATCGGCCTGGGTATGGCTCTGGTAGCGGCCCTTCAGATCATCCGGGAACGGGATGTACCGCAGATGCCCGCCCGCCGCCAGTTCGGACAGTGGCAGGGCCGGTTGCCCCTGGTGCGCACGCAGGCTGTTGACCACGGTCTGGGCCACGTCGTTGAAGGGCTGGGCGCGCCCGGTGCCGCAGTTGAAGATGCCGGAGACCTCCGGGTGATCCAGGAAGTGCAGGTTGACCTTGACCACATCGTCGACGAAGATGAAATCCCGCTGCTGGCCGCCGTCCGGGTAGCCGTCCCAGCCGCCGAACAGCCGCACGTGGCCCTCGCGCGCGTACTGGTTCATGTTGTGAAAGGCCACCGACGCCATCCGGCCCTTGTGCTGTTCGCGCGGACCGTAGACGTTGAAATAGCGCAGGCCCACGACCTGGGCCGTGAGGCGGTCCATGCGACGGCGCAGGACCTGGTCGAACAGCAGCTTGGAATAGCCGTAGACGTTCAACGGCGCCTCGCAGGCCGGTTCCTCGACATAGCGCGGGCCAGCCCCGTACACGGCGGCCGACGAGGCGTACAGGAAGGGGACTTCACGGGCCTGGCAGTATTCGAACAGTTCCAGCGTGACCCGGAAGTTGTTGTCCATCATGAAGCGGCCGTCGCGCTCCGTCGTGTCGGAGCAGGCGCCCTGGTGGAACACGGCGTCGGGACGCGGCAGTTCGCCCGCCAGGACGCGGCGGCGGAACTCGTCCTTGTGCTGGTAGTCGGCGATCTCCAGGTCGGCCAGATTGAGGAACTTGTCGCCGTCGGTCAGGTCGTCGACCGCCAGGATGTCGGTGACGCCGCGCGCGTTCAGGCCGCGGACCAGGTTGCTGCCAATGAATCCGGCCGCGCCGGTGACCACGATCATGATGTCAATTCCTCTGCGGTAACGATGGAGGTGCCCAGCTTGCCGACGACGATCCCACCGGCGCGGTTGGCCCACGTCATGGCATCGAACCAGTCCAGCCCGGCGGCCCGGGCGACGGCCAGCGTGGCCAGCACGGTATCGCCCGCGCCGGACACATCGAAGACTTCGTGCGCCTGGGCGTCCACGTGCCGGCGGCCTTCGGCGGTATACAGGGTCATGCCTTGTTCGGAACGGGTAATCAGCAGGGCCTCGAGATCCAGTTCCCGGCGCAGGGCCTGGGCCCGGCGCGTCAGGTCGTCCTCGGAATCCCAGCGGCCGACGGCGTCCTGCATTTCGCTGCGATTGGGCGTGACCAGGTTAGCTCCCCGATAGCGCGGATAGCGGTGTCCCTTGGGATCGACCAGCACCGGAATGCCGCGCTCGCGGGCTGCCCGGATCATGGGCTCGACCCGGGACAGGGCGCCCTTGGCGTAATCCGACAGCACCAGCAGATCGTAGTCTGCCAGGACATCGGCCAGACCGGTGTCCAGCGCATCCAGCGCGCGCGCACCGGGCCCCTGCTCGAAATCGACCCGCAGCAACTGTTGCTGGCGCCCCAGCACCCGCATCTTCAGCGTGGTGTCCATGCCCTCGGCGTCCACGACCAGATGGTCGCGCACGCCGGCCTCGCGCGCCAGGGCGCGCACACGGGCGCCGGCCTCGTCGGCGCCGACCACGCCCAACAGGCCCACGCTGGCGCCCAGCGCGACGATGTTGCGGGCGACGTTGGCCGCGCCGCCCAGGCGATCTTCCCGGCGGGCGACCCGCACCACGGGTACGGGTGCCTCGGGCGAGATGCGATCGACTTCGCCGAACCAGTAGCGGTCCAGCATGATGTCTCCGGCGACGAGGATCCGGGCGGCGGCGGCCGCCCGGGCCGGGAATGGCGTCATCGAATTTCCTCCAGGCGACGGGGCCGATAGGTTTCCCAGGCGTTGCAGCCCGGACACTGCCAGTAATAGCGCCGGGCTTCGAAGCCGCACTGTCCGCAGGCGTAGCGGTCCAGGCGCTGGGTGTGCTTGTGGATCATGCTGCGAAGCAGGCCCAGGTCGGCGCCCGGCACCAGGGGCTCATCCGGCAGATTTTCCGCACCTTGGCCGAGTTCGACTTCGAGCAGGCGGTCCAGCCCCAGCAGCGAGGGATGGGCGCGCAACGCCTGGCGGGCGAAGGCCCAGGCCGGCACGGCGCCCTCCGTCAAGCGCAGCGCCCGGAAGATCACGTTGAACAGGTCGAGCGTCGGCAGCCGGGCATACTGGTCGCGCAGCAGCGACAGGCCTTCTGGAGCGCGCCCCAGGGCCGCATGACAGTCAAGCAACGGCTGGGCGACCAGGCCTGAGAATTCGGGCGCCGTGGACAGGACGTCCTGGAGCTGGGCACGCTGGGACTCCAGGTCGCCGCGCAGGGCCGCCCAGCGGGCGCGCAGCATGCGCACGCGGGTCTCGGAGGCCGGGGTGGCGCCATTCTGGCGAGCGGCGTTCTCGGCGGCGTCCAGCGCCTGGGCTGCGGCGTCGAAGTCCGGCGTCCTGGATTCCATCCACGCCTGGGCCCGCTCGCAGTGATAGTGCGCCAACTGGGGGACGGGCTCGTCGGTGCGGCCACGCAACTGCTGGACCGTGTCGATGGCCTTGTCCCAGTCGTGCTCGGACTCATGGATGCGGACCAGGGCGCGCAGGGCCTCCAGCACGTGGCGCGTCCGCAGCACCGCCTGGAACCCTTGTTCGGCACGGTCCAGCATGCCGGCCTTGAGGAAATCCTGTGCCAGGGCCAGTTGGGCATTTTCGCGATCCGACAGGGGCAGATCCTCGCGCGAGAGCAGGCTCTGGTGCACACGGATGGCACGCTCGATTTCGCCCCGGCGGCGAAACAGGCTGCCCAGGGCGAAATGCAGCTCGGTGGTTTCCGGATCGAGCTTGGCGACCTCGATGAAAGCGTCGATGGCACGGTCGGGCTGCTCGTTGAGCAGGAAATTCAGGCCCTTGAAGTAGGAATCGGGCAGCGCCCGGGTTTCCGACAGAATCTGGCGGAAGTCGAAGCGCGCCGCCAGCCAGCCCAGGCCGAACAGCACCGGGACGATGATCAGCCACCAGGGCTCGAAATCCACGACGGCTCCAGAAAAATCACAGGGGCGCCAGTGGCGCGACGGTTTCGGGAATCACCGGGGCGGATGCGCTCTGCGGATGATCCAGGGCGTCCTGGGCGCGGGCGAGCTCGCGCCGCAGGCGATTGATTTCGCGGTGGCGGCGCAGTATGGACGTGGCCGCCACGAGCAGTCCGAAGGCCACCCCCAGGACGAAGGCGGTCAACATCACGACGATCAGCGGGATCTGTCTGAGGACGTGATCGGCGAACAGGCCGACGTCCACCGGGGCCGTGTTCTTCAGGGCGAAAAGCAGCACGATGACAAAGATCACCAGCCGCAGAATCCAGACCAGATAGCGCATGCGACAAGCTCCTTGGGGCAATCCGTTCATTGTAAACGGAAAGCGCCCTCGCGCCGCCCGTGGCGCGCGGGCCACGGGCGGCGGAATCAACGTGCACCGCTTTGGCATACACTGACTCATCCGCGAAATGCCGCAACCTTACATGGGCACGCCATGCCTTCCTGCGCCGACATTCAAGCCTTCTTCGACGAAGCCACCCACACGGTCAGCTATCTGGTTTCCGACCCCCAGACCTGCCAGGCGGCCATCATCGATCCGGTACTGGATTACGATCATGCCAGCGGCAAGGCCACCACGGCTTCGGCAGACCGCATCCTGGCCGCCGCCCGCACGCGCAAGCTGCGAATCACCTGGGTTCTCGAAACACATGCGCATGCCGACCACCTGAGCGCGGCCCCTTACCTCAAGACGCGGACGCATGCGACCGTGGCCATCGGCGAGCGCATCCGTGACGTGCAGCGGATCTTTCGCCCCGTCTTCAATCTGGACGACGTACCGGGAGACGGCAGCGAATTCGACCGATTGTTTCAGGATGGCGATATCTTCGACCTCGGCTCGCTGCCCGTCGAGGTGCTGCACACGCCCGGCCATACACCGGCTTGCGTGTCCTATCGCATCGGCGACGCCGTGTTCGTCGGAGACACCCTGTTCATGCCGGACTACGGGACCGCACGCGCCGATTTCCCGGGCGGAGACGCGCGGACACTCTACCGTTCGATTCGACGCCTGCTCGAGCTGCCGCCGCACACGCGCCTGTTCATGTGCCATGACTACAAGGCCCCCGGGCGCACCGCATACGCCTGGGAGTCGACCGTGGCGCGACAGCGCCACGACAACGTGCACGTGCACGACGGCATCGGTATCGAGGCATTCGTCGAGATGCGCCGACAACGCGACGCCTCATTGCCGGCACCCACGCTGCTGCTGCCCGCCATCCAGGTCAACATCCGCGCCGGCCGTTTGCCCAAGGCCGAATCCAACGGCGTGCATTACCTGAAAATTCCGGTCAGCCTCGCCACCGGCCAGGCCTGAGACCGCACCGCCATACGACACACGACGGTCCCGCCGCCAAAAACAAGCGGGGCCTCCAAAGAGGCCCCGCTTGTTTTTTACTGGCGATGACGCGACTCAGTCCATCATCCTGGCGTGATACAGATCGGCCACGGTGGCGGGCTCGTCGGCGTCACCGCCGTCGGGCCCCTGATCCACGCGTTCACGCAATTCCTTGCCCGGCTTGAAGTGCGGCACCAACTTGGCCGGCACATGCACTTTTTCACCGGACTTCGGATTGCGGCCCACACGCGGCTGGCGCCGCGAAAGGGAAAAGCTGCCAAAGCCACGGATTTCGATGCGCTGGCCCTGGGCCAGCGCATCGGCCATCGCATCCAGGACCGTCTTGACCGCAAAGTCCATGTCGCGGGCCGCCAACTGCGGATAGCGCCCCGCCAACATGGCGATAAGTTCGGACTTGGTCAGGCCGGGCATCACTCGTCGCGGTGCTGGTCGAGCTTGGCCTTCAACAGGGCGCCCAGATTGGTGGTGCCCGAGGAGGCGCTGGCTTCGGTCATGCGCTGGATGGTTTCAGCCGTTTCGGCATTGTCGCGCGCCTTGATCGACAACTGGATCGAACGCGCCTTGCGGTCGATGTTGATGATCATGGTTTCGACCTGGTCGCCGGCGTTCAGGACCGTAGTGGCGTCCTCGACGCGGCCGGCGGAGATTTCCGAAGCGCGCAGGTAGCCTTCGACGTCCACGGACAGCGTCACGACGGCGCCCTTGGGTTCGACGGACTTCACGGTGCCCGACAGGACGGCGCCCTTGTCATAGGTGGCCACGAAGTTGTTGAACGGATCGCCTTCGAGCTGCTTGACACCCAGGGAGATGCGTTCCTTGTCGGTGTCGATGCCCAGGACCACGGCGTCGATCTCGTCGCCCTTCTTGAAGTTGCGCACGGCCTCTTCGCCGGTCTCGGACCAGGAGATGTCGGACAGATGGACCAGGCCGTCGATGCCGCCGGGCAGGCCGACGAACACGCCGAAGTCGGTGATCGACTTGATGGCGCCGTGGACCTTGTCGCCGCGCTTGAAGTTGGAGGCGAAATCCTCCCAGGGGTTCGGGCGGCACTGCTTCATGCCCAGCGAGATGCGGCGGCGGTCCTCGTCGATTTCCAGGACCATGACTTCGACTTCCTCGCCCAGGGTCACGACCTTGCGCGGATCGACGTTCTTGTTGGTCCAGTCCATTTCGGAGACGTGCACCAGACCCTCGATGCCGGCTTCGACTTCGACGAACGCGCCGTAGTCGGTGAGGTTGGTGACCTTGCCGAACAGGCGGGTGCCCTGCGGGTAGCGGCGCCCCAGGCCGATCCAGGGATCTTCGCCCAGTTGCTTGACGCCCAGCGAGACACGGGATTTTTCCTGGTCGAACTTGAGGACCTTGGCTTCGATTTCCTGGCCCACCTGCAGCACTTCGGACGGGTGGCGGACACGGCGCCAGGCCATGTCGGTGATGTGCAGCAGGCCGTCGATGCCGCCCAGATCCACGAACGCGCCGTAGTCGGTGATGTTCTTGACGATACCCTTGATGATGGCGCCTTCGCGCAGGGTTTCGAGCAGCTTTTCGCGTTCCTCGCCCATGCTGGCCTCGAGCACGGCGCGGCGCGACAGCACGACGTTGTTGCGCTTGCGGTCGAGCTTGATGACCTTGAATTCGAGGGTCTTGCCTTCGTAGGGGGTCGTGTCCTTGACGGGACGCAGGTCGACCAGCGAACCCGGCAGGAAGGCGCGGATGCCGTTGGTCATGACCGTCAGGCCGCCCTTGACCTTGCCGGTGATGGTGCCGTTGACCAGTTCACCGGATTCCAGTGCCTGTTCCAGTTGCAGCCAGGCCGACAGGCGCTTGGCGCGGTCGCGCGACAGAATGGTGTCGCCGTAGCCGTTTTCCAGGGAATCGATGGCGACGGAGACGAAATCGCCGCCTTGCACTTCCAGGTCGCCCTGGTCGTTCAGGAATTCTTCGAGGGGGATGTAAGCTTCGGACTTGAGACCGGCGTTGACCACGACGAAATTGTGGTCGACGCGCACGACTTCGGCGGAGATGACTTCGCCGGAACGCATGTTCTGATCCTTGATGCTGGCGGCAAACAGATCAGCGAAGCTTTCGCCGCCCAGGGCGGCTTCAGTGGTAAGGGTGGACATGAACGATAGATCCATACGCCCCGAGGGGCAATCATGACACGCCAGGCAAAACGCCCGGCGGAGTGAAAAAACATCCCGTCCGAAAGAAACGCCGGAATCGGCGCCCCGTCAGGCAGGCCCGTGTGCGGACCAGAGATCCAGCACTTGTCGCACCACGTCATCGATCCCTTGACGGGACGAATCCACGGTGACCGCATCCGCCGCCGCGACAAGCGGCGCATGCGCCCGGCCCCGGTCTCGCGCATCGCGCGCCCGCAGGTCTTGCAAAAGGTCGTCTAGATTAGCAGAAAAACCCTTGTCCTTCAACTGCTTATGGCGCCGCCGCGCCCGCACCTCGACGTCCGCGTCGAGAAAGATCTTCAGGGGGGCGTCGGGGAAGACCACGGTACCCATGTCGCGTCCGTCGGCCACCAGCCCCGGCTCCCGGCAAAAGTCCCGCTGGCGCGCCAGCAGCGCCTCGCGCACCGCCGGCCAGGCGGCCACGCGCGAGGCCAGGTTGCCGACTTCTTCCTGTCGTATCAGACCGCCGACATCCTCGCCGTTCATGAGGATGGCCTCCCCCTCGAAACGCACGTCCAGGTGGCGTGCCAGCCTGGCCGCCTGCGCCTCGTCGGCCCCGTCGCCCCCCTCGCGCAGCACCGCCAGGGCGGTCAGGCGGTAAAGCGCGCCGCTGTCCAGGGCGTGCCAACCCAGTGCCCGCGCCACACGCAGGGCGATCGTGCCCTTGCCCGAGGCCGTCGGGCCATCGATGGTAATGACCGGCGCGGGTCTCGCGCCCAGGGCCGCCCCGAGCAGGCGGCGGAAGTCCTTGAAATAGTCCGGATAGGTCTTGCTGACGCAGCCCGGGTCCAGGATGGTCACCGGCACGGGCCCGAAGGCCGCCAGCGAGAAACACATCGCCATGCGATGGTCGTCGTAGGTGCGGATTTCGGCGGCACGCCAGCCGTCGGCCGGCAGAGGATGCACGGTCAGGCTGTCGACGTCGGACTCCACGCGCGCACCCAGGCGGGCGAGTTCGGCGTGCATGGCGTCGATGCGGTCTGTTTCCTTGACACGCCAACTGGCGATGTTGCGCAGCCGGCAGGGGCCGTCGGCGTACAAGGCCAGCACGGCGGCGGTCATGGCGGCGTCGGGAATCAGGTTGAAGTCCCGGTCGAAGGCCCTGAGCCGTTCCCCCTCGGCCACCACGCGGCCCCGCACCACCAGGGCGTCGGCCTCGCGTTCTATCCGGGCACCCATGGCCTCGACCACTTCGGCGAAGGCCACATCGCCCTGGATGCTGTCGCCGCCGACGCCTTCGATGCGGACCGGACCGCCCGCGATGGCGCCCAGCCCCAGGAAGTACGAGGCGGACGAGGCGTCGCCTTCGACGCGGTAGCGGCCCGGGGCGCGGTAACGCGCGTCGGCCGGGATGGTGAAACGTTCCCAGCCCTCGCGCCGCACCCGGACGCCGAAGCGTTCCATCAGGTTCAGCGTGATCAGGATGTATGGCCTGGAGATCAGCGGACCGTCCAGTTCGATGACCACATCGCGGCCGGTACGCCGGGCGGCGATCGGCGCAGCCATCAGCAGCGCCGTCAGGAACTGGCTGGACACGGACCCGCGCACCCGGATGGGCCGGCGCACTTCCAGGCATCCCCCGCCGATACGCAACGGCGGATAGCCGTCCTGTCCCTCGTACTCGATCTCGCAGCCCAGGCCGCGCAGCGCATCGACCAGGTCGCCGATGGGCCGCTCGTGCATGCGGGGCACGCCGGACAGCCGATAGTCGCCGCCCATCATCGCCAGGACGGCCGTCAGCGGCCGGAAGGCCGTGCCGGCGTTGCCAAGAAACAGGTCGGCTCGTTTTTGCGGCCAGTCGGCGGCGCCGTCCAGGCTCACCCCGCCCGCGCCGGCCTCACGCAGATCCAGGCCCAGGGCCTGCAGAGCCGCGCGCATGACCCGCGTGTCGTCGGAATCCAGCAAACCGTCCAGTTCGGTCGTCCCTTCGGACAGCGCCGCCAGCAACAGCGCACGGTTGGAAATGCTCTTGGAGCCTGGCAGCGTCACCGTGCCGCGCGCATGCGCGGCCGGCTCCAGCCGCAGGGAGGGTTCGCGCGCGTCGGCGGCGATCGTATTCATTGCATCTGGCTCCTGCCGCCCCAGAACCGGCGGGCGAGCGCCGCCTGTTCGAGCAGGGCTTCGAGCGCGGCAGGGTCGGGATCACCTTCAAGGGTTGCCCGCAACAGCCGCAGCGCCTGGTCGAAATCGTCCAGTTCGCGCAGCACCGCCGCCCGGTTGGAAAGAAAAATGTCGCGCCAGACCTCGGCGGAACCCGCCGCGATCCGGGTGAAGTCCCGGAACCCCGTGCCGGCCAGGCTCAGACGCGTATCGGCGTCCTCGGCCCGGACGACCCCGGCCATGTAGGCGGACGCCAGGAAATGCGGCACGTGGCTGACGGCCGCCAACGCCCGGTCGTGGGCCTCGGGTGTCATCAACGACAGGCGTGCGCCGCAGGCTTCCCATATCCGGATCAGGCGATGCAGCAACAGGCCGGGGGTATCCTCGAACGGGGTCAGCACGACCTTGCGGCCGTGATACAGCATGGGGTCGGCCGCCTCGGGTCCGGTCATTTCCGATCCGGCGATGGGGTGGCCGGGGATGAACTGCGCGCAGCGTTCATCCAGAATGTCACGCGCCAAGGCGGCCACATCGGCCTTGGTGCTGCCGGCGTCCGTGACCAGGGTATCGGGCCGCAACCGGGGCGCCAGCTCACGGAGCATCGGTGCCATGGCGCCCACCGGCGTGGCGAGGAAAATCAGGTCGGCCTCGGCCGCCGCTTGATCAAGACCGGCAACCTCGTCGATCAGCCCCAGTTCGCGCGCGCGTTGCAGCGAGACCGGATTGCGGCCGACCCCCAGTACCCGGCCCACCTGCCCCACCCGGCGCAGGGCCGCCGCGAACGAACCGCCGATCAGCCCCGTGCCAACAACGGCCAGAACGCGGACCAATGGAGAGCCAGGCTCGCTCATCCTTGCAGCACGGCCTTCAGGGCGTCGAGGAAGCGGGCGTTTTCCTCGGGCAGGCCGATGCTGACCCGGAGGTGTTCCGGCAAGCCGTCGCCGGCCACCGGCCGCACGATGACGCCCCGGCGCAGGAGTTCGCCGTTCACGCGCGCGGCGTCGCCCACACGCACCAGCACGAAATTCGTGTGACTGGGCACGAAATCCAGGCCCAGGGCGGCGAAACCGTCCTGCAATTGCACCCGGCCGGCCCGGTTCAGGGCATAGGTCCGGGCCAGGAAGTCGGTGTCGTCCAGAGCGACACGCGCGGCGATCTGGGCCAGGACGTTGACGTTGAAGGGCTGGCGCACCCGGTTGAGCAAGTCCGTGAGCGCCGGCTGCGCCAACGCATACCCGACCCGCAGCCCGGCCAGGCCATAGGCCTTGGAAAAAGTGCGAGTGACGATCAGATTGGGGAATTCGCGCACCCATTGCGTGCTGTCCGCGCGCTCTTCGGGGTCCAGATATTCGTCGTAGGCCTCGTCGAGCAGTACGGCGACGCGGTCCCCGTGCCGGGCCCGGACGGATTCCAGAAAGGCTCGCACGCGAGGGCCCGACAGATGAGTGCCGGTGGGATTGTTCGGATTGGCGATGAACACCAGACGCGTATCGTCGGCGATCGCCGCCAGCATGGCGTCCAGATCGTGACCGTAATCGCGCGCCGGCACCATCAGGTGGCGGGCACCCCGGGCCTGGGTGCTGAGGCGGTAGACCACGAAAGCGTGCTGCGCGTAAACGGCCGACGTCCCTTCGTCCAGCAGGGCCAGGGAAGCGAGTTCCAGCAAGTCGTTGGACCCGTTGCCCAGCGTGATCCAGTTCGCCTGCACTCCGTGACGCGCCGCCAGCACCTCCTTCAGGTCGAAGCCATTGGCGTCCGGGTAACGGCCGTGCAGCGCGCCGGCGGCCTCGGCG
This sequence comes from Castellaniella denitrificans, assembly GCF_027214045.1. GTDB lineage: Bacteria > Pseudomonadota > Gammaproteobacteria > Burkholderiales > Burkholderiaceae_B > Castellaniella > Castellaniella denitrificans_A. Next base: position 63,741 of record NZ_JAPWHE010000005.1, on the reverse strand, counting down.
AGCGCGGCGCGCACGCGATCGGAGCAGCCCAGCGGGTTCTCATTGGAAGCCAGCTTGATGATGCCCTCGGGATCCAGCCCGTATTCACGGGCGAGTTCCTCGATCGGCTTGCCGGCCTGGTAGGGGGCGATGGCCCGGATGTGGGCGGGCGCCGGGATGTCTGTCATGGAAACGGACCTCATTGCCGGGGATAGGAGCCCAGCACCTTGAAGAAGGCGACCTGCTGACGCAGTTCGGCCAGGGCCTGGGCGACGGGTTCATCGTCCCGGTGGCCCAGCAGATCGACGTAGAAATAGTATTCCCATTGCCCGGTGCGGGCGGGCCGCGACTCGAGGCGCGTCATGGACACGCCGTGCCGGGACAGCGGCGCCAGCATGTCGTAGACCGCGCCGGCGCGATTCGGCACCGCCAGCACCAGGCTGGTCTTGTCGCGGCCGGTGGGACCGGCGTCGCGCGGCCCGACGGCCACAAAGCGCGTCTGGTTCTGCGGATCGTCCTGGATTCCGCTGGCCACGGCGCTCAGCCCCCAGGCGGCGGCGGCGGCGTCGCCGGCGATCGCCGCACAGGCGGGGTCTTCCGAGGCCATGCGCGCCGCCTGGGCGTTGCTGGCCACCGGCAGGCGTTCCAGCCCGGGATGATTGCGGCTGAGCCAGGCCTGGCACTGCGCCAGGGCCTGAGGATGGCCCAGCACCCGGGTGACGCCTTCCAGCCCGCCGGTCAACGTGAGCAGATTATGGTGGATGCGGATGGTGCGCTCGCCCAGAACCTTCAGCGAGGAATTCAGCAGCAGGTCCAGGCTGCGGTTGACCGCGCCCTCGGTGGAGTTTTCCACCGGAACCATGCCGACGTCCGCCTGGCCGGCCTCGACGGCGCGGAAGACTTCGTCGAATGATTCACAGCGCAGGCCGTTGATGGCATGGCCGAAATGCTCGTAGGCCGCCTGCTCGGAGAACGAGCCCTGCGGCCCCAGGAAAGCGGCGGTCAACACACTTTCCAGCCCGCGACAGGTGGAGATGATCTGGCGCCAGATGGCGCCGACGGCCTCTTCGGGGATCGGCCCGGGATTGTCCGACTGCAGCCGCCGGATGATCAGGGCTTCGCGCTCGGGCTTGAGGATCGGACCGGCGGCGTCGAAGGCCTTCTTGATCTCGCCGACCTCCAGGGCCGCCTGTGCGCGCTGGTTGAGCAAGTCCAGGATGCGCGTATCCAGCGCATCGATGCGTTCGCGCAGGGGCTCCAGCCGCGCCTGGAGGGTATCATCCGCCATGGCGGGCCTCGAAATCCTTGAGGAAATCGATCAGGGCCTGCACGCCTTCCATGGGCATGGCGTTGTACAGCGACGCCCGCATGCCGCCCACGGCCTTGTGGCCCTTCAGCGCCAGCAGCCCGGCGGCCTCGGACTCGGCCAGGAAAGCGGCGTTCAGCGACTCGTCGCGCAGGAAGAACGGAATGTTCATGCGTGAACGGCACGCCGGAGCGATGCGATTTTCGTACAGGGACGAACCATCGAGATAATCGTACAGGGCGCGCGACTTGCGTTCGCTGGCGGCGTCCATCTCCGCCACCCCGCCCTGGCGCAGCAGCCACTTGAAGACCAGCCCCGCCACATAGATCGCATAGGTGGGCGGCGTATTGAACATGGATTGGGCGCCGGCCACGTTGGCGTAGTCGAACACCGACGGGCAATAGGGCAACGCATGGCCGATCAGATCCTTGCGGACGAACGTCAGCGTCACCCCCGCCGGCCCGGCGTTCTTCTGTGCGCCGGCGTAGACCATGCCGACACGTGAAAAATCGATGGGACGCGACAGAATGTTGGACGACATGTCGGCCACCAGCGGCACATCGGGCGCTCCCAGGGCGGCCATATCGGGCATGTCGGCCTGCTCGACCCCACCGATGGTCTCGTTGGCGCACAGGTGCAGGTAAGCCGCGTCGCGGCGGACCCGCCATTCGGTATGGTCGGGCAGCCAGCACCAGGGGCCGTAGGAACGGCCATCGATCACGCCATCGGATTCGGCCGTGGCGGCGACGGAGATGTCGCCGTAACGCGCGGCCTCGTTGAAGGACTTGCGCGCCCAGTGGCCGCTCAGCACATAGTCCGCCCGGCCCAGGCCGGCGCGGCCGATCAGGTTCAGCGGCACGATGGCGTTCTGGGCCGAGGCGCCACCCTGCATGAAGAGCACCTCGAAGTCGTCCGGCACAGACAACAGGGTGCGCAGATCGGCCTCGGCCTCGTCGCGGATGCGGCTGTAGTGCTTGCCGCGATGACTCATTTCCATGACGGAGGTGCCGCTGCCGCCCCAGTCGCACATTTCGGCGGCGGCCTGCCGCAGGACTTCGAGGGGAAGGGTGGATGGACCCGCGGCGAAATTCCAGGGACGGTTCATGCTTGATCCTCGTCTGTGGACGAACCGGCCGGGTCATCGGATGCCGGAGCGGATCCGCCGTCCGGCGATTCAACGGCGGCGCCGGCCGCCTCTTCTTCCGTTTCGTCGGCATCGCTTTCGACCACGCGGCGCACACCGGACAACAGACTGTCCTCGTCCACGTTGATGAGTGTGACCCCCTGGGTGGCGCGTCCCATCTCGCGGATCTCGGAGACCCGCGTGCGCACCAGCACGCCGCCGGTGGTGATGAGCATGATCTCGTCCTCGGGCTGCACCAGCACGGCGCTGACGACCTTGCCGTTGCGCGCCGAGGTCTGAATGGCGATCATGCCCTTGGTGCCGCGCCCATGACGCGTGTATTCGACGATGGGCGTGCGCTTGCCGTACCCGTTTTCGGTGGCCGTCAACACGCTCTGGGTCTCGTCTTCCGCCACCAGCAGGGCGATCACGGCCTGGCCGTCCTCGAGCGACATGCCGCGCACGCCGCGCGCCGTGCGCCCCATCGGACGCACGTCGTTCTCGTCGAAACGCACGGCCTTGCCGGCGTCGGAGAACAGCATCACATCGTGCTGGCCGTCGGTCAGTTCGGCGCCGATCAGGAAATCGCCCTCGTCCAGGCCGACGGCGATGATGCCGGCCTTTCGGGGATTGGAGAAATCCGACAGCGGAGTCTTCTTGACCGTCCCGCGCGAGGTGGCCATGAAGACGAAGTGATCGTCACTGAAGGCCTTGACCGACAGCACCACCGTGATGGTCTCGCCGTCGACCAGCGGGAACATGTTGACGATGGGCCGGCCGCGCGAATTGCGCGAACCCTGGGGCACTTCCCAGACCTTGAGCCAGTAGACGCGCCCCCGGTCGGAGAAACACAACAGGTAGTCGTGCGTATTGGCGATGAAGAGCTGGTCTATCCAGTCGTCTTCCTTGGTGGCGGTGGCCTGTTTGCCGCGGCCGCCGCGCTTTTGCGACCTGTATTCAGACAACGGCTGGCTCTTGATGTAACCGCTGCGCGACAAGGTCACCACCATGTCCATGGGGGTGATGAGGTCTTCCGTTTCCAGTTCCGTGGCGTTGTATTCGATTTCCGAACGGCGCCGGTCGTTGTTGGCGTTGGAGAATTCCACGCGGATCGCCTGCAGCTCGTCGCCGATGATCGCGGTGACCCGTTCCGGACGCGCCAGAATGTCCAGCAGGTCGGCGATGGTGTCCATGATCTCGCGGTATTCGCCGACGATCTTGTCCTGCTCCAGCCCGGTCAGGCGCTGCAGGCGCATGTTCAGGATTTCCTGGGCCTGGACTTCCGACAGGCGGTACTGGCCGTCGGCCTGCAGGCCGAAATGCGCATCCAGCCCTTCCGGACGATAGGCCGCGCGCCCGCCCGAAGCGATGTTGGCGTCGGCGCGTTCGAGCATTTCGCGCACCAGGGAGGAATCCCAGCTGCGGTCCATCAGGGCCTGGCGCGCCACCGGCGGGGTGGGTGCGGCCTTGATGATGGCGATGAAATCGTCGATGTTGGCCAGGGCCACCGCCAGGCCTTCCAGCACGTGGCCGCGCTCTCGGGCCTTGCGCAGTTGGAAGATGGTGCGCCGTGTGACGACTTCGCGACGGTGCTGGAGGAAATACTGCACCATCTGTTTCAGGTTCAGCAGGCGTGGCTGGCCGTCGACCAGGGCCACCATGTTCATGCCGAAGGTTTCCTGCAGCTGGGTATTCTTGTAGAGGTTGTTCAGGACGACCTCGGGCACCTCGCCGCGCTTGAGTTCGATGACCAGGCGCATGCCGTCCTTGTCCGATTCGTCGCGGATGTCGGAAATGCCCTCGATCTTCTTTTCGTTGACCAGTTCGGCGATGCGTTCCTGCAGGGATTTCTTGTTCACCTGATAGGGAATGGCATCGACGACGATGGCCTGGCGGTTGCCGCGCTCCATGTCCTCGAAGTGGACCTTGGCGCGCATGACCACCCGCCCGCGCCCGGTGCGGTAGCCTTCGCGCACGCCGGCCATGCCGTAGATGATGCCGCCGGTGGGAAAGTCCGGCGCGGGGATGCGTTCGATGAGTTCGTCGATGGTGCAATCGGGATTGCGCAGGCAGTACAGGCAGCCCTCGACGACCTCGGACAGGTTGTGCGGGGGAATGTTGGTCGCCATGCCCACCGCGATCCCGGCGCTGCCGTTGACCAGCAGGTTCGGCAGACGCGACGGCAGCAACAGGGGCTCCTGTTCGCTGCCATCGTAATTGGGGCCGAAATCCACGGTTTCCTGGTCGATGTCGGCCAGCAATTCGTGGGCGATTTTCGACAGTCGGACTTCGGTGTAACGCATGGCCGCCGCGTTGTCGCCATCGATCGAGCCGAAGTTGCCCTGGCCATCGACCAGCATGTAGCGCAGCGAAAAGTCCTGGGCCATGCGCACGATGGTGTCGTACACCGCGGAATCGCCGTGAGGGTGGTATTTACCGATCACGTCCCCGACGATACGCGCCGACTTCTTGTAGGCGCGGTTCCAGTCGTTGTTCAGCTCGTGCATGGCGAACAGTACGCGCCGGTGCACGGGCTTGAGCCCATCGCGCACGTCCGGCAGGGCGCGTCCCACGATCACGCTCATTGCGTAATCCAGGTAGCTGCGCCGCATTTCGTCTTCGAGCGAAATGGGCAGGGTCTCTTTGGCGAAAGAATCCATGGCGTATCCGAAAAACCTTTCAGGCTTGAATGACTGGACCGGACGGCGCCCGGCACGACGGATGACCCGTTGATCCGGCACCCTGGCCAATCGGTGATTCTATCATTCGCCCAGGCGCTCCTATGCGCCCGGGCGCACCTGGACGGCGGGCCTCTCCAACCTCGGCGGTTCCCGGGGCACACCCCCGCCCCGGCGCGGATGTTGCAAAAAGCCTACACCCGGACGCATCCATCCGCGTAAATACGCCCTAGAGAGCGCACGAAGGGATTTGTGCTTAACCCGACGGGGGAAATGCCTTAAGATTTCGCCTAACACGCATGAAACCCAGCGCAACTCTGAGCATTCCAACTCGACATTGCTATACTGGAAGCGTTCTTTCGATATGCGGCGGGGGTTCGCTGCGGTCACTTTCAAGCATCATGCTCAAACGAGGAGAAACATGAATAAACCCTCCAAAATCGCTATTGGACTCGCCATCGCTGCCATGACCGCCGTCGGCACCGCTTCGGCCTCCGACAACTGGACCAACGTGGACGGCCACGTCTGGAAGGACGCGAGCGGCCAGAACTGCTGGCGTGATGCCTTCTGGACGCCGGCCACTGCCGCCGAAGGCTGCGGCAAGCCCGTCGCCGAAGCCCCCGTCGTCGCCCCGACCGCCAGCAAGGTCGTCCTGAACGCCGACACGTTCTTCGACTTCGACAAGGCCACCCTGAAGCCCGAAGGCAAGCAGGTGCTGGATCAAGTCGCCCAGCAAGCCGGCTCGGTCAATCTGGAAACGGTCATCGCCACCGGTCACACCGACTCCATCGGCACCGAAGCCTACAACCAGAAGCTGTCCGAGCGTCGCGCCAACACGGTCAAGCAATACCTGATCAGCAAGGGCGTGCCGGCCGACCGCATCTACGCCGAAGGCAAGGGCGAACTGCAACCTGTCGCGTCCAACAAGACCCGCCAGGGCCGCGCTCAGAACCGCCGCGTGGAAATCGAAATCGTCGGTACCCGCAAGTAATTCCGCTGGCCGCACGAGGCCGCCGCGCACATCGCTCGGCGGCTACAATAGGGCTCCGTTCAACGGAGCCCTATTCATTTCTGGATCCCCTGGAGCCCGCCCCATGCACGCAGCCAACGCCGACCCGGCGGAACTCGACAAATTCAGCGCCTTCGCCTCCAGTTGGTGGGATCCCCAAGGCGAACTGAAGACCCTGCACGACATCAATCCCCTGCGCCTGGACTGGATCCGTGCCCAGGCCGGCTCGCTGGACGGCCTGCGGGCGCTGGATGTCGGCTGCGGTGGCGGCCTGCTGGCCGAAGCCATGGCGACCGAAGGCGCCCAGGTCACGGGCATCGATCTGGCCAAGGAGTCCCTGAAGATCGCACGTCTGCACGGCCACGAGTCGGGTGTCCAGGTCCAGTACGAATGCGTCAGCGCGGAGGACTACGCGCAACATCAGGCCGGCCGGTTCGACCTGGTCACCTGCATGGAGCTGCTGGAGCACGTGCCCGACCCGGCTTCGGTCGTCGGCGCCTGCGCCCGGCTGGTCCGCCCGGGCGGCCTGGTCTGTTTCTCCACGCTGAACCGCAATCCGAAATCTTTCCTGCTGGCCATCGTGGCGGCGGAATACGTCATGCGCATGCTGCCGCGCGGCACGCACAGCTACGAACATTTCATCACGCCCAGCGAACTGGCCGCCGCCGCGCGCGGGGCGGGGCTGGAGGTCGTCGGACTGTCCGGCATGGGCTACCAGCCGCTGACCCGGCGCTACAGCCTGACGCAAGACACCAGCGTCAACTACCTGATGGCCGCGCGCCGCCCGGAATGACCACGATGCGCCGCCTCGTCCTGTTCGATTTCGACGGCACCCTGGCCGACACGGCGCCCGATCTGGCCGCCGCCGCCAACCGCCAGCGCCACTATCGGGGCCTGCCCCCCCTGCCCTACGAAGCCCTGCGTCCGCATGCCTCGCACGGCGCGCGCGGTCTGCTGAAGGCCGCCCTGGATCTCGACGCCCGGTCCGGGGAATACGAAGCCGTGCGCCAACAATTTCTGCGCGATTACGCCGAAGCCATGCTGGTGCGCACCCGGCTGTTCCCGGGCATTCCGGAACTGCTGGATCTGCTGGGCGGCCAGGCCTACGGCTGGGGCATCGTGACCAACAAGGTCGAATCGCTGGCCTTGCCCATCGTGCGCCACCTGGGCCTGCAGGAACGTTGTCTGGTGACGGTGGGCGGTGACACCACGCCCCACACCAAGCCGCATCCGGAGCCGCTGCTGCACGCCGCCCGCCAGGCCGGCGTCGCACCCGAACGCTGCATCTACATCGGCGACGACGAACGCGACATCGTGGCCGGCCAGTCGGCCGGCATGGCGACCGTGGCCGCCGCTTACGGCTATTGCTCGCTGGACGACCCGGCCCGCTGGGGCGCCGACGCCATCGCCGACTCTCCGGAAGCCCTCTGGCCCCTCATCGAGCGCTGGACCGAGGGAGGCCTGCCCCCGCGGCCGTGAACACCACGTCGGTCGAGGAATTCAACGCCGTCTCGGCGGAATCCTGCAGCACGCCGATGATGAAGCCCACCCCGACGACCTGCATCGCCAGGTCGTTGGAAATGCCGAACAGGCTGCAGGCCACCGGGATCAGCAACAACGACCCGCCGGCCACGCCGGACGCCCCGCAGGCGCAGACCGCCGCCACGAGGCTCAGCAGCAGCGCCGTGGGCAAGTCCACGGCGATTCCCAGGGTGTTGACCGCCGCCAGCGTCAGCACCGTGATGGTGACAGCGGCACCGGCCATGTTGATGGTGGCGCCCAGGGGAATGGATACGGAATAAGTGTCCTCATCCAGGCCCAGCTTGCGGCACAGGGCCATGTTGACCGGGATGTTGGCCGCCGAGCTGCGCGTGAAGAAAGCCGTCACGCCGGATTCGCGCAGACAGGTGAAGACCAGCGGATAGGGATTGATCCGCAGCCGCAGGAACACGATCAGCGGGTTGACCACCAATGCCACGAACAGCATGCAGCCCAGCAGCACCGTCAGCAGGCGGGCGTAGTCAAGCAGCGCGCTGAATCCGGTCGCGGCGATGGTCGAGGCGACCAGCCCGAAGATCCCGATCGGGGCCGTGCGGATGACGACCCTGACGATATGCGACAACCCCACCGACAGGTCCGCCATGACATGCCTGGTGGATGCGTTGGCGTGACGCAGCGCGATCCCAAGACCGATGGCCCAGGCCAGGATGCCGATGTAGTTGGCATCGGCCAGCGCGCGCACGGGGTTGTCCACCACGCTCAGCAGCAGATTGCGCAGGACTTCGGTCACGTCGCCGGGCGGGTTGATCGCGACCTCGCCCAGTTGCAGGCGGATGGTCAGAGGAAACATGAAGCTGGCCACCACCGCAACCACCGCTGCCGCGAAGGTACCGGCCAGATACAGGACCAGGATCGGTCCCAGCCGCGCCTGGGCGCCCCGCTGATGATTGGCGATCGAGGCGGCCACCAGCACGAAGACCAGAATCGGGGCGATGGATTTCAGCGCCGTGACGAACAGGCCGCCCAGCAGACCGACTGCCCGGGCCGCGTCAGGAGAAGCGAGCGCCAGGACGACGCCGGCGACGAGACCGATCAGGATCCGCGTCACCAGGTTGCCGCCGCCGACGAACTGGAGCAGGGGGTTGGGTTTCAGGACGTTGGACGTCATCGGGATACTCCGCAAGGATTTTCCGGGGCTCGCGCCCGGCGGGGGAATGCCTGAACCGTCAGGGGCCCTCTGAAAATGGGCGCCATTCTAGCACCGCGACATCGCCGCCCCGGTGAGCCGATACAATCAAACCTTGTCGCACGACAAGACCCGCCGCGTTCGCCGCCAGAGCCCGGTCTGGCGGTCATCTTCACGCTACCCGAAGGAATTCCATGGCTTCAGACACGATCCGCGTCGGCATCGCCGGTTACGGCAACCTTGGGCGCGGCGCCCTGGCGGCCCTGGCCCGCTGCCCCGACATGCGCCTGGCGGGCGTCTTCACGCGCCGTGATCCCACCTCGCTGCGCCTGCCCGACCCTGCGACGCCGGTCCTGCCCCTGGACGAGGCCGCAGCGCACCGCGACGACATCGACGTCATGATCCTGTGCGGCGGATCCAAGGACGACCTGCCCGACCAGGGCCCCGAGCTGGCCCGATCGTTCACGACGGTGGACAGCTACGACACCCACGCCCGGATTCCCCGGTACTTCGAGGCCATCGACGCCGCCGCCCGCGCGCATGGCAACCTGTCCATCATCGCGGTCGGCTGGGACCCGGGCCTGTTCTCCATCAACCGCCTGATGGGCGAGGCCATTCTGCCGGCCGGCGCCACCCACACTTTCTGGGGCAAGGGCCTTAGCCAGGGGCATTCCGACGCCATCCGGCGCGTGCCAGGCGTGCGGGCCGGGGTGCAGTACACCATCCCCGTCCCGGAAGCGGTCGCGCGCGTGCGCGCAGGAGAACAGCCGTCGCTCTCGCCCCGCGAAAAGCACCGGCGCGAATGCCTCGTGGTGCTGGAACCGGGTGCAGACGCGCGGGCTGTCGAGCAGGCCATCGTCGCCATGCCGGACTACTTCGCGGACTACGACACCACGGTGCGCTTCATCGACGAGGCCACCCTGGCCCGGGAACACGCCGGCATGCCGCATGGCGGCTTCGTCATCCGCAGCGGCCAGACAGCCAGCGCCGAGCGCCAGACGATGGAATTTTCCCTGAAGCTCGACAGCAACCCGGCGTTCACGTCCAGCGTGCTGGTGGCCTACGCGCGCGCCGCCTGGCGGATGAAGGCCGCCGGGGAAACCGGCGCCCGCACCGTCTTCGACGTGGCGCCCGGCCTGCTGTCGCCCCGGTCCCCCGAGGCCCTGCGCCAGGCGCTGCTGTAAGGCGGCCGGGACACCGCCCTTCCCGGCCCGCCCGCTCGCCCGGGGATCACCTCAGATCATCGGCAGAAAAGCGGGACGCGGTCCCCTGGGAAAGGCGGCGTCCAGCCGCGCGATCTCGGCCGGTGCAAGCCGCAGGGTGCCCGCCGCGGCATTGTCTCGCACATGCGCCTCGTCCGCTGCCTTGGGGATCGCGAACAGTCCATCCTCCCGGGTCAGGAAGGCCAGCGCCACCTGACGCGCCGTCGCCCCGCGCGCCCGTGCGATTCCGGCCAGTTCGCGGCCGCCCGCAGAGTCCTCTTCCGGAAACGTATCGTGTCCGAAAGGGCTGTAGGCCACCACGGCCACATCGTGGTCGCGGCACCAGGGAATGACGGTGTGTTCGACGGCCCGTTCCTCTAAATGATAGAGCACCTGATTGCAGGCCAGCTTGCCGGCCCCCAGGATGGCCCAGGCCTCTTCCAGGTCGTCCACATCGAAGTTGCTGACTCCGTAGGCGCGGATCTTGCCGGCGGCCTTCAGATCCTCGAAGGCACGGAAGGTCTCCTCCAACGGGACGTCGCCACGCCAATGCAACAGATAGGCGTCCAGGCGGTCCGTGCCCAGGGCCTTCAGGGAACGTTCGCAGGCCTGGACGGCGGCCCGCCGGCCCGCATTCGAGGGCAGCACCTTGGACACCAGGAACACCTCGTCGCGGCGGCCCCGGACCGCCTCGCCAACCAGCGACTCCGCAGCCCCCGAGCCGTACATCTCGGCCGTGTCGATATGCGTCATGCCCAGGTCCAGGCCGCGCCGCAAGGCGGCGACCGCCGCGGCCCGGTCGGCCGCCCGATCCAGATACCAGCTGCCCTGGCCCAGGACCGCCACCCGGCGCCCCGTCGCGCCGAACATCCGCCTTTCCATGTCATCTCCTGAGTTCCGGCCTGCTTGCCTCTGGCCGTTGCGCACACTACCATGCCAAAAACATCATTCAGGAGTCAATCATGAAGCCGCCTTCCTTCGAACGCAGAGACTTCCTGAAACTGGCGGGCGCCGCCGCGCTGCCCGGCCTGCCCGCCTGGGCGCGGGCCGCCGACGACACGGCGGCCGCCCTCGCCGCCGCCCGAGCCGAAGGCAAGGCCACGTTCTTCGCCAACATCACGGCCGTGCAGCCCATCATGGCCGCCTTTCACGAGGCGACCGGCATCCAGGGCGAATACACGCGGATCTCCAGCTCCAAGTTCATCCCCACCCTGCTGACCGAGGCCGCCGCCGGAAAACTGACGGCGGACGTGGTGCAGGCTCCCCTGCCCATGCTGGAGCTCCTGAAAGAACAAGGCATCCTGGCGCCCTACCGGTCTCCAGCCGCGCAGGGCTACCCGGACTGGGCCACCCGGGACGGGCACATCACGCTGTTCGGGGTGGAATACGTCTCCTACCTGTACAACACCCGCCACGTCCGGGCCGCCGACGCCCCCAGGACCTACCAGGACCTGGGCGACCCGAAATGGCGCGATCAGATTGTCATGGCCAACCCCTCCAACCATGCATCGACGATCTCCTGGCTGGTCGGACTGAAGGAACAGGTGTTCGCCTCCGAGGACGAATGGATGCGGTTCGTCAAGGCGCTGGCGGCCAACAAGCCCATGTTCGTCGCCTCGTTCGGCCCTACCCCGGCGCCCATCGAAAGCGGTGAAAAGCGCATCGCCATCTCCATGCCCAAGTACATCGTCACCAAAGCGCCCGCGCCGCTGGCCTGGGGCCCTCTGTCCGGTCCGCTGCTGGGCTCGCCCCGCGCCATCGCCGTGACGGCCCAGGCGCCCCGCCCGGCCGCCGCGCGCGCGTTCGTGGACTATTGGCTGGGTCATGAGGCCATGTCGCTGCTTGCCAAGGACGTGGGCGAATACGTGCTGGCCCCGGGCGTGCACCCCCCGATCCCGGGTATCGACCGCGTCCGGGTCAAACCCGTGCGCGACCTTTCCGACCAGGAGCTGCAGCGCTGGGGGCGCGAGTTCGGCAAGCTGTTCGGCGCCCGCTGACCTCGGCGCACGCCATGGAAATCCGTATCGAGGGCCTGTGCAAGACCTACCGGTCCGAGGGCCGCACCGTCGCCGCGCTGGACCACGTCGACCTGACGATCCCGGCCAACGAGATCTTCACCCTGCTGGGGCCCAGCGGTTGCGGCAAGACGACGCTGCTGCGCTGCATCGTCGGCCTGGAAACCCCGGACGCCGGTGAAATCCGCATCGGCGACGAAATCGTCTGGTCGGCCGAACGCCGCATCGCCGTACCCACGGAAAAACGCGGCCTGGGGATGGTGTTCCAGACCTACGCCATCTGGCCGCACCTGTCGGTCTTCGACAATATTGCCTATCCGCTGCAGGTGCGTGGCGCCCCCCGGGCGCGGATCCGCGAGAAAGTCGCCCAGGCGCTGGAATTCGTCCAGTTGCGTGGCGTCGAACAGCAGCCCGCCACACGCCTGTCGGGCGGCCAGCAGCAGCGCGTGGCCCTGGCTCGCGCCCTGGTCGCCGAGCCGCGCGTGATCCTGTTCGACGAGCCCCTGTCCAATCTGGACGCCAAGCTGCGCGAGGAGACCCGCAAGCTGCTGCGCCGTTTCCTGGGCGAACTCGGCATCACCGCCCTGTACGTCACGCACGACCGGGTCGAGGCCCTGGCCCTGTCGCACACGATCGCCGTGATGCAGGCCGGGCGCGTGATCGAGACCGGAACCCCGCAGCACATGTACTTCGACGCGCAGCACCGCTACGTGGCGGATTTCATCGGCCGGGCCAATCAGTTCCAGGCCATCGTCCGACACCGGGAAAGCGACTTCACGCTGGCGCGTTGCGGCCTGGGCACGATCCACTGTCAGGCCCGCGATCTGCCCGAGGGCGCCGAGGCCACGCTGTGCATCCGCCCGGAATTCATCCGCGTCACGCGCCACGAGGTCGGGCCGGGTTTCAACGTCATCGAGGGCACGATCGAATCCATGGAGTTCGTCGGCGAGGTCTATGAGGCCGAGATCCGTGTCAACGACGAACGGCTGCTGGCGCGCATCGACCCCGACGTCCGGACCGCGCCCGGGGAACGCGTCGAAATCCGCCTGGACCCGGCCCACTGCCTGCTGCTGAGCGCCTGAGACCGCCATGCACGCCCGCTCCCAGTCGCGCGCCCTGAGCTGGGCCCTCATCATCCTGGTCGGCTTCCTGACCCTGTGCCCGGTCCTGATGCTGCTGCTGGGCAGCCTGTCCCGAGGCCTGACCGCCTTCGGACAGTTCACCCTGTCGAAATATGTCCGCGCCTACACTGATCCGTATCTGTGGGACGTCGCTTTCAATACCGTGGCGTTCGTGCTGGGTTCGTCGCTGCTGGCGACGCTGCTGGCCCTGTTCCTGGCCTACCTGAACACCCGCACCGACATCCCCGCCAAACCGTTGTTCACAGTGCTGTCCATCGTCCCGATGATGATCCCGCACCTGCTGTTCTCGGCCAGCTGGGCGCTGCTGCTGAACCCCAGCAACGGCCTGCTCAACCAGGCGCTGCAGGGGCTGTTCGGCCTGGAGTCGGCGCCGTTCGACATCTACTCGCTGTGGGGCATGACCCTGGTCGAGGGGCTGCTGAACATGCCCATTGCCTATCTGATCATCGCCCCGGCCATGGCCGCCTTCGACCCTTCGCTGGAAGAGGCCGCGCGCGTGTCGGGGTCCGGTTGGACGCGCACCCTGCTGCGGGTCACCCTGCCGGTCCTGCGGCCCGCCATCCTGGCGGCCCTGGTCCTGGGCATCGTGCGCAGCCTGGCGTCCTACGCCGTCCCCCGGGTCCTGGGCACACCGGGCCGCGTGGACGTGCTGGCCACCTATCTGTACGACATGATCTCCACCGGCTTCGCCCCGGACTACGGCCAGGCCGCCGCCGTCGGCATGAGCGTCCTGTCGGCCTCCATCGCCTTGATCGTGCTCTACCGCGCCCTGACGGCCGAGGGCGAAAAGTACGTCACGGTTTCGGCGCGCGGTTTCCGGCCCGGCCTGGTCGAGCTCGGCGCCATGCGGCGTCCGCTGGGCCTGGCCGTCGGGCTGCTGTGCCTGCTGATGGTCGTGCTGCCGGTACTGGTGCTGTTGTATACCTCGCTGGTGCCCTACGTCATGCCACCCGGCGCGCAGGCCTTCGCCGCCATGGACCTGCGCCACTGGATTGCCGTTTTCCACGAGCCCGGCGCCCTGCTGGCGCTGCGCAACAGCCTGTTCCTGGCGATCGCGGGGGCCACGCTGGGTGTGGCGCTGTCCCTGGGCGTGGCCTACGTCGTCGTCAAGACACGCGGCCCCCTGGCGACCCTGCTGGAAACGCTGAGCTTTCTGTCGTTCTCCTTCCCCGGCATCGTCATCGGCATCGGCTTCATGTGGTTCTTTGTCCAGACGCCGCTTTATTCCACGCTGACCGCCCTGCTGCTGGCCTATATCGCGGCCTACCTGCCCTACGGCGTACGCCCCCTGGCCAGTGCCTTCGTGCAGATCCACGGCCACCTGGAAGAATCCTCGCTGGTCTGCGGAGCCAGCCGTCTGGTCACCCTGAGACGCATCGTGATCCCGCTGCTGGTCCCGGGCATCGTGTCCGCGTGGATTCTGATGGCGACCATGTTCCTGCGCGAGCTGACCGTGTCCGTGGTGTTGTCGCGCCCCGGCACGGAAGTCCTGGCCATCCAGATCCTGGGCTACGCCGACGATGGCCTCTGGGGCAAGCTGTCGGCCCTGGGCCTGTTCATGATCGTGCTGTCGACGCTGCTGGTGCTGTGCGCCCAGGCCGCGGGCCGCGCCTTCCGGCGGCGCCAGGGGCTGTAAGACCGGACGCGCGCGGCCTCGCGCGTCCGGCGAATCCGTTCAGTGCAGGGTGCCGTTGTCCCCGGCGTCCGCGTCGGACGCGCCATCGTCGGCGTCGTACTCGTCGACCCGCATGTCCGGCGCCCCCATCACGGCTTCCCAGCTGCGTTGCGGCAGATAGGTCTGCAGGCGCGCAATGGCCTGACGGATCAAGGCGTCATGCAGTTCATGGCCGACGTTCGACGCCATGTCCAGGGTCGCGTCGCCGCCCAGCTCGGCCAGGTGACCATGGACCTGGCGCGCCTGGTCCACGGGCGCGACGCGGTCCGCCGCGCCGTGCAGCAGGTGCAGGGTGGTCAGCATAGGCGCGGCCTGCGGCAGCGTGGCGAAGCGGGTGGAGAACAACAGCGCCCGGCCGGCCAGGCCGGGATCGGCGCAGACGGCTTCCAGCGCCACGGCGGCGCCCTCGGAAAATCCCGCCAGAGCGGTCTGTTCACCGCTCAGGCCACGATCGCGCTGCAGCGCGCGGACTTCGACCGCCAGTGCGGTCCCCGCTTCGGCCACCAGGCCGACGTAGGACTCGGCGTCCGGGTTCGTCCGGGCGATCCAGCGCCGGGCCGGACCCGCGCCGAACGGCCCTTGGGGCTGGACGATCAGCGCCTGGGGAAAGGCCTGGCGGATCGCCGCCACCAGGTCCAGCACCTGATCCGGCGCGGCCGATTCGCCATGCAGCACGACGAAGAGCTGCGCGGGCTCGCCAGCGGACGGCTCGATGATCAGAGAGGCGGGGCGGGGATCGGACATGGGAGGCTTGGAGTCAGCGGTTCGGATTCGTCAGGCTGGGACCATTTTACAGTTGCCGCATCCCCCCACCTCCCGGCCTGCATGCCGGTCGGATTCGTCAGGCACAGAGCAGTCCGCAGGGACTGCTCTTTTACAGTTGCCGCATCCCCCCCACCTCCCGGCCTGCATGCCGGTCGGATTCGTCAGGCACAGAGCAGTCCGCAGGGACTGCTCTGTGTCCTGCCTCATCCCGCGAATCCGCCGTTGTCCAGAAAGCGCCGTTCTTCGGGCGTGGTATCGCGCCCGAGGGCACCGTTGCGGTGCGGGAACCGCCCGAAACGCCGGACGATGTCGCGATGCTCGACCGCCCAGTGCAGCGATGCCGGCACCTCGCGCTCGTACAGGGCCACGGATTCCTCCTGGATAGCCAGGTCTTCGGCATGCATGAAAGGCAGGCAGACGAAGCCGCGCAGGGCGGGCTCGATCCGGTCCAGGAAGACGAGCGCCCGGCGCGCGCAAGCCAGGGCCAGACCGTCCGTGGCGAACATGTGGCCGGTATCCCGGAAGGCGTTGCGGGGATACTGGTCCAGCAGCAGGATCAGGGCCAGGGCCGATTCGGGCTGATCCAGCCAGCCTTCAAGTTCGCCCCGCGCGGCCGCGAAATGGGCATCCTGGAAACGCTCGCGAAACGCGGCATCGAAGGCGGTGTCCTTGGAAAACCACCGTGCGGGGCCGGCCTCGCGCCAGAAGGACACGACAGCGCGCGCCGTGTCGGGCGGGATGGCGGGAATCGGGGCGGCGGCATGCGACATGGAAGACTCCGGAAAGCGAGGCAATGCGCTACGGTACACCGATCCTTCTACAATCGCATCACCAGCCTCCCCATCGAACCCGCCATGCCCCTGTCCGACGATCTCGCCCCCACCGGCGTCCTGCGCGCCGCCATCAACCTGGGCAACCCCTTGCTGGCCCGCCGCGACGCCGGCACCGGCGAAGTCTCGGGCGTGTCCGTGGATCTGGCCGGAGAACTGGCGCGGGAACTCGGCGTCGCACTGGCGCTGGCGGTGTTCGACAAGGCCATCCAGTCGGTCGAGGCGGTCACTGGCGAGGCCGCCGACATCGGTTTCTTCGCCATCGACCCCAAACGCGGCGAGGGCATCGCCTTCACCGCACCCTACGTGCTCATCGAAGGCGCCTATCTGGTGCGCGCGGACTCCCCGCTGCGCGACAATGCCGAGGTCGACCGGCCCGGCCACCGCGTCGTGGTGGGCCAGGGCAGCGCCTACGATCTGTATCTCGGCCGCCATCTGGAACAGGCCGAAATCGTGCGGGCGGAAAATTCACAGCGCGTGGTGGACGACTTCCTGACCGGCGGCCAGGAAGTGGCCGCCGGGGTGCGCCAGCAACTCCAGGCCGACGCGGACCGGGTCGGCGGCGTGCGGCTACTGCCTGGCCGGTTCATGGTGATCGAGCAGGCCATGGGCCTGCCGAAATCGCGCCCGGCGCGCGCCGCCGTCGCACTGGCCGACTTCGTCGAACGCTGCAAGGCGTCCGGCTTCGTGGCACGGTCGCTGGCGCGCCATGGCATCCAGGGCGCCTCGGTCGCGCCCTGAGCCGCTCCGTCTCAGATCCGCCGACCCCGCCACTGGCGATACCAGCCGTAGCCGCTCAGCAGCACGACGCCCGACACCACCAGCAGCGTGCCCCCCAGGAAACCCGCCCCGAGCGGTTCATCCAGCAGCCAGGCTCCCAGGACCACGCCGAACAGCGGCGTGAGGAAAGAAAACACGCCCAGGCGGGACGCCAGGTACTTGCGCAGCAGCCAGAACCAGGTCAGGTAGCTGAAAAAAGCGACGAAAACCGTCTGGAAAGCCAGGCTGGCCCAGACCGTCGGCGTCATGCGGACATCCGTCTGCCCCAACAGGAACGAAACCGCCAGCAGCCACGCCGCCCCCACCACCAGCTGGTACATCAGGGTCTGGCTGGCCGGCAAGGCGGCCATCCGCGTCACCCGCACCACGACAGTGGTGGCGCCCCAGGCGGCTCCGCCCAGCAAGGCCAGCAGATCGCCCCATAGCATGGCGTCGCCCGCCGCCTGGGCGCCGTCATCACGCCACAGGAACGCCAGCGCCACCCCGCCGAAGGCGAGCGCCACGCCCAGCCACTGCACGGCGGCCAGGCGCTCATCGGGCAGTTTCCAGTGCAGACCCAACGCCGCGAAGATCGGCGCCGTATAGAGCAGCACCACGACGTGACCGGCCGAGGTATGGCGCAGGCTTTCGCCCACCAGCACGAACTCCAGGGCGTAGAGGGTGCCGGCCAGCAGCCCAGGGCGCCACAGCCCCAGGATCCCGGCCAGGCGCTCGCCGCGCCAGGCCATGAAAAAGCCCAACAACACACCGGCGACGGCGCTGCGCACGGCGATCTGGAACATGGGGGCGAAGTCCGTGGCGGTGGCCTTGAGCACGATCTGCTGCATGGCCCAGATCAGGCACAACACCAGCATCAGGCCGCAGGCCAGGCCGTCCATGGGCCGGCGGGATTCCATACGATTCACCCGGAACGGAAAAACCGCCATTGTAGGCCTGCCGAACCCGGTCCCGGATGGACGCGCCGAGTCCCTGCCCGGCCCGGGGCTTTCCTGGCGGCACCTTCAACGCGGGTCTATGATGGTTCCGATCAAAGCCCCAGGAGACCCGCATCATGGATGCACCGATGTATCCCCACCCCACCGCCGGGCTGGCCAAGCGGCGCGCCGAACTCGCGCCAGAGGCCCTGTCCGCGTTCAAGGCCTTCAGCAAGGCCGTGTTCGCGCCCGGCGCGCTGGACGCGAAGACCAAGCAACTGATCGCCGTGGCCGTGGCCCACGTGACCCAGTGCCCCTACTGCATCAAGGGCCACACCGAAGGCGCGGCCCGCGCCGGCGCATCCGACGCGGAAATCATGGAAGCCATCTGGGTGGCGGCCGAAATGCGGGCGGGCGGCGCCTACGCCCACTCCAACCTGGCTCTGCAGACCCTGGAAGACCTGCCCGGACGCAAACCGGCCTGACGCATGCCGCCGCGCGGAGGCGTCGCGCATCAGGCCGCCTCCCCGGCACGGCACGAAACGTTTTCCGGTCCGGCCGCATCCAATGCCGACGGTATTCTTTCAGGAGTTCATGTGGACATCCAGTTCCAGCACGATCCGGCGGCGGCGGACGACCTCGCCCTGATCGGCCGCGCGGCGGACGGCGACCTGGCGGCCTTCGAAGCCCTGATGCGCCGTCACAACCAGCCACTCTACCGGGCGGCGCGCAGCATCCTGCGCGACGAGGCCGAAGCCGAAGACGCCGTCCAGGAGGCCTGGTGGAAAGCATATGGACATTTGCAGGATTTTCGCGCCGAGGCCCGGCCCGCGACCTGGCTGACGCGCATCGCCATCAACGAGGCCCTCATGCGCCGCAGGCGAAACAAATCGCGCGAGAACCTCATCCAATCCGCATACCAGGTTCCTCACGAACAGGACGCCATGCCGATGCACGATCCCGATACCGCCGCCCCCGCAACAGCCGGCCCCGACCAACAGGCCTGGCGCGCCGAGTTGCGGCGGCGGCTGGAACAACGGATCGACGAACTCCCCGACCTCTACCGCACGGTCTTCATGCTGCGCGCCGTGGAGGACATGCCGGCCGCCGAGGTCGCCGTTGTCCTGGGGTTGCCCGAGGCCACCGTGCGCGTACGATTCATGCGTGCCCGCCGTCTGCTGCAGGAAGCACTGCGGCCGGATTTCGATCCGCGTGCGGCGGGCGCGTTCTCCTTCGCCGGCGACCGCTGCGACCGCATCGTGTCCGGCGTGCTGGCGCGGGCGCGGGCGGCCGCTCACTGAAGCATCCGGGCCCGAACCGGACGCGACAGACTCGCCCGTTCCCGGCCCGGCGCCGGGTCAATCGACCCGGCCCTGTTTCAGGATGGCCGCCACATCCGGAAAGCCGGCGGCGGCTGCCGAAGGCAGTCGCGCATCCGTTGCGGCATAGGGACGCGCGGCATCCGCACCCGCCACCACGATCCGCCCGACCATCCCCGCATGCTCGTGCGGCAGGCAGAAATAGTCATAGACGCCGGGTATATCGAATACCACAGTGAAGGATTGCCCGGGCAGCAGGTAGTCCGAGTTCCATGGCTTCGCGCCTTCCGGCATGCGCAGCGGCTTGCCGTTGGCCGGGTGATAGGCCGTGGAGGTATGGACGTTGCCCGCATCGCGATTGAGCCAGCGGACGGCCTGGCCAGGCCGCACCAGCAAACCCCGGGGCCGGAACCAGACTTCGGATCCGGTCGATGTGCCGGACATGCCGATCTCCAGGGCGTCGCCGGCGCCCGCCGGCCGTGGCAGAACGGCCGCCAGCAGCAGGCCGCCGCCGGCGCCCAGCAGCAGCCGGCGGCGCGGGTCATGCACAGGCGCGCTCATTTCGTCACGCTGCTTTCCTGCGCGGCCGGCACGTTCCACAACACGATGTGGATGTGCGGCTCCTCCACGCCAGGATGCCCCGCGTTGTACACGATGTCGACGTGGTCCACTTTGACGCCGGCCGGCACCTTCAGATCGTTCAGATGCATGTCGGGCTTCATCAGCGACAGCGGGATCATATAGGTGGCGTTCACGAGACGGCCCTCATGGTCGTAGCCCAGGAACGGCCCGGCCGGCAGCGTGGCGGGATCGACGAACAACCGCCCCATGCCGGGGACGAAATCAGGCAGCTTCACCAGCGAACTGACCGCCTTGTAGGGGGCGGCCGGCGGCGCCTTCACCACGGATGCGTCCGCGGCCTGGACCGCGGGCGCGCCCAGACCCAGGGCCGCGGCGGCCGCCACGGCCGTCAGAAATGAACGTGAGGACATGAGAATCTCCCGATGTGCGCGGCGGAAATCGCCGCGTTTCGGGCCATTGGATGCGCAATCCGGAAGATCCGTTTCGGCGGCGGGAGGCGGGACGGGCGCCGCCCGCCCCGCGAAGCGGCGCGTCAGTGCTGGATGCGCGTGCCCAGCACCGCCAGGAACTGGGCGATCCAGGCCGGATGCGCGGGCCAGGCCGGCGCGGTCACCAGATTGCCGTCCGTATGCGCCTGATCTACCGCGATGTCGGCGTATTGGCCCCCCGCCAGGCGGACTTCCGCCGCGCAGGCCGGATACGCGGAGCAAGTACGCCCCTTGAGCACGCCGGCCGCCGCCAGCAGTTGAGCCCCATGGCAGATCGCCGCGATGGGTTTGGCGGCGTCCGCGAAGTGTCGCACGATGGCCAGCACCCGCTCGTCCATGCGCAGGTATTCAGGCGCGCGGCCGCCGGGGATCACCAGCCCGTCATAGGCCGCCGCGTCCACCGCGTCGAAATCCCGGTTCACCGTGAAACGGTGCCCGGGCTTTTCGCTATAGGTCTGGGCGCCGTCGAAATCGTGGACGGCCGTGGCCACCCATTCCCCCGCCCGCTTACCCGGGCACACTGCGTCGACATCGTGTCCCACGGCCTTCAGCGCCTGAAAGGGCACCATGACTTCGTAGTCTTCGACATAGTCGCCCACCAGCATCAGCAATTTCTTCGCCATCATGCGTCTCCTGTTTGAGTCGGCCCGGACCGATCACCGGACCCTGGATATCGGCCGCCGGATGGCGGATTTCGCGTCCGGACGCCGCATCCATTCATTGTGCCTCTCCAGGCGCGCGCCCGGGTGGGTATTCCCATGCAGCGACACGCCCGGACCCGGTTCCGGCGGCCGGCGCGCGGGCCAAGATGCTTGACAATGTTACTTACAGGTACGTATCATCTATCGTCCAAAACGTACACACCAGCCACTCTGGAAATCCTCCATGCATACCTTGTTCGATCCACTCCAGCTCGGCGACCTGTCGCTGCCCAATCGCATCATCATGGCCCCCCTGACCCGCTGCCGGGCCGAACCCGGACGCATTCCCGGCGCACTGATGGTCGAATACTATCGACAGCGCGCCGGCGCGGGCCTGATCATCAGCGAAGCCACGGCCGTCACCCCGATGGGCGTCGGCTACCCCGACACCCCGGGCATCTGGTCCGACGCCCAGATCGAGGGCTGGAAGAAAGTCACCGCCGCCGTGCATGAGGCGGGCGGACGCATCGTCCTGCAGCTCTGGCACGTCGGCCGCATCTCCGACCCCCTGTATCTGGACGGCGCGGCCCCGGTCGCCCCCAGTGCCATCCAGCCCGCCGGCACCGTCAGTCTGGTGCGTCCCAAAAAGGCCTATGTCACGCCGCGCGCCCTGGAAACCGGGGAAATCCCCGGCATCGTCGAAGCCTACCGGCGCGGCGCACAAAACGCCCTGGCCGCCGGTTTCGACGGCGTGGAGATCCACGCCGCCAATGGCTACCTGATCGACCAGTTCCTGCAAAGCCGCACCAACCGGCGCACTGACGCCTATGGCGGCCCGGTCGAGAACCGCGCCCGCCTGCTGCTGGAAATCACGGACGCAGTCCTGGAAACCTGGGCGCCCGGCCGCGTCGGCGTGCATCTGTCTCCCCGGGGCGATTCCCACGACATGGGAGACGACCGGCCGGCCGAGACGTTCGGTCACGTGGCAGAGGCCCTGGGCCGGCTCGGCATCGCGTTTCTGTGCCTGCGTGAATACGAAGGCCCCGACAGCCTGGCGCCGATGATGCGCGCGAAATTCCCCGGCCGCCTGATCGCCAACGAGGCCCTCGATCTGGACAAAGCGGCCGACTGGCTGGCGCAGGGACGCGCCGACGCGGCCGCCTTCGGCCGGCTGTTCATCGCCAACCCGGACCTGCCCGCCCGCTTCGCGCAGGGCGCGCCCCTGAACGCGCCTCAGCCCGAGACCTTCTACGCCCCGGGCCCCGAAGGTTACACGGACTATCCCGCGCTGGAGGGCTGCGGAGCCGACGCCTGAGGTCAATCCCGTCCTCCAGGCGCGGGCAGCCAGTGGGACACCCGCTGGCTGAGCCGCTGCACCGCCGGCCCGAACAGCAGCACGATGGTGAACGCCGCCGGCCAGGCGGCGGCAAAGGCGTGTCCCCAATGCCGCAGATAGGCCGCATCCAGGCCGAGATTCAGCCAGACCACGAAAGCGGTCATCAAGAGGGACATCCAGAGGGACATCAGCGCGGCGAAGACGAGGCGAAGGCGTTGGGTGGAAGACATGGAAAGCTCCTGTGTGGATAGGTTCACAGTATGAATTCCATCCAAAGCAGGAACCAGATCGTATCTATCAATCTATAATTTCGATAATTGCAATCATAGAGCGATAGCATGCTGGACGCCCTGGCCCTGTTCGTCACCATCGTCGAAGCCGGCAGCCTGAGCGCCGCCGCCGAACGCCTCGACATGCCCGCCGCCACGGTCACCCGCCGCCTCCAGGCTCTCGAGCGCGAACTTGGCTGCCGCCTGCTGCACCGCAGCGCGCGCCGGCTCCAGCCGACCGCCGAGGGATTGCAATACTATGAACAATGCAGGCCTCTGATCCACGCGCTGGGCCAGGCCACCCGTTCCCTGGACGACAACCTGCGCCGCATCGCGGGCCACATCCGCGTGCTGGCGCCAGTGAATCTCGCCAGCGGCCCTCTCACGCCCGCCTGGCTCGGATTCCTGCGGCGGCATCCCGAGGTCAGTCTGGAATTCCAGCTCAGCAACACGATTCAGGATCTGGTCGGAAGCGGCGCCGACCTGGCCATCCGGGTCGGCGATCAGGCCGATTCGTTGCTGACCCACAGACGCCTCGGGCAGATCGGCGTGCGCCTGGTCGCCGCACCCGCCTATCTGGCCCGGCGCGGCACGCCCGCCACCGCGCGGGATCTGGCCGCGCACGACGCGGTCGTCTCGATGCCGCTGCAGGAATGGTCCCTGCGCGACCCCGCCACCGGGATCGAGTCGACTGTGCGGCCCGCCGCGCGCCTGAGGGCCAATGAAATGCGGCTCGCGCTCGCCGCGGCCGAGGCCGGCCTGGGCATCCTGCTCTGCCCCGCCACCTTCACGCTCGACGGCATCGCGCGCGGCACCCTGTCGAGCCTGCTCGAAGACTGGTTGCCCAGGCCCAGGCCCCTGTTCGCGGTGTGGCCGCAGCAGCGCTATCTGCCCGCCCGGGTGCGCGCGCTGCTGGACTACCTGCAGGCGTTCATCGAGACCGAACCGATCTTCGGCAGTGTGTCCGGCCCCGCGCGCACCGCCTGAGAACCCGCCCTATTTCAGACTGGCGTCGATCAGGCGGGCCGCCGCATCCGCCAGGTGACGCACCGGCCCCTCCGCGCCGAGCACCTGGCTGGATGCGCAAGCGCCTTCCAGCAACAGCAGCAGGCCGTCGCCCAGCGCTTCGGGATCGCGCGCGCCCATTTGGCTTGCCAGTTCGGTCAGGCGCGCGCGCACCCGTCGCTTGCTGGCCACCGACACCTGCCGGGCGGGATGGTCGGGTTCGGGGTATTCGATGCATGCATTGGTCAAGCCGCAGCCCCGATACTCCGACCGGGAGGTCCGTTCGGTCAACCCCGAGAAATAAGCCAGGATCTGCGCGCGCGGATCGCCGGGATGAGCCTCGACCGCGGCCTCGAAACGCCGCCAGAATTCGGTCTCGTAGTCCCTCAGATAGGCCACCACCAGATCGTCCTTCGAACCAAAGCTGCGATAGAGGCTGGGCTTGGTCACACCCGCTTCGGCGACGATCGCATCCACCCCGACCGCCCGGATGCCCTGGTGGTAGAACAGATCCTGCGCGCTGCTGCGGATGCGGTCGGCCGCGCGCGGCAACGGCCCCGCCTTCTGCGCGCGATCCGGGTCATCCGGCCGGGGAGCGGCCCGAGGTGTCTTTTTCATGGCTTTGCTTGACGATGTTACTGATCGGTACGTATTATATGCCGTTCCGCAGGTACCGACCAGTCACATTCCATGCCGCCCTCCGACCGTTCCGCACGCACCCTCCCATCCCGCCTGGGTCAACGCTACGCCTTCGTGGTGGTCGGCGTCATTTTCTTCTGCCTGCTGTTTTCGGCCGGGCTGCGCGCCACACCCAGCGTGCTGCTGGATCCCCTGCAACTGGCCTTCGGCTGGAGCCGGTCCACCATTTCGCTGGCGGCCGCCATCGGCATCTTTTTCTACGGCATGGTGGGTCCCTTCGCCGCCGCCGCCATGGATCATTTCGGCCTGCGCCGCGTGCTGCTCACGGCGCTGGCCGTCATGGCGGCGTCCTCAGCCGCCAGCGCCTACATGACCCAGACCTGGCATCTCATCGCCTTGTGGGGCGTGTTCTCGGGGATCGGCTCGGGCGCCGTGGCCACGGTGCTGGGCGCCACGATCGCCAATCGCTGGTTTTTCAAGCATCGCGGCCTGGCCATGGGGATCCTCACCGCCAGCACCGCCACCGGCAACCTGATTTTCCTGCCCCTGCTGGCCGGGCTGGCCTCGTCCGGCGACTGGACGCGCGCCGTCTGGACCGTGGCCATCGCCATGGTGGCGATAGTGCCGCTGGTCTGGCGGCTGGTGCCCGACAGCCCCGCCAGTGTGGGCCTGCTGCCCTACGGCAGCAACCCGGCCGACCCGCCCGCGCCGCCCGCGCCGCGCACAGGCCTGATCGCCGCCACCTTCGGCGCGCTCGGGCGTGCCAGCCGCACCCGCGCCTTCTGGTTCCTGTTCGCCACCTTCTGGGTGTGCGGCTTCACCACCAACGGCCTCGTCGGCACGCACCTGATCGCGATGTGCGGCGACCACGGCATCGCCGCAGTCCAGGCGGCGGGCCTGCTGGCGCTGATGGGGGTGTTCGACCTGGTCGGCACGACGGCCTCGGGCTGGCTCACCGACCGCTACGACCCGCGCAAGCTGCTGTTCGTGTATTACGGCCTGCGCGGCGTGTCGCTGATGGTGCTGCCCTACACCGATTTCTCGCTCTACAGTCTGTCTATCTTCGCCGTGTTCTACGGCCTGGACTGGATCGCCACCGTGCCGCCCACGCTGCGCCTGGCCACCGACATCTTCGGCGACCGCGACGCCCCGGTGGTGTTCGGCTGGATCGTCGCCGGCCACCAGATCGGCGCCGCCACGGCGGCCTGGATGGGCGGTTTCGTGCGCGAGGTGTCAGGCAGCTACCTGACGGCCTTCGTGCTTTCGGGCGCCACCGGCATCGCCGCCGCCGTGATCGCACTGATGATCAAGCGTCAGCGCGCAGGGGGCATGCTGGCGGCGGCTTGAGGAGGCATCGACCGAAAAGAGAAAAGGCCCTTGGATCCAAGGGCCTTTTCTCTTTGATTCTGGCGGAGAGGGTGGGATTCGAACCCACGGTACGGGGTTACCGTACGCCTGATTTCGAGTCAGGTACATTCGACCACTCTGCCACCTCTCCGGATACGACGCATTGCAAGTCGAGTCGCGCATCATAGCATGAATCGCAGAGATCGGCGGGGACGCCCGCAAACCGCCACTCCCCGCTGATCCATTGCCCGCCCCCGCCTTCTGGCCTATAGTGAACTCAGGCATAAACGCAGTCGGAGGTCCGCCATGAACATCCAAGCCCTGCATTTCGTGCTCGACATCGACGGCAACGGTTCGTTCGCCGGATGGGAGGTCATCGAAGCCCTGAAATGGGCCTTTTCCCTGCCCGGCCGCCTGATGGTCGAAGGCCTGGGCAACATCCCGCCCATCGCCGACACTTTCCACATCCAGGCCTCGGTCGCGACCGGCTACGCCAGCTTCCACAGCCTGCTGGCCACGGTCCTGAACCTGCTGTTCTGGGTGGGCTGCCTGGTCCTGATCACGCGCATCGGCGCCGACCGGAAAGCGGCCAACCCCGATGCAGCGCCCCAGGACGCGCCCGGTATGCCGCATTACCGCGGCCCGAAGGCCCGCAAGACCTGACGGTATGGTCCGATCAGGCCCGGATGGCCTCCAGCCCGCCCATGTAGGGACGCAGGGCGGTCGGGATCACGATGCCGCCATCGGCCTGCTGGTAGTTTTCCAGCACGGCCACCAGGGCGCGGCCCACGGCCAGCCCGGATCCGTTCAGGGTATGCAGGTACTCCGGCTTGGCCTTGGGGCCTTCGGGGCGGAAACGCCCCTGCAGGCGTCGCGCCTGGAAGTCCAGGCAGTTCGACACCGACGAGATTTCCCGCCAGGTATTCTGCGCCGGCAGCCAGACCTCCAGGTCGTAGGTCTTGGCCGAGCCAAAGCCCATGTCGCCCGCGCACAGCAGCACCACGCGATACGGGAGCCCCAGCGCCCGCAGCACGTGTTCCGCATGGCCGACCATTTCGTCCAGCGCCTGCCAGGATTGATCCGGATGCACGATCTGCACCATCTCGACCTTGTCGAACTGATGCTGGCGGATCAGGCCGCGCAGGTCGCGCCCGCCACTGCCGGCCTCCGACCGGAAGCACGGCGTGTGCGCGGTCAGCCGGACCGGCAAATCGCGTGCGTCCAGAATGCGGTCACGCACCGTGCCGGTCAGCGGGATCTCGGCGGTGGAGATCAGGTACAGGTCCTCGGCCGGGCCATCTTCGTCCGGCGTGGCGCCCTGGCCGCCCTTGGTCACCCAGAACATGTCGTCCTTGAATTTGGGCAGCTGGCCGGTGCCGTACAGCGTGGAACCATTGACGATGTAGGGGGTATAGCATTCCTGGTAGCCGTGCTCGCCGGTCTGCAGGTCCAGCATGAACTGCGCCAGCGCGCGATGCAGACGGGCGATAGGGCCACGCAGCATCATGAAGCGGGCGCCGACCAGGGACCGTGCGGCCTCGAAATCCAGGCCGAAAGGTTCGGCCAGGGCGACGTGGTCGCGGGGTTCGAAACCCAGGTCGGCGGGGTTGCCGTCGGCGCGGGCCGCGCCCGGCAGCCAGCGGCGGACCTCGACGTTGTCGGCCTCGGACGCGCCATCCGGCACACTGTCGTCGGGCAGGTTGGGAATGGTCATCAACCAGGCGGACAGTTCCTGCTGCACGGCACCCAGATCCTGCTCCAGGGCCTTGAGCTGGTCGGGAATGGCCTGGGATTCGGCCAGCACGGCCGAAGCGTCCTCGCCGCGCGACTTCAACTGGCCGATCTGCTTGGCCAGCGCATTGCGCCGCGCCTGCAGTTCCTCGGTGCGGACCTGCACGGCCTTGCGGCGGGCTTCCAGGGCGTGGTAGCGGTCGGTATCGAAGGCCAGTCCGCGCCGGGCGAGAGCCCGTACGACGCGGTCCAGATCCTTGCGCAGCAGATTGGTGTCGAGCATGGCGAGGTGACGTGGATTCGTGAAAGGAGCTATTGTATTCAATCCCGCACCCGCCCTGTCGCGGCCCCGCCGCGCGTCGGCCCGGATGACGGGCATCCCTCAGAAAAGGAGTCTCTTCATGTCCAAAGTACTGGTGCTCTATCATTCGACCTACGGTCACATCGAAACCATGGCCCAGGCCGTCGCCGAGGGCGCCCGATCGACGGGTGCCTCCGTCGACATCAAGCGTGTGCCGGAACTGGTCCCCGAGGACATCGCCCGCAAGTCCGGCTACAAGCTCGATCAGGCCGCGCCCATCGCCCAGGTCAAGGATCTGGCCGACTACGACGCCATCCTGATCGGCTGCGGCACCCGGTTCGGGCGCATGTGCTCGCAAATGGCGAACTTCCTGGACCAGGCGGGCGGCCTGTGGGCCGGCGGCCAGCTCAACGGCAAGGTGGGTGCGGCTTTCACCAGCACGGCCACCCAGCACGGCGGCCAGGAAATGACGCTGTTTTCCATCATCGCCAACATGCTGCACTTCGGTTTTGTCGTCGTGGGCCTGCCCTATAGCTTCCAGGGCCAGATGCGCCTGGACGAGGTCACCGGCGGGGCACCCTATGGGGCCTCCACCATCGCCGGAGGCGACGGCTCGCGCAAGCCTTCCGCGAACGAACTGGACGGCGCGCGTTTCCAGGGCAGGCACGCCGCCGAGGTGGCGAACAAGCTGTTCGGGTGACTTTGAACGATTGATCAAAAGGAAGAGACAGTTTGGATCGACTGAACGCCATAAAAATCATTCCCGGTTCCTTCCGCGCCCGAATGGCCCTTCTGTTCGGCGTGCTGTCCATTCTGGTGAGCGCGCCGACCTACCTGGTCATCAGCCACATCCAAAAAGAACAGATCCTGGATGAACAACGCGCCATTCTGCAGAACATGGCCGACGCCGCGGCCACCGTGATTGCGGAGAACCTGGTGCAGCGGCGGCGGGAAATCGAGCTGCTTGCTCAGTCCGACACATTCAGAACCGCGCCCCTGGACGGCAAGGCCGTGCACATCGCCCTGGAGCGGCTCAAGAAATCGTATCCGCATTACTCCTGGATCGGACTGACCGACCCGGAAGGCATCGTGCGCTCGGCCACATCGAACCATCTGGTCGGCCAGTCGGCCGCGGCGCGCCCCTGGTTCCAGAAAGGCCGCTTCAATGTGTTCGTGGGCGATGTGCACGAAGCGCTTCTCCTGACCAAACTGCTCCCGCAAACGGAACCGGGACAACCTGCACGCTTCATCGATTTCGCCTCGCCCGTGATTTCGGAGGATGGACAGTTGCGCGGCGTGCTTGCCGCGCACGCGCACTGGCGATGGGCGGGCACGGCCCTCAAGGCCGCCACGCCCCGGGACGCGGACCAGACAGGCATCCAGCTGTTCATCGTCAATGACCAGGACCGGATCATCTACCCGGAACAGGGCGCGGCGCCCCAGTCGACCACCGTGAACGAGGATCTGTTGTCCCGGCATGGAAAGAATTTCCTGGCCTGGGGCCGGGACGGGCGTTTTCTGATCACGGCCTCGGCGGTGGCCGAGCCGACCGCGCTTTCCACCCTGAACTGGCGGGTGGTCGTGCGCCAGCCGGAATCCATTCTGCTCGCGAACGTCGCTCGCCTGCAGCGGGCGATCCTGCTGATTTCCATCCTGGGCGTCGTCGTGTTCATCCTGCTGGCATGGCAGGCGGCTTCCCTCATCAGCAGACCGATCGAGCGGTTGACCGACAGCGCCCGCCGCATCCGGCAAGGCGACGAGCATGCGCGGTTCTCCGCCCCGCCGGCCAGCAGCCGCGAATTGCAGGAGCTTTCGAAAGCGCTGGAAGGCATGTCGAACACGCTGCTCGAACAAAAGCACGCGCTGGAAACCAGCAACCAGCGGCTTGAAATCAAGGTTGCCCACCGGACCGAGGAACTGCATCGCCTGAACCGCGAGCTGGAATCGCTGGCACGGACGGACGCGCTCACGGGAACGCCCAATCGCATGGCGGCCAACGAAGCGCTGCTGCGGGAATTCGCCAGATTCAAGCGCGGCCATCCCCCCTATGCCGTCCTGATGATGGACATCGACCACTTCAAGCGGATCAATGACACCTATGGCCATGCCACAGGCGACGACATCCTGCGCAGTGTCGCCTCGATCATTCGCGACGCCATCCGGGGAACGGATTTCTTCGGACGCGTCGGCGGCGAGGAATTCATGGCGCTGTTGCTGGCGACCGACCAGATCCAGGCCGAGTCCGTTGCCGAGAAACTCAGATCGATCGTCGAATCGACCGGCCTGGAACCCGTGGGCACAGTGACCATCAGCATCGGCGCATGCATCGTGCAGACGTCGGATCGCAATCCGGACGACGCGCTGAAGCGCGCGGACGAAGCGCTCTACAGGGCGAAAGCCGCCGGCCGGAATCGGGTGGTCGTATCCAACGAGTCGACGCGCCCATGAGAAAGCGGTCGGGCTGACGCTCAGCGGTCGGTTTCGGCCTCTTCGTCCCACGCCCGCAACTGCGCCAGCTTTTCGCTGATCTTCAGTTCGAGCCCCCGGGCCACCGGCCGATACCAGCCTGGCTCGGCCATGCCGTCGGGCAGATAGGTTTCCCCCGCCGCGTAGGCATTGGGCTCGTCGTGGGCATATCGGTACGCATGGCCGTAACCGAGCTCCTTCATGAGCTTCGTGGGCGCGTTGCGCAGATGCACCGGCACCTCGCGGCTGCGATCCTGCTTCACGAAGGCGCGTGCCTGGTTGTAGGCCATGTAGCCTGCGTTGCTCTTGGCGGCGACCGCCAGGTAGATGACGGCCTGGCCCAGGGCCAGTTCGCCTTCCGGCGAGCCCAGGCGCTCGTAGGTGGCGGCCGCGTCGTTGGCGATCTGCAGGGCGCGCGGGTCGGCCAGCCCGATGTCTTCCCAGGCCATGCGCACGATGCGCCGTGCTAGGTACCGCGGATCGGCGCCGCCGTCCAGCATGCGCGTGAGCCAGTACAGCGCGGCGTCCGGGTGCGAACCGCGCACCGATTTGTGCAAGGCCGAGATCTGGTCGTAGAAGTTGTCCCCGCCCTTGTCGAAACGGCGGCTGTTCAGGGTCAGGGCGTTTTCGATGAAGCCGGCGTCGATCCGCGCGACGCCGCTGGCGCCCGCCGCGGTCTGGCACTGTTCCAGCAGGTTCAGCAGGCGCCGGGCATCGCCATCGGCATAGCCCACCAGGGTATCAATGGCCAGGTCGTCGAACGTCAGACCCTCCATGGCCCGCGACTGCGCGCGCCGCGCCAGCTGGCGCAATTCGTCCTCGTCCAGCGGCTTCAGCACATAGACCTGGGCGCGCGACAACAAGGCGGAGTTGACCTCGAACGAGGGATTTTCCGTCGTCGCGCCGATGAAGGTCACCAGACCGCTTTCGACAAAGGGCAGCAAGGCGTCCTGCTGGGATTTGTTGAAACGATGGATTTCGTCCACGAACAGGATAGTGGACCGGCCGCCGGCCTGGTTCTGTTCGGCCTGTGCCATGGCGGCACGGATGTCCTTGACGCCGGAAAACACGGCGGACAGGGCGATGAAGGCGCAGTCGAACGCCGTGGCGGTCAGCCGCGCCAGGGTGGTCTTGCCCACCCCGGGAGGCCCCCAGAAGATCATGGAGTGCGGCTTGCCCGACTGGAAGGCCAGCCGCAGAGGCTTGCCCTCGCCCAGCAGGTGCGCCTGCCCGATGACTTCGTCCAGGCTGCGCGGGCGCAGCATCTCGGCCAACGGGGCGCCGACGGCATGATCCGCGATCGGGCCCTGTCCGCCCCGCGTACTCCGGGTTCGCGCCGTCGCGTCCGTGAAGCCGGGGTCGTCGCCCAGCAGGTCGCCCTGATTCGCCATGGCCGGCCTAGTCCATCTTCACGAGATCGGCACCCTTGGGCACCGTGAACTGGAACTGCCCGGCGGGAATGCCGGGATTGGCCTTCAATCCGGTCAAGACGATGCGCGAGACCTGGCCAAAGGCATCCAGCAACTCCAGTCGCCGTGGCAGGCCGTCGGAAAAGCCGATGTCCGCATGGACGAAACCCGCATCCGGCGTCCTGGGCACGGCGCGCAGCCATTGCAGCCCGTCGCGATCGGGCCGGGGCTGGAGGTCGAAGGCGTCGTCCAGCGAACCCGAGCCGAACAGCAGCGCGGCCGGCGAGGCGCCGACGGCCTGATTGGCACGGCGCTCGGTGACCTGCTCCAGATCCGGGTCGTACTGATAGACATGCTGGCCGTCGGATACGATCAGTTGCGCGTAGGGCGCGCGGACTTCCCAGCGGAATTTCCCGGGCCGTTCGAAAGCGAAGGCGCCGCTTTGCGGCTTCTGGGCGGTCCCCTGGGCGTCGGTCCGCTCCTGGCTGAACTGGCCGGTGGCGGATTTGACCTTTTCGACGAAGGACCGCAGTTGCGTCCGGGCCGGGTCGGCGGCGAGGGTCAGTCCAGGAAGGCCCGCCAGGCCGCACAACAAGGCGGTCGCAGACAGGACGCGGCGGCGATTCGGGAACTGGATGTTCATGGGGGTCACTCGTCCTCGCCGGATTTGGCCGGCACCAGGATGTCGCGGTTGCCGTTGGGCTGCTGGGGGGACACCAGGCCGGCGCGTTCCATCTGTTCCAGGATGCGCGCCGAGCGGTTGTAGCCGATGCGCAGATTGCGTTGCACGAAGGAGATCGAGGCCCGGCGGCTGCGCATCACGACCTCGACGGCCTGATCGTAGAGGGGATCGCTTTCGGCATCGGAAAATCCCGTGACGGCACTGACGCCGTCGCCGGTTTCGCCGTCGCCGGCGCCTTCCAGGAGGCCTTCGACGTAATCGGGCTCGCCTTCGGCCTTGAGGGCCTCGACCACGCGGTGGACCTCGTCGTCATGCACGAAGGCGCCGTGGACCCGCGTGGGCACACTGGTGCCCGGCGGCTGATAGAGCATGTCACCCTGCCCCAGCAGGGTCTCGGCGCCCATCTGGTCGAGGATGGTGCGGGAATCGACCTTGGACGAGACCTGGAAGGCGATGCGTGTGGGAATGTTGGCCTTGATGAGGCCGGTGATGACGTCCACGCTGGGACGCTGGGTGGCCAGGATCAGGTGGATGCCCGCGGCACGGGCCTTCTGGGCCAGCCGGGCGATGAGTTCCTCGACTTTTTTGCCCACCACCATCATCAGGTCGGCCAGTTCGTCGATCACCACCACGATCATGGGCAGCGTGCCCAGGGGTTCCGGCGCGTCGGGCGTCAGCGAGAAGGGGTTGGGAATCGGCTCCTCGCGCTTCTGGGCCTCCCGGATCTTGGCGTTGTAGCCGGCCAGGTTGCGCACGCCGAGCTTGCTCATGAGCTTGTAGCGTTTTTCCATTTCGGCCACGCACCAGTTCAGGGCGTTGGCCGCATGGCGCATGTCGGTGACCACGGGCGCCAGCAGATGGGGAATGCCCTCGTAGACGGACATTTCCAGCATTTTCGGATCGATCAGGATGAGGCGCACCTGGGTCGCGTCGGCTTTGTAGAGCAGCGACAGAATCATGGCGTTGATCCCGACCGACTTGCCCGAGCCGGTGGTGCCGGCCACCAGCAGGTGGGGCATCTTCGCCAGATCGGCCACGACCGGATTGCCGGCAATGTCCTTGCCCAGTGCCATCGTCAGCATGGACGCGCTGGTGTGATAGACCTGGGAGCCGAGGATTTCAGACAGGCGCACCGTCTGGCGGCGGGGATTGGGCAGTTCCAGCCCCATCAGGTTCTTGCCCGGGATGGTCTCCACCACCCGGATGCGCACCAGGCTGAGCGCGCGGGCGAGGTCCTTGGCCAGGTTGACGATCTGGCTGCCCTTGACGCCGGTGGCCGGTTCGATCTCGTAGCGCGTGATGACCGGCCCGGCCTGGGCGGCGACGACGGTCACGCTGACGCCGAAGTCGGACAGCTTTTTTTCGATCAGGCGCGAGGTGTATTCGATGGTTTCCGGCGAAACGGTTTCCTGGGACGGCTCCACCGGGTCCAGCAGCGACAGGGCCGGCAGGCTGCCTGCCATGGCCGGATCGTCGCGCGCGGTGAACAGGGCCTGCTGCTTTTCCTGCTGGACGCGTGGAGATTTCGGCACCGTGGTGACGGTGGGCTCGATGCGCACGGGCTGCTCGTGGACCAGCTGCGTCTGGCGGGTCTCGACGATTTCCTGGCGTTCGGCCTGGGCCGTGACACCCGCGCGGCGGTCCTGCCAGGCGTTTTTCAGGTCACGCAGACGGCGCCAGGCCAGTTCGATGGCGTAGCCGACACGTTCGGAGACGTTCAGCCAGGAGAAACCGAAGAACAGGCTGGAGCCCATGACAATGAAGGCCAGCAGCAACAGCGTGCTGCCCGCGCCGCCCATCAGGTGGGCCAGGCCGCCCGCCAGCAACTGGCCCAGCTGTCCACCCGCGCCGGCGGGCAGTGCGGCGCCCCAGAGCCTCAGCCGCAGGGCCTCGACGCCCATGCAGCCCAGGAACAGCAAGGTATAGCCGATGCCGACTTCCCAACGCACCCTGGGCAGCAGTTCAGGAACCCGGCTGGGCAGTACGGCCCGGGACAGGCGGTAGAACCCCGCCGCCACCCGTCGCAGCAACAACAGCACCCACAGCCAGGCCGACGCGCCGAAAAGAAACAGGAGCAGGTCGGCGACGTAGGCGCCGAACGTGCCACCCCAGTTGCGGACCATGCCGCCGTGAACGGAATGGGACCAGCCCGGATCGGCGCGGTTCCAGGTGGCCAGCACCAGGATCAGCCAGCAGGCCAGGGCCGCCAGCAGCACCCAGCGGGCCTCGCGGAACAGGCCCGAGAGGCGTGTCTGCAGGGGCGAGGGGCCGTTGCGCACGTTGCGGGAGGAGCGTGTGGGGGTCGCCGGAATTCTTGCCATCGCATCATTATAATTGCGGGGTCAATATCGAACGGATTTTCAGCGATGTCCAGCGCAAAACACGCCAAACTCATGATCCTGGGGTCCGGACCCGCGGGCTACACGGCCGCGGTCTACGCCGCGCGCGCCAACCTGGCGCCGGTCCTGATCACCGGCCTGGAACAGGGCGGCCAGTTGATGACCACGACCGAGGTCGACAACTGGCCGGCCGACGTCGCCGGCGTCCAGGGACCGGACCTGATGCAGCGCTTCATGGAGCACGCCCAGCGCTTCAATACCGAAATGGTGTTCGATCACATCGCCAGCGTGGACCTGTCGCGGCGCCCCTTCGCGCTGACCGGCGACACGGGCGCCACCTACACCTGCGATGCCCTGATCATCGCCACGGGCGCCTCGGCCCAGTACCTGGGCCTGCCGTCCGAACAATCCTTCATGGGGCGCGGCGTGTCGGCCTGCGCCACCTGCGACGGCTTTTTCTACAAGAACCAGGACGTGGTCGTGGTCGGCGGCGGCAACACCGCCGTCGAAGAAGCCCTGTATCTGTCCAACATCTGCCGCACGGTCACCCTGGTGCACCGCCGCGACAAGTTCCGCGCCGAGCCCATCCTGGTGGACAAGCTGATGGACAAGGTCGAAAACGGCAATATGCGCCTGGCGTTGTTCCGCGAACTGGACGAGGTCCTGGGCGACGATTCCGGCGTCACCGGCGTGCGCCTGCGCGACAACCGCAGCGGCGACACCGAGGAACTGGCCGTCACCGGGGCCTTCATTGCCATCGGCCACAAGCCCAACACGGCGATTTTCGAAGGCCAGATCGCCATGGAGAACGGCTACATCTCCACCCGCAGCGGCCTGCAAGGCCTGGCGACCATGACCTCGGTGCCCGGTGCCTTCGCCGCCGGCGATGTGCAGGATCACGTCTACCGCCAGGCCATCACCAGCGCCGGCACCGGCTGCATGGCCGCCCTGGACGCCCAGCGCTGGCTGGAGAGCGAAGGCCTCTGAATTGAAGGCATCCAAGTCGTCCCTCGCCGACCTGCGCCGCCTGCGCGCCGAGGCCGCCCCGCCCGAACCGCCGGCGGCCGCCCGCCGCACCCCGGGCCAAAGGCGCGGCGACCCGCATTCGGTCACGCGACCGCAAGGCGGCCGGCGCGGCGAGTCGGCGTCGCGACCGGACGGCGAGCCGGCGATCGACGCCGACTCGCCCGCCGAAGCCCCGCCGCTGGATCCGGCCGACCGCGCCCTGTTTCGCCAGGCCATGCGCTTCGTGCAGCCCCTGCCGGATCACGGTCCGCGCGCCCGGGCGGGCGGCACGCGGCGCGACCCCGAATCCCTGCTGGTGGCCCGGCGCGCGCACGCCCAGGGCGGCGCCGAATCCCGGGCGGCGCCGCCCGTCCATCGGCAGCGGCGCAAAGCATCGGCCTTCGACCCGGAGGCCGATGCCTTTCTGCAGGCGGGCTGCGGTCCGGACCTGCTGCGTGGTCTGCGGCGCGGCAAATGGATTCCCCTGGCGTCCCTGGACCTGCACGGCAGCACCCTGGACCAGGCCCGCGAGCGCCTGGACCGTTTCCTGGCCTCGTGCCTGGAACACGACATCCGCTGCGTGCGCGTCATCCACGGCAAGGGCATCGGCTCGCGCCAAGGTGAACCCGTCCTGAAGGCTGCGATCCGCCAGCACCTGTGTCGCCTGGAAGCCGTCCAGGCCTGGGTCCAATGCGGCGAGCACGAGGGCGGAGAAGGCGCCCTGCATGCACTGCTGCGCCTGCCACCCGCGCCCCGGGACTGAATCCGGCCAGCCCCCATCCCGATCCGGCCACCCGCCGTCATTTTTTTGGAACCCTTGATGAATACCAGCTGGATCCTCCTGAGCATCGCCATCCTGGCCGAGGTCGTCGCCACGTCCGCCCTGAAGGTTTCGGATGGTTTCACGCGCCCCCTGCCCTCGGCGATCACCGCCATCGGCTACGGTCTGGCGTTCTATCTGCTCGCCCTGGCGCTGAAAACCATTCCCGTCGGCATCGCGTACGCGGTCTGGTCAGGTGCCGGCATCGTCGCCATCGCCCTGATCGGCTATTTCGTCTTCGGGCAGGCGTTGGACGCCGCCGCGATGGCCGGCATCGGGCTGATCCTGGCCGGAGTGCTGGTGCTGAACGTGTTTTCGGGGTCCGGCGGGCACTGAGGCCGACATCCCCGCGTGGGCAGCGCCCAAATGGACCGGGGCCGACGATTGTGTCGTCGGCCCCGCCAGATTTCTGTTTTTTATGGGTACTGCCACAAATGAAAGCGTCCTCTGCGTGACGCCAGTGCCCAGCAGGGCTGTCTCCTCACCTGCATGGGCTGCATTATGCCGTCCGCATCCGCAAATGACACCTAGGGAAGTCCCGTAGGGACAGGATGCGGGTCCGGCGGGCGGGCCTGGGGGGACGACATCCAGAACTCCGGGGGAGCGGGCCTGCCGAACAGGAAGCCCTGCGCATGGACGCATCCCATGGACAACAACACGTCCCTCTGGGCTGCGTTTTCCACGCCCTCGGCGACCACGTCCAGATTCAGGGAACAGGCCAGGCTGAGCACCGCCGACACGATCGCCGTGCTGCGCTGCCGCGGACCCGATTCCAGCGGCCCGATGAAGGACCGGTCGATCTTCAGCGTCCGCAACGGGAAGCGGTGCACGTGGCTGAGCGAGGAATAGCCGGTGCCGAAATCGTCCAGCGCGATACGCACGCCCGCCTCGTGCAGGGCGCCGAGGATCTCGGCCGCCGCCTCTGGATCCGACAGCAGGGAACTTTCG
Source organism: Castellaniella denitrificans (assembly GCF_027214045.1). Taxonomy (GTDB): domain Bacteria; phylum Pseudomonadota; class Gammaproteobacteria; order Burkholderiales; family Burkholderiaceae_B; genus Castellaniella; species Castellaniella denitrificans_A. The sequence goes on along the minus strand of NZ_JAPWHE010000005.1, from coordinate 26,310 downwards.
GTCACTTCGACACAGAGCTGATCCGCGGCGACCCCGGCCCACGCAGCCAGATCCAGCAGGCGCCGGGGGAAATTACGGCTGTGGAAGTGGCACGGGGAAATATTGAGGTTCAGGATCCTGTCCCGCCCCAACAACGCGGGCGCGGCCTGGCAGGCCAGGCGGTACATGTGCCAGTCGATCGTCTCGATGAGGCCGGAATCCTCGGCGGCCGGCAGGAACTGGTCCGGCAACAGCACGCCGCGTTGCGGATGCCGCCAGCGGATCAGGATCTCGTAGCCGGTCACGCCGCTGTCGGCCAGGCGCACGATGGGCTGGAAATAGGATGCGAACTGCTCCTTTTCCAGCGCGTCCCGCATCTGCTGCTCCAGATCGAGCACGTTCAGGGCCGAGGCGTGCAGCGTTTCGTCGAACAGCACGAAACGCCGTCGGCCTGCCGCCTTGGCGCGATAGAGGGCGGTATCGGCGTCGTGCAGGATCTGATCGACCGTCCGGTAGGACGGCTGGCTGATCGCGATGCCGATGCTGACCGAGACGTGCAGATGGCGGCCGCCCACCTCGATGACCTCGGCCATCCGCGCATGAATGCGCTCGGCGACCAGGCAGGCCGATTCCGGCTGCGGGCAGTTCTCGAGGAAGACGGCGAATTCATCGCCCGACAGCCGGCCGACGATGTCGGGCGACCGCACGCACTCGGCGATTCGGGCCGAGACGATGCGCAGGACATCGTCGCCCACGCCGTGTCCCAGGCCGTCATTGAACAGCTTGAAGCGGTCCACGTCCAGGTACAGCAGGGCGAACCGGCGTGCCGGATCCAGATTTTGCGCGACGAGCGCGCGTTCCAGGCGCTCGCGCAGATACAGCCGGTTGGGCAGTCCGGTGAGCGAGTCGTGCATGACCTGATGCTTGAGCTGCTTTTGCGTACGCTCGCGGACCATGATCTGGCGACGCAATTCCCGCGTGCGTTCCTGGACCCGCTGTTCCAGCCGGGCATTCAGAATCAGGAGGGCCTCGGCCTGTTGGCGCCGCTGCAGGGTATTGGCGATCTGGTAGGACACGAAGGTCAGCAGCTCGGCGTCCTGCGGGGTGTAATGCAGATCGGGCCGGTAGCTTTGCACGACGACGACGCCCATCACGCCCCGGGCGCCCATCAGGGGCGCACCCAGCCAGGACACGGCCGGCGTCCCGTAGGTGGCCGCGTCCACCTCGCCCCGGGCGATCAGCGCACTGATCTCCTCCGCCTCGAGCCGGATGGTCCGCGCGCGGCGAATCGCATATTCGCTCATGCCGCGGCCCATGGGCCGGCGCGTGAGTTCCGCCCCCGAACTGTCCACGTAATAGGGAAATTCCAGCCACTGGCCATCATCGGACGCCAGGGCGATGCAGAAGCTTTCGGCATCGAGCAGCTCGCCCACGGCCTGATGGATGCTGCGGTAGAAAGCCTCGTTGCTGTCCTGTTCATGGCCAAGCGCGGCGACCCGATACAGCGTGGCCTGCAGATGGGCCGCCCGTTCGCTTTCGCGCACCTGTTCCCGCAGCCTGGCATTGGCATGGACCAGTTCGCGCGTGCGCTCGGCCACCCGTCGCTCCAGGGCATCCTGACCCGGATCGTGCCCGGTGTCGGGATCGACATGCCGCGCCGAAACCCGCGGACGCTTGGCCGCTTCCGTCTCGGTCACCTCCGTCGAGTCCGACGGATTCGTCCGGCGCTCATGACTCATACGATCCCCAGTGGCGCTGCGCGATGCGCTGATCCCCGACTGCCCGCCTGCCCAGTATACCGGCCGGCGCCAATCCGGATGGGCGAAAAAACCGGATGAAAACTAAAAAGGCCCCGCCCTCCGAGGAGGGCGAGGCCTGAATCCGCGTCCCGCGCGAAGCGGGACGGCGCGACGATCACATATTGTCGATCAAAACCTGTAATCTTGCTTTATGTTCATATAAATCAGATGGATATGACTTAGATATCGCCATCATGGCCCCAAATATGGCCCCGCTTGCGAAAAAGCCAGCTATGCACCTGGTGGGCTGCGCGTTGAACACCTGACAACCTGTATACGCGAGCAATGATACCGTCATTTGACCCCCCGATAAATCATGGATCAAGGTAAAATGCATGAAACATCAACGGAGTTTCATGCGTTTTTGATCGTACCATGAGTACACACCACCTCGACAACCTACCTCAGAAGGGCTCGGCGGCAGCGCTGGCCCACCATCTTCGTGCTGGACATGTCTACCGGCGCGAAGACCTGACGCGCCTGTCGTCTGCGGTGGACCGCGACCTAGGCAAGCTGGTAGCTGCCGGACGACTGAAAAAACTGGCACAGGGCCTGTACCATGCACCGAAGTCTTCGCGCTTCGGGCTGCTGCCCCCGGAGGACGGTCAAGTCGTGCAATCCTTTCTACGCGGCGACAAGGATTTCCTGCTGTTCTCACCATCCGCCTACAACACGGTAGGCCTGGGCACTACGCAGCTATACAACCGCACGCTGGTCTACAACCGTAAGCGCCACGGCGTCTTCAAGCTGGGCAACCGGGAATTCGATTTCCGCGTAAAACCCCGCTTTCCCCATCAGCTGACGCCTGAATTCCTGTTCGTTGACCTGCTCAACAACCTGGACGAACTGGCCGAAGATCGCGATGACGTTCTGGATCGCGCCCGAACGCTGTGGCCCGCCCGCGTATCCCCCAAACTGCTTCAAGCCGCTGAACTGTACGGCAACGCAGCCACCCGCAAACACGTCAAGGCCTGGATGGATGACCTCGTTCCTGCATGAACTCCCCGATTTCAGGGATCTGATCCTGGTCGTCGCTGATCAGAAGGGCATAGACCCCAGCCTGGTGGAAAAGGACTACTGGATCATGCATTGCCTGTGGGGGTTGCAGGCCCAGGGCTTCCAGTTCGAGTTGAAGGGCGGCACATCCCTGTCCAAAGGCTTTGGCATCATCCACCGATTCTCGGAAGACATCGACATCCGGATCGAACCACCGGACGACGTCAAGGTGATGACGGGTCGGAATCACGACCGGCCCGCCCACATCGCCTCACGGGGCGCGTATTACGACATGCTGACCGAGCGCATTCGCATTCCCGGTATCGGAAGCATCACGCGCGACAAACAGTTTGATGACCCGAAGCTGCGCAGCGCCGGGATACGTCTCTTCTATGACACGCAGACGCCGCAGGTGGCGGGCATCAAGGAAGGGATACTGCTGGAACTGGGCTTTGACGACACAGCCCCAAATCGCGCAGTGACCATTTCATCCTGGGCGCTGGATACTGCGTTCAAGCACGGGGTGTCGGTCACCGATAATCGAGCGGTGGATGTCCTGTGCTACGCACCCACTCATACCTTTGTCGAGAAGCTGCAGACGATTTCCACCAAGTTCCGGCAGCTTCAGGCTTCGAACCAGTTTCCGGCCAATTTCCTGCGCCACTACTACGATGTGTACTGCCTGCTGGCGCTGGACGAGATTCAGGACTTCATGCGGCAACCCGCTTATGTCGCCCGCAAGGCCCAGCGCTTTCGCACAGGCGATGAGCAAGTCATCGCCCACAACCCCGCCTTTATCTTCAACGACCCTGAACTGCTGCAACGCTTCACGCAGGAATTTCACAAAACAGCGGGCCTGTACTACCAGGAACAACTGACCTTTCCGGATCTGATCCAGCGGATTCACGAAAATCTGGGGATCATGTAAACCGGAGCAACCTTCGAACAGGTGCCCCATGAACGAACCTCTCTCCGAGGTCATCCGCATCCGGGTGACCCCGTCCCATGCTGCACGTCTGGGCGAGGCGGCGGCCCTGTCGGGGCTGTCCCTGTCCAACTACGTCCGGCGCCGCCTGGTGGCCGACGACACCTTGCAGGAAGAGTTGACGCTGCTGCGCCAGATCGTGGCCGACCTGGGCCAGCTGCGGGATACGCGTATGGCAGCCTTGGAAACCATGCACCTGGTGCGGGCCATGGCCAAGCCTGAACAGATAGACCTGGCACGGCAGAACCTGCAGCGCTTGCGCTGACCACTCCTCGGCCCGATTGCGGCCACCTGCTTTTCTCTTTTCCCCCTTCCCCGGAGACACCCCCCATGCAAACCCTTCCCGTCTTGCGGGCTGGGGCGCTGGCGTTCGCCTGCGCTCTGGCTCCAGCTGCCCATGCTGCCGACGCCACCGATCTGCTGACCGGTATCCCGCGTCTGGCCTGCGAAGCCACGCTGTGCTTGTCCTCCAGCTTGCGGCCTGGTGAATGCAGTCCGTCCCTCGACCATTATTTCGGCATCAAGCGATTCAACCGCCGTGGTCTGGACTGGGACGCTACTGTTGCTGCCCGCCGGTCCTTTCTGGGCCAGTGCCCAGCCGCAGCCGATCCCGGCATGCCCGAACGGGTGGAGGCCATCTCGCACGGCGCGGGCAAATGTGATGCCGACTACCTGAACCGCAGCTATGCCGACACCGCCTACAAATGGCGCAAGCGCGGCTATCGATACGATGCCGCGACCGGCAATCAGGAGCCCGTCTACGAAGTCCACGCGCTGTCCACGGTGACGCTCACCCAGCTGCCGACCTGGTGCGTGGCCTACAACGATCACGACTGGACCTATGAACTGTCCGTGCGCTATGTGGGCAGACCCACGATGGGCGGCCGCTGGATCAAGGCCGAAGACTACGAGGCCGCCCAGGCTCGCTGGGATGCAGAGCATGGCGGCCAATGGGCCAAGGGCTGGAACTTCTCGATGTCTGACCCCAGGCAGCGTGACAACCTTTGAAGGCGGCCATCCATGCTTGCCGAACTGGCCGCCCTGGCCCTGACCTGCGCACCCAATATCCACTCGGTCACCCTGAAAGCCCTGATCCAGCATGAGTCCGGTGCGCGACAGTACGCCATTGGCGTGAACCGCAAGGGCAAGGCCTTGCCCCAGCAACCGCATGATCTGAAAGCAGCCAGCCAGGCAGCCGAAGATCTGATCGCTGAGGGCATCGACTTCGATGCGGGCCTTGGCCAGATCAATGTGCGCAACTGGGCTTGGCTGGGGCTCGATAGCACCACAGTCTTCGATCCCTGCCAGAATCTGGCGGCTGCGCAGGCCATTCTGTCGGCCTGTTATGCGCGAGCGCTCGACACCCACCGCGATCAGCAACAAGCTCTACGGGCGGCCCTGTCCTGCTACAACACCGGGAATTTCACCAAGGGCTTTGTCAATGGCTATGTGGGCAAGGTCCTGGCCCAGGCCGGGATCCAGGTACCGGCGTTGAAACCCATCGCTCGTCCTGGCAGCTCATCTGTGGATCCCACAGCCTCTCTGGAACCGGGCACCACCACACCACGCCCAGCCATCACCGGGACTGGCAACAATCCGGAAATTCCGGATCGTTCACCCAATCAGCAGGACGGATCCCCTGACGCCAGCCAGCAGGGCACTCCTGACGGTTTCACAGCCCATCCCACAGCCGACGGCTTCACGCAGCCTACCCGCTGATTCACACCGCTGATTCAGCCCCCTGACCCAGAACGCTGATCAGGCCATCAAACCTGCGCTAGACCTGACCCGGTCACTTCCCATTCCTTTTCTCATCACCCCAGCGCACCACCGTGCCCTGGGGCAGGAGCCACACCATGCAAATACTGAACCACATCAAGAACAAGACCCTTCAAGGACGATTCGCCCGCACCCTGGCGACACTCTGGATACTGGTCGGGGTTCATCAGGGGGCGTTTGCCCAATCCATGGGTGGCCTTTCACGCGCCCAGACGACGCTGCAGACCTTGAAGGACAATCTGGATGTGATCCTGCCGATTGCCGCCGTCATCATTGGCGTCATCATCTTCGTGCTGTATTCCGCTGAAGTCATGAGGAAGGACGACGCCATCCGCTGGGGCATTGGCGTGCTGCTGGCGGGTTCCGCTGCTGAACTGGTCGTGCTGCTCTGGAAGTAAGCCATGGCCACACACACCAGCGACACACGGCCAGGACACCAGGACTCCACCGGCCAGACACACGCCACCCACCAGAACCCCAACACCTATCCCGTCTTCAAAGGCCTGGGGCGCAAGGCGACCTTCATGGGCATTCCCACGACGCTCATGCTCGGGGCCTTTGTCTGCGTGGCAGTCATCGCCATGACGGCGGGCCTTGCCTGGTGGGGGCTGCTCTTTGTGGTGATGCCAGCGCTGGCGATTGCCACCCGTGACGACGACAAGGCGCTCGATGTCCTGTGGCTGGAGCTCAAGACCCGCCGCATGAACCGTAACCAGCGCTTTTGGTGCGGATCCAGCTACGCGACCCAGGGCTACCACCGGCATCGCCCCTGGCACAGCCTTATTCACCGAAGGAATCACCCATGACAGCAGCCGCAGCTCTCGCCGTCGATGAACGGCTGGTTTCCCGCTACCTGCCCTATTCCCACCATGTCACAGACCACATCATCGCCTGCGACAACCATGAATACCTGGCGGTCATCAAAGTGGCTGGGCGGGCCCCGGACGCCTATGCCCAGGCGGAACTGAAAGAATGGATCGAAGCCCTGCACAATGTGCTGCGCGGCCTGCCCATGGGCTCGCTGGGCCTCTATTCACACATCATCCGCAGGCGCGTGACCGAATACCCGGACAGCACCTTTGCGCAGCCCTTTGCCGCGCAGTTCGACGCGGCCTATCGGGCCACGTTCGACGCCTCGGGCCTCATGGTGAACGACCTGTATCTGACCGTGCTGATTCATCCGGTCGAAGACCCGGTGCTGGGCACCTTTGCCAGTCTGGAGAAGGCCAACGGGCAGCGGCTGGCGCACTGGCAAGCCGAGTCCATCGAACGCTTGACCAGCACCCTGCGGGCGCTCACGGCCGGCCTGTATCGCTACGATCCACAGATCCTCGGCATCGTAGACCGCAGCGGCCTGGCCTTCAGCGAAACCGCCGAATTCCTGGGCTTCCTGCTCTCAGGTACCCACCGGCCCGTGGCGATCAGCCGGGAGCGCCTGCGCGAGACCCTGCCCCATGCACGGCCCATCTTCGGGCGGCACGGGGAACTTGGCGAACTGCGCACCGTGGTCGGATCCCGGATCTTTGGCATGATGGAATTACGCGACTATCCGGAAGCTACCAAGCCTGGCCACCTGGACCGGCTCCTGGGCCTGCCTCATGAATTCGTGCTGACCCAGTCCTGGGGTAGCCACACGGGAGCCGCCGCCAAGAAACTCGTGAAAAAACACCACAAGCTGCTGGTCGATTCGGGTGACGATTCGGCCAGCCAAGTGGCCCAGCTCGCGGACGTGATGGACGACCTGACCTCAGCCCGTCTGGGGCTGGGCGACCATCACGCCACGATCCTCATCTACGGCAACACGGCCGAAGGCGTGCGCCAGGCGCTCGCCCAGACGGCCACAACGCTCGCCGAAGACGCGGTGGGCTTTCGGCCACTGGATCGGGCTCTGGAAGCAGGCTTCTGGGCGCAACTGCCGGGCAACTGGCACTGGCGGCCCCGGCCGGTACCGGTCACGTCGCTCAACTTCCTATGCTTTTCCAGCCTGCACAATCAGCTGACCGGCAAGCCTGCAGGCAACCCCTGGGGGCCGGCGGTCACCATGCTGAAGACTCAGACTGGATCGCCCTTTTTCTTCAACTTTCATGCCTCTACCGAAGACCTGGATGAGACGGGCAAGCGGCGCCCCGGCAACACCATGATCATCGGCATGACCGGCACCGGCAAGACCGTGCTGCAGGGCATGTTGCTCACGCAAGCCCAGAAGTTTGGCGCGACCTGCGTGGTCTGGGACAAGGACCAGGGCATGCAGGTGCTCATCATGGCGCTGGGCGGGCGCTACTTCAACATCCGTCTGGGTGAAGCGACCGGCTGGAACCCATTTCAGATGGAGCCCACCAAGGGCAACGTCGCCTTCATGGTACGCCTGGTGGTGTTCCTGGCCGAACGTCGGGGCGAAGCAGTCAGCACCCGTCAGCGGGCCGACATCACCCAGGCCATGCAGCAGCTGGTGACGCTCATCGACCGATCTGCCAGGACCCTGTCCACCCTGAACACGCTGCTGCCCAATCCCTACAGCGAGGACGAGTCGCACAGCACCATCCACGCGCGGCTTGCCCCCTGGTGTCAGGGCGGCGAATACGGCTGGGTGTTCGACAATCCTGGCGATCACCTGGACCTGGAGACCACGAGCGGCAAGCCTGCGATCTTCGGGTTCGACCTGACCGAACTGCTGGACGATGATGACGTGCGCGGGGCCGCCACCCTGTATCTGAAGCATCGGATCGACGCCCTGCACGACGGGCGGCGCATCATCAATCTGTACGACGAGTGCCAACATCCCCTGAAGGATGCACATTTTCAGGAATCCATGCAGGACGCGAGCCGCACCATTCGGAAAAAGAATGGAGTGCTGGCCTTTGCCACCCAGGAACCGGGAGCCATCACTGAGAACCCCGTGGGGCCGTCGCTCGTGCAGCAGACCGCGACGCTCATCCTCTTGCCCAACCCCAAGGCTCGCGCCCGCGATTACATCGAAGGCTTTGGCCTGACGCCTGCGGAATTCGCCCTGCTGCAAAGCCTGGGTGAAGCCAGCCGCAAATTCCTGGTCAAACAGGGCGTCAGCGTGACGGTCGCCCAGCTGGATCTGTCCGGCTGCGAAGACGAGCTGCTGGTGTTCTCCGGCAGCCCCGACATGGCCGAGATTGCCGAACAGGCGGTAACCCAGGCGGGCCCAGATCCCGCCGTCTGGTTGCCGGTGTATCTGGCTGCTGTCCGACAGCCGCATCTGTAATCACCTGTTCCGCCTGCTAAGTCAGCTGGCCACCCTCACAAGGAACTACACCATGAAGCATGAACCCCATGCTCAGGATCAGCTACGCGCGGACGAATCGCGCCGCCAGGATCTGGGGCAAGCCCGACAGGATCACCACCACGACCCCGCCTTTTACGACCGCCTGGGCCTGGCTGACCCCGAACCGGAACCCGATCCTCCTGAAGAACGCTTCCTGATTTCGATCTATGGCGAACGCTGGACACTTGAAGACCGGGAAGCAGGCCAATTCAGCGAAGGCACAGCCGAAATCGAACGTGAAACAGTCGATACCGACGACCTGAAGCGCATCGGCCAGGACTACGGCCTGGACCTGCCTTCTGCCTCCGATCCCCGCCACACGCCGTATCTCTGGTTTTCATCCAGCACCCCGCGCGAGGATCAGGAGTATTTCGGGCAAGGTGTACACAAGTATTACAGCCTGCATATCCACGAAGTGAATGGCCATCGGCCAGAACCGGCCGACATCCAGCGGATTGCCGATGTCATCGGTGTGCGCTTCGATCACCCTCTGCAGCTGCAGGCACCGACGCATGAAAAGGAGGGCCCCGACCTATGTCTGTGACCCCTGCAAACCTTGACCGGCCGCCCACCGCCGACGAAGCGATGGGCATGGCCTGGTGGAACATCCTGAAACCATCGGAACGCGCGACCTGGCTTACAAAAGCTGGGCCCGCCTGCAGCGTGGCTGATGCCTGGGCCGCCTTCAAACGGCACCAGGCGACCCACACCAACCCATCACCACAGGACACCCCATGAACCGACGACATTTCATTGCTGCCACCGGCGCCACCCTGCTGACCATCCTGGCCGGATGCAAGACGGAGCCGGATGGGGAGAAGTTCATCGGGTATTGGAAATCGGACAGCAAATATGATCCCGACGTGATCCACATTGCCCGCAACGGCGACAGTTTCCTGTTCACGGTGGTCGCAAAAGGGCCGCTGGGTGGCGATTATCAGGCACACAAGCTGCCCGCCAAGCTGGATGGGTCGAACAACATCCTGATCGTGGGCGAAAACCGCATCGCCTATGACGAGAAGGCCGACATGATTGTCTCGGGCCAGATGAAGGCACGCCGCGCCACCGAAGCCGAATATCAGGCCATCGCCAAACCGGCCACCACTCAGCCCTGACGCCAGCGCCTACGGGCGCATTCTCCGGAGATTTTCCATGACACGCTGCAAGCAATTCGCGGCGGGCATCGCCCTGTCCGCTGCTTTCATGAACCCTGCCCACGCCAGCGGCATCCCCACCATCGACGCCGCCACTATCGCCCAGCTGCAGGAACAGCTGCTCACCGCCCGAGACCAACTGCAGAACCTGACCGAACAGCTGGCCACCGCCAAAAGCCAGCTGGCCGCCTTCACCCAATCGAGCGGCTATGGCAACGTCGTGGGCAACCCTGACATCCGCCACCAGCTACGCGCTGCTCTGCCCGCCAGTGCTCAGGATCTGCTGGACCGGTCTGGCGGATCCAGTCTGGATAACGATGTCAGCCGGATCACTGATTCAGTGACCGCACCAGTAGACTTTCAGACCGACCGAGCCAAGCTGTCCCAACGCGCCCTGAATATCGAAGCAACCTCCAAGGCCATGAGCCAACGTGCCTACGATTCCATGACTCGACGCCTGGCCAATGTAGATACCCTGCAAGACAAGATCAATCAGACCACCAACCCCAAGGAAATTGCAGAATTGCAGGCACGCATCCAGATCGAACAGGCCAATATCCAGGCCGAACAGGTCCGGATCCAGCTGGCCTCCCAGCAACTGGAGGCCGAACGCAACCTGCTGCAGGCCCGTGCCGAGCGAGTGTATGGAGGCTGGTTTGGGGACAGCGAGACTACCGGCGATGGTGCCGGGACGACTGAGTAAGGCCGCATCATGTCTGGCCTGACTCCCCCCATTACTCAGCCGACCGCACCCAGCGATATTGCCCAGTGGGTCATGACCCAGACCCAAAACACCCTGAACGATGCCGTCACAGGCCCCATGCAAGCCCTGTTCGAAGCCCTGATGCCGGTCATCGTCGTGGGCCTCACACTGCAGTTCGTGGTCTACGCCTTCGCCTTGATGCACGGTCAGGGCGGCATGACCGTCACTGAGTTCTTTCGCAAGGCCATCATGGTCGCCATCATTTCGATCTTCTTCGGAGCCGGTGGCCTGTATCAGGCCGATATCGCTCAGACCATGATCGCTTTACCGGACGATGTCACCCAGATTGCTCTGGGCACCGGCAGTGTGGCCGAGGAAGTGGACAAGCTGCAGACAGAGACCAGCAAGGCCTCCAACACCATGATCGGCAAGGGTGGCAACGGAGCCTGGTACAACGTGTTGCCATCCACCAAAGAAGTCTTGGTCAGCATCCTCGCCACGCTGGTACGCATCAATGCCGCCGTCGTCGGCAGCATCATCATGGTGATTGTCGTCGTCTGCAAGGTAGGCATGGCACTTGTCGTGGCCGCAGGGCCCATCTTTATTGCGGCCACCCTGTTTGAACCCACCAAGCCCCTGTTCAACAGCTGGGTCTCCCAGGCCCTGAACTTCGTGTTCCTGGCACTCCTGGCTGGACTCATCTTTGGCCTGCTGCTGCAGTTGAATATCCAGCTGATCCGCATGATCGTCGATCAGATCAACGGCGGTGCCAAGGATATCCTGGGTCTGTACGGTGCCCAACTCTTGGTCGGCATCGCCAGCCTGGTCGTCATGATCATGCTCCCCGGCCTGGCTGCAGGCCTATCCAATGGTTTTGGGGCCCGCCTGGGCATCGGTGCGGCCGCCCACGGTGCCTTCTCGGTGTTGCGCCTGCGCAGCATGTTGCGCCCCCGCGCCAAGTAACCCATCTGCCGACCCTCTGGCCTTCTCAGACCCAGCAATCGGAATTCCCCTTCTCTCATCTGCCTGCCCGGCACGCGCGTCCGGCAGGCCAGGAGCCCATTCCCCATGAAATCCCTCATTACCGCCCTGATGCTGGCTGGCTTTCTGGCTGGCTGCGCCTTTCACGCGCCCCAGCCCCCGCAGCCTGCCGATTCCCCCCGTGTGCCGGTCAATGCCACGCCCCCCTCGTTTGACGGAGCCTGAGCCATGGCCGACACATTGAAATCCGAAGACATCGCGGCCTACTTGGAGCGCTCCCGAGGCCTGGAGCGCGACCATCTGGGCGAACTCATCGCCAGTCGCAAACGGGCCTGGCAGGTGGCGCTCGCCGCTGGCATCCTGGCCCTGGCCGCCGTGGGCGCGGTACTGGGCCTCACGCCCCTGAAGCAGCCTCCGGAAATGTATGTGGTGCGCGTGGACGACGCCACGGGCGGCATCGAGCACGTCAGCCGTCTGGGCCAGCCGCTGGAGGACTACGGTCAGCGCATCGCCAAGTATTTCCTGAACAGCTATGTGCTGAACTGCGAAGGCTACAGCTGGCAGACCATCCAGGAGCAGTTCGATACCTGCGCCCTGCTGTCGTCGCCACCCATCCAGACGGTCTACGGCAAGCGCTTTGAGGGCCCCGAGGCCGTCACTACCCGCCTGGGCACCCAGGGCACGGTGGATGTGCAGGTGCATTCCATCACCCTGGGGGCCAACCAGGCCGCGATCGTGCGTTTTTCCAAGACCGAGCGCGATGTGACCACGGGCGAGACCACCAAGGTGCGCCACCTCATTGCCACCATGGCCTACCAATACGCCGATGTGCCGCTCACCGAAGCCGTGGCCCGGCGCAATCCGCTGGGCTTTCAGGTGACGCGCTACGACCTGGCGGCCGATCTCTCGCGTTGATGTCGAACCGCATCAGAAGGAAATCCCATGTTTGACCACCTCCCCAGTCGTCAGGCGCTGGCCCTGATGCTGAGCCTGGCGCTTGCAGGACCCGCCCTGGCCCTGGAAACCCCCAGATCCTCGCGCCTGGACCATCGTGTGCGCACTGTGAACTACAACGCGGCCGACGTGATCCAGCTGGATGCCGTGATCGGTGTGGCCACCCATATCGTGCTGGCCCCCGACGAACGCTACGTCTATCACGTCTTTGGTGACAGCCAGGCCTACGCCTTTACCTATAAAGACAATCACTTGTTCTTCAAGCCCACGGCCGAGGACGCGAATACCAACCTGATCGTGGTGACCGACCAGCGCGATTACAGTTTTCGGCTGTCCTACAGCGACAGCCGCAGCGCACCGGCCCTCTACAAACTGGTTATCCGGTATCCAGATGCAGAAGCCCGCAAGCGCGACCAGGCCGCACAGCAAGCCGCCATCGAGAGATCCCTGCAGGCCACCCCCACCCGCGTGAATTGGCTCGCCTACACCCGCAGTGGCGACGCCGCGATTGCCCCGGTCCATGCCTGGGACGATGGCCGCCAGACCTGGCTGCAATTCGCACCGGGCGCGGATATCCCGGCGGTCTATCGGGTCACACCCGACGGCCAGGAAGTCATCACCAACTTCCACATGGCAGACGACCGCACCCTGGTGCTGCACCGCACGTCCGCCCTGTGGCATCTGCGCTTGGGTGATCTGGTGCTGGCCATCCATAACGAGACCTTTGGTGCAACGCCGCCACCGGCGCATACCGGGACGACATCGCCTGCCGTGCAGCGCCGGGTGAAGAAAGCCCCAGCAAGGAATATCCTATGAACGATGAACAACCCCACCCGAAGCTAGAGCGCGCGCCGCTGGAGCGCGAACCCCTGGACCTGGGCGACACCGGCCGCAGTGCCCCGCGCGGAGCCCGGGCCTTTCTGTGGCTGACCATCCTCGTGGCCTTTGCAGTCGCTGCGGGCGTACTGGTGAAGGCCTGGAGCCGCGATTCGGAGAAGACCAGTACCACAGGCCTGGAATCTGACCAGAGCGGCATCACCAACCGCCTGACAGCCCCCAAGGTCGAGCGCCCAGCCCCAGCAACCAAGCCAGAAGCACCGCCTCCAGCCACAGAACCAAGCCGCTCCTACTATGTCCCCCCGCCCATGCCTGCCGCTCCGCCACCCGTGGATGAAGTCGCCCAGCGCAGGCTCGCCAGCCCCTTGAACGCGGGTGCGGCCGATGGCGGCGCTGCAGCCAGCCACCCCACGGGGCCCAGTGGGCCACTGGCCGATGCCGGGCCGCTGGCCGACAAGCTGCGGCCGCTGGAGCTCGCCCCATCGGTCGCGGGCCAACTGGGCGACCGCAATTTTCTGCTCACGCAGGGCACGATGATCGACTGCACGCTGCAGACCAAATTGGTCAGCACCCAGGCGGGGCTGTTGACGTGTCTGGCCACCCACGACGTGATGAGCGCTAACGGCAAGGTGAAACTGATCGATGCCGGAACCAAGTTCACGGGCTATCAGTCCGGCGGCATCGTGCAGGGCCAGGCCCGCGCCTTTGTCACCTGGAACCGGCTGGAGACACCCGCTGGCGTCATCGTCAATCTGGGGTCACCGGGCACCGGCCCCTTGGGTGAAGCGGGCCTGGATGGCCATATCGACAATCATTTCTGGCAGCGTTTTGGCAACGCCATCCTGCTGTCGCTGGTCGGAGACTTCGGCAGCTGGGCGGCCAACCAAGGGCAGTCTGGCAGCAACAACATTCGCTTTGACAACACCAGCGAAGGCGGCCAGGAAGTCGTGGCCAAGATCCTGGAAAAGTCGCTCGACATCCCTCCCACCCTCTACAAGAACCAGGGCACACGCATCGGCATCATGGTCGCGCGTGACCTGGACTTCAGCCAAGTCTATGACCTTGAACCCATCCCCTGAGCCGCTGCCCTTTGACCGGGCGATTGCGGTCAAGACCTTTTTGCGGCCGCTCGCCCCCCACCTGGCCGATCCCGCAGTCACCGAGATCGCCATCGTGCGGGCAGGTGAGCTCTACACCCGCATCCGTGGGACCTGGCTGCTGCACGAGTGCGAGATGCTGACCTACCCGCATCTGGAAGCCCTGGCCACGGCCCTGGCGGCCTACAACCACATGGCCAAAGCACCAATTCTGTCGGTGCTGCTGCCGGGCGGCGAACGCGGCCAGATCGTGCAGCCCCCGGCCTGCCTGGATGGGACGATGGCCATCAACATCCGCAAGCACACCCAGGCGGCCTTCACGCTCGATGAACTGCAGGCCCAAGGGGCATTCGATACGGTCGAGGACATCGCTGCGCAACGCGAAGCGGGTAGCCTTTCAGCCATAGACCAGCAGCTCATGGCGCTGAAATCAGCAGGCGACATCCCCGCCTTCCTGCACGCGGCCATTCAGGCACGCAAGAACCTGGTCGTGGCCGGGGCCACGGGATCGGGCAAGACCACCTTTGCCCGCTCGCTCATCGATCGGGTACCCGTCGATGAACGGCTCATCACCATCGAGGACGTGCACGAGCTGATCCTGCCGCGCCACCGCAACTGCATCCATCTCATGTATGGCGGCACGCGCGGCCGGGTCTCGGCCACCGACAGCCTGGCCGCCTGCATGCGCCTGTCCCCGGATCGAATCTTTCTGGCCGAACTGCGCGGCCCCGAGACCTGGGATTACCTGGCGGCCCTGAATACCGGCCATCCGGGGTCGGTCACGACCACCCACGCCAACAGTGCGGCCGATACCTTCGACCGGCTGGCTGTGCTCATCAAACAGTCGCCTACGGGCGGCAATCTGGACCTGGCCACCATCCAGGCCTTTCTGCGCCAGATCGTGGACATCGTGCTGTATTTCGAGCGGTTCCGGCTAAAGGAACTGTGGTTCGAGCCGCGACGGCTTGGGCCTGCGTAAGCAATCCGTCCCTTTCATCATCCACGGCCACGCAGCCTGTTCTGCTGGCCATACCCCCTGTACCCGTGTGAGGCGCTGCACACGACCAGGCAGGCCTTGTGCGGGCCTGTCTGGAGTATTTTTCATGCTGACCCACACCAGCCACCTGACCCGATCCCCTGCTGCCGCAGCCAAGCGCCTGGAAGACGCCATGCGCTTTGCCCACCGTAAGGCCGCAGAGGCCAAAACCCAGTCACCCACCGCAGGGCTCGATATCCGGCCCTTCGTTGTACCCGGTATTTCCGAGACCTCCCGGGCCATCCCCAACCACATCGCTCGCTCTGGCATCTTCGCGCCCATCCGACGCGGGGCCAGCATCATGCACAAGGAAACCATCTTTCTGTCCGCCCGCAACATTCAGATCACGGGCAGCGGCGAGCAGTTATCCGAAGACCATGCCGATATCTGGATGCACGCCATGTACCTGCAAGCCACCAGCCCCGCAGGCCAACAGCCCATCGTGAACCGCGCAGATTTCCTGCGCGGAATCGGGCGCAATACCAGTGGGGCCAGCTACCAATGGCTGCACGAAGGCATGAAGGATCTGGCCCGTTTTTCCCTGTGCATCGAAGCCAGGAGGCCAGACGGATCAGCCAAATACAGCTTTGGCATGCACCCGGCCTGCCGGGTACTGCCCATGATGGGCGGCTTCGACTACGCGGACGGCATCTACATCTTGGTCATCGACCCACGCTGGGCACAGATTTTCGGCAATCGGGAATATGCCCTGATTGACTGGGAGACGCGCCAGAAACTGCGCGGCAATCTCGCCCGCAGCCTGCAGCGACTGATCGCCACCTCCGCCGACACGCAGCAGCGCTACAGCCTGCAGTGGCTGAAGGATCGGGCGCATCACACCGGACACCTGAGAAATTTCCGTGCTGCCCTGCTCAAGGCCCTGGAAGAACTGACAGACCTGAACCTGATTGCCAGCCCCCAGATCGGACTGGAAAAAGGCCGGGAGGTGGCCAGCTGGGTCCGAAATAACGGCCGGTCGGCATCGTAATAACAAGGCGCTCGAAAGCCTGAAACCAGGACCAAAAAACCGGCTGAAATCAGCCTGTGGATAAGCGACCACGACCATCGTAATAAGAAGGCGGGCGCATCGTAATAAGAAGGCGCTTTATCGTAATAAGAAGGCGTTTTCGTCGTAATAAGAAGGCGGGAACAAGTGCTGAAACGCAGCATTCATGCGGGTTTCCAGCCATCGAAATCATGCTCTACCTTTCTTCTACCTTATCTCTATCAGAAGCGGTCTGTGGATAAGTCCGTCTGCCGTCCAGCCTGATCACCTCATCCCCAGTCCATCTCAGCCTGCCACGCTGCACAGCCGCTTTGGCGGCTGCATCGGTCAGCAAGTGATCGACATCGGCCCGCTCGGGCCACACCCCACCCATTCCCCCATCACCGCCCTGAACCCGCAGGGCCAAGGAGTTCTCATGTCCCAGAACCCACACGCAAATCTCGACACCCGGCTGCTCGCCATCGCCCATCGGGCCGCCCGTGAGGGCATCGGCGCACTGAGCCTGGGCGAAGCGCTAACTGCCGCCCTGGTGCTGGATCGCGGCGACTGGCTGCAGGAACGCGGCTACAGCATCGCTGACGCGCTGGATCGCATCGGCTGCGACTGGGCCGCCCGCATCCCGACGGTTGCCCGGCAGTTCCAGATGGAGCTGGCCCAGGCCCGGCTGCGCTTCTCGTTCGAGATCGTGCCGCGTGAAGGCGACGGCGAAGGCTACCTGCTGCGTCTGCTCGATCACAACCAGGAAGTCGGCTGCGGGTACTTCCCCGCCCGTGGCCAGTCCGTGCGCTTTGCCGACGATCAATGCGCCTACGACGAAGCCCACGCCGCTGGCCTGGCCTGGCTGGACGGCAAACAAGCCGCCGTGCTGCCCGCCCTGCATCACTGAATCCTCACTCAAGGCCTTTCATGACTGACAACCCGCTCAAACCCGATCCCATCGCCCGTTATCGTGCCGTGCTGGAGAGTCTGGATCCGCGCCTGCGCCAGGCCGCGAAGCTGCGGGCCCTGTACCCGATCATCGAACCCCAGGTGGCTGCAGGCGTGCCTCACGCCGCCATCATGGAGGATCTGGCCGCCGCAGGCCTGCCGGTGCGGCATAACACCTACATCACCACGCTGCGCCGCTGGCGCAAAGCCAGGCGGCAGGCCGCTGAAGAAGCAAGTCAGGCGACCGCCACACCCGCAGTCGAGCCTGACACGACACCCGACTCCAAACCCACTGCACCACCACTGGATGCCATCCAGGGGAGACCGAGCCGCATCCAGACCCCAGGGGATCTACGCAAGATCCGCGACATGCGCATCGACCTCGATGCCCTGCGCCGCGAAGGCCTGGCCAACCGGGCCAAGACCTCCCAAAACACCGAAACCCAACACGACAAGGAATAAACCCATGAAAGTCGCAGTCCTGAACTACACCGGATCGGTCGGCAAGACCGTCGTCGCCTCGCACCTGCTCGCGCCCCGCATGAACGGCGCCCAGATCTTTGCCGTGGAGTCCACCAACGAAACCGGCGCGGACCTGGGCCTGGAAGTCGATCAACTGCGCGGCGAACACTTCGGCAGGCTCTTTCGAGAACTGCTCACCCGTGACGATGCCATCGTGGACGTCGGGGCCAGCAACATCGAGGATTTCCTGAACCACATGATGCGCTACGAAGGCGCGCACGAGGAAATGAGCTGCTTTGTGCTGCCCGTCATCAACACCGGCAAGGCCCAGCGCGAAACCATTAAGACCGTGGCCGCCCTGGCCGAGCTGGGTGTGGATCCCGATCGGGTGCGCATCCTGTTCAACCGAGTCGAGTCCAGTGTCGAGGATGAATTCCCCTCAATCCTCGCCTATGCAGCGAAGACTGGCGAAGTGCAGGCTAACCCCAAGGCCGCCGTCTATGAAAACGAAGTCTTCGAGCTGCTGGCCGATCTGCGCACCACGCTCGCCGACGTGTTGGCCGATCAGACGGACTACCGGGCGCTCTTGAAGGCCGCTGACCGCAGCGACCATGCGCGGATTTCGCAGCTGAGCAATCGGCACGCCTTGCGCGCCCTGGCCCAGCCCGTGGATCGGCAGATGAATGCAGCCTTTGCAGCGCTCTTTGCCTGATCCCGCCATGGACGCGCCCCAGCCCCCAGGCCCGGCCCCGGGCCACGCCCGCACGAAGCTCGATCTGCTGTACCACGATGTGCTGGGCGAAGTCGCCAGCCTCGTGGATCGGCTCGAAGCGGTCAGCGCAAGCCTGGATGCCGCCCAGCAGCAGATCCAGGCCGTGGCCGACACCCAACAGATCCTGCCCCAGCAACTGGCCCGGCATCTCGCCACCACCCTGGAAGCCACCGCCAGGCCCATCCACCTGCAGCACCGGCAGGCCATCCAGGCCATGCTGGATGCGACCGGCACCCGGCTGGATCGCCTGGCCCAGGAGGCAGCCCAGTGCGCCCGCGTCACGCACCAAGCCGCCCGGCGCATGGCGCTCATCGCCGTGGTTGTTGGCGGTACCGCCGGGGTGCTGGGCGGGCTGCTCGCTGGCCTGGCGCTGGGCCAGTGGCTGATCCTCTGATTCTGCAAAGGCCATCATGTCTACCTTGGTCTCCCCCATCACCCGGCGGCGTATCGCCGCCTTTTCCCTGGCGCTCTTTCCCATCGGGACCTGGACGACCGCTGCCACCTACGGCAGCGGCATCGCCTGGCGCGACTGGAATCGCCAGATGGCCTGGCATTTCGTGAAACTCACCCCCAGCTATCCCTTGCTCTATGGAGCGCTGGGTGTGGGCCTGGTACTGGCCCTGGCCTTGATCCTCTTTATCGGTCGCACCGCGAAGACCGAAGGTTTCGAGGGGGCCGCCTACAAGCGATTCGTGCGCGGCACCCGGATGACCACGGCCAAACACCTGGCAAAGCTCTGCACAGAACCTGGCAAACAACAGATCGACGTGGCAGGCATCCCCATGCCCACGGCGAACGAAAACCTGCACCTGTTGGTGAGCGGTGCCACGGGGTCCGGTAAGTCGGTGCTGCTGCGCAATATGGCGGCGTCTGTGCTCGCGCGATCTCGCAGCCGCCGGTACCAGCTGCCCGGCCAGGCACCCGTGCGCAACGACCGCATGATCGTCATCGACCCGAACGGCGATCTGCTCAGCAAATTCTGGCAACCCGGCGACGTGATTCTCAACCCCTATGATGTCAGAAGCGAAGGCTGGTCCTTCTTCAACGAAGTTCGTGCCGACTACGACTGGAAGCGCCTCGCGCATTCCCTGGTGCCCATGAGCCAGGACAAGAACGCCGAGGAATGGAACGATTTCGGGCGGCTGCTGCTGCGCGAAACGGCGAAGAAGCTGCACCAGTTGCAAGGGACGGAGGCCAGCATCATGGATCTGTTCCGGCTGTGCACCATCGAGGATCCCAAGGTGCTGAAGCAGTTCCTGGACGGCACCTTGGCCGAATCCCTGTTTGTCGGATCCAGCGAAGCCAGCAAGGCCCTGTCGTCGGCCCGGTTCGTGCTGTCCAACAAGTTGTCGGAACACACCAGCATGAAGCCTGGCCCCTTCTCCATCCGCGACTGGCTGGATCAGCCCGACGGCGGCGACCTGTATATCAACTGGCGCGAAGACATGATGAGCTCCATGCGGCCCCTGGTGTCGTCCTGGGCGGATGTTTTCATCACCTCAATTCTGTCCATGCCCGAGGGCACCGACAGACGCTGGTGGCTGTTCATTGACGAACTGGCGAGCCTGGAGGCCTTGCCGTCACTGGAAGCAGGCTTGACCAAAGGCCGCAAGAATGGGCTGCGCATCATCGCGGGCCTGCAGAGCACATCGCAGCTGGAACATCTGTACGGGCGCACTATGGCCACCACCATCCGGGCGAGCTTCCGCAACCTGGTCGTGCTGGGTGGATCCCGTACCGACCCGCAGACTGCCAGAGACATGAGCGAAAGCCTTGGCAAACATGAGGTCGAGCGGCCAAAATACAGCGTCAGCCGCAGCGTCGATCATCGGAACACGTCGGATAATATGGATCGGACGATTGAGGACATCGTGACAGCGGCACAGATTCAGGCGCTGCCGGTGCTGGAGGGGTATGTGGCGTTGGCGGGGGATTTTCCGGTGGCGAGGGTGCGAATGCCGTTCCAGCGGTTCAATGGACACGTTGCGCCATTCCAGAGTGGAAAATGACTGCAATCGGCCACGACCCGTCGCTCGAATTCCTTGGCTGAACGGCAGAAATAGGTTGATTGCGGAAGGTCACTGCAGGCTGCTTGGTGGCACCTCCCTGCAGGACAACTGCGCTCTGAAGATCGCGAGCAAGGACTATGGCAGCATCAAGATCCAACCCTTGCCACCTTTGCCTTCGCACTCGCAGATCGACAGCGATAGAAGTCAACATCCCCCAAACAACTAGGGCACCTAAGATAGCACCGCCGAACTATCTTGACGTCAGGATGACGGCATGTATTATTGTGCCGCGTCGAACAACACGCCCCACACAGGGGTGTCAGCCTACTGCGGCGGCACCCTCAACCTGCGGGCTGCGATCCAGACTGATGATCTTAAACGCCTCTCCCAGGAAACTGAACTTCTTTGAAAATAGGGACGCCACTCGAGTATCTGCCGTTGCAAAGAAGATTTGTCGCCCGGAGTTCACAGCCAGGTCGCGCAGGTAGTCAAGGAAGGACAACGCATTGAGGTCGTCAACGTGCGCAATTGGGTCGTCGATGAGCAGGACTGGAGGCGCTGACGCAGCCGTACGATTCCTGGCAAGGAAGATTGACAAGGCAAATGCTGAACGTTGCCCTGTGCTGACTTGGTCCAGCGTGCGGGGGTCATGTCCATCTGCGGTCCGCAGAAGAACGTCGAGGCTGCCGACGTACTCGTACTCTCGTGGCGAATGGATGCGCGAGAACACCTCATTGATTTGGTCGCCGATGGCGTCAAGCGCTTCCCGCGTAGCGTTTTCAAGCGAAGCGTTCTCAATGAGGTCGTCCAAAACCTTGCCGGCCTCAAGCAGTGCCTTCTCCTCGTTGCGATGCTTCCCAAGGTTGAGATTCCGGTCCTGAATCTTTTTCGGCAGGTCCCGTTGCTCGTCCGAGTTTTCCGAATCGCTGCGTGACGCTTCATCAGCCTGCTTGAACGCGGAGGCGACAGCAGCGATGCGTGCCTGGACCTCGACGAGCGGAGCATCGTCCCCAACATCAAGGTAGGAACGAAGTCCAGAGACATTACTTGTTGCCGCAAGGAACTCGTCTCGCAGCGCAACAAGCGATGCGAACGTGCCAGTGATTGCCACACGCGTGACCCATCCACCCAGATCGACAGTCTGAGCGAAGTCCAGGATGGAACGAGTAAGGACCTCGATGTTACGGCGGCACTCGACAAGAGCCTCTCGGTTAGATTCCACCAATTCCCACTGACGATTTCGTTCCGCGGATGTGATATCTGTAGTCAACTCGTCCGACTCAAGCTCGAACAGCCCAGAGATGCGACCCCACACCAGGTCGGCCTCGTTGCTTGAAAAGCCTTCATTGTGCAGATCCTGCCCCGCCTTGGTGACGCGCTGGAGTTCCTGCTGCGCCTGGTTCGCCCGCTCGCGCAACGCAACCATTTCTTCAAGGGCTTCCTTGGGCGTGGCCGCCTTAAGCTGCAACTGTGCCGCATACTTCTGACAGAGCTCAACCGCGCTCGCCGCCCGCTGCGTTTCTTTCACCTCGTCCCCCGCTAGGCGCAGCGACTCCGCAAGAGTCTTGATCTCCTGAGTGGTCTCTGGCCCTGACGTGAGCTCCTCGATAAGATGCATCAATGCGCCGCTGGCGTGCACCGTGTGACAAACTGGACACATGTCCGGATTCTCCGACGACTTGAGTGCTTCCGTCGCTGCGTCCTTCAGCTTCGCGGCCGCCGCAGCACGGGCCGCTGCGGCCTTGCCGTGAAGATCCAGGGCTTGCTGGGCGCGCGCGAACCTCACTTGAGCGGAAGTGGTCGCTTCGCCCGCAGCCTGCACGGCATCATGCAGTTGGAGGGGCGCGTACTGCTGCGGTACCTGCGGCAGGTCACCGGCGACAAAACCTCCAAGACGAGTGGCCAGTTGCTCCGAAACCTCGCGGGCTGACTTGTATCTCCGACGCATGTCATGGAATCCAGCGGACTCATAAGCAATCCATCGGTCAACGTTTCTGGCATTGGCCTCAAGCTCTTCAATCTTGGCGACGAGTTGCTTCTCCTCCCTAACGTGCCGCGCGAGCAACGTCTCGACCGGCTTCGCGTTGCTGACCGCAGCTTCCAGCTGCGCCGAGCGATGCTCGACATCTTTGATGGTTCGAGCTGCAGCTCCAAGGGAGATAAGCGCTTGGACATGCGCCAGCGCGGCGAGAAGCTCCTGACCTTCTCTCGGTGCGGGCACGCCGACTTTAGATGGCCTCTTCCAATCGAGACCTTCCAACGCAGCTCGATAGGCGTCCGTCAGCGTTTTCGCCATGGACGGCTTGCCTTGCAACTCCTTCAGCCGCCGTTCTAAAACAGTCAACTCCGCCTGCAGCTCCTCGGCGCGGCGCTGTGTCTTGCCCCAGGCCTTGTCCACGTCGACCCGAATCTTCTGAAAGTAGTCAAACGTCGTCGCAGCTGACGAGCCGACCAACAACCGGCTCAGCTCAGTGGCGATGTCATCTGGTTTCAGCTTGCCGGCTAAGCGATACGCGGCATCGGTGTCGAGGAAGTTGTAAAGCGAGAAGCTGTTAACGATGTCGGCAACGTTGTGCTCCTTGCGGTTGTACCAATCAAGATTTCGAGCCTTGATGCGGGGGCCGTCACTCGTGGATGAAAGCTCAATAGCACTGACACCCCCACAAGGCAACAGCTTTCCTCTGATGCGAACTGGCCCGACGGCCGTGCTTCTGCGGTTGTTCCCGCAGTAGAAGTACTCGATGGCCTCGAGCAAAGATGTTTTCCCGCTCCCGTTCGCGCCCACGAGCAGCGTGACGTCGCCGAAGTCAAAGCTCTTGCCGTTGTGTATTGGCCGGAACGACGCAATGCTCAAGCTCAGCAGCTTTGACGTCGCCAGCGGCGTGTCGGCGGCATTTAGGCCCCTAGCCCGCTGTTTTACCGTCGAAGCCCAGCCTGCTGTGCGCTGGGCAATCTTCTCCACCACATCGGTGCGAGGGGTAGGAGCGTCGAGCAACAGCTCGAGCCCGTCCGCTGAGAGTCGTTGCCGCCAATCCGTCAGCACGTCATAGGTGCTTCCGTGCTCCGCAGTCTCGAACAGCTTTGGCCCTCCTAGCAGAGACTCAAGATCATCCTGCGAGACGACGCGCTTGCGCGCGTAGTCCTTGTCGGCCTCGATTGCAGCTTTCGCCGCAGCGAACTGAGGATTCGCCTTCGAGTTAGGGCCAGCGACGAAGTAGAGGTACTTGTTCCAGCGCAGGTCGCCAGGCGTATTGAAGAAGTCGTCAGCGAGGATGCGTTCCTGAAAGTCGCGCAGGTGCAGCGAGCGCTCCACCACTTCATCAGCGAAGTCTATGTAGGCAACAGCGTAAGCCTTCTCCCCAAACTTCTTCTCGCCGCGCACCACGAAATCGTCAACATCGTGAAGCCCGACGAGGAGGCGAGTAAGCGATTCACGCGCAGCTTGCATCTCAGGCATGTCACTGCCCCCCTGTGATGGACGCCATGCTGCTTCCATCGTAAGTAAATTGAATCTGCTGCTTAATGTCGAAGAACCTCGTGTCCCCAGTGACCGTGCGATAGCAGACGGCCACGCGGGTCTCGTTGCCTTTGCCCTCTCGTCGCAAGAGTTCGAACGCGTTTTCGCTAATTCTCTTGACTACGTCCTTTGATGGGTTCTCGCCGAGATAGGCCACCAAGGCAGGACGCGTGCCAGCCTTGGTCACATTGGTGTTGGGCGATTCGGGAGACCAGCTGATAGAGGTTCCCCCGCCGGCTAGGTCCTTGATTTGGGGCGGCAATATCGCCGTTTGGAGGATGTATCCCAAGACCGTAACGCGGCTGATGCGCTCCTGACGTTTCTCGTAGGCTGTGGCATCCCGGTCAAGCTGAAGAGTAGCCCGACCAACGACTTCGGTCTCTGGAATACGGCACACGTCCAGGTTGTCAACTTGGTACCACTGTTCCTTCATGGTATGAGGACCGCATGAAAGCGAAATGGCCCGTTCGATGTACAGCCGGTTGTTGATATCCGTTAGGCTCTGGAATGCTGCAGTGACCTCCGGGCTTGCGTTGATGATTGCGCTCCACCCGGTCTCCGGGCAGTTTGCGCTCTCCAGCCATGTGCCAGCGTCGTCGTTCCAGGTGAACCGCGTATCAAGTTGCGGGCCGATGAGCACGTCCTGGACCGCAGCGCCGTCTTGCAGAACCTTGGGTACCGTCAGCGCAAAAATCGCCTCGTCATAGTGGAAGTGCAGGACGTGCCGCTTTTTCTCATGCCGGGTGTAGTACAGGCCTTTGGCCTCGTTGTCGACAACCTCGTCATCTTCCACCGAGCAGCGTCGTTCTGGCAAGTACCAGGCTGAGCCGCTCTCGTTCTTCCACTCATGCGGCGCATGGTCCGGTGAGTCGTATTGGACGACGTTCTGAGCCCAGTTTAGGCAGATGATGTCGCAGTTGGTCGTTTCCCGACTGCGCCGGAAAACCTCATTCCGGTACCGACGGTAGTCGCTTTGCTTGGGCTTTGGGTTCAGCTGGATGTGGATGAGAACAGCTCTATCTGACAACCTCCTGATCGCATCAGCGTCCTCGCCAATGCCCAGCGCGTCAGAGCAGATGATTGTCGAAAGCTTGATGTAGCCGTCCTTGCCCTGGAACTGGTAGATGGTACGGCCACAGCGCAGCTGCTTGTTCTCAAAGCCATGGTTGTCGCGTGACGGCGCAGTCTTGAACTGAAACAAGACGACTCGCTTGAAGTTCTTGTCGATGTCCTGGGTGATAAAACAGTAGGCGACGGGGTCGAAGTAGTTGCCCTGAACTTCCGGAGATGGGTCCTCTTCGTAGATGACGTCGCAATACCCGGCACAGTCCTCCTTGAACCTGGCGAGCTTCTCGGGCGTCACGCTTTCGCACCCAAGCACCCAAAGGGCGCCCTTAGCGGGGAAGGGTCCGCCCTGCGCAGCCTTGGCCAGGGAACTAATCGGAAAGAAGTACTCCGGGGTGATTACGAGTTGGTCGCCGCGCTGTGCAGCCAACGTGAGGAAGGCGTCGGCCCGAGCGGCCGCGTCGGCCAAGTTCAGGTGGCCAATCCGCTGGATGTCCGCGTAGATAGGACCCGACGGCTGAAGAAGCAGCGCGCGGTAGCTCTGATGCGTTGCCTGAAGCACCGTCAAGTCTGGAGCCTCCAGACCCTGCGAGCCAAGAACATCCTTGACATCCTTGATGAAAACAGGCAAAGCCACTTCTCTCTCCTAGGCGATATCTATCCTTTGTTGAAAGATGATAGCAATTTGTTGCAGACAGGTGGCGCACCAAGAGCGTCTGGAAGTCGTCTCCGACCAGGAGCCTCTGGACACCTGGCTAGGGGCCGCCCATAACGTATATGCGCGACGCCGTCGCTAGCGGTTCAGCTTCAACGCTGAACGACAGTTTCGGGCCTCCAAGTTGGGCGATTCAGACAACGCGCCAGCCGTGTTTGCCAGGCATATCACCGTAAACGCTCCATTTTTCCCATGATTGTTCGCGCCCGCTCTGTGGGGCATCGTATCGGTTCTGCAAGCAAACA
>NZ_JAPWHE010000050.1 GCF_027214045.1 Castellaniella denitrificans | reverse complement strand
CTGGCGGGGTGAACGACGTGTTCACCTACACCTTGAGCGATGGGGACACGGACACCGACACAGCGACGCTGACGATCGACATCGGCAACTCGGTGCCGACGATCGGCACGATCCCGGCGGCTGGCGGCGCGGACACGCAGGTGTACGAGGCGGGCCTGCTGGCCACGCGCGGCACGGGCGAGTCGGCGGGCTCGGATGCCAGCCAGTCGAC
>NZ_JAPWHE010000004.1 GCF_027214045.1 Castellaniella denitrificans | reverse complement strand
CGTAAGACCTAGGGTTAACCCGGGTGCCTGGCGGCGAAGAAACGAGACTATAGCACGCTTTTTTAATGGCGTGCAAACGATGTCGTCGCATAGCCGTCAAAGGACCGAAAGCGCACTCATTCCGCCCGCATCTGGACGCTTCATCCTGCCACGCGCAATCCGGGGTGATAAATTCATGCACAAACTCTTTTCATACATCCCGCCATGCCCAGCAACGAAGACATCCTCATCAACGTCACTCCGTTCGAGACCCGCGTAGCCCTGACCGCCCAGGGGGTCGTGCAGGAACTGCACATTGAGCGCAGCATCCAGCGCGGACACGTCGGCAACCTGTATCTGGGCCGCGTCGCCCGGGTGTTGCCCGGCATGCAGAGCGCCTTTGTCGATATCGGCCAGGAACGAGCGGCTTTCATTCACGTGGCCGACCTGCGACAGAACCGCCATACCCGCATCGGCGGCGGCGACCACGCGCCGCAGACCCCCATCGAAAAATTGCTGTTCGAAGGCCAGCCGCTGCTGGTCCAGGTCATCAAGGATCCGCTGGGGACGAAAGGCGCGCGGCTGTCCACCCACATCAGCATCGCCGGGCGGATGCTGGTCTACCTGCCGCACGAACCGCACATCGGCATTTCCCAACGGATCGGCGACGAAACGGAACGCAATGCGCTGCGCGAGCGGCTGCTGGCGCTGAAGCCCGGGGACGAGCCCGGCGGATTCATCGTGCGCACCCAGGCCGAGGACGCCAGCGACGAGGAACTGGCGGCCGATATCGCCTATCTGCGCACCTTGTGGGCCAATATCCAGACCCGTATCCGCCAGGTGCCGGCGCCCTCCACCGTCTACGTCGAGCCGACCCTGACGCAACGTGTGCTGCGGGACATGGTGACGCCCGATACGGCCTCCATCACGGTCGACTCGCGCACAGTGACCCAGGAGTTGGTGGAATGGGCGCAGCGCTACACGCCTTCCGTGGCGAACCGCATCCACCACTACAGCGGCAACCGGCCGCTGTTCGACACGGCGAATGTGGACGAGGAAATCGCTCGTGCGCTGTCCCGCCGCGTGGATCTGAAATCGGGCGGCTATCTGATCATCGATCAGACCGAGGCCCTGACGACGGTGGACGTGAACACGGGCGGCTTCGTGGGCGGACGCAATTTCGACGACACTATTTTCAAGACCAATCTGGAAGCAGCGGTCGCCATCGCCCGCCAGTTGCGGTTGCGCAACCTGGGCGGCATCATCGTGCTGGACTTCATCGATATGGACGACAGCGGGCACCAGGCGGCCGTCCTGGCCGAACTGAACAAGGCCCTGTCGCGCGACCGCACCCGCACGACGGTGAGCGGTTTCAGCCAGTTGGGGCTGGTGGAGATGACCCGCAAACGCACCCGGGATTCGCTGGCGCACCAGATGTGCGAACCGTGCCCCACGTGTGAATCGCGCGGCACGGTGCGCACGCCGCGCACGCTGTGCTACGAGATCCTGCGCGAGATCCTGCGCGAGGCGCGCCAGTTCAATCCCAAGGAGTTCCGCATCGTCGCCGCACAGCCCGTGATCGACCTGTTCCTGGAAGAGGAAAGCCAGCACATGGCGATGCTGGGCGACTTCATCGGCAAACCAATCTCGTTGGAGGTCGAGGCTGGCTACAGCCAGGAACACTACGACATCGTCCTGCTGTAAACGCCGAAGCACGGTGTTCCGGCGAGCGAACGGAACCCACGGCCGCATTCCTGGTTTTTGTATCCAGTTGACTGGTTTACAATATTCCTTTCTTGATCGCATCGGAAAGGACCTCTGGCGTGGAACAGGCATCGAGTCAACGCATCCCCCTCAAGCGCCAGAACCTGGCTTCCATGCTGGTCGACGACCTGCGCAAACGCCTGCTCTGCGGCGAATTCAGCGGCGGTACTCTGCTGCGCCAAGAGCAGCTCGCCCAGGAATACGGGGTGTCGCGGATGCCAGTGCGCGAAGCCCTGCGCCAGCTGGATTCGGAAGGCCTGGTGATCATGCAGGCGAACCGCGGCGCCACAGTGTCGGAACTCTCCCTGGCGGAAATCGACGAGATATTCGACCTGCGCGCGGTCCTGGAACTGGACCTGCTCGAACGCGCCATTCCGAACATGACCCAGGCATCGATCGCTAAATCCCGACGGATACTCGAGGAACTGGACGAGGCCTACGCCAACCGCGACATCGCCCGCTGGGGTGCGCTCAACGGGAAATTCCACATGAGTCTGTACGAGCCCTCCGGGCGGTCGATCTCGCTGTCGCTGGTCAACCGCATCAGCCTGCAGGTCGACCGGTATCTGCGCCTGCAGATCTCGCGGACCGAGGCCATGACCGACGGGGCCGTCGAACACAAATCCATGCTCGACCTGTGCGGCCAGGGCAAAACCGCCGAAGCGCTGGCAATGCTCGCCACCCACATCCAGCGCACCAAGGACCAGTTGATCAGCATTCTCTCCGCCCGCCACGGCGGCTAGCCTGCCTGCCCACCGGCACAAGCGCCCGGATAAGAACGTCCGGCGCGCACATCCGCCCTTCTCCGGACGCCTGGCCCCGGCGGTCCGCACGGTGCGCGCCGCATGCCCGGACGGATGCGAATCCCGGAATACCCCTGAAAGAAACCAGGGTTTCTCCTGATCCGAATCGCGTTGACACCCCCCCGCCTGGCCTTTACCATGACTTTTCATTTTGGATACAGGATACTTTCGGCAGGATCCTATGAATACATTCTTGACGTCGCTGATCGACCGGCTCAATTTCATCGTCCGCATCCTGATTGGTCTTGGCCTGCTGTCCATGGTCGCGCTGATCTCGCTGCAGGTGACGGTGCGTTTCATCCTGCCCAAGCTGGGCATGCCCGCGGGCTTGCCCTGGACGGAGGAGGCCGCGCGCTACCTGATGGTCTGGGTCATTTTTCTGGGCGGCGCAATCGCCGCGCGCCACGGGCTGCTGATCGCCGTCACCGCGCTCATCGAGGCCCTGCCGGCGGCACCTTCGCGCCTGCTGCGGCGCGCGGCCCTGTACTTGCTGGCCGGTATCTTCCTCGCCATGGCCTGGTACGGCTGGCAATGGACCCTGTTCGGCGCCGATGAGGTCTCGCCCGCCCTCATGCTGTCGAAGTTCTGGCTCTACCTGGCCATGCCCGTGGGCTGCGCGCTGGCTGCGGCGAACACCCTGGTGCTGGCGCTACAGAACGGCGAAGCGCGGGAAGCGACGGCAGCCTGAAGGCCCCCTCAGGCACAAAGGAATCAAGACAGAGGCAAACCATCATGCTCCTCATGTTCGGCACCCTGCTTTTCTGCCTGGCGATCGGTGTTCCCGTGTTCGCCTGCCTGGGCATCGCCGCCGGGCTGGCCATGCTGCAGTTCGGCCTGGATCTGCTCAGCGCCCCCCAGACCATCTTCGAGTCGCTCGATTCTTTCACCCTGATGGCCATCCCGTTCTACATCCTGGCGGGCAACCTGATGCAGACCGGAGGCATCTCGCGACGCCTGATCCATCTGGCCAATTCGATCGTTGGCTGGCTGCGTGGCGGCCTGGGCGCCTCCTCGATCCTGACCTGCATGTTCTTCGCCACCATGTCCGGGTCGTCTTCGGCCACCACGGCCGCGATCGGGTCGAGCATGATCCCCGCCATGGAAAAGAAGGGCTACCCCAAGAGCTTCGCGGCGGCCTGCGTGGCCGTGGGCGGCGAACTGGGCGCCATCATCCCGCCCTCGCTGACCATGATCGTCTATGGCCTCGTGGCCAACGTGTCGATCGGCAGCATGTTCATTGCCGGCATCCTGCCCGGCCTGCTGGTGGGCCTATCGTTGATACTGACCATCGTCCTGGTGGCTTCGGTCCGCGGTTTCGACAATGTCACCCGGGTCAGCCCGCGCGCCTGGCTGTGCAACGTCTATGTCGCGCTCAAGGGATCCATCCTCGCGCTGATGATGCCGGTCATCATTCTGGGCGGCATCTATTCGGGCGTCTTCACCGCCACCGAGGCCTCGGTCGTCGCCGTTCTCTACGGCCTGCTGGTCGGCGGCCTGATCTACCGCGAACTGACCCTGCGGGATCTGGTCCGGACCTTCATCGATTCGGCCGTCATGACGGGCGTGATCATGCTGATCGTGGGCTGCGCCGCCCTGTTCGCCTACATGCTGACCCTGAACCAGGTGCCGCAGACCTTCGGACGCTTCATCGTCGACATCGCGGGGGGACCGATCGGCTTCCTGCTGCTGGCCAACCTGCTGCTGTTCGTGGCCGGCATGTTCATGGAGGCCTTCGCCCTCATCATCATCCTGGTGCCCATTCTCGCGCCGATCGCCGTCCAGTTCGGCATCGACCCGATCCACTTCGGCATGATCATGATCGTCAACATCTGCATCGGGATGGTGACCCCGCCGGTGGGCGTCAACCTGTTCATCACCTGTCAGATCGCCAACCTGCCGATTGAACGACTGCTGCGCCCCCTGGGCATTTTCCTGGCCGTGCTGATCCTCGACGTCCTGCTGATCAGCTACATCCCCTGGCTGTCCATGGCATTCCTCTGACTTTCCGCCCCACCCTGACCCACCAACGGAGACTCACCATGAAGAAAATCCTGCTTTCGGCATGCCTCGCCGCCGCCCTGCCCCTGGGCGTCGCCCAGGCCGCCGACGTCGTGGAACTGAACCTGGGCCACGTGCTGGCCACCGACAGTCACTATCACATCGTGGCCGAAAAGCTCGCGGAGATCGCCGCGGCGAAATCCCAGGGCACACTGAAGATCAACGTCTTCCCCAGCGGCCAGCTGGGCGGCGAGGTCAAACTGATCCAGTCGGCGCGCACTGGCGCGGTCCCTCTGGTAGTGACCGGAGAGCCGCCCGTCGAGAACACCGTCAAGGAATTCGGCGTCTTCTCGCTGCCCTACCTGTTCCCCGACCTGCAAAAGGCCAATCATGCCATGCAGAGCCAGTTCGGCAAACGCATGCTGGGCTACCTCGACAAACACGGGCTGGTCGGCCTGGGCTGGATCTCGTCGCTGGAGCGCAATATCTACGGCGTGCGCAAGGTCGAGCACCCCGACGACATGAAGGCTATGAAAATCCGGGTGATCCAGTCGCCGGGCTATGTGAAAGCCTACGAGGCGCTGGGCGCGCAACCCACGCCCATGGCGTATTCCGAGGTCTATCTGGCGCTGCAGACCGGGGTGATCGATGCCGGAGAGGCTTCGCCGGACACCATGATCCAGGACAAGTTCGCCGAGGTCAGCAAATACTACAACCTGGTCAAGATCCATTACATGCCCGCCATCCTGCTGATGAGCAAGGCGCGCATGGACAAGCTCTCGCCGGAACATCAAAAGATCCTGCGCGAGGCCGCCGACGAGGCGGTCAAGCATGGCATCCAGTACTACACCGACGGCTACGCCAAGAGTCTGGAGCAGATCAAGGCGATGGGCGTCCAGATCGTCTCGCCCGACATCACCGAATTCCGCGAGAAGACCGCCGCCCTGTATCCGTCCCTGCTGGCCGACATCCCCGACGGCGAAGCCAATGTGAAGGCAGCACGCGCCGCCATCGAATAAGGCTTCGGCCACGGACCGCCCCGAGGCGAAAAAAAGCCCCCCGAAGGGGGGCGCCCCACTTCCCAACCCCCACAGACGGCCCGGGCGCACCCCGGGCCAGGAGATCGTCATGCCCCAAGAATTGAAAGGCATCTGCGCCGCCGCCTGCACTCCCATGAGCGACGATGGCGCACAGGTGGATTACGACCGCCTCAAGACCCACCTGGATACCCTGATCGAGGCCGGCGTCCACATCATCGCCGTGTGCGGCGGCACGGGTGAATTTCCGTTTCTTTCCACCGAGGAAAAGCGGCGGATCGCCGAAATCGCCGCGCGCCACATCGGCGGACGGACCCGGCTCATCGTCCAGACCTCGGCCATCCGCACCGAGGACGCCATCGAAGCCTCGCGCCATGCCGAGGATCTGGGCGCCGACGCCTTGCTGGTGCTGCCGCCCTACTTCGAAGGCCCCACCCCCGACGGGGTCTTCAGCCATTACGAGAAAATCGCCCAGGCGGTCAAAACGCCGATCATGGCCTACAACATCCCCGTGCATTCGGGTTTCGACATCACGCCGGACTTTTTCAAGCGGCTGCAGCAGATCGACAACGTCAAGTACATCAAGGACACCAGCGGCAACTTCGTGCGCCTGCAGGAACTGATCGCCGCCGGCCTGCCGGTCTTCAACGGCGCCGATCCCTTCGCTTTCCACGCGCTGGTGGCTGGCGCCCGAGGCTGCTTTTGGGGCGCCGTCAATGCCATGCCGCGCCAGGCCGTCGAACTTTACGACCTGGTCCAGGCGGGCCAGGCCAGCCAGGCGGCCGAGCTCTGGAAGCGCATGCTGCCAGCCAACCTGTTCTTCTGGAACCACCCGTACAACCCGGCGGTTAAGGCCGCCACGAACCTGCTGGTGAACAAGGTGGGCCCCTGCCGGCAGCCCGTCCAGCCTCTGTCCGACGCGGATCTGCGCGAACTGGACGCCGCCCTGCAACCTCTGCGCTGACTCTGCGCGTATCGAACCAGGAGACCTCATGTCCGCCATTGAACGAGTCTACGACCAGGCCCGGGCCGGCGCGCTTTACGCCGGCCCGCTGATCCCGGGATTCCAGGCCTCGGCCGCCCGCATGCCTGTCGTCAGCCCCATCGACAACACCACGATCGGCGCCCTCGTCACGGGCACCGCGGCCGACGTGGATGCCGCCGTCGGCGCCGCCCGCGCCTGCTTCGAATCGGGCGAGTGGTCGGGCATGGCCCCTGCCGAGCGCAAGCGGGTATTGCTCGACTGGGTGGCGCTGATCCGCGAACACTCCGAGGAAATCGCCGCGCTGGACTGTGTGGACGCGGGCAAGCCCATCACGGAATGCCTGCACACCGACATGCCGGCGACACTGGACGCGTTCGCCTGGTACGCCGAGGCTGTCGACAAGTGCTTCGGCCGGATCGCCCCCACAGGCGGCGATGCCCTGGGCCTGATCGTGAAGGAACCCATCGGCGTCGTCGGCGCGGTGCTGCCCTGGAACTTCCCGGCCTTGATGTTCGCCTGGAAAGTCGCGCCCGCACTGGCGGCTGGCAACTCGGTGATCGTCAAGCCAGCCGAGCTGACCTCGCTCAGCGCCTACCGTCTGACTCTGCTCGCCCACCAGGCCGGCGTGCCCGCCGGCGCCCTGACCCTGGTCACCGGCACGGGAGAGGACACCGGCGAGCCCCTGGGCCGCCATCCCGACGTGGACATGGTGTCCTTCACCGGATCCACCGAAGTCGGGCGCCTGTTCCTGAAGTATTCCGCCGAAAGCAACCTCAAGGAGATCGTGCTGGAATGCGGCGGCAAGAGTCCTCAAGTCGTATTCGAGGATGCCGACCTGGATGCCGCGGTCGGCCAGATGCTCTCGGCCGCCTACTGGAACATGAGCGAGAACTGCAGTTGCGGATCGCGCCTGATCGTGCAGGCGAGCATCAAGGACGCCGTCATCGAGCGCCTCAAACACGGCCTGGCCGAATGGAAGGTCGGCCTGCCCACCGACCCGGCCACGCGCATTGGACCGATGGTCGAGGAACCTCATTTCCACAAGGTGCGGGCCTTCCTCGAGGAAGCGCCGGCCGCGGGCGCACGCCTGGCGCACGGAGGCCGCATCCATGCCGAACTGGGCAGTGGCTGGTACGTCGAGCCAACGATCTTCGACGGTGTGACACCCGCGATGCGCCTGTTCCAGGAGGAAGTCTTCGGCCCGATCCTGGCGGTCACGTCCTTCGAGACCGAGGACGAGGCCGTGGCGCTGGCCAACGACACCCAATACGGTCTCGCCGCTTCGCTTTACACTCGGGACGTGGGCCGGGCGCAACGCGTATCCCGGCGCATCAAGGCTGGCACGGTTTCGGTCAACGGCTTCTCCGAAGGCGACATCACGGCGCCCTTCGGCGGCTACAAGCTCTCGGGCTTCGGCGGCCGCGACAAAGGCATGGAAGCGTTCGATCAGTACACCCAGACCAAGGTCATCTGGTATATGAACGCCTGAGCGCGCGACAGAACGGGGGAACGATGATGGATCCGCAAGAGGCCCTGGGGCCTGAAACGTTGCAGGGCCTGCGCGAGAAGCGGGCACTGCTCTGGCTTTCTCCGGAGCACGACCCGACGGATGACGGCCGGGATCTGCCCTACGACCCCTCGGCGGCGCAGGCCCGCTTCGAACGCTGCGCCGGCTTGCTGGCCCGCGTGTTCCCCGAACTGGCGGCGACCGACGGACGGCTGTCATCGCCGCTGACGCCCATCCCCCACTTGCGGCAAGCGCTCTCGT
Organism: Castellaniella denitrificans; assembly: GCF_027214045.1. GTDB lineage: Bacteria > Pseudomonadota > Gammaproteobacteria > Burkholderiales > Burkholderiaceae_B > Castellaniella > Castellaniella denitrificans_A. Next base: position 238,435 of record NZ_JAPWHE010000004.1, on the reverse strand, counting down.
CGGTGGGCGAACCGGGCGCCGGCTCCGAGGGCGCCTGGTTCCTCAAGCGGGACGACATTCTGCCCGTGGCGGGCTCGGTCAAGGCGCGCGGTGGGTTTCACGAAGCGCTGGTCTTGGCCGAGCGTCTCGCACAGGAGGCCGGGTTGCTGGATGAGGACGGCGACCGTGCGCGTCTGGCCGAACCTTCGGTCCGCGAGCACCTGGGCCGGCATACGCTGTCGGTCGGCAGCACCGGCAACCTGGGCCTGGCCATCGGTCTGATCGGGGCCGGTCTGGGATTCCATGCGGTCGTCCACATGTCTTCGGACGCCAAGGCGTGGAAAAAAGACCGCCTGCGCAGCCGCGGCATCACTGTCGTCGAGCACGCGGGCGACTATGCCGCCGCTGTCGCCTCGGGTCGCGCGGCGGCCCGGCAAGACCCCCTGATCCATTTCGTCGACGACGAGCGCTCCGAGGCGCTGTTTCTAGGCTATGCCGCTGCGGCCCGGGAACTGCTGGACCAGCTTCGGGCCGCTCGCCGCCCCGTGGATGCCGCCCACCCCTTGTTCGTCTACCTGCCCTGCGGCGTCGGCGGGGCGCCCGGCGGCATCACCTACGGCCTGAAGCGTCTGCTCGGCCCGCACGTGCACTGCTTCTTCGCCGAGCCCACCGCCTCGCCCTGCATGCTGGTGCAGGTGGCCTCGGGCACCCAGGCCCCCGTACCGGTGCACGACATCGGCCTGGACAACCGGACCGAGGCCGACGGCCTGGCCGTCGGCCTGGCTTCGCCCCTGGTTTCCCCGATCATGTCCCGGCTGCTGGCGGGCGTCTTCACCGTGGACGACGACACGCTGTTCCGCGACGCGTTGGTTCTGGAACAGGCCGAAGGCATCTCCATCGAGCCCTCGGCCGCCGCCGGTTTGCGGGGTCCACGCTGGCTGCTCGGCTCGCCGCGCGGACGCCGCTACCTGCAGCGCCATGACCTGACGCCCGTGATTTCCGGTGCCACCCAAGTGATCTGGAGCACCGGCGGCGCGCTGGTGCCGGAGGACGTCCGCGCACAATTCAGGGCGCGGGGCGCGCGCTGAAAAGCCCCCGGCCGGGCCGGGCGCAGCATGTCAGCCGCCGTCGTCCATTTTGTTTTCCCAACTGGTATCCGCGGCGCAGGCGTCCGGCTTCATCATGGCGGTGAGCATCCGGTGGACCCGGTCCATCTGTCCGGCGAGATAACTGTAGGCCTTGACGTTGATGGTCCGGTTATGGAGCAGCGTCAGGCTCAGCACGACGCTGCGGTCCCAGCCCGCGCCAGGCTCGGGACGATAGACGACGCGTCCGAAGGACGATTCGCCGGGCACCATCTCGAAGGTGTAGGTTTCGTGGCAGACCGCCGCATGACGGAACAGGTTCTGCTGCACCTGGGGAAAATCGATCGGCAGGCGGCGGCGCTCGGTGACCTGATAGCGGTCGGTTTCCAGCTGATCGACGGTCAGGCTGGCGGGAGCGGCGCAAGCGGCGAGCACCGCCAGCAATGCCAGGGAAAACAGGGTTTTCATGACGGTCTCCGGGGGGCCTCGCCGGCATCGGCGGGGCCGGGCGCCTGAGGCGCCTGGGGTTGCGGGGATTCCACAGGGGTGGACGAAGCGGAAGGATCCGGCGCCGACTCGGCGTCGTCCCGGAACTGCAGGCGATACAAGCCGGCATACAGGCCGTCGGCCGCCAGCAGTTCGGCATGACTGCCCTGTTCAACGATGCGGCCCTGGTCCAGGACGACGATGAGATCGGCCTTCTGCACGGTGCTGAGACGGTGGGCGATCACCAGCGTCGTGCGGCCCGCCATCAGGCGTTCCAGGGAAAGCTGCACCTGGCGCTCGGATTCGTTGTCCAGGGCGGAAGTGGCCTCGTCCAGGATCAGGATCGGGGCGTTCTTGATGAGCGCCCGGGCAATGGCCAGGCGCTGGCGCTGGCCACCGGACAACGCGCTGGCGTTGCTGCCGACCCGGGTATGCATGCCTTCGGGCAGGCCGTCGACGAATTCCAGCAGGCTGGCGGCTTCCAGGGCCGTGCGAATGCGGTCTTCCGGCACCTCGCCCAACATGCCGTAGGCAACGTTCTCGGCGATCGTGCCGTCGAACAGAACGACGTCCTGACTGACCAGCGACAATTGCGAGCGCAAGGCGTCGAGCCGCAACTCGCGCACATCGATGCCGTCGATCGTCACCCGGCCGCCGGTGGGTTCGACAAAGCGCGGCAGCATGTTCACCAGCGTGGTTTTGCCGCTGCCCGAGCGGCCCACCAGCGCCACGGTCCGGCCCGCCCGGACCGTGAGGGTCACCTGGTCCAGCGTATCCCGGGCCGCATCGGGAAACCGGTGCGTGACCGCATCGAAGACGACCTCGCCGCGCAGACGGCCCTGAATTTCCCGGGTGCCCGTGTCCGGCTCGACCGGCTCATCGATCAAGGCGAAGACGCTTTCTGCGGAGATCAGCATGCGCTGAGCCGCTCCGGCGATGTTGGTGAGCCGTTTCAGGGGATCGAAGATCTGGCCCAGCGCCGCCATGAAGGCGGCGAAGCTGCCCACCGTCAGTCCCTGGTGGTTGGCCTGGTACAAGGCCACGGCGACGACGATGGCCACGGACAGGGCGACGAAGAACTGGGAGATCGGCGACATGGCCGAATCCGCGCTGGCCGCGCGCATGGCGAAACGGCGCAGGCGGGCATTGACGTAGGCGAAGCGTTCGCGCTCGCGCGCATAGCCGTCGAACAGCTTGACGACCCGCTGGCCGGCGATGCCTTCGGTGACCACGTGGGTCAGTTCCGCGTTCATGTTGATCGTGTCGCGGTTGATGCGCCGCAAACGGCGGACAAAATAGCGCCCCGTCAATACGGACAGCGGCAGCATCACCAGCACGATCAACGTCAATTGCCAGGACATGTACAGCAGCACCGCCAGCAGGGCCACGACCGTCAGCGATTCGCGCACGATCACGCGAATGACCTCGGTGGACAGGCCGCTGACATTGCCGGCGTCGATGGTGAAGCGGTTGAGCAGGCGTCCATGGTCCCGGGCGCGGAAAGTCGCGTCGGACATGCCGAGCAGGCGGTCGAACATGTCGCGACGCAAGGCCAGCAGCATGTTGTTGGCGACCCAGGACATCAGGTAAGTGCCCCCGAAGGTGCACAGACCCCGCAGCAGCATCAGCCCGACGACGGCCAGGGGAATGGACCAGATATAGGATGGCTGCGCGCCGGTGAAGCCCTCGTCGAGCAGGGGCTTCATGATGACGGCCAGCAAGGGCTGCGTCGCCGAGGCGATACTGAGCAGCACCAGGGCCAGCAGGCCGACCTTCCAGTCCCGGCCCAGGCGGGCGTAGATCTGCCGCCACAGCTCCAGCCGCACGGGACGGCTGTCCACGGGTTGATCGGTGGTGGTCTTCACCCGGCACACTCTCTTATATACTTTGGGAACCACGCATTTTAGCCCGTTCGCGTCTTCGGACCGCATCGGGTGCCGGAGCCGCCGCGTTGACACCCTCTCCCAGCCCCGCTCTGTACGTCCGCCTGCCCAACTGGGTCGGCGACGTCTGCATGAGCCTGCCCAGCCTGGAAGCCCTGCTGGCCACCGGCCTGCCCGTCGTGGCCTGCGCCCGGCCCTGGGCGCGGGATCTGCTGGCCGCCTACCCGCTGGCCGGCTTCGTCCCCATGAAAGGCGCCTGGCGCGCGGACCGGGCCGCAGTGCGCAACGCGCGGCGACAAGCGCCGCTCGGGCGGCCCCTGGGCCTGCTGCTGCCCGATTCCCTGTCCAGCGCCCTGGTGTTCCGTTTCGCAGGCATTCCCTGCGCCGGCTACCGGGACGACGGACGCAGCCTGATCCTGCGCTGGCCCTGCGCCAAACCGGCCGGACCGCTGCACGCGGTGCAGTCCTGGTACCATCTGACCCGCCGCGCGCTGGCACAATGGCGCCTGCCGGAACCTCCGCCGCAACCCGCCGACGAACTGCGCTGGCAGGCCGCCGCCGCCCACGAGGACGAGGCGGCCCGGGCGCTGTCCGGGGCGGGGCTGGCCAATGGCGGCTTCGTGCTGATCGCGCCGACGGCGACGGGGCTGCACCGGGGCCGCGTCAAGGTCTGGCCAGGGTTCGACAGCCTGACCCGTTCCCTGCAGGCGCGCGGCCTGACGGTCGCCATGTCCCCCCCCGCATCCGAACGCCGGGCCGCGCTCGACAATGCCCCCACCGCTCTGCCGCTGCCACCGCTGGGCCTGGGCGCCTTCGCCGCCCTGACCCGCCGCGCGGCCCTGGTGATCTGCAACGATTCCGGGGTCTCGCACCTGGGCGCCGCCGCCGGCGCCCGGCAGATCACCCTGTTCGGCGTCACCGATCCCGCCCGCACCGGTCCCTGGTCCAACCGGGCCGTCCGCATGGGCCGCATGGACGCCTGGCCCGCCGCTCCCGATGTCCTGTCCACCGCGCTGGACCTCCTCGACACGCCTTCCGCCGCATGACGATCATCGCTTTTCTTGGAAACCTGCTCATTCCCCTGAACCTGTCGGTCACCCTGCTGGTGCTGGCCCTGCTCCTGTTCATCCTGCGCTGGCGCAAGACGGCAGGCATCCTGGCGGCCGGCGCTTTGGCCTGGGTGCTGTTCTGGTCGCTGCCGACGTCCTCGCTGTGGGCCGGCGGTCTGCTGGAACAACGCTACCCCTACAGGCCGGCGGCCTTGATGCCGACAGCCCAGGCGATCGTGGTCCTGGGTGGCAACTCCGCCAACGGCAGGCGCAACTGGTTCGAGCCCTACGACCGCGACACGGCGATCCTGCGCACCGACACGGCCGCCGAACTCTACGCGGCGTGCCGCGCTCCCCTGGTCGTCGTTTCGGGAGCCGCACTGGACGGCGGACAGAGCGAGGCGGCCATGATGGCCTCGGCCCTGGAGCGCGACGGCGTTCCCAGCGCGTCGATCCTGAAGGAAAACCAGAGCGACACCACGCGCGAGAACGCGGTCTTCACGGCCCGGCTGCTGCGCGACCGGGGCATTGAACGCTTCCTGCTGGTGACGTCCGCCCTGCACATGCCCCGTTCGATGGCCAGCTTCCAGAACCAGGGCATGAATCCGATCGCGGCGCCCTCGCCGCCCCAGATCGTGGTTCCGGCCGATCCCGATTTTTCGTTCTGGCTGCCGGATCTGCGCGCGCTGAACGCCAGCCGGTCGATCATCAAGGAATATCTGGGGCTGCTGGTCTATTGGGCACGCGGCTGGGCCTGAGACCCGCCCGTCGGGCCGGTCACCCCATGCCCCCGCGGATGGAACCCGGTGCTCAGGACACGACGCCGCTACGTTCCCGCAAGATTTCCGCGTACAGTTCCAGATAGCGGCGTGCGACTTCGGGCCAGGCATGGCGGGCCAGCACGTCCCGCGCACCGGCCCGCAGCCGTTCGCGCAGGGCGGTGTCCGAACGCAACCGCCCGATGGCCAGGGCGAGTTCGTCCGCCCGTTCGGGATGGCTCAGCACCAGGGCCTCGGCGTCTGGCCGGACATACTGCGCAAAGCCGCACCAGGGCGCGGGGCTGAGAATCACGGGCAGACCGAAGGACATGGCCTCCAGGGGCGCCATGCCGAAACTGTCGTTCAGGGTGGGATGCACATACAGATCGGCCGCCTGGTAATAGGGTTCGACCTGCGAGGTCTCGGCCACCAGGTGCACACGCGCGCGCACGGATTCGGGTGCGCGGGCCACGCAATCTCGCGAGGCGGCATTGGCGCCGACGACCAGCAACAGCACATCGTCGGGCAGTGCGGCAAGCGCCTGAAGCACGGTGGGCAGGCCCTTGCGCATCGGATTGCGCGCCACCAGCAGGCATAACGTGCCGGCGGCCGGAAGCCCCAGCCGGTCCCTCGTCTGGCGACGCTGTTCATCGGTGACGGGATCGGCCTGCGCCACGCCCGGCGCGATCACCGGCGCGATCAGGGTCGGGCCATAGGCCTGCGCCAACTGATGCGCGATCAACTGCGACACCGCGACGACCCGATGGCCCGGGCGCGGCGCCACACGCCGGGCCTCCAGGCTCAGGTAGGTGCGCACCCGCGGACTGAAACGGGACAGCCAGCGCCTCGCGACGGAAAGGGGCTGCACCCGCCAGCGGTAGCGCACTGGTGTGACGTGCACGACTTCCACGTCACCGCACCAGCCGTTCATGTGGGAATGGACGATGTCATAGCCATCCCGCGTGGCGCGCGCCGCGCGCCGCGCGAACAGCCAGACCCGGACCCAGCTGGGCCAGCGCCGGCCGACGACGATCGGCCGGAACGGCAGCCGCAGATCGCAGGCGGGATCGTATTCCCGGGCGAAGACCGTGACCCGATGTCCGGCGGCGGCCAGTTCCCGCATCAACGCCACGCCGTAGGCCTCGGCGCCGCCGTAGCGGTTGCCGAAACGATCGACGACGAAAGCGATGGACAGTGAGGGCTCAGCCATGAGCGGCGGCCTCGGCCTTGCGGCGGCGCCGGTCTTCGAGTTGCGTCAGGCATTTCTGCAGGAAACGCAACAGGTGGGTCGAGCGCGCGATGGCCACACGCGGCAATGCGTAAGGATCGTCGTCCAGCCGCGCCAGACCGCGCGCGGTGGTGGTGGCGCTGTCATAGCCCGCCTCGCGCACGATATCCGCCAAGGCGGGCGTGAATTTGCCGTAGGGATAACAGAAGGCCCGCACCGGGACCCCCGCAATCTGTTCAAGCGCGTCGCGCGAATCGCGGATTTCATTGACGGCCAGTTCCGGCGAGATGCGCGGCAGGACGGGATGATTCAAGGTATGCGAACCGACCTCGTGGCCGGCGGCCGCCCAGGCCCGCATTCCGTCGGCGTCCATGAGCGGCGCGGCGGGAACGCCCTCGTTGGCGTCCCAGACGTTGCTGCCGCCCAGTTGGCGGACGACGAAGTAGTTGGTGGCCTCGAAGCCGCATTCCTCGAGCACCGGCACCGCGTGCTCGAGCACGTTGGCATAGCCATCGTCGAAGGTGATGCCGACGACCTTGCCCTGCTTTTCACCCCGCAGATAGGGCCCAAGCCGGGACATCGACAGACCCCGGTAGCCCAGGCGCCGCAACCACAGCATCTGGCGCCGGAAATCCCGGGGATGCACGGTCAGACCCCGGTAGGGCGTACCGCGCGGGCCGGGTTCCCCGATCTGGTGGTACATGAGGATGGGAATCATGAGCGGATTATATCGGCCGGGCCGGCATCACGCGCAGACCTGCCGATAGAACGCCAGGGTCCGTTCCGCGAAAACCGGCATGGAAAAGCATTCCTGCGCCCGGGCACGGGCGGCGGCGGGCATGCCGGAAGGAACAGGATGCGCCAGGCGATCCATCAGCCAGGCCTCGGTCGCGTCCACGTCCCCGGCCGGGACGATCCAGCCGTCAATCCCATGGCGCACAACCTCCGGCAGACCGCCCGCATCCGACACTAAAGTCGGCAATCCCATGGACAGCGACTCACAGGCCGCGAAGGAACATGCCTCGTGGAATGAGAGGACGAACCCGGAATCGGCCGCCGCCAGCACTCGCTCCGGACGCCCCACCAGTCCCGGAAAAAAGACAGCCGAATCAACGCCCAACGCCTCGAAATCCCGTCGCAACGCGCCACGTGGCGGGTCACCCGCAACCACCACGCGAATCCGTTGCTTCATGCCGTCGGGCAGACGGGCCAATGCCTGAGCCAGCACCAGCCAGCCCTTGTCCCGGTCCGTTCCGCCCACGCTTGCCAATACCAATACATCCTCAGGCAGATCTCCCAAGAGAGACCGCCGCGCCTCGGAGACCTCGGCGGGCGAGCTTGGATGAAAACGCTCGGTATCAACACCATGATGGATGGCGCGCATGGGCAAGCGCCGATAGGCTGTCTTGCGCAGCATCCGCGTCACGAACTCGCTGACGCCAATGGTCCCGTCCGTGCCGAAGCGCGCCCTCAGCCAGTGGCCGATGCCCCGCACCGGCATGGTGTTGTGCTTGGTCCAGACGATACGCGGCGGGCGGCGCAGACCGATACGGGCCAGCATCGCCTGACGATGGTCGGCCGATCCGTTCACATGGACCAGGTCGAAGCCGCCCTCGCGCAACAGGCGTCGCAGGCGGGCAACCTCGGCCAGCATCGGCCCCGGGCGCGTGCTGAAGGACACATCCATGCAGCGTACCCCCGGAATCCGGCCGGCCTGCTCGAACAGGCGGCTGGTGCCGGGCGTCGCCACGGTCACCTGGTGCTCCCCTTGGAAGGAGCGCGCCAGATTGACGACATAGGTGGCGTGGCCGCCGCCGTTACGAGGGTGGAAGTTGGTGTAGAGGATCTTCATGCAATCAAGAGCGCCGGGACTCGCGCCCCAGCCAATACAGTTTCACGTAGCGATAGAAGCTGCCCGTGCCGGCCATGCCGGCCAGCACCAGGCCCTGCCAGCCGTCCAGGAAGCCTCGCCGCAGCACGTAGTGTCGCGCGAAAGTCCAGAAACCGTGGCCGAACGGCCCCAGCACCGTGGTCCGTCGACCCCGCTCGAAGGCGCCGCGCGCGGCCTCGGTGGAATAACGGTTGATCTTGTCGATGAAGACCTCGAGGCTGGCATAAGGGTAATGCAGGAAATGCCCGGACAGCGTATCCGTACATCCCCGGACCTCGACGTGCTCGTGCACGGCCGCATCGGTGAAGCGTCCCGCATCGCGGCGGAACAGCCGCACCACGTAATCCGGCCACCAGCCGCTATGGCGGATCCAGCGGCCGCAGAAATTCGACAGCCGGGCGATGCGGTAGCCTTGGGCGGCGGGCGCCTCCAGGGCTTTCTGGATGGCCCGGGCCAGTTCGGGCGTCACACGCTCGTCGGCATCGATGGACAGCACCCAGTCGCCGGTGGCGAGGTCCAGTGCCCGGTTTTTCTGTCGTCCGAACCCTGGCCAGTCCGGTGCGATTGCGACCCGCGCGCCCCGCGCCCGGGCAATCTCGCAGGTGTCGTCCATGCTGCCCGAGTCCAGGACGATGATCTCGTCGGCGAAGGCGACGGAATCGAGGCAGTCGCCGATATGCGCGGCCTCGTTTTTGGTGATGACGATGACCGACAGCTTCATGCGTTCACCCTGCATAGCGCTGTCCGCGCTTCCATCGTTTCCAGGCGTTGAACATCGGCCCGAGCAGCGGATGGGCCGCCACGCGGATGCGCCGGCCGACCGAGGCGCCGGAAGTGTCGCGCACGGCGAAGCGGAAAATCGAGGCCGGATCCGAGCCCGGCCGATTGCGGCCGAAGGCCCGTGTCGTGTACAGATGCCGGAAACCGGCCGACTGGGCGATGCGGACGTAATCCGCATCGAAATAACCCTGCGGCCAGCACAGATGATCGGAGACTTCGCCCAGATGCCGCGCCAGGCTGGCACGCGACTGAGCCAGTTCGTCGACCATGCGGGCGTTCTTGTCGCCTTCCTGCTTGTCCCAGCGGGTATGGGTATGGGTATGGCTGTGAAATTCGACCTGCCCGTCAACCCGCATTCGTTCGATCTCTGACCAGCGCAGGGCAATCCCGGCGGCATCCCCCGCCGCGATGCGGCGCATGCATTCGGCGTGATCGGGGGTTTCAGGCAACGCCGCCCCGCGTTCGTCCGCACAAGGCCGCGCGGGCCCGTCGCCGATCCAGGAAGTGACCAGAAAGATCACGGCATGGAAGCCATATTCACGCAGCAGCGGCCAGGCATGGACATAGTTGTCCAGGTAGCCGTCGTCGAACGTGATCAGCACGGAGCGTTCAGGCGCGGCCGCGCCCGCCAGATGCGCGGCGAATTCCTCGCACGTCAGTCCGCGATAGCCATGGTCGCGCAGCCAGGCGAGCTGGTCGCGGAAATGCCCAGGCGTGACGTTGATGGCCCCCCCCGCAGGGGTGACGTGGTGGTACATCAGCACGGGGACCGTACGATTTCCGCTCATGGGACGCGCTCCTCAAGCCATTGTCCATAGCATTGCTCGGTGCGGCGCACCAGGCCTTCCAGGGTAAAGCGCTCGCCTTCGCGGACCGCCCGCATCCCGGCCCGGCCCATGGCGCGGCGCCGATCGGGGTCGTCGATCAGCGACGTCAGCGCCGCCGTCAGCGCCGCCGCGTCACGCAAGGGCACGAGCAGGCCGGTCTCGCCGTCGCGCAGCATCTCGGACACCCCGCCGACGTCCGTACCGATCACCGGCAGACCGGCGGCGGCGGCCTCGACGAAGACCGTACCGGAGGCTTCCTGCTCGGTCGCCAGGGCGAACACATCGAAGCCGGCCAGCACGTTGGGAATGTCGGACCGGCGCCCGGTGAACAGGACCTTGTCGTCCAACCCGAGCGTGTGCACATAGGCCTGCAGATTCTCCAGGGTGGGAGAGCCGTCGCCCACGAGCACCAGGAAGACCTCGGAGCGCTTGAGCAGGCCGGCCATCGCGTCGATCAGGGCACGATGGCCCTTTTTCTCGCGCATCACGGACACGCAGCCGACCACGACGGCGCCGTCGGGCAGGCCCAATTCGGCGCGCAGGGTGGAGTGCTCGACCGGGGCCGGCAGCGGGATCGGGGAATACACAGTGGCCACGCGCTCCGGCGCGGCGCCGCGATCCAGCAGCAAGCGCCGCACATGCTCGCTGACCGTCGTCACCCGATGCGGCACGACCGTATAGGACAGCAGCGAACCCGGCTTGACCGCCAGATGCCGTGTGCGCACGATCAAAGGCGTGCCCGCCAGGCGGGCCGCCACCCCCGCCAACATCGTATCGCGCCGGCTGTGCGTGTTCAGCACATCGAAACGGCCTTCGCGCAGGATGCGGCGCACCCGGAACACGCCCCGGAAATAGTTGCGCGGTCCGTCCATCAACATCGTGTGAACATGGAAACCTTCTTCACGCAGGCGCTGCGTCAGGCGGGCGTGCGGCTGGCACAGCGCCTCCAGGTGATGGCCTGCGGCTCGCATGGCACACATTTCCTTGAAGATGCGGTTCTCCTGACCGCCAAAACCGGTCGCCGCCTCGGAATGCAGGATACGCAGCGGCTTCATCCGTAGTTGATCTCCACATCGTCGCGGGACAGCCACTGCCGCGCATCCGCGATCAGCGTCTCGTCCATGCGCACGCGCCAGTCTTCGCCCAGCCGCAGCAGGCAGGAAAAGCGCGGGCCACGCAGGCGCAGTTCCACGGGCACGCCGGATTCGGCCGAGCGCCAGGGGGCCAGAAGATCCTGCAGGCGGCCGGGGTCCAGCCCGTCGGACACGGACAGGCGCAGGCTGCGCGCGCGGCTTTCACGAATGCGCTGCAGATCGTACAGATCGTCGGCCGACACACGCAACCCGCCGGAATAGTCATCGTGGCTGACACGCCCCTGGATCACCAGGGGGCGGTCCTCTTTGAGGCTCAGGCGGTGTTGCTCATACAACTCGTTGAAGATCGCGACCTCGATCTGGGCGCTGCCGTCATCCAGCAAGGCGTAGAGCATCTTGCCGCGCCGGGTCATGCGCACGCGCACTTCCGCCAGCACGCCCGCCAGCCACTGCTGGCCGCGCGAAGGCGCCAACCGCGCCAACGGCGTGGGCGCCACCCGGCGGATCTCGTCGCGCCAGGCGTCGAACAAATGACCGCTGAAATAAAAACCCAGGGCGGTCTTTTCTTCCCGCAGATGGGTTTCCAGATCCCAAGGCGCGACACGCGCGACCTCGTCCGCCACCAGTTGATCGGTATTGTCGTCGAACAGCGAGACCTGGTTGGCGTTGCGTTCGGCCTGCTCGGCGGCCTCGATGGCGCTGCCCAGGGCTTCGAGCAGGGCCGCGCGGTTGGACTCCAGGGCGTCGAAGGCGCCGGCGCGGATCAGGGCCTCGATGGTGCGCCGGTTGACGGCGTGGCGGTCCACCCGGGCGCAGAAATCGAACAATCCGGTAAACGGGCCGCCAGCCTCGCGGGCGGCGATGATGGCCTCGACGGCGGACTGGCCCGTCCCTTTGACCCCGCCCAGGCCGTAGCGGATGGTGCGCGGCGGCCGGCCCTGGGCGGTGTGCGCGTCGGCCACCGGCGCGAAGCGGTAGCCGGATTCGTTGACGTCGGGCGGCAGGACGGCCACATCGTTTTCCAGGGCGTCGCGCCAGAAGATCTGGATCTTGTCCGTGTCGTCCATGTCGGACAGCATGGTCGCGGCCAGGAATTCCGCCGGATGATAGACCTTGAGCCACGCGGTCTGGTAGGAAATCAGGGCATAGGCGGCCGAGTGACTCTTGTTGAAGCCGTAGCCCGCGAATTTCTCCATCAGATCGAACAGATGGGCTGCCAGGTCCGGGTCGTAGCCCTTCTTGGCCGCGCCTTCCTGGAAGATCACGCGGTGCTTGGCCATTTCCTCGGGCTTTTTCTTGCCCATGGCGCGGCGCAGCAGATCGGCGCCCCCCAGGGAATAGCCGCCGACGATCTGCGAGATCAGCATCACCTGTTCCTGGTAGACGATGACGCCGTAGGTGCTCTTGAGCACGGGTTCCAGGTCGGGGTGGAAATAATCGACTTCGGCGCGGCCGTGCTTGCGATTCACGAAGTCGACCACCATGCCGGATTCCAGCGGCCCGGGCCGGAACAGCGCCAGCAGGGCGACCACGTCTTCGAACGTGTTGGGCCGCAGGCTTTTCAGCAGTTCCTTCATGCCGCGCGATTCCAGCTGGAACACCGCCGTGGTGTTGGCGGCCGACAGCAGGTCGTAGGTGGCCTGGTCGTCCAGCGGCAGCGCCATCAGATCGAAGTCGCGCTGGTCAGGATTGAATTCGCGCACGTACCGCACCGCCCAGTCCAGGATGGTCAGGTTGCGCAGACCCAGGAAGTCGAACTTGACCAGGCCGGCGGCCTCGACATCATCTTTGTCGAACTGGGACACGACGCTGGATTCGCTGCCCGGCTGGCAATACAGAGGGCAGAAGTCGGTCAGCTTGCCCGGCGCGATCAGGACGCCACCGGCGTGCATGCCGATGTTGCGCGTCAGGCCTTCCAGGGGCCTGGCCAAATCGATGAGGGCGCGGATTTCCTCGTCGGTGTCGTACAGTTCGCGGAAAGCGGGCTCGTGCTCCAGCGTACGGTCCAGCGACCAGGGATCGGCCGGATTGAAGGGGATCATTTTCGAGAGCCGGTCGCAGACGCTGTAGGGCATCTCCAGCACGCGGCCCACGTCGCGCACCACGGCCTTGGCACCCAGAGTGCCGAAGGTGGCGATCTGGCTGACGGCGTCGCGACCGTATTTTTCCTTGACGTATTCGATGACCCGTTCGCGGTTGTCCTGGCAGAAGTCCACGTCGAAGTCGGGCATGGACACGCGCTCGGGGTTCAGGAAACGCTCGAACAGCAAGTCATAGCGCAGCGGATCAAGATCGGTGATGCCCAGGCTGAAGGCCACCAGCGAGCCCGCGCCCGAACCCCGGCCCGGCCCCACCGGCACGCCGTGACTCTTGCCCCAGTTGATGAAATCCTGAACGATCAGGAAGTAGCCGGGGAAGCCCATGCCGATGATGGTCTTGCATTCCAGGTCCAGGCGGTCCTGGTAGGCGGGCATCCGGCGGGCGCGCTCGTCGGCGTCCGGATACAGCTGGACCATGCGGCGGGCCAGCCCCTCGTGGGCCAGCCGCACCAGATAGTCGTCCAGCGACACGCCGTCCGGCGTGGGAAATCGCGGCAGTTGCGGCTCGTCCAGGGTCAAGGTCAGGTTGCAGCGGCGGGCGATCTGTACCGCGTTGGCCAGGGCCGAAGGCACGTCCGCGAAACGGCGCGCCATATCGGCGCTGTCGGGCATGTACTGTTCCGCGGTGAAGCGCCGGACGCGGCGCGGATTGCCCAGCAGTTCGCCTTCGGCGATGCAGACGCGGGCCTCGTGGGCGCGGAAGTCGGACGGCGCGATGAACTGGATCGGGTGCGTGGCCACCACCGGCAGGCCGCAGTCCGCCGCCAGGCGCAACGCCGACTGGACGTAGGCTTCGTCGCCATCAAAGCCGGCACGCTGCAATTCAATGAAATACGCGTCGGGAAAATCGGTGGCCCATTGGCGCGCCAGGCGGCGGGCCTCGTCTTCGCGACCGGATTCCAGGGCCTGCCCCACATCGCCCGCGCGCGCGCCCGACAGGACGATCAGGCCATTCCGTCCCGACAGCCATTCGCGACGCATTTCCGCCCGCCCACTCTGGCTGTTTTCCGTCCAGGCGCGCGCCAGCAGTTCGCACAGGTCCAGATAGGCGGCATGATCGGTGGCCAGCAGCAGCACGCGAAAGGGCTTGTCCTCGTCGGCCGGATTGTGGAGCCAGACGTCACAGCCGGCGATGGGCTTGATGCCCGCCTTGCGGGCCGCTTTGTAGAACTTGATCCAGCCGAAAAGATTGGCCAGATCGCTGATCGCCATGGCCGGCTGGCCGAATTCCCGCGCCCGGTCGATCAGGTCGGGAATGCGCGCGATTCCGTCCACCACGGAAAACTCGGAATGGCAGCGCAGATGGACGAACAGGGGGGTGTCTGGGGACAGGGTCATGGGGGGATTGTATCGATTGTCAGGGGCGCTATCGCGGCATGGCGGCCCAGGCCTTTTCCAGGCGCTTGACCGAGACCGGGAAGGGGGTGCGCAGCGTCTGGGCGTAAAGCGCCACGCGCAGCTCCTCCAGTTGCCAGCGGAAGGCGTCAAGCCGGGCGTCGGGCGCGCCCTTGAGCGCCGCCCGCGCCCGCTGCCAGGGCGCGGCGAGCCGGGCGATGTCGGCCATCGCGGCGGCGTCGCGCGCGGGGTCGGCGCGCAGCTTGTCGATGCGCATCTGCGCGGCCTTCAGGTAGCGCGGCAGGTGCCCGAGCTGCTCCGGCGGCGTGTCGCGCACGAAGGCCGGCCCCAAGAGCGCGTCGAGTTGCTGGCGGAGGTCCTGCTGCGCCTGCGGCCAGGGACGTGCCTGGGGCAGTTTTTTGACCAGGGCGGCGCGCTCGGCCAGGATGACGCCAACCAGCCGGGCCCGTTCCTGGGCCAGCAGGCCCAGGCGCGCACGGCCCTCGCCGCAACGTTGCTCGAAGGCCGTCGCGTCGGCGGGCCAGGGATCCATCAGGCATGCCTGGTCCAGCGCCGCGTCGATCAACTGGTCGCGCAGTTCCTGCTGGGTTCCCAGGTCCATGTACAGCATGCCCATGCGGGTCAGGTCCGGCAGGTTCTTTTCCAGATAGCGGACCTGCTCCCGCAGGGCCAGACGGAACAGCCGGCGCAAGCCGACCGCATGCACGCGCCGGGCCTCCTGGGGATCGTCGAAGACGTCCAGGTCGCAGGATTCGCCCCGATCGCGCAACGCCGGGTAGCCGATCAGGGACTGGCCTCCGCGCTGGATCTCCAGCAATTCCGGCAGCTCGCCGAAGGTCCAGGCCGTCAGGCCCTCGTGATCCAGAACCCGGGCGGCTTGCTGATCGCGGGCCGCCACTTGCTGGAACGAGACCTGGGCCTGACGGCCATGCTCGGCGCGCAACTGATCCAGATTGCGACCGCCCGACAACATGCGGCCATGCTCGTCCACCACTTTGAAATTCATGAACAGGTGCGGCGGCAGTGTCTCCAGCTTGAAGTCGGTCGTCTGGACGCGCACCCGGCACTGCTCCCAGATATCCCGCGCCAGCGCTTCCAGCAAGCCCATGCCAGGATCGGCGGCGCGCTCGAACCAGCGTTCGTGGAAACCGGCCGCATATTCTGGCAGCGGCACGCAGTGGCGGCGCAACTTCTGCGGCAGCGATTTCAGCAACAGGAGAGCTTTTTCCTTGAGCATGCCGGGCACCAGCCATTCGCAGCGCGCGGCGTCGATCTGGTTGAGCGCGAACAGCGGCAAGGTCAGCGTCATGCCATCGCGCGGCGAACCGGGTTCGAAATGGTAGTCCACAGCCAGGTCGGTCCCGGCCCATGCCAGTCGGCGCGGGAAGACCTCCGTGGTGACGCCCGCGGCGTCATGGCGCATGAGTTCATCGCGGCTCAGGTTCAACCGCGCGGCCGCCTCGGCGTCCAGTCCCTTGTACCAGGCCTCGAGCGTGGCCGTCTGGCTCACGTCGACGGGGATCTGACGGTCGTAGAAGGCGTAGATCAGCGCATCGTCCACCAGGATGTCCGGACGCCGGCTCTGATGTTCCAGCCGTTCGATGGACGCGATCAGCCGCCGGTTGTGGGCGATGAAAGGCAGCTTGCTGTCGATGTCCCCGGGGACCAGGGCATCGCGGATGAAGATTTCCCGCGCGGCCTTGGGGTCGATGCGGCCATAGTGCACGCGGCGACCGGTATACACCGGCAGCCCATGGACGGTGCCACGCTCGTTGGCGACCACCTGGCCGGCCTTTTTTTCCCAGCGTGGATCGGACCAGGCGCGCTTGAGCAGGTGCGCCCCCGCCCGTTCGACCCAGGCCGGCTCGATCTGCGCCACACAGCGTGCGTACAGGCGGGTGGTTTCCACCAGTTCGGCCGCCAGCACCCAGCGGCCGGCTTTTTTCTGCAGAGGCGACCCCGGGTGAATGGCGAAGCGGATGTCGTGCGCGCCCTGGTACAGGCCGCCATCCTCGGACTTCATGCCGATGTTGCCCAGCAGTCCGGCCAGCAGCGCCATGTGGATCTGCTCGCGCGTGGCGGGCGTCTCGTTCAGCCGCCAGCCCTGTTCCCGCGCCAGGGTCAGCAGTTGCGTGTGCGTGTCGTGCCATTCACGCAACCGGATGGGCGACAGGAATTTCGCGCGGATCTGGTCCACCAGTTTGCGCTGCGAAGCCTTGTGCGCGACCTGGTCGCCGTACCATTGCCAGAGCTTCAGCCAGGCGAGGAACTCCGACTGCTTGTCGTTGAACTGGGCATGGGCGTTGTCGGCCGCCTCGCGCGCCTGCATGGGACGGTCGCGCGGATCCTGAACGGACAGTGCCGCCGCGATGACGAGGATTTCCGCCAGGCACTGGTGTTCGTGCGCGGCGAAGACCATGCGCGCGATGCGTGGATCGACTGGCAGTTTCGCCAGGGCGCGTCCCACTCCGGTCAGGCGGTTGCGCTCGTCCAGCGCGCCCAGTTCCTGCAGCAACTGATAGCCATCGGCGACGGCCCGGCCCGTGGGCGGCTCGACGAAGGGAAAGGCCTCGATGTCATCCAGCCGCAGCGATTTCATCCGCAAAATGACCGAGGCCAGCGACGAGCGCAGGATCTCCGGATCCGTAAAGGCCTGGCGCCCCTTGAAGTCCTCTTCGGCATACAGGCGCACGCACACGCCCGGCCCCAGCCGGCCGCAGCGTCCGGCGCGCTGGTTGGCCGAAGCCTGGCTGATCGGCTCGATGCGCAACTGCTCGACCTTGCTGCGCCAGGAATAACGTTTGATGCGCGCCAGGCCACTGTCGACGACGTAGCGGATGCCCGGCACCGTGAGCGATGTCTCGGCCACGTTGGTGGCCAGCACGATGCGCCGGGCGTTGCCGCGCGGATGGAAGATCTGCTCCTGTTCGGCACGCGACAGCCGCGCATACAGCGGCAGCACCAGCGCACCCACGGGATGGCGCTTGCGCAGGGCCTCGGCGCATTCGCGGATTTCGCGTTCGCCTGGCAGGAAGACCAGCACGTCGCCGGTTCCATGGCGGGCGCACTCATCCACGCCGTCCACCACGGCGTCGACCAGATCGCGCTCCTCGTCGCCCTGCCCCGGCTTGCGGCCGGCGGGAGCGTCCTCGTCATCCCGACGCACGGGGCGGTAGCGCAGCTCCACCGGAAACAGGCGGCCCGAGACCTGGATCACCGGGGCCGGCCGGTCCGGCGCGCCGAAGTGCCGGGCGAAGCGGTCGGCATCGATGGTGGCCGAGGTGATGATCAGCTTCAGATCCTTGCGGCGCGTCAGCAGGCGCTTCAGGAAACCCAGCAGGAAATCGATGTTCAGGCTGCGCTCGTGCGCCTCGTCGATGATCAGGGTGTCGTAACGGCGCAGCAGGGGATCGCGCTGAGTCTCGGCCAGCAGGATGCCGTCGGTCATCAGCTTGATGGCCGTGGCCGGGCCGGCGCGCTCGGAAAACCGGATCTGGTAGCCCACCCAGTCGCCGATCTCCGTCCGCAGTTCCTCGGCCACGCGCTGGGCCACCGATGTGGCGGCCAGGCGGCGCGGCTGGGTATGGCCGATCATGCCGGTTCGCCCGCGCCCCAGTTCCAGGCAGATCTTGGGCAACTGGGTGGTCTTGCCCGAACCGGTCTCGCCGCAGACGATGACCACCGGATGATCGGCGATGGCACGCGCGATTTCCTCGCGGCAGGCGCTGACGGGGAGGTCTTCCGGGTACTGGATGGGCGGCAGGAGCCGGTCGCCCGCGCCCGCAGGCGGACGCGGCGAAACGGGCCGGCCGGGCGCAGGGCGGGCCGGTCGCGATGGATTTTCTGGCATACGGTCGGGAAAAAGGCAATCGCTCATTATAATTTCGCTATCGTAAGAAACCGATGCCCGCCCCCGCCCCCGAGACCCGAGCCCCGCCGCCCGCCATGAGTTCCGTAGAAACCGACACCTATTCAGCCCAGGACGCTCCCGAATTCGCCCCCGCGCAGTTCGTGCGATGGTTCCGCGAGGTCGCCCCCTACGTGCACGATTTCCGCGGCAAGACCTTCGTCGTGGCCTTCGGCGGCGAACTGATCGAGGACGGCGGCCTGGAGGATCTGGTGGCGGATCTGTCGCTGCTGTCCGCCCTGGGGATCAAGCTGGTCCTGGTGCACGGCTCGCGCCCCCAGGTCAACGAACAACTGCGCCTGAAAGGCCACACCACCCAGTTCGGCCGGGGGACGGAGCCCACCAGCCCGGAAGCGCTGGAATGCGCCAAGGAGGCCGCCGGGGAAATCCGCCTGGACATCGAGGCCGCGTTCAGCCAAGGGCTGCCCAACACGCCCATGTCGCACGCCAAGATCCGCGTGATTTCAGGCAATTTCGTCACCGCGCGACCGGTCGGCGTGATCGACGGCGTGGACTACCGGCGCGCCGGCACGGTGCGCAAACTGGACATCGACGCCATGCGCAACGTCATCAGCCAAGGTGCCATCGTGCTGCTCTCGCCGCTGGGCTTTTCCCCCACCGGCGAGGCTTTCAACCTGGCCATGGAGGACCTGGCCACCAACGCCGCCGTGGCGCTGCGCGCCGAAAAGCTGATCTTCCTGACCCAGAACCGTACCGTCACCGAAACCGACGGTTCGGTGGACACGGAACTGGCCCGCAAGGACGCCGACGACCTGCTCGCCCAGGACATCCTGGACGAAGACACCTCCGCCTTCCTGCGCCACGCGTCCCTGGCGGTCAAGCGCGGCGTGGCGCGCGCGCACCTGGTCCCCTACACCATGGACGGCAGCATCCTGCTGGAAATCTTCACCCACGACGGGGTGGGCACCATGGTGGTCGAGGACACCCTCGAAGACCTGCGCCCGGCCGTGGCCGACGATGTGGGCGCCATCGTCCAGTTGATCGAACCCCTGGAGGCCGACGGCACCCTGGTCCCGCGCGGCCGCGCCGTGATCGAGCGCGATGTGGAAAAATTCACGGTGCTGGAACACGACGGCGTGATCTACGGTTGCGTGGCCCTGATCCCGTACCTGGACGACGGCATGGCCGAAATGGCCTGTTTGATCGTGCATCCGGAATGGCAAGGCACGGGCGACGGCGAAAAGCTGCTGCGCCACGCCGAGACCAGCGCCCGCGCCCAGGGCGCCCGGCGCCTGTTCGTGCTGACCACGCGCACCTCGCACTGGTTCCTGAAGCGCGGCTTCGTCCAGGGCGGCGTCTCCGACCTGCCCCATGAAAAGCGCGCCCATTACAACCATTCGCGCAACAGCCTGATCTTCATCAAGCGGCTATGAAGATCCTTGTCACCGGCGGCGCAGGATTCATCGGCTCGGCCCTGATCCGGCACTTGATCGGCCACAGCGGCCACTCGGTCATCAACGTCGACAAGCTGACCTACGCCGGCAACCTGGAATCCCTGGCGTCCGTGGCACAGAATCCCCGCTACGCTTTCGTCCATCTGGACATCTGCGACGCGGCCGGTCTGGCCGACGTCTTCGAGCGCCACCATCCCGACGCCGTGATGCATCTGGCGGCGGAGTCCCATGTGGACCGCTCCATCGACGGTCCCGCCGCCTTCGTACAGACCAACCTGGTCGGCACCTACACGCTGCTGGAGGCCGCCCGTGCCCACTGGAACAGGCTGGACGCCGCCGCGCGGGTCGCCTTCCGCTTCCACCACGTCTCCACCGACGAGGTCTACGGCGACCTGGCCGGCACCGAAGACCTGTTCACGGAAACCACGCCCTACGCGCCCAGTTCTCCCTATTCCGCCACCAAGGCGGGATCGGACCACCTGGCACGGGCCTGGCATCGCACCTACGGCCTGCCGGTGCTGGTGACCAATTGCTCCAACAACTACGGTCCTTGCCACTTCCCCGAAAAGCTGATCCCGCTGGTCATCCTGAACGCGCTGGAAGGCAAGCCCCTGCCCGTCTACGGCCAGGGCTTGCAAGTCCGGGACTGGCTCTATGTCGAAGACCACGCCCGCGCCCTGCTGCGCGTGCTCGAATCGGGCGTACCCGGGGAAACCTACAACATCGGCGGTCATAATGAACAGCGCAACATCGACGTGGTGTGCGCCGTCTGCGACCTGCTGGAGGAACTCGCTCCCGAACACCCGGCCGGCGTGGCGCGATACGCCGACCTGATCACCCACGTGCCCGACCGTCCGGGGCACGATCTGCGCTACGCCATCGACGCCGGCAAGATCGCCCGCGAACTGGACTGGACGCCTCGGGAAACGTTCGCCACCGGTTTGCGCAAGACGGTGCGATGGTATCTGGAGCACCTCGACTGGTGCCGCCGCGTGCAGGACGGCAGCTACCAGCGCCAGCGGCTGGGCCTCGGCGATGCGGCGGTCTGATCCGCCGCGCATCCTGGTCACGGGCGCCGATGGCCAGTTGGGACACTCGCTGCGCGCGCTGGCCGAACATCGCTTCGATGAAGCCCGGTATGAATTCCTGAGCCGGCGGCAACTGGACGTCACACGGGCCGACGCCGTGGCCGCCCGACTGGACGCCCACCCCGTCGACCGCCTGATCAACGCCGCCGCCTACACGGCCGTGGACCGCGCGGCCACCGAGCCGGCACTGTCCCGCGCGATCAATGCGGATGCGCCCGGCCTGCTGGCGCACGCCTGCGCGGCACGCGGCATCCGCCTGCTGCACGTCTCCACCGACTACGTCTTCGACGGACGGCTGGATCGCCCCTACCGGGAAGACGACCCCACCGCACCCCTGAACACCTATGGGCAAGGCAAACTGGAGGGCGAGCGGGCCGTCCTGGCCGCCGCCCCCAGCGCCGCCGTCGTGCGGACCGGCTGGGTCTTCAGCGCCTGGGGCGGCAATTTCGTGCGTACGATGGTGCGCCTGGGCGCGCAGCGCGACACTCTGCGCGTGATCGACGACCAGATCGGCGGCCCCACCTGGGCCGGCCACCTGGCACGGGTCCTGCACGCCCTGGCCCTGCGACCCGACGAGGGCGTGCCGGGCGGTCTGTACCACTTCGGCGGCCAGCCCTGGGTCAGCTGGCACGGCTTCGCGCTTGAGATCCTGGGCCGGGCTCACGCCCGGGGCCTGATTGCCCGCCGGCCCCGGGTGGAGGCGATCGCCTCCGCCGACTGGCCCTCGCCCGAACCCCGGCCGGCCAACGGCCGCCTGGACTGCGCCCGGCTGGAGGCCCTGCTGGGGCCTCTGGAGCGCGACTGGCGCATCGGACTGGACCAGGTCCTGGATGTCTGGCGAGCGCAGGGATTCTGACCGCGGAGCCTGTTCCGTGTCCGGACTCATCTACAATGCCGGCTTCCCCGATCGAATACCGAAGAGGTACCCGACATGGCACGCATGATCCAATGCCGCAAGCTCAAACGCGAGGCCCAGGGCCTGGACTATCCCCCGTACCCGGGAGAACTGGGCGCACGCATCTGGCGCGAGATTTCCAAGGACGCCTGGGCCAAGTGGCTGGACATCCAGACGCGGCTGGTCAATGAACACCACCTGAGCCTGGCCGATCCCGAGGCCCGGAAATTCCTGGCCGGTCGCATGCAGGCGTTCCTGTTCGACGACCAGGACGTCGAGGCCCAGGGCTACGTGCCGCCCTCGGCCTGATTCCAGGTGTTCTGTCCGGCTGATTCCGGGCTTTACTTTCGGCGTTCCATCTCGCCGCTTTCAGGCGGCTCGGGCGGTTCGCCGCGCGCCAGGCGTTCCGTGTTGGTGACACCCGTGTGCCGCACATCGTCGCCGCGCACCATGTAGATCACGCGCTCGGCCATGTTCTTCGCGTGGTCGCCGATGCGCTCGAGCGCGCGGGCGATGAAGATCAGGTCTATGGAACGCGAAATCGTGCGCGGATCCTCGATCATGTAGGTGATGATGTGACGCAGGGAGGCCTTCCATTCCTTGTCCACATCCTTGTCGTTGCGCACGACCTGGGCGGCGGCGACGGGATCCTCGCGCGCGAAGGCGTCCAGCGCCGCACGGATCATGCTGGCCACCGCATCGGCCATATGGCGCAGTTCCACCACTGGCTCGTAGGACGAGTCGGATTCATGCAGACGGCGGGCGACCTTGGCGATTTTCTCGGCCTCGTCGCCGCAGCGTTCCATGTCGGTCAGCATCTTGGAGACCGACAGCAGCAGGCGCAGATCGCCCGCCGTGGGCTGGTTGCGGGCGATCAACTGGCTGATGCGCTCGTCGATGTCGACCTCGAACTGATTGACCTGCCGCTCGTGCTCGCGGACCCGGTCCACCAGATGCAGTTCGCCCCGGGCCAGGGCATGGATGCCGTCCAGGACCATGGATTCGACCAGTCCGCCCATCTGCAGGAACATGGACCGCGTCGTTTCGAGTTCGCTGTGAAATTGCTTGTTGGTGTGTTCCAGCATCCGGGACCTCTGTCTGCCGTCAGGCGGTTCAACGATCGCAAAGCGTACCATCACGTCCGCCGCTTGGAAAGAATGCCCCAGCATAGCAGCATCCTGTGACAGGATCATGACGGTGGACCCGCCTGGATTCAGTCGCGCAATTCCAGCCGCGAAACGCCCGCCTGCCCCGCCACCAGCGCCACCTGGGCGCCGGCGATCGCGAACAGGCCGCAGCAGACCACGCCCGGAATGTTGTTCAGCACCGCCTCGAATTCGGCGGGGTCGTCATAGCGCAGACCGGAGACGTCCAGGATCTGGTTGCCGTTGTCCGTGGTGAAGCCTTCGCGCAGGCGCGGTTGCCCGCCCAGCTGGCGGACCTCGCGGGCGACGGCTTCGCGCGCCAGGGGGATGACCTCGATGGGCAGTGGAAAGCCGCCCAGCCGTTCGACCAGCTTGGACTCGTCGACGATACAGAGGAAACGGTCCGCCACGGAGGCCACGATCTTCTCGCGCGTCAGCGCGCCGCCGCCGCCCTTGATCATGTTCAATTGATGGTCGATCTCGTCCGCGCCGTCCACGTACAGCGCCAGCGAGGCCACCTCGTTCAGATCCAGCACCTGGATGCCGGCCGCCTGAAGGCGGCGCGTGCTGCGCTCCGAACTGGACACCGCCGCGCGGAAGGCTCCGCGGTGGGGGGCGAGCAGATCGATGAAACGGTCCACGGTCGACCCCGTGCCCACGCCCAGGACGCTGTCGGGCCGCAACTGGGGCAGCACATCGTCGAGGGCGGCCTGGGCCGCCTGTTGCTTGAGTTCGTCCTGGGTGAGCATGGGCATGTCCGATCGGGGGCTGGAAGAATCGTATTGTAGTGTCGTCAGGACGCGGCATGCCGGAGCGCACCGGGGCCGCGCGCCGCGCGCGGCACACACTGCGGCGCGCAGGCGCCATAATGGGCCCATTCACGCAGACTCCGCCACTTCATCCATGGAAGACACGCGCCTTTCCCCCGCCGACCTCGACGCCCTGCGCCAGGCCCACGCCCTGCTGGAAAATCCGGGCCTTGCCGCGCGCATCACGAACCTGATCGGCGCCCCCGTCGAGAAATTCCTGGACCGGCTGCCCGCGAGCTGGAACGCCCGGATCGGCCAGGCCACCCGGCTGGCCCTGAGCAAGGCCGCCGACGCCGCCCTGTTCACGCTCACGGACAAGCCCGGGGGCGTGAGCTCGAACCAGTGGCACAAGCTCGGCGCAGCCGCCACCGGCGGCGCCGGTGGATTCTTCGGCCTGGCCGGTCTGGCGGTGGAGTTGCCGATTTCCACCACGATCATGATGCGTTCAATCGCGGACATCGCCCGCAGCGAAGGCGAATCGCTGGTCGCCCCGGACACCCGGCTCGCCTGCCTGGAGGTTTTCGCCCTGGGCGGAGCGAACGAGTCCGACGACGGCGCAGAAAGCGGCTACTACGTCGTCCGCGCGGCGCTGGCGCACGCCGTCAGCCAGGCCGCCGAGTACGCCGGCGGCCGCATCGCCGTCGAAAAGGCCGCCCCCCCCGCCCTGATGCGCCTGATCACCCTGGTGGCGGAGCGATTCGGCATCCAGATCACGGAAAAAGCCGCCGCGCAGGCCATCCCCGCCCTCGGCGCGGCCGGCGGCGCCCTGATCAACACCCTGTTCATCGACCACTTCCAGGACATGGCCCGCGGCCATTTCATCATGCGCCGGCTGGACCGGCACTATGGGGAAGAAGCCGTGCGGCTGGCGTACGAAAGCCTGGACCAACGCGGCAAAGACTGATTACCGCGAAAACGCCGGTGTTCCGGCCGGCACGGGCGCGGCCGCGAGGACACGCCGAAGGGTTATTCAAACGTTCCTTCACAAATTTGCAATAATTCCGCGTCTTCCGAATATTCCCCCATCATGCTCGACCTATTCTCCGGCCTGTCCCTCACGGTAGGGCTCAGCCTGGTTCTCGCGCTGGCCCTCGTCCTGGTCTTTGAATTCATCAACGGCTTTCACGACACCGCCAACGCCGTCGCCACGGTCATCTACACCAAGGCCATGCCGCCGCATCTGGCGGTGCTCTTCTCAGGCATCTGCAACTTCCTGGGCGTGCTGCTCGGCGGCGTGGGGGTGGCCTACGCCATCGTCCATCTGCTTCCTGTGGAACTGCTGCTCAATCTGGACAGCGGACGCAGCCAGGTGATGGTGTTCTCGATGCTGGTCGCCGCCATCGCCTGGAACTTCGGCACCTGGTATTTCGGCATCCCGGCCTCCAGTTCGCATGCGTTGATCGGTGCGATCCTGGGCGTGGGTCTGGCCAACGCCTTGCTCACCGGACTGCCCGTGAATGCGGGCATCAACTGGGGCAAGGCCATCGACATCGGCCTGTCGCTGCTCCTGTCGCCCCTGGCCGGTTTCATCGTCGCGGCGCTGCTGCTGCTGGGGTTCAAGAGGCTGTTCGCGGACTCGAAGATGCACAAGACACCCGAAGAACGCCGCGCCATCGACAATAAGAAACACCCGCCGTTCTGGAACCGGCTGGTGCTGGTTTTGTCAGCCATGAGCGTCAGCTTCGTGCACGGCTCCAACGACGGCCAGAAAGGCATCGGCCTGATCATGCTGGTGCTCATCGGCATCGTGCCGGCCAAATTCGTGCTGGATCCCGCCAGCACGCCCTACCAGATCCAGCGCACTTACGACGCCGCCGGCCACCTGAGCGACCTCTACCTGCGCAATGCGGACACCCTGGGGGACTATCTGGCGCTCGACCGTCCGCCCGGCACCGACCTGCCTCAATCCCTTCACTGCGATCCGAAGAACACCCTGACCACCATTCAGACAGTGCGCCGCAACCTCGACGGCGTGCGCGCCTATGACGACCTGCCGCCCGAGACGCGCGGACGCATGCGCCGCGCCCTGCTCTGCCTGGACGACACCGCCCGCAAAGTGGCCGGTCTGGGCACACTGCCCGTTCACGAACAGGCCGATCTGCGGCGCCTGCGCGCCGACCTGAGCGTGACGACGGAGTACGCGCCGCTCTGGGTGATCGTCGCGGTCGCCTTGGCCCTGGGCATCGGCACCATGGTGGGCTGGCGACGCGTGGTGTTGACCGTGGGCGAAAAAATCGGCAGGCAGGGCATGACCTACGCCCAGGGGATGGCCGCGCAGATCACCGCCGTCGGCGCCATCGGCGTGGCCAATCTGTTCAGTCTGCCGGTCTCGACCACCCAGGTCCTGTCCTCCGGCGTGGCCGGCACCATGGTCGCCAACCAGAGCGGCCTGCACGCAAGGACCGTGCGCAACATCCTGCTCGCCTGGGTGCTGACTTTTCCGGCCAGCATGCTGCTGTCCGCGGGCTTGTTCAGCGCGGCGGTCTGGCTGTTGGGCGTGTGACTACCCCGCCCGCTTCGCCGCCTGGATCTGCATGCGGTTGACCGCCACGACGACCACGCCCACAGCCACCATGAACAAGGTCGCCAGGGCGTTGATCTCGGGCTTCAGGCCCAGGCGCACTCGGGAGAAGACTTCCAGCGGCAGGGTCGTATAACCCGGCCCGGACAGGAAGGACGCCACCACCACGTCATCCAGCGACAGGGTGAAGGACAGCAGCCACGCGGCCAGCAGGGCCGGAGCGATCAGGGGCAGCGTGATCTGGAAAAACACCCGCAGCGGCGAAGCCCCCAGGTCCAGGGCGGCCTCTTCCAGCGAGCGGTCCAGGTCGCGCACCCGTGACTGGATGATGACAGCGACGTAAGCCGTGCACAGGGTCACGTGCCCCACCCAGATGGTGAACATGCCGTTGCCGTCGGGCCAGCCGAACACCTTGGACATCTCGACGAACATCAGCAACAGCGAAATGCCCAGCACGACCTCGGGCATGACCAGCGGAGCGCTGAGCATGCCGATGTACAGGCCGAAGCCCCGGAACCGCCCCATGCGAGCCAGCACGTAGCCGGCCCAGGTGCCGATGGCCACCGCCGCCGTGGCGGTCAGGGTGGCGATCAGCAGAGACAGCTTCGCCGCCGCCAGCAAGGCATCGTCCTGGAACAGTTCTCCGTACCAGCGCAACGAGAAGCCCGACCAGGAAGTCATCAGCGTGGAATCGTTGAAGGAGAACACCATCAGGCAGGCGATCGGCACGTACAGAAAGCCGTAGCCGACCACCAGCGTCAGAAAGCGGAACCAGCCGCCGCCGCGCCTCATGACCGTCCCCCCAATTGCCGGGCCTGGTTGTACTGGAAGATGGACAGAGGGACGAGCAGCAGCAGGACCATCACGCAGGTCACGGCCGCAGCCATCGGCCAGTCGGCGTTGTTGAAGAACTCGTTCCACATCACGCGCCCCATCATCAGGGTGTTGGCCCCGCCCAGCATCTCGGGGATGACGTATTCTCCCACCGAGGGGATGAACACCAGCATGGCGCCCGCCACCACGCCGGGCATCGACAGCGGCAACGTGATCCGCAGGAACGCGTTCCAGGGCCGCGCGCCCAGGTCGTAGGCGGCTTCGAGCAGGCGGTGGTCCAGCTTCACCAGGTTGGCGTACAACGGCAGGATGAAGAAAGGCAGATAGGCATAGACCAGGCCGATGTAGACGGCCAGGTCGGTGCGGTAAATCTCCAGCGGCGCATCGATCAGCCCCAGGCTCATCAGCAGGTGATTCAGCAAGCCGTCGTTGCGCAGGATGCCGACCCAGGCGTACACGCGCAGCAGCAACGAAGTCCAGAACGGCAGGATCACGCCCAGCAGCAGCAGGTTGCGGATCTCCGGACGCGCGCGGGCGATGTGGTAGGCCATGGGGTACCCGATCAGCGCGCAGCAGACGGTCGTGACCAGCGCAATCTTCACGGAATTCAGGTACACGGCCGCGTAGAGGCTGTCGGTGAACAGCAGCACATAGCCGCGCAGGTGCAGCGCCAGAGACAGCGTTTCGTCCTGCAGCGTGGCGATCGGCGTATAGGGCGGAATGCCGAACTGCAAGTCGGACAGGCTGATCTTCAACACCAGCAGGAAGGGCACCAGCAGGAAAAGCGCCAGCCAGACAAAAGGTACGCCGATGGCGAACTGGCGGGCGCTGGGGCGATGACCGGGAAGTTTCAGATGCATCGGCGTCTCCGGACGCTGGGATCGGTGAAAGCGCGGAACCGGCGGTCCTCAGGAGGCCAGCACGGTCCCGGCGTCGTGGGACCAGGTGACGTAGACTTCTTCGTCCACGCCGGGCGCGTCGGACTGGCTCCAGTCCAGGCTGGGCACGCTGGCCTCGATGGTCTGGCCGGCGTCCAGACGGATCTGGTAACGGGTGGTGCTGCCCATCCAGGCGACATGCGACACCATGCCATGCCCCCAGTTGGACTCGGCTTCGGGCGCCTGGCGGCCGACGCGGATCTGCTCGGGCCGGATGGAGACGTGGACCTCCATGCCCAGTGGCTCGCTGATGCCGTGGCTGACGTAGAGCGGTCGAGACAGCGCATCGGTCTCGATCAGCACGTGATCGGGCTCGTCGACCACGATGGTGCCGGTGAACAGATTGGTGGAACCGATGAAGCCGGCGACGAAGCGTGTGCTGGGAAACGTGTACACGTCGTGCGGCGTGCCGCACTGGACAATCTGGCCCTCGGTCATGACCGCCAGGCGGCTGGCCATGGTCATGGCCTCTTCCTGGTCGTGCGTGACCATGATGCAAGTGACGCCGACCTGACCCAGAATCCTCACCAGTTCGATCTGCGTGGCCTGGCGGATCTGCTTGTCCAGCGCCGACATCGGCTCGTCGAGCAGCAGCAGCTTGGGTCGCTTGACCAGGCTGCGCGCCAGGGCCACGCGCTGCTGCTGGCCGCCGGAGAGCTGGTGCGGTCGGCGGCGCGCGTAGCCGGCCATCTGCACCAGGTCCAGGGCCTCGAACACACGCTCGTGGATCTCGTGGCGCGGCACGCCTTCCTGCTTCAGACCGAAGGCGACGTTGGCCTCGACCGACATGTGCGGGAACAGCGCGTAGGACTGGAACATCATGTTGACCGGCCGGCGATGCGGCGGCAGCGCCGTGATGTCCTCGTCGTCCAGGATGATGCGCCCGGACGTGGGTTCCTCGAAACCCGCCAGCATGCGCAGCAAAGTCGATTTCCCGCAGCCCGAGCTGCCCAGCAGGGCGAAGATCTCGTGCCGCCGCACCGACAGGGAGACGGATTTGACCGCCACCGTATCGCCGAAGATCTTGACGACGTCCTCCATGCGGACGAAGTCGTCGGCCTCGCCCTGGCGAGACATGCCGCGCGGATCCTGCATCGCCGTCAGCGCCCGGTCTTGAGCTGCGCCCACATCTGCGTCTGCAGGCGCAGGATGTTCAGGGGCTGCGGCTTGATGACGAACAGCGTGCGGGAGACTTCCGCCGGGGGGTAGATCATGGGATTGCTCGCGACCTCATCGACCACGTACTTGCGCGCCTCTTTGTTGGCGTTGGGGTAATACATGGTGTTGGTGATCGCCGCATGCACCTGGGGCGTCTCGATGTAGTTGATGAAGGCGTGCGCCTCGTCCACGTGCTCGGCGCTCTTGGGAATAGCCATGGTGTCGAACCAGACCGGCGCCCCGCCATCGGGAATATAGTAGTCGATGGCATAGGATTTCTTGGCTTCCTTCGCGCGGGACGAGGCGATCATCACATCGCCCGAAAAGCCATAGACCATGCACAGGCCGCCCGAGGCCAATTCGTCGATGTAGCCCGAGGAGCTGAACTGGCGCACGTAGGGGCGGATGGACTTCAGCAGGGCCAGCGCGGCCTCGTAGTCCTTGGGATCACTGCTGTTGGGATCCTTGCCCAGATAATGCAGCACGGCCGGGAAGACCTGCGCGGCCTCGTCCAGAATGGAAATGCCGCAGGACTGCAGCTTGGCCGCGTTTTCAGGCTTGAACAGCATGTCCCAGGAATTCAGGGGCGCGTCCTGGCCCATGAGTTCGCGCACCTTGGTGACGTTGTAGCCCAGGCCGTTGGTTCCGTAGCCCCAGGGGACCAGGTACTGGTTGCCGGGATCGACCGTGGCGACCAGGGCCATCAGGTCCGGGTCCAGATATTGCCAGTTGGGGATCTTGGAGCGGTCCAGCTTCTGGAACAGGCCGCCCTGGATCTGACGAGCGGCGTAATGCGTGGACGGCACGACCACGTCGTAGCCCGACTTGCCCGTCAGCAGCTTGGCCTGGAGCGTGTCGTTGGTGTCGTAGACGTCGTAGCGGATCTTGATGCCGGTGGTTTTTTCGAAACCGGACAGGGTGTCGGGCGCGGTGTATTCGGCCCAGTTGTAGACGTTGACGACGCGATCCTGGGCGTTCGCCGGAACCGCGGCGATCAACGCGGCGGCGGCCAACAGGGTGTGTACGGTGCCGATTTTCATGGCATGGGCCCCTATCATGGAGGTAAACAACGGGACATAGCATCCCACCACTGCGCTCCGCGCGCGCCGGCTACCTTAACCAAAGACCGCCGCAGGCGCAACCGGTTTTTTGACGCCTGTCCCGGGGACACCACACCCAGGCGCGCACGATCGAAATCGATCAGCCAGACCTGGTCGTCGACGTCGAACAAGATGTTGTAGGCGTTCAAGTCCGCATGCCAGACGCCGGCGGTGTGCATCGCGGCGATGGCCTGCGCGACGGCGGCGGGATCGGCCCGGTCCAGGCGGCCGGCCAGGGTCTGCGCACCCTCGACCCGAGCGATCAGGATGGCGTTGCGGTAGAACGGGGAAGCGGCCGGGCGCCAGTACGCCGCGCCCAACGGCTCGGGCACGCGCAGCCCGGCCCGGCGCAGATGATCCAGCACCCGGACTTCGGCAAAGGCACGCACCCTGGATTCGCCCAGCCACAGGTAGGACTGGCGCCCCCCCATCCGGGCGCGCAGGCCGCCGCGCCGGTAGTGGCGCAGGACGGCGGGGCCGTGGGAGCCGTCGACGAACCAGGCGGCCTGGCGGCCGCCCTCGCCCACCGGCTCGGCATCGGGCCGGCGGGCGTCGAACCAGCCGGGATCCGCCTGGTCCGCGAAGCGCGCGGGCACGCAGAATGCGCCGCCGGCGAATTGGTGTGTCACCCAGCCCGGCGAAATGCAATTCATGATTCCTGTCTCCTTGGATTCGATCGGCATGGCCCATCCCGACATGAAACATCCCTCCACCTCGTGCCTTGCAAGGCACTCGGATTCGATCGGCATGGAACATCCCAACATGAAACATCCCTCCACCTCGTGCCTTGCAAGGCACTCGGATTCGATCGGCATGGAACATCCCAACATGAAACATCCCTCCACCTCGTGCCTTGCAAGGCACTCGGATTCGATCGGCATGGAACAGTCCGCAGGGACTGTTCCATGTCCGATCTCATCCCCGCATCAGCAGGAGGCCCATGATGACCAGCAGCATGCAAGCGAAGATCAGTTTCAGGCGCGCCTCGGGCAGCGCGTAGGCCAGGCGCACCCCATAGGGCACGCACAGCAGGCTTCCGACAGCCAGGGGAATGCCCACCAGGCCGTGCGCCTGGCCATGCCAGGCATAGGTCGCCAGCGCCACGCAGGTGCCCGGCACGATCATCGCCAGCGCCACCGCCTGGGCCGAGGTCTGGCGCAGGTGAAAGAACGAGGTCAGGAAAGGCACCGCCAGCACGGCGCCGCCCACGCCGAAGATCCCGCCGGCCAGTCCGGCGCAGACACCGACGCAGAAATACCAAAGCTTGCGCACTTGGCCGACCTCGCGGTAGAACGCGGCCGGCCTGGGCCGGGCGCGGCGCCCCAGGCTCTCGCGGAAATAGAACACAGCGATCAGGAACACGAAGCCCGCGTAGATGCGTCGCAGAAGCCAGGGGTCCAGTCCCAGTGCGATCCGGGCGCCGATCCAGGTGCACACGATGGAACTGACGGCGCCAGCCGCCGCCGAACGCCAGTCGATGGGTGCGCGCTGGTGGTATTTGCGCAAAGTCAGCAGGATGGCCGGCAACACCATGATGAGCGCGGTTCCCTGGGCCGCCTGCTGCTCGTAGCCCAGGATCAGCCCCAGCAGGGGAATGGCGAACAGACCGCCGCCGATTCCCAGCACGCCGCCGGAAAACCCGATCAGGCCGCCCGCCGCGAGACAGGCGGAAATCAGCCAGAAACCGTCCATCGCGGGCCTCTCAGGACAACACGCCGAGCACGTCCTCGACGCGGTCGACGGCCCGGATGATCAACCCCTCGATGGGCTGGCGCGGCAGGTTGGCGCGCGGCACGACGGCCTGCTCGAAACCCAGTTTGGCGGCTTCGCGGAGGCGTTCCTGCCCGCGCGGAGCCGGGCGGATCTCGCCCGCCAGGCCGATCTCGCCGAAGGCCAGCAGGCCCGCCGGCAACGGACGGTCACGCATGGACGACAGGATCGCCAGGGCCACGGCCAGGTCGGCGGCCGGCTCCATGATGCGAACCCCGCCGACGGCGTTGACGAAGACGTCCTGGTCGTAGGTGGCGACCCCCGCATGGCGGTGCAACACGGCCAGCAGCATGGCAAGGCGGCTGCTTTCCAGGCCGACGGACAGACGGCGAGGATTGGGCACGTGGGCCGTGTCCACCAAAGCCTGGACCTCGACCAGCAGCGGCCGGGTGCCTTCCTGGGTGGCCATGACGCAGGAACCGGCGACGTCCCTGGAATGCCCTGCGAGGAACAGCGCGGACGGATTGCTGACGCCACGCAGGCCGCGGTCGGTCATGGCGAACACACCCAGTTCGTTGACGGCGCCAAAGCGGTTCTTGATGGCACGCACCAGGCGGAACGAGGAATGGGTGTCGCCCTCGAAGTACAGCACGGTGTCGACGATGTGCTCCAGCACGCGCGGGCCGGCCAACGCGCCGTCCTTGGTAACGTGGCCGATCAGGATCAGGGTGACGCCGGTCTGCTTGGCGATGCGGGTCAACTGGGCCGCGCATTCACGCACCTGCGACACCGAGCCGGGCGCCGCGGTCAGCTCACCGGAATACAGGGTCTGGATCGAGTCGATCACGGCCACGCCGGGCTGGCGCTCGACCAGGGCCTGGGTGATCTGTTCCAGGCGGATCTCGGCCAGCAGGTCCACGCCATCGCCCGACACGCCCAGGCGCTGGGCGCGCAGGGCGACCTGTTCGGCGGATTCCTCGCCGGTCACGTAGAGCACCGGACCGCGTTCGGACAGACTGGCCAGCGCCTGCAGCAACAAGGTCGATTTGCCGATCCCCGGGTCGCCGCCGATCAACACCACGGCGCCGGCCACCAGACCGCCGCCCAGGACGCGGTCGAATTCCTCGATGCCCGTGGGGTTGCGGGCCTGTTCGCGGGCCTCGATGTCGGCCAGGCGGCGCACCGGGGTGGAGGCGGCCAGCGGCGCGTAACGGTGGCCTGATGCCGCCGTCGGGGATTCGCGGGTTTCCTGGAGCGTGTTCCAGGCGCCGCAATGCGGGCAGCGGCCTTCCCATTTGGCGGCGGTGCCGCCGCAATCCGAACAGAGGAACAGGGTCCGGGCCTTGGCCATCAGCGGCCCGCCAGGCTGCCGCCGCCATCCACGCCGATTTCCTGGCCGGTGATGAATGCCGCTCCGTCGCCGAGCAGGAACACCACGGCGGCGGCGACCTCGTCGGCCTGGGCCAGGCGCCCCATGGGGATCGTCGCCAGCACGGTCTTTTCAGCGTCGCTGCCGACGGGGCATTCGGCGCGAAACAGGCCGGTCTCCACCGGGCCGGGCGAGACCGCGTTGACCGTGACGCCGTAGGGCGCCAATTCCAGGGCCCAGGTGCGCGTACAGCCCAGCAGCGCGCTCTTGGCCGCCGCATAGCTGGTGTGCCCGGCCTGGCCATGCACCACCCGGCCGCACAGATTGACGATGCGGCCGGACTTGCGGGCCCTCATGCCGGGCACGAAGGCCTGCACCGCCTGCACCGCCACGCGGACGTTCAGATCGAAGGCCTGGTAGAGCGACGCCAGATCGACCTCGCCCAGGGGTTCCGGCATCGCCGGCCCCACGCAGTTCACCACGGCGTCGACCGGATACTTTTCACGGATGACGCGCAGCAGCTCCTCGGTCTCGCCGGCATTGGCCAGGTCGCAGGCATACAGGTAGCCGGGAAAATCGATGTCGGCCACGTGCCGGGCCAGGCCGACGACGTGGCAACCCTGGTCCGCCAGACGCTGGCTGACTGCCCAGCCAATGCCCTTGGTCGCGCCGGTGACGAGCACACAACTGTTCTTCATGGAAAGTTCCTCTGGCCGGAATTCACAGGACGCGACGCGGCACCCGGGGGGTCACGGCGGTGAGCAGTTCGTAACCGATGGTGCCGCAGGCGGCGGCAACCTCGTCCACGGACGGGCCGTCCCGTCCCCACAACACGACCGGGGTACCCACCGCCGCGTCGGGCACGGGGTCCAGGTCCACGGCCAGCATGTCCATGGACACGCGCCCGACCAGACGGGTGCGCGTCCCGCCCACCGAAACCGGCGTCCCGGTCGGCGCATGGCGCGGATAGCCGTCGGCATAGCCACAGGCGACGATGCCGATCCGCATGTCGCGAGGGGCGCGGAACGTGTGCCCATAACCCACCGATTCGCCCGCCGGCACCCGATGCGCGCCAATCAGCCGGGCGGACAGGGTCATGGCGGGACGCAGGCCGAACACGTCGGCCGGCCGGTCGGCGAAGGGCGAGGATCCGTACAGGCAGATACCGGGACGCACCCATTGGGGGCCCGCGGCGATCCCCGCCGCCAGCCCGGGCGTCAGCGTTGCCGCCGAATTGCACAGGCTGACCGGGCCGGCCTGGCCGTCGATCGTCCGCAGGAAACAGTCGATCTGGGCTTGCGTGACGGCGGCATCGTCGTCGGCACGGGCGAAATGGGTCATCGCGCCGACCTGCCCCAGCACGCCGTCGGCCTGCAGGACCAGAGCGCGATCGCGGGCCGCGCGGAATTCGTGCGGCTGGAACCCCAGCCGGTGCATGCCGGTGTTCAGCTTGACGAAGACGTCGATCTGCCGGGCCAGCGGACTCGATTCCAGCATGTCCAGCTGTTCGGCGCAGTGGAGCGCGGCACCGATCCGGTAGTGGACCAGCGCGTCGAGATCACCGGGTTCGAAGAAGCCTTCGAGGAGAAGCAGTGGACCGTTCCAGCCCAGTTCGCGGCAGCGCACGGCCTCTTCCAGATCCAGCATCGCCAGGCCGTCGGCCTCGCCGAAGCCCGCCATCGCGGCCTCGATGCCGTGCCCATAGCCGCGCGCCTTGATCACCGCCCAGATGAAGGGCGCCGCGCCGGAGGCGTCCCGCCGCAAGCGATCGGCCACCGTCCCCAGATTGTGGGACAAGGCTTCGGTGTCGATCGTCGCCTGAATCGGACGCGGCATGAAATCCCCCGGAAAGCGGACAAGTGAAGCGGCTGCCCCGGAACCGGGTCTGGGCACAAATTGTTCGGAGTCAGGCTGCCGGCTCGGAAAGGCCCTAAGTATACTGCCTCATCATGGCTGTCGATCACTACGAAAACTTCCCCGTCGCATCCCTGCTGCTGCCTGCCAGGCTGCGTCCGGCGGTCCGCGATCTGTACGCTTTCGCGCGCGGCGCGGACGACATCGCTGACGAAGGCGACGCCGCTCCGGCGGCGCGACTGGAACGGCTGGAGGCCTGGCGGGGCGCGGTCCGCGACCTGGGCGCCGGGCGGTCGATCCAGTCGCCCCTGTCCGCCGACGACCGGGCGGTCTTCGCCCGGCTGGGCGACACGCTCGCGCGCCACCGGCTGCCCATCCAGCCGCTGCTCGATCTGCTGTCGGCCTTCACCCAGGATCTGAGTGTCACCCGCTACGCGGATGAGCCCGCCCTGCTGGACTATTGCCGCCGCTCGGCCGACCCGGTCGGACGGCTGATGCTGCATTTGTTCGACCGGACCGCCCCCGGGGACCTGGCCCAATCCGACGCCATCTGCACCGGGCTGCAGCGGGTCAATTTCTGCCAGGATGTGGCCCTGGACCACGCCAAGGGCCGCTGCTACATCCCGCTGGACTGCCTGGCGCGCCACGGCCTCGCTCCGGAAGACATGAACGCGCTGTGCGCCGATCCCCCCTCGCCGCCTTCCGCCGCCTGGCGGTCCGCGATGCGGGAGCAGGCGGACCAGGCCCGACGCGCCCTGCTGGCCGGCAGCCCGCTCGCCTGGCGCCTGCCGGGCCGAATCGGCCTGGAACTGCGGCTGGTGGTGCATGGCGGGCTACGGATACTCGACAAGCTGGCGGCGGGCGGCTACGACCCTTGGGGCAACCGGCCCATCCTGGGCCGCGCCGACGCCTTCCTGCTATGCTGGCGCGCATTCTTTACGCCGCGCCCGGACATCGCATCACTCCGCCACCATGACGCCTGACGAATACTGCCAGCAGAAAGCCGCCCGCAGCGGTTCGAGCTTTTACTACGCTTTCCTGTTCCTGCCGCCGGAACGGCGCCGTGCCATCACGGCGCTCTATGCCTTCTGCCGCGAGGTGGACGATATCGTGGACGAGGTCGAAGAGGCCTCGGTCGCGCGGATGAAGCTCGCCTGGTGGCGCGACCAGGTCGGCCTGATGTTCGACGGCACGCCCGACCACCCGGTGGCCATCGCCCTGGCCGCCCACATCCGCGCCTTCGGGTTGCGCCCCGAGCCCTTCTACGCCGTGATCGAGGGCATGGAAATGGACCTGGACCAGTTCCGTTACGCCGACTGGACCGCCCTGCGGGAATACTGTTGGCGCGCCGCCGGCGTGGTGGGCGATCTGTCGGCCAGCATCTTCGGCCACACAGACCCGCGCACGCTGGAATACGCCGAAACGCTGGGCCTGGCCTTTCAGATGACCAACATCATCCGCGACGTGGGCGACGACGCCCGGCGCGGCCGCATCTACCTGCCGGCCGACGACATGGCACGTCATGGCGTGACCCAGGACGACATCCTCGATGGCCGCCACACCGAAGGGTTCCAGGCCCTGATGCTGCAGCAGACCGCGCGGGCGCGCGGTTTGTACCGCGACGCCATGCGCGCCCTGCCGGAGGCCGACCGCCGCGCGCAGCGACCCGGCCTGATGATGGCCGCCATCTATGCCGCCCTGCTCGACGAGATCGAACGCGACGGCTGGCATGTGCTCGATCAGCGCATCGCCCTGACGCCGATCCGCAAATTCTGGCTCGCCTGGAAGACCTGGGTCGGCGGGGGCCGGGGGCTGGTGCGCCGATTGGCGCAATGAACACCATCGCCGTCATCGGCGCCGGCTGGGCAGGACTGGCCGCCGCCGCGCGCCTGCGGCGGGCGGGCCGCGCCGTCCGGGTCTACGAGGCCGCCGCCGCGCCGGGGGGCCGGGCGCGACGAATCGATCACCCCGGACTGGGGCTGAGCCTGGACAATGGACAGCACATTCTGCTGGGCGCCTATGCCGACACCCTGGCGCTGATGCGGGAACTGGGCGTGGATCCCGGGCACGCCCTGATGGCCCAGGATCTGGCGCTGCGATCGGCCGACGGCAGCCTCAGCCTGCGCTTCTGGCCCCTGCCCCCACCCCTGCACCGCCTGGGCGTCCTCCTGGGCAGCCACGGGCTGGATGGCTGGCGAGGCCGCCGCCACCTGGCCCGGGTGTTCGATGCCCTGGACCCGGATCGCGTCGATCCGTCCGAGGCCGTGTCGGACTGGCTGGCCGGCCTGGACTGCCCGCCCGGACTGATGACGCGCCTGTGGGAACCCCTGTGCTTGGCGGCCACGAACACCCCGGCGCACGTGGCGCAGGCGCGCCTGTTCGTCAGGGTACTGGCCGACAGCCTGGGCGCGGGGCCTGCCGCCAGCCGCATCCTCATCCCCCGGGATGGCCTGCACGCGCTCTGGCCCGCCCACGTCTGCGCCCTGCTCGGCGGCGATCTGCTGCGCCGCCGGGTTCGCGCGATCACGCCGGACCCGGCGGGCGGATGGCGGGTGGATGACGAATCGCATGGACATGTGATCCTGGCCGTGCCCGTCACCGAGGCCCGGCGCCTGCTGGCGTCACTGCCCGGCGCGACGGCATTCATGGGCGGCTGGGCGGACTGCGCGCATTCGGCCATCGGCACTCTGACCCTGCGGCTTGCCCGGCCCTGGAATTCGGGCCACCCCATGCTGCTGCTGCGCGACGAGCCTGCGCGAGATGCCTGGGGTCAATGGCTTTTCGACCGCAGCGCCAGCGCCCGTACGGACGTCGAACGGCGGCTGATCCACGTCGTCATCGGCACGGCGGACCGCTATGCGGGCCGGGATCCGGCGCGCATAGCGGCCGGCGTCATCGAACAGGTCCGCACCCAGGCGGCGGGGCCGCATCCGCCGTTGCCGGAAATCGAAACGCACGCCCTGGTGACGGAACGGCGGGCCACCTTCGACGCGGTACCGGGTCTTCGGCGGCCCGGCGCGATCACCCCGTGGCCAGGCCTGCTGCTGGCGGGCGACTGGACCGACACCGGCTACCCGGCCGTACTGGAAGGCGCGGTGCGCAGCGGGCTGAGGGCGGCCGACGCGGTCCTGGCATCACGCTGATCAGGCGGGCAAGGCCTGCATGGTCCTCGGGGACAACGCCGCGCCGCCTTGAGGTCATCGCGGCCGGCGGACCAGGGTACTCTTGCCGAACAGGCTCTCGACCAGTTCGACGGCGACCTTGGCCGTTCCATTGCGCACGTCCAGGGCCGGATTCAGTTCCACGATGTCCACCGAGCCCACCCGGCCCGTATCGGCCAGCATCTCCATGCACAACTGCGCCTCGCGCCAGGTCGGCCCGCCCCGGACCGTGGTGCCGACACCCGGCGCATAATCCGGATCCAGGAAATCGACGTCGAAACTCACGTGGACATGGGCGTCCCCGGGGAGCCCTTCCAGGGCGTCCTCCATGATCGCGCGCATACCGCGCTCGTCGACCGTGCGCATGTCGTACACATCCAGCCCCTGCTCGTGAACGAACTCACGCTCGCCCGCGTCGACACTGCGGATGCCGATCAGCCGCAACATGTCGGGCCGCAGGGCCGGCTCCGACCCGCCCAGGTCCACCAGGCCGGGGGGGCCGAAGCCGCACAGGCAGGCCACCGGCATGCCATGCAGGTTGCCGCTGGGCGTCAGCCAGGCCGTGTTGAAGTCCGTGTGGGCGTCCAGCCAGAACACCCGCAGCGGTCGCCCCTGGCGCCGGCAATACCGCGCCACGGCCCCTACCGATCCGACGCCCAGGCAATGGTCACCGCCCAGCACCAGCGGCAGGCGGCCCGCCTGCAACTGATCCGTCACCGCCTCGAAAACCAGGGCATTCCAGGCCACGACCTGCTCCAGATGACGGTACCCCTGGATCGGCGGCTGCCAGGGATTGACCGGCCCCGCCAGATCGCCCATGTCGAGAATCCGGCATCCCTGGCGCTCCAGGGCGGCCGCCAGGCCGGCCACCCGCAAGGCCTGGGGCCCCATCGACGCGCCGCGCATACCGGCGCCAATGTCGGTGGGCACGCCCACCAGGGCGACTTCGACGCTCATGACTAGCCTCCCCGCCTGTCGGCTTGCAAGCAGGAAGCCTCGTCGCGCACGGTCGATCCCGTCATCACGAGGCCAGCGCCGGCAGATCCTGCATGGCGCCCAGCAGCCAGCCGTACAGGTCGCGCGGATCGGTCTGTCCGGGCGTGACGTCCACCCAGGTCCCCACCTGGTGGGCCTCAGCCTGGACCTGAAGAAAACGCAGTGCGGAATAGTCCTCCAGCGCGAAGCCGACCGAGTCGAACAAGGTCACCTGTTCCGTCCGCGTCCGCCCCGGCGCATCGCCCGCCAGGACGCGCCACAGCTCGGTCACGGGAAAATCGGCCGGCATCTGCTGGATCTCGCCCTCCTTGCGGGTCTGAGGCGGAAACTCGACGAAGACATCGGCACGGCGCAGGATATCGGGATCCAGTTCGGTCTTGCCGGGACAATCGCCCCCCACGGCGTTCAGGTGCATGCCCGGCTCGACCAGGTGCGCGTCCAGCACCCGCGCGCGGCCCTGGAAAGCCGTCACCGTGGTGACGATGTCCGCGCCCCGGACCGCCTGGGCCGCCGAATCGCAAATCCGCACGGACAACGGACGACCAGGCAGCTCGGCCCCCGCCAGGTTGCGCGCCAGGCGTTCCGAGGCGCCGCGATCGACGTCGTAGAGGCGCAGATCGCGGATGCCTAGCAGGCAGGCGAAAGCCAGGGCCTGAAAATCGCTCTGGGCCCCGTTGCCGATCAGCGCCATCGAATGGCTGTCGCGCCGTGCCAGGACCTGGGCGGCCAAGGCCGACATCGCCGCCGTGCGCAATGCGGTGGTCAGGGTCAGTTCCCCGAGCAGGCGGATCATGCCGGTGTCGCAGTCCAGCAGCGCCCCCATGGCCATGACGGTGGGCAGGCCGCGGCGCCCGTTGCCCGGATGGCCATTGACGCATTTGAAACTGTAGTGCGTGCCGTCGGTGATGGGCATCAGTTCGATCGTGCCCTGTTCGGAATAGGCCGCGATGCGGGCCGCCTTGTCGAAATCCGGCCAGCGCAGGTAATCGGTCCGCAGCGTCCCGGCCAGCCCCCGCAGGCAGGCGGGCAGGCCCAGGATGCCGATCAGCCGGGCCACGTCGTGAGTATCCAGAAACAGGGTGCGCAGCGGCACCGGGACATGGGCTTGCATGGCGTGTCTCCTCGGGATGGAATGTGCTGCTTTCAGTGTGGCCCAAGGGTCCGGCAATGTATATCGTCAACTTTGCCGCCATTCTGGCAGGAAACTGTCAAAATGACAGACATCGCTGAACAGAATGGAGTATGCCGGCATGGATTCGACCGACCTGGCCCTGATCGGCCTGCTGCGCGGGAACGCCCGCGCCAGCGTGGCCACCCTGGCGCGGAAACTGGGCGTGGCGCGCGGCACGGTCACCCAGCGCATGCGCCGGCTGGAGGACGCCGGAGTGATCGTGGGGTATATGGTGCGCCTGCGTCCGGACGCGGAACCGCAGACCATCCGCGCCTGGATGGGCATCGCCGTCGAAGGCAACGAGGCCCGCGCCGTGATCGCCAGCCTGCTGGGGGAACCGGGCGTGGCCACCCTGCACGACACCAACGGCCGCTGGGACCTGCTGGCCGAGCTGCGGGCGGCCGACCTGCAGGAACTGTCCCGGGTACTGGAACGCATCCGTCTGATCCGGGGCATCAGCCAGTCCGAGACCAGCATCCATTTGCAGACGTATCGGGCGGCTTGAAAGGCTTTTGCCCGCCGGACCGCCCCGGGCGAATGAGGCTGGCTACAACGCGTGGCGCCGTACGTAGTCGGCCACAAGCCCGGCGTCGCAGTCCATGACCTCGACGCGCTGGGGCAGCCGGTCCAGATCGCGCAGCGCGGCCGGGACTTCCGGCGCCTCGCCGGTGGCCTCGATGAGGGTCTCGGCGAACTTCGCCGGCAGGGCCGTTTCAAGCACCAGCATCGGCACGCCTTCTTCCAGGTGCTCCAGGGCGACCTTCACCCCGTCGGCCGTGTGCGGATCGATCAGCACGCCGGTCTCGCGGCGAATGTCTCGAATGGTGCGCAGGCGGTCGGCGTGGGTGCTCGCGCCCGCCACGAAGCCGTAGCGTTCCGTGAATTCAGGCAGCAGATCGGACAGGTCGAACCGCCCGGTGGCGCGCAGTTCCTCCATCAGCCCCCGGACGCGGACCGGATCGCGGCCCACCAGGTCGAAGACGAAGCGCTCGAAATTCGAGGCCCGAGAGATGTCCATGGACGGGCTGGAGGTGGCATGCGTCTGGCTGGCCGCGCGCGGCCGGTAGACGCCGGTACGGAAGAATTCTTCCAGCACGTTGTTTTCATTGGTGGCCAGCACCAGGCGGCGGATCGGCACGCCCATTTCGCGCGCGATGTGGCCGGCCAGGATGTTGCCGAAATTGCCCGAGGGCACGGCGAAGGACACCGGCTGGCCGGGCCCCTGTGAGGCCCGCAGCCAGCCCCACACGTAGTACACCACCTGGGCGGCGATGCGCGCCCAGTTGATGGAATTGACGGCGCCCAGGCGATGGGCGCTCTTGAACTCCAGGTCGCCGGCCAGCGCCTTGACGATATCCTGGCATTCGTCGAACACGCCGCGCACGGCGATGTTGTGGATGTTGGCGTCCTGCAAGGAATACATCTGGGCGCGCTGGAAGGCGCTCATGCGCCCGTGGGGCGACAACATGAACACGGCCACGCCGCGCTTGCCGCGCAGCGCGTATTCCGCCGCCGAGCCGGTGTCGCCCGACGTGGCGCCCAGGATGTTGAGGGTCTGGCCGCGTCGCGCCAGCACGTATTCGAAGACCTGGCCCAGGAACTGCATGGCCATGTCCTTGAAGGCAAGCGTCGGTCCTTCGGACAGGCCCAGCAGCGCCAGTCCCGGCCGCAGCGGCTTGACCGGCGCGATGCGGGGGAACACATCCGACGCGTAGGCCGCATGTGTCATGCGGGACAGGTCATCGGGCGCGATATCGTCGATGAACAGGCCCAGCACGCGGGCCGCCAGATCGGCATAGTCCAGCCTGCGCCAGGATTCCAGGGTGGCCGGGTCCAGCGTCGGCAAGGTTTCGGGCAGCGTCAGGCCACCGTCGGGCGCCAGGCCCTCGAGGAGGATGTCGCAAAAGGGCTGGGGGGCCATGCCGCCCCGGGTGGACAGGTACTTCAATTGATGTTCTCCACGCGCAGGCGGGTCACGTCCGAACGCACGAAAGGCAGGCTCTGGATCGTGCGCAGCGCCTGGTCCACGTCGCCCTCGCGCGCTTCGTGGGTGAGAAAGATGATGTCGGCCTGGTGCTCGCCATGGGGCTGCTGGAACATGGAGCCCACCGAGATGCCGGCGTCCGACAGCACGCGCGCCAGATCGGCCAGCACGCCGGGCTGATCGTCGACCCGCAAGCGCAGGTAGAAGCTGGTGCGCACGTCGGCCATGGGCAGCACGGGAATGTCGGCCATGGCGTCTGGCTGGAAGGCCAGGTGCGGCACCCGGTGCTCCGGGTCGGCCATCTGCAGGCGGGTCACATCGACCAGATCGGCCACCACGGCCGAGGCCGTGGGCAGGGCGCCCGCGCCCTGGCCGTAGTACAGCGAAGGCCCGACCGCGTCGCCGCGCACCAGCACGGCGTTCATGGCGCCTTCGACGTTGGCCAGCAGGCAGTGGTCGGGCACCAGGGCGGGATGGACCCGCAGCTCGATGCCTTCCGGTCGGCGGCGGGTGATGCCCAGCAGCTTGATGCGGTAGCCCAGGCGTTCCGCATGCACGATGTCTTCGGAGGACAGGCGGGAAATGCCTTCGATGTGGGCCTTGTCGAACTGCACAGGGATGCCGAAGGCCAGCGAAGCCAGCAGCGTGAGCTTGTGGGCCGCGTCCACTCCCTCGATGTCGAAGGTGGGATCGGCTTCGGCATAACCCAGGCGCTGGGCCTCGGCGAGCACGGTCTCGAACGGCAGACCGCGCTGGCGCATTTCCGAGAGGATGAAATTGGTCGTGCCGTTGATGATGCCGGCCAGCCACTGGATCCGGTTGGCCGTCAGGCCTTCGCGGATCGCCTTGATGATGGGAATGCCGCCCGCCACTGCCGCCTCGAAGGCGACCATCACGCCGCGCGCCTGGGCGGCGGCGAAAATTTCATTGCCGTGGACGGCCAGCAGGGCCTTGTTGGCCGTGACCACGTGCTTGCCCCGGTCGATGGCTTCAAGAATGCAGTCGCGGGCCAGCGTGTCGCCGCCCATGAGTTCGACGATGATGTCGATGTCGGGATCCCGCGCCAGGGACATGCCATCGGTGGTGACGACCACGTCCGGCCCCACCAGCGCGCGCGCCTTGGCCACGTCGCGCACGGCCACGGCGGCCACTTCGATGCGTCGCCCGGCGCGCCGGGCGATTTCACCGCCATTCTGGGCCAGCACCGTCCAGACCCCGCCGCCGACCACGCCCAGACCGAGCAGACCTATGCGAATCGGCTTCATTTGAGCAGCCCGTCCTTGCGGAACATGTCCTTGATGCCGCGCACCGCCTGGCGGGTACGCTGTTCGTTTTCGATCAGGGCGAAACGCACGTATTCGTCGCCATATTCGCCGAAACCGATCCCGGGGGAAACGGCGACCTTGGCATCGGCCAGCAGGCGCTTGGAGAATTCCAGCGACCCCTGGGCGCGATAGGGCTCGGGAATGTGCGCCCAGATGTACATGGACGCCTTGGGCACGTCCACCATCCAGCCGGCCTCGTGCAGACCGCGCGCCAGCACATCGCGACGGCTGCGATATTGCTCGACGACCTCGGACACGCAGTCCTGGGGGCCTTCCAGGGCGGCGATGGCGGCCACCTGGATGGGCGTGAAGGTGCCGTAATCGTGATAGCTCTTGATGCGCGCCAGCGCGTTGACCAGTTCGCGATTGCCCACCATGAAGCCGATGCGCCAGCCGGCCATGTTGTAGCTCTTGCTCATGGTGAAGAATTCCACCGCCACGTCGCGCGCGCCGGGTACC
This sequence comes from Castellaniella denitrificans, assembly GCF_027214045.1. Lineage (GTDB taxonomy): Bacteria > Pseudomonadota > Gammaproteobacteria > Burkholderiales > Burkholderiaceae_B > Castellaniella > Castellaniella denitrificans_A. The sequence continues at coordinate 194,081 of NZ_JAPWHE010000004.1, read as the reverse complement.
TGCATGATGGACGGCGCCACATAGCCGTCGAAGGTGATGTCGGCATACGCCAGGTCATGCACCACCAGGATACCGTGTTCGCGCGCCAGGCTGACGATGCGCTCGAAGAAGGACAGTTCCACACACTGGGCCGTGGGGTTGCTGGGGAAGCCCAGGATCATCATCTTGGGCTTGGGGATGGTCTCGCGCACCGCGCGCTCGATTTCTTCGAAGAAGTCCAGGCCGGGCGTCATCGGCACCGAGCGGATGTTCGCCCCCGCGATCACCGCGCCGTAGATGTGGATCGGGTAGCTGGGATTGGGCACCAGCACCGTGTCGCCCCGGTCCAGCGTCGCCAGCATCAGGTGGGCCAGGCCTTCCTTGGAGCCGATGGAGACGATCGCTTCCGAATCCGGGTCGATGTCCACCCCGTAGCGGCGCTCGTACCAGGTCGAGATCGCCCGGCGCAGCCGCGGAATGCCCTTGGACACCGAATAGCCGTGGGTATCCGGGCGTCGGGCGACTTCGACCAGCTTGTCGACGATGTGCTGCGGCGTGGGGCCGTCCGGATTGCCCATGGACATGTCGATGATGTCCTCGCCGCGCCGCCGTGCGGCCATCTTGAGCTCCCCGGTGATATTGAACACGTAGGGGGGCAGGCGCTCGATGCGCGGAAAGCTCGTCATGATGGTCCTCGGCAGGTAGGCAGGAGTCGTGCGGATGGATGCGGTGCAGCAAACTCGATAATCTATCGCATGCGCCAGCGACTCGCAAATCTCCGCCCCACGGCCCCGGTCCCGGCCCAAAAGCGCCCGACGCGATTGCGCTATCATCACGGGAACACCGGAGCTTGCCCGTGCTATTGCAAAAAGACCTGAATCCCGCGCTCAACACCGTCACCGCCTACGGCGACGGGTTCCTGGAAATCAATCGGGTCCGCTATGACGGCGCTGTCTGCTTCTCTCCCGAAGGCCCCGTCCGGGATGTCGCCCTGCGCGCCGCCGCCGACATCGACGCCGCCTTCCTACAGGAACTGCTCGGCCTGAAGCCGGCCGCCCGCGACCCCCTGGCCTTTCTCGACGAGCAGCCCCCCGCCATCGAACGGCCCGACGACGCGCCGGAAGTCCTGCTGATCGGCACCGGCCCGCGCCAGACCTTCCTGCGTCCCGATGTGCTGCGCCCGCTGCTGGCGCTGGGCATCGGCGTCGAAACCATGACCACCCAGGCCGCCGCCCGCACTTACAACATTCTCATGTCCGAAGAACGGCGCGTGCTGGCCCTGTTGCTACCCGGAGACCCTGCATGACCCCTGTCGCCATCGGCCGTCCGCTGCCGCCGCTCAAGGCCGAAACCACCCACGGCCCCTTCGACACCGCCTCGCTGCAAGGCCGTCCTTTCGTGCTCTATTTCTACCCGAAGGACAATACGCCCGGCTGCACCACCGAGGCCCAGGATTTCCGTGACCGCCATGCGCAATTCCAGGCGCTGGACTGCGCCATCTACGGCATTTCGCGCGATACGCTGAAATCCCACCAGAATTTCACCGACAAGCAATCCCTGCCCTTTCCTCTGATCTCCGACCCCGACGAGGCCTTGTGCGGCCTGTTCGACGTCGTGAAGCAGAAGACCATGTACGGCAAGCAAGTACGCGGCATCGAGCGCAGCACCTTCCTGATCGACCGCCAGGGCGTCCTGGTCCAGGAATGGCGAGGTGTACGCGTCCCCGGACACGCCGACGAAGTCCTGCAAGCCGCGCAAAACCTGGCCGCCTGAGCGCGGTCGCCCCCTGGAGCCCGCATGCCCCTTCCGAAACCGCCGACCCGCCCGGGCGACACACTCGAAACCACCGCCCTGGCCGCGACGCCCGAGACATCCCCGGTGCGCGCCGTCCCAGGACCGGCTCTCGACGTGTCCCTCGATGCGCCGCGTGCGCGGGGGGCGAAGACCCGCCCGGTCGCCGCCATCCTGTCCAGGTCCTCCGACCGCGCAACGCCGGAAGCCCGGCCCGCCCCGGCGGCCGCGCAGGCCGCCGCACCAGCCGCCAAAGCCGCGCCCGCGCCGGTCGACAAGGCCCCGCACGAGGGCAAGCCTGCCGCCGCGCCCGGCAAGGCGGCGCCCGCGCCAGCCCGGCCAGCCGCCGCCCGCGCGCGACCGAAACGTCTGCCGGTCTCGCAACGCAAGCTGTTCGTGCTGGACACCAACGTCCTGCTGCACGATTCCTCGTCCCTGTTCCGTTTCGCCGAGCACGACGTCTTCCTGCCCATGATCGTGCTCGAAGAGCTCGACCACCAGAAAAAAGGCATGTCCGAGGTCGCGCGCAACGCCCGCCAGGTCAGCCGCCACCTGGACCAGTTGATCGGCACGGCCGACCTGTCCAAGGGCGTGCCCCTGGACACGCTGGGCAACACCGACGCCCTGGGCTCGCTGCATTTTCAGACCCGCCCCACCGACACGCATCTGCCACTGGAACTGCCCATGGGCAAGGCGGACAATGTCATCCTGGGCGTCGTCCATGGGCTATGCCAGGAAAACCCGAAACGCGAAGTCGTGCTGGTGTCCAAGGACATCAACATGCGCCTGAAGGCGCGGGCGCTGGGGCTGCCGGCCGAAGACTACCTGAACGACCATGTCCTGGACGACTCCGACCTGCTCTACGACGGCGTCATGCCGCTGCCGGAGAATTTCTGGAACAAGCACGGCAAGGACATCGAGTCCTGGCAGCAGAACGGTCTGACCTGGTACCGCGTACGCGGACCACTGTGCGGCCAGTTCATCGTCAATGAATTCGTCTACTACGAAGGCGAAATGCCTCTGTACGCCCAGGTACGCGAGGTCACCGGCAAAAGCGCCGTACTGTCCACCCTGCGCGACTTCAGCCACGCTAAGAACAGCGTCTGGGGCGTCACCACGCGCAACCGCGAACAGAACTTCGCCCTGAACCTGCTGATGAACCCGGACATCGATTTCGTGTCGCTCCTGGGGCAGGCGGGCACCGGCAAGACCCTGCTGGCCCTGGCCAGCGGCCTGGCCCAGACCTTCGAGACCAAGCGCTACACGGAAATCATCATCACCCGCGCCACCGTGCCGGTGGGCGACGACATTGGTTTCCTGCCCGGTACGGAAGAAGAAAAAATGCTGCCCTGGATGGGCGCGCTCGAGGACAACCTGGAAGTCCTGCATCAGGGCGCGGCCGGCGCGCTCGGTGTCTCCGTCAACGGCAACGGCCAGGACTGGAGCAAGACGCCCGCCATGGACCTGATCCGCTCCCGCATCAAGGTCAAATCCATGAATTTCATGCGCGGCCGCACCTTCCTCAACAAGTTCCTGATCATCGACGAGGCCCAGAATCTGACGCCCAAGCAGATGAAGACCCTGGTCACCCGCGCCGGCCCCGGCACCAAGATCGTCTGCCTGGGCAACATCGCCCAGATCGATACGCCCTACCTCACCGAAGGCAGTTCGGGGCTGACCTACGTGGTGGACCGTTTCAAAGGCTGGCCGCACGCCGGCCACATCACCCTGCAGCGCGGCGAACGGTCCCGGCTGGCCGATTATGCCAGCGACGCCCTCTGATCCCGGCATCCCGCCGATGTCCACCGGCACGCCCCTGGCCTTCACGCTGGGGGACGCCGCGGGCGTCGGTCCGGAGCTGATCGCACACCTGTTCGCGGAGGGCCTGCCCCACCCCGCCGTAGTCTACGGCGACGCGGGCGCCCTGCGGCGCGCCTGCCATGCACTGGGGCTGGACAGCCGCCTGGAAGTCCGCTCCCTGGAGGCCCCCGGCGCCGGCACCACAGGCGGGGTGATCGGTGTGCTGAACCGCTGGAACGCGCTGCCTGCCGACCTGCCCTGGGGTCTGGAAGACCCGCGCGCCGGGCGCGGCGCCTACGAATACCTGTGCCACGCCATCGACGACGCACTGGCCGGCCAGGTGCGGGCGCTGGTGACGGCGCCCCTGCACAAAGGCGCGCTGCATGCGGCCGGCATCGATTTTCCGGGCCACACTGAAATCCTGGCGCGACGCACCGGTACGGCCGATTACGCCATGATGCTGGCCAACGACGAACTGCGCGTACTGCTGGTGACCATCCACATCGCCTTGTCCCGGGTGCCCGCCGCACTCAGCCAGGAAGCCGAACTACGCGCCATCCGCCTGGCGCAGCGGGCCTGCCGCCAGGCGGGCATCGAACGCCCGCGCATCGCCGTGGCGGGACTGAACCCGCACGCGGGCGAAGGCGGCGCCTTCGGCGACGAGGAGGCGCGCCACATCGCGCCGGCCATCGCGACCGCGCGCGCCGAGGGCCTGGACGCCAGCGGCCCCTGGCCGGGCGACACCGTGTTCATGCGCGCCCGCCAGGGGGAATTCGACATCGTGGTCGCCCAGTACCATGACCAGGGCCTGATCCCGGTCAAATACCTGGGGCTGGACGAAGGCGTGAACGTCACCGTCGGCCTGCCCTTCATACGCACCAGCGTGGACCACGGCACAGCCTTCGACATCGCCGGACGAGGCCTCGCCAGCCCCGCTTCGCTGCGCGCGGCCATGCGCATGGCGTTGCGCATGACGGGCCATGCGACCGGTCTCGCACCGATCCGGCCGGGCTGATCCGCGCGGCACCGCGCCGGCTACTCCGCTTTGCGCCTGTCGGCAAGAAAGGAAAACCGCCTCAGCGTCCGTTCCCTAGCCTGCGCATGGTCCACGATGGGCGGCGGATAATCGACGCCCAGGCGCAGGCCACAGGCCGACAGCGCCGCAGGCTTCATGGCGGCGGGATAGTGAATGTGCGCATCCGGCACGCGCGCCAGTTCGGGCACGTACCGCCGGATGAAGCGCCCCTCCGGATCGAAGCGCTGCGATTGGGTCACCGGGTTGAATATCCTGAACCAGGGCTGCGCATCGCACCCGGTGGAGGCCGCCCACTGCCATCCGCCATTGTTCGCCGCCAGGTCATAGTCGTTCAGATGCAGGGCGAAGAACCGCTCGCCCCGGCGCCAGTCGATCCCGAGATCCTTGGTCAGGAAACTGGCCACCACCATGCGCAGGCGGTTGTGCATGTAGCCGGTATGCAGCAACTGACGCATGGCGGCATCCACCAGCGGATAGCCGGTGTGCGCCTCGCACCAGGCCTGCCACGCATCGGGCGCCTCATCCCACTGCACCTGATCGAATTCCGGCCTGAACGACTGCGTGGTCACTTGCGGGTGATGCCACAGAATCATGAAATAGAAGTCACGCCACGCCAGTTCGGAAAGCCAGGTCTGCGCACCCGGACACCCGCCGGCCGCCTGCCGGGCGGCCAGCGATGCCAATCGACGAATGGACACGGTGCCAAAGCGCAGATGGACCGACAAGTACGAGACACCCTTGCGACCTGGATAATCGCGGGCCTCGTGGTAGGCCCCCATGCGCGGCACGAAGTCCCGCAACAATTGCTGCGCACCGCTGATCCCCGTGGGCAGGGGCAATGCTTGCAGATTCGTCGGGACGAACCCCAGCTGTGACAGCGCGGGAAGCGACTCGCCCTGCGGCGGCGGGGCCAGGTGGCCGGCATGGCGCTCGACCGGATAGGACTCGAGCTGGAATCCGTCGAGCTTCTCGAGCCAGGCACGCTTGTAGGGGGTGAATACGCTGTAAGGCCGGCCTTGCCGGGTCAGCACCTCATCCCGGTCGAGCAGCGCCTGATCCTTATATTCGCTGAAAACGATGCCCTGCGCGCGCAAGGCATCGGCCACTCGCCGGTCGCGCGCGATGGCCTGGGGCTCATAGTCGCGATTCGCCAGCACTTCCCGGACACCGAGCGCCTGGGCCAGTTGAACGATGCAGGTCGTCGCCGGACCGTGGCGCACGATGAGTCCGCCGCCGGGCGCCCCGCTGCGCGCCGCCAGGCACCGCAAGGCCTCGTCGAGTTCCAGCACGCTGGCATGAATGAACTCCACGCGTCGATCATGCCGGCTGGGCAGCGCGTCAAGAATCTCGGTATCGAACACGAACACGCAATAGACGCGTCCATACTTGCGCAGCGCATGATAAAGCGCGGCATGGTCGTCACAGCGCAGGTCCCGTCGGAACCAGACGAGCGCACCGGAAAGATCAGCGGTATCGGTCAAGTCTTTCATTTGGCAGAGAGCATTTTGCGCAGCCAGCGCATCAGGCGACCGATCACGGGCAATTTTTCATACAGTTCCTCGGCCGCGTCCCAATAATCGCGGTGACAGGCCACCAGGCACTGCGCATCGAAACGCACCCAGGTCGCGCCATGGATGCACTGATCCGCTCCGGCGCGCCACCGCCGCATGCGATAGTGGAACTCCCAGCACAGAAAGGCCTGATCCGCCTGCGCGCATTGCTGTGTGACCACAAATCGCGGCTGATCCAGCGTGGCGAACATATGCGCAAAGATCCGGGCGATCGCCGGCACGCCGCGCACCTCGTTGAATGGATCTTTGAATCGCGCATCCGGCGCATAGTAATGTTCGAGCTGTGCCAGGCGGTCGGGCGTGAGGTGCTCGTAGAGCCGCACCAGACGGGCCAACGCGGCCCGGGTATCGGTGGAAACGTCGGAGTCAGGGGATTTCATGCGCGTCAAAGACCTGTCATGCGATGAACGAGTGCAAAATACCAGCGGTAGGGAAGGACGCGCAGCAGTTTGAGCCAGCACGTGAAACGGCGCGGAAAATGCACCTCGAAACCACCGCGGGCCCAACCCCGCAGCATGGCATCCGCCGCTTGCGCCGGCGTGAGCAGCGCGGGCATGGCGAAATCGTTCTGGCGGGTCAGGGGCGTATCGACGAACCCGGGGTTCACGATACTGACGCCGATGCCATGAGGCCGCAAGTCCAGGAACAGCGTCTCGGCCAGATTGATGAGCGCCGCCTTGGTCGGACCATAGGCCAGCCCTTGCGGCAAACCACGCCAGCCGGCCACACTGGCCACCAGGCTCAGGTGCGGCGCGCGTCCGGCCCGCGCCGACTCCAGCAGGCCCGGCACCACGGCGGCGACCACATGCAACGCCCCCGTCAGATTGACCTGCTGATGTTTCAGCAACTCGGGCAGCGCCAGCGAATCCGCCCGCATGGGCCGATAGTGGCCCGCGCAATAGCAGACCAGATCCAGAGGGCCTTCGGATCGCAGGCCCACGGCGGCCTCCCGCACGGCCTGTGCGTCGGTCACGTCCAAAGCCACCGCCTCGCTGCCCGGGTGGGCCTCGACGAACGCTTGCAGCAAAGGCTGCTGGCGCGCGGACACGATGACCCGGGCACCGCGCGCGTGCAATTGTTCGGCCACCGCCAGGCCAATGCCGCTGGACGCGCCCACCAGCCACACGCGCTTTCCACGCCAGTCCGTCAATGAAGGGTTGAGAGACACCGCGCTATTCCTTTGTGAATGACAGCAACACTTCACCCAGCGTGATGCCGAACTTGCTCATGGTGGCCCGGTTGAGCATCACCTGCTCATCGACGAGGAACATCCAGTCATCGAATTGCACCTCGTATTCCTTGCCGTCCACCGGCAGCCGCAGGGTGTAGTTCCAGCGGAAGGCATTGCCGGATTCCTGCCCCCGGGCTTCCCCGACCACGTCATCGGCGCGACCCACGTAGCGGCCGCCGTCGAGTTTGGTCAAATGCCAGACACGTCGCTGCTTCGTGCCATCCGAATAGGTGAAGGCTTCGTCGAGCACCCCCTGATTGCCCTCCCAGCGGCAATCCATGATCACGGTGAACCGGCGGGCGACTTCCCCGCTGCGCTTCTGAAAAATGCCATGGGCCCTGACACGGCCATTGAAGTAGCGGTCCAGCTCCAGTCTGGGCCGTTGTTCCGCATAGTCGACCACTTTGGGGCCGGCGCATCCCGCCAGCACGGCGGGTCCCGCGATCAGGGCACAAAGAACATGGCGGCGTGTGGTCATGATGTCATCCTTCGTTAGCGTGAGAGACAATGAACAACCGGTGCAGCAGCCAGGCGGCGCCCAGCTTGAGCGCGCAGGGCAAAAGACCGTAGGTCCAGGCCAGAAGCTGCAGCGCGTGCGGATCCCGGCTGCCGGGCGCATAGCCCAGCCATTGCAGCAGTGGCAGCGTCACCCCGGCGGCCAGCGCAAGATTGAGTTTGGTCGCCAGATTCCACCATCCCAGGTACGCGCCGTCGCGCATGCCTTGGGCGCCATGGCGTTCGATCAGCAAAGCCAGCATCGCGCCCGGCACGACCAGATCGGCACCCAGCGCCGCGCCCGAGAGCACGCAGGCGACGGAAAACGCCACCACCTGGCCACTGTCCAGGCCCGCCACCCAGCCAAAACAGACCACGGCCAGCAGCATGCCGGTGCGCCATGTCCTCGCCAGGCCGAGGCGACGCACGACCCGCACCCAGAGCGGCATGGAAAGCGCTCCGCTGACGAAGTAGAGGACCAGGAAAAGCGCGACCTGGGACGAACCGGCCTGCAGCCGATCCTGCGCGAAGAACAGCATCAGCGCAGCCGGAATGGCACCGGCAATGCCATTGAACAGAAACACGGCCAGCAGGCGTCGGAATGGCCGCTCCTTCAGCGGCTCCCAGAGAAGGAACGCTCCGGCGGCTTTACCGGCCGATGCCCGGATCCGCGCCATCGCCGGCGGCCGCGGAGCGTGCCACAATGCGAGCCAGGCGAACAGCAGCGCCAGGGCCAGAACCTTCAGCATGTTGTGGGGGCTCCCGTTCACAGCGATCGCACTGGCCGTGATCACGCCCAACAGCCCCAATCCCTCGCGCCAGGCGACGATGCGGCTGCGCTGAACGGCATCCCCTCCGAGGCGCACCCCCCAGGCCTGATGCGAGATGATCAGCTGGCTGTGGGCCAGACAAGTGAACAAAAGGCCTGCCACCATCCAGGCCGCCAGGGACGTCCGCCCTTGCGTCAGGGGGAAAAACAGGCCCGCCATGCCCAGCCCCAGCAGCAGTGCCGAAGCGCCCGCCACCCACAACACGGCCAGGATGCTGTGACGATACAGGTGATCGCTCAAACGCCCCAGCAGGGGCTCGACACCCGCGTCCATCAAGCGCACGAGCAGCAGCAGCGAGCCCACCAGCGCCAATGGCAGTCCAAGATCACTGGCGTAATAATGGGGCAACACCACATAGATCGGGATCGCGGCAAAAGCCAGGGGCAGCCCCAGCAGACCGTAGGCCAGGCCATCGCCCGGCGGCAGGGAACGCGCCGGTTCCAGGACTGCGGGGCGGCTCATGGCCTGGCCTCCGTGAGGCGGGCCAGCAAGGCGCTGCGCAAATCCGGCTCGGATGTCCGGGTGGACAGCCAGATGCCAAAAAACCTCAGCGCCAGTTCGGCGTCCTCGATGGAGCCAAGCCGCCGCGACTCCTGCCAGACCGTCATCCCGCGTCCGGGCAGATACAGCCCCGTGAGGCGATCTCCGGGCTGCACATCGGGCAGCAACCCGGCCAGTTCCGTGCGCCAGCGCAGCGCCTGACCGGGCGTCAGGCCGCCCTGATGTCCGATCTCCTCGATGGATCGTTTCGCGATGTCGGCGCCGGCGAAAGCCCGGTGATAAGTCAGCTCCAGGGCCAAAGGATAGGCGCCGAAATTGTCCGCTTCGAACCGCCGCCCCACCCACAGACGGGCATCGTAGATGCGCAGCCCGAAAAAGCGCAGCCGCCCCTCCCCCGCCAGCGCCGCGTCGGGCAGCACCCGGCGCACGAAAACCGGCGGGTCGCCCGCCGCGCCTGCCGTCCGGCCCGGCTCGGCGGCCACGCCCGGGGCCGCCAGGGCCAGGCCGTAGAGGAGCAGACGGCGTCTCAGCGGGGAGTGCCCGGACGGGGCCGGGCGGCCAGCGGGCATGGGTATCGGTCGTGAGGGCATCGTGTGTTCAATCTTTCACCAGCGTGTACTGGACCACGTCGATGTTGCCGGTATCGAACGCCGCCTCGCAGTAGGCAAGATAGAATTCCCAGGTTCGCAGAAAACCGGCATCGAACCCTTTGGCCAGGACCTCGGCGCGATGCTGAGTAAAACGCTGGCGCCAGCGGCGCAGCGTTTCCGCATAGTCGGCACCGAAGGCGAATTCATCGGTCACGCGCAAGCCCGCCTGTCGGGCTTGCGCACGAAAATGCGTCGGGCTGGGCAGGCAGCCGCCCGGAAAGACATACTGCTGAATGAAGTCGGTGCCCTGCACATACCGTTCGAACAGCGCATCGTCGATGACGATGCTCTGCACGCAGGCCCTGCCGCCCGGTTTCAGCAAGCGCGCCAGGGCGCCAAAATAGTCGGGCCAATAGGATTGGCCTACCGCTTCGATCATTTCAATGGAGCAGATCGCATCGAACGGCTCGTCCTGGATATCGCGATAGTCCTGCAGGCGCAAGTCGGTCCGGGACGCGAGCCCGGCGCGCAGCATCCGCTCCCGGGCCCAGGCCAACTGCTCGGAGGACAGGGTGACGCCCGTGACATGCGCCTGGAACTCGCCCGCCGCCATTTCGGCCAACGCGCCCCAGCCACAGCCGATCTCCAGGACACGGCTGTCGGGTTCTACTCCGGCGCATCGCAGGGCGCGGCCGATCTTCGCACGCTGAGCCTGGGCCAGATCGCCCGACGGATCCCCCTGAAACCAGGCGGCGGAGTAATTCATGCCCGGATCGAGCCACAACTGGTAGAAGTCATTGCCCAGATCGTAGTGGGCCTGAATATTGCGCCGGCTCCCGGGGCGGGTATTGCGATGCATCAGGTGACGCAAGCGATAGAGCAGCCGCCCCCACCAGCTTCCATACACCAGCGTTTCCAGCGTGTTGCGATTGGCGATCAGCAGCCGCAGCAGATCGGCCAGATGCGGCGTGCTCCAGTCGCCCGCGATATACCCTTGCGCCAGACCGATGTCGCCCGAGCGCAGCACCGCGCCAAAGACGCGCCAGTCGCGCAGCCGCAAACTGGCGTGAGGCTGCCCCCCCTGGCCCAGCTGCAGCATGCGGCCGTCAGGGGCCTCCAGATGGAGCGTGCCATGCTGCAAGCGCTGCAACCAGCTCAGGCAGGTGCGCGCGGCGGCCGGCATGTCGGCGGGAAACCCGGAGGGGAATGAGGAAGACGTTTTAGTGTTCATTGCCAGTCGTCCGAGGGAAAGGAACGGGAAACGGACTGCGCCGGCGCTTCGGGTTTCGCGTGAACAGGGACCCGTTTCAACCAGAGCAGAAAGGCATTCCAGAGAATGCGGGTCATGACGCCCAGCGTCAGCAGGGGGTAGCGCCAGAGCGCGCGGCGACGGCTGGCGGCATTCAACGGTTCGAGACGCCCGGCCACGCCGGTCAGCAGCATGGGGCCTTCGTTGTCGCGATAATCGATTTTCACCCGGACCGATCGCAGTCCTTGGGAACCGGTGCGGCGGAATTCGAAACGGTAGCCGCCCTCCAGGGGGCAGAATGGCGAGACATGAAAGACTTTCCGCGCCTGCAGCACCTGGCCATAGCGGGGGTGATCCAGCACGTAGACATGCCGTTCGCCGAACGTATTGTTCACCTCGGCCACGATGACGCGCAAACTGTCATCGGCCCGGTGGCAATACCAGAAACTGACCGGTTTGAAGGTGTATCCCAGCACACGGGGATAGCATTGCAGCCAGATCTCGCCTTGCGCATCGTGGATGCCTTCGGCGCCCAACAGCGCCTCCAGCCAGGCCAGCGCCCCCCCCTCTCCCGGACCGCGTCCATCGCCATGATCGGCATCCCGGAAGGAAAGCGCTCCGGCACGGTTCATCGCCAGGGGATTCGCCAACGCTGGCCGCTGGCGCAATGCGCGCATGGGCAGCATGAGAAAAAACGTCGGCACGACGAACCGATGGCGGCGCGGACGCAGCCGGTCATGCCAGACATGGCCGAAGCCGATATACGGCCGATTGCCCGGTAAGGCACGATGATCGAGGCCCGGGCTCATGCCGCCTCCCGGCGGCGCCATCGAGCCAGCAGAAGATCCGCGGCGCGGTAGCCCGACTGCAGGCCATCCTCATGAAAGCCATAGCCGGCCCAGGCGCCTGCGTACCAGGTCCGCCATACACCCTGCAACTGCGGCAGACGCCTCTGCGCCGCCATGGCCCCGATGTCGAATACCGGATGGTCGTAATCGAACTCGCCCAGCACCCGCGCGGGATCGATGTCGCGGACCGGATTGAGGGACACCATCACGGGCTGCGCGAACGGCAGCGGTTGCAGGCGGTTGAGCCAGTAATGGAGACAGACGCGGGCGGACTCGCGCGCACCCTCCGTGGAACGCTCATAGTTCCACGCGGCCCAGGCGGCGCGATGCCGCGGCATCACGGCGGTGTCGGTATGCAGGATGGCGCGATTCGCCTGATAGCGGATGGCCCCCAGCACCGCCTGCTCTTGCACGGTGGGATGCTCCAGCATGCGCAGGGCCTGATCGCTGTGCACCGCGAGCACCACGGCATCGAAACGCTCGGTTTCACCCGCTGCGTGAATGTATACGCTGGCCTCGTCGCGCCGGACCCGCTCGACAGGCGTCGCCAGGCGGGCATCCAGGCCCTGGAGCATCCTGGCCACATACTGGTGCGCGCCACCGGCCACAGTATGCCATTGCGGCCGGTCCTGGACCTGGAGGAGTCCGTGGTTGTGACAGAACCGCACCATGGTGGCCACGGGGAATCTCAGCATCTGATCGGTGGGGCAACTCCAGATGCAACCCAGCATGGGCAGGAAATACCAGTGCCGGAAGGCTTCGCTGAAACCATGAAGGTCCAGAAAATCGCCCAGCGGCTGGACCAGGACGGCGTCGTCTCCCCGGGTGGCGAGCTGGGTGCACAAGCGGTTGAAGCGCAACAGCTCGCAGAGCATCCCCAGAAAGCGCGGGCGCAGCAGATTGCGGCGCTGGGCGAACACCGTGGCCAGGCTGGAGCCGCTCCATTCGAGGGCGTGGGCGCCCGCCGGACCGGCGCCCGGCACCTGGACGGAGAACGACATGTCGGAAGGCGCGGTAGCCACGCCCAACTCCTGGAACAGGGCAATGAGCCCGGGGTACGTCCGTTCATTGAAAACCAGGAACCCCGTGTCGACCGCATGAGAGACCCGACGGCCATGGACATCCGGCAAGTCGACCTGTACGGAGTGCGTGTGGCCACCGAAATAGCCTCCCGCCTCGAACAGCGTCACCCGCGCATGGCCTTTCAGGCGGTGAGCAGCCGCCAAGCCTGAAATGCCCGATCCAATGACAGCGACTTTCATGATTTCCCCGATGCATCGTCACGCACGGGCATCTCCCCGCACGCTACACTGATGACGTAATATACTAGACAAAACCAGTTTTGTCCTAGACAATTCGATCAACCCATTCTTCAGCCCATCATGAGCCAGATCGCTTCCAACCCCAGCGACACACAGCCTTCCGCAGACGATGCCGGCTTGTCGATCGCCACCGTCGCGCGCGAAACAGGCCTGGCCAAAGACACGCTGCGCGTCTGGGAGAAACGTTATGGTTTTCCGAGACCTGACAGGGATGCGTCCGGAGACAGGCTCTACAGCGCCGCGCAGGTTCAACGACTCAAACTGATCGCGCGGCTATTGGATGCCGGCATGCGGCCCGGAAAGGTCGTCGGGCTGGAGATTGAACAGCTGCACGACATGCTGGCGCGGCGTACGACTGACGCCACTTCTGATTTGTCCAAGACAAAGCATAAACATCAAGCGACTGATCCATTGATCGAGGAACTGCTCGAGGCCATCGCCGCGCATGATCCACGGACCCTGCGGCATGGGCTCGGGCATGCCCAGATGCGCATGGGTCTGGCGCCTTTCGTGACCGATCTGGTCGCCCCGCTGACCACCGCTGTCGGCGATGCCTGGTCGCAAGGCCGCTTCGAGATTTACGAAGAACACCTGTACACCGAGATCATTACCGGCGTGCTGCGTCACGCCATCGCATCGCTGACGCCCCAGCCCGTTGCACAGGGCCCCAAGGTATTGCTCACAACGGTGCCGCAGGAGCAGCATGGCCTCGGTCTGCTGATGGTCGAAGCCTTGCTGGTGCTGGAAGGCTGCGCCTGTGTCTCTCTGGGCACGCAGACCCCCGTGACCGATATTGTCCAGGCCGCACAGGCCCACAAAGCCGATGTGGTGGCCCTGAGCTTCAGCAATGTGCACAAAGCCGCGGAGGTGCGCACCCACTTGCGCGCGCTTCGTGCCCAACTGCCCGCCGCGACGGCGCTATGGGTCGGCGGCTCATGCGCGGCCCTGTACCAATGGTCCATGCCCGGCGTCAGCGCCATCCGGCACCTGTCCGGCCTGCAGCCGCTGGTATCCCAATGGCGGCACGCCCACTGAATCGATCGAGGACATCATGCGCCCGTTTTCCGACATGCTCCGCACCCTGTTCGCAGGCCTTTCCCGCCAGCAAAGGCGGGCGCTTCCCTCCCTGCTGGCCGCCGGCTGCGCGCTGCTGCTGGCGGGCTGCGCCAGCACCCGGCCCCCGCCCGGCGTGACCGCCGTCACCCCATTCGATCTGCAGCGTTACCAGGGGCACTGGTACGAACTGGCCCGGCTCGATCATTCTTTCGAGCGGGGCATGACCGATGTCTCGGCCACCTATACGCCGCTGCCAGATGGCAGCGTGCGCGTGGTGAATCGCGGCTTTCTCCCCGCCAAGGGCCAATGGCGCGAAGCGGTCGGACATGCGCGGTTCATCGGTTCATCCACGACGGGCTCGCTCAAAGTCTCTTTCTTCTGGCCCTTCTACGGTGGCTACCACGTGGCCGCACTCGATCCCGACTACCGGTGGTCGCTGGTGATCGGACCGGATACAGGCTATGCCTGGATCCTCGCTCGCGACAAACAGCTCGACGCCGGGCAACGCGAAGCCATTCTGGCCCGCGCCCAGGCGCTGGGCGTCGATACTTCGGCACTGATCTGGGTGCCCCAGACGCGCCGGGACCCGGCATCGTAACGAAGGGAAAACGCCATGCGCATTCTGCTCACCGGCGGCACCGGCCTGATCGGCCGGGCGCTCTGCCAATACTGGCGGTCACAGGGGCGCCAACTGTGGGTCTGGAGCCGCAATCCGCTCCAGGTTCCCGAACTGTGCAGTGGCGCACAGGGTATTGCGCGGCTGCAGGATCTCGATGACGTCGACCCCATGGACGCCGTGATCAACCTGGCGGGCGCGCCCATTGTCGACCGCCCCTGGACCGAAGCCCGCCGCACCGTGCTGTGGCGCAGCCGTGTGGATCTTACGCGTACGCTGGTGGACTGGATGGGCCGGCAGACCGTTCCGCCCCGTATCCTGCTGTCGGGCTCGGCGGTCGGCTGGTATGGCGACCGGGGTGATGAATGGCTGAACGAGGACAGCGAGCCGGGACAAAACGATTTCGGCAGCCGCCTGTGCGTCGCCTGGGAGCAGGAAGCGCAACGCGCGAGTCAGTGGGGTGTCCGGGTCGCGCTGCTGCGCACCGCGCCCGTGCTGGCTGCGCAAGGCGGCATGTTGACACGGCTGCTGCCCGTCTTTCGCCTTGGACTGGGCGGACGCCTGGGTGACGGCAGGCAGTGGATGCCCTGGATCCACATCGACGACCAGGTGGCACTGATCGACCATTTGCTGCGACACGAATGCAGCGGCGCGTTCAATGCCTGCGCGCCCGAAGCCGTGCGCAACAGCGACTTCACCCGGAGGTTGGCTCGAGCCTTGCGGCGCCCCGCGATGATGCCCGTTCCGGCCTGGGCGCTGCGCCTGGCCCTGGGCGAAATGTCCGTGCTGCTGCTCGGCGGTCAAAGACTGGCGCCCATCAGGGCGGAAGCGGCGGGATTCACCTGGAAGCACCCGGAACTGACAGAGGCCTTGGCGCAACTGCTGCACGCTCCAAAAGCGCCGGCGGCGCACTGATCATCGCAGCCCGGGGGCCGGTCCGCCCTTGCTGGCGACTGTTCAGAACCCCGGCGCGGCGGAGAAGTTCAGGAAGCGGGTGCTGGAACCCTGGAAGGTCAGGCGCACCGTGCCGATCGGGCCGTTACGCTGCTTGCCGATGATGATCTCGGCCGTGCCCTTGTCGGGCGAATCGGGGTTGTAGACCTCGTCGCGGTAGATGAAGATGATCACGTCGGCGTCCTGCTCGATGGCCCCGGATTCTCGCAGGTCGCTCATCACGGGCCGCTTGTTGGGACGCTGTTCGAGGCTGCGGTTGAGCTGCGAGAGCGCGATCACCGGGCAGTTCAGTTCCTTGGCCAGGCTTTTGAGCGACCGGCTGATCTCGGAGATTTCCGTGGCGCGGTTTTCTCCGCCATTGCCTGACATCAGCTGGATGTAGTCGATGATGATCAGCCCGAGCTGGCCGCACTGGCGCGACAGACGCCGCGCGCGGGCGCGCAGCTCCATGGCCGTCAGCGCGGGGGTCTCGTCGATGTAGATCTGGGCTTCCTCGACCTTTTGCACCGCGTGGGTCAGGCGCGGCCAGTCGTCCTGGTTCAGCTTGCCGGTGCGCATGCGGTGCTGGTCCAGCATGCCGACCGAGCCGATCATGCGCATGGCCAGTTGCACCGCGCCCATTTCCATGGAAAACACCGCCACCGGCAGACCCTGCTCGATGGCGACGTGTTCGCCGATATTCATGGAAAAGGAGGTCTTGCCCATCGAAGGACGTCCGGCCACGATCACCAGATCGCCCGGCTGCAGGCCCGAGGTCATGCGGTCCAGATCATTGAAGCCGGTCGGCACCCCGGTCACGTCGGAATCACCCTCGCGATGGTAGAGTTCGTCGATACGCTCGACCACCTGGGCCAGCAACGGACGGATCTCCTGGAAACCCGCCATGCCGCGCGCGCCTTCCTGGGCGATCTGGAAGACGCGCGACTCGGCCTCGTCGAGGATCTGTCGGGCTTCCTTGCCCTGGGGATTGAAGGCGGCCGAGGAGATTTCGTCGGCGATGGAGACCAGCTTGCGCAGCATGGACCGCTCGCGCACGATCTCCGCGTAGCGGCGGATGTTGGCGGCCGAGGGCGTGTTGTGCGCCAGGGCGTTCAGATAGGGCAGGCCGCCGCATTCGTCGGCCTTGCCGGCCATGGCCAGGGATTCGTGAACCGTGACGACATCGGCTGGCCGCGCCAGCCCGACCAGCCGGGTAATGTGCTGCCAGACAAGGCGGTGGTCGAAACGGTAGAAGTCGTCCTCGGTGAGGACGTCCGCGACCCGGTCGAATGCGGCGTTGTCCAGCAGCAGGCCACCCAGCACCGACTGCTCGGCCTCGATGGAATGCGGCGGCACACGCAGATAATCCAGTTGCGCGTCGGCTTCGATTTCCAAACCTTGTCCTCGGATCAAAATGAAAAAAGGCCGGCGATACGCCGACCCTTTTCAGCGGCGCCGCGCCATCCCTACGTTACCACGAGGCATGGGGCGCGGCGATGCGGTGCCTCAGGCCATTTCGCCCTGCACGGTCACCGAAATATCGGCCACCACGTCGGCGTGCAGCGCGACCTGCAGCGGGAACTCGCCCACGGTCTTGATGGCGCCGTCGGGCATGCGGACCTGGGCCTTGTGCACGTCGGCGAAGCCGACGGCCTGCAGCGCGGCGGCCACGTCCATGTTGGTGACCGAACCGAACAGACGGCCGTCGACGCCGGCCTTCTGGCTGATGGTCAGCACGTAGCCGGACAGCTTTTCGCCGACGGCCTGGGCCGCGGCCAGCTTTTCAGCCTGGTGCTTTTCGAGCTCGGCGCGGCGGGCCTCGAATTCCTTCAGGGCGGCGTCGGTCGCACGGCGGGCGATCTTCTGGGGGATCAGGTAGTTGCGGGCATAGCCGTCGCGCACACGGACCACATCGCCCAGGTTGCCGAGATTGACGACTTTTTCAAGCAGAATGACTTGCATGATGGGAGACCTCGGATCAGTTGTGGTTGTCGGTGTACGGCAACAGGGCCAGGAAGCGCGCACGCTTGATGGCGGTGTCCAGCTGGCGCTGGTAGTGCGCCTTGGTGCCGGTCAGGCGGGCCGGGATGATCTTGCCGTTTTCCTGGATGAAATCGCGCAGGGTGTCCAGATCCTTGTAGTCGATCTCTTCGACCTTGGCGACGGTGAAGCGGCAGAACTTGCGACGCTTGAACAGCGGATTCTGTTGCCCGAACTTGCGCTTTTCCTTGGTTTTCTTGAAGTAAGCCATGATGATTGCCTTTCTTTTGTGGCCGGGCCATGCCCGGCATGTTCATTCAGTGTGCCTGCGCGATCCGCTGGATGTGGAACACCAGCCGGTCCGAACCCTGCCGGAGGGGCGCCAGGAACCCGATGGCCTGCACGAGGGCGCCGATGGGCGCTGCGGCCAGTTCCCGGGCCACGTCTCCCAGGGCCACCGCCTGCAGTTCCATGCGGACGGTGCGGGGAGACCCGGCTTCCAGGACCTCGGATTCATGTGCCATCCGGAGCCGCAGCACCGGCGTGCCCGCCGGCGTGTGGCGCAGCGGCTCGGCCTCGGCCACGCGCGCTGCGATTTCGACCCGGTTCACGGAATGCGCGGGCTCCGGATCAGGAATTCGTGGTGGACTCGGTAGCGGTCGCCTTGCGGGCTTCCTCGCGCTCGACCGACTTCATCATGATCGACGGCTCGGTGTGGGCGTGCTTGGTCTTGACGAACAGGTGGCGCAGGATCGCGTCGTTGTAGCGGAACGAGTGTTCGAGCTCATCCAGGGCGGCCTGGCCGCACTCGATGTTGAAGCACACGTAGTGGGCCTTGACGAGCTTCTGGATCGGGTAGGCCAGCTGGCGGCGGCCCCAGTCCTCGACGCGGTGGATCTGGCCGCCATTGCTGGTGACCATGGCCTGGTAGCGCTCGATCATGGCGGGCACCTGCTCGCTCTGATCGGGATGCACGATGAACACTACTTCGTAGTGGCGCATGTAAGACTCCTTATGGATATCTGTGATGTTGACAGACAGCCCGCCGGCATCGTGCGGCCCCCATTCCGGGACGCCGCGGACACGCCAAAAAAGGCATGCCACAGGCACGGTCGAGCAAGTAACCCGGCATTCTAGCAGATCTAGCGGCTGCTCACCACCGCGTAGGCGGAATGGTTGTGAATGGACTCGAAATTTTCCGCCGTGACCTGGTAGGACGCCACGCCGGGCAGACGCTGCAGCATCACGGCGACGTCGCGCACCAGGTCCTCGACGAATTTCGGGTTCTCGTAGGCGCGCTCGGTGACGAATTTCTCGTCGGCGCGCTTGAGCAATCCCCACAGTTCGCACGAAGCCTGGGATTCCACGCCGCGGATCAGCGCGTCCAGGTCGACGGACTGGACCGTGTCGTACTCCAGGTCCACGGTCACGTGTGACCGCTGGTTGTGGGCGCCGTATTCGGAGATCGCTTTCGAGCAGGGGCACAGGCTGGTCACCGGCACCTGGGCGGACAGGGAGAAGCGCGGCGTCTCGCCGCGACGGGCGCGGACGGACCAGCGGACCCGGTAGTCCATCAGGCTGCGCACGCCGGACACCGGCGCGGGCTTCTCGATGAAATAGGGGAAACCCGCCACGACATCGCCCGCGTCGGCATGGAGCAGGTCCAGCATGGACTGCGCCAGGGCGCACAAGTCAGAGGGCGTCATCGGCTGGGCGCGCCGCGATTCCAGCAAGGCGATGAAGCGCGACATGTGCGTGCCCTTCTCGTCGGCCGGCAGGGCCACGGTCATTTCCCAATCGGCGACGGTCGCCTGAGGCTGACTGGCGCCGGCCGACACCACCAGAGGGTGGCGCACGCCGCGCACGCCCACTCGCTGGATGGCGACCCGGCGCGAGTCCGGCCCGCTTTGCACGTCCGGCATCGCCATCGCCACCGGGTCCAGCAGGGTGTTCATGAAGCATTCCTTTTCAAGCGCTGGCGTATCGACGCCTCGATTCCATCGGCATCCAGGCCGAGCCCGGCGAGAATGGCCTTCTGGTCCCCATGATCGATGAATTCATCCGGCAAGCCTAGTTGCAGGATCGGGCGGACGATCGCCTCCCGGCTCAGCCATTCGGCCACGGCGCTGCCCGCGCCGCCCATGACGGCGCCCTCTTCGACCGTGACGAAAAGGGTGTGATCGTCGGCCAGCCGCCGCAGCAGCGCCTCGTCCAGGGGCTTGACGAAGCGCATGTCCACCAGCGTGGCGTCCAGCGATTCGGCCGCCCGGGCGGCTTCCGGCAATAGGGTGCCGAACACCAGCAGCGCAATGTCCCGGCCTTCGCGGCACACCACGGCCCGGCCGATCTCCACCGGATCCAGGCTGTCGCCCGGATCGGCGCCGCAGCCGGCGCCGCGCGGATAGCGGACCGAGGCCGGTCCGGGATGAAGAAAGCAAGTATTGAGCAAAAGCCTGGCCTCGCGCTCGTCCGAGGGCGTGGCGATCACCAGATTCGGGACGCAGCGCAGGTAGGCGATATCGTAATTGCCGGCATGGGTCGCCCCGTCGGCGCCGACGATCCCGGCACGATCCAGGGCAAAGGTCACATCCAGATTCTGCAGGGCCACGTCGTGGATCAACTGATCATAGCCGCGCTGCAGGAAGGTGGAATAAATCGCCACCACGGGCTTGCAGCCCTCGCAAGCCAGGCCGGCGGCAAAGGTCACGGCGTGCTGTTCGGCGATGCCGACGTCGAAATAGCGCTGCGGGAAACGGCGCTCGAACTCGACCAGGCCGCTGCCTTCGCGCATGGCCGGCGTGATGCCGACCAACCGTGTGTCGGCGGCGGCCATGTCGCACAACCAGTCGCCGAACACCTGGGTGAACGACCGGCGCGCGGGCGCGGCGGGTTTCTGGATGCCGACCGAGGGGTCGAATTTGCCCGGACCGTGATACAGGACCGGATCGGCCTCGGCCAGTTTGTAGCCCTGGCCCTTGCGCGTCACCACGTGCAGGAACTGCAGGCCGCCGAGGCGGCGCAGATTTTCCAGGGTGGGGATCAGCACGTCCAGGTCGTGGCCGTCGATCGGCCCCATGTAATTGAACCCCAGCTCCTCGAACAGCGTGGCCGGCGACAGCATGCCCTTGGCGTGGCCTTCGAGCTTGCGCGCCAGCGCCAGCACGGGCGGCACATGCTGCAGCACGGCCCGCCCCATGTGCTTGGCGTGGGCATAGAACTGACCCGACAGCAGCCGGGCGAAGTAATAGTTCAACGCGCCGACCGGGGGCGAAATCGACATGTCGTTGTCGTTCAGTACGACCAGCAGGTTCACGTCGGGCGTGACGCCGGCATTGTTCAGAGCCTCGAAGGCCATCCCCGCCGTCATGGCCCCGTCGCCGATCACGGCGATGTGCTGCCGGTCGACGCCGGCGTTGCGCGAGGCGACCGCCATGCCCAGTGCGGCGGAGATCGAGGTCGAGGAATGCGCCGTGCCGAAGGCATCGTACGGCGATTCCGCGCGTTTCGGGAAGCCGGAGATCCCGCCCTGCTGGCGCAAGCCGGACATGGCCTCGCGTCGTCCGGTCAGGATTTTGTGCGGATAGGATTGGTGGCCCACGTCCCAGATCAGCCTGTCCCGGGGCGTATCGAACGCATAGTGCAGCGCCAGGGTGAGTTCGATCGTCCCCAGGTTGGAGGACAGGTGCCCCCCGGTGCGCGACACGGAGTCCAGCACGAACGCCCGCAGTTCGGCGGCCAGTTCCCTGAGGTCCCGACGGTCCAGACGGCGCAGATCCGCCGGCGATTGGATGCCTTCCAGTAGTCTAGTCATGATGCCTTGATCCAGGGCCAGTCCCCGCTAATGGGACCGGCCGATGATGTAGTCGGCCAGTTCGCGCAGGCGGCAGGCCGACGGCCCGAGCGGCAGCAGCGCAGCGCAAGCCTGTTCGCGCAGGCTGGCCAGCAGTTCGCGCGAACCTTCCAGCCCCATGATGGACACGTAGGTCGGCTTGCCCTGGGCGGCATCCTTGCCGGCGGTCTTGCCCAGCGTGGCCGAATCGGCGGTCACGTCCAGGATGTCATCCACCACCTGGAAGGCCAGGCCCATGGCCGAGGCGTACGATTCCAGGCCGGCCCGCGCCGTGCTGCTGGCACCGGCCACCACCCCGCCCAGAAGCACGCTGGCCTCAAGCAGGGCACCGGTCTTCATGCGGTGCATGTGCTGCAGGGCCTCGACGCGCAGCGTCCGGCCAACACTGGCGCAATCGATGGCCTGGCCGCCGACCATGCCGTCGCTGCCCGCCGCGCGGGCCAACAACTGGACCGCCTGGACCGTCAGGGCCGGCGCAATGGGCATCTGCGCCAGGCAATCGAAGGCCAAGGGCTGCAGCGCATCCCCCGCCAGCATGGCCAGGGCCTCGTCGTCGAACCGGCGATGCACGGTGGGCCTGCCCCGCCGCAGATCGTCGTCATCCATGCAGGGCAGATCGTCGTGAATCAACGAATAGGCATGAATCAGTTCCACGGCGGCGGCGGCGGCGTCAAGCGCCAGATCCTGGGAGGCGGCCGTTCCGTTCGGCGCGCGGCTGGCCTCGCCGGCCGCATAGACCAACGCGGCCCGCACCCGCTTGCCCGGCCCGAGAACGGCATAACGCATGGCTTCGTGCAGCCGCGCGGGATCGTCCTCGACGGGCGGCAGCAGATCGTCGAGCACCGCCGAGACATGATCCACCCGATCGTGCAGCCAAGCGTCGAAATTACCCGCCGCAGCACTCATGACGCGTCCCGCGTCGAGGCGTCGTCGAAAGGCTGGAGCAACTGGCCCTGAAGCACCTGGACCTGCTGCTCGACAGCCTCCAGCCGCTGCTGGCACACCTGGGCCAGCGCCACGCCGCGCTGATACAAGGCAATGGATTCGTCCAGGCCCAGGCTGCCGTCGTTCATGCGGCCGGCCAGGTCCTCGAGTTCGGCCAGTGCCGTCTCGAAGTCCTGGGGCAATGAATCGGCCGACCGGGGCGCGCGATCCGGCGGCGGGGTTTGTTCGTTGACCATGGGATTTCATCTGTGCATTCCAGACTGGATTGTACGGGAACCCCGCCAGACCATGAAACAGGCACGGCCCATCCCGGCCCCAGGGTGGGGTACAATTTCGTCCCCTGCCCCGAACCGGGCTTCACGCCGTGTCGGGGCCATGCGGTCCGGTCGCGCCATGCGGCCGACCGGCTCGGGCGTTTTTCTTCGCGCCGATCCGGCCGCCGTCCTTTCCCCGCCCCGCCCGCCTGGACTGCCGGCGCCGGGACGCGGGGACGCGGCAACCCGGACGGTTCCATTCTTGCGGGGGGAACCAATGACCAACCCTTACATCCCTTCCGGCGCGGATCTGGCCAGCCAGCTTCCGGTCCATCATTATTTCGACCCGTCCATCCTGGCACGGGAACGCAGCCACATATTCGAACGCAGCGCGCGCTACGTGGGGCACGGGAAAATGGTGCCGAACCCCGGCGACTGGCGCACACTGGCCCACGAGGGCGGCGGCCGTGTCCTGCTGCGCGACCGGACCGACGTACGCCTGCTGTCCAATGTCTGCCGCCACCGCCAGGCCCTGATGCTGGGCAGCCAGAACGGCCGCGACGCCGATTGTGCGGCCGGCAACCTGTGCAGCACGGGCGGACGCATCCTGTGCCCCATCCATCAATGGAGCTACGACGCCCGGGGCGGCCTGCTGAACGCCCCGTTGTTCCCCGAGAAACCGGACCTGCGGCTGCGGGAATTCCCGCTGCGCGACTGCCACGGCCTGCTGTTCGAGGGCGCACGCGATCCGCTCGGCGACATCGGCGGCCTGTTCGAACGGCCGGAATTCGATTTTTCGGACTATGTGCTGGACCACGTGGAAGTCCATCCCTGCCATTACAACTGGAAGACCTTCATCGAGGTCTACCTGGAGGACTACCACGTCGGTCCCTTCCACCCGGGACTGGGGCGCTTCGTCACCTGCGACGACCTGGAATGGGAATTCGGCGACTTCCACAGCATGCAGCGCGTCGGCATCCACCAGGCCCTGGGCCAGCCGGGCACCGAGGTCTATCGCCAATGGCACGACCGCCTGCTGCAGTACCGATCGGGCTCGGCGCCCGATTTCGGCGCGGTCTGGGTGACGTATTTCCCCACCCACATGATCGAGCTCTATCCGCACGTCCTGGTGCTGTCCACGCTGCATCCCGTCGCCCCCCAGGAAACCGTCAACGTGATCGAGTTCTACTACCCCGAGGAGATCGTCGCCTTCGAGCGCGAGTTCATCGAGGCCCAGCGCGCGGCCTATCTGGAGACCGCGATCGAGGACGACGAGATCGGCGAGCGCATGGACGCGGGACGCCGCGCCCTGATGGAGCGCGGCGAAAACGAATGCGGCCCCTATCAGAGCCCTCTGGAGGACGGCATGGCGCACTTCCATGCCTGGTACCGCCGCATGATGGCCTGAATCAGTCGCGCGCCACCGGCCTGGAGGAATCGGCGCACCATTCGCTCCAGGAACCCGGGTACAGGGCGGAGCCGCGCAGACCGGCCAGTTCCATGGCGAACAGGTTGTGGCAGGCGGTGATGCCCGAGCCGCACTGGTGGACAATGCCGCGGTCCAGCCGGTCTCCAAGCAGGAACTCGAATTCCGCCCGCAATTCGCTGGCCGGCTTGAAACGCCCGTCCGACCCGAGGTTTTGGGCGAACGGCCGGTTCAGGGCGCCCGGGATGTGCCCCCCCACCGGATCGATGGGTTCGACCGTGCCGCTGAAACGTTCCGGCGCGCGCGCATCCAGCACCGTGAAGCGCGGCTCGTCCAGGTTGGCCAGGACGGCGCGGGCGTCAACCACGGGCATGGACGGTTTGCCCGAAGGCGCGAGCCCCTGGATCGCCTGGGCTTCGTTGAGTGCGGGCGCGCGCGCGCCAGTCTCGACCGCCCCGCCTGTCGCCTGCCAGGTGGTCCACCCCCCGTCCAGAACCGCGACGGATTCGTGCCCCAGCCAGCGCAGCATCCACCACAGATGGGCCGCGAACATGGCGTTGCCGGCGTCGTAGACCACCACGTCGGAGCGGGCCGTCAGGCCCTGCGCCCGCATCAGGGCGGCGAAATCGGCGCGGTCCGGCAGGGGATGGCGGCCGTTGCGTCCGGTCTTGAGCGCGCACAGCTGAGTTTCATGGTCCAGGTACAGCGCCCCGGGCACATGGCCCGATTCGTAGGCCCGCCGGCCCGCCTGATGGTCCGCCAGATCGTGGCGCACGTCGAAAACCAGGCAGCCCGGACGGGCCAGGCGGTCGCGCAAGGCCTCGGGCTGAATCAGCAAAGCGGTCATGACGGGGTTACCTCCTTTGTGGAAAAGCCTGGGCCCGCTGGCGGCGCCGCGCGGCCGTCGCCCCGCAGCGCGCGGGCCTCGGTGTAAGTGCGCCAGACCGACAGCAGACCGGATCCGATGATCAAGGCCATGCCGGCCCAGGCCAGAGGCGCAGGCCGGTCGCCCCAGAACAGGACGCCGATCAGGGCGGCAAAGATGATGGTCACGTACTGCAGCGCGGCCGTCAACAGGGTAGATCCCAGGCCGAAAGCCCGGGTCATGGCCAATTGGCCGACCAATCCCGCCAGGCCCAGCCCGACCAGGGCCAGCAAAGCCAGGGGATCGCTCGTGCGCCAGCCCTGAAACGCGATGCCGCCCAGGCCGCTCGCGCAGACGCCCAGCGAAAACAGCAGCACCGTGCGCCATTCAGGCTCGCCGACCTGGCCCAGCTGGCGGACCTGCATCATGGCGATCGCCGCCAGCCCGCCCGCTCCCAGCCCCATCAGGGCCGCGAGCCACTGATCGTGCTGGATGCTGGGGCGCAGCACGCCCAGCACCCCCAGGAAGCCCGCCAGCACGGCCAGCACGCGCACCGGATCGCGCTGGGCGCCGCCGAAGCACAGCATCCAGCCCGCGATGAACAGCGGCGCCGTGTAGTTCAGGCTGACGGCCGTGGGCAGTGTCAGATGGGACAATGCGAAGAAACCCAGCCACATAGACATGATGCCGCTGAGATTGCGCCAGATGTGCAGGCGCCAACTGGACGGGCGGATCGTGCGACGCGTGGAGCGCGCCCAGAAATACAGCAGCAGGACGGAAGGAATGCCCCGGAACAGGACGATTTCCGGCAGAGTGGCGCCAAAGTCGGCGGCGACCTTCACGAAGGCCCCCATCATGGCGAACATGGCGCAGGCCAGCAACATCCACAAAGACTGCATGCGTCACCAAAGACAGTGATACCAACCGGAAGCCGATACTATACACTTTGGACATCATTGTTCCCTTCCTGCGGAGCTTCGCCCCCACATGAAAAGAATCATCCTGTTCCTCGTCACCAACATGGCGGTCATGCTGGTGCTGAGCATCACCATGAACATCCTGGGCGTCGGCCGCTACCTGACGGCCAACGGCATCGATCCGGCCGCGCTGCTGGTGTTTTCGGCGGTGCTGGGTTTCACCGGCTCATTCATCTCATTGCTGATGAGCAAATGGATGGCCAAGTCCAGCACCGGCGCCCGGGTGATCGATCCCCAACGACCGCGCGACCAGCGCGAGGCCTGGCTGGTCGCCACCGTGCACCAGTTGGCCGACCGGGCCGGCATCGGCCACCCGGAAGTCGCCATCTACGAAGGTGCGCCCAACGCCTTCGCCACGGGGGCTTTCCGCAACGATGCCCTGGTGGCGGTGTCCACCGGCCTGCTCTCGTCCATGACCGAAGAAGAAGTCGCCGCCGTGCTGGGCCATGAAGTCTCCCACGTCGCCAACGGCGACATGGTGACCCTCACCCTGATCCAGGGCGTCGTCAACACCTTCGTCATTTTCCTGTCGCGCATCGTCGGCTACTTCATCGATCGCGCCGTGCTCAAGAACGAGCGCGATGTCGGCATCGGTTACTACGCCAGCGTGTTTGTATGCGAAATCCTCTTCGGGGTGCTCGCCTCCATCATCGTCGCCTGGTTCTCACGCCAGCGGGAGTTCCGCGCCGACGCGGGCTCGGCCCGGCTGATGGGCGCGCGCGAGCCCATGATCCGGGCGCTCGCCCGCCTGGGCGGGGTCGAAGCCGGCGAACTGCCCAAGTCCTTCGCCGCCTCCGGCATCGCGGGCGGCGCGCTCGGCGCGCTGTTCGCCTCGCATCCGCCCATCGAACGACGCATCGAGGCCCTGCGCCGGCAGACGGCCTGAGCCGGGCGGGCCGGATGTGCGCGAATTCCAGGTCCTGATCGCCTTCGGCGGCTTCGTCGCCCTGCTGCTGTGGGGTGTGCACATGGTCCAGACCGGCGTACAACGGGCCTTCGGCAAAACGCTGGGCCTGTGGATGGGTCGCGCCATGGGATCGCCCTCGCGCGCCTTCGGCACCGGACTGATGATCACCGCCGCCATCCAGAGCAGCACGGCCACCGGGCTGATGATCACCGGCTTCGCTCTGGACGGGCTGGTGCCGCTGGTTCCGGGCCTGGCGGCCATGCTGGGCGCCAACGTCGGCACCACCCTGATCGTCCAGGCGCTGTCCTTCGACCCGACGGCTCTGGCGCCCGGCCTCGTGCTCGTCGGTGTGTGGATGTTCCGCCACTACGAGCCGGGCCGGGCCCGTGACCTGGGCCGGGCCCTGATCGGCCTGGGCCTGCTTCTTCTGGCCCTGCACGAACTGGTGACCCTGTTCGAGCCGCTGCGGGACGCGCCCCTGCTGGGCGGCGCCCTGCTTGCGCTCGCCGGCGCGCCGGTGATCGCCCTGGCGGCCAGCGCGGCGCTGACCTGGGCCTCGCATTCCAGCGTCGCCGTGGTCGTGCTGATCATGTCGCTCGCCCATCACGGCCTGGTCACGCCTGAACTGGCCTATGCACTGGTGCTGGGCGCCAACCTGGGCACCGCCATCAATCCGGTTCTGGAAAGCGGCGGCGACGGCAATCCCGCATCCCGCCGCGTGCCCATGGGCAATCTGGGCACACGCGTCGCCGGCTGCCTGCTGGGCCTGGCCCTGCTGCCCTGGGCGGGGACCCTCATGGCCGGACTGGGCGATGCCGCCCATGGTGTGGCGAATTTTCACCTGCTGTTCAACCTGACGGTGGCCGCCTGCTTCATGCCCGCGCTGCGGCCTTACGCGCGGCTGCTGCAGCGGCTGCTTCCACCGCGCGTCGACCCGCACGACCCCGCCCGCCCCCAGTACCTGGACGAGTCCGCCCGCGAAGTCCCGGCCGTCGCCCTGGGCCAGGCCGCCCGCGAAGCGCTGAGACTGACGGACCTGCTGCGCGAATCGCTGCGGCTGACCGGAGAAGCCCTGCTGCGCGAAGACCCCCGGGCCAACGGCCAGGCCCGTTACCTGAACAGCGCCATCAGCCAGCTGGACCGGTCGGTGACCGCCTATCTGGCGACCCAGGACCAGGAAGGCCTGAGCGCCGACGACGTGCAATACCTGAAGTCCATCCTGACCTTTTCCATGAACATCGCCCACGCCGCCGACGTGTCCGGCATGGGCCTGCTGGGCCACGCCAGCCGGCTGCACAAGAAGCACTGGACGCTGGACCCCGAGCAGCAGGCCGAACTGGCCGAAGTCCTGGAACGGCTGCAGCGCAACCTGCGCCAGGCCGCCGCCCTGTTCGTCTCGGGCGATCGGGTGGCCGCCCGCGCCCTGGCCTTCGAGAAAGAGCACTTCCGCGCCCTCGAGGCGCGGGCGGCCGAGCGTCACCTGGACCACATCAAGACCGGCCGCATCGACGTCGCCGACGTCGGCGCCTTCTACCTGGAGATCCTGCGCGACGCGAGCGGGGTGAATGCCTGCCTGGTCAACGCGGCGGCCTACCCCATCCTGGACCGCCACGGCGAACTGCGCCCCAACCGGCTGCGCGACTCGGAGTGACGGATCGCGGTCAGTGCGCGGCGCCCCAGTCCGGACCGACGCCGACCTCGGCGACCAACGGCACCGCCAGTTCCGCCACGCCCGCCATCAGCGCCGGCACGCGTTCGCGCAAGACCTCGACCTCGTCCTCGGCCGCGTCGAACACCAGTTCGTCATGCACCTGCATCACCATCAGACTGCGCAGACCCTCGGCGTCCAGCCAGTCCTGGACCGCCACCATGGCCATCTTGATGAGGTCGGCCGCCGTACCCTGCATGGGCGCGTTGATGGCGGCGCGTTCGGCTGCGGCGGCGCGCGGCCCCTTGGCGCCGGCCAGTTCGGGGAAATACAGGCGGCGTCCGAAGACGGTTTCCACGTAGCCCTGTTCACGGGCCTGACGGCGCACGCGGTCCATGTAGTCGGCCACGCCCGGATAGCGCATGAAATAGCGGTCGATGTAGGACTTGGCGGCCGCCCGCGTGATGCCCAGGTTGCTCGCCAGGCCGAATTCGCCCATGCCGTAGATCAGCCCGAAATTGATCGCCTTGGCCGCCCGGCGATGTTCCGCGTCGACCTGGTCCGGCGGCAGGCCGAAGACCTCGGCCGCCGTGGCGCGGTGGATGTCCAGTCCCTGGGCGAAAGCCCGACGCAGATTCTCGTCGCCCGACACGTGGGCCATCACGCGCAGTTCGATCTGCGAGTAGTCGGCCGACACGATCTTGCCCAGGCTGGACACGAAGGCCGATCGCACGCGGCGGCCCTCGGCCGTGCGCACGGGGATGTTCTGCAGATTCGGGTCGGACGAGGCCAGCCGCCCCGTCACCACGGCCGCCTGGGCGTAGCGCGTGTGCACCCGGCCGGTGCGCGGATCGATCATGCGCGGCAGCTTGTCGGTATAGGTGGATTTGAGCTTGGCGATGCCGCGATAGTCGAGCAGCAGGCGCGGCAGGGGATAGTCCTGCGCCAGTCGGGTCAGGACCTCCTCATCGGTGGACGGCGCGCCGCTCGCTGTCTTGCGCAGCACGGGCAGCTGCATGCGCTGGAACAGGATCTCGCCCAACTGCTTGGGCGAATTCAGATTGAAGGGCTGGCCCGCCAGGGCATGGGCCTGGGCTTCCAGGTCGATCATCTGCCGACCCAGTTCATGGCTTTGCGCCGCCAGCACCTTGGCGTCGATGGCCACGCCGTTGCGCTCGATGCGCGTCAGCACGTCGGAAGCGCGGATCTCGAGCGCGTAGATCCGGTCCAGCCCGGCCTCGGCCCGGACCTTCGGGTACAGCACCTGGTGCAGGCGCAGCGTGAAATCGGCGTCCTCGGCGGCGTAATGCGCGGCCTGATCCAGCGCGACCTCGTCGAAACCTATCTGGCGCGCGCCCTTGCCACACAGAGCCTCGTAGGTCGTGCCCGTCAGCCCCAGCCACTGGCTGCACAGATCCTGCAGATTCACGCGCCGGTGGGACTGCAGCACATAGGCCTGCAACATGGTGTCGTGCCGCACCCCGCGCAGTTCGACGCCCTCGTTGGCGAACACGTGGGCGTCGTACTTGGCATGGTGCAGCAGCTTGGACGCGGCCGGGTCCTCCAGCCAGGGACGCAGGCGTTCAAGCACCAGCGCGCGGTCCAGCTGGTCGGGCGTGCCCGGCGCGCGATGGCCCACCGGCACATAGGCGGCGCGGCCGGGCTCGATGGCGAACGACACCCCCACCAGGCGGGCCACCATGGGGTCCAGGCTGGTGGTTTCCGTATCCAGGGCCGCCAGAGGCGCGGCCCGAAGCCGCGCCACCCAATCATCCAGTGCCGCCTCGTCGAGGATGGTTTCGTACCGCACGCCGTCCGGCGCGGCAGGCGCCTCGCGGGGGGCTCGGGCGTCCTGTTCCGGAATGCGATCCGGCTCGCCGGTTTCCTCGCGCAGCCAGGTCCGGAAGCCATAGGCTTCGTACAGCGCGACCAACGCGTCATGATCCGGCGTCCGCAGGTCCAGCTCGGCCGGCTCCCACTGCGCCTGCAGTTCGCAATCGAGCCGGACAGTCAGCAAGTCCCGCGTCATGGGAAAGCGGGGCGCCGCCGCGCGCAGGTTTTCCCCCGCCACGCCGCGGATTTCGTCGGCCCGGGCGACCAGCGTGTCGATATCGCCGTATTCGTTCAGCCACTTGGCGGCGGTCTTCGGGCCGACCTTGGCCACGCCCGGCACATTGTCCACCGCATCGCCGGTCAGCATCAGATAATCGACGATGCGCTCGGGCGGCACGCCGAACTTGCGAATCACGCCCTCGCGGTCCTGGCGCTCGCCCGACATGGTGTTGATCAGTTCCACACGATCGTCGACCAGTTGGGCCAGATCCTTGTCGCCTGTCGAAATGATGGTATAAAAGCCGCTTTCGCCCGCCCGGCGCGACAGGGTGCCGATGATGTCGTCGGCTTCCACGCCCGGCGCCACGATCACGGTCCAGCCCAGTGCGGCGGCGGCTTGATGGATCGGCTCGATCTGTGCCCGCAGGTCTTCCGGCATCGATGGCCGGTGGGCCTTGTAGTCGGGGTAGATCGTTTCCCGGAACGAGCCGCCGGGCGCATCGAACACGCAGGCGCCATGGGTGGCCACGTCCTTGTAATCCAGCAACAGCCTCCGTAACATGGAGATGACGCCATACAGGGCTCCGGTGGGTTCGCCGCGCGCATTGCGCAGATCGGGCATCGCATGATAGGCGCGGTACAGGTAGCTGGACCCATCCACGAGCAACAAGGTTTTTTTCATGACGGACAATAAGACAAAACGCGTTTCGGCCGAACAACAGATCCCCACGATTATTGCAGAGATGCGCGCGGCGGCTCAGGCCTTCCAGAAAATCGGCCTGGGAGTCAGCCTCTTCGGCAGTGCCCGGATTCCCCCCGGCCACCCTTTCTACACCCAGGGCATGGAACTGGGCGCGCGCATCGCCCAGCTCGGCCTGCCGGTGATCGCCGGCGGCGGCCCCGGCCTGATGGAAGCCGCCAACCGCGGCGCCTTCGAGGCCGGCGGGCGCAGCGTCGGCCTGAACATCCGCCTGCCGCGCGAAAAGACCGACAATTCCTACCAGACCGACAGCCTGCAATTCGAATACTTCAACTCGCGCAAGGCCTCGTTCTTCATGCACAGCCTGGCTTATGTGGTGCTGCCCGGCGGCTTCGGCACGCTGGACGAACTGTTCGAGGCCATCACGCTGGTTCAGACGATGAAACAGCCGCCCGCCCCAATCATCCTCGTGGGCAAGGCCTTCTGGTCCGGCCTGGTGGAATGGGTCCGCGACCAGTTGCTGACCCACGGCATGATCGGTCCCTTCGACCTCGACCTGCTGCTGGTCACCGACGACATCGATGAAGTCGTCCGCCTCATCCAGGAAGCCGCCCAGATCGAGCAGCAACGCGAGCCCGCGCTGCCGACCTGAGCCCGCGGATGCCCGCCGCGCGCCAGCACCCGCGGGGGTTCTTGTAGGGGTAATGCTTGATGCGCCCCGGCAAGAACCTGGGTTAACATCACGCCTTGTCACCGTCGGCCGGCGCTACCCGCCGCCCGGCCCCCCAGGAGAACACACGATGAAAACCACCCTGCTTGGCGCCGCGCTGCTGATCGCGGCCGGCCTGATCCCCGCCGTCGGCAACGCCGCCGACGCCAAGGAACTCAAGATCGCCACCGAAGCCGGCTACCCGCCGTTCGAATACCGCAATCCCAACGGCCAGCTCGAGGGCTTCGACATCGACATCGGCAACGAGCTCTGCAAGCGGCTGAACCGCACCTGCGTGTGGATCGACCAATCGTTCGACAGCCTGATCCCCGGCCTGCAGGCACGCAAGTTCGACCTGGCCAATTCCACCATGACCGCCACCGAGGCGCGCAAGAAGGTCATCGACTTCTCCACGCCCATGTACATCGTGCCGGTCAAGCTGATGGTCAAGAAAGGCAGCGGCCTGGAACCCACCGCCGAATCCCTGAAGGGCAAGCGCGTCGGCGTCCAGCAGGGCACCACGATGGAAACCTACGCCCGCAAGCACTGGGCGCCCAAAGGCGTCGAGGTCGTCGCCTATCCCAGCTACACGAACGCCTACGTGGACGTCACGGCCGGCCGCCTGGACGCCACCTTCCAGGAAGCCCAGAGCGCAGTCGACGGTTTCCTGAACAAGCCCGAGGGCGCCGGCTACGAGCTCGCCGCCATGACGCTGGACGATCCGATCCTGAACGAACCCATCGCCATGGGCATCCGCAAGGGCAACGCGCTCAAGGCCGACGTGGACAAGGTGCTCAAGGCCATGCTGGCCGACGGCACCCTCCAGGGCTACGCGAAGAAATACTTCGCCGAGGGCCTGATCCAGTTCCCCGCCCAGTGATCCCGCGCCCGCCGCGCGATGTCGCCTGACCGCGCGGCCGGCCCATCCCAATCCGGGCGGGGCCGTTCCGGCGCGCGAGCCGGGACGTCCCGCCCTTCCGTCCTTCCCCGATTTCCATGTTTCTAGACGGCTACGGCCCCCTGCTGCTGGCGGGGACCTGGGTCACCATCAAGCTGGCGTTGCTGTCCCTGGCCGTGGCCGTGGGGCTGGGGCTGCTGGGTGCCTGGGCCAAGCTCTCTTCCTCCTGGGGGGCGCGCCTGGCCGCCACGGCCTACACCACCCTCATCCGCGGCGTGCCGGACCTGGTGCTGATGCTGCTGATCTTCTTCAGCATGCAGATCTACCTGAACAACCTGACCGATCTGGTCGGACTGGACCCGATCGACATCGATCCCTTCGGGGCCGGGGTGCTGACGCTGGGCTTCATCTACGGCGCCTATTTCGCCGAGACCTTCCGGGGCGCCTTCATGGCCGTGCCGTACGGCCAAATGGAAGCCGCCACGGCCTACGGCATGCGCGAGTTCCAGATCTTCCGCCGCGTCCTGTTCCCGCAGATGATGCGCCATGCCCTGCCCGGCATCGGCAACAACTGGCAGGTTCTGCTGAAATCCACCGCCCTGGTGTCGCTGATCGGCCTGTCCGACCTGGTCAAGGTCGCCCAGGACGCCGGCAACGTCACCTTCCGGGTGTTCCTGTTCATCAGCCTGACCGGCCTGATCTACCTGGCCCTCACCACCCTGTCCAACGGCATCCTGTACTGGCTGGACCGGCGCTACAGCGTGGGCGTGCGCAAGGCGCAGCTATGATCGACGTACTCGACCAATTCTGGCGCGCCTACCTGTACGCCAGCAACGGCAGCGCCTCCGGGATGGCCGTCACCCTGTGGCTGCTGGTCCTGTCGGTGTCGATGGGCTTCTTCATCTCCATCGGTCTGGCCGTGGCCCGGGTGTCCTCGCGCCGCTGGCTGTCGATCCCGCTGTGGGCGTTCAGCTACGTCTTCCGGGGCACCCCGCTGTACGTACAGATCCTGTTCATTTACGCCGGCATCTACAGCCTGGATTTCATCAAGGGCACGCCGCCCCTGGCGGCGTTCTTCCAGAGCGGCTTCAACTGCCTGGTGCTGGCCCTGACGCTGAACACCGTGGCCTACACGACCGAGATTTTCGCCGGCGCCATCCGCGCCACCAGCGCGGGCGAAATCGAAGCCGCGCGCGCCTACGGCATGACGCGCTTCGCCATGTACCGCCGGGTGATCCTGCCCTCGGCCCTGCGCCGCGCGCTGCCGGCATACAGCAACGAGGTCATCCTGATGCTGCATGCCACGTCCCTGGCTTTCACCGCCACCGTGCCCGACATCCTGAAAGTCGCCCGCGACGCCAATTCGGCCACCTACCAGACCTTCGCTTCCTACGGGCTCGCCGCCCTGCTCTACCTGTGCCTGTCGTTCGCGCTGATCGGGCTGTTCCGCCGGTTCGAGCGCCGCACGCTGGCCTACCTGGGCACCCACCGCTAGAGCCCGTCCATACTCATCGCCATGTCCAAACTCGACGTCATCAACATCCACAAGCGCTACGGCGAC
Source organism: Castellaniella denitrificans (assembly GCF_027214045.1). Taxonomy (GTDB): domain Bacteria; phylum Pseudomonadota; class Gammaproteobacteria; order Burkholderiales; family Burkholderiaceae_B; genus Castellaniella; species Castellaniella denitrificans_A. Next base: position 159,461 of record NZ_JAPWHE010000004.1, on the reverse strand, counting down.
AACGAGGTCCTCAAGGGCGTCTCGCTCACGGCCAACGCCGGCGACGTGATCTGCATCCTGGGCTCCAGCGGCTCGGGCAAATCGACCTTCCTGCGCTGCATCAATTTCCTGGAGAAACCCAATCAGGGCTCGGTGTCGCTGAACGGCGAACTGCTGAAGATCGTGCACGACAAGCACGGCGAACCCCATGCCGCCGACCTGGATCAGCTGCGTCGCCTGCGTTCCAAGCTGGCGATGGTGTTTCAGCATTTCAATCTGTGGGCGCACATGAACGTGCTGGGCAACGTGATCGAAGCCCCGATCCAGGTGCTCAAGCTGAGCCGGGCCGAGGCCGTCGAGCGCGCCCGTCACTATCTGGCCAAGGTCGGCCTGGACCCCAAGGTCGAGACCCAGTATCCCTCGTCCCTGTCGGGCGGCCAGCAGCAGCGCGTGGCGATCGCCCGCGCCCTGGCCATGGAGCCCGAAGTCATGCTGTTCGACGAACCCACGTCCGCCCTGGACCCTGAACTGGTGGGCGAAGTGCTGAAGGTCATGCAGAAGCTCGCTGAAGAAGGCCGGACCATGCTGGTCGTCACCCACGAAATGGGGTTCGCGCGCAACCTGGCGTCCCAGGTCATGTTCCTGCACCAGGGCGTGGCCGAGGAAGTCGGCCCGCCGGCCGATCTGTTCGACAACCCGCAAAGCCCCCGGCTGCGGCAGTTCCTGTCGGGCAACCTGAAGTAAGGCTTTAAAACCGCAACCGCATCACCCGATGCGGGATCCCCGCGTCCATGAAGGTTTCGCCCTCTTCCACGAAGCCGTGACGGGCGTAGAAAGGCCGGGCTTGCAGTTGTGCGTCCAGCACGACCTCAGCGTCGCCCCGGCGGCGCGCCGCATCCATCAGCGCGGTCAACAGGAGCGAGCCGACGCCCTGGCCGCGCCAGGGTTTGCGCACGGCCATGCGGCCGATGTGGCCGTCGGGCAGCAGCCGGCCGGTGCCCATGGCCCGGCCGTCGGCGTCATAGGCGATGGCGTGCAGGCACTGCGCGTCGCGGGCATCCAGTTCTTCTTCCAGCGGCACCTTCTGTTCCTCGACGAAGACTTCAAGGCGGATGCGGCCGGCCTCGGCGCCCAGATCGGTCCAGCCGCCGGTGACGACGCGACGGCCTGGCGCGTCTTGTTCGGGGCCGTCCAGGGCGAACTCCAGCACGTCAGGCAGCCAGTCGGCGAAATCCGAAATGCCGTGATCGCCGCCTTCGATGATGCGCTGGCGACTGCCCGCGAAGCGATCCCGCATTTCCCGCCAGTCCAGGACCTCGTCGCCGGTGGCGGCCAGCAGGAAATAGCGTTCGGGTCGCGTCAGGACCGGGATGTCGGCCTCGGCGTGCGCCAGTTCGTCCACATAGCCTGGCAGGAATTCGAAGGGTTCGTCTCCATGGAAAGTACGATGCGAACCGACCTGGGTCGCCAGATCGCGCGCCGCATGGACGACAGGGTTGAGCAGCACGGCGCGGCAGCCCAGGCGTTCGGCCAGCCAAGTGGCATAGAAACCGCCCAGGGATGAGCCAACGATGGTCAGGCGGGCCGCCGCATCGGCGCCCCCCGGCATCACGCCGCCCTGACGCTCGCCGGCGGTATCAATGCCCAGGCGGTCCCGCGCCCATTCCAGCGCCAGGTCCAGCGCCGCCGCCGGGCTGGCGGGCAATTGCGGACAATGCCAGTCGGCCGCCAAGCCGCGTTCGGCCATGGCCCCGGCCATCAGGCGGGCCTTGAGGGAATCGGGCGAGGATCGGAATCCGTGCAGATAGAGCATCATGGCGGGGCGCAACGTGGCATTCCGGGCGCCCGGCGGCGCGCAACGGAGCCAGTCCTTCATTTTAAGCAGTAAGATCCTTCGATTACCCTCTCCGCATTGCCGCCCGATCCCATGCCGCTCCTCGAACCGGTCAGCACGCTGCGCACCTACGACGGCCAGGCCCACGTACACGCCCATGACCACGCGCAGATCATGGCGCCGCTGACCGGGCGCATGGAGCTGGAGATCGATGGACATGCCGCGTTCACGGATCCATCCTGCGGCCTGTTGATCCCGGCGGGCGCCCGGCACGCCTATTGCGCGCGCCCCGGCACCCGCATCCTGGTGATCGACGCGCCCGGATCGGCCGGCCTCGACCGGTTACGGCGCTTCGCCCTGTCGCCCGCCTGCCGCGTCCTGGGCGCCCAGGGGGATGCCGGACAACAACTGGCCTTGCTGCTGGGTCTGCCCACGGCACTCTCCTCGCGCCGGGGTCTGGATCTGACGCGCCTGGATACCGCGCTGTCCTGCGCGCTGCACGAGCCCTGGCCGACGGCCCGCATGGCCCGACTGTTCAGCCTGAGTCCTCAGCGCTTCCACGCCCGTCTGCTGGAGCTGACCGGCCGCACGCCGGGCGACCATTTGCGCGCCCTGCGGCTGGACTCCGCCAGCCGCATGCTGGCACGAGGCGCGACACTGGAATTCGCCGCCGTCCGGGTCGGCTACGGGTCCGGCAGCGCCCTGGCCTACGCGCTGCGACGCGACCGGGGCATCGGGGCCCGCGCGCTGCGCCGGAGCGACGCCTGATTCCCCTGCGCGGGCCCCGCTCGGCGACCCGGCCGGACGTGCCGTCCACCGCGAGCGTTTCTCGACAAAAGCCCGGCGGCCATGGTGCCATCATGTCGGCATGAGCACGATTCCGAATCCTTCCTCGGCCGCCGTCATCCGGCCCCTGCGCGGCATCCTGCTGGTGTTGTGCGCCGGCATGCTGTGGGGCACCACGGGCACGGCCCAAAGCTTTTCCGACGGCGCCCTGTCGCCCTACTGGGTGGGCGCCCTGCGCCTGGGGGTGGCGGCTCTCTTCTTCCTGGTCTGCGCCGGTTCGATCAACGGACTGCCCCATCTGGCCCGCCAGCTTGCGGGCCTGGACTGGCGCCGCGCCGCCTGGGCCGGCGCCTGCATGGCGGGCTACAACCTGACGTTCTTCGCCGGCGTAAAGGCCACGGGCGTGGCCGTCGGCACGGCGCTGGCCATCGGCAGCGGCCCCATCTGGGCCGGCCTGCTGCAACTGGCCGGCGGCGCGCGCCCCGGCCCGGGCTGGTGGGCGGGCACATTGCTGGCGGTGGGCGGTGGCGTGCTGCTCGTCTTCGGACGTGGCGGCGACATCCAGGCCGATCCGCCGGGCATCGCCCTGTGCCTGGCCTCGGGCCTGACCTATGCGCTCTACGCCCTGCTGAACAAGAAACTGGTGCGGCACTCGACACCCGCCGTCGCCACGCTGGGCGTATTCCTGGTGGGCGCCCTGCTGGCCCTGCCGGCCGCCGGATTCTGGGCCGGGCCGCCGCAGATCACGGTCTCGGGCTGGCTGGTGGTCGGCTTCCTGGGCATCGCCTCGACGGGAATCGCCTACCTGCTCTTCAGTACGGGCCTGCGCGACATCAGCGCGGCCACCGGCGTGTCGCTGGCCCTGATGGAGCCCGTCACCGCCTTCCTGCTGGCACTGGCGGTGGTGGGCGAACGGCCAGGCGCTCCCGCCTATGCCGGCCTGGCCGCGCTGCTGGCCGGGCTGGCCCTCGTGATCCGGGCGGAAACCCGGTAAACCCGGCCTCCGACCTCGCCGTTTGCAAGCGGCCCGGATTCGACAGGCACGGAATAGTCCGCAGGGACTTTTCCGTGCCCAGTCTCATCCCCGCGCATAGGGCGGGGTCTTCACCAGTCTGAACGATGATGGAATCAGGCCGATTCGCGCAGGCTGCGGCGGCGCTCGTGCTCTTGCAGATGGCGCTTGCGCAGGCGGATCGACTTGGGCGTGACCTCGACCAGTTCGTCGTCGGCGATGAATTCGACGGCGTATTCCAGGTTCAGCGCGATGGGCGGCACCAGGTCGATATGCTCGTCCTTGCCGGAGGCGCGCACATTCGTCAGCTTCTTTTCCTTGATCGGGTTGACCACCAGGTCGTTGTCGCGCGAATGGATGCCGATGATCATGCCTTCATAGACCGGATCCTGGGGCGACACGAACATGCGGCCGCGCTCCTGGAGCTTCCACAGGGCGTAGGCCACGGCGGTGCCGTCGTCCTGGCTGATCAGCACGCCGTTGCGACGCTCGCCCACCCCGCCCTCGCGCACCGGCGCGTAGTCGTCGAAAATGTGGCTCATCAGGCCGGTGCCGCGCGTCAGGGTCAGGAATTCGCTCTGGAAGCCGATCAGGCCGCGCGCCGGGATACGATATTCCAGACGGGTGCGGCCGCGTCCGTCGGGTTGCATGTCCTGCAGGTCGCCCTTGCGCCGGCCCAGTTCTTCCATCACGCCGCCCTGGTGCGTGTCTTCCACGTCCACGGTGAGCAGTTCGTAGGGTTCGCATTTCACGCCGTCGATGTCCTTGAACATCACGCGCGGCCGCGACACCGCCAGTTCGTAGCCTTCGCGGCGCATGTTTTCCAGCAGGATGGTCAGGTGCAGTTCGCCCCGGCCGCAGACCTCGAACACGGTATCGTCATCGGTATCGTTCACACGCAGGGCGACGTTGGACTTCAGTTCGCGGTCCAGGCGGTCGCGCAGCTGGCGACTGGTGACGAACTTGCCTTCGCGGCCGGCCAGGGGCGAGGTGTTGACCATGAAGTTCATGGTCAGGGTGGGTTCGTCGATGCGCAGCATCGGCAGCGCCTCGGGCACGGCGGGATCCATCAGGGTGCAGCCGATGCCGATGTCCTCGATGCCGTTGATCAGTACGATGTCGCCGGCCTCGGCCTCGTTCACCAGTTCGCGTTCCAGGCCCTTGAACTTCAGCACCTGGTTGACGCGGCCCTTGAACGGCTCGCCATCGGGACCGAATTTCACCACCACGTCCTGGGCGGTGCGCAGACGGCCGCGGTTGATGCGACCCACGCCGATCTTGCCCACGTAGCTGCTGTAGTCCAGCGAGATGATCTGCAGTTGCAAAGGGCCGTCGGCGTCGTCGTCGCGCTGCGGCACATACTGCAGGATGGCCTCGAAGAGCGGCCGCATGTCGCCGGAGCGCACGTCATCGGTCAGCCCGGCATAGCCCGACAGGCCCGAGGCGTAGATCACCGGAAAGTCCAGTTGCTCCTCGGTCGCGCCCAGCTTGTCGAACAGGTCGAAAGTGGCGTTGACCACGTAGTCGGGGCGCGCGCCCGGGCGGTCGACCTTGTTGACCACCACGATGGGTTTCAGGCCCAGCGCCAGCGCCTTGCGCGTGACGAAGCGGGTCTGCGGCATCGGACCTTCGACGGCGTCCACCAGCAGCAGCACGCCGTCCACCATGGACAACACGCGCTCGACTTCGCCGCCAAAGTCGGCGTGGCCCGGGGTGTCGATGATGTTGATGTGCGTGCCTTCGTATTCGACGGCACAGTTCTTGGCCAGGATCGTGATGCCGCGCTCGCGCTCGATGTCGCCCGAGTCCATGACCCGCTCGGACACCTGCTGGTTGTCGCGGAAGGTGCCGGACTGCCGCAGCAGTTGGTCGACAAGCGTGGTCTTGCCATGGTCCACGTGGGCGATGATGGCCACGTTGCGCAAAGCTCGTTTCATAGAGTGTTTTCCTCGGTGGAAACGCTTGCCGGACGCAGACCGTCCGGCAAGGCGTGTAAAGGGATCAGCGCCGTCACCGGCGCTTCCATGGCCTGCAGGGCTTCCAGCCCCACGGCCTGTTCGATCGAAAACGGCCCGACCGCGGTACGCCGCAGGGCCGACAGGTGCGCCAGGCAACCCAGCCGACGGCCGATGTCCTGGGCCAGGGTGCGCACGTAGGTGCCCTTGCTGCAATGCACCCGCACCCGGGCGCTGCGGCCCTCGCAGGCCAGCAGCTCCAGCGCGTGGATCACGATCCGGCGCGGCGGACGCTCCAGCTCGATTCCCTGGCGTGCGTATTCATACAGGGGCTTGCCGTCACGCTTGAGCGCCGACACCATGGGCGGGATCTGCTCGATCTCGCCCCTGAATCCGGCCAGCACGGCTTCCAGCGCCTCGGGGGCCACGCCGGAAAAATCCTCCGGCGCGCGCGCCGTGACATGCCCCGTCAGATCGCCGCTGTCGGTCTCCTCGCCGAAGGCCAGGGTCGCCTCATAGACCTTGTCGGCCTCCAGCATGGCGGCGGAGATCTTCGTCGCCCGGCCGAGGCAGCAGACCAGCAGGCCCGTGGCGAATGGGTCCAACGTGCCGGTGTGGCCCGCCTTGCGGGCGTCCACCGTGCGTTTGGCGCGTTGCAGCGCATGGTTGCTCGACAGGCCCTCCGGTTTGTCCAGCAACAGGACTCCGTCGAGCATCTGCCCGCGTCGGGAAGCCATCGTTCAATCCGTCCAGATGAGTGACGACCGCCCCCTCAGGGCTGGCCGTCCGGGTCTTCGAGTTCGGGGATATCCGAAGCGCCCGCCTGGGGACGGTTGGCCCGATCGATCAGTTGAGTCAGTTCGATGCCGCGAGCCAGCTGCGCGTCGTGGACGAAACGCAGGGTGGGCACAGTATGGATATGCAGCATGCGGAATAGCTGCGAATGCAACCAGCCCGCCTTGTCGTTCAGGGCCTGGGCGGCGACATCGGGTTCGGCGCCCAGCACGGAGAAGTAGACCTTGGCATGGGCATAGTCGGCCGACAGATCGACGCCGGTGAGCGTGATCAGGCCGGCGCGCGCGACGTCGAGCTCGCGCTGCACCAGGGTCGCCAGATCCTTCTGGATCTGGTCGGCCAGGCGCGTGTTGCGGCCGGGATTCGGTTTGGATTTATGACGACCCATGATGCATGCCGCGCGCTCAGAGCGTGCGGGCGACTTCCTTGATTTCGAAGGCTTCGAGTTGATCGCCGATCTGGATGTCGTTGTTGCCCTTGAGCGTGATCCCGCAATCGAAGCCGGATTTGACTTCCTTGACGTCGTCCTTGAAACGCCGCAGCGAATCCAGGGAGCCGGTCCAGTGCACCACGTTGTTGCGCAGCAGGCGGACCTGGGAATCGCGGCGGATCAGGCCCTCGAGGACCATGCAGCCGGCGATGTTGCCGACCTTGGACACGGTGAAGATCTCGCGGATCTCGACCAGGCCGGTGATTTCCTCGCGTTTTTCCGGCGCCAGCATCCCCGACATGGCATTGCGCACCTCGTCGATCGCGTCGTAGATGATGTTGTAGTAGCGCAGGTCGACGTCGTTGCCCTCGGCCAGTTTCTTGGCCTGAGCGTCGGCCCGCACGTTGAAGCCGATCACCACGGCGCCCGAGGCGATCGCCAGGTTGACATCGCTTTCGGAGATGCCGCCCACGGCCGCGTGCACGACCTGCACCCGGACTTCGTCGGTGGACAATTTGAGCAGCGACTGCACCAGGGCTTCCTGGGAACCCTGGACGTCGGTCTTGACGATCAGCGGCAGCGTACGCACGCCCTCGCCCAGGTTGTCGAACATGGATTCCAGTTTGGCCGCCTGCTGGCGGGCGAGCTTGACGTCGCGGAACTTGCCCTGGCGGAACAGGGCGATCTCGCGCGCCTTGCGCTCGTCGTTCAAGACAAGGACCTCGTCGCCGGCTGCCGGAACCTCGGCCAGACCCTGGATCTCGACCGGGGTCGAGGGGCCCGCCTCGGCGGTGGGCTTGCCGGTGTCGTTCAACATGGCGCGCACCCGGCCATAGGCGACACCCGCCAGCACGGCGTCACCGCGGTGCAGGGTGCCGCTCTGGACCAGGATGGTGGCCACGGGGCCGCGGCCCTTGTCCAGCCGGGCCTCGATGACGATGCCCTTGGCCGGCGCGTCGACGGGCGCCTTGAGTTCCAGGATCTCGGCCTGCAGGAGCACGTTCTCCAGCAGATCGTCGATGCCCTGGCCGGTCTTGGCCGACACGGGGATGAAGGGCACGTCGCCGCCGTATTCTTCCGGCACGACTTCCTCGGCCACGAGTTCCTGCTTGACCCGGTCGGGATTGGCCTCCGGCTTGTCGATCTTGTTGATCGCCACCACCAGGGGCACGTTGGCCGCGCGGGCGTGGTGGATGGCTTCCTTGGTCTGGGGCATGACGCCGTCGTCGGCCGCCACCACCAGGATGACGATGTCGGTGGCCTGGGCGCCGCGGGCGCGCATGGCCGTGAAGGCCTCGTGACCCGGGGTATCCAGGAAGGCCACCACGCCACGATCGGTCTTGACGCTGTAGGCGCCGATATGCTGGGTGATGCCGCCGGCTTCGCCCGTGGCGACCTTGGTGCGGCGGATGTAGTCCAGCAGGGAGGTCTTGCCATGATCGACGTGGCCCATCACCGTGACGACCGGGGCGCGCGGCAAGGCTTCGGCCTCGTCGGCCGTCTCGGTGTCGGCCAGGAAGGCTTCGGGGTCATCCAGCTTGGCGGCGATGGCGGTATGGCCGAGTTCCTCGACCACGATCATGGCCGTTTCCTGATCCAGGATCTGGTTGATGGTGACCATCTGGCCCAGCTTCATCAGGTGCTTGATGACCTCGGCCGCTTTCACGGACATCTTGTGGGCCAGGTCGGCGACGGAAATCGTTTCCGGCACGTGAATTTCACGCGCGATGAATTCCGCCTGCATCGGTTCCTGGTGGTCGGCCTGGCGTCGGCCCTTGCCGCGCGAGGCCTTGCCGCCCCGACCACCGGCCTTGCCGCCCGCGCGCCAGGCGTCGCGCCCGGCGCCGGGCGACAGGGTTTCGGCCTTGGAAGGCTTCTTGCGGCCGTCGTTGGACCAGCTCGAAGACACGTCGGCCGCCTTGATGACCTTCTTGCCCTCGGATTCCTTCTTGACGGTCGCCTTGGTGCCGGCGGGCTTGTGCAGCGTGCCGGTGGTGGGCGTTTCCTCGGGTTCGGGCGCGCGCAGCACCTTGCGCGGCTGGCGCATCATTTCACGCAAAGCGGCGGCTTCGGCCTCTGCGGCACGGCGGGCGCGCTCGCGATCGGCATCGGCCGGCGCGCGACGGGCCTTGCCCGGTGTGGCCTGAGGCGCGGACACAGGCGCGGAGGAGGCGGGCGCGGGTTCGGCGCGCGGCGCGGGTTCGGCGGCCTGAACCGGCTCGGACGCGGCAGGCGCTTCGGCCACGGGTTCGGCGACAGGGGTTTCGCTCACGGTGTCCTGAAGGGTACTGGTTTCGGCCGGTGCGTTGGCCTCGGCGGATTCTTGCTGCGCTGGGGTCTCGTCCACAGGGGCCTCGACCGCCTGAACCGGGGGCGCGACAGGCGCCGTCTCGGGGGCGGCGGCGTCAGCACGCACGGCCTCGGCGGGACGGGACTCGACGGCCGCCTCGGCCGTGGCCACCGGCGCCTGAGCGGGTTCGGGCTGGGGCTGGGGCGCGGTCGGCTCCGCGGCGGCCGGAGCAGCCTCGGCGGCCTGGGCGGCCTCGGCGCGGGCGGCCTCGATCAGCTCGGAACGGTCGCGCTTGACCAGCACGCGTTTCTTGCGGACTTCGACCTGGATCGTGCGCGAGCGGCCGGAACTGTCGGCCTGGTGGATTTCCGACGTCTTGCGGCGCGTCAGCACGACCTTCTTGCCCATGTCGGAGCCGTGCGAACGCCGCAGGGATTCGAGCAAGGCGCTCTTGTCTGCTTCGGTCACGTCGGCGTTCACCGAATCCAGCTCGACGCCGGCCGAGCGGAAATGATCCAGCAGGACGTTGGCGGGCATGTTCAGTTCTTCGGCGAATTGGGCGACGGTGTTACTCGGCATTCGACTCTCTCTTTGACTACGTTGAAGGGCGGTGCGGTTCGATGCGACGAAGCGGTCAGGCTTCGTCGTCCTCGAACCAGTGGGCCCGCGCCTGCATGATCATGTCGCTGGCGACGTCCTCGGGCAACCCGGTCAGTTCGGCGAGTTCGTCGGCGGCCAGCTCGGCCAGATCGTCCAGCGTGGTGATGCCTTTTTCGGCCAGTTTCGCCACCAGGGCCGGGTCCATTCCCTGGATTTCCAGCAGATCGCGAGCGGTCTGCACGCGTTCTTCCTGGGCGATGGCTTCGGTCAGCAAGGCATTGCGCGCACGGGTGCGCAATTCATTGACGGTATCCTCATCGAAGGCCTCGATGTCCAGCAGTTCCTGCATGGGCACGTAGGCGATTTCCTCGAGACCCGTGAAACCCTCGTCGATCAGGATGTCGGCGACCTCCTCGTCCACATCCAGCTTCGTGATGAAAGTGTGGCGCAACGCGGCGCGCTCGGCATCCTGACGGCTCTGGCTTTCCTCGGGCGTCATGATGTTGATTTGCCAGCCGGTCAGTTCGGACGCCAGGCGGACGTTCTGCCCGCGCGCGCCGATGGCCTTGGGCAGGTTTTCCTCGTCGACCACCACGTCCATGGCGTGCTTGTCCTCGTCCACGAGGATGGACTCGACGTGCGCCGGCGCCAGGGCGCCGATCACGAATTCCGCCGGATCATCGGCCCACAGGACGATGTCCACCTGCTCGCCGCCCAGTTCGTTGCGCACTGCCGTGACACGCGAGCCGCGCATCCCGACGCAGGTACCGATCGGATCAATTCGCTTATCGTACGCCACCACGGCGATCTTGGCACGCACACCCGGGTCGCGGGCCGCCGCCTTGATTTCGAGCAGACCCTGTTCGATCTCGGGCACTTCGTTCTCGAACAGCTCGCGAATGAAATCAGGCGAAGTGCGCGACAGGATGACCTGCTGGCCGCGCGCGGCGTGGTCGACCTTGAGGACGTAGGCGCGCACGCGGTCGCCGGCGCGGATGTTTTCCTTGGGAATCATCTCGGTGCGCGGCAGACGGGCCTCGACCTTGCCGATCTCGATGATCGCGTCGCCCTTGTCCAGACGTTTGACCGTGCCGGACACGATGGTCTCGCCCCGGTCCAGGAAATCGTTGAGCACCTGTTCGCGTTCGGCGTCGCGGATCCTCTGGAGGATCGCCTGCTTGGCGGCCTGCGCGCCGATGCGACCGAACTCGATGGGTTCGAGGGGTTCTTCGATGTATTCACCGATCTCGATGCCCGGCACGATGTCCTGGGCGTCGGTATAGAGTTCCTGGGCGTCGGGTTCCTGCAGGCCGGCCTCGTCGGGCACGACCAGCCAGCGACGGAAGCCCTCGTGCTCGCCGGTCTGGCGGTCGATGGCCACGCGGATGTCCACTTCTTCCTTGAACCGCTTTTTCATGGCCGAAGCCAGCGCGTTTTCGAGAGCGCCGAACACGACATCGCGCTCGACGTTTTTTTCACGCGCCAGGGCGTCGACCAACAGCAGAATTTCGCGACTCATCGCTTCTTACCCTTGAAATCGAGGACGGGGTCCAACCGGGCCCGGTCCACATCGTCAAAAGAAAACGGCAGCGTCCGTGACTCGCCGGCCTGGTCTTCCCAGTCCAGGCTGAACACGGGCGGTTCATCCCCGCTGACCTGCAGGATGCCGGTGAAGGTCTTGCGGGATTCGACCGGTTCGTGCAGGCGCAGTTCGATGCGTTCACCGGCAAAGCGGACGAAGTCCGCCGGACGGCGCAGGGGCCGATCGACGCCGGGGGAGCTGACCTCCAGGCGCTTGTAGTCGATGTTTTCGACTTCGAACACATGCGACAATTGGCGGGAAACCTGCTCGCAGTCCTCGATGCGCACCCCTTCGGGACGATCGATCACTACACGCAAAAGCCCCAGGGGCGCGCGTTCCACATCGACCAACTCCACATCGAAACCCAGCAGGGCCTGCTGGGCGACCGTCAAGATATCCGCCATAAAATCCAAAAAAAAGGGGCTGTCCCGCAGCCCTTTGTTCGCCCCGGGATACCCGAAGCCTGTTCAGGAACCGCCGACGCCCAGCCTGTCCCGGCACGGGCACGCCGGATCGGCATGCGCGGCGCCGGAGCCCGCATGCAGATGCGCGATGCGAACGGCCAACCCCCGGTGGACACAGCACAAAGGTGCTGTAAAGCCTTACATTATAACAGCGTTTCTTGACCTAAAGACCTTTTTCCACCAAACCCCGGCACACGGCCGAGGTTTGGAGACGGTCAGCGGTTCCGCCCTAGAAAACCCAGGCGGGATTCGTGCGCATGGGCGCCGCGCGGCTGGCTCTCGCCCCCGCCACCCGCCTGCTTGCGAGGCGCCTTGTTGCCCGGCTTGCGGCCGGACTTCTGGGCGGCCTTGGGCGGGCGCGCCGAAGCGGCGGCACCTTCGACCTGGGGCTGCCCCGCCCCGACCTGGGTGGCTTTGCCGGGCTTGCCGGATCCCTGCCTGCCGGATCCCTGCTTGCCTGAACGGGGTGGCTTGCCGGCGGATTTCCCCGCTGGCTTGCCGGCGGCCTTGCCCTGCTTGCCCGGCTTGCCCGGCCTGGCCGGCCGGCCCGGCGCGGACCGGCCTTCGGTGTGGCCGTCCTGGACCTCGGCCACCCGAGGGGCATGGCCATGAGCCTGGGGTTTGGCCGGCTTGCGACCCTGTTTGGCGGACTGGCGGGGCTTGCCGCCGTCGGACCTGCCGCCATCCGGATGGCCGTTGGCCAGCCCGCCGCTGATGAGCAGTCCGGTCGTGAACGGATCGATGCCCCCCTTGCGGCCGCCCGACACCCTGCCCCTGCGGTTCAGACGCGCACCATTCTGGCCGTTCTGGCCCGGCGTGCCAAAACCCGGCGGCAGGGCGCTGGCATGCGACAACGGCTGGCGCTCGGACTGACTGTCGTCCTCGTCTCCGTCACGCAACAGGCCCAGTTGAACCATCAGCGCTCCGACCAGGCCGGAATCCAGTTCGTCCCAGCGCCCCCGGCGCAGATTGGTGGGCAGCATCACATCGCCGAAACGCGTGCGGATCAGGCGGCTGACCGTCACCCCCGCCGCCTGGAACATACGCCGCACCTCTCGGTTGCGACCTTCGCTCAGCGTCACGCGGTACCAGCGATTGCTGCCCTCGCCGCCGATGTAATCCAGGGAATTGAATTGCGCCGGCCCATCCTCCAGTTCGATGCCACTGGTGAGACGGGCCTGTTCCTGTTCGCCCAGTTCGCCCAGGACACGGACCGCGTATTCGCGCTCCGACCCGTAGCGCGGGTGCGACAGCCGGTTGGCCAGCTCGCCCGAGGTCGTCAGAATCAACAGGCCCTCCGTGTTCAGATCCAGACGGCCCACGGACAGCCATTTGCCGGTCCGGATGCGCGGCAGGCGGGCGAACACGGAAGCCCGACCCTCGGGGTCGTCGTGACTGACGATTTCGCCTGCCGGCTTGTGATAGAGGATGACGCGAGGCAGTTTGCCCGCCTTGGGGCGTGTCACCAGCCGGCCATTGACGCGGACCTTGTCATCGGGACCGATGCGCTGGCCCACGTGCGCGGGCTCGCCGTTGACCGAGACGCGGCCGGCGATGATCAATTCTTCCATTTCGCGCCGGGAGCCCACCCCCGCCTCGGCCAGCACCTTGTGCAGCTTGGGCATCAGCACATCGCTGTTCAGATAGCGATCCAGGCGCTTGGCGGTCGGGTGCGCATCGTTCAGATACGTCAGGGCGCGATCGGCCTCTTCCGCCGTGCCCGCATCGATGGCCTCGCCGGATTCGGTTTCCCGGTCCTCGGCGCCCAGGACACCGGTTTGCTGCGCATCCCCACGGCGGCGGCGGAACGGCGTGCGCAGTTTGCGTCCGCGCGGCTTGCCGTTTTCCTGCCTGTGCTCGGCGGCCGGTGTTTCGGGCGCGGCCGTTTCGGCGCGCGGCATCGTCTCTGTTTCTGCTGTCATGGGGTTCGGTGACTCCTACACAAAATTCCGTTCTTCATTCTTCCGGGAGGCGCGGCTCCGGTGCCCGGGAATCGTCCGCGCCGGCCTCCGGCGCGGCGGGACCGGGCCCATCCGCCGCGTCGAACGCCAGGACGCCCAGCGCTTCCGCAGAGTCTTCCGCGTCGAGCGCCGGCAGTTCGTCCAGCGCCCGCAGACCGAGGTCTTCGAGAAATCGGCGCGTCGTCCCCAGCAGGGCCGGGCGCCCCGGCGCGTCGCGATAGCCCAGGGTTTCGATCCAGCCCCTGTCCTCCAGGGTGCGGATGATCTGTGCCGAGACCGTGACGCCGCGGATGTCCTCGATGTCCCCGCGCGTCACGGGCTGCCGCCACGCGATGATGGCAAGCGTTTCAAGCACGGCGCGAGAATAGCGAGGCGGTTTTTCGGGGTTCAGGCGCCCCAGGTAACGCTGCATGTCGGGACGGCTCTGGAAGCGCCAGCCACTGGCGAGCTGCACCAGTTCGAGCCCCCGTTCCTGCCAGTCGAGCTGCAAGGCGGCCAGATGACGGCGGACGTCGTCCCCGGAAATCGTGTCTTCGAAGAGGCTGCGCAGATCGGTGACCGCGAGAGGCGCATCGGCGCACAACAAGGCCGTTTCCAATACGCGCAGGATTTCCGTTTCCGTCATTTTAGCTTGAACTCCGATCGATTGCTTGCATTATTTTCGCAGACTTGCTATAGTTCTGTTCTCCAGACGCGGGGTGGAGCAGTCTGGCAGCTCGTCGGGCTCATAACCCGAAGGTCACAGGTTCAAATCCTGTCCCCGCAACCAGTTCTAGAACGCAGGCCGGATTCTCATGGAATCCGGCCTGTTTTCATTTGTGCGCGCGCTGGCTTGCGCACCGTCTGAAAGCGGACCGGAACGCTAGGTCCGGACGCCTGCGCCACCCGCCTGCGCCGCCCTTTCCCGCACCAGCGCCTCGAATTCGGCCGCAGGCAATGGCCGGCTCAGCAGGTAGCCTTGCCACGCATGGCAGTGGTGTCGTTCCAGGAAGACGCGCTGCGCCTCGGTTTCCACCCCCTCGGCGATGACGCGCAGGCCCAGGCTGATCCCAAGAGCGACGATGGTACGCGCGATCGCCGCGTCGTTGGGATCGGTCAGCACATCGCGCACAAAGCTCTGATCGATCTTCAACTGGTCCAGCGGCAGGCGCTTCAGGTAGGCGAGCGACGAATAACCGGTACCGAAATCATCCAGGGAAAAACCCACGCCGTAACCCTTGAGCCGCACCATCTTGCGGATCGTGTCCTCGACGTCTTGCAGCAACAAGCCTTCGGTCAGCTCGAGTTCGAGCCGGCTGGCGTCCGCACCGGCACCCGCCAGGGCCGCCAGGGCCTGATCGACGAAGCCGGACTGGTGGAACTGGCGCGGACTGACGTTCACGGCCAGACTCAGATGCGCGAACGCGGGATCCTGCGCCCATCGGGCCAACTGTTCGCACGCGGCCCTCAGGACCCACTCGCCCAGCGGCAGGATCAGGCCGGTCTCCTCGGCCAGCGGGATGAAGGCGGCGGGCGAAACGAATCCGTCCCGGGGGTGATGCCAGCGCAGCAACGCTTCGCAGCCGATGACGCGGTCCCGGTCCATCTGTGGCTGGTAGAAGAGCTCGAACTGCCCCCGCTCCAGGCCGATGCGCATGTCCAGTTCCAGCGTGGCGCGCCGATGCACTGCGGCCTGCATCAGCGGATCGTAGAAGCGCAGCGTGTTGCGACCCGCCGCCTTGGCCTGATACATGGCCAGATCGGCCCGCTTGAGGTGCTCGTCCACCCCCTGTTCCAGCCCATGGAACACCGCCGCTCCCATGCTGACCGTCGCATGATAGTGTTCCGTCCCCAACTGGTAGGGCTCGCTCAGCAGCGTCAGAATGCGCTGGCCGATCTCCTCGGCCTGCGCGGCGGCCTCCTCGGGGGATGCGCCCAGATCATCCAGGACGACAACGAACTCATCGTCCCCGTGCCGGGCCACGGTCTGCGAATCAGCCAGACAGGCCCTCAGGCGTTCGGCCACCTGGCGCAACACCAGGTCTCCACTGTCATGGCCCCGGGTTTCATTCAGGGTCTTGAAATGGTCCAGATCCAGCATCAGCAGCGCGCCCGAGCGCTGATGGCGCGACGTGGCCGCCATGGTCTGCTGCAAACGATCCAGCAGCAAACGGCGGTTGGGCAGCCCGGTCAGGGAATCGTAGAAGGCCAGGTAATTGATCTCCTCCTCGGCCGCCCGGCGCGACGTGAGGTCTTCCAGAGTCAGGAGATAGTCTTCGCCCAACAGGATGCCGGCGACCTCGACCGTCCGGTGGACGCCGTCGCTGCACAGGATCCGGTATTCGCCCGCCGCGATGACGCCCTCGCCCGACTGGCGGGCCGCGTCGCATCGCTGCGCCCAATGCCTCGTCGCCCGTTCGCGGATTTCGGGATCGGGGCAGATTTTCGCCCACCAGGTCCGCACGTCGGGCACGTCCCGCTCGGTATAGCCGAAAATCTGCACGAAATGCTGGTTGCGGAACGTGATGCGCTCATCTTGCCGCACCAGGCACACACCCACTGGCAAGTGATCGAGGATACTGCGCAGGTGCCGTTCCCGGTCCCGCATCGCATCCTGCATCTGGTGCCGTTCGTCGACATCCTGGATGACGGCGATGTGATAGTCGGGCGCTTCGCCCGGTTGCCAGATGGGTGAAACGGTCAGATCCACCCAGATCGGCTCACCGCTCTTGCGCACAACGCGTTTTTCGAGCCGGAATTCACGGATTTCACCGGCCTGGACGCGCCGCATCTGCTCAAGATCCAGCTCCAGATCGTCGGGATGGGTCAGTTGCTGAAAGTCGAGCCTCAGCAGTTCTTCGCGCGTATAGCCGAGGATGTCGCAATATTTCTGATTGACACGGACCAGGGCGCCGGTTTTGACGTCGGTCAGGGACACACCGACCGCCGCCTGGTTGAAGACGGCGCGGAAACGCTCCTCGCTGCGCCGCAGGGCCTCGTGCGTGGAGGCGACTTCCGTGTAGGCACGGGAACGCTGACGTGTCAGCAGGCAGGTCAACGTCACCAGCAGCAGCGTCAGGATCACGCCCGAGAAACCGATCCACCAGGGCATCATCCGTTCGGCGGAGGACAACAGCGCACGGCTGGGCGTGAATTCCAGGCGCCAGGTCCGGCCCACCACATCCAGCAGCCGGGTTTCCTCGAGCATCACGCCGGACATGGCGTCGTCCGGCGGCAGCATCGAGGCGCCCAGCGTGGCCGGCACGCCCGGCGCGCCGGCGGGACCGACGTCCTGCAGCCGCACCGAAAGGCCGCGCAGAAATCCGGACGCACGCACGGCCTGTAACATATCGGCAACCCGCACCACGGCGGCCACGGCGCCGATGAAGCGGTCGTCCTCGCCCCGATGGAACACGGGAAAGCGCAGGACGAAAGCGATGCCGTCTTCCTTGTACTGAAGCAGGGAGAAAGGCGCCGACGCCGCGGGACGGCCCGTCGCCCGCCCCACCAGCAGGCAGGCCAGGTTGGCGGGCTGCGAGGCGATGTCAAGCCCCCAGACGCCCTCGTTGCCATCCCTGGGCCAGAGATACTCGACGATATAGTGATCGGGACGCTCGACACGCGGATGGATGACGGACGCTGCGGCGCCCGTCACGCGCATGCGTGCACGCAGCCGCGACTCATATGCGGACAGCTCGTCGGCGAACACCTGGCGCACGAAGGACAGATTGACCAGCTCGGGATAGTTCTGGCGCACATCGTGCTGCGCCACCACGCGGTCGAACAGGGCGTCGTCCAGGTCGGGATTCACCATGAACAGATCGCGCAGACCGGCCACGACTTCCGAATAGGCCACGATGCGCTGGGCGATCGCGTCGCTGGAGGAACGGACTTCCTCGGAAAACCGCAACTGGGCGATCGCCCGCCCGGCATCCTGCTGTTGCCGCGCCAGACCGTAAGTCAGGCCGAGCCCGAATAGGGCCACCACGAGGCCTGGAAACCAGAGGCTGAACGTTCGTCTTGCGGAAAACCCCGCCATGAGACTCCTCGATTGAAAAGACAGGCAAAGACGCGGACTGGTTGCATGCGCGCTCCGCCGGGCGGCGAGAGTCCCGGAATAAGAATAGCGTTTTTTCGATGGCTGTTGTGAATTGTTGCGAACGTCGGCGGCCACGGCATCGAATCGCGCGTCCGCATCGGCTGGCCGGCCGCGTGGGCTCGCACGCGCCCCCGGTCACCAGCGCACGAAGAACAGCACCCAGGCCCAGCAAAACGGCAGCAGGCCCGCCGCCACCAGCATCACGGCGCCCAGCTTGCGCAGTGGCTGCGGCGTGCGCAAGCCCGCGAGCCGCCATTCGAAGCGCAGACTCCAGGCCAGCGCCAGCGCCAGCAGCGTGAAACGCACCGCGTTCGCCCAGCCGATGGGCACGCCCTCGTGCTGCAGCAAAGTCAGTGTCGTGGCCGACAGCCCCAGAAAAACGCCCGCGCCCGCCGCCGGAATCAGGCCCTGGGCAAGCTTGTGCACGCCCGCCAGGCGGCCGCGCAACAGCCGGCCGGTGGCGTCCCGCACCCCCGGCGCATCCGCGACCGGCAGCAGGCGATCCGCCAGCCACAGCCCACAGAACGCGGCGCCGCCCACGATGATGGCCGCGCCGCCGATGAAGAGCAGGATGACGGCGCCGTCCAGCCAGCTGAAGCTGTCGTTGACGTCCGGGTAATGGGTCAGGATGAACCAGGGGGCGTTGTCCGCCAGCGGCCAATAGATATCCCGCGTCACCAGCCAGGTCGCGGCGGCCTGCTTGATTGACACGAACCAGGGGCTGGCGCTCCACAGGAAGGCGCCCACGGCCAATCCCATCAGGCCGAAGACGATCAGCGCCGTCTGCCAGCCGTCGCCCTGCGCCACGTGGACGACCTCGGCCTCGGGCGAGCGGGGCGACAGGGTGATGGCGCCACGGTAATCGCTGCAGCGCCCGCACATGTGGCATTCGGCCGCGCCCTGCATGTTGCGCAGGGGCAGCAAGGGCGCACAGTTGATGGATTCGGTCCGCCTGGCGGGCGCGCGCCAGGCGGCGGCGTCCACGCGGTAATGCCAGGGGGCGAGCTTGGCCAGCAGGTTGAACACCCCGTTGACAGGACACAGATACTTGCACCAGACGCGCTTGTCGCGCCCGTAAAGCCAGCCGACGATCATGGCGGCAACGGTCGAACCGCCCAGCACCGCGGCGACCGCCCAGGGGTATTGATAGACGCTGACCAACTGACCGTAGACCGTGGTCAGGCTGAAGGCCACGAAAGGCCAGCCGCCCCAGCGCATCCAGCGCGGGATGGCCCGGCCGCGCCCGTGCCTGCTGGCCCATTCGGTCAGGGCGCCTTCGGGACAGAACAGGCCGCACCAGGCACGCCCGAAAAGGGGAATGGACACCAGCACGAACGGCCACCAGATCCCCCAGAAGGCGAACTGGGCCAGGATGGTGAGATTGTTGAAGACGGACGCGGTGCGATCCGGCAAGGGCATGACCGCAGGAATCGCCAGCAAAGCGATGTAGACGAAGACGATGACCCATTGCATCCGCCGGATCGCGCGCTGATGATCGCGCAGGAAATCTCCTGCGCGCGCGACACTGGAACGGAACGAATGCGACGAAATCATGCGGCTATGCCATTTCATGTCTTGAGGCCAAGGCGGTATTCTCCACACATCCCCCCTTCCAGGCAAACAGGGGTTGCCTCATGCAAGCCATCGAGCCGGCGAGCGCACCGCCACCGCATCCCCCTCCGAGGTACGAGACTGTCTCGCGGCGCTGTGCGCCGCCCATGGGACGGATATCCTCGCGCCCTTGGCCGAAGAGATGGCGGCCCCGGGCCGCCCCCCGAGCCGGCAGGTCATGCCGCCACGGGCGCCTTGGCACGGCCGGAGGCTGCCGGCACGGCGGCGCGCGAGGCTCGACGCAGCATCCACGCCACGACGCACCAGTACGCCAGCCAGATCAGCAATTGGGACAGCGCGGGATAGGCGCGATAGCCGGCGAAATCCGCCAGGATCTTGCCCAGTCCGCTTTCGGTGCCCAGCAGCCAGGAGGTATCCCAGACCGGATCCATCAGCGTCGGCAACACGTCCAGGGAAATCAGCCGGTCAGTGGCCGACACCAGCAATGCGCCGGCCAGCAGCAGCAGCAGGATTTCCGTCAGCTTGAAAAAACGCCGCCAGGTAATGATCCGACCGCCCAACTGCAGCAGCCAGAAAGTCAGCAGCGCGGCGGAAAATCCGCCCGCGCCCGCCAGCGCCATGGCGCCGACATCTCCGGACGCCTGCGAGGACAGGACAGTGCCGTACAGGAAAACCACGGTCTCGCTGCCTTCGCGCGCAACGGCGATCATGACCAGCGCGAGCAGGCCCCACCAGTGATCGTCGCCGACCCGCTCGGATGCGCCTGATTCCAGCTCGCGCTTCAGGCCGCGACCGTGAGCGCGCATCCAGACGACCATCTGAACCACCAGTCCGCAGGCCGCCAGCGCCATCAAGGCCTGGAACCACTCCTGGCCCTGGTCCGACAGCCAGGAAGAAATCCCCAGCAGCACCAGCGCCAGCGCGCCGGCCAGCAACAGCCCGGCGCCGACGCCCCCCCACAGCCAGGGCAATCCGCGCCGGCCTTCCGGCGAGGCGCGTAGCCAGGAATAAAGGATGCCGACGACCAAAAGAGCCTCGACACTTTCACGCCAGACGATGAAGGCGACTTGTTCCATGATGGGATGCGGATGTCAGGGCTTGGGAAGCACCACCAGGGTGCCCTTCACCTGGGGATGAAAGTCATCGAAAAAAGGGTATTCGCCCGGCCGCGACAGGGACAGCACCACGAACGAGGTGACCCCCGGCCCCAGGACTTTTTCCTTGCGCAGCGGCAGGCTCTCGAACTCGACCGCTTCGGTGCTTTCGTTGACGAGGACGATCTTGAAACGGCCAGCCTGCACTTCCAGGTGGGCCGGCTCGAAGGTGCCGTCGGCCTTGAAAGTCAAAGTATGGACCGGCATGTCGGCGGCGCCGGCCACCGACATCGGAGCCAGCCAGCCCGCCCACACCAGGGCCGCGAACGCGATCCAGGCGCGCATGTCAGTAGCCGCCCTTCTTGCCCGTGCCGGCATAGACGAACTCGTACTTGACCTCGAAGGTCTTGAACCACGGCGCAACGCCGGTTTCCTTGTCGATATGGCGGCCGAAATGGTTGTTGTGCGCAGTTTCGGGCGAGCCGATGACAAAGGTGAGGGTGTATTTGCCCGGTCCTTCGAGCTTGACGTTGTCGCCATAGTGCGGGCCGTCGTTGGCCACCATCGGCATCAGGTCGCCCTTCAGGATCTTGTCGCTGCCCTGCTTCTGCAGCACGTACTGGATGTTCAGGTACGGCGCCCAGGCGCCTTCTGGCAAGCCGTTCTTGTTGTCGGCCGTGGCGTGGATGTCGGCTTCCAGGTGAATGTCGGAATCCTTCGCGGCGAGCATCATGCCCTCCGGTTCCATTTCGACCGGCTGCAGATAGACCGCCGCCACTTCCAGCCCGTTGCGCTCGCTGGGCTCGCCGATGGGGTATTCGGCCGCCAAGGCGGAAGAAGCCAGACCGATGCCGGCCAGTGCGACGAACAACTTGTTCACCATGAACGATCTCCGTGCTAGTAAGAAGAATGATTCTCGTTACTATAGCACCAGAAACCGCGCCGGAAAACCACCAGGGGGCGAAACCGGGTCGAAACGGCGCGGGGCCGGGCACCTCGCCCGGCTCGCGGTCATTTTTTCTTTTTCCCGCCCTCGGGCGGTTGCCCGGGGAAAGGAAAGGCCGAGAACATGGAGCGCGTCTGATCCTGCATCTGATCCTGCATCTGCACGAACAGGCCGCGGCTTTGCTCGATGTAGTTGTTCATCATGTTCTGCAGGGCCGGAGTCTGCATGTTCATCAACTGGGCCCAGGCCTCGGGGCCGAAATGCTGCTGGTACAGCCCCTGGGATTGTTCGGCCATGCGGTCCTGGATGTCCATCAGCACCTGGATGTTCTTTTCCAGAAACGTGCCCATCACGCCCTGCATGGCATGGCCGTAGAACCGGATGATCTGCGCCAGCGCCTCGGCCGAAAACATGGGCACGCCGCCGGATTCCTCTTCGAGGATGATCTGGAGCAGGATGCTGCGGGTCAGGTCGTCGCCGGTCTTGGCATCGACGACCCTGAACACTTCGTTGTCCAGGACGAGCTGCTTGATGTCGGCCAGCGTGATGTAGGCGCTGGACTGGGTGTCGTAAAGGCGGCGGTTGGGATATTTCTTGATCAGCCGTTCCGTTTGGGGGGTTTGGGTGTTCCGAGCCATGATCAACCCATGTGCAGGCCGCCGTTCAGCGAAAAATCCGCCCCGGTGGCAAAGCCAGAATCGTCGGATGCGAGCCAGGCGACGATGGAGCCGATTTCCTCGGGCGTGCCCAGGCGCTTGACCGGGATGGTGGCGACGATCTTTTCCAGCACGTCGGGCCTGATGGCGCGCACCATGTCGGTGCCGATATAGCCCGGCGAGATCGTGTTCACGGTGACGCCCTTGCTGGCGACTTCCTGGGCCAGGGCCATGGTGAAGCCATGGATGCCGGCCTTGGCCGTCGAATAGTTAGTCTGACCGAACTGGCCTTTCTGGCCGTTGACCGAACTGATGTTGATGATCCGGCCCCATTGCCGGTCCACCATGTCGTCGATGACCTGCTTGGTCACATTGAACAGGCTGTTGAGGTTGGTGTCGATGACGGCGCGCCAGTCCTCCTGGGTCATCTTGCGGAAGACGCCATCGCGGGTGATGCCCGCGTTGTTCACCAGCACATCGACCGGCCCGAACTGCTCCTTGACCTTGACGAAGGCCTCGACCGTGGAATCCCAGTCGGACACGTTGCCGACCGAGGCGCTGAACCGGTAGCCCAGCGCGGCCTGCTCGTCCAGCCATTTGGCATAGTCCCGGCTGGGACCGCAACCGGCCACCACCGTGAAGCCTTCTTTTGCGAGACGCTGGCAGATCGATGTGCCGATGCCGCCCATGCCCCCCGTCACGTAAGCCAGTTTGCCGCTCATGGTGTTCTCCTTTTCAGACTGCTTTGACTTTGACATAGCGCCCGGGTGCGGGCTCTATGGCAGGATATTTTCGATTGCCGAGGGAGCGGCGGGCCGGCCGCCAATCCCCTGAATGCCCGGCCAGCCAGTCCAGCCAGTCGGGCCACCAGCTGCCCTTGGCATGAT
The DNA here is from genome assembly GCF_027214045.1 of Castellaniella denitrificans. Taxonomy (GTDB): domain Bacteria; phylum Pseudomonadota; class Gammaproteobacteria; order Burkholderiales; family Burkholderiaceae_B; genus Castellaniella; species Castellaniella denitrificans_A. The sequence continues at coordinate 136,540 of NZ_JAPWHE010000004.1, read as the reverse complement.
CCGCCTGGTCCAGCCAGGCCTGGGGGTCTGCCGGCAGGCCGGCGTCCCGCCCCCCGGACCAATAGCCCCGACGGCCCCGTTCCGGAGGATTGACGACCCCCGCGATATGGCCGGACTCGCCCAGCACGAAACGCAGCGGGCCGCGCAGCAGCCGCGTCGAGGCGTAGGCCGAGGTCCAGGGCACGATGTGGTCCTCGCGAGAAGCATACAGGTAGGCCGGCATGTCCAGGGCGCGCAGGTCGACGACCGTGCCGCCAATACGCAACCGGCCGGTTTCCAGGCGGTTTTCCAGATAGGTGTTGCGGAAATACCAGGTGAAGAACGGCCCCGGCAGATTGGTGCCGTCGGCGTTCCACGCCAGCAGGTCGAAGGCCCGCGGCGATTCGCCCATCAGATAATTGGAGCCGACGTAGTTCCAGACGAGCTCCGAAGGCCGCAGGAACGAGAAGGTGGTCGACAGTTCACCCGCCGTCATCAGGCCGCCCGCGCCCAGTTGCTGTTCCCGCGCACGGGCATGCTGCTCGTCGACGAAGACGTTGAGGATGCCGGTCTCGCGAAAATCCAGGAAAGTGGTCAACAGCGTCAGCGCGGCCACCGGGTCCTCGCCCCGGGCGCGCGCCACGGCCAGGGCACTGGAGAGCAACGTGCCCCCCACGCAGAAGCCCAGGGCATTGATTCGCGGCTGGCGGGTCACATCCCGCACGACCCGGATGGCCTGCAGCACGCCGTCCTCGACGTAGTCGTCCCAGGTCTTGTGCTGGATGCCGTCTTCGTCACCTGGCAACGGATTGCGCCAGGACACCATGAAGACTTCGAAGCCGGCTCGCACGGCGTGCAGCACCAGGGAATTGGCCGGCTGCAGGTCCAGGATGTAGTACTTGTTGATGCAAGGCGGCACCATCAGCAGAGGGAGCCGGCGGACCTTCGCCGTCTGCGGCCGGTACTGGATGACCTGCATCAGGGCGTTTTCGTAGATCACCGCCCCCGGCGTCATGGCCAGGTTTTCGCCGGGCGCGAACGCGGACTCGTCGGTCTGTGTGATGCGGCCCCGCGTCAGGTCGCGCATCAGGTTCGCCAAGCCCCGCTGCAGGGATTCGCCTCCACTGTCGGCCATGGCCTTGAGGGCATCGGGATTGGACGCGAGGAAATTGCTCGGCGCGGCGGCCTCGACCCACTGCATGATCGAGAATTTCAGGCGTTCGCGCGCGCCGGTCTCGAGGTCGGCGGCCTGGGCCAGGCGCTGCAAGGCGTCGGCCATGAGGAGGTAGGCATGCGCCGAGAACAGCGCGTGTGGGTTGCCGGCCCAGGCCTCGGACGAGAAACGCCGGTCCGCGGGTGGCGTCAGCGCGCCCTGGCGGAACGTGTCGAGCAGCGACTGCCAGGCCTGGGTGAAATCTGACTGGATGGATGCCAATTGGGCAGGGGCGACCCTGGGCGGCGTCCGCTTTTGTGAAGAATTCCGATCAGCCATTCCACGATCCCTTGTACCGCCAGATCCCGAAACAACCCGGAACCTTTTTGTTTGTCTATTCTGTCATTCTGCCAAAACGCGTCAATTCGGGTAAGTCGCTAGCCTGGGCGAGGTGTCAGCCACGCCAGGGTCGCCTGCCGTCCGGATCCTGGATCGCGTCGATGGGAAAAGTACCGGTCCGCCCGTGTCCAGGTGCATTCCCCGCAGGGCTCCACCCGATCCACACCGGCACGCTGCAGCCGGGCGCACGCCAGGCCCGCCAGATCCGCGCGCCAGTGCGTGCCATCCGGCTCGGCCGAGAAGAACGCGGCCCAGGCCGGATCGCCTCCAGGGCCAGTGAACGCCTCGCGCACGTCCGGCCCGACCTGGAAGGCCCCGGGTCCGATGCCCGGGCCGATCCAGGCACGCCAGCCGCGAGCGGACGGCGCACGGCGGCGCATGGCGCCCAGCGTGTTTTCCAGCACGCCGGCCGCCAGCCCGCGCCAGCCCGCATGAGCGACGCCCAGCACGGCGCCGTCCTCGTCGGCCAGCACGACCGGAAGGCAATCGGCGGTCATGATCGCCAGGGGACGGCCGCGCAAGGTCGTCACGGCCGCGTCCGCGCAGGGGGCGCTCATGCGTGCCCCGGAACCCGCATCCCGCCAGGATCCGCCGGGCACGGCATCGGCCTCGAATACATCCGTGCCATGCACCTGTTCGAGCCAGAGCGGCTCGGCCGGCAGGGCGCGCCGCAGCCGCAGCCGGTTTTCCCGCACGGCCGCCGGATCATCCCCGACGTGTCCGCCCAGGTTCAGGCTGTCGCGCGGCGCCCGGCTGACGCCGCCGACGCGCCAGGTCGAGAAATAGCGCACGCCGGCCCAGGGCGACCCTGTCACCCCCCGCAGACCGGGGGCCGGCTCAAGCACCGTCGTCGCCATCGTCTTCCCAATGAATACCGTCGAGTACGCGGCGAAAATCGTCCGGAGGTTCCGCCGTGAAGGCGCAGGGCCGACCGCTGGCCGGGTCGTCGAAACCCAGGGCGCGCGCATGCAGCATCTGGCGCCCGGCGCCGGCCTCGTGCCGTCCCCCGTAAAGCGTGTCGCCCAGCAAGGGGTGCCGCAAACGGGCCATATGCACACGGATCTGGTGTGTGCGGCCGGTTTCCAGGCGGCACAGCACCCGGGAAACGACGGCGTCGCCGCTGCGCCCGATGCCCAGGGATTCATAATGCGTCACCGCGGGTTTGGGCGCTACCGGGCGGTCCGAGCTCATGCGGACCGGCACCCGGGCGTCGCGGCCGATCGGCGCATCCACCGTGCCCCGCCCCGACAGTGCGCCGTGAACCAGCGCGCAGTATTCACGCCGGACCGTGCGCGCCTGGAGCTGGCGCACCAGTTGCGTCTGGGCGGTTTCCGTGCGGGCCACGACCAGCAGCCCCGAGGTGTCCTTGTCCAGCCGGTGGACGATGCCGGCCCGGGCGACGCGGGCCAGTTCCGGATAGCGGAACAGCAGGCCGTTGAGCAGCGTGCCGTGCCAGTTGCCCGCACCCGGATGCGTCACCAGGCCGGCAGGCTTGTCCACCACGATCCATTCCGGCGAGTCGGCCACCACACGGAAATCGACGTCCTCCGGGACGAAGGCCAGATCCTCGGGCGCCTGCTGGGGCCAGACACGGATGAGGGCGCCGGGCCCCACCCGGGTGCGCACCCTGCCCACGGCGCCATCGACCTCGACGTGACCGTCCTCGATCCATGACTGCAGACGGCTGCGCGAATGCCGCGGCATCAGGCGGGCGAGCGTCTTGTCCAGCCGGTCCGGGAGGACGTCGGGCGGCAGGCGGAACACGTCGGGCGCGTCGGGGCCGGTGTCTTCAGTGGCGATATCCGTGTACGGCATGGCGACAAATCATATAATCTGCCGACAATGCTAACACCTTGACCAAGGACGCTCCGTGGCCGCGCATGCCCTCGTTTTACCGAAAGCCCTGCCAACCCGTATCCGGCTGATCCTGGCTTGCCTGTGCATGGCCCTTGCGGCGGGCTGCAGCTCGACCAAGGGCAATATCGATCCGACCGCCGGCTGGAGCGCGGAGCGTCTCTACAGCCAGGCCCGGTCGGACATCAGCTCGGGCAACTGGTCCGATGCCCGCAAGAACCTCGAAGCCCTGGAAGCCCGCTACCCCTTCGGCATCTACGCGCAGCAGTCCCTGATCGACCAGGCCTACGTCAACTGGAAAGACGAGGAACCCGAACAGGCCCGTGCCGCGATCGACCGTTTCATGCAGCAATACCCGAACCATCCCGGCACGGACTACATGCTGTACTTGAAAGGCATGATCACTTTCACGCCGCCCAGCGCCATCCTGTCCAACTTCACGCGCCAGGACCCCAGCGAACGCGATCCCAAGGGCCTGCGCGAATCCTACGAAGCCTTCAACGAGCTGATCAAACGCTACCCCGACAGCCGCTACACGCCCGACGCCCGCAAGCGCGTCGCCTGGCTGGTCAACACCATCGCCGAAAACGAAGTCCACATCGCCCAGTACTACTACGAACGCGGCGCCTATGTGGCGGCGGCCAACCGCGCCCAGACCGTGGTCACCGACTTCGCGGGCGTGCCCATCGCGGAAAAGGCCCTCTATCTGATGATGCTCAGCTACGACAAGCTGAACCTGCCGGAATTGCGCGACGACGCCAAGCGCGTGCTCGACAAGAACTTCCCGGACAGCAAGTACTACAAACAAGGCCTGGACGCGCCCGTCAACCGCTGGAACCCCATCAACTGGTTCTAGTAGGCCCACGACCGGCCCCGTTCGCGCCAGTCAGGCCTCGGCGGCGCTCTCGGGGGCCGGCTCCCGCCCGCCCGGCGGATTGCCCAGGAAATCCAGCGCCACGGAGGCATCCCGGGTCCGTGCGAAAGGCGGCAGGCCCTGCCACAGCAACCGCCCATAGGGTTTGTCCACCAGGCGTCCGTCCCCCACCACCAGCACGCCCCAGTCGGTCTCCGAGCGGATCAGGCGCCCCGCGCCCTGCTTGAGCAGCAGCGCCGCCTGAGGCAACTGGTATTCCATGAAAGGATTGCCGCCTTCGGCCCTGCAGGCGTTCAGACGCGCCTCCAGCACCGGATCGTCGGGCGGCGCGAACGGCAGCTTGTCGATCGCCACAAGGGTCAGCGCGTCGCCCGGCACATCGATGCCTTCCCAGAAACTGGTGCTGCCCACCAGCACCGCGTTGCCGGCCGCACGGAAGCGATCCAGCAGCACGCCGCGCGAGGCTTCGCCCTGGCGCATCACCGGCCGGTCCGAAGCCAGCATGCCGCGCAGCAGGACATCAGCCACCCGGTCGACCGCGCGCAAGGTGGTGCACAGCACCAGCACCCCGCCCGCGCAGTCGTCCACCAACGGCAGCAGGGCCTGCGCGAAGGCATCCGTGAAACCCGGGTCGCTCGGCCATGGCAGCCCCTTGGGCACATACAGCAGCCCCTGGGCCGGATAGTCGAAGGGCGAAGCCCAGCTGCGTGTCTCGGCGCCCCCCAATCCCAGCTGGCGCTGGAAATGCTGGAAATCGCCGCGCACCGACAAGGTGGCCGACGCCAGCACCCAGGACTGGCCCGGCCGCCGGAAGCCCGAAAAGATCCGCGCCACCGACAAGGGCGCCCGTTGCAGCCGCACGGAATGCGCGCTGTGCTCGATCCAGCGCACGGCGGCATCGCCGCCGGCCTCGGGCTCCCCCCTGGCGGGATGCGCCCATTGCCAAAGACGGGCACGCAATGTACGCGCCGCTCGGGCGGCGGCGGCCAGATCCGGGTGGCGTTCCTCCTGGGTGCCCAGGGAGTCGGCCAATCCGTCCAGCGCCTGCGCCAGACGGTCCAGCGACTGGTCGAAAGCGTCGGCCTCGGGAATCTGCTCGAAGGTCGCCCGGCCACCCGGCAGACGCCCCACGGGGGCGCTTGTCAGGCGCAGATCGCGCGCCGCCGCATCCAGCGTCTGGCACAGTTCGCTCCAGCGGACGGCCTCGCGCGCATGAGCCAGCCCCGCCGCCTCGGCCTGGCGGGCGCAATCCAGCACCTGGTGCAACGACAGACTCTGCCCCAGAAAGCGGGTGGCGGTGTCGGGCAACTGATGCGCCTCGTCGAACACCACCATGTGCGTCTCCGGCAACAGATCGGTGACGCCCTCTTCCCGCAGCGCCAGATCGGCCATGAACAGGGCGTGGTTGACCACCACCACGTCGGCTTCCTGGGCGTGGCGGCGCGCTTTCAGCAGGAAACAGTCGCGCACGTAAGGACAGTCCTGGCCCAGGCAGTTCTCGCGGGTCGAAGTGACCCGGTTCCAGATGTCGGCGGTCTCCGGCACCTCGGGCAGGTCCGCGCGGTCGCCGCTGTCGCTTTCCCGCGTGAAGCGGCGGATGGCGCGCAACTGGGGCATTTCGTCGCGCGACTTCAGGCCGCGCTCGTCCTGTTCCAGGCGTTCCAGGTGGTAATGGCAAACGTAGTTGCCGCGCCCCTTGAGCAGCGCCACATCCACGGGCAAGGCCAGCGCAGCGCGCAGGCGCGGAATGTCGCGGCGGAATAATTGGTCCTGCAACGTCCGGGTGCCGGTGGAGACCAGCACCTTGCCGCCCGAGAGAAAGGCGGGCGCCAGGTAGGCCCAGGTCTTGCCAGTGCCCGTGCCGGCCTCGGCGATCAGCACGCCGCCGCTGTCCAGCGTGGCGCGGATGGCCTCCGACAGTTCGAGCTGGGCCGCGCGCGGCACGTAGCCCGGCAACTGGCTGGCCAGCGGGCCGTCGGGGCCGAAAAGAGCGGCGAGATCGTCGGAAAACATGATGCAGGACGCGGCGTGGATGCGGATCGATCCCCGGATGATACGCCAGGCCTCGCGGCATGACGGAGCGGGTATGGCAAAATGCGCCGCTTGTACCGGTATTGCGTGACACCCATGACCATGACCAGCTCCGACTCTCAGACCCATGTCGTCGATCCCGCCCGCGTCCTGCGGCTGCTGACGGCGGAACTCGACGCCCGTCCCGCCCAGGTCGCGGCGGCGGTAGACCTGCTGGATTCCGGCGCCACGGTGCCTTTCATCGCCCGCTACCGCAAGGAAGCCACCGGCGGACTGGATGACACGGTGCTGCGCCAGCTGGAAGTCCGTCTGCTCTACATCCGCGAACTGGAAGGCCGCCGCGTGGCGATCCTGGACTCGATCGCCGGACAGGGCAAACTCGACGACGCCCTGCGGGCTCGGATCCTGGAGGCCGACAGCAAGCAGCGCCTGGAGGACCTGTACGCCCCCTACAAGCCGAAGCGGCGCACGCGCGCCCAGATCGCCCGGGAGGCGGGTCTGGAACCCCTGGCCGACGCCCTGCTGACCGATGCCTCGGCCGATCCCGAAGTCCTGGCGGCCTCCTACCTGAACGCCGAGGCCGGCTTCGAGGACGTGCGCGCGGCCCTGAACGGCGCGCGCGACATCCTGGCCGAGCGCTTCGCGGAAGACGCCGCGCTGCTGGACACGCTGCGCACGGAACTCTGGAACACCGGCCGGATCACCGCCCAGGTCGTCGAAGGCAAGGAAACCGAAGGCGCGAACTTCCGCGACTGGTTCGACTTCAGCGAGGCCCTGCGCACCCTGCCCTCGCACCGCATCCTGGCGCTGCTGCGCGGCCGCCAGCAAGGCGTCCTGGACCTGCGCCTGGGACTGGATCCCGCGCGCGAGGCCGAAACGCCGCACCCCTTCGTGGCGCGCATCGCCGGCATCCTGGGCGTGGACGCCCGTTTCGATGCCCACGCCACGCCCCGCCAGCACTGGCTGGCCGAAGTCTGCCGCTGGACCTGGCGGGTCAAGCTGCTGACCGGCTTCGAGACCGAGCTGATCGGACGGTTGCGGGAAACGGCCGAAGCCGAAGCCATCCGCGTGTTCGCCGCCAACCTGAAGGACCTGCTGCTGGCCGCCCCCGCGGGCCCGAAGGCCGTGCTGGGTCTGGACCCCGGCATCCGCACGGGGGTCAAGGTCGCCGCCATCGACGCCACCGGCAAGCTACTGGAAACCGCCACCATCTACCCCTTCGAACCGCGCCGCGACGTAGAAGGCAGCCTGCGGACTCTGGCCGCATTGATCGCGCGTCACAAAATCGATCTGGTGGCCATCGGCAACGGCACCGCCTCGCGCGAGACCGAGCGCCTGGCCGCCACGCTGCGCGAGCGCCACCCGGAACTGGCCTTCGAACGCGTCGTCGTGTCCGAGGCCGGCGCCTCGGTCTATTCGGCCTCCGAAATGGCTGCCCAGGAATTCCCCGAACTGGACGTCAGCCTGCGCGGCGCGGTCTCCATCGCCCGCCGCCTGCAGGACCCGCTGGCGGAACTGGTGAAGATCGAGCCCAAGGCGATCGGCGTGGGCCAGTACCAGCACGACGTCAATCAGCGAGAACTGGCGCGTTCCCTGGACGCCGTGGTCGAGGACTGCGTCAATGCCGTCGGCGTGGATGTGAATACGGCCTCGGCGCCTCTGTTGACGCGCGTGTCCGGACTGAACCAGTCCCTGGCGCGCAATATCGTGCAGTGGCGCGAGGCCCACGGCGCCTTCCGCAATCGCAAGGCGTTGCGCGACGTGCCGCGCTTCGGCGACAAGGCCTTCGAGCAGGCGGCCGGCTTCCTGCGCGTCCCGGGGTCCGACAACCCCCTGGACGCCTCGGCCGTGCACCCCGAGGCCTATCCCGTGGTCGAGCGGATCCTGCGAAAAGTCGACCGGCCCGCCGAGGCGGTGATGGGCCATGCGGATTCCCTGAAAGGCCTGTCTCCTGCGGACTTTACCGACGAGCGCTTCGGCCTGCCCACGGTGCGCGATATCTTCGCCGAACTGGAAAAACCGGGCCGTGACCCCCGCCCCGAATTCAAGACAGCGAAATTCAAGGAAGGCATCCAGGACATCAAGGACCTGGCGACCGGCATGGTCCTGGAGGGCGTGGTCAGCAACGTCGCCAACTTCGGCGCCTTCGTGGACATCGGCGTGCACCAGGACGGCCTGGTGCACGTATCCGCCCTGGCCGACAGGTTCATCAAGGATCCGCGCGACGTGGTGCGCGTGGGCCAGACGGTGCAGGTGCGCGTGCTGGAAGTGGACGTGGCGCGCAAGCGCATCGCCCTGAGCATGCGCAAGGACGACCCGGAGCCTCGCGCCTCGGCCGGCGTGAGCGGCGCGGGCCGCACAGGCGGCCGCGCGGGCCAACGCGGCGGACGCCCCGACCGGGCCGCCGCCCCCCAGGGCGCCATGGCCGAGGCCTTCGCGCGGCTGCGCAAGCCCTGAGCCTCCAGCCTCGGGGAAATGGAGCGGCGGCATGCGCCGCATCGGCGCCTGGAACACCGCGCCCTTGATCTCCATCAGGATAGACTGGAGATCTATCGACTAAAAAGTCGGTAAAGGGGACCTTATGTCACCATCCTTGAACCGCCTCGGCGACATCGACGCCCGGGCCGCCGCCCGGGCCACCGACCAATATTTCCACGCCAGCCAGGCGCGCGCGTTCGCGTCGCTGTCGCCCGCCTCGCTCAACCTGGCATGGCTGGACTGGGCCACGCACCTGACAGCCTCGCCCGGCAAGCAGGCCGAACTGCTGCGCCTGGCCATCATTCACCAGATCGATCTGGCGCACTATCTGTATGATTGCCTGCGGGCGTCCGGTGGGCCGTCGCGGGTCTGCATCACGCCGCCGGAAACCGACCGCCGGTTCAGCGATCCCGCCTGGTGCCGCTGGCCTTACAACCTGTTGCATCAGGGCTTTCTGCTGACGCAGGCCTGGTGGGAGGAAGCCACGACCGACCTGCACGGCGTCGATCCGCATCACATGCGGCAGGTCTCGTTCTGGGCGCGGCAGTGGCTGGACATGATGTCGCCAGGCAACCAGCTCTGGACAAACCCGGTCGCCCTCGACCGCACGATCGGGCAACGCGGCATGAACCTGCTGCGGGGGGGCGGTTACCTGCTGGAGGATATCGTCCGCCACCAGGCCGGCATGCCGGTCGCCGGCGCGGACGCATTCCGCGTCGGGCGCGATGTGGCGGCCACCCCGGGCAAGGTGGTGCTGCGCAACCGGCTGATCGAGCTGATCCAGTACGCCCCCACGACCGCGACCGTGCGCCCGGAACCCGTCCTGCTGGTGCCGGCCTGGATCATGAAGTACTACATTCTGGACCTGTCGCCGCACAATTCCCTGATCCGCTTCCTGCGAGACCAGGGCTACACCGTCTATTGCATCTCCTGGAAGAATCCCACCGACCAGGATGCCGGGCTGGGCATGGACGACTATCTCCGCCACGGATTCTTCGCCGCCCTCGACGCCATCGGACGCATCCAGCCGGAACACCGCGTCCACGCCACGGGCTACTGCCTGGGCGGCACGCTGCTGTCGGTCGCGGCGGCGGCCATGGCACGCGACGGCGATGCGCGCCTCGCGAGCGCCAGCCTGTTCACGGCCCAGGTCGATTTCAGCGAGCCGGGGGAAATCGGCCTGTTCATCGATGAGGCCCAGGTGCACATGCTCGAAGCCCAGATGGGGCGCCTGGGCTATTTCAGCGCGGATCAGATGGCGGGCGCCTTCCAGATGCTGAGGTCCTACGACCTGCTCTGGTCGCGCGTCATCCACGAATACTTGCTGGGCGAGCGCCGGCCCATCAACGACCTGATGGCCTGGAACGCCGATGCCACGCGCATGCCCGCCCGCATGCATTCGCAATACCTGCGGCGCCTGTACCTGAACAACGACCTGAGCGCCGGACGCTACCCCGTAGGCGGAAGGTCCGTGTCGATCAGCGACATCCGCCTGCCGATCTTCGCCGTGGGCACCGTCACCGACCACGTCGCTCCCTGGCGCTCGGTCTACAAGCTGCACCAGTTCTTCCCGGGCGAGCTGTGCTTCGTGCTGACCAGCGGCGGCCACAATGCCGGCATCGTCAACGAACCCGGCCATCCGCATCGCCAGTACCGCATCCGTACACGCCGGCCCGGCGATCCGTTCCTGCCACCCGACGAATGGATGGCCGCCACGCCCGTCACCGACGGGTCCTGGTGGACCGCCTGGTCGCAGTGGCTGGCGGATCGCTCGGGCGCACCCGAGGCCCCGCCGCCGCTGGGCATCCCCGGCCGGCCGTCCTTGGGCCATGCTCCTGGGCGCTACGTATTGGAAACCTGACCCGCCAAAGCCCGCAACATGCCGAACCGAATGAAACGAGCCATTCGCGCCCTGGGCGCCGTCGGCCTGCTGCTGACCGTGACGGCCTGCGTCGACCTGGCCCCCCGGCATGCAACCCCGCCCCTGCCGGTGGCCAACGCCTGGCCGGCCGACACCGGCGCCGAAACCGCCCGGGCGCTGGCCGACCTGAATTGGTCCCACTATTTCCAGGATGCGGAAATGCGCCGGCTGATCGGCCTGGCGCTGGAACACAACCGCGACCTGCGCCTGGCCGTGCTGCGCGTGCGCGAGGCCGAGGCCGCCTATCGCATCCAGCGTTCGGAACTGCCGCCCTCGATCGGCGCCCAGGGCCAGGGCACCCGCGCGCGCGACATTGCCGCGCCGCTGCCGGACCAGACCGTCGTGCAATCCAAGTACCAGGCCGCCGTCGGCCTCACGAACTGGGAAATCGACTTCTGGGGCCGGATCCGCAATCTGAAAGACGCCGCCCTGGACGAGTGGCTGGCGACCGATGCGGCCCGCCAGGGCGTCCAGACCGCTCTGATCCGCCAGGTGGCAGACGCCGTGCTTGCGCTGCGCGAACTGGAGCAACGGGCCGTCCTGGCCCGGGAAGCGGTCGACAACCGCAGACAGTCGCTGGACATCTTCGAACAGCGCCGGAAGATCGGCTCGTCCTCGGCACTTGAACTTACCCAGGTCCGCACCCTGCTGATCCAGGCCCAGTCGCTCAGCGCCCAGATCGAGCAGCAACGGGCCGCCGCCCGCCATGCGCTGGCCTTGCTGGTGGGCGCCGATCCGGGGCCCCGGTCCGCCGTCCCCGTCAGTCTGGACGCCACTCCGCTGGCCTCCCTGCGGCCCGGCCTGCCGGCCGACGTGCTGCTGGCCCGCCCGGACATCCGGGTCGCCGAATACAGACTGCGCGCGGCCCACGCCCGGATCGGGGCCGCACGGGCGGCATTCCTGCCGCGCATCTCCCTGACGTCGTCCCTGGGCACCGCCAGCACCGAACTGGACAGCCTGTTCGAGAGCGGCAGCCGCGCATGGATGTTCACCCCCGTCATCGAGATTCCGATCTTCACGGCCGGCCGGCTCCAGGCCAACCTGGAGGTCGCCGAAGTCCGCCGCGACATGGCGGTGGCCACCTACGAAAGGGACATCCAGACGGCGTTCCGCGAAGTGTCGGACGCTTTGTCCGCACGCCGGTGGCTGGCCGAACAGATGGAGATCCAGGCCCGCATGGCCCGGACCCAGGCCGAACGCGCGACGCTCGCGCAACTGCGTTATGACAGCGGAGCCGCGCCCTACCTGGAGGTGCTCGATGCCCAACGCGACCTGCTGACCGCCCAGCAGCAACTGGTGCAGGTCCGCGCCGCGTGGCTGTCAAGCCAGGTCGCGCTGTTCGCCGCCCTGGGCGGTGGCGCGGGCCCGGCGCCGACCGATCATCGCAGCCCCGCTCCACAGGCCGGGATCACACACTGAACGCCGGATCGACCATGAACCCAACCGACCGCCTCAAGAAAAGACTCCCGCTGGCTCTTGCCATCGTCCTCGTCGTGGGGGCCGGCGCCTATGGCCTCTGGCGCGTCGCCCAGGACCGGGGACCGGGCCCCGGCTTCATCCAGAGCAACGGCCGGATCGAAGCAACGGAAATCGACATCGCCACCAGGCTGCCTGGCCGGGTCGACCGGATCCTGGTCGGCGAAGGCGACTTCGTCAAGACCGGCCAGACCCTGGCGGTCATGAACCTGGATTCCCTGCAGGCCCAGCTCGACGAAGCCGGCGCCCGCCAGCGCCAGGCGGTGCACGCCGTCGCCGCCGCCCAGGCGCAGGTCGCCCTCCGGGAAAGCGATGTCGCTACGCAACAGGCCGTCGCCAGGCAGCGCGAAAGCGATCTGTTCGCCGCCCGTCAACGCCTGAACCGCTCGCGCTCCCTCGCGCAGCGCGGGGCGGCGTCCCAGCAGGAGCTGGACGATGACCAGGCCAGGCTGCACAGTGCGGAAGCCGGCCTGGCGGCGGCCAGGGCCCGCATCCTCTCCGCCCAGGCGGGCGTGGCCGCGGCCAAGGCCGACCTGGTGGGCGCGGAGTCCGCCGTGGCGGCGGCCGCCGCCACGACGACCCGCATCGAGGCCGATCTGAAGGACGCCAGCCTGAAGGCGCCGCGCGACGGCCGCATCCAACTGCGCGTGGCTCAGCCCGGCGAGGTCCTGGGAGCCGGCGGCCGGGTGCTGAACATGCTGGACCTGGCCGACGTGTCCATGACCTTCTTCGTGCCCGAAACCGCCGCCGGGCGCCTGGCGATGGGCAGCGAGGTCCGCATCGTCCTGGACGCCGCGCCCGAGTACGTGATTCCGGCCGAAGTGTCCTTCGTGGCCAGCCAGGCGCAATTCACCCCCAAAACGGTGGAAACCGCCAGCGAACGCCAGAAGCTGATGTTCCGCGTCAAGGCCCGCATCCCGCCCGACCTGTTGCTGAAGCACCTGGAGCAAGTCAAGACCGGTTTGCCGGGCGTGGCCTGGGTGCGCACCGATGCCGGTCGTCCCTGGCCCGAATCCCTGGCCATCCGTCTGCCCGGGTAAGCGTATGGCATCGACTGCGTTCGCGGCCCGGATCCAGGGGCTGAGCCACCATTACGGCCGGACCCGCGCGCTGGACGGCATCGATCTGGAGATTCCGGCTGGCCGGATGATGGGGCTGATCGGCCCGGACGGCGTGGGCAAATCCACGCTGCTGTCGATCCTGGCGGGCGCCCGGGTCATCCAGCGGGGACGGGTGGAGGCGCTGGGCGGCGACATGGCTCGGCGAGACCACCGCGACCGCGCCTGCCCGCGCATCGCCTACATGCCGCAAGGCCTGGGCAAGAACCTGTACCCCACCCTGTCGGTGGAGGAAAACCTGCAATTCTTCGCCCGGCTGTTCGGCCACGACGCCGCCGAGCGGCGCCGGCGCATCGACGACCTGACCCGCAGCACCGGCCTGCATCCGTTCCTGTCACGCCCGGCCAGCAAGCTTTCGGGCGGCATGCGACAGAAACTCAGTTTGTGCTGCGCCCTGGTCCACGATCCCGATTTCCTGATTCTGGATGAACCCACCACCGGCATCGATCCGCTCGCCCGCGCCCAGTTCTGGGAACTGATCGCCCGCATCCGTGCCGGGCGGCAGGGGATGACGGTGGTCGTGGCCACGGCCTACATGGACGAGGCGCGACGCTTCGACTCGCTGGTCGCCATGGATCAGGGCCGCATCCTGGCCACTGGCACGCCCGCCGGATTGCTCGCCTCGACTGGCCAGAAAACGCTGGAATCGGCCTTCATCCATCTGCTGCCCCCCTCCCGGCGCGAGGGCTACGCGCCGGTGGAAATCCCTCCGCTGCCCGAGGATACGGATGGCGACATCGCCATCGAGGCCAACGGCCTGACCATGCGGTTCGGCGATTTCGTCGCCGTCGATCACGTCAGTTTCAGCATCCGCCGCGGCGAGATTTTCGGCTTCCTGGGTTCGAACGGCTGCGGCAAAACCACCACCATGAAAATGCTGACGGGCCTGCTGCCCGCCAGCGAAGGCCACGCCCGGCTGTTCGGTCGAGAGATCGATCCCGGCGACCTGGGCGTGCGCCGACGGGTCGGCTACATGTCCCAGTCTTTCTCTCTGTATGGGGAACTGACGGTCCGCCAGAACCTGGTCTTGCACGCCCGTCTGTTCCACGTTCCGCCCGAACGCATCCCGGACCGTGTCCGGGCCATGACGGAGCGTTTCGGCCTGGACGAGTCGCTGGACAAACTGCCCGACAGCCTGCCGCTGGGCATCCGCCAGCGGCTTTCGCTGGCGGTGGCAATGGTGCACGAACCGGAATTGTTGATCCTGGACGAGCCCACATCCGGTGTGGATCCCATCGCCCGCGACGATTTCTGGCGCCTGCTGATCTCGCTGTCGCGCCGCGACCGGGTGACGATCTTCATTTCCACCCATTTCATGAACGAGGCAGAACGCTGCGACCGCATGTCCATGATGCACGCGGGGCGCGTACTCGACAGCGACCGGCCCGCCGAACTGGTGCGCAAGCGTGGCGCAAAGACTCTGGAGGAAGCCTTCATCGGCTACCTCCTGGAGGCCGGCGGCCAGGCCGCGGCGCCGCCCGGGCTTACGGGATCCGGGGCATCCGCAAACGACGGCATGCCACCCGCCCCTTCCGGCCGGGCATCGGCGACGACACCGGCCGCCCGCGCCCCCCGCATTCCGGCCTTCAGCCCGGTCCGGCTGCTGAGCACCATGCGCCGCGAATCCATGGAGCTGCGCCGCGATCCGGTGCGCGGCACGCTGGCCCTGCTGGGTTCCCTGGTCCTGATGTTCGTCATCGGCTTCGGCATCAGCATGGATGTGGACAACCTGCGCTTCGCCGTCCTGGACCGGGACGGCACCACGATCAGCCGCGACTATGCGCTGAACCTTTCCGGCTCACGCTATTTCGTCGAGCACGCCCCGATCCTCGATGAGGCCGACATGGACCGCCGCATGCGCAGCGGCGAACTGTCGCTGGCCATCGAGATCCCGCCCGGCTTCGGCGCCGACCTGCTGCACGGACGCGCCACCGAGATCGGCGCCTGGATCGATGGCGCCATGCCGCAGCGCGCCGAAACAATCAAGGGTTACGTCCAGGGCATGCACCAGCTATGGCTGACGCAACAGGCACGCGAACGCCCGGGCACGCCGATCGCCCAGCCGGTCGGCCTGGAAACCCGCTTCCGCTACAACCCGGACGTGCGCAGCCTGCCGGCCATGGTGCCGGTGGTGATCCCGCTGATGCTCATCATGCTGCCCGCCATGCTCACGGCGCTGGCCGTGGTGCGGGAAAAGGAAATCGGCTCGATCATCAACCTGTACGTCACGCCGGTGTCGCGCGCCGAATTCCTGCTGGGCAAGCAGATCCCCTACATCGGACTGGCCCTGGTGAACTTCGTCGCCATGTGCCTGCTGGCGGTGACGGTGTTCGGGGTGCCCATCAAGGGCAGCCTGCCCACGCTGGCGCTGGCGGCCGCGTTCTTCTGCGTCGCCTCGACCGGCCTGGGCCTGCTGGCGTCGGCCATCACGCGCAGCCAGATCGCCGCCATGTTCTTCACCATGATCGCGACCCTGATCCCGGCGGTCCAGTTTTCCGGACTGCTCGATCCGGTCAGTTCCCTGGAGGGACCGGGCCGGCTGGTCGGCCTGACCTACCCGGCCGCCTACATGTTCACCATCAGCCGCGGCGTCTTCAACAAGGCGCTGGGATTCCAGGACCTCTGGCCATCCATCTGGCCCATGGCGCTGTCGATCCCGGTCATTATGGGCGGCGCCATCGCGCTGCTTCGAAAACAGGACCGCTGACATGAAGCACCGATTCCTCGGAACGATCTGGTGGCTGGGCGTGAAGGAACTCTGGAGCCTGTGGCGCGACCCCGCCATGCTGGTGCTGATCGCCTTTTCCTTCACGGTCTCGGTCTACACTGCCGCCACGGCCATCCCGGAGACCCTGCACCATGTCCCGATCGCCATCGTGGACGAGGATCATTCCCCTCTGTCCCGGCAGATTGCCGATGCCTTCTACCCTCCGCAGTTCATGCCGCCCGCCATGATCGGCCACGAACAGGTCGATCCGGGCATGGACATCGGCCGGTATTCCTTCGTGCTGAACATCCCGCCCGATTTCCAGCGCGACGCGCTGGCGGGCCGCGGCGCGGAAATCCAGATCAACGTCGACGCCACCCGCATGAGCCAGGCCTTCACGGGCAACGGCAGCATCCAGCAAATCATCCAGGGCGAGATCGCGGACTTCATGCGCGGGCGCGGCCAGGCCGCCGATCCGCCCGTCGACCTGGTCCTGCGGGCGCGCTTCAACCCCGGCCTGGACAAGTCCTGGTTCGGCGGTCTGATGGAAATCATCAACCACATCACCATGGTGTCGCTGATCCTCACCGGCGCCGCCCTGATCCGCGAGCGCGAGCACGGCACCATCGAGCACCTGCTGGTGATGCCGGTCACGCCGGCCCAGATCATGCTGTCCAAAGTCTGGTCCATGAGCCTGGTCGTGCTGGCCGCCGCCGCCCTGTCGCTCAACGGCATCGTTCGAGGACTGCTGCACGTGCCGATCGAGGGTTCCCTGGCGCTCTTTTTCGCCGGCGCGTCACTGCATCTGTTCGCCATGACCGCGATGGGCATCTGGCTGGCCACCCTGGCGCGCAACATGCCCCAATTCGGCATGCTGATGATCCTGATCCTGCTGCCGATGCAGATGCTCTCGGGCGGCACGACGCCCCGGGAAAGCATGCCCGTGCTGGCCCGGGACCTGATGCTGGCCGCGCCCACCACCCATTTCGTCGAGCTGGGGCAGGCCATCCTGTACCGGGGCGCGGGCCTGGACGTGGTCTGGCCTTCGTTCCTGGGCCTGGCGATCATCGGTTCCCTCATGTTCTATCTTTCTCTGCGCCGCTTCCGGTCCGTGATCGGCAGCATGGCCTGAGCGTCCACCCTTCCAGGAGTCTTTCATGCCCACATCCCATACCGCACTCGTCACCGGCGGCACCGGCGGGCTCGGCCAGGCCATCGCCCGCGCCCTGCACGACCAGGGCCATACCGTGCTGGTCGCCCATACCCTCGGCAACGACCACGTCCCGGCCTGGCTGAAGGCCCAGGCTGCGGACGGCTACGCTTTCCATGCCTACGGCGTCGACGTGGCCGATGAGGCCTCTTGCCTGGCCATGGCCGAACGCATCCGGACCGACGGCCACCGGGTGGACATCCTGGTGAACAACGCCGGCATCACGCGCGACGGCACCTTCCGCAAGATGCGGAAATCCGCCTGGGACAGCGTGCTGCGCACCAATCTGGACTCCATGTTCAACGTGACCCATCCCTTCGTCGACGACATGATCGAGGCCGGCTGGGGCCGCATCGTGAACATCGCCTCGATCAACGGCAGCAAGGGCCAGTACGGCCAGACGAACTACGCCGCATCCAAGGCCGGCATCCACGGCTTCACCAAATCGCTGGCGCTGGAACTGGCGCGCAAGGGCATCACCGTCAACACGGTGTCCCCTGGTTATATGGACACCGCGATGGTCGCCGCCGTGCCACGCGACGTCCTCGAAAACCAGATCATCTCCCAGATCCCGGTCGGCCGTCTGGGTCGACCGGAAGAAATCGGCGCGCTGGTGGCCTTCGTCTGCGGCGACCTGGCGGCATTCATGACAGGCAGCAACCTGGCCATGAACGGCGGCCAGCATATGGTCTGAGGCACCCATGACCGACATGCACACTGAAGACACACGGCGGGACGGGCTGCGCGTCCTGCGGGAGCGGGTGCGCGGGCTCGGGCCGATCCGGATGGCGGTCGTGCACCCGTGCGACGAAACCAGCCTGAGAGCGGCCCTGGACGCCCGCCGTGAAGGGCTGATCGCCCCCATCCTGGTGGCGCCCCGCGCGCGCCTGGAACAGACCGCCGGGACGCTGGGCGTCTCGCTGCGCGGCATCGATATCCAGGACGCGCCCCATAGCCACGCGGCCGCCGAGCAGGCCGTGGCGCTGGCGCGTGCCGGCGAGGTCGACGCACTGATGAAGGGCAGCCTGCACACCGACGAACTCATGGGCGCCGTGGTCGCCCGTGACGGGCTGCGCACCAGCCGGCGCGTCAGCCATTGCTACCTGCTGCGGACACCGCATTATCCCCGCCCCTTCATCGTCACCGACGCGGCGATCAACATCGCCCCGACCCTGGCGCACAAAGCCGACATCATCCGCAACGCCATCGACCTGGCGCACGCCATCGGCGTGGCCGAACCGCGCGTGGCCATCCTGGCCGCCGTCGAGACCGTGAACGCCGCCATGCCTGCCACGCTGGACGCGGCCGCCCTGTGCAAGATGGCCGACAGGGGCCAGATCACCGGGGGGCTGCTCGACGGACCG
This sequence comes from Castellaniella denitrificans, assembly GCF_027214045.1. Classification (GTDB taxonomy): domain Bacteria; phylum Pseudomonadota; class Gammaproteobacteria; order Burkholderiales; family Burkholderiaceae_B; genus Castellaniella; species Castellaniella denitrificans_A. The sequence goes on along the minus strand of NZ_JAPWHE010000004.1, from coordinate 117,976 downwards.
CTGGCCTTCGACAACGCGATCTCGCTGGCCGCCGCGCGAGTCAAGGGCATTCGCTCGGAGGTCGCCGGCCGCGCCGACATCCTGGTCGTACCCGATCTGGAAAGCGGCAACATGCTGGCCAAACAGCTGATGTACCTGGGCGACGCGGCCAGCGCCGGAATCGTCCTGGGCGCCCGCGTACCCATCGTCCTGACCAGCCGGGCCGACACTTATGAATCCCGCATCGCCTCATGCGCCCTGGCCCTGCTGCTGGCGCACCACTACCGGAGCACGCCCCCATGACCCTCGGCCGGACCGACACCCACGGGCCATCCCTGATCCTGGTGCTGAACTGCGGCTCGTCGAGCATCAAGTTCGCCTTGTTCGACACCGCGTCGGATCCTCCGCCCCGGCAGCCCGTCTGGAATGGCAAAGTGCAGGGCATCGGCGGGGAACACCCCGACTTCGGCGAAACCGGCGTGACGCCGTTCGTCGTCTCCCTCGATCCCGCCCAACCCTACCGCTGCGCACTGGACCTGATCCTGCGGCGCGTGCACGCACGGCTGGGCGACGGGCGCCTGGCGGCCGTCGTCCACCGCGTGGTCCACGGAGGCAGCAAATATTTCGCGCCGGTGCGCATCGACGCCGGCGTGCTGGAGGATCTTCGCGGCTACATCCCCCTCGCGCCGCTGCACCAGCCATTCGCCCTGGAAGCGATCGACGTCCTGCTGCGCGAACGGCCCGGCCTGCCCCAGATGGCCTGTTTCGACACCGCTTTTCACCATACCATCCCGCAGGTCGAGCAAATGCTGCCGCTGCCCTACGACGCCTGGGAACGCGGCCTGCGACGCTACGGCTTTCATGGCCTTTCGTATGAATACTTGTCCATCGCCCTGCCTGAACGCCACGGCGACCAGGCGCGCGGACGCGTCATCGCCGCCCACCTGGGCAGCGGTGCCAGCCTGTGCGCCATGCGCGATCTTCGCAGCCAGGCCACCACCATGGGGTTTTCCGCCCTGGATGGCCTGATGATGGGCACCCGTACCGGCTCGCTGGACCCGGGCGCCGTCCTGTATCTGATGGAGATCGAACGGCTCAGCCTGGAAGAAGTCGGCCGCATCCTGTATCACGAATCGGGACTGAAGGGCGTTTCGGGCATCTCGCCCGATCCGCGCGACCTGCTGGCCGTCGAGGCTCGCGAGCCTCGCGCGCGGCTGGCCCTGGCGCTTTATGTGCGCCGCATCGTGCGCGAGATCGGGGCGCTGGCGGCCGTGCTGGGCGGACTGGACATGCTGGTGTTCACGGCCGGGATCGGTGAACACAGCGTCGAGCTGCGGCGGCGGATCTGCGAAGCGCTGGACTGGCTGGGGATGGCATTGGACCCGGAGGCCAACGCGGCTCAGGCCACGACGCTGTCGACGCCCGGCAGCGCCGTGCGGATCGCCATGGAGCCCACGAACGAGGAATGGATCGCGGCCCGGCACGCCCTTGACCTGCTCGCCCCGCCATCCAGTCAAGGACAATCGATCCGGCCCGCATGATAAGATAGTAATCAATTACTTTCTTTCGGGGAACGGAATGCCCAGATCCTCGCCGAAATACCTGCCGGCGGACGAACGGCGGGCGGCCACCGTGCAGGCGGTCATCGCACTGGCCGCGGACCGCAATCCGGCCGACATCACGACGGCCGCCATCGCCGATCACATGCAGCTCACCCAGGGCGCATTGTTCCGTCATTTCCCGAACAAGGAGGCCATCTGGGACGCGGTGATGGCTCATGCCGAAAAAACGCTGCTGGCGCGCGTCGATGCGGCCATCGCCCGGTCGGACGGACCGCTGGCGGCGCTGGAGGCCATGTTCCAGGCCCATGTGGATTTCATCGTCGCCCACCCGGGCATACCGCGCATCCTGTTCGCCGAACTGCAGCACGATCGCACCACCCCCGCCAAAAACCGCGTGCGGGCCTTGCTGGAGCAGTACCGGGTCCGGCTGCTGGAACAGGCCCGCCGGGGCATCGCCCGGGGGGCGCTGCGGGATGCGCTGGATCTGGACGCCATGCCCGCCCTGTTCCTGGGCATGATCCAGGGTCTGGTGATCCAGGCCATGCTGGCCGGCGACATCCGGCGCATGAAAAGCCAGGCACCCGCCCTGTTCGCCCTGTTCCTGCAGGGCATCGGAGTCCGGTCATGAGGATCCCGCGCATCGATGGAAAACGCTTGCTGCTGGCCGCGCTTGCCCTGGCCCTGCTGGCGCTGTTCTTCTACGTCGCCCTGCGGTCCGGCCCGCTGGCCCGTATTCCGGTCACCACGGCACGGGTTCAGGAAGCCTCCATTCATCCGGTACGCCTGGGGATCGGCACGGTCGAGGCCCGTGAGATCCACCGGATCGGCCCGACCCTGACCGGACGGTTGCTGCGGCTGGACGTGGAAGTGGGCGACGTTGTGCGGGCCGGCCAGACGCTGGGCGAAATGGACCCGGTGGACCTCGATGACCGCATCCTGGCCCAGGCGGCGGCGCTGTCCCGCGCACACGCTCTGGCGCAGGATTCGCGCATCCGCCTGGACCGGGCCGGGATCCAGTCGCGGCGCTATGAAACGCTGCTGAAGGCAGCGGCCATCAGCGAGGAAACCGCCAGCGACAAACGCCACGAACTGAAACTGGCGCAAACCACCCTGCTGGCCACACAGCAGGACGTCGAGCGGCTGCGGGCCGAACTGGCCGCGCTGCGGGCACAGCGACGCAACCTGGCACTGATCTCGCCCATCGACGGTGTCGTTCTCACGCGCGACGCGGACCCGGGCACGACGCTGATGGCCGGGCAAGCCGTCGTCCAGGTGATCGCCCCCGGTTCGCTGTGGATCGACGCGCGCTTCGATCAGGCCGGCTCCGCAGGCCTGTCGGCGGGACTGGCAGTCAGGATCGCGCTGCGATCCCGCGGACCCGAACCGGTTGCGGGCCGGATCGCCCGCGTCGAACCGGTCGCCGACGCCATCACCGAGGAACTGCTGGCCAAGATCGCCTTCGACTCCCCGCCCGACCCAGCCCCCGCCCTGGGCGAACTGGCGGAAACCACGGTGGAGCTGCCTGCCACCCCGCAAGGACCCGTGGTGCCCAACGCCGCCATCCATCAGCAGCACGGGCAGCCAGGCGTCTGGCGCATCCAGGACGGCCGGCCGGTCTTCGCCCCCATCCGCGTCGGGGCCACCGACGCCCGGGGCATGATCCAGGTGCTGGACGGGCTGCATGCCGGCGACCTGGTCATCGTCCACAGCGCCAGTCCGCTGACAGCGCGCAGCCGGGTACGGAACACCGGACCGGCGCTACCGGAGCCGGCGACATGATCAGTCTGGCCGGGAGAGACATCCTGCATGCCTGGGGAAAATTCCTGTTCACCGGCATCGGCCTGGGGCTGCTGATCGGTGTGACGCTGATCATGGCGGGGGTCTACCGGGGTCTCGTGGCCGACGCGCGGGCCTTGCTGGACAACAGCGGCGCCGACCTGTGGGTCGTGCAGAAAGACACCCAGGGGCCCTATGCCGAAAGCTCCAGCCTGCCCGACGACGCTTACCGCGGCATCCTGGGCCTGGAGGGCGTGGACCAGGCGGCCAACGTCACCTACCTGACCATGCAGGCGCACCATCGCGACCGCGACGTCCGCATCATGGTGGTGGGCGTGGCCCCGGGCGTTCCGGGCGCGACACCGGGCTGGCCGCCCAGCCTGGTGGCCGGCCGTCAGATCGTCCTGGGCCACTATGAGGCCGTGGCGGATGTGGCGACCGGCTTCGCTCTGGGCGACCGGATCACCATCCGCCGTCATGAATACACCATCGTCGGCCAGACCCGGCGCACAGTGTCCTCCAGCGGCGACCCGATGGTCTTCATTCCCCTGAAAGACGCGCAGCAGGCGCAATTCCAGAAGGACAATGACGCCATCCTGCAGAACCGCCGACGCGCCGCCGCCAATCCCGGCCTGAACCGGCCCGGCAACGATTCGGCCCTCCGCGCCGTGCTCGACAGCCAGACGTCCAACCCCTACGTCAACGCCGTCCTGGTGACACTGGCGCCCGGCGCAGACGCCGACGAGGTCGCCACCCGCATCCGGCGCTGGCAGCGGCTGTCCGTCCACACGCGGGCGCAGATGGAAACCATCCTGGTGGACAAGCTGGTGGCCTCCTCGGCGCGGCAGATCGGCATGTTCCTGGTCATTCTGGCTCTGGTCAGCGCGGCGATCGTGGCCTTCATCATTTACACCCTGACCATGGACAAAATCCGGGAAATCGCCGTGCTCAAGCTGATCGGCACACGCGACCGCACCATCGCCGGCATGATCCTGCAGCAGGCGCTGTCCCTGGGGCTGATCGGATTCATGACCGGCAGGATCGCGGCGACATTCTCCGCGCCCCTCTTTCCCAAGTATGTGCTGCTGATGCCCGCCGACTCCATCGCGGGACTGGCCGCCATCCTGCTGATCTGCGCCCTGGCCAGCCTGGTGGCCATCCGCATCGCCCTGCGGGTCGATCCGGCCACCGCGATCGGGTGAAGCCATGACCGATCCCGCCGGCATCCTGATCGAGGGCCTCAGCAAACGCTACGGCCAGGGCGACACGGCCGTGCTGGCGCTGCGCGATGTCAATCTGTCGGTCGCGCCCGGCGAGGTCGTGGGACTGATCGGCCCCTCGGGCTCGGGCAAGAGCACACTGCTGAAATGCCTGGGCGCCGTGATCGACCCGACAAGCGGACGCATGACCCTGGGCGGGGAAGTCATCTACGACAACGGCTGGCGGGTAAAGGACCTGCGGACGCTGCGACGCGACCGGATCGGATTCATTTTCCAGGCGCCCTATCTCATTCCGTTCCTCGACGTCACGGACAATGTGGCTTTGCTGCCGATGCTGGCGGGCGCAGGCACGCGCGAAGCACGATCCCGGGCGCTGGATGTGCTGGCCTCGCTGGAAGTCGTGCACCGCGCGCATGCCATGCCCCCGCAGCTTTCCGGCGGCGAACAGCAGCGTGTCGCCATTGCGCGGGGTCTCGTCAACCGCCCGCCGGTGATCCTGGCCGACGAACCGACCGCGCCGCTGGACAGCGAACGCGCCCTGTCGGTCGTGCGCATCCTGCACCACATGGCGCAACAGTACCGGACGGCCATCATCGTGGTCACACACGATGAAAAAATCATTCCGACCTTCAAACGGATTTATCGTATTCGCGACGGTGCCACGCACGAAGAGGCGGGCGAAGGCCGGCCCTTCGAATAAGCCCCGGGGCCGGGGCCGGGCATCGCGCACGCCGCGCCCAGGCGCGCAATCATTGTCCTGGCTCAACGACGGCACGCCCCGGAATACCTATGATTTCCGCATCAGCCCTTACCGAGCGCGCCGCCATGTTCTTTCACAGCAACCTGCTACTGGCCCTTTTCATCGCGGGCGTCATCGCGATTTTCATCGGACTCGGATTCCGAGACCGCAACCCCGGCATCATTTTGCTGGGCATCGGCTTCCTGATCACTCTGTTCGTGGCCATCCGCAAAGCGATCGACGTCTTCGGCCCCGGGTGACGGCCACGGCCAGCACCCCGCGCGGCCGTCACGCATCCGCCCCCTCGGCGGCGAACGCGAAACGCCCCAGCCCGAACTCCACCAGCCGGCCCTCGCGCCTGAACAGGAACAAGGCATCCAGGCCCATGCGCCGGGCCAGCGCCGGACCTTCGTCAGGCCCCGCCACCAGCAACGCCGTCGCCCATGCATCGGCATCGACGCAGGTGCCCGACAGCACCGTGACGGAGGCCACCGGATTGCGCACCGGCCCGGCCCGGCGGCCATCCATGGTATGCGCCAGACGCTCGCCGCCCACGCCGATCCAGCGGCGATAATCCCCCGAAGTGGCCACCGAAAGATCGGCCAGTTCGATCACTCCATGTACGGCGCGACGTCCTTCCTGCGGGCTTTCCAGGGCCACGGCCCAGGGCCGGCCGTCGATCCGGGCGCCGCAGGCCCTCAATTCCCCATCCAGGCTGACCAAGGCATGACCGACGCCATGGTCCGCCATCACCCGGGCCATCCGGTCCACCGCATAACCTTTGGCGATTCCGCACAGGTCCAGCGTCATGGGCGCCCGCTTGCGCGCCCTGCACTGTTCCCGATCGACGTCCAGCCAGAGGTGGGCCGGGCGATGGTCGGCGGCGGCACGCCGGATGGCGTCCGGATCGGGCGTGTCCGCCATCGCGCCGAATCCCCAGGCATTGACCAGGCCGCCGACGGCCGCATCAAAGGCGCCGCCGCTCAGGGCGCCGATCTCCTGCGCACGTGCCAGCACGTCGAGCATCGCCTCGGGCAGCGCCACCCACCGCCCCGGCCCGGCCCGGTTCAGCCGCATCAGGTCGCTGTCCGGCTTCCAGGGCGACATCTGCGTGTCCACCAGACCCACAGCCCGGGCCAGGTCGCTCGACAGCGCCGCGTGATCGAACGCCGGCGGCGCCTGGTACCGGGCCGCCCAGCGCGTGCCCATGACAGGCCCGCTCAGGCGCGACTCAGTTGACGGATCAGAATATGTCCTCGGCATAGCGCCCCCTTTCGCGCAACCGGCGCACATCCAGGCCGAGCGGCCCCAGGATTTCGTTCAGCGCCTCGGCGACACCGGTCGCCATCGGCCGGCTGCCGCAGATCCGCAGCACGGCGCCCTTGGAGACCAGCGTCCGCAGGCGATCCGCATCGCGACGCAAAGCGTCCTGCACATAGCCTCCGCCGTCCTTGATTCTGGAAAACGCCGTGCGCAGCGCGGTCAGCCGGCCCTCCTCCAGCCAGCGGCGGATGACGGCGCCGAAATAGAAATCCTCGTCCGGGTTGCGCGCGCCAAAATACAGAAACATGGGCGCCTTGCGGACATTGCCGCGGATGAAACCCGCCAGGGGGGCCACGCCGGTGCCCGCGCCGATCAGCACGACGGGACGGCGCGAGGTCTCCAGAGTGAAACCCGGATTGGGCTTGATGAAGGCCTGGATGCGGTCGCCGGGCTTCAGGCCATGCAGAAAGCCCGAGCAGACGCCGTCGGGCATCCGCCGCACGCAGATTTCCAGGAAGCCGTCGCGAAATCCGGAGGCCAGGGAATAATAGCGGGGCACCGGGCTGCCGGGCGGCACAATGCCGACCAGATCGCCCGCCCTGAAGCGCGGCATGCCCCGGCCCAGCAAGCGCGCCAACAGGCCGCTGTCCCGCCAGCGCAGGCGCAGGATCGCGGCCGGGCCGGCCGGACCGCCCGCATAGTCCTGGCGTTCCGCCAGTTCCAAAGTGAAGGTTTCCGGAACGCGCGGGACATATTCCAGGGTCAAGGTTTCGCCCAGCGCTTCGGACAGGGCCGCGCCCCAGCGGGCGAACTGCTGCGCCGACTGCTGGTGGATACACTCCAGCGGCATGGTCAGCGGCCAGCCGGCGGTCCGCAAAGCACGGTCCAGCGCTTCGGCATAGCCGCAGAACGCCGGGAACTGACGATCGCCAAAGCCGAGCACGGACACCGGCACCCCGCCCGCCTTCTGTCCGACGATCCGGTCCAGCGCCCGAGCGGCATGCGCCGGCGCCTGACCATCCCCATAGGTCGCCGCCAGGATGAACACCTGACGGACGGATTCCGTCACCTGGAACTGCTCCAGCGGCGCGGTATGGACCCGATGGCCGTTGCGCGCCAAGGCATCATGCAGGGCTTTCGCGAAGCCCCAGGTCGTACCGCCCTCGCTCGCCACGAAAATCAGCGTGTCGGCCCGCCGCGCGGGGCTGTTGTCCGCCAGCCTCGGCACACGAGCACGTCCCTGGCGCCAGATCAGGAATCCGGAGACCCAGAAAACCGGCAGGCACAGGCCGGCCAGCCCAAGGACCAGCGCCCAGGCCCACAGCCCCTGGCCGGTATGCAAAGCGTAGACCCAGTCATAGAACGCACGGGCGGTGGAAGCCGGCTGCCAGGAAAGGACATGACCGCTGCGACGGTCGATCCAGCCGTCGCCTGCATCGGTGACGACATGCCAGACATCCTCGGGATCGTCGGCCGCGGGGAAACTCAACTTGCGCAATCCGTCGGTCGAAAGAGCCCGCAGCAGCGGCAAGCTTCCCACCGTCCGGTCCGGCTGGTCGCCCGGAACGGACATGACGTCCGGATCCGTGGCCGAATCGGCCTGGATCAGGCTGAAGGTGGTCGCGCTCATGTAGAGCGCGGTCAGCGAGGACAGGGCCAGGACCAGGGCCAGGATCCGGCCGCTGATCCCATGGATGCGCTGGGCCGGAGTCCCGCGGATCCGTCCCGAGGCGAGATGGCGCCATCCGCCCAGGCGGCGGGCCAGCATCAGAATGCCCGAGAAGGTCAGCAACAGCATGGCCAGCGCGACCCCGGCCGCGACCAGGCGGCCCGGATCGTCCAGCATGAAGGAGCGGTGCAGGTTGCGCACCCAGCGTTCGACTGCGGACGCCTGGTAGTCGCCCAGCACCTGCCCGTTGGCCGGGTCGATCCGGCTGGCGCGGGCCTGGCCGCCATCGAACGAATAGACGACGATCTCGCCCGAAGGCAGACGGCGGATTTCTTCGATCCCGGCAATCCGTTCCGTCGCCCGCTGCGCCAGGACCGCCACCGGCAAGCCGGGCTCGGCCGGTACGGCGCGCCAGGTGTCGCGCACCGGGAAGAAAGCCAGGATCAGCCCGGTGACTCCGATGACCAGGGCCAGGGCGCCGGCCAACAGGCCCAGCCAGCGATGAATCGGCCGCCATTGCATGATGATTACTGCGCCTGGTAGGTGAAGGAATGGATGAAACGCTTTCCGCCGACCGGCTTGCCGGCACCGGCCAGGGTCAGCGGAACGCGGATTTCGGACGGGCTGTCGCGCATGTCTTCCACGGCGGCATCGACATGGATCTCGTAACCGGCGTCGAACAGGGCGTCGGCCAGATCAGCCGTCACTTTCAGCGTCCGGCCTTCCCCCACGCTGGCGCCGGTCACGCCGTCGAGCCGCGCGGCGTCGCCCGACGACAGCCGGTTCCACTCGCTCAGGTGCTTGTAGTATTTGGCCTTGCCGCCCGCCACCCAGAGGGTGCCCGCATAGGCACCTTTGGCATCCGTCAGGTAGACCGCCAGGTAGGCGCCATCGCCGCCATAGTTCTTCAACGTGGTGGACAGGGTCACCGTGCGGCTCTGCGCCAGGGCGGGGACGGCCAGGGTGGTGGCGGCCAGCAGGGCCGCGATCGAAAAGGTCTTCATGGAACAGGCTCCTGTGGAAATTTCGTCCGGCCTTGCCCGGAGGGACGCGGCCGGCGTGCAAGACAGCGGTCACCGCACGGTGCCCGCAAACCCGGGGCGCATCATTCGATCCGGGCGCCGCCGACGGATATCCCCGCGGACGGCTTGCCCGCCGGGGCGGCTGCGGGGGCGGCGGGCGTAGAGGCGGCGGGAGCGGTGTCGCGGAGCTCGCTGCGATCGGGGTCGCGGTCGCGGCGGCGTTCGCGATCCTTGTGATCGCGGTATTTGATCTCCACGACCTCCAGCGTTTCCGGGTCGAGTTTGGCCTTGAAAGCGCGGCCCCCGGCGTCCTGGCCACGGACCTCGTAACAACCATCGTCGATCTTGATGCGCTTCAGGTCCCAGCCTTTCTGACGAGCCATCTGGGATACGGCATCGCGGGTCTGCCAGCGCTCGACGGGCACGTCGCAATCATCATCGGCCAGGGCCGGCGCGACGGTCCCGGCCAGAGAAACCGCCAGCAGGCAGGCACCGAACGTGTTCCAGGATTTCTTCATGATGGATCCCCAGTCATCCGGCCGCCGGGCGGCGACCCTTCATGACACCATCATAGAGACGAAAACATTGACGCCAGATGAACGGAAGCGCCGGTGGCGCGCCTCTGTCCGGAAAGGTTGACGCCGGTCAACTCGTTTGTGGCGCTCCCGCCGCGTCGGCCTCGTCCGGCGCGCCCGCGCGCGGCGCAAGGCCGGGACCGCTCAGACCACGCCGCGCGCCCGCAGCGCCCGGATCTCCTCCGGCGCAAGTTCCAGGATCTCGGCCAGCACATCGGCCGTATGCGCCCCCAGGGAAGGCGGCGGCAGGCGGTAGTCCACCGGCGTGTCCGACAGACGGATCGGGCTGGCCACCAACGGCACCGCGCCGGTTTCAGGATGCGGCATCTCGATGCGCAGGCCGCGCGCGCGCACCTGGGCATCGTCGAACACCTGTTCGATCGCATTGATCGGACCGCAGGGCACGGCGCGTGATTCCAGCGCCGCGACCCAGGCGGCCGTGGTGCGGGCGGTCGTCAGGTGCCGCAAGATGGGAATCAACGCGGCGCGGTGCTCCACCCGCGCCCGGTTGGTGGCGAACCGGGCATCCCGCGCCAAGTCGGGCCGGCCGGCTTCCTCGCAGAAACGGGCGAACTGGCCATCGTTGCCGATGGCCAGGATCATGTGGCCATCGGCCGTGGGGAAATCCTGATAGGGCACGATGCTGGGATGCGCATTGCCCAGCCGTCCGGGACTGCGGCCGGTGGCGAGGTAATTCATGGCCTGGTTCGCCAGGCAGGCGACCTGCACGTCCAGCAGCGCCATGTCCACGTGCTGGCCGACGCCGGTGTGCTCGCGCGCCGCCAGCGCGGCCTGGATGGCGTTGGCCGCGTACAGGCCGGTCAGGATGTCGGTCAGCGCCACCCCGGCTTTCATCGGCCCGCCGCCCGGTTCGCCGTCGGGCCGGCCGGTGACGCTCATCAGACCGCCCAGGCCCTGCACCAGGAAATCGTAGCCCGCGCGCGCCGCGTAGGGTCCCGTCTGACCGAACCCGGTGATAGAGCAATACACCAGACGCGGGTTGAGCGCGTGCAGGCTGTCGTAGTCCAGGCCGTAGCGCGCCAGCCCGCCCGCCTTGAAATTTTCCACCAGCACGTCGGACCGGCGCACGAGCCGGCGGATCAGATCCTGGCCCTCCGGGGTGGCCATGTCCACCGTCACCGAACGCTTGTTGCGATTGGCGCACAGATAATAGGCCGCGACGCGGGATTCCCCGCCCTGGGCGTCCGGCATCCACGGCGGCCCCCAGCCGCGCGTGTCGTCGCCTTCGCCGGGTCGTTCGATCTTGATCACGTCCGCGCCCAGGTCCCCCAGGATCTGCGTGGCCCAGGGCCCCGCGAGAATGCGCGACAGATCCAGGACGCGGATGTGCGACAGCGCCCCCCGCGGCGCGGCCCCGGTTCCGGCGGTTGCTTGCGCCATGACCGGCCCCTCAGTTGGCGAAGGCGGCGATGCCGGTGATGGCCCGCCCCAGAATCAGGGCGTGCACGTCGTGTGTACCCTCGTAGGTGTTGACGACCTCCAGGTTGACCAGGTGGCGGGCGATGCAGAACTCGTCGGAGATGCCGTTGCCGCCCAGCATGTCGCGCGCCGTGCGGGCGATGTCCAGGGCCTTGCCGCAGGAATTGCGCTTGATGATGGAGGTGATTTCCACCGGCGCCAGGCCCTCGTCCTTCAGTCGGCCGACGCGCAGCACCGACTGCAGGCCCAGCGTGATCTCGGTCAGCATGTCGGCCAGCTTTTTCTGGATCAACTGGTTGGCGGCCAGCGGGCGGCCGAACTGCTTGCGATCCAGCACGTATTGGCGCGCGGTTTCGTAACAGGCCTCGGCCGCGCCCAGCGCGCCCCAGGCGATGCCGTAGCGCGCCGAATTCAGGCACGTGAAGGGGCCCTTCAGGCCGCGCACATCCGGGAAGGCGTTTTCGTCCGGCACGAAGACCTCGTCCAGCACGATTTCACCCGTAATCGAAGCGCGCAGGCCGACCTTGCCATGGATTGCGGGCGCGGACAGCCCCTTCCAGCCCTTTTCGAGGATGAAACCGCGGATGTCGCCCGCCTCGTCCTTAGCCCAGACCACGAACACATCGGCGATCGGACTGTTGGTGATCCAGGTCTTGGCGCCCGTCAGGCTGTAGCCACCGGGCACTTTCTTTGCCCGCGTGGACATGGAACCCGGATCCGAACCGTGGTCGGGCTCGGTCAGACCGAAGCAACCGATCCATTCGCCCGACGCCAGCTTGGGCAGGTATTTCTCTTTTTGACCCGCCGTGCCAAAGGCGTCGATGGGCACCATCACCAGAGAGCTTTGCACACTCATCATCGAGCGGTAGCCTGAATCCACCCGTTCGACCTCGCGCGCGATCAGGCCATAGCAGACGTAATTCATCCCCGCGCCGCCGTACTGCTCGGAAATCGTGGCGCCCAGCAGCCCGAGCTCCCCCATTTCGCGGAAGATCGCCGGATCGGTCTTTTCATGGCGAAAGGCTTCCTGCGCGCGCGGCAGCAGGCGGTCCTGGGCATAAGCGCGGGCCGCGTCGCGCACCATGCGCTCGGTGTCGCTCAGTTGCTGGTCCAGCAACAGGGGATCGAGCCATTCGAACTGGGGACGGGAAGCGGACATGAAAGGTCTCCGAAAAAACTGAATCAGTGATATTCACGCATCCTAACGGGATATTCCTTCCCACACAAACGATATAAACTGCGTTATCAGTGAATTTTTATCACTCCGTACATGCGCAAACGATTGCCCAGCACCCAGGCCCTGCAGGCCTTCGAGGCCGCCGCGCGGCACGAAAGCTTCACCCGCGCCGCCCAGGAACTGTCCCTGACCCAGGGCGCGATCTGCCGGCAGGTCGCGTCGCTGGAAACCCTGGTCGGCGTGCCGCTGTTCCAGCGCGCGCGTCGGGGCGTGCGCCTGACCGACGCGGGGGAACGCTACAGCCGGCTGGTGCGCCGGCAACTGGATGCGCTCGAACGGGACACCCAGGCGGTCATGGCCCACCAGGGCGGCGGCGTCCTGGAACTGGCCGTGGTGCCGACCTTCGCCACCCGCTGGCTGCTGCCGCGCCTGGCGGCGCTGCGCGCCGAACGGCCGGGCCTGCAGGTCAACATGGCCACCCGCACCCATCCGTTCCTGTTCGAAGACACGGAGTTCGACGCCGCCATCTATTCGGGCGATCCGCGCTGGCCGGGCACCCAGGCCCATTTCCTGATGCGGGAGAATCCCGTGCCGGTCTGCAGTCCCCGCCTGGCCGCCGGCCCGCTGGACGCGGCCGACATCGCCGCCCTGCCGCTGCTGCAGCAGAGCACCCGGCCGACGGCCTGGCGCGAATGGTTCGCCTCGGCCGGCGTCGCCGCGCCCGCCCCCATGGCCGGCATGCGTCTGGAATTGTTTTCCATGCTGTCCCAGGCGGCCGGCGACGGGCTGGGCGTGGCGCTGATCCCGCCCTTTCTGATTCAACGGGAGCTGGACCAGGGCACCCTGGCGGTGCTCAATCCGCACAGCGGGCCCGGCCAGCGGGCCTTTCACCTGATCGTACCCGAGCGCAAGGCCACCTTGCCCGCCCTGGCGCATTTCCGCGACTGGCTGGTCGGCCAGGATGAGATCGGACATGAAATGGTCCCTGCGGACCATTTCATGCCGAACGAATCGGAGCCGCTTGCAAGCGGCGACGTGGAGGGATGCCACAATTAAAAACTGGCCCCGATGCCGAACGAATCGGAGCCGCTTGCAAGCGGCGACGTGGAGGGATGAGGCTTACAACGTCTTCGCCGCCTCTTCCAGGGACTGCGCGAAGCGGTCGGCCAGCGTTCCGACCTGGGCTTCGGTGATGATCAGCGGCGGGCAAAAGGCCACGCTGTCCTGGATGCCGCGCAGGATCAGGCCGTTCTCCTGGGACTGGCGCACGACCCGGGCGCCGGCCATGCCCGCCGGGTCGAAGGGCGCGCGCGACGCCTTGTCGGCCACCAGTTCCACCGCCGCGATCAGCCCGATCCCCCGCACCTCGCCCACCAGCGGATGATCCGCCAGTTCCCGCAGCCGGCGCTGCAGCACGGCGCCAGCCGCAGCGGCATTGTCGACCAGGCCGCGTTCCTCGATGATGCGGATGTTCTCCAGCGCCACCGCAGTCGCCACCGGATGACCGCTGGCCGTGTAGCCATGGCCGAATGTGCCCAGCTCGCCGCTGTGGCGGGCGATCACGGCAGCCACTCGCTCGTTCATCAGCACCGCGGCCAGGGGCTGGTAGGAAGACGTCAACTGCTTGGACAGGGTCATGAAATCCGGCTCGATGCCGAACAGGTCCGAGGCGAACATGCGTCCCGTGCGCCCGAAACCCGTGATGACCTCGTCGGCGATCACCAGAATATCGTATTTGCGGCAAACCGCCTGCATCTTCGGCCAGTAGGTCTCGGGCGGCACGATAACCCCACCCGCGCCCATGACGGGTTCGCCGATGAAGGCCGCGACCGTCTCGGGGCCTTCCGCCAGGATCAGCGCCTCCAGTTCGGCCGCCAGCCGGTCGGCGAACGCGATTTCGGTCTCGTCCGGCAGGCCCTCGCGGTACCAGTGCGGACAACGCGTGTGCAGGATGCGCGGCAGGGGCAGGTCGAAACCGCGATGATTGCCCGCCAGTCCCGTCAGACTGGCCGAGGCCACCGTCACACCATGGTAGCCGCGCTGGCGCGCGATGATCTTTTTCTTTTCCGGGCGCCCCAGGGCATTGTTGTAGTACCAGACCATCTTGACGATGGTGTCGTTGGCCTCCGATCCGGAATTGGTGAAGAAGGCCTGGGCCATGCGTCCGTCCGTCAGGCCGATCAGTTTTTCCGCCAACTGGATCGAGGGCACATTCGATTTGTGGCTGAAGGTGTGATAGAAGGGCAGGCGCTGCATCTGCTCGTGCGCCACCCGGGCCAGCCGGGGCTCGCTGAAGCCCACCGCCACGCTCCACAGCCCCGCCATGCCTTCGATGTATGCCTTGCCCTCGGTGTCATACACGTGGATCCCTTCGCCGCGATCCATGATGCAGGGCCCCTCCTCTCGGTGACGCTGGGCATTGGTGTAGGCGTGCAACTGATACGCGACATCGCTGCGCGCCAGAGGGTCGGAGGTCGTCATGACGGGATTCCTTTTTCGAAAGTCAGGATCAGAGATAGGCGCCGATCACACGCGCGAGCGTGTCGAAGGCGGGCCGGATTTCCTCGGGTGTCGCCCCGGCGTAACCCAGCAACAATCCGGAGCGGGCGTTCTCCCGTTCCGTGTAATACGTGCTCAGCGCGCGCGTGACCACGCCCTGCCGCAAGGCGTCGCGCACGACCAGGGTGTCGTCGACCCCGTCCGGCAGCGCCAGGATCAGGTGCAGGCCGGCCTCGCCCCCGACGACGTCCAGCGCATCGCCGAAATGCCGCCGGATTTCATCTATCAGGCAGGCGCGCCGCTCCGCGTAGCGTCTGCGCACGCGGCGGATGTGCGAGCTCAGGTGCCCCTCGCGGATGAAATCCGCCAGGACCGCGTGGGTCATCATGTTGCCCTCGCGGTAGAGTTCCGCCACCGAATCGGCGAAAGCGCCCGCCAGCGCCCGGGGCACGACCAGGAAGCCGACCCGCAGGCCCGGGCACAGCGTCTTGCTGAAGCTGCCGGCGTAAAGGACCCGGCCGGCCTCGTCCATGCCCTGCAAGGATGACAGCGGGCGCGTGTCGTAGCGGAACTCGCTGTCGTAGTCGTCTTCCAGGATCCAGCACGACACCTGGCGCGCATAATCCAGCAGCATGTGCCGCCGCGCCAGACTCATCACCATGCCGAGCGGATACTGATGCGAAGGCGCGACGACGATCAGACGGGGCGGGCGGGCCCGTTCGGCCTCGCCCGGCCAGATCCCCTCGTCGTCCACGCGGATCGGCACCAGACGCAAACCGGAAGACGTCAGCAGATTGCGTACCCCCCAATAGGCGGGTTCCTCGACCCAGACCGTATCGCCGGGATCGCACAGCAGCCGCGCCGCCACGTCGATGCCCTGATGGATGCCGGTCGTCATCACGACCTGCTGGGCCGTGCTGCGCACCGACCGCGCGCTGCCCAGGTAGTCGGAGATCGCCTGCCGCAGCGGGCCGTAGCCTCCGGCCGGCGCGTAGCGCATCAGGTCCCAGGGGCCGGCGCGCCATTGCCGGTTCTGGATGCGCGACCAGGTCTTCAGCGGAAATTCCCGCACATCCGGGATACCGGGCATGAAGGCGCCCGCCTGGCGGTTGGAAAACCCCAGGCTCGACACGAGCCGACGCCCACGCTGCGAGAGATCGTGCGCGGGCGCGGCGTATCCGGCGGCCGGGGCGTCCCCGCCGCCGTCGACCGGATCGAGCAGATCCTGACGGATGTCCTCGACGTAGGTGCCGCGACCGACACCCGCATGCACGTAGCCTTCCTCGGCCAACTGGTCGTAGACCTGCAGGACCGTATTGCGGGCGATGCCCAGATCGGCCGCCAGGTCGCGTGTCGACGGCAGACGGGCGCCTGCGCCCAGATGCCCCTCCAGAATGGCTCTACAGATCAGTCTATACAGACGATGATATGCAGGACTATCGTCGCTGGGAGCGAAGTGCTGTTGCAACCATTCAGAGAGAATGAACGCGTCCAAATTGGCTCCATTAAATTTGCTTAAATGGATCTATTTGACAAACCAAAAGATCAGTATAGTGAAAAAAAAGCAGGGCGGGAACACCCCGTCCCCACAGGAGACAAGCATGACGCAACACAACCAGGACTGGCAGGTCCGCAAGAACGCGGCCATTCCCGACGGCATCGGCATCACCTGCGACTTCTACGCGGATCGCGCCCTGAACGCCGAACTGTGGGACGTGGAGGGCCGGCGCTACATCGACTTCGCGGCCGGCATCGCCGTGGCCAACACCGGCCACCGCCATCCCCGCGTCGTGGAAGCCATCCGCGCGCAGCTCGACGCCTTCACCCACACCGCCTTCCAGGTCGCGCCCTACGGTTCCTACGTGGAGCTGGCCGAACACATCAACCGCCTGACGCCCGGCGATCACCCCAAAAAGACCGCCTTCTTCACGACCGGCGCCGAGGCGCTTGAAAACGCCGTCAAGATCGCGCGCGCCGCCACCGGACGCACCGGGGTCGTGGCCTTTTCCGGCGCATTCCACGGCCGCACCTTCATGGGCATGGCCCTGACCGGCAAGGTCTCTCCCTACAAGCAGGATTTCGGCCCGCTGCCGGCCGAGGTCTATCACATTCCCTTCCCCAACCCGCTGGAAGGCGTCACGACGCAGGATTCCCTGCGGGCGCTGGATCTGCTGTTCAAGGCCGACATCGCCCCGAACCGGGTGGCGGCCATCGTCATCGAGCCGGTCCAGGGCGAAGGCGGGTTCAACGTCGCGCCGCCGGAGCTCCTGCGCGCCCTGCGCGAACGCTGCGATACCCACGGCATCCTGCTGATCGTCGACGAAGTCCAGTCCGGCTTCGCCCGCACGGGGAAAATGTTCGCCATCGAGCATTCGGGCGTGACACCCGACCTGATCACCATGGCCAAGAGCCTGGCCGGCGGCATGCCGCTGTCCGGCGTCTGCGGCCGGGCCGAACTCATGGACGCCGCGCCTCGCGGCTCGCTGGGCGGCACCTACGCGGGCAACCCGCTGGCCATCGCCGCCGCCCTGGCCGTTCTGGACGTGATCGAAGATGAAAACCTGATCGCGCGCGCCGATGCCCTGGGCCAAAGACTGCGCCGGACACTGGCCGGATTCGCTCATCCGCGCATCGCGGAAATCCGCGGCCTGGGCGCCATGGTGGCCGCGGAATTCCGTCATCCCGACGGCCGGCCCGACGCCGACACCGCCGCCCGCATCCAGCGTCGCGCCCTGGAGCGCGGGCTGGTGCTGCTGACCTGCGGCACCCACGGTCACGTCATCCGTTTCCTCTTTCCCCTGACAATCCCCGATGGCCTGTTGGAGGAAGGACTGGCTATCCTCCAGGAAGCCATGGCCGCCTGAGGCGCACGCCGGCCGTATCCCGTCCATCCGCACCCGGAGGTTGTCCCCGATGTCCGCAGTTCCCGCTTCCGAGCCCCTGGTCCGATTCCAAGGCGTACAGAAATCCTACGACGGCAGCCATCTCGTCGTCAGGGATCTCAATCTCGACATCCACCCCGGCGAATTCCTGTCCCTGCTCGGCCCCTCGGGGTCGGGCAAGACCACCTGCCTGATGATGCTCGCCGGCTTCGAATCGCCGACCCGGGGCGACATTTTCCTGGAAGGTCGCCGCCTGAACGACGTTCCGCCACACCACCGCAATCTGGGCATGGTGTTCCAGAACTACGCGCTGTTTCCGCACATGACGGTCGAGCGCAACCTGGAATACCCCCTGAAGGTCCGTAAAATGCCCGCCGCGCAGCGCGCGCGGCGCATCCACGAGGCCCTGTCCATGGTGCAGATGCAGGACTTCGCCAAGCGCTACCCCGCCCAGCTCTCGGGCGGCCAGCAGCAGCGCATCGCCCTGGCCCGCGCCCTGGTCTTCCAGCCGCAGATCGTCCTCATGGACGAGCCGCTGGGCGCCCTGGACAAGCAGTTGCGCGAACACATGCAACTCGAACTCAAGGCGCTGCACCGGCAGCTGGGCATCACCTTCGTCTA
Organism: Castellaniella denitrificans; assembly: GCF_027214045.1. Taxonomy (GTDB): domain Bacteria; phylum Pseudomonadota; class Gammaproteobacteria; order Burkholderiales; family Burkholderiaceae_B; genus Castellaniella; species Castellaniella denitrificans_A. The sequence continues at coordinate 99,552 of NZ_JAPWHE010000004.1, read as the reverse complement.
CGTCACCCACGACCAGAGCGAGGCCCTGACCATGAGCAACCGCATCGCGGTGTTCGATCAGGGTGTCATCCAGCAAGTCTGCGCCGCCGATACACTGTACGAAACCCCGTGCAACCGCTTCGTGGCGGGTTTCGTGGGCGACAGCAACCAGTTCCCGGGCACCGTGCGCGCGATCGAAGGGGATTTGTGCCTGGTCGAACTGTCCGGCGGCATCCAGTTGCGCGGGCTCAACGTCCAGGGCCTGGCGGCCGGCGCCCCCTGCGTCGTGGCCATGCGCCCGGAACGCGTCCTGCCCGGCAACGGCGGCGGCGCCAACCTGTTCCAGGCCACCGCGGTCGACGAGGTCTATTTCGGCGACCACGTCCGCCTGCGCTGCCGCCTGGACGGCGGCGACACTTTCTTTGTCAAGATGCCCCTGGCCGCGGACGCCGGGGCGCATGCCCCCGGAACCCGCATTCCCTTGCGGATCGATCCCGGACACGTCCGCGTTTTCCTACCCTGATTCCCCACCAAAACACAGGAGACATTCCATGAAAAACAAAGCTCTGATGACGGCCCTGGCGCTCGCGGCGCCCCTGGCCCTGGCCCAGGCATCCGCCCAGGCCCGCGACCTGACGGTCGTGAATTTCGGCGGCGCCAATGGCGACGCACAGAACGCCGCCTTCATCCAGCCCTATGAAAAGGAAACCGGCAAGCAGGTCATTCCGGTCGCCTATAACGGCGAACAGGCCAAGGTCAAGGCCATGGTCCAATCCAAGAACGTGGTCTGGGACGCCGTCGAGGTCGAAACCGGCGATCTGGGCCGGGGCTGCGACGAAGGCCTGTACGAGAACGTCGATTGGGGCTCGATCCTTGACAAGGGCGACATGGTGCGCGGCGCCCTGAAATACTGTGGCGTGGGCACCTTCGTCTGGTCCACCGCCCTGGCCTATAACGCCGAAGTCCTGAAGACGGCGCCGACCGGCTGGGCCGATTTCTGGGACGTGAAGAAATTCCCCGGCAAACGCGGCCTGCGCAAGGGCGCGCACTACAACCTCGAGTTCGCCCTGATGGCCGACGGCGTGCCCACGCAGGACGTCTACAAGGTGCTGGCGACCCCCGAAGGGGTGGACCGCGCCTTCAAAAAGCTCGACGAAATCAAACCCTACGTCCAGTGGTGGGAAGCGGGCGCCCAACCGCCGCAGATGCTGAGCGCCGGCGACGTCGTCATGTCCGCCGCCTATAACGGCCGCATCGATGCGGCGCAGCGCGAGGGCCGTCCCCTGAAGGTCGTCTGGAATCAGAGCGTCTACGATTTCGACTACTGGGTCATCCCGACCGGCTCGCCGAACAAGGAGCAGGCGATCGAATTCATCCGCTACGCCAGCTCGCCCAAGGCGCAGGCGGCCTACTCCCAGCACATCGCCTACGGGCCGGTCAGCAAGAAAGCCATCGGCATGCTCAAGCCCGACGTTCTGGCCAAGGTGCCCAACTCGCCGGCCAACGCCCGCAACGCCCTGTTCAACGACCTGGAGTTCTGGACCGACCATGGCGAAGAACTCGAACAGCGCTTCACGGCCTGGGCCGCCCGCTGATATCCGCCCGGGGGCCGGCCGGGCGCCGGCCCCTTTCGCCTTGTGATGAACAGGACCTGGAGACACTCCCGCCATGGACACGACCTTCGACGACCCCGGCGCCATCCGGCGCTCGATGCGCGCCGCGCAGCGGCGCCGGACCTGGCGCGGCCTCCTGCTGGTCGGGCCGCTGGCCCTGTTCCTGCTGGCGATCTTCGTGATCCCGATCGCCTCTCTGCTGACCCGCGCCGTCGACAACCCCGAGGTCATCGAGACCCTGCCCCGGACGCTGCGGGTACTGTCCCATTGGGACGGCCGCGCCACGCCGCCCGACGCCGCCTTCCAGGCACTGGCCGAAGACCTGGCGCATGCCAAGAGCACGCCCGCCGCGGGCGAACTCGCCCGCCGTCTGAATTATGAAATTTCCGGCTACCGCTCGCTGATTTTCAAGACACTGCGGCACATGCCGATCGAGGCGGCGGACGCCGCCGACGCCCGCGCGCAGCTGATCGGCCTGGACAAGCGCTGGGACGAATCCGCCTACTGGTCGGTCATCGCCGACAACAACAAATCCTGGACACCCTACTACCTGCTGGCCTCGCTGGACCTGAAGCTCGACGCGAACGGGGGCATCACGGCCGTCCCGCCCAACACATCGGCCTTCCAGGAAATCTTTTCGCGCACCTTCGTGATCAGCCTGGTGGTCACCCTGATCACCCTCGCGCTGGGCTATCCCCTGGCCTACTGGATCACGAGCCTGCCCAAGCGGCGGGCCAACCTGGTCCTGATCTGCATCCTGATCCCCTTCTGGACCTCGGTGCTGGTGCGCATCGCCGCCTGGGTGGTGCTGCTGCAGCGCGAAGGCCTGATCAACAGCGCCCTGGGCAATCTGGGCCTGATCTCAGAGCCCCTGCCCCTGCTGTTCAACCGCCTGGGCGTCTACATCGCCATGGTCCACATCCTGCTGCCCTTCATGGTCCTGCCCCTGTACAGCGTCATGCGTGCCGTGCCGCCCAGCTACCAGCGGGCCGCCATTTCCCTGGGCAGTCATCCCTTCGCCGCGTTCTGGCGCGTGTATGTGCCGCAGACCTATCCGGGCATCGCGGCCGGATCGCTGCTGGTGTTCATCATCGCTATCGGCTACTACATCACCCCGGCCCTGCTCGGCGGCGCCGGCGACCAGATGATCAGCTACTACGTCGCGTACTTCACCAACCAGACCATCAACTGGGGCATGGCCAGCGCGCTGGGTCTGATCCTGTTGGCGGCCACCCTGCTGCTCTACGCCCTGTACCGCCGGATCTCCGGCAAGGAACTGGCCCTGAACTGAAAGGATCGAGCATGTTCAAGACCGAATTCCCGCCCTACCTGTCCCTGACCGAGCGCACCTGGCATTACGCGCTGCGCATCCTGTGCGCACTGATTCTGGTGTTCCTGCTGCTGCCGATCCTGGTGATCGTCCCGCTGTCGTTCAACCAGAGCTCGATGCTGCTCTACCCGATCCAGTCGTTTTCGCTGCGCTGGTACGAAACCCTGTTCCACTCGGACGAATGGGCCCGGGCGACCGCCAACAGCTTCATCGTCGCGCCCGCCGCCACCCTGCTGGCCACCGTGCTGGGCACCCTCGCCGCCGCGGGGCTGCACCGCGTCGAGTTCCGCGGCAAAGGCCTGCTGATGGCCGTCCTGATCTCGCCGATGATCGTGCCGCTGGTGGTGACCGGCCTGGGCATCTACCTGTTCTTCGCCCCTTACGGACTGGTCAACAGCTACGGCGGCCTGATCCTGGCCCTGGCCGCGATCGGCGCGCCCTTCGTAGTGACCACCGTATCGGCGACGCTGCAGGGCTTCGACCCCAACCTGCTGCGCGCCAGCTACAGTCTGGGCGCGGGGCCGCTCCAGACGTTCTTTCGCGTGACGCTGCCCATCATCGCGCCCGGCGTCATCGCGGGCGCCCTGTTCGCCTTCGCCACCGCCTTCGACGAAATCGTGATCACGCTGTTCCTGGCCGGCCCCGAACAGGTCACGCTGCCGCGCCAGATGTTCACCGGCATCCGGGAAAACATCAGCCCGGTGATCGCCGCCGTGGCGACCATCCTGATCCTGTTTTCCACTGCCCTGCTGCTGGCCCTGGAATGGCTGCGCGGGCGCGTCGAAGCCAAGACCGTCCGGCTGGACAGTTGAACGGCCCGGCGGGCGCCGCGCCCGGGCGGCCCGGGTTGCAGGCCGCTAGAAGCGGGCGCCCGCCCCCACGACGAGGCGCGGATCGCGCGAACCGTCGTCCACGTCGTGCCGGCGGTTGGCCCCCACGACCGCGCCCGACAACGTCAGATGCTTGCCCAGCGCATAGCCCAGGCCGACGCTGTAATCGAGCTTGTTGCGCAAGCCGGACGCATCATAGGTCTGGTATCCGGCGCCCAGGGTGAGGTCCAGCCTGTCCATCAGCGGATGAGCGTAGTCGGCGCGGTAATACATGTCGTTCTTGTTGACGTCCTCGCGCATCCCGCGATAGACCTTGAGGCCGAGCCGCTGGTATTGCAGGCCCGCGTAGACCTCGCCGGCATTGCGCGACCCCTCGCCGGGATAGAAATAATGGATGTAACCGGCGTCGAGGCCCAGATTACCGGTCAACTGCGTCCGGTAGCCGCCCTTGGCGTCCACCTCCAGGTCGGCGTTGCCGAAGCGACCCGTCGAATTCCAGTTGCCGACGTAGAAACCGCTGTCGAAGGCGTAATCCACCCCGCCCTGGATGGCCGGCCGCAGCGAATCGTTGCGCCCGTCCTGATCGACGCCCCGGTCCTTGTACAGGGACACGGCCCCCAGATTGAAGTCCGCCGACCCCGCGAAGGAAGGCAAGGGAGCGGCCAGCACCGAAGCCGCCAATGCGGCGGCAAGCAACACGCGCGTATTCATTTGAAGCACATCCTATCGATCAACCAGAAGAACTTCGACCCGTGCGACACACGCAGCCGATCAGAGCTGCGCGAGCGCCTCCTGGACCGCTGTCAGCCGGTCGGCCGGGACGCGGGCCCAGCACATGCCCTCGGCTTCCAGGGCGACCAGGTCATCCGCGGCCGCTGCCAGGCCCGACAGGTCGCGGCCGGCGAAGGCGCGGCCCAGGCGGTTCAAGGCCTTGGGATCGGCGAAGGGTTCCGACAGCAGCAGCTCGGCGCCATCGGCGCCGAACAGGCGCTGGCGGAAACGGCCGTCCTCGTCCCGGAACGAGACGACCCTGGCACGGCCGGCGCGGGAGGCGCCGGGCGCGCGGTCGGCACGCGCGACGCCCGTGCCGGCGGACATGCGCAGCCCCACGGCCTCGCGCAGGCGGGCCATCATGGGGGTGGCGATGCGCCTGGCCTTGGCGGCGCCGGCCTGCAGGATATCCTCGATCCGTTCCGGGTGAGCCATCAGTTCCGCATAGCGCGCACGCATCGGACCGATCTGATCTTCGATCCGCTCGCACAGCGCCTGCTTGGCCTCTCCCCAGCCCAGACCGGCCGCCAGGGCGCCGCGGAAATCCGCAGCCTGCGCCGGCGTGGCGAAGGCCTGATACAGCGTGAACAGGTGCGACCCTTCGGCATCCTTGGGTTCGCCCGGCAGGCGGGAATCCGTGACGATCCGCGCCACAGCCGATTTCAGGGCCTTCGCACCGCCCTCGAAAAGCGGAATGGTGTTGTCATAGCTCTTGGACATCTTGCGCCCATCCAGACCGGGCAGCGTGGCGACGGCTTCGTCGATCTGGACCTCCGGCAGCACGAACAGATCCTCGCCCTGGCCATACAGATGGTTGAACCGCTGGGCGATGTCGCGCGCCATTTCCAGGTGCTGGATCTGGTCGCGTCCCACGGGCACCCGGTGGGCATTGAACATCAGGATATCCGCAGCCATCAGTACCGGGTAGGAAAACAGCCCCATGGTGACGCCGTCGTCGGGTTCCACGCCCTTGGCGGTGTTGGCGTCCACCGAGGCCTTGTAGGCGTGCGCGCGGTTCATCAGGCCCTTGGCCGTGACGCAGTTCAACATCCAGCACAGTTCCGGGATCTCCGGAACGTCCGACTGGCGATAGAAAGTCGTCCGGTCGGTGTCCAGGCCGGCCGCGACCCAGGTCGCGGCGATCTCCAGCCGCGAGCGCGCGATGCGCGCGGGATCGTCGCACTTGATCAACGCGTGGTAATCGGCCAGGAAGAAGAAGGCGTCCACGCCCGGCTCGGCGCTGGCCTGGATCGCGGGGCGGATGGCGCCGGCGTAATTGCCCAGGTGGGGAGTGCCCGACGTGGTGATGCCGGTCAGGACGCGGGTGACGGATGTGCTCATGAGGATTCCGGAGGGATGAGCCGGGCGGCCGGGGCGTGTCCCTACAGGACCACCGAGGCCCGGCGCGTTTCGGCCAGGTATTCGCGCGATTGCATTTCCATCAGGCGCGACACGGTGCGGGAGAATTCGTTCGACATCGGGCCTTGAGTATATAGCTCATCGGCCGGGCACTGGGCCGACAGGATCAGCTTGACCTTGTGGTCGTACAGTACGTCCACCAGCCAGGTGAAGCGACGCGCCTCAGACGCCTGGCGCGGGCTCATGCGCGGCACGTCGGACACGATCACGGTCTGGAAGCGGTCGGCCAGGTCCAGGTAGTCGTTCTGCGAGCGCGGCGTGCCGCACAGGGCGTGGAAATCGAACCAGACCACGGTGCCGGCCAGCGCCACCGCCTGGATTTCGCGGTTCTCGACGTTCAGCACGGGCTTCTGTTCGGCGGTGTCGGCCAGACGGTCGAAGGCGGAACGCAACTCATCGTGGGTCGCGGCCACGATGGGCGTGATGTAGGTGCGCAACTGCGACAGGGTGCGACGCCGGTAATCCACGCCGGCATCGACGTTCACGACGTCCATCCTTTCCTGGATCAGGGCGATGGCCGGCAGAATGCGATCACGATGCAGGCCATCCGGGTAGAGCGTGGACGGCTCGTAGTTCGAGGTCATGACGAAAGACGTGCCGTGCTCGAACAGGCCGAGCAGCAGCCGGTACAGGATCATGGCGTCGGCCACATCGGAGACGTGGAATTCATCGAAGCAGATCAGGCGATAGCGCGCGGCGATCTTGCGCGCCACGTGGTCCAGCGGATCGGTCTCGCCGCTGACGGCGCGGATCTCCCGATGGACTCCGCGCATGAACTCGTGGAAATGCAGGCGCACTTTGCGCTTGACGGGCACCGTCAGATAGAACGCGTCCATCAGGAAGCTCTTGCCGCGCCCGACACCGCCCCACAGGTAGACCCCACGCGGCACGGCCGGGCGCAGGAACAGCTTTTTCAGGCCGTTCGAGCGCTGGCGCTTGAACTCGATCCAGTCGTCATAGTACCGCTGCAAGCGCTCGACCGCGGCGCGCTGGGCTTCGTCGGCGACGAAGCCCCGCTCGCTCAGGGCCTGCGCGTAATACGCGCTGACATCCATCGGGGCGCTACAGATTCAGCGTGCGCTTGTCGACGGCCAGGGCGGCTTCCTTGACGGCTTCGGAGAGGGTCGGGTGCGCATGGCAGATGCGCGCGATATCCTCGGCGGCGCCGCGGAATTCCATGATGGTCACGGCTTCGGCGATCAGCTCGGAGGCCATCGGACCGACGATGTGCACCCCCAGGACCTCGTCGGTCTTGGCGTCGGCCAGGATCTTGACGAAGCCGGTGGTATCGCCCAGCGCGCGGGCGCGGCCGTTGGCCATGAAGGGGAAGCTGCCGGCCTTGTAGTCGCGGCCCTCGGCCTTCAGCGCCTGTTCGGTCTTGCCGACCCAGGCGACCTCGGGCGAGGTGTAGATGACCCAGGGGATGGTGTCGAAGTTGACGTGACCGTGCTGGCCGGCGATGCGCTCGGCCACCGCCACGCCCTCTTCCTCGGCCTTGTGCGCCAGCATCGGGCCGCGCACCACATCGCCCACCGCCCAGACGTTGGTCAGGTTGCTGCGGCAGTCCTCGTCGACGACCACGAAACCGCGTTCATCCAGTTTGAGGCCCACCACGTCGGCGCCCAGGCCCTGCGTGTTGGGGACACGGCCGATGGAGACGATCAACTGGTTGACCGACAGCTTCTGTTCGGCGCCGGCCGCGTCCGTGTACTGCACGTTGACGCCCTTGGCCGAGGTCTTGACCTCGCCGATGCGCACGCCGGTCTGGATGTCCAGGCCCTGCTTGACCAGGGCCTTCTGGGCTTCCTTGGCCACGTCGCGGTCCACCGCGCCCAGGAAATCGGGCATGGCTTCCAGGATGGTGACCTCGGCGCCCAGGCGGCGCCAGACGCTGCCCATTTCCAGGCCGATGACGCCCGCGCCGATGATGCCGAGCTTTTTCGGCACGGAGGGGATCCGCAAGGCGCCGTCGTTCGACAGGACCAGTTCCTCGTCGAAGGGCACGCCGGGCAGCGCGCGCGCGCTGGAGCCGGTGGCGACGATCACGTGACGGCCTTCCAGGTCCTCGTCGGTCTTGCCGGAGACCTTCACCGACCAGCCGAAGTCCGTCTTGGCCGCCAGCGAGCCGGTGCCGTGGAAGAAGGACACCTTGTTTTTCTTGAACAGGAACAGGATGCCGTCGTTGTTCTGCTTGACCACCGTGTCCTTGCGGCCGATCAGCTTGGCCAGGTCCAGGCTGACGCCCTTGGCCGTGATGCCGTGGTCGGCGAAGTGGTGGTTGACCTGCTCGTAGTGCTCGGACGATTGCAGCAGGGCCTTGGACGGGATGCAGCCGACGTTGGTGCAGGTGCCGCCGGGGGCGGGCTTGCCCGCCGGGCTGGTCCAGGCGTCCACGCAGGCTACGGCCAGTCCCAGCTGGGCGGCGCGGATGGCGGCGATATAGCCGCCGGGGCCGGCGCCGATCACGATCACATCGAATTGTTTTGCCATGATGAGTTCTCGAATGAATGCGCGGGCCGCGCGTCATGCGCGGGCCCGCCGGGCGCGCCCCGGACGGGCGCGCGCGCAGTGAAGACTGTCCGGAATCAGACGCCCAGGAGCAGGCGCTGGGGATCTTCCAGGGCTTCCTTCATGGCCACCAGGGCCAGGACGGCTTCGCGGCCGTCGATGATCCGGTGATCGTAGGACAGCGCCAGGTAGTTGATCGGACGGATCACGATCTGGCCGTTTTCCACGACCGGACGTTCCTTGGTGGCGTGGATGCCGAGGATCGCCGATTGAGGCGGGTTGATGATCGGGGTCGAGAGCATCGAACCGAACACGCCGCCGTTGGAGATCGAAAAAGTGCCGCCGGTCAGTTCTTCCAGGCCCAGTTTACCCGCCTGGGCGCGCTGGCCGAAATCGGCGATCTGCTTTTCGATTTCCGCGATGCTGAGCTGGTCGGCGTTGCGCAGGATGGGCACCACCAGGCCGCGGGGGCTGCCCACGGCGATGCCGATGTCGAAGTAGCCGTGGTAGATGATGTCCTTGCCGTCCACCGAGGCGTTGACGACGGGGTAGCGCTTGAGCGCGGCCACGGCGGCCTTGACGAAGAAGGACATGAAGCCGAGTTTGACCCCGTGTTCCTTTTCGAAGGAATCCTTGTATTTCTTGCGCAGGTCGATCACCGCCTGCATATTGACCTCGTTGAAGGTCGTCAGGATGGCATTTTCCGTCTGGGACTGGATCAGACGCTCAGCCACCCGGGCGCGCAGGCGGCTCATGGGCACGCGCTGCTCGGGGCGGCCATCCAGGCCGACCGGCGCCGGAGCGGCCGGGGCGGCCGGGGCCGCCGACGACTGCGCGGCGTTCAGGGCATCGCCCTTGGTCACGCGGCCGGAGCGGCCCGTGCCTTCGACCGTGGCGGGGTCGATGCCTTTTTCGGACAGGATCTTGCCGGCGGCCGGGGAGGCCACCGAGGACTTGGCCGCCGGCTTGGCGGCCTCGGCGACGGCGGCGGGCGCGGGCGCCGAGGGGGTCGCCGCCGGGGCGGCGGCGGCCTTGGCGGCGGTATCGATGCGCGCCAGGACTTCGCCGGAAGTGACGGTGCTGCCGTCGCCCTTGACGATCTCGGCAAGCACGCCCGAGGCCGGGGCCGGGACTTCAAGCACGACCTTGTCGGTTTCGACCTCGATCAGGATCTCGTCGGCCTGCACGGCTTCGCCGGGCTGCTTCTTCCAGTTGAGCAGGGTGGCTTCCGATATCGATTCGGAAAGCTGCGGAACGAGGACTTCGGTAATGGCCATGATGTTTTTCCGTGTTGTCTGTATTTGAGGGAGGTCGGATTACTTGATCAGCGAGAAGCTCTTGAGCTTGGGCGCAAAGGCCTGCTCGATCAGGGCGCGCTGCTGTTCCTGGTGCTTGGCCAGGTAGCCGACGGCGGGCGAAGCCGAAGCCGGACGGCCGGCGTAGCCGAGCTTCTGGCCATCGCTCATGTTCTCGTACAAATGATGCTGCACGTAGAACCAGGGCCCCTGGTTCTGCGGTTCGTCCTGGACCCAGACCAGTTCCTTGGCGTTGGGGTATTTCTGCAGTTCGGCCTGGAAGGACTTGTGGGCAAAGGGATAGAGCTGCTCGATGCGCAGGATGGCGACGTCCTTGCGGTCCTGCTCGGCGCGGGCATGCGCCAGATCGTAGTAGACCTTGCCGGAACACAGCAGCACGCGCTTGACGCCGTCGGGCGCGATGTTCGCATCGACTTCGCCGATCACGGGCTGGAAGCTGCTGCCGGCGGCCAGGTCTTCCAGGGACGAGGTCGCGTTCTTGTTGCGCAGCAGCGACTTGGGCGTGAAGATGACCAGCGGCTTGCGGAAGGGACGAATCATCTGGCGGCGCAGCACATGGAAGATCTGCGCGCCGTTGGTGGGCTGCACGACCTGCATGTTGTTGTCCGCGCACAGCTGCAGGAAGCGCTCGATGCGCGCCGAGGAGTGCTCGGGACCCTGGCCTTCGTAGCCGTGCGGCAGCATCAGGGTCAGGCCGCACTGGCGGCCCCACTTGGCCTCGCCCGACGAGATGAACTGGTCGATCACGACCTGGGCGCCGTTGGCGAAATCGCCGAACTGGGCTTCCCAGATGGTCAGCACGTTGGGCTCGGCCGTGGCGTAACCGTATTCGAAGCCCAGCACGGCGGCTTCGGACAGCACGGAATCGATCACGGTGAACGGCGCCTGGCCTTCGGCCACGTTCTGCAGGGGCACGTAGGTGCCGTCGTCCCAGCGCTCGCGCTTTTGATCATGCAGCACGGCGTGGCGGTGGGTGAAGGTGCCGCGGCCGGAATCCTGTCCGGTGATGCGGATGGCGTAGCCATTGGCCACCAGGGTGGCGAAGGCCAGGTGCTCGCCCATGCCCCAGTCCACGGGGTGCTCGCCGCGCGCCATGGCCAGGCGGTCGCCCAGCAGCTTCTTGACGAGCGGGTGCACGGTGAAGCCGTCCGGCACCTGGGTGAGCCGTTCGCCGATGCGGGTGAGTTCCGCCAGGGGCACGCCGGTGTCGGCGTGGTCCGTCCATTTGGCGCCCAGGAACGGCGACCAGTCGGTGGAGTACTTGTTCTTGTAATCGGTCAGTACGGGCTCGACCGTGCGCTGGCCGTCTTCCATCAACTGGCGGTAGTCCTTGACCAGTTGGTCGGGTTCGTCCGCGGCCAGCACGCCCTGGGCCACCAGGCGGTCCCCGTAGAGTTTGCGCGTGCCCGGGTGCGTGCCGATGCTCTTGTACATCAGCGGCTGGGTCAGAGACGGCGTGTCCTGTTCATTGTGGCCCAGCTTGCGGAAGCAGACGATGTCCACGACCACGTCGTGCTTGAACTGCTGGCGATAGTCCAGGGCCAGCCGGGTGACGAAGACCACGGCCTCGGGATCGTCGCCGTTGACGTGGAAGACCGGCGCTTCGATCATCTTGACCACGTCCGTGCAGTACAGCGTGGAACGCGTGTCGCGCGGATCGGAAGTCGTGAAGCCGATCTGGTTGTTGATGACGATGTGCAGCGTCCCGCCCGTGCCGTAGCCGCGCGTCTGGGCCAGGTTCAGGGTTTCCATCACCACGCCCTGGCCGGCGAAGGCCGCATCGCCGTGCACCAGCACCGGCAAGACCTGGTCGCCGGCCTCGTCGTCACGACGGTCCTGGCGGGCGCGCACGCTGCCTTCGACCACGGGGTTGACGATTTCCAGGTGCGAGGGGTTGAACGCCAGCGACAGGTGGACCGGGCCGCCGCGCGTGGACAGGTCGCTGGAAAACCCATTGTGGTATTTGACGTCGCCGTCGCTGAGCCCCTGGGCGTGCTTGCCCTCGAACTCGGCGAACAGGTCGCCGGGCATCTTGCCCATGATGTTGACCAGCATGTTCAGGCGGCCGCGGTGGGCCATGCCCACGACGATCTCCTGGACGCCGTTCGCGCCGGCGTGGTTCACGACTTCGTCCATGGCGGCGATGAAGCTTTCGCCGCCTTCCAGGGAAAAGCGCTTCTGGCCGACGTATTTGGTGTGCAGAAAGCGTTCCAGGCCTTCGGCTTCGGTCACCTGGCGCAGGATGTGGCGCTTTTCCTCGACGGTGAATTCGGGGATGCCCAGCGTGGATTCGAGTCGTTCCTGGATCCAGCGCTTGACCGCCGGATCCGCAATGTGCATGAACTCGGCGCCGATGTTGTGGCAATACGTATCGCGCAGGGCCTTGAGGATGTCCCGCATGGTCATCGTATCGGCCTTGGTGAAATACGTGTTCGTGGCCGAATAGATCTGATCCAGGTCCGCCTCGGAGAGGCCGTAGAAAGCGGGGTCCAGTTCCGGAATTTCCGGACGGTCGCGGCGCTTCAGGGGATCGAGCTGGGCGATGCGCGAGCCCAGCGAGCGATAGGCGGCGATGATGGACTGGACGTAGACCTGCTTGCCGGCGATGGCCAGGGCCTGGTCGGAGGCCTGCGCGGGGCGGATCTGGAAGGCGTTCTCGCGGGCGCGCTGCGCGAAGGAGGCGACGATCGGGGCGTGGGCCTGGTCGCGGGTGGCCTCACGGCCGTCGGCGGCGGGCTGATGCTGCAACTGATCGAAGTAGGAGCGCCACTGATCCGGAATGGAACCCGGGTTGTCTAGATAGGCTTCGTAGAGGTCTTCTACGTAGGGCGCGTTGGCGCCGAACAAATAGGAATTGGACTGGAGTTCTTGTTCCGTGGGCATTGTGTGCTTCACCTGACGGGTGCTTCACCCGAACGATGCAGATTGATCAACCTTCCGCGACTCGGCCAGACCGATGGGCGGATAGCAGGGGCAGAAGGCAACGGTACGACGCCTTGCATAAGCCGTATTAAGGCAAAAGTATACCCGTCCGATGGCATGGGTTTAAACTGATCGGCCGAAAACGCCCGTTCCAGGCCGTTTTTCGTCCGGTTGGCGTTGGAATTAACAAACACTTCAACAAACAACCGGGCGGAAGCGGGTCGACTGGAACCCTTCCCTCGCGGCGACATGAATGAAACGACACCAGCAGGAGCACAGGCAGTCATGGACCTGAAAGACGATCGCGCCAAGATGGCGCTCGATTACCACGCCTTCCCCACCCCCGGGAAGATCTCCGTGGTGCCGACCAAGCCCCTGGCCAATCAGGACGACCTGACCCTGGCCTATTCCCCGGGCGTGGCGACCGCCAGCATGACCATCCACGCCGAAGGCGAGGCCGCCGCCGCCAAGTACACCTCGCGCGCCAACCTGGTCGGCGTGGTCACCAACGGCACCGCCGTGCTCGGCCTGGGCAACATCGGCCCGCTGGCGGCCAAGCCCGTCATGGAGGGCAAGGGCTGCCTGTTCAAGAAGTTCGCCGGCATCGACGTCTTCGATATCGAACTGGACGAGCACGACCCGGACAAGCTGGTCGACATCATCGCCGCCCTGGAACCGACGCTGGGCGGGATCAACCTGGAGGACATCAAGGCGCCTGAATGCTTCTACATCGAGAAGAAGCTGCGCGAGCGCATGAAGATCCCCGTCTTCCACGACGACCAGCATGGCACCGCCATCATCTCCTCGGCCGCCGTCCTGAACGGCCTGAAGGTCGTGGGCAAGGACATCGGCCAGGTCAAGCTGGTGTGCTCGGGCGCGGGCGCCGCCGCCATCGCCTGCCTGGATCTCATGGTCAAGCTCGGCGTCTCGCAGGAGAACGTCTTCGTGGTCGATTCGCGCGGCGTGATCTGGGAAGGCCGCGACGAGAAGATGGAGCCCAACAAGGCCCGCTACGCCCAGAAGACCGACGCCCGCACCCTGGCCGACGTCTGCCGGGGCGCCGACGTGTTCCTGGGCTGCTCGGCCCCCGGCGTGCTGACCCAGGACATGGTGCGCACCATGGCCGACCGTCCGCTGATCCTGGCACTGGCCAACCCCGACCCCGAGATCCGCCCCGAGGACGCCAAGGCCGCCCGGCCCGACTGCATCATCGCCACCGGCCGTTCGGACTACCCGAACCAGGTCAACAACGTGCTGTGCTTCCCCTTCATCTTCCGGGGCGCGATGGATTGCGGCGCCACCGTCATCAACGAAGAAATGAAGCTGGCCTGCGTCAAGGCCATCGCCGATCTGGCCCAGGCCGAGAGCAGCGCCGAGGTCGCGGGCGCCTATGCCGACCAGGATCTGTCCTTCGGTCCGGAATACATCATCCCCAAGCCCTTCGATCCGCGCCTGATCGTCAAGATCGCCCCGGCCATCGCCGAGGCTGCGGCGGCCTCCGGCGTGGCCCGTCGCCCCATCGAGGACATGGACGCCTACCGGCAGTCCCTGATGAGCATCGTCTACCACTCCGGCCAACTGATGCGCCCCCTGTTCCGCCAGGCGAAGTCCGCGCCCAAGCGCGTGATCTACGCCGACGGCGAGGACGAACGCGTCCTGCGCGCCGCCCAGACGGTGCTGGACGAGGGCTTCGCGCGACCGATCCTGATCGGCCGCCCTGCCGTGATCGACATGCGCATCCAGAAGTTCGGCCTGCGACTGACGCCGGGCCAGAATGTGGAAATCGTCAATCCCGAGGACGACTCGCGCTTCAACGAGACCTGGAGCGCCTACTACAAGCTGCGCGGCCGCGACGGCGTCACGCCCGACATCGCCAAGGCCATGGTCCGCAAGCACAACTCCCTGATCGGGGTGATGCTGCTGCAGCGCGGCGACGCCGACGCGATGATCTGCGGCGTGGCCAGCCGCTTCGACAACCAGTTGAAGTACGTCGAGGAAGTCATCGGCCTGAAGCCCACGGCGCGCACTTATGCGGCCATGAACGTCTTGATGCTGCCCACGCAGACCCTGTTCATCTGCGACACGCACGTCAATGAAGACCCCACCGCCGAGCAGGTCGCCGACATGACGATCCAGGCCGCCGAGGAGGTCCGCCGCTTCGGCATCGTGCCCAAGGTCGCCCTGCTCTCGCATTCCAACTTCGGCAGCCGCCCCTCGGCGTCCTCCCGCAAGATGGCTGAGGCCCGGCGCCTGATCGCCGAGCGCGCCCCCGAACTGGAGGTCGACGGCGAAATGCACGCGGACTCGGCCCTGTCCGAGACCATCCGCGTCAAGGCCTACCCCGACACCGCGCTGAAAGGGCCGGCCAACCTGCTGATCATGCCCAACCTGGACGCCGGCAACATCACCTACAACATGCTGAAGATGACCGGCAGCCACGGGGTGGCGATGGGTCCGGTGCTGCTGGGCGCCGCGCGCCCGGTGCACATCCTGACCACCAGTTCCACGGTGCGCCGGATCGTCAACATGACGGCCCTGGCGGTGGTGGATGCCCAGCAGGAGGCGGGCGAAACGGTCTGATCAACCCGCAGGACCGCGGGACCGACCGGCTGGCGCGGCCTTCAATGCCGCGCCAGCCGGTCGACGAAGATCCGGCCGGCCGAATTGATCCGCAAACTGACCGAGAACGGCAGGTCTGGCGCATTCGCGCGGCTGGCCGCCAGCAGGCCGCTCAGTTCGAAACGCAAGGCGATCACGTCCCGGCGCTCGGACGAGACAGAAATCCGGCATTGCCGCAATCGCGGCTCGTACAGGCTGATCTGGCGCAAGATCGCCTCGGACAGGGCCTCGGATGTCCCGACGGCGAAAGAGCCCGCAATATTGCTCATGTCGGCCAATCCATACTGGGCATCGATGGGCACCGAACCCGCCCGCGTATTGAGCAGCCGCGTGAGATGCAGCCCGATGGATTCCGAAAGCTGGCGATCTGGAGAAACGCCATCGGACAAACCGGGGTCTTCGAAATGGGTCAGGCGTTCCAACAAGCGGATCTGGCTCATGCCGGGTTCTCTCACACAAACCCCCTGAATCGGGGGGAAACACGTATCCTACTCCCTTGACACCCATCCGTGGCATCCGGCACCATCGACGGCTCGATTGCCTCTAATCTTACCCATGGCCACCCGCTTCAACCGGTTCTACGCTACCGAGCTCGCCCACCTGCGCACCCACTCGTTGGAATTTGCCCAGGCCAACCCCGCGGTTGCCCCGATGCTGGGATCGGTATCGACCGACCCGGATGTCGAACGCCTGCTAGAGGGCGTGGCCTTCCTGAACGGCCTGACGCGTCAAAAACTGGACGACGAATTTCCCGAAATCGTCCAGGAACTTGCCAGCGTCCTGGTGCCTCAGTTCCTGCGACCACTGCCCGCGACCTCGATGGTGGCCTTCGCACCCAAGGCCCCACTCAATGAAACGACCGTGATCGAGGCCGGCACCGAGATCGCCGCCACGCCCCTGGAAGGCATTTCCTGCCTCTTCCGCACCACAGCCAGGTTGCACATCGCGCCCCTCACACTGGAATCCGTCAACACGGAAAAAACCCAGGACGGCAACCACGTCCTGCAACTGCAATTCCACGCGCCCGGCGCCTCGGACGCGCCCGCCCTGCCGGACCGCCTGCGGCTGTTCCTGACGGGCGACCCCGTCGATGCGGCCAATCTTTTCATGCTGCTCAACAACCAGGTCCAGTCCCTGCGCCTGCGCGACCAAGCCGGCCACACCGTGTCACTGCCCCCGAAACTCGGCACCCCCGGCTTCGACGAACCCCTGTTGCCCTATCCCGACAATGCATTTCCCGCCTTCAGCTGGATGCAGGAACTGCTGTTCATGCCGCAGAAATTCCTGTTCATCGAACTGACCGGCCTGGACAAGGGCAATGGCATCCTCCAGGGCAGCCGCTTCCGGATCGAGTTCTTTCTGTCCAGGAACAACCAGGACCTCCCGTCCCTGAGCACTCGCAACTTCGCCCTGCATGTCACGCCGGTGGTCAACCTGTTCGCCACCGAAGCCGAGCCCATCAAGCTCGACCACGAGCTGTCGGAGTATCCGGTCCTGCCCCACGGCACGCAACGCGCCCATCACCAGATCTACTCCATCGACTCGGTCAGCGGTTACCAGCAAGGCGGCGCGCCTCCCCGGTCCTATGTCCCGTTTTCCTTGCTGTCCCACGCACGCCATTCGGCCCAGGCCAGCTACCGCACTTCAATCCGGCCGGCCATCGTGGGCAACACCATCAACACCTACCTGTCGGTGGTCTACGATCAGCAGAACGTGCCAGCCAACGAAACGCTCTCGCTCACCCTGACCTGCACCAACCGGACACTGCCCGAGCGACTGAAGCTGGGCGACATTTCCCGGCCCACCAGTTCCTCGCCCGAACGCTTCACATTCCGGAACATCACACCCGTCACGGCGGCCATCGACCCGCCGCACGGCGAAAAGCTGCTGTGGGACGTGATCAGCCATACCACGCTGAATCTGCTGTCGCTGGCCAGCATCGACAATCTGCGTGCCATCCTGCACCTGTACAACTCCACCTGCTCCCACGACAACAGCGTGCGCAGCGCCAATGAAAGACAAATCGAAGGCCTGCTGGACCTCTCCATCACGCCCGAGTCCCGCCTGGTGCGCGGCAGCCTGTTGCAGGGCCAACATATCGTGCTCAGCTGCGACGAGAAAAACTGGCCGGGAACGGGCACCCTCTATCTTTGGGGCTGCGTACTGGACCGATTCCTCGCCAGCTACATCAGCATCAACACCTACACCCGTTTCGAAATCCACGACAAAAACACAGGAACCCGATTCACATGGCCGATGCGCATGGGACTCAAGACAGTCCTTTAAAGACTCGGCTGCTCTCGCAGGGCGGGCGGTTCGCATTTTCGCAGGCCTACCGGCTGCTGCGGCTGCTGCCGCGCCCGACCCCGGACAGCGAACCCGACATCCGGACACGGCCCCACCTCAGTCTGGACTTTCCAGGCATGGACCTCAGTGGCATCGAGGAAACCGCCCCTGGCCAGTACCGCTTGACCGCCAATTTCCTGGGCCTGTACGGGGTCACATCCCCGCTGCCCAATTTCTACACCGAAGACCTGCTGGACGAGCGTCACGATGGCCGCCACAGCAATCGGGATTTCCTCGACATTGTCGGCCAGACGCTGTACCCGCTGTTTTTCCGGGCCTGGCTGAAATCCCGCGCCCACATCCGCATCAAGGAATTCGGCGACGACCGGCTGCTGGAGATCTTCCACACCTTCGTAGGCATCTGCCGCCCCCTGCGCTACCTGAATCGCCCCGGGGTTTCGCACCTGCTGCGCTTCGCCGGCCTGTTCAGCCAGCATCCGCGTTCGGCCATGGGCCTGCAGACCATCATTGCCGCGCTGCATCCGGACACCGACATCGAAGTCATCCAGCAAGACATCCGCAAACAACCCATCCCGCAGCCGCAGCGGCTGACCCTCGGCCTGCAGAATTGCACCCTGGGCGACGACGCCCACCTGGGCAGCGAAATCCGCTGCCGTACCAGCAACCTCACCGTGCGCATCAGCCAGATCGATGCCGACCTGTTTCCCCGCCTGCTGCCGGGCGGTGATGCCTTCGAGGAACTAAAGTTCCTGGTTCGTTACTATCTCATGACCCCTTTGCACATCCGCCTGGTGCTGCAACCGGCTCCCGGCGTCGTGGGCCTGCTGCATCTGGGCACGAAGGCCTGGGGATCGCTGGGCAGAACCAGCTGGTTGCCGGCCGGTGACACGCGCGCCTACCAGTCGCTGACTTTCACGCTATGAACCATGGCGTAAAGACCACCGGGACGACAGCCATACAGGTTTTTTCCACCGCCCGAAGCCAGCCTCACGAAGGATCGCCATGGCCATCGCCGACAAAGAACTGATCTTCACCTTCGCGCTCACCCCGTCGCCCGCCTTGTTCCAGGTCATCCGCCTGGAAGGCCACGAGGCCATCTCCCAGCCCTTCGAGTTTCAATTGACCCTGGTCAGCGACCAAGGCGACATCGATCTGGATGCCGCGCTGCAGGCCACCGCCACCCTGACCATCCGATCCCGGGACGCCGCGCGGACCACGCCCTACCATGGCATGCTGGCCAGCATCGAACAGCTGGGCTGCGTCGACCAGGCCTACTTCTACCAGGTCACCCTGGTACCCCGGCTCTGGAAAGCCAGCCTCAATCAGCTCAACGAAGTCTATCTGAACGAACAGACCGTGCCGCAGCTGATCCCGCAAATCCTGCAACGCAACAATCTACGCGGTCCGGATGTGCGCCTGCTGCTGAAAAACCCGCAGGCCTACCGCGAACGCAGCTTCATCTGCCAGTTCCAGGAGAGCGACTTCAATTTCCTCTCGCGCTGGATGGAACAGGAAGGTCTGTACTATTACTTCGACCACGACAGCAGCCCCTCGGGTGAAGTGCTGACGATCCTCGATCACCGGGAAGCACAGCCGGCCGCCGTCACCACACTGCGCTACACCCCGCCCGAAAACGTCCAGACCGACCGCCAGGACAGCTGCGTCACCGCTTTTACCTGCCGCAAGAAGCAACTGCCGGGCGCCACCCTGGTACAGGACTTCAATTACCGCAAGGCCAGCCTGGCCGACGACGTCCGGCACCAGAGCCGCATCCCCCAGGGCACCCAGGGCACATACATGCTCTACGGGCAAAACCTGCGCACGCCGGAACACGCCCGACAACTGGCCGACATCTGCGCCCAGGCAATCGATGCCCAAGGCACCGTCTACCATGGCAGTTCCCCGGCAACGGGCCTGCGCAGCGGCTACTTCCTGGAAGTCACCCATCATTTCCGGGACAGTTGCAACACCCGCTACCTGATCACCAGCGTCCAGCACCGCGGATCCCAGGCCGGCGTGGTGCTTGCAGGCAAAAACACCGCCTACAACCGCAGCGAACAAGGCTCCACCTATGCGGCGGAATTCCAGGCAATCCCTGCGGGCCTACAATACCGGTCGCCCCGGGTTACGCCCCGTCCGGTCATCAGCGGCATCCTCAGCGCCTGGGTTGATGCCGAGGGCAGCGGCAAACTGGCCGAAATCAACGAGTTCGGCCAGTACAAGGTCCAGTTGCCCTATGATCTGTCCGACAAACCGCTGAACAAGGGCTCTTCATGGTTGCGCATGGCTTCCCCCTATGCCGGCAGCAGCGAAGGCATGCACTTTCCACTGCGACGCGGCTCCGAGGTGCTGCTGGCCTTCAACCAGGGGGATCCGGACCAGCCCGTCATTCTCTCCGCCGTGCCCAACTCCGAACACCCGAGCATCGTGAACCGGGTCAATCAGACCAGCAACGCGATCCGTTCGGTCAGCGGCAACTACCTGAACATGTCCGATCGGCCCGGCAAGGAGTTCTTCGGAATGTATTCGCCCGTCAAAAGCTCCATGGTCTACATCGGCACGATCCCCCAGGGGCAGTCCGACAGTCAGGCCCCCTCGCCACCGAATGACCCCATGGCGGCCCTGAGCTCGATCTAACCCCCCATTTTTCCGGAAAATCATGGCAGACGACAGCGACAAAAACGGGCTGGTCCTGTACACCCAGGGAAAGTACTTCGCCTGGTACGGCAACGGCGCCACCACCATCACGTCGGCCTCCAGTTTCGATCTGACGTACGGCGTCAAGAACAGCGTCACGATCGGTCTTTTCACCGATCTGACGATTGCCATGAAAACCGACGTGTTCGTTGGCGGCAACCTGTCCGCCAACCTGTCTGCCGGCGTCGAATTCAAGAAAAGCCACGCGGTCCAAGAAGCCCAGGATGCCTCCAGCCACGGCCTGAACAACAATGTCCTGTCCGCAGGCAACGACATCCCCGGCGCGGCAAAAATCGCGGTCCTCCGGACCATCCTGGGGGTGCTCGTCGGCGCACAAGTCATCTCCCTGCTGGCTGCGACGGGCATTGCCATCGCCCTGGACAAAACCAAGGACGAGGAAAAAGTCAAAGAGGCCAATGCGGCCGTGCCGGACGACGACCCCACGAATACCATGACCCTGGAAAATCCGGTTCCAGGCTATGTGTTCTCCCTGATCAACGGGGGCATGAACATCCTCAGTGCAATCGGCCTGATCGTCGGAATCATCATCTCCAAAGTTTCCAGCAACCAGCTATCCGACAATCCTCCGTCCGTCCTGTCCCTGGACAAACTGCCCGCCGCATTTCTCGGTGTCCGCAGTCCCCTCCCCGTCAACGGCGGGGCCGCGGGACTCTCGGTCAGCACCGCAGCCCTCGAAATCTCAGCCACCTCCGCACAACGCGCTTACACCAAAAACCCGACACTCACCACCATCGTCGATTTCAACCCGGCGCAGGCGCCGGATGCCGCCCTGATCCCCGGCGCGCGAGTCCGGCTCAATGCGGGTGGAGACATCCAGTCCTGGGGCGGCAACTGGCTGGCCACCATGAGTGGCGAAAATCGACAGTCGGCGCCCAGCCATCTGCTCCAGGTCACGGACGCCCAAGGAATCAACACCACCACAAACCTGACGGCCGACTCGAACGGTGTCGCCCTGACCGCCGATCCTAACAATACCGTCAGCGCGACGGCAAACGGCGTCAGCGCGGTCGCCACGACCGCTTTCATGCGGCTGACTTCGGACGCCGCTTCCCTTGGACAGGGCGGCAACACCCTGGGCGCAACAGCCAGCAACGTCCAGCTCAAATTCGGTCCCTCCACCACCCTGACGCTTGACAGCACCGGCATCTCCATCGGCGGGGCGCTGACCATTCTGGCGCCGGGCGGACCCTTGCCCACAGGCCCCGACCTGACGGCTCTCAAAGCCCAGATCGCGCAAGAAATTGCCGCTCAAGCAGCCAAGCAGGCAAAGATCACAGCCAATATCGCCCGCCTGGCCGTCGAAGCCAATGCGAACGCACTGTATGCGCAAACGCTGCTCCAGACACGGGCACTGACCGATTCAGTGACAGACAACACCGCGCCACCCACCAAATGAACCCAAGGCTTCCCTCCCTCCAGGTTTTTTTGCCTCCCGGCACCGAGCTTCTGCAACGCAGCCTGAAACTGGATGACGGCCGCTACGCCATGGCGCTGGGCGTGATCCAGCCTTTTGCCCTGCACCCGCCCGGTCCGGAAGCCAACGACGATCCGACCGAAAATCTCTGGGACACCGTCAGCCGGATCCTCGGGAAAAATGGCGAGATCGACGAAGGCTGGCCCAAAGCCTGCGGCGAATGGCTGGCATTCGGCCAGTGCCACCCACCGGCCGGCTATACCGAATGGCCAGTATCCGCCCGCATCACGGCCGGGTCGCTGGACAAACAGCTGGCGATCGCGCAGGACCAGCCCGCGGTACGGGGCTTTGCGCCACTCACACCCGACCATCCCGAACGCCAACGGCATCAGGGCCGGCACGACGACGCCTGGCTGGCCAAACGCTGGCCGCACCATCCCGTCGATACCGACCCCGCCTTTTTCCAGTTGGCGCCGCCGGATCAGCGACTGGATGGCTATTGGCAGGGCGGCGAAGCCATTCTGGTGCGCAATATGCATCCGCAGCACCCGGACCTGCATGGCCGCACGCCCGCAAAGCGTCCTCGTTTCTTCATCCACCAGGCACCGCCCGACGGGGCCCCTGATTTCGCTGAACTGCAGGTGCATGCGGACACGCTCTGGCTGCTGCCCGAAGCCCGGCTCGGCCTCATGATCTACCGCGGCCTGGTGCCTGTCCATACGCCGGACGGCCGTGATCTGAACGCCTTCCTGGGGACTTTCGAGGATCCGGACAGCCCGAAGCAACCCCTGGAGCACTATCTCCAGCAATACCTGGCCCTGGCGGCGCCGGATCTGGCGGCACAACAACAGGCACTGCAGGCGCAGCGGCAACAGGAATACGCGCAACTGTCCAGCACCGAACTCCTGGAAAAAATCACCGAGCAGAAAACGCTCTTCAAGGAAATGCTGCAGCAGCACGGCACAGATGACGAGACCCTGATGCGGCAGATGCTGGCCATGCCCCAGACCCGCCAGTTCGCACAGGCCATCGCCCAGCGCAGCGGCACGCTCAGCGGGTTTTTTACCGAGATCGAGTCCTTGCTGCGCGAGATCGAAGACATCGACGCGCCGCAGGCCACCTCCGGCCCCACGCTGGAATCCGTCCAGCCCCCGCCGCTGGTCACGGCCGCCCAGGCCCCTGTGGCGCCCCCGGCCTCCCGCCAAGGCCCGGCGCTGCAGGATCAGGCACTGGCGACACGCCATCGACTGGCCGTCCAGCGGCGCCAGGCGCAAGGTCAGTCCTGCGCCGGCATGGACCTCAGCCAGGCCAATCTGGCCGGACTGGATCTGGCCGGCATGGACTTTACCGGCGCCGTGCTGGCAGGGGCCAATCTGGCCGGCGCCCAACTGCCGGGCGCGGTGCTGAATCAGGCCATTCTGCAAGGCGCCCGACTGGATGCGGCCAATCTGGCCGGCTGCCAGATTATCCAGGCCACCCTGGACCAGGCGACGTTGGCGGGCGCCAGCCTGAAAGGCGCCATACTGGATGACAGCAACTGCTATGGCGCCAATTTTGCCGGCGCCGAACTGACCGGCGTCAGTCTGAACCGTACCACCCTGACCCAGGCCTGGCTGCAGCAGGTACAGGCGCCGCAGATCCAGGCGGACGAGGCCAATTTCTCGCACGCCAACCTGGAAGGCTGCAATCTGTCACGGGCCCGGCTCCAGCAGGCCAATTTCACCGGCGCCCGGCTGGCCCGCATCCAGCTGGATGACGCCGACTGCAGCGGGGCCAATTTCACCCTGGCCGATCTCAGCCAGGCCAGTCTGGAACGCTGCACCCTCAGCGACAGCCAGAGCACTGCCGGATCCCAATGGCAGGGAGCCAACCTGCAACAAGCCGTACTGAGCGGCGCCAGCTGGGTCGGCGCCTGCCTGGAGAGCGTGCGAATGGATGGCGTCCTCGCCCAGGGAGCCGATTTCTCCGACACGCAACTGGGCCATGCCCGCCTGTCGCAGGCCGATCTGCGCCAGGCCCGCTTTGACCGCGCCATCCTGTGCCATGCCGTGCTGAACCGCAGCAATCTGATGGAAGCCTCGTTCAACCATGCCGATCTCGGCCACTGCCAGATCCAGGACGCCAATCTGTACGCCGCCAGCTTCATCGACACCGATCTGACGCACACCGCCCTGAAAGGCAGCCAGATCGACGCCACCATCCTGCCCGTGCGCTTCGGCGTCCCCACCTGAGCCCCTGACCATGACCGCTCCGCAAATCATCGACGGTGTCCTCGAAAACGCCAATCTTCGCCAAGCCAAACTGGCCGGCACGGATTTTGCCGGCATCCAGTTCCGCCAAGTGGATTTCAGCCAGGCCGATCTGACAGAGACCAACTTCACCCAGGCCGATTTCCAAGGCTGCAATTTCACCAGCGCGCAACTGAACGGCAGCCTGCTGCTGGGCGCCTCGTTCAAGGAATGCGTGCTGGACCAGGCCGGCCTGGCCAACGCCAATCTGTCCACGGCCACGCTGACGCAGGTCAGCCTCGACGGGATCCAGGGCGGCCAGGCGGATCTGTCCGCCTCCCTGCTGGACCAGTGCTCGCTCAGCGAGGCCACACTCACCGGGGCGGATCTGTCCCTGGCACGGTTGAAGGCGTGCTCCCTGGACAATACCGATCTGGGCGGCGCCAATCTCGAACGCCTCATGGCACTCGACACGGACCTGAGCCACGCCCTGTTCCGCGACAACTCCATGGTCAGCGCCATGCTCATGAAGACCAAGCTGACAGGCCAGCGCTTTCCGGGCTGCACGCTGGATCTCACCCTCTTCATCGAGGCCGATCTGCAGGGCGCGGATTTCTCCGGCTCCCAATTCAAGGACACGCAGTTTGCACAGGCCAAATTGACGGGCGCCAGTTTCAAGGGCGCCCGGCTCGCCAACGTCAGTCTGACACTGGCCGACCTCACGGGGGCCGACCTGTCCGAGGCCCAGTTCGAATTCTGCGATTTCTCGGCGGCGATCCTGAACAGCGCCCGTTGCCAGAACAGCCGCTTCGCCACCTGCGTCATGCTCAAACTGCAAGCTGCATCCAGCATTTGGGACCAGGCCTCACTGCGGCTGTGCGACCTGTCGCATGCCGTGCTGAACCAGGCCAGCGCCCGCCGCGCCACGCTGGACATCTGCAATCTGCATGAACTGCAGGAAGAGGGCACCTTGTGGGATGGCGCCACTTTCAATAACAGCGCACGCACCAATCCAGCCCGCGCTGCCGCCGAAACCTGGGCCCCCCCCCTGTAACCCCGGAGATGCGAAGCCATGCCCAATGTCCTGCCCCTGATCCAACCCGTCCCCGATCACGCCGACCTGTTGTTGCAGGCCTACGTCACAGGCCGGGACGGCTCCGACTACCGCACCAGCCATCCGGACTGCCCGACGGCCCGCCCGGCTTTCAGCTGCCTGATGGAACCCCAGGAAGGCGATCTGGTGCTGCTGGCTTCCCCCACGGGCGCAGCGTCAGGCCATATCCTGGCCATCCTGACGCGCCCGGGAGCACAGCAGGCCAGCCTGACGTTGCCGGGCGGCGCCCGCCTGCAGGCGGGTGACGACCAACTGCGCCTGCAGGCCGGGCATCTGCACCTGGACGGCACGCAATCACTGGATCTGCACGGCACCCGGATGGACATCCGCGCGGTCCACGCCCAGACCACCATCACCCACTGGCAGGGCTGGTTCGACACCCTGCAAGCCCATGCCGTCTCCATCCAGTATGGCGCCAAGACGCTGTCGGCCACGCTGGGCAGGCTGCTGTCGCGCTCGATCGAAAGTTTCCGCTCCGTGCAGGGCCTGGACGAGACCCGTGTGGGCCGCAGCAGCACCATCGTCCAGGATCACCATCAGCTCCGGGCCGGCCACATCACCACCCGCGCCGAAGGCTTCGTGAAAATCGACGGTCAGAAGATCGACCTGGGTTGATCCCGCCAGGAACCGCCATGCCCTTTGTCGCCACCATCCAAGCCGGCCAGACCAACAGCACCCCGGACGTCTGCAAGACCCCGGCTCCGCCGGGGCCGCCCATCCCGATCCCCTATCCGAACTTCGCCATGACGACGCTGGCTACGCCGCCGACCACCAAGGTACTGGTGGGCGGTGCGCCGGCGGTGACCAAGTCGTCCAAAATTCCGCTCAGCAACGGCGACACCGGCGGCACACTGGGCGGCGTCGTCTCGGGAACATTCATGAGCGAGTGCGAATTCATCACCGCCAGCTTCAAGGTCAAATTCGAAGGCAAGCCGGTCGTGCGTCAGGGCGACAGCGTCAAATCAAACAAAGGCAATGCCATCGGCGCCCTGTTGCAGCCCAGCCAGGTCAAGGTCAACTGCAACTAGGACCGGTCATTGAGACACTTCGCGCATCCGCACGAGAGAGGCAGGGGACGGCGGCGCCTGTACCGGCCGGCCCTCGGCATCCAGTTCAATGGTGTTGCCGGGAAAATGCGGCAACATGGCGGTCCGGCGTTCGCCCTGATACATGTACACCACGCGATAGGCGCTTTCGGTGTACTGCACCTGGGTCCTGGGCAGGCAACTGGTCTCGATGTAGAACTGCTGTTCCGGCAAATAGACGCCCGGCGTCGTGGGAGCCAGCAGGTCCGAGGAAACCGCGTCCGGAAACAGGAAATTGAACACCACATTGCCCAGAATGGCGCCCACCAGAGAGACGCCAGCCACCACCGGCAGCTTGGTCGGGAAATATTCATAGGCCAGCTTCCCCAGGCCATAGCCGCCCATCACTGCGCCGGGACCTGCCAATGCGCCCACCGCCATGCCCCCCGCCGCCGTGGGATACACCCATTTCCGATGCGTCGGGCCATAATTGGCCGTGAAGTGATAGCCCAGCGCGCCCCCCAGAATACCGCCCAGGACCGGCTTCCAGTATTTGACCACCCAGGACTGCTGCTCGTACTGGCGCCGCGCCCGCTCGCGGTCGCTGACGATGACGTCCCAGCAGACCTGCGGACGGCTGGTCCGGGTGACGGTATCATGCGTAACAGTCAGTACGGGCACACGCTGACCCGCCCATGCGGGGCTGCCGACCCCAGCCATCAGAACCCACAAGGAGAACAGCGTGCAAACGCCTGATTTTCCTTGCCAGGCGGCCCCCGCGCGGCGCGGCCGGGAAATCAACATAAGATATACTCCCTCGTTCTGGAAAAGGGTCTGCCCATCCAGGGGCAGTGTATTTTTTTGCCCATCCTTGCACAAGGTTTCATTTTGCATGCCCCTTCTGCGCCTGTTTTTGCTGTGGATGCCGGCCTGCCTGCTGTCGCTGACGGCGGGATGCTCCAGTGTGAATTCCGCCCTCGGCGGCAATACGGCCACCGAAGCCAAGGCGGAGGTCCAGTGGGATTATGCCCGGGATGCCATCCAGATCGAGCTCGACAGCAGCCCCGACCTGAACGACTTCTTCAGCCAGCCCCACACGGTGGTCCTGGGCGTGTTCCAGACAGCCGACACCAAGACCTTCGCCGCACTCCTGAAAGACGCCGACAAGATCAAGCAGATCCTGGCCAGCGGCAATGCCGGCTCCGACGTGCTGCAACTGGACCGTTTCGTCGTCAGCCCCGACAAACACGTCATCCTGACGCTCGACCGGGTCCAGGATGCCCGTTATGTGGGGCTGATCGCAGGCTATTATTATTTTCAGGTCGACAACGCGGCCCGTCTTTTCCGCATTCCGCTCAATATGGACAGCAGTGGAATCATCAGCACCACTTATGCTGCGCAACCCGCCCATCTGGCCCTGAAACTGCGTCTGGGACGGCAGCGCATCACCAATGCCCGCAGCCTGACCTTCGATGCCGACAGCAAGCCCAATATCGAAACCGTACCGCTGAATAACGACAAACTGGAAATCGATATCGACCAGCAGGCCCGGGACGCGGCGCAGGCATCGACATCCGCCGCCCGAAAGCTGAGAAACTAAGGACCTTGCACATGGACTTTCGCACGGCCACATACTGGCACCAGGGATTATTCCTGCAACCCCAGCACCTGCAGCGCCAGGATCTGCACCAGCAGTTTCTGCAAAAGCCGCTCTACGACCTGGGGGCACCGCACGCCTGGGGGGTCGGCAAGCTGGAATTCGCGCCAGACGGCCTGGCGGCCCAGCACATCGACATCCGCGAAGCCCAGCTTATTTTCCGCCCCAATACCTACGTCGAATTCCCCGGCAATGCACTCATCGCGCCGAGGGACTTCAGCACGGTCTGGACCGACACCGATCAGCCCCTGGACGTCTACCTGGGCCTGCGCAAACTGGCTGTCGCCCATCCCAACGTCACCGTCGTCGATGCCTTCGAGGACGCCACCAATGCGGCCACCCGCTATGCTTCGCAGGCCGACGGCCAGGAAACCCCCGATCTGTATGGCGACGGCCCGGTCGCACAGGTTCCCATCCTCATGCACATCGTGCGGGTGTTTTTCGGCACCGAACTCGATTCGCTGGATGACTACGACCTGATCCCCATCGGCCAGTTGCAGCGCGTCAACGACGTGATCCAGTTCAGCGCCACCGAGATGCCGCCCTGCTACCGCCTGTCGGGCTCCGCTCTCCTGGCCAACCTGCTGCGCGACATCCGCGACGAGCTCTCGGGGCGCATGCGCCAGCTGGCCGAATACAAGGTTTCGCAGGATCTGCAACGGCAGGAACTCGACCCCGGCTATTTCATGCTGATGCAGGCGCTGCAGGCCCTGAACCGCCAGGTGCCGACCCTGACCCATCTGGCGGAAACACCCCAGGTCCATCCCTGGACGATTTATGGCGCCTTGCGCTGCTGCGTGGGCGAACTGAGCACGTTCAGCGAACAATACGATGCCATGGGCCGACGTCGCGATCTGCCCGCCGACGAGGGCCTGCCGGCCTACGACCATCTGCAGCCCTATGCCTGCTTCCAGGCGGCCCGGCAACTGATCAGCCGGCTCCTCAACGACATATCCGCCGGCCCGGAATTCCGCGTCACGCTGGAGCCCATCGACGGCTATCGCGTCGCCACGATTGCCCGCGACCATTTTGCGGCACGCAACCGCTTCTATCTGATGTTGCAATCTTCCAAAAAATGGGACGCGACCACCCAGGATTTTCTGCGCCTGGCCCGGCTGGCGGCGCCCCATGCCCTGCCGGCTCTCATCGACCATGCCCTGCCCGGCACCGACCTCATCGAAATCAACACGCCGCCCCAAGGCATGCCCAAGCGGGCCAATGCGCGCTATTTCCGCATCGAACAAATGAGCGCCGAATGGGAGCAGATCGTCCAGGCGGCGGAAATCGGGCTGTTCTGGCCTGACGCTCCGGACGACCTGCGGGCGCAAATCATCGTCCTGCGAGGCTGAGCCATGACACTCGTCGACTGCTTCACGCTGCTGATGGCCCGCATTCAGGATTTCCAGCGCCAACCCGAGAATGCCTCGCCCGAAGATCTCTCCCGCAACCTCGACCAGTTGATCGATCAGGCCCAGTCCCGGGCACTCCGGCATCACATCGACACGGAGACGTTCCAAGCCGCCCTCTATCCCGTGCTGGCCTGGGCCGACGAAACCGTCTCCCGCAGCCACCGCTGGCCCGACGAACACGCCTGGCAGCCCTTTCTGTTGCAGCGCCGCTATTTCCATACCGGCCTGGCCGGGCGCGAGTTCTTCGAGCGCCTGGAACAGCTGGGCGCCCAAGACCACACCCTGCGCGAAGTCTATCTGCTGTGCCTCTGCCTGGGTTTCCAGGGCCGCTACAGCGCCGCCGGCAACCTGTCCGAGCTGGCGAACATCCGCATGAAACACTACCGCTTGCTGCCTCAGGCCGACATGCATCCATCTCAGGCCGACGCGCATCTGTTCCCGGCGGCCTACCCGGGGCAAGGCACCGCGACGGCGCGACGCGGCCGATTCCGGCGCCTTAGCCTGCAGCGCCTGCTGCTGATCCTGGCGCCGCCCTTCATCGTCCTGGCGCTGGCGCTGATCATGCACACCCGATTAACGCAGGCCGTGCTGGAATTCCGCCAGACCATCAACCTATGAAAACCTTTTTGCTCCGGTTTCTGCTGCTGATCGCCCTGGCCCTGTTCAGCTGGATCCTGGCCATGTATCTGATGTGGCCCGGCTGGGGGGCGCCCGCGATCTTTTTCGGCCTGATCGGCGGCTGGCTCAGCTACAAGCTGCTGCGGCGACTGTGGCGGGTGGCCCGGTCGCGCGCCAAGCTGGCAGCCTCCGAGGCGCACGGACGCACGCGATCCGACACAACCACCAGCCTGACCCGCCTCAACCAGAAATGGAAGCAGGCCATCAGCCTGCTGCGTCATTCCAGCCTGCGCCGCCACGGCAATCCCGTCTATGCCCTGCCCTGGTTCATGGTCATCGGCCAACCGGGCAGCGGCAAGACCACAGCCATCACCCAGTCCCAACCGGGCAGCCTGATCCGAGGCACAGCCGCACAGGACGCCACGGGTCCGACCGAGAATTGCGAATGGTGGTTCCTCAATCGTGCCGTCATCCTGGATACGGCGGGCCGCTACGTGGCCGCCGGCAACACGGACACCGACCAGGCCGAATGGCTCCGCATCCTCGAACTGCTATCGAAATATCGCGTCCGAGAAGGCATCAACGGCCTGGTCCTGTGCGTCACGGCCGACCAGGTGCGCCACACACCCGAAGACGTCCTGGCCCGCCAGGGCCAGGCCCTGCGTGAACGCATCAACCAGTTGATCCGCCTGTTCGACCGGCGCTTTCCCATTCATCTGCTGATCACCCAGTGCGATCACATCCCCGGCTTCGAAGCCTGGTCCGAAATCCTGCTGGCCGACCAGTTGGGCCAGGCCATGGGCTTTACGGGCGTGCTGGCGGACGGCGACGGGGCCGAAGCCCATTTCGCCGACCAGGCGATCGACGCCATCACCGCCCGCTTGCGTCAGTTGCGCCTGGACCGGGCCATCCAGGGAAAGGACCTCAGCCCGGAATTCCTGCTGTTTCCCGACGAGGTCGAACGACTTCGCGCCGGACTGAAGCAATTCCTGGCCGCCTGCATGGGCAGCAGTCCCTATCTGGAGCAGCCCTTGCTGCGCGGCGTGCACCTCACCAGTGCCAGCCAGGATGGCCAGCACTGGCCCGACATCCTGAGGGACCAGGCGGGCGCACCCCGCCCAGCCCCGCCGCGCAAAGGCCTGTTCCTGCACGACGTCTTCGAATACGTCCTGCCCGCCGACAGGAATGCCTGGCAACCCACTGTCATCATCGACCGCTGGCGCCTGGCCACCCGCAACCTGGCCATGGTCGCCTGGTTCTGCCTGTGCCTGGCCGCCCTGGGCTTCCTGCTGGTGTCCTACTACCAGACTCGAACCAGCCTGCGCGAGATCCAGAACGCCTACCCCAGGATCGCCCTGGACCAGCGGGATCAACCGATCGCGCAGCGTGTCCAGGCGCTGCAGGATATCCTGCGCATCATCGACCTGATCGGCGATCACGAACGACAATGGACCAGCCGCTGGCTGGCCTTCAGCCCGGATCTGCTGGATCTCGAGGACGACATCAAGGCCAGATATGTGGGGGGCTATCGCAGCCTTCTGCAGCGCAACCGGCACGATGTCATCATCCCGGCCCTGCAGCATGACGGTGCGCAGGACGAGCAGGCTTATGCCAATGCCATCCTCACGCTGGTGCGCAGCATCAACCAGACCCAGGCGCGCATCGACGGCGCCGACTACAGGCAACTGCTGCGGATGCCGCAGGCCCCTGCCCAGATCAACACGACACTGGGCATGGATCTGCCCTCATCGCTGGACGACGCCTCGGCTCAGATGGCAGCGGCCTTCAAGGCCTGGAGCCCCAGTCAAGCCTCCTGGCTGAAGGACAACCTGGACTCGGACCGCGCCTTGCTGCAACAGGCCATGGGGCAGATCGACCATCTGCCCTGGCTGCTGGATTGGGCCAACCGCCAGCCCGGCCTGACCCCGGTCACCCTCCGCGATTTCTGGCTACCCGGTTCGCAAGGTCCCAATCAGGGCGAAATCCCGCCCGCCATGACCTGGGCCGGCTACCAGCGCATCGAAGCCCTGCTGGACGAAATCAGCGAGGCCTTGAATCAGTCACCCGAGTTCCAGACCCGAAGGGGCGCCTTCGAAGCCTGGTACGCCAGCGAGCGCATGAACGCCTGGCGCAGCTTCGTCTGGTCGTTCGACCAAGGGGAAAGGCTCATTACCAACGAGCCTGCCTGGCGCGACCTGGTCACCCGGGTAGACACCATCACCAGCCCGTATTACCTGCTCCTCGATCGCCTGAACACCGAGTTCAGCACCATGCCGCGCGCCACGCTGCCCGGCTGGCTGCTGTTCGCGCGCGAATTCAGTTCCCAGAGGCGGGCGGTGCAGGACAATATTTCGCTGGATCGGGCCTCGGCCATCATCGAGACCATCAACACCATCGGCACGCGGCTGCTGCACCCAACGACCAGGGATCTCGTCGACAACGCGAACCCGCTCAACGTGGGCCGCTCGATCCATGGTGTGCAGGCCTTCGCCGACTACACCAGACAATTCGACGTCGCGGCCGCCCAGGCCCTGGAAGGCACGAGCCAGTCCTATCAGCTGATGAGCAGCTACTTCGGCCAAGGCTCCGACCCCAAGGCGGCCAGCTCCGCCCTGCAGGCCACGCAAGACAGCCTGAACGCCTTTCGCCAGGCCTCGGGCTTCGATCTGCCGGACGATCAACTGATCTGGAAACTGGTCGGCGGTCCGCTACGCGTCCTGACGCTGTATGCGCTGGAACAGGCCTCTTGCCAGATCCAGCAGGACTGGGAACACGATGTCCTCTGGAAAACCCAATTGGCCGTCAGTCCGCGCGAGGCGAATGATCAGCTGTTCGGCGACCAGGGCTCAGTCTGGGCTTTCGCTGACGGTCCGCTCAAGCCTTTCGTCCAGCGCCGTGCGGAAGGCTTCACCTCCGCCAAGAAGGACAACTACAGCGTCCCGCTGAATCCCGACTTCCTGCCTTTCCTCAATCGTTCGGTCGACACGCGGGTCGAGTCGGTCGTCAAATCCAAGCAGGCGGAGGCCGCCAAGGGCAAAAGCGCCACGATCCTGATTGCAGCCCGGCCGCTGGGCGTCAATCCAGGCGCCCATGCACAACCCTATGCCGCGACCCTCTCCATCCAGTGCGCGCAGCAGGACATTACGCTGGACAATTTCAATATGGATGTCACCAACAGCTTCGACTGGTCGCCGGAGCAATGCGGCGACGTGACACTGCGCGTGGACATCGACGACCTGACCCTGACCCAGCGTTATCCGGGCCCCATGGGCATGGCGCGTTTCCTGGCGGATTTCCCGGACGGCGAGCATATCTTCACGCCGGCCGACTTTCCCCAGTCCCAGGAACGTCTCGAGGCCCTGGATGTGCGCACCATTCACGTACGCTATGCCTTTACCGGCGCCGAGCAGTTGCTGACCATGGCCGATCGGCTGGATTACCTGGCCGAAACCGAGACCCCCGCGATCGGCGCCGTGCCGGCCCGCGTCGCCCTGAAGGTCCCGGAACGGGTCGGCCAATGCTGGACGGCCGGCACGCCGCGCCAGCCGGACGGCGCCCTGCCGCTCTATATCCGCCAGCGGGCCGAACAACTGCTCAACCCGCCGCCGGCGCCCGAGCCCGAACCGGTCCCCGAGCCTCCGCCCCCTCCGGCCGCCAAGCCCGCGCCGGACCGCACGCACCGTGTGCGCGAAGGCGACACCCTGTACTCCATCGCTCGCAGCTACGGCACCACCGTCGAGGTGCTGCGGGAACTCAATCACATCAAGAACGACAATTTGATCGTCACCAACCGGGTCCTCAAAATCCCTCCGGCGCCGTGATGACATCTCCTTTCATAATTGACAGATAAAGTAACTCAAGCCACACTTTTCAAGCCCGGCCTTACCCCGGCCTGCCATCACAGGAGACTCACATGGCTACAGAAGGTTCCGTCGCACCCAAGGAACGTGTCAACATCACTTACAAGCCAGCGACGGGCGACGCCCACGCAGAAGTCGAGTTGCCGCTCAAACTCTTGATCCTCGGGGATTTCACCCAGCGCGCCGATGACCGCAGCGTCGAAGAACGCGCGCCCATCAATGTCGACAAGGACAACTACAACGACGTCCTCAAGGCGCAGAACCTGTCGCTGGACCTCTCCGTCCCCAATCGTCTCGAACCCGATTCGGACGGCAACATTCCGGTCAACATCAATTTCGAATCGCTGGCGGATTTTCAGCCCGACAACATCGTCGAAAAGGTGCCTGAACTGCGCTCCATCGTGCAGTTGCGCGATGCGCTCAAGGCGCTCAAGGGTCCGCTGGGCAACATCCCCGATTTCCGCAAGAAACTCCAGGAACTCGTTCAGGACGAAGGCGCCCGCGACCGGCTGCTGCAAGAACTCGACATCAAAGACAAATAAACAACCTTCTGGCTCCCTCGACGGAACCTCACCCGAACATACGCAGGATGCAAGCATGAGCGAAGAAGCAGCAAAACAGGAACAAGCAGGCGCAGCCCCGGAGGCCGGCGGCTCGCTGATCGATCAACTCCTGGAGACCACGCGGGTCCGTCCCGGCGATGAATCCTACGCCATCACGCGCCAGGGCATTCAAACCTTCATCTCTTCTCTGCTGGACCCGGCACGCGCCACGGATCGCATCACGGCCTCGCTGGCCGACGACATGATCTCCGAGCTCGACAAAAAGCTCTGCCGGCAGGTCGACGAGATTCTCCATCACCCGGATTTCCAGCGCCTGGAATCTTCCTGGCGCTCGCTGAAGTTCCTGGTCGATCGCACGAACTTCCGTGAAAACATCAAGATCCAGATCATGAACGTCAGCAAGGACGATCTGCTCAGCGATTTTGAAGACTCGCCCGAAGTCACCAAATCCGGCTTGTACAAGAACTGCTATACCAGTGAATTCGGCCAGTTCGGCGGACAGCCCTTCGGCGCCATCATCGCCAACTACGAATTCGGCCCGGGCTCCTCCGACGTCAAGCTGCTGCAATATTGCGCGGCGGTGGCCTCCATGTCGCATGCGCCCTTCATCGCCGCCGCCGGTTCGCAGTTCTTCGGCCTGGACGACTTCTCCAAACTGCCCGACCTGAAGGACCTGTCCTCGATCTTCGAGATGCCGCAGTACACCAAATGGAACGGCTTCCGCGAAAGCGAGGACGCACGCAACGTCGGGCTGGTGGTGCCCCATTTCCTGCTGCGCACCCCGTACGGGAACGACACCACGCCGTCCAAAAAATTCAACTACGAAGAAGATGTGTCGGCCGGCAATCACGCCTTCCTGTGGGGTAACGCCGCATTCGCCTTTGCCTCGCGCCTGACGGCCAGCTTTGCGGACTACCGCTGGTGCGCCAACATCATCGGCCCTCAAGGCGGGGGGACGGTCGGCGATCTGCCCATCTACAACTTCCAGGCCATGGGCGAGATCCAGACCAAGATCCCCACCGAAGTCCTGATTTCCGAACGACGCGAATTCGAACTGGCCGAACAGGGATTCATCGGCCTGGCCATGCGCAAGAACAGCGACAATGCGGCGTTCTTCTCGGCGAATTCCTGCCAGAAGCCCAAGTTCTTCGGCAACACCAAGGAAGGCAAGGAAGCCGAGACCAACTACAAACTGGGGACTCAGCTGCCTTATATTTTTGTGGTCAGCCGACTGGCACATTATATCAAAGTGTTGCAGCGTGAAAATATTGGTACCTGGAAGGAACGCGCGGACCTCGAAGGTGAACTTAACAACTGGATACGCCAATACGTCGCCGACATGGACGCTCCGGGACCGGAAGTCCGCAGCCGCCGCCCTTTGCGCACGGCCCAGATCAATGTCGAAGACGTGGAAGGCGATCCCGGCTGGTATCGTGTGTCCATGCTCGTGCGTCCGCACTTCAAATACATGGGCGCTTCGTTCACGCTGTCCCTGGTCGGAAAGCTCGACCGAAAGTAAACCACTGACCTTGCCAACAGAAAACGGCAACCATCATCTTCTAGGAGCTTCACCATGCCCATGCCCGGCTACCTGACCCTGACCGGCCAAACTCAAGGCAAGATCGACGGCAGCTGCACCATTCAAGGCCATGAAAACACGATCCTGGTCCAGGCGGTCGATCACACCATCGAAATTCCCAAGTCGATCCAGACCGGCCTGCCCACGGGCAAGCGCATCCACGGCCCGCTGACGATCACCAAGGAAATCGACAAGGCGTCCCCCAAGCTCTTCCAGGCCCTGACCTCCGGAGAGCAACTGACCGACGCCAAGCTCGAGTACTACCGCATTTCTCCGCAAGGCAAGGAAGAGCTGTACTACACGGTGGAAATCAAGAACGCCATCATCACTTCCATGCACAAGTTCGTGCCCATTTGCCTGGACCCCGCCAACAAGTCCATGGGTCACATGGAAGCCGTGTCGTTCACCTACGAGACCATCATCGAGACCTTCTCGCCTGATGGCATCGAGGCTCAGGACTCCTGGAACGCACCCAAGTCCTGATCGCATCACCCCGGCAACCAGGCTCCAGCCTGGTTGCCGTTTTTTCACGCACCGCATTTCCTTTTCCCTTTTCCTTTCCACGGATCGTCATCCATGCAAATCGTCGAGTTCAGAGCCCTGGTCGAACGTCTCAATCCCGCCTGCCGGGACGCACTGGAAAATGCCGCTGGCCTCTGCCTGAACCGCACGCACTACGAGATCACCCTCGAACACCTGCTGGTAAGGCTGCTCGATGACCCCAACGGGGATATCCAGCTCATCCTGCGCCAGGCCGAAATCGATCCCGGCCGCTTGCAACGCGCGCTGGAGCAATCCCTCGAATCCTTCAAGACCGGCAACGGGGCCCGGCCACAGTTTTCGCCACTCCTGCCCGATCTGTTCTCCGATGCCTGGATGGTCGCCTCAGTCGATCTCTTCGAATCGTCCATCCGTTCCGGCGCCCTGCTGGCCGCCTTTGCCGCGCGCGCCTCGTTCTACGCCAACACCAGCTACGCCGCCCTGCTCGACAAGCTCGACAAGGAGCGCGTCATCCAGCTGCTGGGCACAATCGCCCCGCAATCCCGCGAAACCGCGCTCGCCGGCGCAGGGCCTGCCAACGCCGCCGCACCCGCCGTGCGCGGGGGCGACAGCCACGGCTCGTTCCTGCAACGATTCTGCGAGGATTTCACCGCCAAGGCCCGTGCCGGCAAGATCGACCCCGTGTTCGGACGCGACCCCGAAATCCGTCAGATGGTCGACATCCTGGCCCGCCGGCGCAAAAACAACCCCATCTGCGTGGGTGACCCCGGCGTCGGCAAGACCGCCGTCATCGAAGGCCTCGCCGTGCGCATCGCCGAAGGCGACGTCCCCGATCTTCTGCAAAACGTCACGATCCTGGGGCTGGACATGGGCGCTCTCGAGGCGGGCGCGGGCGTCAAGGGCGAATTTGAAAACCGCCTGCGTGGCGTCATCACTGAAATCAAGGCCTCGCCCACCCCCATCATCCTGTTCATCGACGAAGCCCACACCCTGATCGGCGCCGGCGGTGCAACCGGCTCCAGCGATGCCGCAAATCTTCTGAAGCCCGCTTTGGCGCGGGGCGAACTGCGCACCATCGCGGCCACCACCTGGAGCGAATACAAGAAATACTTCGAAAAGGATGCGGCCCTGGCGCGCCGCTTCGAACTCGTCAAGCTCGATGAGCCCAGCGTCGAGATGGCAGTGCAGATCCTGCGCGGCCTCAAGGAACGCTACGAGCAGGTCCACCAGGTCATCATTCGCGAAGAAGCCCTGGCATCGGCAGCCAGCCTGTCCAACCGCTATATCACCGGCCGCCAGTTGCCGGACAAGGCCATCGACCTGCTGGACACGGCCTGCGCACGCATCAAGATCAATCTTTCATCCAAGCCCGACTTCATTGAAGATCTCGAACGTCAGCTGCAGATGCTGGAACGAGAAAAACGCGGTCTGCTGCGCGACATCGAAAACCACGCGCCCGCCGAGCCGGCCCGCCTGGAAGAAATCGAGCAGTCATTGACGCAAACGCAGGCCGCGCTCGACGCAGCCCGCCAACGCTACCAGGCGCAGTTCGAAGCGGCGCACCGCGTGCTCTCTCTGCGCGCCGAACGCAGCCAGGCGGCCGCACCTCAAGACGCCCCGGCCCGCGCAGACGAGGCGGACGCCGATGCGCCGCCATCCGACGCCGAAACCGCCCCGCCCCGCGACAAGGCCGCCATCGAGATCGAGCTGATCCGTGCGGAACAGGCGCTGGAAGCCCTGCAGGCCCAAGAAAAGCTCATCCACATCGATGTCTCCGGCGACACGATCGCCAAGGTCGTCTCCGACCGCACCGGCATCCCGCTGGGCAAGATGATGCGGGATCAGGCCTCCGCCGCCCTGACCCTCGAGGCCACGCTCAAGGCCCGCATCCAGGGCCAGGACCATGCCTTGCACACCCTGGCCGAAGTGCTCAAGTCCGCCCGTTCCGGCCTGCGCGATCCGGACCAGCCCATGGGCGTATTCCTGCTGGTCGGCCCCTCGGGCACCGGCAAGACCGAAACCGCACTCTCCATCGCGGACGCCATGTTCGGCGGCGAGCAGTCCATCGTCACCATCAACATGAGCGAATTCCAGGAAAAGCACACCGTCAGCCGGCTGGTGGGCTCGCCCCCGGGCTATGTGGGGTATGGCGAAGGCGGCGTACTGACCGAGGCCGTGCGCCAGCGGCCCTATTCCGTGGTACTGCTCGACGAGGTCGAAAAAGCCCACCTGGACGTCGTCAACCTGTTCTATCAGGTGTTCGACAAGGGCGTGCTCTCCGATGGAGAAGGCCGCGAGATCAATTTCCGCAATACCGTGGTGTTCCTGACCTCCAATCTGGCGCTCGACGTCATCACGGAACTGTGTGCGGGCGATACCATGCCGCCGCTGGAAGCCATCCAGGCGGCCATCCGGCCCATCCTGTCGCAGCACTTCAAGCCCGCCTTGCTGGCCCGCATGACCGTCGTCCCCTTCCTCACCCTGAAGGCCGATGCACTCAAGGGCATCGTCCGCCTCAAACTGGGCAAGCTGGCGCGCCGCATGCAGCAGAACAACAAGATCCGCCTGGAAATCGACGAGGCCGTCATCGACGCCATCACACAGCGGTGCACCGAGGTCGACACGGGGGCGCGCAACATCGACTTCATTCTGCGCGGCACGCTGCTGCCCATGCTGTCCAATACCTTGCTGACGCACATGGCCGAGGCGCGCGACATCAGCCAGGCTCGCCTGGAAGTCGACGATCAAGGCCAGTTCACAGCAAGCTTCCACTGAGCGGACCCGACATGGCCAACACATGCGCATGGTTCATCAATCTGTCCGACGACGAGGGGACGGCCCAGGCCGCCGCCCGGCAACTGCAGCCCTATGGCCTGCCCGTCAAGGGCCAGCGCTGGCCGCAGGGCCTGTCCTGGCTGGCCGCCGCGCAAGAGGCTGCCGCCGCTGACGCGGCCGTCATCGTGCTCATCGGCGACGCCCAGCGGTTTGCCGATCCCGGACTGCGGCGCGACCTGGCGCTGTTTCGTCTGATGCTGCACAGCCGGGCAGGCCGTCCGCTCAACGGGTTCACTCTCCTGAGCGGCGAACCGCCCTCCGCCGCCGGGCGCAAGACGGAACTGTCCGTGCTGGACGATTGGGAACCACTGTCCGGCAACTGGCCCGCCAAGCTCGTGGCGCGCGCCCACGCACCGATCGCCCCCGCCTGGCCGGTTCACCTGGGCCTGCATGCCCACGAACGCCTTGGCGTCTGGCTGGAAACCCATCCGCACGCGGGGGGGGCCACGGACGGCGCGCTGGTCGGTGTTTCGGGTCACGACGCCAAGATCGACTTCCATGCGGTGGGCCCCAAGGGCGGACTGCCCTCCACCACCGACAATCAATACGAAATCAAAGGCCTGCAATTCACGGCCGCCGGTACCGCCTTCGAGGCCTGGGGCTTGCGCAACCCGATCGCGCCGGACGAACGCTACTACGTCCGCCTGGAAGGCGACCCCGATCTCATCGCGCTCGGCACCCTGCCGGATGGCGAACTCCAGGACGTCACCCTGATCCGCCTGGGTTGATCCTCCGGCATCACCAAGACCCGCATGACCCTCGATACAGAATCCCTGCTGCTCCCCATTTCCGGGCCAAACCCCGGCGGCACCGACATCCGGTCCGGCGAAGAATACGACGGCCTGACCGCCGAAATCGACAAGATGTCCAGTCCGTCCAGCACAGGACAGATCGATTGGCTGAAAGTCGAAACCACGGCCAGCCGTCTGCTGGCCCAGCAGAGCAAGGATTTCATGCTGGCCGCCTGGCTGTCGGCCGCCTGGATGCAATCCCGGGGCATCGAGGGCCTGGCGGCCGGCTTGCGACTGCATGAACAATTGATCGCCCGTTTCTGGGACAGCGCCCAGCCGCCGCTCAAGCGCCTGCGCGGACGCCGCAATGCGCTGCAGTGGTGGGTTGAACGCGCCTCGGACTGGCTGGACGGCCAGGAAGAGATCGCCCCTCTTCAGCCCCCGTTTCATCAGGCCATGCTCGATGACGCCCAGTCGCTCGATACGCGCCTGGGCGAGCTGGATCCAGAATGCCCGCCGCTGCAACCCCTGATCCAACGTATCCGCCGCCTGTCACGCATCGAACCCGAGCCTCAGCCCGCCACATCCGAGGAGCGTGCGCCGTCTTCTTCCGGCACGGCCGAAATGCCCACCGGTGCGGCCGCATCCCAACCGCAGGGTGCGGCCGCACCGGCTGCCGCCTCGTCAGCGCCGTCTCCCGCGCCGGCCGCCTTCCGCCCAGGCGGAGATCAGCACATGGCCCTGGACAGCGAGGACGCCGTGCTGCATGCCATGCAGCCGGCGCTGGATCACC
Source organism: Castellaniella denitrificans (assembly GCF_027214045.1). Lineage (GTDB taxonomy): Bacteria > Pseudomonadota > Gammaproteobacteria > Burkholderiales > Burkholderiaceae_B > Castellaniella > Castellaniella denitrificans_A. The sequence continues at coordinate 58,893 of NZ_JAPWHE010000004.1, read as the reverse complement.
TTGGCCAGCTTGGCAGCGCGCTCAGGAGCCTGAGCCCGCTCAATCCCGCCAGCATCGATCTGTGCCGCCTGACGGCCCGCGCCGTCATCCTGGCCGCCCCCCCGTCCCAGCAAGGCATCACGGCCCTGATGCCACCGCCGGTAGCCATCCAGGACGCCTTCGCCACCATCATGCAGAACGGCAATGCCGAAGGACTGATCGAGTTCTGCGAGTCCCGCCTGGCCACCTTTCCCTACTGGCTGGATCTGGACCGCGAATCGGCCCGCGGTTTCAGCCTGATGGGCAGCGCCGGCGCCCCCCTGCGGCAAGCCGTCATCGATCATGTCCTGTGCTTCACCCAACGGGTGCCGGACATCGAACACCTGGCGTTTTCGGACGGCACTCCCTTTGCCAGCGAGGCCACCCGGCAATGGCTGGCCAGTTGCCGGGCCGCCCGGCAGTCCTCGGGCGACGGGCCCGCCGACCGGGCCAGCCAGGCCCTGACACAGGCACGCACCGCGCTGGCGGATGGCCAAACCGATCAGGCCCTGCAGATCTATCAGACGCTGATCGAAACCACCTGGGCCGGACGTGACCGGTTCCTGGCCCGCCTGGCCATGCTGGAAGCTTTGCCGCAAATAGCGCCCCAGGCCTCGCCTCAGGCGCTGGCCCGGCATCTGGCCGATGAGTGCCTGAAGCACGATCTGGGCGCCTGGGAACCGGACCTGGCTCGCCGCAGCTGGCAAACCATTCTGCGTGCCCTGAACCGGATGCAACCCCGGCCGGACCCTGCGGAAGACGCGCACCTGGCCGCCGCCGGGCAGGCGCTGATCGAACAGGCCCGCCTGGCCCTGGCACAATTGGACCCGGGCGCACTGCTGCGATGATCCCCTGATCTCGAAATGCAAGAGCGGGCCCATGGGCCCGCTCTTGCATTTCGAGGCGCCGTCACAGCCGCCAGGAAACCCTGACGGCCGCTGAGCGGCGTTATTTCACGTCGCGCGCCGTGGCGCCGGTGTACAACTGGCGCGGCCGGCCGATCTTGTAGTTGGGATCGGACAGCATCTCGTTCCACTGGGCGATCCAGCCCACCGTGCGGGCCAGGGCGAAGATCGCCGTAAACAGCGAGGTCGGGATGCCGATGGCGCGCTGGACGATGCCCGAGTAGAAGTCCACGTTCGGGTAGAGCTTGCGTTCCACGAAGTACGGATCTTCCAGGGCGATGCGCTCAAGTTCCATGGCCAGCTTGAACAGCGGATCATTGTGCAGGCCCAGGGAATCCAGGACTTCGCGGCAGGTTTCCTGCATCAGCTTGGCGCGCGGGTCGTAGTTCTTGTAGACCCGGTGACCGAAGCCCATCAGGCGCACGCCGGAATTCTTGTCCTTGACCTTTTCCATGAACTCGCCGACCTTGGCCACGCCGCCCTGGGCCTGGATGCTTTCCAGCATGTTCAGGCAGGCCTCGTTGGCGCCGCCGTGCGCCGGGCCCCACAGGCAGGCCACGCCGGCCGCGATCGCGGCGAACGGGTTGGTACCCGAGGAACCGCACAGGCGCACCGTGGAAGTGGAGGCGTTCTGCTCGTGGTCGGCGTGCAGGATGAAGATGCGGTCCAGCGCACGTTCCACGACGTCGTTGACCTTGTAGTCGTCGCAGGGCGTGGCGAACATCATGCGCAGGAAATTGCCCGTGTAGGACAGATCGTTCTGCGGATAGATGAAAGGCTGGCCCAGGGAATGCTTGTACGCCATGGCGACCAGGGTCGGCAGCTTGGCGATCAGGCGGATCGCGGAGACTTCGCGATGGTGCGGATTGGTGATGTCCGTGGAGTCGTGGTAGAAGGCCGACAGCGCCCCCACCAGCCCCGTCAGCACCGCCATCGGGTGCGCGTCGCGGCGGAAGCCCTGCAGGAAAGTGTGCATCTGCTCATGCACCAGGGTGTGGTGCGTGACCAGGCTGTCGAATTCCTGTTTCTGCCGGTCGTCGGGCAGTTCGCCGTTCATGATCAGGTAGGCCACGGACAGGAAATCGCAGTTCGTCGCCAGTTGGTCGATCGGGTAGCCGCGATACATCAACTGGCCCTTGTCGCCATCGATGTAGGTGATGGCGGATTCGCAGGAGGCCGTCGCCATGAAGCCGGGATCGTAGGTGAACATCCCGGTCTGGCCGTAGAGCTTGCGGATGTCGATCACGTCCGGGCCCACCGTGCCCTGGTAGACCGGAAACTCGACCGAGGGGCTGCCGTCGGAGAACGACAGCGTGGCTTTTTTATCGGATAGCTGCATGTGAATCTTCCTTTAAGTTACAGCGCTTTCATCTGCTCGACGAGCCGGCGGATGACGGGGTCGTCGTACGCCCCCGACAGGTCCGCGCGTCCCAGCAGAACATCGAGCAATTCGTTGTCGCCCATTTCGAAAAGCTGCGTCAATGCCCGGACGTCGGTCTCGGTCAACTGCGCTTCGCGGGCGTCCAGGAAGCGCGTGATGATGAGGTCGTTCTCGAGCAGACCGCGCCGCGCCCGCCAGCGCAGGCGGGCGCGGTCCAGATCGGACAGATCGCCAGACATGCCCTGACCCTAGACCGTGCGCCGCACGAGCATTTCCTTGATCTTGCCGATCGCGGCCGACGGATTCAGCCCCTTGGGGCAGACGTCCGTGCAGTTCATGATCGTGTGGCAGCGGAACAGGCGATAGGGGTCTTCCAGGTTGTCCAGCCGTTCGCCGGTGGCCTCGTCGCGCGAATCGGCGATGAAGCGGTAGGCCTGGAGCAGGCCGGCCGGGCCGACGAATTTGTCAGGATTCCACCAGAAGGACGGACAGGCGGTCGAGCAGGAGCCGCACAGGATGCACTCGTACAGGCCGTTCAGTTCCTCGCGTTCCTCGGGGGTCTGGAGGCGTTCCTTTTCGGGCGGCGGCGTGTCGTTGATCAGGTAGGGCTTGATCGAATGGTATTGATCGAAGAAGAAGGTCATGTCCACGATCAGGTCGCGCACCACGGGCAGGCCGGGCAGCGGCTTGAGGACGATGGGTTCCTTCAGTTCGCGCAAGTTGGTCGTGCACGCCAGGCCGTTCTTGCCGTTGATGTTCATGGCGTCGGACCCGCACACGCCCTCGCGGCAGGACCGGCGCAGGGCCAGGCTGTCGTCGAGCTCGTTCTTGATGCGCAGGATCGCGTCCAGCAGCATCTTGTCGGTGGGCTGCAGCTCGACCTCGAATTTCTGCATGTACGGCCGCTCGTCCTTGTCCGGATCGTAGCGGTAGATCTCGAATTTCACGATGCGTTTTTCACTCATGACGATATCCAGATTAGAAGGTGCGCGGCTTGGGCGGGATGCTGTCCACAGTCAGGGGCTGCATGCGCACCGGGGTGTATTCGAGGCGGTCGTCCTCCGAGAACCACAGGGTGTGCTTGAGCCAGTTCACATCGTCGCGCTCAGGGTATTCTTCCAGGGCATGGGCGCCGCGCGATTCCAGGCGGTTGGCCGCCGATTTCGTGGTGGCGCGGGCGACCTCGATCATGTTGGCGACTTCGAGGGCCTCGATGCGGGCGGTGTTGAAGACCTTGGACTTGTCGGCGAAATAGATGTCCTGGACTTCGGGCACCAGGTCGGCGACGACCTGCGCGCCTTCTTTGAGGAGATCCAGCTTGCGGAACACACCGCAGTGGGCCTGCATGGCCACGCGCATCTTGTTGGCCACGTCCTGGGCCTTTTCGCCCGAGGTGCGGGATTCCAGCCGGTTGACACGGTCCAGCGAGGCGTCGATGTCGGTATCCGGCAGCGGCTTGTGGCTGTGTTCGCGTTCCGGATGCTGCGACACGATGAAGTTGCCCGCCGAGCGCCCGAACACGATCAGGTCCAGCAGGGAATTGGTGCCCAGGCGGTTGGCGCCGTGCACCGAGGTCGCCGCGCATTCGCCGATCGCGTACAGACCGTTGACGATCTTTTCCTGGCCGTTGACGCGGGTGACGACCTGGCCGTGGTAATTGGCCGGAATGCCGCCCATCTGGTAATGGATCGTCGGCACGACGGGGATCGGGTCCTTGATCGGGTCGATGTTGGCGAACTTGATGGCGATCTCGCGGATCGACGGCAGACGCTTGGTGATGGTTTCCGCGCCCAGGTGATCGAGCTTGAGCAGCACGTAGCTGCCGTCGCCGCAGCCGCGGCCTTCCTTGATTTCCTGGTCCATCGAACGCGACACGAAATCGCGCGGCGCCAGATCCTTCAGTTGGGGCGCGTAGCGTTCCATGAAGCGCTCGCCGTCCTTGTTCAGCAGGAAACCGCCTTCGCCGCGCACGCCTTCGGTGATCAGCACGCCCGCGCCCGCCACGCCGGTGGGGTGGAACTGCCAGAATTCCATGTCCTGCAAGGGGATGCCTGCGCGGGCGGCCATGCCCAGGCCGTCGCCGGTATTGATGAAGGCATTGGTGGTCGCAGCCCAGATCCGGCCGGCGCCGCCGGTGGCCAGCACCGTGTGCTTGGCTTCCAGGACGTAGATTTCGCCGGTTTCCATTTCCATCGCGGTCACGCCCAGCACGTCGCCGTCGTTGTTGCGCAGCAGGTCGAGCGCCATCCATTCGACGAAGAACTGGGTGCGGGCGGCGACATTGCGCTGGTAGAGCGTGTGCAGCATCGCGTGGCCGGTGCGGTCGGCCGCGGCACAGGCGCGCTGGACCGGCTTTTCACCGAAATGGGACGTGTGGCCGCCGAACGGGCGCTGGTAGATGGTGCCGTCCGGGTTGCGGTCGAAGGGCATGCCGAAGTGCTCGAGCTCGTACACGGCGTTGGGCGCTTCGCGGACCATGAATTCGATCGCGTCCTGGTCGCCGAGCCAGTCGGAGCCCTTGACGGTGTCGTACATGTGCCATTGCCAGTGATCCTCGCTCATGTTGCCCAGCGAGGCGCTGACGCCGCCCTGGGCGGCCACGGTATGCGAGCGCGTGGGGAAGACCTTGGACAGCACGGCCACGGACAGGCCGGCCTGGGCCAGTTGCAGGGAACAACGCAGGCCGGCTCCGCCGGCGCCGACGACCACCACATCGAACTGGCGGCGCGGAAGGGATTTGTTGACAGCGGCCACGTTAGAGACTCCAGAGAATTTGACCGAAGAAGACCACCGCGGCCACCAGCCACAGGATGGTCAGGACCTGCAGGAACAGGCGCAGGCCGTCGGAATGGGCGTAGTCCATCCAGATGTCGCGCACCCCGACCCAGGCGTGCCAGGCGAGCGACAGGAAGGCCAGCGTGGCCAGCAGTTGCCCGACCGGCAGCGCGCCGAGGGTGAAGGCGAAAAAGGCGCGCCAGGAATCGAAATCCAGGCTGGGGACCAGGACCGCGTACAGGACCAGGACCAGGGTGTAGACCGCCATGATGACGGCGGTGGCGCGCTGGACGATGAAGTCGCGGGTGCCGTAGTGCGCGCCCACGACCAGGCGCTTGCGGCCGATGCGTTCTTGAGCCATTACCATGCTCCAAAAAGTTTCAGGCCGAAGACCACGGTCAGGGCCAGGGACACGCCGATCACCAGGGCGCCGGAGCGCTGCGAGGGTTCGCGCGCATTGCCCACATGCATATCCAGCGTCAGATAGCGGATGCCCGCGCAGAAATGGTGGAAATAGCCCCACATCAGGACCAGCAGCACGATCTTACAGGCCGGGTTGGCGACCCATTCCTTCATGGCGGCGAAGGTATCGGGCGACTGGACGCTTTGCGCGAACAACGGCACGATCACCAGCGGCAGCGCCAGGAACAGCAGCGCGCCGCTGACCCGATGCAGGATGGATGCTTTGGCCGCCGGGGGCAGGCGGTAACTCATGAGGTCGCTCAACCCCAGGTTACGGAACTGCGGGCGCGGCTTTGTGGCTGATTCAGACATGATGGCCTCGTAGTTGGAAGATGGAAGGAATTCGGGACTCACTCGGCATTTTCGCCCATCCGGGAGTCAATTCAAACTGTTGCGGTAATGGTAACGCTCCGTGACATAATGGCCCCGGCGCAACTCCATGGGACGGTCGCCATAGGTGTAGGCGATGCGCTCGACCTGGAGCAGCGGACTGCCGGGCTGAACCCGCAGCAGTTCGGCCTGGACGTCGGTCGCCGCCACGGCGCGGATCTTTTCCTCGGCGCGCACCATGCTGACGCCGAACTCGGTCTCGAACAGGGCGTAGACCGGCCCCCGGTAGCGCAGCAGCGATTCCAGGGTCAGGCCCTTGAAGACGCTGCCCGGCAACCAGATGTCGTCCAGAATGGTGGGCACGTCATCGAAGGACAACGCGCGCCGCATGTTCACGACCGCGTCTCCGGCGCGCAGATCCAGGGCGGCGGCGATCTCCGCCGAGGCCTTGGTGCGGCGGCAGTCCAGAATCTGGCTGCTGGACACGCCGGTGCGGCCGTCATCGGGCGTCAGGCGCAGGAACCGGTAGCGCACCCTGGCCTCGTTGTGCGTGGCCACGAAGGTGCCCTTGCCCTGGCGGCGGATCAGCAGGTTCTCCGCAGCCAGTTCGTCGATGGCCTTGCGCACGGTGCCCTGGCTGACCTGGAACCGGGCCGCCAGTTCGAGTTCGCTGGGAATCGATTCGCCCGGTTTCCATTCGCCCCGATCCAGGCCCTGCAGGATCAGGCCCTTGATCTGCTGATACAGGGGGCTGAACGCGGCGCTGTGCGGCGCGCGGCTCGGCGTCTGCGGTCGATCGATGGGGGGGGAGTCGGACATGTCGGTCAGGAGATGCTGCCGTGCGGCCATGCTACAGGATGAGACGCCGCATTTTCGCACTTCCCGGGCCGGATGTCTAATACTCTTCTGTCTTATATAAGATATAAGACCCTTGACGCTGGACGATGAAATACACTACTCTTTTCGGCATTTCGCATACCCCCGGATATCCTCTCACACTATCGGAGAATCACCATGTCCAAACCCGCCATGCGCGTCGCGGTCACCGGCGCCGCCGGCCAGATCGGCTATGCCCTGCTGTTCCGCATCGCTTCGGGCGAAATGCTCGGCAAGGACCAGCCCGTCATCCTGCAATTGCTCGAAATCCCCGACGAGAAGGCCCAGAAAGCCCTGCAGGGCGTGATGATGGAACTGGACGACTGCGCCTTCCCGCTGCTGGCCGGCATGAGCGCCCACAGCGACCCGCGCACCGCCTTCAAGGACGCCGACATCGCCCTGCTGGTCGGCGCCCGTCCGCGCGGCCCCGGCATGGAACGCAAGGACCTGCTGCAGGTCAATGCCCAGATCTTCACCGCCCAGGGCAAGGCCCTGAACGAAGTCGCCAGCCGCGACGTCAAGGTGCTGGTGGTCGGCAACCCGGCCAACACGAACGCCTACATCGCCATGAAGTCCGCCCCGGACCTGCCGGCCAAGAACTTCACCGCCATGCTGCGCCTGGACCACAACCGCGCGCTCTCGCAACTCGCCGCCAAGACCGGCAAGGCCGTGGCCGACATCGAAAAGCTGGTCGTGTGGGGCAACCACTCGCCCACCATGTACCCGGACACGCGCTTCGCCACCATCGGCGGCCAGCCCGCCCAGGCCCTGATCAATGATCCCGCCTGGATCGTCGATACCTTCATCCCCACCGTGGGCAAGCGCGGCGCGGCCATCATCGCCGCACGCGGCCTGTCCTCGGCCGCCTCGGCCGCCAACGCCGCCATCGACCACATCCACGACTGGGTGCTGGGCACCAACGGCAAGTGGGTCACCATGGGCGTCCCGTCCGACGGCTCCTACGGCATCCCCGAGGGCATCGTCTACGGCGTGCCGGTCACCACGGCCAACGGCGAATACACCCGCGTCACCGGTCTGGAAATCGACGCCTTCTCGCGCGAGCGCATGGACTTCACCCTGAATGAACTGCTCGAGGAACGCGACGGCGTCGCCGACCTGCTGAAGTAAGCCCGACGGCGGCGGACGCGTGCCCGCGAGGCCGCCCGCCGCCGAATGTCCGGCCGATGACAGACACGCCGGCCCCGCGCGGCCAGAATGCCCCTGCCGTCGACTGGAACCACGCCCCCATCCGGGGCGATTGCTGCCGCGAATCCGGGCACGCCGGGCGCCGGCGGCCCACCGGAGCGTCCATCATGACCCGTCCCGCCTCCCCCGGCGCCCTGCTTCGCCAGGCGCTGAACGAAGAATCCCCCCTGCAGATCATCGGGGCCATCAACGCCAATCACGCCCTGCTGGCCCGCCGCGCCGGCTACCGGGCCATCTACCTCTCGGGCGGCGGCGTGGCCGCAGGCTCGCTCGGCCTGCCCGACCTGGGCATCAACACGCTCGATGACGTCCTGACCGACGTGCGCCGCATCACCGACGTCTGCGACCTGCCGCTGCTGGTGGACATCGACACCGGCTTCGGGCCTTCGGCCTTCAACATCGCCCGCACCGTCAAGTCCCTGGTCAAGTTCGGCGCCGCCGGCTGCCACATCGAGGACCAGGTCGGCGCCAAGCGCTGCGGCCACCGGCCCGGCAAGGAAATCGTCGGCACGGAAGAAATGGCCGACCGCGTGAAGGCCGCCGTGGACGCGCGCACCGACAGCGATTTCTACGTCATCGCGCGCACCGACGCAATTGCCGTCAGCGGCGTGGACGCGGCCCTGGAACGCGCACACGCCTGCGTCGAGGCGGGTGCCGACGCAATCTTCGCGGAAGCGTCCTACGACCTGGACACTTACCGGAAATTTTCCAGCAGCCTGAACGTCCCCGTGCTGGCGAACATCACCGAATTCGGCAAGACACCGCTGTTCACGGTCGAAGAACTCAAGGGCGCGGGCGTGGGCATCGTGCTCTATCCCCTGTCGGCCTTCCGCGCCATGAACAAGGCGGCCGAGGCCGTCTACGAAGCCATCCGCCGCGACGGCCACCAGCACCAGGTCCTCGACCTGATGCAGACCCGCGAGGAGCTCTACGACCGGATCGGCTACCACCATTACGAAGAACAGCTCGACGCCCTGTTCCAGCAGGGCAAGCACAAGACGTCCTGACCGGACCCGCCTTCGAACCGAACCCGCTCATCCAAGGAGACCGCTGATGGCGACCAAGAACACCTCCTCCGCCCGGAAGACCCCCGTCCGCAAGGCTGCCGCGCCCAAGGCGCCCGCCGTCCAGGCCGAGGCCCCCGCCGCCGCGCCCCCGGGTCCAAAGCCCAAGAAATCCGTGGCCCTGTCGGGCATCGTCGCCGGCAACACCGCGCTCTGCACGGTGGGCCGCAGCGGCAACGATCTGCACTACCGCGGCTACGACATCCTGGACATCGCCGACACCTGCGAGTTCGAGGAAGTCGCCCACCTGCTGATCCACGGCAAGCTGCCGACGCCGTCCGAGCTCAAGGCCTACAAGGAAAAACTGCGCCGCCTGCGCGGCCTGCCCGCCCAGGTCCAGGTGGCCCTGGAAGCCCTGCCCGCCGCCAGCCACCCCATGGACGTGATGCGCACGGCCGCTTCGGTGCTGGGCTGCGTGCTGCCGGAAAAAGACGACCACAACCTGCCGGACGCGCGCGACATCGCCGACCGCCTGATGGCCAGCCTGGGCTCGGCCCTGCTGTACTGGTACCACTACAGCCACAACGGTCGCGTCATCAGCGTCGAGACCGAGGACGACAGCATCGGCGGCCATTTCCTGCACCTGCTGCACGGCGCAACCCCGTCCGACGAGTGGGTCCGCGCGATGCACACTTCGCTGATCCTGTACGCGGAGCACGAATTCAACGCCTCGACCTTCACCGGCCGCGTGATCGCCGGCACGGGGTCGGACATGTATTCGGCCATCACCGGCGCCATCGGCGCACTGCGCGGCCCGAAGCACGGCGGCGCCAACGAGGTCGCCTTCGAGATCCAGAAACGCTACGACACGCCCGACGAGGCCGAGGCCGACATCCGCCGCCGCGTCGAGGCCAAGGAGGTCGTGATCGGCTTCGGCCATCCCGTCTACACGGTCTCGGATCCGCGCAACAAGGTCATCAAGGCCGTCGCCCGCCGCCTGTCCAAGTCCGCCGGCTCGATGAAGATGTTCGACATCGCCGAGCGCCTGGAGTCCGTGATGTGGGACGCCAAGAAAATGTTCCCCAATCTGGACTGGTTCTCGGCCGTGTCCTATCACATGATGGGCGTGCCCACCGCCATGTTCACCCCCCTGTTCGTCATCGCCCGCACGGCCGGCTGGTCGGCGCACATCATCGAACAGCGCATCGACAACAAGATCATCCGCCCGACGGCCAACTACGTCGGTCCGGAAGACCGCAAGTTCGTCCCCCTGGCCAAGCGCAAATAAGCCGACTTCTTTCAGGAACCCCCATGTCCGCACCCATTTCCAACGTCCGTCCCCAGCCCGACCAGGTCCTGGTGGACATCGTCGATTACGTCTTCGACTACAAGATCGACAGCGCGCTGGCGCTCGAAACCGCCCGCAACTGCCTGATCGACACCCTGGGCTGCGGCCTGGAAGGCCTGGAATACCCGGCCTGCCGCAAGCTCATGGGCCCCATCGTGCCCGGCACCATCGTCCCCAACGGCGCCAAGGTTCCCGGCACGCAGTTCCAGCTGGATCCGGTGCAGGCCGCGTTCAACATCGGCTGCATGATCCGCTGGCTGGACTTCAACGACACCTGGCTGGCGGCCGAATGGGGCCATCCGTCCGACAATCTGGGCGGCGTCCTGGCCGTGGCCGACTGGTTGTCGCGCAACGCCGTGGCAGCCGGCAAAGCGCCGCTCACCATGCGCGCGGTGCTGGAAGGCATGATCAAGGCGCACGAAATCCAGGGCTGCATCGCGCTGGAAAACTCCTTCAACAAGGTCGGCCTGGACCACGTGGTGCTCGTGAAGGTCGCCTCCACCGCCGTGGTGTCCCAGATGCTGGGCCTGTCGCGCGAGGAAGCCATCAACGCCGTGTCCCTGGCCTGGGTGGACGGCCAGAGCCTGCGCACCTACCGCCACGCGCCCAACACCGGCAGCCGCAAGTCCTGGGCGGCGGGCGACGCCACCAGCCGCGCCGTGCGCCTGGCCCTGATGGCCCGCACCGGCGAAATGGGCTATCCGTCCGTACTGACCGCGCCGGTCTGGGGCTTCTACGATGTGCTGTTCAAGGGTCAGCCCTTCAAGTTCCAGCGCCCCTACGGCACGTACGTGATGGAAAACGTGCTGTTCAAGATCTCGTTCCCGGCCGAATTCCACTCGCAAACCGCAGTGGAATGCGCCATGCAGATCCATGAAAAGCTGAAGTCCCTGGGCAAGACGGATGCCGACATCAAGAAAATCACGATCCGCACGCACGAGGCCTGCATCCGCATCATCGACAAGAAAGGCCCGCTGAACAACCCCGCGGACCGTGACCACTGCATCCAGTACATGGTGGCCGTGCCCATCCTCTTCGGCCGCCTCACGGCTTCGGACTACGAGGACGGCGTGGCCGCCGACCCGCGCATCGACGCGCTGCGTGACAAGATGGTCTGCGTGGAGGACCCCGCCTTCACCGCCGATTACCACGATCCGGACAAACGCTCCATCGCCAATGCGCTGACGGTCGAATTCACGGACGGCACGAAACTCGATGAAATCGTCTGCGAATACCCGATCGGCCACAAACGCCGCCGCAAGGACGGCATTCCGCTGCTGGAAGCCAAGTTCCGCACGAACCTGGCCCGCCAGTTCCCGACCCGCCAGCAGCAGCGCATCCTGGACGTGTCACTGGACCAGGCGAAACTGGAAGCCATGCCGGTGCACGAATACGTGGACCTGTATGTCATCTGAAGCCCCCGCCCCGGCCCGGGCCATCCGCCACGACGAGGCCACCCACCGTTTCGAATGGACGGAGGACGGCCAGTTGTGCGTGCTGGACTATGTCCTGGACGGCGCGGTCGCGTCGTTCACGCACACGGGGGTGCCGGCCGCCGTGGGCGGGCGCGGCATCGCCGCAGACCTGGTACGCACCGGGCTGGACACGGCCCGCACGCGCGGCTGGCGGGTCCGGCCGCTCTGCTCCTACGTGGCGGCCTATGTGAAACGCCATCCGGAATATCAGGATCTGGTGGATTGACGTCCCCCGATCGTCTGCGACCCGGCGCGAGTCTTCTCGCGCCGTTTTTTTATCCGCGACCGGCCCAAGGCAAGACACCTTCCCAGGGGGCTGCCCGCCCACGTGGCGGCGTGGATGTTTTTTCATCATTCGGGACGATGAATGACGTTTTGATTGATCGAGATTAAATCCCCAGATCAGGGTTTTCCCGAAAATGAGGACTCCTATAACCACATCATCAACAGGGAGATTTCCTCATGGCATTCCGCCTTCGACACACCCTCCTCGCGTGCGCGCTGGCCGCAGGCGCCTTCGCCGCCGCGCCGGCGCTGGCCCACGAAGCAGGCGACATCCTGCTGAAGGTCGGTGTCACGCATGTCGAACCCAAGTCAGACAACGGCACCGTGGCCAACGGCGCCGTCAAGCTGGACATCGACGGCAGCACCCGCCCCAGCTTCACCCTGACCTACATGGCCACGCGCCACATCGGCATCGAACTGCTGGGGGCCTACCCCTTCAAGCACACGATCAACGCCAAGGGCCTGGGCGACATCGGCTCGACCCAGCACCTGCCGCCCACCCTCAGCCTGCAATGGCACTTCCTGCCGGACGCCACGTTTCAGCCCTACGTGGGCGTGGGCCTGAACTACACGACCTTCTTCGATACGCACAGCAAGCTGGGCACGCTCAGCCTGGATGACTCCTGGGGCGTCGCCGCCCAGATCGGCGTGGACTACCAGCTCAACGACCGTTGGTTCCTGAACGCGGACCTGCGCTACATTGACATTTCGTCCAACGTCCGCCTGAATGGCGCGGACATCGGCAAGACCAAGATCAATCCCTGGGTCGCCACCATCGGGGTCGGCTACCGCTTCTGAACGATCCCCGCCCCCTGGGCCGGGCAATGCCCGGTCCGCCCGGATTTCCGCTCCCAGGCAAGCGGGGAACAACGCCCGGAGAACGACCGGCAGGGCCTTTGGTCTTATATCTTATATAAGACCATTGCCTGATCGCCGGGCTTGCCGGTAAAATAGGCGCGTTCACCAACCCTCTTTCCTGGGGCATCACTCCATGCTGGAATCCTACCGCACCGAAGCCGCCGCCCGCGAGGCGATCGGCATCCCGCCGCTTCCCCTGACGGCCAAGCAGACGGCCGACCTGATCGAACTGCTGAAAAACCCGCCCGCCGGCGAAGCCGAATTCCTGCTGGACCTGTTCACGCACCGCGTCCCCGCCGGCGTGGACGACGCCGCCCAGGTCAAGGCCTCCTACCTGGCCGCCGTCGCGCTGGGCAAGGAATCCTGCCCCCTGATCGACGCCCGCCGCGCCACCGAACTGCTGGGCACCATGCTGGGCGGTTTCAACATCAGCGCCCTGATCGAACTGCTGGACCACGCCGACCTGGCGCCGGTCGCCGCCGAAGGCCTGAAGAAGACCCTGCTGGTCTTCGACGCCTTCCACGACATCGAAGAAAAAGCCAAGGCGGGCAACGCCCACGCCCAGGCCGTGCTGCAAAGCTGGGCGGACGCGGAATGGTTCACCAGCCGCCCCGAAGTCCCGCAAAGCCTGACTTTGACCGTATTCAAGGTCACCGGTGAAACCAACACCGACGATCTGTCTCCCGCCCCCGACGCCTGGAGCCGCCCGGACATCCCGCTGCACGCCCTGGCGATGCTGAAGAATCCGCGCGACGGCATCACGCCCGACGCCCCCGGCCAGGTCGGCCCGATCAAGCTGCTCGACGAACTCAAGGCCAAGGGCCACCTGGTCGCCTACGTGGGCGACGTGGTCGGCACCGGCTCCTCGCGCAAGTCGGCCACCAACTCCGTCATCTGGCACACCGGCGAAGACATCCCCTTCGTGCCCAACAAGCGCTTCGGCGGCGTCTGTCTGGGGAGCAAGATCGCCCCGATCTTCTACAACACCATGGAAGATTCCGGCGCCCTGCCCATCGAACTGGACGTGTCCGCCATGAACATGGGCGACGTCATCGAGCTGCGTCCCTACGAAGGCAAGGCCCTGAAAAACGGCCAGGTGATCTCCGAATTCCAGCTCAAGTCCGATGTGCTGCTGGACGAAGTCCGCGCCGGCGGCCGCATCCCGCTGATCATCGGCCGCGGCCTGACCGCCAAGGCCCGCGCGTCCCTGGGCTTGCCGCCCACGACGCTGTTCCGCCTGCCGGAATCCCCCGCCGACTCGGGCAAGGGCTATTCCCTGGCGCAGAAACTGGTCGGCCGCGCCTGCGGCCTGCCTGAAGGCCAGGGCGTACGCCCCGGCACCTACTGCGAACCGCGCATGACCTCGGTCGGCAGCCAGGACACCACCGGCCCCATGACCCGCGACGAACTGAAAGACCTGGCCTGCGTGGGCTTCTCGGCCGATCTGGTGATGCAGTCCTTCTGCCACACCGCCGCCTATCCCAAACCCGTGGACGTCAAGACCCACCATGAACTGCCCGCCTTCATCAGCACGCGCGGCGGCGTAGCGCTGCGTCCGGGCGACGGCATCATTCACTCGTGGCTGAACCGCATGCTGCTGCCCGACACGGTCGGCACCGGCGGCGACTCGCACACCCGCTTCCCGATCGGCATCAGCTTCCCGGCCGGTTCCGGCCTGGTCGCCTTCGCCGCCGCCACCGGCGTCATGCCGCTGGACATGCCCGAATCCGTGCTGGTGCGCTTCAAGGGCGAAATGCAGCCCGGCGTCACGCTGCGCGACCTGGTCAACGCGATCCCGCTGTACGCGATCAAGCAGGGACTGCTGACGGTCGAAAAGAAAGGCAAGAAAAACATCTTCTCCGGCCGCATCCTGGAAATCGAGGGGCTGCCGAACCTGAAGATCGAACAGGCGTTCGAGCTGTCCGACGCTTCGGCCGAACGCTCCGCCGCGGCCTGCACGGTACGACTGAACAAGGAACCGATCATCGAATACCTGAACAGCAACATCACGCTGCTGAAATGGATGATCGCCAACGGCTACCAGGATGCCCGCACCCTGGCCCGCCGCATCAAGAACATGGAAGCCTGGCTGGCGGACCCGCAACTGGTCGAGCCCGACGCCGACGCCGAATACGCGGCGGTGATCGACATCGACCTGGCGGACATCCATGAGCCCATCGTCGCCTGCCCGAACGATCCGGACGACGTCAAGACGCTGTCGGACGTGGCCGGCACCGCCATCGACGAAGTCTTCATCGGCAGTTGCATGACCAACATCGGCCACTTCCGCGCCGCCGCCACGCTGCTCAAGGGCAAGCGCGACCTGCCCTCCAAGCTCTGGGTCGCCCCGCCCACCAAGATGGACGCCAGCGAGCTGACCAAGGAAGGCCACTACGGCACGTTCGGCACGGCCGGCGCCCGCATGGAAATGCCGGGCTGCTCGCTGTGCATGGGCAACCAGGCCCAGGTGCGCGAAGGCGCCACGGTGTTCTCGACCAGCACGCGCAACTTCCCCAACCGCCTGGGCAAGAACTCCAACGTGTTCCTGGGCTCGGCCGAAATGGCAGCGATCTGCTCGGGCCTGGGCCGCATTCCCACGCGCGAGGAATACCTCGAAGCCATGGGCCTGCTGACCAAGGACAGCCAGGACATCTACCGCTACATGAACTTCGACCAGATCGAGGACTTCACCTCGGTCGCCAACACGGTCGACGCCTGATCCGCCCCGGCGGCCCGGAAACCCGGACAGGCCACGCCCCGTGGGCCGGACACCCCGTCCGGCCCACGGGGCGTTTTCAATGCGCCGTCCATCGGCTGGGACCCGGGCCGCTCGCGGTACACTAATGCTTATCTCGTTTCCCGGTCCGCCATGCCCCCCCGTTCCCGCTCATCCTCCCTGTCGCGCACGTCGCAGACCCTGATTTCACTGGCCGAGGCCCTGTCGCGCTCGGGCAGTCACCTGGAAGACGCCTATTGGGAAGACCGCCTCGGCGAAGCCCTGGACAAGGCCCTGGGCGCCCGCCACGGGCGCGCCGTGGAATCCGCTCTGGACGTCCTGCTGGAACAGCGCTCGGCCGCCTACGAAATGCTGGTGGAACTGGCCGAAACCCGCTCCGAATCCCTGATGCCGGGACCGGACGGCCAGGACTGCGACACACTGCTGATCTCGGCGCCCGTCCTGGCCTGGACCCGCTATCGGCTGCCGGCCGGCCATCTCAGCGCGCCCCAGCTGCAGGCCCTCGAAACGCTGCTGGCGGATACCGTCCTGGGAACCGGCGCCCGGGTCTGCCTGTTGCCCTCGCTGATCCGCTTCGACCGCCTGCCCCAATCATTCCAGGAAACCCGTGCCTGGACCCAGGCGCTGGCGCAGCGTGCCCTGGGCCTGCGCCGGGACGGCCCCACGCTGCGCGACGCCGAAGCACCGGAAGACCTTCTGGCCGACGTATTCTTTCTGGTCGGCGCGGTGGTGGTCCCGCGCGGCGGCGCCGTGTTCCAATGGCAATCCCCCCTGCCCGCCGAATCCCCGACCCAGGACGTCATCGCGAGTCGATGGGCCGAGGGCTGCGCGCGTATCCTGGAACCCGCCTTCACCGGTTGCCAACTGGAATACCTGCGCCCGGAAGCCTATTACACCAGCACCCGCCAGGCCGACCAGGGCATCCGCCCGCTGACCCTGAAAGCGGCCGCCACCTGGCTGCAGACCGCCGCCCGCATCCCGGGCACGGACCTGCGGGCGGCGCTGGTCGCCTGCGGCGACCAGGCCATCGAGGAATACCGCATCGGTTTCTGCACCCGCCAGAGCAACGACGTGATCTACGGCTGCGTCTGGCCCGCGCTCAGCCGCGAGGAATCCCAGCCCGATCCGGACGCCGAAGGCCAGGTCGACACCTGGGACGCGATCGCCGCGCTGCTGCGCGAATGCGGCATCCAGGACATCCGCCGCCTGCCCGGCCTGCAACCCATGGAATTCTGCGAGGACTGCGGCACACCGTATTTCCCCAACATGCTGGGCGAGATGCAGCATCCTGAATTGCCTGAGGAAATCGATCCGGAACCCGTCCAGTTCCACTAGGACTCCACCCGGCCCGCCGGTCCGCCGCCGGCGCCGCGCATCTGCCCGACAGACGCCATCGCCCCGGCGCGCCGCGCCTGACGTCATGAACATCCTGCCTTTCGACCTGTTCTGCCGCGTCGTCGACAATTTCGGCGACGCGGGCGTGTGCTGGCGGCTGGCCCGGCGGTTGGCCGCGCTGGGCCAGCCGGTGCGCCTGTGGATCGACAGGCCCGAAGTGCTGGCGCGGCTGCTGCCGGCGCTGGACGTCCAGGCCGGCGAGCAGGTCCTGGACGGCGTGCGGATCGCCCCATGGCACCGGGCGGAACAGGCCATGCCGCCTCGCGGCGGCGTGGTGGTCGAAGCCTTTGCCTGCGACCTGCCTCCAGCCTACGAGGCCGCCATGGCCGGACGCGACTGCCTGTGGATCAACCTGGAATACCTCAGCGCCGAGTCCTGGGTGGAAGGCTGTCACGGTCTGCCCTCGCCGCAGGCCAACGGCGTGTCGAAATTCTTTTTCTTCCCCGGCTTCACCCCGTCCACCGGCGGGCTGCTGCGCGAGCCGGACCTGCTGGCGCGGCACGCCGACGCACGGGCACAGGATCGCGGCGCACGCCTCCAGGCACTGACCGGCCTGCCGGCCGCGCCGCCATCCGACGCCCTGTGCGTGCTGCTGTTCTGCTACCCGGATGCCCCGCTGGCCGGGCTGTGCGCGGCCCTTGCCGACCTGGAAAGGCCCGTCTGGATGCTCGTGCCCGGCGACCGCCCCGCAGCCGCGCCGCGCGACCGGGACAGCCTGCGCATCCGGCCCATCCCCTTCGTGCCCCAATCCCGTTTCGACGAACTGCTGGGGTGCTGCGACCTGAACTTCATCCGCGGCGAGGATTCCCTGGTGCGGGCGCTCTGGGCCGGCGCGCCTCTGGTCTGGCAGATCTACCGCCAGGCCGAGGACATCCACCTGGACAAACTGGAGGCCTGGCTGGACCGTGCCCGCTGGCCCGCACCGGCCACCGAGCTGACCCGCGACTGGAACCGGTCGGACGACGATGCCGTGTCCCGATCACTGGCCGCCGCCTTGCGGGAGCCCGTCTGGTCCGACTGGCGCGCACGCAGCCTGGCCTGGCGCGACGAACTGGCGCACCTGGCCGATCTGGGTCAAGATTTGCTGGATTTCTGCCTGCGAATGCATCAAACGCGCTAGAATGCACAGTTAATTTTTTTCAGCTTTGCCTCGGAATGCGTTTTGGCACGGGGCACACATCCCCGGAGTTTTCCCCATGAAAATCGCACAGGAACTGCGCGTTGGCAACGTCGTCATGGTCGGCAGCGACCCCCTCGTCGTCCAGAAGGCCGAGTACAACAAGTCCGGTCGCAACGCCGCCGTCGTCAAGCTCAAGTTCAAGAACCTGCTGACCGGCAGCGCCAGCGAATCCGTCTACAAGGCCGACGAGAAATTCGAGCAGGTCATGCTCGAGCACAAGGAATGCACCTATTCCTACTTCGCCGATCCGATGTACGTCTTCATGGACGAGGAATACAACCAGCACGAAGTCGAAGCCGACAGCATGGGCGATGCGCTGAACTACCTCGAAGAAGGCATGAAGGTCGAAGTCGTCTTCTACGACGGCCGCGCGATCTCCGTGGAACTGCCCACGATCATCGTGCGCGAGATCACCTACACCGAGCCCGCCGTCAAGGGCGACACGTCCGGCAAAGTCCTCAAGCCCGCCAAGATCAACACCGGCTACGAGTTGTCCGTGCCGCTGTTCTGCAACATCGGCGACAAGATCGAGATCGACACCCGCACCAACGAATACCGCAGCCGGGTGATGTGATTGCCGCGCCGCGGATGCGAAAAACCGGGCCCTGGCCCGGTTTTTTCTTTTCCGTTGCCGGCGATTCCTGTCCGGACGCGGCAGGCGCCTATTGCAGCCGGTCGTCGTCCAGAATGTCGGGAATCGGCATGATGGAAATGCCTTCGTCGACCAGCTCGCGGCATTCCTCGGCCGAGGCCGTGCCACGGATGGGCCGTTCCTCGATCTCGCCGCTGTGCATGCGGCGGGCCTCGTCGGCGAACCGGGCGCCGACATCGTCGGTCTGGCGCACGATGCGGCGGATCTGGCGCAGGACTTCGGCCTGCAGGCGGGCCATCTGGTCGCCGGACGGCGCCGCGACCGCCGCCCGGTCCCGAGGCGCGGACCCGGCACGCGGAGCGGCCGGTTCGGCACGCAGGTGACTGACGTTCAGGCGCGGGGCCGAGACCCGGCGCGTGATCCGGTCGCTGTGGCAGACGGGGCAATGCACCAGCCCCTGGGACAACTGGTCCTGATAGCTGTCCTGGGACGAGAACCAGCCTTCGAAGACATGGTCGTGCTCGCACGAAAGGTCGAATACTTTAAGTGTCATGATCAACAGATGGAGGTCGGCCGGCCATTTTCAAGCGCATCCCAGCATTGCCAGCGCCAATCCCAGGGCGCAATGGCGCCGGGCTGGCGCCACAGGCCCAGGCGCCGGTCGCGCGCCTGGCGCTCCAGGCCGGCCATGGCCGCGTCGCGCAGATATTTGCCGCCGCCCTGCCGGTTGGCCCAGGCCAGGCCGTTCTCGACCATGACGCGGTTGGCGGTCCGGCCATCGGGCAGCGGCACGTCGCAGACGTCGCGCGCATAGCGGTCCCGCTCGAAGCAGCGCAGGGTCAGCGTCTTGCCGGCCACCAGGTCGGCCAGGGCCTTGCGGGCCGCCTGGGCGAACGGCTGGCCAGGCCGCTGGCGGCCATGTCCGGTTTCCGGGGCGTCGATGCTGGCCAGCCGGACCCGGTGACGGTCACGCCCGGCCAGCAGCGTCAGGGTATCGCCGTCGGACACCGCCACGACCCGGCCCTGCAGTGCATAGGCGGCCTCCGCCAGGGCCGGCCGGATCAGACCGGCGAAGGCCACGAAGAACGCCAGGAGGAGCCCTGCCGGCGGGATCAGGACGGAAGCGGTGCGTCGGGCGCATGGGGATGAAACAGAACTCATGCGCCCATTGTAGTGGCGCTTCGGCGATGAAGGCCTGTTGCACGAATCAAGGCAATCGCACGATTCGTCCGGACAGGCCTTAGTCCGGCCAGGCCCGCCGCAACAGCGCGTCCGAGGCCAGCGCCGTCGGCCGGGCGCCGAACGCATCCCCGCCGACGGCGCCCAGGCGGCTGTCCACGAAAGCGCGCGACACCGCATCCGGCGCATGGCGCAGCAACAGGTCCGCCTGAACCAGCAGCACCAGATCCCGGGCGATCATCCGGGCCATCGCCTGCTGCCCGTCCGCATCGAGCGCCAGGGCCGCCAGCAAGCGGTCGGCCGCGGCCCGCAAGGCCGGCTCGCCCGGATGGGCCCGGCCCAGCTCATCGACCATCGGGGAGACGGACCGGGGTTCCTGACGGACCGCCCGCAACACGTCCAGGCACATGACGTTGCCCGAGCCTTCCCAGATGGAATTCACCGGCGCCTCGCGATACAGGCGGGCCATGGGGCCGTCCTCGACGTAGCCGTTGCCGCCCCAGACCTCCATGCATTCGGCCGTCACGTCGATGGCCCGCTTGCAGACCCAGAATTTCGCCGCCGGCGTCAGCAGACGGCGCAGCGCCTGTTCGGCGGGTTCTTCGGGATGGTCGAAGGCACGCGCCAGACGCAGCGCCAGGGCGGTGGCGGCCTCGCTTTCCAGGGCCAGGTCGGCCAGCACCTGCCGCATCAGGGGCTGATCGATCAACAGGCGGCCGAAGGCCCGCCGGCGACGGGCATGGTGGAGGCTCTGGACCAGCGCCTGGCGCATCAGGGCCGCGCTGCCGAGCACACAGTCCAGGCGTGTGCAGGACGCCATTTCGATCAGCGTGGCGATGCCGCGGCCCGGCTCGCCGATCCGGCGCGCCATCGCGCCCTCGAACTCGACCTCGGCGCTGGCGTTGGAACGGTTGCCCAGCTTGTCCTTGAGCCGCAGGATGCGCACCGGGTTGCGGCGACCATCGTCCAGCCAACGAGGCATGTAGAAGCAGGAATGTCCGTCGCCGTCCCGCGCCAGCACCAGATGCGCGTCCGACATGGGCGAAGAGAAGAACCATTTGTGGCCCGTCAGGCGGAACCAGTCCCCCCCCTGCGGCTCGGCCCGGCTCAGGTTGGCGCGCAGGTCGGAGCCGCCCTGCCGCTCGGTCATGCCCATGCCGATCATCATGGCGCGCTTGCCCGCCAGGGGGACGTCGCGCCCGTCATACTCGCGGCCGGCCAGCAGCGGCCGGATATCGGCAAACCAGGGCTCGCGCGCCAGCAGCGGAATGGCGGCGCTGGTCATGGTCACCGGACACAGGGAACCGGCCTCGACCTGGCCGTGCATCAGATAATGCGCGGCCCTGGCCACCTGTGCGCCGGGTCCCGGTTCGGTCCAGGCGCCGCCATGCATGCCCTGGGCGAAGGCCAGCGACAGGAATTCGGACCACCCGGGATGGAATTCCACCACGTCGATGCGCACGCCCCGGCGGTCGAACGCCCGCAGTTCCGGTCCATGGCGGTTGACCTCGGATGCCAGCCGGAACAGACCCGCGCGTCCCAGTCGGGCGCC
This sequence comes from Castellaniella denitrificans, assembly GCF_027214045.1. Classification (GTDB taxonomy): domain Bacteria; phylum Pseudomonadota; class Gammaproteobacteria; order Burkholderiales; family Burkholderiaceae_B; genus Castellaniella; species Castellaniella denitrificans_A. The sequence continues at coordinate 37,335 of NZ_JAPWHE010000004.1, read as the reverse complement.
CCATGCCTCCAGTTCGGCCTCTCGCCCCCCGGCGCCTTCGCGGCGCACGCCCTCGACCAGGGCATGGTCCGTCAGGTAAAGGTTGCAGTCGGGCAGATCCGGCACCTGGTTGTCGGTCCCCGGCGACGCCCGCGCCATGTCTTCGAGATGCATCCAATGTCCTCCCACCACCATGACCAACCGCCCCAGTCTACCCGCGATCCCGGGCGGAAGACAGGCCATGTGTCCCCAAGGCGCCGGGGCTCGCCACGCGTGACCGGCGCCCCCGGTCCGCACGGATACAATCGACCCATGACTCATTCCGGAGGCCCGATGTGACTCCCCGTTTCCTGATTCTGTGCGGCGCCCTGGTCCTGGCGCTGGGCGTGGCCGCCGGCGCCTTCGGGGCGCACGGTCTGCGGCGGCTGGTCGCACCCGATCTGCTGGAGGTCTGGCGCACGGCCGCTCACTACCAGATGATCCACGGCGCCGGGCTGCTGCTGATGGCCGCCCTGTGGCCGCGCCTGGCGCCGGCGCCGGCCGCCTGGGCGGGCGGCCTGATGCTGGCCGGACTGCTCGTTTTCAGCGGCAGCCTGTACGCGCTGGTGCTCACGGGCGTGCGCGCCCTGGGCGCCATCACGCCGGTCGGCGGCCTGCTGATGATCCTGTCCTGGCTGACCCTCGCCTGGGCAACCTGGATGAGTCGGGACATATGACAGTCCGTTGAGGACTGTCATATGCCAGACGAATCCGAGCGCCTTGCAAGGCGCGACGCGGACCCCTGCCTATAATGGGAGCCTCGCCTAGCACGACTGGAATCCCCATGGCCGCCTCCCAAGATCACGAATGGCGCGACTGGCTGCGCACGCTGCCCAAAGCCGAACTGCACCTGCACATCGAAGGCACGCTCGAACCGGAAATGATGTTCGAACTGGCCGAACGCAACGGCGTCGCCCTGCCTTACGCGGACGTCCAGGCCGTCCGCGACGCCTACCGCTTCACCGACCTGCAGTCCTTCCTGGACCTGTACTACGCCGGCGCCGGCGTTCTGGTCACAGAACAGGATTTCCACGATCTGGCCATGGCCTACCTGCGCCGCGCCCACGCCGACGGCGTCGTGCACGCGGAAATCATGTTCGATCCGCAGACGCACACACAGCGCGGCATCGCGCTGGACACGGTCTTCGCCGGGCTGGCGCGCGCCCTGCGCGAGGCCCGCGACACCCTGGGCATCAGCGGCTATCTGCTGCTCAGCTTCCTGCGCCACCTGTCCGAGGACGAGGCCTTCGCCACGCTTGAAGCCGCGCTGCCGCTGCGCGAGACCTATGCCGACCTGTGGATCGGCATCGGCCTGGATTCGTCCGAGCGCGGCAATCCGCCGGAGAAATTCGCCCGGGTCTACGCCCGCTGCGCCGAACTGGGCTTTCGGCTGGTGGCCCACGCGGGCGAGGAAGGCCCGGCCGACTATGTGCGCGGCGCCCTGGACACCCTCAAGGTCGCCCGCATCGACCACGGTGTCCGCAGCAGCGAGGATCCCGATTTGCTGCGGGACCTGATCCGGCGCCGCGTGCCGCTGACGGTCTGTCCCCTGTCGAACCTGAAACTGGGCGTGGTCCGCGACCTGCGCGACCACAACCTGGCCCGGTTGCTTCGGGCGGGTGCGGTCGTGACCCTCAATTCAGACGATCCGGCCTATTTCGGCGGCTACATGCTGGACAACTACGTCGCCAGCGCCGAAGCCCTGGACCTGTCCCGCGACGAACTGGTCACGCTGGCCGCCAACAGCCTGAAGGCTTCGTTCCTGCCCTCGACCGAGCAGGCCCGGCTGATGGACCGGCTGTCAACTGCGGCGGGCCAAGGCTGACATGACCGGCATCGCCCGGCTCGTCACGCCCGCCGACCCGATCCAGGGCGACTGCCGGCGGCTCGACCGCGCCTTCTACGACCGGCCCGCTGAAACCGTGGCCCGCGACCTGCTGGGCCGCCTGCTGGTGCACGACGCGCCGGACGGAACGCGCATCGGCCGCATCGTCGAAGTCGAGGCCTACCTGGGCCCCGGCGATCTGGCGGCCCACACCTCGCGCGGGCGCACGGCGCGCACCAAGGCCATGTTCGGCCCGCCGGGCCATGCCTATGTCTATCTGATCTACGGCATGCACCACTGCATGAACGTCGTCACCGGCCCCAAGGGCAGCGGCACGGCCGTGCTGCTGCGGGCGCTGGCGCCCGTGCGGGGCCTGGACGCGTCCACCAGCGGTCCGGGCCGGTTGTGCCGCGCCATGGGCGTGACCCGGGACCACTACGGCATCGATCTGTGCGGCGACACGCTGTGGCTCGCCCGGGACGACGCGCCCGCGCCCGCCGAGATCGCCGCGAGCCCGCGCATCGGCGTGGACTACGCGGGCGAATGGGCCGCGAAACCCTTGCGCTTCTTCGTACCGGGCCACCCCGCAGTCAGCCGGGCGCCGAAGCCGAAAGCCAAGGGATAAGCGGCGACCCTCACCCGCGCGGCCCGCCTGTTCAGCCACGTTTAAGACTTTCTTGATCCGGCGCAAGGCCGGGGTTAACCCCCGCGGCTAGGATGGTGGCATCTTCCAGTCACCCCTCCCCCTCCCTTCATGCGCCGCTTCGCCACATCCCGACGGTCACGGTCCTTTGGCCTGATCTGGATCATCCCCCTGCTCCTGTTGTGGTTCTGTCTGATCGCCCCGCCGGCCGGGGCGGCATCGGCGTCCCGGACGGACGGCGCACGGCAGGCGTTCAAGTTCGGCCAGGGCGGCACCCCGCTCGGCGCCGGCCCCCGGCTGGGCGCGTTCCTGAAGAACCTCCAGCCCGCCGACATTTTCCCCGGCGCCGACCGCATCGGCCCGCCGGAAGGCAAACCCGCGGTCGCCCGCGCCTATGCGGGCGACAAGATGCTCGGCTACGTCTACCTGACCACCGACATCGTCAACACCCGTGGCTATTCCAGCAAGCCGATCGACATCGTCGTGGGACTGTCCCTGGACGGCGGAATCGTCGGCGCCCGGCTGGTCGAGCACCACGAACCCATCGTGCTGATCGGCATCCCGGAAGCCAAAGTGCAGGCCTTCATCGACGGCTATGTCGGCAAGAACTACGTCAAGGAGCCGCCGCGCCCCGGTGCACCGCCCCCCGTGGACATCATCAGCGGCGCCACCGTCACCCTGATGGTCATCGGCGACAGCCTGACGCGGTCCGTGCTGGCCGTGGCCCGCCACTACGGCATCGGCCAGGGAGGCCAGCCCCAGGCCGCGCCCGTCGAACACCGCGCCATCGATATGGCGCGAACCGGCACGGAATCCTGGGACGCGCTCCTGCAGTCCGGCGCGATCGGACATTTGCGCCTGACCGTGGCCGACGTCAACAAGGCGTTCGAGGACACCGGTCGCCAGGGTGCCATCTCGCACCCCGAACCCGGCGAGCCGCAAGACACCTTCATCGATCTTTACGCCGCCCTGGTCAGCGTGCCCACGATCGGCCGCAGCCTGCTGGGCGAAGCCGAGTACAACTACCTGCGCGACCGTCTCGCCCCCGGCCAGCAGGCCATCCTGATCGCCGGCAACGGCTACTCCTTCAAGGGATCGGGCTACGTGCGCGGCGGGGTGTTCGACCGCATCGAGATCATCCAGGAAGAGAACAGCTTCCGTTTCACCGATCTGGACCACCAGCGGCTGGCGGACCTGCTGGCCGCCGGATCGCCGAGCTTCCGCGAGATCGCGCTGTTCACTGTTCCGGCGGACGCCGTCTTCGATCCGGTCGAGCCGTGGCGCCTGCAACTGACCGTGCAGCGCGTGATCAGCGTCAAGGAAAAAGCCTTCACCGCCTTCGTGCTGAACTACGCACTGCCCAAGTCGTTCACCAAGGCCGAGGCCCGGGCCGGACAGGCCGCGCCGGCGGCGGACGGCGCGGCCGGAACGCCAATGGCCACGGAGCAGCAACCGATCGCGGACACGGAAGAAGCCGCCCCCGCGCTTTGGAAGCAGATCTGGGTCGCCAAGACCGTGCAGATCGTCATCATCTCCATCGCGCTGCTGACCCTGATCATGGTGTTCTTCTTCCAGAACCAGATCGTCAAGCACGAGGTCTTCTACAAGCGCTTCCGCACCGTGTTCCTGATCTTCACCCTGTTCTGGATCGGCTGGTACGCCCAGGCGCAGCTCTCGGTCGTGAACGTGCTCACGTTCACCACATCGTTGCGCACGGACTTCAGCTGGGAATACTTCCTGATGGACCCGATCGTGTTCATCCTGTGGATCGCCACGGCGATGTCCCTGCTCTTCTGGAACCGGGGCGCATTCTGCGGCTGGCTGTGCCCCTTTGGCGCCCTGCAGGAACTGACCAACCAGGTCGCCAGAAAGCTGCGCGTGCCCCAGATCAAGGTGCCGCACGGCCTGAATACCCGCCTGGCCGGCCTGAAATACATCATCTTCCTGATCCTGTTCGGCATCTCGCTGTATGAACTGGGCACGGCGGAAAAATTCGCCGAGGTCGAACCCTTCAAGACCGCGATCATCCTGAAGTTCGTGCGCGACTGGCCCTTCGTGATCTTCGCCGCCGTGCTGCTGCTGGCGGGGCTGTTCATCGAACGCTTCTACTGCCGCTACCTGTGCCCGCTGGGCGCCGCCCTGGCGATCCCCGCGCGGCTGCGCATTTTCGACTGGCTGCGCCGCTACAAGACCTGCGGCAACCCCTGTCAACTGTGCGCCGTGGACTGCCCCGTGCAGGCCATCAATCCGGAAGGCGACATCAATCCGAACGAATGCATCCAGTGCCTGAACTGCCAGCAGCTCTACCACAACGAAAAGCGCTGTCCGCACCTGATCCAGAAGAACGCCAAACTCAAGCGCCACAAGGCGCCGCCGCCGGACGCCGGCATCCCGGGCGAGGTCGTCGCAAGCCGCAAGCCGACCGTGCGCCCGCGCGACCCATCGTCCGACCCGCAACCCGTTTCGTCGAACCCATAGCGCCATACCCCGGCCATCGTGCCTGGACGCTATGCCCACAACCCTAGGGAGAACACCATGTCCGACCACACCCGCGACAAATCCGGCCTGAGCCGGCGAGGATTCCTCGGCACTGCCGCCCTGACGGGCGCCGCCGCCGTCGGCGCCACCCATCTGACGGCCAACGCCAAGGATGACGAGGACAAAAAGAAAGGCCATCAGAGCGTCGAAGTCGCCCCCGGTGAGCTGGACGAATACTACGCCTTCAATTCCGGCGGCCAGTCGGGCGAGGTCCGCATCCTGGGGCTGCCGTCCATGCGCGAACTGATGCGCATCCCGGTCTTCAACATGTGCAGCGCCACGGGCTGGGGCCGCACCAACGAAAGCCGCGGGATCCTCAACGAGAGCCTGACGCCCGAGACGCGCAAGTTCCTTGAAGAAAACCACATGCCGGTGCTGCCCAACGGCGACGCGCACCACCCCCACATGTCCTTCACGGACGGCACCTACGACGGTCGCTACATCTTCATCAACGACAAGGCCAACACCCGCGTGGCCCGCATCCGCTGCGACGTGATGAAGACCGACAAGATCATCGAAATCCCGAATGCCGACGGCATCCACGGCCTGCGCCCGCAACGCTATCCCAAGACCGGCTACGTCTTCTGCAATGGCGAGCACATCGTGCCGCTGCCCAACGACGGCTCCGTGATGGACGACCCGAAAAAGAACTTCTGGGCCATCTACACCGCCGTGGACGGCGAGACCATGAAGGTGGCCTGGCAAGTGCTGGTCGACGGCAACCTGGACAACGGCGACGCCGACTACCAGGGCAAGTACTCCTTCGCCACCTGCTACAACTCCGAAAAGGGCCTGACCGTCACCGAAATGTCCGCCAATGAGCAGGACTGGGCGGTGGTGTTCAACCTCAAGCTCATCGAAGAGGCGGTCAAGAACGGCGACTACAAGGAAATGAACGGCGTGCCCGTCATCGACGGCCGCCACGGCTCAAAGTACACCCGCTACATCCCGGTGCCAAACTCCCCGCACGGCTGCAATGCCGCTCCCGACGGCATCCATGTGGTGTTCAACGGCAAGCTCTCGCCCACCGTCACGGTGATCGACGTGCGCAAACTCGACGACCTGTTCGCCGGCAAGATCAAGGAGCGCGACGTAGTCGTGGCCGAGCCGCAACTGGGCCTGGGACCCCTGCACACGGCCTTCGACGGCCGCGGCAACGCCTACACCACGCTGTTCATCGACAGCCAGATCTGCAAGTGGGACATCGAAAAGGCCAAGCGGGCCTACAAAGGTGAAAAGGTCGATCCCATCATCCAGAAGCTGGACGTGCACTACCAGCCTGGCCACAACCACACCACGATGGGCGAGACCAAGGAAGCCGACGGCAAGTGGCTGGTGTCGTTGAACAAATTCTCCAAGGACCGCTTCCTGAACGTCGGCCCGCTGAAACCGGAGAACGACCAGCTGATCGACATCTCCGGCGACGAGATGAAGCTGGTGCACGACGGCCCCAGCTTCGCCGAACCGCACGATATGCTGCTGGTGCACCGCTCCAAAGTCCGCCCCAAGCACATCTGGGACCGCAACGACCCCATGTGGGAAAATGTCCGCCAGATGGCCGCCAAAGACGGCGTCACCCTGGAATCCGCCTCGAATGTCATCCGCGACGGCAACAAGGTGCGCGTCTACATGGTCGCCGTGGCGCCAGTGTTCAGCCTGCCCAAATTCGAGGTCAACGAGGGCGACGAAGTCACCGTCGTGGTCACCAACATGGAGCGCATCGAGGATCTGACCCACGGCTTCACGCTGACCGGCTATGGCCTCGCCATGGAAATCGGACCGCAGGCGACCTCCTCGGTCACCTTCACGGCCTCGCGTCCCGGCGTACATTGGTATTACTGCCAGTGGTTCTGCCACGCCCTGCACATGGAAATGTCAGGCCAGATGTACGTCAAGCCGAAGAAGGCCTGATGTGCATTGAAGGGTTGATGGTGATGCTTCGCTCCCCCGACAGGACGGTAGTGCCGCCGGGCCGCCCCAAGGCAAAACGCCCCCCTTTGTGGAGCGGCAAGCCGAAGGCGCGGCGTGGAGGCATTGTCCTGGTCGCACTGATGGCCTCGTCCATCAGTGCGACGGCCGCCACGATCGACGTGCCCGCGGGTTCCGACCTGCGGGCCGCGATCGCGGCGGCGGCGCCGGGCGATGTCCTGAACCTGGCGCCAGGCGACTATCCCGGCAACCTCGTCATCGACAAGCCCCTGACATTGCGGGGGCCGGCCGACCGCAGCGCCCGCATCCTGGGCGAACGCACGGGCCGCACCATCTGGGTCAAGGCCGAGGACGTCGCCCTGCGCCACCTGACCGTCCGCCACTCGGGCCTGAGCCTGCCCGACATGGACGCGGGCGTCTTCCTGGACAAGGCCGCCGCCCGCGCCCGCGTCGAGGACAACGACATCATCGACAATTCCGTCGGCGTCTATCTGTGGGGCGCGCGCGACGCCCTGGTGGCCCGCAACCGCATCGTCGGCAACACCGGACTGCGCGTGAACGAGCGCGGCAACGGTGTGACCGTCTGGAACGCTCCCGGCTCGAAGGTGCTGGACAATGACATCTCCGAAGGCCGCGACGGGATCTTCTCCAACAACAGCCGTGAAAACGTCTTCAGCGGCAACCTCTTCCACGACCTGCGCTACGCGGTGCACTATATGTACACCAACGACAGCGAGGTCAGTCACAACGTGTCGCGCGGCAACGAGATCGGCTACGCGATCATGTTCTCGCGCCGTCTGACCGTGCGCGACAACATCGCCGTCGACAGCGCGCACCAGGGCCTGATGCTCAACGCCACGGACGACTCCGTCATCGACGGCAACGTGATCGTGCGGGCCGAGAAGTGCGTGTTCGTCTACAACGCCAACATGAACGAACTGGCCGACAACCATTTCCAGGACTGCGGCATCGGCGTCCACTACACGGGCTCAGAGGGCAACCGCATCCACGGCAACGCCTTCGTCGGCAACCAGAATCAGGTGAAATACGTCGGCACCCGCTACCTGGAATGGTCGCAGGCCGGACGCGGCAACTACTGGTCCGACCTGTCCGCCTTCGACCTCAACGGCGATGGCATCGCCGATACCGCTTACCGTCCCAACGGCCTCATCGACCAGGTCGTCTGGCGCGCGCCCAACGCGCGGCTTCTGCTCAACAGCCCGGCCGTCTCCATCGTCCGCTGGGCCCAGTCCCAATTCCCCGCGATCCTGCCCGGCGGCGTGATCGACAGCGCCCCTCTGATGAGGGCTCCGGACACGCCGACCCTGAAAAAATTCGAGGCCCTGCCATGACCGTCACAGCGCCACCGATCGAACTGAGATCCGTCACCAAGCGCTACGGCGCGATGCGTGCCGTGGACAACGTCAGCCTGTTCATGGAACCCGGCGAATGCGTGATCCTGGCCGGCCACAACGGCGCCGGCAAAAGCACCCTGATCAAGCTGATCCTGGGCCTGATCCGCCCCGAGACCGGCTCGGTGCGCGTGCTGGGCGAGATCGCCGGCACGCCGGCCGCCGCCCGCGCCCGCCGCCACATCGGCTACCTGCCGGAAACCGTGGCCCTGCACCCGTCTCTGACGGGCACCGAAACCCTGGCCTTCTATGCCCATCTGAAAGGCCTGTCCACGGACGGCAACGCCGCCCTGCTCTCGCGCGTGGGCATCGCCGAGGCAGCCCGGCGCCGGGTGGGCGGCTATTCCAAAGGCATGCGCCAGCGCCTGGCCCTCGCCCAGGCACTGCTCGGCTCGCCCCGGGTGCTGCTGCTGGACGAGCCCACCACCGGCCTGGATCCCGCTTCCCGGCTGCTGTTCTACGACATCGTGCGCGAACTGCGCGACGCCGGGGCCGCCATCCTGCTGTCCACGCACGCCCTGGCCGAACTCGAAGGCCTGGCCGATCGCGTCATCGTCATGTGCAAAGGCCAGAAGATCGCGGACGGCAGCCTGGGCGAGCTGCGCCGCGAGGCCGACCTGCCGGTGCGCATCCGCCTGACGCTGGACGCCGACCCCATCCGGATCCCGGAAGGCTGGCGGCGCATCGGCGCCGGCCGCATCGAACTGGTCTGCGCCGAGGCCGACAAACTGAGCCGGCTGCGCGACGCCCAGGCCATCCCCGGCATCCACGACATCGAACTGGAACACCCCGGACTCGACGAAATGTACGCGCAATTCCTGCGCCGGGAGGACACATGAATCCGACCCTGATCCTGATCCGCAAGGAAATCCGCGACGGCCTGCGCAACCGCTGGGTGCTTGCGATCACCGCGCTGCTGGCCATGCTGGCCCTGTCGCTGGGCTTCCTGGGCAGCGCGCCGACCGGCACCGTCAAGGTCGATCCCCTGACCGTCACAGTCGTCAGCCTGTCCAGCCTGTCGATCTTCCTGATCCCGCTGATCGCCATGCTGCTGTCCTACGACGCCATCGTGGGCGAGATCGACCGGGGCACCATGGCCCTGCTGCTCAGCTACCCCATCGCGCGACGCCAGGTCATGGCGGGCAAATTCCTCGGCCATCTGGCCATCCTGGCGCTGGCCACGGTGGCGGGCTACGGCATCGCCGGGCTGGCGCTGCAGCTCGCGCACGGCGGGCTGGACCTGTCGGCCTGGACACCCTTCGCCCTGCTCATCGCCGCCAGTATCCTGCTGGGCGCCAGTTTTCTTTCGCTGGGCTACCTGATCAGCGCCCTGGTCCAGGAACGCGCCACCGCCGCCGGCATCGCCATCGGCGTCTGGCTGTTCCTGGTGGTGATCTACGACATGGTGCTGCTGGGCGTGCTGGTGGCCGACCAGGGCCGGCTCATCACCGCCCCGCTGCTCAACGGCATCCTGCTGTTCAACCCGACCGACGTCTACCGCCTGCTGAACCTGACCGGCCACGAGCACATCGCCATGTTCGCCGGCATGGCCGGCCTGAGCGACCAGTCGACGCTGTCCACCGGCGTCCTGGTGCTGGCCCAGGTTCTGTGGATCGTCGTGCCGCTCGGCCTGGCGGCCCTGGTCTTCAACCGGAGGGCCTTATGAACACGTCGCGCGCGGCGCGCCTGATCGGCGCGGTCCTGCTGTCCTCCCTGCTGGCCGGCTGCGGCAACGGCGGCGGCGCATCCTCTTCCCCACCCTCTCCCGTGGCCATGACCGACCAGGCCGTCGGCCACTATTGCGGCATGAATCTCTACGAACACATCGGCCCCAAGGGCCAGATCCTCCTGCGCGACCGGGACGTCCCGGTCTGGTTCTCCACGATCCGCGAAGTCTTCGCCTACACGATCCTGCCCGAGGAGCCCAAGACCATCCTCGCCATCTACGTGCAGGACATGGGCCGCGCGGGCCCGGACGGCAACCCGCCGGCCGACGCCTGGATCGACGCCAGGACCGCCCATTATCTGATCGAAAGCGGCGCGGTCGGCGGCATGGGCGCCCCCGACGCCCTGCCCTTCTCCCGGCTGGCGGACGCCCAGGCCTACGCCACGCGCCACGGCGGGCGCGTCGTCGGTTTCAAGGACATGCCGGAAGACTACGTCCTGCGCACCCCCGAACTCACCACCAGCGCGGACCGCGAGCCCGTCGGAGCCCATTCATGAACACATCCCGCGCCCCACGCCGACGGTTTCTCGGCATCCTGGCCGCCAGCGCCGCCCTGGTCGGCCCCGGCCCCTTGCGCGCCGCCTTGCGCGACGCCGGTCCCTGGCCCGAACCCGTCACCTGGAATGGCATCGCGCTGGGCGCCGACGCACAGTTGCGGCTGCTGCACCCCGACCGCGCCCACGCCGAACGGCTGGTGCGCATGGCCATCGCCGAAGTCCACCGCCTTGAACGGGTCTTCAGCCTGTACCGCGAGGACAGCGCGCTGATGCGCCTGAACCGCCAGGGCCGCCTGGACGATCCCCCTGCGGACCTGAGCCGCCTGCTGACACAGGCGGTCGCCTTCGGAGAACGGACCGGGGGCCTGTTCGACCCCAGCGTTCAAGCGCTCTGGGACCTGTACGCCGCCCGGTCGCGCGCCGGCCGGCCGCTGCCGCCCACGCCCGCCGAATTGCAAGCCGCGCTGACCAAGGTGGACTACCGCGCCATCCGCGTCGAGGAAGACGCGATCGTGCTGGAGCGCCCTGGCATGACGCTGACCCTGAACGGCATCGCCCAGGGCTACATCACCGACCGGGTGACCGAACTGCTGCGGGCCAACGGTCTGACGCACGCCATGGTCGACATGGGCGAGGCCCGCGGCCTGGGCTCGCCCGCGCCCGACCGCCCCTGGCGCGCCGGCATCGCCGATCCCCGGGATCCCGGCCGGATCCTGGACAGCATCGACCTGTGCGACCAGGCGCTTGCCACCTCGGGCGGCTACGGTACGCCGCTGGATCCCGCCGGACGCTTCACGCACCTGTTCGACCCGCATACGGGCCAGGCGACGCCGCGCTGGCGCAGTGTCACCGTGCGCGCGTCCGATGCGACGACCGCGGACGCGCTGTCGACGGCTTTCGCCCAGATGCCGGCCGATACGATCCGTGGTATGATTTCGCGCTTTCCAGTTCAGGCATGGCTGATGGCGCCGGATGACGGCCCGTTGATCCGCCTGGGATGACTGGGAAGGCGCCTTGAAAAGCGCCACCAGAAGCGACATGACAAGCCATGAAAAGCACGTTATAATTTCGCTTCTTTAGCGGCTGTAGCTCAGTTGGATAGAGTACTTGGCTACGAACCAAGGGGTCGTGGGTTCGAATCCTGCCAGCCGCGCCATACAAATCAGGGGCTTACAGAGAATACTCTGTAAGCCCCTGTCCTTTTGTGGCTTTGATGGACGCAGCCGTGAACACATCGCCGCCGCCCGGACCCGCCGCCCGCCAGACCCTGACGGGCGTCCTGCTGCTGATCGTCTCCATGTGGGCGCTGTCGGGGCTGGACGCCAGCGGCAAGTACCTGATGGGCGCCGACATCGGCGCGCCCCTTTTCGTGGTGTGCCTGCTGCGCTACGGGGTGCATACGGCGCTGACGCTGTTCACGATCATCCCGGCCCGAGGCTGGAAAGCCCTGCGCTGCAGCCAGCCGCGCGCCCAGGTGACACGCGGCCTGTCCATGCTGGCGGCCACCATGCTGTTCTTCACCACGCTGCATTATCTGCCGCTGGGCCAGGCCACCGCGATCAATTTCCTGGCGCCCCTGATCGTGCTGGCGATCGCGCCCTGGGCACTCAAGGAACCGCCTTTCCTGTCACGCTGGATCGCTGCGGGAATCGGGCTGCTGGGCGTGCTGGTGGTGGTGCGCCCGGGTTCCGGGCTGGATCCGACCGGCACGCTGTTCGGCCTGATGACGGCCTGCGCACTGGCCTCGCAATATCTCTCGTCGCGCCGGGTGGCGGTCGATGACCCCTATACCACCCTGATCTGGAGCGGCGCCGTGGGCAGCATGGTCATGGTGCTGGCCTTGCCGTTCTACTGGAGGGATCTCGCGGCGCTGGCCATGCGGCTCTCCGCCACGCAATGGCTGGTCCTGCTGGGCACAGGGTTCTGGGGCTGCCTGGGCCATTTCCTGCAGATCCAGGCCTATCGGCGGGCGCCCGCTTCGCTGCTGGCGCCGTTCGTCTATTTCCAGATCGTCAGCGCCGCGGCGCTGGGCTGGCTGATCTGGGGGCAATTTCCCGATCCGGTATCCTGGCTGGGCATCGCCGTCGTCTGCGCCAGCGGCATCACCATCGGCTTGATCGAATGGCGACGCAACCGGGCGCGCCGGGCCGTCTGACACGGCACATCGCACCCGCCTTCAACGCCCGGGCCGCGCGGCCCGCGACAGCGACGCCAGATCCGGCATGCGGGCGGCCAGCGCGGCCACAGCGGCCGCATCGACCCGTTCCAGCGGCGGGATCTCCGCAATCACCGGCACCTGCCCGAAACGCTCCAGCGCCTCGCGGTTGCCGGCCGACGGCGGGCCGTTCATCACCACGCCCAGCACGGGCAGCTCCCGCGCCCGCAAGGCCCGCAGGCTCAGCAAGGTGTGATTGATCGTCCCGAGCGTGCTGCGCGCCACGAGAACCACCGGCAGGGCCAGCCGGACGACGAGGTCGATCATCATGCCGTGCTCGTCCACCGGCACATACAGACCGCCCGCCCCCTCCACCACCAGCGGCGCGACCGTCCGGGGCGGCCGCAATCCGGCCATCTCGATCGTCACCCCCTCCGCCCTGGCCGCCGCCCAGGGCGCCAGCGGCGCCCGCAGCACACAGGCGGGCGGATGCAGCACATGGCCGCCACCCGGGCCAAGCAGCGCCGCCACGGTTTCGGTGTCACCGGGCGCGGACTCGACGCCGGTCTGGTACGGCTTCCAATAGTCGGCGCCCCAGGCCTTGGCCAGGATCGCCGAGACCAGCGTCTTGCCCACGTCCGTGTCGGTCCCCGTGACGAACACGCCGGAACAGGTTTTCCCGGCGAAGGCCGATGCGGTCATGAAGCGGTTTCCTTGTGTGTGCGACCACCCCGCCGGCGCCACAGGCCATAGGCGATCAGATAAGAACAGCGTCCGCCGGCACGATCGAATTCGGCGCAGACACGGCGCAGGGCCGCCGGGGACAGGGGCCGGGTCTCCGCCCGGGACGCTGTCGCGCCCACCCCTTTGAGCCCGCGCAGAAAGGCCAGCGCGCCGCCGCACTCATCGACAATGCGCTCCACATCGAACCGCGCCGCCATGCGCCCGCACGCCATGCGCAAGTCTTCTGGACGAGGAAAGGGAATCATGCGCGGGCGCAATCCAGCAGTCTCGTGCGCCAGTCGCCATTCGGAGAATGTGCCGTCCACCGGCAGGGCGACGGCCAGATGTCCGGCGGGCGCCAGCAGCGCCGCCAGCCGCGCCAGTCCCTGCGCGGGATCCTGGAACCACTGCAGGGCCATGCTGGAACAAATCAAGTCGAAGCACACCGGGCCGCCTTCCAGGCCGGGGTTTTCTCCATCCATCACCCGGTAGCGGGTGACACCCCCCAGGCGCAGGCGGCGGCGCGCCTGCGCCAGCATGGCGGAAGACACATCCGTGATCGTCCAGTCCGCCTCGGGGAAATGCTCACCCAGCATGCGGGTGAGCAGGCCCGTGCCGCAGCCGATTTCAAGAATGCGGGGCCGTTCCGGCAAGTCGAGCCGGGCGATCCGCGCTGCCAGCCGCGAGGCAACCTGGCGCTGTATGCCGGCGTGGCGATCATACCCGCCCGCCGCCGCGCCAAAGCGCGTGCCGATATCGCAGGAACGCGACCGCCACGAACGGCGGGCGGGCGCTTCGGTAGCGGGGGACGCGAGGAATGCCTGGCCCTCCGCCTCCGCGGCGGGCGCCATGCCGTGGCGCGCAAGGAACCCGGCGATACGCGTGGCACACCAGTCCGGCGCTTCCAGAGGGAGCAAATGTCCGCCATCCCGCAACCAGTCGATGCCGCAGGCAGGCAGGGCCTGCGCCGCCATGCGGGCCGGCACCACGGGGTCCGCCGTTCCCCCCAGCGCCAGCATGGGCACGACGCGACCACGGACATGATCGCGCAGATCCAGGGCCTGCATCGCCCGCAGATCATGCGCCAATGTCGCCAGGCAAGGCGCGCCAGCTGCGGGGGACGAGCCGCAGCGGCGCCGGAACTCGTCGACCACCGCCGCGGGAGAGGCCGACAACCGGGACAACATGCGCCGTATCAGGCGCGGATCCACGCCGTGCGGAAAATCATCGCCGGCGCCGAAACGGGCGAAACCGTTGATGGATACCCAGGCGCAGGGCTGGGTTCGCCGCCGCGCCAGCCGCTCCAGCAGGTGCAAATAGCCGAAGGAATGTCCGATCGCCACCAACGGCCCCTCAGGCAGGGCCTCTTCGGGCATGGGACGCGAGGCAAAATAGCCCCGCTCCAGCACCCGCTGCGGCCAGGCCCGCAGGCGAACCCGCACGGCATCCCAGAACCCGGCATCGAACCCCCAGCCGTGCGCGAACACGAGCGTGGGCGTCTCGCGGGCCGGCGCGGCCGCGGCGCATGGCCGGGCGGCGCTCATGCGCCGGTCTCCAGCGCCCGCGACAGGGCGCCGAGCAAGCGATCGACATCCGCACGCGTGTGCGCGGCGCTGAGCGCGATGCGCAAACGGCTGGTCCCACGCGGCACGGTGGGCGGACGGATGGCGGTCACCAGCACGCCGTGCGCCTCCAGCGCCTGGCTCAGGGCCAGCGCCCGACGCTCGTCGCCAACCAGGACAGGCACGATCTGCGTGCTCGACGCGCCCGTGTCCAGGCCCAGCGAATGCAGCGCGCCGCGCAGGGCGTGGGCGCCGGCCGCCAGCGCTTCGCGCTCGGCCCGCATCCCGGGAATCAGATCCAGTGCCGCATCGATGGCGCCCAGCACGGCCGGCGGCAACGCGGTCGTATGGATGAAACCCGAGCAGGCATTGACCAAGTAATCGCACAGCGCACGCGAGCCGGCGACGTAGGCGCCAAAGCCGCCCAACGCCTTGCTGAATGTGCCCATCGCCAGATCGACCCGCCCGCCGCCCAGGCCGGACAGGCCCATCCCGTCCGGACCCAGCACGCCCGTGGCATGGGCCTCGTCCAGATACAAGAAGGCCTCATGGCGCTGCGCCAGGCCGGCGAGCGCCGCCACATCGCACCGGTCGCCGTCCATGCTGAATACGCTTTCCGTCACGATGATGCGGCGCCCGGGCCTTCCGGCCCGGGCGCGCAGCAAGGCTTCGAGATGATCCAGATCGTTGTGTCGGAAACGGATCTCGCGGATGCCCGCCGCGCGGCAACCCTGGTGCAGGCTGGCATGGACGAGGCGATCGACGTACACCTGGACCGATGGGCCGAAGGCCCGCAACAGCGCCGGCAGCACCGCCGCATTGGCTTGCCATCCGGAGGAAAACAGCAATGCGGCCTGCGTGCCCTTGGCGCGGGCGAGACGTGTCTCGATACCGGCACAGAAGGGATCGGCGCCGCAGACCAGCCGAGAGGCGGTTGCGCCCGTCCCGTCACGCCGGACGCGCTCGCAGGCCATCGCGGCGAGCGCCGGATGCCGGGACAGCCCGAGATAGTCGTTGCTGCAGAAATTCAGAAGCTCGCGCCCGTCGTGCAGGCTGCGGCCCGGCGCGATCCGTTCGAACACCCGGACCGAACGGCGCAGATGAAGCCGCTCCGCTTCGCGCAAGCCCTGCTCGAAAAGGGCATCGAATGAACCCGCCGCCACGCCGGAAATCTCCTGGTTGAAAATGAATGGCGAGGCGATAATATCAAAATGATCTCAATAAAGAGATTTTAAATACATTTAGAAAGAAGATGACAGCAAAACGGAGTTGAGAGATTTTCCCTGCAACTGCCGCCAAGCATGCGGCATCGAGTGGCCATTCTCTCTGCCGCCGGTGACGACCCTCTAATTGAAACAAATGATGAATACTTCTCTTCCCGACTGGCTGACGAACGGCCACGCCCACATCTGGCTACCCTATACCCAGATGAAAACCGCCGACCTGCCGGCGCCCGCGACCCGCACGCAAGGCAGCCGGATCGAACTGGCCGACGGCCGGGTTCTGATCGACGGCATCGCCTCATGGTGGACGGCCTGCCACGGCTACAACCATCCGCACATCGCCCAGGCCGTCCAGGCCCAGCTGGCGCGCATGCCCCACATCATGTTCGGCGGGCTCGCGCACGAACCGGCGCTGACCCTGGCCCGGCGCCTGTGCACCCTGCTCGGACCCGGCCTGGATCGCGTGTTCTTCACAGAATCCGGATCCGTCTCGGTCGAGGTGGCGATGAAGATGGCCATGCAATATTGGTCCAACCAAGGTGAACCGCAGCGGCGTCGCATCCTCGCGTTCCGAGGCGGCTATCATGGCGACACCTTCGGAACCATGGCGGTCTGCGATCCCGACATCGGCATGCACGCCGCCTTCGACGGCGCCGGCGCGCGCCATGAACTGTGCGAACTCCCCACGGACGAGGCGCGTGCCGATGCACTGGAGGCCCGGCTGCATGCTCAAGCGGACCGGATCGCCGCCATCCTGGTCGAGCCGCTGGTGCAGGGCGCGGGCGGCATGCGGATGCACGCGCCCGCCGTGCTCGCGCGCCTGCGCGAAATGGCCGACCGCCACGGCACCCTGCTGATCTTCGACGAAATCTTCACCGGCTTCGGGCGCACCGGATCGATGTTCGCCTTCGAGCAGGCGGGCGTGCGGCCGGACATCATCACCCTGTCCAAGGCGCTCACGGGCGGCACCCTGCCCTTGGCCGCGACCGTGGCCAGCCGGCGCGTCTTCGAAGGCTTCTGGTCCGACGACCCCGCGCACGCGCTGATGCACGGGCCGACCTACATGGGCAATGCGCTGGCCTGCGCCGCCGCGCTGGCCTCGCTGGATCTGTTCGAGACGGAACCCCGGCTGGCGCAGGTCCGGGCCATCGAGGTCCTGCTGCGCGAAGGCCTGGCGCCCTGCAAGACCCTCCCTGGTGTCCGCGACGTCCGCGTCATGGGGGCCATCGGCGCGGTCGAACTGGAGCGCAGGCCGGATCACGCCGCGCTGCGCCGGACATTCCTGGAAGCGGGCGCGTGGATCCGGCCCTTTGGCCACATCATCTACTTGACGCCCGCTTTCGTGATGCCGCCGGAAGACCTGCGGCGGTTGACCGGCACGATATGCTCGGTGCTCGCCGCATCGACGGCATCGCACCCGGACTGAACGAACCGCGGATCCAGAGCGCCCGCCCCCCGTGGGGGGGCGGGCGGCTACAGCGCCAGTTGAGCGGCGGACATCTGCCGCGCCTGATCCAGTCGCATGTCCCGCATCAGGCTGGCCAGCTTCTGTGTCGCCGACATCAGCGCGCTATTCAGCGCGCTCATCCGCGCCCTGAGCTGCAACAAGCGGGCGCGCCTGGTTTCCTGATCCAGGCTTTCGTCAGCCTGAACCGCCCCCAGTTCCCGTGCCAATTCCGCGAGCCGTTCGCGCAGATCGCGGATCATCCGCAACAGGTGCTTGACGGCCTCGGGCAGATCGCTGTCGTCGATGTCCCGATACCGGCTCCGGGTCGCCGTCGAACCCGAGGCGGCCATGGACATCGCCCGCCCCAGGTCGGAAATCGAGGCCCTGGACGAGGCCGGCGCATCCGGGAAAGGCGTCCCCACGGCTCCCTGGCCGCCGACATGCGCGAGGCCGGCCGCCGACGGCACGGAAAAGGTCAAGGCATCGAGAGGGCTCATCGCGTCATCCAGGCAACGGAACCCGTCGGGCAAAGCGGCACCGACGGCCCCGTACCGGCATCTACGGCCGGACGGCACAAGTCTTTACCCCGCCCCGGCGCAAAGCCCCCCGTCCGCAGCCGCTGATGCGCAGCGGCGCGGCGGCTTGCCCGGAGCCGCCCTAAGGGCGCCGCATCCCTTCGATGCGCCCAAGCGGCACGTCGGCCTCGACAAAAGCGCCCGCCGTCACTTCCTGGCGCAGCACGCCCGCGATGGGCGCCAGCACCTGGGCTTCCATCTTCATCGCTTCCATCACGGCCAGCACCTGGCCCTCCTCGACCGTGGCCCCCGCCTGAACCTGCCAGGACAGCAGCGTGCCGGTGATCGGCGCCGTCACCGCGCCGCGATCGGCCTGGGACGTGCCATCCTGGGAGCGCTCTCCGGCATCGGACACCTCGCCGCCCGTCGCGAGGCCGGCGGCCAGTGCCGCACCCACGCCCGGCATGTCCGCCGGCAGCCCCAGGGATACGCGGCGACCGTCGATCTCGATGAAGGTGCGCCGCATCGGCACCCCATCCTGCGCCAGGGGCCTGGGCGCGTCGGCCAGGTCGACGGAAAATTCCGTTTCGATCCAGCGCGTATGCACGCCGAAGCCTTGCTGGCCAATGAAGTCGGCCTGATCGACCACGGCGCGGTGGAAAGGCAGGACAGACGCGACACCGTCGATCTCGAATTCCCGCAGCGCGCGGCGCGCGCGGGCCAGGGCCTGTTCCCGGGTCGCGCCGCTCACGATCAGCTTGGCCAACAGGGAATCGAATACGCCCGGCACCCGCGAGCCGGACTCCACGCCGCTGTCGATCCGGACGCCCGGCCCCGAAGGCGGCGCGAAAAGCGCGACGAGTCCCGGCGTCGGCAGATAACCGCGCCCCGGATCCTCGGCATTGATGCGGAACTCCAGGCTGTGCCCGCGCGGCGCGGGCGTGGACTCGATCGACAGCGGCAGGCCGTCGGCGACGCGCAATTGCTCCACCACCAGATCCAGGCCGGAGGTTTCTTCGGTCACGGGATGCTCGACCTGCAGGCGGGTATTGACCTCCAGGAAGGAAATGCGGCCGTCGCGCGCCAGCAGGAATTCCACCGTCCCCGCGCCGACGTAGCCGGCCCGGGCGCAGATATCGCGCGCCGCCTGGTGGATGCGGACGCGCTGCTCGTCGGAAAGAAAGGGGGCGGGGGCTTCTTCGACGAGCTTCTGGTTGCGCCGCTGCAGCGAACAATCGCGGTCGCCCAGCACCACCACCCGCCCATGGGTATCGGCGATCACCTGCGCCTCGATATGGCGCGGTCGATCGAGAAACTGCTCGATGAAGCACTCTCCCCGGCCGAAGGCGGCCGTGGCTTCGCGCACGGCGGATTCATACAGTTCGGCCACCTCGTCCAGCCGCCAGGCCACTTTCAGGCCGCGTCCGCCGCCGCCGAAAGCCGCCTTGATGGCGATGGGCAGGCCGTGCGCCTCGGCGAAGGCCAGGGCTTCGGCACCGCTGGCAACCGGACCCTCCGTGCCCGCCACCAGCGGCGCGCCCACGGCCTGGGCGATCCGCCGCGCGGCCACTTTGTCGCCGAGCGCCTCGATGGCTTCGGGCGGGGGGCCGATCCAGGCCAGGCCGGCTTCGATCACGGCGCGCGCAAATTCCGCGCGCTCGGAGAGAAACCCGTAGCCCGGATGAACGGCGTCGGCCCCGGAGCGCTTGGCGACGCCCAGGAGCTTGTCGATGTCCAGGTAGGTTTCAGCGGGCCGGCGTCCCTCCAGCGCCCAGGCCTCGTCGGCCCGGCGCACATGCAGTGCGTCGGCGTCGTCGTCGGCGTATACGGCAATCGAGCGCACGCCATAATCGGCGCAGGCGCGCGCGATGCGCACGGCGATCTCGCCCCGGTTGGCGATCAGGACTTTACGGATCATGGCAGGATTTCCTTGAAAGGCCCGATGGGCCGGAAGCGTAGGCGGGCGCCCACGGGAATCTGGGCGGCGCGGTCCAGGTCGCGGGCGACGACCGCGCCAATCACCGGATAGCCGCCGGTCAGCGGATGGTCGGCCAGGAACAGGACTGGCTGACCGCCGGCCGGCACCTGGATGGCGCCGGCCACGGTGCCCTCGCTGGGCAGTTCACCCTGGCGGCTGCGCGTCAGCGGCTCTGTCCCGGCCAGGCGCATGCCGACCCGATCCGATTGGGGCGTGACCGTCCACTCCTGGTGGATGAGCAGGTCGAGCGCCGCCGGGGAAAACCAGTCGGAGCGCGGCCCCAGAACGATATCGAGGACGACGAGTTCTCCTCTGCGGGGCAAAGGCGGCGGCGAAGCGGCACCGGTCAGGACGGCGCCGGGGCGCGCGCCGCCCGGGGCCGTCCCCACCCGCAGCCGGTCACCCGCACGCAGCGGCGCCGGTCCGATGCCCGCCAGGGTGTCGGTGGCGCAGCTGCCCAGCACGGGCGCCACATCCCAGCCCCCCCTCACGGCCACGTAGCAGCGCACACCGGCGCCCGGCGTGCCGATCCGCAGTTCATCGCCCTCGTCGAGCGCCAGCGGCCGGCCCGCAGCGGCAGGAAGACGGACGCCCACCGCCGTCGTCAGGCGGATCTCCGCCTGAGCGCCGGTGATGGCGACAACGGCCCGGCCCCGACACACCAGACGCAGTCCGCCCAGAGCATTCTCCAGCACGGGGGCGTCAGCCGGATTGCCGACGATCCGGTTGGCGGCGCGCAGTGCGCCCCGGTCCAGCGCCCCGGACAGCGACACGCCCATGCCGGTCAGGCCGGGGCGGCCCAGATCCTGCACCAGGGTTTGCGGTCCGGCGGACAGCACGTCGAAACAGGCCGACGGCGCGGCAACGGCCGCAAGGCCCATGGATGGGACCGTGGCGGCCGGCGGGCGGCCGTTGTCGCCGGGCAGGCTATAGGCGACACCGGCGGCCTCCAGGTCGCGGAAGCGCACGCGAAAACCGGGCCGCACCAAGGCCGGTTCGGCCCGCTCCATGTCCCACATCCGCCAGGGCGTCACGCCCAGCAATTGCCAGCCACCGGGGCTGTCGGAGGGATACACGGCGCTGAAGTCCCCTGCCACGGCCACGGATCCCGCAGGAACGCGAACACGCGGCGCGGCCCGACGGGGAATGCCGTGGAAACAGGGATCGCCGCCCGCCAGGTAGACGAATCCCGGCGCAAAGCCCGCGAAAGCCGCCAGGTAGTCGCTACCGGTGTGGCGCTCGATCAACTCGGCGCGCGTCAGCCCGAGCCGTTCGGCGACCTCGTCCAGATCCTCGCCCTCATAGCGCACGGGAATCTCCACCAGCCGCGCATCGGAGGCCGCGGGCGAAGCGCCCGCCGCGCCTGCGGGAGCAGCCGCCAAGGCGGCCGCGGTCCGCCGCAGCCAGCCGGCCACATCCCGCGCCGACAGCGCGGACGGGCGGAACAGCACCAGCAGCGTGCGCGCGGCGGGCACGACATCCTCCACACCGGCCGGCCGCTGGCCGAGTGCCTGGAACAAGGCCAGGGTCTCGTCAAGGGAACGGAGTTCCGCCAGCACGGCGCCATCGCCGGCGGGCAGGCAGCGCGGCATGATCATGAAACCCGCACCCCGGCGAACGGCGCCAGTGCCACGCCAGCCGCCTCCAGCCGCTGCCGCACCGCGCGCGCCATGGCCACGGCCCCCGGGCTGTCGCCATGCACGCAGATGGAATCGGCCCGCAGGCGCACGCGGCTGCCATCGATGGCGGTGATTTCGCCCGTGCGGACCAGGTCGAGCATGCGCTCGGCAACCTGATCGGGATCGTGCAGCACGGCGCCGGCCTCGCGGCGCGACACCAGCGCGCCATCCGGCGCATAGGCTCGATCCGCGAACGCTTCGGCCACCACGCGCAGACCGCGGGCCCGCGCCCAGTCCAGCAAGGGCGAACCGGCGAGCCCCATCAGGACCAGGCCGGGGTCGAGCGCCAGCAAGGCGGCGATGACATCCGCCGCCTGGCGCTCGTCGCGGGCAATGGTGTTGTACAAGGCGCCGTGAGGCTTCACGTACGTCACGCGGGTGCCCGCCGCCGCGGCCAGTCCCTGCAGGGCGCCGATCTGATAGATGACGTCGGCCACCAGTTCGCGGCTGGACGGGTCCATGTTGCGCCGGCCGAAGCCCGCCAGGTCGGGATAGGCCACGTGCGCACCGATCGCCACGCCGCGCTCGGCGGCCGCTCGCAGGGTGTCCAGCATGCCGGCCGGGTCCCCGGCATGAAAGCCGCACGCCACATTGGCGCTGGTGACGATGTCCAGCATGGCGGCGTCATCGCCCATGCGCCAGGCGCCAAAGCTTTCACCCAGATCGCTGTTCAAGTCCATGTGCGTTCCTTATCATGACAAAATATGCTGCGGATCGTTGAACGATCCTGGCTGAATTTTCGGGACCCCTCATGCATGCTCGCCATTATCCCAACCCCAGCGCCGCGCTGAGTCTGACCGACACGGTGGCTGAAACCATCCGCCAGCAGCTCATCCACGGCCAGCTTCGGGCGGGGCAGCGCCTGTCCGAGGCGGGACTGAGCGAACAACTGGAAGTCTCGCGCAACACCTTGCGCGAGGCCTTCCGGATCCTGTCCAAAGAAGGGCTGCTGCGCCACGAGCCCAATCGCGGCGTCTCGGTGGTGGTGCCATCGATTGCCGACATCATCGACATCTACCGGGTCCGCCGCCTGATCGAATGCCAGGCGCTGGCCCAGGCCTGGCCGCGCCACCCCGCCCACAAACGCATGGAACAGGCCATGGAACAGGCCCGCCGCATGCGCGACGCCGGCGACTGGCTCGAGGTCGGGTCGGCCAACATGATGTTCCATGCCGCCATCGTGGCGCTGGCCGACAGCGTGCGCCTGTCGGCGATGTTCGCCGACATCTCCGCCGAATTGCGGCTGGCCTTCGGCCTGCTGGACGATCCCGAGTATCTGCATGCGCCTTTCGTCGACCTCAACGGCCGTCTGCTGGAATTGTTCGACCAGGGCGACACGGCGACGGCGGCGCGCAACCTGGAGAGCTACCTGATCCAGTCCGAGCGCATGGTGCTGTCCGTGTATTCCGCCCATGTCGACTGACGGCCCGTCGCGCCGCGCCGCCCGTCGCCGCCCTTGCAGGCCGGTGACTCGGCATGTCTGTCGATTCGACCTTATCATTGTTCAACGATTTAAAATATAAAATGAACGATTGAAGACTACATCAACTACAAAAACAACATTATTGTTGAAAACCCTGATCGACGAACGGTCACGGATGCTCTATCTTTGTCGCACGCCATTGCCAATGGCCGGTCCGAGGCCGCACCGCCGCCGGCCTGCCGGGCAATGTTCCACGATCGTTTTCCAGGAGTCCTCGATGAAACGTCGCACTCTCTTTGCCACCGCCCTGATCGCCGGTCTCGGCCTCTCCTTCCAGGCGCAGGCCGCCACGCAGTGGGATCTCGCCTCTGCCTACCCCGCCTTCAATTTCCATTCGAAAAACCTCGCCCAGTTTTCCAAGGACGTCGATCAGGCGACCCAGGGCGATCTGAAGATCACCGTCCACTCGGGCGCATCCCTGTTCAAGATGCCCGAAATCAAGCGGGCCGTGCAGGGCAACCAGGCCCAGGCGGGCGAATTCTTCATGGTCAGCTTCCAGAACGAATGGCCGCTGTTCGGCCTGGACGGCCTGCCCTTCCTGGTCAGCAACTACGACGAAGCCTGGAAGCTGTATCAGGCCCAGCGTCCGCTGCTGGAAAAGAAACTGGATCAGCAAGGCATGGTGCTGCTCTATGCCGTGGCCTGGCCGCCGCAGGGCATCTACACCAACAAGCCGATCCAGTCGGCCGCCGATCTCAAGGGCCTGAAATGGCGCGTGTACAGCCCGACCACGGCGCGCATCGGCGAACTGATCGGCGCGCAGCCGGTCACGGTCCAGGAAGCCGAACTGTCCCAGGCGCTGGCCACGGGCGTGGTCGACGGCCTGATCACCTCCAGCGCCACCGGCGCGGACAACAAGCTGTATGAAAACCTGAAGTACTACACCAACGTCCAGGCCTGGATTCCCAAGAACGCCGTGGTCGCCAACAAGCGCGCCTTCGAATCGCTGAGCCCGGCCACCCAGGAAGCCGTCCGCAAGGCCGCCGCCGCCGCTGAGAAACGCGGCTGGGAAGAATCCCGCAAGGTCGACGAAGCCTCCATCGCCAAGCTCAAGGCCAACGGCATGCAGGTCAACGAGCCCACGCCCCAGCTCAAGTCCGATCTGGTGGAAATCGGCCAGACGGTCATCCGCGAATGGCTGAAGACCGCCGGCGCCGAAGGCAAGGAAGTCCTGGATGCCTCGGGCCGGATGCGCGCCCTCGGCCAAGGGGCCAACGCCCGCATGATCCAGCAAGCCACGACCTCCAACTGATCCCCCGGAGCCCGCCATGCGCAAATTCCTCGATGGCCTGTATACCGGCAGCAGCTGGCTCGCCGGCCTGGGCATGATCGGCGTACTGCTGATGGTCAGTTATTCCATCGTAGGCCGCCTGGCGGGCTTCCCTGTGGGCGGCATCGACGCCTACGCCGGCTACCTGATGGCCGGCGCAGGCTTCCTGGCCTTGGCCAGCACCCTGAAAAAGGGCGAACACATCCGTGTCACGCTGGTCCTGGGCATGCTCAAGGGCGCAAAGCGGCGGGGTCTGGAGCTCGTCGCCCTGTCCATCGCCACAGCGCTGTCCGGCTTTCTGGCCCTGTATTCGGCCCGCCTGGTCTGGCAATCCTGGGCATACCAGGATATTTCCACCGGCATCGACGCCACCCCCCTGTGGATCCCGCAGATTTCCATGGCGCTCGGCACCCTGATCTTCTTCATCGCCTTCCTTGACGAGCTCTGGCTGGAACTCCTCGGCAAACGCGTTCCGGCCCAGTCTGCGGAGGAATCCCATCATGAGTGAAATCACCGTCGGCATCATTCTGATCGTCGTCCTCCTGACCCTGCTGGGCGGCGGCGTCTGGGTCGGTCTGACCCTCGCAGGCGTGGCCTGGTTCGGCATGGAACTGTTTTCCAGCCGTCCTGCGGGCGACGCCATGGCCATGACCATCTGGGGCAGTTCCAGCAGCTGGACACTGACCGCTCTGCCCTTGTTCATCTGGATGGGCGAAATCCTCTATCGCACCAATCTGTCCGAAAACCTGTTCCGCGGCCTGGCGCCCTGGGTCAACCGCCTGCCCGGCCGCCTGTTGCACACCAATGTGCTGGGCTGCACGATCTTCGCCTCGGTCTGCGGATCCTCGGCCGCCACCTGCGTCACCGTGGGCCGCATGAATCTGCCCGAACTGCGGCGGCGCGGCTACCCCGACGCGCAGATCATCGGCTCGCTGGGCGGCCCCGCCACCCTGGGCCTGCTGATTCCGCCATCGATCATCCTGATCGTCTATGGCGTGGCGGCGGAAACCTCGATCGCCAAGCTCTTCATCGCCGGGGTGGTGCCCGGGGTGCTGCTGGCGCTGCTGTTCAGCGGCTGGCTCGCGGGCTGGGCGCTGCTGCACCCCGATCGCGTCCCGGAATCGGCGGAAGGCCGCCTGCCACTGCGGGAGAAACTGCGCGAATCGCGCCAGCTGATCCCCGTGGTCCTGCTCATCCTGGGGGTGATCGCCAGCATCTACAGCGGCGTGGCCACCGCCACCGAATCGGCCGCCATTGGCGTCCTGGGCGCCTTCCTGCTGTCGGCCTGGCAAAAATCCCTGACCTGGCAATCGTTCCGCGACGCACTGCTGGGGGCCACGCGCCTGTACTGCATGATCGCCCTGATCCTGTCGGGCGCCGCCTTCATGACCCTGTCCATGGGCTATATCGGACTGCCCCGCCAACTGGCGGAATTCGTCGGCGGCCTGAACCTGTCGCCCGGCATGCTGATCATCGTCCTCAGCCTGTTCTACATCGTGCTGGGCTGCTTCCTGGACGGCATCTCCACCATCGTCCTCACCATGGGCGTGGTGCTGCCCATCATCCAGGCGGCCGGCATCGACCCGATCTGGTTCGGGATCTTCCTGGTCATCACCGTGGAAACCGCCCAGATCACGCCGCCGGTGGGCTTCAACCTGTTCGTGCTGCAAAGCATGACCGGCAAGGAAATCACCTACCTGGCCCGGATCTGCGCCCCCTATTTCGGCCTGATGGCCCTCACGCTCTTTCTCCTCTGGTACTTTCCGGCACTGGCCACCTGGCTGCCGAGCCACATGTAGCCGCGGATCAGTCACCCTCGGCGACTCGCGAGCCCCCCGTCCGGGGGCTCGCTTGTTTTCCGGGCGCATTCCCGATTATCGTAATCGCGGGGCCGCTCCCTCCCGGCCCGCGCGAGGCAAGCCATGACGACCGCCACCCTGCTGATCGACCGCCGCACGCACGACCTGGGCGGAGGCTTCATCGTCGGCCGCGTGCTGCCTTTCCGCAAGCGCCGCATGGTGGGGCCCTTCATCTTCTTCGATCACCTGGGACCGCTGGATGTGGCGCGCGGCGCCCCGCTCGAACTGGACGTCAGGCCGCACCCCCACATCGGCCTGTCCACCGTCACCTACCTGTACAGCGGCGCCATCACCCACCGCGACAGCCTGGGATCGAATCAGGAAATCCGTCCCGGCGAGGTCAACTGGATGACCGCCGGCAGCGGCATCACCCACAGCGAAAGACTGGAATATGCCCGCGCCCACGGCGCCACCATGCACGGCATCCAGGCCTGGGTCGCCCTGCCGCGCGAACACGAGGAAACGGCGCCGGCCTTCCATCACCACCAGGGTGCCGAAGAGCTGCCCGAATTCGACGAGGGCGGCGTCGCCGGCCGCCTGATCGCGGGCGCCATCGACGGCGCCGCCGCCCGCGTCCGGACGCATTCGCCCCTGTTCTACCTGCACTGGGAAATGGCCGACGGCGCGCGCCGCACCCTGGGCACCGACTATTCCGAACGCGCCGTCTACGTGGCCCGGGGCGCCGTCGAGCTGGACGGCCACCCGCTGTCCGAAGGGCAAATGCGGGTCCTGGACCCTGGCCGCGCCGCGCACATCCGGGCCCGCGGGCCCGCCACCGTCATGCTGCTGGGCGGCGAACCCGTCGGCGAACGATTCATCCACTGGAATTTCGTGTCCTCGTCCAAGGACCGGCTCGAACAGGCCCGCGAGGACTGGCGCGCCCAACGCATGGCCCTGCCGGTCGGCGACGACCGGGAATTCATCCCGCTCCCCGAAGGCGCGGGCTGACCATCACCCCCTCACAAGCAAGGAAACACACGATGCCGCTCAAGCTCCAAGTCATCATCTGCAGCACCCGTCCCGGTCGGGTCGGTCCCTCGGTCGCCCGCTGGTTCCACGAATTCGCGCGCGCCCACGGCCAGTTCGACGTCGAACTGGTGGACCTGGCCGACTTCAAGCTGCCCCTCTACGACGAGCCGGTGCATCCCCGCATGCAGCAATACGCGCACGACCACACCAAGCGCTGGAGCGCCAGCGTGTCCCGCGCCGACGCCTATGTCTTCGTGACGCCCGAATACAACTACAGCGCGCCGCCCTCCCTGGTGAACGCGCTGGACTTCGTCTACAAGGAATGGAACGAAAAGCCCTGCGGCTTCGTCGGTTACGGCGGGGTATCGGGCGGCCTGCGCGCGGTCCAGTCGGTCAAGCCGCAAGTCACCACCCTGAAGATGATGCCCATGGTCGAAGGCGTCGCCATCCCCATGGTGGCCAAGCACATCCGGGAAAACGGCGAATTCGCCTCCAACGAACTGATCGACGCCTCGGCCACGACGCTGCTGGACGAACTGCTGCGCTGGGCCACGGCGCTGAAGACCCTGCGCGCCTGAGCGGCCGCGGGCGTGGCTCGCCCAGTGGGCCGGATGGGGATCGATCCTCATCAACGCCCGCGATGGCGCATGAACTCGATGAATTTCGGGTGCGCGGCATAGGCGATGTTCAGTCGCATGGCGGGACGCATGCTGGTCCGGTCCGGCATGAAAAGCCGGCCTGGCGCAATGAAGATGCTGCGCTCGGACGCCTCCCGCACCAGCCTTTCCTCATGGTCTCCGGGATGCAGATACACCCAGAGATAAAAGCAGCCCGATGGCTCGCAAAAGACATCCAGCTCCAGATCCCGCAGAATCTGGAGCGACTGTTCGGTGGCCTGGGCCACCTGGGCGCGCAGTTTGCGCAGATGCTTCAAATAATGGCCGCAGGCGATGAAATCGTAGAGCATCCGTTCGGCGATATCGCCCGAACTGGCGATCGTGAGCATTTTCAGGTCGCACAGTGAACGCGCCAGAGTCGAATGGCAGGCCAGATAGCCCACCCGCAGTCCGGCCGACAGCGTCTTGGAAAAAGTCCCCACGTAAATGACGCGCTCGAGCTGATCGAGACTGGCCAGCCGGGGGGCGTCGGCGGGCAGGATGTCCGCGAAGGGATCCTCTTCGACCACCTGGAAGCGATGCTGGGCGGCCGCAAGCAATATGCGATGGCCCGTCGGCAAGGACATCGAGCCACCGGTCGGATTGTGGGCCTGCGACTGCGTAAAGAACAGCTTGGGCCGGTAGCGGGCGGCCTTGGCGTTCAGATCCTCGATGTCGGGACCATCGATCAGGCGCCGCACACCGATGATCTGCACGCCGATCAGATGCAATTTGGCGAACAGCGGATAGTAGCCGGGACTGTCCACCAGCACGGTATCCCCGGGCTCGAGCAGTTGCCGGGCGATGAGATCCAGCGCATGGTTGGCTCCCATGGTGGTCAGTATCTGCTCGGGTTCCGCCTGGATGCGCAAATCGGCCAGATGCCGGGCCAGGTATTCACGCAACGGCGCGAATCCCCAGGGATTGCCGTAACCATGGACTTCGTTGTCCTCGCGTGGCCGGCGGGAACCCGATGGCGGACGGAATTCCGGCGTGCCGGCCCAGTCATGCGGCGGCCGGCCCTCGCCGACCCGGACCTCGTACTGCCGCACCAACTGTTCCCTGAGCAGCGACACCGCATCCACGGCCTGGGCGACGGACAGCGCCTTGGGCAGACGTTCCCGGCGGGTCGACACGGGCACGTAATAGCCCGACCCCACGCGGGCTTCCAGTTGCCCCAGGGCCACCATGCGGTCATAGGCTTCGGCCACCGTGTTCTTGGACAGGCCCAATTCCACCGCAGCCGTGCGGATCGACCAGATCCGCGCCCCGGGCGGCCAGATGCCATCGGCCATCCCGCGATGGATCCGCTGAATCACGCGTTCGATTCGAGTCATGGGCGGCCGGATTGTATTGGGTCAGAAAAGGGGACAGTCAATGGGAAAACGACAAACTGTACCTTTTATTGTACCCTTCACTCACCTATGATGGATCATCCCGCCGCATGATCGGCGGGCATATAACGATGAACAGTCGGGCCGACAACCCGCTTTCCAGCCCCCGATCCCGATGGACGAGGCTTTGATGGAGATGACAATGACCGCATTCAATCGACGTTCCGCTCTGAAGACCCTGGGCGCCGGCTCTCTGGCGGGCCTGGGCCTGGGCCTGGGTCGCACGGCCGCCGCCCAGGGCAAGGTCAAATGGCGCATGCAGGCGCTGTGGGACGGCGGGACCACGCCGCAAAAATTCGAAGCCGCGTTCGTCAAGCGCGTCGCCGAACTGACGGGCGGCCAATTTGAAATCGAACTGTTCTCGGCGGGCCAACTGGTGCCGGCCAATCAGGCCTTCGACGCCGTGCGCGGCGGCGCGTTCCAGTTGATGAAAACCTTCGACGGCTACGAAGCGGGGAAAATCCCCAGCTTCGCCTTCACCAGCACCATCCCGTTCGGTTTCACCGAATCCGACCAGTACGAAGCCTGGTTCTATGAACTGGGCGGACTCGATCTGGCCCGCAAGGCCTATGCTCCGGCGGGTCTGTTCTACATCGCGCCCACCGTGTACGGCGCCGAGCCCATCCACTCCAAAGTGCCCCTCAAGACCGTGGCCGATTTCAATGGCAAAAAGGGACGGTTCGTGGGCCTGGCCTCGGCCGTGATGGGCGCGCTGGGCGTGGCGGTCACGCCGCTGGCCACGGCGGACGTCTACTCGGCCCTGGACAAGGGGGTGATCGACATCGCCGACCGGGGCGACCTGACGGCCAATCTGGAAGCCGGCCTGGGCGAAGTGGCGAAATACATCATCCAGCCCGGTCCTCATCAACCCACGACGGCCACCAGCTACGTGGCCAACCAGGCGGCCTACAAGGCATTGCCCGATACCCACAAGGCCGCGCTGGCGGTGGCCGCGCGCGAAGTGTCCAGCAGCTTGCGCCAGCACATCCTGGTGGCCGACGGCAAAGCCATCGACGCATTCAAGGCGCAGGGCGTCGAAGTCAGCTCGCTGGACCCCGCCGATGTGGCCCAGGCGCGGAAAAAAGTCGTCGAAGTCTGGCGCAAGGCCACCAAGGGCGACGCCCTGGCCACACAGATCCTGGACAGCCAGGTCGCCTTCATGGAGAAGCTGGGCCTGATCGCCTGAGCACCGACAGCCGCCGCCTCGCCGGCATGGCGCCCGCGGCGCCATGCCGGTCCGATCCGTCTTTCTCCGGATACCGACCATGCCCAGCGTCATCCGACTCTATGTTCACGCCGTGACGGCCCTGAACAAGGCCTTGTTCATGCTCTCCGCCGCCCTGATGGCGATCATCGTGCCCGCCATGATGGTCGAAGTCGTCAGCCGCTACGTGTTCCATGCCCCCACAGTCTGGGGCATGGAACTGGCCGTGCTGCTGTTCGGCCCGTATTTTCTGCTGGGCGGCCCCTATCTGCTGCATCTGGGCGGTCATGTGAACATGGATCTGTTCCGCAACCGCATGCCCCCGCGGGCCCGCGCCGTGGCGGACGCTTTCAGCCAGATCGTCATCCTGTTCTTCTGCGCCGTCATGCTGTACTACGCCACGCCCCTGGTATTGCAATCGATCGAATACCGCGAAACCACATTCTCCGCCTGGAATCCGCCACTGTGGCCCTACAAGATCGCGGTGCCGCTGGCCATGCTGCTGCTGGCACTGCAGAGCCTGGCCGAACTGGCCCGGACCTGCCTGGGTGACGCGAGGAAAGAAACCGCATGAGCCCGAACCTGATCCTCATCCTGATGTTCGGCGGCCTGACGCTGCTGATGGTCACCGGCCTGCCGATCGCCTTCGTGCTGGGCGGCCTGTCGCTGCTGCTGACGGTCACCCTCTGGAACCCGGAATCCGTGATCATCCTGGTGCTGCAGGTGTTCGACACCATGCGCTCCGAACCCCTGCTGGCGGTACCGCTCTACATCCTCATGGCCGGCATCCTGCAGCGCTCCGGCGTCATCGAGGACCTGTACCGTGTCATGGGGCTGTGGTTCGGCCGCCTGCGCGGCGGACTGGCGATCGGGACCGTCATCATCTGCGTCATCATGGCGGCCATGACGGGCGTGGTCGGCGCGGCCGTCACGTCGATGGGTGTGCTGGCCATGCCCGAAATGCTGCGCCGCAAGTACGATCCCTCGCTGGTGGCCGGCACCATCTGCGCCGCCGGGACGCTGGGCGTGCTGATCCCGCCCTCGGTCCTGACGATCGTGTACGCCGTCACGGCACAGGTTTCCATCGGCAAGATGCTCATCGCGGGCATCGTGCCGGGCATCCTGCTGGCCACGGTCTACATCCTGTACATCCTGTATGTGTCCTACTTCCAGTCCGGCAAGGTGCCTTCGGACGATGCCAGGGCCGTGCCGATGCGCCTCAAGCTGCTCAGCCTGCGGGCCATCGTCATCCCCGCCCTGCTCATCGCCATGGTGCTCGGTTCGATTTTCCTGGGCATCGCCACCCCCACCGAGGCCGCCGCGGTCGGCGTCGTCGGCGCCATCCTGGCCAGCCTGGTGCGCCGGAAATTCACCTTCCGGGGGCTCGCCGAGGCCGGCATCCATACCCTGAAGGTCACGTCGATGATCCTCTGGATCACCATCGGCGCCAAGGCCTACGTGGCGATTTTCACCGGCCTGGGCGGCGCCGACACATTGATCGGGCTCATCCGCGACATGAATGTGTCGCCCTACCTCGTGCTGGCGTTCATGATGCTGATCCTGATCTTTCTGGGGACCTGCCTGGACGAGATCGGCATCATCCTGCTCACCGTGCCCGTTTTCCTGCCCATCGTGAAGGCATTCGGCTTCGACGAGATCTGGTTCGGCGTGCTCTATGCCATTTCGATCCAGGTCGGATACATCAGCCCGCCATTCGGCTATTCCCTGTTCTATCTGAAAGCCACCCTGCCCAAGGGCGTGGGCATGGCCGAAGTCTACCGCGGGGTCGTGCCCTTCATGGGCCTGCAGATCCTGGCCCTGCTGATCTGCGCGGCCTTCCCCGCCCTGGTGATGTGGCTGCCCCGCTACGTCGGCTGAATATTTTCCTGAGAGGTAACCGCCGTGACCCAAAAAACTTCACGCATTTCCGGATTCCACAAACTTTCCGTCTCCGAACGCATCGACCAGGCGCTGGCTTTCGCCGGCCTGGCGGACAGCGACCTGAAAGCGCTCTTCCTGGATACGGGCAACCTGCCGGCCGAACGGGTCGACCAGCTGATTGAAAACGCCGTCGGCACCATGAACATCCCGGTCGGCGTGGCCACCAACCTGCTGATCGACGGAAAGGACTATCTCGTCCCGATGGCCACCGAGGAATCCTCGGTCGTCGCCGCCGTCTGCAACGCGGCGCGCCAGTGCTACGACTCGGGCGGATTCGTGACCTCGATGTCGGGCACCCGCATGATCGCCCAGGTGCAGTTGGTGGACGTCCCGGACCCGGGCAACGCCCGTCTTTCCATCCTGGAACGCGCCGAGGAGATCCGCGCCATCTGCGATGATTGCGACCCCGTGCTGGTGCGACTGGGCGGCGGTTTCCGCGACCTCGAGGTCCGGATCGTCGACGCCCCCAGCGGCCCGATGGTGGTCACGCACCTGATCGTGGACACCCGCGATGCCATGGGCGCCAACGCCGTCAACACCATGGCCGAGAAACTGGCGCCCCACATCGAGTCCTGGACCGGCGGGCGCGTCTACCTGCGCATTCTGTCCAACCTGGCCGATCGGCGCCTGGCGCGGGCGCGATGCGTCTGGAAGCTGGACGCCATCGGCGGCGCCGCCGTCCGCGACGGCATGATCAAGGCATACGAATTCGCGTTGATGGACCCCTACCGCGCCGCCACGCACAACAAGGGCATCATGAACGGCGTGACCGCCGTGGTGATGGCCACAGGCAACGACACGCGCGCCATCGAAGCCGGCGCGCACGCCTACGCGGCACGCAAAGGATGGTACAGCAGCCTCACGCAATGGGAAGTGACCCGCGACGGCGACCTGGCCGGCTCGCTGGAAATGCCCATGGCGGTGGGCCTGATCGGCGGAGCGACCAAGCTGCACCCCATGGCGCGGGCCTGCCTGCAGATCATGGACATCCAGTCGGCCGAGCAACTGTCCCGGGTCATCGCCGCCGTCGGCCTGGCGCAGAATTTTTCGGCGCTCAAGGCGCTGGCCACCGAAGGCATCCAGAAAGGCCACATGTCGCTGCATTCCCAGAACATCGCCCTGATGGCCGGCGCCCAGGGCGATGAAATCGCCCGGGTGGCCCGCCGCCTGGTCGAACTGGGCACCGTGCGCATCGACATCGCCGAAGCCGAACTGAAAAAACTGCGCGACGGGGGGGTGTAACCGCCGGACAGTGCCTCGCGCGGCACACACGAAACCCCGCATGGCTTGGGGCCATGCGGGGATGAAGACTGCTTCATGCCGCCACCGGTATCGCGAACACGACCACCAGCAGCGCGATGAGCGTGCCCGTGCCATACACGGCAACCCATGCGAAACGGCGCAGGCGCCAGGCCGACAGTGCGGCCTGCAGCGATTGCAGCGCGTAATATCCGACAAAAATCTGCGATGCGAAAGTAATGATCTGATAGATATTGGCCAGCCACGTCATCGTGATGGCGACCAGCGCGGTGGCGGCGCTGGCGAAATTGATGCTGAGTTTTCTTGAAAAGGTTTCCGATAGCAGCCCGCCGGCGCCATTGGTGTCGGCCACCGCGGCCGACAGCTGCGACGCCAGCGCGGCGACGATAATCATCGGCGCCAATGCGCTGCCGATCGGTTTCAACATGTCGATAATGGCGGTCTCACCCCCCTGCGATGGCAGGCCATCGGTGAAATAACGAGTGATCAGCAAAATAAACGCCAGGTAAATTGCCGTCGATATCCACTGCGCGTAACGCATGGTGTGGATTCTGGTGGTGGCATCGTAGGCGGAGCCCAGGTAGCGCGAGGTCTCGAACCCCTGCACCAGGACCACCAGGCCGAGCAGCGTTTGCAGTTCCCGCGTGCCTTCCGTGTGCGGCAGCGTCGACCAAGTGAAACTGCCATTGCCGACAGCGATGGCACTTGCGATGACGAGCACGATGAGAAGACCGCCGATCAGCGACAGCTTGAGCCCGACCGCCTTTTCCTCCAGTCTCTCCAGTGCGGCCAGCCCCCCTCGCAGTCCCAATACGCCGACATAGGCAATCACGACACTGGCGAGCACGCGAATCCAGAATGGATCGGTGATGTTGCCAAGACGCAGCGCGAATGCCGCGAACAGATTCAGATAATAGGCAACCGATACGAAATACGCCGTGGACAACATCAGCTCGGATGCCCGCTCCAACCGCGCAACGAGGCGCGGCGGATGTTGCTCCAGCAGCGGCTCGATCTGCTGGATATTATGTCGAATCGCTGAACCGAACAGGTAGGCGAGCATACATAGCGCCAGCATTGCCAGCCACGCCATGCGCCCTGCCGTTGCCCCGAGAATCGGGCCCGCCACCAGAAAGCCGGAGCCGATAATAGATGCCAGCGGTGTGACGGTGGCGCGCCAGACGCGGGAGCGCAGCAGTTTGGGATGTAAAAAGATCAGGCCGAGCAGCAGTGAGGCGGCGATCAGAATGTAATCGAATATCGTCATGCGCTTTCGTTATCGTTCTATGGCGGGTGCCTTAGTCGGCTTCAACGGCACCAACCGCTCGACGACCTCGCGCCTGGCTGACAGCGTCAGGGCTTTCCGTTCAGCGCATTTCTTGATGGCCGAGATCAGACATTCTACTGGCTGACCTCCACTGTGGGGTGCAACGTACGGCCCAGTCTCATGATGCGCGTCTGTGCGAAGACGCCGACGTCGACCCGACCCGGAGCATCCGGACAAGAAAAAACCCGCTGAACCAACGTTCATGCGGGTTTTCTTTGATTTCCCGGACTGATCTGGCTCAGTCCGGATATTCGGTGGTGCCGTCGGCGAGACTCGAACTCGCACAGCTTTCGCCACTACCCCCTCAAGATAGCGTGTCTACCAATTCCACCACGACGGCGTTTTGCCTTGCGGCAAAGACGGGCATTCTAGCATGAAAAACCGCACCGGCCCTGGCGGGCGAAGGCCCCTCCAAGACCGGCAAAGACTGTCTTATTTCTTCTCGGCCGGGGCCGGCGCGGACGGCACCGAGGCGTCGCCCGCCGAAGGCGCCGCGGGCACGGCCGCCGCCGGCGCCGACGATTCGGCGCCCTTGGCCTGAGGAGCGGCGGGTACGGCCGGAACGGCGCTGCCCCCCCCCACATCGGGGACGGCGGAACCCGCAGGAGCGGCTTCCTTGGCCGGGGCCGTGAAGCCTTGCATGATGCCGGACTCGATGGGCGAGCCGGCGGGGTGGTGGGCCACCCAGGCCAGTCCAACCGTGGTGGCGAAGAAGACAATGGCCGCCCACTTGGTGGCGCGCGACAGGAAATTGGCCGCCCCGGCCGAGCCGAACACGCTGCCGGCCGAACCGCTGCCGAACGCGGCGCCCATATCGGCGCCCTTGCCCTGTTGCAGCAGGACCAGCACGATGACCAGAAGCGAGGAAATGACCTGCAGGGTCAGCAGGATCGAGGAAAGCCATTGCATGATGATAGGACTCCGGACCTTATGGGTGTGCTCGGATCAGGCGGCCGCGGCCGCGCTGTCGAGGAATTCGTCGGCGACGAGCGACGCGCCGCCCACCAGGGCGCCGTCGATGTCGGGTTGGGCGAACAGGGATGCCGCGTTCGCGGCCTTGACGCTGCCGCCATAGAGGATACGGGTCTGTCCGGCGCCGTGCCGTGTCAGGGCCGCGCGGATGAAGGCATGCACGGCCTGGGCCTGTTCCGGCGTGGCGGTGCGGCCGGTGCCGATGGCCCAGACGGGCTCATAGGCGATGACCATGCGCGCCAGGGCCTCGGCACCCAGCGCCAGGACAGGATCGAGCTGATCGCCGATGACGCACTCGACCTGCCCCGCGTCCCGGTCGGCCAGGGTCTCGCCGACGCAGACGACCGGGGTCAGACCCGCCGCCAGCGCGGACGCGGCCTTGGCCGCGACCAGCGCGCTGGATTCGCCGTGCATCGCGCGGCGCTCGGAATGCCCGCACAGCGCCCAGGCGCAGCCGAAATCGGCCAGCATGGCCGCGGCGACTTCGCCGGTATAGGCGCCCTGCGCATGGACGCTGACGTCCTGGGCACCCCAGGACACCGGCGTACCCGCCAGCGCGGCCTGCGCCTGCGCCAGGTAGGGAAACGGCACGCACACGGCCAGTTGGGTATCGCCGGCGCGCGCTGCGCCGGCCGCAAGGCCGGCGAGCAGCGCGGCATTGGCCGCGAGGCTGCCGTGCATCTTCCAATTGCCCATGACGAGGCGCTTGCGAGTATGGCTCATTCGTGTCGTCGTTCCAGTCAAACCGGGATGATGGCGGCGCCCCCGCTCTTCCTTCGGAAAAACGGACCCGCCCCAGCAAAGAGTAACCCTGAATTGTAGCGTGTTTGCGTTCGCTGCGCCGATCGGCCCGACCAAGGTCCGTCCATGCCGGCAAGCTGCGCACCCCGGCTCTTGCGCATGCGAAACGCGGGCGCATTCAGGTCATCGCGGCCCGTTCCAGGCGCAAAAGCCGCGCTGGCGCGCTCGCAGGAGCGTGCGCGCCGGATCCGGCGCCGTTCTGGTCCAGGGTGAAGGTGGCGACCAGTTGCGCCAGGGTGGCCGCCTGTTCCTGCAGGCTGGCGGCCGCGGCGGCCGATTCCTCGACCAGGCTGGCGTTCTGGCGGGTGACGTCGTCCATCTGGGTGACG
>NZ_JAPWHE010000049.1 GCF_027214045.1 Castellaniella denitrificans | reverse complement strand
GGCTCGCGGCGGGAGGCCGGGTCGCCGTCCCCGCGCGGCTCGGGGGGTGGGCCCGGGGGGGGGCCGGGGCGGGGGTCGTGGGGCGGGGGGGGCGGCCGGGGGGGGGGCGGGTCGGGGGGGGGGGGGCGGCGGCGGCGGGCGGGGGGGCGGGGAGGCGGGGCGTAGGGGGGGGTTGGGGGGGGGGGCGGCGGGGGCGGGCCGCCGGGCCGGCCGGCGCGCCGCGGGGGCCC
>NZ_JAPWHE010000048.1 GCF_027214045.1 Castellaniella denitrificans | reverse complement strand
CATCACGGCCCATCGGTTTTCCGGTGTCAACGGGGTCCGCTCCATGTGTATATGGACATTTTCAATCATCACAATGGCACCGTCGACCATCGCACCGCTGGCGATGGCAATGCCGCCGAGGGACATAATGTTGGCGTTGATACCCTGAGCGTGCATCACCACGAACGCAGCAAGAATGCCCACCGGCAGGCTCACGATCACCACCAGGGAAGAGCGCAGGTGAAACAGGAAT
>NZ_JAPWHE010000047.1 GCF_027214045.1 Castellaniella denitrificans | reverse complement strand
CGGGAGCTGGCTTGCGATCGATCGGCAGGGACGCACTTTCCCTCGCTCCGCGTGGGAGGCGCGGAGCCTCTCAACTGCGAGCGGTAAGCCCGCTGCGCGGGGTGGCGTCCATGTGGGCGACGGGGGGGCGGCATCAGGCCGGTGTGAAAGGGCGATGAACTGTCGGCGATTGGCGTCCGGCCGCCCGTATTAGGTGGGTTGCCCGTTGGCGAGCTGAGGCGCGCATTCGCGGG
>NZ_JAPWHE010000046.1 GCF_027214045.1 Castellaniella denitrificans | reverse complement strand
CGCCGGGGGGGCGGTGGCGGGGGCCGCGCCCGCGTGCCTCCGGGCCCCCTCCTGGGCCGGCGCCCCCCCCAACCCCCCCCCCCCCGCGGCGCGGGGGCGCCCCCCCCCCCCCCCCCCCCCCCCCCCCCCCGCCGCCCCCCGCGCGGGGGGGGCCCCGCGGGGGGGGGGGGGGCGCGGGGGGGGGGGGGCGGGGGGCCGCCCCCCCCCCCCCGGGGGGCCTCGGTCAGTTCCAGGT
>NZ_JAPWHE010000045.1 GCF_027214045.1 Castellaniella denitrificans | reverse complement strand
ATACGCGGTATTGCCGTTCACCAGCCCGGCAATCACCGGATCGCCCAGGGTGCGGGCTCCAATGGTTGAGCCGATAGCGGCGGTCGCGATATTGATAGTAACAGAGGTTCGAATACCCGCGAGAATGACCCTTCCGGCCAGGGGCAGTTCTACTCGCACAAGGACCTGCACTGGCGACATGCCCATACCCAGTGCGGCCTCCCGCACAGCCGGATTGATACCTTCCAGACCCGCCAGGGT
>NZ_JAPWHE010000044.1 GCF_027214045.1 Castellaniella denitrificans | reverse complement strand
ATGGCGGCCAGAACGAGGCCGGTGAAAAACAGATAAAAGACCAACAGCGCCCGGCGATGAACGTGCAGGAATGCCAGAGTGTGCAGTGCAAGAATCTTCATTCAGGTAGCCGTTCCCATATCGAAGTTTCAAGCTCAGGGGTCCTCTGCGGGCTTCATGAGGGCTGCCCTGTTGAACAATGCCGTGCGCTCATCGAACGTCAGGAATGGTTCGGCGTTCGTCGCCTCAAGCGTGCCAAAC
>NZ_JAPWHE010000043.1 GCF_027214045.1 Castellaniella denitrificans | reverse complement strand
TCACAATACTACCTATGACACGATTCAAAATCCAAATACCGCGAACATTAAACTTTGTGCGCACCTTGCTTACAAAGAAGGTAATGCAGAACCACCAAGTCAACGCACCCAAAGCAATGGCAAAATAGCCGGTAATCTTCTCGAATACGAGTACACCGGGTTCTACAAACGCAAAGCGGGCAAATAAACCGATAAATAGAAAGATGATTAAAGGATTGGAAAGCGTTACAACAAAAGCGGTAATGAAG
>NZ_JAPWHE010000042.1 GCF_027214045.1 Castellaniella denitrificans | reverse complement strand
ATGATCGTCACGCTGTGTGATTAAAAGACATAAAAAAGGAGGTGCCCAACAGCACCTCCTGATTTCAAATCACTAATCCTTAATCACAAGTCATAAACCATGCTCAAGGAGATTCATTATGATTAACTTAGATTTCTTTAAGCTCTTTGATACCAAAGAGCTGTTTATCTATTACTGATTCATCAACTACTGATTTTTAGCTACCGCTTTGATCAGTACTGATGTATCCATGCGACCTAAACCATCACGT
>NZ_JAPWHE010000041.1 GCF_027214045.1 Castellaniella denitrificans | reverse complement strand
ATTCCAAGGACCCAAACGACCAGTATAGCGACTGGGGCAATAAACTTAGCTACAAATATGAAGAGTTCTGCCCAGGCTGTGTCTTTAATGTCCGTATGTGTTAGAATATCTTCTTTGCCCCATGTCCACATGACAAAGACTACCGAGATGAGCGCGCTGAGCGGCAACATGACATTGCCGGTGAAGCTATCTATGAAGTCCAGGAAACTATCTCCGAACACGGTGATTTCCATAGCGCCCTGACTGAGTG
>NZ_JAPWHE010000040.1 GCF_027214045.1 Castellaniella denitrificans | reverse complement strand
GGCCTGCAACGTGTTGCAGGCCGATTTCAGAGCAATGAGTGTCTAACTTGAGAAGGCAGTGAGTTATGGCCGTCGGAAAAGAAATACGTAACCAGATATCCAGCATCAAGAGCACGCAGAAGATCACCAGCGCCATGGAAATGGTGGCGGCGAGCAAGATGCGTAAGGCTCAGGAACGCATGAAGGCGACACGCCCTTATGCGGAAAAGATGCGTCAGGTTATTGGGCACATTGCCAAGGCGAACGTCCAGTAC
>NZ_JAPWHE010000003.1:108167-322216 GCF_027214045.1 Castellaniella denitrificans | reverse complement strand
CCACGCTGTCCACGTCCAGATGCGCCGTCGGCGCATCGTCCACAATGTTGATCACCAGGTTGTGGCCCGCGCCGCTGCCCTGGCCATCGGCATCGGTCACATCCACCGCGTACGTCACCGACGTGTCGTCGCCCGTGTTGTCCACCAGCGTGTACGCGTAGTGGATCGTCCCCGCGCCCGTGGCCGCGTCGTACTCGTAGTACGCGCTCACCGTGCCGCGAGTCCCATCGGCAAACGTCGTCGGAGCGCCCGCATCGTCGCTCAGGAGGTGGCCGCCCAGGCTCACCGCGCTGACGCCGTCCTTCGAGGTGAAGCCGATCGTGCCGTCGGCCACCGTCGACTGGCTGGCATCCGAGCCCGCCGACTCGCCCGTGCCGCGCGTGGCCGGCAGGCCCGCCTCGTACACCTGCGTGTCCGCGCCACCGGCCGCCGGGATCGTGCCGATCGTCGGCGCTTCATTGCCGATCTGGATCGTCAGCGTCGCCGTGTCGGTGTCCGTGTCCCCATCGCTCAAGGTGTAGGTGAACACGTCGTTCACCCCGCCAGGCGTGCCCGCATTGCGCACGTAGCTGTACCCGCCGTCCGCGCCGATCGTCAGCACGCCGTACTGGCCGTTGATCACCAGATTGCCCGAGCCGTCCGTCGTGGCCGTGTTGGCCGCCACGTTGTTGCTGGCAATCGCGCTCACGTGCGCGCCGTCGGCGCCCTGCACGTCGGCATTGGCCGTGCCGCCGGCCGTGCCCTCGCCCGTGATCACGTTGCCCGTCTCGGCCGTGAACTGGCCCGCGGCCACGCTGTCCACGTCCAGATGCGCCGTCGGCGCATCGTCCACAATGTCGATCACCAGGTGCCCCGTGCCCGAGGACTGGCCGTCGGCATCGCTCACCTGCACGTCGAAGCTTACCGACGTGTCGTCCCCGGAGGTATTGTCCGGAAGCGTATAGCTGTAGTGGATCGTGCCCGCGCCCGTCGCCACGTTGTACGTGTAGTATGCGCTCAGGCCATTGCCCAGGTCCGTCGGGCTGGCCGAATCCGTGCTGGAGATCGGCTGGCCGCCCAAAGATACGCCACTCAACCCATCCAGGGAGGTAAAGGCGATCGTCCCGCTGGTGGTCGCCGAGCCATCGCCCGCATGCGAGCCCTCGGGCTCGCCGCCACGGGCCGGAAGGCCCGCCTCGGAGACGACGGCCCCGGCCTCGCCCGCCGCCGGGATGTCACCCAGCGTCGGCACCGAGTTGCCGATCTGGATCGTCAGCGTCGCCGTGTCGGTGTCCGTGTCCCCATCGCTCAAGGTGTAGGTGAACACGTCGTTCACCCCGCCAGGCGTGCCCGCATTGCGCACGTAGCTGTACCCGCCGTCCGCGCCGATCGTCAGCACGCCGTACTGGCCGTTGATCACCAGATTGCCCGAGCCGTCCGTCGTGGCCGTGTTGGCCGCCACGTTGTTGCTGGCAATCGCGCTCACGTGCGCGCCGTCGGCGCCCTGCACGTCGGCATTGGCCGTGCCGCCGGCCGTGCCCTCGCCCGTGATCACGTTGCCCGTCTCGGCCGTGAACTGGCCCGCGGCCACGCTGTCCGCGTCCGCATGCGCATGCGGCACGTCGTCCACGATCCTGATGCCCAGATTCTGGCTGTCGGTATCGCCATCCGCATCCTTGGCCACGACCGTGAAGCCATCGGTCGTCGCGACGCCGCTCACCTCCGGCGCATTGACCAGCGTATAGGTGTAATCGATCGTAATCGTGCCATCGGCGTCCTGACTGTAGCCATGCAACTCCATCGTGCCGTACCGGCTGTCCACAGTCTTGGACTCAGTGCCCAAGGCCTCCAGTTCCGTCTTGCTCAGCACCAGCGTGGCCGGGTGGCCGCCGGCATCGGTATAGCCCAGCGTCACCGCGTCCGTATCATCCAGCCCATCCAGCGCCTTGATCGTGAAATGGGATTCAGCGGTCAGGTCGGCCAGCTTCGGATCGCTGCCCGAGGTCAGGCCGCTTTCATACACCACGCGGTCGGTCATGTCGCCCGACACCGGCTGGTCGTTGTCGCCGGTCTTTCCCGGAGGCACGTCCACCGTCACGCCATCATCGGCCCCCGTGACCGTGATTACCAGGTCCGCCTGGGACGTATCGCCATCCCCATCGGTCAGCGTGTACTTGAAGGTTTCGACGGCTTCCTCGCCC
Source organism: Castellaniella denitrificans (assembly GCF_027214045.1). Taxonomy (GTDB): domain Bacteria; phylum Pseudomonadota; class Gammaproteobacteria; order Burkholderiales; family Burkholderiaceae_B; genus Castellaniella; species Castellaniella denitrificans_A. The sequence goes on along the minus strand of NZ_JAPWHE010000003.1, from coordinate 320,036 downwards.
TCGCTCAGCGCTTGCAGGGCCAGGTAGCGATCGTCTCCTTCCGTCGCCAGCGTATAGGTGTAGTGGCCTTCGGCATCGATCGTCAGGTCGCCATACTTGCCATGCACCTCCGTCGTCCCGCTGGCCGGCACCGTCTCGCCGGCCGCCGCGCCCGGAGCCTGGATGCCCGTCACCGTCGAGCCGTCGGCGCCCTGCGTGTCCGCATGATCGCCCGCCGCGGCGCCATCGATAGTCAGGACATTCCCGGCCACAGACGTGTCGTCCTCACCAATCGCATTGGTGTCATCGATGGCCACCGGCACCGTGTCCGTGATGTTCGCCACCAGATCGGCCGAGGTCGAGCGGCCCAGGCTGTCATTGACGATGATGGTGATGCCGTCGGGCAGCGCGTCCTGGTCCTGGGGATGATCCAGAGCGCCGTCGGACCGGTAGGTGTAATCCACCGTCCCGGCGGAGGGATCGTAGTGGGTCAGGGTCAACGAGCCCTTTTCCGTATCGATGACGATCGGCGTCGCCCCCGGAGAGGACAGGAGGTTCAATTCCGCCTGCGTCACGGTCACGCCGCCGGGCTGGCCGGCTTCGGGAGTGAAGGTGAATTGCAGGTTGTTCAGACCCGCGGCTGCGGTGAAGGCGAACGAACCGGACACCCCGCCTTCCGTATTGTCTTCGGGGATGGAGAAAACGCCGGCGGGCACTTCGGGGCCACCCTCGCCCCCGTCGGGGTCGCCGCTGACGTCAATCGTCGGCGCCGCCGGAACCGGCACCGGCACCGGCGCGGTCGTGACATCCGCCGTGGCGGCGACGCCGCCCAACTGCACGAATTCAGGCGTCTCCACGCCTGGGCGCGGATAGGCCAGCGCCAGGGGTGTGGTGGTTTCCGTGATGCTGGCCAGGCGCGTGAAGCTGTCGCCGCCGCCACCGCCGCCAGTCAGCACCGCCGCAGTCGGATCCAGGACGGCGAACGGATCCTGGCCCGCGTCCAGCGCGGCCAGGACCTGGTCGACCACGGAATCGGCCGGAGGCGTCACCGCGTGGTCGGCCGGCTGCGGCTGCGCCGCGGCCAGGTCCTCGGACACCAGCATGTCGGTGCTCTGGCCGACGATCACCGGCGGCACGCCGGTGGCCTGCAGGGTCACGCTGGCGCCCTCGCCCGTCACGATGTGTGCGTCCACCGGCACGCGCATGCCTTCGTGCAGCGCGACCATCGTGCCGTCGGATGCGCGCATCCAGGCCTTGCCGGTGACGTGAGTGATCAGAACGGTATCGGTAGCCATGTCGGAATCCCCGTGATGAATTCGGCGACGCCGGCCAGCACGGGAAACGCGCGGAAACGGCGATCGTTTGTCTGGATGCTACGCGTGCACCGATGCTCTGCGTATTGGCGGAAAAGACAATACGACCCGGACCCTGGTCCGGGCTACGCGTCCACGCCCCGCGCCGCCTGCGCGGCGTACTGGTCGATGCCGTGCACCCGCAGGGCCAGCATCAGGCGGTCGGTGACGCCCAGCTTTTCGAAGATGGCGGAAATGTGCGCACGCACGGTGCGCTCGGTGATGCCCAGGCTGTCGGCGATGGACTGGTTCGAATGGCCCAGGGCGACGTAGCGGGCCACGTCGCGTTCGCGCACGGTCAGGTCGCGCGCCCAGTCCTGGTTGGGCTCAGGCGCAGCCTGGCCGATCTGGCTGAGCATGCGAGACAGCATGCCCTTGCCCACCCAGATTTCGCCGCCCATGACGTGGCGCAGGACGCGATCCAGGCCGGTGACCGGCATGTAGGCATGCACATAGCCGACGGCGCCCGCCACCAGGGCGCGCTGGCCCTCGGGGTCGCCGGGATGCGTACTGGCGACGACAACCTGCAGTCCGGCCGGCACGTCCGGGATGGCGCCTCCCGCCTTGGGCAGCAGGCGGGCGTCCACGACGACCAGCACGCCGCGCCGGCCCCAGGGCGCCAGGTCGGTCAGGCGGTGGCCACGCGCGGGCGCCCAATCCAGCCCGCCCAGCCCGGACCAATGCCGGTACAGGGCATCGTCGGCGGTCAACAACAACACAGGTATCGTCATGGCGAATCCTTTCAGCGTTCGCGAAAGGCGTTGGAATGTGCGCGCAGCACGGGCTTGAGCAGGTACTGCATCAGCGTGCGCTTGCCCGTCAGGATATGGACCTCGGCCATCATCCCGGGAATGATGGGCCGCTCGTCGCTGCCGACATAGGCGGTTTCCGTGCGGACCTTCACGATGTAGTAGGAGTTTCCCTTTTCGTCGGTGATGGAGTCGGCGCCGATTTCCTCGACATGGCCTTGCAGGCCGCCGTAGATGGAAAAATCGTAGGCCGTGAACTTGACCTCGGCCTTCTGGCCCGGATAGAGGAAGCCGATGTCGCGCGGGTTGATGCGCACTTCCAGCAGCAGGGTGTCGTCCGACGGGACGATTTCCATGATGTCCTTGCCGGGCGACACCACGCCGCCCACCGTGTTGGCCGCCAAGGTCTTGACCGTGCCGTTGACCGGCGAACGGATGTTGGACAGGGTCACGCGGTCGGCCAGCGCGACCTGGCTTTCCAGCAGGGCGGAGAGCTTGGCGCGGACGTCGGACAGATCGGTGCGTGCCTGATTGCGGAAGGCGACCTCGGTTTCCCTGAGTTTGGCCTCGGCTTCCTGGATCGAGGCCTGGATCTTGTCGATCTGGGCGGCGGCGGACTTCTGCTCGCCGCAGAAACGCGCCACGTCGCGCTGCAGACGCAGCAGGTCCACCTGGGACACCGCGCCGCTGGACAGCAACGGCTTGGTCATGGCGTATTCGCGCGAGGCCAGGGCGCAACTGGTGGCGGCCTGGTCGCGATTGGCGATGGTGGACCGCAGTTCCTGCTGTCGCTGGTTGAGTTGCTCGCGGGCGACTTCCAGATTGGCCTGCAGTTCGCGCGTACGGGCCTGCCAGACGTTGCGTTCCTGCTCGGCCAGGGCCGGCGCCTGGGTCTGGACGTCCTCCGGCGCCTGGTAGGGCGTGTCGTTGGCGATGGCCTCCAGGCGGGCGATCTTGGCTTTCAGGGCCAGGGCCTCGACGCGGTTTTCCCCCAGGGAAGAGGAATAACGCGTGGGATCGATGCGCAGCAGGACCTGGTCCTTGACCACTTTGTCGCCGGGGCGCACCAGGATCTGCTGGACGACGCCGCCGTCCAGGCTCTGGATGACCTGGACCTGGCGCGAGGGCACGACCTTGCCCTCGCCGCGCACGACTTCATCGATATTGGCGGTGGAAGCCCAGGCGATCAGTACGCCCATCGTCAGCAGCGACATCCAGATCAGCAGGCGCGAGCCGCGCGTGCGCTGCTGGCTGAGCGCCCAGGTGGCCTCGCCGATCATGTCGTCGCGTCCGCCCTCGCGCTTGGGCGCGAAGGACCGCCGCGGGCCGGCGAGGAAGTCTGGCAGCATCCCCATGACCTCAGCTCCTGCGGGCGCCGCCGATGCGGCCCTGGCGCAGCGCCTCGACGACCTGGGCCTTGGGCCCGTCGGCCACGATGCGGCCATGGTCGACGACCATCAGGCGGTCGACCAGATCCAGCAGGGACGTGCGGTGCGTGACCAGGATCAGGGTCTTGCCCTCGCTGGCGGCCCGCAGGCGGGTCTTGAGCTGGGATTCGCTCTGATGATCCATATTGCTGCTGGGCTCGTCCAGCAGGAGGATCTGGGGGTCGTTCACCAGGGCGCGGGCGATGGCGATGGACTGGCGCTGGCCGCCGGACAGGGAATCGCCGCGTTCGCCGACGATCATGTCGTAGCCCTCGGGGTGGCTGGCCGCGAATTCGTCCACGCCGGCCAGGGTGGCGGCGCGCAGCACATCCTCGTCCGTGGCGAACGGCGAAGCGATGGTCAGATTGTGCTTGAGGGTGCCATAGAACAGCACCGGATCCTGAGGCACGTAGCCGACCGCGCGGCGCACATCGGCCGGGTCGATCTGATTCAGGTCGATGCCGTCGATCAGGATGGCGCCGGAAGTCGGCGCATAGAGTTTCAGGATGAGCTTTTCGAGGGTGGTCTTGCCCGAGCCGATGCGGCCGATGATGCCGATCTTTTCACCGGGCTGGACGCGGAAGCTGATGTTGTCCAGCGCGGCGAGGGAACTGTTGGGATAGGCGAAGGTCACACCCTGGAATTCGATGCCGCCCCGCAAGACGGGACGCGGCATGAAGGACCGGTCCGCCGGGCGCTCGACCGGCATGCCCATGTAGTTGTCGATGGACTTCAGCGACGCCTTGGCGTTGTGGTATTGCATCATCAGGCCCACGACCTGGCCCAGTGGCGCCAGACAGCGCCCGGAAATCATGGAGGCCGCGATGATGCCGCCCATGGTCATGCCCTCCTGGACCAGATAGACACCGATCACCACGACGGCGATGTTGACCAGTTGCTGGCAGGTCTGCACGAAGCTGACGGTGACCGAGGAAGTGAGCTTGATGTGCGCGCCCAGTTCGGCCAGCCAACGGGTGGATTCTTCCCACATGCGCTGGGAATGGCTCTGGGCGTTCAACGCCTTGACGGTTTCCATGCCATTCAGGGCCTCGATCAGGCCGGCGTTGCGCTGCGCCCCGGCCTGGAAGGATTCGAGGGTCATCTTTTCGACGCGGGCCAGGGAGAACAGCGATACGATCAGGATCACGGCGATGGCCACCAGGGGCGGCAGCACCATCCAGGGCGAGATCCAGGCCAGCACCGCCAGGAACAGCAGCACGAAGGGCAGGTCCACCAGCGTGGTCAGGCTGGCCGAGGCGATGAAATCGCGCACGGATTCGAAGGAACGCAGATTGGAGGCGAAGGAACCCACGGACACCGGGCGGCTTTCCATGCGCAGGTCCAGCACCTGCTCCATGATGCGCGAGGACAGCTCCACATCCACCCGCTTGCTGGCGATGTCCACGACATAAGCGCGAATGGCCGTCAGCACCAGGTTGAATACCATGGCCAGGGCGATGCCGATGGTCAGCGCCCAGAGCGTTTCGACCGCGCTGTTGGGAATCACCCGGTCGTAGATGTTCATCGTGTACAGCGGCATGACCAGCGCGAAGAGGTTGATCAGCACGGCGGCCGCCACGGCGTCGCGGTAGAGCTTCCAGTTGCCCAGCATCGCAGCCCAGAACCAATGGCCGCTGCGCGCCCGCATGTGGGCGTCCTGGGTCCGGTCCTCTGTCCGATAGCGGGGCTGCACGAAACAGGCCAGGCCGGCATATTCGGCCTCGAGCTCGGCACGCGGGACTTCGACGGGTTCGGCCGCCTCGGGATAATGGACCAGGTAGTGGTCGCGTCGCTCCAGGATCAGCACACAGGCGCGCTGGTTCTTCAGGAACAGGATGGCCGGCATGACGCCGCGCGACCAGTTGCCCAGGGCGCGGCGCACGATGCGCGCACTGCACTGGGCGCGGCTGGCGGCACGCCCCAGCAGGGACGGCGTCAGCCGCTGATCCACCAGGGGCAGGCCCGAAGACAACTGCTGTGCGGTGCAGGGCCGCCCCAGCAGCCGGGTGACCAGGACCAGGCTGGCCAGCAGGGAGTCATCGTGCAACTGGTGCGGCGCGGCCCCCGGAATTTCCGGCGCGGCATCGGACGGGTTGGAGTTTGTTTCGGGTTGCGCTGCCATGTCGGCAATGGCTTCAGAGGATGGCATCGTCGTCGGAAATCAGGTTCAGGGCGCCTTGCAGGCGCTGGCGGGTGCGCTTGCGTTCGGCGAGCTTTTCCAGAGCCTGGGGCGGCAGATCGGTCAGGCGCAAGGACCCATTGGCGATCAATGCGTCGATCAGATCCTCCAGGACGCGGATGAATCCGGCGTCCAGTTCCGAGAGATCCTGTTTGAAACGTTCGTGATCAGAAGCCATCGACATTCCCTCGATCGGCGGGGAAAGCCGGATTGTCGCGGCTGCGACGGGCCTCCGGGCCTTCACCTTCGGGCCGGGCCGCGAGACCCGGATAGTGCTTTAGTTTAGACGGAGGAAGCTTAGTTCCAGCCACTGGCCTTTCCGGACGACTTGCCGGCGGGCGCCAGCACGGGCGGCTTGAATCCGGACTGGTAATTGATCTGGACGGGCCGCAGGTTGCGGGTATCCGGCAGCGGCGTCAGGCAGGCCTTGAGGATTTCGTCGGGAAACTGGAGCTTGGCGGCCTCTTCGGGCTGTTCCTGGTAGGGATCGGCCAGCCCCAGCGTCGGCAATATCCGGTGGGACAGCGCCAGCCAGCGGTATTCCGCCGCGCGCAGGTCGAAGATCCCGTTGGTGAGCGCCTGCCGGGCATCGAACAGTTCGTTTTCGGTGTCGAGCAGGTCCAGCAGGGTGCGCTGGCCGATCTTGAATTGCTGCATGTAGGCCACGCGCACCTGGGTGATGTCGCGCTCGTGCTGTTGCAGGAACGGCATCTGCTGGCGCAGTCGCACGATGTTGTTCCAGGCGATGGAAAGTTCCTGCTGGACGTTGCGGCAGGTGTAGTCGCGCACGTCCCGGGCGGCGTAAGTCTGGGCCGCGGTCTGGCGGACACGGGCGGCATCCGCGCCGCCCCGGAACAGATTGAACGTCGCCATCAGTTGGACATTCGAGCTCTGCGTGGTCTCGTCGTTGATGTAGGGCGGATCGGAGCGGTCGCGACCGGTGGCGGCGCGCAGTTCCAGCGTGGGGGAGAATCGGCCTTGTGCCGAGGCCTTGCCGCGCTCGGCGGCCTGGACCAGCGCCTGTTTTGCCAACACGGTGGGGCTGACGCGCACCGACTGGCTGAAATCGGTCGGCGCCTTGGGCAGGGCGGACTCGACATCGGGCGCATCGGCGAGGGTTTCGGCCGGCACCTGGCCGATGATGCGCTGGTAGCGCTGGGTGACGTCGTTGAGGTTGCCCGCAGCGGTCATGAGGTTTGTCTGGGCCAGGGCCAGGCGGGCCTGCGCCTGGACCTCGTCCACCCCTCGGCCGACGCCCGAAGAGCTGCGCTCGGAGATCTGACCCAGGATGTCCTTGTGCAGGTTGTAGTTCTGCTGCGCCAGGTTGACCTGCTCGCGATAGCGCTGGACGTCCAGGTAGGCCTGGGTCGCCTGCCGGGACAGATCGTCGACCGTGGCTTTCAGGGTGTAGTAATCCGCCAATTTTTCAAAACCCAGCTGGCGCACGTCGTTGATCGTGGAGAAGCCATCGAACAGCAACTGGCGCAGTGACAGGCTGTAACCGGTGCGCGACCAGTCGGCGGAGCCGTTGGTGCTGGTGCTGCCGCGATATTCGCGGCCCGTCCAGCCTTGCAGATTGACTTCGGGCAGCAGGGCGCCGCGGCGGACCTTCTGGCCCTCGACGCCGGACTGGAAGTTGTGGAATTGCGCCGCGACCTCGGGATTGTGGAGCACGGCGGTCTCGACCGCCTGGGGCAGCGTGGCGTTATCGGCAAAGGCCGTGGGGCCGAATGCCAGAGCGAACGCCGTCCAGAGGGCGGGAAGCGTGTTTTTTTTATGGCTGGCCATGTTCAATGCTCCTGAACTCGGAGACCAGGGCGGCCGGGAAGCCACCGCGTCCCTTATTGATATACACGCACCCGGATCGTTTGCCCAGGCGAACGCCTGTGACCGAAACGGGTGCCGGCATCACGATCGACGAGATCAATCAGACGGGGACCGAAGATACCATGCCTGCGTTGTGATGCGACGCACACGCCCCCCCCTGGGCGGCGGCGCAATCGCCACCCGCGCATCAAGATCGGATTTGCATGATAAGAAGGGATTTTCACCCGGTGGCAAGTCGGAGCCTCTGGCTTCCGGTCAGAGTTCTTGAAGCATGAACTTGCGTCTTGGTACGCTTTAGAATCAAAACGTAGCCACATTGTACAAATACGGCGCAACTGTGACTAGTATTGACACCCTTCTAAACCCCTAATCAGCCCTATTTAAGGGTAAATCCCATGCAAACCGCGTGGGCTTCAGGCCTTCCGCACGGCTCCCCGGGCATTCGCAAAGGCCGGAGACCTCGTCGCACGCACGATCGCGGCGCAAGCCACGTACAATCATGCCAGCCCCGCCTCAGGGCCTGTTCACGCCGCCGCTCATGTCCGTCATCCTGCTCATCCTGCCCGATTTTCTGCTGATCGCCCTGGGCTGGCTTCTGCTGCATCGTCTGGGATTCGACCGGACCTTCTTCGACGGGGCGGAAAAACTGGTCTATTTCGTCCTGTTTCCCGCCCTGCTGTTCCATTCGATCACCCGTACACCGCTGAGCCTGGGCAACACCACGGTGCTGATGGCCGCCACGATCGGCGTGATGCTCGGCGGCATCGTCCTGGCCTGGCTGGGCCGCCTGATCGTGCGCCCCGATCCGGCGGCGCACGCCTCGGTCGCCCAGTGCGGCTTTCGCTTCAACACCTACCTCGCCCTGTCCTTGGCCGGCGGCCTGCCCTGGCCGGGTGCGCAAACGACCATGGCGGTGCTCGTCGGCTTCGCCGTGCCGATCAGCAACATCGGCGCGGTGCATGCCCTGGCCAGCCGCCATGGCGGGAACGCCCTGCGGGAAATCGCGCGCAACCCATACATCCTGGCCACACTGGCCGCCCTGGCCTGCAATTTCCTGCGCGTGCCCATCCCTCACGTCCTCGACGTCGCCCTGGGACGGCTGGGGGCCTGCGCCCTGGCCATCGGCCTGCTGTGCGTGGGCGCCACCCTGTCCCTGAGGGGCGGCCGGGCGCACGCGCCGCTGATGGCCTGGATGGTGGCCGCCAAACTGGTCCTGTTGCCACCGGTTGCGCTGATACTGGCCTGGGCGCTGGGCCTGTCGGCCGGCGAACGGCTCGTGCTGGTCCTCTTCAGCGCCCTGCCCACGGCCTCCTCGGCCCACGTACTGGCAGCCCGCATGGGCGGCGACGGCCGGCTGGTGGCGGTCACCATGTCGATCGGCACGCTGCTGTCGGCCGTGACCCTTCCGCTGTGGCTCGACGCCGTGACCTGACCCCCGGAGACGCTCCCGATGACGACCCCGCTTTCCACGCTTGAATGGCCCCTTCCGGACGAGGAGGCCACCGTGGCCCTGGCGCAACGACTGGCCGGACTGGTCCGCGGCCCGGCACCGGATGGCCCCGCCGCCGGAGGCCGCATCCACCTGCGCGGCGAACTGGGCGCGGGCAAAACCAGCCTCGCCCGGGCCCTGCTGCGGGCCTGTGGCGTGACCGGCCGGATCAAGAGTCCCAGCTACGCACTTCTTGAAAGCTATAACGTTTCTAACTTATACTTCTATCACTTTGATTTCTATAGATTTAGCGATGCCCACGAATGGCGGGACGTGGGTTTCGACGAACTGCTCGACACACAGGCGGTCATCCTGATCGAATGGCCCGAGCAGGCCGGTACGCAATTACCGCCACCAGACTTGGACATCCGGCTGGAATACGCTGGCAACGGTCGGCACGCCCACCTGGCCGCCCACAGCGAAAAAGGACAACAATGGCTGATGCATCTGGACCCGCCTCGCCGATGAGCGCCCCCGCCGCCCCGCTGCGTCGCAAGATGATCGCTGGCGGCGGCGCCCTGTTGCTGCTGCCCGTCGTGCCGCGCCTGGCGCGGGCCGCCACCATCCTGGCGGTGCGGACCTGGCCGGCCGACGAATACACGCGCGTGACGCTGGAAATGGACACCGAGCTGAAGGCCGAACACTTCACGCTCGACCATCCGTTCCGGCTGGTGGTGGACATCGAGGGTCTGCGGCTGAGCCCCGCCATCAACGACCTGGTTTCCAAGATCCGGCCCAACGACCCCTACATCGGCAGCGTGCGCGCGGGCCAGAACCGCCCCAACGTGGTGCGCCTGGTGTTCGACCTGAAACAGGATGTCGCTCCGCAGGTCTTCACCCTGAAACCGATTGGCGAATACAAGTACCGTCTGGTGCTGGACCTCTATCCGAAGGTCGCGCAAGACCCCCTGATGGCCTTGTTGAAGGACGCGGAAAACGATCCGCTGGCCGGCATCCTGGAAAACCTCGCCCAGAACAGCCCCACCGAAGCGCCCATCCCCTCGGTGGAAGGGCAGAAACTGCCGCCGATCGCCCGGAACGCACAGCCCGTCATCCCGCCGCCCCAGCCGCGCCCGGCGCCCGGCGCCCGGCTCGGACGCCCGATCCTGATCGCACTGGACCCCGGCCACGGCGGCGAGGATCCGGGCGCCATCGGCAGGCGGGGCACACGCGAAAAAGACATCGTCCTGCAAATCGCCCAACGGCTGAAGAAACTGATCGACGCACAGCCGAACATGCGCGCCTACCTGACCCGGGACCGCGATTATTTCGTACCGTTGAACGTGCGGGTGCAGAAGGCTCGTCGAGTCCAGGCCGACCTGTTCATCTCCATCCACGCGGACGCATGGATCAAGCCGTCGGCGCGCGGCTCGTCGGTCTGGGCCCTGTCGCAGCACGGAGCCACCAGTTCCGCCGCCCGCTGGCTGGCGAAAAAGGAAAACGACGCCGACCTGATCGGCGGGGTGAATCTGGGCGCGCACAACGCCCAGGTCGCCAAAGTGCTGCTGGACCTGTCCACCGGCGCGCAGATCAACGATTCCATCCGGGTCGGCACGCAGGTCCTGAACGAGATCGGCAAGATCAACCAGTTGCACAAGAACCGCATCGAGCGCGCCGGTTTCGCCGTGCTGAAAGCGCCGGACATCCCGTCGATCCTGATCGAGACCGCCTTCATCAGCAACCCCCAGGAAGAACAGCTGCTGCGCACCTCGGCGCACCAGCAGCGCATCGCGAATGCCGTGCTCAGCGGGATCCAGGACTATTTTTCAGCGCACCCCGCCCTCGCGCGACGTGAATGAGGCAGGGCACCCAATCGCCCCTGCGGGCGATTGGGTGCCTGACGAATCCGAGCGGCTTGCAAGCCGCGAGGTGGGCACTCAGACTTGCCCGGCCTTGTTGCCGCGCAGCAGCTTCCAGAGCACGCCGCCGGCCGCCGGCCCGGCGGCCGCCCCCACGCCGATCAGCACGATGGTGTTGAGGTGTTCCTTGATGATGGGGACGTTGCCGAAAAAATAACCCAGGGTGATCAGGCCGGCGACCCAGACGATGGCCCCCAGGGCGTTGTAGAGCTGGAAGGTCAGCCAGCGCATGCCGGCGACCCCGGCCACGAAGGGCGCGAAGGTCCGGAACAGCGGCAGGAAGCGCGACAGCACGATGGTCTTGCCGCCGTGTTTCTCATAAAAGACGTGGGTCTTGATCAGGGCCTTGCGGTCCAGGAACCGGTAATCGCGCGAAAAGACCTTGGGACCGATGAAGTGCCCCACCTGGTAATTGACGGTGTTGCCCAGGATCGCGGCCGCGATCAGGATGCCCCCCAGCAGGACCGGATCGAGCAGGCCGGAAGCGCCGAACGCCCCGGCGATGAACAACAGCGAATCCCCGGGCAGGAACGGCAGCACCACCAGCCCCGTTTCACCGAAAATGATGAGCGCCAGGATCAGATAGATCCATGCGCCGTATTGCGCCACCCAGACACCCAGGTACTGGTCGATGTGCAGAATGAGTTGGAACAGTTCAGCCATTTGGCCACGAGACCTCGAAAAACAGGGACGGGAACGAGCCCTCACTATAATCGTTTTCATGACGCGAACCATTGCCGCCCTGCCCGACATCCTCATCAGCCAGATCGCCGCGGGCGAAGTCATCGAACGCCCCGCCTCCGTGCTGAAGGAACTGCTGGAAAACGCCCTGGACGCCGGCGCCCGGGCCATCGAGATCCGCCTGGACGGCGGCGGCATCCGCCGCATCCTGGTGGCCGACGACGGCCACGGCATCCCGCCCGGCCAGTTGCCACTGGCCCTGCAACGCCATGCGACCAGCAAGATCGCCTCCCTGGCGGAACTGGAGTCGGTCGCCACCCTGGGATTCCGGGGCGAGGCCCTGGCCTCGATCGCCTCGGTCGCCCACCTGACCCTGAGTTCGCGCACCGCCGGGGACACGCAGGCCTGGCAGCTCGCCGCCGGCCAGGCGGATCCGGCCCCGGCGGCGGGCCCCGTGGGTACGCGCGTGGATGTACGCCAGCTGTTCGACCACATCCCCGCGCGGCGCAAGTTCCTGCGCAGCGAACAGACCGAATACGCCCACTGCCTGGACGCCATCGAACGCATCGCGCTGGCGCATCCCCAGGTGGCCTTGCGCGTGTTCCACAACGACAGGCCCCAGCGCAACTGGCCGGCCACCGACATCCTCGGCCGCATCCGCGATGTGCTGGGAGACGAATTCACGACCCAGAGTCTGCCGGTGTCGGCCGAACAGGGGCTGGTCGCACTGGAAGGCTGCATCACGCGCCCGACTTTCGCCCGCAGCCGGGCCGATCGGCAATACCTGTACGTCAACGGCCGCTACGTGCGCGACCGCACGGTCTCCCACGCGGTGCGCCAGGCCTACGCCGACGTGCTGCACGGCGACCGGCAGCCGGCTTTCGTGCTGTTCCTGACGCTGGACCCGGCAGGCGTGGACGTGAACGTGCACCCGGCCAAGCACGAGGTCCGCTTTCGCGACAGCGGGGCGGTGCACCGCTATGTCGCCCAGACGCTGGGCGAAGCCCTCGCGGGGCGCGGCGGGGCCGCTGCGGACGGGCCGGTCGACGCGCCCCCCGAGCCGACGGCCGGCGACGGGGCCGAACCATCGCGGTTCGAGACGCCTGGCGCGGCGGCGCACACGGCACCCCGTCCCGCATCCCCCTACCCCGCCCGCATCCCGGTCCAGCAGCGCTTCGCGCTGAACGACCGTCTCCCAGCCCAGGACTGGCGCAAGCTGTACCAGCCGCTGGATGCCGCCGACGCGGCGGGTCCGGAACGGGACCCGGCAGGCCGCGATCGCGCGGCATCGGGCGATCCGGCCCGCGCGGGCGGATCGCCCGCGGACACCGTCCCCACGGCGCAGGCCGACCTGCCCCTGGGCATGGCGCTGGGCCAGTTGCACGGCATCTACATCCTGGCCCAGAATGCGCGCGGCCTGATCCTCGTCGACATGCATGCGGCGCATGAGCGCGTGGTCTACGAATCCCTGAAACAGGCCCTGGACCAGGCGCCGTTGCCGGCCCAGGACCTGCTGGTCCCGGTGGTGTTCACCGCCACGGAAATCCAGGTCGCCACCGCCCAGGCGCACCAGGACGCGCTGGACGAACTGGGTCTGCGGATCCGCGCCACCGGCCCGGCCTCGCTGGCCGTGCGCGCCGTCCCGGCCCTGCTCGCCCGGGGCGACATCGAATCCCTGGCGCGCGGGGTGCTGGCCGACGTCGAACGCATTGGCCATTCGGCCCGGCTGACCGAGCAGCGCAACGAACTGCTGTCGACCATGGCCTGCCATGGCGCGGTGCGCGCCCACCGGCGGCTGACGCTGGACGAGATGAACGCCCTGCTGCGCCAGATGGAACGAACCGAGCGCGCCGACCAGTGCAATCACGGGCGCCCGACCTGGTTCCAATGGAGCCTGGGCGATCTGGACAAACTGTTCATGCGGGGACAGTGACTCGATGCCGCACGCCCCATCCCGCCCGGACCCCGCCTCGTGAATCCGGACCATACGCCCTTGCTGATCTGCCTGGCCGGTCCGACGGCGTCCGGCAAGTCGGCGGCCTCGATGGCGCTCGCGCGGCGCTGGCCGATCGAGATCATCGTCATGGATTCGGCCACCATCTACCGGGGCATGGACATCGGCACGGCCAAGCCCACGGCCGAGGAACAGGCACGCGTGCCGCATCACCTGCTGGACATCCGCGATCCGGCGCAGGCCTATTCCGCCGCCGAGTTCGCCCGCGATGCCGCCGCGCTGGCGCGGGACATCCGCGCGCGCGGCCGGATTCCCCTGCTGTGCGGCGGCACGATGCTGTACTACAAGGCCCTGCGCGAAGGGCTGAACGACCTGCCCGAAGCCGATCCGGAAATCCGCCGGCACCTGGACGCGCAGGCCCTCGAACGCGGCTGGCCCGCCCTGCACGCCGAGCTGGCGCGCGTGGACCCCGTCACCGCCGCCCGGCTGGCGCCTCACGACAGCCAGCGCCTGCAGCGCGCGCTGGAGATCTGGCACAGCAGCGGCCGCCCCATGAGCGACTGGCTGGCGCAACCCCCGATGCCGGTCCTGCCCGGCTGGCGTTTCGAGACAATCAGCCTGGAGCCCTCGGACCGGGCCGTGCTGCACGCCCGCATCGCCCGGCGCTACCAGGCCATGATCGCTGCGGGCTTGCCGGACGAGGTGCGGAGCCTGCATGCCCGCGCCGACCTGCACCCGGGCCTGCCGTCGATCCGCTGCGTGGGCTACCGGCAGCTCTGGGATCACCTGGATGGCCGGATTTCCCTGGATCAGGCCATCGAACAGGCCATCGCCGCCACCCGCCAATTGGCCAAGCGCCAGATCACCTGGCTGCGGTCGCTGCCGCAGCGGATCCCTGTGGATTGCCTGTCGGATCGGGCCGCGGCTGAAATCACGCGGCACTGCGCACGCATGCTGGGGGATTGAAACGCGGGCGCCCGGGCCCGCGCCGGATCAGTCCACGATCGTCTGCGCGCCGCCTTCGGCCCGGTTTTCGATCGCGCCCAGCGCGTAGACGGTCTCGCCCTGGGCGCGCAGGGTGGCGGCGATGGCGTCGGCCTGGGCCGGATCCACCACCAGCACCATGCCGATGCCGCAGTTGAACACGCGCGCCATTTCCTGGTCGGCCACGCCGCCCTGGGCCTGCAGCCATTGGAACAGCGCCGGCCATTGCCAGGCGTCGCGATGCAGATGGGCGCACAGCCCCGGCTGCAGGATGCGCGGCACGTTTTCCAGCAGGCCGCCGCCGGTGATGTGCGCCAGGCCCTTGATCGCCGCGCCGTGGGCCGCCAGGGCGGCCAGCACGGACTTGACGTAGATGCGGGTGGGTTCCATGACCACGTCGCCCAAGGGGCGGCCGTCCAGATCCTGGTCGGGATGCGCGCCGGCGTGCTGCAGGATCCTGCGCACCAGGGAATAGCCGTTGGAGTGCGCGCCGCTGGAAGCCAGGCCCAGCACCGTATCGCCGGACCGGATGCCGGCGCCGTCGATGATCGCGGACTTTTCGACCGCGCCGACGGCGAAACCCGCCAGATCGTATTCGCCGTCCGGATACATGCCGGGCATTTCCGCCGTCTCGCCGCCGATCAGGGCGCAGCCGGCCAGTTCGCAACCGCGCGCGATGCCGCCCACGACGCGGGCCGCCGTATCCACGGACAGCTTGCCGCAGGCGAAGTAATCCAGGAAATACAGGGGCTCCGCCCCCTGGACCAGGATGTCGTTGACGCTCATGGCGACCAGATCGATGCCGACCGTGTCGTGACGCTGCCATTCGAAGGCCAGGCGCAGCTTGGTGCCCACGCCGTCGGTGCCGGACACCAGCACCGGTTCGCGCAGATGGCGCGGGATTTCGAACAGGGCGCCGAAGCCGCCGATCCCCGCCATCACGCCGGGCCGCATCGTGCGGGCGGCCAGGGGCTTGATGCGATCGACCAGTGCGTCGCCGGCATCGATGTCGACCCCGGCGTCGCGGTAGGTCATGGAGGGAGAGGTGCCTTGTGTCATGAGAAAAACCGCCGAATGTGCAAGAATTGCAAGTTTGTATATTCGCCTGATTTTACGATGAACTGCACCCCAGCATGACGCAAGACCGGACACCGCCCTTCGCGCAGCCCCAGGCGCAGCAATTGCTGCTCGACATCCTGCCGGGCACGATGCCGTCGCTGGACGCGTTCGTGCCCGGCGCGAACCTGGCCGCGCTGCAATCCGTGCGGCTGCTCGGCCCCGGACGCGCCGTGTATCTTTGGGGCGGTATCGGCTCGGGGCGCAGCCACCTGCTGCGCGCCCGTGCGCAAGGCGCGGGCTGCCATTACCTGGATGCGCGATCCCCGGCACAGCGGCTGCACGCCCTGGCGACGGACGAGGACCAGGCCCTGTCCCTGGTGGCGGTGGACGACGTCGCCGACCTGAATCCCGCCGCACAGGCGGCCCTGTTCGCCCTGTTCAACCGCTGGCGCACCGCCGCCGGCACGCCGGGCGCCTTCGCCCTGCTGACCGCGGGCGACCGCGCCCCCCTGACCATGCCGCTGCGCGAAGACCTGCGCACCCGCCTGGGCTGGGACCTGGTGTTCCGCCTGGAGCAGCTGTCCGACGAGGACCGTGCACAGGCCCTGCGCGATCGCGCGCGGCAGCGCGGTCTGCAACTGTCCGACGAAGTCCTGCACTGGATACTGACCCGCTGCGACCGCGACATGGGACGCCTGACGACACTGATCGACAGCCTGGACCAGTATTCCCTGGCCCGCCACCGCCCCATCACCCTGCCCCTGCTGAAAGACCTGCTGGCCGACGCGCCGCCCCCCCAGAGGAACCCATGACCACGCCGACTCATCTGGCCCTGTTCGACCTGGACCACACCCTGCTGCCTTTCGACAGCGACTACCAATGGGCCGAATTCCTGGCGCGCACCGGCCGCGCCGGCGACCCGGAAGCCGCCCGCCGCCGCAACGACGACCTGATGCGCCGCTACAACGAGGGCACCCTGTCCGCCGAGGAGGCCGCCGACTTCATGCTGGGCCTGCTGCGCCTGGGCCGGCCGGACGAGCTTGACCGTTGGCACCTGGACTACATGGCCGAGGTCGTCGAACCGGGCATCCTGCCGCCCGCGCGCGAACTGGTGGCCGAACACCAGGATCGCGGCGGACTGTGCGCCATCGTCACGGCGACCAATGCCTTCGTCACCGCTCCCATCGCCCGTTCTTTGGGCATCGACCACCTGATCGCCACCATCCCGCAGCGCGACGCGCAAGGCGGCTACACCGGCCGCATCGAAGGGACGCCCAGCTTCAAGGCGGGCAAGGTCCTGCGCGTGCGCGAATGGCTGCGGGAACAGGGCCGGCAACTGGAGGATTTCGACGAATCCTGGTTCTACAGCGATTCCATGAACGACCTGCCCCTGCTCGAGGCGGTGACCCACCCGGTGGCCACCAACCCCAGTCCGGCGCTGCGCGAAACCGCCGTCGGCCGTGGCTGGCGCGTCCTGGACCTGTTCGGCGCCCTGCGGGACGCGAAATCCTGAGCGGGGACAGCGGCGATACAAAGCCTTAAAATACGCGCCATGCTCAAGCAGACCATCAAGAATTTCGTCTCGCGCCTGTTCGCGACCCCGCCCAGCGGCCCGGTGCGCCTGTCGCGCGACAAGCACGGCATCGATCGGCGCCTGGTGTCGCGGCACGCCATCAAAGTCTGCGAAGTCCTGAACCAGCACGGTTTCGACGCCTACATCGTGGGCGGCGCGGTGCGCGACCTGATCGTCGGCCTGGAACCCAAGGATTTCGACGTCGCCACCAACGCCACGCCCAACCAGGTCCGGCCGCTGTTCCGGCGCGCCCGCATCATCGGCCGGCGTTTCCAGCTGGTACACGTCGTGTTCGGCCAGGAAATCATCGAGACCTCGACCTTCCGCGCACCGTCCTCCGGCAACCAGGAAACCGACGAACACGGCCGCATCCTGCGCGACAATGAATTCGGCACGCACGAAGAAGACGCCGCGCGACGCGACTTCACCATCAACGCCCTGTACTACGACCCCCTGAAAGAAGAGGTCATCGATTTCCACCAGGGGGTGGCGGACCTGAAAAACCGCGTGGTGCGCATGATCGGCGATCCGGACACGCGTTACCGCGAGGATCCGGTGCGCATGCTGCGGGCACTGCGTTTCCAGGCCAAGCTGGGCGCGCGCATCGACCCGGGCACCGAGGCGCCGATCAGCCGGCTGTCGGCGCTCATCGAGCACGTTCCGGCCTCGCGCCTGTTCGACGAGACGCTCAAGCTGCTGACCTGCGGTCACGCCATGGACTGCCTGCGCGAACTGCGCCGCTCGGGCCTGACGAAAAGCCTGATCCCGCTGATCGACCGCATCTTCGAGGAAGACGGCGGCGAGGCCTTCGTGGAGATCGCCTTGTCGCGCACCGACGCCCGGGTGCGGGCAGGCAAGCCCGTCAGCCCCAGCTTCCTGTTCGCCGCCCTGCTGTGGCGGCTGGTGCAGAAACGCTGGGCCGCCCTGACCGCCCAGGGCGTGCAACGCAACGAGGCCCTGATCCGCGCCGCCGACTCGGTGATCGAGGAACAGATGGACAAGCTCGCCATCCAGCGCCGCCACCAGGCCGACATGCGCGAGATCTGGCTGATGCAGGCCCGCTTCGAGCGCGCCACGGTGCGCTCGATCTGGCGCATGATGGAACAGCCGCGCTTCCGCGCCGCCGTGGATTTCCTGCAATTGCGGGCCGAGGCCCGCGAGGTCGACAGCGTCCTGGCCCAATGGTGGATGGACCTGTCCGACAGCAACGATGAACGCCGCTCAGAGATGATCGACACCTGGCAGGCAGGCCACGCCGGCGCCCGTCGCGCCAGCTCCGGCGCGACCCGCAAGCGTCGCCGCCGTCGCAACACATCCGCGGGCGTGGGCGGCCAGTCCACGCGGGCCGCCGATGCGCCGGAAGGCGGCGCCGCCTGAACGTCCGCCTTCGACCCGCCCGCGCCCGGCGCGACGCATCGAAACCGCGCCACACCGCATGAGTCCTTCCGGCCCGCCCCCAGACCCGCCAACCGTCCAGGCCTACATCGGCCTGGGCGCCAATCTGGGCGACGCCGCCGACACAGTGCGCCGTGCCGCGGCCGAACTGGCCGCCGTGCCCGGCGTGTCCGCCCTGCGGCTCTCGCCGCTATATGGCACGGCACCGGTGGATTCCTCCGGCCCGGACTACGTCAACGCCGTGGCCGGCCTCGACACCACGCTGCCGCCGCTGGATCTGCTGTCGGCCCTGCAGGCCATCGAACAGCGTCATGGCCGGAAACGGCCCTATCGCAACGCCCCCCGCACCCTGGACCTGGACCTGCTGCTGTACGGCGACCGATCCCTCGGCCTGCCCACCCTGACGGTCCCCCACCCCCGGATGCACGAACGCGCCTTCGTCCTGCGGCCCCTGATGGACCTGGCGCCCGGCCTGACACTGGCTCAAGGCGGACTGGAAGCCCTGCTGGCGCGCTGCGCGGACCAGGCCATCCGGCGGCTGGTCCGCTAGATCCACCCGCGGCCGGCCGGCCTCAGGCGCCGGCGAGCCCGGCCATCGCCGCCCGCATGTCCTCCGGACTCACGTCGCGCACGTGGGTCGCGATCGACCAGCGATGTCCGTAGGGGTCCTGGACCACGCCGTAGCGGTCGCCCCAGAACATGTCGGCCGGCGGCATCACCGCTGTGGCGCCCTCCCGCACCGCCCGCTCGAACGCCGCGTCCGCATCGGGCACATACAGGTGCAGGGACACCGGTGTCCCGCCCAGTGTGGCGGGACTGCTGGACTGGCAGGCGGGCGTTTCTTCCATCAGCATCACGGCGGAATCGCCGATCCACAGACAGCCGTGCATCAACTGGCCGTCCGGACCGTCCAGCCGGACGGTCCCGGTCGCGCCGAAAGCCCGCT
The DNA here is from genome assembly GCF_027214045.1 of Castellaniella denitrificans. Taxonomy (GTDB): domain Bacteria; phylum Pseudomonadota; class Gammaproteobacteria; order Burkholderiales; family Burkholderiaceae_B; genus Castellaniella; species Castellaniella denitrificans_A. The sequence goes on along the minus strand of NZ_JAPWHE010000003.1, from coordinate 300,583 downwards.
GGTAGAAATCGAGCGCGCCGGCCGCGTCCCGGCAGACCAGGTGCGGCGTCACCGCGTGCATGTCGGTCGGCACCGGCGAAGGCCCCCCGACCGCATCGGGCGACAGGCCCATCAGCGCCTTGCCGGACTTCAGATCGAAGGGAAAGGAGAAATGCTCATGGACGATGACCCAGCGGCCGGCCTCGCGCCGGAATCCCGTGGTCATGCGGCTCCAGGCCTCGCCCGCGTCTCCGCCGGCCGCGCAGGCCAGCAACGCGTGCGCATAGCCCAGGTCGTCCGCCGCCTGGACGTCCAGGTCCCTGAACGTGAAGCGCACGCTGCCCGGGCACATCCGCAGGCATTCTTCCCAGTGCGCGAGATAGCGCTCCCGCCCCGCGAAACGCAGCGTCTTGATGGCGTCATAGGCGACCACGTCCTGCGCGTAGCAGACCGCCAGCGCATCCATGTCGTTCCGGCCCACGGCCGCGGCCCAATCGTCCAGCACCTGCCGGATGCCGGCCTGCGCAGCTTCCTTCTGTTTCTTGTGCTCCATTTCCATCTCCTCTCTTTCGCCGCCCACCCATCGGCCACGAGGATCGCGGCCCGTGGGCGCCGATGCTTTCATCCGGCGCACTATAGCATTCTTTAATCCTAAAAAATAACTAACAAATTGTTTTTTAGGACTACATGATAAGATGGCGTCCCATGAGCACCAAGAGAAGCTATGCCGACGGCTGCGCGGCCGCCCACGCCCTGGACCTGATCGGCGAACGCTGGTCGCTGCTCATCGTGCGCGAACTGATGCTCGGCCCGAAACGTTTCACCGACCTGCGGGCCGGCCTGGGCCGCATCAGCGCCAATGTGCTGACCCAGCGGCTGGCCGAGCTGGAGGCGGCCGGGATCGTCGTCCGGCGCCGGCTTCCGCCACCGGGCGGCATGGCCTACGACCTGAGCCCCTGGGGCCGGGAACTGGAACCCATCCTCCTGCAACTGGTCCGCTGGGGCGTGCGCTCCCCCGGTTTCGCGCGCGGCGCCCCGCTGGGCGTGGACGCCATGGTGCTGTCGATGCGCGCCCTGTTCGACCCCATCGCGGCCTCGGGCCGGGACGCCCGGGTCCGCCTGGTCCTGGACGACCAGCCTTTTTCAGCCCGGGTGGCCTGCGGCCGGCTGGACGTGCATCGCCAGGGGCCGGCGGATCCCGAGGCCGAAGCGACGCTGGACACGTCCCCCACCACCCTGCTGCATCTGGCCTACGGTGCGGCGGATCCGGACGCCGCGGTGGCGGCGGGACTGGCGCGGATCTCCGGCGAACGGGCCGCCCTGGACCGTTTCCTGGGGTGCTTCCGGGTGCCTGACCTCGCGGATTGAGGCCCCTTCCGGCAGGACCGGCCGGCGCGCGCGGTTCATCACCTGGTTTACACTGGCGCGCATGTCTTCACGGAGCGCCCCCACCATGCCGTCCAGTCCCGCCATCCGCCTGGTCGTCGCCTACACCGACACCCGTGTGATCGGCCGCGACGGCGGCATGCCCTGGCACCTGCCCGCCGACCTGGCGCACTTCAAGCGCAGCACGCTGGGCCATCCCATCGTCATGGGGCGCAAGACCTGGCTGTCCCTGGGGCGTCCCCTGCCCGGTCGTCGCAACCTGGTGCTGAGCCGCGATCCGGCCTTCGCCGCGCCCGGCGCCGAATGCCATGCCACCCTTGAATCCGCGCTGGCCAGCTGCGCGCAGACCGATCTCGTCTGCATCATCGGCGGCGAACAGATCTTCCGGCTGGCCCTGCCCCTGGCCGACGAGCTGGTCGCCACGGAAATCCACGCCGAACTGGCCGGCGACACCTGGTTTCCGGCACTGCCCGCCGGGCACTGGCGGGAAGCCGAACGCCTGCCGCAACCGCCGGAAAACGGCCTGGCCTACGACTTCGTCACGTATCGGCGCGTCCCCGGGACCAAGACCGCCTGAACGCGGGGGCGCGCCTCAGCCGCCCGACGCTTTGGCGCGCGCCCGGATCGCCGTCACCGGTTCGCCCGCGATCCCCCAGTTGTCGGTGTCGACTTCCTCGATCACCACGAACGTGGTCTTGGGGTTCTTGCCCAGCACGTCCACCAGCAATTGGGTCGTGCCCTCGATCAGGCGGGCCTTCTGCTCGGCGGTGGCGCCCTCGCGGGTGATCTTGATGTTGACGTAGGGCATGGGGCGGTCTCCGGATCGCAAAGAGGAAAAGAAGAGGATAGGAAATACCCCCACGCCGCGCAAGCTCCGCTTGCTTGCTGCCCCCCAAGGGGGCGCTTTTACCTTGGGGCGGCCCGACGGTAAAAAAACCCGGCGGTCCGTGCAACGCGGAACTCGCCGGGTGGGGCAGGCGGTGGGTCCGGGTCTCTGCGGACCCGGGCGGGGAAGAGCGGTCAGGCCGTGACGGGTTCGGCGGCGTAGGACTCGACCGGCGGGCAGGCGCAGCTGAGGTTGCGATCACCCCAGGCATTATCCACCCGCGCGACCGGCGGCCAGTACTTGCGCGCCGCCATGCCGGGCAGCGGGAAGGCCGCCTGTTCACGGGTGTACGGGTGCGTCCAGTCCTGCACCAGCAACGTGGTCGCCGGATGCGGGGCGTTGACCAGCAGATTGTCGTCGGCCGGCTGCTCGCCGCGTTCCACGGCGGCGATTTCCTGGCGGATGGCGATCATCGCGTCCACGAAACGGTCCAGTTCATCCAGGCCTTCGGATTCGGTCGGCTCGACCATCAACGTCCCCGCGACCGGGAAGCTCATGGTGGGCGCGTGGAATCCGTAGTCCATCAGACGTTTGGCGATGTCCTCGGCGCCGATGCCGCTGGCGTCCTTGATCGGACGGATGTCCAGGATGCACTCGTGCGCCACCCGGCCGTTGGCCCCGGCGTACAGGATCGGATAATGCGGCGCCAGGCGCGCGGCCAGGTAGTTGGCGTTGAGGATGGCCACCTGGGTGGCGCGACGCAGGCCTTCCGCCCCCATCATCATGATGTACAGGGTCGAGATCGGCAGGATGCTGGCCGAACCGTAGGGCGCGGCCGACACCGGGCCGGACTGCCCCGCCGGCAAGCGGCCGTCCTCGCCCACCACGCCGGGCAGGTACGGGGCCAGGTGCGCGCGCACCGCCACCGGGCCGACGCCCGGGCCGCCGCCGCCGTGCGGAATGCAGAAAGTCTTGTGCAGGTTCAGGTGCGACACGTCGGAGCCGAAACGGCCCGGCTGGGCGACACCCACCATGGCGTTCATGTTGGCACCGTCCAGGTAGACCTGGCCGCCGGCTTCGTGGATCAGTTCGCAGATTTCGGTGACCGTGGTCTCGAACACGCCATGCGTGGACGGATAGGTGATCATCAGGGCGGCCAGGCGGTCGCCCACCTGGGCGATCTTCGCCCGCAGATCGTCCATGTCGATGTTGCCGTGGTCGTCCGACGCCACAACCACCACGTCCATGCCCGCCAGATGGGCCGAGGCCGGGTTGGTGCCGTGCGCCGAGGCCGGGATCAGGCAGACGTTGCGCTGGTGCTCTCCGTTGGCCTGGTGATAGCCGCGGATGGCCAGCAGGCCGGCATATTCGCCCTGGGCGCCGGAGTTGGGCTGCAGGCTGATCCGGTCGTAGCCGGTGATCTCGCACAGCGCGGCGCACAGGCGTTCGATCATTTCCTGGTAGCCCTGCGCCTGGCCCGCGGGGGCGAACGGGTGCATGTGACCGAATTCGGGCCAGGTCACGGGGATCATTTCCGCCGTGGCGTTGAGCTTCATGGTGCAGGAGCCCAGCGGGATCATGGTGCGGTCCAGCGCCAGGTCCTTGTCGGCCAGGGCGCGCAGGTAGCGCAGCATGTCGGTCTCGGACTTGACGCGCGAGAAGGAAGGATGCGCCAGGATGGCGCCCTGGCGGCGCAGGGCCGCCGGGATGCCGTCGGTCCCGGCCGAGAAGTCCGGGGCGACGCGCGCCACGCCCATGCCGGTCGCCAGCGCGCCGACCAGGATCTCGATGTCCTGGGTGCCGACGGTCTCGTCCAGCGACAGGGCGACGTGGGCGCCGTCCACGCGGCGCAGGTTCATGCCGCCGTCCACCGCCGCGTCCAGCACCGCCTGGGTGCGGGCGCCGGTTTCCACATGCAGGGTGTCGAAGAAAGTGTCGTTGCGGACCTTCAGACCCATGGCGCGCAGGGCGCCGGCCAGCTGGCCGGTGTGCGTGGCCACCCGCCGGGCGATGCGGGCGATGCCCTGGGGACCGTGCCAGACGGCGTACATGGCGGCCATCACCGCCAGCAGCACCTGCGCGGTGCAGATGTTGGACGTGGCCTTTTCCCGGCGGATGTGCTGTTCGCGGGTCTGCAGCGCCAGGCGCAGGGCGGGTTCGCCGCGCGCGTCCTGGGACACGCCCACGAGGCGGCCCGGCAGGTTGCGCTTGTAGGCGTCCTTGCAGGCCATGAAGCCGGCGTGCGGGCCGCCGTAGCCCATGGGCACGCCGAAGCGCTGGGCCGAGCCCACCGCGATGTCGGCGCCCCATTCTCCCGGCGGCGTCAGCAGCGCGAGCGCCAGCAGGTCCGTGGCCACGGCGACGATGGCGCCGGCGGCATGGGCCTGCTCGGTCAGCGCGCGATAGTCGGCCACGCCGCCCAGGCTGTGCGGGTACTGCAGCAGCACGCCGTAGCAGTCGGGCAGTCCGTCGGCCTCGTCGCCGACCACCAGCTCGATGCCCAGCCCGGCCGCGCGCGTGCGCAGGACTGCCACGGTCTGGGGGTGGACGTGGATGGACACGAAAAAGCAGTCGGACTTGGCGCGCGAGACACGACGCGCCAGGGTCATGGCTTCGGCCGCGGCCGTGGCTTCGTCGAGCAGCGACGAGTTGGCGATGTCCAGCCCCGTGAGATCCGTGATCATGGTCTGGAAGATCAGCAGGGCCTCGAGGCGGCCCTGCGAGATTTCCGGCTGGTACGGCGTGTAGGCGGTGTACCAGGCGGGATTTTCCAGGATGTTGCGCAGGATCACGTGCGGCACGTAGGTGCCGTAGTAGCCCTGACCGATGTAGCTGCGCAGCACCTGGTTGCGGCCGGCGATGGCCTTCAGGTCCGCCAGCGCCTCCACTTCGCCCAGCGGCCCCGGCAGATCCAGGTACGGGGCTTCGGACAGGATGTTTTCCGGCACGACCTCGCGGATCAGGGCGTCCAGGCTGGTGGCGCCGATGGCCGCCAGCATGGCGCGCTGGTCGGCTTCGGACGGCCCGATGTGACGGGCGATGAATTCGGAATGCGTGGCGGAATCGCGCAGCATGGGGTTCTCCGGGGTGAAACCGAGTGACTCAGGGAATGAACGGCGGGCCGTGGATCAGGCCTGGGCCTCGTAGGCGGCGGCGTCCATCAGGCCGTCGGCGTCGGCGGCATTGTCGGGCTTGATCTTGAAGATCCACTGCTCGTAGGCGGCCTCGTTGATCAGGGCGGGCTGGTCGTTCAGGGCCTCGTTGAAGGCGACGATCTCGCCGGCGACCGGCGCGTAGATGTCGGAGGCGGCCTTGACGGATTCGACCACGGCGGCCGTGTCGCCGGCGGCCAGATGCGCGCCGACCTGAACGTCGCCGACGAAAACCAGGTCGCCGAGCTGGTCCTGGGCATCGTCGGTGATGCCGACCAGGAAACAGTCGCCGTCGGCCTTGACCCATTCATGGGAGGCCGTGTATTTGCGGTCGTTGGGAATGGACATGATGTACCCCGTTGTCAGTGATAAGAATGAAAAGGAAAGGGAGCGCGGACGCGGCCGATCAGAGTCAGACCAGGGCCTGGCCATTGCGCACGAAGGGCGGGCGCACGATTTCGGCGGGCAGCCACTTGCCGCGGATCTCGACTTCGGCGCGGTCGCCCGGCGCCGAGCCGACCGGCACGCGGGCCAGGCCAATCGAAAAGCCCAACGTGGGCGCCATGGTGCCGCTGGTGAGTTCGCCTTCGCCCTGGGCGGTACGGACCTTCATGTGGCCGCGCATGATGCCGCGATCGAGCAGCTTCAGGCCCACCAGTTCACGGGTCTTCGGGGCGGATGTCAGGGCGGCGCGGCCGATGAAGTCGCGGGACTCGTCCTTGAGGGAAATGGTCCAGGCCAGGCCGGATTCCAGGGGGTGGACGGTCTCGTCCATGTCCTGGCCGTAGAGGTTCATGCCGGCTTCCAGGCGCAGGGTGTCGCGCGCGCCCAGGCCGCAGGGCCGCACGCCGGCCTGCGCCAGGGCGTCCCAGAAGGCCTTGACGGCCGAGGCCGACAGCACGATCTCGAAGCCGTCCTCGCCGGTGTAGCCGGTGCGCGCCACCAGGGTGTTCTCGTCGATCGCCGTGCTGGTGAAGGGCTTGAGGTCCTGGGTGGCGGGCTTCCAGTCGGGATGGACGGACCAGACGGCCTCGCGCGCAGCGGGGCCCTGGACGGCCACCATGGACAGGTCGCGCCGGGGGGCGACGGTCACGCCGTAGGCGGCGGCCTGCTCCCGCATCCAGGCGAGATCCTTGTCCGCCGTGCCGGCGTTGACGACCACGCGCCAGCGCTCCGGAGCGAAAAAGTAGACGATCAGGTCGTCGATCACCCCGCCGTCGGGCCGCAGCATGCAGGAATACAGGGCCTTGCCCGGCTGGCCGGCGATGCGCGCCACGTCGTTGGCCAGCAGATGGCGCAGGAAATCCTGGGCGCGCTCGCCCGCGATATCGACGTTGAGCATGTGGGACACGTCGAACATGCCCGCAGCGCGGCGGACGGCGTGGTGCTCTTCGAGCTGGGAGCCATAGGCCAGGGGCATGTCCCAGCCGCCGAAGTCGACGATCTTGGCGCCCAGGGCGACGTGGGTTTCGTACAGGGGGGTTTGCGCGGGCATGGAAACTCCGGACGAGAAAAAGGGGCGGCAGTGAATGCCGGCAGCGCCCTTCTGTCCTTTTGCCTGAGAGTTGCCCCGCACTGCTGGGGGTTCACCTTCGGCGCCCGCGCCCGGATCGGGGAACGGGTCTCTCCAGAATGCTGCGATGCGATGACGGCATCATGCGAATGGTACGGGGTGCCTGAGCGATTCCGGGCGAATTGCGCCTTCGGCGGCCGCCCGATGCGCGGTGCGGCGCTCTCCCACCCGCATCGGGTGACAGCAAGGATGAAGCATACTCTGAAACGGGGCGGTTCAACAATCGCCCCCGGCCGGATTGAGGCACCCGGTCCCGGGCGCCGCAATCCGGGTCAGGGCATCGGATAGACACGCCCCTCGAACAGCCGTCGGGCCGTGCGAAAGAAATAGCCGCGCTCCGCCACCCAGCCTGCGTCGTCCCGTCGCACGTCGGCTCCGACCGTCAGGACCCCCGACGGCATGCCGATCCGCAGTGCTTTGCGACGGCCGTCACGCCGGGCCGCGACGGCCGCCACGGTGCCGTCGATGCGCGCAGCCACGGCAATGCACAGCGACGCCGTCAATTGCAACGCCTGATGCGGCTGTCCGCTGGAAATCATCCGCACGGTCAGATCCACCGCTTCGGCACGGATCATTTCGCCCGACAACATGACGGCATCCCGAGGCGGCGACACGATGCCCACGAAAGGAATCATCCGGCGCCCACGTGCCTCTTCGAGACTGCCGGCGATGCCCATCGCCACCGAAGCATGAATCCGGATGTCATTCAACATCTCCAGCACATCCGGCCGTGCCGTGAGTTCGGCCGGCATTTCGAGGCCGGTCAGTCCGGCCGACTGCGGATCGACCAGCACACAGGCATTGGCCGCATCGACCATGGACACCCGGAAGCGGCCCCGCCCGGGAATCTCCAGCCATTGCGCGGCCTGGCCGGTTGGCAGCAGCCTGCCGGTGCTGGCGCCACCCGGGTCGAGGAATTCCAGCCGGATCGGCGCCCCGGTCCCCGAGACCCCCGGAATCCGCAAATCGCCCCGCACCCCGGCCTTGTCGCCCTCCGTCGGGAAAAACGCGTGGATGATCTTGCCCGTATTGGTATTGTGAATGCGCACACAGGCTTCGGGACCTGCGGCTTTGATCAGGCCTTCATCCAGGGCGAACGGGCCGATCGCGGAAGACATATTGCCGCAATTGCCGCCAAAATCGACACGCGCCTCGTCCACCATCACCTGGGCAAAGGTATAGTCCACGTCCGCACCGGGCACACTGGGCGGCCCCACGACGCAGATTTTCGAGACGGACGACACGCCTCCGCCCATGCCGTTGAGCTGACGCCCATAAGCATCCGGGCTGCCCATCAGGGCCACGAACAAGGCACTCCAGTCTTCTTGCCTGGCGGGCAGGTCGGCGCGATGCAGGATCAGGCCCTTGCTCGTGCCGCCCCGCATGAAGACCGCAGGCAGGCTGTCCGTGCCCGGCAAAGGACGATCCGATGCGGGATCCGCCATGGATCGGGTCATAGGTAGTACCGCCGCGCGAGTTCTTCATGATCCTGTTCCAGTTCGGACACGGGGCCTTCGGCGACCACGGTGCCGGCACGCAACATGTAGAACCGGTCAATGACCTGGGCGGCCAGCAGCATGTTCTGCTCGACGAGCAGGATCGACACATCGCCGTCATTGCGCAAGGCACGCATCATGGCACCGATTTCCTGGACGAACAGCGGCGACAGGCCGGCCGAGGGTTCGTCGAACAGCATGATGCGGGGTTCGGCCATCAAGGCCCGGCCAATGGCGAGCATCTGCTGCTCACCCCCCGACATGGTCGACGCACGCTGGGCGACCCGTTCCTTCAGGCGCGGAAAATAGTGAAACACTCTTTCGAGATTGCGGTCGAAGGTCTTGGGTGCCCGCGCCAGGGAGCCCAGACGCAGATTGTCGAGCACCGTCAGGTCGCCGAACAGGTCGCGCTCCTGGGACAGCTGCAGCAGGCCGCGACGCACGATCTGATGCGGCGGACACTGATGGATCGGTTCGCCGAACAGTTCCAGGGTCCCGCCGGATGGCCGCAGGAACCCCGACACCGCATTCAGCAGCGTCGTCTTGCCCGCACCGTTGGTGCCCAGCAGGCCGACCGCCTCGCCTTCGTACAGCGACAGGCCAATGCCCGACAGGGCCTGGGTCCTGCCATAGCGCACGTCCAGATTCGAGAGATGGAGAATGGGATCAGGCATGGCCTAAATAAACCTCCAGCACATGTTTGTTGTTCCGGATCTCGCCGGGCGGGCATTGGGCGATTTTTTCGCCGTAATTCAGCACCAGCACCTGATCCGACACCGCCATCACGAGATCCTGGACGTGTTCGACCAGAAGGATCGCAATGCCTTCGGCCGCCAGGTCCCGCAAGGACTCGCCCAGATGCAGGCGATCGCCGGGAGACAGACCCACCGCGGGCTCGTCCAGCATGATCAGTTCGGCGCCGGCCACCATGGCGCGGGCGATTTCCACCAGCCGCTGCTGGCCGAAAGACAAATCGCCCGCGGGTCGATCCGCCAGATCGGCGATGCCCATTTTGTCGAGCATCGCCCGGGCGCGTCCGGTCGCGGCGCGTTCGGCCCGGTCCGATGCGGGCCAGCGCGTGACGCAGCCCCAGAACGTGCTGGGCGTATCCAGTTCGAGCCCCGTCAGCACGTTTTCCAGGACCGACATTTCTCGCAGGATGCCATTGTTCTGGAACGTGCGGCGGATCCCCAGCGCGGCAATCTGCGCCGGGCGCAGGCCGGTGATCGGCTGGTCCTTGAACGCGACGTGACCCTGCGCCATCGGCACAAACCCGCCGATGGCGTTGAATGCGGTCGTCTTGCCGGCACCGTTCGGCCCCATCAACGTCAGTACTTCGCCCCGCTGGACGGAAAACGACAGCCCATTGACGGCGGTCAGCCCCGAAAAGCGGACAGTCAAATCACGAACCTCAAGCATTTCGACGGTCCTCCCGGTACAAGCGTTCCCTCATCCAGGGCAAATGCGCAGCCAGAAATCCGCCGACGCCCTTGGGCATGAAGAACAGCACCACGATCAGCAGGGCGCTGAAGACGATTTCTTCCAGGCCCGGAAAATTGCGCAGCAGTTCAGGCAGTCCTGTCAGCAGCACGGCACCGATCATGGATCCGGCCAGGCTGCCCAGGCCGCCGATCATCACGATGACGAAATGCATGAGCATCTGCGAAATCCCGAACGTATCCGGCGACACCCGGCCATTGAGAATGGCATACAAGGCGCCGGCCAGACCGGTGATCAGGCCACTCCAGGCAAAGGCAATGATCTTGGTCCGGTTGACGGCAATCCCCAGGGACCCGGCGGCCGGTTCGTTATTGCGCACGGCAACGAACGCCCGCCCGTAGCGCGAGTGCAGCAACAAAGCGCTGGCGCCCACACCGATGACCACCATGAACAGGAACAAGTAATACTTCTTCATGTCGCTCAGGGCGAATCCGAACAGGGAGACGTCCGGCATGTTGAAGCCGCCCGAACCATAGGTGACGGCATCGCCATGGACATAGAACCAGCGCATCAGCTCGCCAAACGCCAGCGTGATGATGGCCAGGTAATAGCCGCGCACACGCAGCGCCGGCAAGCCGACCAGTATGCCGGCCAATCCGCCGCAGACGGTTGCCAACAGGATGGCCGACAGGCTGCCAAAGCCCAGGTGCACCATGGACAGGCCTGCCGCATAGGCACCGATGCCGAAAAAGGCGGCGCTGGCGAAAGCAAGCTGGCCAAGATAGCCCAGCACCGTATTCAGGCCCACGGCGACCAGGCAATAGACCAGCATGGTACTGGCCACGAACAGTTGATAATCATTGGCCAGCAGCGGCAGCGCCATCAGCAGGGCCAGAATGATGATGACGACATATCGCATTGTCGATACGGGCAGCGCTTTATCCACGACCTTGCCTCCATTCTCCGAGCAAGCCCTGCGGCCGAACCACCAGGACCATGATGATCGCCAGGTATGCCGTGATTTCCACCAGGGCGCTGGACACATAACCGCCGATCAGATTTTCCAGCACCCCCAGCATCAAAGCCCCCAGTACGGCACCCGGCAGTGAGCCGAAACCGCCCAGCGTCATGGCCGCGAACGCCTGGATCAGCATGTGGGCGCCCATGTCCGGATAGACCAGCGTGCTGGGCGCAATCAGAATGCCGGCCACCGCGCCGAGCGCGGCGCTCGCGCCCCACATCAGATTCTGGAATCGCGGCACGTTGATGCCCACCAGCGCCGCGCCGCGCGGCGTCTGCGAAGCGGCCTGAATGACCTTGCCCGTCTGCGTGCGCTGGAAGAAATAGAAGAATCCCAGGACGATGATCACCGAAGCGCCGACCACCAGCAGATCCTGAGGCAGCAGCACGACCGAACCCATTTCGATGGGATCGCCATCCACCAGCGGCTGCAACGGCGCAACCTCGCGGCCATAGAAAAAACGCGACACGCCCTTGAAAAGATAGGACAGCGCGATCGTCATCATGGCCAGACTGATGTGCGGCGCGTTCTGCAAAGGACGCATCAGCAGGCGCTCGACCAGACTGCCGAACACCGCCAGCAGAACCAGCGCAAACACGATGGAGGCCGCATATGACCAGCCCAGCGTCTGCTGGGCGATCAGGATCGCGAACGCCCCCAGCATGAAAAATTCACCGTGACAAAAATTGACGATCGTCGTGGAGCGGTAGAGCACGGTCATGCCCAATGCCACCACCGCATACACACTGCCATTCACGAGCCCACTCACAATCAGCTGAGCCAGCATACATTCACCCCCATCCGCGGCCGTTCCGGGCGCTCCCGTAAGGGGCGCCCGGCCGGCGCATTTATCGTGTGCCGGACGGCGATCTCAATGACCGGCCGGATACGTGGCGACGATCTCGGCGTGGTCTTTGGGCCAATAGATCATCTTGCCGCTGCTGATCCCCGCGTGGACTTCCGGCGTGAAAGTCAGGGGGCCGGATTGCAGACCCGGATTGAAATCATGCAGTTTGTTCAGCGCATCGATGAACTTCGCCCGCGTCAGGTCGGGGCCGGCCCGCTTCAGTGCCTCGACGACCGCCAGCGCGCCCGTCATACCCATGAAGCTGAGCGTTTCCACCGGCTCATTCGGATAGTACTTGCTGTACATGTCCTTCCATTTGCCGAATTCCGGCGCATCCAGCGTGCTGGACAAGGGGTAGAAGACGAACAGGTTCTTGGTCGCTTCCGGGTTTCCGACACGATGGACCATGTCCTCGATCGACACGCCCTGCGTGGTGACGGTCGGGGCCTTGACTCCGTACTTGGCGGCATCGCGCAGATACAGCGTCAGTTCGGGCGGATACAGGATCGCCAGCACCACATCGGGCTTGGCGCTGCGCAGTTTGAGCAGTTGGGAAGTCGCACTGGTACTGCCGCGTTCGAGCCAGACGGATTCCACAGGCTCGATCCCTTTGCTCTTCATGTATTCAAGCAGCGGATTGATATGCGATTTACCCCATTCGTCGGAATGGCTGATGATCGCGATCCGCTTGGCGCCCGGCTTGGACAGCGCGAAATCCAGCATGGTGTGGGTGACCGTGGTGGTGGTCGCGATCGGGTGGAACAGATTGGCCATGACCGGCGAAGAAATCGCCGAACTGGCGGCACCCAGGACCATATAGGGCAGATCGGGATTCCGTGCGAGTTCCGGCTTGATGGCCATGACCGTGCCGCTGCACCACCCGCCATGCACCATGAAAACCTGATCCTGCGAAATCAGTTTTTTGGTGGCCGAAATCGTCTTGTTCGGATCGCACGCATCGTCTTCGATCATCAACTCAATCTGCCGGCCATTGATGCCGCCGTGTGCGTTGACGTCCTTGTAGATGGCGGCTGCGCCGAACAGGGGCAGCGAGCCGATCGCCGTCGGACCTGTCAGGGGTCCGAACATGCCGATGCGGATCGTCGTGTCCGTCACGCCGGTTTCGGCCAAAGCCGGCGACGCCGTCGTCGCCATGGAGGCCGCCAAAAAGAGGGCCGCCGTTGCTAGGGATTTCTTCATTGTTTCCTCCTGGGTATTGTTTTGACTGCTGGGTCGATCAGGCCAGGCGGCGGGCCGCCGCCTGGGCGCCTGCGATGCGCCCGAATACAACGCCGCGCAGGACGGATGTGGCACCGGTATAGGTGCCGTAGTACAGCCCGGTCATCTCTCCGGCCGCATACAGGCCATCGATCGGCTCGCCATCCGTATTCAGGACCTCGCTCCGGGGGCTGACCTTGATGCCGCCGAAGGTGAAGCAATTGCCGCAAATCACCGGATAGGCGAAAAACGGCCCCTGGTCGATGCGGCGCGACCAATGGGACTTGGGCGGTTGATAACCCGGCGCAGTCGCCAGATCATCTTTCCGCAGCGGATCGAAAGGACCGTCCGTGCAGGCCGCGTTGTACTGCCCGACCGTGGCCCGCAAGGCGGCGGGATCCAGGCCCAGCGCTTCGGCCAGGGCTTCCAGGCTGGGGGCGCTGACAGGCGGCTGGTCCGAACGCACGGAACGTTTCCAGTTGGGCACGTCGTCGATCTTCGAATCCAGAATCACCCAGGCAATGCCCTCGGGCTGTTTGAGAATCTGGCGCGTGATGTTTTCATAGGTGGCATCGACGGTGCTGGGCGCTTCGTTGATGAAACGCTCCGCACGCTTGTTGACGAGAATGCCGTAATTGAAGACCAGCACGATCGGTTCGGGCGCGCCCGAGCGCGGATCCAGCGGTTCGGCATGGATTTCGCTGAAATCGCCCGCAGGCGCGGCGCCGATGTCCAGCGCCATGCGAATGCCTTCACCCTTGTTGTAATAGCCGCCTCGGGCCACCGGGCGCAGATAGCGCGCGTTCGGTCCCAGATAGCGCACCAGCATCTCGGCATTGCCTTGGAAGCCGCCGCATGCCAGGATGACGGACCTGGCATGGAAGCGCAGGCGCTGGTTGCCCTTGCCGCTGGCCTCCAAACCGACGACGACGCCCGCTTCGTTCAACACCAGACGGCGCGCCGTCGTCTCGTAGAAAAACCGCGCGCCGGCCTTTTCGGCCGCGGGGGCCAGGGCTTCGACGATGGCCAGGCCACCGCCCACCGGTCCCAGGCGCGTGGTGCAGGTCGTGATGAAATAGCCCGGCTGGCTGTCGAAACGCACGCCATAACGTTTCAACCATTGCAAAGAGGGCCCCGCCCGATCGGCCAGGGTGCCGATCAGTTCCGGATCGGTGAAATTCAGCACCTTGACGATCGAGGACCAGTTCTCGAAATCCTGGGCTGTCTCGGCGACCAGTTCCGGGTCCAGATAATGACCCGCATTTTCGGCGAAATGGCTCTCCAGGTCATCGGCGACCTCCGTTTCGCTTTTCATGCGCATCAGCGCCTCGGTCCAGCGGGTCTGACCGCCACGGTTTTCAATATCCGAACGCTCAAGCAGTGCCACGCTGGCGCCCTGCTCCAGGGCTTCCATCGCGGCCGACAGACCAGCCGCGCCACAACCGACGATGACAACATCAAAATCCAAATTGTCCGCATGCGTGGACATGGCACTTCCTCCTTATGCGATGTTTTTCGGGGCGGGGTGCGTCAGTAACGACGCACGAACGGGTTGGGCATGTTCAGGTCCGTGGAAATCCAGACGCTCTTGGCTTCCATGTATTCCTTGACGGCCTCCACACCGCCTTCCCGGCCCAGCCCGCTGTCTTTGAAGCCGCCAAAAGGCGTCGTATAGCTGGTCGAACGGTAATTGTTGATCCACACCGTGCCGGCGCGCAGGCGTTCCGACAGCAACATGGCGCGGTGCAGGCTCTTGGTCCAGACGCCGGCCGCCAGGCCGAAGCGGATGTCATTGGCGATGCGGATCGCATCCTCTTCGTCCTTGAACCGCAGGATGGACAGCACGGGGCCAAAGACTTCTTCCTGGGCGATCCGCATGGAATTGTCCACGTCCACGAAGATGGTCGGCTCGACGAACTGGCCGGCGCCGTATTCCGGCCCCTCCAGGGAACGGCCGCCAGCGACGCAGCGCGCCCCTTCGCTCTTGGCGATATCGATGTAGCGCAGGACTTTTTCGAACTGCGGGCGGGTGGCGACGGGGCCGATTTGCGTATCGGGCTTGCTCGGATCGCCGATCTTGGCGGCACGGGTGATTTTCAGCAGACGTTCGACGAACTCATCGTGAATCGACTCCTGCACCAGCAGGCGGGAGCCCGCCATGCAGGTCTGGCCACCCGCCGAAAAGATGCCGGTGATCACGCCATTGGCGGCCTTTTCCTGGTCGGCGTCGTCGAAAATGATGTTGGGCGACTTGCCGCCCAGTTCGAGCGACACGCGTTTCAGGTGCGCGGCAGCGGTGGTGTAGACCCTGCGACCGGCTTCGTCGCCGCCGGTAAAGGCGATCCGGGCCACCTGGGGATGGCTGACGATGTGATCGCCGATGTCCTTGCCATAGCCGCTGATGACGTTGATGACCCCCGGCGGGAAACCGGCCTCTTCGACCAGTTTTGCCAGCTCGTACATCGACACCGAAGTGAATTCGGACGGTTTGCAAACAATGGTATTGCCCGCGCACAACGCGGTGCCGAGCTTCCAGGCGGTCAGCAGCAGCGACGAATTCCAGGGCGTGATGCTGGCGACGACGCCCATGGGTTCGTAGCGCACCATGTTGAACACGCCCGGCTTGTCAATGGGCACGACCGAACCCTGGATCTTGTCGGCCAGGCCACCGTAGTAATAGAAATACTTGGCCATGTATTTGACCTGGCCCAGTACTTCGCTCATCAGTTTGCCGTTGTCACGGCTTTCCGCGTAGGCCAGCCGCTCCGCATCGCGCTCGACCAGCGCGCCCAGCTTGTGGAGCAGCAAGCCGCGGTCCGACGCGGAGATGCGCGACCAGGGGCCCACGAAGGCATCGGCCGCCGCTTGGACGGCGCGATCAACGTCCACCGTGTCGGCTTGCGGCACTTCGGCCCAAGCCTCTCCGGAAAACGGATCCTGGCTTTCGAGCCAGCGGGACGAATGCGGATCGACCCACTCGTTGTTGATGAACAGTTGATAACGCGACATCATTGGGCTCCTGTACAAGACACTCGAATTTGAAAGGCTGGATCGAGTATGATGGCCCGAAGATGATGCGTAAATTGATTAATATTCAATAGTTGATGCGGTTTCATCAACTATCGATTCAGGAGCCGGGCATGCGGCGAAAGATCCCCAACACGACCGCTCTCGCCGTCTTCGAAGCCGCCGCCCGACATGGCAGCTTCGCCCGGGCAGCCAACGAACTCTGTCTGACGGAAAGCGCCATCAGCCGGCAGATCGCGGCCCTGGAGCACTATCTGGAGCTCAAGCTGTTCACGCGCGTCAAAAGACAGGTCATCCTGAATGACATGGGGCGCGCCTATCTGCAGAACATCAGCAAAAGCCTGGCCGATCTCGAAGCGCACACCCTGTCCCTGATGAACAACAAGGGCAATGACGGCGTCCTGGAACTGGCTGTGCTGCCCACATTCGCCAACCGCTGGCTCATGCCCCGGCTGCGCAGTTTTCAGAGCCGGCATCCAAACATCACGATCAACATGACGGAAAAGCCACTGCCTTTTCTGTTCCAGGACACGCAATTCGACGCGGCCCTGCATTTCGAGCATCCCAGCTGGACGGGCGTGGCCAAAGTGGACCTGTTCGAAGAACGCCTGGTTCCGGTCGTCAACCCCGCGTTCTTCGACGTGTCGCAGCTCACGGCCCCCGAAGACCTGCTGCGCATCCCCCTGTTGCACAAATCCACCCGCCCGGAGGCCTGGCGGCACTGGTTCGAACTGTCCGGACAGGACGCCCGGGGCACGTCCGCGCTGGGCATCCGGTTCGATATGTACGGCATGATCATCGAGGCGGCACGTTCCGGCCTGGGGGCGGGACTCGTCCCCCGTTTCTATGTGGAAAACGAGATCCACCGGCAGGACCTGATCATCCCGTTCGACATCGAACTGCGGCACGAAAAACGCTACTGCTTCGTCTACCCGGAACACAAAAAGGATTCGCGTCTGGTGCAGCTGTTTTGCGACTGGTTGCTGGAACGCAAGCAGGAATTCAATGCCGCACCCGCGGCCAGCCGCGAACGCAAAGGCAAGACCGCGCATCTCTAGATCCGGAGCCCGCCGGATATGACCGCCACGGCGGTCAGAACCCCGACAGGACGATCTTGCCGATGGTGTGGCCGCCTTCGATGAGCGCATGAGCGGCCCTCAGGTTGGCGGCGTGGATCGGCCCCAGATCCTGTGCCCGGGTGGCGCGGATTTCCCCGGCATCCGCGAGGCGGGCGATTTCATTCAGGATTTCATGCTGACGGATCATGTCGGGCGTGTCCTGCATCGGCCGCGTGAACATGGCTTCCCAGTGGAAGGACACGCACTTGGATTTGTAGAGCCGCAAATCCAGCGGATCGGGGTCGTCGATCAGGCCGAAGCGGCCCTGCGGCGTGATGAAGCGGGCGATCTCAGCCCAGGCCCGGGTGCCGGTGTAGGACGAAAAAACATAATCGACCGTCTTGAACCCCAGTTGCCGTATCTGCGCTTCCAGCGGCTGACTGTGATCGATCACATGATCCGCACCCAAATCACGGACCCACGCGGCGCTTTCGGGCCGGGAGGCGGTGGCCAGCACGGTCAGACCCGCTCTGCGGGCCAGCTGGATCGCCATCGACGGCACGCCACCCGCGCCGCCCAGAATCAGGATCGACCGCCCTGGCAAGGCCGGGCGCGGCACATCGACCTCGAGACGGTCGAACAGCATCTCATACGCGGTCAACGACGTCAGCGGCAAGGAGGCTGCCATCGCATGGCTGAGCGTGGCCGGCTTATGCCCCACGATCCGTTCATCGACCCGCTGGAACTGCGCATTGGAACCCGGCCGGTCGAGCACCCCGGCATAGAACACCGCGTCGCCGGGACGGAACAGCGTCACATCCTTGCCCACCCGTTCGACCACACCGGAGGCGTCATAACCGATGATCCGCGGCTGTTCCGGCGTGCCCCGCAAAGTGTTGCGGCTTTTGATGTCCCGTGGATTGACCGCCACGGCTTCCACCCTGACCAGCAGATCCCGGGGTCCGGGTTCCGGGATCGGGCATTCAAAATCAAACAGCGACCGCTCGTCTGCGATGGGCAGACTGTCCACATATCCAACCGCTCTCACGCCAATCTCCTTTTTCCTTGTGCTTCGCGCCTGATGGTCCGGGAGACGACATGCTACCCCATCGGCCCCGGGCTTCAGATATGGCCCTGCTCACGCCAGCGTGCGCGCGTGTCCGCATCGACGCCCAGCCGTTCCAGCACGGCATCGGTATCCTGGCCCAGCGTCGGCGCGGGACGGTCGATGCCGCCCGGGGTGGCCGACAATTTCGGCACGATCCCGGGCACCTGGCAGGGCGTGCCGTCGGGCAGCGGCTGGTCCAGGATCATGTCCCGGGCCCGGTAGTGCGGGTCGGCGGCGATGTCGGCAATGTCGTAGATGCGCCCCGCCGGAATGCGCGCCGCGTTCAGGACTTCCAGGACCTCGTCCTGGGTGCGCGTCGCGGCCCAGTCGCCGATGGCGCCGTCGATGTCCGCAACCCGGGCGACGCGCCCGGCGTTGTGCGCCAGGGCCGGGTCGTCGCCCAGGTCCGGCCGGCCGATGGCCTGCATCAGCCGCCGGAAAATGCTGTCGCCGTTGCCGGCGATCAGCACATAGCCGTCGCGGCAGGCATAGGCATTGCTGGGCGCGATGCCCGGCAGGCTGCTGCCGGCCGGCTGGCGGACCTCGCCGAACACGGCGTATTCGGGCAACAGGCTTTCCATCATGTTGAAGACCGACTCATACAACGCCACATCGATCATCTGGCCCGCGCCGTCGCGGTCGCGCGCGCGCAGCGCCAGCAGCACGCCAATGACGCCGTGCAGGGCCGACAGGGAATCGCCGATGGACACGCCCACGCGCACGGGGGCGCGCCCCGGTTCGCCGCTGAGATGCCGCAGGCCGCCCATGGCCTCGGCCACCACGCCGAAGCCGGGCCGGTCGCGATAGGGGCCGGTCTGGCCGTAGCCCGACACGCGCAGCATGACCAGGCGCGGGTTGACGGCGCGCAGATCGTCCCAGCCCAGGCCCCAGGATTCCAGGGTGCCCGGCTTGAAGTTTTCGACCACCACGTCGCATTCGGCGGCCAGGCGGCGCACGACAGCCTGGATTTCCGGCTGGCGCAGGTCCAGGGTCACGGATTGTTTGTTGCGCGACTGCACCTGCCACCAGACCGAGGTGCCCTCGTGCAGCAGACGCCAGTTGCGCAGGGGGTCGCCCTGGCCGGGAGGCTCGATCTTGATGACCTCGGCGCCGAATTCGCCCAGGATCTTGGCGGCGAACGGTCCGGCGATGAGCTGGCCCATTTCCAGCACCCGGATGCCGTCCAGGGGTTTGCGCATGTCCGTCCTCCGATGACAATGAATACCGGACGATTCTATCGCCCCCGGGCCGGCGCCGCGCTCGCGAGGCCGAACGCCCGACCGTCCACGGTGCGCCCCGCGATCAATCCGCCGTCAGCGCCCGACCGCAGGCCACGCCGGAAGACCAGGCCCACTGGAAGTTGTACCCCCCCAGCCAGCCGGTGACGTCCACGGCCTCGCCGATCACGTGCAGGCCCGGACAGCGGCGCGATTCCAGACTGCGCTGATCGAGTTCGTCGGTGTCCACGCCGCCGCTCATCACCTCGGCCTTCTTGTAGCCGGCCGTGCCCGTGGGCCACAGTGTCCAGCCATGGATGTGTCCGGCCAGGGCGCGCAGGCGGCGGTCGGGGGCGTCGGCCAGGCGCAGGCCGGCCAGCCCTTCGAGTTCCCGCCGGTCCCTGGCGTCTCCCGCCTCGGGGCCGGCTGCCTGGCCCGCGGCCCCCAGCCAGGCCTCGGCCAGCCGCCGGGGCCAGACCTGGGCCAGCGCGGCGGCCACGGTCTGGCGGCCGCCCGTCTTGGCGGCCACCAGGGCTTCGGCCATGTCGCGCCCGGGCGACAGGTCGATGCGGAT
This sequence comes from Castellaniella denitrificans, assembly GCF_027214045.1. Lineage (GTDB taxonomy): Bacteria > Pseudomonadota > Gammaproteobacteria > Burkholderiales > Burkholderiaceae_B > Castellaniella > Castellaniella denitrificans_A. Next base: position 280,661 of record NZ_JAPWHE010000003.1, on the reverse strand, counting down.
CGGATCGCCCGGACGCCAGTGACTGGAAATTTGCAGAATGCCCGGCCCCGACAGGCCGCGATGGGTGAACAGCAGATCCTCCAGGAACTCGGCGCGCACCGGGCGGCGGGGCCGCTTTCCGCCGTCCTCGGGCGCGGCGGCCTCGTGCGACAGGCGCACTTCCAGGGACACGCCGGCCAGGGCCGCATAGGGCCGCCACTGGTCCGGGTCGAAGGTCAGCGGCACCAGGGCCGGACGCGGTTCGACGATGCGCAGCCCGAACTGGCGCGCGATCCGCAGGCTGAAGTCGGTGGCGCCCATCTGCGGGATCGCCATGCCGCCGGTCGCCAGCACCAGCCGGGCGGCCCGGATCGGACCCGTGACGGTATCCAGCCGGAAGCCGTCCGCCTCCCGGCCCACGGCCCGGACCGCGCACGGCATGCGCCAGCGCACCCCGCCCGCCTCGCACTCGCGGCGCAGGACCTGGATGATGGATTCGCTGGAATCGTCGCAGAACAACTGGCCCCGGTGCTTTTCGTGCCAGGACACGCGGTGCGCGCGCAGCAGGTCCAGGAAATCCCCCGGCCCGTAGGCCCGCAGGGCGGAACGGCAGAAATCGGGATTGCGCGACAGGAACTGCGCGGGACTCGCACCCAGGTTGGTGAAGTTGCAGCGCCCGCCCCCGGAGATGCGGATCTTTTCCGCCAGCCGTTCGGCGTGGTCGATCAGGACCACCCGCAGGCCCCGCCGGGCCGCCACGGCGGCGGCCATCATGCCGGCCGCGCCAGCGCCGACCACGGCCGCGTCGAAACGGTCCCCCACGGAAATCAGGCGCCTTCGCGGATGCAGTCCACGTAGTAGCGCCGCACCCCTTGCTCGTCGGTCTCGTAGGCCAGCCCGTGGACATCGGTCTCGAACCCCGGGAACTGCTGGTTGAATTCCTGGGTGAACTTCAGGTAATCGACGATGTCGCGGTTGAAGCGTTCGCCCGGGATCAGCAGCGGGATGCCCGGCGGATAAGGCGTCAGCAGCACCCCGGTGACGCGGCCCTCGAGCTGGTCGACCTGGACGCGTTCGACCTCGCGGTGGGCCATGCGCGCATAGGCGTCGGCCGGGCGCATGGCGGGCACCATGTCGCTGAGATACACCCGCGTGGTCAGGCGCGCGAAATCGTAATGGCGGTAGGCCTCGTGGATTTGCTGGCACAGGTCGCGCAGCCCCATGCGCTCGTAGCGCTTGTGCGAGCGGCTGAATTCCGGCAGCACCCGCCACAGCGGCTGGTTGCGGTCGTAGTCGTCCTTGAACTGCTGCAGGGCCGTCAGCAGGGTGTTCCAGCGGCCCTTGGTGATGCCGATGGTGAACAGGATGAAGAAGGAATACAGGCCGGTCTTTTCCACCACCACGCCATGTTCGACCAGGTAGCGCGAGACCAGCGCCGCCGGGATGCCGGAATCGGCGAACGTGCCCGAGATGTCCAGCCCCGGCGTCACCACCGTGGCCTTGATCGGGTCGAGCATGTTGAAGCCGTCGGCCAGGTCGCCGAAGCCGTGCCATTCGTCGCCCGAACCCAGGATCCAGTCCTCGCGGTTGCCGATGCCGTCGGACACCAGCCGGTTGGGGCCCCAGACCTTGAACCACCAGTCGTTCTTGCCGAACTCGGACTCGACCTTGCGCATGGCGCGGCGGAAATCCAGCGCCTCGCGGATGGATTCCTCGACCAGGGCCGTGCCGCCCGGAGGTTCCATCATGGCCGCCGCCACGTCGCAGGACGCGATGATGGCGTATTGCGGCGAGGTCGAGGTGTGCATCAGGAAGGCTTCGTTGAAGAGATTGCGGTCCAGCGCGCGGGTCTCGGAATCCTGCACCACGATCTGCGAGGCCTGCGACAGGCCCGCCAGCAGCTTGTGCGTGGAGTGCGTCGCATAAATCATCGTGTCCTTGCTGCGCGGCCGGTCCGGACCGATGGCGTGCATGTCCTGATAGAACTCGTGGAAGGCCGCGTGCGGCAGCCAGGCCTCGTCGAAGTGAAGGGTGTCGATTTCCGAACCGAGCTTTTCCTTGATCATCTCGACGTTGTAGATCACGCCGTCGTAGGTGCTCTGGGTCAGCGTCAGGATGCGCGGGCGCTTGTTGGCGGCCTCGCGCGCGAAGGGGTTGGCCTCGATTTTCTTGCGGATGTTCTCGGGATCGAATTCCTCGAGGGGAATCGGCCCGATGATGCCCAGGTGATTGCGCGTGGGCCGCAGGAACACCGGGATGGCGCCGGTCATGGTGATGGCGTGCAGGATCGACTTGTGGCAGTTGCGGTCCACCACCACCACGTCGCCCGCGGCCACGTTGGCGTGCCAGACGATCTTGTTGGACGTGGACGTGCCGTTGGTCACGAAGAAACAATGGTCGGCGTGGAAGATGCGCGCCGCATTGCGTTCCGATTCGGCCACCGGGCCGGTGTGGTCCAGCAACTGGCCCAGTTCGTCCACGGCGTTGCAGACGTCGGCGCGCAGCATGTTCTCGCCGAAGAACTGGTGGAACATCTGTCCCACGGGGCTCTTCAGGAAGGCCACCCCGCCCGAGTGCCCGGGGCAATGCCAGGAATAGGAGCCGTCGGAGGCGTATTCCAGCAGTTCGCGGAAGAAGGGCGGCGGCAGGCTGTCGAGGTAGGCGCGCGCCTCGCGGATGATGTGGCGCGCGACGAATTCCGGCGTGTCCTCGAACATGTGGATGAAGCCATGCAGTTCGCGCAGGATGTCGTTGGGAATGTGCTGCGAAGTGCGCGTCTCCCCGTACAGGTAGATGGGGATGTCCTCGTTGCGAAAGCGCAGCTCGCCGATGAAGGCGCGCAGGTTCTTGATCGCGTTGGCGACGTCTTGCGGGGAATCCTCGTCGAATTCCTCGTCGTCGATCGACAGGATGAATGCGCTGGCGCGGCTCTGCTGCTGGGCGAAGGAACTGAGGTCGCCGTAGCTGGTGACCCCGAGGACCTCGACGCCCTCGGCCTCGATGGCCGCCGCCAGGGCGCGGATGCCGAAACCCGAGGCGTTCTCGGAGCGATAGTCTTCGTCGATGATGACGATGGGAAAACGAAATTTCATGGCATTCACCGTGTCGGGGCCGGAACCCCGAAAGAACCCCGGCCCCGGGCGCCCGCCCGGGGCCGGATCCGCCCGAATGGACGGACGGACACTATGTGCGAGGCAGCGTGACCCCCTGCTGGCCCTGATATTTGCCGCCCCGGTCGGCGTAGGAGGTCTCGCAGACCTCGTCGCTTTCGAAGAACAGCATCTGGGCGCAACCCTCTCCCGCGTAGATCTTCGCCGGCAAGGGGGTGGTGTTGGAAAATTCCAGCGTCACGTGCCCTTCCCATTCGGGTTCCAGCGGCGTGACGTTGACGATGATGCCGCAACGGGCATAGGTGCTTTTCCCCAGACACACGGTCAGCACGGAACGCGGAATGCGGAAATATTCGACCGTGCGAGCCAGGGCGAAGGAATTGGGCGGGATGATGCAGACGTCGCCCTGGAAATCCACGAAGGATTTTTCATCGAAGGCCTTGGGGTCGACGATCGTGGAATTGATGTTCGTGAAGATCTTGAATTCGTTGGCGCAGCGCACGTCGTAGCCGTAGCTGCTGGTGCCGTAGCTGACGATCCGCTGGCCATCGACCGAGCGCACCTGGCCGGGCTCGAAGGGTTCGATCATGCCGGCCTGCGCGGCGCGCCGGATCCAGCGGTCGTTTTTGATGCTCATGGGCGCCCTCTGTTCAAAGTTGCGGTATTTTAAGGCACATCAGGACGCGCGGCGCGAGGGCCTGTCCAGAAACGCCCTATTCCATCGAGAACCATCGATAGACCAGCGCCAGGCCGCTGACGGTGCCCGTGGTCAGCTCGGCCCGCAGGCCGCGCATCAGGCGGTAGCTCAGCCGCGCCACGGTGCCGGTCTGCGCCAGGGCCTGTTCCAGGCTCAGCCGCAGGTCGTCGGTCAGACGCTTGCCGGCCAGGACGAAACGCTGTTCGATGGCGCTGGCGCCCGCGTCCAGGCCGCTGACCACGCTCTCGACCGGCAAGATGCTGCCCGTGCTGCCCAGTTCGCCCGAGCGCATGCTCAGTTCGTCCAGGCCGAAACGCTTGTAGAACGGCTCGCCGCCCGACAGGAAGGAACTGCCCACCGAGAACAGCAGCGACATGTCGCCGCCGCCCTGGTCCGGACCGTGGCCCAGCAGCAGCCAGGTCAGTTTTTCGGTTTCGCTGACTTCGGGGATCGACATCAGGTCGATGCGCGGACGCCGGGCGGTGCCGGCCACCCGGACCCCGGCCTGGACCGCCACGTCGGTGCGCAGGGCCTGGATGTCGAGCACGGGATTGGCCACATCGCCCTGGAAGGTGATGGTGCCGCGCCGCAGCTGCAGGTGCTGGCCATAGGCATTGATGGCGCCGCCCCGGGTGCGCAACTGGCCCAGCGCCGTGAGCATGCCGTCCGTCATGCGCAGATTCATGCCGCCGACCAGCCCCGAGTCCAGGCCGAAGCCGGTCAGATAGAAACGCGGCCCCAGGTCGATGGTCAGATCGGCGCGCAGGTCCAGCGGCGGCGAGGCCGATGGCGGCGCGTCCTTCGCCCCCGGTTGCAGGACCACCACGTCGCTGTCCAGGGACGGGATGGCGTTGAGCATGTCCAGGTCGAACCAGCCGGCGTCGGCCGTGATCTTGCCGCCGATGAGGATTTCCGGCAAGGTCGCCCGGACCTGGAGATCGCCGCTGATCATGGCGTAGCGGTCCGAGCGCTGCAGGATCGGATACCGCCGGAAAGCGATGTCCGCCTGGCCCTGGCTTTCGGTCAGATCCCAGGCGCCCGACAGGTCCAGGTATCCGTCCTGGGCATCCGGGTTTTCGGCGATCCAGGTGGCGGTGCGCCATTCCTTGGGCACGACCCGGCGCAGCGCCGGAAAGCGCAGATGATCCAGCAGCACCCGGGTGCCGTCGAAATGCGCCCGCAAGGTGCCGTCCAGCAGCCGCACGCCCTGGTCGGCGATCAGCAGGCGCAGGCCGTCGCCGCTCAGCGGCCCGGACAGCGTCCAGCGGCCATCGGGCCGGCTGCCGCCCTGGATGTCGGCCTGCAGGGTGCCGCCGATTTCCATCTCCCCGCCCAGCAGCAGGTTCGCCCAGGCCAGGTCCTCGGACCGGGCCTCGAAGCGCAGGTGCCGCGCATCCTGCGGCCGCAGGACGAGGCCGCCGCCCGGGGCCGCATGGATCGGCGTGTCGGCGCGCAAGCGCATGCTGCCCATTTCGCGCGTCCGGACCCGGAGGTCGGCATCGGCGCGGCTGAGGCCGGCACCGACGCGCCGGATGACGATATCCAGGCGGGCCTCCTCCAGACCAAGCTGGAGGGGCACGTCGCCGGGCACGGTCAGGTCGCCGTCCTGGCGGGCCAGATGGATGTCGCCGCTCAGGGCGTCGTCGAACTTCAAGTTCCATTCCAGGCGCGCGTCCAGACGGCTGCGCCGCGCCTGTTCGGACAGTTGGGTGCGTACCCCGCCTTCCCGCGCGGCGGCGCGGCCCAGCCAGGCCCGCAGCCGGTCGATGCGTGCCGGGGTGATGGTCAGCGGATCGATGCGGCCGCGCGTTTCCCAACGGCCCTGCCCGCCGGCCGAAACCTGGTGATTCACGCCGAGCAGGGGTTCGCCGTCCAGCGACAACCCGAGGACCGCCTGACCGACCCGCCAGCCGCCCGCGGCGTCGAGCGCCAGCGGCACCGCCGCCCGGCTGTCCAGGACCAGGCCGGCATGCCCGGCCCGCAGGGCGGTCAACTGTCCGCGCCAGCCCTGGGCCTGCGTCCAGCCGCCGCCGAAGGCCAGTTCCAGGCTCACCGGCGCCCGCCCGGGCACGTCATCCAGGGCATCCGGCGGCGTGTAACGGGCCTGCAGGCCGCCCCGGTGGTCGGCCAGGGGGCCGGACACATTGAAATCCAGGTCCGCCCCGCCCTCCAGGCCGGGCCACAACGCCGCCAGGGCCGGCAGCCGCGCCCGCAGCGACAGCCGGCTGGCGTCCGCCGACGCGTCGCCTCCGGCGCGGATCCGGTCCGGCCCCAGGGCCAGGTCCATGTCCAGGCCCTCGGCCCGCAGGCCCAGGAGATCCGCCGGCCCCGCCGCCCGCGCATCGAGCAGCGCGCCCCCCGTCCGCGACAGGCGCTCCAGCCGGACCTTGCCCGACAGGGGCTGACCGTTCCAGCGGTTGGGGCCATCGAACGCCAGGTCCAGGCCCAGGTCCCGCACACGCTGGCCGGCGTCCAGACGCGCGCGCAGCTCGCCCTTCAGGTTGAGCAGCGCCGGGCCCAGGTCCGCGGGCAGCCAGGGATCGGGCCGGAACTGCCGGACGGCCCACCGGGCGCGGACCGGGCGCAGGCCGTCTGCCCCCGGCACCCCGGGGGCGATGTCGAGCGTCACGCGGGCATCGCCCGGCAGACGCAGATCCGCCTGCGCCGCTTCCAGGGGAAAAGACTGGCCGGGGCGGATATCGGCCTCCGCCCGGAGTTCCAGGCCTTCGCCCCGCCCGCTGGCCTGCAGATGCAGGGACTGGAGCGTCCCCGCCAGACGCAGGTCCAGGTCGACGCGGCACGCATCCCCGGGCGGCTCGCCCCCGGCCGCGCCGCCTCCCGGCGCCATCGCCCGCCGCAGGCAGACCGGCGAGTGCGCGCTGCGATCCTGGGCGGATCCGTGCAGATTGAGTTCGAAGGGCCAGGGCGCCGCCAGACCGCGCAGGGCGAGATTGCCGTCGAGCTTGAGCAGCGTGTCCCGGTGGGCCGCCTGCAGGTGGTCCAGCGTCACGGTCGCCGTATGGGCGTCCAGGGTCAGGGCGGTCGAGACGGACAGCAGGTCGACGGGCAACGGCTCTCCGTCGATGCGCAGGCCCAGCCCCCCCAGCGCTAGCCGGTCGATCCGCAATCCGAGCGGCAGCGACGGCATCCGGAAGGGCTGGCCGTCGCCCGCGACGGGCGCGGCGGCCGGCGCGGTGCGCAACGCCACGTCCACGCGCACCGCCGACAGATCGTTGACGTGCAGGCGGCGGTCCAGCAATTCCGGCCAGAGCGCCTTGAGGTGCAGCCCGACCACGCGCACGTCGACGTCGGGCAGGACGATCGTCAGGCCCTCGACATACAGACCCCGGGCCAGCGTGCCGCGCACGCCATGGGCCTCGCCGCCCAGCTGGGCGGCCGCCGTGCGCAGCAGCCAGCGGGTACCGGTCGTGCTGGTGACGCACCAGACGGCGAAGCCGATGGCCAGCAACAGCGCCAGCACGAGCGGCGGCAGCCCCCAGAGACTGAAGGCCCGCAGGCCACGCCAGATGCGCGCCTTCAAAACGCGATCCCCAGGGAAAATTGCAGCCGCAGGCGCCGGTCTTTCTGCGCCCAGGCCAGGTCGACGAAGAACGGGCCGGCCGGCGTGCGCACCGCCAGGCCGGCCCCGTAGCCCAGGTGCCAGTCGAACTGGCCGAAGGACGCGGCCGCGTCCCCGGCGTCGACGAACAGATTGGCGCCCAGGGTATCGGTGAAATAGTGCGTGTATTCGATGCTGGCCACGCCCAGCGCGGGCGCGCCGATGACCGCGTCGCCGCGCCGCAGGCCGATGCTCTGGTAGCGATAGCCCCGGATGCTGCGCGATCCGCCGGTACGCCAGGAAAAATCCTGTGGCAGGCGGTCGGTCTGCGCCCAGACCTTGCCGATCTCGCCGCGCACGGTCAGCACGTCGCGCTCGCCGATCGGCCACCATTGCTGGGCGCGCAGGCTGCTGCGGTAGAAGGCCTTGCCGTCGTCCAGCGTCGTGCCCGCGCCCAGGCCGAATTCGACCAGGTTGCCCTCGCGCGGATCGTATTTCGAGTCCACATCGCGGCGCAGCCACTGCCAGGTGGCCGCCCAGCTCGGGACCTCGTAGCGCGAATCGCCGGAAATGCGGGTCTTGTCGTAGGCGACCAGCGCGCCCCAGCGGACTTCGTATTCGACGCGGCTGTCGCCCGCCGCCTTGCGCGTCTGGCTGCGCTTCCAGCCCAGGCCGGCGCGGCTGGTCTCCAGGCCCTCGATGTCCGAATGGTCGTACAGCAGACCGAAACTGTCCTTGCTGCCGTCCATGCCGGGCGGCAGGTGCACGTCGAAGAAAGCGCGCTGCCGCTTGTTGTCGACCCCGGCGCCGGTCTCGATCCAGACCGGCAAGCCATAAACCACGTTCTGACGGTACAGGCCCTCCACCCGCACGCCATAATCGCTGTCGGCACCCAATGAGCCGCTGGCATAGCGGGCCGGGCCTTCGGTCACCTGGACACGCACGGGCAGCGTGACGGGGTCGGTGCCCCGGGGCCGCGCGGCCGGCTGTGCGGCGGCGGCTTGCGGGGCCATGTCCCCGCCGGCGCCGGCGGGCGTCCCGGCCGACGCGGCGCCCGCCGGCGCCGGCGGCGCGCCGTCGGCCAGCGTGACGAAGGCGCCGCGAAAGAACGTGGTGGACTGCAGGGCCTGCTGCCAGTCCTCCAGGCGCGTCTGGTCGTAGGCGTCGCCCGGGTCGTAGCGCACATAGCGCCGGATCAGGGATTCAGGCACCCGCTTCAAGCCGATGATCTGGAGTTCGCCCAGCCGCACCGGCGGGCCACTGTCGAGCGCGACGTCCAGGTCGGCCTTGGCCGCCCCGGGGTCGACTAGCGCGCGGGTCTGCGCATAACGGGCGTAATAGAAATCCCGGCGCGAGGCGGCGTCCAGCAGTTCGGTCTTGGCCCGGTTCCAGTCGTCGTTGATGAAGGGCATGCCTTCCTTGAGCAGCCAGTCGCCGCGCAACGACTGGCGCCGGGCCGCGTAGGCGTCCCCGGCGAGCGCGCCCTCGAAGCGCAGCCCGAGCTGGCGCACCCGGGCCCGCTCGCCCGTGTCGATCGCGATGTCCCAGAATTCACCGCCGTTCGCCGCGCCCGGCGAGACGTCCAGCGTGACGGTCGCGCCGAAGTAGCCCTGGGTCCGCAGGGCGGCCTGGGCGGCCTCCCAGGCGCGCCGCCGCAGGCGCGAGACCTCGCGCACGTCCTGGTCTTCCGTCAGGCGCGTGATGGCGCCGACCGCATTGGTAATGGCCTGTAACACCTTGGGCGGAGCGCCGCCCGGGTCGATGATGACTTCCGGGGGCGCGGCCAGCGCGGGGGCGCAGGCGGCGACCCCCAGACCGAGCAGCGCCCGGCGCACCCCGTGGACTATCCGGCCAGGCCCGATGCGCGGACGGCCGGGATGCGACGGCCGGGCGGACAGGGTCAGACCATCCCCCGGCATCAGCTCGTGCGCGCCACGACCTTGGGCCGGGAACCGGAATCGTCCAGCGGCTGTCCGGCCACGTGGATGGCCAGCTGGCGGGCGATGTCCTGGTAACGGCGCGCGGCCTCGCCGTCGGGCGAGGCGACGACGCTGGGCCGGCCGGAGTCGGTTTCCTGGCGGATGTCGAGCTGCAACGGCAAATCCCCCAGCCAGGGCAGGTGATAGGTCGCCGCGAGCTGGCGGCCGCCGTCCTGGCCGAAGATCGGCTCCGCGTGCCCGCAGTTGGAGCACACGTGGACGGACATGTTTTCGACGATCCCCAGCACCGGGACATCCACCTTCTGGAACATGATCAGACCCTTGCGGGCATCGGCCAGGGCCAGGTCCTGGGGGGTGGTGACGATGATCGCCCCCGTCAGCGGGACCTTTTGCGCCATGGTGAGGGCAATATCGCCCGTTCCCGGAGGCATGTCCACGATCAGATAATCCAGATCGTTCCAATTGGTAAGCGACAGCAACTGCGTCAGGGCCTGCGTGACCATGGGGCCGCGCCAGATCGCCGGCCCGTCGTCGTCCATCAGGAAGCCGATGGAATTGGCCTGCAGGCCATGGCCGATCATGGGTTCCATGCTCTTGCCGTCGGCGCTTTTCGGCTTGCCCGACAGGCCCAGCATGATGGGCACGCTGGGGCCGTAGATGTCGGCGTCCAGCAGGCCGACGCGCGCGCCCTGGCTGTGCAGCGCCAGGGCCAGGTTGACGGCCGTGGTGCTTTTGCCGACCCCGCCCTTGCCGGAAGCCACCGCGATGACATTGCGCACGTTGCCCAGGGTGCGCAGCCCGCGCTGGACCGCATGGGCGACGATCCGCGACTGGAATTCCAGTTTCCCGAGGCGCGCGCCGGCCGCGTCCAGCGCGGTCCGGATGGCGGCACCCAGGGCCTGCTCGCCATTGAACAAGGGATAGCCCAGGGTTACAGTGATGTCGAAGGCGTCGCCCGAGGCGGCGATCCGCAATTCGGGTTCGGTCACCGCCAGCGTTTTCCGGGTGTCGGGGTTGATGACCCTGGACAGGATCGCGCGAATGTCCTGTATCGTGGTAGCCATGATGAGAGATCGGGTGAAAACAGTCGAAACCAGAAGCATAGCGGATTCCCCTGGAAATCCGCCGATTGACCCCAATATGGGCATGACAGGCGCCCCCGGATCCGGCCGGACGCCACTGCCGCCCGCCCGGCGTCCCGCCGCGACGCGCATGCAACCTTTTCCGGCCACAGGAGTCCAAGTTTTATGAATCTGATCCAGCAAATCCTGCGCGCCATCCTGTTCCTGATCCTGGCCTTCTTCGGCCTGGTGATGGCGTTCGTCTTCATGGCCTCGACCGCCCTGGCGATCGGCGTGCTGTACATCGTCGCCCGGCTGAAAGGCCGGCCCTTCGGCGTCAAGGCCTATTGGGCCGAACGCCGGCGCTCGGCCATGCCGACCGGACCCGGGGCCTGGTCGCGGGGGAGTCAGCCGGCGCGCGAACGGGACGTGACGGATATCGAGATGCGCGAGATTCCCTGAGCCACAGGCGTCTCGTGACCCTGTCCAGGCCCCGAGACGAACGACCGCTGTCTGCCGCAATCGAAACGGCCCCTTCAGAGTCCTTCTGAAGGGGCCGTCGCATGCTGAGGCTGTGCCGCCGATTACGCGTCCACAGCCCAGTGGGCAAGAGGCTTACTGGTCGGCGCCCTGCTCTTTCTGGTCTTGTTGGGTCTCGCCGGATTCGGCGTCCTGATCGGACCTCTTTGGGGCTGCCCAGTCAAGCGGCGGCGCGACAATGTCTTTCCAGGCGACACGTTTAGGTGTGGTCATGGTTTCCTCCCAAAGCAATGTGGCAGCACGTTGTGCGCCGCCACTGATGCTGTATAAAATATCAGTGTTATTGGGTTATGTCAAATTGTGGGACTGGTGGGGGGGGCAATCTAGTCAGTGTGGGTGGTTGCTTTCGGCCAGGAGCTGCCGCTGGTGGGATCAAGAGGCAGACATTCAACGCCCAGGTTAATCGGCGCCGGAGCGCGAAGCGCGTAGGGAACCAACACTGGCCATGAAAATGCCGAAGGCATGGCCAGTGTTGGCGTCCGCGTTGAACTGACAGTTAAACCTTGGTTGCATATGCGAAAAACTAAGAAAACAAATTTTCCATGTTCTTTAGGAAGATATCTTGAGACTGTGTAAGTGCATTCTTAAAAAATGGCCGCTTCTCGCCCTTTGTGAGGCTAATGTCAACCATTCTTGATATTTGGCGCCGCTCAGACTGATCGGCGCGCGTAAAGTAGTCCCTTATCTCAATCACCTCGCCTCGCTCAACAATCTTCTCCAACTGCTCAAGCAAAGCTCTGCCAATGTAGCTTCCATCATTTCTCTTTAGTTTCCTGAAGCATTCCATTAGTACTGGCTTGTTAACAAATGGCTGGTGACCAAAGAATCTAATTGCATATATCGACACAAACTCTGGCGCATGCTCCCTATCAAGCCAAAATGCCAAAGACTCAGATAAGGACGTTATCTTCCCGTCATCGAATATTGAATCATTCTTGATGATCGCATCAATGACATAGGGGATAAACTGGGGGAATTTGTTTAGATTTTTTGTTATCTTAATTATCCCGTCCGGATCCTTCTTGGCTATACATGCCTTTACAAGCGAAACCAAATTTGTAGGCTCAATTAGAACTGACTTGGTGACCTGTTTCAACTTTTCGGTAAAATCTTCTCGGAGAATTTTTTCCGTTTCCGCATCAGACAAGGTCCGAAATTTTGTTGGTATGAGCCCTGAGTAGCCTCGAATGACGCGAGATGCTTCGTGATTTGACTTATCCGGCTGCGAATCTGTTGGTTCTTTGGGCGACTCCGGTGGCGGATCACTTTCGTCCTGGCTCTCTGCTCCGCTGTCTGCTTCCTCCCTGAAGGCCGAAACATCCTTGATTTCTGTTTTGCCGGTATTGAGGAAAAGCCCCTCCTTAGACAACCTGTCGACTAGTAGTGCTAGCCACCTGTGTGCAGTGGCTGAATCTGGGGCAAACAGCCTGAAGTCATCAACAAAGCGGCAGTACGATACCTTGTGAGACAAAAGAAAGTTGTCGACTTCAATCAATGCAGCCTCTGCCAAAATCCTGCTGGCATTGGAGCCTACTGGAATACCATATGAGTCCCTTCCTGACCAGAATAGTAGGAGTTCATTTATCTGTAATATTATTTTCTTGTCAATCTTTGGGTTCGAGGAAAGAACGCACTCTAGCCTGTGAAGGTTGAGCCTATCATAGAAATTTGAAATATCGCATGACACAATTACATTGACATTGCGCTGCTTGGACTTTTTTGAAACATGTTCACGGAATGCTGTGTAATTGTATTTCACATCAAAGAGATACCCTTTGCCTGGAGAAAATCTGTAAGAAAAAACATGATTTTTACTCTTGTTGGGGCGCTTTGTTTCAATTTGGTCTGCTATCTGCAACGCAAGTGTCAGGTATTTGAGTTCGTCTACCGGCTCAATGATCGCGCACTTTCTGAAGTCAAAAAGCTCTTTCTTGGGGACGAGTATGTGTGATATGGGTGTAAAGCCCATTCCTTTTATTTGAGATTCTTTTAATGATGTTTTGATGTCTTGCTTGATGTCTTCAGATATCTTTGCGTTCTTTAGTAGATCGACCTCAAACGGTCGAGCGAAGACCTCAACATCCGTTAGTCCCTCTTTGAGTACGTTCTCAAATGCCAGATCAATTGCGTTTGCTATTTTCATTTGAATTAAAATGGTGAGGATTTTGGGGGGTGAGGTCTAACGTAATGTGCGCCGCCACATACCATAGGCCATATCTAGCACTAGCATATGGCTGTGGCACCTCAGCAGCCGCGATGCGTGTTTTTTGCAAAAAGTATAGCGCGAGTTCTGACGGGTCGCTTTCAGTAGTTTCTCGAAAGACGGCTCCGGGTCGAAAACGGCCGCTCGTCAGGGGCTGCTTTCGACCCAGTGCCGCCGCTGAGCTTTTAGAAACGCTGTAAATCAATGCTGCATTCACCGCCTTGTTTGGTGCAGTACTTTGTTAGATTTTTGGTGCTTTCGGTTGATGAAGTAGAGCCGAATATTGCTCCATACGGTTAGTAATTTTCCGACAAAAACATAGAAAAACCAACTGTAGTGTTTCGCTTCAAACGATTCTCCGAAGTCATGACCATACGTTTTTTTCCTAAGTTGGTCAGCGTCGATAACCTCAACATTAATACATTTGAGATTTCCATTTATTGCTTGATTAGTTAGAAAATCCTCAAGATTTTCCTGTGAAAAAAGTGACTCTTCTGTAAGTCTAAATTTCTCGAACCGAGGATAGTTGTAGTCGCTGAGATACACTGGAATTGTTTTCTTATATCCATCCTCGGTGAGCAATCTCACTAAATACTTGACATCTGAGCCGTAATAGCCTGCGCCTTCAGGGGGTCGCATTGGTATGATCGATGCTGTCAGGTGATTGTCGAAGAAGTCACCTATAGGATCCCATCTATTTATCCACTTCTTCACCACATACTTTCCGTGAGAAGTAGATAAAACTAATCTCTTCTTTACCCGTCTCGAACCAAGAAGCTGATTGAGCTTAATACGGTTCATATTCACACAGTAGAAATCTACTGGTCCATAGTGATTCGCGTATGACTCATATGGCCTTAGGATTTTCGGTTCATGCTCGAAATCATCCAGTTCAATGTAATAGTTAGCTCCAATCCGTAGAAAAATTTTGAATATGATTACTGACCTATCTTTGAAGTTCTCTAGCGTAACGCTGTCAACATACTTGTCTTCAGCGTATGCGCTTGAGCTAATGCAAAACATCCCCTTAATGTGCGTCCCGGACTTTCTCCGGTAGTTCCTAACTACAAAGTACAAGGCAGTAAGCGACACTGCTAACGCAATATACGGAATGAAATCTTTGAAGCTCAATTCATGCTCCCGTGAGGCTAACTATTTTCGAGCAACTATGGTGGTGTATAACATCGGCTTTTCTCAGCCGAATCGGACATAAAACGCCTAAAAAATTGACGAAAACAGCAGGCTATAGCTATGTCGATTTTCATTCGGAACTACTAAGCCATCACCAAAGAGACGCACTTAGCATAGTGCATATAGATGGTTAATGCTTCCTCAGGGCGGCGAGCTCTAGTGGACTGCTTCTGGCCGGCAAGCGACCGCTCGCCGGCCACCGCATCATTAGACCTCTGTCTGCTCTGCCATCTCAAGGGCATCGTCAACCTCGATGCCAAGATAGCGAACCGTGCTTTCGAGCTTCGTATGTCCGAGCAGCAATTGCACCGCTCGAAGATTCTTCGTTCGCCGGTAGATCAGCGAGGCTTTTGTGCGCCGCATAGTGTGGGTACCGTATGCGGTATCGTCAAGACCAATCGACGCGACTCAGCGATGCACCATCCAGGCGTATTGCCGGGTCGACAGATGCGGCGACGTATGCAACCGGCTCGGAAACAGAAAATCCGGCTCCTTCAGTCCTCGCGCTTCGATCCATGCCTCGAGGCTCTCACGGGTCTGTTCCGTGATCTCAAATTGGACTGGCCGCTGGGTCTTCTGCTGCATGACGGCGGCCCTTGCTACCACGTGGCTTCCGTGACGGACGTCCCGCACCTGCAATCGCGTGAGATCGCACGCTCGAAGCTTGCTATCGATTGCAAGATTGAACATCGCAAGCTCACGGGCATTCGACGCCATCTGAAGCCTCGTCCGGATCGCCCAAATTTCTCTGAGCTTTAGCGGCGGCTTCTGCCCGGTGAGTTTGCCCTTGTTCCATGGCACACGATGGCTAACGGCGACATTCTCGGATTTCATGACAATCTCCTTTCAAACATCGGGAGATTGAGTGTGCGCCTACGGACGGACGCTACCCGAGCCGTTGTTGACGGTCGATCTTTCAAGGTTAACGGCTGGTGTCCAGCGAATTGCATACGTTGATCGCCAGTTCGCCAGAATTCTGTAGTAATCTTTCGTATCAAATCGAACAGCTAAGCTGTGGAATATGAGAAGGAGGCAAGATTGGAAATCATTCCTGTCAGGCAAAGGCTCGAACGTGAAGGGCTAGAACCTCCTCGTCTCAACGCATTACAAGCAGACGACACGCTCTATACGGTGCTCGCGCACCAGCCGCCTGGCCACATCCGAATTACACCCGGCTCGATTAGTAACGCCAACAGTGCAGAAGCAAAGCAACGCGCAGCGACATTCCTTGAGCTGGCAGCCACGGCAGGAAGCCAACCTGACTTAGTCGTCAGCCCGGAGTACAGCGTCCCATGGGACGCGCTGCTCGAAGCAATTGAGCAAGGGGTTATGCCCGAGGAGGGCAAGCTTTGGGCTCTGGGATGCGAAAGTCTGCCATTAGGCGAACTGGACGCTATTCGCCACCGGCTTGGAGAACGAGCAGTAGTCCTCGATGACGACGTGTTTCCTGGGGCTCGGACCACACAGCAATACCGCAATCCGCTCGTATACGCTTTCCTGACCAACAGCAGCACAGACCAGTCTGTTCGCCTCGTACTCTTAGTCCAATACAAGACTGAACCTTCGGGAGATCCTCAGAATACCGAAGCGACGGGAATGCTCCCCGGCGTCTATATATACGCGTTCGGTACTCTGCCGACCGAAGTCCGTCTTATCACACTCATCTGTTCTGACGTATTCGGATTCAAGCAAGACCTAATCAACCAATATTACAAGGGCCTACTTCTTCTGCACATTCAGCTCAACAATAGTCCACGTCACCTTCTGTACAAAAAATATAGACAGGAACTGTTTGCTAGTGCCGGTGAAACCGAGCTGTTGTGCCTTAACTGGGCTGACAACGTGGTCTCAGTTGACGAGAGCGGTGAGAACGAACACCAGTGGAAGAACATCTGCGGCTCAGCCTGGTATCTGTGCTCGCCCGAAACAAACTTGTCGGACGATGCCATTCTAGAAAATCACAGTCGCGGCATTTATTACACGCGGCACGAACCCATACGCGCGCACGCACTTCAGTTCCACTATCGACCTCGCGTCTTCTTGTTCGAGGCGACCAAAGTCTTTCATCATGCAATTCCGAAGCCGCGCTCGATGCGCACTGGCCCGAAGGCTCGAAAGACGTTCGTTTGGGCTGAAGACCAAAGCCGATGGGTCGAGCCTCGGAAACTAGACGAGTGCCCGGACGATGGGTTCGGAAGACAGCTTGAGAAACTCAATGCATGTGGCACCCCACTTGGCGATCTTTATGACCTATATCGCACCGGCCCAATTGCTGTCGAGCGAGCGATGGCTATCACTGCAGGTGAGTTTGGGGTACCTGCGGATTGGTACTCACCGACACGCCTCGATTCGATGCGGCTTTGTGAGCAAGAAGTCGTACGACGAATCACTGTCACCCAAGACCCGGCACAAGAGGCGGTTGCATTCAGGGACAGTAGGTTTGCCCTGACGGGAGCCGTGGCCCAGCTTCGCGCGGGCGGCTATGCTTGGCCATCGTCCGTACAAGCACTTCGCAAGGGCTTCAAGTTCAAGTGGCTTCCGAAGTTCCCAAATCGCAACGTCGTCGCCGAAGACGGCACTTTAGCAACAGTCGTGCACGCGGGGTTAGTTGTTGACCCCCAGGTGTTAGATCGGCTTGACCAGAAAGTTCGCAAGGCTCTCGCAGGCCCGCCTCCAGAGCCGGAGCGCGAGCTCTCGCAAGAGCAAGAGAAACTGCTCCTGAGCCAGCACTACGCAGCCCGTGCCGAGCGCTTCTGCATCATCTACATGACCGGGTCCGGCCCCAAGAACTACTTAAGTGGTCGCGACATTTCGTTCACCAGACCGAGTGGTCAGTCGGCTGTCGACATTGGGGTTCCGTCGCTAACCGGACTCGCGCGCAATAGCCCGGGAGCACAAGAATGAATATCCAGTCAGCACGGGAAAAGCTGGGTCGGAAGCTGACCAACGTCTCAGAAGTCGCCGCAGGCGTACTACGTGGAATCAGGCGTAGCAACGAACGCGATATGGCAGCCTATGTATTCGACCTAAACAATCGCCTACCCGACACCGTGGGCGAATTGAACAGCTACCTTGATGAGGTGATGGGGCCAGCCTATTTCGACAGGGATGCGTCACCGGACTTGCGATGGAACAACTATCTCTACTTTGTCGTCGCTAAGGGCAATGATGGCAACTCGGAGTTTAGGGCAACCAAGCGCAACTTGGAGGCCGACAGGAATTACGCCCGCAAGTTCGTCGTCAATGAAGAAGACTTAGACCGTGTGCTGGATGAGCTCGACTCGGTCGCAGTGGTTGATGAATCCTTAGCGGCGACAGACATCGTTCGTGTGTGGTTTGACGGGCTCAGCGCTGTCGGACTGGAAGACGTGCTGGACGGAGAGCGCCCGATTGCAGATGTCGTCCGAAGCATCTCCTCCGGAACGGCCAAACAGTCCATCCGAACCAAGAAGGTCACCGGAGTTGAGTCGAGTCAGCAGCTTGTTGAGTCGCATATTGCAAGCATTAACCTGAGTGGGTTCCGGCCATATCCGAGACGAAGGTCTTTCGAGAAACTTGGGAAGGCCAATCTTCTCTTCGGCTCGAATGGAGTTGGCAAGACATCCCTGCTCGAAGGTCTGGAGTTTCTCTTTTGCGGCGCTAATCGACGTTCAGGCTGTTCCCGAACTGCCACCGTCGAGGGGGTGTTGGCATCTGGCCTTGCAGTCAAAACATCGGCGCAGCAACTGCTTTCCGATTTCAAGACTCGTCAGCGTCTGTGGTATGGCGGCGATGACAACAGTCGGCAAAACAAGTTGCCGAACCAATTCGCACGCTTCAACTTCCTCAATACGGATGCTGCGGCGGAGCTTTCGCTGCTTAAGGAGTCTCCCAAGGAAGGCACTGCGGAAAGCCTAGCCGCCTTGCTGAGCGGACACGAAGCGACCCTAATGTGGCGGCGGATTCAGGAAATACGAAAGGCAGTGGCTGAAGAAACCCGCTCTAAGCGCTCTGAACGTGCAGTCGCGGCGAAGGACAAAGAAGGAACAGAAAAGGAGCTCTTAGCGCTGGAAGCAGCGCCAGGCGAAGCTGATGTGGCTTTCGCTGTGTTCTTGAAAGACCTTGAACACATTGGGTGGCGAGTTGCCCCTGAAAGCAAAGAGGCAGTGACCGAAAGGCTTGTTGGAACCCTGTCTGGCCTGACGTCGCAATTGAACGTGATCCAGCAGCTGGATTGGCTTGTAGGGCCAATCACTGAAGTCGCCATCGCGCAGCAAGCGTCAGCCCTGCAAAGAGCCTACGCGTACGTAGAGAATGAACTCCCTGCCATTCGTGAGGATGAGCGTGCTCTTAATGTCCTCGCGCAGCGACATGACTTGGCAAAGTCCAGGCTGACCAACTTGGAGGCGATTCCTCCAACTGCATTCGCTGAGCTGAAGGCATTGTCAGCAGCATTCAAGCAATCCAACGATGAATTGGCACTGAACGCCCCCGCATACGCTGCCTTGCCTTCGGACGCTGCTCCAGAAGGCTGGGAGCCCTCGTTGGGAAACAAGTGGCTCTCGACGGCTCGCGCAGAAGCCAATACTAAGTTTCACGACATAAGCTCCCAACTTGATGAGCTTCAGAAGTCTCTTGTCGCAACCACACGCACGCAATCAGAGCTGCAGCGCGCGATAACCGAACTGCATAGCTGGGCTCAGAAAGTCGTCGGGCATCGACACTCGGATTCCAACTGTCCTGTTTGCGGAACCGAGTTTGGCCCAGGTGAACTAATTCAACGCATGCACGCGCTCTCACTCGCTCCTTCGGACGCCACAATTTCAGAGCTCCGGCACCGTATCGAACAGCTCAATGCTGAAAAACAGCGAGCTGGAGAAGAAACATCTTGGCTTGGTCAACTCGAAAAGTTCATTCGCTCTCTTCTTGACACCAATGCATCGTTGACAGTCCGCGATGCCCAACTTGCGGTCTCGAGCACCATTGAACGGCAGAGAGAGTTGCTCGAGGCAAAACAGACTGCGCAGCAGGGGCTCGATGCCTACGAGCAAGGTGGTTTGTCTTTAAAGACCATCGAAGAGCTATGCCGTCCTATTGATGGAGACGAACAGCCAGGACAGGTGTCGCTAGATGTAATTGACGCGCTGGAGCACACAAGGCAGCATTTAGAGCAGCTTCAGGACGCCATCGCCGAGTTAGAGGCACGAATCCTTCAGCAGAACGAGAGACTGAAGTACCGCATTTATGACACAGGTGTTCAAAGCAACAACACCTTGGACACCGCCATTCAGCAACTGGTAGCACGTCAAAGAGTGGGACAGCGGGCTGCCGATGCGTGCGCTGCGGCTCATCGTTACTTGGACTTCGTGCCTGAGGCTGACATGCGATCGCTCCTGACTTCGTTGGAAGCAGCCGTCTTGGGGGCCAAGAAGGTCCAAGCGGCTCTGCAGGCCGACAACCGTTCGGCAACGCGTTTGACAACGCTCCGGGAACAGCTTGCACAGCTCTCTGGCCGCCTAGCTCGCACCCGGGGGGCGATTGAGCGACTGTCGGGCGCGCAGCGTGTTCTGGACAACATCATCGATAAACAATCGCTCGACGCTGCTAGTGCTGCTGTCGTCGCGGCGACACATAAGGTGGCTGACAGCATCTTTGGTCGAATACACGCACCAGCTGAATATGTGGTCACCGCCGACGCTGAGACGCCATTGAGAAGGCGTGACAACAATTTGCCGGTTCAACTCAACCAAGTCAGTACAGGCCAGCGGTCCGCCTACGCCTTGTCAATGTTCTTGGCAATGAACGCCCAAGTGAAAGCTGGCCCTAAGGTCATTCTGCTAGATGACCCGATTTCGCACATTGACGACCTCAACGCCTTGTCCTTCCTGGACTACCTGCGAAATCTGGTTGTCAAGTCGGATCGACAAGTATTTTTTGCCACCGCCGACGAGAAAATTGCAGGCCTATTCGTACACAAGTTCGGATTCCTGGGTGACGAGTTCCGGACCATTGAACTGGCGCGCCGATAGTCGGCACCGAGCATTTGTATTTGTGTTGTTTATTGGTCCTAGGCGATTCAGCCCAAAAGGAAGCGAGTTATGTGTTTACCACTCTCGGCATAGGAAACGTGATTCATGGCCCGAAAAGCTGCAATTCGCGACAGTGCTGTCATTGAATTCAGAAAGAGGAATTGCCGCTTCTGGCCGATTCAAGTCATCCCCCTACACAGACTCAGCAAGCCCCACCGGCTGCACCACCAATCTCAACCCCATCCCCTTCCAGATCGCCACCAGGCTACCCACCTCCAGCCCCCTCGGGGACAGCATCCGATAACGCCACATCGGATGCAAATGCGCCTGATCCGCCCCATCGCCACAGCGGACAAGACCGCCCCCCCCCCACCGACCCCGCCTGATAGAATCAATCCTTTGCCTTTTTCCCCTCTTCCCGCCCCATGTCGCGCACGATCTTCGTCACCACCGCCCTGCCCTACGCCAACGGTTCCTTCCACATCGGCCACATCATGGAATACATCCAGGCCGACACCTGGGTGCGCGCCATGCGCATGGCGGGCCACACCGTGCACTTCGTGGGGGCGGACGACGCCCACGGCGCGCCCATCATGCTCAAGGCACAGGCCGAGGGCATCACGCCCCAGGCCCTGGTGGGCCGCTACGCCGCCGAACGGCCGAAATACCTGGACGGCTTCCACATCCGCTTCGACCACTGGCACAGCACCGACACGCCGGAAAACATCGAACTGTCCCAGGACATCTACCGCGCGCTGAAGGCCGCCGGCTTCATCGACAGCCGCGAGATCGAGCAGTTCTACGACCCGATCAAGGGCATGTTCCTGCCCGACCGCTACATCAAGGGCGAATGCCCGCGCTGCCACGCCAAGGACCAGTACGGCGATTCCTGCGAGGTCTGCGGCGCCGTCTACAGCCCGACCGAGCTGATCGAGCCCTATTCCACCCTGACCAAGGCGCGGCCGGTGCTGCGCACGTCCGAACACTTCTTCTTCCGCCTGTCGGACCCGCGCTGCGTGGCCTTCCTGCAGGAATGGACCACCGGCGCGCGCGCCGACGGCACCGCCCGGCTGCAATCCGAAGTCCTCGCCAAGACGCGCGAATGGCTGGGCACGGCCGAGGGCGCCGAGGCCAACCTGGCCGACTGGGACATCTCCCGCGACGAGCCCTACTTCGGCATTCCCATCCCCGACGCGCCGGGCAAATATTTCTACGTCTGGCTGGACGCCCCGGTCGGCTACCTGGCCTCGCTGAAGGCCTACTGCCGCAAGAACGGCCTGGATTTCGACGCCCTGCTGGCGCCGGACGGCGACACCGAGCAGGTGCACTTCATCGGCAAGGACATCGTCTATTTCCACGCCCTGTTCTGGCCCGCGATGCTGAAGTTCTCCGGCCGCAAGATCCCCGACATGCTGCACGTGCACGGCTTCATCACCGTCAGCGGCGAAAAGATGTCCAAGAGCCGGGGCACGGGGATCTCGCCGCTGCGCTACCTGGACATCGGCATGGACGCCGAATGGCTGCGCTACTACATCGCCGCCAAGCTCAACGCCCACGTCGAGGATCTGGACTTCAACCCGGACGACTTCGTCGCGCGCGTCAACAGCGACCTGATCGGCAAGTACGTCAACATCGCCAGCCGGGCGGCGACCTTCATCACCCGCCACTTCGACGGCGCCCTGGCCTACACCGGCGACACCGACGCGATGCGCGCCGAACTGCGCGACTGCGCCGGACAGGTGCGGGCCGACTTCGAGGCGCGCGAATACGGCCGCGCCATCCGCCGGATCATGGCCCAGGCCGACAAGATCAACCAGGCCTTCGACGCGGCCCAGCCCTGGGTGCTGGCCAAGGGCATCGCCCAGGCCGAACCCGCGCAAAAGGCCGCGCTGCAGGACATCTGCTCGCGCGCCCTGGCCGGCTTCCAGGCCCTGTCGGTGATGCTGACGCCGGTGCTGCCGGCCCTGACCGGGCGCGTCGCCCGCGAACTGTTCGGCCACGACCGGACCTACGTCTGGGCCGACGCCGGCGAACTGCCCGCGCGCATCGCGGCATTCAAGCACCTGATGCAGCGCGTCGATCCGGCCCTGCTCGACGATCTGTTCGAGCCGCCCCAGGCGCCGGCGGCGATCCCGGGCGGCGAACCCATCGCCGACGTCATCGACATCAAGGACTTCGGCCGCATCGACCTGCGTATCGCGCGCATCGTCGAATGCACGGAAGTCGACGGTTCCGACAAGCTGCTGCGCCTGTCGCTGGACGTGGGCGAAGGCCGCCTGCGCCAGGTGTTCTCGGGCATCAAGTCCGCCTACAAGCCGGACGACCTGACCGGCAAGCTGACCGTGCTGGTGGCCAACCTGGCGCCGCGCAAGATGCGCTTCGGCGTGTCCGAAGGCATGGTGCTGGCGGCCAGCCACGCCGACGAGGGCGTGGACGCCGGGATCTACGTCCTGGAACCCTGGCCGGGCGCGCAGCCGGGCATGCGCATCCACTGAGTCAGCCCGAAAGCCCGGTCAGGCCGGATCGGGCGTCTTCTCGCCGAACAGCAGGCGCGTGATCAGCGCCTCGTCGATGGGCTCGCCGCTCAGGGTGCGGGCGAGGATCTCGCTGCCCAGCGCCTGCGGCGAAATCACGATGTCGGGATTCACCCGCCGGATCTTGGCCAGGTGCTGGGATGAATTCGCCAGGGCCACCAGTTTGGTGTCCGGGCCGCCGGCCTCGCGGCCCGCCATGACGATGAAGGCGTTCTCCGCGTCGTCCTGGCGCAGGGCCAGGACGTATTGCGCATGCGCCGCGCCGGCCTGCAGCAGCACACCGGTTTCCGAGGCGTCGCCCGCCAGCACGTCGGCATCGGCCGGATACGGATGGCCCTCGGCCGACGGGACGATGACCGTGACCTCGTGGCCGCGCTGGCGCAACGCGCCATACAGGCTCAGGGCCAGCGGGCCGACTCCGGCCAGGATGATGTGGTTCTTTCTCATGGAGCGTGGGTTCCTTCCGTGCATCAGCCGGCGGATGTTGCCGCCGATCAAGGGTCCGACCACGGCGCTGATCGACGTGGCGAAAACCGTGATTCCCAGAATGATGATCGAAATCGTGAACAGGCGCGCCGCGTCGGTCTTCGGGCCGATGTCGCCATAGCCCACGGTGGACATGGAAACGATGGAGAAATACAGCGCCGTGACCGGGTCGCGCACGGGCGGAGAGAATTCCTCGCCCAGGTACAGGACGCCAAAGACCGCGTAGACCAGGAGGCTGGCCACGCTGAGCGCGGCGAACAGGCCGCCCGCCGTCAGGCTGGCCCGGTCGAAACGGCGCCAATAGCCGATCAGCGCCCCGGCCAGCACGACCGTGTAGACCAGCAGGCCGAGGTGACCCCGGCCATGCCACAAGGACACCGTGCCCACCGCCGCGAGCAACAGCAGCGTGATCGTCCAGGCGATGCGGGCGCGATACAGCAGTCCGATCGCCATCACCTGCACGCCCAAGCCCAGCATCAGGCGCGACAGCTGCGCGATGCCGCCCGAATCCAGAAAGGCCGCGATGCCCGCGCCGTCATGGATCTGCAGGGTCTGCAGCAGGCCCTGGCTGCCGATGGCCTGCCAGAGCGGCCGCATGAACAGGTAGCCGTCGAGCGCGACCAGCACGGCGATCAGCCAGTGCCAGGGAAAACGATGCATCAGGCGCGCACCGCGCGCCAGGACGGAATGAAAAGGGAACCGCATGCGGACCGCGATCCTTTGGAGCTTGCCGGGCTTTCAGTGTACCGTGCGCTTTCGCCGGGGTTGTCGCCGTATACTTGCGGGCATGTCATCCCTGCCCGATACCCGCATCGAGACGCCGGACCGCCAGGCGGCCGCCCGGCGCAGCACCTGGGTGAGCGTCTGGGTGAACCTGCTGCTGACCGCCGCCCAGCTGGCGGTCGGGCTGTTCGCCCAATCCCAGGCGCTGGTCGCCGACGCGATCCACTCCTTGTCGGACCTGGTCTCCGACGGCCTGGTGCTGTTCGCCAACAAGCACAGCGCCAAGGGTCCGGACGCCGACCATCCCTACGGACACCTGCGCTTCGAGACGGCCGCCACGCTGGGCATCGGCATGCTGCTGGCCGCCGTCGGCGTGGGCATGCTGTGGGGCAGCTTCCAGCGCCTGCAGGCCCCCGAACTGATTCCCGTGGTCCACCAGGCCGCCCTCTACACCGCCCTGCTGGCCCTGCTCTCGAAGGAACTGCTGTTCCGCTACCTGCTGCGCGTCGCCCACCGGGTGCGCTCGACCCTGCTGGTGGCCAACGCCTGGCATGCCCGCTCGGACGCGGCCTCGTCCCTGGTGGTGGCGCTGGGCGTGGGCGCCAATCTGGCGGGCCTGCCCCTGGCCGACCCCCTGGCCGCCCTGGTGGTGGGCCTGATGATCGTGCGCATGGGCTGGAAATTCTCCTGGCAGGCCTTCAACGATCTGGTGGACCGGGCGGCCGACGCCGGCACGGAACGCGCCATCCGCGAACGGATCCTGGGCACGCCCGGCGTGCAGGGCATCCACGACCTGCGCACCCGCAAGATGGGCGACATGATCTGGGTGGAAGTCGACATCGAAATGGATGGCAAGCTGACGATCGAGGCCGGCCACGCCATCGCCGTCGAGGCCCGGCGCCGCGTCATGGCGGACCTGCCGGTGCTGGATGTGATGACGCACTTCGACCCCGTCTGACACGGGCGGGCGGCCGGCTCCCGGCCCGCCCCGGGTCCCGGTCAGCCCAGGTGCGTGCCGCGCGCCGGTCCTTCGGCCGTCTCCATGCGCGCCAGTCCCTGCACGATGCCGCAGGCGTCCACCGGTTGCTCGACGCGGCATTGTTCTCTC
This sequence comes from Castellaniella denitrificans, assembly GCF_027214045.1. Taxonomy (GTDB): domain Bacteria; phylum Pseudomonadota; class Gammaproteobacteria; order Burkholderiales; family Burkholderiaceae_B; genus Castellaniella; species Castellaniella denitrificans_A. The sequence goes on along the minus strand of NZ_JAPWHE010000003.1, from coordinate 255,522 downwards.
AGCCCGACCAGTTGACGCTGCAGATCCCGCAACTCGCGCAGACGCACATCGACGTGCGCGATGTGTTCGTCCAGCAAATGATTGATCGCACCGCAGTCCCGGGCGGGATGGTCGATCATGTCCAAAAGCGCCCGGATCTCGTCGTGCGCCATGTCCAGTCCCCGGCAATTGCGGATGAAGCGCAGCCGTTCCAGGTGGGCCGGACCGTATTGCCGGTAGTTGCCCTCGCTGCGGGCGGGCGCGGGCAGCAGGCCGGCCCGCTCGTAGAAGCGGACGGTCTCGGGGGCGCAGCGGGCGGCGCGGGCCAGTTCGCCGATCTTCATGCGGGATCCTCCTGGCATGTTCGGGTGGCTTGACCTTGTAGCGACTACAAGGTGTGTACTGCCATCATAGATCGCAGCACAGGAACTGTCATGCCTCAAAACGCCGCTCACGATGCACACGGACACGCCGCCTCCGTCCATGGCCATGCGCACGACCATGCCCGTGCGCCGGCCCCGGCCTGCTGTCACGGCAGGGATGACGATCATGCCCCCGCGCACGGCGGACAAGGCCCGGAGGCCGATCCCCTGGCGCCCCCCACCGCGCAGGGCGCCGACCTGCGGACCGAACTGCGCATCCTGCAGATGGACTGCCCCACCGAGGAAGCCCTGATCCGCAAATCGCTGAGCGCCCTGCCCGCCGTGCGCTCGCTGGACTTCAACCTGATGCGGCGCGTCCTGACCGTCGTCCATGCGCCCGACGCGCTGGAATCCATCCTGCAGGCGATCCGCGCGCTGGGTTTCTCGCCCGAACAGGCCGGCGCGGCCGAACCGGCGGCCGAAGCGGCCGAAACGTCCGGATCCTGGTGGCCGCTGGCGGCCTCGGGCGCCGCCGCCCTGGCCGCCGAGGCCGCCCACTGGACCGGGGCGCACTGGGCCGTCCCCGCCATCCTGGCGCTGCTGGCCATCGCGGGCTGCGGCCTGGTCACCTATCGCAAGGGCTGGACCGCGCTGCGCCACGGCCAGTTGAACATCAACGCCTTGATGAGCATCGCCGTCACCGGCGCGCTGATCCTGGGTCAATGGGCCGAGGCCGCCATGGTGATGGTGCTGTTCACCTTGGCCGAACGCATCGAGGCGCGCTCGCTGGACCGCGCCCGCCGCGCCGTGCGGGGCCTGATGCAGCTTGCCCCGGACCGGGCCTCCGTGCAGCAGGCCGACGGCAGTTGGCGCGACACCCCTGCCAAAACCGTGTCCCCGGGTGACTTGGTGCGCACCCGTCCGGGTGAGCGCATCGCCCTGGACGGACAGGTCGAATCGGGCCGCTCGGCCGTGGACCAGTCCCCCATCACCGGTGAAAGCCTGCCCGTGGACAAGACGGCCGGCGACCCGGTCTACGCCGGCACCATTAACGGCACGGGCGAACTGCACTACCGCGTCCTGGCGAATGCGGGTGAATCCACCCTGGCGCGCATCATCCGCGCCATCGAATCCGCACAATCGGCGCGCGCGCCCACGCAGCGCTTCGTGGACCGTTTCGCCCGCATCTACACCCCGCTGGTGGTGCTGCTGGCCGTGGCCATCGCCGTCCTGCCGCCCCTGCTGGGCCTGGGCGGCTGGTATGAATGGGTCTACAAGGCGCTGGTCCTGCTGGTGATCGCCTGCCCCTGCGCCCTGGTGATCTCGACGCCGGTGTCCATCGTCAGCGGCCTGGCGGCGGCGGCCCGCCACGGCGTCCTGGTCAAGGGCGGCGTCCATCTGGAACAGGGCCGCCTGCTGCGCTGGATCGCGCTGGACAAGACCGGCACCGTCACCCATGGCCGCCCCGCGCTGACCGACGCGGTGGCGCTGGATGCGACCGATCCCGCGCGCAGCCATGCCGTGGCCGCCGCGCTGGCGGCCCGTTCGGACCATCCCGTCTCGCGCGCCGTGGCGCAGGGCCTGGACACCGGTCCCGCCGCGCCGGTCGAGGCCTTCGAGGCCCTGGCCGGACGCGGCACCCAGGGCCTCGTCGACGGCAGCCCGCACCTGCTGGGCAATCACCGGCTGATCCACGAACGCGGCCTGTGCTCTGCCGACCTGGAGGCCCGACTGGAAGCCCTGGAGCGCGAGGGCAAGACCGTCGTCCTGCTGGCGGACGAACACCGCGCCCTGGCGCTCTACGCCGTCGCCGACACGATCAAGCCCGACAGCGCTGCCGCGATCCGGGCGCTGCACACGCTGGGCGTGCGCACCGCCATGCTCTCGGGCGACAACCCGCACGCCGTCGCGGCCATCGCGGCCCAGGCCGGCATCGACCGCGCCGAAGGCGGCCTGCTGCCCGAGGACAAGCTGCGGATCGTCGATGGCCTGGCCGCTCCGGGCATCTCCGTGGGCATGGTGGGCGACGGCATCAACGACGCGCCCGCCCTGGCGCGCGCCAACGTCGGCTTCGCCATGGGCGCGATGGGCACGGACGCCGCGATCGAGACCGCCGACGTCGCACTGATGGACGACGATCTGCGCAAGATCCCCTGGTTCATCCGGCTGTCGCGCGCCACCCACCGGATCCTGGTGCAGAACATCGTCATCGCCCTGGGCATCAAGGCGGTGTTCCTGGTCCTGACGATCGCCGGCCTGGGCACGCTGTGGATGGCGGTGTTCGCCGACGTGGGCGCCAGCCTGCTGGTGGTGGGCAACGGCCTGCGCTTATTGAGACGATGAATGTCGAGGCCATGAATGCGGGATAATCCATGCATCACACGGATGGCGACATGGAATCCCGCACGAAACCCGATGGGCCCAACCGGCCGCTCCTGGACCCGGACCTGCTGAAGGCGATCGTCGCCGTGGTGGACTGCGGCGGCTTCACCGCCGCGGCGGCCCGCCTGCACTCCACCCAGTCCACCGTCAGCCAGAAAATCCGCCGGCTCGAGGAACTGGTCGGCCACCGGCTGCTGGACCGCGGCGGCCGCGAGATCCTGCCGACCGACGCCGGCCAGGCGTTGCTCGGCCACGCCCGCCACCTGCTGGCGTTGAACGACCAGATCCTGGACGTGATGGCGGGCGCCGCGGTCGCCGTCACCGTGCGGCTGGGCGTACCGGAGGACTTCGTCGCCAGCCGCGCGACACAGGTCCTGGCGGATTTCAGCCGACGCCACCCCCAGGTCAAGCTGGAAATCACCAGCGGCCTGTGTTCCGGGCTCGTAGCCCGCTACGACCGGGGAGAACTCGACCTGATCCTGGTCAAGCAGCGCCGCCACAGCCGGGCGGCCGTCGCCTGCAAGCCGGAAACCCTGGCCTGGATCGACAGCGCGCGGCATCCATGCTTCCAAGTCGACCCGGTGCCGCTGGTGACCTTTCCGCCCCGGGGCCTGTACCGGGAGGACATCATCCGCGCCATCGAGGCCATGGACCGGAGCTGGCGCATCGCCTATACCTGCTCCAGCCTGCACGGCATCCAGCACGCGGTCGCCGCCGGCCTGGGAATCAGCCTGCTGCCCCTGCGGACCGTGACCCCGGACCATGCCGTCCTCGGGCCCCGCGAGGGCCTGCCGGTGGTCGACGACTACGAAATCGTGCTCCTGCACCGCCCGACGGCGGACGACACGGTCCGGGCGCTGGCCCGCGCGCTGGCGGACCTGCTCGACGAGGAAGGACACAGGACGGTCCCCGGCGGACTGTCCTGAGCCGGACGGATCCGGGCCGCCTCTCAGCGCCCCAGGCCGCCCAGCGTCAGGGGCGCATGGCGGTTGACGTCCTTGTACAGCAGATAGCGGAAAGGACCGGGGCCGCCGGCGTAGCAGGCCTGCGGGCAGAAGGCGCGCAGCCACATGAAGTCGCCCGCCTGGACCTCGACCCAGTCCTGGTTCAGGCGGTAGACCGCCTGGCCTTCCAGCACGTACAGGCCGTGCTCCATCACGTGGGTCTCGGCGAACGGAATGATGCCGCCGGGCTGGAAGGTGACGATGTTCACGTGCATGTCGTGGCGCATGTCGGCCATGTCCACGAAACGCGTGGTGACCCAGCGGCCCTCGGTGCCCGGCATGGCGATCGGCTCGACGTCCTGCTCGTTGGTGACGAAGGCTTCGGGCGCGGGCACGCCGTCCACGGCCTGGTAGCGCTTGCGGATCCAATGGAAGCGGGCGGCGGCGGCGCTCTGGTTGCGCAGGGCCCAGTCGGAAGCCGGCGGGATGAAGGCATAACCGCCCGGTTTCAGGACGTGTTTCGCGCCCGCCAGGGTCAGTTCGATTTCGCCCTCGACGACGAATAGCACGCCTTCGGCGTGCGGATCCTGCTCGGGCCGGTCGCTGCCGCCGCCCGGGCCGACCTCGACGATGTACTGGGAAAAAGTTTCGGCGAAGCCCGTCAGCGGACGCGCCAGCACCCACAGGCGGGTGTTGTCCCAGAACGGCAGATGGCTGGTGACGATGTCGCGCATCACGCCCTTCGGGATGACGGCGTAGGCTTCGGTGAACATCGCGCGGTCGGTCAGCAGATCGGTCTGCGGGGGGTGGCCGCCGTGCGGCGCATAGTAAGTCCTGGACATGGAAACTCCACGGTTGGTGCGTTGCGGCCCCCTGCGCGGAGGCCGTGTATCGGGTGATCCGGAAGCGGATGCCCCACCTTACCGGCCAGCCGTGGTATTTTCCAATTAAATATTGGAATCCTGATTATTCATTTTTCGGATGCCCCGCGTGCCTGCAAGGCGGCGACCGCAGGCAAGGTCTTGCCTTCCAGGAATTCCAGGAAGGCGCCGCCGCCGGTCGAGATGTAGCCGACCCGGTCGGCAATGCCGAATTTGGCGATCGCCGCCAGGGTGTCGCCGCCCCCGGCGATGGAAAAGCCATCCGATTCCGCGATCGCCTGGGCGATGACCCGGGTACCGCCGGCGAAGGCCTCGAACTCGAACACGCCGACCGGCCCGTTCCAGACGATGGTGCCGGCCTTGCGCAGTTGGTCGGCCAGCGCCGCGGCCGTGCGCGGCCCGATGTCCAGGATCAGGTCGTCGGGACCGACGTCGGCCGCGTCCTTGACGGTGGCCGGGGCGTCGGCGGCGAAGGCCGTCGCCACCACCACGTCCACGGGAATCGGGACTTCGACGCCGCGCGCCTTCATGGCGTCCATGACGGCCCGGGCCTGATCGACCTGGTCGGGTTCGGCCAGCGACTTGCCGATGGGCAGGCCGGCGGCCAGCATGAACGTGTTGGCGATGCCGCCGCCCACGATCAACTGGTCGACCTTGTCGGCCAGGGACTGCAGGATGGACAGCTTGGTGGAGACTTTCGAGCCGCCGACGATGGCCGCCATCGGCCGGCGGGGGGACCGCAGCGCCCGGCCCAGGGCATCCAGTTCGGCTTCCAGCAGCGGGCCGGCGCAGGCCACCGGCGCATGGCGGGCGATGCCTTCGGTCGTGGCCTCGGCGCGATGCGCCGTGCCGAAAGCGTCGTTGACATAGACGTCGCACAGCGCGGCCATGCGGCGGGCCAGTTCGGGGTCGTTCTTCTTTTCGCCGGGATTGCAGCGGCAGTTTTCCAGCAGCACCACCTCGCCGGGCGCCACGTCCACGCCGCCGACCCAGTCGGCGACCAGCCGCACCGGCCGGCCCAGCAGTTCGGCCAGGCGTTCGGCGACGGGACGCAGGGTATCGTCCGGGCCGACCGTGCCTTCCTTGGGGCGGCCCAGGTGCGAGGTCACCATCACGGCGGCGCCCGCGTCCAGCGCCAGCCGGATCGCCGGCACCGAGGCCCGGATGCGGGTGTCCTCGGCGACATGGCCCTGTTCCAGGGGCACGTTCAGGTCGGAGCGGATGAAGACGCGCTTGCCCTTCAGGGCGCCGGACTGCGCCAGGCCGGTGAGTGTCTGTATGGTCATGGAAGATTGCCTCGGAAGTGGGTTCAGGGGCGAAACGCCCAGGCTCCGCGCCTGGCCGGAGCGCCCGCCGTCGAGCGCTGCGGATACGACGCGGGGCGGGTTGCCCCGCCCCGCGTCGCAATGCGCCGGATGCCTTATTTGGCGGCCATCAGGGCCACCGTGGTGTCGAGCATGCGGTTGGAGAAACCCCACTCGTTGTCGTACCAGGAACCGACCTTCACCAGATTGCCGGACACCTTGGTCAGCCCGGCGTCCACCGTGCTGGAAGCCGGATCGTGGTTGAAGTCGACCGATACCAGCGGTTCGGTGGTGTAGGCCAGGATGCCCTTGAGCGGACCTTCGGAGGCGGCCTTGAGGATGCCGTTGACTTCCTCGACCGTGGTTTCACGCGCGGCCACGAAGGACAGGTCGACGATGGACACGTTGATCGTGGGCACGCGGATCGCGTAGCCGTCGAGCTTGCCGTTCAGTTCGGGCAGCACCAGACCCACCGCGGCGGCGGCACCCGTCTTGGTCGGAATCATGCTCTGCGTGGCCGAACGCGCGCGGCGCAGGTCGGAATGGTAGACGTCGGTCAGCACCTGGTCGTTGGTGTAGGCATGCACCGTGGTCATCAGGCCGTTGACGATGCCCAGTTGCTGGTGCAGCGGGTGGACCAGCGGCGCCAGGCAATTGGTGGTGCACGAGGCGTTGGAGATGACCGTGTCGGAGGCCTTCAGGACCTGGTGGTTGACGCCGTAGACGATGGTGGCGTCCACGTCCTTGCCGCCCGGAGCGGAGATGATGACCTTTTTCGCGCCGCCCTTCAGGTGGGCCGAGGCCTTTTCCTTGGAGGTGAAAAAGCCGGTGCATTCCAGCACCACGTCCACGCCGAGTTCGCCCCAGGGCAGCTTGGCGGGATCGCGGTCGGCCAGCACGCGGATGCGGTCGCCGTTGACGACCATGTAATCGCCGTCGACCTCGACCGTGCCGGGGAAGCGGCCATGCGCCGTATCGTAGCGGGTCAGATGGGCGTTCGTCTTGGGATCGCCCAGGTCGTTGATGGCGACGATCTGGATGTCGTGCTTCTTGCCGTCTTCGTAGTGGGCACGCAGGATGTTGCGGCCGATGCGGCCGTAACCGTTGATGGCGACGCGGATGGTCATGAAGGAGCTCCTTTACAAAATCTGCTCGACGGCGGCGGCCACATGGTCGGCCGTCAGTCCGAAATGCTTGAACAGTTCACCCGCGGGGGCGGATTCGCCGTAGGTGTCGATGCCCACGACGGCGCCCGTCGTGCCCACGTATTTGTACCAGGTCGCCGTGCCGCCCGCCTCGACCGCCACGCGCGGCAGGCCCGCCGGCAGCACCGAGTCGCGCCAGTCGGCGTCCTGGGCATCGAAGACCTGGGTGCAGGGCATGGAGACCACGCGAGTCGCCACGCCGCGCGCGGCCAGGCGGTCCTGGGCCTGCAGGGCGAGTTCGATCTCGGAACCCGTGGCGATCAGCACGGCGCGCGCGCCCACCATGTCGCGCAGGACGTAGCCGCCCCGCGCGATGGCGTCGGTGGTGGCGGCATCGCGCGCCACGAAGGGAAGGTTCTGGCGCGAGAGCAGCAGCGCCGAGGGTCCGCCGGCGTGGACGGCCATGCCCAGGCTGGCGGGGCGCGCCAGGGCGCATTGCCAGGCGACCGCCGTTTCGGTCGTGTCGCAGGGGCGCCAGACGTGAAGGTTGGGGATCAGGCGCAGGCTGCCCGCATGCTCGATCGACTGGTGGGTGGGGCCGTCCTCGCCCAGGCCGATGGAATCGTGGGTGAAGACGTGCACCACGCGCTGCTTCATCAGCGCCGCCATGCGCAAGGCGTTGCGGGAATAGTCGGAAAAGGTCAGGAAAGTCCCGCCGAAGGGCAGGTAGCCGCCGTGCAGGGCGACGCCGTTCATGATCGCCGCCATGCCGAATTCGCGCACGCCATAGTTGACGTGGCGCCCCGACCGGGGGCCGCCGGGCGCGCGGCGCACGGGCTCGACGCCTTTCCAGTCGGTGAAATTGGAACCGGTCAGGTCGGCCGAGCCGCCCAGCAATTCCGGCAGGATTTCCGCGAAGGCGGCGATGGCCTGCTGCGAGGCCTTGCGCGACGCGATGGATTCGGCCTTGTCCTGGGTGGACAGCACAAAGGCGCGGGCGCGCTCGGCGAAATCGGCCGGCAGTTCCCCCGCCATGCGGCGGCACAATTCGGCGGCCAGTTCGGGGTGGGCTTCCGCATAGCGATCGAAACGCGATTGCCACTCGGACTGCAGGTCGGAGCCGCGGGCGCGGGCATCCCAGTACTGGTAGATTTCGCGCGGGATCTCGAAAGGCGGATGATTCCAGCCCATGGCCTTGCGCGCGGCGGCGATTTCGTCGGCGCCCAGGGGCGCGCCGTGGACTTTCTCGGTGCCCGCCTTGGTCGGGGCGCCGCGGCCGATCACGGTGCGGCAGCAGATCAGGGTCGGCCCCCGGCCGTCGGCGGCGTGCGCCCGGGCCTGGACGATGGCGGCGTCGATCGCGTTCATGTCATGGCCGTCGACGCCGCGCAGGACGTTCCAGCCATAGGCTTCGAAGCGCGCCGGGGTGTCGTCGGCGAACCAGTCCCGGACCTCGCCGTCGATGGAGATCCCGTTGTCGTCGTAGAACACGATCAGGCGCGACAGGCCCAGGGTGCCGGCCAGCGAGCAGGCCTCGTGGGAGATGCCTTCCATGAGGCAGCCGTCGCCGACGAAGGCGTAGGTATCGTGGCCGATCAGTTCGTGCCCAGGGCGGTTGAATTCGCCCGCCAGCAGCGATTGGGCGAGCGCCATGCCGACGGCATTGGCCAGGCCCTGGCCCAGCGGACCGGTGGTGGTTTCGACGCCCGGCGTGACGCCGACCTCGGGATGGCCCGGCGTGCGCGAATGCAGTTGGCGGAACCGGCGCAGTTCATCGATCGGCAGGTCGTAGCCGGTCAGGTGCAGCAGCGCATAGATCAGCATCGAGCCATGGCCGTTGGACAGCACGAAACGGTCGCGGTCGATCCAGGCCGGATCGGCCGGATTGTGGCGCAGGTGCCTCGTCCAGAGCACGTGGGCGATGTCGGCCATGCCCATGGGCGCACCGGGGTGCCCGGAATTGGCTTGTTGGACGGCATCCATGGCCAGGACGCGAATGGCATCGGCCATGGACGGATCGGGGGCGGGCAAGGCGCTCATAGGGGTCTTGGGGGCAAGCGCTGCACGACCGAAGCCATGGCCTCACCGCATACAGAATCACAAAGCCAGGGATTTTACCACCCAGACCGATCCGGTTTATATTCCACGGCATCCGCACCATGGTCATTGCCGGACCGCACACCGTCATGTCGCCTCCCCGCTTCTTCTGCGAGACCCCGCTGGCCACCGGCGGGCGCATCGAGCTGCCGGCCGCCCTGGCGCATCACGCGCTGCGCGTGCTGCGGCTCGCGGACGGCGTGCCCATCGTCCTGTTCGACGGCCGGGGCGGCCAATACTCCGCCATGCTGCGCATCGAGGGCCCGCGCGCCCTGGCCGAACTGGGCCCGCACGAAGCCGTCGAAAGCGAACTGCGCGGCCGGCTGATCCTGATCCAGGGCCTGGCCTCGGGCGACAAGATGGACTGGATCGTGGAAAAGGCGGTCGAGCTGGGGGTGACCGAGCTACGCCCCGTGGCCGCCGAACGCAGCGTCCTGCGCCTGTCCGGCCCCCGCCTGGACAAACGCCTGGATCACTGGCGCGCCATCGCCCGCTCGGCCAGCGAACAATGCGGCCGCAACCGGCTGATGGCCGTCCACCCGCCCGCGCCGCTGGCGGCCTGCCTGGAAACGGTGGACGGCCCGGCGCTGTTCTGCCACCCCGACGGCCCTCTGGATTTCCGCGCGGCCCTGGCCGACGTGCGCGACAGCCTGACGCTGATGGTCGGCCCCGAGGGCGGCTGGTCGCCCGATGAGCTCACCCTGGCGCGGCGCCGGGGCCTGGCGGGCGCGAGATTCGGCGCCCGGGTGCTGCGCACCGAAACCGCCGGCCTGGCGCTGGCGGCGGCGGCCACGGCCCTGCTGGACTGGTAGCAAAACGGCGCCTGACGGCGCCGTTTTTTTGCTGCCTTCGCGGGGAAATCAGGATTCCTCGCGGCCGGAATACGGCGTGGGGTCGACCCCCGGCTCGGGCGCGGGATGCGCCCCGGCGTGCTGGATGGCATAGGCGAAGCGGCGTTCGTTATTGTGGCCGAATTCCACCACGTCGTCGCACACGGCCTGGATGGCCCGGGCGTCCTCCGACAGGGCCGGATCCCCGGAATGCAGATGCCGGAACCACAGGAACAGGCCTTCTTTCTGGTCCGTCAGGGTATCGCACAGGCCATCGTACAGGGCGTCCAGGTTGCCGCCGAAATATTCCGGGTAGTCGATGGCCTTGACCACGGCCCGCAGCACGGCGGAACGGTTGCGCGCGCGGTCGCAATCGACGACGAAAGCGGCCAGACCGGCTTCGGACGCGGCCGCGAGGGCTTCCTGCTCGCTCACCGCCCGGGCATCCACCACACCCTGCGTGAGCATTTTTTTTATCTGGGCCGGACTCATGCGGACCACTCCTTGAAAAAAGCGATGACTTTCTCTGCCTGACTCAGGCTGTCTGCCCTGCCCAGATCGATCAGGCTGCGAGTGTAGCCGGACTCGAACAACAAGTAGGACGCCAGCGCGCCGCCTCCCGGCTCGATTTTGCGCGGCGAAACGCCCAACACGCGAAACAAGGTGCGCACGGCGCCCGGCAATTCATCCAGATGCTCCAGCGCCAGTTGGTCCAGGGACCGGCTGGGCGCGATCATCAGGGTGTGGATGGGTCGCAGTGAATCGCTTTTTAAACGATTTGCCGGGATTCGTGCAAGCAGCGCATTGATCCGCTCCATGCGTTCCATGTCCATGGACACGCCGTCCAGGAAAATGTTCGACAGCGTGTGGCCCGCGACCTGGGCCAGATTGGGATACGGCGGGTCCAGTCCATGGCTGTCGGGGCTGGTTTCGTCGCGGTAATTGGTGCCGATCACGAAGACGCGCTCGGCCCCCAGATGAATGGCCGGACTGATCGGGGCGAGCTGGCGCATCGACCCGTCCCCGCACCAGAGCGTGCGGCCGCCCATCAGGATGGCGCGGGCGGGAAAGACGAAGGGAATGGCGCTGGAAGCCATCAGGTGGTCCACGCCGATGGAGCACGCCACGGCCCGGCGCAAGGTGCGCGACCAGGGCTGGATGCGCCGCCGGGCCTGGTAGAACGTCAGATGCTCGCCGGTGGTGTAGGCGGTCGCCGTGATGGCCAAGGCGCTCAGATGGCCGCGTTCCAGATTGGTGCCCAGACGGGAAAAATTGAGCGCATGGCCGAGCAGGCCGCACAAGGGTTCGTTGTCCAGCAGGGAATGCGGCGCGTAGCGGGACAGTTGCGGCCGGATCCAGCCCAGGCTCAGCATGCCCAGCCATTGCAGGCCGGTGTGCATCAGCCGCACGGCGTCCGAGTAATAGATGTCCCGGGTGTGCAAGGACTGCCACAGGCCGCACAGATGATCGATGGCGCGATGCGGCTGATGGGCGCGGCAGGCCAGCGCGGCGGCGTTGATGGCCCCCGCCGAGGTGCCGCAGACGATGTCGAAGGGATTGGGGAAGCCTGGGCGGCGTTCCGGGTCCAGCAGTTCCAGCACACCCGCCAGCACGCCGGCCTGGTAGGCGGCGCGGGCGCCGCCGCCGGTCAGGACCAGGCCGACCCTGGGCCGGCCGGCCGCCCTGCCGGCCATCACGCCGGAGGACGCATCGGGGGCTGGCCGATCGTCCGGCACTTTCCTATGCGTGGCGGGGCTTGTTGGCATCGACCACGGTCAGCGCGGTCATGTTGACGATCCGCCGCACGGTGGAACTGGAGGTCAGGATATGCACCGGCGCGTTGGCGCCCAGCAGGAACGGCCCGACCGCCACGTTGCCGCCCGCCGCCGTCTTGAGCAGGTTGTAGGCGATATTGCCGGCGTCCACGTTGGGACAGATCAGCAGATTGGCCTCTCCATGCAAGGTGGTGGATGGCAGGATGCGCTCGCGCAGCGCCGGGTCCAGGGCGCAGTCGCCGTGCATCTCGCCATCGATTTCCAGGCCGGGGTCGCGTTCGCGCACCAGGGCCAGGGCCTGGCGCATTTTCTCGCCGGAGGACGAACTGCCGGTGCCGAAATTGGAACGCGACAACAGCGCGACCTTGGGCTCGATGTTGAGACGGCGCATTTCGGCCGCCGCCATCAGGGTGATCTCGGCGATCTGGGCCGCGTCCGGGTCGTCGTTGACGTGCGTGTCCGCCAGCGCCACGGTGCGTTCCGCAAGGAGCAGGATGTTCATGGCCGCGTAGGTGCGGGCGCCGGGCTGCTGCCCCAGTACCTCGTCGACGAAACGCAGGTGGTTGCCGTAGGACCCCACCGTGCCGCAGATCATGCCGTCGGCGTCGCCCAGGCGCACCATCATGGCGCCGATCAGGGTCAGGCGACGGCGCATCTCGACCCGCGCCATTTCCTTGGTGATGCCCCGGCGGCACATCAGTTCCCAGTACGTGGTCCAGTACTGGTGGAAGCGTTCGTCGTGCTCGGGGTTGGTGACCTCGACGTCGACCCCCAGGCGGATGCGCAAGCCGTATTTCTCGATGCGGTCGGCCAGCACGGCGGGACGGCCGATGAGGATGGGCTTGGCCAGACGCTCGTCCACCACGATCTGCACGGCGCGCAGCACGCGCTCGTCCTCGCCCTCGGCGAAGACGATGCGCGCCTTGCCGCCTTCGCGCACCATGGCGCGCGCCGCCGAGAACAGCGGCTTCATGAAGGCGCCGGAATGGTAGACGAACTGTTCCAGCTGGCCCGCGTAGCCTTCCAGGTCCGCCAAGGGCCGGGTCGCCACGCCGTCGTCCATGGCGGCCTTCGCCACGGCGGGGGAAATCCGCACGATCAGGCGCGGATCGAAGGGCTTGGGGATGAAGTAGCTGGGCCCGAAGGACACGTCGTACAGGCCGTAGGCCGCCGCCACGACGTCGTTCTGTTCTTCGCGCGCCAGCTTGCAGATCGCCATGACGGCGGCCTTTTCCATGCCGCGCGTGATGGTGGTCGCGCCCACGTCCAGCGCCCCGCGGAAGATGTACGGGAAGCACAACACGTTGTTGACCTGGTTCGGGAAATCGGACCGCCCCGTGGCGATCACGGCGTCGGGCCGCGCCGCCAGCGCGTCGGCCGGCAGGATTTCCGGATTGGGGTTGGCCAGCGCCAGCACCAGCGGGCGTTCGGCCATCTTCTCGACCATATGGGGCTTGAGCACCCCGCCGGCCGACAGGCCCAGGAACACGTCGGCGCCGCCGATGATGTCGTCCAGCGTGCGCGCGTCGGTCTGCTGCGCGAAATGGGCTTTCTTTTCGTCCATCAGGACCGTGCGGCCTTCGTAGACCACGCCCTCGATGTCGGACACCCAGATGTGTTCGAGCGGCAGCCCCATGTCCATCATCAGATCCAGGCAGCCCAGGGCGGCCGCGCCGGCGCCGGAGACCACGACCTTGACCTTGGAGATGTCCTTGCCGACGACTTCCAGGCCGTTGATGAAAGCCGCGGTCACGCAGATGGCGGTGCCGTGCTGGTCGTCGTGGAAGACGGGGATGTTCATGCGCTCGCGAAGTTTCTGCTCGATGTAGAAGCATTCGGGCGCTTTGATGTCTTCCAGGTTGATGCCGCCGAAGGTGGGCTCCAGGCCCGCGATGATGTCGACCAGCTTGTCCGGATCCTGTTCGTTGATCTCGATGTCGAACACGTCCAGGCCGGAGAATTTCTTGAACAGCACGGCCTTGCCTTCCATCACGGGCTTGGAGGCCAGGGGGCCGATGTTGCCCAGGCCCAGCACGGCCGTGCCGTTGGTGATGACGCCGACCAGGTTGCCGCGCCCCGTGTAGCGGAAGGCATTGTGGCTGTCGGCGACGATCTCCTCGCACGCGGCGGCGACCCCGGGGGAATAGGCCAGGGCGAGATCGCGCTGATTGGAAAGCTGTTTGGTGGGGGTGACCGAGATTTTCCCGGGACGGCCGTGCTCGTGATATTCGAGCGCCGCGGCGCGCAAGGATTCGTCCATGTTGAGGCAGCCTTGATACGTAATGGAAAATAAACAGGTGTGCTGCCGGCCATTCTAGCCGCTTGCGCGGGCGGGCGGTATGGCGCGGGACGCATGCGGACCATATGGGGGAAAGCCCGCAGCCGGGCGGACGGTCAGAACTGCTGGCCCTGTTCCGGAAAGACACCGTCGGGATCGAACAGGGCGCGCACGGCGAGGTCCGTGTCCCCCGCCGCGTCGCCCGTGCCCGGCCGGCGTCCGTAGCGCTGTTCGTAGGGCCGCTCGGACGGAGCCCCGGCGCGTTCGTCGAACACCAGCCATTCGACCCAGCCCAGTTCGCCGCCGTGGCCCAGCAGCAGATGGGCCAGATTGATGGTGCGCCCGTCCAGCGGCCGCAGGGCGTCCAGCCGGTAGCGCCCGTTCCAGAGCGCATCGTCCCGCGCGCCGTCGGTGCCCGGCGCCGAAGCAAGCTCGAACAGGCGCGGGATCATGCCCTGGACACGCAGATTGTCCAGCGGCTTGCGGTTGTCCACACCGAAGGCGCCCAGATTGGCCTGCGTGCCGTCGGCCAGCAGCACCAGCGCATGCGCCAGGCCGCTGGAGGCCGTGTCGCCGCGGTCCCAGTCGCAACCGCGCCGGTCGGCCAGCCAGGCCGCCACCGTCAGATGCGGCGGCTGGTCGCGGAACTGAGGCAATCCGGCCTGCTCCAGGTCGCCGATGAGGCAGCCGGGCTGCACGAACCAGCGCGGATCGTCCGGCCCCAGACGCTCGCAGCGGGCCATCGCGGCCCCCGGTTCGATCCACAGCACGGGGCCGTCGTCCAGCCGCGCCGCCGACGGCATGCCGTCCAGGGCCAGCGTGACGCCGTGTTCCACGCACAGGGACCGGGCATGATAGACATCCTGCATGTGGCCCGGCACCAGCCGGGCGCTGCCCGCCTCCGTGGAAAAATCGTGCACCGCGCCCTGCGCGGCGCGGCGCAGGCGGGCGAGGAAGGTTTCCCAGGGTGATCGTTCCGTGCGGCGGCCGACCAGGAATGCGCGGCGCGAGGAGGACTGCATGGCGGGGCTCCGGGGACGGGGGCTAGGAGACTACAATCGGGCTTTCTTTCCGAACAGTATCGCAGGGTTGCACGATGGTCCGACTGGCCGACAGAACCGAACGCACGGCGCCATTTTACGCCGTGGAAGTCCTGAAACAGGCCCAGGCGCTCGCGGCCCAGGGGCGCGACATCATCAGCCTGGGGATCGGCGAGCCCGATTTCACCGCCCCCGCGCGCGTACTGGAAACCCTGAACCGGGCGGCCGACGCCGGCCTGAGCGGCTACACCGCGCCCGCCGGCATTCCGGCGCTGCGCGAGGCCATCGCCCACTATTACGGCACGCACTTCGGCGCCACAGTGGACCCGGCCCGTGTCCTGATCACCTCGGGCGCCTCGGGCGCCCTGCTGCTGGCGGCGATGGCCCTGGTCGATCCGGGCGACGAAATCCTCATGCCGGACCCGTCCTATCCCGCCAATCGCAACTTCATCACGGCGGCCGGCGGGATCACGCGCCTGGTGCCGACCACGGCGGAACACCGCTACCAGTTGCGCCCCGAGGACATCGACGCCCACTGGGGCCCGGCCACACGCGGCGTGCTGATCGCCTCGCCCAGCAATCCCACCGGCACCTCCATGCCGCGCGAGGCCCTTCGCGCGCTGATCGCCGCCGTGCGTGCGCGCGGCGGCTTCGTCATCCTGGACGAGATCTACCTGGGTCTGTATTACGACGAGCCGCCGCAAAGCGGCCTGACGCTGGACGACGACCTGCTGATCATCAACAGCTTCTCGAAATACTTCCACATGACGGGCTGGCGCCTGGGCTGGCTGATCGCGCCCGACACGATGATGCCCGCCCTGGAACGCCTGGCCGCCAGCCTGGCGATCTGCGCCCCGGCGCTGGCCCAGCACGCGGCGCTCAGCTGTTTCGAGCCCGAAGTCATGCAGGTCTACGAACACCGGCGCCTGTCGTTCAAGGAACGCCGCGACTTCCTGCTGCCCGCCTTCGAACGGTTGGGGCTGCGCGTGCCCGCCGCGCCGGACGGGGCGTTCTACATTTTTTCCGACATCCACGGCCTGGGGATGGACAGCGCGGCGTTCTGCCACCGCCTGCTGCACGAGGCCGGGGTCGCCGCGGTGCCTGGACTGGATTTCGGCCAGGCCCATGCGCAACGCACCGTGCGCTTTTCCTACGCCACCGGCCTGGACCGCCTGCACGAGGCCATCGACCGGATGGCGGCGTTCCTGGGAAACCGCTAGCACCCCGCCGGAACGTGTCCGGGATTCAGTTCTTGGGCGGGATCCCCGAGGCCAGAGCGATGCGGCGGCGTTCGGCCAGCACACGCGCGCCGTAACCGCCATCGCTGGGTCCGGTCGCACCGACGTAGCACGCCAGGCCGCCCTCCAGGCTGCCGCGCCGGCGGATGCAGTCCGCCAGGATCTGGGCCCCGACCCGGATGTTGACCACCGGATCGAAGACCGCCGCCGGCCCCCCGCTGGGCCGCAGCTTGGCCCGATGCACGCTGGTCATGACCTGCATCAGGCCCTGGGCGCCCACGGAACTCTCGACGAAGGGGTTGTAGCGCGATTCGATGGCGATCACGGCCAGCAGCAGTTGCGGGTCCAGCTTGCGTTCGCGGCCGACGTCGAAGACCGTCCGGATCAGGGCGCCGGCCACGCTGCTGGCGATACGGTATTTGCGCGACAGATAGCTGCGCAGGGCATGCGCCTGTACCTGGGTCACACCCTGGATCGGCTGGTCGCGCAGACTGGCGGCCAACGCGGCGGAAAACCCCATGCGCCCGGTCCCCGTCCCGCCGTCCTGGCCGGTCGTGCCCGCCTGGCCGGCGTCCGCCGCGTCGGCGTCGCCGCCAGCCGGTTCGGCGGATGGAGCGCCCGCATCCGGCGCCCCGCCCGCGGGGGACGGCGGCGCCCAGTCCTGCAGATCGCCCTCGTCATCGGGCGCATAGCCGCCCCCGTCGGCCTGGAACATCGCCAGGACGACTTCATGAAGCTGTTGCGACTGCTGGCGCATGGACGGCAGCACCAGGCTCAGGCCCAGCGTGGTGAGCACAGCCAGTCCCAGGTAGATGGCACTGACGTGGACGAACTCGCCCACGGGCCGCAGCACGGCGCGCACACCATGCCGCAGCCGTTCAGGAACGGACCGCATGGGCACCTCCGGAAACCGTCCGGGCAAGGGGAATGGTAATCTTGGGCACGACACCACTGTAACCGATCGACGATCACGCCGTGAAATACCGCGACCTCAGAGACTTCATCGCCCAACTGGAACGCCAGGGCCAGCTCAAGCGCATCGCGCACCCCGTCTCCACCGCCCTGGAAATGACCGAAATCAGCGACCGGGTCCTGCGGGCCGCCGGCCCCGCCCTGCTGTTCGAACATCCGGTGCATGGCGGCCAGGCCTGCGGCACCCCGGTGCTGACCAATCTGTTCGGCACCCCGGGGCGCGTCGCCTGGGGCATGGGGGCGCAAGACGTCTCCGCCCTGCGCGAGACCGGCGAACTGCTGGCTTCGCTGCGCGAGCCGACGCCGCCCCAGGGCATGCGCGACGCCCTGTCCAAGGTCTCCATGCTGAAATCGGCCTTGTGGGACATGAACCCCCGGCAACTGCGCAGCCCGCCTTGCCAGGAAGTCGTCGTCGAGGCCGGCGACGTGGACCTGAACGCCCTGCCCCTGCAAAGCTGCTGGCCGGGCGACGTGGCGCCGCTGCTGACCTGGGGGCTGGTGATCACGCGCGGGCCGCGCGCACGCCGCCAGAACCTGGGCATCTACCGCCAGCAGTTGATGGGCCGCAACAAACTCATCATGCGCTGGCTGTCGCATCGCGGCGGCGCGCTGGATTTCCGCGACCACGCCCTGGCGCGTCCCGGCGAACCCTTCCCGATCGCGGTGGCGCTGGGCGCCGATCCCGCCACCACGCTGGCGGCCGTCACCCCCATTCCCGACAGCCTGTCGGAATACCAGTTCGCCGGCCTGCTGCGCGGCTCGCGCACGGAAGTCGCCCCCGCGCTGAGCAGCGGCCTGTCGGTGCCGGCCCACGCCGAGATCATCCTCGAAGGCCACATCCTGCCGGCCTCCGACCCGCGCGCGCGGCGTCCCGACGTGCCCGAAGGCGTCTCCCCGCCGCCGGACACCGGCTATGAGATGGCCCTGGAGGGCCCTTACGGAGACCACACCGGCTACTACAATGAACAGGACTGGTTCCCGGTCTTCACGGTCGAGCGCATCACCCATCGGCGCGACCCCATCTACCACAGCACTTACACCGGCAAGCCGCCTGACGAGCCCGCTGTCCTGGGGGTGGCCCTGAACGAGGTCTTCGTGCCCTTGCTCAAGCGCCAGTTCCCGGAAATCGTCGATTTCCACCTGCCGCCCGAAGGCTGCAGCTACCGGCTGGCCGTGGTGTCGATCCGCAAGCAGTACCCGGGCCACGCCAAGCGCATCCTGTTCGGTCTGTGGAGCGTGCTGCGCCAGTTCATGTACACCAAGTTCATCGTGGTGGTGGACGAGGACATCGATCCCAGGCAGTGGCCCGAGGTCATCTGGGCCATGACCACGCGCATGGACCCGGTGCGCGACACCCTGCTGGTGGACAACACGCCGATCGACTACCTGGATTTCGCCTCGCCCGTCTCGGGGCTGGGCGGCAAGATGGGGCTGGACGCGACCAACAAATGGCCCGGCGAAACCCAGCGCGAATGGGGCCGGCCGATCCAGATGACGCCCGAGGTCAAGCGGCGCGTGGACGACATGTGGGGGGCGTTGGGCTTGTAAAGCAACAGGCGCCCACCGAGCCTCCTGCGATTCACGGATCGGTTTCGCGGCTCCGGCGCTTGCCCAACCACACCAGGCCGGCGATCAGGGCGGTCTTCAGTGCGATGCCGCGCCGCCGACGGTTGGTCACCACCGAGGTCAGCAAGGACAGCAGCACGGGATAACGGCGCAGGGCCTGCAGCCCGCCGCCCAGCCAGCCCAGCCCGATCGACCCCAGGCGGTCGCGCGCCTGGGCGGCCAGGGCCTCGGGCCGCAATTCACCGGCCAGCCGGCAGGCGCCGCGCCTGACGGCCAGACGTTCGTACCCGGCGCGCATGCGCAGCAGTTCGATGCGCAGGCGGCGGTCTGCGGCGGATTCTCGCTTGGGGCGGCCTGGACGATCTCCGAGACGTGTGCTCATCAATCCCCCTTGCGGCCTTCGTCCACGTCGCGGCCTGCATGCCGCTCCGATTCGTCTGGCACAGGGCCGTCCGCAAGGACGGCCCTGAGACCCGCCTCATCCTCGCGCAGCACCTCGACCGTCACGGAGAACGGGTCGGGATCGTGTTTCAGGCGATGGATCAGCCAGGCGGCCAGACCCGTACCCAGCGCCGCATACAGCAGCGCCAGCAGACCAAGGGCCAGGTAACGGTATTCGGTCGGCCAGAAGATCAATGCCAGGGCCAGCGTGGCCACCAGCAGCGCAAGCGTCAGGAAGACCGCCGCCGCCAGAAGCGCCGCCAGGCGGCGCAGCAGACGGTCGCCCGCGTCGCGGGCCTCCAGGCCCAGAAGTTCCAGACGCGTGCCCCCCAGGGCCGCCACCTGGGCGGCCAGGTCGGAGAACGCGCGGCCGAGCGGTCCCATCCGGATCAGCGACGGGACAGCAGCGCGCCCAGGAGCAGGCCGGCCACCCCGGCGATGCCGACGGCCTTCCAGGGATTGGCCTGGACGTATTCGTCGGTATCATGCGCGACCTTGCGCCCCTGCTCCATCAGGCTGGCCTGGGTTTCGGACAGGGCCTCACGGCCCTGGTCGAGCGCGCTCAGCGCCCGGGCGCGCAGGTCGGCGGCCTTTTCGCCCGTCGCGTCGGCGGCCTCGCGCAGGAGTTTTTCCGCCTGGTCCAGGCTGGATTTCAGGTCTTCGATCAACGCATCCCCCGCAGATTGCGTGGCGATTTGCTTGCGAGTGGCCATGGACAGCTCCTGTGAAAGGGAATGATGAGCCTTCATCCTACCCGATCGGGGAAAACCCGATGTATCAAAACATCAGAAAACTGACGGAAGTCAAAGATGATACAGGGGCCGGGCAACGGTCCTTCCGTGTCCTCAGTCGGTCTTCTGGCGTGTGCCGAAAATGCGGTCCCCGGCGTCGCCCAGGCCGGGAATGATGTAGCCGTTCTCGTTCAGGTGATCGTCGATGGACGCGGTGTAGATGTGCACGTCCGGATGGGCGCGTTCGACGGCGGCGATGCCCTCGGGCGCGGCCACCAGCACCAGGGCGCGCACGGTGCGGGCGCCGGCCTGCTTGAGCATGTCGATGGTGGCCACCATCGAGCCGCCCGTGGCGAGCATGGGATCGACGATCAGCGCCAGGCGCTGGTCCAGCTGGCCGACGAGCTTTTCCAGGTAGGGCTGGGCCTGCAGGGTTTCCTCGTTGCGCGCGATGCCCACGGCGCTGACCTTGGCCCCCGGAATCAGCGTGAGCACGCCGTCCAGCATGCCGATGCCGGCGCGCAGGATGGGCACCACGGTGACCTTTTTGCCGGCCAGTTTCTCGACGTCGACCGCTCCCGCCCAGCCGGCGATGCGGGCCGGCTCCAGCGGCAGGTCCTGGGTGGCCTCGTAGGTCAGCAGGGCGCCGATTTCCTGGGCCATCTCGCGGAAATTCTTGGTGCTGAGGTCCGCCCGCCGCATCAGGCCCAGTTTGTGGCGGATCAAGGGGTGGCGGATTTCATGGATGGGCATGGCGGTTCGGCGTCAGGAACAGAATGAACTGAAGTGTAACTCGCCGGACGGCGACAAAGCCGCGCCGCGGCGGCGGACGCGGGTGCATCCGGGTCAGACCCCGATGTAGCGCTGCCATAGTTCGGGGCGGTCGGCCAGCGCGGCCGAATCGCCCTGCCAGACGACCCGGCCGTGCTCGATGAGGGTGTGCCGGTCGGCCAGCCGCACCAGGCGCCGGACATACTTGTCGATGACGAGGATGGCCTGCCCCTGGCTGCGCAAGGCATCCAGGCAACGCCAGATTTCCTCGCGGACCAGCGGGGCCAGGCCTTCGGTGGCCTCGTCCAGGATCAGCAAGTGCGGATTGGTCATCAAGGCGCGGCCGATGGCCAGCATCTGCTGCTCGCCGCCCGAGAGCTGGCCGCCCATATTGGCGGACCGTTCGGCCAGCCGGGGGAACATCGCCAGCACGCGCTCCAGCGTCCAGGGATCGGCGCTGGCATTTCGATGGGCGGCGAAGGCCAGCAGATTTTCCCGTACGGACAGGTTCGGGAAAATCTGGCGCCCTTCGGGCACGACGGCCAGGCCCATGCGGGCGATCCGGTCCGGCGCACGCGATTCGATCCGCTCCCCCAGGAAACGGATCGTGCCGGCCCGCGCGCGCGTCAGGCCCAGGATGGAACGCACCGTCGTGGTCTTGCCCATGCCGTTGCGGCCCAGCAGCGTGGCGACTTCCCCCGGTCCGATGGCCAGGTCGATGCCGAACAACACCCGGCTGTCGCCGTAGGTGGTCTCCAGGCCTTCGACTTCCAGCAAACCGCCCATCTATGCCTCCCCCTGTTCGTCGCCCAGGTAGGCGCGCCGGACTTCAGGATGGCCCTGGATTTCGTCCGGGGTGCCCGTCGCGATGACCCGGCCGGACACCAGCGCCGAAATCCGGTCCGCCAGACGGAAGACGGCGTCCATGTCGTGCTCCACCAGCAGCATGGTGTGTTCGCCGCGCAGACTCCGCAGCAGCGCCACCATGCGTCCGGATTCCTCGGCGCCCATCCCGGCCAGCGGTTCGTCGAGCAACAGCAGGCGGGGCCGCAAGGCCAGCACCAGGCCGATTTCGAGCTGGCGCTGTTCACCATGAGACAGCGCACCGGCGATGCGATCCTGGCAAGCGGCCAGCCCCACCCGCTCGGCCACGGATGCGGCGTCGGCATAGCGTTCCCGCTCGGCCCGCGCCGGCCGCCAGAATCCTAGGCCGCCGCCGTCGCGCGCCTGCACCGCCAGGGCCAGATTGTCCAGCACCGACAGGCGCCGGAACACACTGGTGACCTGGTAGGAGCGCACCAGCCCCCGATGTACGCGCGCGTGGATGGGCAGCGCCGTGATGTCTTCGCCCGCGAAGCGGATCGTGCCGCTGGTCGGCGCCAGTGCGCCGGACAATTGGTGGATCAACGTGGTCTTGCCCGCGCCGTTGGGGCCGATCAGCGCATGCAGTTCACCGGCGCGGATCGTCAGGCTGGCCTGATCGGTGGCCACCAGCCCGCCGAAACGCTTGACCAGCCGGTCGGCGCAGAGGATTTCCATGGGGGCCGGCGTCATGGCGCGCCCCGGCGGCGCACCAGGCTCATCAGCCCGTTGGGCGCCACCAGCACCACGGCCAGCAGCAAGGCGCCCAGGCCGAACTGCCAGTGGATGGTGTAGGAGGACACGATTTCCTCGATCAGCAGGAACGCCGCCGCACCGGCCAGACCGCCATACAGATGGCCGACGCCTCCCAGGATGACCATGACCAGCAGGATGCCGGACTGGCTCCATTGCAGCAGGGACGGACTGACGAAACCGCTCTGGTTGGCCAGCAGGGCGCCGGCCAGCCCGGCGATGGCGCCCGCCAGCGTGAAGGCGATCAGCTTGTGGCGATAGACCGCGAAACCCAGCGCGGCCATGCGCGTCTCGTTTTCGCGGATCGCCTGCAGCGCGTGGCCAAAGCGCGCATTGAGCAGCCGGGCCAGGCAGACGAATACGCCGGCGCAGATCGCCAGCACCACGAAATAGAACTGCACATCGTCGGACAGGTCCAGGCCCAGCCCCGGATCGGAACGCGTCGCCAACGAAAGCCCGTCCTCGCCGCCGTACTGCTTGAGCGATACCATCAGGTAGAACAGCATCTGCGCGAACGCCAGCGTGATCATGATGAAATACACGCCCTGGGTGCGCAGGCTGACGAGCCCGATCACGAAAGCGAACAGCCCGCCGACGAGCAGCGCCGCCGGCCAGGCAACCCAGGCCGACGCCATGCCGGCCTGCATCAGGATGCCCACGGTATAGGCGCCCATGCCGACGAACGCGGCATGGCCGAAGCTGACCATGCCGCCGAAGCCCAGGATCAGGTTGAGGCTGGTCGCCGCCAGGGCGAAGATCAGGATGCGGCTGGCCACGCCGATGTAGAAGCCTTCGTCCAGCGCCAGGGCGGCAAAAGGCAGCAGAGCCAGCAGAAGCAGCAGCGGTACGGCGCTGCGGGCGCGCAGCGCATGATCCAGCAGCCCCGGAGACCCATGTCGCGGAAAATGCGCCATCCTCTCCTCACCCCCGGGCGGGGAACAGGCCCCGCGGTTTCCAGAACAGCACGGCGGCCATCAGCACGTAGATCAGGATCGAGGCCACGGCCGGACCGGCATTGTCGGCGGCGGCGGGCCCCATCAACCTCTCGAACAGCATCGGCACCACCGTGCGGCCGGCCGTGTCCACCAGGCCCACCAGCAACGCGCCGACCAGCGCCCCCCGGATCGAACCGATGCCGCCGATCACGATGACCACGAATGCCAGGATGAGAATGCTCTCCCCCATGCCGACCTGGACGGCCAGCAGGGGCCCGAGCATTCCCCCCGCCACCGCGCACAGCGCGGCCCCGAAGGCGAACAACAGCGTGAACAGGCGGCGCACGTCGGCGCCCATCGCCTGCGCCATTTCACGGTTGGATGCCCCCGCGCGCACCTGCATGCCCAGCCGGGTGCGCGTCACCAGCACGTACAGCAGCAGCGCCACGGCCAGGCCGGCGCCGATGATGAACAGGCGATAGGCGGGATAGCTGAAGCCCGGCAGCAGTTCGACCGGGCCGGACAGTCCGGCGGGCATGGGCATCATCAAGGGTTGCGAGCCCCAGATCATCCGCACGCCCTCATTGGCCATCAGCAGCAGGGCGAAAGTGCCCAGCACCTGGGACAGATGATCCCGCTGGTACAGCCGCCGGATCACGGTGCATTCCAGCACCGCGCCCAACACCGCCGAGGCGGCCACGCCGCCCGCCAGGCCGATCCAGAACGAACCGGAGGCGACCGCGAGGGTGGCGACCAGGTAGGCGCCGATCATGTACAGCGAACCATGGGCCAGGTTGATCAGGTCCATGATGCCGAACACCAGCGTCAGCCCGGCCGCCAGCAGGAACAGCATCAGACCGAACTGCAGGCTGTTGAGCAGCTGTTCGAGCAGGAGGATGCCGTTCATGCGCGCGCGTTCCGGCGGATCAGGACGGCATCTTGCACGCGCCGACGTACGCATCGGCGTGGTTTTCCAGCACGCGACCCACGAGCCTGTTGGTCACGCGGCCCTGGGCATCCTTGACGACTTCGCGCAGGTAGTAATCCTGGATGGGGTAGTGGTTGGCATCGAACTTGAACGCGCCCCGGACGGATTCGAAGGGCGCCGACTCCAGCGCCTTGCGCAGCGCGTCCTTGTCCTTCAGATTGCCGTTCACCTTGCGCACCGCGCCGTCGATCAGGCGCGCGGCGTCATAGCCCTGCGAAGCGTACATCGTGGGCAGGCGCCCGTACGCTTTCTCGAAATCGGCCACGAACCGCTTGTTCGCCGCGTTGTCCATGTCGTGCGCCCACTGGGACGTGTTGAACAGCCCCAGCATCGGTTCGCCCACGGCGCGGATCACGTCCTCGTCACCCGAGAAGCCGGGCGCGAACAGTTTCATGTTCCGGTTCAGTCCTGCGCCCACGAACTGCTTGATGAAGTTCACGCCCAGGCCGCCCGGCAGGAAGATGAACACGGCATCCGCCTGAGATGCGCGCAGTTTGGACAGTTCGGCGCCGTAGTCCAGCTGATTCAGCTGGGTGTAGTCCTCCATGACGATCTCGCCCTTGTAGAACCGCTTGAAGCCGGCCAGGTGATCCTTGCCCGCCGGGTAGTTCGGCGCGATCAGCGCGACTTTCTTGAAGCCGCGGTCCTGCACGACCTTGCCGGCCGCCTCGTCCATGGTGTCGTTCTGGTAGGAGGCGCTGAAGAAGTACGGATTGCACTGGGCGCCGGCGTATTGCGAGGGGCCGGCATTGGCGCTGATGTAGAAAGTCCTGGACTGGAACACCGGCTGGCCCACCGCCAGCATGATGTTGGAAAACACGATGCCGGTCATGAAATCGACGCGGTCGCGCTTGAGCAAGCGGTCGGCGGTCTGCTTGGCGGCATCGGGACTGAGCTGGTCATCGGCCACGATGACATCGGCTTTCAGGCCGCCGAGCGTGCCGCCGGCCTGTTTGACGGCCAGTTCGAAACCGTCGCGGATGTCGATGCCCAAGGCCGCGCCCGGGCCGGACAACGTCGTCAACAGGCCGACTTTGACGGTGTCGGCGGCCTGTGCGGCCCCCGCCGACAGGCAGGCGGCCGCGACAGCGGCCGTCATGAAGCGCAAGGATGCATGCATGATTGTTCCTCCGATGTTATTGAATATTCATGCGTGTGAATTGAAACAGCCCCGGGTCGCGCGACTCAGCGCGCCGCCAGCCATTCGACGACGGCATCGTCGAATGGACGCACGGCGGCCGCGCCCGGATCATTGACCAGGCTGACCAGAATGTAGCGCTTGCCGCTGGCGCCTCGCACATAGCCGGCCAGCGCGCGCGAATCACGCAGGGTGCCGGTCTTCAGGTGCGCCTGGCCGCGCGTGTCCTCGGCGCGCAGGCGGCGGCGCACCGTGCCGTCCACCCCCGATATCGCCAGCGAAGAAACGAATTCGGGCATCAGCGGCGAACGCCAGGCCGCGTCGAGCATCTGCGCCAGGCCGCGCGCCGTGATGCGACCCTGGCGCGACAGGCCCGAGCCGTTGTCCAGCACCCAGCCCGTCGTGTCCACCCCCTGGTTCTTCAGGATCTGCCGGACCGCCCGTGCGCCACTGTCGGGCGTGGCGCCCGGGCCGTTCAGCTCCGCGCCCAGGGTCAGCAGGGTCATGCGGGCCATGACGTTGTTGCTGTGCTTGTTGATCTGCCGGATCACATCGGACAGGGAGGGCGAATCGTGCCAGGCCAGCGGCACGGCCCGGGCGGGTGCGCGGCCGTCGCGGACGCCGCGCGCCAGCGTGCCGCCCAGTTCGCGCCAGAGCAGGCGGAACAGGGCCTCGAAATGATCGCCCTGCTTGCCGGCCAGGCGGTACACGCTGAATTCGCCACAGTCGCCGACCGCCTTGCCGGAGACATGGATGACCGCCCCGGACCCTTCGGGCCGCACGTCGGCCGCCACTGCGGGCGAGCCCTTGCACGTGCCGTTCAGCCATTCGAGACCGCCCTCGACGCGCACATCGCGGGCCGGCGGGTCGAGCAGGGGAATCCACTGGTGCGACCGGGCGTCGGGCAGGAAGACCACCCGGGTCGCGCCGAAACCGACCATCATCGCATCGGGGCTGGCGTTGTAGGGGCGGTCCGGCGCATCGTCGAAATCGCCCGGGTCGATGGCCACGTCGCCGAAACGGCCGCGGTCCACGACGACCTCGGACAGATTCTTCACCCCGCGCAGGCGCAGCTCGCGCAGCATGTTCCAGAGGTCTTCCTGGCGGAACCAGGGATCCCCGGCCGCCTGGACGTAGAGCGGCCCCTTCAGGGTGCCCTGATCGTCGACGCGGGCGCCCGGGTCGGACAGAAACCGGGTGCGCCAGACGTAATCCGGCCCCAGGGCCGAGAGCGCGGTCCAGGTGGTCACGGTCTTCATCACCGAAGCCGGGTTGCGCGGCTCGTCGGCCTGGACACGGGCGATGACCGGACCGCCGGCCTCGCGGATTTCCAGCGACAAGGCCGACAGCGGCAGCCTGGTGGCTTTCCAGGCCTTCTGCAGTTCCGGCGGCAGGGCCTGCGCGCCGGCCCCCAGGGACACGCCCGCGAGCAGGCATGCCGCCAGGCCCGCGCCCAGCCGCTGCGGATCGATCACCGCGTCGCGCATCCTTGCGACGGCGCCGGCCATCGCCGCAGTTCGCGCCTTGCATCCAGCCCAGATCCGCCGCGCCTGCTTGCCGCTCGACATGTTCAGAGGTTCCCTAAGCGTCAAAAAGCGTCAGCATAATCCAAAGCGGCGGAGCCGATGAACGGGCAAATGCCGGGCGATCCGCGCGCACCGCTCCCCGGTCCGGGGGACCGCGCATCGAGCCGGCAACGCATCGGACTAAAATACCTCCGGTTTTTCCCTCCCCTGACATTTTTCTTCCCGGACGCCCTTGCCGGCCCGCCGGACCAGCCGTGACCGACTCCCTCGATATTTCCCAGTTCGACTACGAACTGCCCCCCGAACTGATCGCCCAGCATCCCGCCGAACGGCGCGACGCCAGCCGGCTGCTGCACCTGGACGGCGCCGGCGGCCTGCACGACCGGCAATTCACCGACCTGCCCGGCCTGCTGCGCGCGGGCGACCTGCTGGTCTTCAACGACACCCGCGTCATCAAGGCCCGGCTGCGCGGCCGCAAGGACAGCGGCGGCCAGGTCGAGGTCCTGGTCGAGCGCATCACCGAACCCCGGCGCGCCCTGGCGCATGTGCGCGCCAGCAAGTCGCCACGCCCGGGCACACGCCTGGTCCTGGCCGACGGCGCCTTCGAGGCCGAGGTCCGGGGCCGCCGGGACGAACTGTTCGAGCTGGACTTTCCCGCCCCCGTGCTGGAACTCCTGGAACGCCACGGCAGCGTGCCCCTGCCGCCCTACATCACGCACGGCGCCGACGGCGAGGACGAAGCCCGCTACCAGACCGTCTACGCCGACAAGCCCGGCGCCGTGGCCGCGCCGACCGCCGGTCTGCATTTCGACCAGCCCATGCTCGACCGTCTGGCAGCCATGGGCGTGGAACGCGCCTTCGTCACCCTGCACGTGGGCGCCGGCACTTTCCAGCCGGTGCGCGTCGCGCGCATCAGCGAGCACGTCAT
Source organism: Castellaniella denitrificans (assembly GCF_027214045.1). Lineage (GTDB taxonomy): Bacteria > Pseudomonadota > Gammaproteobacteria > Burkholderiales > Burkholderiaceae_B > Castellaniella > Castellaniella denitrificans_A. Next base: position 227,657 of record NZ_JAPWHE010000003.1, on the reverse strand, counting down.
GCACGCCGAACGCTACGTCGTGCCGGCCGAGACCCTGCGCCGCATCCGCGAGACCCGCGCCCGCGGCGGGCGCGTGGTCGCCGTGGGCACCACCAGCGTGCGCTCGCTGGAGGCCGCCGCCCGCGATGGCGACGGCGAACACGCCTGCGAGGGCGATACCCGGTTGTTCATCACGCCCGGCTACCGCTTCGCGAACGTGGACGCCCTGATCACCAATTTTCACCTGCCGCAATCGACGCTGCTGATGCTGGTGTCCGCCCTGGCGGGCATGGACCCGATCCGCCGCGCCTATGCCCACGCCGTGCAGGCGCGCTACCGCTTCTTCAGCTACGGCGACGCCATGTTCATCGAGGCCGCCCAGGACCTCGCCGCACGCCAGCCCTGACCGACAGAACCAGACCATGACCGGACTCCGATTCGAACTGTTGCACACCGACGGCGCCGCCCGGCGCGGCCGCCTCACGCTGAATCACGGCGTCGTCCAGACGCCGATCTTCATGCCCGTGGGCACCTACGGCAGCGTCAAGGCCATGCTGCCGCACGAACTCGAGGACATCGGCGCCCAGATCGTGCTGGGCAATACTTTCCACCTGTGGCTGCGGCCCGGCACCGACATCCTGGACCGCCATGGCGGCCTGCACGGATTCATGCAGTGGGACCGTCCGATCCTGACGGACTCGGGGGGCTTCCAGGTCTTCAGCCTGGACGGGATGCGCAAGATCACCGAGGAAGGCGTGCGTTTCGCCTCGCCCATCGACGGCTCGCGCCTGTTCCTGACGCCCGAGGAATCGATGCGCATCCAGCGCAGCCTGAATTCCGACATCGCCATGGTGCTGGACGAATGCACGCCCTACCGCATCGGCGACCGGCCCGCCACCCACGAGGAAGCCGCCGCCTCGATGCGCATGTCGCTGCGCTGGGCGCGCCGCTCGCGCCAGGCTTTCCTGGACCTGGGCAATCCGAATGCCCTGTTCGGCATCATCCAGGGCGGCATGTACGAGGATCTGCGCGACGAATCCCTGGCCGGCCTGACGGAGATCGGCTTCGAGGGCTACGCCATCGGCGGCCTGTCCGTGGGCGAGCCCAAGGAAGACATGATGCGCGTGCTGGCCCACGTGGCCCCGCGCATGCCCGCGCAGACGCCGCGCTACCTGATGGGCGTGGGCACGCCCGAAGATCTGGTCGAAGGCGTCAGCCGGGGGGTGGACATGTTCGACTGCGTCATGCCCACCCGCAACGCGCGCAACGGCTGGCTGTTCACCCGCCACGGCGACATCAAGATCCGCAATGCCCGCTATCGCGACGACACCCGCCCGCTGGACCCGACCTGCGCTTGCCACACCTGCCGGCATTTCTCGCGCGCCTACCTGCATCACCTGCAGCGCACCGGGGAAATCACCGGGGCACGCCTGAACACCCTGCACAACCTGCACTTCTACCTGCATCTGATGGAAGACATGCGCACGGCCATCGAGGAAGACCGTTTCGAGTCCTGGCGCGAGGCTTTCCACCGCGACCGGGCGCGCGGCATCGAATGAGGGCGGAAACGCGGCCTGGCGCATATCCCGCTACAATCAAGAGTTAATTTCACACACGGGCCGGATATCGTCCGGCGCGTGTCCGCCCATCGAAACCCAACGACCCCGCAGGAGCCTTCATGTCCCTCGTCGACACCCTGACCCTGATCCCGGCCCAAGCCGCCGCGGAAGCGAACCCGCTGATGAGCATGCTGCCCATCATCCTGATGTTCGTCATTCTGTATTTCCTGATGATCCGCCCGCAGATGAAGCGCCAGAAGGATCACAAGAAAATGGTCGAGGCCCTGGCCAAGGGCGATGAAGTCATCATGACCGGCGGCATGCTGGGCAAGATCAGCAAGGTCAGCGACAACTACCTGACCGTCGAAATCGCCCAGTCGGGCGACAAGGCCGTGGAAACCATCGTGCAACGCAGCGCCGTCACCGCCGTGCTGCCCAAGGGCACGATCAAGTCGCTCTGATCCGCCCGGCGGGCGCCGTCCGGCGCCTCGTCTCTCCAGACCCGCCCCACCTGATCGACCATGAACCGCTACCCTCTCTGGAAATACCTCATCGTTCTGGCCGCCGTCCTGATCGGCGTGCTCTACACGCTGCCCAACCTCTACGGTGAATCGCCAGCGGTCCAGATCGCGGGGGCCAAGACGGCCGTCAAGGTCGATCAGAACACGCTGGCCCGGGCCGAACAGGCCCTGGACCAGGGCGGATTGCGCCCGACCGCGGGCTCGTTCGAAATGAACGGGCCGGTCGGTACGGTCCGGCTGCGTTTCGACTCCACCGACACGCAGCTCAAGGCCAAGGACCAGCTCGAAAAGGCGCTCAACCCGGATCCGCAGAATCCCGACTATACGATCGCCCTGAACCTGATGACGGCCTCGCCGAACTGGCTGACGGACCTGGGCGCCCACCCCATGTACCTGGGCCTGGACCTGCGCGGCGGCGTGCACTTCCTGCTCCAGGTGGACATGCAGGGCGCCCTGACCAGCCGCTACGACTCGATGGCCGGCGAGGCCCGCACCACCCTGCGCGACGCCAAGCTCAAGGCCGAGGACGTCGAGCGCAACCAGCAGTCGGTGCGCGCGACCTTCGCCACAGAGGCCGACCGCGACGCGGCCGTCGACACGCTGCGCCGCGCCATGCCCGAAATGGTCTTCACCACCGGCCGGTCAGGCGATCAGTGGCTGGTGGACGGCAAGCTCAGCCCGGCCGCCATCACCCAGGTCCAGGACAATGCCCTGAAGCAGAACATCCAGACGCTGCACAACCGGATCAACGAACTCGGCGTTGCCGAACCCGTGATCCAGCAGCAGGGCGGCGACCGCATCGTGGTCCAGTTGCCCGGCGTCCAGGACGTGGCCAAGGCCAAGGACATCCTGGGCCGCACCGCCACCCTGGAAATCCACATGGTGGACGACTCGCCCACCGCCACGGCCGCACTGGCATCGGGCCGCGTGCCCTTCGGCCTGGTGCGCTACACCGACCGCGACGGCCGCCCGCTGCTGCTGCGCCGCCAGGTGATCCTGACAGGTGAAAACCTGCAGGACGCCCAGCCCGGCCGCGACCACCAGACCCAGCAGCCCACCGTCAACCTGACGCTGGACTCCAAGGGCGCGCGCATCTTCCGCGACGTGACGCGCGACAACATCGGCAAGCGCATGGCCATCGTGCTGTTCGAGAACGGCAAGGGCGAGGTCGTGACCGCGCCGGTGATCCGTTCCGAGATCCCCGGCGGCCAGGTGCAGATCTCCGGCAGCATGACCGCCCAGGAAGCCGCCGACGTGGCCCTGCTGCTGCGCGCCGGCGCGCTGGCCGCGCCGATGCACATCATCGAGGAACGCACCATCGGCCCCAGCCTGGGCGCCGCCAACATCAAGCAGGGTTTCGATTCGACGCTGTACGGCTTCACCGCCATCGCGATCTTCATCATCCTGTACTACCACCTGTTCGGCCTGTTCTCCACGCTGGGGCTCAGCTTCAACGTGCTGCTGCTGCTGGCGGTGCTGTCCATGCTGCAGGCCACGCTGACCCTGCCCGGCATCGCCGCCATCGCCCTGACGCTGGGGATGGCCATCGACGCCAACGTGCTGATCAACGAGCGCATCCGCGAGGAACTGCGCGCCGGGTTGCCGCCCCAGCAGGCCATCCACCTGGGCTTCGACCGCGCCTGGGCGACGATCTTCGACTCCAACCTGACCAGCCTGATCGTGGGCGTCGCCCTGCTGACCTTCGGCACCGGGCCGGTGCGCGGCTTCGCCGTGGTGCACTGCATCGGCATCCTGACCTCGATGTTCTCTTCGGTGGTCGGCGTGCGCGCCCTGGCGAACCTGTGGTATGGCCGCAAGCGCAAGCTGAAGACGATCTCCATCGGCCAGATCTGGAAACCCAAGCAGGACTGACGGGTTCAAAGGACACATCATGGAATTTTTCCGCATCCATCGCACCATCCCGTTCATGCGGCATGCGCTGATCCTGAACATCATCAGCCTGCTGACCTTTCTGGCCGCCGTCTTCTTCATCGCCACCCGGGGCTTCCACCTGTCGATCGAATTCACCGGCGGCACGGTGATGGAAGTCCACTACGAGCAGTCCGCGCCGGTGGCCGAGATCCGCACGGCGATCGACGCCCTGGGCTATTCGGACTTCCAGGTGCAGAACTTCGGCACCTCGCAGGACGTGATGATCCGCCTGCCGGTGCGCCCGAACGAGGACACCGCGACCCAGAGCCGCACCGTGCTGTCGGCCCTGCAGGCCCAGCGCGCGGACGTGCAACTGCGCCGGGTGGAATTCGTGGGGCCGCAGGTGGGCCAGGAACTGCTGCACAACGGCCTGATGGCCCTGCTGTTCGTGGTGGTGGGCATCATGGTGTACCTGGCCGTGCGCTTCGAATGGAAACTGGCGGCCTCGTGCGCGCTGGCGAACCTGCACGACGTGGTGATCATCCTGGGCTTCTTCGCCTTCTTCCAGTGGGAATTCTCGCTGTCGGTGCTGGCCGGGGTGTTGGCGGTACTGGGCTATTCGGTGAACGAATCCGTGGTGGTGATGGACCGGATCCGCGAAAACTTCCGCAAGCAGCGCAAGGCCTCGGTGCGCGAGATCATCAACGCGTCGATCACGCAGAACATTTCCCGGACGGTGATCACGCACGCCTCGACGCAGATGATGGTGCTGTCGATGTTCTTCTTCGGCGGCCCCACGCTGCACAACTTCTCGCTGGCCCTGACGATCGGGATCTGGTTCGGGATCTATTCGTCGGTGTTCGTGGCCGCCGCCCTGGCGATGTGGATGGGCATCAAGCGCGAGGATCTGGTCAAGCCCGTCAAGAAGGACGGTCCGGAAGTCGAGCTTGGATGAGGCAGGGCACCGTTCAGTCCCTGCGGACTGAACGGTGCCTGGCGAATCGGAGCCGCTTGCAAGCGGCGACGTGGAAGGGATGCCTCACATGATGTGAGGCATCCCTTTATGTTTTTAACGCGCCCGGACACCGGCGGCGCGCCCTCAATGCGGATGCGTCGCCCACACCACATAATCCGCCACCGCTTCGCGCTGCTCCTGTGTCAGCGATTCTTCGAAGGACGGCATGGCGCCGCCGCCGTCCCTGAGTGCGGCCAGCACCTGGTCGCGATCAGGCTGCAACTCATCCAGATTCGGCCCGACGGGCCCCGTGGCCTGCGCATCCTGCAAGGTATGACAGACCGCGCAGGCCGGAACCGCGTTCTTCCGGAACAGGGCACGGCCCTCTTCCAGCCGCGCCGCATCGGGCGCGGCGGCGAACGCGGCGCCGCAGACCGCCAGCCCCCATCCGCCAAGGAGCGCGGCGCGGACCGGCCAGGCCTTCAAGCTCATCGAACCGCGCACTCAGACCACCTCCAGCTCGACACTGTGATCCAGCCAGCTATTGTTGTTGTAGCCCCGGTTGTTTTCCCGCCGTTCCTTGGGCTGGGTTTCGCCCTGGTCATTGGTCGCGCGAGTGGCGATCCGGTACTTGCCCGGCTTCAGGTCCACGGACATCGCAAAGCTGCGCCAAGCATAGCGCCCCATGTCCGGGCCGAACCACTCGGCCGACTGCCAGGTCTGGCCGCCATCGATCGAAACCTCCACGCCCTTGAGCGCGTGGAATCCGCCCAGGGCGACACCCGACAGCAGCATCCGGCCCGCCGACAGGGGCTTGCCCGGCTCGTAGGGCGAGGTGAGCCAGGAGTTGACCGGCATTTCCCAGATCGATGGATACTTGTCGGAGCCCTTTTCCCCCACGGGGTAGAAACGGTAGCTGCTCTGCTGGATCTTGGCCGGCGACTGGGCCTCGGTGAACGCCAGACGCCGGATGTACTTGATATTGTTCACACCCATGTAGCCGGGCACGATCAGGCGCAACGGGCCGCCGTGCGCCAACGGCAGAGCGGCGCCGTTCAGTTCCCAGGCCAGGATCGCGTCCTCCATGGCTTCCAGAGGCACGGAGCGTTCCACCCTCACCATATTGGGATCGACCCCCTCGGGCAGAGCCTCGCCGCCCGTGCCGGTCATGTATTTCATGCCGCCCGCCACGCCGCCCAGCGCCGCGACGACGTCCCTGACAGGCACGCCTGCGAACACCACGCAGCCGGCGGCGCCGACCGTCCATTGCGTGCCGCTGGGTTTGTGCGGAAACCAGGCCCGACCGTTGCCCGAGCATTGCAGCACCATGGTCACGGCCGTCAGGCCCAGGCGCTTCAGGTCGGCCACGGTCAGGCTGCCGGGTTTGGCGACCCCCGCGACCTCCAGCGACCAGACGTCGGGATCCTTGACGATGTCGGCCGGAGGCGGATTCAGGTTGTTGCGCACGTACAGGCGTTCACTGGGCGTGATCGTGCTGTGGCCGAAAGCCTCGCGCCGCAATTCGATGGTGTTGGCGCTATGCACGATCATGGCGTCCGCGTCCTTCCACGCGGCATATTCCGGCAAGGCCTTGCCGCCGCCGGCAGCGGCCTTGGCGGGCGGATCCTGGCGCACGCCGTCGGCCAGCGCGGCCCCCGGCAGGCCCGCCAGGGCCGCCAGCCCGCCGCCGACGGCCAGGGCGCGCCGGCGCCCGTGATTCACGAGGTGTTGAGTGGTCATGTCCGTTCCCCCTGGTGATACCGGTCCGCGACGCCATCCAGCCGGCATCGCCTCCGGTGCGGATTTTTGAACAATCCTGCTTTTGGTAATTTGCTTATAACCCATGATTTGTTGAGTGCTCAACCATAACGTCCTTCGCCGGCGCAACAACACGGCATGCCCACAAGAATCGGATGCCCGCCACGGTACAATCAGGGGTTTCCACCTTTCGCCCCCGGGATATAAACCCGTCACGGCAGCCATCATGCAAGAAACCCCCGTGCGCCGCCCCGGCGTCATCCCCGCATCCCGTGAATCCGCCGAGCACCTGGAGGACCAGTCCTGGCGCCAGAGCCAGGACCAAGCCCTGGCGACCCTGCTGCAGCCCACGGAACCCGGCCGTGTGAAAAAGCTGTTCATCCGCACCTTCGGCTGCCAGATGAACGAATACGATTCCGAAAAAATGGCCGACGTGCTGCACGCGGCCAAGGGCGTGGAACTGACCCAGATCCCGGACGACGCCGACATCATCCTGTTCAACACCTGTTCGGTGCGCGAAAAGGCCCAGGAAAAGGTCTTTTCCGACCTGGGGCGGGTACAGCACCTGAAGCGGCTGAATCCCGACCTGGTGATCGGCGTGGGCGGCTGCGTGGCCAGCCAGGAAGGCGAGGCCATCGTGCGCCGCGCGCCCTATGTGGACGTGGTCTTCGGTCCCCAGACCCTGCACCGCCTGCCCGAACTGATCGACCGGCGCCGCACCACCGGCCAGTCCCAGGTGGACATCTCCTTTCCGGAAATCGAGAAGTTCGACGCCATGCCCCCCGCGCGGGTCGACGGGCCGGCGGCCTTCGTCTCCATCATGGAAGGCTGCAGCAAATATTGCAGCTTCTGTGTCGTGCCCTACACGCGCGGGGCGGAAGTCTCGCGGCCCTTCGACGATGTGCTGATGGAAATCGCCGACCTGGCCGACCAGGGCGTGCGCGAAGTCACCCTGCTGGGCCAGAACGTCAACGCCTACCGGGGACCGGCGGGCGAAAACGGCGAGATCGCCGATTTCGCCATGCTGCTGGACTACGTCCACGATATTCCCGGCATCGAGCGCATCCGCTACACGACCTCGCACCCCAAGGAAATGACCGCGCGGCTGATCGAGGCCCATGGCCGGCTGCCCAAGCTCGTCCCCTTCCTGCACCTGCCGGTCCAGGCCGGCAGCGACCGGGTGCTGGCCGCCATGAAGCGCGGTTACACGGCCCTGGAATACAAGTCCATCATCCGCCGTCTGCGCGCCGCGCGGCCGGACATGACGCTGTCATCGGACTTCATCGTCGGCTTTCCCGGCGAGACCGAGGCCGACTTCCAGAAGACGCTGGACCTGGTGCGCCACGTGGGCTTCGACCAGTCGTTCTCCTTCGTCTATTCGCGCCGCCCGGGCACCCCGGCCGCCGACCTGCCCGACGACACGCCGGAAACCGAAAAACTCGACCGGCTGCACCGGCTGCAGGCCCTGATCAACGAACAGGCCGCCGCCATCGGCCGGTCGATGGTCGGCGGCGTCCAGCGCCTGCTGGTCGAGGGCCCGTCCAAAAAAGACCCCCGCGACATGAAAGGCCGCACGGAAAACAACCGCATCGTCAATTTCGCCGGCCAGCCGCGCCTGATCGGACAGATGGTCGACGTGCGCATCACCGAGGCCCTGAGCAATACCCTGCGCGGCGAAATCGTCACGACCGACTCGGCCGCGACGCGCGGCGCCCGGGAGCATGCATGAGCACCAAAGGAAGCCCGATGAACACGCCCCGCCGCGCCGCCGGGACCGCCCCGAAGACCGCCGCCAAATCCCGCCCCCTGACGCTCCAGCTGGAGGCCGACAATACCCATCTGGCCAATCTGTGCGGGCCGCTGGACGAGAATCTGCGCCAGATCGCCCAGGCCTACGGGGTGGAAATCGGCCGGCGCGGCAACCGCTACACCCTCCGGGGCGCACAGGCGCGGCCTGCGGCGCGGGCATTGCGCTGGTTCCACGAACGCGCCGCCCAGGCGCCACTGTCCCTGGACACGCTGCAACTCGGCCTGGTGGAACTGGGCGCCCGCTCCGGCACGCCCCCCGACGGGGCGCCCGACCTGCCTGAATTGCCGCCCGTGGACGACGCCAGCCTGAGCCTGCGCACCCGCAAGACCGACCTGCGGCCGCGCACGCCGCGCCAGCGCGACTACCTGAACGCCATCCTCAAGCACGACGTGACCTTCGGCGTGGGTCCGGCCGGCACCGGCAAGACCTGGCTGGCCGTGGCCTGCGCCATCGACGCGCTGGAGCGCGAATCGGTGTCGCGGCTGGTACTGACGCGCCCCGCCGTGGAAGCCGGCGAACGTCTGGGTTTCCTGCCCGGCGACCTGGTCCAGAAGGTCGACCCCTACCTGCGGCCGCTCTACGATGCCTTGTACGACCTGCTGGGTTTCGAGCGCACGCAACGCCTGTTCGAAAAACAGACCATCGAGATCGCGCCGCTGGCCTACATGCGCGGCCGCACCCTGAACCACGCTTTCATCATCCTCGACGAGGCGCAGAACACCACGCCGGAACAGATGAAGATGTTCCTCACGCGGATCGGCTTCGGCAGCAAGGCCGTCATCAACGGCGACCCGTCCCAGGTGGACCTGCCCAAGGGCCACCAGAGCGGCCTGCTGCACGCCCTGGACGTCCTGGACGATGTGCCGGGCATCGCCCAGACCCGATTCACCAGCCGCGATGTGGTGCGCCACCCGCTGGTGGGCCGCATCGTCGAGGCCTACGAACGGGCGGGCGACCATGTATCCTGATTTCACCCTGTCGGTCCAGTACGCGGTCCAGGCCCCGGCGCTGCCGCGATGGCGGCTGCGCCGCTGGGTGGGTCGCGCGCTGGCTTTCGCCCTGGCCCCCCCCGAGCCGCGCGCCGGCAGTCCGGTGGCCCTGACCCTGCGCATCGTCGATGCGCATGAGGGCCGCGAACTCAACGCCGCCTGGCGCGGACGCGACACCGCCACCAATGTGCTGACCTTCGAATACGGCGCCGACCCCTCGGGGCTGATCAGCGGCGACATCGTGCTCTGCCTGCCGGTCCTGGAGCGCGAGGCGGCCGAGCAAGGCAAGCCTCTGCTAAACCATGCCGCCCACCTGGTCACCCACGGCGTACTGCATGCCCTGGGCCACGACCACATCGACACCGGCGAAGCCGAGCGCATGGAGGCCCTGGAGACCCGCATCCTGGCCGCCCAGCGCATCCCCGACCCTTATACGGAAAACGAACGATCCTGAAGCAGGCCGTTTATCGGTTATGCTACAGAATCCGTCACTCGTCCCCAGGACAATGCCAGACCCCCACGCCTCCGACTCGGAGCCTCGACCTCCCCGGCCCGCGCGTTCCCTGCTTTCCCGATTCAAGGCCCTGCTGCGCCCCGCCCCGCCCGCCGACCGGGACGATATACGGGCCGTCCTTGAAGCCGCCCACGACCACTCTGTCCTCGATGGGGAATCGTACGCCATGATTTCCGGGGCCCTCGCGGTCGCGGACAAGACCGTGGCCGACATCATGGTCTCGCGCGCGCGCATGGACCTGCTCGACATCTCCCGGCCGCTTCCGGAACTGATGCCGGTCATCACCGAGACCGGCCATTCCCGCTTCCCCGTCTACGAGGGCGACCGCGACAACATCGTCGGCGTGCTGCTCGCCAAGGATCTGCTGCTGGCGCTGGCCGACCACGCACTCGACATCCGCGCGCTGGTGCGACCGCCCGTCTTCATCCCCGAATCCAAGCGCCTGAACGAACTGCTGCACGAGTTCCGCGTCAGCCGCAACCATCTGGCCATCGTCATCGACGAGCACGGCGGCATCTGCGGCCTGGTGACGATGGAAGATGTGCTGGAGCAGATCGTCGGCGACATCGAGGACGAGTTCGACGACGAGGCCGAAAAGACCATTTTCCGCACGGGCGAAAACAGCTGGCGTGCAATGGGCTCGGCGGAAATCGAGGATTTCAACGAAGCTTTCACTGTCCAGCTGCCCGATGAAGACGCCGATACGCTCAACGGCTGGCTGGCGGCCGAACTGGGGCATATCCCCCGGCGCGGCGAACGCCTCGAACGCCATGGACTGGCTTTCACCGTCGTGAGCGCCGACGGCAAACGAGCCCGCTGGCTGCACATCCAGCGCCTGAACCCGACGCCACCCGCCGAGGAACATGCCGCCTGAGTCCGCCGCCGCACCGCCGGCGGCGCGCCGTGCCTGGCGCGGCCCCCTGACGGCGCTCCTGGCCGGCAGCCTGCAGGCGCTCTGTTTCGCGCCCGGCCCCCTGCCGGCCTGGGGCCTGCCTTTCGTGCAGATCGCCACGCTGGCCGTCCTCGCCGCCCTGACCTTCCAGGCACCCGGCCCGCGACGGGCGGCCGGGCTGGGCTGGCTGTTCGGCCTGGCCCAGTTCGGCATCGGCGTCTACTGGCTGACCGTCAGCATGCACGAGTTCGGCGGCCTGCCCCTGCCGCTGGCCATCGCCGCCCTGCTGCTGTTCTCGGCCGCGATGGCCGTCTACGGGGCCGGCGCCTGCGCCCTGACCGCCTGGCTGTGCGCCGGACATGGCCACCCCGAAAGACGCGCCCCGCGCCAGATCCTGAACGCCGTCGCCTGGGCCTCGGCCTGGACGCTGGCCGAATGGCTGCGCGGCACCCTGTTCACAGGATTCACCTGGCTGAACGTCGGCTATGCCCATGTCGAGGGCATGTTCGCCGCCTGGGCGCCATTCGCCGGCGTCTATGGACTGGCCTGGCTGGCGGCGTTCTCCGCCGCCGCCGTCGCGCTGATGGCACGCGCCAAGGACACCGCTTACGACCGCAGCGCCGCCGCCGTGGTGGGCCTGGCGCTGCTGGCCGGACTGCTGGGCATCGCCTGGGGACACATCGGATGGTCCCGCCCGCTGGGCGAACCCCTGATGGTGCGCCTGGTCCAGCCGGCCACGCCCCAATCCGACAAGTTCCAGCCCGATCTGTTCCTGCCCACCCAGGCGCGCATCCAGCGCCTGGCCGCGCTGGCGCCCAAGAGCGAAGCGGACCGTCCCGCCGTGGTCATCCTGCCGGAAACCGTGCTGCCCATCTTCCAGGACCAGGTGCCCGATTCCGTCTGGCGGCAATGGCGCGAGACCGCCGAATCGATGCGGGCAACCTTCGTGCTGGGGGCGCCGCTGCATATCGCCACGCCGGTCGGCGATCGCTACACCAACGGCGCCATCGCCCTGCGCCCGCGTGACGCGGCCTCGCCCACGGCCGATCCCGTCTGGCACTACGACAAGCGCCACCTGGTGCCTTTCGGCGAGTTCATCCCTCCCGGCTTCCACTGGTTCGTGCGCGCGATGCGGATCCCGCTGGGCGATTTCGACCGGGGGCCGGCGCATCAGCCGCCGCTGGCGATCGGCGACCAGTTGCTGGCCTTCGACATTTGCTATGAGGACGCCTTTGGCGAGGAGATCGCCGCGACAGTGGCGCCCGACGGACCCGACGCGCCGGGCCCCAGCATCCTGGCGAATCTGAGCAACCTGGCCTGGTTCGGCAACGGCTGGGCGCTGCGCCAGCATCTGTGGATCGCCCGCATGCGCGCCCTGGAGACCGCGCGCCCTGTCGTGCGCGCCACCAACACCGGCGCCACGGCCGTCATCGACGCGCGCGGACAGGTGCGGGGCGTGCTCGACCCGGGCCGGCCCGGCGTCCTGGACGCCGAGGTCCAGGGCACCCAGGGGCTGACGCCCTACGTACGCTGGGGCAATGCGCCTATCCTGATCTGGACGCTGCTGGGTCTGTTGCTGGCCGTCCGGTCGCGGCGGCGCTACGAACCGGCCTGATCGAGCAACCGCCGCTCGAAGGCGGCCTGGTCGAGCGGTTCGTCGAACCAGTAGCCCTGACCCTCGTCGCACCCTGCGTCGCGCAGCAATTCGTACTGGGCCTGGCGGGTGATGCCTTCGGCGGTCACCCGCAGGCCCAGCCGGTGGGCCAGGGTGATGATGGCCTCGCTGACCATGGCGGCATGCCGGCCGTCCAGCAGCCGCTCGGTCGTCGCACGCTCGAGCTTGATGGTCTCGAACGGCAGTTCGTGCACCGCCAGCAGGGCCGGCATGCCGATCGACACGGCCCCGACGCTGAAGCGCAGTCCGGCTTCATGCAGACGCCGCAGACGGTCCCACGCCTGGGGGTTCTCGTTCATGAGCATCTGCTCGCCCAGTTCCAGCACCAGGCAGTCCGGCGGCAGGCCCAGCGAGTCGAACAGCCCGAACACGACCTCCAGGCCGGCGTCCTCCAGGCCGAGCTGGCCCGGCGAGACGTTGATCGTCAGGCGCAGGTCCGGCGCAAGGTCCTCGCGCCAGCGGGCCAACTGACGGATCGCCTCGCAGAACACCCAGTCGCCCAGCGGACGGATCAGCAGGCGCTCTTCGGCGAAAGGGATGAAATCCGCAGGGGAGACCACGCCGAATTCCGGATGCCGCCAACGCAGCAGCACCTCGGCCTGGACGATGCGGCCCGTAGCGAAGGCATGGATCGGCTGGAACAGGAGGAAGAACTGCGAATCCTCGATGGCCTGCGGCAAGGCGTACATCAGGTCGCGCTGCATGCGCGCGCGCTCCCGCATGCTCCGGTCGAAATAATGGAAGCAGTTCCGGCCGGAGTCCTTGGCGACATACATCGCCATGTCCACGTGGCGCATCAGGGTCTCGGCATCCTCGGCGTCCCGGGGATACAACGCCACCCCCAGGCTGGCCGAGATCCGCAGGGGATCGCCGCCCAGACAGTACGGTTCCGTGATCTGGTCGAGGATGGTACGGCACAGGGAGTCGATCCTCGCCTTGTCGGAAGCATCGTGCAGCAGCACGACGAACTCGTCCCCTCCGAGGCGCGCCACGAAACTGTTCTCGGGACTCACGCTGGCCTGCATGCGCCCGGCGACCTCGACGAGCAGCCGGTCGCCGGTCGCGTGGCCCATGGAATCGTTGATTTCCTTGAACAGGTCCAGGTCCAGGAAGAGCAGCGCCAGGGACTGGCCCGACTGGTCGGCGGACTGGACGGCGGCCCGCAGGCGTTCATTGAAAAACTGGCGGTTCGGCAAGCCGGTCAGCGGATCATGATGCGCCTGGTTCCAGATCTGGGCCTCGATCTGCTTTTTCTGGGTCACGTCGCTGAGCATCGCCACCCGGCAATTGACGGAGCCGTCGTGGTTCCAGGCGGTATCCATGACCACACGCTCGGTATAGTCCTCCCCGGACTTGCGCTGGCCCCAGTATTCGCCTTCCCAGCGCCCCTGGGTATTGATGGCGTGCCACATCTCGTCGTAGAAATCGCGGTTGTGGCGGCCGGGCCGCAGCAGAGGCAGCAATTCGCCCGCGATCTCGTCGGGCCAGAAGCCCGTCATCCGCGAATAGGCGGGATTGACGTCGATGACCACCCCGGCCGAATCGGTGATGGCGATGGCCTCGCTGCTGTTCTCGTAGGCAATGGCGGCCAACTGGGCCGAGGATTCGGCCTGCTTGCGTTCGGTGACGTCCTGGACGATCCCGATGATGGCGACCTGATCGCCCACCCGCAGGGTCGAACTGAAGACCTCGATATCGATCTCCGAGCCATCCTTGCGGCGGCCGTGGCGCTCGAAGCGCAACGTCCCGTCCCGCCGGCTCTGGCTGGCCTTGATCGATTCGGCCATCAGGAAGCGTTCGCGCGGCACCACGATGCTCAGCAGCGTCATGGTGTCGATCATTTCCTGCGGCTCGTAGCCGAAGATTTCGGCCATTTTGTCGCTGACGAAGGTGAAGCGCTCGTTCTCTACCAGGAAGATCCCCACGATGGAGTTCGACGCCAGGCCCTGAAAGATGGTGTCGGCCCGCAGCAGGCCGGCCTGATCTTCGCGCATCTTGGACAGCAGGTCATGGACCTGCCGGATGCCGTCGTTGAAATCCCGGGCCACCTGGCCGAGTTCTCCGCGTCCCCGATAGCCGATCCGGGCGTCGTAATGCCCGCGGACCAGTTCGCGGCACGCGATCCGCAGTTCGCGCAAGGGCCGGACCAGATGGCGGCGCAGCATCAGGTAGAGGGCCAGCAGCAGCAGCAGATTCAGCAACACCAGCCCGCCGCTCATCAGTTGCGCGCGGTTCTTGTCCTGGCGCAGCAGCGGCATCAGCACATCGGCGCAGGCGTCCAGCGTGCCGAACAGATTTTCGGCGTCGTCGGCCACCCACTGGCGCTGGATGACCTGCGGCAGTTCCTGCGCATCGGCCGCGCGCTCGTCATGCACATAGGTACCCAGCAGCACCGTCTGCAGGCGGTCACGCAGGGTCGCCCAGTCCCGCCGGATCCGGGGCAGGAAGTCGCGCGCCGCCGACTGGGCCAGGGCGGGTATTTCGCGGCCGTCGATGACGCCGCCCTGATCCAGCGCCTGCAAGGCGCGGTCCATCAGTTCCATTTCCTGGCTGAGCTGGCCGGCCTGCACCAGGGCTCCGTCCGACAGGCGCATCGCCCGGACCGCCAGTTGCTGGCTGGTCGCGCGCATGCGGCCCAGCGTGGCAGCCTGGTCGAGCGCGCTTTCATAACGCGACAGCAGGGTATGCACGAGGACGGCGTTGCCCAGCACGAAGACCAGCATGAACAGGAGGAAGACGACGGACGCCGTCCCCGGTCCGAAAGAGCTCCGGGCCGCAGGCAGGTCCGCGCGCAATGTATGAGGGCTCATGCCTTCCCTGTGAGGTGAACGACGGCGATGGCTGGCCGATGCGCGGCCGGGGTCGCCATCCTCAGGCATGTTACTGGATGCGGGAAAAGCACAACACGCTAACAACCGGAATCCACAGGCGGATATCGGGGTTTTGGTTCGGTGTGGTCAGACCAATACGGAGGGCAGGAAATCCGGACACGAAAAGACAAAGGCCCCGTCGGCGATTGCCGACAGGGCCTTGCTGAATTCCTTGGCGGAGCGGACGGGGCTCGAACCCGCGACCCCCGGCGTGACAGGCCGGTATTCTAACCAACTGAACTACCGCTCCGCAGCGGTGCCAGAAAATCCTGGCGTCCCCTAGGGGATTCGAACCCCTGTACTCACCGTGAAAGGGTGATGTCCTAGGCCTCTAGACGAAGGGGACAGGACATTCGACAACGAAAGTTTGGTGGAGGTAAGCGGGATCGAACCGCTGACCTCTTGCATGCCATGCAAGCGCTCTCCCAGCTGAGCTATACCCCCAAACAAGGGCTTCGTTAACGAAGAAACGAGATTATGCACGAATTTTTTTTCGTGTGCAAGCGAGGCTGGATTTTTTTAATGTGGTCCCGGATTTTTCATGCCGGCCCAGGCAAAACCCGTGCCCGCCACCCCGGGATCACAACTCTTTACATCTCCGCGCCCGGGAAAAGATCGCGCCCGAAGTCCGGAACGCGCGCCTCCCTATTGCGGAGTAGGCGCCAAGATCGGCCTGTCACCGCTTGTTTTCCACCTCGATCCCGGGAGATCCGCGCTTGCCGGACCGCCACCGCAGCGCCTACGATCCGGGCTGTTTTCATTCCGGAGCCCGCCATGCATGCCCGCGTCCGTCAAGAAACCCTGGCGCCCGCCTGGGCGGTCCAGGACATTCTGGATCTGTTCGCCCTGCCCTTCAACGACCTGCTGCTGCAAGCCCAGACAGTCCACCGGGCGCACCACCCGGCCAATGCCGTCCAGCAATCCAGCCTGCTGTCGATCAAGACCGGCGCCTGTCCCGAGGATTGCGCTTATTGCCCGCAATCCTCGCGCTATCAAACCGAGGTGGAAGCGGCGCCGCTGATGCCGCTGGACCAGGTGCTGGCGGCGGCGCGCAAGGCCCGGGACGCGGGCGCACAGCGCTTCTGCATGGGGGCCGCCTGGCGGTCTCCGACCGAACGCCAGCTGGATCAGGTGATCGAACATGTGCAGGCGGTGAAAGCGCTGGGCCTTGAGACCTGCGTCACCCTGGGCATGTTGAAGGACGGCCAGGCCGAACGCCTGAAAGCCGCCGGCCTGGATTACTACAATCACAACCTGGATACCGCGCCGGAACACTACGGCGAGATCATCCGCACCCGCACGTTCCAGGATCGGCTGGATACGCTGCACCGCGTGCGCGACGCCGGCCTGAAGGTCTGCTGCGGCGGCATCGTCGGCATGGGGGAATCGCGCGAGATCCGCGCCGGCCTGATCGCTGCACTGGCCGGCCTGGACCCCTATCCGGAATCCGTGCCCGTCAATCAGTTGGTGAAGGCGCCCGGCACGCCGCTGGCCGACGCGCCCGACCTGGATCCCATCGAGTTCGTGCGCACCATCGCGGTCACCCGCATCGTCATGCCCCGCGCCGTGGTGCGGCTGTCGGCGGGCCGCGAAAGCATGCACGACAGCACCCAGGCCCTGTGCTTCATGGCCGGCGCCAATTCGATCTTCCATGGCGAGCGGCTGCTGACCACGCCGAACCCGCAGGCACAGGCCGACGCCCTTCTGTTCGAACGTCTGGGGCTGGTGCCGATGCCGGAGGCGGAATCATGCACACCCTGATCTTCAGCATCTCCTTCAGCGTCGCCGTCTCGATCTTCCTGAAGCTGGCCCGCCGGGGCGGCATTCGTGTCGACCAGGCGATCGCCGTGAATTATGCGACGGCCGTGGCGCTCTGCCTGTGGCTGCTGCGCCCGCCCCTGGACACGCTGTTCCAGCAGCCGCCCGCCGTCTGGCTGATCCTGGGCCTGCTGGGCGTGCTGCTGCCCAGCGTGTTCCTGATCATGGCCGCCGCCGTGCGCCGGGCGGGGATCGTGCGCAGCGACACGGCCCAGCGCCTGTCGCTGATCCTGCCGATCCTGGCCGCCTTCCTGGTGTTTCACGAGGCGGTCTCTGGACGCAAGGCCTTCGGCGTCGCCCTGGCGCTGTGCGCCCTGGCCTGCCTGCTGACGCGTCCCCGGGCCGCCGCGGCGGAAGCGTCGCAAGCCGTCGATACGGTGACGCCCGAAGACGAGACGCGCGGGTCGGCGGCGCGCGGCTGGCCGACGCTGCTAGGCGTCTGGGCGGGCTACGGCTGCATCGACATTCTGTTCAAGCAGATGGCGCGCAGCGGCGCGGGCTTCACCGGCAGCCTGCTGCTGAGCTTCGCCCTGGCCGGACTGCTGACGGGCCTGTGGCTGCTGTTCCGGCGCGCCCGCTGGCACGCCCGCAGCCTGGCTTCGGGGCTGCTGCTGGGCGTACTGAACTTCGGCAACATCTATTTCTACATCCGCGCGCATCAGACCTTTCCGGACAACCCGACCCTGGTGTTCGCCGCGATGAACATCGGCGTGATCTCGATCGGGACACTGGCGGGCGCGGGCCTGTTCCGCGAACGACTGAGCGCGCTGAACATGCTGGGCATCGGCCTGGCCCTGGGCGCCATCGTGCTGCTATTTCCCCGCTGAGGCCATCCGTCCGGACATGCTCGATACCCCATAAGCGCTATTTCGATCTTGAAGCAATCTTGCAAGGCGTTCTCTATATGCTTGATGCATAAAAAGACTTTCATCGACAAACGCCCTCAATGCTTCAGGAGACGACACATGACTGGACTCACCCGCCGGCAATGGTTACTGGCCGCCGCCTCGGCCAGCGCCGGAACCCTGGCCTCCCCCTGGCTGGGGCGCGGGGCCTTCGCCGCCGACAAACCCGTGGTGGCCGCGCTGTTCTGCGGCCACATCGACGACCACGGTTTCATGCAGGCCGGCTACCAAGGCCTCGAGAAAGCGCAGGACAGCCTTCCCATCGTGGCCCGCTACAAAGACAAGGTCGCCAACGAGACCCGGGCCCAGATCGCCGCCTTGCGTGAACTGGCCACAACGCACCAACCCGTCCTGATCATCGCCCATGGCGGACAGAACACGGAAGCGGCACTGACGGTCGCCAAGGATTTCCCGGACATCCGGTTCGTCGTCACGCAAGGCGCCGTCACCGCCGGCAATCTCAGCAGCTACGACGTGCGCCAGGAAGAATCGGCCTGGCTGGCCGGCGCCTATGCCGCCCTGATGACCCGGACCGGCATCGTGGCCCACCAATCGGGCATCCGCGTGCCTCCCGGCCTGCGCGCCCGCGCCTCGTATGCCGCCGGCGTCCGGCACGCCAATCCCGATGTGAGGCTGCTGACGAATTTTTCGGGCAATCAGGATGACAAAGCGCTCGCCGCACGCGTCACCCGGGCGCAGGCCAAAGCCGGGGCGGACATCATCTACACCATGCTGAACAAGGGCCGCGATGGCACCACCCAGGCCTGCCGGGAACTGGGCATCAAGGAAATCGGCAACGTGACCGACTGGGTGGCGCGCGAGCCGGATGTCTTCATCGGTTCCGCCTGGGCCGACGTCGGCATCGGCGTCTTCCAGGCATGCCAGGACCTGAGCAACGGCCATTTCAAGGCCGGACGGATATTCAAGGTGGGGCTGGGACAGCCCGAGGCCGTCCGCCTGATCATGACCCCGGATACGCCCGAGCCCATACGGCGACGCATCGCCGCACTGCGCGAAGAGATCCTGAACGGCACGATCCAGGTCGAAGCCGACTATACCGGCCCCGAATTCCAGCTGTAAGCCCCGTCAGGCCGGCGACCCGGCATTCGTGCCGGTCTGCGCCACGCCTGCCGACGGCGGCAGCGGATCGTCGATCACCGGATCGTGCGAAATGTCGCGCTGGGGATCGACGCGCGGATCCAGCACCGCCATCACGTTGGAGCTCTGCAGCGTGTCGGCCATGGGCACGAACTGGGTGGGCGCGTCCTCGCTGCGGTGCGTGCCCTTGACCTTCCGTTCGCGGATGAGCACCACCAGCAGGGCGGCGCACGCCGACACGAAGACGAAGTACACGTCCGCCCCCCAGACCTGCATCAGGCCACCCGCCGCCAAGGGCCCCAGACAGGCCCCCAGGCCGTAGACCATGTACAGCAAGGCGCTCAGGCCCACCCGGCGGTCGGGATCGACATTGTCGTTGGCGAAGGCCGCGCCCATGGGATAGAGCGTGAACTGGACGATACCCAGCACGCCCGAAAAGGCGACCAGCGCCGGATAGGGAAACTGGAGCCAGCCCCACAAAGGCACCCCCAGGCACAGCAGAAGCAGCGCGCCCAGGCGGATCAGGCGCACCCGGCTCATGTGATCGGCGAGCCAGCCCAGCGGCCACTGGCACACCAGGCCGGCCGCGACGGACACCGCCAGGAACACCCCAACCTGGTGAGTGTCCATGCCATGCTGCAGCCCGTAGACGGGGGCCAGCCCGTAGAACGCGCCCGTCAGCATGCCGGCCAGGAACAGCACCGTCAGGGACAGGGGCACGCGCGCCACGTAGTAGCGCAGGGCCAGCGGCGCCGGCACCTGCAGGGCCGGGTGCAGGCGCCGTGTCAGCGTCACCGGGATCAGGCTGAGCACGCTGCAGATCGCCACGAACACCAGCGGAGCGGCATCCAGTTCCGGAAACAGGCCGACCGCCAGTTGGCCCAGTACGGTGCCCAGACAGGACGCGACCATGTAGAAGCCGAACACCGTCCCCCGCGAGGCATTCTCGGTCTGCTCGTTGAGCCAGCTTTCAATGGCGATGAACAGGCTGACCATGGCGATGCCCGCGATGAAACGCAGCGCCAGCCAGACCCACAGATCGTCGATCAGGATCAGTACCAGCACGGTGATGGTGACCAGCGCCGCGCAGGCCGCATAGGCGCGGATGTGGCCCACGCCGATGATCAGCCGGTGCCCCACCCGGGCGCCCAGCACCAGGCCCAGGTAATACGCGGCGATCATCGCCCCGACCCAGACCTCGGAGACGGACAGCGCCGTCAGCCGCAGGCTCAGGTACGTATTGAAGAGCCCGGAACTGAGCAGCAGGATCAGGGTCGCCAAGTAAAGGGAAAAGAATGCGCCGATCGTCTTGGTCATGCGGAATTCCGGTCGGGAGCGCCGCCGGCATCCGGCTTTGCCCTCAAGCAAGCATCATAGCAGCGGCGCATGCCGCCCGGCGGCGTCCTCGTTTATCATAGGCTCATGAGCGACTCAGACCTTTCCCCCACCCTCAGCCATCTGGACGAAAATGGCCAGGTCCGCATGGTCGACGTCGGCGCCAAGGCCCCGACCGACCGCACCGCCGTGGCCGAGGCCCGGGTGCGCCTGAACGCCCACGCCTGGGGCCTGCTGTCGGCCCAGGCCAACGCCAAGGGCGAAGTCCTGAACACGGCCCGCATCGCCGGCATCCTGGCGGCCAAACGCTGCGCCGAACTCATCCCCCTGTGCCACAGCCTGCCGCTCAGCTTCGTCGGGGTGGACTTTTCCGCCGACGAATCCAACCGGACGCTGACCATCCGCGCCACCAGCCGCACCCGCCATCAGACCGGCATCGAAATGGAGGCCATGACGGCCTGCTCGGTCGCCGCCCTGACGGTCTACGATATGTGCAAGGCCGCCGACAAGGGCATCGTCATCGAGCAGGTCCGCCTGCGCAGCAAAACCGGAGGCAAGAGTGGCGACTGGCACAACGATTGAAGTCCTGTATTTCGCCCAAGTCGCGGAACACATGGGCCGGCGGCGCGAGACCCTGCCCCTGGACGCGCCCGTCCAGGCGGGCGCCTGGCTGGACGCGCTGGCGGCGCGCTGCCCCGCGCTGGGACCCACGGCCCGCCTGAAGCTCGCCATCAACCAGGAACACGCCGGCCGCGCCGCCACGATCCGGCCGGGTGATGAAGTCGCCGTGTTCGAACCCGTCACCGGCGGCTAGCGTCCGGCGCGCGCCCGACGAACCCGGACAGGACCCCGACATGATCCGCATCCAGACCGAACCCTTCGACGTCGCCGAACTGGCCGGCCAACTGCAGACCCGCGCGAGCGGCCGCGCCGGCGCCCTGGTGCACTTCCTGGGCATGGTGCGCGACTACAGCCCCGACGCCGGTTCCCGCAGCCTGTTCCTGGAGCATTACCCGGGCATGTGCGAACGCGAGATCCAGGCGCTGTGCGACCATGCGACACAGCGCTGGGACATTCTCGACACGCTGGTGGTCCACCGGGTCGGCGAGCTGCCCCTGGGCGACCCCATCGTCTTCGTCGGCGTGGCCGCCGCCCACCGGGGCCAGGCCTTCCAGGCCTGCGAATACATCATCGACGCCCTGAAAACCCGCGCGCCCTTCTGGAAACGCGAGACCCTGGCCGACGGCCGCGCCTTCTGGGTCGAACAGCGGGCCGCCGACACCGAAAAAACCGCCCAATGGGACTAGGGCCTGCTCACACTAATCAAGGGGATCGCCCCAGGACACGCCATGAAAGCCGACCCCGCCCTGCCACCCGTCAGCCTGCGCTGCGCGGTGCTGACGATCTCCAGCCGCCGCACAGCCGCCGAGGACACGACCGGCGATTACCTGGCCACCGCCCTCGCCGAAGCGGGCCACGTCCCGCAGGCGCGCGCGCTGTGTCCGGACGACCGCTACCGGATCCGCCAGGTGCTCAGCGACTGGATCGCCGATCCGGCCATCCAGGTCATCCTGTGCAACGGCGGCACGGGATTCTCCCACGGAAAATCCACCATTCCCGCCGTCACGCCGCTGCTGGACCAGGTCATACCCGGCTTCGGCGAACTGTTCCGCCACCTGTCCTGGCTGGACATCGGCGCCTCGTCCCTGCAATCCGACGCACTGGGCGGCACCGCCAACGATACCCTGGTGTTCTGCCTGCCCGGCTCGACGGGCGCCTGCAAGCTGGCCTGGGAAAAAATCCTCCAGCCCCAGTTCGACAGCCGCCAGCGTCCCTGCAATTTCGCCAGCGCCTACCGCGCGCCAGCAGAGTGAACAGCCCCTGATCATGCTCGACTTCGATACCGCCCAGGCCCGCCTGGCGGCGCGCGGACACGCGCCCGCCGGACACGAGACTCTTACCCTCGACGCCCTGCACGGCCGCGTGCTGGCCGAGGACATCGTCGCCGCCCTGGACCTGCCGCCCGCCGACAACAGCGCCATGGACGGCTACGCGCTGCGCGCCGCCGACGCGACCACCCCCGGCGCCACGCTGCCGATCCAGCAGCGCTGCTTCGCCGGACAGGCGCCCGAACCCCTGCGGACCGGCCAGGCCATCCGGCTGTTCACCGGCAGCGTGATCCCGGCGGGCGCGGACACCGTCGTCATGCAGGAGGACTGCCGCGAAGAGGACGGCCGGGTCGCCATTCTCGCGCCGCCGCCGCCCGGACAGCACATCCGTCGCCGAGGCGAGGACATGCGGACCGGACAGACCGTCCTCGTCCGGGGCGCCCGCCTGACGGCCGGCCATCTGGCCATCCTGGCGGCCCAGGGCCACGACCGGGCAGCCGTTTTCCCACGCCTTAAAGTCGGTATCCTGACCACCGGGGACGAGCTCGTCCCCCCCGGCCAGCCACTGCCGCCCGCCGCCATTCACAATTCCAACGCGCCCATGCTCGCCGCCCTGTGCGGCGGGCTGGGCACGGCCGCGCCTGTACTGCGTCACGCCCGCGACGATGCGGACGCCACGCGCCAGGCCCTGGCCGAACTGAATGAAACCTGCGACCTGGTGCTCAGCGTGGGCGGCGCCTCGGTCGGGGAAAAGGATCTGGTCAAACCCGCCATCGAAGCCCTGGGCGGCACGCTGGACCTGTGGCGCGTGCGCATGAAACCGGGCAAGCCGGTGGCGCTGGCCGAACTCGACGGCCGTCCGGTGGTCTGCCTGCCAGGCAACCCGGTCTCGGCGTTCGCCGTATTCACGCTGCTGGTCAGCCCCCTCATCCGGGGCCTGCAGGGCCGGCGAGACGTGCTGCCCCCCTTGCGGCGCGGCATTCTGGACACCCCCCGCCCCGTCGGCGGCGAACGCGATGATTTCCTGCGCATCCAGGCTGCACAGGGCGCCACCGGACTGCCTGTCCTGACGCCGCACACACAGCAAAGTTCGGGGGCGATCGGCAGCCTGGCCTGGGCTCACGGCCTGGCCCGCATACCGGCCGGCGCGCGGCTGGAGTCCGGCGCGGAAGTCGACTGGATGGCGCTGTCCGACTGGCTGGCCTGACGCCCCGCCGACCCGAAGGCCCGGCGGCATCGCATGCGGATGGCTCAGGCCCAGCGGGCCCAGTCTTCGGGCGTGTTCAGATTGACCAATGCGTCGGCGTCGGAGAAATCGACGGCGACCGCATCGCAAGACCGCAACCAGCGCTGCACCTGTCGTCCGCCGGACTCCAGGAACACCCGCAACCCGTCCGCCAGATCGCGGTGCGCCATCAGGCACAGGGGATGCGGGCCATCGGGCGTGCGGGCATAGGCCGGCCGGCCCGGGCTGGCCGCCGCGCTCAGCCGCGCGCCCAGATCGGCCGGACAATGCACGACATCCACCGGCAACACCAACAGCGAGGGAGACCGGCTGTGCTTCAGCCCGGCCAGTACGCCGGCCAGGGGGCCGCAATCCGCATGCCCGGCGTCGTCACGCACCACCTCGCCATACGCCGCGTAGTCGTCCGGATGGCGGTTGGCGCTGATCCACAGGGTTTGCGCGCCCTGGTCCCGCAGGAAACGGCGGGCATGGGCCACCAGGGGCTCGCCGCGCCAGGGCATCAGCCCTTTGTCGACATGCGGCGCATCGGCGGACCGCATGCGCCGGGACTGCCCGCCCGCCAGAATCAGACCATCGAACACTTCGGCTTTTGTCTCCACCGCTGGGGCCTGTCTTGGATTGGAATATCCCCCCACCTCGCGGCCTGCATGCCGCTCGGATTCGATCGGCACATAAAGGCCCGCAGGGGCCTGTCTTGGATTGGAATATCCCCCCACCTCGCGGCCTGCATGCCGCTCGGATTCGATCGGCACATAAAGGCCCGCAGGGGCCTTTATGTGTCCGATCTCATCCACCAATGTAGCTCATTTCTATCTTGTGATCGCGGTGCGCCTCGCCGCGCCGTTCGGAATAGCGGTCGTCGCGCGCCTGCCAGACGCCCGACAGGCGCCGGCCCAGCGCCGCGTCGTCGGCGCCGCCGCGCAGCAACGCGCGCAGGTCGTGGCCCTGCTCGGCGAACAGGCAGGTGAAAAGCCGCCCTTCGGGCGACAACCGCAACCGCGTACAGTCACCGCAGAAAGGCTGGGACACGCTGGTGATCAAACCGATCTCGCCCGCGCCATCGGCATAGGCCCAGCGTGCGGCGACCTCTCCCTGGTAGCGGGCCTGGAGCGGCCGCAGCGGGAATTCGCCCCCGACGATCCGCACGATTTCCGCCCCGGTGACGACTTCATCCATGCGCCAGCCGTTGGTGCTGCCGACATCCATGTATTCGATGAAACGCAACGTGTGGCCGGTGTGCCTGAAATGGCGCGCCATCGGCAGGATCTGGCCGTCGTTCATGCCCCGGCGCACGACCATGTTGACCTTCACGGGGGACAAGCCCGCAGCGGCGGCGGCTTCGATGCCGTCGAGGATCGTGGCGACCGGGACCCCGCTGTCGCTCATGCGCTCGAACAGGGCGTCGTCCAGCGCATCGAGGCTGACCGTGACGCGTTTCAGGCCTGCTTCGGCCAGCGCGCGTGCCTTGCGGGCCAGGAGCGTGCCATTGGTAGTCAAGGTCAATTCCGGCGGTTCGCCTTGTGGCGTGCGCAGGCCGGCCAGCAGCCCGACGAGGGTCTCGATCTGCTTGCGCAGCAAGGGTTCACCGCCGGTCAGGCGGATCTTGCGCACCCCGCTTGCCAGGGCGATCCGTGCCACCCGGGTGATTTCCTCGAAGGTCAGCAGGGCGCTGTGAGGCAGAAAGACGTGGTCCGTCCCGAACAGTTCGCGCGGCATGCAGTAAGTGCAGCGGAAATTGCAGCGATCCGTGACGGAAATCCGGAGGTCGCGCAACGGCCGCCCGAGCGCGTCGCGCACTGTCCCGCCCGGCCCCTGGGCCGCATCGCAGCCCAGGGGCTCCGGGTGGGGCCGGTGGTGGATCACGCCAGGCATGGGGCAACGGCCCTAGTCGTTTTCCTTGACACGATAGACCAGGGTCGCGACCTTGGCCAGGCCCAGGACCTTGACCGTGACGCTGCCCAGCAGCAGGCGCGACAGGCCGCTGCGGCCGTGGCTGCCGATGAAGATGAGGTCGCAGCCCTCGGATTGGGCGGCCTGCACGATGCCATCGGCGACGTTGAAGTTGGATACCGCCAGGGGCTTGGCCTTGACGCCGGCGGTCTCGGCCCGGTCGAGCACGGCCTGGAGGTATTTCTTGGCCTGTTCGGCGGCGGTGCGGTCGTAGTCTTCGTCCGTGATGGCATAGGCGGCGGCCATGCCGTCGAAACCGACCGTGGCGGCGAACGGCTGGGTCACGTGCAAGGCGACGATTTCGGCACCGATGGTGCGGGCGAAGCAGACGCCCTTGTTGGCCGCCTGGGCGGAAAGCTTGGAGCCATCCGTGGGGATCAGGATTTTCTTGAACATGCGCGGATCATCCAAAACGCTAACGGGAGACATCAGCATACCTGCTGGCTCCCCGAAATGACAGTCGGATCAGCCCTGGGTTTGATCTACACCATATTCCCGGGCCGCCAGGAACAGATTCGTGCAGCGCGCCCCCGAGCGGCAGAACGCCAGCACCGGCGCGGGCAGGTCCCGCAGCAGGCCGGCAAACTCGGCCACGTCGGCGGCCGTGATCGAGCCGCTGACCACAGGCTGGTAGCGGGCCTGCAGGCCGGCTTCCCGGGCCGCCCGCAACACGTCTTCGGACAGGGGCTGCCCGGGGCCGCCCTCGCCGTCCGGGCGGTTGATGATGACGGACTTGAACCCCGCGTCCGCCAGCGCCCGCATGTCGTCGGGCTGCAGTTGAGGCGCAACGGAGAAATCCGGCGTCAGGGTCTGGTAGGTCAGGCTCATATCGTCTCGATCCTCAGGTGATGTTCCACCAGCAGCCGCCCCATCAGCGGGCCCGCCAGCACTTCGTATTCGGCCTGGCGCTGCGCCGACAGGGTGTCGGTGGCATCCGCGCCGAGCGCGGGATGGCACATCAGCACGTCGCCGTCGCGGCACGACGCCAGCCAGCGGCGCATCCAGCCCTCGTAGGCCGGAACGCCTCCCTTGAAATCATACACGCCCAGAAAACCGGGGTTGAGCGCATGCCCGCGCGCGGCCGCCCGCCGCCTCAGACCGGCGGCACCCAGCCCGGCGATGACCGCCGCCTTGAAGCGCAGGCGCGGCGGCAGGCCCGCCATGCGGGGCCGCCCGACATCCCGGATCCAGGGCCGGCCGGCGCAGGGCGCGGGCAGCGATTCGAGCAGCGCGTCGCGGATGCCCGGCAACTGATGCACATGCTGGTGGCCATCGACGTAATCGGGTTCGCGGCCCGTGATGTCCTGGAACAACGCCAGTTGACGCCGCACGGCGTCGCGCACCGCGTCGTCGGGCAACCGCCCCAGCCAGGCTGCCCGGATCAGCCGCCCCAGCGGCAGGCACAGGCCGGGCTGGCCGAAGGATTCGGTGAAATTCAGGTGCAGGCCGATCTGCAGCCCGGACGCCAGCAGCGCAGGCGTGTCCCGGCGCGCGGCCGGACCATCGACCAGCAGACTGGTGGCCGAAAGGCGGCCGCTTCCGGCCAGCGACAGAATGCCGGCATTCACCGCCGGATTCATCCCGAAATCATCGGCGCACAATACAATGCGCCGGTATCGATGCCCTGCTGCGTGTGAATCCGGATCCATGTTCAATAAGTTCGCTGCCCAGATCGGCTGGTTCGTCATTGTAGGCTGCGCGGCGGCGGCCACCCACTGGGCGGTCGCCGTGGCCTGCGTGGCCCTGGGGGGCCTGGCACCGCTGGCCGCCAACGTCTTCGGCTGGCTGGTGGCGTTCGGCGTGTCCTTCGCGGGCCATTACCGCCTGACCTTCCGCCATCATCGCGCGCCACTGCGGCGCGCGGCGGCGCGATTCTTTCTGGTGTCGGCGCTGGGCTTCGCCGTCAACGAGGCCGCCTACGCCGCCCTGCTGCGCCTGACGGCAATCCGTTACGATGTGCTGCTGGCCCTGGTGTTGATCGGTATCGCCGGGATGACCTTCATTCTGGGGCGCTACTGGGCGTTCCGCCGCAGCCATTGACGGTCTCCGCGGCCGGAATGCGCCACAGGCCCATCCTGGACGTCCGCGCCAGGGGTTCGCGGCCCGACAGCGCCGGGTAGTGACCGGCCTCGTCCAGCCAGGCCAGCAGCCAGGTCGTCGCATGGCCCGGGTCGCACAGATAGGTCTGCAGCCGCTGTGTCGTCCACAGCCTGTCGGCGCCCCGGTCGGGCGTGAAAGTGGCGGCGTCGGCCAGTTCGCGGCGCCAGTCGTCGCCTCGCATGACATCCGGATCGTCCCAGGGCGCGACGGCGATGACCGGACCGTCCCAGCCGGCGTACAGCGGCACGTCGTAGGCATACTGATCAAGCATCGCCAGGCGATCGCCGGGCGCCGCCGACGCGGCCAACGTCTGGGCCAGGCTTTTGGTGCTGCGTTGCGGAAACAGTACCATCGCCGCCACGGCCAGCAGGCACAAGCCGCCCGCCACCAAGGCGTGACGCACCAGACTGCGGACCGCCCCGGGGGCGGTGGATTCCTCGCGCTGCTCGAAAGTTTCCTGGATGAACCAGGCCAGGGGCGGCAGCACGGCGATCACATAGCCGACCAGTTTCGAGGTGGGAATCGAGAAGAACACCAGCACCATGAGCAGCCAGGACAGCATCAGGCCGCGCAGCACCCGGCGGTCGACCTGCTCGATACGATGGGCGGGCGGCACGAACGCCGTCTGCAGCGGCCCCCTGGGCTGGAACCATCGCCAGATCTGGATCGACCAGGGCAGCGTCAGGCCCAGCACGACCGGCACATAGAACCAGAAGGGGTGCGGATTGTTGAAGCCCGACTCCAGGAAGCGCTGGAAATGCTGATAGACGATGTAATAGTCGAAGAAGCCGGGATGGCGCGTCTCCATGGCCGCCATCCAGGGCAGGGTCAGCGCCAGGAACAGGAGGATGCCAGGCCACCACAGCAGGCGGCCCATGGCGCGATACCGGCGCCGGCCCAGCAGCCAGAAGCACAGCGCTCCGCCCGGCAGCACGACGCCGATCAGGCCCTTGGCCATGAACCCGGCCGCCGCCGCCACGTACATGGCCGTCAGCGACCAGGCGTCCGGACGCATCTGCTCGCGGCGGAACACCGCGTCGGCGCCCGCCATGACGGTCATGCTCATCAGGGCGGCCACCAGCATGTCCAGATTGGCGTAGTGCGCCGCCCCGAACAGGAAAGGCTGCACTGCCAGGATCAGGGCCGTCCGGCCCGCGGCGCGGCCGCTGGCGTAGCGACGCAGGAACACGTAAGTCACCGTCACCAGCGCCGTGGCGGCCAGCACCGAACACAGCCGCCCGGCCCAGGCATTGTCGCCGAACACCGCCAGCGACGCCGCCGTCAGCCAGTAGAAGAGCGGCGGCTTGTGGAAGAAGGGCATGCCGTCCAGACGCGGTGTCAGGTAGTCCCCCGAAGCCAGCATGTGCCAGGCCACCCCGACATAGCGGCCCTCGTCGGGCAGCAACAGCGGGTACATCCAGGTCGTGGCAGCCAGCCAGAGAAACGTGAACAGCGCCACCCAGGGCCAGGCGCGCCGGGTCCGCAAGCGCAGCCAGACGGACTCGCCGGCGTCCACGAGCCGTGTGCCGAAAACGGGGAATTTCATGCCTGCCGCCCTCCCGGCGGAAAAGAGTCATCGGTGGTCGCCGGCGGCTTGTCCGCGTCGGCCATGTCGGCGCTCGCATAGCGCGGCGGCGGGACATCCACGCCGGGTCGGGGGGCGGATCCGCCCCCCTGGCCGCGGGCGGGGTCCGCACCGCCCAG
Organism: Castellaniella denitrificans; assembly: GCF_027214045.1. Lineage (GTDB taxonomy): Bacteria > Pseudomonadota > Gammaproteobacteria > Burkholderiales > Burkholderiaceae_B > Castellaniella > Castellaniella denitrificans_A. Next base: position 198,218 of record NZ_JAPWHE010000003.1, on the reverse strand, counting down.
GCCCGCGCCCGCACGTTCCCGCAGCAAATAGACGGGCCGGCCCTTGACCTCGGTGAAGATGCGCGCGACGTATTCGCCCACCACCCCCAGCGACATCAGATTGACCCCGGCGAAGAACAGGATCACGGTGATCAGGGTGGCCCAGCCGCGCACCGCGTCGCCGTAGAGCAGGTGGGACACGATGATGATCAGGCCATACAGGAAAGCCAGCAGCGACAGGCAGGCGCCCAGCAGGCTGAGCAGGCGCAGCGGCCAGGTGGTGAAAGCCGTCAGGCCGTCCACGGCGAAGCGCAGCAGTTTCAGCGGCCGGAAGCGGCTGGCGCCGTGCAGCCGCTGGGGCGGCGTGTAGACCATGGACTCGGACTGGAAGCCGACCCAGGCGAACAGCCCCTTCATGAAGCGGTCGCGTTCCGGCAACTGCTTCAGGGCGTCGACCACGGCACGGTCCATCAGGCGGAAGTCCCCGGCGTTGGGCGGCACGCCCATGCCGTCGGATGTGCGCATCAAGGCGTAGAACAGCCGGGTGCCGACGCGCTTGAACCAGGTTTCGTCGTCGCGCGTCGCGCGCACGGCGTAGACCATGTGCACCCCGTCGCGCCAGCGCGACAACATCGCGGGAATCATGTCGGGCGGGTGCTGCATGTCGGCGTCCAGACAGACCACGGCGTCGCCGCGCGCGGCCTCCAGGCCGGCGGTCAAGGCGGCCTCCTTGCCGAAATTGCGGGACAGCCGCAGGTAGACGATTTCCGGATGCAGGCTGGTCCAGTGGCGCATCAGATCGGGCGTGCCGTCGGTGCTGCCATCGTCGACGACGATGATCTCCGGCACGCAATCCTGGCGCGACAGCATGGCCAGCAATTCCGGCAGCAGCACGCCCAGATTGGCCTGTTCGTTCAAGCAGGGGATGACGCAGGAAAGGGTGACGGGTTCGGGCATGATGGGAAACGCCAGCGCCGCCGCGAGGGGCGCGATCCGGAAAGAGGAAAAACCGATGAAGACCCCGATCATAACTGAACGCCGGGCCTGGCGGGCTCCATCCCGCCAGGCGGAATTTTGCGGTTCCTTATTAAGATACCTATAATATGAATCTTTGGAATCCAGACACGCCGCCGCATGGAAGACACTCCGGTCTGCTCAGAGGACGAAATCACGGCCCTCGTCCACCATTTCTACCGCCGCATCCGCCAGGATCAGGTGCTGGGGCCGATCTTCGACACCCACATCGACGACTGGGACGAACACCTGGAACGCATGGTGCGCTTCTGGTCGTCGCTGTTGCGGCGCACCGGCACCTACAGCGGCACGCCCATGCCGCGCCACATCGCCCTGCCGGGCCTGGAAGGCCCGATGTTCGTGCGCTGGCTGGAGCTGTTCCGCGACACGCTGGATGAATTCGACAATCCCGCCTTCACGGCCCAGGCCGAGGATTTCGCCCGCCGCATCGCCCGCAGCCTGTGGTATGGCTACCAGATCAGCCACCAACCCGATCAACCCGTGACGGAGTTCGACACCCATGTCCCGCCTGCTGAATATTGAGGAACCGGCCGCCGCCGCCCCACGGCCGTCCATGACGGCTTTCCTGGCCCTCGGCTTCCGGCCGCTGTACCTGGCCGGCGCGGCCTGGGCGCTGATCTCCATCGCCCTGTGGATCTTCGCCCCCCAGGTGCTGAACGGCCCTCTGCCCCTGGTCTACTGGCACGCCCATGAAATGCTGTGGGGCTTCATCATCACCATCGCGGTCGGCTTCCTGCTGACCGCCAGCGCCACCTGGACCGGCTTCAACCCCCTCTCCGGCCGGCCCCTGGGCCTGCTGTGCCTGTTGTGGCTCGTCGCCCGCGTCGGCTTCCTGGCGGGCGGGCTGACGGGCTTCTGGATCGCCACGGCGGCCGAGCTGCTGTTCTTCCTGACCGCCTCGGCGAGCCTGATGCGCGTCATGATCAAAGGCCGCAGCCGCCGCAACTACGGCCTGCCGGTGGTGATGCTGGCGCTCGGCGTGGCCGACCTCCTCTACCTGCTGGCGGCCCTGCGCGGCGATTACACGCTGCTGATGCGGCGCTTCGACCTGGGCCTGATCGGCATGGCCGTGATCGCCCTGCTGATCGCCCGACGCGTCATCCCTTTCTTCTCCATGCGCATGGTCCAGGGCCTGCAGATTCCCATGCTGACCCGCTCCGGCCAAGTCCAGATGATCTTCAGCGCCCTGGCCCTGACGGCCGGGGTGTTGATGCAGATCGTGCCGCCTCCCGCCGACGGCGGCCCGGCCTTGCTGCCGCTGCTCATGGCCTTCAGCCTGGCGCTGACCGGTCTGATCGCCCTGGGCCAGTTGCTGGCCTGGCGGCCGCTGGCCGTGTTGCGCAAGCCCATGCTGTGGATCCTGTATCTGGGCTACGCCTTCATCGGCATCGGCCTGCTGGCCGCGGCCGTCCAGGTCAGCGGCCTGTTCGATCCGTCGCTGCTGCGCGGCATGCTGGCGCGCAGCGCCACGCACGTCCACCTGATCGGCATGGCGGGCTTCTGCATCCTCATCATCGGGATGCTGACCCGCACGGCGCTGGGCCACCTGGGCCGCCCGCTGGCCCTGGACCGCAACATGCTGGCCGGCTACTGGCTGATGATCGCCGCCGCCATCTTCCGGCTGGCCGCGCTGTGGCCCTCGGCCGCCAGCCAGACCCTGCTGCATCTGGCCGCTTGCGCCTGGATCCTGTGCATGGGGCTGTATCTGTGGCGTTTCGCGCCGATGCTGATCCGCCCCCGGCCGGACAAGCCCGTGCCCGCCGCCCCGCCCCGGGCCACCGCGCAGCCCGCCCAGGCGCGCTGAGACCGGACAGGAACCCACCATGCGCCTGACCAACATGAGCGACTACGCGGTGCGGCTGCTGATCTATCTGGGCAGCCACCGCGACCGCCTTTGCACGATCGCCGAGATCGCCCAGGTCTACGGCATCTCCGAACCGCACCTGATGAAGATCACGCACCGTCTGGCCCAGCGCGGCTGGATCCGCACGGTACGCGGCAAGAACGGCGGCATGGAGCTGGCCCACGAGCCCGGAAAGATCCGCCTGGGGGCGCTGATCCGCGACATGGAGAACGACCTGGCGCTGGTGGAATGCATGGGCACAGACAACCACTGCATCCTGAGCGGTTGCTGCGGCCTGAAACCCATCGTGGCGGGCGCGATGCAGGCCTTCATGGACCACCTGGACGCCCATACGCTGGCCGACGTGATTCCGCCCTTCCCTCCGGCCGCGATCCGCATCGCGCCCGAGCGCGTGGCGGCGGGCGGTTTAACGACAGCCGCGTGAGGCGCCGGCCGCGTCCGAAGGAAGAGCGGGGGCGGCAAGCGGCCGCAGGCTGCGCGGCGCGGGAGTCTTTTATTGGACCAGCGGCGAATCCGCGCCCTGCATGGGGATGCCCTCGATGCGAGCGCCCCCGACCAACTGCTGCAAGTACTGGTGCACCGCCCGCCGTCGGCTGGCTTCTTCCAGCCAGCCCGCCAGCCTCTCATGCACGTCCTCGAACGGCAGGGCGCGGCCTTCGATCCTGAAGCCGGTGCGCACGATATGAAAACCGAAGCGGGTCTCGACCAGCTCGCCGCCCAGGGTGTATTCCGGCAGAGCGAAGATCGCCCGCTCGAATTCCGGCACCATTTCGCCACGGGACAGTTCGCCCAGGGCACCGCCCTTGGCCCCGGACGGACAGTTGGAATAGCGCCGGGCGCAGGCCGCGAACGCGCCCAGGCCGTCGCGGTGCAACTCGGCCAGAATGCCGTTGGCGCGGGCGCGCAATTTCTGCACGTCCAGACCGGACGTGGCCTGGAACAGGATGTGCCAGGCCTCGACGCGGTCGCCTTCGCGGAATTCGTCGGGATGCTGCTCATAGTAGCGTCGGCAACTGGCCTCGTCCGCTTCGGGCGTGCGCACATCGCGGGCCAGCACGGCATCCAGCAGGGCCTCGTCGTCCTCGGCCGACAGGTCCAGTTCGGCGGCGCGCTGGCGGCACAGGACGCGCAGCACCAGTTCCTGGCCGGCGGCCAGGCGGGGGTTGGCTTCACGCTGATGGCGCGGCACCTCGGCCAGGATCTCGGCCTCGGTGATGGTCGTGTCGTTGACGGTGATCATTCCGTTTCCCGGGTCCGGTCAGCGCGGCCGCACGATCTGCCAGGCCCGCGCCAGGTAGGTGACCGAAGCGAAGCCCGACCACACGTGCACCAGGCGGGTAAAGGGGAAGATCACGAACAGCGTCATGCCCAGCACCATGTGCAGGCGGTAGACGGCGGGCACCCCCGCCAGGGCGCCGACCGCGCCGCCACGGAAGGTGACGATGCGCTGCGCCCATTCGCCCAGCTGGATCATCACCGCCCCATCGGTGTGGCGCACGGACGTGAAGATCGAGACCAGCCCCACCACCAGGACCAGCAGGATCCACAGCAGCGTCACCCAGTCGGACAGATTGGAATTGTGGGCCAGGCGGATTTCGGACCAGCGGCGATGGATCAGCAGCAGCAGGCCGATCAGGCACACGACCCCCAGGATCGCGCCGACCACGATGGCCATCATCTGTTTGAACTCCGTCGTCACGCCGAAGGCGTGATAGACGGCCGGCGGTGTCAGCAGCCCCACCAGATGGGTGAAGAACAAGGAGATGATCCCGATGTGGAACAGGTTGCCGCCCCAACGCAGCGACCCACGCCGCAATAGCTGGCTGGAGTCGCTTTTCCACGTGTACTGCTCGCGCTCGAAACGCAGCAGGCTGCCCACGAAGAACACGGTCAGCGCGATATAGGGGTACACCCCAAAGAAGAACAGATCGAGTGTGTCTTTCATCGGAATCTCCTCAGTCCTGGCCGTCGGCCGGGCCGGCCTTGCGGGAACGGGGCGGGTGGAACACGATGGGCTGCGCGACATCCCCGCCGCCCGGACGCCGCATGACAGGCGGTTCGGTGCCGTCGGCCTGGGGGCCGAAGGTGATCAGGGTCTCTTCCATGTCCCCTTCGGGGGGATCGGGCAGGACCTCGGGTTCGACGTCGGTCATGGTCCGCAACTGGGCGAACAGGCAGGCGTAGGGGCTGCCCGATTCAGCAAGCTTGTCGCCCAGCCGGGCCAGCACATGGATGGCGTCGCCCAGCAGGTTCTCCGCCGCCTCGGCCGGGATCTGGCCGAGGAATTCCAGGAACAGCGGCACGTAGTCGGGCAGTTCCGTGGTGTCGGGCTCCAGCCCGTGTTTCAGGTATTCGTTGCGCAGATCCACCATGGCCTGGCCGCGGTCGCGGGATTCCCCGTGCACGTGCTCGAACAGATGCAGGGAATGGGCCGCCCGGCGGTCGAAGGTGGCGACGTACTGTTCCTGGAGGTCGATCAGGTCCTCTCCCCGGTCCAGGAAGTCGAACAGGGGTGCCAGCCGGGCGCGCGCCTCGGCCGGCAGGGTCGCGTGCAGTTCCGGCAGGGCGTCCAGCCAGTCCCGCTCGGGATAGCCGAGCAACACGGACAGGATGGAGAAAACCGGTGCCTGGCGGGAAGTCGTGACGGAATCCATGTCATGCCTCCGTTCAGGCCGAGCGGGCCGGGTCGAGGAACACCACGCTCGGCTTGCGCTTGTTGCGCGGTTTGCCGAACAGCGAGCCCTCGGATGTGCCGCCCGAACAGCCGTTGCCGAAGGTGAACCCGCAGCCGCCCCGGATCTCGAAGGCGTTCTCGGCGTTTTCCCGGTGGGCGGTGGGCACCACGAAGCGGTCCTCGTAGTTGGCGATGGCGAGATAGCGGTGCATGTCCTCGACCTGATGCAAGGTCAGGCCGACCTGGTCCAGGATGTCGTGGCGTTCCTGGCGGTCCACCGAACGCGCCCGCATGAAGGCGCGCATGCCCAGCAGGCGCTCCAACGCCGTGGCGATCGGCGCCTCGTCGCCGGCCGTCAGCAGGTTCGCCAGATAGCGCAGGGGAATGCGCAGCGACTGCACGTCGGGAATCTCGCCGAACGCGCCGATCTGCCCGCTGTTGGCGGCGGACTGGATGGGCGAGAGCGGCGGCACGTACCAGACCATGGGCAGGGTGCGGTATTCCGGATGCAGGGGGAAGGCGATCTTCCATTCGACGGCCATCTTGTAGACCGGGGAATTGCGGGCCGCGTCCAGCCAGTTTTCCGGAATGCCGTCGGCCAGGGCCTGGCGGCGGACCTCCGGGTCCTCCGGGTCCAGAAACAGGTCCAGCTGCGCCTGGTAGAGATCCTTTTCATGGAGCGTGCCGGCGGCGGCCTCGATGCCGTCGGCGTCGTAAAGCAGCACGCCCAGATAGCGGATCCGGCCCACGCAGGTCTCGGAACAGACCGTGGGCATGCCGGCCTCGATGCGCGGATAGCAGAAAATGCACTTTTCCGCCTTGCCGGACTTCCAGTTGTAGTAGATCTTCTTGTAAGGGCAGCCGGACACGCACATGCGCCAGCCGCGGCACTTGTCCTGGTCGATCAGGACGATGCCGTCCTCGGCCCGCTTGTAGATGGAGCCGGACGGACAACTGGCCACGCAGGTGGGGTTCAGGCAGTGCTCGCACAGGCGCGGCAAATACATCATGAAGGTGTTCTCGAACTGCCCGTAGATGTCCTTCTGCACCGCCTCGAAGTTGTAGTCCTGCGAACGCTTGGCGAACTCGCCCCCCAGGATTTCTTCCCAGTTGGGGCCCCACTCGATCTTCTCCATGCGCTGGCCGGTGATCAGGGAACGCGGCCGCGCCACGGGGGGCGTGGTGCGTTCCGGGGCCTTCTGCAAGTAGTCGTAGTCGTAGGTGAAGGGCTCGTAGTAATCGTCGATTTCGGGCAGGTTCGGGTTCGAGAAGATGCGCGACAGCAGGCGCAGCTTGCCGCCCTGGCGCGGCTCGATGCGGCCGTTGTCGCGGCGGCGCCAGCCGCCGTTCCAGCGGTCCTGGTTTTCCCAGTCCTTGGGGTAGCCCACGCCGGGCTTGGTCTCGACGTTGTTGAACCAGGCGTATTCCATGCCTTCGCGGGACGTCCAGACGTTCTTGCAGGTGATCGAACAGGTATGGCAGCCGATGCATTTGTCCAGGTTCAGGACCATGGCGACTTGCGCGCGGATTTTCATGGGTCGGACTCCTCAGGCCTGCGTCTGGGCGGAAACCTCGTGGGTTTCGTCCATCCAGTCGATGTTTTTCATTTTGCGCACGACCACGAACTCGTCGCGGTTCGAACCGACCGTGCCGTAGTAGTTGAAGCCGTAGGACAACTGGGCGTAGCCGCCGATCATGTGCGTCGGCTTGAGCACGGTGCGGGTCACGGAATTGTGGATCCCGCCGCGTTTGCCGGTGATCTCGGACCCGGGCACGTTCACGATCTTTTCCTGGGCGTGGTACATCATGGTCATGCCCTCGGGCACGCGCTGACTGACCACGGCGCGCGCGACCAGCGCCCCGTTGACGTTGAAGACCTCGATCCAGTCGTTGTCCACGATGCCGGCCTTGGCCGCGTCGATCTCCGACATCCAGACGATCGGGCCGCCGCGCGAGAGCGTGAGCATGATCAGGTTGTCGGAATAGGTGGAGTGAATCCCCCATTTCTGGTGCGGCGTGATGAAGTTCAGCACCACGTGCGGTTCGCCATTGCTGAAGCGCTTGTCCAGCATGGGTCCGATGGTCTTGGTGTCCACCGGCGGCCGGTACACGCACAGGGCTTCGCCGAAATCGCGCATCCAGGGGTGGTCCTGGTAGAGTTCCTGGCGTCCGGTCAGCGTGCGCCATGGAATCAGTTCATGCACGTTGGTATAGCCGGCGCTGTAGCTGACCTTGTCGGACTCGATGCCCGACCAGGTGGGCGAGGTCAGGATCTTGCGCGGCTGGGCCTGGATGTCGCGGAAGCGGATTTTTTCGTGTTCGCTGGATTTGACCAGGTGGGAATGGTCCCGTCCGGTGAATTTGGACAGGGCCTCCCAGGCCTTCAGGGCGACGTGACCATTGGTTTCGGGCGCCAGGGTCAGGACGGTCTCGCAGGCGTCGATGTCGGTGAAGATGCGCGGCTGGCCCTGGCCGACGCCGGGCTCGCGCTCGCGGCCGTTCAGCTTGCCGAGGAACTCGACCTCTTCCTTCGTGTCCCAGGAAATGCCCTTGCCGCCGTTGCCCAGTTTCTCGGCCAGCGGCCCGAGCGTGGTGAAACGCTCGTAGACATGTTTGTAGTCCCGGTTCACGACCATCATGTTCGGCATCGTCTTGCCGGGGACCAGGTCGCATTCGCCCTTGCGCCATTCGCGCACATCGTAGGGGTCGCTGAGTTCGCCCGGAGAATCGTGCTGCAGGGGCTGCAGCACCAGGTCCTCGTCGGGCAGATCCGCGTCGGCCGCCAGCTCGGAAAATTTCTTCGCCAGACCCTTGTAGATTTCCCAGTCGCTGCGCGATTCCCAGACCGGGTCCACGGCCGCCGACAGCGGGTGGATGAAGGGGTGCATGTCGGACGTGTTCAGGTCGTTCTTTTCGTACCAGGTCGCCGTGGGCAGCACCACGTCCGAATACAGACAGGTCGTGGACATGCGGAAGTCGAGGGTCACCAACAGGTCGAGCTTGCCCTGCGGCGCATCGTCGTGCCAGGCCACCTCCAGGGGTTTGACCCCTCCCGCCTCGCCCAGGTCCTTGCCCTGCACGCCATGCTGGGTCCCCAGCAGATGCTTGAGGAAATATTCGTGCCCCTTGCCCGAAGACCCCAGGATGTTGGAGCGCCAGACGAACAGGTTGCGCGGGAAGTTGTCGGGGTGATCGGGATCCTCGCAGGAGAATTTCAGCGCGCCATCGCGCAGGCCGCGCACCGCGTATTCCTTGGGATCCACGCCGGCCGCCCGGGCGTCGCGCACGACCTGGAGCGGATTGGTCTGCAGTTGCGGCGCCGTGGGCAGCCAGCCCATGCGCTCGGCGCGCACGTTCATGTCGATCAGGCTGCCCTGGTATTTCGAGGCGTCCGCCAGGGGCGAGAGCAGTTCCGGCACCTGGAGCTTTTCGTAGCGCCACTGGTCGGTGTGCGCATAGAAGAACGACGTGCCGTTCATGTGGCGCGGCGGACGCAGCCAGTCCAGCGCGAAGGTCAGCATGGTCCAGCCGGTCTGCGGACGCAGTTTTTCCTGGCCCACGTAGTGGCACCAGCCGCCGCCGGACTGACCCACGCAGCCGCACATGGACACGAGGTTGATGATGCCCCGGTAGGCCATGTCCATGTGGTACCAGTGGTTCAGGCCGGCGCCCAGGATGACCATGGACTTGCCTTCGGTCTTGGCGGCGTTGTCGGCGAACTGGCGGGCCACGGTGATGACCTTTTCGCGGTCCACGCCGGTGATGCGTTCCTGCCAGGCCGGGGTATAGGGCACATCGTCATCGTAGGAAGCGGCGGCGTTGTCGCCGCCCAGGCCCCGGTCGATGCCGTAGTTGGCCACGAACAGATCGAACACCGTGGCGACCAGCACGTCGCCCTCGGCGGTCCGCACGCGCTTGACGGGCAGGTTGCGCACCAGGACCTCGTCGTGTTCCGAGCCCTGGAAATGGTCGTGGTGGACGCCGCCGAAATACGGGAAGGCCACCGGCGCGACCTCGTCGTGGACATCGAGCAGGGACAGACGCGGCCGCACATCGTGGCCCCGGGCGTCCTTGAGTTCCAGATTCCACTTGCCGGCGTCCCCGCCCTCTTGTTGACCCCAGCGGAAACCGATGGAGCCCTGGGGCACGATCAGTTCATCCGTGTCCTCGTCGAAGGCGACGGTCTTCCATTCGGGGTTGTTGTCCTGGCCCAGCCGGTCGGTGAAATCGTCCGCCCGCAGCTTGCGGTCGGGCACGTAGCGGTCACCCTGGCGCACCAGGCGCACCAGGAAGGGCATGTCGGTGTACTGGCGGCAATAGCGGTCGAAGTAGGCGCTCTTGCCCGCCAGGTGGAATTCCTTGAGGATGACGTGGCCCATCGCCAGGGCGAGCGCCGCGTCGGTGCCCTGCTTGGGATGCAGCCAGATGTCGCCGAATTTGGCGCCTTCGGCGTAGTCCGGGAACACGGACACGACCTTGGCCCCCCGGTAGCGGGCCTCGACCATGAAGTGGGCGTCGGGCGTGCGGGTCTGGGGCACGTTCGAGCCCCACAGCATGATGAAGGTCGAGTTGTACCAGTCGGCCGATTCGCTGACGTCGGTCTGCTCGCCCCAGGTCTGGGGGCTGGAGGGCGGCAGGTCGCAATACCAGTCGTAGAAGCTGAGCAGCGACCCGCCCAGCAGCGACAGATAGCGGCTGCCCGAGGCGTAGGACACCATGGACATGGCCGGGATCGGCGAAAAGCCGGCGATGCGGTCCGGACCGTGGCGCTTGATGGTGTGGATATTGGCCGCCGCAACGATCTCGTTGACCTCGTCCCAGTTCGAGCGGACGAAGCCGCCCAGGCCGCGCGCGGTCTTGTAGCTGGCGGCCTTGTCCGGATCGGAGACGATGGCTTCCCAGGCCTGGACGGCGCCCATCGTCTTGCGCTGTTCGCGCCACAGCCGGGCCAGACGGCCGCGCAGCATCGGGTATTTGACCCGGTTGGCGCTGTACAGGTACCACGAGAACGTGGCCCCGCGCGGACAGCCGCGCGGTTCGTGGTTGGGCATGTCCGGGCGGGTGCGCGGGTAATCGGTCTGCTGCGTTTCCCAGGTGACCAGACCGCCCTTGACGTAGATTTTCCAGGAGCAGGACCCGGTGCAGTTCACGCCGTGGGTGGAGCGGACGATCTTGTCGTGCTGCCAGCGGTTGCGGTAGGCGTCTTCCCAGGTGCGGTCTTCGCGGACCACGGCGCCGTGCCCGTCGGAAAAAGTTTCCTTCGGGCGGGAAAAATATTTCAGGCGATCGATGAAATGGCTCACGATGGGCGCTCCGTTAGAAAGGGTTCGGCCGCAGGCTGGCGGCGCAGCCGCGCGTCAGCACGGGATTTCGGCGCGGCGCCGAGAGTAATACCACCACGTCACGGCGATCGACACGGCATAGAAGACGACGAAGAACACCAGCGCGGCGTAGGGAGTGCCGGTCAGCGCGAAGGACGTCCCGAAACTCTTGGGGATGAAAAAGCCGCCGTAGGCGCCCATGGCGCTGCTGAACCCCAGCACGGCGGCGGATTCCTTGGCGCCCTCGGCGTCGGCCCGGACCTGTCCGGCCGTGCCCCCGGCGGCATGGCGGCGCTGCGCCAAGGTGTTGAAGATCACGGGAATCATGGCGAAGGTGGAACCATTGCCGATGCCGGTCAGGAAGAACAGGAACAGGAAGGACAGCAGGAAACCCATGAAGCTCCCCGGCGACTGGCCGCCCGGCAAGGAGGCCATCACGCCCAGCACGCCCAGGATCATCCAGAAGAAGGTCCAGAAAGTGACCCGCGCGCCGCCGATGCGGTCGGACAGCCAGCCGCCGAAGGGCCGCGCCATGGCACCGACCAGCGGTCCCAGCCAGGCGTACTGCAACGGACGAATTTCTGGGTACAGGTATTTGATCAGCAGCGGGAATCCGGCGGAAAAGCCGATGAAGGAACCAAAGGTGCCGAGGTAAAGAAAGCACATGATCCAGTTGTGCTTGCGCTTGAAGATCACCGCCTGTTCGCGGAAGGACGCCTTGGCGTCGGCGATGTCGTGCATGCCGACCCAGGCCAGCATCGACACGATGATGATGAACGGCACCCAGATGAAAGCGGCGTTCTGCGCCCAGACTTCGACCGGGCCACCGTGGGCGCCGGACAGTTGTGCCGTCTGCGGGCCGCCCGCCCAGGGGCCGAGGATGCCCATCGTGATGACCAGCGGCGCCAGGAACTGTACCGAGGACACCCCCAGGTTGCCCAGCCCGGCGTTCAGGCCCAGGGCCGAGCCCTTGCGTTCCTTGGGGAAGAAGAAACTGATGTTGGACATGGACGAGGAGAAGTTCCCGCCCCCCAGCCCGCACAGCAGGGCCAAGATCAGCATGGTGGAATACGGCGTCCCCGGATCCTGGATCGCCAGCCCCACCCCGATGGTGGGCAGCAGCAGGCTGGCCGTGGTCAGCGCCGTCCAGCGCCGCCCGCCGAACACGGGCACCATGAACGAATAGAAGATGCGCAGCGTGGCGCCGGACAGGGCCGGCAGCGCAGCCAGCCAGAAGAGTTCGTTTTCGGTGTAGCGAAAGCCCAGGTTGGGCAGGTTGACGGCCACCACGCTCCACATCTGCCAGACGGCGAAGGCCAGGAACAGGGCCGGGATCGAGATCCAGAGATTGACGTTGGCGATGGCGCTGCCTTCCCGGGCCCAGAACGCCTGGTCCTCGGGCGTCCAGACGGTGAGCAGGCGACCACGGCGGGCCTTGGGCGAAGCATCAGAAGGTGTGAGGCTCATGCAAGGGCTCCTGGTTCAGAGACCCTCCACCATAAACCCCCACGCGCGGCAAGGGCGATGATCTGAATCAAACCGCAGCCGATTTCCGTGGCGGACACCGGACTGTCGAAACAGGATCAATCATGTCATCGGGTCACTTGGGAATGCATGCCCAGTATAGTGGCGGCCCGATGACTGCGCAAAGAGGTCAAACCCGATCGCAGCGGATCGTGATGGGGTGGCGCCGCAAACCCTCGATGACCTGGTCGGTGGCCTCGCCGTCGACGTCGGTGATGGCATAACCGATCTTGCCGCGCGTCTGCAGTTGCTGGCTGACGATGTTCAGGCCGTATTCGCCCATCAGGTTGCTGAGCGCGCCCATGGCGCCCGGCACGTTCTGGTGGATGTGGATGATGCGCGCCGCGCCCGCCTGCTCGTGATAGGAGATTTCCGGGAAATTGACGGCGCCCTTGGTCGTGCCGCTGCTGATGAAGCGCTTGAGTTTTTCCGCGACTTCCCGGCCGATGTTTTCCTGGGATTCCTGGGTGCTGCCGCCGATGTGGGGGGTCAGGATCACGTTGTGCATGCCGCGCAGGGGGCTGTCCAGCGCCTCGTCGCGGCTCTTGGGTTCGGTGGGAAACACGTCGATGGCGGCGCCCGACAGATGGCCGGACTTCAGTGCGCGCTGCAAGGCGGGGATGTCCACCACCGTGCCGCGCGAGGCGTTGATCAGGATGCTGCCCGGACGCATCGCGGCGATGGCGTCGGCGTCCATCAGGTTGGCCGTGTCCTTGCCGCCGGGCACGTGCAGGGTGACCACGTCGGCCTGGCCGAGGAATTTCTTGAGCGAGGACGTGGCGTGTGCATTGCCCAGGGGCAGTTTGGCCTCGATGTCGTGGTAGATCACGCGCATGCCGAAGGATTCCGCCAGGATGCCGACCTGGGAACCGATGTTGCCATAACCGACGATGCCCAGCGTCTTGCCGCGCGCCTCGTAGGCGCCGTCGGCGGTCTTGTCCCAGAAGCCCTCGTGGACGCGGGCGTTCTTTTCGGGGATGCGGCGCAGCAGCAGAATGGCCTCGCCCAGCACCAGTTCGGCCACCGAACGGGTATTCGAGAACGGCGCGTTGAACACCGGAATCCCCCGCAGGGCGGCGGTTTCCAGATCCACCTGGTTGGTGCCGATGCAGAAGCAGCCGATGGCCCGAAGGTCCGGCAGGTCGGCCAGCACGGCCTGGTCGAGATGCGTCCGGGACCGGATGCCGACCGCCTGCGCGCCCTGGAGGGCCTCGCGCAGGGCGTCGCCCGCGAGCGCGCCCGCATGCGTGACGACATCGTCGAACCCCGCCGCGACGAAGACTTCCCGGGCGCTGGCGTGTATGTTTTCGAACAGGACTATGCGTGGCATCTCGACCCTTTACCGGCAAATGAAAAAACGTTCATTGTGCGATATTTCAAGCATCTCGTCAGGGTCATCCCTAATGGGAACAGGGTCAAAGCCCTTCGTCTGCGACCAGCCTGTTCCGGCCGGCGGTCTTGGCGCAATACAGGTTCTCGTCGGCGCGGCGGAACAGGGACTGCGGGGTTTCATCCTCCCGCCACTGGGCCACGCCGGCGCTCAGGGTCAGTTCGATCACCCGGCCACGTCCCAGGTCGACGGGGTTCCGGCGCACATGTTCGAGCACGCCGGCGGCCAGGATGACCGCGTCGTCCAGCGAGGTGGCCGGCAGCAGTGCGACGAATTCCTCACCGCCGAACCGGGCCAATACGTCCGAACGGCGCCGCAGCAGGTTCAGCAGGACTTCGGCGACCCAGCGCAGCGCGGCGTCGCCCGCGTCATGTCCATGGGTGTCGTTGACCTGCTTGAAATGGTCCAGGTCGAAGATGACCAGCGTCCCGCGCGCGGACGCGCCTTGCGTCTCGGCTGCTCGCGCCAGTGCAGCGTCCAGGCCGCGCCGGTTGAGCAGACCCGTCAGCGGATCGTGCAGCGTCAGTTCGCGCAATTGCCGGTTGGCCTGCTCCAGCGCCCCCATGGTGGCGCGCAAGTCCGCCGTGCGGGACTGGACCTCGTGCTGCAGCGAGTTGCGGGCGCCGGCTTCGATGTCGAGCGCCCGGCGCATCAGGTCGTGCAACTGCATGACCTCGGCGTAGGTCAGCAGGAACATCTGGCTGCCCAGGGCGATCTGCATCCAGCGTTCCTGGGCCATGAATCCGGGGATGTAGCCGAAGGCCGCCAGCCCGTAGGCCAGGTAGCCGGCAAAGAACACCAGCCAGGACAGCACGTACCAGCGCGCGGCGCGTTCGCCCCGCCGCCAGTGGCGCAAGCCCAGGCCGAACATGGCCACCATGCAGGCCAGGGCGTAGACCGTGTCGATCTTGATGATGAGCGCGTAGGGCGCGGCCAGGCTGGCCGCGAGCAGCGCCGCGCCGGTCCCGGCCAGGGCGCGGATCAACCACGACTGGCGTGGCCAGCGGGCGGGCCCGATGCCCAGGAAATGGCGCGTGAACCAGAGCAGGCTGAGGATGGCCAGGATTTCGCTCAAGGGCACCGAGCGGTTCGCCAGCCAGGGCCAGTCCGGCCACAGATACTGGAACGACAGGCCGGACATGGACGTCAGGAACAGCCCGGCGCACAGGATGTAGGCGGTGTTGTAGAGGGACTGCCGGACCCTCAGCCGCAGGTACAGGGCGGCGTTGAACAGGGCCAGCATGGCCAGGGCGCCCAGGAACATGCCCTGGCTCAGGCCGTGGTCCTGGGCCTGGCCGATGGCCGCCGCGCCCGAATGCAGCGACAGGGGGATATTGATCGCCCCGCTGCTGTGGACCCGCAGGACGACCGCGAGCGACTGTCCGGCCCCGAAATCCAGGGGCAGCAGAAACAGTCGATGCCGCACCGGCCGGTCGCCGAAGGGCCGGGCATCCCCCATGCGCGCCGTGCCCAGGAGCCTGGGCCGCGCCCGCGGACCGGGCTCCGAACCGAGATCGTAGATCCAGACATCGATTTCATCGAGCAGCGGATAGTCCAGTTGCAGGTACCAGGTGCTGCCCTCGGGGTCCAGGTTGCGCAAGGGCACGTAGACCCAATAGGCGGACTGGTTGTGCCGGAAAACGAGCCGGTCCGCATCCCGGCGTTCCATCGGCAGCGTCCCGCCCAGGACGTCGCCCGGGCCGAGGGCGTGGGCCTCGTCCCGCAGGAAGCAGAGTTGCGGCAGGGAAGGAATGTCCGCATGTCTGGAGGACAGACCGAGCGCCGGGCAGGCGGCGTCGGGGATGGCCGCCAGGGCCCGCGCCGCGCCAAACAGGTAGAGCGACAGGCCGATCACCGCGATGATCCACGCGCGCCATCGGGCATGCCCGATGGCCGGCATCGCCATGCCGCGCCATGTTCCAGCAATCCGGTCGCAATCCGACAGATCAGCCTCCTCAGGGACAGACATGAAACGCATGATCGTTTTTGCGCATCCAAGGGAATTATGGATCAAAATCCGTCCACGGGGGACGGCCCTAGGAGAACGCCATGGCCACCTGGCCCAGCGCATTGCTGCGCATCGACGACATCGCGCGCGACACCGTCGCGGTGCATTTCCGCAAGCCCGGAGACTTCCAGTTCCTGCCCGGGCAGACCCTTTCGCTGACGCTGCCTTCGGACGCGCCGGACGTGCCGGTCCTGCGGCATACCTTTTCGCTGGTCAGCGCGCCGCATGAGAGCGATCTGTGCATCGCCACCCGCATGCGCGCCACCCCGTTCAAGCAGGCCCTGGCGCGGCTGCGGCCCGGCGCCGAACTGCGGTTCGGCGGTCCCTACGGAAAGCTCACTCCGCCGGCGGGGACGGACCGGCCCCTGGTCCTGATCGCGGGCGGCATCGGCATCACGCCCTGCGTGAGCATGCTGCGCGACGCAGCGCACCAGGGCTCGGACCGGCGGTTCATGCTGCTCTATTCCAACCGGACCCGGGAACAGGCCGCATTCCTGGAAGAACTGCGCGAACTCGCGCGGCTCAATCCGCGCCTGCGCCTGCTGGCCACATTGACCGGCCCGGCCGACGATGCCTGGGACGGGCTGCGCGGCCGGATCGACAGCGCCCTGCTGGAACAGGCACTCCGGGGGCTGGACGACCCCTTGTGTTATGTGACCGGCATACCCGCCATGGTCGAGGAGGTCCGCGCGCATCTGGCCGGGCTCGGCGTCGCGGACGACGCCATCCTGGACGAAAGCTTCCATGGTTATTGATACGCCCGCGCACGGCCTCGCGCTCCGCGAGGCCGTGGTAGTCTAATTATCCGGTTCCCCGTCACGGGTTGATCCCTCATCACGCACGCATGCCGCAAGGCCGAATCCGCAGGAATCCAATGATGCCCTCCACAGCCGCGCCACTGCCCACCTCCCCGGACGACCGGACCGCGCCCGACGTCCTGTTCGCCCGCACCCCCGATCTCGCCGAGCCGGACATCGACCGCCTGCGCGCCACCGTCCGGCGCTATTTCCTGGACACCTTCGACCGCTACGAGTCCCTGTTCCAGTGCCTGTCGAGCGACGAGGCCTTCGTCGTCAAGCCGATCCCCCTGCGCCACCCGCTGATCTTCTACTTCGGCCACACCGCGACGTTCTTCGTCAACAAGCTGCTGCTCGCCCGTCTGATCGACCAGCGCCTGGACCACCGGCTGGAGTCGATCTTCGCCGTCGGCGTGGACGAGATGAGCTGGGACGACCTGGACGACGCCCACTACGACTGGCCCTCCGTGGCCGAGGTCCGCGCCTATCGCGACCGCGTGCGCGCCCTGGTCCTGGACCTGATCGATCACGCTCCGCTGCAATCCCCGATCGATTGGCGGAATCCCTGGTGGGCCATCGTCATGGGCGTCGAGCACGAGCGCATCCACCTGGAGACATCCTCGGTCCTGATCCGCCAGCACGCGCTGAAATACGTACGCGCCGTCCCGGAATGGGCGCCGATCCCCGACATCGGCGGCGAACCGCCCGAAAACAGTCTCGCACGCGTGCCGGCCGGCACGGTGCGTGTGGGCAAGTCCTTCGACGACCCGCAATACGGCTGGGACAACGAATACGGCACCCACGCGGCCGAGGTCGAATCCTTCGAGGCGGGGCGCTGCCTGGTGAGCAACCGCGAATTCCTGGCTTTCGTCGAGGCGGGCGGCTACCGCAACCACCGCGACTGGACCGAGGAAGGCCGCCAGTGGCTGGCCTACAGCCAGGCGGAACATCCCACCTTCTGGGTCAAGAAGACCCAGGGCTGGTTTCTGCGCCTGATGACCGGGGAAATTCCCATGCCCTGGTCCTGGCCGGTCGAAGTCAACTACCTGGAGGCCAAGGCCTTCTGCAACTGGAAGGCGGCCGAGACCGGCCAGCCCGTGCGCCTGCCCACCGAGGACGAATGGTACCGGCTGTACGATGCGGCCGGCCTGCGCGACCCCGACGACCGCCCCTGTGCCGCCAACCTGCACCTGGACCACGGCGCCTCGTCGTGCCCCGTGGACACCTGGCGCCACGGCGACTGGTACGACGTGGTGGGCAACGTCTGGCAATGGACCGAGACGCCCACCTATCCGTTCGACGGCTTCGACGTCCACCCGATCTACGACGACTTCACGACGCCGACCTTCGACGGCCGCCACAACCTGCTCAAGGGGGGCTCCTGGATTTCCTGCGGCAACGAGGCCGTGCGCGCTTCGCGCTACGCTTTCCGGCGGCACTTCTTTCAGCATGCGGGCTTCCGCTACGTTGTGTCCCATGCGCCCGCCGAGGCTCCGGCCGCCTACTACGAAACCGACAAGCTGATGTCCGAATACGCCGAATTCCACTACGGCGACTCGTATTTCGGCGTCCCCAACTTCCCCCAGGCGCTGGCGCGGCGGGCCATCGAGGCCCTGGGCGACCGCCCGCGCCGCCGCGCACTGGATCTGGGTTGCGCTTCCGGGCGGGCCACTTTCGAACTGGCCCGGGTCTTCGCGCGTGTCACAGGCGTGGATTTCTCGGCCCGCTTCATCAACCAGGGCGTGCAACTGATCCAGACGGGCCAGCTACGCTACACCCTGGCCGACGAGGGCGAACTGGTGTCCTACAAGTCCCGCACGCTGGCCGAGCTGGGCCTGGACGAGGCCATCGGCCGGGTGGAGTTCTTCCAGGGCGACGCCTGCAACCTGAAGCCGCAGTTCACGGACTACGACCTGATCCTGGCCGCCAACCTGATCGACCGGCTGTATGATCCCGCGCGGTTCCTGGACCGGATCCACGAGCGCATCGTTCCGGGCGGCCTGCTGGTGCTCGCCTCGCCCTACACCTGGCTTGAAGAGCACACGCCACGCGACTCCTGGCTGGGCGGCTTCAAACGGGACGCGGAGAGCCACACGACCCTGGACGGCCTGAAGGAACACCTCGCGCCGCATTTCCGGCTGCTGGGCGAGCCGACGGACGTGCCCTTCGTCATCCGCGAAACGCGGCGCAAGTTCCAGCACACGCTGTCGGAGCTGACGATCTGGGAACGGCGCCCGGACCGGTCCTAGGTCGGGTTCCCGCCGAGGCGCAGGACGAAACGCTCGAAGTCCTCGGATTCCAGTGGCTGGCTGAAATGCCGGCCCTGGATGTCGTCGCAGCCGCTGGCCTTGAGAAAGGCCAGTTGCCCGGCCGTTTCCACGTTCTTGGCGAGCGTGGCCAGGCCCAGACTGCGGGCCATCTGGACGATGGCGGACGTAATCGCCTGATCGTCCACGTCGGCATCGATATCGCGCACGAAGCTCCGGTCGATCTTGAGCTTGTGGATCTTGAAGCGCTTGAGGTGGCCGAACGATGAATGGCCCGCGCCGAAATCATCGATCGCGAGGCGGATGCCCCGCTGATGGAGATCCTGGATCTTCCGCGCGGCGATGTCCGGGGTTTTCATGAGGGTCGCCTCGGCCAGGTCCAGTTCCAGGCAATGAGGCGGGACGCCCGCTTCGTCCAGCAGCCGACCGATCCGGTTGGTCAGATTGGGTTGGTCGAACTGGACCGCCGACAGATTCACGGCGACGACCAGACCGGACAGGCCACGGTCCCGCCAGACCCGGATCTGCCGCAGGACGGTGCGCAGCACCCAGTCCCCGATGGGCACGATCAGGCCGGACGATTCGGCGAGCGGAATGAATTCGGCCGGGCAGACCGTCCCCCATTGGGGCGAATCCCAGCGCAGCAGCGCCTCCGCGCCAAAGACCCGGTGCTCGGACAGGCGCAGCTGCGGCTGGTAGACCAGACGCAATTCGCCGCGCTGCTGCGCCTGCCTCAGCGCATGGATCAGCGCGACCAGATGGACGGCATGGGCCTGCATTTCGGGTGTGAAAAAACAACTGCCGTTGCGGCCTTCGGCCCTGGCGCGGCGCATCGCGGTCTCCGCGTGCTTCAACAAAGCGTCCAACCCGTCGGCGTCGGACGGGTACATGGCAATGCCGACGGACGCAGTCGCGACGACTTTCCGACCCTCCAGCCGCAGCGGCAGGGTCACGGAGTCCAGCAAGGCCTGCGCACTGCGCGCCGCCTCTTGCTGACCGGTGTCCGGCAGGATGGCCAGAAAATCCTCGCCCGACAGACGCGACAGGACGTCCTGTGCTCTCAGCGCCGAGCGCAGGCGCTGGGCCATTCCCCGCAGCCAGGCGTCGCCGAACCGGTGGTCCGGGGAATCGTTGGCGCTCTTGACGCGGTCCAGGCCGACCCACAGGACGGCCAGCGTGCGGAATTGCCGGCGTGCATACTGGAAATGCTCGTGCAAAAGCGCGCGGTCGGGCAATCCGGTCAAGGGGTCGTAATGCGACAGGGCCTGGGGCCGTGCGGCCGCCTGTTTCTTTTCGGTGATGTTTTCCCTGAGCGTCAGGTAGTTGGTGATGGCGCCGTCGGCGCTGCGCAGCGGATAGACCAGCACGGACTCCGTGAATTCCCGGCCGGCTTTGTCGAGACTGACCAGTTCGCCCTGCCAGGGCTCGCCCCGGGCGACCTGAGCGGTCATGGCGAGCACGGTCGCCGTCGGCACGCGGGGAGACCACAAGTCGACGGGGCTGCGTCCCAGCAGTTCCTGACTGGTGTAGCCACTCAGGCGAGTGCACGCCTCGTTGACGTATTCGATGCGGTAAGCCCGGTCCAGGATCATGATGGACACCGGACTCTGCGCCACCACCAGGGAAAACTTGCGCAGCATCTGTTCGCTTTCGTGGCGCTGGGTGACGTCCCGCGAAATGACGACGTAATGATCGCTCTCTCCCGCCCAGGCCGGCTTGCGTGCCACGGACAGTTCGAACCAGCGGGTGTGCTCGCCGATCCTCAGGCTGAGGAGACGGCCGCGCGAGACCCCTTGCCGGCCGGCCTCTTCGAGCGCCGCGAGCACCGTGTCGGCGGCCTGCGGCGGCAGGATTTCCTCGACCAGCCGACCGCGCAGGTCGGGCCCGGGCCGGGCCGTCTCCGGAACGGCGTGCACGGCCAGATAGCGGCCCCGCGCGTCCATGACCACCACCAGATCGGGCACGGCCTGCAAGGTCGCCTGCAGGCGCCGCCGGGATTCATCCACCCGGGCATAGGGATCCCGGACCATTGCCACGAAGACGGCCCGGTACAGGTAGAAATAGGCCAGCACCTTGTAGACATGGCCGAACAGGCTGTAGACGTCCGTGGCGCCGGTGTGCCGCGTCAGGAAGAATTCGCTCTGGGCCATGATGCAGGCGGAGGCGAACAGAGCGCCGACGTTGAAGCGGCGGGGCAGGCGCATGAGCCAGAGCAGCCGGATGGCCGCCAACAGGTTCAGGACGAGGATGCCGTATTCGGCGCCGACCATGAACGCGGTCGGCGCCTGGCCCGGCGTGTGGACGAGCGGCAGCCACGGCGGCGCGCGAAAGAGCAGGACCGTCGCCCCGAGGACCAGCAACAGAACGGGCAATTGCCGGGCGCCCTGAGGGACCCGGGCCGGGCGTACCCGCCAGGGCATCCAGACGGCGGCCAGCAGGCCCAGTGCGCCCACGAACCGGGCGGCCAGCCAGAAACCCGTACTCGTGGCGATCGGGCTGGCCGCGATGAAATCCGGCATGCCCGGCAAGGACAGCACGTGCAGGAAATCCAGCAGCGCCACGCCCAGAAAGGCGCTCGCCAGCCACAGGAGATTGGCCGGCGGATTTTCATGGCGCACGCTCCAGACGAGCCTGACGATAAGGGCCGCCGCCACGATCGACAGGGTTTCCAGCGCCATGTGCAATGGCAGGAGATGGCTGAGGTCGCTGGCGGCGGCGGGCAGGCGCAGCGTCGTGGCCACGACGAGGATCACCAGCAGCGCGCCGACGGCGCCGAAGGCGGGGCGGGTTTCCCCCAAATGAGCCGGATGGATGGTCATGGATGCTGCTCGCCGAACGTGCAATCCAATGTAATGGGCCTGATCTTTACCGGCAAGTCCGATGCGGGCCGGCTCGCGACGGCGGGCGGCTACCCCGCGCGGCGTCGAGGATCCTCGGGCGCTCGTCCATGGCGGGGATGATCCCCTGTGTTTTCTCGTTGCATGGGGATTTTTCGTGCGCGGCCTGTACGACGAAGACCTGGCGCGGGCCTCGTTCGGCGTCTGGGGAGCGAACCTGCCCGCCCTGCTGACACGCAACGCAACCCTCCTGGCGTTCCACCAGAACTCGCACCTGCTCGGGCATTCGACACTCGACGTGATCTGCTTCGTAGTTGTCTGGGCGCTGCAATTGCTGATCATCCAGAACGGCATGGAAACCGTGCGCAAATTCCAGGACTGGGCGGGCCCCGCCGTCTGGATCGCCATGCTGGTGCTGTGCTGGTCAACCTGATCCTGTTTTCGCTGCTGGCCGCCCTGACCTTCGCTGTCGCCACGCTGGACATCAGCCTGGTGGACTATTACCTGATCGCCAAGGGCGAGATCAGGGTCGCCGATCTGTACCGCGAGGACGGCGCCTACCAGTTCCACGGAGGCTGAAATATCGCCGCGCTGACCGCCACGATCGAAGCCACTCAGGCGGACGGCCCGCAGCCGGGCTGCGGGCCGTTTTTTCATGCCGGCGGATCAATCCAGCGCGAACTGGGCTTTCAGCCAGAAGACCCGGCCCGGCTCGTTGATCCGGGTGTTCACGAAGGACACGTTGCCGGGAATGTCCACGCCCGCCTTCGACAGGTGCTCGGCGTAGGTCTTGTTGAGGACGTTGTCCACGCCGGCGGTCAGCAGCACCGTCTTGTTCGGGCGCCAGCCGGCGTTGAGCGACAATACGCCGAAACCGCCGGTGGGGCCGAGATCCCTGCCGGCGATGCCGCCCATGCCTGCGTCGTAGCGGTTCTGAGCGGCCACCAGCCGCCAGAGCACGCCCGCGGAATACGGCCCCTGCGCATAGTTCAGCCCCAACCGGGCTTCCAAAGGCGGTTGCTGCGCCAGCGCGGTGCCATCCGTACGGTTCTTGCCATACACATAGGACAGACTGGCCACGCCCTGCCACGCCGGGTGGAATTGCCAGGCGGCGTCCAGTTCCCCGCCCATGACGGTGGCGTCCACGTTGCGGGTCCGGCTGCGGTTCCAATCGATGAGGATGTAATCGTTCACCTGGCTGTAGAAGGCCGAGACCGACAGCGCGAAGGGTCCGCTGCGCCAGTTCGTACCGACATCCAGCTGGTCGAGCTTTTCCGGCCGGGTGGACAGGAAGGCGCTGTTGGTCCCGTCGGAACCGCCCTTCATCAACTCCCAGTAATCGGGAAAGCGCTCGGAATGGCCGAACCCGGCGTACCAGGTGCTGTTGTCGCCATAATCCCGTTCGTAGCGCAGAAAGCCGCTGGACAGGGCGCGGTCGTTCGTGCGGCCGGAGGTGGCCGACCTGGCAGGTGCGCGTTTGTCGCGCGCCTCGATCCAGTCGACCCGCAGGCCGCCGACGACGCGGTCGGCGTCGGTGAGGAACCAGGTGCTTTCACCGAAGACGCCATGCTGCTCGAAGCGCATGTCCTCGACCCGGGTCGCCGCGCGATAGGCGGCATTGGCGGCGTCGGCCGAGGCCTGCATGCCGCTGCCCCGGCCGCGATGCACGTCCTGCTTGGCGTCGGCGCCGACAACCAGTTTCCAGGACTCGGCGGGACGCAACGTCGCGCTCAGCCGCCCGCCCGTGGTGCGGCGGTCCGGATTGCCGGCCATGTACGGATTCATCCTGCCCTGCGGCACATCGCGCAAGGTGTAGTTGTCCATGACGTGGTCCACGTAGTTGTAGTAGACCCGCCCTTCGATCTCTTCGACCAGGCCGTCCATGCGCTTGCGCTCGAACATCAGGGACACGTTCTCGCGCTTGAACTTCGCCCCATCCATGCTCCGGTCGGCGTAGGCGGCGCGACCGTCGCTCAGGGCGGCCGACAGCTCGATGCGCGTCTTGTCGTCCGGCGTCAGCCCGACGGCGGCATGGCTGCTCCAACGCAGGTATTCGGAATGCACGCGATTGCCATCGCCGTCTTCATAATCGTTGGCCTGGGCACGGGTACCGCCGGCGCGCACGTACCCCTGCGGCCCGCCGACCAACACATCGGCCATCTGGTCGTTGCGCCCGAAGCTGCCCAGCGTCAGGCTGCCATCGGCCTTCCAGCCGAAGGACTCCATGCGCTTCACGTCGCGCTCGAACAGCACTACGCCGGCCGACTGGCCCGCCCCGTAGCGCACGCTCTGCGGCCCCTTGAGGACGGTGACGCGGTCATAGGATTCGGGATAGACATAGGCCGTGGGCGGGTCCATGCGCCCGCCGCAACCGCCGTAGATTTCCTGGCCGTCGAGCAGAATGCCCAGGCGCGAGCCGGAAAAGCCGCGCAGCACCGGATCGCCGTCCGTGCCGCCCTTGCGGATCACGGAAAATCCGGGGATGCTCTTGAGAAAATCGGCGCCGTCATGCGCGGGCACGGGCTGGCGCGGGGCCTTCGGGTCCGTGCGCACCACCAGGGGCTCGTCCGCGGCGGGCGCGGTCACGACCACGGGAGACAATGCCCGCACGGGCTGGGACGACGCGGCCTGCGGCAGGCCGAGCGTCATCAGGGCGACCGGGATCCCGGACACCCACAAGGTTTCCTTCTTCATCAAAATCTCGATATGCGAAAAAGCTGAAAGACAACCAGGGTCGTCCGCAGCCGAAGCATCAGGCTGGGGCGACCCCGGCGACAAGAAATCAGGGTTTCAGCATGAACGGGACGGGGGACAGCGAGCGGGCGGCCATGCCCAGGTCCCGGCAATCCGTGCGGCGCAGGGAGTTTCGTCGAACCCTGCCGCGGGCTGGGCCCAGGGCGCGGCCGGCACGACAGTGCCGGCCATGGCGGCCATCGGTGGAGCGGGCGTGGTGGCGCACAGCGGGCAATGGCCGGTCCGGAGCATGCGCGAGGATCCGGAACCGTCCAGATCGGACGACAGGTCCATGACCACCATGCCGGCCGGCGTGCATGCCACGATCTGCACGCCCCGCAAGGGGTCGGCCGGCGGAATGCCGGCGAACACAGGCCCGACGACCTGGAGCCAGAGCCCCAGGACCAGAAGCCAGTGGATGAAGACACATCCGCGTGTACGCCTGTCCGCATATCGCATGGGCTGCATTCTATGCGAGATGCGCCGTACCTCGATTGACGGGGGTCAAGCCGCGCGGCATCCCGGCCGGCACCGGTTCATATTTCCCCAGGCGATATAGAGATAGACTGAAAACCTTTGCGGCTTGAAGGACGCCTCATTAGAATGAAAAAAGATAAAACGCGTCATCCATATAACTCGTTGAATTAATCACCACTGGCCCGTCCATCATGAAGAAAAAACTCTCCGCCCTGCTGTTCGCTTCCCTGCTCCCCCTGCTGGCCGCCGCGCCCGCCGCCCAGGCGGCCGCCGACGACCTCGCGGCCATCCAGAAGGCCGGCGTCCTGCGCATCGGCACCGAAGGCACTTACGCACCCTTCTCCTACCACGACGCCAAGGACAATCGCCTGGTCGGCTTCGACGTGGACATCGGCCGCGCCATCGCCAAGCGTCTGGGCGTCAAGGCGGAATTCGTGGAAGGCAAATGGGACGGCCTGATCGCCGGGCTGGACGTCAACCGCTATGACGTGGTCATCAACCAGGTCGGCATCAGCCCCGAACGGCAGGCCAAGTTCGACTTCTCCAAACCCTACATCGCCTCGGCCGCGGCGCTGATCGTGCGCGCGGACAACGACACGATCCACGCCTTCTCCGACCTGAAGGGCAAGCGCTCGGCCAACACCATCACCAGCAACTTCGGCAAGCTCGCCCAACGCAGCGGGGCCGAAGTGGTGCCGGTGCAGGGCTTCAACGACGCCATCGCCCTGCTGACCTCGGGCCGCGTGGACGCGACCGTCAACGACCAGTTGTCGTTCCTCGACTTCAAGCACCAGCAGCCCAAGGCCAAGGTCAAGGTCGTCGCCACCGACGACAGTGCCGAATTCGGCCAGTCCGGCGTGCTGATGCGCAAGAACCAGCCGGCCCTGAAGGCCGCCATCGACAAGGCACTGGACGCGCTGCGCGACGACGGCACGTACAAGCGGATCTCCGAGCATTATTTCGGCGAGGATCTGTCCGCCAAGGTCAAGTAAGCCCGCCCCGCGACACCCAGGAGTTCCGATGCCGGACTGGCTACGCCTGATGCTGGACTCCCTCTGGCCGCTGCTGGTCGGGGGGATCGAATTCACCGTGCCGTTGGCGCTCCTGTCCTTCGCGGTCGGGCTGCTGCTGGCGTTCCTGACCGCGATCGCCCGGCTGTTCGGCCCGCCGCCCCTGGTGGCGCTGGTCCGGTTCTACGTCTGGCTGATCCGGGGCACGCCGCTGCTGGTGCAATTGTTCGTGATTTTCTACGGCCTGCCCAGCGTCGGCTTCGTGCTGGATCCGCTGCCAGCCGCACTCATCGGCTTTTCGCTGAACGTGGGCGCCTACAACGCCGAGGTCATCCGCAGCGCCATCGAAGCCATCCCCAAGGGCCAGTGGGATGCCGCCTATTCGCTGAGCATGACGCGCGCCCAGGCGCTGCGGCGCACGGTGCTGCCCCAGGCGGCGCGCGTGGCCGTGCCGCCGTTGGCCAATTCCTTCATCTCCCTGGTGAAGGACACCTCGCTGGCCGCCGTGATCACTGTGCCGGAAATCTTCCAGGCGGCCCAGCGCATCGCTTCCGTGACCTACGAACCGTTGATCCTGTACGTGGAGGCCGCCCTGATCTACCTGGTGCTCTGTTCCTTCCTGTCGGCGGCCCAGTCGCGCCTGGAACGCCATTTCGGCCAGCACGCCGTCTTCACCGAGGGGCAGCGATGATCGAACTGCGAGGCATCCGCAAGTCCTTCGCCGGCCACGAAGTGCTGCACGGCGTCGACGTCGACGTCCCCGAAGGCCAGGTGACCGCGCTGATCGGCCCGTCAGGCAGCGGCAAGAGCACCCTGCTGCGTTGCGTGAACCTGCTGGACGTCCCCGATGCGGGTCGGCTGACGCTGGGCGAGGAAACCCTGGCATTCCGGCCCGGCCACCACCCGCCCCGCCCGGCGGTGCAGCGCATCCGCCAGCAGACCGGCATGGTGTTCCAGAACTTCCAGCTGTTCCCGCACCGGACCGCCGTGCAAAACGTGATGGAAGGCCTGGTGACAGTGAAGGGCTGGAGCCGCGAGCGCGCCCGGGAACGCGCCCTGGGGCTGCTGGACAAAGTCGGGTTGCTGGAAAAAGCCGATGCCTGGCCGTCCAGCCTGTCGGGCGGCCAGCAACAGCGCGTGGCCATCGCCCGCGCGCTCGCGCCCGAGCCGCGCGTGCTGCTGTGCGACGAGCCCACATCCGCCCTGGATCCGGGCCTGGCGGCGGAAGTGGTCGCCGTCCTGGGGAAACTGGCCGCCGAGGGCATGACCATGCTGATGGCCACCCATGACCTGCGGCTGGCGGCGCAGATCGCCCGCCAGACGGTCTTCCTGCAGGATGGCGCGGTCATCGAGGCCGGTGCGTCCGCCGACCTGTTCCGGCATCCGCAAGACCCGCTCACGCAGCGCTTCGTCGCCACGCTGCGGGCCGACGCGGCCGTCTGAGCAGGCCGCCAGAAAGCGATCGCCCGGATCGGCCTTCCGCGCCGCGCGCCCTGGAATGGGCGGTCAGCGCGCGGCCCCCGGGGCCGTCGCCGGCATGCCCGCCGTGTATTTCGCCCCTGCCACGCAGGCGACGACGAAAGCCGTGACCACCAGCATGACGGGCGTGACGGGTTCGTCCAACAGCCACGCCGCCAGCATCAGCCCCAGAAAGGGCTGCAGCAGTTGCAATTGACCGACGGCGGCGATGCCGCCCTGGGCCAGGCCCCGGTACCAGAAGATGAAACCGACCAGCATGCTGAAGACCGCCACGTAGGCCAGACCGCCCCAGGCGGACGCGGCGACGCCGGCCCACACGGACGGACGCAGGATCACCGCCAGGGGCAGGCTGACCGGCAGCGACAGCGCCAGCACCCAGCAGATGACCTGCCAGCCGCCCAGCCGGCGCGAGAGGCGCCCGCCTTCGGCGTAGCCGTAGCCGCAGGTGACGATGGCCGCCATCATCAGGGCGTCGGCGCCCAGCGAGCCCGAACCATCCCGGCTGAGCGCGAACCCGGCCACCGAGGCCGCGCCCAGGAGGGCGAACGCCCAGAAAGCGCGGGAAGGCCGTTCACCGCCCAGCCACGTGCCGAAGATCGCCGTCGCCAGCGGCAGCAGGCCGATGAAGACCAGGGAATGCGCCGACGTGATGGTCCGCAGGGCCAGGGCGGAAAACAGGGGGAAGCCGACCACCACGCCGAAAGCCACCAGCAGCAGGGTGCGCAGATCGCCCCGGCCAGGCCGGGGACTGCGTGTAAGGACCAGCGCGGCCAGCGCCAGCAGGCCGGCCAGGGCCGCCCGCGCCGCCGTGACGAACAGGGGGTCGAGCCCCAGGACGGCCAGCCTCGTCGCCGGCAGCGAACCGCTGAAGATCGCAACGCCGATCATGCCATTGATCCAGCCGCGCGTGGAGGCGTTCATTCGTGTTTCCTTTCATGCTGTGCGGGAAGGGTATGGGTTGCAGCATGCCTTGCCCGCTCAGAGCAATCCAGATACAGTGCAGTACAGTATTGATGAACTGTACTGGTCACTCCAAACCGATGGACACGCCACCCCACCCTCATCCGGGCCGCACCGCCGGCATCATGCGATTCGTGCGCCAGCGCATCGCGGCCCGCGAATGGCCGCCCGGCGCGCGCCTGCCTTCCCTGCGGGGGATGGCGCTGCAGCACGGCGTGTCGAAATCCACCGTCGTCGAGGCCTACGACCGGCTGGCGGCCGAAGGCGTCATCCGCGCGCGCGCCGGCGCCGGCTTCTACGTCGCCGGTCCCCTGGCGCCGCTGGCGCTGGCCGAAATCGGTCCGCGCCTGGACCGCCAGATCGATCCCCTGTGGGTGTCGCGCCAATCGCTGGACCTCGGCGCCCAGGCCCTGAAACCCGGCTGCGGCTGGCTGCCGGATGACTGGATGCCCCGGGACGCCATCCGCCGCGCCCTGCGCCAGGTCGCGCGCGACCCCGACGCGCCGCTGACAGACTATGCGCCCGCCCTGGGCCTGCCGGCGCTGCGCAGCCAGATCGCCCGGCACCTGGCCGCGCGCGGCCTCACGGTCGATCCCCGGCGGATCCTGCTGACCGACTCCGGGACCCAGGCCGTCGACCTGCTGTGCCGCTTCCTGATCGAACCGGGCGACGCCGTCCTGGTCGACGACCCCTGCTACTTCAATTTCCTGGCGTTGCTGCGCGCGCACCGGGCCCGCATCGTCGGTGTGCCCCACACCCCCGACGGCCCGGACATGGACCGGTTCGAGGCCGCCCTGCGGGAACAACGCCCCCGCCTTTATCTCAGCAATGCCGGGCCGCACAATCCGACGGGCGCCCGGCTGTCGGCCGACAAGGCCCGACGCATCCGGGCGCTGGCCCACGTCCACGACCTGATCCTGATCGAGGACGACATTTTTGGCGACTTCGAATCCCGTCCCTCCGCCCGGCTGTCGACGGACGACGATCGCAGCCGTGTCGCCCAGGTCGGCGGTTTTTCCAAGACCCTGTCCGCCAGCCTGCGCTGCGGCTACCTGATCGCGCGCGAAGACTGGCTGGACGCCCTGGCCGACTTGCGCACCGCGACGACGTTTTCCGGCGCCGGCCTGACCCAGGCCGTCATCGCCCGGCTGCTGAGCGACGGCGCCTGGCAGGAGCACACGCGGCGGCTGCGCCAGCGGCTGGCGAGGGCCATGACCCGCGCGATCCGGCAGTTGAATGCGCTGGGCCTGCGGCCCTGGCACGAGCCCGAGGACGGGATGTTTCTGTGGTGCCGCCTGCCGGAAGGCATCGACGGCGCCCGCCTGGCCCAGGCGGGCCTGCAGCAGGGCCTGATGCTGGCGCCCGGCAATGTCTTCAGCCAGACGCAGGCGGCAGGCGCCATGATGCGCTTCAACGTGTCGCAGATGGACGACCCCCGTCTGCCCGACCGTCTGGCTACACTGATCAGGACCTGCCCGCGCTGAGCGCACCGAACCTCCATCCCGAAGAAAGACCATGCCTCCTCCGCCCGACACCGAAGTCCAGAACGCATTCCAGGGCTCTTTGCACGACCAGGTCGATGCGCTGCCGCACGCCTGGAAATCCGTGCTCGAGGCCCCTCATCTGAAGAAAGTCCTGGGCCGGCTCGACGCGATGCTGGCCGAACGGCTGGCCGCCGGGGTCCATGTCTTTCCCCTGCGGCCCTTCCGGGCGCTGATCGAAATCCCGCCGGAGGCGGTGCAAGTCGTGATCGTCGGCCAGGATCCCTATCATGGCCCGAACCAGGCACAAGGCCTGGCATTCTCCGTGCCCGATTTTTGCCCGACGCCGCCCAGTCTGCGCAACATGTTCAAGGAACTGGCCCGGGAATACGGCGAACCCGATCAGCCGCCACGCAACAGCCTGGTGCGCTGGGCGCGTCAAGGCGTGCTGCTGCTGAACACCTCGCTCACCGTCGAAGCCCACCAGCCGGCATCGCACGCCCGGAAAGGCTGGGAGCACATCACGGACGCCCTGATCATGCGGGTGCTGCGCGAGACCCGCCCGAAAGTCCTGTTGCTCTGGGGCTCGCACGCCCAGGCGCGCCGCGCGCTGCTGGACACACAGCCGCCGGCCGGACCGGTCGAAGTCCTGATCGCCAACCACCCCTCGCCCCTGTCCGCCCTGCGGCCGCCGCGCCCCTTCATCGGTTGCGGCCATTTCCGCCAGGCCAACGACTGGCTGCGGGCCCACGGGGAATCAGGCATCGACTGGATGCTGGCCCGCGCGCCCGCCGCCGCCCCCGGCTACGGCGGCTGACACGCCGGCCTCCGGATCCTCGGTCCACAGGCAGGCGCGGTCGCGGCCCGCATCCTTGGCCCGGTACATCGCCCGGTCGGCCCGGGCCAGCAGCGTGCCCAGGTCATCGTCCCCCCGAGGCGCGCAGACGACGCCGATGCTCACGCTCAAAGGCTCGCACACCTGGCAGTCGCATTGCCGCAACTGCTCCCGGATCCGCTCCGCCAGGCCCAGGGCGCCCTCGGCATCCATGTCCGGCGCCAGGACCACGAATTCCTCGCCGCCGATGCGCGCGCACAGGTCGCCCTTGCGCACGACGCGGCGAAGCACCCCCGCGAACGCGGCCAGCACCCGGTCGCCGGCCTCGTGCCCGCAATCATCGTTGATGCGCTTGAAACGGTCCAGGTCGCACATCAGCAGCGCGACGGTCCGCCCCTGGGCCCGGGCGTCCCGCAGCATGTCGCCCCCCTGTTCGTACAGGGCGCGCCGATTGGCCAGGTCGGTCAGGGCATCGTGCAGGGCCGCGTGGCGGTACCGCCGTTCCGAGCGCGCGCCCACCATCATCAGGACGGCGAAGGCCACGCCGATGAAGAACAGCATGCCCTCGAACACCGCCATCGGAAAGTCCGTGCGCAGCCGACCCGTCCCGGGTTCCGACAGGGACACCGCCACCATCCGGACGACGGTCAGCAGGCCATGCAGCAGCAGCATGCCGGACGGCAGGATCGCCAGCTTCGTATTCCCACCCTTGCCGCGCGGATCGAATCCCAGTTCCCACAAGGCCGCCCCGGTATAGGCCAGGGTCGGCAGGCCATACGCGATCCCGCGCGCGACCCCCGAGAACACGAATCCGGGCCATTGACAAACCGCGAACCAGGCCAGCGGGCCGGCCACGATCCACAGCCACAGCGGAGGCTTCCCGGAAAACGCCCGCAGGCCGGTCCACACGCAGGCATGGGCCAGGATCAGCAGGGCGCCGAAACGGCTCACCGATTGCTGCCAGGCGCTGCCCGGATCGGCCACACCCAGCAGGAAACCCACCCCCATGAGCAACAACGCGGCGCCGGTCCACCCCAGCGTCCGTTCGCGGCGTCCCAGCAGGGCCGCCGCCAGGATCAGGCCGCCCACCAGCAGCAGGATCGGTATTTCTGCGATCAGCAGGGTGCGTGCGTCCAGATGGCCCATCGGTCAGGTTCCCATGGAAGATAAGGCGGACACGTCCGCCGACTGGCGGACGCAGTCCCGCCCAGAGGCCTTGGCTTCGTACAAAGCCCGATCGGCGCAAGCCATCAGACTGTCCAGTTCATAGCCATCCGTCGAGGCGCAGGCGATGCCGATGCTCACGCTGAGGCGGCCGCCCGCCCGGGGGGCATGTTCCGCCAGGGCGCGACGGATCCGGTCCGCCAGGTCCAGCGCGCCCAGGGGGCCCATGTCCGGCGCCAGGATCACGAATTCCTCGCCACCGATGCGCGCGCACAGATCGGCCGCGCGCACCCGGGCGCGCAGGACGTCCGCAAACACCGTCAGGATCCGGTCCCCCGCGTCGTGCCCCTGTTCGTCATTGATGCGCTTGAACCAGTCCAGATCGCACATCAGCAGCGCCATGTCGCGGCCTTCGCGTTGCGCCTTCGCGAGGGTCTCCGCACCCAGATCGAACAGGGCGCGACGGTTGGGCAGCCGGGTCAGCGCATCGTGCAGGGCCGCATGGCGATACCGCCGTTCCGCGCGTGCGCGCACCAGGATCAGGACAGCGAAGGACAGGCTGATGGCGAACAGGATGCCTTCCAGCAGGGTCACGGTGAAATCCGGCCACAGCAGCCAGGACATGCCCGGCACCCGGACGGCCGACACCACACGATAGACATAGAACAGGCCGTGGGCGGCCAGCACGATCAGCAGGGGAAACACCGACCCCGCGTCCTCGCGCCGTTCGGGCCACAGCGTCCGGCCCGCCGCCGCGAGATAGGCGATCGACAGCAGGGAAAAGACCAGAAGCCGCGCGGCGTCCGAGGCCAGGAACCAGGGCCACAGGCACAGCGCGAACCAGACCGCCGCCCCCGCCAACAACGCCCACACGCGCATGGGACGGCCGACATAGCTCCGCAGGCTCGTCAAGATGCAGGCATACCCCGTGATCAGCAGCATGTTGGATAACACGATCACCGGATCCCGCCAGTCCGGGATCCCGCGCGCGGTGCTGACGACGAAACCCGCCCCGCCAAGCAGCAGGGCGCCCGACATCCACAGCAGGGTGCGATCGCGCCGCCCCTGGAGGGCGGCCAGCAGCATCAGCCCGCCCACGAGAAACAGCACGAAGGCTTCGACGATCAGCAGGGTGCGGGCATCCAGATTCAACATCGGGCCATCGTTTTGTTTTCGAGCCGGAAAGACCGGAATGTTTCAAAGCATTTCATGTCTGAAATGCCGATGATGATAGACGGAATAACCCTGAAATTTTAGATGACGATCGTGTCAATCCGGAGACGCGTCCAGCACCCGTTCGACGCCCTCGGCACCGGCCGCGTCCAGCCGCCCCGCCTGGCGGGCCAGGGCCAGGCCTCGGCGGCACAGGCGATCGTACAGATCCCGCATGTCCGGATCGACCGCCTGCAAGGCCTGGCGGTGCAGACGCACCGTTCCCGCGTCCCCGCGCGACACGGGGCCGGGCATGCCGGCCGCCACGCCGCTGCGCGCGAGAGACTCCAACGTGCCTCGCAGGAGCGGCAGCAGCGCATCCAGGGCCTGCTGTTCGGTCGCCCCCCAGGACCGCCACAGACGCACCGCCTCGGCCAGCAGGGCATGGACATGCTGGGACGCGTAGCCGCCCGACGCGTGATAGCGCACGCGCGCCTCCGGCGGCAGGGTCAGGCCGACGCAGCCCAGGCGGCGGGCCAGGTCATGCAGCACGGCATCCAGCGGCGGCCCCGCCTCGATGGCCACGGTGCAGCCCGGCAGGCTGGCGAGCGCCGCCTCGGGATCGGCGCCGAAAGCCTGCATGGGATGAAAGCCGCCGATCCGCGCCCCCGCATCGGCGGCGGGCCGCAGCGCGGCGACCGGCGTGGCGCCGCTGCAATGCGCCACCGACTGTCCCTCACGCCAGGGCACGGCGCGCGCGATCTCCGCAATCAGGCCGTCGGGCGGGGTCAGGAACACCAGATCGCAGTCCCGCGCCACGGCCTCGACATCGCCGACCCGGCAGTCCGGCAGCGACCCCGCCAGGGCCCGGGCGCTGGCCTCGGACCGGCTGGCGACCCCGACGACCGGGACGCCGGCCGCCCGCAGGGCCAGGGACAGTGCCCGCGCCAACCGTCCCGCGCCAATGAAGCCGATCCTCGGTGCGCGCAAGTCGGGCGGCGGACACGCCACAGCCTTCGATCCGTTCGATTCGCCCATCCCGTCTCCTCCTGCCGATCCGTCATGCCCCGATCTTTATAATTGTAGGCTTGCGCGCCGCAAAACCCGGCGTTCCGACCCGCTTTCCATCCATGCCCCGGCCCACCTCGAACCCTCTGTCCATTTCCAGCCTGACCGCGCCGGTCGCCATGGGCTACGTGCCGCTCGGCGCGGTCTTCGGCTTTCTGTTCGTGCAGGCCGGCGGCTCCGGCTGGCTGGCCCTGGCCGCCAGCCTGCTCATCTACGCCGGCGCCGCCCAGTTCATGATGGTGCCGATGCTGGCCGCGGGCCTGCCGGTCGGCGCCATCGTCCTGGCGACCCTGGTGCTCAACCTGCGCCACGTGTTCTACGGCCTGTCGCTGCTGAACACCCTGCCGGCCAGCCGCTGGCGGCGCTGGTACTGCATATTCGCCCTGACCGACGAGACCTATTCCGTCCTGACGGCGCTGCCCGCCAGGGAGCGGGCGCCACGCATGACCCTGATCAGCGCCCTGAACCAGGGCTGGTGGGTGATCGGCACCGCGCTGGGCGCCATGCTGGGCGCCCAGGCGCAGGTCGGCCTGGCCGGGCTGGATTTCGTGCTCGCGGCGCTGTTCGCCGTCCTGGCCGTCGAGCAATGGCGCGCGCGACGCGACGCGGTCCCGATCTGGATCGCAGCCGCCGCCTACGCCGCCGGCTGCCTCCTGATGCCGTCCCAGGCCCTGGCCATCGCCATCGCGCTCAGCCTGCTGGCCGCCGCGGCGCGGCCCGCCCGGCCCGCGCCGGCCACGGGGGCCGCCCATGACTGACACCGGCTACATCCTGACCGCCATCGCGTTGATGGCCCTCGTGACGATTCTGCTGCGCGCCCTGCCCTTCATCGCCGGCCACTGGCTGCGCCGCCACCCCCTCGTCCACAAGCTCGGCGCCTCCTTGCCCTTGTCGATCATGGTCCTGCTGCTGATCGACAGTGCGGCCGGCCAGGCGCGCGCACGCGGGGGCCTGCCCTGGCAGGAAATGGCCGCCGTGGTCGTGGTGGCCCTGCTGCAATGGCGCACGCGCCAGACCCTGCTGAGCATCGCCGCCGGAACTGCGCTTTACGTGGGGCTGCGCGCGCTGTAGGCCCTACAATCGGGGGATCGCCCCCTTATTCCAGGAGCCCGCCCCATGCCCAGCTTTGACGTCGTCTCCGAAGTCGACAAGCACGAACTGACCAACGCCGTCGACCAGGCCAACCGCGAACTCGCCACCCGTTTCGATTTCAAGGGCACGGACGCGAACTTCGAACTGGAAGGCTACGTCGTCACCCAGGTCGCGCCCAGCGCCTTCCAGCTCAAGCAGATGATCGACATCCTGCGCGGACGCCTGTCGGCTCGCGGCATCGACGTGCGCTGCATGGACGTGGCCGAACCGCTGGAAAACCTGGGCGGCGCCCGCCAGAAGATCACCATCCGCCAAGGGATCGAACAGGCCGTGGCGAAAAAGCTCATCGCCGCCGTGAAACAGGCCAAGATCAAGGTCGAGACCCAGATCAACGGCGACAAACTGCGCGTGTCCGGCAAGAAGCGCGATGATCTGCAAGAGGTCATCGCCCTGCTGCGCAAGACGGACGTGGAACTGCCGCTGCAGTTCCAGAACTTCCGCGACTGACGCCCCCGTCGTCCCCGGCCGGATCGCCGGCCCCAGGCGACCGATGGGGCTTTCCCGGCCTTCCACGTATTGTGCGATCCGCACCGATGGACCATAATATGTGCATGTTGAACATGCTCGGAACGCCATCGTGACCGCCCTCCGGAACACCGCGCCCGCGCCGGACGCCGTACTGGCCAAGGCCGTCCTGCGGGCCGCCGAACAGCTCGGCCTGCGTCAGGCGGGGCTGGCGGACGTCCTGGGCATGCACCGCACCGCCATCAGCCGGATGAAGACCGCGCAGTCGCTGGACCCCGCCTCCAAGCAGGGCGAACTGGCCCTGATGCTGGTGCGCCTGGCGCGCGCCCTGTACGCGCTCACGGGCGGCGACGTCGAATGGATGCGGCATTTCATGCGCGCCCCGAACCGTGTCACGGGCGGCGTGCCGGCCGAACAGATCGCCACGATCCAGGGCCTGATGACGGTCCTGCGCTTCGTGGACGCGATGCGGGGCAAGATTTGACCGCGCACAGGAGCGACTTCGGCCCGGAGACCGGGCCCGGCGACGGCGGCCTGTGGCGTGATTGCGGGGGTGGGCGCGGCATCGTCCCCCTCCAGGGGCTGCTGCACCGCCTGGTCGAAAGCCAGGAACACGTCGCCACCCTGGGCTATGTGGACACGCTGGAGGAACAGGCCGTCCTGGAGGCCCTGCTCGACAGCGTCAAGCCGCCCTGGCCCGCCGACAGCGGGCGTCTGCATTACCTGCTGCGCACGCCATTCCGCTACCCGCCGCTGCCCTGGGGATCGCGCTTCGGGCGGTCCCACGAGCCCAGCCTGCTGTATGGCGGCCGCGACCTCGGCGCAACACTGGCCGAATCCGCCTATTACCGCTTCGTGTTCTGGTGGTCCATGGATGCGCCCCCGGCGGGGGACGCCATCCAGAGCCAGCACACCCTGTTTTCCGCCGGCTACCGCACGGATCGCGGCCTGCGGCTGCAGGATCCGCCCTTCGACGCCCACCGGGCCGCACTGACCGATCCCGTACGCTACCGGGCGACCCAGGCGCTGGGGACCGACATGCGCGCGGCGGGCGTCGAGGCCTTCGAATACCCGTCGGCGCGCGACCCGGCGCAAGGACTGTGCGTCGGCCTGTTCACGCCACGGGCGCTGGCCGGGAAGACCCCCCGGGACATGCGCCCCTGGCTATGCCAGCTGAGCGCCCGCGAAGTCGCGTTCAAGCCGGTCGGCGACCGCGCCGTCCACACTTACCCGCTCGACGCGTTCCTGGTGGATGGCCGGCTGCCCATGCCCGCTTGATGCGGGCCCGGGCGGCTATCAGGCAGCCAGGGCCAGAATGGCTTCCTGGGCCTGGGCCAGACCGCGCTCGCGGCTTTCTGGGCCCATGTCCATGCCTTCCGCACGCACCACGCGGATGTCGGTCACCCCCATGAAGCCGAAGATCGTCTTCAGATAGCTTTCCTGGTGTTCCATGGCGTTGCCGGCGTCGCTGGTCGAATACACGCCGCCGCGGCTGAGCGCCAGGATCACGGTCTTGCCGCCGAGCAGGCCGACCGGGCCTTTCTCGGTGTACTTGAAGGTGCGGCCCGCCTGGGCCACGCGGTCCAGCCAGGCCTTCAACTGGGCCGGGACGGTGAAGTTGTACAGCGGCGAACCGATCACCACGACGTCGGCGGCGATCAACTGGGCGACCAGCGCCTCGGACAGTTCGTTTTCACGGCGCTGGATGTCGGTCAGAGCCTCGTCCGACGGCGGCAGGCGGAAGCCCAGCGCGTCCAGCGACAGGGGGGCGGGCGCCTGCAGGGCCAGGTCCAGGTATTCCACGTCCAGGCCGGGGTTCGCGGCCTTCTGCCGTTCGACGATCTTGCGCGTCAGGCCGCGCGTGACGGAATTCTGGCCGGAGATGCTGGAATCGATGTGCAGCAGTTTCATGATGGGTCCCGTTCGGATGACAGATTGGAGAAGGGAATCATTGTCCATTACACAAAGATCATTGATAAGATGCCTTTAAAAGCATAGATTTTTCTATTTTTGAGATGAATTGACCATGCACGACCTGAACGACATGCGCTATTTCGCCGAAGTCGTGGACCATGGCAGCTTCTCGGGTGCGGCCCGGATCCTGGAACTGCCGACCTCGCGGCTGTCGCGGCGGATCGCCCGGCTGGAGGCCGAACTGGGTGTGCGGCTCCTGAACCGCACCACCCGCAAGCTGTCCCTGACGGCGGCCGGAGAGCAATACCATCGGCATTGCGTCGCCGTGCGCGACCAGGCCGACCAGGCCCAGGCCGAACTCGCCCGGATACTGACCGAGCCGCGCGGTCCTCTGCGCGTGTCCTGCCCCGTGACCCTGGCCCAGGCCACCATCGGCCCCCTGATTCCCGATTATCTGGCGCGCCACCCCAAGGTGCGCCTCGAAATGCAGGTCAGCAACCGCGTGGTCGACCTGGCCGAGGAAGGCGTGGACGTCGCCCTGCGGGTCCGCCCGACCCTGGACGACAGCGGCAGCGCAATCATCAAACGGCTCGGCCTGAGCCACGGCCTGCTGGTCGCCAGTCCGGCACTGCTGCGGCGCCACGGCCGTCCGGAGCAACCCGCCGACCTGGAACGCTTCGACGCGGTGGGCATGTCGGCGACGGGCGGCAAGGTGCGTCTGAGGCTGCTCGGTCCGCAGGGCGCGCGGCACGAGGCCGCCTGCCGCCCCGCGTGCGTCGCCGACGACCTGATGACGCTGCGCTTCGCCATCCTGGGCGGTGTGGGCGTCGGCATGCTGCCCGACTACATGTGCCACGAGGACATCGCCCAGGGGCGGCTCGAGCGCATCCTGCCCGACTGGTCGCTGGTGTCCGGGATCGTGCACGCCGCCTACCTGTCGCGGCGCGGCATGTCGCCGGCGCTGCGCTCCTTCCTGGATTTCCTGGGCGAAAAACTGGCGCGGGACCCCGAGGGCGATCTGGTGGGGGTGTCGCCGCTGCGACCCGCCAATGGGGCGCCAGCCCCGTCTCCGGCCAACCCCCCGGAGACGGACTGATCTGGCGTTCACCCCGCCCCGTGGTTTATCCTGCCTTATTGACCGGATGCCATCCCGGCCCCGGTCGCGCCAGGAGCCTGCCGATGTCCTTCCAAGGAAGCTGCCACTGCGGCGCCGTCCGATTCACCATCGACGCCGCCCTCCCCACCCAGGCCATCGAATGCAACTGCTCGCATTGCCGCATCAAGGGCATGCTGCTGGCGTTCTTTCCCGTCGACCAGTTCCATCTGGACCAGGGCGAGGACGCATTGCAGTCCTACCGCTTCAACACGCACAAGATCGAGCACCAGTTCTGCCGGACCTGCGGCACCCAACCTATGGCGCTGGGCGCCCTGCCCGACGGGACCCTGTCTCGCTGCATCAACCTGCGCTGCGTTCCCGAGATCGATCCGGACACCCTGAAGCGCATCCCCCACGACGGCGCCAGCCGCTGACCCGGCGCGAACCGGCCTACGCCGCCCCCAGCATTCCCATCTCCACGACCCGCGCGCCCAGGTCGCGCCAGCGCTCGGGGTGGCAGGTGAACAGCAGGATCTGGTGGCGCTGCGCCGCGTCGAACAGGATGCGCTTCATGCCGTCCAGGCGCGCGTGGTCGCTATGCACCAGGGCGTCGTCCAGGATGATGAGGGTGGGCCGGCCCGCCTCGCGCAACAGATCGGCGTAGGCCAGGCGGCTGATCAGGCCCATCTGCTCGCGCGCGCCGAAACTCAGGGCATCCACCGCCTCGTGCACCGCGCCGTCCGCCCCCGTGCGGACCAGCCGCTCCGGCAGCAGGTCCTCGTCCACGTCCAGCCGCGCCTGCGGAAACAGCAGGTGCAGATAATGGTTCAGATGCCGCTGCAGGGGCGCCTGGATGCGGCGGGTCAGCGCCTGGCGGCCGGTTTTCAATAATTCCAGCAGCAAGTCCAGGGCTTCGGCCCGGCGCCGCAGTTCGTCGCGGCGCCGGGCGATGAATTCCGCCTCGCGGGCCAGGTCGGCGCGCTGTTCCTCCAGGCCATGCGCACCCAACGCTTCCAGCCCGCTTTGCACCCGGATGGCTTCCTCGCGGCGTTCCTTGGCGGCCTGCTCCATCTGGACGGCGGTGCGATCGAACCGTTGCACGTCCTGCTCCAGAATCTCCGGACGGGCCTCGGCGATCCGCGCGTCCAGCGCGTCCAGCAATTGCCGCACAGCCAGTTCCCGCGCCTGCAGCGCCGCCAGACGGGCGATGAGTTCCCGCTCCTGCCGCTGACGCTCCGGCGCCTGGACCGCGTCCCGGAGCCGCTGCCATTCGGCCGCGGCCGTGCGGCCGGCCTGTTCCGCCAGGACCAGCGTCTGCGCATGCCGGGCTGCCTGACGTTCGGCAGCCTGCAGCCTTTCGCGCACGGCGGCCAGTTCGCGTTCGGCCCGGGCCTCATCGAGCGGTCCGGCGGCGGCCCCGGCGATGACCCGCTCAGGGCTGAGTTGAGCCGTGCCCGCCCCGGAATCCGTCTCGGCTGGATCCTGAGGCAGGGCCGCCAGCGATTCGGACAGGGTCCGCAGTGCTTGCTCGACCAGCGCCAGCCGGTTCGACACGGCATCCACGCCCTGCGGCGCCAGTCCGCCCAGGCGGGTTTCATGCAGCTCGATCTCTTGCCGCAGGGTGCGGGCCTGTTCGACCCGATCTTCGGCCTGCCGCAAGTCCGCCGCCCCCAGGCCGGCCAGCAATGCATCAAACCGGGCACGAGTCTCCTGGCGGCGACGCGCCAGATCGGCCAGATCCTCGCCTCCGGGCCGGATGTGCAGGCGGCCGATGCCCGGCACGTCCAGTGCGACGGGTTCCAGCAGCAGGCGTTCGCCGCGGCCAGACAGGGACTCGTCCCCCGCCTGGACATGCTGCTGCGGCAGCAGATCGTAGGCCAGCCGTGTGGCGGCGGACTGCCGGACCGCATCGAGTTCGGCGAGCGCCCGGTCCAGCGACCGCAATTGCTTCAAGGCCGCCTCGTCCAGCCGGATGCCCTGCAAACGGGCGCGCAAGGCCTGCACGCGCGCCTGCAAGGTTTGCGCCTGTTCCAGGTCGGCCGCCAGCCGGGCCTGTTCGGCCGTCAACCGGTGCAGATCGGCCGCCAGCACGGCGCGCTTGGCTTGCCGGCGCGCCATCGTCAGACGGGCCTCGGCCATCCGGTAGGCCGCCTGCGCCTGTTCGACCTGCGCGTCGATCCGCGGCCGGTCGGCCTGCAATTCGGTGACCTGGAGCCCGGTCGCATCCCGATCCCGGGCACGCTGTTCCAGGTCCTGGTGCTGGCGTGCATAGGCCGCCTGCTGATCCCTGCCATGCTGCAAACTGGCGACACAATGCTCGAGATCCTGCGCCTCGCGCGCCCGGGCCTGGCACCAGCCCTGGACCTCGGTCAGTCTCGCCTGGGCGTCCACGGCCTGCCGGCGGTAGGCCTCCCAGGGCCTGCCCTCGTCCTCGGCTTGCAAGCGGCGCAGTTCGGCCAGCCGGTCCACCTGCTGGCGATACGCGGCGATGTCCCGATCGAGTTCCGTCAGGCGCGCCCCGGCGTCCTCATGCTGCCGCAGGACCTCGGCGTATTCCCCGGTGGGGCGCCCCGTCGACGTCAGCAGCTTGGCGCGTTCGGTCTCGACCCGGGCGATCAGCGCATCCCCCGCGCTGCTGGCGATGTCGCTCAGGTGCTCGCCCAAGGCGGATTTCAGATAATTGCCGGCGTAGCCCACCGGACCGCGCAATTCCTGGCCCTCGCCCTGCTCGATCCACAGCAGCCCCGGCACGCCCCAGTGCGGCGCCTTGCTCGGCCCCTTGCCGGGGAATTGATAGCCTAGCCATTCCGCCAGTTTTTCCTCGGCCTCGTCGCCGTTGAAACGCCGGGCGCCGATTTCCAGATCGCAGCGTTTCTGCTTCAAAAACCGTTTGCTGAGTTTCCAGTGCACGCCCTGCCATTCGAATTCCAGCTCCACGCTGGGCGCGGCGGACGTATCGCCCCAGGGCTGCAGATCTGCAGCGCCATTGGACTTGAAACGCTCGAAGAACGCCGCGCGGATCGCCCGCACCAGCGTGCTCTTGCCGGATTCATTGGGGCCGGCGAACAAATTGATGCCGGGTTCCAGGTCGCGGATTTCCACTGGTTCGCGGAAACGCCGCAGTTGTTCGACCCGCAGGCGCAAGAGTCTCATGACGCCTCTCCCGCGTCCTGGCTCAGCAGACCGGCCAGGACCGCCAGCGCCTCGCGCGCCGTGTCCGCGCCATCGGCGGCCGCATCCTGCCGCTGGCGCAGTTGCGCGATCACCTCGCCCACGTAGCCGTCGGCCCGCAAGGCGGCCATGTCCTCGTCGGTAGGTTCCAGCCGCAGACCCGCCCGATGGACCTGCAGGCTGCGGCAGCGCCCCTGGGCCACGGACAGCGCCTGGTCCAGGCGCCTCGCATCCGCCAGGTCGAGGGCGCCGCTCAGCGTCAGGTCCAGCACGGACTCTGGCGGCAGGCTGTCCAGGCGTCCGACGAGCAGGTCCAGGTCGGACGCGACCGACAGGATTTCGTCCCAGGCCAGCCAGCGGTAGCGGCCGATCTCCATGGGCTCCACCACCGGCGTCTGGCCGGGGCCCGGCACGTCCACCCGCACGATCCGGCCCGAGCCGTTGTCGCGGAAGCGTTCCGGCTCCGGCGTGCCGCTGTACACGGTGCGCGCGTCCACCTGCTTGAAGCCATGCCAGTCGCCCAGCGCCAGATAATCCAG
Source organism: Castellaniella denitrificans (assembly GCF_027214045.1). Lineage (GTDB taxonomy): Bacteria > Pseudomonadota > Gammaproteobacteria > Burkholderiales > Burkholderiaceae_B > Castellaniella > Castellaniella denitrificans_A. The sequence goes on along the minus strand of NZ_JAPWHE010000003.1, from coordinate 155,826 downwards.
TCGCGCGCGCGCCGCCCGGTCGGCGGCGATCGGATTAGGGGAATCGATGTCCTCGGCCAGGAGGCCCTGGACGCTGCCGTGGGCCAGGCCGATGCGCGCCAGGCCCTCGGCCGTGTCCGCCGCGTCAAACCACGCGGTCAAGTCGCCGTGCGTCTGGCGCTGGGTCAGGGGCGCGGCCAGCACCGCGAACCCGAGTTCGGGGAACGCGCGCACGCCCGGTTCCAGCAGCAGGTGCGCGTGGGGCGGCACCGCGCCCAGGCGCTGCGCGCGGGTCCAGACGCTTTCGGCCAGGGCGGCGTCGTGATTGCCGGGAATCAGGATCCAGGGGCCTTCGTAGCCGCGCAGCGCATTGAACAGGCGCCGGATGGTGCGGTCGGACACCGTCTGGGCATCGAACACGTCGCCCGCCACCAGCACGGCGTCGACCCGGTCGCGCGCGGCCAGCGCGGCGATGCGTTCGACCGCGTCATAGCGGGCCTCGGCCAGGACCGTGGCGTCCTCGGGAGCGAAACGGCCGTACTGGCGGCCGATCTGCCAATCGGCGGTGTGCAGGAATCTGGGCATGGCCGGGATATTGACACCGACCCCGGCCCGGAGTCAAAGCGCGGACGACCCGCGCGGGACCGCGTGGCGGTCCGGTCCGCCGTCTATTTGGCGAACAGCTGGCCCAGGTCCTTGAACGCCTTGAACTCCAGGGCGTTGCCACAGGGATCGAGCAGGAACATGGTGGCCTGTTCGCCGACCTGTCCCTTGAAGCGGACATAGGGCTCAATGACGAACTTCGTGCCGAAGGACTTCAGGCGCTCGGCCAGGGCTTCCCACTGGTCCCATTGCAGAACGATGCCGAAGTGCGGCACCGGCACATCGTGGCCGTCGACCGGATTGGTGTGGGCGCTTTCCTGGGACGGCGTGCGGGGATGCTCATGGATCACCAGCTGGTGGCCATAGAAGTTGAAATCCACCCACTGCGCGCTGGAGCGGCCTTCCTCCAGACCGAAGACCTCGCCGTAGAATCGGCGGGCGGCGGGCAGGTCGTACACGGGAATGGCCAGGTGGAACGGGGACAGGCTCATGGGAACTCCAGAAGGGAGACAGGGAATATCCAGATGGTATATCTGAAAGGATTGTAGGGGCGGCCGCGAAACCGCGCCATCCCCGCCCCGCGCCGGCCATCGGTCCGGCTCCCGGAAAGTGGACGGGTTTATGATGCCGGCTTGATGCCATCTCCCCAGACTCATGAACCGCGCTTCCACCCCGCTCGTCCGCCCTGTCTCCGCACGGAGGCCGCGTTGAGCCCGTCCCGCCCCGCCCGCCACCCCGCCTGGGGCATCGCCCTGGTGGCACTGATCGCCCTGGCGGGCCTGTTCTACGTGAAATGGTCGCCGTACTACGACCGCGCCTTCACGGCCGCACAGACCCATTCCATCGGCGCCTCCATCCTGACGGGCGGCCAGGCCGCGCCGCCCGCGCCCTCGCTGCACGCCGCGCTCGACTACGCCAAGGCCTACGGACTGGCCATCTGGAAGGCCCTGCTGCTGGGGCTGCTGCTGGGCTCCGCCATCCAGACCCTGCTGCCGCCCCGCTGGATCGAACGCTGGCTGGGTCGTCCCGGCGCCAGCGGCGTCGTGACGGGCGGCCTGCTGTCCATCCCCAGCATGATGTGCACCTGTTGCGCCGCCCCCGTGATCACCGGGCTGCGCCACTGCCGCGCCGCGCCGGGCAACACGGCCGCCTACTGGCTGGGCAACACCATGCTCAACCCGGCCACCCTGGTCTTCATGGGCTTCGTCCTGGGCTGGCACTGGGCTGGGCTGCGTCTCGCACTGGGCCTGGCCATGGTGCTGGGCCTGGGCTGGGCGCTGAACCGCATGGACAAGACGGACAGCACGCCCGCCAACGACACCGACGCGGCTGCCGCCGGAACCGATCCCGCGTTCTTCCTGCCGGGCCAGGTCCTGCGGCGCTGGGCGCGGGTCTTCGCCGGCATGGCGCTGCGGCTGCTGCCCGAATACCTGATTCTCGTGCTGCTGCTGGGCGCGGCCCGCGCCTGGCTGTTTCCCGTGCTGGACTTCAGCATCGACAACAGCCTGATGTGGGTCGTGGGCGCAGCTCTCGTGGGCACGCTGTTCGTCATTCCGACCGCCGGCGAAGTGCCCATCGTCCAGGCCCTGCTGGCGCTGGGCGTGGGCGTGGGACCGGCGGCCGCGCTGCTGGTGACCCTGCCGCCGGTCAGCCTGCCGTCGCTGGCCATGGTCAGCCGGTCGTTCCGGCGCGCCGAACTGGCCGTCCTGGCACTGGGCGTCGCGGGGATGGGTGTGCTCGCCGGCGGCCTGGCGATCGCGCTGGGGTCCGGTGTTTAGAGCAGTACGGCCTGGGCGAGCTTCTGGATGGACAGCGGCGCGCAACCCTCGGCATCGTTGCTGACGGTCACATAGGCCGGCTGGCCCGCGCCCGTGATGCCGCGAATGGCGCGCGCCAGTTCGGCGCGGGTGTGGGGGTCCTCGCTGACGAGGGTGTCGAACGGCGCATGCTTTTTCTGCGCGTCGGCATAGCCGTACGCGCCAAACACGCGGTTCAGGCTCCAGCGGCAGACCAGCGGGCCCGGCCACAGCGCGCGCAGCATCGGCAGTTGCGCCCCGATCGGCGGCATCTTGCCATGCAGACCCAGACAGAACGTGGCGCCATGCGCCTTGAGCGTGTCGGCCAGCGCCGGGCCCAGCAGTTCCGGATCACGGACTTCCACGGCGACGATCACGGCGGGATGCCCGGCCAGGGCCTGCCGGACGGCGGCCAGCATCAGCCCCAGCCTGTCCAGCAGCGGCGCGGGGCGTCCAAGCCAGCCCAGGGGCAACGGACTCAACTGGAAGACGAGCACGCCGAGCCGGTCGCCCAGCCCCGTGGACGCCGGCCGCACGAAGTGTTCGACGGCCAGGCGCGGGTCGAGGAAGTCCGGATTGGGCTTGAGCGCCTTGCCCGTTTCGCCGCGCACCTGGGCGTCGGTGACGAGGGCCGGACATTTGACGACGAAACGGAAATCGTCATCGACCTGGCCCGCGTAAGCGGCATACTGGCCCGCCGTCAGCGGACGCCAGAAGGCACGGTCCACGCATACCGTGCGCAGCAGCGGATGCCGGTGATAAGCGCCCAGGCCGTGCCTGGACAGCACGCCCGGACTGTACTCGCCGTCCCAGACCAGGCCGTCCCAGCCTGGGTAGGACCAGGTCGAGACCCCGAAACGCAGCGGTGCCGGCAGTCGCCGGGCCAGCGCATGCCAGTCTTGCGCAACGGGCGCGGGACGCACCCTGGACGGGCGCCGCGGCGCGGAGGACGGCGGGGTCGCGGAAGACGCCGCATCCGCCGGCAGTCCGTCCGGCGGCAAGGAAACAGCCGCTCCGAAAAGATCGCCTTGCATGCTTGTCTCATCGTCAGTGTGACAGGCGACAGCGTACCTCACCGCCGCGCAGGCGTCGGCACATCCTATGCCGCAGCCATCGTCGAGACACGGTAGCGGCTGGGGTTGGCGCCGGCAACCTTCTTCATCAGCCGCCGCAGCGCGGTGGCGTCCTGGTAGCCTACCGCCTCGGCCACTTGGTCCACCGTCATGCGACTGCCTTCGAGCAGCACACGGGCTCGCCGTAGGCGCACGCTCTGCACCAGCGCCAGCGTGCTCTTGCCGGTGGCCCGGCGGATGCGACGCGACAGGGTGCGCTCCGACATGCAAAAGGCCTGAGCCAGCGCAGCCACGCTGGGAGGCGCCGGCAACGCGGCCTCGATGCGCGCGACGAGCTGCGTGACCAGGCTGTCGCCATTGGCCAGCACCTCGGCCACGATGTAGGGCGACTGCGCCTGACGGCCGTCGATCAATAACACGCGGGAGACCGCATCGGACAGCGCGCCGACGCCTTGGCCACGCAGCAGGTGCAGCATCAGGTCGGTCTGCGCGAAAGCGGCACCGGCGGTGATGATCGGGCCGTCGGCGCAGACCATGCGGTCCGCATCGACCACGCAGCCAGGCGCGAGGCGCTGCAGCAGCGGCGCATGCCACCACGAGGTGGTGGCGCGGCGCCCCTCCAGCAGTCCGGCCGCCTGCAGCAGAAACACCGAGGAGCACGATGCGGCGACGCGCCCGCCGCCCTGCACATGGCGCGCGATGCGCCGCGCCAGCGCTGCGGTGTCGGGGCGGGCCAGCCGCTGGGTGACGGCGGCGGCGGTGTTCAGGCCCAGGCCGGGCAGCACCCAGGTGGAGCGGTCATCGCGTACGCGAGCGGGCAGCCGCGCCGCCTCGACTTGCATGCCGCCCTGCAACCGCACCATGCCGCCTTCGGCCGAGCACAGCCGCCAGCGCGGCGCAGGCAGGCCGAGGCGCGGCGCGATAACCCGGGCGGCGTTCAGGATGTCGAGTGTGACGGCAAGGCTGCTGGCGTAGGCGTCGTCCAGCGCCAGGACGGTGAAATCGTGCATGTCGGATAAAGCCTTGAAAAAGACAAAACAGACACTGCCATTCTGCATGCGCCAAGGCTCCAATACCAGTTTCTCCGCCCAAAAAAAGGACACCCCATGACGACCGACCGCAGGCTGGACCAAGATGACTCGCTGGACGATTTCACGCCCCGCCGCATCACGCTCGACTGCGTGGAAAAGCGGGTGCACGTGGCCGGCAGCGGCCCGGCGGTAATCGTGATGGCCGAGATGCCCGGCATCAGCCCGCACGTGGCGCGCTTCGCCCGCTGGGTGCGCGATGCCGGCTTCACTGTCTACATGCCCTCGCTCTTCGGGCGCGACGGCGCTGTGCCAGGTGTGGAGGAAGGCGTGGCGGTTTTCAGACGCGCCTGCGTCAGTGCCGAGTTCCGCGCCTTCGCTGCCAACGAGTCGCACCCGGTCACGCAATGGCTGCGCGCGTTGGCGCGGCAGGCGCATTCCGAATGCGGCGGGCCGGGCGTGGGCGCGATCGGCATGTGTTTCACCGGCAATTTCGCGCTGTCGATGATGCTGGAGCCCGCGATGCTGGCGCCGGTGATGTGCCAGCCCTCGCTGCCGATGGACAAGCCGGCGGCGATGAACATCGACCCCGAGGAACTGGCGGCCGTGGGCGAGCGCATGCAGCGCGAGGCGCTGACGGTGCGGGCCTACCGCTTCGAGGGCGATCGCCACTGCCGAGCCGAACGCTTCGCCGCCTTCGCGCAGGCGCTGGGTGACCGTTTCGTGGCACGGGTGCTGCCCGACGACGCGGCCAACACGGTGACGCCATCCTTCTTCGCACAAGTGGTGGCCAGTCCGCACAGCGTGGTGACGGCGCATCTGATCGACGAACCGGGCCAGCCGACCGTGGCGGCGCGCGACGAGATTCTGGGCTTCTTCGCGCAGCGTCTGTTGAAAGGCTAGATGCCGTCGTCACGAGCCGTTGAGCCAACGGCATGGAAAGCCGGAATGGAGCGGGTGATGGGAATCGAACCCACGCTTGAGGCTTGGGAAGCCGCCGTTCTACCATTGAACTACACCCGCATCGATGGAGATCGATGACAGCAGGGATTCATTGGTAAAATCAAGACTCACCAAATCCCTTGCAGCCCGGCATTTTAACAGCATTTTGAACCCATCCAAATCCCCCCCGCCCGTCGTGACGGCCCAGACTCCGTCGGGCAGCACGCACATCCGCAGCTTCGTCCACCGCCGCGCCCACATCACCCCCAGCCAGGAGCAGGCGATCGCCGAATGGCTGCCGCGCTGGTCGATCCGCTACCAGGACACGCCCATCGACCTGTCGGCGGCCTTCGGCCGGACGGCGCCCGTGATCCTGGAGATCGGCTTCGGCATGGGCGAGACCACCCAGAAGATCGCCCAGGCCCGTCCCGGCGACAATTTCCTGGGGGTCGAGGTCTTCAACGCCGGCGTGGGCGCGCTGCTCAAGCGCATCCACGACAACGGGCTGGACAACATCCGCATCATCCAGCACGACGCCGTCGAGGTGCTGCGTGACATGATCGCGCCGGGCTCGCTCGCCGGCGTGCACATCTACTTCCCCGACCCCTGGCCGAAAAAACGCCACCACAAGCGCCGCCTGATCCAGCCCGCGTTCATCGAACTGCTCGCCGGCCGCATGGCGCCGGGCGCCTATCTGCACTGCGCCACGGACTGGGAACACTACGCCCAGCAGATGCTGGAAGTCCTGTCGGCGGCGCCGTCACTGCAAAACACCTGCGCGGACTACGCGCCGCGCCCCGACTACCGCCCGCTGACCAAGTTCGAGAACCGCGGCCTGCGGCTGGGCCACGGAGTCTGGGACCTGATCTTCACGCGGCGCCCCATGGCGGACGCCGCGCCCGCACCGGAGACCCCCTGATGTATCCCGAGATCGAGCCCTACGCGCAAGGCTTCATGGACGCCGGCCACGGCCACCGCGTCTACTGGGAGCTGTGCGGCAACCCCCAGGGGCGGCCGGTGGTGTTCCTGCACGGCGGCCCGGGCGCGGGCTGCTCGCCCACCCACCGCCGCCTGTTCGACCCCGAACGCTACAACATCCTGCTGTTCGATCAGCGCGGCTGCGGCCGGTCCACACCGTCGGCCGAGATCGAGCACAACACCACCTGGGATCTGATCGCCGACATCGAGCGCCTGCGCACCGAAGTCCTGCACGCCGACCGGATGGTGGTGTTCGGCGGTTCCTGGGGCTCGACCCTGGCGCTGGCCTACGCCGAGACCCACCCGGAACGGGTGAGCGCCCTGATCGTGCGCGGCATCTTCCTGTTGCGCCAGGCGGAACTGCGCTGGTTCTACCAGGAAGGCGCGTCCTGGCTGTTCCCCGACCTGTGGGAAAACTACCTGGCCCCGATCCCCGAGGCCGAGCGCGACGACCTGATGGCCGCCTACCGCCGCCGCCTGACGGGCGACGACCCCCAGGCGCAACTGCGGGCCGCGCACGCCTGGACCCAATGGGAAAGTCACACCATCACCCTGCTGCCCAATCCGGCGCATCACCAGGCGCACGCCGCCGACCAGGCGGCGCTGGCCTTCGCCCGCATCGAAAATCATTATTTCGTGAACCGGGGCTTCATGGAAGAAGGCCAGTTGCTGCGCGACGCGCACAAGCTGGCCCGCATCCCGGGCGTGATCATCCAGGGCCGCTACGATGCCTGCACGCCGGCCAGATCGGCCTGGGACCTGCACCGCGCCTGGCCCCAGGCGGAATTCCACATGATCCCGGACGCCGGCCACGCCTTCGACGAACCCGGCATTCTGACGCAATTGCTGGCCGCCACCGACCGCTACGCGGGCGATTGAGGAGACCGACGCCATGAGCCTGAACATCCTGCTGAACGGCACTGACACCGCCCTGGACGACGTGCGCACCGTCCACGACCTGGTGGTCCACCTGGGCTACGAAGGCAAACGCATCGCCGTGGAACGCAACGGCGACATCGTGCCCCGCAGCCAGCACGCCCAGGCCCCGCTGGCCGATGGCGACCGGATCGAGATCGTGGTGGCGGTGGGGGGCGGCTGATTGCAGACGTGGCATACTTTCACCCGTCATCGCATCGATAAAAGCCCCCCATGCAAGGTCACCCCGAAGTCATCGCCTACCTCACCCGGCAACTGCGCAGCGAACTGGCCGCGCGCGACCAGTATTTCCTGCACTCGCGCCGCTATCAGGACATGGGCCTGAGCAAACTGCACGCCCGCAGCGATCATGAAATGCAAGAGGAAACCCAGCACGCCGACGCGCTGCTGCAACGCCTGCTGATGCTCGAAGCCGAGCCCGACATGCGCCCCGACGCCTTCACGGCGGGAACGGATGTGCCCGGCATGCTGCGCGCCGATCTGGAACTGGAATACGAAGTGCGCGCATCCCTGCGCGAGGGCATTTCGCTCTGCGAGGCCCACGGCGACTACGTCACCCGCGACCTGCTGCTGAAGCAATTGCAGGACACCGAGGCCGACCACGCCTACTGGCTGGAAAAGCAGCTGGGCCTGATCGAGAAGATCGGCCTGCGGAACTACCTGCAGTCGCAGACCTGATCCGGCGAGGATCAGCGAAAGCCGCCCCGGCCGAATCCGCCCAGGCCCTTCATCCCGCCCATGGCGCGCATCATCTTCGCCATGCCGCCTTTTTTCATCTGCTTCATCATGCCCTGCATCTGCTCGAATTGCTTGAGCAGGCGGTTGACCTCTTGCACCGGGACGCCCGAGCCCGTGGCGATGCGACGCTTGCGCGAGGCCTTGATGAGTTCGGGCCTGGCGCGTTCCAGCGGCGTCATGGAATTCAGGATGCCTTCCGTGCGGGCCATCTGCTTTTCCGCCTGACCGCCCTGGACCTGGGACGCGGCCTGGGCGAACTGCGCCGGCAGCTTTTCCAGCAGCGAACCCATGTCGCCCAGTTTCTTCACCTGTTGCAACTGGTCGCGAAAATCGTTCAGATCGAAGCGTTCGCCGGACTTCATGCGCGCGGCGAGTTTCTGCGCCTCGGCGATGTCGATGTTCTTCTGGGCCTGCTCGACCAGCGACACGATGTCGCCCATGCCCAGGATGCGCTGGGCCATGCGTTCGGGGTGGAAGGACTCCAGCCCGTCGAGCTTTTCGGACACGCCGACGAATTTCAGCGGCTTGCCGGTGATCTGGCGCACCGACAGCGCGGCGCCGCCGCGCGCGTCGCCGTCCAGCTTGGTCATCACCACGCCGGTCAGCGGCAACGCGTCCGAGAACGCGCGCGCCACGTTGACCGCGTCCTGGCCCTGCATGGCGTCCACCACGAACAGGGTTTCGATCGGCGAGAGCAACTGGTGCAGCGCGCGGATCTCGTCCATCATGGCCTGGTCGATGCCCAGGCGGCCCGCCGTGTCGACGATCAGCACGTCGTAGTGGTGGCGCCGGGCATGGTCCAGGGCGTCGCGGGCGATGTCCTGGGGCTTTTGCGTGGGCTCGGTCGGCAGGAAATCGACCCCCACCTGGGCGGCCACGGTCTTCAACTGATCGATGGCGGCCGGGCGGTAGACGTCGGCGCTGACCACCAGCACCTTTTTACGGCCGGTCTTGCGGCCGTGCTGGACGTGATTGCCCTCGGACAGCCATTTCGCCAGCTTGCCGGTGGTGGTGGTCTTGCCCGCGCCCTGCAGGCCGGCCATCAGGATCACGGCCGGGGGCTGCGTCGCCAGGGACAGTTCGCCCGCCTCGGCGCCCAGGTCGCCGCCCATCAGGGCGGTCAGTTCTTTATGCACCACCCCGACCAGCGCCTGGCCCGGGTTCAGGCTGCCGGCGACTTCCTGCCCCAGGGCGGATTCCTTGACCCGCGCCACGAAATCGCGCACCACCGGCAGCGCCACGTCGGCCTCCAGCAGCGCCATGCGGACCTCGCGCAGCATCTCCTGGGTGTTGGCCTCGGTCAGGCGGGCCTCGCCGCGCATGGTCTTGACGACGCGCGACAGGCGGGATGTCAGGTTATCGAGCATGATGCCGTATCCGTAAAACTGGTTGATCCGTCGGCCAGCGCATAAAATGGATGCTTTTGGGGGCGCGGCCTTGCGCGCCGGACACCGATAGGACTATGTCAGTCAGCATTGTATTTCACTTGCTCGCCGCGCTGGCCTACGCCGTGCTGGGCATCGCCCTGTGGCGGCCCATCGCGCAAGCCAGCGACGTCCGCCCCACCGGCACCATCGGCCGCAGTTGCCTGCTGGGCGCCATCGCCCTGCACGGCGTCGGCCTGGCCGCCGCCGTCATCGTCCCCAGCGGTCTGCACCTGAGCTGGGCGCTGGCCCTGTCCACCGCCATGTGGCTGGGCATGATCGTCTTCTGGATCGAGAACTTCCTGTTGCGTCTGGACAGCCTGCTGCTCCTGCTGCTGCCCGCCGCCGTCGTCGTCAGTCTGCTGGCCACCCTGTTTCCACACGGCTACCTGGTGCCCCACGCCAGCAACGACTGGCTGCGCGTGCATCTGCTGATCGCCATGACGGCCTACGGCCTGATCACCGTGGCCGCGCTGCACGCCATGCTGATGACCGTGCTGGACCGCCACCTGCACCGTCCCATCGAATCGGCCGGCGAACAGGGCGCCATCGGCCGCGCCATGACCGCCATGCCGCCGCTGCTGACCCTGGAACAACTGCTGTTCCGCCTGATCTGGATCGGCTTCGGCGTGCTGACGCTGACCGTCCTGACCGGCAGCGCCGTGTCCCTGCGCCTGGGCGGCCGCGCCCTGCCCATGGACCACAAGACCGTCTTCACCCTGCTTTCCTGGGCCACCTTCGGCGTGCTGCTGGCGGGCCGTCACATCCAGGGCTGGCGCGGCCGCGTCGCCCTGCGCTGGACGCTGGCCGGCTTCGCCTTCCTGCTGCTGTCCTACACGGGCAGCCGGTTCGTCCTGGAAGTCATCCTGCAACGAGGCACTCTTGGGTAAATTCCTGCTCTGGGCGATCATCATCCTGGCCGTCCTGTTCGTTTCCCGCGTCCTGAGCCACCAGAAGGCCAACGCCCGCCAGGCCGCCGCCCGCCGCCAGGCCGACGACGCCAAGGCCGCCTCCGAAACCATGGTGCGCTGCGCCCACTGCCGCATCTACCTGCCCCGGTCCGAGGCCTACCAGAGCCAGGGCAAGACCTGGTGCAGCCCGGAACACGCCCGGCTGAGCCTGGGGAAATAAATGACGGCGGGGACGCCTGCCGCGCCCGCGCCGGAGCGGTCCCTGTCCATCGGGCCGGATGGCTGGCTGGCCGAGGGCCGCGGAGTCCTGCGCCGTCCCTCCCCCAATCACGATCAGCGGCCCGACGACGAAGACCCCTGCCTGCTGGTGATCCACAACATCAGCCTGCCGCCCGGCGTGTTCACGGGCGAGGCCATCATCGATTTTTTCCAGAACCGCCTGGACATCGCATCCCACCCCTGGTTCGAGCACATCCGCGACCTGCGGGTCTCCGCCCATTTCCTGATCCGCCGCGACGGGACGATCGTGCAATTCGTGCCCACGGTGCTGCGCGCCTGGCATGCGGGCGTTTCGTCCTTCGAAGGGCGCGAGCGCTGCAACGATTTTTCCATCGGCATCGAACTGGAAGGCACGGACACGCTGGCCTATACGGACGCGCAGTACGAACGGCTGGACGCCCTGGCGGCGGCAATCCGCGCCCGGCACCCGATCCGGGCGGTGCGGGGACACGAACATATCGCGCCGGGCCGGAAGACGGATCCGGGGGAAGCGTTTGACTGGGAACGATTCGAGCGGGGGGAGCGCAGCCATGAAACCACGCATCACCGTCATCACCCTGGGGGTCGATGACCTGGACCGTTCGGTCCGGTTCTATCGGGACGGCCTGGGGCTGGCGACCGAGGGCATCATCGGAAAAGAATTCGAAAACGGCGCGGTCGCTTTTTTCGACCTGCAGGCGGGATTGAAGCTGGCGGTGTGGCCGCGCAAGAGCCTGGCAAAGGATTCCGGGTTACCGCCGGGCCCGGCCAGTGCCACGGCATTCAGCCTGGGCCATAACGTGGCGTCGCGCGACGAAGTGGATGCGGTGATGGCGCAGGCCGCCGCGGCGGGGGCCGTGATCGTGAAGCCGGCGCAGGAGACGTTCTGGGGCGGATATGCGGGGTATTTCCAGGATCCGGACGGGCATGTGTGGGAGGTGGTCTGGAATCCGGGGTTGGTACCTGAAGCGTAAGAAGGCGTGCGGCATGTTGGGCGCCTGTGCGCCACAACTCAATGAGATGCAACGACACTCGCAAGTTTCGCGCACGCGTCATCGATGTTTTCGGGCCGCAGGTTCGTCACGCTGAGTAACAAGCCTCGCTGCGCATGCGTGCGGCGCAGGTACCAGGCGGAGAGGGCGGAGGGCGCCAGGCCGTGTGTGCGGGCAATGTCGACAATGGCGCTGTCGTCGGCGCTCTGTGGAAGCGGGGCAATCACGCCTAGGCCCGCGGTGAGTGGGCCCGACAGAAACTTGCCGACATGCGCCAGCGCGAGATTGCGGCGCTCGGCATAGAGCGTCTTCATCTGGCGCAGATGACGCAGGAAGTGCCCATCCGCCAAAAACTCCGTGACAGCGAGTTGGGTGGTCCGGTTCGGAGCCGGGGCCAACACGGCGGCAACCTCGACCAGACGCTCCGCCAGCAAACGGGGGGCGACGACGAAACCGAGGCCCAACGCCGGGCTGAGCGTCTTGCTGAACGAACCGATGTGAATCACGCGCTCGGCGGCTTTACCTACGGCAAGGGCCGGTGCCGCCCGACCGTCGAGTTGTAGTTCTCCGAGATAGTCGTCTTCGATGATCCATGCCTTGCTTGCCACCGCCCAGTCGAGCAGGGCGTGTCTGCGCGCCGGCGACAAGGTCACGCCGAGCGGTGCGTGTTGACCCGGGGTCACCAGTGCCAGCAGGGCGTCTGGCGCGCGAACGATGCCCTCTTCTACGCGCAGCCCCTCGGCATCGACAGGCACAGGTTCGAGCGCGGCTCCGGTCAGTTCCAGCGCGCGCCTTCCCAGCGGGTAGCCTGGCTCCTCGATCCACGCCTTGCGCCCGTGTGGGCGCAGTGCCGTCAACGCGAGCATCAGACCCTGCCGGTATCCGCTGGTGACGATGATCTGATCCGGGTGGCATTGCATATGTCGGCTGATGGCCAGATGGCTCGCGATCTGAGTCCGCAGCGCAGGTTCGCCGCGCGGGTCGGCGTAGGCCGTGTAAGTCATGGCATCGGCGCGTACGGCGCGCGCCCGCATGCGGGCCCAGAGCTTGGCGGGAAACGCGTCGTCAGCCGGCACGCCCATCTGGAACGGCAGCGGGGCGCTCGAATAGGGGCGGGTAAAAGCCGCCAAAGGCCCGTCGAGGGGCGCCTCGTCGTCCTCTTGGCGGGCGGGTGGTCGAGTGCATACGCGTGTGCCTGCGGGGCCGGCACCGAACACAAGGTTCTCGGCAATCAGCCGATCATAGGCCACACGAATCGTGCCGCGCGCAACGCCAAGCTGCGCGGCGAGGTCTCGGCCGGAAGGCAAACGCTGCCCTGGCGCAAGCCGTCCCTCGACGATCGCCTGTCGCAGGCTCGCATGGATCTGGTCGCCTATGGGGGCGATGGCGGCACGGTCCACCTGGAAGGAAAGCGCATTGGGCGTCTTGGGGTCAGTCATCTTGGGTCAGTCGTTTCGGCATTTTTTGGGCCTGTTTCTCCGATATCCGGCGGAGTATCGTGGCGTTATGACATGGATCGCGGCCGAAGTCGATAGGCGCTCCCGGGGCGTGCCGACCGCGACACGACTCACCATCAACGACAGTAAAGGATTGAAATGGCCCGATTGAACTGGCAAGAGATCGCACCTGACGGCGCGAAGGCTCTTTTCGGTATCCACCAATACATCACGCAGAAGACGAACCTTCCCGAGGAACTCGTGCACCTCGTGTTCCTTCGCGTTTCACAAATCAACGGCTGCGCCCACTGCATCGACATGCACAGCCGCGACCTGAGGAAAATCATGTCGATCGACAAGATCGCGTTGGTACCGGTCTGGGACGAGGTGCATCACTTATTCTCTGACCAGGAGCGCGCCGCGCTGGCCTGGGCGGAGGAGGTGACCCTTGTCAGCGAAACGCATGCCTCGGACGAAGCGTATGCCGCAGCCTCGGCACAATTCACGCCCAAAGATCTGGTCGACCTCACCATCACGATCGCCGCAATGAACGCGTTCAACCGGCTGGGTGCGCCATTTCGGCTTCCTGTCGCCGCCACATTGTGATCCGTTCCGGACAATCATGTCGAACGCGCGTCTGGGCCGAGTGTGACCATTCCGCAAGAAATTTCCTCTGAAAGCCGACACCCTCTTCACACCAGGGCACTCATCAAACCGCCCCCAATCCGCCCCTCATGCCCATGCCCACCCAAAAAGCCCACCTTTTCCAATCTCTCCACCACGCCCCCCGCGCCTTCATCATCCCCAACCCCTGGGACATCGGCACGGCGAAACTGCTGGCGGGCATGGGTTTCCAGGCACTGGCGACCACCAGCGCGGGCTACGCCTACACCCGGGGCCTGTCCGACTACCAGGTCGACCGGGACCAGATGCTGGCGCACGTGAAAGCGCTGGCCGAGGCCACGGACCTGCCCGTCAGCGCGGACATGGAAAGCGGCTATGCCGACACGCTGGAGGGCATTGCGGAAACCTACAGGCTGACGGCGCAGGCGGGAGCGGTGGGCGCCTCCATCGAAGACGCCACGGGCCGGGTGGACGCCCCGATCTTCGATCTGGCCGAGGCGGTGGACCGCGTGACGGCGGCGGTCGAGGCGGTGCGGGCGCTGCCCTACCCCTTCACGCTGACGGCGCGCGCGGAAAACCATCTGCATGGGCGTGACGACCTGAAAGACACGATCCGCCGCCTGCAGGCGTACCAGGAGGCGGGCGCCGACGTGCTCTACGCGCCGGGGCTGCGCACGCGAGAGGAAATCCAGGCCGTGGTCAGTGCGGTGGACCGCCCGGTGAACGTGCTGATGGGCTCGCCCGGGATGAATTTCACGCTGGACGAGCTATCCGGCATGGGCGTCAAGCGCATCAGCGTGGGCAGCGCGCTCGGCCGCGCGGCGTTCGGCGCTTTCCTGCGCGCCGGCCGCGAAATGGCGGAACGCGGCACGTTCACGTTCGGGGAAGACGCGGTCAGCTACGCGGACATGGCCCGGCTGCTTGGCCCCCGCCCGTCATGACGCGGGCGGCGTGGGATGAGCGCCACAACAGGATGGCTTCGCCCGGGCGCAGGCGGTAAAATGGAACATTCCTTTTGAATCAGGCATTTTCATGTCCAGTCAGCGCATGCATCAGCACCCCAGCCAGGAGGCCATCCTGCGCGCCGTGGCCAGTTCCACGGCCATCGAAACGGGTCAACGCATCGCCGACATCGAGGCAAAACTTCGCGGCGGGGACAGCCACCTGCCCCAGGTTTCCCTGGCGACGATCACCCGCCCCGCCCAGCCAGCGCAACGCTGACCAATGCGCGCATGGGCACGTAGTCCATGCCCACGCCGCACTGGATCGCGGTGAAATACGCGGTCTTGTCCGCATCCCATCGACTGTAGTCCAGCGGGCCATGTCCGGCCTGCACTGCCATCACGTCCGCCAACAGGCGCGACACGCGTCCGTTGCCTTCTCGGAACGGATGGATGAGGATCAGTTCGACATGGCAAACGGCAATGGCATCGGCCAACGATTCATTGTCCACGTCATGGCACGGTGTGTAGCGATGCAGGTATTTCTGCTCGAACTCGTCCAGTAGCCGGGGAATCTGCAGGGCGGCGGCGAAATGAAAACCGTCCTTGCTCATATTGACGGACCGGGGCCGTCCCGCCCAATCGTACAGATTGCCCAGCCACTGGTGATGCCATCCCATCAGGTCGGCGACATCCAGCCGCCGATTGGGAAACTGTTCCCGCATCACGCGTTCATAGAGCCGCAGCAGCAGTCTCGTCTCGAGTTCGTCCATGACGGCCGGATCCGTGATGCCTGGCCGATTCCGCAGCACCTGCTCGTTCGAGCCGTGCTGGTACTCGACTTGCGAACCGGTGGCGTGATAACGATCGGCGGCCATATCACTCATCAATGCGTTGAACATCACGGCCGGGCGCGGCCGCTGGGTGTATCAGTATGCCTTCAGGCGCTGGCTGCCACCAGCACCGGCATCACGCGCGCATACCCCGCGGGCGCGAACCGGACCACCAGGCCGGCGACGATCGTGACGCAGGCCAGGTGCCAGAGCCACCCGGCCGCGTAGCCGCCCGTGGCGTCGTGCAGCGCGGCGACGAGCCATGCCGGAACCGCCGCCAGGATGAAGCCGCCGCCCTGCATCAGCGCCGACAGCGCCCCCGCCTGCGCCGGGTCGGGCAGGTGGTCCAAGGCCACGATCATGATCAGGGCGAAACACCCGCCCAGGCCTGCGCCCAGGATGACCGCCAGGACGAAAGGCGCCACGGTGGGCATGAACGCCAGCCCCGCGAAACCGGCCGCCTGCAGGGCCAGCGTCAGCCATAGCCATGTCCGCCGGTCGGGCGTTTTTCTGGCCAGAATGGGCAGGGTCAAGGCCGTCGCGGCCTGGCTGACCGACAGGACGGCCAGCAGGCTGCCGCTGGCGGCGGCGCCCCAGTCATGCGCCTGATACGCGGGCGCCAGCCAGGCCACGACCGAGGTATAGCCGCCATTGATGAGACCGAAGCAGCCCATCAGCAGCCAGGTCCGCGGCCGCGACAGCAGAATGCGCGTGAGATTGGCCGTCTGGCGCGCACGCGCGTCGCCCGGCAGAAAGACGCCCGCCAGGACGACGGCCGCCCCGGCGGGCAAGGCGAAGCACGCCAGCCCCGCCGCCCAGTTGCCGGTCGCATGCGCGACCACCGGAGACGCCACGGCGCCCAGGGCGCCGCCGCCCATCAGCGTGGCGGAATACAGGCCCATCATGGGCCCCACGTGGCGCGGGAATTCCCGCTTCACGATGCCCGGAAACACGGCCTGGACGACCGCCACGCCCAGGCCGATCATCGCGGCCGTGGCGACCATCGACCAGCCGGTCGAGGCCGGCAGGCGCAGGGCGATGCCGGCGCAGATCACCAGCAAGGCGCCGATCATCGACCGGCGCGCGCCGAACGCGCCCTGCAAGGCCGGGCCGGCGAACGCCACGGCGCCCATGAGCAGCATGGGGATCAGCGTCAACAAGGCCATGCCCTGCAGGCTCAGCCCCGTGCCGTCCTGGATGCCGGCCGCGAGCGGCCCGATGCTGGTGAGAAATGGACGCAGATTGAACCCGATGAGCGCCACGGTGGCGATCAGGGCGAGGCGCCCGGACTTCGACTCCATGCTCATCGCCGGTTCAGGCTCCGTGCCTGCCAGTCCGCATAAAGATCCTGCCTGCCGTCGAGCCTGACCGGGACATGGCGGATTTTCATCGACTGCTGGTCGAAAGGCTTGGCGAGATCAGCGTAGACGGCGGCGGTGGACATGCCGAAGGGCTCGCCGTCCTCGTTGGAATAGGCGTAGGCGACCTCCTGGATGCCCGACAGGCGCATCGCGCCCATGCACATCGGACAGGGATGCCCGCTGGCATAGACCGCGCAGCCGTCGAGACGGGGGGAGCCCAGATGCTGGCTGGCCGCGCGGATCGCGAGCAGTTCGGCATGCGCGGTGGGGTCGTTGGTGCCGATGATCTCGTTGACCGCCCGGGCGATGATCTTGCCGTCCTTGACCACCACGGCGCCGAAGGGGCGCCCGCCCCGTTCGGCATGGGCGTAGGCCAGTTCAAGAGCCTGGCGCAGATAATCCGATTGCTGTTCCATTGGACGATTTCCTTTGAATGCCGCTGACACTCAGCGCGCGCCGGCGGCCAGCAGCGCGGCCTCGATCTTGCGGTAGCCGCGCGAACGCGCATGCCGCAGCGGTGTCACGCCCTCTCCGTCGGCCAGATCGGGATCGGCGCCGGCCTGGAGCAGCAGATCCACGATCCGCTGGTGCCGTTCGCCCCCGTTGCCCAGGATGATGGCTTCGAGCAGTGCGGTCCAGCCGAGACGGTTGACGTGATCGACCTCGACGCCCGCTGCGATCAGGGTGCGCACCGTTTCGACGTGGCCTCGTTCGGCGGCGGGGATCAGGGCGGTTCCCCCGTATCGATTGGTGCTCTTGAGGTCGGCCCCGTGCGCCAGGGTCATCTTCAGGATCTCCAGATGTCCTCGCGCGCCTGCATACAGATAGGCGCTGTCCTGGATCCGGTCCTTGGCATTCACGTCGGCACCGGCATCGATCAGCGCCCGGGCGGCGCGCACCCGGTTCGCCCGGGTCGCCACCAGCAGGGGGGTCGAACCCGATCCGTCGCGTCCGTCCAGTCCCGCCCCCTCGGACAAGAGCCTGTCGATGGCGGCGGCATCGTCCCGCGCGGCGGCGGCATGCAGCGGGTATTGACCGGCGGATTCCGCGGAGACGGAGCGCGCGCTGGCGAACAGCACGAATGCGCAGAGCATCATCGCAAACGGTCTGGTCATGCGGCCTCCCAAGACGGTTCCTCAATGGACGTCAGAATAGTGCCGCCGCAATATATTTGGAAATTAAATTATTGCATCCCACCCATCGGAATTCCGCATGACGTGCCCTACTCCCGCAACGCCCGCGCGTGAAACGCGATGTGTTCCCCGATGAAACTGGCGATGAAGTAGTAGCTGTGGTCATAGCCGGCGTGCCGGCGCACGGTCGACAGATAACCGGCATCGAGGCAGGCCGCTTCCAGCAGTTCGGGCCGCAATTGCGCCTCCAGGAACTCGTCGTCCAGACCCTGGTCCACCAGCATCGGCACGTGTTCCGAGGGCGAGGCCGCGCGGATCAGCGCCACCGCGTCCCACCGTCCCCAGGCCTCGCGATCCTCGCCCAGGTAGGCGGCGAAGGCCTTTTGCCCCCAGGACACCTGCGAAGGCGCGACGACGGCTGAAAACGCCGACACGCTGCGATAGCGCCCGGGGTTGCGCAGGGCGGTGACCAGCGCGCCGTGCCCGCCCATGGAGTGGCCGGCGATGGACCGCGCGGCCGTGGCGGGGAAATGCCGCTCGATCAGCGCGGGCAGTTCCTCGGCCACGTAGTCCTGCATGCGGTAATGGGCCGCCCAGGGCGCCTGGGTGGCGTTCAGATAGAAACCCGCGCCCTGGCCCAGGTCGTAGGCGGGGTCGTCGGCCACGCCCTCGCCGCGCGGGCTGGTGTCGGGCGCGACCAGGATCAGGCCGTGACGTTCGGCATGGGCCTGGGCGCCGGCCTTGGTGATGAAGTTCTGTTCCGTACAGGTCAGGCCCGACAACCAGTACAGGACAGGGCACGATTCGCCGCGCAAGGCGGCCGAGGGCCGGAAGACGCCGACGCGCATGTCGCAGCCCAGCGCGGCCGAGGCATGCCGCCAGACTTCCTGGCGGCCGCCGAAACAGGCGTGCTGTTCAATGCGTTCCATAGCGCACCACCGAACGGATGGATTGGCCTTCGTGCATCAGGTCGAAGGCATGGTTGATGCCGTCCAGGCCCATGGTGTGGGTGACGAAGGGGGCGAGATCGATCTCGCCGCGCATGGCTTCCTGGACCATGCCGGGCAGCTGGGAACGGCCCTTGACCCCGCCGAAGGCGGTGCCGCGCCAGGACCGGCCCGTGACCAGCTGGAAGGGCCGGGTGGAGATTTCCTGGCCGGCGCCGGCGACGCCGATGATGATGGACTGGCCCCAGCCCCGGTGGGCGCATTCCAGCGCGGCGCGCATGACGTTGACGTTGCCGATGCACTCGAAGCTGTGGTCCACGCCCCAGCCGGTCATGCCGACGATGACTTGCTGGATGGGCTCGGCGTGGTCCTTGGGATTGACGCAGTCGGTGGCGCCGAAGACCTTGGCCAGCGCGAATTTGTCGGGGTTGGTGTCGACGGCGATGATGCGCCCGGCCCCCGCCTGGCGCGCGCCCTGGACCACGGCCAGGCCGATGCCGCCCAGGCCGAAGACGGCCACGGTGTCGCCGGGCTGGACCTTGGCGGTGTTGCGCACGGCGCCGATGCCGGTGGTCACGCCGCACCCCAGCAGACAGACCTGTTCCGGATTGGCCTCGGGGTCGATCTTCGCCAGCGAGACTTCCGCGACGACGGTGTATTCGCTGAAGGTCGAGCAACCCATGTAGTGGTAGATGGGCTGGCCCTGGTAGGAAAAGCGCGTGGTGCCGTCGGGCATCAGGCCCTTGCCCTGGGTGGCGCGCACGGCCACGCACAGATTGGTCTTGCCCGACTTGCAGAACAGGCATTCGCCGCATTCGGCGGTGTACAGGGGAATGACGTGATCGCCCGGCGCAATGCTGGTGACGCCCTCGCCGACCTCAACGACGATGCCCGCGCCCTCGTGGCCGAGCACCGCCGGGAACACGCCCTCGGGGTCGTCGCCGCTGAGGGTGAAGGCATCGGTGTGGCAGACGCCGGTGTGCGTGATCCGGATCAGGACTTCGCCCTTGCGGGGCGGTTCGACGTCGATCTCGACGATCTGCAGGGGTTTGCCGGCCTCGAAGGCCACGGCGGCGCGGGATTTCATCGGTCAATCTCCAATTCCGCCCGCCCGGCGCAGGCGGGGTTCAGGCCGATTATGGCCAGAACCCCGCCGGATGACAAACGCGCTCAGTTCCCCAGCAGCAGCGCGTTCACCCGTTTCACGAACGCCGCCGGATCCTTCAGGGCCGCGCCTTCGGCCAGCATGGCCTGGTCCAGCAACAGTTCGGCCCAGTCGCCGAACGATTCGTCGGGCTGCGCCTCCAGGCGCTTGACCAGGGCGTGCTGCGGGTTCACTTCCAGGATGGGCTTGACCTCGGGGGCCTCCTGGCCGGCGGCCTTGAGCATGCGCAGCAGATGCGGGCTGAGTTCGTGCTCGTCCACGACCACGCAGGCGGGCGAATCCACCAAGCGGGCGGTGGCGCGGACTTCCTTGACGCGTTCGCCCAGGGCGGTCTTCAGGCGCTCGAGGGTCGGCTTGAAGGCCTCGGCGGCCTCGGCCTGCTGCTTCTTTTCTTCCTCGTCGGCCAGGGCGTCCAGGTCCAGGCCACCCTTGGCGACCGAGGCCAGGGCCTTGCCGTCGAATTCGCGCAGGTAGGACAGCATCCACTCGTCCACGCGATCGGACAGCAGCAGGACTTCCAGGCCCTTGCGGCGGAAGACTTCCAGGTGCGGGCTGTGGGCGGCCGCGGCGTAGGAGTCGGCGCTCAGGTAGTAGATCTTGTCCTGGCCTTCCTTCATGCGGCCGATGTAGTCGGCCAGGGACACGGTCTGCGCCGGACTGTCGGCCTGGGTGGACGCGAAGCGCAGCAGGCCGGCAATGCGGTCCTTGTTGGCGGGATCCTCGCCCACGCCTTCCTTCAGGACCTGGCCGAACTGGGTCCAGAATTCGGCGTATTCCTCGGGCTTGTCGCGGGCCAGGTCTTCGAGCAGGCCCAGGATGCGCTTGGCGGAGCCTTCGCGGATGGCGCGCACGTCGCGGCTTTCCTGCAGGATTTCCCGCGAGACGTTCAGCGGCAGGTCGGCGGAGTCGACCACGCCGCGCACAAAGCGCAGGTAGGCCGGCAGCAACTGGTCGGCGTCGTCCATGATGAAGACGCGCTTGACGTACAGCTTCACGCCCCGGCGGGCGTCGCGGTCCCACAGATCGAAAGGCGCGCGCCTGGGCACGAACAGCAGCTGGGTGTATTCGCTGCGGCCCTCGACGCGGTTGTGCGTCCAGGCCAGCGGGTCTTCGTAGTCATGCGAGACGTGCTTGTAGAACTCTTTGTACTGTTCGTCGGTGACGTCGGACTTGGACCGGGTCCACAGGGCGTTGGCCTGGTTGACGGTTTCCCATTCGTCCTTGACGACCTGCTCGGATTTTTCCGCGTCCCACTCTTCCTTTTTCATCTGGATGGGCAGGGAGATGTGGTCGGAATAGCGGCGCAGGACTTCGCGCAGTTTCCAGCTGGAGAGGAACTCTTCCTCGTCGGCGCGCAGGGTCAGGGTGACGGAGGTGCCGCGCGCCTCGCGGTCGATGGCGGACACGGAGAATTCGCCCTGGCCGTCGGATTCCCAGAGCACGCCCTCGGACGCCGGCAGGCCGGCGCGGCGGCTGCGCACGGCGACCTTTTCGGCGACGATGAAGGACGAATAGAAGCCCACGCCGAACTGGCCGATCAACTGGGCGTCTTTCTGCTTGTCGCCGGTCAGTTGGGAAAAGAACTCGCGCGTGCCGGACCGGGCGATGGTGCCCAGGTTGGCGATGGCCTCGTCGCGCGACAGACCGATGCCGTTGTCGGTGATGGTGACGGTGCGGGCGTCCTTGTCGAATTCGACGCGGATACGCAGGTCGGCATCGCCCTCGAGCAGGTCCGGATGGTCGATGGCCTCGAAGCGCAGCTTGTCGCAGGCGTCGGAGGCGTTGGACACGAGTTCGCGCAGGAAGATTTCCTTGTTGCTGTACAGGGAATGGATCATCAGGTGCAGCAACTGCTTGACTTCGGCCTGGAAGCCCAGGGTTTCGGCCGTCTTGGTGTCGGTTTCGCTCATGATTCGGATGGGTTCGAAGGTTCTGGCGGGATTGCATGGCGCCCCGCGGACGGCCCGGTGGACGGTCTCGGGGCGGACTGCTGAATTACGTGGGGCCGGCGGGCCGGGTTTTCAAGACCCGGGAATGCGGGCCGGGGGCGCCCTCAGCCCGCCGACGGCAGGGGCGGCGGCATGGGGGGCAGCGTGCCGCCCGTCTCCGGCGCGCCCGGCGCGCGGTCCGGCGTCCGCAACTGCGGCATCTCGACCGTGGAAACCGGTCCGGTCATGCGCGCGCCGTGGCGGCGGATGATGTCGGCGATCTTCAGCAGCACGTCCTCCTGGACATTCATGAAGTCGTTGTAGTCGGTGCTGACTGTGAAAGCATACAGGGACAGTTTCAGCGAAAAGGTCCCGCAACTGCTGAAGTTGAAGGCGAAGAAATCGTGCTTCACCCCGGGATGCCGGCCCAGCATGTCGCGCGCGTCGGCGACGATGGCCGGGACGGCGTCGATGTCGGCGTAGCGGATGTGGATGTCCTCCATGATGCGGCGACTGGTCATGCGGGTGTGGTTGATGACCGGCTGGGTGTTGAACATCGCGTTGGGCACGTAGAAGGGCTTGCAGTCGAAGCCGATCAGGCGGGTGGCGCGCCAGCCGATGTGCTCGACCCCGCCCATCAGGTCGGTGCCCGGGATGATGATGTATTCGCCGACCTTGAACGGGCGGCTGGCGAAGATCGTCAGCCCGCCCAGCAGGTTGGCCACCAGGCTCTGCGCGGCGAAGCCCACGGCAATGCCGCCCATGCCGCCGAAGGCCAGCAGGCCGGCGATGGAAAAACCCAGCGCCTGCATCATCATCAGGATGGCCGTGATGACGACGGACGCCTTGGTCAGTTTGCCGATGGCGTCGGCCGCCGTGGGGTCCAGTTCGCGGCCGTGCGCGCGCGCCCGCAGCAGCAGATTGTCCTGGATGCGGTTGATCGCGCGCAGCAGCAGCCACATCACCGTCAGGATCACCCCGACGTCGCGGATCGGCGACAGGCCATGCGCCAGCAGCGAATCCTTGGCGAATTCGCCGTCGGCCTCGCTCAGCAGGATCTGGCCGGCCAGCGCGATGCCCAGCACCCAGACCAGCATCTGCGCCGGCAGCGCGGCGCCCGCCAGCAGGCCATGCCCCCAGGCATGGCGCACGGGCTGCAGGCGGCGGGCGATGCGCTCCAGGACGATCCGCAGGAAACCGCCGGCCAGCAGGGCGCCCAGGACGGCGGCGAAGACCAGGATGACGGTCCGCCACTCGTGGTAGACCGCCGTCGCTTGTTCAAGAATGGAAGAAATCAAACCACGAAACTCCGGTTGAAGGGATCGGGATTCCCCGGCGCGGGGAATCCCCGGACGGGTCCAGTGTATCGGCCCGGGCGGGGGGCCTTCAAACCATGCCGGGCGTGAATAGTCCTCATTTGTTTCCGGATATCTCCGGATAGAGGACGATCCGCTAAGGTTATTCTGCAAAAGCAACAATTCATCCAGCACCCTCCTTGCAGGAGACAACACATGTCCGGACGACGCACGGGCTCTGGCACGGGCCGCATGGCGCGCGCCACACTCGGCACCCAACTGTTCATCGCCGCCACCCTGATCACCATCCTGGTCATGGCGGTCCTGGCCTCCATCATCACCTGGCAGAACCGGCAGACGGCGATCGACAACGTCAGCGCCGCCAACCGCTACGGCCTGCAGGGCTACGACCGCACCCTGCAACTGATCTACGACATCGCCCGCAAGCGCAGCGAATCTCTGTACCCGGTGCTGATCCGCTACCTGAACGGCGAACCCAAGCCGACCGGCGTGGTGGAAAACGGCATGCCGGTCTTCAAGTCCTCGGGCATGCCCATCAACGGCGACCAGGACCTGATGCGCAGCGTCACCGGCATGTCGGCCGAAATCTACGCCCGCACCGACAAGGGCTGGCAGCGGATCGCCAGCGCCTACCAGGACCAGCCGGACCACGCGCTGGGCGAGACACTGGGTTCGGCCGCACGCATCGCCCAGGCCCTGGACCAGGGCGAGATCGTCAATTTCCCCGGCCTGGTCGGTGGGAAATGGCACCTGATCACGGTCAATCCGCTCAAGGACGGCGGCAAGGTCTACGGCGGGATCATCGAATACCTGGACATCAGCGCCCAGATCGACCCGGTGCTGAAGGACCTGACCGAGACCAAGCTGGCCGAGTACGGCCAGTTGTTCGTGTTGCGGCCGACCCCCGACGGCAAGGACTGGATCCGCGTCGCGGGCATGTTCGGCAAGCCCGGCGACCGGTTCAGCGCCGGCAATCCGCCGGAAGACTTCGCCGCCATGGACGGCGCGTTCCAGTCGGCTCCGGCCGGGGTGCGGCGCGTCACGGTGCGGGGCCAGGAAATCTTCCTGGCCTGGCAGACGGTGCCCAACTGGGGCTGGCTGATGTACGGTTTCGGCAGCGTCGACGACTACCTGGCCGATAGCACCCGCGAGATGTGGGTCCAGCTGGGCGTGATGCTGCTGGGAACATTGCTGATTTCCCTGCTGATCCGCTGGCTGGCCCGCCGCACCCTGAAGCCCGTGCATGACGTGGTGGTGGGCATGCAGCGGCTGGGCAACGGCGATCTGACCCACGCAATCCCGGACAGTCCCGCCCACAGCCGCAACGAGGTCCACCTGTTGCTGGACAGCTTGCGCGGAACCCAGGAAGCCCTGCGGCACATGATCCTGCAGGTGCGCCACAGCGTCGGCGAGATCCACACCGGCGCGCGCGAGATCGCCGTCGGCAACACGGACCTGTCCAGCCGCACGGAAGAGCAGGCCGCCTCGCTGCAGGAGACGGCCGCCAGCATGGAGGAACTGGCGTCCACCGTGCGCCAGAACGCCGACAACGCCCGCCAGGCCGACCAGTTGGCCGCGGGGGCCTCGCGGACCGCGCACCAGGGCGAGCAGGCCGTCCACGGCATGGTGGACACCATGAAACGGATCGCCGACAGTTCGGCCCGGATCACCGACATCATCGGCGTGATCGACAGCATCGCCTTCCAGACCAACATCCTGGCGCTGAACGCCGCCGTCGAGGCCGCCCGCGCCGGCGAGGAAGGCCGCGGCTTCGCCGTGGTGGCCGGCGAAGTCCGCGCCCTGGCCCAACGGTCCGCCGACGCCGCGCGCGAGATCAAGTCGCTCATCGAGACGGCGTCCGGGGAAGTGGAATCCGGCACCCGCCAGGCGGGCGACGCGGGCGCCACCATGCAGGAGGTCCTGGCGGCGGTGGACCGGGTGACGCACATCATGGGGGAAATCGCCTCGGCTTCCAACGAGCAATCCACCGGCATCGACCAGGTGAACCTGGCGATCACCCAGATGGACCAGGTGACGCAGCAGAACGCCGCACTGGTCGAGCAGGCGGCGGCCGCCGCCGATTCCCTGCGGGAACAGGCCGACCGCCTGGCCGATACCGTGGCGGTGTTCCGCACCGGGGAAACCGGGGAGCCGTCCCCGGTCGCGGCGCAGCCCCGCGCCCCGGGCCGCGCCCAGGCGCCGCGCCTGCCCGGCTAGGCTGGCAGCAGCCGCCAGGCCAGCAGGAACATGACGGCGGCGATGCCGCCGTCCAGCCAGCGCCAGGCGCCGGGGCCGCGGAACAGGGGCGCGCACAGGCGCGACCCCAGTCCCAGCGCCGCCAGCCACAACACGCTGGCGGTCAGCGCCCCGGCGGCAAAACCGAAGCGGGCATCGTCAAAGCCGTGGGCGATCGAGCCCAGCACCAGCATGTCCAGCCAGAAATGCGGATTGAGCAGCGTGAAGCCCACCGCCCCCAGCAGGGCGGCACGGCGCGAAGACACGGCCGCCTGATCGGCCCTGGGGCCGGTGGCCGGGCGCCAGGCCCTGCGCGCCGACTGGATGCCGTACCACGACAGGAACACGACCCCGCACCACAGCACGGCGTCCGCCAGCCCGGGAAGCCAGTCCGTCAGCGCCCGCAGCCCCGACACGCTGCCGAAGATGAAGCAGGCGTCGATCAGGGCGCACACCAGCAGGATGGCGCTCAGGTGCGCCCGGGCGATTCCCTGGCGCAGGATGAAGGCGCTTTGCGCCCCCACCACGGCGAACATGCCCAGGCCCGTGAGCGTCCCGCTGGTCCAGGCGGACAGCATGGGGGAAACGGCGGGGAAGGCGGCGGCGAACATCGTGCGGCTCCTGCGGCATGAACGGAAAACGGAGCGGCAAGGCCGGCTCCGCATTGATCTGGCCATCATTGTGGAACAGGAGAAGATATAAAATACAGCTAATTTATTTAAATACGATTTAGAAAAACTTAATCCGTGGATCCGGCGCGGGGCCGGATGCCGGACCTAGGGAGCCCCCCATGCAACTGGATCACGACAATCTGCGCGCCCTGGCGGCCGTGGTGCGCGAGGGCAGTTTCGAGCGGGCCGCCGCCGCCCTGCATGTCACGCCTTCGGCCGTTTCCCAGCGCATCAAGACGCTGGAATCCCGCATGGGCCGGCTGCTGATCCTGCGCACCATTCCGGCACAGCCCACGGACGACGGCCGCGTCCTGGTGCGCCTGGCCGAACAGGCCGCCCTGCTGGAGCACGAAGCCCTGGACCGCCTGGGCATGGGCGAGGACCGCCCCGCGCCCAGCCTGCGCGTCGCCGTCAATCACGACAGCCTCGAAACCTGGTTCATCGAGGCGGCCACCCGCTATGCGGCGCAGACCCGCACGACACTGGACCTGGTCTCGGAGGATCAGGACCATACGGCCGCCCTGCTGCGCAACGGCAGCGTGCTGGCGGCCGTCACCACGCTGGGCGATCCGGTGCAGGGCTGCCGGGTCCACGCGCTGGGCCGCATGCGTTATGTGGCCACCTGCGCGCCCGACTTCCACGCGCGGCATTTCTCCCGGGGCGTCACGCCCGAGGCCCTGGCGGGCGCGCCGGTCCTGATCTTCAATCGCAAGGACGACCTGCAGGCGCAGTTCGCGCGCGGGGTGATGGGCGACACGCCCTGGCAACCGCCGACCTGGTGGGTGCCCTCGTCCCACGCCTTCGTTTCGGCCACCCTGGCCGGACTGGGATGGACCATGAACCCGCTGCCCATGATCCGCGAGGCGCTGGACGCGGGCCGTCTGGTGCCCCTGCGGGCGCGGGCCTGGCAGGACGTGCCGCTGTACTGGCAGCACTGGCGCACGGGTTCGCACACCATGGAACGACTGACCTCGGCGGTGCTGCGCGCCGCCCGCGCCCTGGTGCGCCCGGCCCGCGCGCCGGTTCCTGCGGCGCCGGAAGCCGCCGGGCCGGCCGCGGACTGAATCCAGCCCCGGCCGCACCCGGACACGGCGGCCGTCAGGCGCCCTGGCGCAGACGGCTCAGGGTCGTCGTCGGCGTGATGGCCTCCGGGTCCAGCAGGCAATGCAGGATGGCCGGCAGGCCGCTGTCCAGGGCGCGACGCAGCGCGGGGGCGAAATCCTCCGTCGTCTCGACGCGTTCTCCATGGCCGCCGAAGGCGCGCGCATAGGCCGCGAAATCGGGATTGCGCAGCGCGGTCGCCGACACCCGGCCGGGATAGCGCCGTTCCTGGTGCATGCGGATGGTGCCGAACATGCCGTTGTCGATCAGGATCACCAGGATCGGCAGGCCGTACTGGACCGCCGTGGCGAATTCCTGGCCATGCATCATGAAACAGCCGTCGCCCGCGAAGCAGACCACCCTGCGATCCGGATAGAGGCGCTGGGCGGCCACCGCCGCCGGCAGGCCGTAGCCCATCGAGCCGGAGGTGGGCGCCAGCTGGGTCCCGTAGGCGCGGAAATGATAGAACCGGTGCAGCCAGGTGGCGTAATTGCCGGCCCCGTTGGTCAGGATGGCGTCCTCGGGCAGCACGGCGTTCAGATGCGCCATCACCCGACCCATCTGCAGGGCGCCGGGGTGCTCGATGGCCGAGGGGTCGCTCCAGGCCAGGCGCCGCGCATGCAAGGCCTCGCAGCGCCGGACGCGCGCCGGCGTCGCCGTGGGGGACAGCGGCTCGATGGCGCGCACCCAGATCCCGGGGGCGCACGCCATGGCGATGTCCGCCTGATAGACCCGGTTCAGTTCGCCCACGTCGGGATGCACGTGGACCAGCGTCTGGGACGGGTTCGGCACGCCGAACAGCGTGTAGCCCTGGCTGGGGATCTCGGACAGGCGTCCGCCCACCGCCAGGATCAGGTCGGACTCGCGGATCGCCTCGATCAGCCGGGGATCGGCGCCCAGCCCCAGGTCGCCGATGAAACAGGAATGCTCCACGGGGCACAGCATCTGGCGGCGGAACTGCACCGCCACCGGCAGGGCGTGGCGCTCGGCGAAGGCGCCGAAGGCCTGCACGGAACGGGCGTCCCAGCGGCTGCCGCCGAGAATGGCCAGGGGACGCTGCGCATCCGCCAGGCGGTCGGCCAGGGCCTGGATCTGCCCGGCCGGCGGCAGGGTTTCGGGCACGTGGCAGGGCCGCGCGTCGGCCACCGCCACGGTCTCCTCCAGCATGTCCTCGGGCAGGGCCAGCACCACCGGGCCGGGCCGCCCGGACAATGCCACATGGAAGGCGCGCGACAGGTATTCGGGAATGCGTTCGGCCTGGTCGATCTCGGCGGCCCACTTGACCTGGGAACCGAACACGGCGCGGTAGTCCATTTCCTGGAACGCCTCGCGGTCGCGCATGGCCCGGTCGATCTGCCCGACCAGCAAAATCAGCGGCGTCGAATCCTGAGACGCCACGTGCACCCCCGCGAACGCGTTGGCGGCACCCGGCGCGCGGGTCACCAGGCATATCCCGGGCCGGCCGGTCAGCTTGCCATAGGCCTCGGCCATGATGGCGGCCCCGCCCTCGTGACGACAGACCGTGACCTCGATGTCGGCGTCGACGAGCCCGTCGAGCACGGGCAGGTAGCTTTCTCCGGGCACGCAGAACACATGTTCCGTGCCGTGCAGGCGCAACTGATCCACCAGCACGTGGCCGGCCAGGCGAGGCGCCGGATGGACCGGCCGCCGCGACGGCGCCAGGACGGGGCCGCCGTGCCCGGAACCCTCCGGGGTGGCGGGGCTTGCGCTGGAACGCAGGGTCATGAGGGGTTCCTTTCCGAAGAGTGATCGAAAGACAGGGCACAGCGCGCGGCGGCCAGATCCCAGGCCGCGCAGCCGACGGACTTGAAGACGGCCGCGCCCCCTGGCGGTCCGTCCGCCAACAGGCTGGCCAGTGAC
Organism: Castellaniella denitrificans; assembly: GCF_027214045.1. Lineage (GTDB taxonomy): Bacteria > Pseudomonadota > Gammaproteobacteria > Burkholderiales > Burkholderiaceae_B > Castellaniella > Castellaniella denitrificans_A. The sequence continues at coordinate 126,596 of NZ_JAPWHE010000003.1, read as the reverse complement.
CGCACGCGGGACCAGTCCACGCCCGCTTGCAGATAATCGCCCGCCTCGTGCCGGGCGCCTTCGAGGTCATCTACGAACAGGCGGCTGTCCGCCAGGGTCCGCGCGCCGATCTCGGCCAGATCATGGCGATAGGCACCCACGCCGATCACCAGCCGGCCGTCACGCGCGGGCTGTTCGTAAACCGGCACGGCGCTGGTCGTCGCCGTGATCACAAGATCCGCGGCCGCGTCGACCCCGCATGCCGGCCGGACCCGTGCCGCGCCGCAGGACTGGGCGAAGGCCTCGGCCCGGCCGGGTGCATGACCGATCACGTCCACCCGCGCCTGCGGATACAGTTCGAGCAGGGCCTGGACATGGCCCGCCGCCTGGGTCCCGGTGCCGAACACCGCCGCATGGCGGGGGCCGGCGGGCAACAGCCGGCTCACGGCCAGCATCGACACCGCAGCCGTGCGCCGCGTCGTGACGGTCGGGCCATCCAGCAACAGGCGCAGCCGCCCTGTTTCGCCGTCATAGACCGACACCACGCCGTTGATGGTCGGCAGCCCGTGCGCGCGGTTGCCCGGCGCGACGTTGACCAACTTGTGGATGCCGACGTCCGCCGCCGTGGCCGGCATGGACAGCATGACCGCGCCATGGGGAAACGGCACGGCCTGCCGCGCCGGCGCGCACAGGCGCCCCGCCGTCATGTCACCCGCCGCCCGGACGATTTCCCGCATCAGGGCCGGGAACGGCAGCAAGGCCCGGGTCCCGGCCGCATCATGCAAGGCCCGCGCCGCCTCATTCATCGCGGTCCTCCCCCTGGCCGGCGCCCCCCGCGGATCCGGTCCGCGGCTCCGGCGCGGCCCGGACCGGCGCGCCACACGACGCCATGCTGAGCCACAGCACCTCGGCGTCCCGGGGGCCGGCGTTGACCAGACGATGCCGCATGCGGCTGTCGATATAAAAACTGTCGCCGGCCCGCAGGACCACGGACCGGTAGTATTCCGTGTGCAGTTCGACGGCGCCTTCCAGCACATAGACGAATTCCTCGCCCTCGTGCCGGCTCCAGCCCTCGTCCGCCGCGAGATCGCGCGCCTTGATGGTGCTGCGGAAGGGCATCATGCGCTTGTGGGACAGCTGGGAACACAGCAGCCTGTGCCGGTACATCGGGGTCTCGTGGATCTCGCCCTCGCCGGCCCGCTCGACGCTGCGCCGGCCCGCGCCCATGTGTTCCCGCGCAGGGGCGAACAGCTCGGCCACGTCCACGCCCAGGCCATGGGCCAGACGCAGCAGCACATCGTAGGTGGGGGACATCAGGCCGTTCTCGATCTTCGACCAGGTGGACACCGACACCCCGCTGGCGTCCCCCGCCTGGCCCTGGGTCCAGCCGCGCCCCAGGCGCAGGGACTTCAGGCGTTCGGCCAGCGCGGACTGGCGTTCCTTGACTGCGTCGATACTCACTGCCTCATCCTTTTCGATAGGGCGCCGGGCCCGGTCCGGACACTCTATACCACGTTCTTTTCAATGATCGGCCGGCCTTCCAGGATGCGCCGCCAGCCCAGGCGGCCGAGATCCAGCGTGCGATAGCGGCCATGCGCGATCAGTTCGGCCAGCGCCCGGCCGACGGCCGGCGCCTGCTGCATGCCATGGCCGCTGAAGCCATTGGCGAAATACAGATTGTCCAGATCGGGATGCGGACCCAGGATCACGTTCTGGTCGACCAGGTTCATGTCGTAGTGCCCCGCCCAGCTGCGCACGCAGCGCAGCGCCTCGAACGCCGGCACCCGGTGCGCCAGCAAAGGCCACAGCACGTCCTCGAACAGGGCGTGCTGCACGTCGAAATCGAAGCATTCCGGATCCTGGTCCGGCGGCGGCGCGATGCCGGTGATGAAGCCCCGCCCCTCGGGACGGAAATAGGCCCCGCCGGGGTCGATCACCATCGGGCACCCCGGCAGGCGCTCGGGACACTGCACGTAAAAGACGCTGCGCTTGCGGGCCTGCACCGGCAGCTCGATGCCCGCCAGGCGCGCCAGGGCCGGCGCGCCGACGCCGGCCGCGTTGACCAGCGCGCCGCACGACAGTGTCAGGCCATCGTCCAGGCGCACCCCCGTCACGCGCGCGCCGGCGCGGTCGATGCCCGTCACCCGGCGCGGCAGGTACACGGCGCCCTGGGAGACGGCCTTGCGACGCAGCCCCTGCAGCATGCCGTAGGCGTCCAGCCAGCCCTCGCCGCTCAGACCGAGCGACCCGGCCGCCAGGTCGTCCACGCGCAGCCAGGGGAACCGCGCCCGCAGGGCGGCGGCGTCCAGCAGGGCGATGTCCGCGCCCTCGCGGCGCTGCAGCGCATGATTGTCCCGCAGGACGTCCAGGCCTGCGGGCGTGGCCAGGAACAGATAGCCACCCTCGTGGAAGGCCGGATCGGGCCGCACGCCGTCCACGGCCAGGGTGTCGGCGAAGGCGCGCAGGAACGCCGTGCCGAAGCGCGACATGCGGATGTTTTCTTCGGTGGAGAACTGGTGGCGGATCGAGGCGGCCGACAGGGCGGTGGCGCAGCGCTGGTAGGTTGGATCGGGTTCGATCACGGCGACCGAACCCCGGAAGCCGCTGTCCGCCGTCAGGAAGTACGCGACGGCGCTGCCGACGGCGGCGCCCCCGGCGATCACGACATCGAACTGCGTCTGCGGCATCCTGAGGCTCTCCCCCGCCCCCTGGACCGAGAGGGCTGTCCGGCGCCTATTCTGGAAGCAATTCCCCCCTATTTCCCTAGGCATTTTCCCTAGAGGAGAAAATTTTCCCATCGGAAATACGCGTGATATCCTGGCCCGGACATCGACCCCGGCGCGCCGCCCGGACGGCGCGCCCAGCCCGGAGCCCCCACCATGGACACCCAGGATTTTCTGCACGCTTTCGGCCTGGATGCCGGCACGCTCCAGGCGGGCGGCCTGCCGGTGCGCTCGCCCATCGACGGCGCCCTTCTGGCGGACCTGCGCCCTCATGACGCGGACGACGCGCAACGCATGATCGACCGCGCGCACCAGGCTTTCCTGGCCTGGCGCCAGGTGCCCGCGCCCCGGCGCGGCGAACTGGTGCGCCTGCTGGGCGAGGAACTGCGCGCCCACAAACAGGCGCTGGGCCGCCTGGTGACCCTGGAGGCCGGCAAGATCGCCGCCGAGGGCGAGGGTGAAGTCCAGGAAATGATCGACATCTGCGATTTCGCCGTCGGCCTGTCGAGGCAACTGCACGGCCTGACCATCGCATCCGAGCGCCCCGGCCATCGCATGATGGAGACCTGGCATCCACTGGGCGTGGTGGGCGTGATTTCCGCCTTCAACTTCCCGGTGGCGGTCTGGTCCTGGAACGCCGCCCTGGCCCTGGTCTGCGGCGATCCGGTCGTCTGGAAACCCTCGGAAAAGACGCCGCTGACGGCGCTCGCCTGCCAGGCCCTGTTCCGGCGCGCGCTGGCCCACTTCGGCGACGCGCCCGACGGCCTGCTGCAGGTGCTGGTCGGCGCCCGCGAACCGGGCGAGGCGCTGGTCGACGATCCCAGGGTGGCGCTGGTTTCGGCCACCGGATCGACGCGCATGGGCCGCGAGGTCGGCCCGCGCGTGGCACGGCGCTTCGGCCGCTGCCTGCTGGAACTGGGCGGCAACAACGCCCTCGTCGTGGCGCCATCGGCCGACCTGGACATGGCCGCGCGCGCCATCCTGTTCGGCGCCATCGGCACGGCCGGCCAGCGCTGCACCACCACGCGCCGCCTGATCGTCCACGCATCGGTCGCCGACGCCCTGCTGGCGCGGCTGAAGGCCGCCTATGCCAGCGCCCCGGTGGGCGACCCGCGGGACCCCGGCACGCTGGTCGGACCGCTGATCGACCAGGCCGCCTACGAGGCCATGCGGGCGGCGCTGGACCAGGCCCGCGCCCAGGGCGGCACGGTCACGGGCGGCGAACGCCTGCTGGCGGACCGCCACCCCGACGCCTGGTACGTCCGCCCAGCCCTGGCCGAAATGCCCGGCCAGACGGATGTCGTGCGCCACGAGACCTTCGCCCCGATCCTGTACGTCCTGCGCTACCGCGATTTCGACGAGGCCCTGGCCCTGCACAACGACGTCCCGCAGGGCCTGTCCTCGGCGATCTTCACCACGGACCTGCGCGAGGCCGAGGCCTTCCTGGGCGCCACGGGATCGGACTGCGGCATCGCCAACGTCAACATCGGCACCTCGGGGGCGGAGATCGGCGGGGCCTTCGGCGGCGAAAAAGAGACCGGCGGCGGGCGCGAATCCGGGTCCGACGCCTGGAAGGCCTACATGCGCCGCGCCACCAACACGATCAACTATTCCCGCGAACTGCCGCTGGCGCAGGGCATCCGGTTTGGATGAGGCCGGACATGGGTCAGTCCTCGCGGACTGACCCATGCCTGCCGAATCGGAGCCGCCTGCAAGCGGCGACGTGAAGTGACGCCGCGGACCGCCCGGACCCGCGGATGCCCGCTCACTGCCAGCCCCAGCGGCGGACATAGAACCCCTTCATCCACTGCGTCAGGCCCATGTAGCCCAGCAGGATCAGGGGCAGCAGCGCGAAATACAGCGGCGGCAGCGCCTGCAGCCGCAGGCCCTGCGCCAGCGGTCCCATCGGCAGGAACAGGCCCGTCGCCATGATGGCCCCCGTCATCGCCATCAGCGGCCAGGCCGCCCGGCTCCGCACGAAAGGGACTTTGGCCGTGCGGATCATGTGCACGACCAGCGTCTGGGTCAGCAGGCCCACCACGAACCAGCCCGACTGGAACAAGGTCTGCCGCGCCGGCGTGTCCGCCCCGAACACGAACCACATCATGGCGAAGGTCAGGATGTCGAACACCGAGCTGACCGGGCCGAAGAACAGCATGAAGCGGCCGATCTCCCCGGGTTGCCAGCGCTGCGGGCGCCGCACCTGCTCCTCGTCCACGCGATCGAACGGGATCGCGGCCTGCGAAACGTCGTACAGCAGATTCTGCACCAGCAGGTGGATCGGCAGCATCGGCAGGAAAGGAATGAAGGCGCTGGCGACCAGCACAGAAAAGACGTTGCCGAAGTTCGAACTGGCCGTCATCTTGATGTATTTCAGCATGTTGGCGAAGGTGCGCCGGCCCTCGATCACGCCCGCCTCCAGGACCATCAGGCTCTTCTCCAGCAGAATCACGTCGGCGGCCTCGCGGGCGATGTCCACGGCCGTGTCCACCGAAATCCCGACATCGGCCGCGCGCAGCGCGGGCGCGTCGTTGATGCCGTCGCCCAGGAAACCGACGACGTGGCCGCCGGCCTTCAGCAGTCGCACGATGCGCTCCTTGTGCGCAGGCGTCAGCCGGGCGAACACATCGTGCGATGCCACGGCCCCGGCCAGCGCGGTGTCGTCCATGTCTTCCACATCCCCGCCCAGCAGCACACCGCGCGGCGCCAGGCCCACGTCGCGGCAGACTTTGGCCGCGACCCGCTCGTTGTCGCCGGTCAGCACCTTGACCGCCACGCCGTGCGCGGCCAGGGCCGCCAGGGCTGCTGGCGTGGAGGCCTTCGGCGGATCCAGGAAGGCGATGGTGCCCGCCAGGACCAGCCCCCGCTCGTCGGCCACGCCGTAGGCGCCGCGCGCGGGCTCGGGCTCCCGGTACGCCACGGCGACCACCCGCAGGCCCTCGTCGTTCAGCGCCGAGGCCACCGCGCGGACGCGCGCCAGCAGCCCGGGCGTCAGCGGCGCCTCCTCGCCATCGCGCAGCACCCGGTCGCAGACCCGCAGGACTTCCTCCACCGCCCCCTTGGTGATCAGCAGATGCCGGCCGTCGGCGCCGGCCACCACCACCGACATGCGGCGGCGCTCGAAGTCGAAGGGAATCTCGTCGACCTTGGCATAGGACGCGGCCAGGCCGGGCGGTCCGCCCGAGCCCGCCCGCGCCAGGACGGCCTCGTCCAGCAGGTTCCTCAGCCCGGTCTGGTGCCGGCTGTTCAGCCAGGCCAGCTCCAGCACCCGGTCCGAGGTCTCGCCCCAGGCGTCCGCATGCCGCTCCAGGACGATCCGGTCCTCCGTGAGCGTGCCGGTCTTGTCGGTACACAGCACATCCATGGCGCCGAGGTTCTGGATCGCGTCCAGGCGCTTGACCACGACCTTGCGGCGCGAGAGCGCGACCGCCCCCTTCGCCAGGGTGGAGGTGGCGATCATGGGCAGCATCTCGGGCGTCAAGCCCACCGCGACGGACAGCGCGAACAGCAGCGCCTCGCCCCAGTCGCCCTTGGTGTAGCCGTTGATGAGCAGCACCAGCGGCGCCATCACCAGCATGAAACGGATCAGCAGCCAGCTCACCCGGTTCACGCCCGCCTGGAACGCGGTCGGCCCCCGGTCCACGGCCTGGACGCGGCCGGCCAGGGCGCCGAAGTACGTCCGGTCCCCGGTGCCCAGCACCACGGCCGCCGCCGAGCCGGACACCACGTTCGTGCCCATGAACAGGATGTCGTCCAGTTCGAGCGGATTGCGGACGGTCGCGTCCGACTGGACGGCGAATTTCTCCACCGGCAGGGATTCGCCCGTCATCGCGGCCTGCGCCACGAACAGATCCTTGGCCGCCAGCACCCGGCAATCGGCCGGGACCATGTCCCCGGCTGCCAGCCGCACCACATCGCCCGGCACCAGCATCCGGACCGGCACCTCGACGCCGCGCGGCGGCGCCACCGCCAGCCGCACGCCGAAATACGCTTCGGCCTGGGGCGCGGCGTCGGCCGCGGGCGCGCGCCGCACGACGGTCGCGGTGTTGCCCACCAGCGCCTTCAGCGCATCGGCCGCCCGGCTGGACCGGGCCTCCTGCCAGAAGCGCAGCACAGTGGAAAGCGCCACCATCGTCCCGATCACGGCCACGGCCTCCAGGTCATCGGTCCACCAGGAGATCGCGGTCAGCAGGGTCAGCAACAGATTGAAGGGATTGCGGTAGCAATGCCACAGATGCCGCCACCAGGGCATCGGTTTTTCGTGGCCCACTTCGTTGAGGCCGACCCGCGCGCGGATCGTCTCGGCCTGCCGTTCAGTCAGGCCGTCGATGTGGCTGCCGAGCCGGGCGAGCAGGGCATCCCGGTCGTCCAGGGCTGCGGCGGCCAGGTTCCGGGACAGCGCGTCGGGCGCTTCGCGGCCGACGCCCGTGCGGACGACGGAATCGAGCATGACGCGCCGGCTGAAATGCCGGGTCATGCGGCGAACCTGCAGAAAGTTCGCGAAGAGGTTTTTCAGGATGGTGATGCGCATGCTTGTTCTCCTGGTCGCCACCATCCTGGAAGAGTCAGGAGGGTGGCTTGCGAGGCTGTGGGTCCGGGTTCATGGCGTTGGGTTTCGAGGTTCGTGTCATGGGAGAAATGGACGGGACGGACGCGCGCGCCGGTCGCCCGGATGCGGGCATCCAGGGCGATTTCACCGCGGAACGCCCGCCGCCGCGGACGGGCCGACGGCGACAGGACGCCCCTGCGGGGGCGATGCGGATTCAGGGATGGAAGACCGGCGGCGGGGGAAGGCCGTCCGGGCTGCCGCCCTGCCCTGCGGGCAAGGCGGCGAGAAGACTCGCGGTTACCTTGCCTGCGGGCAGCCGATCAGGGATCGACGACTGGGTAAGTCCACAGGAGGCACTCCGGAAAATGAAAACGACGGGATTTTAATGCCGCCGCCTGCGGGGAGCAAGGACGCCAGGACGGACACGTTGCGCGACGCGGCCGGGGACGATACGCTTGCCGGATCGCCTTACCGGAGCCTTTCCTTGTCCAGCAGCCCGATCACCAACGAACTTCTGCACGCCCTGTTTCTCGTCGCCATCGCCGCCGAGGCCATGACCGCCGCGCTCGCCGCCGGGCGGCGTGAAATGGACTGGCTGGGCGTGTGCCTGCTGGGCTGCATCACCGCGCTGGGCGGCGGCTCGGTGCGCGACCTGTTGCTGAACCACCACCCCCTGTCCTGGGTCGCCCATCCGTCCTACCTGCTGATCACCGGCGGCGCGGCCCTGGTCACCATCGCGCTGGCCCGGTTCATCCATTCGCTGCGGCACCTGTTCCTGTTCCTGGACGCCGTCGGCCTGGTGGTCTTCACCGTGATCGGCTGCGACATCGCGCTGGGCCTGGGCCTGCCCTGGGGCATCGCCATCGTCTCGGGCATGATCACCGGCTGCGTGGGCGGCGTGCTGCGCGACGTGCTGTGCAACGAAGTCCCGCTGCTGTTCCGCGCCGAACTCTACGCCACGGTGTCCATCGTCGCGGGCGCCCTGTACGTCGGCGGCCTGACGCTCGACTTGCGCCAGGAGGCCGTCACGGGCGGCGCGCTGGCGATCGGCCTGGCGTTGCGGCTGCTGGCCCTGCGTTTCGGCTGGAGCATGCCGAAATTCGTCTACACCAAAAACCTTCACTGACCATGTTCGCGCATACCCTGCTGCTCATCCTGACCATCCATGCCGTGGCGCTGGTGTCGCCCGGCCCCGACTTCGCCGTCGTCACCCGCCTGTCCATCGTGTCGGGCCGGCGCGCCGGCCTGTGGGCGGCGGCCGGCGTCGCCAGCGCCATCGGCGTCTACACCCTGGTCAGCCTGCTGGGCCTGACCCTGGTGCTGGCCGCCCTGCCCGGCCTGTCGCGCGCCCTGTCCATCGCCGGCGCGCTCTACCTGATGTGGCTGGGCATCCAGTGCCTGCGGTCCAAGGGCCACATGCCCGAGTCGGGCTCGGCCGCCCTGGGCGGGCGGCGCGCCTACGTGACAGGCTTCTTCACCAACCTGCTCAACCCCAAGGCCATGCTGTATTTCGGCTCCATCCTGTCCCAGGCGGTCACCCCCGACCTGGGCGGCGCGCACCTGGCCGTCGTCTGGACCCTGCTGGTGGCCGAATCCCTGCTGTGGTTCGCCCTGGTGGCCACGCTGTTCTCGGCCCCGCGCATGCTGCAATGGCTGCGCACCCGCCTGCGTTGGTTCGACCGCGCCATCGGCGTGGTGCTGCTGGGCCTGGCGGCCAAGGTCGGCAGTTCTGGGATGTAGCCGCGGCGGCGTGTGGCTCCGGTCCGGGCCCGGACAGCGCGCGGTCAGGCCGCCGCGCCGCCGGCCGGACAGCCGCTGTGAAAACGGAATTCCGCGTCCGGCGATTCGATCAGTTCCCGCTCCGCCTCGCGGATCCGGACCACCGAGCGCTCCACGTCGCGCGCCTCGCCGAAACGCCGCGCGAAGCGCAGGTAGCCCTGGTAGTGGCGGCTTTCCGATTGCAGCAGCCCGGCATAGAACGACGCCAGTTCCTCGTCCAGGTGCGGCACCAGCGCGGCGAAGCGCTCGCAGGAGCGGGCCTCGATGAAGGCTCCGACGATCAGCGTATCGACGAGCTTCGCCGGCTCATGGGTGCGCACCGCCGCCCGCAAACCCGATGCATAGCGGCTGGCCGTCAGCGGCCGCAAGGCGATGCCGCGCCGCTTCAGGATGCGCAGCACCTGCTCGTGATGCACCAGTTCCTCGCGGGCCAGCTTCGACAGGGCGGCGGACAGCTCGGCGTCCTGGCCATAGCGCGCGATCAGGCTCATCGCCGTCGCCGCCGCCTTCAGTTCGCAATTGCGGTGGTCGAGCAACAGCACATCCTGGCGCGCCAGCGCGGCCCGCACCCAGGCATCGGGCGTGGGGCACGGCAGGAAATCGAGCAGGTCGGCGGGCAGTTCGGGCGGGTTCATCGGGGCTTTCGAGGCGGGCGCACAGGGATCATTCAGGACGTGCCGGCCCGCCGGACCCCAGGGGCCGCGCAAGCCCGGGCATGAAACGCCAGGCGATCAGCCATCCCAGCGCCTGCACGGCGCACAGCGTGGCCACGGTGCCGGGCCAGCCGCCCAGCGTATAGGCAATGCCGCAGGCCCAGGCACCCGCGAAACCGCCGCAATAATACGCCCCGTAGTACAGGCCGCTGGCCAGCGAACGGCCGTGGGTGACCCGGTGGGCGATGAAGCTCATCGTGGCCGACTGCGTCACGAACACCCCGCAGGCCGTCACGGCCAGCGCCATCACGATGGCCCAGACCGGCGCCGCCAGCGACCCCAGCACGCCCAGCGCGGACAAGGCCACCGCCGTCAGCACCGTGCGTCGCGAGCCGATGCGCGGGATCACCTGCCCCGCCAGCGGCGTCACCAGCACCCCCAGCAGATAGACCGTGAAAATATTGGCCAGATCGCCCGAACTGAAACGATAGGGCTCGGCCGCAAGGTGAAGGTTGACGAAGGTGAACAGCCCCACCAGGGCGAACAGCACCGTGAAACCCAGCGAACACGCCACCTGCAACGCGGGGTTGCGCAACAGCTGGCCCAGCGTCGCCAGGTTGCCGGAGATCCGGCGATTGGCCACGAAATGGCGCGACGGCGGCAGGCCGCGCCACACCAGCCAGGCCCCCGCCAGATTGATCACCGCCATCGCCCCGAAGGCCGTGCGCCAGGCCATGAATTCCGTCAGGTGCCCCATCAGGAAGCGGCCCAGGAAACCGCCCAGCACCGAGCCGGCGACGTACCCGGTGACCAGCCGCACCATCGCGGCGCCGCGGAATTCCTCGCCGATGTAGGCGATCGCCACCACCGACACGCCCGGCACCGCCAGCCCCTGCAGAAAGCGCAGCACCAGCAAGCCGTGCACGGATTGCACCTGCGTCATCAGCGCGGTGGGAACGGCCAGCGCGAACACGGACACCGTGATCAGCCATTTGCGCCCCAGGGCGTCGGACAGCATGCCGATGAAGGGCGAGATCAGCGCCACCGCCAGCACCGTCATCCCCACGGCATTGCCGATCTCGACCACGGTCGCGTTCAGGTCGCGCTGCAGTTCGGGCAGGATCGACTGCACCGAATACACCTGGATGAAGGCGAACACCCCCACCAGCGCCACGGTCAGCAACAGGGGGATGGTCAGGCGGTAATGGCCGTCGGCGTCGGGGGATGGAAAGGCGGGCATGGGAAAAGGGCCGGAAACGTTCACGTGGGCCCAACGGGTCCGCAGGCGTTAGCTTACCCCAGTTGGCCGGCGCGGCACGCGGCCGGCGGCCACGGCACGGTCAGCGCCCCAGGAACCGGAACGGCTTGGCCGGCACGAACTGGTCGTTGGCCATCCCCGCGTGGATCCGCGTCTGGTCGGGGCCGAGCTCGAGCTTCATCACCCGGCCGGTGCCCTCGGAAAAGTCCAGTTTCTCCAGATCGACCCAGAAGACGTTCGGCGTGAGCGCCGACTCGAAGAAATAGCGCCTGTGCTTCTGGTCGGCGACCGTCCGCCAGCGCGTGGACGAGATGTTGGGCTGGTCCGGCGTGGTGATGCCGTAGGGCACGGACACATTGCGGATCACGCTGAAGACGCTCGCGATCGCCTCGGCCGGGCGCTCGCTCTTTGGAATCGCGTTCACGTAAAAGGCGGCGCGCGCGTAGCGGTCCGAGGCCCGGTTCGTGCCCGGCAGCATGACGGTGCCGCCGATCTGCCGCCAGTAGGCGTTCAGCGCAAGCTGCTGCTCGAACACCGGGGAATTGGTCATCACCTGGTAATCGCGGCTGTGGTGGATGACCTGCCGCCCGTCGATGTACTCGACGATGGCACTGTCGCCGCTGGCATCCGACAGGGACAGGTGCAGGGTGGCGAGCCGGTCTTCGCCCGGCACCCGGTCGGTGACGAGGGTGAAAGGCTCCTTCGCCAATCCGTCGACCGCCTCCTGGACGGTGGCGAAATTATCCAAAGCATATTGCGCCCAGGCCGCCAGGGACAGCCCCGGCGTCGTGCCATCGTATTCGGGATAAGAGGACTCGACCAGCCACAGCACGTTGGCGACCAGTCCGGCCTCGTTCATGCCGTCGGTGGTCGAGACATCATAGCCGGAGGCGATGACGCTGCCGTACTTCGACGTCCATTCGATCGAGTTCGGCCCCGCCTCTCCGGACCGCCGCATGCCGCGCGGGAACGCCCACAGGTTCGTCCCGACGTCGGTCTTCCAGTCCATGGACCGCGCCGTGATCACCTGATCGCCGGCGCCGAGGTAGACGAAGCGCGTGCACGCCTGCGCGGCCGGCGCCATCTGAAGGCCGGCGAACGCGAGCAGGCCGGCGCACAGGATCGGGATGGAACGTTTCCGGGCGGTCATCGAGGCACCTCATTCGACTGTCGATGAGGGTTTATAACAGGGCGGCGGTCTGGGGGGCGGGAAGGTGGGGGATGGGGGGGTTTGGGGCGAGGATCGCCGCGACTCATGCGGAGATTACAGACTGATTCGCCGCGGAATGTGCGGTGCTTGGAACACCCGTTGCAAACCCTGCCGGACCCTGTTCGCCCCTCAAAATCCTCTTACTCGATCACGTTCAGAAACTCGCCAACCACACGATAACGATGCTCATCATCATCGTCGCCGCAGAGCTCGATCGTCGCCATGTCGGGATTGTGGGAGCGGGGCTTCAAGAGAATTTTCTGGTGCTGCCATCCGTCTTCGGTATCAATCTTGATGCTCTGATATTCCTTGACGGTATATCGTGAACCCGAATCACCATCCTGGATATCGGCGCACTCGACCAGCACGATCTTCCCGTTTCGACTGCCACCAGGATTCATGCGGAAAAGGCAGATGGCGCCATTCGGAATAATCTCGTTCATCGACTCGCCGACCACCCGACAGGCGAAAATATTCCTTCCCACCGCCATGCCTGGCGGGACGAAGACCCAGTGTTCATGCTCGACATGCTGGAGCTCGCTGAACCCCCCGGCGGCGGCCTGCAAGTCATAGAGTGGAACTGCATTGACGTAAGGCTCCAGCTTTTCAGACGGCCTGGCCAGCGCGACAACATTGGATTTATAAACGGGGATGTGCCGCTTCAGGTAGCTGCGAAGGCCTTCATCACAAGCGTAAACGAAAGTCCCCTTGATGCCGCGCAGCATGATGGTTTTGTAGATGTTGAGGATGTAGCGCTTCAGCTCATCCGGATCATTGATGGTTTGCTTGCCGTTGCGGTCGTGGTAACTGGCTTTGTCGATGATGATCCGGTCCAGCTTCGCGTCATAGCGGATTTCATGGCCGAAGATGACACCCGTATAGTTCAGATCATAGCCTTGGGTGGTGTGGATGCAGCCGACCTCATTCACGGCATTTGGCGAGTTGATCCAATCAATGTTGACCCTGTTCCAGCGCAACCGAATATCTTTAATCTCTATATCATATGCGCCCGGATCTTTTTTGGATTTCCAGGGCCAGGCATAGCCGGCGATCAGGCGTGCAAGGCCATGCGTTTGATTCCGTCGACCGATCTCCCTCACCATGTCCGATATATCGTCGAACATCAGAAACTCGTACTTCTTTGAATGGAATTTCCCGTTGTCAGGCAGACGCACACTCAGAAGATCGTCGAGGAACTCCACATAGTGCCGACCTCCCTGGACCCGGAACTGGGAAACCAGCCTCATGACCTTCGAGTCGGGCGACGATTTGATGGTCTGGAAATCGCCGGCATTGGCATCGGACGGTTTAACGGATTGGTCCGCGTCGTAGAAAAAGACGGCTTTCCCTGACTGCCGGGTGACCCAATCGACTTCGCTGCATGTGCTCTTGTCCAATCCCAGGGCTGCGCAGGCCTTGTCGAAGGCGCCGTAATAAGACCCTAAATTGACCCGTTTGCGCAGCCGGTGCGATTCATCCACCAGCACGATATCGTAGGACTGTCGTGCCAGTTCTGAAGGGCTGATAACCATGTCCTGATGCAGGCCGACGATATTCCTGAACGCTTTCTTCAGGGTCTCACGGAAGGATTTCATCGGCACGACCAGGGCCATGCGCGGCTGTGCATAAAGCTTTTTGAACCGCGCCAGCAGTTCGCGCAGTTCGGCTTCCTCTTCGGAAAATTCACGCAAATCCAGTTCAGTATTGTCGGTATGGATCAGCTTGAACAGAAATATGGCCAGGACGGATTTTCCCGTTCCCGCACCACCTTCGACAACCAGGTTCTTCAGTCCGGTATCCAACAACGCCTGCATGATTCCAAGCAAGCCCCTGCGCTGGTCGAATGACAGGGATTTGTAGGGCGAATACTTGAAGACATCGGAGTTGTCGATCGCTTCCAGGGAATGCGATGCAATACCCTGTCTCCGAAGCTTGTCCCAGGTTTCCCGAAAAATCGCCGAATAAAGCTCGTTCTTCTGGAAGTAGTTGTGGTCGACCAGGCCCAGGTTGCCGTTCAACAGCCTGAAGCGGCCATCGGCCGCCATGTACTTGATCAGGGAAGACTCAATATCGAGCGTCGCGGATTTATTGAAGCGCTCGCTGCTGATGAGGTGCACCGTGGTCAGCTGTTTCTTGCACGGATGCTTGAGGTGGGTATTCAGCCGGGTGAGCGTGTCGGTGGTTTCACCGACATAAGCGTTGCATGCGGCACCGTCGCTGAGAACGTATACCAGCGGCCAATGATCCACAGCGTACGCATTCGCCTGGATGGCTGCCAAGTCGTCTGCGGAAAACCCGTATCGATTGACTTCGACAAGGTCCGGCTGGCTCATAGCTCGTTATATTTCTTTGCGCTGCCCCGGGCTTTGTCGACCGGATATTTTTCCTCGTTCCGCTCGATTTTATCCAGAATGATTTGCTGGATGTCGAACCCGTAAGCATCCGACAGCAGCAGCGCGTAGGCCAGGACATCCGCCAGTTCCTCCTTGACCTTCTCGGGATCAGCGTCTTCGGGCGATTTCCATAGAAAAGCCTCCAGCAGCTCACTGGCTTCGATGCTCAGGGCCACTGCCAAGTCCTTGGGATTATGAAACTGCTGCCAGTCGCGATCATCGCGAAACTGTCGCAACCTTCGCAGTATCCGGTCCATTTCCTCAATCCTTTTCAGGGTTGACGTACCGTCAAGAATGATCCCCTGGTACATCGGCCCCTGTACTTAAACCCGCATTCAATGCCCCTGGCCCGAGCAAGGCAAGCCCAGCGTCCAGGCTCTGCGGTCACACGTTAAACAAAAAATTCATCACATCCCCGTCCTTCACCACGTACTCCTTGCCTTCCGCCCGCATTTTCCCGGCCTCCTTGGCCCCCTGCTCGCCCTTGCAGGCGATGAAGTCGTCGAAAGCGATGGTCTGGGCGCGGATGAAGCCGCGTTCGAAGTCGGTGTGGATGACGCCGGCCGCCTGGGGGGCGGTGGCGCCGACGGGAATCGTCCAGGCGCGGACTTCCTTCACGCCGGCGGTGAAATAGGTCTGCAGGCCCAGCAACTGGTAGCCGGCGCGGATGACGCGGTCCAGGCCGGGCTCGGTCATGCCCATGTCTTCCAGGAAGACGGTCTTGTCCTCTTCGTCCAGGTCGGCGATCTCGGCCTCGATGGCGGCGCAGACGGCGACCACGGGGGCGTGTTCCGCCGCCGCGTAGTCCTGCACCGCCTTCAGGTGCGGGTTGTCCGTGAAGCCGTCGTCCTTGACGTTGGCGACGTACATGGCGCGCTTGGCGGTGATGAAGCAATAGCTTTTCACCAGGGCCTGCTCGTCCTCGTCCAGTCCCAGGCCGCGCACGGACTTGCCCTGGTCCAGCACGGCCACGATGCGTTCCAGCAGGGCCACCAGGCGGATGGCTTCCTTGTCGCCGGAATTGGCCAGCTTGCGGTTCTTTTGCAGGGCCTTGTCGGCGGTGGCCAGGTCGGCCAGGGCCAGTTCGGTGTTGATGACCTCGATGTCGGACACCGGGTCGACGCGGCCGGAGACGTGGACGACGTTCTCGTCCTCGAAGCAACGCACGACGTGGACGATGGCGTCGGTCTCGCGGATGTTGGCCAGGAACTGGTTGCCCAGGCCTTCGCCCTTGGACGCGCCTGCCACCAGGCCGGCGATGTCCACGAATTCGACCACGGCGGGCACGATGCGCTCAGGCTTGACGATGGTGGCCAGCTGCGCCAGGCGCGGATCCGGCACCTCGACCACGCCGACATTGGGCTCGATGGTGCAGAACGGATAGTTCTCCGCCGCGATGCCGGCCTTGGTCAGGGCGTTGAACAGGGTGGATTTGCCGACGTTGGGCAGGCCAACGATGCCGCATTGCAGTGCCATGAATTCGATTATCCTTGTGTATCGGCAGACGGGCCCGGGGCCCGTCCTGGGGAAACCGCGATTGTACCCCGCCCATTGACATCTTCCCCCGCTTGCGGGTAGACGCTTCTTCCCTCGTCCAATCATGGATTTCAAGCACATCGAAGCCTTCGTGTGGGTCGCCGAGGTCGAGAGCTTCCGGATCGCCGCGGAAAAGCTGCACACCACGCAGCCCGCGATCTCGCAGCGCATCGCGGCGCTGGAATCGTCGCTGTCCGTGCGGCTGTTCGAGCGCAGCGCGCGCGGCATCAAGCTGACGGAAAAGGGCCAGGAGCTGCTGTCCCACGCCCGCCGCATCATCGACATGCGCACCGAGATGCTGACGGCCGCCCGGCAGGCGTCCCCGATCCGCGGCCTGTTCCGCCTGGGCGTGGCCGAGACCCTGGTGCACACCTGGCTGCCCGAACTGCTCGAACGGCTGCACCAGCGGCATCCGGCGCTGGTGGTGGAACTGCAGGTGGACACCAGCCATGTGCTGCGCTCGCAATTGCTGTCGCACCAGATCGACCTGGCCATGCTGGTGGGCACATCCCAGGATCCGCGCGAACACAGCCTGCATCTGTGGGATTATTCCCTGGCCTGGATCGCCAGCCCCAGCCTGCGCCTGCACGGCCGCACCGTCAAGGCGAAGGAACTGGCGGCCTATCCCATCATCACCTATCCGCCGGCCAGCGTCCCGCACCACGCGGTCAAGCGCATCCTGCAGGACGCGGGAATCAAGGAACCCCGCCTGTACGGCAGCGCGTCGCTCAGCACCATCGTCCACATGGCGCGCCACGGCATGGGGCCCTGCGTGATCGCGCCCGCCGTGATCGCCGAGGAACTGGGGCAGGGCAAGCTGTGCATACTGCGCACCGACACCACCTTGCCCGACATCGATTTCCACGCCTGCTGGCTGGACACGCCCGACAGCCATACGGCCCTGACCGTCGCGCGGCTGGCGCAGGAAATCGCCCACAAGGCGGGCGCGCGCGATCATCAGGGATAACCCCTATTCAGCCGCCTGTCAGGTATTCACATCGAATCTCGGAAGAGGCCATTAAACCCTTATAAAACAATGGTTTTTTACTGAACGATAAGAATCCGTTATGACCAGGCATGCCGATTGATGATTGGACGCGGCGGGTCCGCCACGGTGCAATCCGGGCATGCCACCCATTCCATGCACTCGACATCCCGAGGAGACCCCATGAAGCACCTGGCCACCATCACGCTCACCGCAGGCGCCGTCCTGCTCGCTTCCGCCGCCGTCGCGCAAGACAAGGTGGACGGCCTGCCCAAGACCCAGATCCAGGTCGCGGGCGCGCTCAGCAACCTGACGCTCTACCAGAACTTCGAACAGCCTTTCTGGACCAAGACCGTGCCCGAGCTGTCGAACGGGCAAGTCACCGCCACCATCAAGGGCTTCAATGAAATGGGCCTGAAGGGTCCGGAAATGCTGCGCCTGATGTCGCAGGGCGTGATCCCGGTCGGCACCTCGACCCTGGCCTACTTCGCCAGCGACAATCCCATCAACGAGGCCATCGACCTGGCCGGCCTGGCGCCCACCGCCGCGATCGCCAAGCAGGTGACCGACGCCTACAAGCCCGCCTACGAGGCCTTCTACGACAAGCAGAACATCAAGGTGCTCGGCTTCTCGTCCTACCCGGCGCAGGTGCTGTTCTGCAACGGCGCCATGAACGGCCTGGCCGACCTCAAGGGCAAAAAAGTACGCACCAGCAGCCGCACCCAGGCCGAGTTCGTCGAGGCCTTCGGCGGCAGCAGCGTGACCCTGCCCTTCGGCGAAGTCGTGCCGGCCCTGCAGAACGGCGTGGTCGATTGCGCCATCACCGGTTCGATGTCGGGCTACTCGGCCAAATGGTACGAGGTCAGCACGCACCTGTACGCCCTGCCGATCAACTGGAACCAGCAGATCCACGCAGCCAACAAGGCGTACTGGAACAAGCTCGATCCCAAGGTCCGCGACTTCCTGCAAAAGAACCTGGACACGATGTTCGAGAAGATCTGGGCCGACGCCGCCGCCGAGACGCAGCAAGGCTACGACTGCAACACTGGCGCCGCCGCCTGCAAGCAGGCGGTCAAGGGCAAGATGACGCTGGTCCAGCCGTCCGAAGCCGACCGGGCGCTGCTCAAGAAGGTCCTGGCCGAGACCATCGTGCCGAAATGGGCCGCGCGCTGCTCCGCGCAGTGCGTCCAAGACTTCAACGGCACGATCGGCAAGATCGTGGGCATCACCGCGTCCAAGTAGGCGGACGCGGCCCGCGCCGCGTCTCCAGACCCGGGGGGGGGGGGGGGGGGCGGGGGGGCCCCCCGGGGGGGCCGCCCCCGGGGGCGGAGCGCGCCCGCCCGGCGCGGCGGCGGGGGGGGGGG
>NZ_JAPWHE010000003.1:0-108157 GCF_027214045.1 Castellaniella denitrificans | reverse complement strand
TTTTTAAAACTTCCCCCCCACACCCGCGCCCGCTCGCCAATTCTGGGGTCATCCGCGGCCACTACGGGGGGGGGGGGGCCGGGGGGGGGCCCCCCCCCCCCGCCCCGGCCCCCCCCCGCCGGCCCGCTCCGATCCCGGACCCATCATGAACACATCCGACCGATACCGCGCGCTCGACGGCTTGCTGCGCAAGGCGAACGCGCTCTCCCGCGCCGCCATCTGGGTGGCCGGCGGCCTGACCCTGGCCAGCGCCCTCTACATCACGGGCGACGTGCTGGCGCGCTATTTCCTGGGCAAACCCCTGGGCGGCGCCGACGAGCTGTCCGGCTACGCCTTTGCCATCAGCATCGCCTGGGCCTTGTCGTTCGCCACCCTGCAACGCGCCAACATCCGCATCGACGCGCTGTACCAATACCTGCCGCCGCGCGTGGGCGCCGTCTTCGACTGGCTCGCCCTGGTCGTCCTGGGCGTGTTCATCGTGTACTGGACCCGCTATGCCGCCACGGTCGCCGGCCTGTCCTGGGACAACCAGTCGACCGCCAACACGACCTTCGCCACGCCACTGTGGATCCCGCAAATCCTGTGGGTCGCGGGCCTGCTGTGGCTGTGCGTGGTGCTGGCCCTGATGCTGCTGCGTTCGACCATCGCCCTGGTGACGGGCGACCTGCGCACCGTGCGCGACATCTGCGGCGTACGCAGCACCCAGGAAGAAGCCGACGCCGAGGCCGAGGCCGGCAAGCGGCTGGTCGAAGGGGACGCGCCATGATCGCCACCGCCCTCATTCTCCTGCTCGCCCTGCTGGGCCTGAGCATCCCGGTCGGCGCCGCGCTCGGCGTGCTCGGCCTGATCCTGGATCCGCTGTATTCGATGCTGCCCCTCACCCAGGCCATGGGCGAGGTGTCCTGGAGCACCAGCAACGAATTCCTGATGGTCGCCATCCCGCTGTTCATCCTCCTGGGCGAAATCCTGCTGCGCTCGGGCATGGCCGAAAGCATGTACGGCGCCATGAGCCTGTGGCTGTCGTGGCTGCCCGGCGGCCTGATGCACGCCAACATCGGCGCGAGCGCGCTGTTCGCCGCCACGTCCGGCTCCAGCGTGGCGACGGCGGCCACCGTCGGCACGGTCGCCATCCCGCAGATCAAAAAGCAGGGCTACAACCCGTCGCTGTTCCTGGGCAGCATCGCGGCCGGCGGCACGCTGGGCATCCTGATCCCGCCGTCCATCAATCTGGTGATCTATGGCGTGCTGACCAACACGTCGGTGCCCAAGCTCTACCTGGCGGGCATCGTCCCGGGACTGGCCCTGGCCGCGATGTTCATGCTGGCCATCGCGACCGCCTGCCTCCTGCGACCGCAATGGGGCGGCCAGCGGGTCAGGGCGTCCTGGGGCGCGCGTGCCCGCAGCCTGGTCCAGCTCGTGCCGCCGATCGGCATCTTCCTGCTGGTGGTGGGCTCGATCTACGCCGGCATCGCCACGCCCACGGAAGCGGCGGCGCTGGGCGTGGTCGGCGCGCTGTGCCTGGCCCTGTTCCAGGGCCGCCTGAACTGGCCGATGCTGCGCGACGCCCTCGAGGGCACCATGAAATCCTCGGCCATGATCATGCTCATCGTGATCGGCGCGGCCTTCCTGAACTTCATCATGTCCGCCACCGGCCTGACCAACGCGCTGATCGACACCATCAGCGGCCTGGGCGTCTCGCCCACGGTCATGCTGCTGGTTCTGGTGCTGTTCTACCTGGTGCTGGGCTGCTTCATGGAGACCCTGGCGATGATGATCACCACCATCCCCATCGTCGCGCCCATCATGTTCGCCCTGGGCTTCGACCCGGTGTGGCTGGGCATCGTCATCATCATCCTGGTTGAATGCGCGCTGATCACCCCGCCGGTCGGCCTGAACCTGTTCGTGGTCCAGAGCCTGCGCACCTCGGGCAGCATGAACGAAGTCATCGCCGGCGCCCTCCCCTTCGTGATCATGATGCTGGTCATGGTCGCCCTGCTGGCGATCGCGCCCGACATCGCGCTCTGGGTGCCCCGCGTCTTCGGCTGAGCCCGCATATCCCCCCTCACTGGAACACCGCATGAAACTGCTTTTCGACCTGATCTCCACCCGGACGGCCACGCAATCCGTGGCCGTGGACATCAACCAATGCATCGTGGCCGGCTGGGCCGGCCGCGACCTGGCCGCCATCGAGCACCACATCGAGGAACTGGCCGCCCTGGGTGTGCCGCGCCCCAGCGCGGTCCCCCTGTACTACCGCATCGCCGCCAACCAGGTCAGCCAGGATGGCGAGCTGCAGGCGGTGGGTCCGCACTCCTCGGGCGAGGCCGAGGTCTTCGTCTTCATGCACGACGGGCGGCTGATGGTGAGCCTGGCCTCCGACCACACCGATCGCAAGCTCGAATCGGTCAGCGTGGCCCTGTCCAAGCAGCTCTGCGTCAAGCCCGTCGCGCGGGCGGCCTGGCCGTTCGAAGAGGTGGCCGCGCACTGGGATTCGCTGATCCTGAGCTCGTGGATCGAGGAAGACGGCCAGCGCGTCCTTTACCAGGAAGGCACCCTGGCCTCGCTGCGCCCGCCCGCCGAACTGATCGAGGGCTGCTTCGGGACCGCCGGAATGCCGGCGGACGCCGGGATGACCTGCGGTACCATGGCCGCCATCGGCGGCATCCGCCCGTCGACGTCGTTCGAGATGGAGCTGTTCGATCCGGTCCTGGACCGCCGCATCCGCCACGCCTACCGCGTCGAAGTCCTGCCCGAAGTCGCCTGACCCGCCCTCTCCCGTCCCGGAACCACCATGTTGCCCACCCTGACCGCCCTGCAAGCCGCCCTGGACAAAGGCGAAATCACATCCGTCGAACTGACCCGGGCCGCCCTGGCGCGCATCGCCGACCCCGGCGGCGAGGGCGCGCGGACCTTCACCGCGGTCTGGGCGGAACAGGCCCTGGCCGCCGCCCGGGCGTCCGACACGCTGCGGGCCGCCGGCCAGGCCCGCTCCCCCCTGGAAGGCCTGCCCGTCTCGATCAAGGACCTGTTCGACGTCGCCGGACAGGTCACGCGCGCGGGTTCCAGGGTGCGCGAAAACGAGGCGCCCGCCACGCGCCACGCCGAGCCGGTGCAGCGCCTGGCGCGGGCGGGCGCCGTGCTGATCGGGCACACCAACATGACGGAATTCGCGTTCTCCGGCCTGGGGATCAATCCCCACTACGGAACGCCCAGCAGCCCCTGGGACAGGACCAGCCGCCGGATTCCGGGCGGCTCGTCCTCGGGCGCGGGCGTCTCGGTCGCCGACGGCATGGCGGTGGCCGCCCTGGGCACGGACACGGGCGGCTCGATCCGCATTCCGTCGGCGTTCTGCGGGCTGACGGGCTTCAAGCCCACGGCATCGCGGGTGCCTTCCGGCGGCACTTTCCCCCTGGCGACCAGCCTGGACTCCGTCGGCCCGCTGGCGGCCTCCGTGACGTGCTGTGCGATCCTGGACGGCGTGCTGTCGGGCGAAGAGGCCCGCCGGCCGCCGGCCGCCCCCCCGCTTTCCCGGCTGCGGCTCGCCGTGGCGAACACCCTGGTCATGGACGGCGCCGACGACACGGTGCGGCACACCTTCGACGCCGCGGTCGCGCGGCTGCGCGCGGCGGGCATCGCCATCGACACGCTGGACATGCCGGAATTCGAGGCGCTGGCGCACATCAACCGCAAGGGCGGCCTGGTCTGCGCGGAAGCCTACGCGGTCCATCGCGACACGCTGGGCGAAAAGATCGACCGATACGATCCCCGGGTGTCCTCGCGCATCCTGCGTGGCCGCGACATCGATGCCGCCGACTACATCGAACTGCACGCGCGGCGCGCAAGCTGGATCGCCGCGGTCGAGGACCGGCTGCGGGACTATGACGCCCTGTTGCTGCCCACCGTGCCCGTGATCGCGCCGACCATCGAGTCCCTGCGGGCCTCGGACGAGGCCTATTTCGCCGCGAATGGCCTGATCCTGCGCAATCCCACCCTGATCAATTTCCTGGATGGCTGCGCCCTGAGCCTGCCTTGCCATGCCCCGGGCGAGGCGCCGGTCGGCCTGATGGTCGCGGGCCCCGCCCGCACCGACGCGCGCATCCTGGACGTCGGCCTGGCCATCGAACAAGTCCTGGGAACGCGCTGAACGGGATGGGGCGCGTCGCCGCCCCGCTCACCCCACCGCCAGCTGCGGCGCGAAATGCAGCACCAGGCCGATCAGCAGCAGCGGCCCGCCGTTGAAGATGGCGTGCAGGGCGATCGAGGCGCCGATGCCCCGGCGCACGCGCATCCAGCCCAGCACCAGGCCGGTGACCCACTGCGGCAGCACCAGCAGCGGCAGCAGCACCAGCGCCATGGCGTTCAGACGGAAATTGAACAGGTGCACGGCGGCGAAGGCCAGCGCGGCGCCATGGAACATCCAGGGATAGGCGCGCCGCGCCAGCCGCCTGCGGCGCCAGGACGTCCGCCAGCCGGCCCGCCAGCGGTGGTCGGCCGGATACCAGGCCGGCGCCAGCGCCAGCAAGGCCGCGGCCGCCGCCATCAGAACCGAGGCGGCGCCCGCCCCCTGGACCAGGATGGACGCCATCAGGGGGACGAACCACCACAGCATGGCCGGACGGCGCAGCGCGTAGCGGAAGGTCAGTTCCTCGACGATCGGCGCCCAGATCAGCGCCGTCATCCAGGGCAGGTTGTGGATGTCCAGCCGGTGCTGCGCCCCGCCCGCATCGGCCGCCGACAGGGCCAGCGGGGCGAATACGAAGATGTTCACCATCCACAGCAGCACGGCCCAGTGCGCCAGCCGCCACCAGGGGGCGTTCAGGCTCAGGTCCGCCCGCATGCAGGAACCGGCATGCCGTCCCCCCAGCCTCGGCCCGGGGCGCGGATGCACGACGAAGCGCAGAAAATCGACGATTTCCTGGCCCATGGTGGGCAGGCCTGGAGGACGCTGGAACGGGAACATGATCGGGGTCAGGCGTGGTTGGCCTGGTGCAGGCGTTCGGTGGCGCGATCGAAGGCGCCGTCCAGCAGTTGCGGCAGGACGATGCGGCAGCGGTTGATGACGTCCTCGATCCCGGGCATGTCGTCCTTGCGCGGCGGATGCAGGACGAAGTTGACCACTTGCTGGGCCAGCCCCAGGCTGCGGGGATGGCCGATGCCGATGCGCAGACGCCAGAAATTGGGGGAACCCAGCGCGGCCTGGATGTCGCGCAGGCCGTTGTGGCCGGCATGGCCGCCGCCGAGCTTGAGCTTGACGGCCCCCGGCAGCAGGTCGAGTTCGTCGTGCAGGACCAGGATTTCCTCGGGTTGCAGCTTGTAGAAACGGGCCAGCGCGCCGACGGCCTGTCCGGACTTGTTCATGAAGGTGGCCGGCTTGGCCAGGACCACGGCCTGGCCCGCGTGGCGCGCGCGCGCGACCCAGGCGAAGAACGGTTTTTCGAGGGTGAAATCGACCCGCAGGTCGTCGGCGAAATGGTCCGCCAGCCAGAAACCGGCATTGTGGCGCGTGGCTTCGTATTCGGGGCCGGGGTTGCCCAGCCCCACGATGAGGCGGATGGGCGCTGTCGTCATCGAAAAGAGGGTCCGAAAAGCCCTCATCATACGACAAAACCCCCGCCGGCCTTGCGGCCGGACGGGGGCTTCGTGGGGACTTGCGGGCCGGTGCTTATTCGGCGGCCGGCGCGTCGGCGGCGCCTTCGGACGCCGTGCCCTTGGCCGCGTTCGCCTGCGCCAGCAGCGGGTTGGTGTCCTCGCCGTGAGGGATGAACTTCACGCCCATCGGCAGGGTGATGTCCGACAGGTGCAGGCGGGCGTTGCCCACCAGGCCGCCCAGGTCGACTTCGATGAACTTCGGCAGGTTGGCCGGCAGGCAGGTGATGTCGAGTTCGGTCGGACCGTGGGTGACGATCTGGCCGGCCAGCTTGACGGCCGGGCAGGTGTCGGCGTTCAGGTAGTGCACCGGGACCTTGGTGGTGACGGCCTGGGAGGCGTCCACGCGCTGGAAGTCGACGTGCAGGACCTGGGCCTTGTAGGGGTGCCATTGGGCGGCGCGCACCAGGACCGGCTCGGTCTTGCCGTCCAGGACCATGTCCAGGATGGAAGCGTGGAATTCTTCCTTGTTCAGGGCGTGGTAGATCTCGTTGTGGTCGAGCTCGATGTTGGCCGGGGCGGACTTGCCGCCGTAGACGATGGCGGGCACCCGACCGGCGCGGCGCAGGCGGCGGCTCGCACTCGAACCCTGGACGCTACGCGAAGTGGCGGTGAATTTCATGGAAAACTCCAAAACGGGGCCTTGCAAGACCCCTGACGACAAAGCAGCCGAAGCTGCGAAAACGCCCCGCGCCGCGACCAGCGCGGGGCCACAAGGTGAAACGCGTCCGCCGTCAGTCGGCGAACAGGGAACTGACCGATTCCGCCGTCGAGATGCGCAGGATGGTCTCCCCCAGGAGGGACGCGCAGGACAGTTGGCGGATCTTCGCGCAGGCGCGCGCGGCTTCGTTCAGCGGAATGGTGTCGGTGACGACGAGTTCGTCCAGGGCGGATTCATGGATGCGCTTGATGGCCTCGCCCGACAGCACGGGGTGCGTGCAATAGGCGTACACGGAGCCCGCGCCCCGGTCCTTCAGGGCCTGGGCGGCCTTGCACAGCGTGCCGGCGGTGTCGACCATGTCGTCCATGATCAGGCAGGTGCGCCCGTTCACGTCGCCGATGATGTTCATGACCTCGGACACATTGGCGCGCGGGCGGCGCTTGTCGATGATGGCCAGGTCGGACTCGAGCTGCTTGGCCAGGGCCCGGGCGCGCACCACGCCGCCGATGTCGGGGGACACGACCACCAGGTTCTGGAAATTGCGGCTCCAGATGTCGCCCAGCAGGATCGGCCCGGCGTAGATGTTGTCCACGGGGATGTCGAAGAACCCCTGGATCTGGTCGGCGTGCAGGTCCATGGTCAAGACGCGGTCCACGCCCACGACCTGCAGCATGTTGGCCACGACCTTGGCCGAGATCGACACGCGGGCCGAACGCGGCCGGCGGTCCTGGCGGGCGTAGCCGAAATACGGAATGGCGGCGGTGATGTTGCGCGCGGAGGCGCGGCGCAGGGCATCGACCATCACCATGATTTCCATCAGGTTGTCGTTGGTCGGCGCGCAGGTGGGCTGCAGCACGAAGACGTCCTTGCCGCGGACGTTTTCATTGATTTCCACCATGACTTCACCGTCGGAGAAGCGGCCGACGGTCATCTTGCCCAGGGACATGTCCAGGTGATTCACGACGTCGACGGCCAGACGAGGATTGGCCGTGCCGGTGAAGATCATGAATCTGTCTTGTGCCATGGTATTGAACCAATGTGTCAAATGACAAGGCTGTTGACAGCCTTCCCGCAGGGGGAGGACCGGTTCAACAGCCTGGTAGCATGCGCGCTGGCGCGGAAAGGATGGCTGGGGAAGAAGGATTCGAACCTTCGCATGCCGGAATCAAAATCCGGTGCCTTAACCAGCTTGGCGATTCCCCAATAATTCAATCAGCGACCCAGCCAATCAACGGGTGATCAACCAGACCCCGGCAGATCCAGGACCTTTCGATCGCCCCATCGGGCGGGTTTTTCATTTTACCGATTATTCGATCCCGGTGCATCCCGGCCTGGGCCGCGTCCTGGAATTCCGCGAACAGGCACGAACCCGAACCTGTCATGCGGACTTCGACTGTCGCGTTTTCCGTGCCTTGCATCGCCTGCGCAAGCCTGGCGATATCCGGATGCTGCCGAAAGACCACGGCTTCCAGGTCGTTGCGCCCGAAAAATTCGCCTGCGCCGCACCCTGTTTGCCAATCAGTAAAGACCGCAATTTTTACCGATTCGGAATTTCTTGTCAAATCGGGATCGCGAAACACATCCGCCGTCGCCACATGGGCGGTCGGGCGCACGATCCAATAGGACCGCTCGGGCAGGTCCACGGCCGTCAGGTCCTCGCCCACACCCTGGGCAAAGGCCGCGCGGCCAAAGACGAAGACCGGCACGTCCGCCCCCAGCGGCAGGGCCAGGCGCATCAGCTCGGCGCGCGTCAGGCCCGTGCCCCACAGGCGGTTCAATGCGATCAGCGTCGTGGCCGCATCGCTGGACCCGCCGCCCAGGCCGCCACCGGCGGGAATGTGTTTGTCATAGCGGATGCGCGCGCCCCGCCGCGCGCCCGTGGCCCGCTGCAGGGCGCGGGCGGCGCGCAGCACCAGGTCCTGGTCGGCCGGCAGCCCCGCCAGGCCCTCGCCCTCGCGCATGATCGCGCCGTCGGCCGTGGCCTCGAAATCCAGGGTGTCGCACAGGTCCACGAAACGGAAGACCGTCTGCAGCAGGTGATAGCCGTCGGGACGACGCCCCACCACGTGCAGGAACAGGTTGAGCTTGGCCGGAGCCGGCACATCGTACAGGGCCGCCATGCGTCGCCCGCTAAGGCCGGTCCACGATCAGTTGAAGACGCCACTGTCCCTGATCGTCCAGGCGCGACAGGCGCACGCGCCCGGGCCCCTGGTCGTCATAGGCCGACAGGCGCACGTCCCAGCCGTCCTGACGCAGCGACGTCAAGCGGTCCCGGCCGTCCCGCTGCGCATCGACGACGAGTCCGGGCGCGGGCTCTCCGCGCATCCAGTGCCGCAGGCCCGACACGGGCATGGGGTGGCCCCAGACCAGGGCCAGCAGATCGTCCGGCGTAGACGCCGATTCGCGGCTGCCATCGGCGCGTTCCAGCATGGACAGGCCGGGCTCGACCCGGATCCGCGCCAGAACGCTGCCCAGCGGAGAGACCAGATCCAGGCGCAGGACGCGGTCATCGTCGCGCCAGGAAAAGCCGCCCTGGGCCGCGTAGGGCGCGGCGCCCGCCGGCTGCAGGTTCACCGCGAAGCGGCCCTGCCGCTCGAAGGCGGGCCCCTGGCCGCCGATCCGCTGAGGCGCGGCGCAGGCGGCCAGCAGACCGGTCAGCGCCAATGCCGGCCAGACACGCCGTAGGCGCCCGATCATGGCAGCTTGACCCCCAGGCGGTCCAGCGTTTCCTTGAGGGCCGCGCTGTCGGGATCGGCCTTGCGGCCTTCGGCCCAGATGCGCCGCGCCTCGTCGTGACGGCCCAACGCCCACAGGGTCTCGCCCAGGTGCGCGGCCACGTCGGCGGCGGGCAACTGGTCATAGGAGCGGCGCAGGTATTCCAGCGCCCCCTGGTAGTCGCGGATGCGGAACAGATACCAGCCCACGCTGTCCAGGATGTAGGCGCTGTCGGGCTCGAGTTCGAGCGCCCGTTCCAGCAGGCCGCGCGCCTCGTCCAGGTTCCGGTTCTGCTCGACGTAGGTGTAACCCAGCGAGTTGTAGGCGTTGGCGTTGTCGGGATCGAGCTCGATCACGCGGCGCATCAGGCTTTCGAATTCCGCCGTCTTGCCCTGCTGGTGCAGCAGCATGCCCAGGTCGTACTTGATTTCAGGCGTGTCGGGCATCTCCAGATCGGCCGCCTTGAGGAGATCGACCGCCTGGTCGGTGCGCCCCGCGTCCCGGTAGATGGAAGCCAGTGTCAGGCGCAGGACGGCCCGCTCGCGGCGGTCGGCGGGCTTGATGGCGTCCAGGATCGCCCGCGACTGGCTCAGGTCGCCCAGCCTGCCGTACAGCACGGCCTCGTGGGTGCGCGCCTGGAACAGCAGCGTCGGCTCGTCGATGTTGCGCAACTGGCGGATGGCCTCGCGCAGGTCGTTCTGGCGTTCGGCGATCTGCACCAGCAGCAGCCGCGCGTCGGATACGTCGGCCTGGGCGTTGGTGGCGCCGTCGCGGATGGCCTTGCGCCGCTGTTGCTGGATCGCGATGTACTGGTTCAGCAGGGATTTGGCCGCGTCGTAACGGCCGGCCCGGGCGTTGACCTCGGCCTCGGTGTAGAGCAGATCGAAGTCTTCAGGGGCGCGCCTGCGCATGCGGTCCAGCAGGCCCAGGGCCTCGTCGAACGCCCCCATGCCGGTCAGGCGGCTGACCAGCAGCAGTTGCAGGCCGCGCCGGTCGGGATGGCTGTCCAGGAAGGCGTAGGTCTCCTTGATGGCCCGGACGGGCTCGACCCGCAGGCCGTATTCCAGCACCCGCTGGGCGGCATCCTGGGAGTCCGGGTCCAGCGCCTGGGCGCGGCGGGCCTCGCCGACGGCGCGCACGGGTTCGCCCGCCGCCCAGGCGGCATCGGCCAGGGCCAGGCGGGCCAGCGACGAGGTGCCGGCAACGCCCGCCAGCGCCTTGTCCAGTACGTCCAGTGCCAGTCGCTTGTCCGTCATCTTGGAGACGATACCGGCCGCCTGGACGATGGCCTGGTCCTGATCGTCGGCCGAGGCGATGCGGCGCGACAGCGTCTGGGCCAGGCCGTCGGTCTGGCCGCTGGAGGCCGACAACGCCAGGGAGGCGGCCACCGCTTCGGGATTGGATGGATCCAGGGCGGCCCATTCTCGGGCCGAGCGCAGCGCCAGCGCCAGATTGCGCCCGGTCATGGACATCTGGAAGGCGCGCTGCGCCAGCCGGGGATCCATCGTGTCGTGCGCCAGGGACAGGAGTTCCTGGGCGGCGTCGTCGTATTGCCCGCGCTGGGCGGACAGTTCGGCCACCAGCAGGCGGTACAGGAGTTCGGGGGTGAGATTGACGGCGGGCGGCTCGCCGCTACGCAGATGAATGGTCTCGACCGGATCGGCCGGCGCGGCTGCGGGAGGCGCAGCCCACGCCGTCTCGTGTGCTGCGGCCAGCGCCAGCACCACGGGAATCACGGAAGCGGGAAATCTCATTTGCGGTAACCATGGCCGGAACGCAGGACAAAACCGCGTCTGGTGGCAAAATTGCATCGTCGAAAGTGGATGTTATCACCCCGCCATGCCGGAACTGCCAGAAGTCGAAACAACCCGTCGTGGAATTGCCACGATCATGCCCGGGCGCGTCCTGCG
Source organism: Castellaniella denitrificans (assembly GCF_027214045.1). Classification (GTDB taxonomy): domain Bacteria; phylum Pseudomonadota; class Gammaproteobacteria; order Burkholderiales; family Burkholderiaceae_B; genus Castellaniella; species Castellaniella denitrificans_A. The sequence continues at coordinate 97,225 of NZ_JAPWHE010000003.1, read as the reverse complement.
GCGCCTGATCGTGCATGAATCCCGCCTGCGATGGCCCGTGCCGGACGACCTGCCGGCCCAGGTCCGCGATGCCGAGGTCCTGGCCTGCGAGCGCCGGGGGAAATACCTGCTGATCCGGTTCACACGAGGTACGCAGATCGTGCACCTGGGCATGTCGGGCTCTCTGCGGCGGGCGCCGATGAACGAACCGCCGCGCAAGCACGACCATGTGGAATGGCTGTTCGACGAAGCGCGCTTCCTGCTGCATGACCCGCGCCGCTTCGGCGCCGTCCTGTGGCACCCGGCGGGGGCCGGCCCGATCGAGGCCCATCCGCTGCTGGCCGGCCTGGGCATCGAGCCTTTCGACCCGGCCTTCACCCCGGATCTCCTGCACGCGGGACTGCAGGGGCGCCGCCAGTCGGTCAAGCAACTGCTGCTGGGCGGGAAGATCGTCGTGGGCGTGGGCAACATCTACGCGTCCGAATCGCTGTTCCTGGCCGGCATCGACCCGCGCCTGCCGGGCGGCCGCCTGTCGCGTCCGCGCTGTGCGCGGTTGCACGCCGCGATCCTGACGACCCTGGGCCAGGCGCTGGAATCGGGCGGCAGCACGCTGCGCGACTACGTCAACGCCCAGGGCGCGCCGGGCGCGTATTTCACGCTGCACGCGGCCGTCTACGAACGCGATGGCCGGCCCTGCCCACGCTGCGCCACACCGATCCGGCGCATTGTCCAGGGCCAGCGCGCCACCTATTTCTGCCCGGGCTGCCAGAAACGTTGATTGACTTCCACCCGGGCCGCCGGAGTCAATTGATCGCGGCGACGACGATCACTTCGAACTTCAGGCCCGGGTCGGCCAGACGCGCCTCGCCCGTGGCGCGGGCCGGCGGGTTGGCCGGGTCGATCCAGGCTTCCCAGACCGGATTCATGGCCGCGAAATCAGCCATGTCGGCCAGCCAGATCGTGGCCTGCAGGATGCGGGATTTGTGGCTGCCGACCTGGGCCAGCAGGCGGTCGACCTCGGCCAGCGCCGTGCGCGCCTGGGTCTGGATGTCGTCGCCCTCGTGGCCCACCTGGCCCGACAGGTAGACGGTATTGCCGTGGACGACGGCCCCGCTCATGCGGGGGCCGGGTTCGATGCGCTGAATGGTCATGAAGACAGCTTCCAATGTGAGTGAAGGAAGGCGCCATCATAGCCGGAACCCCGACGGGACGGCCCGCCCGGTGCCAAGCAAGCGCGGCGCGGAGACCCGCTCAGGCGGCGCCCAGCACCTTGCCCGGATTCATGACGCCCTGGGGATCCAGGGCCGCCTTGATGCGGTGCATCAGGGCCATTTCCACCGGGTCCTTGTAGCGCGGCAGCACGTCGCGCTTGAGCTGCCCCACCCCGTGCTCCGCGCTGATCGACCCGCCCACCGCGTGGACGCGCCCGTGCACCAGCTCGTAGACCGCGTCCTGGCGCGCCAGCAGCTGGCCTTCGGCCCAGTCCGCCCCGCGCGCGACGTTGTAGTGCAGATTGCCGTCGCCCAGGTGGCCGAAGATCACGTGACGGATCCCCGGGAACGCGGCCTGCAGCGCGGCGTTGGTGCCCAGGACGAACTCGGCCATGCGCGACACCGGGATCGAGACGTCGTGCTTGATGCTCTTGCCGGATTCCTTTTCGGCCAGGGGGATGCTTTCGCGCAGATGCCACAAGGCATGACTTTGCGCCATGGATTCGGCGATCACCGCGTCCAGGACGACGCCGGCCTCGATGGCCTCGCCCACCACGACCTCGAAGCGCTCGCGGGCATGGGCCTCGGATTCGCTGTCCGACAATTCCAGCAGCGCGTACCAGGGCATGTTGGCCGACGGCCCCTCGAAGGGCAGGCGCTGCTGCGGGAAGCAGCGCACCACGTCCTGGAGGCAATCGCCCGCCATCAGTTCGAAGCCGGTCAGCGAGGCGCCCAGGCCCGCGCGGGCGCGGCCCAGCATGGCGATGGCGGACTCGATCGAATCCAGGGCCAGCAGGGCGGTGCAGCGCGCCACCGGCAGGGGATGCAGCTTCAGCGTCGCCGCCGTGATCACGCCCAGCGTGCCCTCGCTGCCGATGAACAGATCGCGCAGGTCGTAGCCGGTGTTGTCCTTGCGCAGGCCGCGCAGACCGTGCCAGATCTCGCCCTGGGCGGTGACGACTTCCAGCCCCAGGGCCAGTTCGCGCATGTTGCCGTAGCGCAGGACCTGGGTGCCGCCCGCATTGGTGGCCAGGTTGCCGCCGATGGTGCAACTGCCCTCGGCCGCCAGGCTGAGGGGGAACAGCCGGCCTGCCTCGCGCGCGGCCTGCTGCACGGATTGCAGGACGCAGCCGGCTTCGACCTCCATCGTGTCGTTGTCGGTGTCGATGCCGCGGATCCGGCTCAGGCGCTGCAGCGACAGGATCACCGCGCGGCCCGAATCGTCGGGCGTCGCCCCGCCGCACAACCCCGTGTTGCCCCCCTGGGGAATCACGGGCAGCCCGGCCTGCGCGCACAGACGCACGACCGCCGCGACCTCGTCGACCGAACCCGGTCGCACCACGGCCAGCGACCGGCCGCGATAGCGTTCGCGCCAGTCCGTTTCCCAGGGCAGCGCATCCGCCCCGGTCAGCACCTGCGCGGCGCCGACCGTCGCGCGCAAAGCATCCAGATGATCCATGGCTTTCGTAGTCCCGCATCCTGCTGATGGAAAGAACCCTCGATTGTAATCGGCGATAATGGCGCCAGCCGATCTTTCCGCCGGAAGCCCCATGAATACCCCTCTGCCCTCCGCCGTCTTCAAGGCCTATGACATCCGAGGCACCGTGCCCGGACAGATCAACGAGCCCTTCGCCCACCGCCTGGGCCTGGCCCTGGCCGCCCAGGCCCGGCGCGAGAACGTGCGCAGCCTGGCGGTCGGCTACGACGGGCGCCTGAGCAGCCGTGGGCTGGCCCACGCCGTCAAGACCGGCCTGCACGCGGGCGGGATCAATACCGTGGACCTGGGCCTGGCGCATACGCCCCTGGTGTATTACGCCGCCCAGCGCGACGGCAGCGGTTCCGGGGTCGCCATCACCGGCAGCCACAACCCGCCCGACTACAACGGCTTCAAGATGATGATGGCGGGGCGCACCCTCCATGGCGACGACATCCAGGCCTTGCGCCTGGCCATGGAGGACATCCAGGCGCCCGTGGGCATGACGCCGGGCATCAGCGTCGTCACCGACCTGATCGACACCTACATCCGCGAGATCGCCGGCCACATCCGCCTGGCGCGCCCCATGCGCATCGCCATCGACTGCGGCAACGGCGTGGGCGGCGTGGCCGCCGCCCGCCTGTTCCGGGCGCTGGGCTGCACGGTGGACGAACTGTATTGCGACGTCGACGGCCTGTTTCCAAACCACCATCCCGACCCGGCGGACCCGGCCAACCTGCGGGACCTGATCGCCCATCTGCAAGGCACCGACTGCGAACTGGGCCTGGCCTTCGACGGCGACGCCGACCGCCTGGGCGTCGTCACCCGATCCGGCCAGATCATCTGGCCCGACCGCCAGATGATCCTGTTCGCCCGCGACATTCTGCAACGCCAGCCGGGCGCCCCCATCCTCTTCGACGTCAAGTGCAGCCGCCACCTGGGCCGTGCCGTCCAGGAAGCCGGCGGCACGCCGCTGATGTCGCAGACGGGGCATTCCCTGATCAAGGCCCGCCTGGCCGAGACCGGCGCCCCGCTGGCCGGCGAAATGAGCGGCCACATCTTCTTCAAGGAACGCTGGCACGGTTTCGACGATGGCCTCTATGCCGGCGCACGCCTGCTGGAAATCCTGTCGCGCAGCGACGATCCAGGCAGGGAACTGGAGGCCCTGCCCCAGGGGATCTCCACACCGGAACTGAAACTGCCCATGGCCGAAGGCGAACCGCATGCCTTCATCCGCCGGCTTCAGTCCGAGGGCCGCTTCCCCGGCGCCACGGACCGCGTCACGATCGACGGCATCCGCGCCGAATACCCGGACGGCTTCGGCCTGGCGCGCGCGTCGAACACGACGCCCGTGGTGGTGCTGCGCTTCGAGGGCGACACGCCCGAGGCCCTGGCGCGGATCCAGGACGAATTCCGCGCCGCCATCGCCGAGCTGCTGCCGGGGCGGGATCTGCCGTTCTGATCCCTGGTCAGTAGCCGGTCCCCGCTGCCTGGTCGGCGCCCTCGCGGAAAGCCAGGACCAGGCTGGTGGCCGACTGCCGCAGCAGCAGCGTGTCCGTGCCCAGGGCGATGAACCGGGCGCCCGCCTGGCCGTAGGCCCGGGCGGCGTCCAGCCGGGTGGCGAACACACCGGCGGCTTTGCCGCTCCGGGCGATTTTCTCGATGGCCCCAAGCACTGCGGTCCGGACCTCGGGATGGTCCGGCCGACCCAAATGCCCCATCGATGCGGCCAGATCCGAGGGGCCGATGAACACCGCGTCCACGCCCTCCACCGCCAGAATATCGTCCAGGGCCTCCAGGGCGGCGCGGGATTCCGCCTGGACGATCAGGCAGATTTCGCCGTCGGCACGCCGCAGGTAGTCCGGCACCCCGTTCCAGCGCGCCGCACGCGCCATCGCCGTGCCCACGCCCCGGACTCCGGCGGGCGGGTAGCGGACGGCCAGCGCCAGGGCGCGGGCCTGTTCGGCCGACTCCACCATCGGCACCAGCAGGGACTGGACCCCGATGTCCAGCATCTGCTTGATGCGCGCGGGATCATGGTCGACGACGCGCACCAGGACATCGGCCTGACCGCCCTGAAGCGCCCGCAACTGTGCGAGGATCGTGCGCAGGTCGTTCGGACCATGCTCGCCGTCGATCAGCAACCAGTCGAAACCGGTGCCGCCCAGCAGTTCGGCCGAGTCGGGATTGCACAGCCCCAGAAACAGACCGATGCGCGGCATTCCATCGCCGCGCAGGGCGGCCTTGAAAGAATTGTGGAGTGCGGACATGCGGATGCTCCGGAAAAGGGGTTGCGCGGGGACTGGCCAAAGCGGCTGGCAAGGGACAATCAACCCGGGCAGGCGCCGGGCGGGATCAGACCGTCGTACACCGCGATGCGGGCGATGCGCCCCATCATGAATCGCTTCATCTCGACGTGCGCCGGACTCGTCTGATAGGCGTCATGCGCGGCGGCATCAACGAACAGCGCACTGGTCGCATGCGTGAACCCCTGCGACCGGTCGGCGACATTCTCGCCATAGTGGTACACCAGGAGACCCGTGCACTCCCGCCTCACCCGCCGCGCATGCGCCTCGACCTGCCGATGGAAGCGCTCGTCGACGCCTTCCTCGAACGCCATCATCACGACATGCAGGAACGTACCCGATTCGTCCATATCCCCGAACCTCCTTCACATCCTGGCCAACAGGCCGCCGTCGATGGCAAGCAGGTGGCCGTTCACGAAACGCCCCGCCCGGGAAGCGAGGTACAGAACGGCAGGCGCGATGTCCTCCGGCTCGGCCCAGCGCTTCAGGGGCACGGAATCCTCCAGGAATGCGTTGAACTGCGCCTTTTCCTGCAGCGCCTCAGTGAAACGCGTCCTGACGAAGCCGGGCGCCAGCGCATTGCAGGTCACGCCCTTTTCACCATACTCGACGGCCACGGAGCGCGTGAGTGCGGCCAGCGCCCCCTTGGCGGAAGCGTAGGCCGAGATGCCCGGCATGCTGGCCACCGCCGCCACGGACGACATCAGGACGATGCATCCGCCTCCCCGGGCCGCCATGTGCGGCAGGACCGCCTGCACGCAATTGAAGGCGCCGTCGACGTGCACCTTGAACAGGGACCGCCAGGCTTCGGGCGCCTGATCGACCAGGGGCATGCGGTTCTGGTTCCCTGCGTTGCTGACCAGCACGTCGACCGCCCACCCCGCCGCCGCGAGGTCCGCCACGGCCTGCCGCACCGCCTCATGATCGGACACGTCGAACGGCGCGGGCCGGGCCTCCACACCCTGCCGCGCCAGTTCCCGCACGGCCGCCTCGCATCGTGGCAGGTCCAGGTCATTGATCACGACCCGCGCGCCCGCCTGCCCCAGGCTGGCGGCGATGGCATGGCCGAGGCCCGACCCCGAACCGGTGATCAGCGCAGTCCGCCCCCGCAGGCCGAAAGTTTCCTGCAAATAATCGATGTTCATCCACTTCTCCTCGAAATCCATCGGCTTCGCCGGCCTGCGCCCGCGATACCGCCACGCGTATCGGCGCGCTCACCGCAAGGTCTGCACACCCGCGCACACATTCATGCTCTGCCCCGTGATGCTGCGCCCCGCGGGCGAGGCCAGGAACAGCGCCATGCCGGCAATGTGATCCATGGGCACCATGCGGCGCAGGGCCACATGCTCCAGCATCTCGGCCCGCTGTTCGTCTTCGGAAATACCCCGGACGCGGGCCTTCGCGGCCACGACTTCGTCCACGCGCCGGCTTTCCACGATGCCGGGCAGCAGCGCGTTGACCGTGATGTCATCGCCTCCCAGCTCGATCGCCAGACTCTGCGTCATACCGACGACGGCCCATTTGGAAGCCGCGTAAGGAACGCGGAACGGATACCCCAGGCGCCCCGCCACCGAACTCGCGTTGATGATCGCGCCCCGGCCCGAGCGCCTCAGCGCCGGGATGGCCCGGCGGGTGCAAAGAAAATGCCCCCGCACATTGACGCTCAGGGTACGGTCCCAGTCGTCCACGGACAGATCCTCCAGCGCCACGGTCGGCCCCGCGATCCCCGCATTGTTGATAAGCACGTCGAGACCGCCCAGAGCCTCCAGCGCATGGTCGAACCACTGATCGACGGCGGCTGGATCGGAGACATCCGCGCGAAACGTCCCGATACCCGGCAGGCCGCGCTCCGCCTCGCGCAGCGCGGCCTCGGACAGGTCGCAGACCTGCACGCGCGCCCCTGCCCCCAGGAAGGCGCGCGCAATGGCCAGGCCAATACCCGACGCACCGGCCGAAATCATGACCCGGTACCCTTGCACTCCGTTTAACTCACGCACGATATGCCTCCTTCGTTTTCCGGCGCGGCCAGCCACGGCCCTAGCCCATGATCCACCGGTAAGGCGCCAGCACGAGCTGCGGGAACAGCACCAGCGACAACAACACGATGCACTGCGCCGCCAGGAAGGGCCAGACGCCCACGATGATCTCGATCATCCTGGCCCTGGTCACGCCCGCCACCACGTTGAGCACGGCGCCCACCGGCGGGGTGATCAGACCGATCGAGCACGCCAGCATGAATACGATGCCGAAGTAGACCGGATCGATACCCGCGGCCACTACGGCGGGCAGCAGGACGGGGATCAGGATGAGCACAATCGGAATCATGTCCATGGCCGTTCCGACCACCAGGACCAGGCCGATGACCGCCAGCATCAGCAAAGTCGGCGAGTCCTTGAGCGGCTCCACGATGGAGACCACCTGCTGGGGCAGGCCGGCGACCGTGATCATCCAGCCCGACACCAGCGCCCCCGCCACCAGGAACATCACCATGGCGCTCAACTTGGCCGACTCCAGGAAGACGGCGTAGAGATCGCGCAGCGGCAGTTCGCGGTAAACGCAGGTCGCCACCAGCAGCGCATAGACAGCGGCCACGACCCCGGCTTCCGTCGGGGTGAAGACCCCGAACCGCAGGCCCACGATGATGATCACCGGCAGCAGCAGGGCCCAGAAACTCTCGACCAGCAAGACCAGCACTTCTTTCGCAGGCACTTTGGGCAATGGCCGGATATCGTCCTTGCGAGAGACCAGGAACCAAGTGGCGCACAGGCACAGCGCCATCAGGATGCCGGGAAAGATCCCCGCCATGAACAGGCCGGTGATCGAGATGTTTCCGGTCACACCGATCAGGATCAGGCCGATCGACGGCGGAATCACCAGGGCGATGATGCCCGACGAGGCGACCAGCCCCCCGGAACGCCCCCTGGAGTTTCCCGCCTTCATCATCATCGGGACCAGCAGGGCCGACAAGGCGGCCGCATCCGCGGCGGCGGAGCCCGACAGGCTCGCCAGGATGCTGGCGGCCAGGATGGTCACATAGCCCAGGCCGCCCCGGATGTGCCCGACCAGGGCCAGGGCCAGGTTCACGATGCGCCTCGACAGCCCGCCCGCATTCATGATGGCGCCCGCCAGCATGAAGAACGGCACCGCCATCAGAGGAAAACTGTCCGCCCCGTTGAGCAGGTTCTGGGCGACGATCTGCGCATCGAAAAAATCAAGCTGGTACATCAGGGCGACGCCCGTCAGGATCAAGGCGTAGGCAACGGGCAGCCCGATCGCGAGCCCGGCGAACAACACGACAACGAACAAGGCGAGCGTCATCAATCGGCTCCCTGGGAGGTGTTTTCCGTCCCGACGCTCAGTTGGCCGGCAGGCGTCCTGACCAGGACATGCAACTGATGCAGCAGGATGCAGCCGGTCGACACCGCGAACACGATCCCGACACCGAAGAACCAGGCCTGCGAAAGCCCGGAGGCTGGCGCCGTCGCTTCATAGTTCAGGCGCGTCTGTTCAATGCTGCCCATGAGAATCAGCCAGGTGGCATAGATCATGAGAAGGCAGGCCACGATCAGGCACAGCTTGCGTGCCCTGGGTGCCAGGACACGCACCACGAGGTCGACACCGAGGTGCGAACGCTCGCGCAACACGAGGATCGCCCCCAGGAAGGTCAGCCAGACGAAGCACCAGCGCGCCAGTTCCTCCGAAACAGGCAACCCCGTATTGAAGGCATAGCGCATCACAACGTTGGCGAACACCATGACGACCATGGCGACGAGGCAAGCGACGATGATGATTTTCAGCAGCGTGTCGTAGGCCCTGATCAGTTTTGACATGGACGCTCCAATCAAAAAGGCATGCGCGGCCGACCGGACGCTCGTCGAGCCGGCCGTACATGCGGGGTTCGAGGGTCCTTATTGCCGCCCACGGACCTTCTGGATGGTCGCCAGCGTCTCGTCGACGAGTTCGGCGCCAAGTTCCGTCTTGTACTTCGCGGTCACGGAGGCCGTCGCCTCGACCATGCGGGCTTTTTCCGCCGGATCGATCGCGTTGAACTCCATGCCGGCGCCGACCAGTTCCTGGACGACATCCTTTTCCATCTTGCGGCTGACTTCCCGGAAATACGTGACCGATTCCGCGCAGGAATCGCGCAGCACGGTACGCTCTTGCGCGCTCAGGCGATCCCAGAACCGCTTGCTCGCCATCACGACGGCGGGAAGGAAGACGTGCTTGGTTTCCGTCAGGTATTTCTGGATTTCCTGGTAGCCGCTGCTCTTGGTGACGAGAAAGGAGCTTTCCTGCCCGTCGATGGCCTTGCTTTCAAGCGCCGTATAGGTCTCCGGGTAGGGCAGCGGCAGCGGGTTGGCACCCAAGGCCTTGAACGTGTCGATGTAGATGCGGTTCTGCAAGACCCGCAGCTTCAGGCCGTTGAGGTCCTCGAGCTTGCGGATCGGATGCTTGCTGTTGGTGACCTGGCGGAAGCCGTAGTCCCAATAGCACAGGCCCACGAGGTTCTTGGCGGAGAACTTCTCCAGCAGGCGCTGGCCGACGGGCCCGTCGATGACCGCGTCGGCTTCCTCGACGCTGTGAAACAGGAACGGCAGGTCGAAGATCCCCAGTTCCTTGACGTTGCTGGCGGCGCCGGCCGTGGACACCACCGACAGCTCGACAATGCCGCCTTGCGCGGAGGACATGGACTGGAGTTCGTTACCCAACTGGGCGTCGGGATAGCCGGTGATCTTGAACTTTCCGCCGCTCTTCTCTTGAGCGACATCGACGAATTTCTGGACAGCCAGGCCCACGGGATTGCTGGCGCTGACCGCGTAGCTGAATTTCATGTTGCGGTCCTGGATGTCGGCCGACGCCTGACCGGCCACGCAAGCCAGCAACGCCGCGGTCAGGCAGGCCGTGGTCGATGATTTCACTTTGAACGACATGGATTCGTCTCCTATGCTTTGATTTTTAAAGTCCGCCACCCCGCGTGGCCGGATCACCTCAGTTCCTGCCCGGCCAACGCGCCTTCGAGAAATTTGTTCGGTTTCAGAAAGAACGACAGCACGAGCGCCCCGTGGGGAGAACGGGCGATGTGCCGATTGCCTTTCGGACGCCAGACGTAATCGCCTTCCCGGACTTCGCCCTCATCGTCGACGATGCTGCCGCTGAGCACATAGGTCTGCTCGATCTCCACATGCTCGTGCAGCGGCAAGGCAGTACCGGGTTGCCAGCGGAACAGCGCGGTCATCAGGCCGGTTTCCGGGATGTCCAGCAGGATCTTCATGTCGATGCCGGGCGTGGGCGTCGGCTTCCAGGGCAGCGTGCCCACGTCGACATAGCGGGAGGCCAGTTCGCCGCTCGCGAACGGCGCCAGATGTTCAGGCAGAGTCATGTGTTTCCCCTGTGTGCGGATGGCGGCACGATTGCCGGCGCATCACTCCGATACGATATTGGTCAGCGTGCCGATATGCTGCACGGTGGCCGAGACGACATCCCCCGCCCGCAGGCAGGCGGGAGGCGTCATCGCGAAGCCCACGCCCTTGGGCGTGCCGGTGGCGATGACATCGCCCGGTTCCAGCGTCATCCCCGCCGAAAGCTGCTCGATGATCGTCCGCACGTCGAAGATCATCGACGATGTGTTGTCCGACTGCCGCAACGCTCCGTTCACGGTCAGCGAAATATCGAGATCGTTCGCATCGGCGATGGCGGAGCGATGGACGACCACCGGCCCCATGGGACAGGTGGCGTCCAGCCCCTTGCCCTTGAACCACTGCCCATGGCGCTGCTGCAAGTCGCGGGCGGTGATGTCGTTGACGATCGTGTAACCGAACACATGGTCCAGCGCATCGGCGCGGGCGATGTCCCGTCCACGGCGACCGATGACGATGGCGAGCTCGACCTCGTAATCCAGGCTGTCCGTCAGGCTGGCGTACCTCGGCACCCGCTCGCCGTGTCCGATGATTGCCGTGGGCGGTTTGGTGAAGAACTCGATGGCGGTCGGAAACTGATCCGCAGGCCGGCCACGCGCCAGATTGCCCTCGATGATGTGATCCCGGTAGTTCCGGCCCACGCAAAAGAGGTTCTTTCTCATGCGCAGGGGTGCCGTCACGCGCAGTTCGGCGAGATCCCGCCCCGCCGCGGCCGACGCATCCGCCCCCTCCAGGCAGGCCTCGATGGCATCCAGGGCCGCCCCGCCCAATTCGATCAGTTCGCCCACATCGGCCGGCACGGACGGCAGGCCGTGGCCGGCACGCGCGGCCAGCAACGCGGAAAGATCCACGACCTTGCCATCGTCCTTCAACAGACCGAGCCTCGACCGTCCTTGATCAAGAAAACTCAGGAATTTCATTCTAAGATCACCTCTTGCCACACACTGATGAGACGGCTCAGGCGTCGGACGCCGAGTCCCCGCCCTGAGTGAACCGCCTGAAAGCCACGAGCAGGCTATGCACGTGATCGCGCGCCAGCCGTTCCGCCAGGGCCGCGTCTCGCCGCGCGATCGCCTCGATCATGGCGAGATGCTCGCGCAAGGAATCCTCGCCGCGATGCAGCCGTTTGATCGTCTGCCGCCGGAACGTCGTCTGGCGATGCCCGAAGGCGGCCCACACTTTTTCCAGCAGGCGATTGTTCGCCAGCGCGATGATTTCCGCGTGGAAGGTCACATTGGCCTGCGCATAGGCATCCGCATCCCGCTCTCCGGGCGCCACCGCCAGAAAAGGCTCGAACAGCGCCCGCAGGCGTTCCACATCGCGCTGCGACGCGTTCAGCGCGGCCTCGTGCGCGGCAAATCCTTCGAGCATCTCGCGCAACTGCAGCCACTCGATGTATTCCGCGTCCGTCACCGGCGAGAGCAAGGCACCGCGCCCCGGGCGCAAGCTGATCAGGCCGGTGCTCTCCAGCCGGATCAGCGCTTCGCGCACGGGTGTGCGGCTGACCCCCAGTTGACTGGCGAGGTCTTCTTCCCGGACACGAACCGGCTCTGTGATGTCCTGCATCATGTTGCCGAGCAGCGCCCTGACATCCTCGTAAACGGACTGTGCTGTCTGTTTTTTCTGTGTACTGTCCATGGATTTTTTATACAAACCAAATTTTTGTATACAAATTATAGTTTCGTATGGAAAATGCACTACTAGGGAAAACACGGACTCGCGGCCGCGATCCCCCAAAACGTACAGACCCCGCCTCTCGGGCGGGGTCTGTGGCACATCATCATGCGGCGGGCTGGAAACAGATTCAGCGGGCCGGAGGCGCCAGGTCCCTGTACACGTCCAGATGCGCCCGGACGATCCGGTCCAAGCTGAAATCGCGTTCCGCCAGCGCCCGCCCCGCGTCGCCCATGCGGGTCCGCAAGGCCTCGTCTTCGGCCAGGGCCGCGACTGCGGCGGCCAGCGCCCGCGCATCCCGGGGCGGCACCAGTACGCCGCTGACCCCGGGTTCGATCGCGTCCCGGCAGCCGGGCACATCCGTGGCCACCACCGGCCGGCCACACGCGGCCGCCTCGATCAGGGACTTGGGCAGGCCTTCGCGATAGGACGGCAGCGTCACGATGTGCGCCTGCGCGTAGAAGCCCGCAACGTCCGCGCATTCGCCCACGTACTCGATCATCCCCCCGGCCCGCCAGGCCTCGAGTTCGGAGGCGGTCACCGATGCGGGATTCTCCGGATCCAGGCTGCCGGCCAGACGCCACCGCAGCCCTTCGCCGCGCGATGCGGACAGCCTCGCAGCCTCGACGAATTCGCGCACGCCCTTGTCATGCAGCAGCCGGCTGGCCATGGCGACCGTCACCGGGCCATCCGGCCAGGGAGCCGGCGCGAAACGATCCAGGTCCACGCCCGAGCCCCGCACCATCACGACCTGCTCCGGCCGCACCGCTGCGGCTTGCACCAGCACGTCCCGGTCCGAGGCGTTCTGGAAAATCACCCGGCTGTTGGCATGCCCCAGGGCGAGGCGGTACAGAACCAGGGCCAGGCGCTTGAGCGCGGCGCGCGCGCCCGAGCCCTGGATGAAGACATAGCCCAGCCCCGAAATCGCCGCCACATAGGCGGGCACCCCCGCCAGACGGCTGGCGATACCGCCGTACAGCACGGATTTGAGGGTGACGGCATGCACCAGATCCGGTCGCACCCGGCGAAACAGGCGCCAGATGGCCCAGAGGCTGCGGGCCTCGGTCCAGGGCCGCATGCTGGTGCGCGACAGAGGCAGGACATGGTGCGTGAGGCCCAACGCCTCGAGTTGCGCGACGGCAGGGCCGCCCATGGACGCAACGTGCACCTCGTAGCCCGCGTCACGGGCGGCCAGTGCGACCGGCAGCCGGTGCGACACCAGGAACGCCGGATTGGTGATGAAGAACAGCAGCCGGGGCGCCGAGGCCGGCGCCGCCGAAATCACCGCGTCGGCCGCCCCTCGCCCCGGCCCGGCCGCAGGAAAATCGGCGGCCAGCCGGCGCCAGACGGTTTCATAGCGGTCCACCATGGTCCGCAGGCTGTAGCGGCGTTCGACGGAGGCCCGGGCAGCGTCGCGGCGCGCCGGCCATTGCGGATCGCGCACGGCTTCCACCGCCTGGTCGATGGCGCCCGCCAGGGCCGACGCGTCCCCGGGCGGCACGACCCAGCCGTGCTCGCCCACGATGTCCGCCGCGTCGCCCACGTCGGTCACCACGCAGGCCACGCCGGAGGCCATGGCCTCGGACACCACGTTGGGAAAGCCCTCGGCCTTGCTCGACAACACGTGGATGTCCAGCGCCCGCATCAGTACCGGCACGTCGTCGCGACGTCCCAGGAAAATGAGATGGTCCAGCAGGCCGTAATGACGCGCCATGGCGATCAGGTCCGCGTTGTCGCGCGACATCCCCAGCCCGATCAGCACGCAGCGCAGGTCCGGATGGGTGCGCACGGAAAGGGCCAGCGCCGCCAGAAGGTTCTCGTGGTCCTTCAAGGGATTCCAGCGCGCCACGCTGCCCAGCAGCGGCGCGCCCTCGGGCACCCCCCAGCGGGCGCGCAGTTCGGCGACGCCCGCGGCGTCCGGATGCCAGACGTCCAGGTCGTAGCCGTTGGGCACGACCAGCACCCGGTCGGCGCGGTAGCCCCAGGCCCGGTGGACTTCGGCCGCCTTGCGGGCGCAAGCGACGATGACGCCCGGGACCCAGGCCGACACGCGGGCGCAGGCCCAGGCCGCGATGCGGGAGGAACGGCTGCTTTCTCCGAGGCTGACGCCCGAATTGCGCACGCCCCAGGCCACGGCGCGGATGCCGGCCAGCCGCGCCACGAGACCGGCGATCAGGTCGGCGTGGTACATCCAGGTTTGCACCACATCGGGCCGGCGCTCGCGCAGCAGCCGGTACAAACGCCACAGGCCGTGGACGTTTCCGGTCCAGCCCTGCATGTCCAGGCAGATCACCTCGACGCCGGCCTCGCGCAGCCGGGCGCCCATGACGCCTTCGCCACGCATGGACACCACCGTATGCCGGACCGTGCCGCCGGGGGCCGTGGCCAGCCGAAACAGCACCGTTTCCGCGCCGCCGTGCAGCAGGCCCGAAATCACGTGCATGACCCTCAGGGACGGTGGTGCCGCCACGGAGACGGCCCCCTTGGTTGATCGAGCAGTGGCAGGGGCGTCCATTTCGTTTCCGTTCATGCGGTTTCCTCGGCCATCGGCATCATCCAGGCCATCAGCGCGCCGGCCGGGGCGCGTCTTCATCGTCCTCGGCGCCGACCGTCCCGTCCGCGTCCGTCCAGGCATCATCCCAGGCCCGCAGGACGGCGTCCAGCCCATAGCGGGCCCTCACCGACTCCGCCGCAGTCCGGCCCCGGGCCTCGCGCTCGGCGGGGCTGGCGCGCATCACGCGCAGCAAGGCCCGCTCCAGGGCCGCCGCGTCGCCCAGCGGCACCAGTTCGGCCAGAACGCCGCCCTGAGTCAGTTCGGACGGCCCGGAAGGACAGTCGGTCGCCACGCAGGGCAGCCCCAGGGCCATGGCCTCCAGCAGCGCGTTCGGAAAGCCTTCGACGCGGGAGTTCAGGACAAAGGCATGGGTCGTGGACAGGTCTTGCCAGGGGGTCCGGCTGAAGCCGGGCAGCCGGATGCGGGCCTCCAGCCCCAGTTCGCGGACACGCCGCAGGCAGGCTTCCCGCTGTGCGCCGTCCCCCCAGATGCACAGGTCCCAATCCGGACAGTGCGGGGCGATCGCGGCGAAGCTTTCGATCAGCCGGTCGAACTGTTTGACGGGATTGAAGCGTCCCAGGGCGGCCAGCGTGCGGCGGGGCCCCGCCGGCTCGTGCGGCCGGATACCAGGCAGCCCCTCGGGGAGCGGATTGGGGATCACCGCGATGCGGCGCACGCCCGGCGCGACCTGCCGCAGATGGTGCGCGGCGCGCCGGGTCTGCACGGCGACGCGGCGCGCCCGGGGATAAGTCCAGCGCCGCAGCCGGCGCAGGCTGGGTTCCAGGTTGACGCTGTGGGCCGGATCGGTGCGCTCGCCGACGACGATCGGCAGGCCCAGACCGCACAGGGCCAGCAGCGCCGTCACGTTGACGTTGGTCAGGAAAGACAGCACCCGGTCGGGCCGGTATTCCCGCGCCAGGCGCCGCAGGGCGGCAAGCTTGGCCAGGGGGCGCAGCCAGGCGGGACCTCGCACCCGGTCGGCCAGCCACAGCAGGCGAACGCCCGGATCCAGGGTCTGATCGCAGCGCCCGCGCCCGGAATAGCAGCACACCAGGGTGACTTCGTCGCCGCGCCGCGCCCAGGCGTTGGCCAGGGTCGCGGCCACGCGCTCGGCGCCGCCGCCGTGCATGGAACTGACGAGAAACAGGCGCCGCATCTCAGTTGATCCTCCGGCCCTGGAACACCTGCTCCCACAAGGCCATGATGCGCGCGGTGCCGAAGCGGTCGCGCGCATCGACGGCGCGGCCGCCCAGGCGCGCCCGCAGCACGGCGTCGGCCATCGGCCCGGCCAGTCCGGCCGCCAGGGCGTCCGGATCGTCGATCGGCCGGACCAGCACACCGTCCAGACCCTCGCGGATGATCTCCCGGGGACCGGTGTCGCAATCGGTGGCGACACACGGCAGACCGCAGGCCATGGCCTCGATCAGCGTGTTGGACAGGCCCTCGGCCTGGGAACTGAGCACATACAGGTCCGAAGCGCCGTACCAGGCCGCCATGTTGCCGACCCGGCCCGGCAGGCTGACGCGATCGTCCAGGCCCAGTTCGTCGCGCAAGGCTTCCAGTTCCCCGCGCTGATCGCCCTCGCCCAGGATGACCAGATCCCAATCGGGAAACGGTGCCGCCAGTTGGGCGAAGGCCCGCAGCAGACCATCGAACCCCTTGACCGGGTGCAGCCGGCCCACGGCCAGCAGCCGGCGACGGCCCGGCGGGCGCGGCGGCGGTTCCAGCACGGGCTCGCCATCGATCAAAGGCCAGCGCACCGCGTTGGGGATGACCTGGGCGCGCACGCCGGGCAAATGTTCGTCCAGCCATTGCGCCGTCCCCCGGGTCAGGGCGACGACCGCGTCGGCGCGCGGGTAGGTCCAGCGGCGCAACCGTTCCCAGAATGCCGGCAGCGGCAGGCTGGGCGGGTGGGCGTGTTCGGTGGCGATCACGCGGGCGCGCCCGCGCGCCGCCAGCACCGCCAGCACCGACCCCCGGGTCATCATGCCCAGCACCACGGACGGGCGGTGGCGCCGGACCAGCCGGCGCAGCGCCAGAACACGCAACAGATTGCCCCAGAGGGCGCCCACGGGACCCGCGCTGTCGCCCGCCAGCCCCAGGGCATGGCGGCGCACACCGTCGGGCAGCGGATAGGCGTCCTGGCGATCGTCCGTCTGGGTCACGATCATCACCCGGCACCCACGACTCTGCCAGCAGGCGGCCAGGTCCACGGCCACGCGCTCGGCCCCGCCGCCCCGCAGCGAGTGGATCACGATCATCAGGTCGATCCGGTCCGCGCTCACTCGATTCATTCCTTCAACGGGCTTGCGCGCCAGGCCAGGCCCAAGTAACAGAGGTAGGACAGCGCGTACATCAGGGCGGTCGCCAGCATGATGCCCGCCGTCCCCATGACCGGCGCCAGCACAGTGTTCATCCAGGCCTTGAGACAGAAATTCAGGACGGCGATGGCGGCCATCCAGCCGTAACGGTTCTGGCTGGCCAGCAACTGCACGAGGATCAACACGCCGAAATAGAACGGGAGCTGCAACATGCCCCAGCGCAGCACATGCGCCACGGCGGCCGTGTCCTGCGCCGTGAAGGCGCCGCGCTCGAACAGCAGCGACACCAGCCAGGGCGCCAGCCACCAGCCGATCAGCACCGCGAAAGCGCCGATGCCCAGCAAGGCGAACGACCATTTCAGCGCCATGGCGCGGGCATGCGACGCGTCCCCCCGGGCCTGGATGTCGGCCAGCACCGGCAGGGCCGCCCGGCCGACCGAGGCCGCGCCCAGCCCGATCATCAGCGACAGCAGCCGCGCCGCGTAACCCAGCGTCGCGTTGGCGTTGGCGCCCAGTTGCGCCGCCGTGTACTGGTCGATGGGGCCCACGAAGCTCATGGCCAGCTGCCCGACCAGCATGATCCCGGCGGCGGCGGCCAGGCTGGACCATTGCGGCGCACGCCGGCTCAGGCGCAGGCGCGCCGGCACCCGGTCCGCGCGCCGCGCCAGGACGTCCTGCCACACGGCCTGGATGACATAGCCCAGCAGCGTGCCCCAGAGCAGCGGCAGGATCCCGGCGCCGGCGGGCGCGGCCAGCACGCAGACCAGGATCGCCAGGGCCGGCACGCTGTCGAGCAGGGTGTTGATGTGACGCTCGTGCGCCCGCAGGCGCGCCGCGCCCAGGCCCGTCCAGAGCGTAAAGAAGGCGGCCGGCGCAAAGCCCAGGATCAGCAGCAGGCTCATGTCGCGGACCGTGGCCGACAGGCCCCGTCCCGCCACGTCCAGGACCATGGGCCAGGCCAGGCCCAGGAGGACGGCCACGGCGGCGCCCAGCGCCCAGGTCCAGGCCTGCAGTTCGCCCAGAAACCGCCCGTGCGCGGCGGGCTCGCCCCGGCGGCTGCGCACCAGGGCCGGGATCAGCACCACGGAGCAGGCGCCGACCAGCGTCACCGGCAGCCAATTGGCGATCGTCAGGGTGAATTGATAGGCGTCCACGGCGTCGCTGACGCCATAACGGTATGCCACCGCCATTTCCTTGACCGCGCCCACGGCCTTGCCCATCAGCAGGAAAAAGGCCACGCGGGCCGCCCCCAGGGCGATGCGGCGGTGATCGGCGTGCAGACCCGCCAGTCGGCGCTTCAACGGCGCGATCACGTCAGCCTCGCGAATGACGGTCCGGCTCGCACGTCCCGGTCAGCTCAGGAACTGAACGTACCAGGGCATGGCGACTTCCAGGCCCCGCAGGATGTCGAACTGCGGCTCGTACCCCAGCAGCCCGCGCGCCTTGGCGATATCGGCCTGGGAATGGCGCACGTCGCCCGCGCGGAAGTCGGCGTGACGCGGCGCGCGCGCGTAGGCCACACCGTTGCGTCCCAGGACGTCGCGCAGGTACCCGAACAACTCATTCAACGAGGTGCGGGCGTTGAAGGCGACGTTATAGACCTGGTTGACCCCTTCGGGGCCGGCCAGGGACGCCAGTATGTTGGCCTGGACGACGTTGTCGATGTAGCAGAAATCCCGGCTGGTCTCGCCGTCGCCATTGATCACGACCTCCTGGTCGCGGATCATGGACGACACCCATTTCGGGATCACGGCCGCATAGGCGCCATCCGGATCCTGGCGCTGGCCGAAGACGTTGAAATAGCGCAGGCCGACGGCCTTGAAACCATAGGCGCGGGCGAAGACGTCGGCGTACAGCTCATTGACGTACTTGGTGACCGCGTAGGGCGACAGCGGCTTGCCGATCAGATCCTCGACCTTGGGCAGGCCGGGATGGTCGCCGTAGGTGGAGCTGGAAGCCGCGTAGACGAAGGACTCGACCCGGGCGTCGCGCGCGGCCACCAGCATGTTGAGCTGGCCGCCGACATTGACCGCGTTGGTGGTGATCGGATCGTTCAGCGAGCGTGGCACCGAGCCCAACGCCGCCTGGTGCAGCACGTGATGCACGCCCTTGACCGCCTGGCCGCAGGTGTCCAGATCCCGGATGTCGCCCTCGATGAAGCGGAAACGCGCCCATTGCGCGGGGCCGACGCGGGATTCGACCTCGTCCAGATTGTGCTGGTAGCCGGTGGAAAAATTGTCCAGGCCGACGACAGTCTGGTCCAGGCCCAGCAGGGCTTCCAGCAGGTTGGAGCCGATGAAGCCGGCGCAGCCCGTCACCAGCCAGGTGCGGGGCCGCGCCCGCAGTTCGGCCCGGACGGATTCATAGCGGGAAGTCATGCCGGAGCCTCAGAGACGCAGATCGGACTCGCCGGCGGCGAGCACGTATTTCAGGTCGTACAGCACGTGTTCGGGTTTGCCCAGCGCGCGCAGCGCGGCGGCCCCCATGGCGGCGAACTGCTCGTGCGCCACCGCCAGGATGATGCCGTCATAGGCGCCCACGACCGGCTTGGCGACCGGCGTCAGGCCGTATTCGTGCTGCGCCTCGGCCGCGTCGACCCAGGGATCGTAGACGTCCACGTCGATGCTGTATTCGCCCAGTTCGCGCACGATGTCCACGACCCGGGTATTGCGCAGGTCGGGGCAGTTTTCCTTGAAGGTCAGGCCCATCACCAGCACGCGCGAGCCCTGCACCTGGATGCGGCGCTTGGTCATGGCCTTGACCAGTTGGGACACCACGTAGCCGCCCATGGAATCGTTCAGGCGGCGGCCGGCCAGGATGATTTCCGGGTGGTAGCCGATGGACTGCGCCTTGTGGGTCAGATAGTACGGATCGACGCCGATGCAGTGCCCGCCCACCAGGCCAGGCCGGAAGGGCAGGAAGTTCCACTTGGTGCCCGCGGCCTGGAGCACGTCCAGCGTGTCGATGCCGAGGCGGTTGAAGATCAGGGCCAGTTCGTTGATCAGGGCGATATTCACGTCGCGCTGGGTGTTCTCGATGACCTTGGCGGCCTCGGCGACCTTGATCGAGGGCGCTTTGTGCGTGCCTGCCGTGATGACCTGGCGGTACAGTTCGTCGACCAGGTCGGCGACCTCGGGCGTGGAGCCCGAAGTGACCTTGCGGATGGTGGAGACGCGGTGCTGCTTGTCACCCGGGTTGATGCGCTCGGGACTGTAACCCGCGTAGAAATCGACGTTGAACTTCAGGCCGGAAATGCGTTCCAGCACCGGCACGCAGACCTCTTCCGTCGCGCCGGGATAGACCGTGGATTCGTAGATGACGATGTCGCCGCGCTTGAGGATGCGGCCGATGGTCTCGCTGGCGCGCTCCAGGGGCGTCAGGTCCGGCTGCTTGTACTCGTCGATGGGCGTGGGGACGGTGACGATAAACACATTGGCGGCGGCCAGTTCGGCGGGATCGGCCGAATAGCGCAGATGCTTCGCCTGGGCGAGTTCCGGACCGTCGACTTCCAGCGTGTGGTCGCGCCCGGCGCGCAATTCATCGATGCGCCGCGTGTTGATGTCGAAGCCCAGCACATCGCGGTGCTTGCCGAATTCGACCGCCAGCGGCAGGCCCACGTATCCCAGACCGACGACGGCCAGGCGCACGTCCTGAATGTTCATTTGGTTCTCCCCGGCATCAGCGCCGATTTGAAAGGAT
Source organism: Castellaniella denitrificans (assembly GCF_027214045.1). GTDB lineage: Bacteria > Pseudomonadota > Gammaproteobacteria > Burkholderiales > Burkholderiaceae_B > Castellaniella > Castellaniella denitrificans_A. Next base: position 76,590 of record NZ_JAPWHE010000003.1, on the reverse strand, counting down.
GGAATTTTAATCTCGCCGTCCGCTGCGGCCCAAGGACGGCAGCAGCAGCCAGCGCGGCCGCCGCCAGGTGACGAGGCGGATGTACAGCCAGATGTAGGCCCCGGCGAAGACGCCCATGCTGAGACACAGCATCCAGGCGTTGTCCCACCAGAGCGTGGCGGGAACCAGCCCGATCAGGGCCAGCACCCACAGATAGGGCGAGGTCATGGCGTTGCACAGCGCCGGCAGCGCATGGCGGCGGTCGCGGCTGAAGGTGATGCGCACCAGGCGACGGAACACCAGCTGGTGCAGATGCAGCGCGTCGGGCTGGTCGACCGGCACGCCGCGCTTGAACTTGCGGCGCCAGATGGAAAACAGGGTCTCGAAGACCGGATAGAACAGCACGGCCAGCGCATAGAACGGCGACACCCCGGGATTGCGCACGACCAGTTGCACGGCCAGTTCGGCCAGCATGAAACCGACGAAATACGCCCCGCCGTCGCCCAGGAAGACCCGGCCGAAAGGAAAATTCCAGACCAGGAAACCCAGGGTGGCCGAAGCCAGGGCCGTGGCGATGAGGAAGATGGGCATGTCCTGGACCTGCCAGGCGACCAGGGCGAGCGACACCGCCATCAGGGTGGCGATCATGCCCGCCAGGCCGTTCATGCCGTCGATGATGTTCAGCGCGTGCGTGCAGCCGCCGACCGCCACCATCGTGAACAGCAGCGAAATGATCGGCCATGAGGACAGCAACGCATCGGCCCACGACAGCCCCACGCGCGAAACCCCGCCCAGCAGCCACCAGGCGATGGCGGCCGACACAAAAGCCGCCAGCAGGCGCTTGCCGGAACCGATGTCCTTGGTGATGTCCTCCAGCAAGCCGGCGACGAACACCGGCAACGCCGACACGAACAGCGCCGGCCACAGCCAGGTCAGGGTCATGTTGCTGGGGCCCAGCACCAGCAGGCCCGCCAGGCTGCCCGCCACCACCGCCAGGCCGCCCACCCGGGGCGCCGCGTGCGCATGCATGGCCTGGGGCTTGTGCATGTCTGTGTCGCCCGTCAGGCGACCGTGCCAGCGTTCCGACACGACGATCAGACCGCCGACCATGAAGGCGACGATCCCGATAATAGGCCAGCCGAGCGTCGCGGACAAATGGGAGGCGTTCAATTCGTTTTGATCCAGGGAAAACGAAATTATCGGCCAATTTTGTAACTTGTGGTGCGGCGCAGCGGATACAGATGCAACAAAAGGGCCGCGACGTGGACAAGCCACGCCGCGGCCCTGTCCGGTCAGGCAATCAGAGACCGCTCATGCACAGGTATTTCACGACCAGATAGTCATCCAGCCCATAGTGCGAGCCCTCGCGGCCCAGGCCGGATTGCTTGACCCCGCCGAAGGGCACGGCCTCGTTGGAGATCAGCCCGGTGTTGATGCCCACCATGCCGTATTCGAGCGCCTCGGCCACGCGCCACACGCGTCCGATGTCGCGGCTGTAGAAATAGGCGGCCAGGCCGTATTCCGTATCGTTCGCCATGCGGATGACCTCGGCGTCGTCGCTGAAACGGAACAATGGCGCCAGCGGGCCGAAGGTTTCCTCGCGGGCCAGCTTCATCGTGGGCAATGCGTCGGCCAGCACCGTGGGCTCGAAGAACGTATGCCCCAGCGCGTGAGGCTGGCCGCCGGCCAGGATGCGCCCGCCCTGGGCGACGGCGTCCGCGATGTGTTCCCGGACCTTGGCCACTGCGGCCTCGTCGATCAGGGGGCCCTGGGTGACGCCATCCTCCACGCCGTTGCCGACACGCAGCTTGCCGACCGCCTCCACCAGTTTGCGGCTGAACGCGTCGTAGACCGCATCCTGCACATAGAAACGATTGGTGCACACGCAGGTCTGCCCGGCGTTGCGGTATTTGCTGGCGATGGCGCCTTCCACGGCGGCATCCAGGTCGGCGTCGTCGAAGACGATGAAGGGCGCATTGCCACCCAGCTCGAGCGACAGTTTCTTGATCGACGGGGCGCACTGGCGCATCAGCAAACGCCCGACCTCGGTGGAGCCGGTGAAGGACACCTTGCGCACCAGGTCATTGGACGTCATTTCGCCGCCGATGGCGGGGGCGTCGCCGGTCAGGACGGAGAACACGCCCGCCGGCACCCCGGCCTCTTCCGCCAGCACAGCCAGAGCCAACGCGGAAAAGGGCGTCTGTTCCGCGGGCTTGACGACCAGCGGGCATCCCGCCGCCAGCGCGGCGCCGGCCTTGCGGGTGATCATGGAGGACGGGAAATTCCAGGGGGTGATGGCGGCGCACACCCCGATGGGCTCCTTGGTGACGACAATCCGGCGGTCCCGGGCGAACGTGGGGATCACGTCGCCATAGGCACGCTTGCCCTCTTCGGCAAACCACTCCAGAAAGGCGGCGCCGTAGGCGATCTCGCCGCGGGATTCGCTCAGCGGCTTGCCTTGTTCGGCCGTCATGATCAAGGCCAGGTCCTGGGCGTGCGCGGTCATCAGGTCGAACCAGCGCCGCAGAATGGCCGCGCGTTCCTTGGCGGTCATCGCCCGCCAGGCGCCCCAGGCGGCCTGCGCGCCCTCGATCGCCCGGCGGGTCTCCGCCGCGCCCATGCGAGGCACGGCCCCCAGCATTTCGCCCGTCGCCGGATTGGTGACGACAATGGTTTCGGCGGAATCCGCATCGCACCACCGGCCATTGAGATAGGCCTGCTGACGCAGCAGGTCCGGTTTTTTCAGTGCCAGCATACTTGTACCCCAGTTGATCGTTCAATATAATGAACGATGTTTGTTAGAATGAACGAAATGATCATACCGGCCGGCCTCGTCAGGCGTCAATCCGCCGAAAGACCCCGTTTCCGACGCATCCGGACGGGCGCCTCGCGGGCTCATCCCTTTGCCGACGGCCCATGCCATGAGCACCGATAAAATCCTGGCGCCGGCCGTCGCCCGCGCCTCCGCCGTGCTGGATCTTCTGGCCCGGGCAGGCCGGCCCGTCGCCCTGGCCGAACTGGCCAAAACCCTGCAACTGCCCAAAAGCAGCCTGCATGGCCTGTGCGCCACGCTGGAGCAACTGAACCTGATCACGCGACTGGATGGCGGCCAGATGGCGCTGGGGCCGCACGTCATGATGTGGGCCAATGCCTTCATGGCGCGGCTGGACATCACGCAGGAATTTTTCGCGTCATGGGACGACATGCGCGTCCTGCCGGAAGAGACCATCACGCTGTCGGTGCGCGACGGCGCCGAGGTCGTGTACATCGCCTGCCGCAACGGCAAGCATCCCCTCGGCCTGCGGTTCCACCCCGGCATGCGGCTGCCGGCGGTCTATACAGCCACCGGCCTGGCCATGCTCAGCACCCTGCCGGATGCCAGTGTGCGCAAGCTGCTGGACACACTCCCCGGAGGCTGGCCCGCGCCCCTGACCGACCATGGACTGCGCGACACCGCGTCGGCCATCGCCGAACTGCGCCGGATCCGCCAGCGGCGTTATTCGACCGACCGCGAAGCGGTGCGCGACGGCATGTACTGCTTCGGCGCACCGGTCTTCGATTCGCGCCACCCCGAGGCCGTGGCCGGGGTGGCGGTCAGCATCCGCTCACTGGAGGCCAACCCGGCGCTCGAAGCACGCGCCGGGGACGCGATCCGCAAACTGGCCGACCGCCTGTCGGAACGGCTCGGGGCCTGGCGAGAGCGGTGAGGCAGACGCCACCGTTGGTTACAATAACCGGGCAACACACCCGGATATCCAATGGAAATCGTTCTCAATAGTTACAATACCCTGATCGCCTCAGCACTCGTGATGCTCATCGGGCACTGGCTGGTCTTCCGCATCAAATTCCTGTCCGCGTTCAATATCCCCGAGCCCGTGGCCGGGGGTCTGCTGGCGGCGCTCGTCATCACATTGCTGAACGCCGCCACGGGTCTTACGCTCAAACTCGATACCGAACTGCAGACGACCTTCATGTTGATGTTCTTCGCCTCGATCGGCCTGGGTGCGGATTTCACTCGGCTGAAGAAAGGCGGCAAGCCTCTCGTCATGCTGCTGGCGCTGGTCTCTGTTTTCATCGTCGTGCAGAACATCATCGGCGTAAGCCTGGCGGCGCTACTGGGTCTCAAGCCCCTGATCGGCCTGATGGTCGGCTCGATCACGCTCACCGGGGGCCACGGCACCGCGGGAGCCTGGGGCCCGGTTCTGGAAACGCAATACGGCATCGCTGGCGCCACCACGCTGGGAATCGCCACGGCAACGTTCGGTCTGGTGTTCGGCGGACTGATCGGCGGACCGGTGGCGCGCCACCTGGTCCGCAGCCAGCACCGCGAGCCGGTGCGGAACGCGCGGGAGCGCACTGGCATCGAGGCTATTTCCGGCACGCCGCGTCATGAACAAGGCACGGAAAGCGAGGAAGCGAACCGCCTGACGTTCGAGCTCTTCGACCAGCCGCGCCTGATCACGGCCTACGCCGCAATCGAGACTCTGGCCATGTTTGCCGCCTGCTTGACCAGTGCCGACCTGCTCGGACGCTGGACCCAAGGCACGGCGCTCGAACTGCCCACCTTCATCTGGGCGCTGGCCAGCGGCGTGGTGCTCCGCAACGTACTGACCCACATCTTCCGCTTTCAAATGTTCGACCGCGCGATCGATGTGTTCAGCAACGTCTCGCTATCGCTGTTCCTGGCCATCGCGCTGATCAGCCTGCGCTTATGGGAACTGGCCAGCCTGGCCGGTCCGGTGACCGTCATTCTGGCGGCGCAAGTCGTGGTAATGATGCTTTATGCGATTTTCATCACCTATCGCTTCATGGGTTCCGACTACGACGCCGCGGTGGTTGCCGCCGGCCACTGCGGCTTCGGCCTGGGCGCCACACCCACAGCCATCGCCAACATGCAGGCCGTGACCGACCGCTTCGGCCCCTCTTACAAAGCCTACCTGACCGTACCACTAGTCGGCGCGTTTTTTGTGGACCTGATCAACGCCGCCATTCTGCAGATCTTCACCCAGATCCCCTTTCTTCAGTAAGTCTCACGCACCGGCAGCCACGGCCTCGACGAGCCCTCCCCTCAAGGTGGGGGGCCGAAGACTGAAAAAAAAAAGCCCAAGATCCGAAGATCCTGGGCTAAATCCACCAAAGGAGGAGGGTGGAGGAGACAACCTGGGCATGCCGGTCTGCGAAGAACCTGGGTTCCGAGCCATCGTGACTAGGGGTTTTCCCGCTGCAATCACGTTTCGACATCCGATAAGCAAATTATATAAATAAAACTTGCTGCGATGCAAGATAAATTTATTGTCAATAGACAATACCCAGTGATTAGTCGTATCTGCACAACAACCAAGGGTAAGCACTTAGGCGCCGGACTCAGATCCGGTAGGCCGTGGTCGTCATGACCTTGGACATCAGGCGCATGGCGCCCCGCACCAGGGCGGGCAAAGGCGCCGCGCCGTGATGTTCGGCCGTGGCGCGATGGCCGATCTCGTCGTCGCGCATCTGCGTGACGATCCGCCGCGAGCGCCGGTCATGCTCGGGCAAGGCGCTCAGATGACCGTCCAGGTGCTCCTCGACCTGACGCTCGGTCTCCGCCATGAAGCCCAGATTGTAGGAAATGCCGGCCCGGCTGGCCGCCAGCCCCAGGCCAAAGGACCCGGCATACCACAGCGGGTTGAACAAGCTCGGACGACTGTGCAGTTCGTCCAGGCGCTGCCGGCACCAGGCCAGGTGATCGACTTCCTCTTCGGCCGCCCGCAGCAGCACCCGGCGCACGCCCTCGTCCCGGCACAGCAGCGCCTGCCCCCGGTAGAGGGCCTGGGCGCAGATCTCGCCCACGTGGTTGACCCGCATCAGTCCGGCGGCGTGACGGGATTCGGCGTCGGAGAGCGCCGGATCGTCGGCGGCAGCGGCGGGACCCGCCGGATTCGCCCGCTCGTGGGCGACGGAACCGTCCAGCACCCGCAGGGCGCGGCCCGCCTCGGTCAGTGCCTTATCCAGCCAGCCGGTACGACGGCGCCAGGCCGGTGCCACGTCGCGAGGGTCCGATCCATGCATCGCCTGTTCCATGAGAGAAATCCTTGTCAACGATTGAGGAAGCGCCAGACCGGCTTGAGCTCGGCCAGCAGCCAGCATGACGGCAGGACGATGGCCAGGGCGATCAATCCCCTGCCCGACCAGTCCTGGTCGTCCTGGAGATAGGCGTTGCACAGGCGGATGGGCTGATCCAGGTAGATCATGCCCACGATCGCGCTCATCCAGCAGAAATTGCCGAGGAAAAAGAGCTTGATGACCACGTTGGAATGCCGCAGCGAAGCCCCCAGCACCCAGCCGCAGACCGGCAGGCCCAGATACTTGAACGCCGCCACGCGCCAGTCCGTCAGTGCGTCGTCGAGCGCCTTGGGAATCATCCAGCCCGCTCCGACGAGGCTGACCAGCAGCAGGCCTGGAATGCCATATTCATTATAGGACCAGGCCGGCCGGGGCCGCGCGCCGGCCCGCGGCGGATGACCGGCGCGCCAGGCCCGCTCCGCGAACAGGCCCGCCAGCACCAGCAAGGGAATCTGGACCAGCATGTGCAAGCTCATCAGCGCCGTGAGCGGGCCGCTCAACCCCAGAGCCACGCCCAGACAGATCAGGGCGGCGACGCCCCAGGCCATCGACCCGGCGGGCTTCAGTTTGAACATGTCCATGGCGCCCCCTCGCTACGAGCCGTCCGCCGCGCGGTCCGCGGAGCCCGCCCCGTGTCCGGCGTCAGCCAGCGCCTCGGCGGCGATCAAGGCCAACCCCGGTTCATCCAGGTCCAGGACGCGCGCCAGACTGCCATCGGGGGTCACGATGTGGAAGGCGGCATTGTGCTCGAACTCGCCCAGGGGCGCCGGCACGACCGTGATGCCGAACAGGGCCAGCGCGGCTTCACGCTGCGCGGCCCGGGTAAAGGACATGAATTGCCAGACGGCCGGATCGGCATTCATGCGCACCGCGTAGCGGGCCAGGCCCGGCGCGCGGTCGCGAGGGTCGAAGCTGACGCTGATCAGACGGATGCGGTCTTGCAGCCCGCGCGCCACGATCGCCTCTTGCAGGCGTTCCGTCTGCGACCCCTGGACCAGGCACAGCGACAGACAGCGGGTATAGAAGAAATTGATGATGGCGATGCGCCCGTCGCGGCTCAGATCCTGGCCCAGGTCCAGGACCCGGCCGTCCTCGGCCAGCACTTCGGCGGCGGGAATCGGCCTGGGATGCCGGGCCACGTCCTGGCGCCGGGCGTCCTCGGCCGTCAGGACGGTGAAGCCGCCGGTCAGGCCGTACAGCGCTCCGAGGCCGGCCGCCAGCGCCAGCATCAGCGCGAGAATCCAGCGCACGCCCGCCCCCGCCCTGGCCTACTTGCCCAGCAACGGACGCAGATCCTCGTCGCCCTTCCAGGGGCCCTGCTGGGCCTTGGTCTCCTCGCGGACCTGGGCGACCGTCTTGGCGTCGGTGGCCGAGGCGGCATTGCCGAAGCTGGAGCGCACATGGGTCACCAGGGCGGCGATCTCCTCGTCCGAGAACTTGGAGAAGTGCGGCATCTCGCCGTTGTACTGCGCGCCCTCGACCGTCAGCGGACCGTGGATGCCATGCAGCAGGATGCGGATCATGATGCCCGGATCCGCCGCGTCCACCCATTCGGACTTGGACAGCGGCGGGAACACCCCCGGCACGCCCGCGCCGCTGGCCTGGTGACAGGCCACGCAGTTGGCGGTGTAGAGCTGCCCGCCGTCGGCTGTCGCCGGGACCGCGAAGTCGGCAACGACGCGATCGTCGCCGACGGTAGCGGGCATCGGGTTGAAACTGGTGTACAGGTGGATCACCGCCCACAACAGCAGCAGGCCGATGACCGTCAGCACGATCTTGGGCACCGGCCGGCTGCCTTCGTGCGGTTCGGGCTGCTCGCGGCGCTGCTGGTTGAATCGGGAATCGGTCATTGCTTGGCTCCTTCGGCGCCGGCCTGCTGGGGCAGTTCCGGCAACTGCGCGCCCGGCTTGACCGGATAGGTGTGATCCAGACCGATCAGGTAGGCCACCAGGTCCAGCGCCTCGGGCGTCGCCACGACGACCTTGCCGACCGGCGCGAAACTGGGCGGCAGGTTGACGACCTTGTCGCCCGGATCCGCCTTGTCCTTCAGGCGGAACAGGAAGGGGAAGGACGGCATGTTGCTGCCCGGCGTGTAGGCGCGCGGTTCGTACAGGTGGCCCAGGTTCCAGTCCACGCTGGGCTGTCGGGCGCCGATGTTGAACAGATCCGGCCCGGTGCGCATGGTGCCCAGCAGGTGGGGATGGTCGTAGAAGTAGTCGCCCGCGACCGGCGCGCGGCCCCAGCCGCGCTGGAAGTCAGGCGCCTGGGACTGGCTGCGGGGCTGCTGCGAATGGCAATAGACGCAACCCATCTCGATGTAGACCTGCCGACCGCGCAACTGCTGTTCCGTATAGGGCTTCAGGCCCTCGGGAGGCTGCACGTCGGACAGTTGCATATAGGGCAGCACCACCAGGGTGGCGGTGGCCAGCGCGAGGGTCACCATCGCGCCGCTGAGGAGTTTGTATTCGCTTTCCATGATCAGGCACCTGCGATCGCCTGGGACTCAGGCAAGGATTTACGGTTGTGCAACAGGGCGGGGCCCACGCGGCTCGTGCCGTAGCGCAGGGCCATCATCACGAAGTGAACGGCGAACACCAGATGGCCCAGGGTCATCAGGGAGCCGCCCAGCGTGCGGCCTTCGAGGTAGGGCATCGTGACCCGGACCGATTCCATGAACGGCTTGGTCGCGTCCAGCATGGCCAGGCCCTGCAGCCAGCCGCCGATGGACAGACTGACGAAATAGATGCCGATCCCCAGGGTCACCAGCCAGAAATGCACGCTGATGAGCCTCGGATGCGGCCATTCCCAGGACATGACGCGCGGCATCACGAAATAAATGGCGCCGAACATCACGATGGAGAAGAAGGCGTACAGCCCCAGGTGGGCGTGGGCGACGGTGAAGTGAGTGAAGTGCGCCACCGTGCTGACGCTGCGCAGGGCTTCGAAGGAACCCTCGAAGGAACTGAGGGTGTACATCATGGCCCCCAGAACGATGAAGCGCAGCGTGGGCGAGTAATACATGGTCTTGAAATGACCACGCATCGTCAGGTGCTGGTTCACCGAGAACGCCAGCACGGGGATGATCATCATCATGGACTGGACGATCGACAGCGTGATCAGCCAGTGCGGCACCGGGCCGCCCACCAGGTGGTGGCCGCCGACCTGGCCATAGAAAAAGGCCAGCGCCCAGAAGCCGATCAGCGACAGGTTGTAGGACTGGATCGGGCGGCCGACGATCTTGGGCAGGAAGTAGTACACCGAGGCCAGCGCGATGGGGGTGTAGTACAGGCCCAGCACGTTGTGGCCGAACCACCAGTTCATGGTGGCCTGCTCCACGCCGAAGTGGACGCCGGGCAGCTTGCCCACCAGGTACAGCACCGGGAACCAGAACAACGCAGCGCCCATGTACCAGATCGACACGTACAAGTGCTCGACCTTGCGGTTGCGCAGGGTGAACACCAGCGGCAGCGCGATCAGGGCGCCGCCCAGCACCAGCAGAATGCTGATCTGCCAGGGGATTTCCAGCCATTCCAGACCATCGTTGATCCCCACGGCGATGCTGCCCAGGCCGGCGATCAGGCCCGCGTTCCACAGCATGCAGCCCAGCAGCGCGAAGCGCCCGCCATACAGGCGCGTCTTAAGCAGACGCGGCAGCATCCAGATCGCGACACCGAAGGCCGCCATCGGACACCAGCCGTAGGCCACCATGTTCAGATGCAGCGTGCGTGTGCGGCCAAAGGTCAGCCAGGCGTATTCGGTCAGGAATTCGGGATTGTGCAGCTTGATGGAACTGATCAGGCCGAAAGTCGAGGCCAGCACCAGCCAGACGATGGCACAGCACAGAAAGGTGAACGTGACGTAGGCGGTCGACTGGTCGGCCCCCAGGCGGTCGGCCAGTTCTTTTTTCAGCCGGTCGGCCAGGGACGCATCGACGACGGCCTTGCCGCCTTCCGTCACCACCTGCTGCAGGCCGGCCCGCTGCTCGGGCGTGGCGGAGGGATCCTCGACATGGCCGATTTCGCCGGTCGAAAAGATCACCGAAGCGGCTTCGGGATTTTCGTCGAACATGTTCCGCCTGAGAGACCAGATGAACACACCCAGCCCTGTGACGGATAATATGAAGGTCAGGAGTAATACGGTAACGGTATCCACGGCGCTTCCGATGAGAGACAAAAAACGTGCAGGGCCTGGAAATCCGGCCCTGGCAACCCGTTATTGTAGGCATAGAATTGATCTATGATAAATCTTTCAGAGAATTTCAAGCCTGAATTACCCTAATTACGATGCGGGTATAGTACCCGCCCCCACACCGGTTGTCCGGGGCCGCACACAGGAAACAGACTCACCATGGAATGCACCATCGACTGGCAAGGCCCGGAGGGCATGCTGTTCATCTCACGCACCGGCAGCGGCCACGTCCTGGCGATGGACGGCGCCCCCGACGGAGGCGGACGCAACCTGGCCCCCCGGCCGATGGAAACCGTGCTGACGGGTGCCGGCGGCTGCGCCGCCTACGATGTGGTGCTGATCCTGAAACGCGGCCGCCATGCCGTGACGGGCTGCCAGGTCGCCCTGACGGCCGAACGCGCCGACACCGAACCAAAGGTCTTCACGAAAATCCACTACGCGTTCCGGATCACGGGTCGCGACCTGCCCGCCGCGGCCGTGGAACGCGCGGTGGAACTGTCGCACACGAAATACTGCTCCGCCATCGCCATGCTGGAAAAGACGGCCGAGATCACGCATTCGATCGAGATCGTCGCCGCCTGAAAGGGACGCGGGCGCGGCCACGACCGCTCCCGCAAAGCGGAAGCCCCGCCCGCTCCTAGACCGCCATCGGCGCCGTCAGCGGCGCATGGTGGCGGTAATCCTCCAGCGTGAAATCCCCGGGTTCCAGGCGTTCCAGCCATTCCGGTTCGTAGCGGCCGGTGTCCGCGTAGGCCGGAATGCGGTCCGACAGCCGCAGCCTGGGCGGCGGCAGCGGGTCGCGTTTCAACTGCTCGCGCAGCATGTCCACGTGCGTCTCGTAGATGTGCGCGTCGCCGATGAAATACGTGAACCAGCGCGGCTCGTAGCCCGTCAGGCGGGCCACCAGATGCGTCAGGGCCGCGCCTTCGGCCAGGTTGAACGGCGTGCCCAGCCCCACATCGTTGCTGCGGATGAACAGACACAACGACAGTTCGCGCGTCGCCGGATTCGCCAGGAACTGGTAGAGCAGATGGCAAGGCGGCAGGGCCATTTCATCGAGCTGGGCCCAGTTCCAGCCGTGGAACAGGATGCGCCGGCTGCCCGGATCGCGGATCAGCGTGTCCAGACAGGCGCGCAGTTGGTCCACTGCCTTGTAGAGCAGCACGCACGGCCCGCCCTGATCATCGACCGGACCGACCACGCGGTAGCCCTGACCCAGGGCCGCTTCGATGCGCGCGGTGTCGGCGGCCGGCAACAGCTTGTAGGCCGGCCACTGGCGCCATTGCACGCCGTAGACCGGCCCCAGGTCGTCGGGACCATCGCGCCAGGGACTGTCCAGCCAGGCGCGGTTTTCATTGGCGTTCTGGTCCCAGACCCGGCAGCCCAGCGCGCGAAAGTCCGCCGCGCTGTCGGCCGCCCGCAGGAAGCCGACCAGTTCGCCCATGGCCGATTTGAAGGCCAGGCGCTTGGTGGTCACGGCGGGAAAGCCCTGCCGCAGATCGAAGCGCAGGCAGGCGCCCGGCAGGCTCAGGGTGCGCACGCCGGTGCGATTGTCCTGCCAGGCACCCTGGTCGAAGATCGAGCGGACCAGGTCCAGATAAGCCTTCATGTGGATCGTTCCAGGATGCGCCGGGCGCGTTCGATCAGGGGCAGGTCGACCATGCGTCCATCCAGGCGGAAAGCGTATTCGCCGGTCGAATCGGCGTGAGCCACCACCCGGCGCGCCCAGTCGGTTTCCTCGGGCAGCGGCTGGTAGACGCGGTGCGCCACGGGAATCTGGGCGGGGTGGATGCACATCATCCCGCCGAACCCCATGTCCCGGGCCATCGTGCATGAACGTTCCAGCGCGTCCAGGTCGGTGAAGTCCGGATGGACGCAGTCCAGCGGGTCGGCCAGCCCGTGCATGCGGCTGGCCTTCAGGATGTCGAAGCGGATCTGCCCGAGCACGAACCGGGATGCCTCCGTCATCGGCCGCGTCCCCAGTTCGACCAACAGGTCCAGGCTGCCGAAAGACAGCCGCGCCACGCCGTGGGCCTCGGCGATCCGGTCCAGCGCCCGCAGGCCAGCGGCGGACTCGATCACCGGCATCAGGGGCTTGCCCGCTCCGGACACGATGTAGACGTGCTCCGCGGTCTGGGCCTTGGGCAGCACGATGCCGGCGACCGACGGCAGCGACCGGCACAGGGCCAGGTCGTCCTCGAACCAGGGGGTGGTGCCGTCGTTGATGCGCACCCACAGGCGGTCCGAGGGGTGCGCCGCGGCATGGCGGGCCAGCGCGTCGCGCGCGCCGGGCTTGGCCTGGGGCGCGACGGAGTCCTCCAGGTCGACGATCACGGCGTCCGCGCCGCTGGCGACCGCCTTGGGTATGCGTTCCGGCCGGCTGGCCGGGACGAACAGCGCCGAGCGCATCAAGGTCACAGACATGGAAATCCCCCTTCGTTCAAACCGCGGTTCAGGCCTGTGCCGGGACGATGCGCGCGGCGATGCGGTCACGCCATTCGCGCGGCCCGGTCTGGTGGACCGAGGTGCCCTGCGCATCGACGGCCACCGTCACCGGCATGTCGCGCACCTCGAACTCGTAGATGGCTTCCATGCCCAGATCCTCGAAACCCAGCACCCGTGCGGATCGGATGGCCTTGGACACGAGATAGGCGGAACCACCCACGGCCATCAGATAGGCCGAACCATGGCGCCGGATGGCCTCGATGGCATCGGGGCCGCGTTCGGCCTTGCCGATCATGGCCAGCAGGCCTGTCTGTCCCAACATCATATCGGTAAACGCATCCATGCGCGTGGAGGTGGTGGGGCCGGCCGGGCCGACGACCTCGTCGCGCACCGGATCGACCGGACCGACGTAGTAGATGACGCGTCCGCGGAAATCCACCGGCAGGGATTCGCCGCGCGCCAGCATGTCCTGGATGCGCTTGTGGGCGGCGTCGCGGCCGGTCAGGATGCGGCCGGACAGCAGCAGGCGCTCGCCCGGCTTCCAGGAGGCGACCTCTTCACGCGTAAGCGTGTCCAGGTTCACCTGGCGCGAGGCCTTGTAGTCGGGCTTCCAGTGGACTTCCGGCCACTCGGACAAGGCGGGCGGCTGGAGCGCCGCCGGACCGCTGCCGTCCAGCGTGAAATGCACGTGGCGCGTGGCGGCGCAGTTCGGAATCATGGCGACCGGCTTGGAGGCGGCGTGCGTCGGACAGGTGAGGATCTTGACGTCCAGCACCGTGGTCAGTCCGCCCAGTCCCTGGGCGCCGATGCCCAGGGCATTGACCTTGCGGTACAGCTCGATGCGCAGTTCCTCGAGCTTGTTCTGCGGGCCGCGCTGCAGCAGCTCGTACATATCGATGTCCTGCATCAAGGACTGCTTGGCCATGAGCATGGCCTTTTCCGCCGTACCGCCCACGCCGATGCCCAGCATGCCCGGCGGGCACCAGCCCGCCCCCATGAGCGGCACGGTCTTGAGCACCCAGTCCACCAGGGATTCACTGGGATTGAGCATGGCGAACTTGGTCTTGTTTTCCGAACCGCCGCCCTTGGCGGCGACCTGGACATCCACCGTATCGCCGGGCACCAGTTCGACGTGCAGCACACAGGGCGTGTTGTCGCGCGTATTGCGGCGCGTGAACAGCGGGTCGTCCAGCACCGAGGCGCGCAGCGGATTGTCGGGGTTGGTGTAGCCCCGGCGCACGCCCTCGTCGCACAGTGCCTGCAGGCTGCGGCGCGTGTCGAAACGCACGTCCATGCCGATCTTCAGAAAGACGTTGACGATGCCGGTGTCCTGGCAGATGGGGCGGTGGCCTTCCGCGCACAGGCGCGAATTGGTCAGGATCTGGGCGATGGCGTCGCGCGCCGCCGGGCTTTCCTCGAGTTCGTAGGCGCGCGCCAGGTGCCGGATATAGTCCAGCGGGTGGTAGATGCTGATGAACTGGACGGCGTCCTCGATCGACTGGATCAGATCGTCTTCGGTGATTGTGGTCATTTTCCTTTCCAGACAGGGGGGCGTTTCTCGGCGAACGCGGTCGCGCCCTCGCGGGCGTCCTCCGAGGTGAAGATGTGGGCGATCAGGGGCCGCTGGCGCTCGAACATCTCGTCCGGGCGCCAGTTGCGCGACTGCGCAACGATGGATTTGGCCGTGCGCACCGCCAGCGGGCCGTTGGCGGCGATGACGCGCGCCATCGCCAGGGCTTCGTCCAGCGCCGCGCCGGGCTCGGCCAGGCGATTGACCAGCCCGAGCTGGTGCAGGCGCTCGGCGCCGAACGCCTCGCCCGTCAGCACGGCCTCCATCGCCACGTGGTAGGGGATGCGAGACGGCAGGCGAAGCATGCCGCCCGATCCCGGCACCAGGCCGCGCCGGACCTCGGGCAGGCCGAAGCGGGCGTCGCGCGCCGCCACGACCAGATCGCAGGCCAGCACCAGTTCGCACCCGCCGGCCAGCGCGTAGCCCTCGACGGCGGCGATCAGCGGCTTGGCGGGCGGCTGTTCGCACAGGCCGGCGAAACCGCGCCTGCCCACGTAGGGGCGCTGACCGGTCGCGGCGAAGGCCTTCAGGTCCATGCCCGAGCAGAAATTCCCACCGGATCCGGTCAGCACACCCAAACGCAGGTCGGGATCGTTGTCCAGGACATCCAGGGCCGCCGCCAGGGCCTGGGCGGTCTCCAGGTTGATCGCGTTGCGCGCCTGGGGCCGGTTGAGCTGCATGATCAGCACGCCGTCCAGGCGCTGCACGTCGAGGCAATCGCTCATGTTTTCTCCGAAAAAAGAGAAGTGGATAAAATGGCCGTTCCGGAAGCGGCCCAGGCCGTGTCCGCCGGACGACACGAAACCATCGCGGGCCTGGCCCGCCAAGCCATGCTCACATTCCAACAACTGATTTTATCGCTCCAGCAATATTGGGATCGCCAGGGGTGCGCCCTGCTGCAGCCCTACGACATGGAGGTCGGTGCCGGCACCTCGCACACCGCCACGTTCCTGCGCGCCATCGGCCCGGAACCCTGGCGCGCCGCCTACGTGCAGCCCTCGCGCCGCCCCAAGGACGGACGCTACGGCGAGAACCCCAACCGGCTGCAGCATTACTACCAGTTCCAGGTCGTGCTCAAACCGGCGCCGCTCGACATCCTGGACCTCTACATCGGTTCGCTGCGCGCGCTGGGCATCGACCCGCAACAGCACGACATCCGCTTCGTCGAGGACGACTGGGAGAACCCCACGCTGGGCGCCTGGGGCCTGGGCTGGGAGGTCTGGCTCAACGGCATGGAAGTCACCCAGTTCACCTACTTCCAGCAAGTCGGCGGACTGGACTGCAACCCGACCATGGGCGAGATCACCTACGGCCTGGAACGCCTGGCCATGTACCTCCAGGGGGTGGAGTCCGTCTACGATCTGGTCTGGACGCAAGGTCCGGACGGCACGCCCGTGTACTACCGCGACGTGTTCCACCAGAACGAGGTCGAGCAGTCCACCTACAACTTCGAATTCGCCTCCACCGCCATGCTGTTCGCCCATTTCAACGACTACGAGGCCGAGGCCAGGCGCCTGATCGAAGTCCCGCTCGCCCTGCCCGCCTACGAGGCCACCCTCAAGGCCGCCCACACCTTCAACCTGCTGGACGCGCGCGGTGCCATCAGCGTCACCGAACGCGCCACCTACATCGGCCGTATCCGCGCCCTTTCCCGCGCCGTGGCGCAGGCCTACTACGACGCGCGCGAACGCCTGGGCTTTCCCATGCTGCGGGAGGTCGCGTGATCATGAGCATGAATCCGAACACGCGCCCGCTGGTCGTCGAACTGGTCACCGAGGAACTGCCGCCCAAAGCGCTGGACGCCCTGGGCCAGGCCTTCGCGGAAGGCATCCGCAAGACGCTCGACGCACTCGGCCTGCTGGCCTCGCCATGCGCCTGCGCCGCTTACGCCACGCCCCGGCGACTGGCCGTGCGGCTGGATGCCGTCCTGGATCAGGCGCCCGACCAGGCCTACGCTGAAAAACTCATGCCCGCGTCCATCGGACTGGACGCCGCGGGCTCACCCACCCCCGCACTGCAGAAGAAACTCCAGGCCAAGGGCCTGGGGCATCTGGGTGTCGACAACCTGACCCGCAAACACGACGGCAAGCAGGAGGTGCTCTACGCCGAAGGCACGGCGCCCGGCGCCCGGCTGGCCGACGGCCTGCAACAGGCCCTGGACTACGCCGTCACCCACCTGCCGATCCCCAAGGTCATGCAATACCAGCTGGCCGACGGGCGCAGCAGTGTGAAATTCGTGCGCCCGGCCCAGCGGCTGCTGGCCCTATGGGGCGCCGACGTCGTGCCCGTGCGCGCGCTGGGCCTGGAATCCGGCCGGACCACCCTGGGACACCGTTTCCTGGAAAACGGCCCGCTGTCCATCGAGTCGGCCGACACCTGGGCCGGGCGCCTGACCGACGAAGGACGCGTCGTGCCGTCATTCGCCGACCGGCGCGCGCTCATCGCCCGGCAACTGGCCGAATCCTCCGCCTCGCTGGGCGCGACCATCGGCCAGGATCCCGCAGTCGAGGCCCTGCTCGACGAGGTCACCGCCCTGGTCGAATACCCGACGGTCTATGTCGGCGCGTTCGAAGAAGCGTTCCTGGCCGTGCCGCCGGAATGCCTGATCCTGACGATGCGGCTGAACCAGAAATACTTCCCCCTGTTCGACCCGGCCACCGGCGCGCTGACCCACCGCTTCCTGATCGTCAGCAACATGCGGCCGGCCGACCCGGCACACATCATCCAGGGCAATCAGCGCGTGGTGCGCCCGCGCCTGGCCGACGCGCAGTTCTTCTACCAGACCGACCTGAAGACGCCGCTGGCCGAGCGCGTGGCCGAACTGGCCAACAGCGTCTACCACAACAAGCTCGGCACCCAGCTGCGGCGCACCGAACGCGTGCGCGCGCTGGCGCGCTGGCTGGCGCCGCTGCTGGGCGGACAGGCCGGATCCGCCGACCGCGCCGCCCTGCTGGCCCACGCCGACCTGGGCACCCAGATGGTGGGCGAATTTCCCGAACTGCAGGGCATCATGGGCGCCTATTACGCCGCTCACGACGGCGAGCCCGCCGACGTGGTGCGCGCCCTGCGCGACCAGTACCGCATCCGCCTGGACGAACCCGTCGGCACCGACACGCTCACGGCCGCCATCCTGTTCATGGCGGAACGCGCCGAGACCCTGGTCGGGATCTGGGGCATCGGCCTGGCCCCCACGGGCGAACGCGACCCCTACGGCCTGCGCCGCGCGGCCCTGGGCCTGATCAGCGCCTACGAACAGCTCACGGCCGGCGGCCAGCTTCAGGCCAGCCAGGACTCCCCGGCACGCCTGTCGGCCCTGCTGGCGCAGGCGTCGGCCGGCTTCGAACCCGGCACCCTGGCCGAGGGCACGGTCGATGCCGTGCTGGACTTCGTCTACGAACGCTACCGCAACCAGTTGGCGGCCGGCTTCGACCGTTCGTCCATCGATGCCGTGCTGTCCCTGCGCCCGCCGCTGCACCAGGTCGCGGCGCGGGTCCGGGCCTGCGAACAATTCGCCGCGCTGCCCGAGGCCGAGTCCCTGGCCGCCGCCAACAAGCGCGTCAGCAATCTGCTGAAAAAAGCCGACGACACGCAACCCGGCTTTGATCCCGCGCTGCTGGTCGAGCCAGCCGAACGCCAGTTGGCCGACACCATCGGACGCCTGGAACCGCAGGCCACCGCCCAATTGCAGGCCGGCGACTTCACCGCGAGCCTGGCCACCCTGGCCCAGGCGCGCGCCGCCGTCGACGCGTTCTTCACCGACGTCATGGTCATGGCCGAAGACCCCCGTGTGCGGGCCAACCGCCTGGCGCTGCTGCGGTCCCTGCACGGTCTGATGAACCAGGTCGCCGACCTGTCGAGGCTCGCCCGGTGAAACTCATCATCCTCGACCGCGACGGCGTCATCAACCAGGACAGCGACGCGTTCATCAAGTCGCCCGACGAATGGGTGCCGATCCCCGGCAGCCCGGAAGCCATCGGCCGGCTCAGCCAGGCCGGCTGGCGCGTGGTGGTGGCCACCAACCAGTCCGGCATCGCCCGGGGTCTGTTCACCATGGAGACCCTGGGTGCGATCCATGCCCGGATGCGCCAGGTGGTGGCCGACGCGGGAGGCCGTATCGACGCCATTTTCTGCTGTCCACACGGTCCGGACGACGGCTGCGCCTGCCGCAAACCCCTGCCCGGCATGCTGCACGACATCGCCCAGCGCCTGGACGTGCGCCTGGACGGCGTCCCGCTGGTGGGCGACAGCCTGCGCGACCTGCGCGCCGCGGCCGCCGCGCGCTGCGCCCCCTGGCTGGTCCTGACCGGCAAGGGCCGCAAGACTTGGGAAACCTCGGGCACCAGCGGGGAACTGCCCGCCGGCACCCAGATCCAGGACGATCTGGCCGCCGTCGCCGACGCCCTGCTGAAGGCCGCGCCATGACCTACCTGCGCTCCGCGCTCTACATGACCTACCTGGTCGTCACGGTGATCCCTTACGCCCTGTGCTGCGTGCTGTGGGCGCCGCTGCCCCTGTCCTGGCGCTACCGCTTGACCCTGGGCTGGCCGCGCATGGCGCTGTGGGGCGCCCGCTGGATCCTGGGCATGCGCTACCGGGCGCAGGGCTGGGAGCACCTGCCGGCCGAAGGGCCGGCCATCATCCTGTCCAAGCACCAGTCCGCCTGGGAAACCCTGTATTTCGCGGTGAAGCTGCCGCGCGACGTGGTCTTCGTGTACAAAAAGGAACTGCACCGCGTGCCCTTCTTCGGCTGGAGTCTGGCGCTGCTCAGCATGATTCCCATCGACCGCACCAAGGGCAAGGAATCTTTCGACCAGGTCGTGAAGATCGGCAGCCAACGCCTCGAAGAAGGCCGCTGGCCCGTGCTGTTTCCCGAGGGCACCCGCGTAGCGCCCGGCAAGACCGGCCGCTACAAACAGGGGGGCGCACTGCTGGCCTGCCGCACCGGGGTGCCGGTGATCCCGGTCGCCCACAACGCGGGCGAATGCTGGCCACGCAACGCCTTCCTGAAGACACCGGGGCTGGTGACCGTGTCTTTCGGACCCGCCATCGATCCAGCGGGCCATACGCCGACTTCCCTGAACGACGCCGTGCGCGACTGGATCGAGGCCGAAATGCGGCGCCTCAATCCCGAGCGCTATGCGAAACGCTGACGGCCGCCAGCTCGACCTGTTCGGGCCGACCGAAGACCCCGCAGCCAGTCCCGGCACCGGCAGGCCCGCGCCTCATCCGATGCACGAACCACCCGCCCGTCAGCGGGTGGCGCCCGCGCACCGCCGCCCCGACGCCACCCCGCCCCCTCAGCCGCCGTCCGCGCTGCCCCAGGGCGCGCGCTGGCTGACGCTCGAACTGGAAGATGGAGGGGTGCTGGGCTACGTGCTGCGCCGGGCGCGCCGCAAGACCATCGGGCTGCACATCCGCGACGCCGGCCTCGCGATCCAGGCCCCCGCCTGGGCCACGCGCGCACAGATCGAGGACGCCATCCGCCACAAGGCCACCTGGATCCGGAACAAGCTCCAGGACCGCGACCGGAGGCTGGAACAACTCGCCCTGCAAGCCGGCCAATGGCGCCCGGGCGGCCGCATCCCCTACCTGGGCATCGCCATCGAACTGCGTCTGGACGGCGCCCGGCCGGCCCGCTATGACGGCGATCCCGCCGCCCCCGCCGAGGGCGACCGGCTGTTCCTGCCGCTGCCCGACACGGCCGACACCGGCCGCGTACAAGAGCGCGCACAGGCCTGGCTGCAGGCGCGCGCGCGGATCGATTTCGAGGCGCGTCTGCAGCGCTGCCTGGACCTGTCGGGACGATCGATCGCCGGCTGGGGACTGTCATCCGCCCAGGGGCGGTGGGGTTCGTGCAGCAGCCAGGGGCGCATTCGCCTGAACTGGCGCCTGATCCATTTCGCCCCGGCGTTGATTGACTACGTGGTCGCCCACGAAATCGCCCACCTGAAGGAAATGAACCACGGCCCGGCCTTCTGGCGCGAGGTCGAACGCCTGTGTCCGGATTTCAGGGCGGCGCGCGACACGCTGCGGCGCCAGCCCCCGGATACTTTGCCGCTGATCTGAGTATGATGTCGTATTGCTGCGCAACCGGAGGATCCCATCATGCGCCTGCTCCACACAATGCTGCGTGTCGGCAACCTGGACCGTTCACTGATGTTCTATACGGAAACCCTTGGCATGCGGTTGCTGCGCCGCAAGGACTACCCGGAAGGCCGCTTCACCCTGGCCTTCGTGGGCTACCAGGACGAGTCCGACGGCGCCGTCATCGAACTGACCCATAACTGGGACACCGACCGTTACGAGATCGGCACCGGCTACGGCCACATCGCCATCGAGGTCGAGGACGCCTACGATACCTGCGCCACCATCAAGGCGCGCGGCGGCCTGGTCGTGCGCGAAGCCGGCCCCATGAAGCACGGCACCACCGTGATCGCCTTCGTCGAGGATCCCGACGGCTACAAGATCGAACTGATCCAGCGCTCGGGTCGCGAAGACTAAAGGCCGCTTGCGCTCAGACGGTCGGGATCACCCCGGCGGCCGACAGGGCGTCGGCCATGTCCATGAACTGCGACACCGTCAATTCCTGGGGCCGCGCCGTCGGCGCCACGCCCAGGGCGTCCCAGTCCAGCCATTCCGCCCAGGCGCCCAGGCTGCCCCGGATCATCTTGCGACGCTGTTCGAAGACCCGCGCCACCAGCCGTTCGAACACCCGCGCGTCGCGGGGGCGGCGCAGCGCGTCGGTCGCCAGCGGCCGCATGCGCACCACGGCCGACATGACCCGCGGCGGCGGATCGAAGGCCTCTGGCGGCACGTCGAACAGATGCGTCATCCGGTAGCGCGCCTGGAGCATGACGGACAGGCGTCCGTACTGGCTGTCGCCTGGGCGGGCCACCATGCGGTCGATGACCTCGCGCTGCAGCATGAAATGCTGGTCGCGGATCTGGCCGGCCCAGTGCAGCAGATGAAACAGCAGCGGACTGGAAATGTTGTAGGGCAGGTTGCCGACCACCCGCAGACGGGGCGCGTTCGCCGCGCCCGGACCCGATCCAGCGTCGGCTGAGGGCGACAGATCGCCGAAATCCACGGTCAGGGCGTCGGCCTCGACCACCCGCAGACGGTCTTCGCCCCACCGGCTTCGCAGCCGCCGGGCCAGGTCGCGGTCCAGTTCGACCACGGTCAGCCGATCCAGCCGATCCAGCAGCGGCGCCGTCAACGCCGACAGGCCCGGACCGATCTCGATCATGGCGTCGCCGGGCTGCGGATCGATGGCGCGCACGATGGCGTCCACCACCGACTCGTCGGCCAGGAAGTGCTGGCCGAAGCGTTTGCGCGCCTGATGAGCCATGTCAGCGCTCCCCGCCGGCCACCTTTTCCAGGCGATTGTCGATGTAGGCCTGGGCGCGCAGCTGGTCGAGCCAATCCTCGTAGGCCGGTCCGATGCGGCGTTGCATCAGTTCACGGCGCGCCTGCATGCGGCGGAATTCCTGCTCCATGTTCTTGGTCTGGCGGCCCTCGACCTGGATCAGGTGCCAGCCGAATGGCGATTTGACCGGTTCGCTCACCTGGCCGTCCTGCAAGGCGTTCATGGCCTGCTCGAAGGCCGGCACGGTTTCGCCGGGATTGAGCCAGCCCAGGTCGCCGCCCTGAGGCGCGGACGCGTCCTCGGAATAGCGCTTGGCCAGCTCGGCGAAGGATTCGCCATGTTCGATGCGGGTGCGCAGGCCTTCGAGAATGGCGCGCGCCTTGGCATCGTCAACGACCTTGGAGGTCTTGATCAGGATGTGGCGGGCATGGGTCTGCGTGACCATCATGGGACCCGAGGGCGACGGCGCGCGGGTCGCGTCGGTCTCCGGGGCCGGCGCCTGTGCGGACCGGGCGGGCGCGGCCTGGGCGGACTGGGGCGCGGGACGCTGGGCATAGCCCCGGCGCAGGACCTTCAGGATGTGAAAGCCGCGACCGCTTTGCACGACGCCGCTGATGCCGCCGGCCGGCGTGTTCGCGATGGCCTGCGAGAACAGGTCGGGCCAGTCGTGCAACGGCCGGATGCCCATGTTGCCGCCCTGCAGGGCCTGCGGCCCGTTCGACGAGGCCGCGGCCACGCCGGCGAAATCGGCGCCGGACTTCAGCTTGCGCAGGATGGCCTCGGCCTGCTTGCGTTTTTCCTGGACGACGCTGTCGGCGGCGTAATCGGGGACCTCGATCAGGATCTGCGCCAGTTCGACCAGCTCGGGACCGGTCGGCGCGGGCGCGGGTTCGCTCGTGGGCGCGGCGGCGCGCGGCGCGACCATCGGCTGGCCGGCGTTCATGGCCAGAAAGGCGTCGACGTCACTGTCGCTGATGGTGATGCGGTCCTCGACGAATCGCTGACGCAGGATGTCGTCCTGGATCTGGGCACGCAGGTCGGCGCGGTAATCGTCCCAGCTCATGCCGCTGTTGGCGATTTCACGCCGCAGTTGGTCGACCGTGATGCGGTTGCGCTGGGCGATGGTCTGCACGGCGCGATCGACTTGAGCGTCGGACACGCGAATGCCGACACGCTTGGCCTCGTGATCCTGGAGGGTCGCGTTGATCATCTGCTGCAGCACCTGGCGCCGCAGCACGGACGCCTCGGGTACCGGGATGCGCTGCTGCTCCATCTGGCGGCGCACCTGGACCGCCTTGGCGTCGACCTGGGCCAGCGTGATGACTTCCTTGTCGACGATGGCGGCAATGCCGTCCACGAATTGCTCGGACGCGGCCTGGGCGGGGGCCGGGCGGGGCGCCGGCTTGCCGGCCGCCAGGGCGGACGCCGACACCCAGACGCTGAGCACGATGGCCAGCGACAAGGCGCGGACGGGATGACGCAAGCCAGACATCATTCGTACCTCTCGAAAACGGTTTTTTCAGGCGTAGGAGGCGTCACGGGTTTATAGCCGATGACGCGATCGGTCAACAGGGACATCGGATCGGTGCCCAGGGAACCCAGGCCGGTGAGTTCCAGCTGGAGGAACAGCGCTGTGTTGGTCTTCTGGGCCGACACGGCGTAGCGCTGCATCACCACGCGCGCGGCCCAGCCGCCGTCGCCCCGGTATTCCAGCCCCATGATGGACTGCGTGCTGCGTTTTTCAGCCAGTGAATAATCATACCGGCCCACCCCGTACCAGCGCACGGACAGAGGCCACTGGGCGCTCAGGCTGACCTGTTCGCGGCTGGTCGGGACGGTCCCCGACGGCAGCACCCCGTAGGGATCGGCATAGCTGTTGATGTCGCGCTCGTAGCGATAGGACAGCGACACCGTGGCCAGGCGTTTGGGCGTCCAGCGCACGCCGCTGCTGAGCCGGTTGCGCTTCTGGGTCTCGTGGTCGAACAGGCCGTCGAAATACACCGAGAACTTGTCGGTCAGCGCCGCCTTGGCGCCGACCAGATAATCCGACTGGGTGTCATTGCGCGGTGTCTCGCTCGACAGGGTCACTTTCTGCGAGTCGAAATAGAAGCGCTGGGCAAGCGACAGGGACAGGCGTTCGAACCCGGTGTCGGCGTCCAGCCATCGGCTGGTCAGTCCGACGGTCAATTGATTGGCATTGGCGATGCGATCCCAGCCGCCGCTGAAGATGTTCTCATCGAAGGCCTGCTGATAGTTGAAGGTCGCCAGGCCCGTGTCGAATACGGGCAGGTCGGACTGGTCGCGGTAGGGCACGTACAGGTAGTACAGGCGCGGCTCCAGCGTCTGGATGGCGGCGTTGCCGAACAGCGAGGCGTCGCGTTCCAATGTCAGGCCGCTGTCCACCGAGGCGATCGGCAGCACCCGGGACTGGCTGTGGGGACGACCGGCGAATTTTTCCATACCCGGGGTACCGGAGAACCATTCCGTCTCGTACTGGGTCATGTGCAGGCCGATCTTCGGTGTCAGGTAGGCGCCGGGCAGGATGAAGGGCCGCGCGACCGAAGTATAGGAAGTCAGGCGCGAGCCATTGGGCATCAGGCGCTGGCCGGACATGCCGGGAAAGGCGTCGCCGCGATAGATCGGCGCGATGAAACGCGCGGCGGTGTTTTCCGACACCACGTCCAGGCCGTGCCAACCATAGCGTTGCGCGGTGAAACTGAGCTTGGGCAGGGTGTCGTAGGGCGGCGCCAGAAAGGATCCGGTGCTGTCCTGCAAGGTCTGATAGCGGTAGAACTGCAGGAAGCCGGACAGGTAGCGGTTGTCCGACCAGGACAGCATCGCCTGGCTGGGCATGTAGGTGATGGCCGCATCCGTCAGACCGAAAGACGAGAAGTCGCGGAAGTAATTGTCGTCCGAGACCTTGCGCGCATCCAGGTAGGCGCTGAAACCCTTGCCCAGCGTCTGGGTATGCTGCACCGAATACATCCAGCGTTTGTCGCCCGTCTGCTGGTCGCGCATGATGTAGGTGCCGAACAGTTCGGAATGGGAATCGGCGCTCAGATGACGGAATTCGGTGCCCAGCAGCAGGCCGCGCTTGCTGAGATAACGGGGATACAGGGTCGCGTCGTAGTTGGGCGCCAGGTTCAGGTAGTACGGGGTGGTGATCTCGACCCCGCCGTTGCTGGATGTGCCGTAGGTCGGCAGCAGGAAACCGGTCTTGCGGTCCTTGCCCAGCGGAAACGTCAGGTAGGGCGAATACAGGATCGGCGCGCCCTTGAAATACAGCACGCCATTGCGCGCCGCACCCTCGTTCTCGTCCAGATACAGATCGACGCGGCTGGAATCGATGTACCAGGCCGGATCCGGCCCCGTCCAGCCACTGTAGCGCACGTTCTTCAGGCGCATGTGCTGGCGGCTGAGGATTTCCGCCTCGGCGGCCTTCCCTGCCCCGGCCGAACCGCCCAGCCAGAAACGCGGCTGCTCGACCAGGCCTTGTTCGGAATCGACGTTGTAGCGCAGGTGCGGCCCGCGCACGATGTTGCCATCGCGGACCACCAGGCCGTTCCCGCGGACGTCGACCTCGCCCGTGGATTCAAGATAATCGATGCGATCGCCCTTGATCACGGCATCCAGCCGGCGGACCTGGGCGTTGCCGCGCAGGATCACCCGCCCCTGGGCGTCGCGGTTGATGTCGTCGCCGATCAGGAACGACGGCAGCTCATCGGCCTTGAGGCCAGGGTGCAGCCGCAAGCTGCCGACCATCCGCATACCGTTCGCATCCGGCGAGGGCTGCGCCGCGAGGACCGGCGCCGGCAGGCACAAGCCCAGGAAGATGATGCGACCGATCCAATGCGTCAAGACCCGGTTCCCCGAAATGGTTGAGAGAGACGACGGCTGATCGGCCCACCCGCGACGACCAGCGACCCAGTATTATAGAGAAGCCGGGCGGCATCGTGTCCCGACCTCGCGTCCGGGCGATCCGTCTTTTCTTCATTTCCCCGAATTCTTTCCGAAACCCGCGCATGACCCCCACACCTCATCCGGACCTCCGCCTGGACTCCCTGCGCCGCTGGCTGGACCTGCACGCCGACCGTCTGGGACTGGTCCCGGACAGTCTTGTCCCCGTCTCCGGCGACGCCAGCTTCCGACGCTATTTCCGCCTGCATGCCGCGAACGGCACCGTGATCGCCATGGACGCCCCGCCGCCCCACGAGGACTGCGCGCCCTTCGTGCGCATCGCCGGCCTGCTGGCCCGGGGCGGCCTGCGCGTGCCCGATATCCTGGCCCAGGATCTCGACCAGGGATTCCTGCTGCTGTCCGACCTGGGGGACCGCACCTTCTACGAGGCCCTGCGAGACGGCCTGGACCGGGACGAAGCCGCCTTGCAGCGCCATTACCGGGGCGCCCTGCGCGCGCTGGTCGCCCTGCAGCGATGCCCGGCCGACGGCCTGTCGCCCTACGACGAAGCCCGCCTGCTCGAGGAACTGGCCGTCTTTCCGCACTGGTTCCTGCGCACCCACCTGGGTCACACTCCCGACGACACCGCCGAGGCCGCGCTGGCGAACATCTTCGATCTACTGGCACGGCGAGCGGCCGCGCAGCCGCGCGTCCTCGTGCATCGGGACTTCCATTCGCCCAACCTGATGCTCGGGGCCGATACGCCAGACTCCGCCCCCGGCATCATCGACTTCCAGGACGCGCTGAGCGGACCGATCAGCTACGACATCGCCTCGCTGGCCATGGATGCCCGCACGACCTGGGACGAGGCCCGCCAGCTCGACTGGGCCATCCGCTACTGGGAATACGCCCGGGCGGCCGGACTGCCGGTCCCGGAGGACTTCGCCAGCTTCCACGTCGACTACGAATGGATGGGTCTGCAGCGCAACCTGCGCATCCTCGGCGTCTTCGCCCGCCTGTCGCACCGCGATGGCAAGCATCACTATCTGGACCACATCCCCAGAGTGCTGACCTACGTGCGCCAGGTCGCGGGCCGCTATGCGGTCTTCCACCCGCTGCTGCGGCTGCTGGACCAGGCCGGACGCGTGCCTCGGGCGGACGGGTACTCGTTCTGATGCGCGCCATGATCCTGGCCGCCGGGCGCGGCGAACGCATGCGCCCGCTGACGGACACCTGCCCCAAGCCCCTGCTGCCGGCGGGCGGCAAACCGCTGATCGCATGGCACCTCGAACGCCTGGCCCGGTCCGGCATCACCGACATCCTGATCAACCACGCCTGGCTGGGCGAACGCATCGAGGCCGCGCTGGGCGACGGCCGCGCATACGGCGTGCGGCTGCGCTATTCGGCTGAATCCCCGGCACTGGAAACGGCGGGAGGCATCGCGCGCGCCTTGCCGTTCTTCCAGGACCGACCCTTCCTGGTCATGAACGGCGACGTCTGGTGCGACTGGAACCCGGCGCGGGCGCTCCGGTTCGTGGCCGCCTGGCCGCCGGACCGTCTGGCCCATCTGGTCCTGGTGGACAATCCCGACCATCATCCGGAAGGCGACTTCACCCTGCGTGCCGACGGGCTCGTCACGCCGCGCCAGGACGCCGCAAGCCCGGCGCTGACCTTCGCCGGCATCGGCATTTACCGCCCCGCCCTGTTCGCCGCCACAGATCCGGACCAGCCCGCCCCGCTGGCGCCGCTGCTGCGCCAGGCCATGACGGCGCGCGCCGTGGACGGCGAACGGCACGCCGGCGAATGGGTCGACGTCGGCACACCCGCACGCCTGGCGGCGCTGGACGCCGGACTCACGGATCGCGAGGACGCCTCCCGGGACGTCTGACCACGTCCGTAAAATCGCAACCGGATGTAGGCGCCGTCCCAGCGGGATCGCGAAAGCGTTTATCCTAATTGGTTTCGCACCCGCGCGCTTTGCGCGGCGCTTCATGAAAGCTTCAAGCAATTCGGGAATTTCGTCATGTCGCTCGGCCCCAAACGCCCCACCTTCAAACCCACGCCCTACGGCTACACCAGACGCAGTCGCGGGATCCCCCGCTGGCTGCTGCTGCTGATCACCGGCGTGGTCCTGGGGGCCGGCGGCGTGCTGTTTCTGCAGCGCAGCTATGGCCCGCAGCGCCTCACGGTCGAGCAATCCGAGCAACTGCGCACGGACCTGAACACCGCCAACCTTGAAAACCAGCGCCTGTCCATCGAATCGGAAAAAATCCGGTCCCAGATCAAGCAGGCGCTGCAGGACCGGCAAGAACAGACCGTCCTGGCCGAGCAGGCGCGCAAACAGGCCGCCGACATGGCGGCCGGCGTCGCCAGCCTGATCGAGGCCATCCCCCCCGATCCGCGCGGGACGTCGCCCGGCATCCGCGGCGCCGACATGACCGCGCGTGATGGAGGCGTGGACTACCGCATCCTGCTGATCCAGGATCTGCCAGAAGGCCAGTCCGAGGCGCCTACCCTGAAGGGCCAGATCAGACTGATCGCCCAGGGATCCTATCCCAACGGCAACGCGGCCCACGTCGAACTGGTCACGCAGCCCCTGGAAATGGGCCGCTACATTGTCGTCTCGGGCCGCGCGGAACTGCCGAACAAGACCTTCCGGCCGCGTCAGGTCACCATCCAGATCATGGCCGACGGATCCGACAAGGTCATCGCCACGCGCACCTTCCTCGTTTCAGCCGGTCGCTGATCCAAGACGCCTGATGTTCCGGCGGACCGGACGTCGCGGTCAGGTCACGTGCTGCAGAAAATCCTTCAGGCGCTGGCTGGGCGGCTGGCTGAGCAACGTCGCGGGATCGCCATCCTCGGCGATCTTGCCGGCGTCCATGAAAATCAGCCGGCTGCCGACCTTGCGGGCGAATTCCATTTCGTGGGTGACCACGATCATGGTCATGCCCTCCTCGGCCACGTCCTGCATCACCTTCAGGACCTCATGGCGCAGCTCCGGGTCCAGCGCCGAGGTCGGCTCGTCGAACAGCATCAATAGTGGCTTGATGGCCAGCGCGCGGGCGATGGCCACGCGTTGCTGCTGGCCGCCGGACAACTGCCCCGGGTAATGGCCGGCCCGCTCGGCCAGCCCGACCTTGGACAGCAACTCCAGCGCCTGTTCCCGGGCTTGAGGCCGGGGCGTGCCCCGGGTATGGAGAGGGCCGAACATGACGTTCTCCAACGCCGTGAGCTGCGGAAACAGATTGAACTGCTGGAACACCATGCCGGCCTCGCGGCGCAGTTCGCGCACCTGGGCCGGCGGCCCCAGGACGCTGTGGCCATTGACGATGATGTCTCCGCCCTGGATGGTCTCCAGCACGTTGATGCAGCGCAGGAACGTGGACTTGCCCGACCCGGAAGGCCCGACCACGACCACCACCTCGCCCGCGTCGATGCTCAGGTCGATGCCGTCGAGCACGATGTTGTCGCCAAATCGCTTGGTGACGTTCTTGAATTCGACGATGCTCATACGATGCGCGTCCTGTGTTCGATGAATTTCAACGCCAGCGCGATGCAGCCCGTCATGATCAGATAGATCACCGCCACCGCGCCCCAGATTTCCACCGCGCGGAAGTTGCCGGCGATGATTTCCTGGCCCTGGCGTGTCAGCTCGGCCACTCCGATCACGATGAACAGGGACGAGTCCTTGAGGCTGATGATGCACTGGTTGCCCATGGTCGGGATCATGCGCCGCAGCGCCACCGGGCCGATGATGCGGGCCAGGATCTTGTGGAACGGCAGGCCCATGGCCTGGCCGGCCTCGTACAGACCCTTGGGTACCGACAGCAGGCCGGCGCGCACGATCTCGGCGATGTAGGCGCCCGAATTGATCATCAGCGTCACGGTCGCGGCCGTGAAGCCGTCGATGCGCAGGCTCACCAGCAACGGCAGCGCGAAATAGATGAACATCACCTGGACCACGATCGGCGTGCCCCGGATCACCAGGATGTAGACCTGGGCCAGAAAGGACAGCACCAGCGGGATCCTGGACAGGAAACGCCAGGCCAGCAGGGCGAGCACCGCCAGCCGCAGGGCCCACCAGACCCCGTCGGGCACGCCGGCCAGCGGGCCGTCGCCCAGCCAGGACGCCAGCCGCAGCAGCCCCACGGCGGCCACCAGGACCACGACGCCCCAGGCCAGGGTGCGGCGTGTCACGGGCACCGGCACGTACGTCACCACGACCCCGGACAGGGCGCCGATGATCGTGCCGCCGATCAGGCCGAGCAGGGTGATCTGGATCGTCATCCACGAACCAGCCATCAGGTCGGGCCAGGCGGCCCATATGGCGGACCATTCAAAAGTCACGGTCTTTCCTCATCAATGATGAAAAACGGCGGACGGACGCATGCATGCATCCGGCCGCCGCCGTCGGATCAATCGCCCGCGCTCAGTTCATGGCGCTGGCTTTCTTGCCGAACCAGGTCTCGTACAGCTTGTCGTAGGTGCCGTTGGACTTCAGTTCGGACAGGGCCTTGTTGACGACAGGCACCAGTTCGCTGCCCTTGGGGAAGGCGATGCCGTAGAAGTCGCCGCTCTTGAGGGAGCCCACGACCTTGACCTTGCCATTGCCGGCGGTCTTGGCGTAGTACTGGACGTTGGGCGTGTCGTGCACGACGGCGTCCACGCGTCCCGTGGCCAGTTCCAGGAAAGCGTTGTCGATGTTCGGGAAGAGCTTGAGCTTGGCCGAAGGCACGTTGGCCTTCATGTAGTCCACCGTGGCGGTGCCGATCTTCACGGCCACCGTCTTGCCTTCCAGGTCCTTCGCGGTCTGGATGGGGCTGTCGCTGGCGACCAGGATCGCCAGACCGGATTCATAGTAGGGCTCGGAGAAATCGATGACCTTGGCGCGGTCCTCGCGGATGGTGATCCCGGCCAGGGCCACGTCCACGTTGCGCGTCTGCAGGCCCGGGATGATGCCGTTGAAATCCATCGGCTGCAGGCGGTATTTCAGGCCGGCCTGCTTGGCGATGGCTTCCCAGAGCTGGATGTCGAAGCCGGTGTACTTGCCGTTCTGCTTGAACTCGAACGGCACGAAGGCGGTGTCGGTCGCAACGACCAGATCCTTGGCGGAGGCCTGGGTCATCGGCAGCGCCAGGGTGAGGGCCAGCCCCGCCAGGGCGGCCTTGAAGGTCTTGGACAGCATCATGATTGAAGTCTCCTTGTGGGATTCGTCTGCTGCGGCCGATTCGCCGCGTCATTTTCCATGTTAACTGAAATGCCCTTGGCGCCCGTGGCCCGAAGGGCCGGAATTACCGGCACGGGCTGCGATTTTCGGGAAATCCCCTAAAGATTTCAGGGATTTCCCAGACACCGGATTCACATTCCAGCCGGATCAGAACGCGGGGACGATGGCGCCCTTGTAGTGCTCCAGGATGTAGTCGCGGACCTTGGGGGTATGCAAGGCGTCGACCAGCTTGCGGATCGCGGGATCGTCCTTGCGGTCGGCGCGGGCGACCACGATGTTGGCGTAGGGGGAATCCTTGTCCTCGATGAACAGGGCGTCCTTGACCGGGTTCAGGCCGGCCTCGAGCGCGTAGTTGGTGTTGATCAGCGCGACGTCCACATCGGGCAGCACACGCGGCAGCGTGGCGGCTTCCAGTTCGCGGAACTTCAGGTGCTTGGGGTTTTCCGACACGTCGCGGGCGGTCGCCAGGATGTTGGCCGGATCCTTCAGCTTGATCAGCCCCTGTTTTTGCAGCAGCAGCAGGGCGCGGGCACCGTTCGAGGGATCGTTCGGGATGGCGACCTGGGCGCCGTCCTTCAGGTCCTTGATGTTCTTGATCTTCTGCGAGTAGGCGCCGAAGGGCTCGACGTGGACCAGGCCCACCGACACCAGATGAGTGCCGTGTTCCTTGTTGAAGGAGTCCAGGTAGGGCTGATGCTGGAAGAAATTGACGTCGATCTGCTTGTCGGAGACCTGCAGGTTCGGCTGGACGTAGTCGGTGAACACCTTGATGTCCAGGTCCACGCCTTGCTTGGCCAGGTCGGGCTTGACGAATTCCAGCAACTCGGCGTGCGGCACGGGAGTGGCCGCCACGGACAGCGTGGCGGCCTGAGCCGGAGCGGCGAAGGCCAGGGGCAATGCCAGCGCCAGGACCGGCGCGAATTTCTTGAACATGAGAGATCTCCTGAAAATTCCGGGAACTACCGTCTGTTGAGCCTGGCCACCCAGCGGTCGCCAGACACTTGGAAAACCTGGACCATGATCACCAGGATCACGACCGTGACGGCCATGACGTCGCCCTGGTAGCGCTGGTAGCCGTAGCGCACCGCGAGGTCGCCCAGGCCGCCGCCGCCGATCACGCCGGACATGGCCGAATAGCCGACCAGGGTGATGGCGGTGACCACGATCGCCGCCAGGATGCCGGTGGTCGCCTCCGGCAGCAGCGCCCACAGCACCGTCTGGCGGGACGTGGCGCCCATGGCGCGGCAGGCCTCGTTGACCCCGGGGTCCAGCTCGCGCAACACGTTTTCGACCAGCCGGGCGAAGAACGGCGCCGCACTGGCCACCAGCGGCGGGATCGAACCCTGGACCCCCAGCGCCGTACCCACCACCAGGCGGGAAAACGGGATCATCACGATCAGGAGGATCAGGAACGGCACCGAACGCAGCACGTTCACCACGAAGGCGACCGTCTGGTAGACAGCGCGGTTGTCCATGGCCTGCCCCGGACTGGACAGGAACAGCAGCACGCCCACCGGCAGCCCGATCAGCACGGTGAACAGCAGGGAAAAGCCCGTCATCAGCAAGGTGTCGATCGTGGCTTCGCCGATCATCCACCAATCCACGTTCGCCATCATGGCCGCAACACCTCGTAATCGACGCCCGCCGCGTCCAGGGCGGGGGCGAGCCCGTCCAGACCGGCCGCGGCCCCTTCGGCCGCCACGACCAACTGGCCGTAGGGGGTATCCTTGATCCGGCCCACGGACCCCTGCAGGATGCTCAGGTCCAGGCCCAGGTCGCGGCTCAGACGGCTGAGCAGCGGGCTGGCCGTATTGTCGCCCCGGAAACTCAGCCGCAGCAGACGGCCCGGTACGCCCTGCGCCAGGGTCCGCCAGCCCTCGCCTCCATCCAGGCCGCTCTCGGACAGCAGCGCCCGTGTCGCGTCATGCCGGGGATGAAGGAAAACATCCAGCACCTGGCCAGCCTCGACGATGCGCCCGCCTTCGATCACCGCCACCCGGTCGCAGACCGCCCGGATCACATCCATGCCATGCGTGATCAGCACGATGGTCAGTCCCAGACGATGATTGATGTCGCCCAGCAACCGCAGAATGGATTGGGTGGTTTCGGGATCCAGGGCCGAGGTCGCCTCGTCGCACAACAGCAAACGGGGCTTGCTGGCGAGCGCGCGGGCGATGCCCACGCGCTGCTGCTGACCGCCGGACAACTGCCCCGGGTATTTGTGCGCCTGGTCGGCCAGGCCGACCAGGTTCAGCACCTCGCGGGCGCGCGCCTCGCGGTCCGGACGCGGCATGCCCGACAGGCGCAACGGGAAGCACACGTTGTCCATCACCGTGCGCGAGCGCAGCAGGTTGAAATGCTGGAACACCATGCCCACCGAACGCCGGTATTCGCGCAACTGGGCGTCGGAAAACGCCGTGATGTCGCGCCCGTCCACCCGCACGCTGCCCGCAGTGGGGCGCTCCAGCAAATTGAGCATGCGGATCAGTGTGCTCTTGCCCGCGCCCGAACGCCCGATGATGCCGAAGACCTCGCCCTCGCGGATGTTCAGATTGACGTCGACGAGCGCGTTCACCGCCCGGCCGGCGGATTCGTACGTTTTACGGATGTTCTCGAGATCGATCAAGATACGGAGTCGCTTAAATGGCGCGATCCCGGATCAGCGGGATGCGAAACAAGAATTTACCATGCCGATTTGGTGGATTATTTCGATAGCATATTACTGAAAATAATGATCAAGCGGCACGGCACACGCGCCGCGATAGCGGCCGCGGATCGGGTCGGCGCCCGCGCCGGACGGGAGGATGCGCGGAAGTACGGATACACAGCACCCGAAGCCGGTCGCACAATGACCTCGGTTGCCACATGGGCTGACTCATGCGTGACGCCAGGCCTGCGGCAAAGCGACCGCGAAAAACGCGGACGCCTCCGTGAAGGAGGCGTCCGTGTTTGATCCGCAAGGAAAATCTGGTGGGTCGTGCGCGGCTCGAACGCGCGACCAACGGATTAAAAGTCCGGTGCTCTACCGACTGAGCTAACGACCCACTAAGCCCTATATTCTGACATCGCATCCATAGAGCGTCAAGCATCAGGAAACCAGATCCCCGAAACCCGAGAGATTCCCATGCCCGATCCGACCGACCGTTCATCCCTGCGGCTGCACATCCTGTCCGACCTGCATCTCAGCCAGCAGGGCCTGGATCTGCCCGACATCGAGGCGGACGTCACCATCCTCGCTGGCGACATCGCCCGGCCCCGCGCGGCGATGGACTGGGCTGGACGGATCCCGCGCCCCGTGCTGTACGTGCCGGGCAACCACGAATTCTATGGCGGCACCATTCCCGCCGTGCGCGCCGAACTGGCCGATCAGGCGCGGGCCCATGACGTCCAGTTGCTTGACCAGCGGTCCGTGGTGATCGGCGAGGTGCGCTTCCTGGGCGCCACCCTATGGACGGATTTCGAACTGTTCGGCGCGGAACTGCGCGACCTGGCCATGGAGCGCACGGCGGAATTCATGCGCGACTTCCAGGTCATCGGCAACGGCGATGGCTCACGATTCACTCCCCGGGACGCCGCCGCGCTGTTCCGCGAACAATACGACTGGCTCGACGCACAACTGGACACCCCCCATCCGGGACCGACGGTGGTCATCACCCACCACGCCCCCAACATGCGCAGCGTCCATCCGCGTTTCGCCGAATCCCTGGTCAGCGCGGGTTTCGTGTCCGAATGCGCGAGCCTGCTGGGCCGGGCCGATCTCTGGATTCACGGCCATACGCACGACAGCTTCGACTACTCGGTATACGGCGCCCGCGTCATCTGCAATCCGCGCGGCTACTGCCGCGACGGGACGAACGAGAACCCGGACTTCGACCCGGGGCTGTGTATCGACGTCCCCCGCCGCGCCGAAGCACTGAGGGCGTAGGCTGCGCAGCGTGGGGGACTCTTTTTGCCGCCGGGCCGCCCCAAGGCAAAAAGCGCCCCCTTGGGGGGGCAGCAAGCAGCCCTGGGCTGCGCAGCGTGGGGGCCCTATCGGGCCCGGGAAATCCTGACCTCGGCGCCGCGCCGCTTGACCTCCAGCCCCTCTGACGGCAGGATCCGCAGGCCTTCCAGGCCCTTGATGTAGCTGGAGCCCTGCATCTGCATGACACGGATCTTGTTGCGCATGACCACCGGATTGTGTTCCGGCATGCCGAACATCCAGACTTCTTCCAGGATGCGGGCCGAATTGATCTCTCCGGTGTGCTGGGCCGCAGGCCCCAGGCACAACATATGGCCCTCGCGACCGAACACCGGCAGCGTGTCCAGGCCCGGACGCACCGTCCAGCGGGTGCCGCCCTCGTAGCGCCAGCCCGTGTTCAGGTCCCACCAGGCGTCTCCCTTGGGCAGATAGACTTCCGTCACACCGCCGGGCCGCATCACCGGCGCCACCAGCAGCGCGGGCCCCAACAGATACTGTGTATCCCAGACATGCGCATCGATGTCGGCGGGAAAGGCCTGCGCCATGGACCGTTGAACCGGCAGGCCGGTGCGCACGGCGTCGTCGATGATCCCGGCGACGTAGGGCAGCAGCCTGTAGCGCCATTGCAGCCAATGCGCGATCAGGGCCCGTGTGTCGGCGTCGAAGGCGTCCGGCATCAGCGCCGGCAGCCCCTGAAAGCTGAAATTGGCGGAAAACACGCCCATCGCCAGCCAGCGCAGGTAGAGTTCGGGCGTCATGGCGCCGGTCGGGCGCCCGGCGTTGCCCAGGCAGTGAGCCTGCACGGCTACGCCGCTGTTGCCCACCGTCAGGGCGGCTCGCAAGGTGGCCGCGTAGCCGTCCCAGTCATTCTCCACGGACGGCCCTTGCTGCCAGGCGAAGCGCTGCACCCCGGGAAACAGGTCGCGGCTGAGCATGACGCCCTCCTGGGGCGTGCGTGGGCCGGCGACGGCGTCGAACAGGGCGCGGCGCGTCAGATGGGGATAGGCCGTGCGCAGCACCGCGCCGGTCTCTCCGCCCCGGGCCTCGACCCCGTCGGGCAAGTCGAACTGCGCCTGGCAGACAGGCGCGGCCAAGCCCTCTTCGACAGCCTGCAGATGACGTTCCGTCCACAGCCGGGCCGCATCCCGGTGTGTCAGGTCCAGCAGCCCGAACGGGTGTCCGCCGGAAGCCGGCGTACCGGGACAGACCCAGGGTTCCCCTTCGGCATCGGACAGCAACCAGCCCCGGTCCTCCCATTCCTCGAACAGCGGCGTGCCGCGCAGGACGCCGGGAATGCAGGCGCCGGCCAGATGGATGTCGAGCGCGGACGCCGCCGCCACGAAGCCGCGCCAGTCGGGGACGCGGTCGGACCATTCGAAAACGGGCTTGTCGGCCTGGAAACCCAGGATGGCCGGGTCGGCCAGCAACAGCGCGTCAAGCGCCATGCCCTGGCCGCGCAGGCTGCGGACCTGCTGCAAGCTGGATTCGACGGACTGGCCCGGCGCCTGGTCCAGCCAGACCCCCATGGGCCACAGATTGGGCTGGCCGGCGCGTCCGGTGAGCGCCGTGTACTGATTCAGGATTTCGGACGGGTCGCCGACGAACAGGAACAGGTCAAGACCTGCGCCCCGCGCCCGGACGGCATAGACGCCTTCGGCGCGCAGATCGTGTTCCACGCGATCGAGCGTGTTGACATGCGCGCCCCAGCCGCGCGGGCTCCAGACCAGGGGCAAGGTCCGGTCCGCCGGCAGATCGGACACCAGGCGGACGCCCCGTCGGTCAAGTGCGGTGCAGGATTCGCCCAGGCCATACAGCCCCTCGTCGGATTCCAGCGTCCAGTCGAGCGACCAGCGGCCTTCGCCGCCGTCGCCGGACGGCCGGATCGGCAGTCTGGCCCGGGCCACGCATTGGTCGCTCCGGGACAGGCGCAGACCGGCATCGGCGCCGCCGACCTCCAGGCCTGCCTCGCCCTGCGTCAGGCGCCAGCCGCCCGAGGCCAGGGCATGGCATTCCATTTCCCCGACGGGTTCCTGACGAGCCAGCAGCATATCGGCCTGGCGTTGCGCGCGCAGCGTCTGCTTTCCGGGTTCCAGCCAGGCGCGCGGGCCACAGCGCAGCCTGAACACCCCGGGCGCGTGGGCCTCGACCCGCAGACGCCATTCATCGGCATGAAACGCCCATTCGACGCAAGAGGGCGTCGTAACGACCGGGCCGGTCTCGAAAATTTGGTCCGCCAATTCGATGGTGGGCGACACAGCGTGATCCTCTGGGCACTCTACCCGCAAGCGTCTTGCAAAGGACGTTATTCTGACGGATTTGCGCCATAAAATAAAATCCCTGATTCAGCGAAG
Source organism: Castellaniella denitrificans (assembly GCF_027214045.1). GTDB lineage: Bacteria > Pseudomonadota > Gammaproteobacteria > Burkholderiales > Burkholderiaceae_B > Castellaniella > Castellaniella denitrificans_A. The sequence continues at coordinate 39,501 of NZ_JAPWHE010000003.1, read as the reverse complement.
GCCAATGCGCCGGACCAGTTCGCGCTCGACGGGCACGGGCTCGCCATCCATCCAGGCGCCGATCAGGTCCCCCGCCAGGGCTGACCAGCTCAGGCCGCGTGACCCATAGGCGCACGCCAGCCACAGACCCGGCCGATCCGGCACCGCGCCGATCAGCGGCAAATGGTCGCGCGTGGCGGCCCGCCAGCCGGCCCAGCCGGCGGCCGCGCCACGCCCCAGCCAGGGGATGTCCCGCGCGTCGACCCAGTCCCGCACACGGGCCAGGATGTCCCGATGACCCGCCTCGTCCGCCACGGCCTCGTCCGCGTCGGGCCGGTACGTACTGCCGGCCACGCCCCAGCCTTGCCGGGGCGGCAGGCAGTAGCCGTGTCCCGACAGGACGCAGCGCGGCACATCGGACGCCCCGGCCGGATACAGGCTGACCTGGCCGGCGAGGGGCGCGAGCCCGGACAGGACCGGCAGGCGCTCGACCGGCATCACGGTGGCCAGCAGGGTCCGCGCGTGCAGGGCATTGGCCAGCACGACCCGGTCCGCACGCCCCAGTTCCCGCCCCCCCGCATCCTGCAGCGACCAGCCGCCGCCGTCCGCCGGGACCAGCGCGCCGACGGCTGCGGCCCGCCGCGTCACGCCCGGGAGGCTCAGCAAAGCGGCGATCAGTTCGCCGGGGCATACCCTCAGGGCATCCGGAAACCAGAGGCCGCCCCCGGGCACCCCGACACCCGCCCGCAGGCGCGCCCCGGCGGGATCGAGCCAGCGCACCCAGTCTTCGGGAAATCCCAGCCGCGCCAAAGCATGCCGCTGCGCTTCGGCCTGCGCCGCCGATTGCGCACAGACCAGCGCGCCGCAGGCCTGCGGCCGGGCCGCTTCGGCCAAATCCAACCAACGGGCCCGCGCCCGGGCCAGACCGGCGCGGCTCAGGCGCGAGCGCGTGTCGTCGTCCGGACTGAGGGCGGGCACCAGGGCGGCGGCCCCGCGCCGCCGCAAGGCCGGATCGACGTCCAGGGCGCACTGCGGATCCCAGACCTCGACCTGGTGGCCCCGCCCGGCCAGGGCCTGCGCCACCCCGGCACCCGCCAGACCGCCGCCCACCACCGCCACCCGGCGCCGGACCATGTCGGGCGGCGCGGCGCCCAGGCCGGGACGCAGCACGGCCACCGTCATGTCGCGCTTGCCGGCGATGCCCGGCACCTTCTCCACCAGGAAACCGGCGTCACGCAGATCGCGCCGCACTTGCCCGGCCGAGCACCAGGTGGCAACCGTGGCGCCGCTCACCGCCAGGCGCCGCAACTGGCCGAAGACGGCGGGCGACCACATGTCGGGATTGACACGGGGCGCGAAGCCGTCCAGGAAAAAGGCGTCGACGCAGGCTTGCGCCTGACGCGCCAGGCGGCGGATGTCACCGAACAGGAGCGTCAGGGTGACACGGCCTTCCTGCAGATCCAGCCGATGGACGCCCGGCAGCAGGGCGGGCCAGTGCCCGGCCAGTTCCCAGGCCAGATTCAGATGGTCGGCCGGCAGCCGGCTCCAGGCCCGCCGCAGGTCCGCCACCGTGAAGGGATGCGCCTCGAACGCCAGATAATGCAGCTGGCCGCTGCGCTCAGGGTCGTCCAGCCAGGCCCGCCAGGCCGCCAGAAAGTTGTGTCCCAGCCCGAAACCGGTCTCGGCAATCGTGAACGCCGCGCGGCCACGCCAGCGGCCAGGCAAGCCGTTGCCGCCCAGAAAGACATGCCGCGCCTGGGGCAGCGCCCCGGCCTCGCCGTGATAGAAGTCCCCGTATTCCAGACTGCGCGGCACGCTGCGCGCGTCTTCGTGCCAGGCGGCGGGTTTCAGGATCTGATAGGAATCCGACATGCGGGGACACTCGTCCGATGGTCACGTACAATGGGATGAACACGCCACGCGGGCCGGCTGGCGGCCTCGCGGGCGCATCACGGGAATCAGCGCGTCATGTCCAGTTCGCACTTCCTGTCGGCTGACTGCCTGGACGCCGCCGTCACGGCGGCGCATGCCGCAGCCGCCATTCTACAAACCCACGCCCTGCACCGCGCGGATCTGGTGGTCGACCACAAGATGCGCAACGACCTGGTGTCCCAGGCCGACCGCGAGGCCGAACAGGCCATCATCGACATCCTGCGCGCCCGTACCCCGGAAATCGGCATCGTCGCCGAGGAATCCGGCGGCCAGCCGGGTACCCAGGCAACCTGGTGCATCGATCCGCTGGACGGCACCACCAACTTCATCAGCGGCATTCCTCACTACGCCGTGTCCATCGCCCTGATCGGCCACGCGGGCTGCCGTGCGAACGGCGGTGATCCGCTGCCCCGGGACACCCCGCTGATCGGCGTGGTCTACGACCCGAACCGGGAAGAACTGTTCTCTTCGCTGCATGGCCTGGGCGCCTGGCTCAACGGGCGCCGCATCCAATGCTCCACCACGCCGACGCTGGATCAGGCGGTGCTGGCCACGGGCTTTCCTTTCCGCGACTTTTCCTTCGAAGCCCTCTACATGCCGACCTTGCACGACGCCATCCACGCCACCCGCGGCATCCGCCGCCAGGGTTCGGCGGCCCTGGACCTGGCCTGGACGGCCTGCGGGCGCTACGATGGCTACTGGGAAATGGGTCTGGCACCCTGGGACGTGGCCGCCGGCACGGCGCTGGTCCGTGCGGCGGGCGGGGTCTGCGAAGACATCCGCCACCAGGAACCCTGGCCCGAGGGCGGCTACGTCTACGCCGGCAATCCGCACATTGCCACCGCGCTGGACGACCTGATCCAGAAACACACATGACATGACACGACAGCTCCTCGACACCCTGGGCGGCTGGCTGCCCGACCTGACCGACATCCGCCGCGCGATCCACGCCTGGCCCGAGCTCGCCTTCCAGGAGGCCCGCACCGCCGACACCGTGGCGCGCCTGCTGGAGTCCTGGGGCATCGAGGTCCATCGCGGCCTGGGCGAGACCGGCGTGGTGGGCCGCATCGCGGGACGCGGCCCGGGCCGGTCCATCGGCCTGCGGGCCGACATGGACGCCTTACCCATGCCGGAGACCAACACATTCCCGCACGCCAGCCGCAACCCGGGCGTCATGCACGCCTGCGGCCACGACGGCCACACCGCCATGCTGCTGGGCGCAGCCCGCTACCTGGCCGGACACCGCGACTTCGACGGCGTCGTGCACGTGATCTTCCAGCCCGCCGAGGAGGCCGGGGGCGGCGCGCGCCACATGATCGAGGACGGCCTGTTCGAACAGTTCCCCATGGACGCAGTGTTCGGCATGCACAACTGGCCCGGCCTGCCCGCCGGCGCTTTCGGCCTGACCGACGGTCCCATCATGGCCTCCAGCAGCACCTTCGAGATCACGCTGCGGGGCAGGGGCGCCCACGGCGCCATGCCCCACCTGGGTGTGGACCCGGTAGTCGCGGCCGCCCAGCTCACCCTGGCTTTCCAGACCATCCTGACCCGCGACCTGGACCCGTTGGAATCCGGCGTCATCAGCGTGACCCAGATCCACACCGGCTCGGCCGACAACGTCATCCCGGACCTGGCCGTGTTGCGCGGCACGGTGCGCACGCTATCGCAGGACACGCTGGACCTGATCGAGACCCGCATGCGCGACCTGGCGGGCCCACTCGCGCAGGCGCTGCGCTGCGAGGCGGATTTCAGCTTCCACCGCGAATACCCGGCCACCGTCAATCACCCCGAGCAGGCCGCCCTCTGCGCCCGGGTACTGACCGAGCTGGTCGGCGCCGACCGGGTCGACGCCCAGGTCCGGCCCTCCATGGGGGCGGAGGACTTCGCCTTCATGCTGCAGGCCCGCCCAGGATGCTACGTCTGGATCGGCAACGGCACGGGCGACCACCGCACGACGGGCCACGGCCTGGGGCCCTGCACCCTGCACAACGGCAGCTACGACTTCAACGACGCCATCATCCCGCTCGGCGCCGCCTACTGGGTGTTGCTGTCGCGCCGTTTTCTCGATTCCGCCGCCTGACCGGTCCGCGCCCGGGCGTTTCGGCCACCGGGCCACACCCCGGAAAAAGGCCGCCCATCGTCATGAGCCTTTCATGCCGAACGGTTAAAATACGCGCTTTGCCGACGCGCGCCTTCCGATCCGGACGCGGCGCCCCGGCATCCATCCCGAGGCCGCCATGTCCACTACCCTGCCCTCCTCAGATCGCCCGGTCACGCTGCGCGTCATGCCCCAGCCGTCCGACGCCAACGTCCATGGCGACGTGTTCGGGGGCTGGATCATGTCCCAGGTGGACATTGCCGGCTCCATCCCGGCCACGCGACGCGCGGGCGGACGGGTCGCCACTGTGGCCGTCAACGCCTTCACCTTCAAACAGCCCGTCTTCGTCGGCGACCTGCTCAGCTTCTACGCCGAGATCACCCACACGGGCCGGACTTCCGTCACCGTGTCGGTCGAAGTCTACGCCGAACGCCAGCGCCTGGAGGCCGAGGTCGTCAAGGTCACCGAGGCCACACTGACCTACGTCGCCACCGACGAGGATCGCCACAGCCGCCCCCTGCCCCCGATCTGAGGAGCCCGCACCGATGGCCGATCTGCCCGTCGTCGACGAGACCGCCATCCCGGTCGTCATTCCACGCCGCCTGGACCCGGAAGACGCCCAGTTGGCGCTGCAGGAACTGCAGGCCATCCTGAAACGCCAGGAGGTCGTGGACGCCCTCGCCCAGCGCCAGCACGAAGGAGAGGACGAGGACGGCTCGAACCTGCTGGAAGGCATGTTGCAGCGCCAGCACGAGGACGAGATCCGCCAGATCGTCAATACGCTGCATCCGGCCGACATCGCCTTCATCCTCGAATCCCTGCCGGTGCAGCAACGCCAGGCGGTCTGGCAACTGGTCAGCCAGGAACACGACGCCGACGTGCTGCTGGAGGTCGAGGACTGGGTCCGCGAATCGCTGATCGAGTCCATGGACCACGACGATCTGATCGCGGCCACGGGCGCCATGGATGCCGACGAGATCGCCGATCTCGCACCCGACCTGCCCCCCGACGTCATCGCCGAGGTCCAGAAGGGCCTGACCGATGCCGAGCGCGCCCAACTGGTCGCCGCCATGGGCTACCCGGAAGACACCGTCGGCGCCATCATGGACTTCGACATGGTGCGGGTGCGCGAGGACGTGACCCTGGAGGTCGTACTGCGCTACCTGCGCCGGCTGCATGAATTGCCCGACCACACCGATCAAATCTTCGTGGTGGACCGCGCAGACCAGTTGCGCGGCACGCTGTCGCTGTCGCGCCTGCTGCTCAGCGAGCCCGAAACCCTGGTCAACGCGGTCATGGAGCCCGACGTCCTCAGCCTGAACCCGATGGACGCCGACATCGACGCCGCCAACGCCTTCGAGCGCTACGACCTGGTGTCGGCCCCGGTGGTGGATGAACAGGGCCGCCTGATCGGCCGCGTGACGATCGACGAGGTCGTGGACGTGCTGCAGGAAGACTCCCAGGAGCAGGAACTGTCGCGCGCCGGCCTGCAGGAAGAGGACATCTTCGCGCCCGTCCTGGCGGCCTTGCGCAACCGCGCGCCCTGGCTGCTGGTGAACCTGTGCACGGCCTCGATCGCCTCGCTGGTGGCGTCGCGCTTCGAGGATACGGTCAGCCACATCGTGATCCTGGCTTTCCTGATGTCCATCGTGGCCGGCATCGGCGGCAATTCCGGCAACCAGACGATGACCATGATCATCCGCGCCATGGCCACGGGCCGCGTCACCGGCGCGAACATCGCGCAACTGGTCAAGCGCGAACTGCAGGTGACGTTCCTGGTGGGGTCCTGTGGCAGCCTGGTGGCGGCCACCTTCGCCTGGGTGATCTCGGGCTCCTACGCGGTCGCCGGGGTGATGATGGCGGCCATGGTCGGCAACATGCTGATCGGCGCAACGCTGGGGGTGCTGATCCCGCTGCTGCGCGACCGCTTCGGCAAGGACCCCGCCATGGGCTCGTCGGTGCTGCTGACGTTTGCCACGGATTCGCTGGGGTTCTTCCTGTTCCTGGGACTGGCGACGTTGTTTTTGCTGTAGTTTTTGGCTGCGGGCGGCACGTGCTTCATGCGTAGCGGCTCTTGTACGGTAGTGTCTGTTGTGCTGTATCTCGACCGCTCGCCAAACGCGCGGGGCGATTCGTCCCCCGGACGAATCACAAGCGTCCCGCTTGAACGATGGCTCGCTTGCCTCCCGGCTATCGACCCTCCGCCTGGCGGGTTCGAACAGCGCGTCCGGAAGAGGGCCATGCGGTCCGACGTGATTTCCAGTTCGGGCTCTCGATCTGGAGCGCCATGATGACCTCCGTAGAAAATCGCCTGCCCAACCGTCTGACAGATGCACGACCGACGAGCCATGCAACCCAGGCCGAGATATCGACCCACACACGACCTTCGGGATGAAAAGCTGAAACTTGCTGGATGACTGGCAGCGGCGGCCACAGGACGTCGCCGAGGCCTCGCAAAAGCGCACCGACAGTCGACACCCTCCAGACCGGAACGCGTCCACACGCCCGCGCACCAGAAATGAAAAAGGCCGGGACACAGCGCCCGGCCTTTCCACTCACCCGAAGAAGCCTTACTTCAACTGCCCATGGCAGTGCTTGTACTTCTTCCCGCTGCCGCACGGGCAAGGATCGTTGCGGCCTACGCGGGGCACCGCGCCAGCCGGGGTCGCCGCCTTCTGGCCGGGCGCCGGCGTCTCGTCCAGGCCCAGGTCCTCGCCGCGCAGCGCCGCGTCGTAGTCGGCGTGGTGATAGCGCACGTTTTCCACCGGCGACGCCGGCTCCTCGACCTCGACCTGCTCGCGCGACTGGATGCGCACCGTCATCAGCACCCGGATCGTCTCGTTGCGCACGCGGTCCAGCATGTCCGAAAACAGCGTGAACGCCTCGCGCTTGTAGGCCTGCTTCGGGTCCACCTGCGCATAGCCGCGCAAGTGGATGCCCTGGCGCAGATGGTCCAGGGACGCCAAATGGGCGCGCCAGTTCGTGTCCAGCGCCTGCAGCAGCACCGAGCGCTCGAACGGCCGCCAGCCCGCCTCGGACACCAGGGCGACTTTCTCGTCATACAGCCGCCTGGCCTCGGCCAGCACCCGCTCCAGCAGATCATCGTCCGTCAGGTTGGGTTCCTTTTCCAGCATGTCGGCCAGCGGCAGGGCGATCGCCCAGTCGGACTCCAGGGACGACTGCAGGCCCGGGACGTCCCACTGCTCTTCCATCGTTTCTTCCGGCACGTAGCGGCGGAACACCGACGTGATCTCCGCGTCACGCAGGTTGGCGATCGTGTCGGCGACCGACTCCGCTTCCAGGACCTCGTTGCGCTGGGCATACAGCACCTTGCGCTGGTCGTTGGCCACGTCGTCGTATTCAAGCAATTGCTTGCGGATGTCGAAGTTGCGGCCCTCGACCTTGCGCTGCGCGGATTCGATCGAACGCGACACCATGCGCGCCTCGATCGGTTCGCCTTCGGGCAGACGCAGGCGGTCCATGATGGCGCGCACCCGGTCCCCGGCGAAGATCCGCATCAGCGAATCGTCCAGCGACAGGTAGAAGCGCGAGGAGCCCGGGTCGCCCTGACGGCCGGCGCGGCCGCGCAACTGGTTGTCGATGCGCCGCGATTCATGGCGCTCCGTGCCGATGATACGCAGGCCGCCGGCCTGTTTGACGGCCTCGTTGGCCGGCGCCCATTCGGCGCGGATGGCGGCGATGCGGGCGTCCTTGTCCTCGGGGGACAGGTCGGGATTGGCGCGCACCAGATCGATCTGCTTGTCCACGCTGCCGCCCAGCACGATGTCCGTGCCGCGACCTGCCATGTTGGTGGCGATCGTGATGTGACCGGGCTTGCCCGCCTCGGCGACGATCTCGGCCTCGCGCGCGTGCTGCTTGGCGTTCAGCACCTCGTGCGGCAGGCCTTCTTTCTTCAGCGCGTTGGACAGCAGTTCGGAGTTCTCGATGCTGGTCGTGCCCACCAGCACCGGCTGGCCGCGCTTGTGGCAGTCGACGATGTCGGCCAGGATCGCACGGTATTTTTCCGCGTCGGTCTTGAAGACCTGGTCGTTCTGGTCCTGGCGCGCCATGGGTCGGTTCGTCGGGATGATGACCGTTTCCAGACCGTAGATTTCCTGGAACTCGTAGGCTTCGGTGTCGGCCGTCCCCGTCATGCCCGACAGTTTGTCGTACATGCGGAAATAGTTCTGGAAGGTGATCGAGGCCAGCGTTTGATTCTCGTTCTGGATGCGCACGCCTTCCTTGGCCTCGACCGCCTGGTGCAGGCCGTCGGACCAGCGGCGGCCCGCCATCAGGCGGCCCGTGAACTCGTCGACGATGACGACCTCGCCGTCCTGGACGACGTACTGCTGGTCGCGGTGGAACAGGTTGTGCGCCCGCAGGGACACGAGCAGGTGGTGCATCAGCGAGATATGGCGCGGGTCGTACAGCGACTCGCCTTCGGGCAGGATGCCCTGGCGCGTCATGATTTCCTCTGCCTTGATCTGGCCGGCTTCCGAGAGGTGCACCTGCTGCGCCTTCTCGTCCACCCAGAAATCGCCCTCGGGCTCGGGCTCGTGGGGCTTGGGTTCTTCCGCCATGCGCGTCAGCAGGGGCGGCACCGCATTCATGCGGATATAGAGTTCGGTATTGTCCTCGGCCTGGCCGGAAATGATCAGCGGCGTGCGGGCCTCGTCGATCAGGATCGAGTCCACCTCGTCGACGATGGCATAGGCCAGGCTGCGCTGGCGACGGTCTTCCGGACGGAATTCCATATTGTCGCGCAGATAGTCGAAGCCGTATTCGTTGTTCGTGCCGTAGGTGATGTCGGCCTGGTAGGCGGCGCGCTTTTCCTCGTTGTCCTGCTGGGGCACCACCACGCCGACCGTCATGCCCAGGAAGTTGTAGAGCCGACCCATCCATTCGGCGTCCCGGCGGGCCAGGTAATCGTTGACCGTCACCACGTGGACCCCACGACCGCTCAGGGCGTTCAGGTAGACCGCCAGCGTGGCCATCAGGGTCTTGCCCTCGCCGGTGCGCATTTCGGCGATCTTGCCATTGTGCAGGGCGATCGCGCCCAGCATCTGGACATCGAAGTGGCGCATGCCGAACACGCGCCGGCTGGCCTCGCGCACCACGGCGAAGGCCTCGGGCAGCAATGAATTCACGGACTTGCCTTCCGCGATCCGCTGACGGAATTCATCGGTCTTGGCCTTCAGCGCGTCGTCGGACAGGGCCTGCATCGAGGGTTCGAGCGCATTGATCTGCGCGACCTGCTTGCGGTACTGCTTCAACAGCCGGTCGTTGCGGCTGCCGATGATTTTTTTGAGCAGAGAAACCATATCGTGTCGTCGCTGCGGGCCCGAGCGGGGATCGGACACCGAAAGATTGTGGTGAAGCGCGGACGCCGCATGGCGAACGCAGATAAACGATGCAGTTTAACGCAGCGAGGAAGCCTGCGCATTGGCGGAGGATGCGGCCTGCGCCACCCGATCATCCGACATCGCCAGGCGTGTACGGGCGTCATCCTGGATGAACAGCGCCGGATCCAGGGGATAATCCGCCATTCGCACCTCGAAATGCAGGTGCGCCCCGGTGGACCGGCCGGTGCTGCCCACGCGGGCGATCAACTGGCCCTGGCGCACGATGTCGCCGGTCTTCACCAGCACGCTGGAGGCATGGGCGTAGCGGGTGCGCAGGCCGTTGCCATGGTCGATCTCGACCATCCGGCCATAGCCGTGCCAAGTACCCGCCCGCGTCACCAGCCCGCCGGAGGCCGCCCGGATGGGTGTGCCGCGAGGAGCGACGAAATCCAGGCCTTCGTGCATCGTATGGCGGCCGCTGACCGGATTGCGGCGCCAGCCGAACGAAGAGCTGAGCGCAGGGTAGTCGACCGGCGACAGGGTGGGCAGGCTGGCCTGGAAGCCCGCCTGGCGGGAAAGGGCCGCATCCACCAGCGCGAAGGTGTCCTCCTGGTTCTCCAGGCGCCGCCCCAGCGCGTCGATGTGCCGCCCCAGCAGTTCCGCGGAACCGATGACGGGCTCCGGCAGGGTCTGGGCGGGAATGTCGTCCATCACCTGCGTATCGTCATGCGAGGTGCCGCCATCGCCCGCCGCACCGCTGCCCGGCGAGGCGGCGAGTTCCGGCGCGGTGTAGCTCAGGCCTGCGGCCTGGGTGACGCGCGCACGCACGGATTCCATGGCCAGCACGCGCCCCTGCAGTTCGCCCAGCTTGCCCGCCAGGCCCGCGATGCTGCCCTGCAGCACCGCCGTATCCTGCCGCAGCCGGGAATCGATCGCCTCGCGCTGACCGGGATCCAGGACTGGCGCGCGCCAGGCCTGCCACTGGGCGCCGCTCCAGGCTGCCAGCGCCAGGGCGCAGGCCCCGCCCAGCCAGCGCAAGCGGCGCGCGTTAGAATGAAGCCAGCGCGCGGTGAGCGCAGTGTGTTCCGATTTCGTCACTCAAAATTCCTCATGTCCATGGCGATGCCGCCCCGGCGGAACCGATCATCCGGCACCCCGGCCCTGGAGTGGCTGGACCGCACCCCCCAGGGCGCGCTCATGATGCGCACGGCGCGCGAACTGCTGGCCATCCAGGCTGCGCTGGCCGGCACGCTGCCGCCCGCCCTGGCGCGCCGGATCCGGGTCGCCCGGATTGATGGACCGCAAATCACCGTGATGGTTCCCGGACCCGCGCACGCTGCGCGGCTGCGCCAGACGACCGAAGCCGCGGCCCGCAGGATCCGGGACGCCGGCTGGCCCGTCGAACGGATTGTCGTCCAGATCGACGCCGGCATGGACCGGACCTGGACACAAAAGCCCAGGCGGGAAGCCCAACCCCTGGGAGAAAACGCTCTGCGGTCTTTCGAAGACCTGAAGCGTCAAGTGGCACCCGGCCCGCTGGCCGACGCCATTGGGCGGCTGCTGCGCCACCACCGTTCGTGAAAGGACTTCAGGCCCGGCGACGGCAAGCCGCAATCAGGCAAGCTGCCAGTCGCGGGTAAAAGCGGCGGGCGCGGTGTCGCGCGACTCGTAGCTGACCAGTTCCCAGCAATCCTGGCGGGCCAGCAGCGCACGCACCAGCTGATTGTTCAGGCCATGGCCGGACTTGCAGGCGACGTAGCGCGCCACCAGCGGATTGCCGGCCAGGTACAGATCCCCGATGGCATCGAGGATCTTGTGTTTCACGAATTCGTCGTCATAGCGCAGCCCGTCGGCGTTCAGGACACGGTATTCGTCCATGACGATGGCGTTGTCCAGGCTGCCGCCGCGCGCCAGGCCCATGGAGCGCAGGGCCTCGACTTCGCTGGCGAAGCCGAAGGTGCGCGCGCGGGCGATGGTCTTGACGTAGGAATCCCGGGCGAAGTCGATTTCAGCCGCGTTGGCCGTGGAATCGATGGCGGGATGCCGGAAATCGATCGAGAAGGACAGCGCGAAGCCGTCGTGGGGTTCCAGCCGCGCCCATTTGGCGGCGGGGCCCTCGCCTTCACGGACTTCGACGGGCTTGAGCACCCGCAGGAAGCGCTTCGGCGCGGCCTGCTCCAGCAGGCCGGCGCTGCGCAGCAGGTAGACGAACGTGCCCGCGCTGCCATCCATGATGGGGACTTCCTCGGCGTCGAGATCGACGTGCAGATTGTCCACACCCAGACCGGCCAGGGCCGACATCAGGTGCTCGACGGTGGACACGCGCACGGAGCCCTGCTGCAGGACCGAGGCCATGCGGGTGTCGCCCACGGCATCGGCGCGCGCGGGCAGATCCACGACTTCGGGCAGGTCCACGCGATGGAACACGATGCCGGTATTGGGCTCGGCCGGGCGCAGGGTGATTTCCACACGGCGACCCGAGTGCAAGCCGACCCCGGTGGTAGACACGGACTGTTTGATGGTGCGCTGCAGGAGCATGAGATTCTTTTTCGACGTGAAAACGGCCCTGCGGAACGCGGTCCGCATGGCTTGATCTCACGTATTGTAATCAATATCCGGGTTTTCCACGATAGTCGAATGCAACATGGCCGGAAATGGATGCAAGCAAAACCAAAGCGAAGGCGCGCCTTCCCCCAGGGGCAGGGGAAGACGCGCCAGGCGCCGCGAACTGCTGTACGACAGCCGCGATGTGAGGTTGCGCGCGAAGCGGGCCCGGTCAGTCGGCCTGCTTGCGCAGGAACGCCGGAATGTCGAAATGATCCATGCCGGCCGTTTCCAGTGCCCGGACCTGGGCCGAGGCGTGGGTGCGCGGATTGCGGATCACCGACGGCACATCCGTACCGGAAAAATCGTGCCCGACGCCCACCGGCATGTTGTCCGTACCGGTGCGCTGGGCCTCGGCGTTGTTCGACACCAGCTGCGGACGGGCCGCTGCGGCGCCCAGGCCGGTGGCGACCACCGTGACGCGCAGGTTTTCACCCATGGACTCATCGTAAGCCGTGCCGAAGATCACCGTGGCGTCGGCCGAGGCATAGCTTCCGATCGTGTCCATGATCTCGCGGGTCTCGCGCATCTTCAAAGAACGGCTGGCGGTGATGTTCACCAGCACGCCACGCGCGCCGTGCAGATCCACGCCTTCCAGCAGCGGGCAGGCGATCGCCTGTTCGGCCGCGATGCGGGCGCGGTCGGCGCCGGACGCCACGGCCGTCCCCATCATGGCCTGACCCTGCTCGCCCATGATGGTCTTCACGTCTTCGAAGTCGACGTTGACGTTGCCTTCGACATTGATGATCTCGGCGATTCCGGCGCAGGCATTGTGCAGCACGTCGTCGGCCGCGCGGAAGCAGTCTTCCTGCGTGGCGTCCTCGTCCATCAGTTCGTACAGGTTTTCGTTCAGCACGACCACCAGCGAATGGACATGGCGCGACAGTTCACGGATGCCTTCCTCGGCCATGCGCATGCGCTTGCCGCCCTCGAAGACGAAGGGCTTGGTGACCACGCCCACCGTCAGGATGCCCAGTTCCTTGGCGACTTCGGCCACCACGGGGCCGGCCCCCGTCCCGGTGCCCCCGCCCATGCCGGCGGTGATGAACACCATGTGGGCGCCGTTCAGCGCCGCGCGGATTTCCTCGCGCGCGGTCTCGGCGGCGGCACGGCCCTGCTCGGGCTTGGCGCCGGCGCCCAGGCCGGTGCGGCCCAGGCGGATCTGGACCGGCGCCTCGCTGGTGACCAGCGCCTGGGAATCCGTGTTCGCGCAGACGAACTCCACTCCCTGCACGCCCGAACGGATCATATGGGCCACGGCGTTGCCGCCCGCCCCGCCCACACCGACGACCTTGATCACGGTGCCGTTTCTGCTGGTATCCAGCATTTCGAAATTCATCATGATTGACTCCCTCACATACGGAAAAACGAACAACTTCCCCTGAAAAGCCCACGTTCCGGGCGGCCTTGGCGCCGCCTCAGTTCATGAACCACTCCTTCATGCGCGCCAGAACGGACTTGACCTTTCCCTTCTGTTGCGCCACTTTGCGGCCGCGGGCGCGCTGCATGCGCGCCTCGGTCAGCAAACCCATCACCGTCGAGAAGCGCGGATTGCGCATCACGTCTGCCAGACTGCCCTCGTACATGGGCACGGCGACGCGAACCGGCTTGAGGAACACGTCCTCGGCCAGTTCCACCATGCCCGGCATGAGCGCCGTCCCCCCGGTCAGCACAACCCCGGAAGACAGCAATTCTTCGTAACCGGATTCGCGCACCACCTGTTGCACGAAACCAAACAGTTCCTCCATGCGCGGCTCGATCACCGCGCCCAGGGCCTGACGCTTGACACTGCGATTGGGGCGGTCACCCAGGCCCGGCACCTCGATCATTTCCTCGGCGTCGACCAGGGCCTGCTTGGCGATGCCATGGCGCAGCTTGATTTCCTCGGCGTCCGGCGTCGGGGTGCGCAGCATGGCGGCGATATCGCTGGTGACCTGGTCGCCCGCGATCGGGATCACAGAGGTGTGGCGAATCGCGCCGCCGGTGTAGATGGCGATATCGGTGGTGCCCCCGCCGATGTCCACCAGCACCACGCCCAGTTCCTTTTCGTCGGTCGTCAGGCAGGACAGGCTGGAGGCGAGCGGCTGCAGGATCAGGTCCTGGACCTCGAGGCCGCAACGGCGCACGCATTTGACGATGTTCTGGGCCGCGCTGACCGCGCCCGTGACAATGTGCACGCGCACTTCCAGGCGCATGCCGCTCATGCCGATCGGCTCGCGGATGTCCTCCTGGGCGTCGACGATGAACTCCTGGGTCAGCACATGCAGCACCTGCTGGTCGGTCGGAATGTTGACCGCCTTGGCCGTCTCGATGACGCGCGCGACGTCGGTGGCGGTGACTTCCTTGTCCTTGACCGCCACCATGCCGCTGGAATTGAAACTGGTGATGTGGCTGCCGGCGATGCCGGTGTAGACCTCGCGGATCTTGCAATCGGCCATCAGTTCGGCTTCCTCCAGCGCGCGCTGGATCGAATTCACGGTGGACTCGATGTTGACCACCACGCCCTTGCGCATGCCTTCGGACTCGTGCTGCCCCAGGCCCAGCACCTCGAACCCGCCGTCGGGCAGGATTTCGGCAACGACGGCGGCCACCTTGCTGGTGCCGATATCGAGTGCAACGATCAGGTCTTTGATGTCACGGGTCATGGTCTGGTCGATCGGGAGGATGCTGAGGTTTCGGGAGAAAGCGTGATGGCGAATCCGTTCGGATAGCGCAGGTCGGCGCTGGCGATCATGCGGCCGCCCAGGCGCCGGGTCAGTTCCGGCCAAGCCTGGACGAAGCGTTCGATTCGGGCGGCGAACGGCAGTGCGCCGGAGCGCCCGTGGGGGTCGGCGACGTCGGCGGCCGGATCCCGGCCCAGCGTCAGGCGGACGTCGTCGGACAGCGTGACTTCCCAGGCGTAGCGGGGCGTCAAGGTCGCCTCTCGCACGCTCAGGCCCAGCGGGGCGAACCAACGTGCGATCTCGGCGTAGCGCTGCACCACGAGCCGCTCCGAATTCACCGGACCGTTCAACTGAGGCAAGTCCAGATCGTCGGGCAGTTCACCCTGGTTGGCCGTGAAGGCCTCGCCCCAGGTGTTGATCATCTGGTTCTCATTCCAGTAGGCCAGCGGCTGCTGTTCCTCGATGCGCACCTGCAGCGTCGCCGGCCAGACTCTCCGGACGATGGCGTGACGCACCCAGGGCGCGGATTCGATGCGGCGCCGGGCCGCATCCAGATCCATCAGAAAGAAATTGCCTCGCACCTGGCCCGCCAGGGCGGTCTGCAGGCTCAGCGGCGTAACATATTGCAGGGTCGAGCCGGCCGCCGGGGCCAGCTCGATCCGCGAAATCGAGAAATACGGCCGACGGATGGTCCAGACGACGGCCCCGACCACGATCGACAACACCGCCAGCAGGGCCAGCAGGTTGGCGATCAGATTGGTCAGTCGGGCTTCGGCGAACACGTCCGGGTCCTCCCTCAGTCCGTCCGACGCAGCTTGCAGCGCGCCGTCGACAGAATTTCCACGCACAGCCGGCCATAGCTCATGCCGGCGGCCCGGGCGCCCATGGGCACGAGCGAATGACTCGTCATGCCCGGCGAGGTGTTCATTTCCAGCAACCAGGGGCGTGCCTGCTCGTCGAGCATCACGTCGGCGCGACCCCAGCCTTCGCAACCCAGCGCCCGATAGGCCTGGACGGCAAGATCCTGGACATGGCGGGTCAGTTCATCCGGCAGGCGGGCCGGACATTCATAACGGGTATCGTTGGATACGTACTTGTGTTCGTAATCGTAGTTGCCCTGCGGCGCGATGATTTCGATCACGGGCAGCGCGCGCGCGGCCGCGCCCGCGCCCAGGACCGGCACGGTCAGCTCGCGGCCGCGGATGAACTGCTCGGCCAGGGCCAGGTCGTCGAAACGGCAGGCCAGCGCCTGCGCTTCGCGCAGCTGGCCTGCCGACTCGACCCGTGTCAGGCCCAGCGTGGAGCCTTCGTGCGGCGGCTTGATGATCAGCGGCAGGCCCAGGGTGCCGGCCAGATCCGCCGGATCGGCATCGCAGGCCAACTCGGCGAAGCGCGGCGTGGGCAGTCCGAGCTGCAGCCACAGGCGCTTGGTGGCGATCTTGTCCATGGCCAGGCAGGAAGCCAGAGGGCCGCTGCCGGTATACGGAATCCGCAGCAATTCCAGCGCGCCCTGCAGCGTGCCATCTTCGCCATAACGCCCGTGCAAGGCGATGAAGACACGGTCAAAGCCCGCCGCCGCCAGATCCGCCAGGCTGCGTTCCCCGGTATCGAACAGGTGGGCATCGACACCCTCCTCGCGCAGCGCGGCGCAGACGCCCTCGCCCGACATCAGCGAGACTTCCCGCTCGGCGGAACTGCCGCCGTACAGCACGCCCACGCGGCCGAATGCCTGGCTCATAGCGGACTCCCCAGTTGTGCGGGGACGCGGCTGATGGAGCCGGCCCCCATGATGATCACGACATCCCCGTCGCGGGCGAAATCCCCGATCGCGGCCGCCATGTCGGCCACGTCTTCGACGAAGACCGGCTCGACCTTGCCGGCAACCCGCAACGCGCGCGCCAGCGCGCGGCCGTCGGCGGCGATCAATGGCGCCTCGCCGGCCGCATAGACCTCGGTCAGCAGCACCGCATCGGCCAAACCGAGGACACGCACGAAATCCTCGAAACAGTCGCGCGTGCGCGTATAGCGATGCGGCTGGAAGGCCAGGACGATGCGCCGGTCCGGCCAGGCGCCGCGCGCGGCGGCCAGAGTCGCCGCCATTTCGACCGGATGATGGCCGTAGTCGTCGACCACGGCGTACACGCCGCCGCCGTGCTTCGGCGACACCGGGAAGCGGCCCACCTGGGTGAAGCGGCGGCCCACGCCACGGAACTGGGCCAGCGCCTCGGCGATCGTCTCGTCGGGAACACCCAGCTCGGTGGCGACGGCGATGGCGGCCAGCGCGTTGAGCACGTTATGCCGGCCCGGCAGGTTCAGCCGCACGGACAAGGGTGGCATATCGCCCTGGGCGCCCT
Source organism: Castellaniella denitrificans (assembly GCF_027214045.1). Classification (GTDB taxonomy): domain Bacteria; phylum Pseudomonadota; class Gammaproteobacteria; order Burkholderiales; family Burkholderiaceae_B; genus Castellaniella; species Castellaniella denitrificans_A. Next base: position 22,529 of record NZ_JAPWHE010000003.1, on the reverse strand, counting down.
GGCGCTCGACCTCGAAACACATGACGGTGCCGTCGGCGCGCAGGTTGCGGGCGCGCACCTGGGCCGGCATGTCGATGCCATAGGTCGTCACGGGTCGCGACACGAATGGAATGATCTCGCGCACATTGGCATCGTCCACGCACAGCACCGCGCTGCCGTAGAACGGCAGCCGCTGGGTAAACTCGACGAAGGCGCTCTTCAGACGCGCCACGTCATGCCCGTAGGTGTCCATGTGGTCGAGGTCGATGTTGGTGATGATGGCCATCACCGGCAACAAGTTCAGGAATGAGGCATCGGACTCGTCGGCCTCGACGACGATGTAATCGCCCTGGCCCAGCCGCGCGTTGGCGTCGGCCGCATTCAGCCGCCCGCCGATGACGAAGGTGGGATCCAGCCCGCCCGCCGCCAGCACGCTGGCCACGAGGCTGGTGGTGGTGGTCTTGCCGTGCGTGCCGGCGATAGCGATGCCGCGCTTCAGGCGCATCAGCTCGGCCAGCATCAGTGCGCGCGGTACCACGGGGATGCGCGCGGCGCGTGCCGCCAGGACTTCCGGGTTGTCCGCGTGGATGGCGGTGGACGTGACCAGGGCGCCTGCGCCCTGGATGTTTTCGGCGGCATGCCCGATCAGAATGCGCGCGCCCAGCGACGCCAGCCGCCGCGTCACGGCGGTCTCCTGGACGTCGGAGCCGCTGATCGAATAGCCCAGATTCAGCAGAACCTCGGCGATGCCGCTCATGCCCGAACCGCCGATGCCGACAAAATGAATGTTGCGGATGCGATGCTTCATGCCGATTCCTCCAGACTATGGACGCAGGCATCGGCGATCAACTGCGCGGCGTTCAGACTTGCATGTTCACGGGCATGGGTGGCCACGGCGGACAGTTCGGCCCGCTGGCGCAAAGCCAGCCAGTCCGACAGTCCGGACGCGTCCAGACCGGACTGCGGCATCATCCAGCCGCCGCCGCACTCGGACAGATAGCGGGCATTGGCCGTCTGGTGGTCGTCGATGGCGTGCGGCAATGGAATGAACAGGGCCGCAACGCCCACGGCCGCGACCTCGGCCACCGTCATGGCGCCCGCCCGGCAGACGACCAGGTCGGCCCAGCCCAGGGCCTCGGCCATGTCGTCGATGAAGGCCGCGACCTCGCCGGTCACACCCAGGCGCTCGTAGTGCCGGCGCACGGCCTCGGCGTGGCGCTCCCCCGCCTGATGGCGCACCAGCGGCCGGGACGCCGCTGGCAACAGCGCCAGGGCCTCGGGCACCAGTTCGTTCAGACGGGCCGCCCCCAGGCTGCCACCCACCACCAGCACGCGCAGCGGACCTTGACGGCCGGCGTAGCGCTCGCCTGGAGGGACGAGCGATTTCAGCGCGGCGCGCACCGGATTGCCCACCATCAGGGCGTCGGGCAGCGCCCCGGGGAAACCGCACAGCACCCGGCTGGCGAAACGGGCCAGGACGCGATTGGCGGTGCCCGCCACGGCGTTCTGCTCGTGCACGACCAAGGGGATGCCCGCCAGGCGCGCCATCAGGCCACCCGGAAAGGCCGCGTAGCCGCCCATGCCCAGCACCACGTCGGGACGATGCACACGCAGCAGCCGGCGCGCTTGCAGGCAGGCCGCGCCCAGGGTGAACGGCAGCTTCAGCAGCGCGCCGGCACCCTTGCCGCGCACGCCCCCGAAGCGCAGCGGCAGCAGTTCGATGCCGCGCGCCGGCACCAGGCGGCCTTCCATGCGCGCCGGATCGCCCAGCCACAGCACACGCCAGCCGGCGGCGCCCAGGACCTCCGCCACGGCCAGGCCCGGCATGATGTGCCCGCCCGTGCCACCCGCCATGATGAGGATCGTGCGCGCGCTCATCGCCGCTTCCCCCGCATCATGCAGCGGGTCTCGTAATCGACCCGCAGCAGCAGCGCGATGGCCGCCAGATTCATGACGATGCCCGAGCCGCCGTAGCTGACCAGCGGCAGCGTCAGCCCCTTGGTCGGCAACAGCCCCAGGCAGACGCCGACGTTGATGAAGGACTGGACCCCCATCCACAGCGCCACGCCCTGGGCGACCAGGCCGTCGAAGACCCGCTCCAGCACCATCGCCTGTCGGGCGATGTCGAAGCCGCGCATCACGACGTAGACAAACACGGCGATCAGGCACAGCACCCCGACCAGGCCCAGCTCCTCGCCGATGACGGCGACGATGAAGTCGGTATGCGCCTCCGGCAAATAATGCAGTTTCTCGATGCTGGCGCCCAGGCCTACGCCGAACCATTCCCCCCGCCCCAGGGCGATCAGGGAATGGGACAACTGATAGGCGCTGCCGTAGGCATTGTCCGGATTCCAGGGATCCAGGTAGACGAACAGGCGTTCGCGGCGCCAGGGCGACAGCCAGATCAGCATCAGGAAGCTGGACATCACCCCGCCCAGCAGCAGGGTGAACAGCTTCAGGTTGATTCCGCCAATGAAAAGGATACCGACGGCGATGGCGCCGATGACGATGAACGCGCCCAGGTCGGGTTCCAGCAGCAGCAGCACCCCGACCAGCATCAATGCCAGCGCCATGGGTGCGAACCCGCGCACGAACCCGCGCACGAAACCCTGAAGATGAGCCTGCTTGCGCACCACGTAATCGGCTGCGTACAACAGGATGGCGGCCTTCATGAGCTCCGAGGGCTGGAAATTCACCGGCCCGAGGGGCAGCCAGCGCCGGGCGCCGTTGACTTCGCGCCCGATGCCGGGCACCAGCACCACCATCAACAGGGCCAGCGCCAGGATGAACAGGGGCATGGAGACCTTTTGCCAGATCCGCATCGGAATGCTGGCGGTGAACAGCGCGGCCAGCAAGCCGATGACAATGAATGCGGCATGGCGACCGACGAAATAGAAGCGGCCATAGCTTTCATAACGCGGTCCGTCCGCCAGGGCGATCGAAGCCGAATACACCATCAGCAGGCCGAACAGGACCAGGGCGCTGACCGCCACGATCAGCCCCACGTCCACGCTGGGCATGGCCGTGCGGCCCGGCCGCACCGCGTTCACGCCGCCGCTCAGGGTGCCGAGCACGCTCATGCGATCTCTCCACGCTCGATCGCCAGTTCGCGCACGGCTTCGACGAAGCATTCGCTGCGATGGGCGTAGTTGCGGAACATGTCCATGCTGGCGCAGGCGGGCGACAGCAGTACGGCGTCGCCCGGCCGCGCCAGTGCCAGGCCCTGGGCCACGGCGTCTTCCAGCGTGGCGCAGGCCCGCAACGGCACCCCGCAGTCCGCCAGCGCCTGGCCGATCAGCGGACCGTCCTGGCCGATCAGCAGCACGGCGCGCGCATGGGCGCGCACGGCCGGCGCCAGCGGCGCGAAATCCTGACCCTTGCCCAGGCCGCCGGCGATCAGCACCACCGGCCGGCCCAGCCCCTTCAGGGCGGCCAGCGTGGCACCCACATTGGTCCCTTTGCTGTCGTCAATGAAGTCCACCCCGGCAATCGCCCGCACGAATTCCGTGCGGTGCGCCTCGCCCCGATACCCGCGCAGGGCGTGCAACAGCGGCGCCCATTCCAGTCCGATGGCGCGGCACAGGGCCAGCGCCGCCAGCGCATTGAGCGCGTTGTGGGTGCCCTGGATACGCAGCGCCTCGGCTGGCATCAGCGCCTGGGCGGGCACGGCGGGCCGCCGGGCGGGCGCTTCGTCGCGCGCCGCCCGACGGCGGCGGGCCGGAACCTGAGCCACCGGATCGGTTTCGACCTCGGGCGCAGTCGCCAGCCAGACCAGACCCTGTTGCGTCAGCAGGCCGAAATCCCCCGCCAGGGTCGGCGCATCCGCCCCGAAACCGCGCACGCGCTCGTCGTCCAGGTCGCCAACCATGTCCCGCACCAACGGGTCGTCGCGGTTGACGACGGCGATCCGCGCCATCTCCAGCAGCCGCGCCTTGGCCGCCGCATAGGCACGCATCGAACCGTGCCAGTCCAGGTGATCCTGAGTGACGTTGAGCACCGTGGCCGCATCGGGCGCCAGAGAGAAAGTGGACTCCAGCTGGAAGCTGGACAGCTCCAGCACCCAGATCTCCGGCAGGTCGTCTTGCTCCAGCGCATCCTTCAGGCTGGCGAGCGCGGCCGGGCCGATATTGCCGGCCGCGCGTACGCGGCGACCGCACGTCTCGACCAGATGACGCGTCAGTGATGTGACCGTGGTCTTGCCGTTGGTGCCTGTCACCGCAAGCAAGGCGGGCGCATAGCCCTGTGCGCGCAGGTCGCCCAGGGCGCGGGCGAACAGCTCGATCTCGCCCAGGATTTCGACGCCGCGCTCGCGCGCCGCCGCCAGCAGGCCGGCCACGGGCGCCTCGAGTGGGCTCAGGCCCGGACTGAGCACCAGCGTGTGCACTTCGTCGAGCGCGTCGGCCGTCAGGGCATCGGGCCCCAGCCGCAGATCGGCATCGACGCCGTCCGCCTTCAGTGCGTCCAATCCGCCGGGCCGCGCGCGCGTGTCCAGCACCCGCAGGCGGACGCCCTGCGCGGCGCACCAGCGCGCCGCCGCCACGCCCGTTTCCCCCAATCCGAGGATCAGGGTCAGGCCGTCGCGGCGCAGGGAGGGGAAGTCGCGGGGGCTCGTCATCGCAGTTTCAGGCTCGCCAGACCGACCATGACCAGCATCATGGTGATGATCCAGAAACGGACCACCACCTGGGTTTCCTTCCAGCCACCCACCTCGAAATGGTGATGCAGCGGGGCCATGCGGAAGATCCGGCGGCCTTCCCCATAGCGCTTTTTGGTGTATTTGAACCAGGTGACCTGCAGCATCACCGACAGGGTCTCGACCACGAACACCCCGCCCATGATGAACAGGACGATTTCCTGCCGCACGATGACGGCGATCGTGCCCAGCGCGCCCCCCAGCGCCAGGGCGCCCACGTCCCCCATGAAGACCTGGGCGGGATAGGCGTTGAACCACAGGAAAGCCAGACCCGCGCCCGCGATGGCCGCGCAGATCACCATCAGCTCGGAGGCGCCGGGAATGTAGGGGAACAGCAGGTACTTCGAATAGTCCACCCGCCCGACCACGTAGGCGAAGATGCCCAGGGCCGAACCGATCATCACGGTGGGCATGATCGCCAGGCCGTCCAGGCCATCGGTCAGGTTCACGGCGTTGCTGGTGCCCACGATCACCAGCCAGGTCAGCGCGCCGAAGCCGAACACGCCCAGCGGATAACTGACGGTCTTGAAGAACGGCACGATCAGGTCGGCGCGCGCGGGCAGCGGCATGGCAAAGCCGCTCAGGATCCATTCACGAAACAGCGGCCAGAGCGCCGTGTTGGCCGGCGCCGACACGGCGAAACTGAGGTAGACGGCGGCCACGGCGCCGATCAGCGCCTGCCAGAAGAATTTCTGCCGCGCCGGCATGCCTTCCGGATCGTGGTGCACGACCTTGCGGTAATCGTCCGCCCAGCCGATCCAGCCGAAGCCGAAAGTCACCAGCAGCACCACCCAGACGAAGCGATTGGTCCAGTCCGCCCACAGCAACGTGCTGATGCCGATGCCGATCAGGATCAGCGCGCCGCCCATGGTCGGGGTGCCGCTCTTCTGCAGGTGCGTCTGCGGGCCGTAGCTGCGCACCGCCTGGCCGATCTTCAGGGCCGTCAACCGGCGGATCAGCCAAGGACCGGCCACCAGACCGATGGCCAGCGCCGTGGCGCAGGCCAGCAGCGCGCGGAACGTAATGTATTCCACCACGCCGAAGGCGCGGAAATGCTCGTCGGACAACCAGCGCGCCAATTCAAGCAGCATGATCGTCCCCCCGCGCGGCCGCGTCCGTGTCGAGCGCCTGCACCACGCGCTCCATGCGCATGCTGCGCGAGCCCTTGACCAGGATGTGGCCCGGACGCGCTGCCAGCAGGTGCGGCAGCAGTTCGTCGAACGAGTCGAAGGCCTGGGCCTGCGGGCCGAAGGCCTGCGCGGCCCCCCGGGCCGCCGGGCCCAGGGTCAGCAGCGCATCCACGCCGCACTGGCGGGCATAGGCGCCGACCTCGGCATGCATGGCCGGCCCTTGGTCGCCGACTTCGGCCATGTCGCCCAACACCAGGATGCGCCGCCCGTCCAGTCCGGCCAGCACGTCGATGGCGGCACGAACGGAATCCGGGTTGGCGTTGTAGCTGTCATCGATCAACTGGAAACCGTCAGACAACGGCCGTGGCTGCATCCGACCGCCCACCGGGGCGAAAGCCGCCAGGCCCGCTGCGATGGCCGCCGCGGGCGCCCCGGCCGCCCACGCGCAGGCCGCTGCGGCCAGGGCGTTGCGCAGATTGTGGCGCCCCGGCGCGTGCAGGACGACCTGAACTGTTTCCGCGCCCAGGTGCAGGCGGAATTCCGTCTGCGCCGTGCCGGCGCGGATCTGCGAGGCGTACACGTCGGCCGCATCCGAAAAACCGAAGCGCAGCGTCCGCCGGTCGCCGGCCATCTCCCGCCAGAGGCCGCTGTAGTCCTCATCGATGGGGAACACCGCCACGCCATCGGCGGACAGCGCCTGCAGCACGGCGCCGTTCTCGCGCGCCACGGCCTCGACCGTGCTCATGAACTCCTGATGTTCGCGCTGGGCATTGTTGACCAATGCGACCGTGGGCTGCGCGATGGCGGCCAGCACGGAAATTTCCCCCGGATGGTTCATCCCCAGCTCCAGGACGGCGGCGCGATGCGCCGGACGCAGCCGCAGCACCGTCAGCGGCAGACCGATCTCATTGTTGAAATTGCCGCGCGTCGCCAGGCGGCCCGTCTCGCCGCACCAGGCCGCCAGGATCGCGGCGATCATTTCCTTGGTCGTGGTCTTGCCATTGCTGCCGGTCACGGCGATGACCGGCATGCGGAACCGGCGCCGCCAGGCCGTGGCCGCGCGCCTCAGGGCCAGGCGTGTGTCGCCCAGCACGATCTGCGGCAAGCCGGCGCCGGGAATCCGCCGGGCGACGATGGCCGCCCGCGCGCCGGCCCCGGCGGCCGCGCCCAGGTAATCGTGACCATCGAAGCGCTCGCCCTCGAGCGCCAGGAACAAAGCGCCCGCGGACAGCGCGCGGGTATCGGTGGAAAGTTCCGCGCCTTGTTGCCAGGTCAGCGCGAAACGCGCCCATTCACGGTCGTCGAAGGCGCTGCGCACCTGCTGGACTTCCTGGTAGGTCTCATGGCCCTTGCCCGCCAGCAGCACCACATCGCGTTCGCCCGCGCCCCAGATGCCCTCGAGGATGGCGTCGGCCCGGTCGAGCCGGATTTCCGGACGCTCCGGCATGCCCGCCACGATCTGTTCGACAATGGTTTCGGGCGATTCAGTACGCGGATTGTCGGTGGTGACCACGACAACATCGGCCAGCCTGGCCGCGACGGCGCCCATCAAGGGCCGCTTGCCGGCATCCCGGTCGCCGCCGCAGCCGAACACGCAACGCAGGCGGCCGCCGCGATCCCGTGCCAACGGCCGCAGCGCCTCCAGCGCCCGTTCCAGCGCGTCCGGTGTGTGCGCGTAATCCACCACGACCAGTGGCTGGGGGCGGGAAGCACTTGCGCCGCCCAAGGCCGTGACCGCCTGCAGGCGTCCCGGCACCGGATGCAGCACGGCCAGGGCGCGGGCGATGCGACTCAGCCCCCAGCCCAGTTCGCGCAACACGCCGGCCACCAGCAACAGATTTGAAATATTGTGTTCCCCGACCAGATGGGTCAGGATCTGGGCGCGGCCGTCGGGCGCGACCAGATTGAAGACCAGGCCGTTGGCGCCATGCTGGATGTCTTCGGCCCGGAAGGCCGCTTCGGCGTCGCGCCGCAGACTGTAACCCACCCGATGCCCCGATGGCGCGGCGCCCGCAAGCAGTTCCCGCCCCGCCGCATCGTCGGCGTTGATGACCGCGCCGCGCAGGCCCGCGCGCGCGAACAGGGCGAACTTCGCCTGTTTGTAGCGCGCTTCCGTGCCATGGTAGTCCAGGTGGTCGCGGGTCAAGTTGGTGAAGCCCGCGACCTGGATGCTGACGCCGTCCAGGCGGCCCTGCTCGATCCCGATCGAGGACGCCTCGATGGCGGCCGCCACGCCCCCGGCGCGCACGATGGCGGCCAGGCTGCGATGCATCGTCAGCACATCCGGGGTGGTCAATGCGCCGCCCAGATTGCCGCCGTCCGCGAGCGTCACGCCCAGCGTCCCGACGGTGCCGCAGGGCATGTCCTCGGCATTCAGCGCCGCCGCGATCCATTGTGTGGTGGACGTCTTGCCATTGGTGCCCGTGACGGCAATCACAGTCAGGGCGTCGGACGGACGACCGTACCACAGGTGGGCGACCTCGCCCAGCAATGCGCCCAGACCTTCGACCTCCAGGACCGGCACGGCGGTGGGCGAAGGGTGATCGCCGCCCGCCTGCCGGACGATGGCCGCCGCGCCCGCCGCCACGGCGGCGGCCATATAGGCACGTCCGTCCGAAGCGATCCCCGGGCAGGCGAAGAATACATCGCCCGGCCGCAGCTGACGCGAATCCAGGCAGAGATCCGCCTTGCGATCGACCCGCTCATCCAGCCAGGCCATGATGTCTAACATGATCATTGTGTGCTTCCCCCCTGCCCCGCCACGGCCACGAGGGAATCCATGGGCGCGTCCGGCCGCACGCCGAGGCGGCGCAGGGTGCTTGAAACGATGTCGGAAAAGACAGGTGCGGCCACGCGGCCGCCATAATACCCCCCGGCGCTCGGCTCATCGATGGACACGGCCACGACGATGCGAGGATCGGACACCGGCGCCAGACCCACGAAAGACCCGCGGTATTTGGTCTTGCTGTACTGGCCATTGACGATCTTGCGCGCGGTGCCGCTCTTGCCCGCCACCCGGTATCCCTGGACCTGCGCCCGCTTGGCGCCGTCCGGCCCGGCGGCGGCTTCCAGCATGCCGCGCATCAATCGGGCGATTTCAGGCGTGTAGACCTGGACGCTGGTGGGTTCGCCCTCGCGCCGCAGCAGGGACAGCGAGACCATATCGCCGTTGCGGGCAAAGACGGTGTAGGCATGCGCGACCTGGAGCAGGGATACGGACAGCCCGTAGCCGTAGGCCATGGTGGCGCGCTCGATCGGCCGCCAGCGCTGCCAGGGCCGCAAGCGGCCCGATACCATGCCGGGGAAATGTGTCTGAGGCGCACGACCGAAGCCCAGCGCCGAGAACTTCTCCCACATCGACTGGGACGACAGCCGCTCCGAGATCATGGTCATGCCGATATTGCTGGAACGCTGGATGATGCCGCCCACATCCAGCACGCCGTTGCCCTTGCGGCTGACGTCGGAAATCACGGCGCCCTGATAGTTGTAGCGTCCATTGCCCGTGTCGAACTGCGTATGCGTCGTGATCTTGCCCTCGTCCAGGGCCAGCGCGGCCGTGAACGGTTTCATGATGGAACCGGGCTCGAACGTGTCGGTGACCACCCGATTGCGCAGCGCCTGGCCCGTGCGCGCCGAGGTGTCGTTCGGATCGTAGGACGGCAGATTGACCATCGCCAGGATCTCGCCCGAACGGGCATCCAGCACGATGGCCGCCGCCGCGCGCGCCTGATGCTCTTTCATGGCGGCCTTGAGTGCCGTATAGGTGTCGAACTGGATACCGGCGTCGATGGACAATTGGAGGTTCTGGCCATCGACCGGCGGCACCACGGCCTGAACGTCCTCGACCACGCGGCCCAGCCGGTCCTTGATCACGCGCCTGGACCCCGGCTGCCCCGACAGCCGGTCGTTGAACGCCAGTTCGATGCCCTCGATGCCCCGGTCCTCGATATTGGTGAAGCCGACGATGTGCGCCATGACCTCGCCTTCCGGATAGAAGCGGCGCGTCTCGGCCAGTTGCTGGACCCCCGGGATCTTCAGTTGCTGGATGGCCTTGGCCTTGTCGACGGCCACCTGGCGCTGCAGATAGACGAAATTCTTGTCCTCGTCCTGCGTGCGTTGACGCAACTCGGCCGGCTTGACGTCCAGCAGCCGCGCCAACTCGGAAACCTGGGCGTCGGAGGCCTTGTGGAAATCTTCCGGAATCGCCCAGACCGCCTTCGCCGGCACGCTGGAAGCCAGCACCACCGAGCCGCTGCGGTCAAGGATCTTGCCGCGCGAAGCCGGCAGCACCAGGGTACGCTCATAGCGGCGTTCACCCTGGCGCTGCAGGAATTCATTGGACAGGATCTGCAGATTCAGCGCCTTGGCCGCCAACGCGGCGAAACCCAGCATGAGCATGATCACCACCAGCCGCGCGCGCCAGAAGGCCGGACGGCTCGCCAGCACGGGGCTTTCGTGGAAACCGAAACGCTTCATGGCCGGCCCTCCCTCGCAACGGGGGCCGGCTGCTGCAGGTAGATCGTGCGGTCCGGCGTCACCGACACCAGATGCAGATCCGAGCGGGCCAGCGAATCGATGCGGGCATTGCGAGCCAGTTCCGCCCGCTCGAGCTGCAGGCGGCTCCACTCCGAATCGAGCTCATGGGCACGGGACTTCAGCCGCTCGGATGCCACGAACAGCTCGCGTGTCTGGAACCGCACCGTGACCAGGGAAATGGCCGAAGCCATCAGCATGAACGCCAGGAAAAGGGTCAGCCGGATCATCGCGCCGCCCTCCCCGCCCTGCGCTGCGAAACCGGACGACCGGGCAGGCGGACGAAAGCGGAGGCCTCGTCCAGCGACAGAGGCACCGCGGTCCGCTCGGCCACCCGCAGGACGGCCGAACGCGCGCGCACGTTGTCCGCCACCTCGGCGGCGTCCGCCTGAACGCGGCCCAGCAAAGTCACGTAGGGTTGCGGCATGTCCCGCTCTGGAATCGGCAGCCGCGCCCGATCGCGTCCCGGGTGGGCCGCGGCGGCGAAGCACTGCTTGACCATGCGGTCTTCCAGCGAGTGGAAGCTGATCACGGCCAGGCGCCCGCCCGCGCGCAGGCGGGTCAGCGCTGCCGGGAGGGCGTGCGCGAGCTGCGCGAGCTCTTCATTGATGTGAATCCGTACAGCTTGAAAGGTGCGGGTGGCCGGGTGTTGACCCTTTTCGCGCGTACGGACGGCACCGGCGACGAGCTCGGCAAGTTCGCCCGTGGTGCGCAGCGGCCTGGATTGGCGGCGCGCAACAATCGCCTTTGCAATCTGGAAAGCAAACCGTTCTTCGCCATAATCTGCGATGACCTCCTTGATCTGTTCCTGGTCGGCTTCGGCCAGCCATTGCGCCGCCGTCTGTCCACGGCTGGTGTCCATGCGCATGTCCAGCGGGCCATCCCGCATGAACGAAAATCCGCGTTCCGCCTCATCGATCTGGGGCGAGGACACGCCCAGGTCCAGCAGCACGCCATCCACCCGGTCAATGCCCAGTCGATCGAGCTGTGCGGCCAGGTCTGCGAAACCCTCATGGACGATCTCGACCCGGGCATCGTCGGCGCGCAGCGCCAGGGCCTCGGCGATGGCTGCGGGGTCTTTGTCGAACACCAGCAGCCGCGCCCCCGGTGCCAGCCGGCTCAACAGCAGGCGGCTATGCCCCCCGCGGCCGAACGTCCCGTCCACGTAAACGCCGTCGAGCGGCGGCGCCTGCTCCGGCACAGCCGACCGGCGGCCGAACGCGGGGCTCAACAACGCGTCGATGGCCGGTTCCAGCAGAACGGTGCGATGGGAATACGCCATGTGCGGGTTCAGAAAGAAATCTGTTCAAGAATGGCCGGATCGAGGTTGCCCACGTCCGCCATGCAGCGCGCCTCCCATTGGGCGCGATCCCACAATTCGAAGTTCGATCCCAGTCCCAGCAGCATGACGTCCCGGCTCAGGCCGGCCGCCATGCGCAATTCGGGCGCGACCAGGATGCGGCCCGCCCCGTCCATGTCCACGTCCTGGGCGTTGCCCAGCAGCAGACGCTGCAGGGGCCGCGCCGAGGCCGGCAGCGCCGCGATCTGCTCGCGCTTTGCCTCCCAGGTGGAGCGTGGATAGATCATCAGGCAACCGTCCGGATGCCGTGTCAGCGTCAGGCGCCCCTGTTCCTGTGTCTGCAGGGCGTCACGATGCCGGGCCGGAATGGACATCCGGCCCTTGGCATCCAGCGTGAGCGCGCTGCTTCCTTGAAACACGAGGGGTTTCTCCCACTTCATGACACAAAAATCTACTTTGCCCCACTCTACGGGATGGATCGAGGCCGGTCAAGGCAAAAATTGAAATTTATTCAATGACAACAAGCACTTACAACTGTTTTTACGAATCGACCTGTAAATAAAAACCTGAAAAATCAATGTATTGGGAACTAAACTGAAAGTCCTTTGTCAGGTCGGGGCCTTTGCGGCCACGGACCGGCGCCGATCGAACCTGCACCAATTCCCGATTGACATGCCGGAGAGCAGCCGATGTAATGAACTTCCACCATCCCGGGCCGGAACATCCGCGCGCCCGAGAGCCAGACTCGAAAGCATCCGAGCCTTTTTTGCGTTTGCCTGCCGTCTCGTCAGTCACCAGAAAGGAGTGCTTCACATGTCGGATCCAACCCCTCTTCCTCAATCACGCCGCCATTTCCTGCAATCCGTCGGGGCCACCGGCGGCGTCCTGATGCTTGGCGGCGTCCTGCCGTTGCGGCGCGCCCTGGCCGCAGGGGCCCCGCCCGCCATCAATCTTGGTCAGGTTCTGCCCATGACGGGCTCCGCAGCCGAGTTCGGTCCCTATTACCGCGACGCGGTCCGGCTCGCCGTCGATCAGATCAACACCGCCGCCACGGCAGTCTTCGGCGGCCCCATCATCGCCCACCATGTCACGGCCGACAGCGCCACCCTGCCGACGGTCGGCGTCCAGGCGGCCCGCCAGATGATCGACACCCAGCACACACCGGTCATCATCAATGGCTGGTCCAGCGGTGTCACGGTCGCCGTCGCGACCTCGGTCACCATCCCATCGGGCGTGCTGCAGATCGGGAACGGCACCACGTCCCCGCTGGTCAGCGTGCTGCCCGCCGACGCCAAGGCCGACCTGCTGTTCCGCACCAGCGCGTCCGACGCCATGCAGGGGGTGGTGGCCGCCCAGTTCGTCAACGGCGAAATCGACCCGAACTACAAGTTCAAGCGCGTCGCCACCCTCTACATCAACAACCCTTACGGACAAGGCCTGTCCAACGCTTTCGCCGCCGCCTTCAAAAAGCGCGGCGGCACCGTCCTGGCCGAGGTCCCGCATCCGGAAGAAGTCCAGCCGACCTACAAGTCGATGCTTTCACAGGCACTCAAGGACAAGCCCGACCTGTTGCTCATCGTCAGTTATCCGGCGCACACCATCGCCATCTGCAAGGAATCCCGCGACACTTTCAACTTCACCCAATGGCAGTTCACCGACGGCAACGCCAGCATCGACATCATCAAAGAGGTCGGCGCCAAGGACATGGACGGCCGCTACGGCACGGCCCCCGGCGAAGACACCACCACACAGTCCTACCAAGACTTCGCCAAGACGTACATGGCCACCTACAAGCACGATCACTTCCCGCCGTTCACCACCTGCTCATACGACGCCGGCCTGGTTGCGGGACTGGCCATGGCCGCCGTTGTGGCAGCGGGGGCCACCGATGCCGCCAGGATCACGGGCACGATGCTGCGCGACGAACTGCGCAAGGTCTCCAACCCGCCGGGCGAGATGATCGACGGCGGAGACCAGGCCCGCGTCACCGCCATGCTCAAGGCGCTGAAGGACAAAAAGAAAATCAACTACAACGGCGTCGCCGGCCCGTGCGACTTCGACAAGAACGGCGACGTCATCACGCCCGTCAACATCTGGAAATACACCGGGGACAAGATCGAAACGGTGAAGATGGTCGCCGCCAAGGACATCCCGGCCAGTTGATCCGCGCCGCGCCCCAAAAAAAGAGGCCGCCTGGAAAGCGGCCTCTTGTGCATCATACGTCCCGGGACCGCCCTCAGTCTTCCGGCTCTCCGTCCAGAAAGCGGGACACGCGTTTCCGCTCGGGCAGGATGCCCTGTGGACGATACAGCACGATCAACGCCAACAGCAGCCCCACGAAGGCCCAGCGCAGGAAGGACATCCGCGAGGCCACGTCGGGGGCGACCCCCTGCAAAGCGACCTGCAGATAATCCGTGACGAATCCCGTGCCGCTCCAGACGGCCCAGATCACGAAGGCGCCCAGGATGGCACCCTTGTTGTTGCCGCTGCCTCCCAGCATCAGCATCACCCAGACCAGGAACGTGGCGAACAGCGGCTTGAAGTGGCTGTAGTCGATCGTGACCATGTACGGCGCGTACAGGGCGCCCGCCACACCGATGACGATGGCGCCCAGGACGAAGGACTGCACACGCAGCGACTTGACGTGCTTGCCGCTCATGGCGGCCGATTCTTCCTCGTCCCGGACGGCGCGCAACGCGCGCCCCCAGGGGGAGCGCACCATGGCCTCGAGCACGACATACACCAAGGCCATCGCGAACGTGACGATCACCAGGTACAGATAACCGTAATCCCTGGGCTGCATCACGGACAGCGCGGACCGCAGGGCATCGGGCAACCAGGCGCAGCCCGCGTCGTCGAAGACGCAGGACAGCGGCTGGGGAATCCCGGACATGGGCTGCGGTCCGTTGGCCAGCCAGCGCTCGTTCTGGAAGACGAGCCGGATGATCTCGGCGATCCCCAGTGTGGCGATCGCCAGGAAATCCGCCCGCAGGTGCAGGATGGGCTGAGCAATCAGCCAGGCCACGGCGCCCGCCATCAGGCCGGCTGCCGCCACGCCGACCAGATAAGGCGCGTCCAGCCCGAACCACTGCTGGGCATAGGCCGCCATCAGGCCGGAAGGCGGCGAGGTGACGAACAGCGCCATGGTGAACGCCCCCACGGCAAAAAAACCGGCCACGCCGAAATTCAGGTGGCCGTTGTACCCCCATTGCGCGTTCAGGCCGAGCGACAGGATCGAATAGATGATCGCCACGATGCTGAAGGACGCCAGGTAATCCATGGCGCCCGGCCACCAGGCCGCCACACCGAACACCAGGAGACAGCCGAACGCCAGGGCCGACGACAGGCGCGCCGGCCAGCGCCAGCGCGAGAACAGCAGGCAGCCCAGCAGGAAAGCGGGAACCAGCAGGAAGCAGGCCTTGAGGAAGTGAAGAAGATCCATGATCCGGCTCCTAGCGCTGGGCGAACAGCCCCTGGGGCCGCATGAGCAACACCAGCACCATCAGGACGAAAGCGACCGCCGGCCCGTAGGCCGGATTCAGGAAGGCGGACGTCAACTGCATGGCGACCCCGATGATGATCGACCCGACCAGCGCGCCCCAGGCGCTGCCGATCCCGCCCATGATCACCGCGGCGAACAAGGGCAGCAGCAGAACGAAACCCATGTCCGGACGCATCTGAGAGGCCAGCCCGTACATGACGCCGCCGACGGCGGCCAGGCCCGCGCCAATGGCCCAGGTCCAGGCGACGACCTGTTCAGTGTCGATGCCGCGCACCTGGGCCAGGTCGGGATTGTCGGCTGTCGCGCGCATGGCCTTGCCGATGCGTGTCCGGGTGAGCATCCAATACAGCAGCGCCACCAGGACCAGGGCCAGGGCGAAGACGAAGATCTGGTCCGCCTGCAGGCGCAATCCGAAAGGCAGATACAGTGCCGGATTGGCTCGCCCCGAATAATAGAAATGGAAGTCCGAGCCCCAGATGAGGTAGACGATGCCCCGCAGGAGGAATTCCATGCCCAGCGAGGCCATGGCCAGCAGCACGAGCGGCGAATGGTGCCTGCGCAGCGGCCGGTAGAGCAGCCGGTCGATCGTGATCGCCACGACGGCGGTGACCGCCGCCGCCAGCGGCAGGCCGACGACCAGTTCCCATCCAAAAGAGAATCGCCAGATGGGCTCGGACCGAGGCAGGACGAGCACCATGCCGTAAGTCACGTACGCCCCCAGGGTCAGGAATTCCCCATGAGCGAAATTCGGGAACTTCAGGACGCCATAACACAGGGTGAGACCGATGCCGCCCAACGCAATGATGCCTCCCAGCATCACGCCCCACGCGGTCAGGGACAGCATGTCCTCGGCGCTGGTGCCTGAAAGCCAGCCGGCGATCCACATGCCGGCCAGCACCAGCAGCAGCACGCCGCCGACAAAGCGGCTGCTGCGGGCGCCGCCCGGATCCCGGGCGTCCGCCGGCATGTCCTCGTCCGCCACAGGCCGCGCCCTATCGATCATCGTGTCATCCTCCCAGGTAGAGGCGCCCGACGTTCGGGTCCTCGAGCAGGTCCCGGCCCGTGCCCTCGTGCCGGTTCTCGCCGTTGGCCAGCACGTAGCCGCGATGAGCCATCCCCAGGGATTGCCGGGCGTTCTGCTCGACCATCAGGATGCCCACGCCGCTGTCGTTGATCCCGGCGATGCGCTCGAAGATTTCTGCCACGAGCTTGGGCGACAGGGCGGCCGTGGGCTCGTCGAGCAGCAGCAGCCTGGGATTCATCATCAGGGCGCTGCCCATCGCAACCATCTGCCGCTCGCCGCCGGACATCTTGCCCGCGAGTTGCCGTCTGCGCTGGCGCAGTTTTGGAAACATCGCGTAGACCCGGTCCTTGCTGTCGGACAGATCGACCTTGCCCATTGGGAATGCGCCCATCTCCAGGTTTTCCTCGACCGTCAGCGAGGTGAATACATTGGCCACCTGCGGCACGTAACACATGCCCAGCCGCACGATGCGGTGCGGTGCCTGATGCGTGATGTCGTGTCCGTCGAAAGCGATCGTCCCCTGGCGGGGATGCAGCAGGCCGAAGATCGTCTTCATCAGGGTGGATTTGCCCGCCCCGTTGGGGCCGATGATGGCGACGACCTCGTCGGCCTCGACATGCAGGGACACCGCGCGCAGGATCTCGGTATCGCCGTAGCCCGCCGTGACGGCGTCAACCTGCAGCAGCGGCATATTGCCCTCCCAGGTAAGCCTCCAGCACCGCGGGGTCGCCGCGCACCGTGTCGGGCGCGCCTTCGGCCAGCTTGCGTCCTTCGCTCATGACGATGACCGGATCGCACAGGTTCATGACCATGTTCATGTCGTGCTCGATCAGCAGGAAGGTGATGCCGCGCTCGCGGGACAGGGCCTGGATGTTCCGGACGATGCTTTGCAGCAGGGTGCGGTTGACGCCGGCGGCCGGTTCGTCCAGCAGGACGATCTGCGGATCCGCCATCAGCATGCGCCCCATTTCCAGCAGCTTTTTCTGGCCGCCCGACAGGTTGGCCGCGTATTCATGCCGGACGGGCGTGAGCTGCAGGTATTCCAGGACTTCCCGCGCCTTGTCCAGATGGCGGGCCTCCTCGGCCCGGACACGGCCCGGGCGCAGCAGGGCGTTCCACCAATGTTCACCCGACTGTCCGGGCGGCACCAGCATGAGGTTTTCAAGAACACTCATGGTGCCATGTTCACGCGGGATCTGGAACGTGCGGCACAGTCCCCGGGCGAAGATCTGATCGGGACGCAGATGACCGATGTCCTGGCCGCCCAGCAGGATCCGGCCCGAATCAGGGGGGATGAAACCGGTCATGAGGTTGAACACCGTGGTCTTGCCGGCGCCGTTGGGCCCGATCAGGCCGGTGATGGTGCCTTGTTCCACCTGGAACGAGCAATGATCCACGGCCCGCAAGCCACCGAAGCTTTTCGTCAGGTCACGGACTTCGAGCAACGGAGGCCGCTGTCCGACATCCGTTTCCGACAGGGATGATGCTGTCGAATCCGCCACCGATGTCTCCTGCTGGATTTCCATGAAGGAATCCGGCCGGCGTACCCGGCACGCATCCGCGCCGCGGGCCGTCGGTTCGAAATGATGATTCAGGGTATCACAGCCGGCACGGCGGCCGAATGCGCACAATTCCCTATGAAGAAGGCGGAACAGATCTATAGGCCGGATTCTGTACGCCGGGTTGCCCCGGCGGGCGATCATTCCTCTGGGCGGGCCATTGCTGGACCGCTCTAGCCATCTACCCGCATGCTCGGACGGGCCGCCCTGTCGGCACGAAGCCGGCGCATGCCTATTTGATGTTGCTCCCGATAGAGGTTGCCGCGTTTCACCCTGCCGCGGACCGCCCGGACAAACCGGACGGACGGTACGGAGATGGCCGTACCGGTGTGCGCCTTGCGGCTCACCCCCGCGGCAGACTCGTCTCTGTGGCCCTGGTCCTCGGCTCTCCCCGAAAGGATCGCCGGACGGCCGTTAGCCGCTATCGCGCCCGATGGAGTCCGGACCTTCCTCGATGCCTGACGGCACCGCGATCGCCCGATCTGCCCCGCGACGGCATTGTACGACAGCGCCGGCCGTCGCCGGCACGCGCCCGGCCAAACTGCGACAATACACTTTTGTGTCCCGGCCCGCCGCCGAGACCAGCGACCGCCTCACCGCCGCCCGCCTCATGTCCGATACTTTGCTCGCCCTCTCCCAGGCCCAGCTCGCCTACGGCCACCATCCCCTGCTCGATCACGCCGACCTGAATCTGCTGGCCGGCGAGCGCATCGGCCTGATCGGCCGCAACGGCGCGGGCAAATCGTCCCTGCTGCGCGTCCTGGACGGCCGCGTCCGCCTCGACGATGGCGAGATCCGGCGGCGCGGCGGCCTGCGCATCGCCACCGTCGAACAGGAACCCGACCTGCCCGAGGACGAGACCATCCTCGACTATCTGTCCGGCGACCTGCTGGCGACGGAAGACTGGCCACGTTCGGCGCGCGCCGGAGCGCTGATCGATGCTCTGGGTCTCGGCCCCGACCAACTCATCCGCGGACTGTCCGGCGGCACGCGCAAGCGCGTGGCCCTGGCCCATGCCCTGGTCCAGGAACCCGATCTGCTGCTGCTCGACGAGCCGACCAACCACCTGGACTTCGTCGGCATCGCCTGGCTGGAAGACCTGCTGCGCACCACGCGTGCGGCGGTCGTGCTGATCACCCACGACCGCCGCTTCCTGGATGCCGTCGCGACCCGCATCGTGGAACTCGACCGGGGCCGGCTGCTCAGCTTCCCCGGGAATTTTTCCGCCTGGCAGGCGCGCAAAGCCCAATGGCTGGATGCCGAACAGCAGGCCAACGCCCGCTTCGACAAGCTCCTGTCCCAGGAAGAGGTCTGGATCCGCAAGGGCATCGAGGCACGCCGCACCCGCAACGAAGGGCGCGTCCGCCGCCTGGAGGCCCTGCGCCGCGAACGCGCCGCGCGGCGCGACCAGCAAGGCCAGGTGCGCTTCGCCCTGGCCGACGGCCAGCGTTCTGGCAAACTCGTGGCCGAACTGCAGGACGTCACCCACGGCTATGGCGACCGCATGCTGATCCGGGATTTCAGCACGCTGATCCAGCGCGGCGACCGCATCGGCCTGATCGGCCCCAATGGCGCCGGCAAGACGACACTGCTGCGCATCCTGCTGGGCGAACTGCAACCCCTGCACGGCAGCGTGCGCCTGGGCACCAATCTGTCGATCGGTTATTTCGACCAGATGCGCGACCGCCTCGACGAATCCGCCACCCTGGCAGACACCATCAGTCCGGGCAGCGAATGGGTCGAGATCGGCGGCCAGCGCAAGCACGTCATGAGCTATCTGGAAGACTTCCTGTTTCCCGCCGCGCGCGCCCATTCTCCCGTATCCAGCCTGTCGGGGGGCGAGCGCGCCCGCCTGGCGCTGGCGCGCATGTTCGCCCAGCCCCACAATGTGCTGGTGCTGGACGAACCGACCAACGATCTGGACATCGACACCCTGGAACTGCTGGAAGGCCTGCTGCAGGACTATCAAGGCACCGTCCTGCTGGTCAGCCATGACCGCAGCTTCCTGGACAATGTGGTCACGCAGACCATCGCCGCCGAGGGCGACGGGCGATGGCGGGAATACGTGGGGGGCTACGACGACTGGGAATCGCAGCGGCCACGGTCCGCCGTGCCTGAAACCCAGACGCAGGCCCGCCCCGGACGGCAGTCCGCGCCCGCCGCCCCGAAGGAACGCGCGACCGATGCGCCGCCGCTCACGCCCGAAGCCGCCGAAAAACCGCGCAAGAACCGCCTGGCCCCCTGGGAAGCAGAAGAACTGGCGGGATTGCCTGACCGGATCTCCGCGCTGGAGTCGGAGCAGGCCGCACTGGCGGCGCGCTTGTCCGACCCCGACCTGTACAGCCAGGGCGCCGAAGAGGCACAGCGCGTCCAGCAGGCCCTGGGCGAACTGGAGGACCGGCTGGAAGCCCTGTTCGAGCGCTGGACCCTGCTGGAGGACAAACGCGGCGAATGAACGGCCGCCCGCAAGACGCTCCGATTCGCCCGGACGCGTGCTAGTCCCCGGGGACTAGCACGCGTCCTGACTCATTCTCCATTGCAGGGACTCGCCGGCGGCCAGGGGGACGACCACGTCGTCGCCCAGCGGCAGTTCCTGCGGAATCGGGTCGGTCGCCCGTTCCAGCGTCAACGAACCGCTGTTGGGCTTCAGGCCGTAAAAAGCCGGGCCATGCAGGCTGGCGAAGGCCTCCAGCCGGTCCAGGCGGCCGACGGACTCGAAGGCCGTCGCGTAAAGCGCCATGGCGTGGCGGGCCGTGTAGCACCCCGCGCAGCCGCAATCCTGCTCCTTGGCCCCGCGCGGGTGCGGTGCGCTGTCCGTCCCCAGGAAGAAGCGCGGGTTGCCGCTGGTGGCCGCCTTCAGCAAGGCCAGGCGATGGGTTTCCCGTTTCAGGACCGGCAGGCAGTACCAGTGGGGCCGCAGCCCGCCCTTGAACAGGGCATTGCGGTTATACAAAAGATGCTGTGGCGTCAGCGTCGCGCCGACAGGGCCATCCGCTTCGGTGACATAGGCCGCACCGTCCGCCGTGGTCAGGTGCTCGAACACCACTTTCAGTGCTGGAAAAGCCCGACGCAAGGGCAGCATGACCCGTTCGATGAAGACGGCCTCGCGGTCGAACAGATCGACCGCCGGATCGGTGACTTCGCCATGGACCAGCAGCGGCATGCCGCAATCCTGCATGGCCGAGAGCGTCCGGCGGCATTGTCCCAGCAAATCCGTCACCCCGGCGTCCGAATGGGTCGTTGCCCCGGCCGGGTAGAGCTTGACCCCATGTACGAAACCGCTGTCGCGCGCCCGACGGATCTCATCCGGCGTCGTCCGGTCCGTCAGATACAAGGTCATCAGAGGATCGAAGGACGGCGTCTCGTCGACGCCCACCCGCTCGCAGGCTTCGCGCAGGCCGGCCAGGACGCGCTCGCGATAGGCGTGCGCATCCGCTGTCGTCAGCACAGGGGGCTTCAGGTTGGGCATGATGATGGCGCGCCCGAACTGCCGTGCGGAGTCCAGCACGACGTCGCGCAGCACCGCACCATCGCGCAGATGCAGATGCCAGTCGTCAGGCCTGATCAAGCGGATGCGGGCGGCCGGGCCGGAGGGCCCGGCCATGGGTGCATCGCGGTTCGTGGAAACATGGGCAGAAGTCTGTGACACGGTCTGACAATCCTGTTTTGTCTTTCGAGGAAACACGCGGTATGCTGCGAGGGCTATTCACTCAACACTGTAGGAGCCTGCGTACATGGCAACCACCGAAAAGTCCGGTCGCAAACCCAATGCGGCATTCATGAAGCCCCTGACCCCCAGCGCCACCCTGGCGGCCGTGATCGGCAACGAAGCCGTGCCCCGCACCGAAGTCACCAAGCGCGTCTGGGACTATATCAAGAAGCATGATCTCCAGGATCCCGCGAACCGTCGCAACATCAATGCGGATGCCAAGCTGCGTCCCCTGTTCGGCAAGGACCAGGTTTCGATGTTCGAACTGACCAAGCTGGTCAGCCAACACCTGAAATAAGCAGGGTTGCGGCGGGCTGTCGCGGCAGCCCCGCCTGTCCACGCTGAATCCAGACCGGCCCCTGGCCGGGACCAAAGCCTGCATGACCAGGCACGGCGGCAAAGGCCCTGTAACCCGCCATGCGGTTCAGCGGCTGATCACAGCCCCGGCAGCGGTGTTTCCCCCGCCCAATGCGCCAGCCAGCCCTTGGCGATGCGGTAGATGATCCAGATCACGGCAACCAGGCCCGTGACGAAGCCGACAAAGATCAGGCTGCCCAGGGCGCTCAACGTCAACCACAGCAGACCCCACCAGAACGTCCTGATGATCCAGTCGATGTGTCCGGCATAGACGGTGCCGACCATGTCGCCACGCTTCAGATAGGCCAGCACCACGGCTGCCAGCGCGGCCGCACCGAAAATTCCCGCGGACAGGATGCCCACGGCAAACAGGCCATACATCAGATGAACGAGCTGCCGCTGGCTCAGGCCCTTATCCATGTCGGGGGTATCGTCGCCTTGAATCATGAGATCTCCTGCGTGGGCGCAGGCCCTGCGCCGGCGTTTGAAAAGTTCATTCTATCAGGGATGGGCGCGGGCACGAGTCCGTCCGTAGCGGACTGGCCCGCGTCCGTCGAATCTGGGGGCCTGGCAAAAGGCGCGAAGCGGGGAGATAACGAAGTCCAGGCCGGTCCTCTGCGGGGGGGCGTCCGGATCTTGTGCTTTTGGATCTCGGGCTTTTTATGGCGCCACAAAGACAAAACCCCCGCAGAGGAGCTCTGCGGGGGTTTTGCGGAATAAAAGCCTGACGATGACCTACTTTC
>NZ_JAPWHE010000039.1 GCF_027214045.1 Castellaniella denitrificans | reverse complement strand
ACCGAGGGCAACCTCAATAACCACATTGGCGTTCCCCTGACGCTGTTCAGGTTGTCACCGGAACACCAGTTGGGCGCGATAGAACTCGGAGCCAGCGGCCTGGGGGAAATAGCCCACACCGTCAATATTGTTCGGCCGGAGGTGGTCATCCTCACCAACGCCGGGCAGGCGCATCTGGAAGGGTTTGGCGGTTATGACAACGTGGTGCGCGCAAAGGGTGAAATCATTGATGGCGCGCCAGCATCCGGTCTTGTGGTC
>NZ_JAPWHE010000038.1 GCF_027214045.1 Castellaniella denitrificans | reverse complement strand
GCGCAGATCATGATGCTTGCCCCAGCAGCCGTCCCGCTCGCCGGGGGCGTGTGCGGGCGCGGCTGCGCGGCCGGCGGCGTCGTGCGGGGCGCGGGCGGCGGGGGCGGGGGGGGGGGGGGGCGCGGGGGGGGGGCGGGGGGGGGGGGGGGGGGGGGCCGGGGGGGGGGGGGGGGGGGGGGGGCGGGGTGGGGGGGGGGGGGGGCGGGGGCGGGGGGGGGCCGGGGCGGGGGGGGGGGGCGGCGGGGGGGGGGGGGGGGGGGCG
>NZ_JAPWHE010000037.1 GCF_027214045.1 Castellaniella denitrificans | reverse complement strand
ATGCCCATCCTGGTTTACTCGGTACAGCTGATACCGCTCTTTAATTTGTTCTGCTAATGTTGCCATTGATATGTTTTTTAGGAATTAATAATTTCCCAAAGATAACCGCATACCTACGCAGAAACATTTCGTATCTAAGTTAAAATTAATCATTTGTATCAATCTAAAGATCGAATAAAGTAAGGTTCACACTTGAACCTTTTGCTAAAGAAGACGGGTGAAACTTAAAGATGAATGGATAGGGAAAAAGACCTCTCTCCTACTT
>NZ_JAPWHE010000036.1 GCF_027214045.1 Castellaniella denitrificans | reverse complement strand
TTGCTCCACTGGCGGCCAACTGCTGTTGCAGGCGCTGGTTGAAGGTGGCTACCCGTTTTTCCATTCCTTTTCGGGGTAAGATGCCTACGATGCACAGCTTTGCTTGCGGTTGGCGGTATTGAATAGCCTTGACTACCTGTTGCAGTCCTTCGATAATCTCCTCGTCACTGTTCATCTCGAGATTATTCGTGCCAATCATCAGAAAGATTTGTTTGGCCTGATAGCCATCGAGTTCGCCATGATAGATACGCCAGAGCACATTCTCCACTCT
>NZ_JAPWHE010000035.1 GCF_027214045.1 Castellaniella denitrificans | reverse complement strand
TTCCGGGAGAATCCCGTTCATTGCCCGACAATGCTATCAGATGTTTATATAAAGATCGACAGCAAAACATTTGGGCAGGAAGCGTATGAGCGGGATTATTCGAAATAAAAAAGACATCCATACAAACTTATGGTGAAGTACCTCAAGATAATCCTTACGGAGTAACGAGTAGAGCAGTAAATAGCCTATGTAAAGACAAGCAAGGATTTATATGGGTCGGCACCGATGGTGGAGGAGTGAATCGATTTGATCCGGCAACACAGACCTTTAAACA
>NZ_JAPWHE010000034.1 GCF_027214045.1 Castellaniella denitrificans | reverse complement strand
GAAACCATCAAAGGCATCCGTTGCGGATGCCAGAAAAAATATCACCAGGGCAAAACGATATTCCTTGGCCATAAGGGCTGCCGCAAAAGGAGCAATCAGCAAAATGCGCAAAAACGTCAGCGCATTTGGAATCCAGCGCCAGCGGTGCGTCATGACATGACTCCCCTAATACCGAACACCGCGATATTATTCCCCGTCTTCCGACTCGACGATGGAGGCAGGCTGCCAGCGGTAATGAAGCACCTGATAGAGTGACTCGAACGCCTGTTCTGAC
>NZ_JAPWHE010000033.1 GCF_027214045.1 Castellaniella denitrificans | reverse complement strand
AATATGGTCAGCGGGTAGACATCATTGAAATGGCACGCTCGTTTGAAATGCCGGTCCTTTACAACAGTGTGATCCTTCCTTACCTGGATCATAAGAGAGCAACTGCCTTTGAGCTGTTTCAGCAGACAGAGGATAAAACGGCTAGTGAAATCGAAAAGCTACTGTATTGGACAATGGGTATGAAATACACCCGAACTATGCTCAGACAGGAGGATAATGGCGCATCTTAATCGTCTTAATCCCTTGAACATGTTAAAATAATAGAAACAACAAGGA
>NZ_JAPWHE010000032.1 GCF_027214045.1 Castellaniella denitrificans | reverse complement strand
CCCCGCCCCCGTCGGCGGCGTCTCCGTGGGCTGAGTCCCCGCGGCACCACCCCAACCCCCTCGCCTCGACCCCCCCCCCCCCGCACAGGTCCGCGCCGCCCAGGTTCGCGCCGCCCAGGTTCGCGTCGCACAGGTTCGCGACGCCCAGGTTCGCGTCGCACAGGTTCGCGTCGCACAGGTTCGCGACGCCCAGGTTCGCGCCGCCCAGGTTCGCGCCGCCCAGGTTCGCGTCGCACAGGTTCGCGCCGCCCAGGTTCGCGGCGCCCAGGTTCGGGCGG
>NZ_JAPWHE010000031.1 GCF_027214045.1 Castellaniella denitrificans | reverse complement strand
CCCCCGACCCTCTGGGTGTAAACCAGATGCTCTGAACCAGCTGAGCTAAGCGCCCTTAGGAATGCGAGTGAAACTGATACGGATGTAACGATGGGCGCTGCGGGATACGAACCCCCGAACCTCTGGTTCTAAACCAGATGCTCTGAACCAGCTGAGCTAAGCGCCCTTTTGAATGCGATTGGAAGTGTGACTGTTTTCTCGGTGGGCGCTGAGTGATTCGAACCCCCGACCCTCTGGGTGTAAACCAGATGCTCTGAACCAGCTGAGCTAAGCGCCCGTACAC
>NZ_JAPWHE010000030.1 GCF_027214045.1 Castellaniella denitrificans | reverse complement strand
ACACCGGTCTGCAGGGCCTGGTAGACCTCGGAGAAAGCCAGCTTCTGGGGGTTGGCGCCCAACTGGCGGAACTGGGCCTCGAGCACGTCGGAGGACTGGATGCGGAACTTCAGGCCCTTGATGTCCTCGGGACGCACCAGCGTGTCCTTGTTGCTGGACATCTGCTTGAGGCCGTTATGCCAGTAGGCCAGGCCCTTGATGCCCTTGGACTTCATCGAATCCAGCAATTCCTGACCGGCGGGGCTGGCCTGGAAGCGGTCCAGGGCCGCCATGTCGTCGAACATGAAGGGCAGATCGAAGATCTGCAGTTTCTTGG
>NZ_JAPWHE010000002.1 GCF_027214045.1 Castellaniella denitrificans | reverse complement strand
AAAACCCCCCCCCCCGCGGCCCCGGGGCCCGGGGCGGGGGGGGGGGGCCGCGGGGGGGGCGCGCCCCCCCGCCCCCCCCCCCCCCCGCCCCCCCCGGGGCGTCGGCGATGTCCCGCCAGACCGGGAAGTTCTCGCGCGGCAGGCCCGCGGCCATGCGGGCCCGCAGGGCCGCTTCCATGTGGGCGGCCCGCGCGGACAGCGCATCCCGCAGGGCCGCGCCGCCGGGGGCGGCCAGGCGGGCTTCGAGATCGGTCAAGGCAGTGGTCATGGTTCGGTCCGTGTTCAGCGCAGCACGATCGCGGGGCGAGGGCCGTCGAAAGTCAGGCGTCGTTCCTCGATGCCGGTCAGGCGATACTGTCTATAAGTACCACCTACGAGCAATTTACTCCCATCTTCCAGCACGATAAAGGGCGTTTTTCCGCTGACCACGCTGAGGATGCCGAAAGGCACGGTGCTGGTGGCGGGCCGGTCATCGTCGGGCAGCGCGGCGACATCGAAGAAGCGGCGATTGAACTCCGCCAGGATGTGCTCGAACCGGGCCAGCTGGGTGTCGTCCAGCCTGGATGAGTCCGCGCGCAGATGGTGGCGATCCCAGGTCAGGGTGACGCCGCTCAGGCCGGCCGCCGCGAGTTCCCGGGTCAGTGCGTCGGCCACGGCCGGCGCCAGCTGGATGGTGTTGCCCATGACGGTCATGCCCGGCAACTGCGTGCGGACCGCCTCGATCGCCGCCGTGCGTTCCGTTTCGTCCGCCGCGATGCCCAGGATGCTCAGGCGGCCATCGCCATCGTAGCGGGGTGCGTATGTCACCGAGTAGGTTTCCAGTGCCGTTCGAGCGGTGCGGATCGCGTCCGCTTCGACGCTGACCCGCATGGCCGGCATGGGCCAGATCTGCACCAGCGCGGAGGCCAGCGCATCGCGTTCGTCCGCGTCCTTTACCCAGCCCGATACCTGTGCCGTCGTTCCGCCGGCCGTCATGGACGCCCGCAGGCGCGAGGTCAGGCCCAGGCGTTCCAGGACGGCCTGGATGCGCGGCAACGATTGCTTGGCGGCGATGCCCGGATCGGGACGGGGGGGTGTCGGGACCTTGGACGGCAGCAGCCAGGCCATGGCCATCGCCACGACGATGGCCAGGCCGGCGGCGGCCAGGCCCAGGATCATGATCCAGGATCGGCCGCGCGTGGGCCTGATGGCGCGGTCCGGCCTGGGATCCGCATGAATGACGGGCGCGGCTCGCGTGGACCCGTCTCCTGAGGCGTCATCGGGATCCGGAGCGGATTCGGCGGCCTCGGTGGGCGTGGTTTCGGTTTCAGTGTCGGTGCTGGTTTCGGTCGCGGCGTCGTCGCCGTCCGCCTTGGCTGTTTCAGGCGCGTCGACCCAAGGGTCTTCGGGATAGGCGACGGTGAGCCAGACCGGGCCCAGGGGCAGCGGCTGATTGTATGGCGTGCCGGATGCCGCGTCGGGCTCTGGTTCGCTTTCGCCGGGCGTCAGGTTCCAGCCCTGGTCGTCCAGAATCAGCCGGGCCGCGCGGGCCGGCAGGCCGGTGTCGGCCAGGACGATGTCGCAATCGGGGTCCGCGCCCACCAGGGCGCCGTGGGTGACGGGGCAGCGCGCCTCGCGGTGCAGGCCGGAAAGCACGCGCAGTTCGAGCGTCGCGTTCATCCCGGCCTCCTGGGGGAAGGCCGTCGCTTGCGCGTGGGGATCGGGGGGCGACGGATCATAGATCCACCCGGGCCAGGGGCTGCACGTTGATTTCCTGGGTGAGCTCCTGGTAGGACAGGACCGGCAATTCGTACAGATCCTGTTCGATCATCTTGCGCAGATAGCGGCGGATGTCCATGGATGTGAGCAGCACCGGTTTGCGTGCGCTGGCCGAAATGTCGCCCACTGTCTGCCGGATGTTTTCGACCAGTTTCTTGGTGGCGCCGGGATCCAGCGCCAGATAGCTGCCGGCCGATGTCTGGCGGATCGCCCCGCGGATGGTTTCCTCGACGTTGGGCGCCAGCAGATAGGCGGGCAGGATGTTCTGGCCGCTGGAGTATTTGTGGCTGATGTGCCGCTTGAGCGACACGCGCACGTATTCGGTGAGCAGGACGGAATCCTTTTCCTTCTGTCCCCATTCGATCAGGGCTTCGAGCACGGCGCGCAGGTTGCGCACGGAAATGTCCTCGGAGACCAGCCGTTGCATGATTTCGGCGAGTTTCTGCACCGGCATCACGCGCAGGGCCTCCTTGACCAGATCGGGGAATCGATCTTCCATGGCAGTCAGCAGGAAGCGCGTTTCCTGGATGCCGATGAAGTCCGAGGAATATTTTTTCAGCACGAAGGCCAGGTGCCAGGTGAGGATCTGGTGGGCATCCAGGCAGGGGATGCCGGCGGCGGCCAGCATGGGGACGTGCGAGGCTTCGGTCCACAAGGCCGGAATCCCGGGGAGGAAGGGCTTGTCGGTGGTGTAGGGCACCTGCAGCGCCTGAAGATTCTGTTCTGTGTCGCGCACCAGCACGTAGCCGGGCCGCAACTGGCCTTGCGACACCGGGACTTCGGAGAGCAGGATGAGATAGGTGTTTTCCGGCAGGGCGTCGTTGAAGCGCAGCTGGATGCCCGGGAACGGCACACCCAGGTCGAAGTACAGCGCGCGACGGATCTTGATCAGTTCCTCGTTCAGCTCGTCGGCGTCGAAATGCCGTTGCAGGCCGGCCGCCACGTCCATCATCAGCGGCAGGGTGGGGGCGAATTCGGCGCCGCCTTCGGTCCTGGCCTTAGGGGCCGGTTGGCCGTCGGCCGCCAGCGCCGGGATTTCGGTGATTTCGCCGGTCTTCTCGTCCACGACCTTGCGGGTATTGCGCAGCAGCACGAAACCGATCGTGCCCACGACGAGCGCCAGGGCGAGGAAGGTCAGGGTGGGCATCCCGGGGATCAGGCCCATGCCCAGGGCCACCACCGCGGCGATCAGCAGGGCGCGGGGCTGGGCCAGCACCTGGGCGCCGATGTCCTTGCCGACGTTCGACGGGCCGCCTTCGCCGGTCTGCACGCGGGTCACGATGATACCCGCGCAGATGGCGATGAACAGGGCCGGGATCTGGGCGATCAGGCCGTCGCCGATCGTCAGGATGGAATACACCTGCACGGCTTCGCCGGCGGACAACCCGCGTTGCAGCGTGCCGATGAGGATGCCCCCCAGCAGGTTGACCGCGACGATGATCAGGCCCGCGATGGCGTCGCCCTTGACGAACTTCATGGCGCCGTCCATGGCGCCATAGAGCTGGCTTTCCTTTTCGACCAGGCTGCGGCGTTTGCGCGCCTCGTCCATGTCGATCGTGCCGGCGCGCATGTCGGCGTCGATGGACATCTGCTTGCCTGGCATGGCGTCCAGGGAAAAGCGGGCCGCGACCTCGGCCACGCGTTCGGCGCCCTTGGTGATGACGACGAACTGCACGATGGTCAGGATCAGGAAGACCACCAGGCCGACGATCAGGTTGCCCCCGACCACGAAATTGCCGAAGGTTTCGATGATGTGGCCGGCATCGCCCTGCAGCAGGATCAGTCGCGTGGTGGCGATGGAAATGCCCAGGCGGAACAGGGTCGTGACCAGCAGGACCGAGGGGAAGGAAGAGAAAGACAGCGGCGAAGGCAGGTACATGGCCACCATCAGCAAGATGGCCGACAGCGTCATGTTGGTGCCGATCAGCATGTCCACCAGCGAGGTGGGCAGCGGCAGGATCATCATGAAGATGATCGAGACGATCAGGAACGCCAGGACGATGTCGTTGCGGCTGGTGAGCAGGGTGACGGCGCGGTTTAGGGCTTGTTGCATGGAGGCTCGCTCAGCGGGAATCGGCGGAATGGTCCTGTCGGGGGCGCAGGTCCGTGTAGGCCCGCATGGCGGCCTCGGCCTCGGCCTCGCGCCCCAGGGCGACCAGGGTCTGGGCGCGGATCAGGTGGAAGGCGCTCGTCAGGCCCCCCTTGAGCGCCACGCGGTCCAGCGTGCCCAGGGCGGTTTCTGGCTTGCCGGCGCGCAGTTGCGCCAGCGCCAGCGAGACGAGCTGGCGCGCGCCGGCCATACCCAGCTCGTCGAGCGCGGACAGCAGGACGGCCGCCTTTTCCGGGCGGTCGTTCTCCAGGTAGATGTACGACAGCAGGTCCAGCAGCGTGGGACCGTGCGGGCCCAGCGGGTGGGCGGCTTCCGGATCGTTCGGGGCGTCGGGCGGCGTGCTCATGCCGTCATCCCTGGTACAAGGCGCTGCGGTACATGGCGACCAGATCGCGCAGGTTGGTTTCTTCCTTGAGCAGGCGCACGGCGCGATTCAGGACGCGGCTGTCGCCCCCGCCGGTTTCGGCCAGGCCGGCGAGCGCTTTCAGGGCTTCGCGCAGGGCCTCGGCGAATTGCGAGGGCATGAGCAGGTCACGGTTGCCGATATCGGGGCGCAGGGCTTCTTCGAGGAAGCTGCCGATGTTGGGTTTCTCGAGCAGTTGCGTGAGTTGGGTGCGCACCGGATCGTCGGTGGGCGTCAGGTTGCGCCGTTCGGGAAGGCCCTGGGTGGCCTGCTCGTCCTTGCGGGCATAGACGATGGCGTCGATGCCGTGATCGAAGCTCATGAGCCGGTTGAGACCGATGTCAGGCATGGAGCGCTCCGGTTCAGGTGTCCGCGCCCAGGGCGTCGAGCCACTGGGACAGATATTCGAGCGCCTGGCGCAGG
The DNA here is from genome assembly GCF_027214045.1 of Castellaniella denitrificans. GTDB lineage: Bacteria > Pseudomonadota > Gammaproteobacteria > Burkholderiales > Burkholderiaceae_B > Castellaniella > Castellaniella denitrificans_A. The sequence continues at coordinate 345,806 of NZ_JAPWHE010000002.1, read as the reverse complement.
CGCGGTTCGGTGAATGCGTGTTCGTCCAGCCGGGTCAGCGCCAGCAGATGCGCGATGCCGTCGTATTCGCGCAGCGCCGGCTGCACCGGCCAGTCGCCCAGTTGGCTGTGGTGGGCGCGCCTGCAGGCGCGCCGCATCCAGTCGCCACTATCGTAGCGGACAGGCAGGGCGGCGTAGACGAGGATTTCACGGTCGGTCAGTTCGAGCCCCAGCAGGCGGCCCGGTTCGGTGCGGAAAATGGCCTGGCCCCGGGTGTCGAAGCCCAGATCGGGAATGCCGGTGGCCTCTCCGAACTGCTGCAGGATGGCGTTGGGACTGCTCATCAAAGATCCTCTGCGTCGATCGCCATGTCCAGGGCGCCCTGGATGGCGTTGAGGACGCCTTGCCGGGCTTCGGCGTCCGGGAATACCTCGATGGGCAAGTTGCCCATCAGGGACTTGACGCCTGACAGGAACGTCACCTGCCCGTCGGGCGATGCGATGCCGTGCTGCTGGGCCAGGGTCGTGAGTCGTGAGTCGTTGAGCCATTTTTCCCCGGTCAGTCCCACCAGATCGCGCATCAGGCGTTCCCCGTCGGGCGCCCCCTGGCTCTTGGCCCGGAGGTCCTCGGACAGGCCCGCGCAGCCGTCGAGCACGGTGACGGCGACCTGCAGATGATACAGGTCGCCGGTGAGCGCTTGCAGACGCTGTGGCGAAACGGAAGGACGGGTGGCCGCCAGATCCTGCCCCAGGGCCTGGATCAGTTGTTGCAGGCCGCGGCCCACGTCCTTGCCGCCGAACCGGTTCAGGGCCATGTCCAGGACCTTGCCCAGCGAGTCCTCGCCAAGCACGATGTCGCGGTAGGTGTTCTGGAAATCGCGGACGCCCTGGGCGCTTGAGGCGAACGCACCGGCGCTGTCCAGGGTGTTGAGCCCCGCCCGGATCTGGGGGCCGCTTTCGATCTCGAGGTCGGCCAGCGCGTCGCGCAGGGATTCCAGCAGTTCGGGGCCGGCACCATCCCGTTCACCCTTGCGCAGGGTGTATTGCAGGGCCAGGTATTGCTGTGAGACGTCGCCGAAGGCCTGGGCGGCCTGCTGCCTGGGCCCGCCCTTGCCCGCCAGCAGGCTGGCGGCCAGTTCCTCGAGCTTGGCCTGGGCGTCGGGATCCTTGGTCTGCTGCAGCATCTCGAGGATTTCCTCGAGCCGCATCAGTTCCATGGGGCGCTCGGACTTGATCTTGCGTTGCGCGTGGTGCTTGTTTTCGACTTTTTCAGCCATATGCAGGCTGATTTCCTCGGCCGCGTCCCCCAGCGAGGAGACCTCGCCGTCCAGCAGCACCGCCTGCTCGCCCAGCAGGGTGCCTGTCCGGGCCTGGCCGGAATCGAATCTGGCCTGCTGGCCGAGTGAGCTGAAGCCGGGGGAGGGGCCTCCGGTGTCGATGCGATTCATGATGGGCGGAACTCCGCGTTGATGCTGTGCTCGCATAGTAACCGCGCCGGGCGAAAGGTTCCCATGAACAACGCGGAGAAGGGCCATGGAATCCCGGCGCCAGGGTTTTTCCCGGTGACGGGCGGATAGGGCCGGAGGCATGGAACTGGCGGACGGCGGATGACACTCATGCTCTTGAAGGCGGTCGGGTCCGGTCTCCCAGACAGGAACTCTCGGGCGGAAACGGTTACTGATCTGCTGCCATATTCGAATGCAGTCTCAATGATAGGATGATTTAATGATGAGCTCTCCGGTAACCAACTCTGGCGGTATCAATTTCGAGGCCGCGCTGGCCAGCGGCGACATTCAGACCCTCATTCAGATGGTGCAAAGCGAACGCGTCCATCTGCTGGACTCGCAACTGGTGGACCAGGTCAAGGCCGTGCAGGCCCGCAACGACCAGATCGCCAAACTCAACAACGTGCTGTCGGGGCTCAACGCCGTGCTGGGCCGGGCCAACAGCACCGAAGCGAACAAAAAGATCAACGACGGCAACAGCCAGTGGAATGCCGATGCGATCACCAACATCGAATTGCCGCTGAACGACCAGATCCGCGAACTGGGTCTCTCGAACCTGACGGGCAATTCCAATGTGGGTGGGCAGTGCACGGCCGGACCCGGCCTGCCGAAGGACGGCGGCCAAGGCCACTCCATCAAGGGCGACAGCGTTATTTCCGGCAACTCGACCCGCGGCGAAATCGAGGCCGCCATCACCAAGGTCAAGGGCCTGATCGATGCCGAAAGCAACAACCAGCAGATGGACATGCTGCGGCTGCAGAGCCTGAACAACAAAAAGAACGAGTCGGTTGAAGTTCTGACCAACACGCAGAAGAAAAACACCGACGCCAATTCCAACATCATTCGCAACCTCTGATCGGCATCCGTCAGGTTTTGCTTGTGCCGCCCGCTTTCGCGGCGGCCCCGTACACAAGGAGTTCATCATGAGCATGACAGTCAACAACAACGGCGGCCTCAATTTCGAGGCCGCGCTGGCCAGCGGCGACATCCAGACCCTCATCCAGATGGTGCAAAGCGAACGCGTCCATCTGCTGGATGCGCAACTGGTGGACCAGGTCAAGGCCGTGCAGGCACGCAACGACCAGATCGCCAAACTCAACAACGTGCTGGCGGGGCTCAATTCCTACGCGTCGCAGATCGAAGGCACCGATGCCGGCAGCAAGCCCAAGGGCAGCGAGTGGAGCAACGACAAGATCAAGCAGTACGAAATGCCGCTGAACGACGCCATCAGGGATGCCGGGATCACGGACCTGGGTTTTCAGAACCGCACGGGCCAGCGCACGCCGCAGCCCGGCGAGTCCAGGGATGGCAGCGCCGGCAAGCTGGAGTCCGGCACCAATGTGGTGACTGGCAGTACCACCAAGGGCGAGATCGACGCCGCCATCACCAAGATCAAGGGCATGATCGATGCCGAAAGCAACAACCAGCAGATGGACATGCTGCGGCTGCAGAGCCTGAACAACAAAAAGAACGAGTCGGTTGAAATCCTGACTAACACGCAGAAGAAGAACACCGACGCCAATTCCAATATCATTCGCAATCTCTGACGTCCATCACGGCCCGCATCTGCGGGCCGGCGTCATCATTCACTCGACCGCCCAGGCGGTTTGAACCAAGGAGCAGACCATGAATACTTCCGGTGTGGGCAATCCTTTTCCCATCGACATCAGCCAGGCGATCGCCTCCGGCGACATCCAGACGCTGATCCAAATGGTTCAGGGCGAACGTGTAAAGTTGCTGGATGCGCAGTTGGTGGACCAGGTCAAGGCCGTACAGGCCCGCAACGACCAGATCGCCAAGCTCAACAACGTATTGTCCGCCCTGACGAAATTCCAGGGCGCGATCGATGGAACCGACGCGGGCAGCAAGGTCAAGGACTGGAACTGGGACAAAGTCGACCAGTATGAGATTCCGCTGAATGACGCCATCAAGCAAGCCGGAATCTCCGATATCGGCTTCACCGGGGATGGCCGTGTGACCCCGGGGCCGGGCCAGAGTGTGGACGACGGTCATGGCCACGTGATCAGGGGTCAGAAAAACACCTGCAACGGCGGCACGACCAAAGGTCAGATCGACGCGGCGATCACCAAGGTCAAGGGTATGATCGATGCCGAAAGCAACAACCAGCAGATGGACATGCTGCGATTGCAGAGCCTGAACAACAAAAAGAACGAGTCGATCGAAATCCTGACCAACACGCAGAAAAAGCACGCCGACGGCACTTCCAATATCATCCGCAACATCTGACGACAGGTATTCAATCATGGCCAAGAAGACGCTCGAAGAAATCATGCAGGAAGCCGAGGCGCTGGTCCAGGAGGTTCAGCGGAGCCTGAGCGAGACCCAGGAGATCTATCAGGCTCATGGGCTGGATGCGCGCAAGCTCAACGAATCCATGGGGCCGAAGGAGCGTGCCGAGGCCGAGGCTTTGTTCCGAAAGGACATGGAGGACATCGAGCGCGAGGTGTCTGAAGAGGCCGCCCGTCTGAGTTTCGCCAATGCCGCGCCACGGACGACGGGCGGCATGCGCAAGATCCGCAACATGATCTGAGACAAACCGCCGCCGCGGCGCGGCGGCCAGCACACTACAAAGGAATGCCCATGAATGCGCAAACGGTCCCCGAGATCACCGAAGAAGAAGCCGCCGGTATCGCCGAGAATCTGCTCGGCCTCTGGAAGGCCGGCGGCACGCTGGCCCAGGCGATGGGGCTGTCGCCCCGGGAATGCGAAGCCATGTACGCCTACGGTCATGCGCTCTATGCCCAAGGCAAGTACAACGATGCCTTCAAGATCTTCGCACAGCTGGTTTCCTACGATCATATGGATGCGCGCTATCAGCTGGCCCTGGCCTCCGCGCTGCAGATGACCAAGCGCTACGAAGAAGCGCTGCAGCAATACATGATCGTGACGGTGATGCGCCTGGACGACCCGGTGCCGGTCTACCACTGCGCCGAATGTCTGCTTGCCCTGGGCCGGCCGGCCGAAGCGGCCGAGTCGCTGGAATTGGCGATCGACACCCTGTGCAAGCCGGGCGAGCATGATGCGATCAAGGCGCGAGCCGAGATGCTGCTCAAGGCCGTCCGGACAAAGATCCCGGCCAAATAATCATGCTCCGGCATGGAACGACTTTGACCCTGATGTCCACTTAATCTGCATAGGCGCCAATGACGGCGCGGAACGAAAACCGAGTCAGCATCCCGGAGCACATCATGACGATTTCCCTGCAATCCACTTTCCCTCCCGGCTATATTCCTCCCGGCGTCGATCCCAAGTCCCTCGATGCCGCCACGAAGAAGATGGTGGAGACCACCGGCATCACGATGGATGTCGCGCTCAAGCTGATCGGGGTGGAGACCAACGAATCCAGCGCGGGCCGTCTCGACGCCCTGCTGCGGTCCATGTTGCCGGAGCCCTCCGGTGTCAAGCCCTCGGGGGATCCCTTCGGCAAACTCGGGACTGAAACGGTGTCCATCGACATCTATTCGGTGATGGCCCTGTTCCAGAAGTGCGCCCAGGAGATGCGCAACCAGGCGCGCGAGGTGCGGAATTCCGAAACGCAGGCGCAGGTCGCCAGCCTGAAGAACGCCGCCCAGGAAATCCGCAATGCGGCCGAAGACCGCCTGCAGCAGGCCATCATCCAGGGCTCGTTCCAGATTGCCGGCGGCGTCACCTCGATCGGCATGAGTGTCGTCGGCGGCATCCTGAGCGCCAAGAGCATCAAGAGCGGCGGCGAGGTCGATCACGCCACGGGCGCCCGGCTCGATCCCAAGACCAACGCCCCGATCGATCTTCAGATCGTTCAGGACAGCAAGTTGCAAGGCAATTGGGGCACCGGGCTGAGCAGCACCGCGCAAAGCGCGGGCGGCATCTTCTCCAGCGTCGGCAGCATGATCGGCGCCGGCAGGGAGCAAGCGGCCGCCGAGCACGACGCCAAGAAGTCCGAGCTTGAATCCGATGCCCGCGTCCATGAGCAGAGCGTGCAGCAGGCCAACGAACTGATGCAGCAGATGATGGACGTGATCCGCGACGTGCGGGAAAAGCTGGGCGCCATCGACCAGGCGCGCACCGAAACCAACCGCAGCATTTCGCGCAACGTCTGACCACGCGCCCACGATAGCCAGGAGCGAACATGAATACGACGATTTCGAACGGACCGGGTTATACGCCGCCGCTGGGGGGGCCGACGCCCGGGCAAGTCAACGGATCGAACGGTACGGCCGGCGCCATGGGAACCGGTCAGGTCGACCTTGAAAAGTTCTATGACGATGTCCTGACGCTCGTCAGGCAGCAGGAAGGCTCCGGCGTGTCGGATCGCGGCGGCAACCCGCTGATCGACAAGAACGGCGCGCCGCGCATCGATACGCCGAGCGAGGTCTTCAGCGCCAGCGACATGGTCGATCTGCTGCGCAGCCTGCGCAGCAAGACCCAGGACGAACAGCTCTCCACCGCCCAGAAAGGCCTGGAATCCGCGCGCATCAAGGCCGAAAAGAACACCGAGCACCAGCTCGAGAAGATCCAGGAATGGATCGACAAGTGCAAGGAAGCCGAGTCCAAGGGCGCGCTGGGCAAGATCTTCGGCTGGATCGGCAAGATCTTCGCCTTCGTCGCGGCGATCGCGACGGTGATCGCGGCCGCTGCGGCGACGGTCGCCACGGGCGGCTCGGCCGCGCCGCTGCTCGCCCTGGCCATCGTGGGCGCCATCAGCGCCACCATGACGCTGGCCAGCGCCATTTCCAAGGAATGCGGCGGTCCGGAAATCAGCATCAACAGCCTGATCCAGCATACGGTCGGCAAATTCCTGACCGATGTCTGCGGCATGGATCCCAAGCAGGCGGAAAACGTTTGCAATATCATGGGCGGCGTGCTGGCGATGACCTGCCCCATCATGCTGGCCATCGAGCCTTCGCTGCTGGGCAATATGGCCCAGAGCATCGCCCTGATGGCCGGAGCGGACGAGAAGACCGCCGGCTATATCGGCATGGCGCTGACGATCGCGGCCGCCATCGGCATCGGCATCGCCATGGCGGTGATGACGGGCGGTTCGTCCGTGGCCTCGACCGCGGCCCAGGTCGGCAACAAGGTGCTACTCTCCTCCATCAAGGTTTTCAACACGGTCATGTCGACGGCCAACACGGTTGTCTCCGGCGGAACCCAGATCGCGCAGGGCGGCCTGAACATCTCCAAGGCCCAGTCGCAAGAAAAAGCCGATAAGGCGATCGCGGACAAGAAGGAACTCGAGGCCATGATGCTCAAGCTGCAGAAGCAGATGGAAGAAGGTCGCGAGGAAATGAAGAAGATCATCCAGCAGATCGAGGAAAGCACCCAGCTCGTCAGCAAGATGATCGCCGGCACGACCGACAACATGAACCAGATCGCCATGAACATGGGTAGCCGGTCGACGGTCTGACCGGTCAAGTCGCACAAAGGAGAATCGCATGTCCCAGCCCGCCACCGCATCCCGCAGCCCGTTCGGTCAGCAGCTTTACGACGGCCTGCAGGCGCTGCCGGCCAGTTCCCGCATGAGCAATTCGCAACTCGAGGTCATCTACGCCCTGGCCTACGCCCATGTCACCCAGGGGCAATATGCCCAGGCGCTGCCGGTGTTCTCGATTCTGGCCACCTACGGCCCCACCCGGCGGCACTATATCGCCGGGCTGGCCCTGTGCCTGGAGCAATGCGGGCGCTACGAAGAGGCCATCAGCATGTATTCGCTGCTGCTCACGCTGTTCCCGGGCAGTCCGGAGCCCGCCGTGCAGATTGCCGAGTGTCTGTTGATGCTGGGCCGCACGGCCGAGGCGGTCGAGGAACTGGACCGCGTGTTGCTCGGCATTGAGGAGTCGGAGGGCGAATACGATGCGCTTCGACCCCGCGCCCAGGTATTGCGCGATCTGGCCGGGAGAAGGGTCTCCTGATGCCTGCGGGCCGAACGCCTCCTTCCGGCGCGTCTTCGCCCGGATTTCAAGCCGTCTCTTCGGAGACGGCTTTTGTGCTTGAGGCCGACGATGCCCGCTTCCTGACCGAAATCGGCATGCTGGCCGCCGGTCGGGGGGACGTGCGCCGGGCGGATCCGATTTTCAATGCATTGCGCCGCGTGCGGCCGGACCGGGCCTATCCCCTGGTGGGGCTGGCCGTGGCGCGCCTGAACGCCGGCCGCGCCGCAGAGGCCGCCCGGCTGCTCGAAGACGCCGAATTCACCGACCCCGAAGAACAGGCGCTGGCGCGGGCCTGGTGCGGCCTGGCGCTGCAACTGGCCGGTCGGGGTGCCGAAAGCCGCCGGGCGCTGACCGACGCCGCCGCGCTGCCCGGGGAAGGCGCCGCGCTGGCCCGGCGGATGCTGGGCCTGGCCGTCGAAACGCAGAATGATGTGTAATCAAGGAGTCCGACCATGGAAATTGCTGCCCTGACGGCCGCGCTGGGTGCGCAGACTTTGCCTGCGACCCAGTCCGCGGCGCGCGCCGAGCCGGCCAGTCTGGTGACCGAGCGCTTCAACGCCCTGATGAACGCACCCCAGGACCCCGCGCTCGGCGGCGTCCCGGCGGCGCTGCAGTCGGCTTTTGCCGCGGCGCCACCGGATGCCTCGCCCACGCTGGGCGGCCAGATTCTTTCAGGCCTGCGTGGCGTGGCGACCGACTTTTCGGACAAATGGAAGGACGTCGCGCACAGCCTGGACGGCATGGGGGGGCAGCCGGCGGTCAGCGACATGCTGCGCCTGCAGACCGAACTGCTGCAGGTTTCGGTGCAGTACGAACTGGTGGGCAAGGCGGTGTCTCGCTCCACCCAGAATGTCGATACGCTGGTCAGGATGTCTTGATGGCTCTTTCAAACGTGTTTTCAACGTACTTCTTCGCTCGGACGCTGCGACTGGCCTTGGCCGCCGTGGTGCTGTCGGCCTTGGCGGCCTGCGGGTCCAATGTGACCCTGTATTCGTCGGCCAGCGAAGGCGAGGCCAACGAACTGCTGTCGGTGCTGCTGGATGCGGGCATCCATGCCGAAAAGATCTCCGGCAAGGAAGGGGTGGCGGTCTCCGTCGACGGTTCCCAGGTAGCCCGGGCCCTGGACATTCTGCGTTCCCGGGGTCTCCCGCGCGAGCGCTTCGACGGCATGGGTCAGATCTTCCGCAAGGAAGGCCTGGTGTCTTCTCCCCTGGAAGAGCGCGCCCGGTACATCTATGCCCTGTCTCAGGAACTGACCAATACCCTGTCGCAGATGGATGGCGTGCTGGCGGCGCGCGTGCACGTGGTGCTGCCCGAGCGGGGCGAAATCGGCGAAGCCGCCACCCCCTCGACGGCGGCCGTGTTCATCAAGCACCGGGTCGGCTATTCCTTCGACGCGCTCAAGCCCCAGATCCGCCAGTTGGTGACGCATTCCATCCCCGGCTTGACCGAAGACAGGGTCTCGATCGTGCTCGTATCCGCCCAGCCCGGCACGAGCGTGGACCGTGAGACTCCCGTGCAGGTCTCGCTCCTGGGGTTCCAGGTGGCGCAGACGTCGGCAGGGGGGCTTGGTGTGCTGCTGGGCGTGCTGGTGCTGCTGATCCTGGGGCTGGCCGGCGGCCTGGGCTACCTGCTTTGGCGCGGAGGCTGGTCGCTGCTGGGTGTCGTGCCCAAAGATCGTCGTGAACCGGCGATCCGTCAGCAGCCTGTGCGCGAGGGCTCCGAATGAGCGCCATGCTGTTCGGCGCGCGGCTGCTGGCGTTCAATCTTCTGCCCAGCCTTACGCTTCACCCCAGCCGGCACGCCGCCTTCGGGGCGCCGTCCCGGCCGGTGCCCGCCGCCTGCGCGGCCGCCTGGCACCGGCACTGGTCGGGCGCGATCCTGCGCCGGCTGGATCTGCATGATCGCCCGGTGCTCGACGCGGACCGGCCCGAACTCCCTCTGGCTCTGCTGCCCCCGGACCGTCTGGCCAGGCTCGCGCGCCACGTGGGCGCCGTGCGCTGCGCGCCGCGCTTGCGCCGGGTCGTGGCGGGCGACCAGGTGCGCGAGTTGTCGGCCGTGCTGGGGGCCGATGTGCTGGCCTTTGCCCAACAGGCGAAAACCGGACCCTGGTCCCGCCCGGCGGACCAGGATGCCGACCCCGTCATGGCGCTGGCCGGCCGCGTGGACCGGATCGGCCGCGCGGCCCTGCGCGCCGTTTTCCAGGCAGCCGGTCCGGAACTCGGCCGGCGCGCCGATCTCAGGCTGGAGGAAGATCCGGATGCCGAGCCGCCGGAAGAGGGCTGGGCGCCGCTGGATCTGACCTTGGCCGTTCTCGAACAAATAGAACCGACATGGCATTCCTCATTTCTCGCAACGCATTGAGTCCGCGCCCACTTGAGGCGATCCCGGACCCCTCGGCCCGTGTCCTGCGCGCGGCCGATTACACCGCGCTGGTCCAGGCCCAGGCGCTGCTCGACGAGGCGCGCGCGCAGGCCGACGCCATCCTGGCGGGCGCCCAGGAAGCCTTCGAGGCCGAGCGCCGCCGCGGCTACGAGGATGGCAAACAGGAGGCCTTGCTGGACCAGGCCGAGAAAATGATCGAGACCGTCGGGCGCACGGTGGATTATTTCGCGGGTGTCGAAAACGAGATGGTCGATCTGGTCATGTCGGCCGTGCGCAAGGTCGTCGACGGTTTCGACGACCGCGATAAAGTCATGATCGTGGTGCGCAATGTGCTGGCCGTGGTGCGCAACCAGAAGCACATGACCTTGCGGCTGAATCCCGATGAAGTCGAAGTCGTCCGTGCGCGGATCAACGACATCCTGGCCGAGTATCCCGGGATCGGCTACCTGGATCTGATGGCGGACGCCCGGCTGGCCCAGGGCGCCTGCATCCTCGAAAGCGAGATCGGCATGGTCGAGGCCAGTCTGGAGGGCCAGATCTCCGCCCTGCAGGGCGCTTTCCAGCGTACGCTGGGCAGCCGGGTCTAGGGCGAGGGCATGGCCATGCGTCAGTTCGAATACATCACCGAAATGATGGAAATGGCGTTGCACGATACGCCGACCCTGCGGATCAAGGGGCGGGTGACGCAGGTCATCGGGACCATCATCAAGGCCGTCGTGCCGACGGTCAAGGTCGGCGAAGTCTGCATCCTGCGCAATCCAGGCGAGAGTTTCGAAATGAAGGGCGAGGTCGTGGGCTTTGCCCGGGACGCCGCCTTGCTGACGCCGCTGGGGGACATGTACGGCATTTCGTCCGCGACCGAGGTCATCCCCACCGGCCGGGCGCATATGGTGCCCGTGGGGCCGGGCTTGCTGGGCCGGGTGCTCGACGGCCTGGGACGGCCCCTGGACGTGGTCGAGCGCGGGCCCCTGGAGGCGAGCAAGTTCTATCCCGTCTTCGCCGAGGCGCCCGATCCGCTCAAGCGCCGCATCATCGACAAGCCGCTGGAGCTTGGCGTGCGGGCGCTGGACGGCGTGCTGACCTGTGGCGAAGGCCAACGCATGGGCATCTTCGCGGCGGCCGGCGGTGGCAAGTCCACGTTGATGGGCATGCTGGTCAAGGGCGCCGACGTGGACGTGACCGTGGTGGCGCTGATCGGCGAGCGGGGGCGCGAAGTGCGCGAGTTCCTGGAGCACGAACTGGGGCCGGAGGGACGGCGCAAGAGCGTCATCGTGTGCGCCACCAGCGACAAATCCTCGATGGAGCGCGCCAAGGCCTCCTATGTCGCCACGGCCATCGCGGAGTACTTCCGCGACCAGGGCAAACGCGTGCTGTTCCTGATGGATTCGGTCACGCGTTTCGCCCGCGCGCAGCGCGAGATCGGCCTGGCGGCCGGCGAGCCGCCGACGCGCCGGGGTTATCCGCCGTCCGTCTTCGCGACCTTGCCCAAGCTCATGGAACGGGTCGGCATGAACGAGCACGGCTCCATCACCGCACTCTATACCGTGCTGGTCGAGGGTGACGACATGACCGAGCCCATCGCCGACGAAACGCGCTCCATCCTGGACGGGCACATCGTGCTGTCGCGCAAGCTGGGTTCCGCCAACCACTATCCGGCCATCGACGTGCTGGCCTCGGCCAGCCGGGTCATGAACGCCGTTGTGACGAGCGAGCACAAGCGGCTCGCCGGCCGGGTGCGCGAACTGATGGCCAAATACCAGGAAGTCGAACTGCTGGTGAAAATCGGCGAGTACAAGCGCGGCGGGGACGCCGTGACGGATGAAGCCATCGACAAGATCGATGCCATCAACCGTTTCCTGCGTCAAAAGACCGACGAGCATTCGACCCTGCCCGAGGCGATCGAGGCCATGGCCGCCATTGTCGGAGAGGCCGCCACATGAATGTGTTCCGCGAACTGATGGCCATCAAGCGCTTTCGCGAGGGGCAGGCGGAACTGGCCGTGACGCGGCAGCGCCTGGCGCTGGCCGAGGCCGAAAGACTGAGGGTACAGGCACTGGAGCAGCTCGAGGAATACCGACGCTGGTCGCAGCAAAGGGAACTGGACATGTACCAGGACCTGTGCAGCCGCCTGGTGCGCCCGAGCGAAATCGAGGACGTCCTGGACGACGTGGCCGGCTTGCGTGAAGGCGAGCATGATCGGGAAAACCGCGTCGAAGAAGCCGGGGAGCAGGCGCGCCGCGAGGCGGAGCAGTTGGCCCAGTTTCGCGAGGCGCATCGCGAGGCCTCGCGCATGGTCGAGAAATTCGTCCAGTTGGCCAGCTTGCACGCAGCCGAGGAATTGCGCGAAATGGAACGCAAGGAAGATCTGGAAATGGAAGAGGCCGCGTCCGTGACGCGCGACCATGACGACTGGACACAGCATGACGAATATGAGCCCGCATGAACATGACTGAGCGCCGCATTGATCTGGACATCGGTCTGGCCCGAAGCATGCCGGACCTGGGGCAGCAGGGCGCAGGCACGCCGCGCCGCGACGCGTCCGACGCGGATCGCCGCGCTTTCGAACAGGCGCTGGCGCAGGATGGCGGCGCATCGTCGCAGGAAACCGCCGATTCGTCGGTCGAGACGCCCAAACCGTTCGTTTTTCCCGGTACGATCATGCCTCCCGGGGTGCCGGAGCCCGGGGCCGCCCCGGAAGGTCTGGCGAAAGCGTTGAGCGAGGCGGCCGACCGCATGCTGGTGGGCGATGGCGGCAGCGGCCGACGCGAGGTGCGCCTGGATCTGAAGGCCGAGGTCCTGCCGGGTGTGACCTTGTCCGTCTACGAGGAAGAAGGCCGCCTGGTGGCCGCTTTCACCTGCGCCAGCGAGGCTTCGCGCGAAACGCTGAACCGTTGCGCGCAGTCCCTGGCCGACGAGCTTGCGCAATCGCTCGCGCGCGCCGTGCTGGTGCGGGTGAGCACCGATGACCCGGAAGACCCCTGCCTGTTGGAAGCGGCCGCGGCCGCATGATGAAGATGGTTTCATGGATGCGATGAACACATTGTCCCCACGGATCGCCACCCTGCCGCGCTTGACCGCCAATCAGGCCCAGGCGCTGACACTCGTCGCGATCCACGGCGCGGATCTGCGGGTCGCGCTCCCGGTGCCCGACGGCGCCGACGCGCCCGCAGACAACTGGCACCTGGGGCTGACGCCGGGCGTGCCGGATGCCCTGCGCCAGGCGGCCTCTTATCGGGCCGATCTGGAATGGGCGGGCGCCGCCTTGCGCTTGAGCATGCCGCCGGCCGCCCTCACGGCCTGGGTCGATGCCCGGCTGCCGGAACTGGGGGCGGGGGAACTGCCCGAGGCGTTGCGGGCGGCCGCCCTGGAGACGCTGCTGGCCGAGGCGGCGACGGCGCTGACGTCGGTTTCGACGGGCGGCCCGGTGCACGTCCTGGCCGAGCCCCGCGAGGTGTCGTTGCCCCATGTCTGGACCCTGGCCGCCCGGGCGGAGACGCGCGGCGAAACGGCGCTGATGGTGCTGGAGGCCGATGACCTGGGGCTGATGCTGCTGGCCGGCCTGCTGGGCCGGGTGCCGCCGGGCGGGTCGGAGGTCTGCGATGAATCGGCCCTGCCGGTCCGTCTGCGCGCGGAGATCGGGTGTGCCGATCTGCCGACCGCCGAACTGCGCGCCCTGGGCGCGGGCGATGTCATCCTGCTGGACCAGTATCTGGTCGGCCCCGAGGGCGAACTCTGGCTGGGCATTCCCCAGGGCCAGGGCCTGCGCGTGCGTGCCGAACACTCCTCTTATCTCGTGACTCAAGGCTGGACTTCACTCATGACTCAAACCGCCCCTCCCGCTGAAGACGCACCGCCCGCCGAGCCGCTGGACCTGGACGCCGTGCCGGTGCGGCTGACTTTCGACCTGGGCGACCGTGCCCTGCCGCTGGCCGAACTGCGCGCGTTGCAGCCGGGCGCCATATTCGACCTCCAAAGACCGCTGGCCGACGGGCCGGTCATGATCCGCGCCAACGGTGCGCTGATCGGCACCGGCGACCTGGTCGAGGTGGAAGGCCGGATCGGCGTGCGCGTCGGCACACTGGGCCAGAAATCCCATGAGCGGTAATTTCGATCCCATCAGCCTGGCCATCGCACTGGCGCTGCTGGCGCTGTTGCCGCTGGCCGCCGTGATGACCACCTCCTTTCTGAAGCTGGCCGTGGTGTTCGCATTGGTGCGCAATGCCCTGGGTGTGCAGCAAGTGCCGCCCAACATGGCGCTCTATGGCCTGGCCGTGATCCTGTCGGTCTATGTGATGGGGCCGGTGGTCATGCAGGTCGGACAAGAGTTGCGCGCCGTGAGTGCGCCGGTCAGCCAGTCCGCCGCCGCCGAGCCACGCAACGATCCGGTCGGCTCGATGCTGACCGCCGTGGCGCGGGGCATCGAGCCGCTGCGCGGTTTCATGCTGAAGAACAGTCGACCCGAGCAGCGGGATTTCTTCGTGCGCACCGCGCGCCATCTGTGGGGCGAGGCCCAGGCGCGCGAGCTGCGACAGGACGACATGATCGTGCTGATCCCGGCTTTTCTGGTATCGGAGCTCACGGCGGCGTTCCAGATCGGTTTCCTGCTCTACCTGCCCTTCGTCATCATCGACCTGATCGTGTCCAACATCCTGCTGGCGATGGGCATGATGATGGTGTCGCCGGTCACGATCTCCATGCCGCTCAAGCTCTTCCTGTTCGTCATGATCGACGGCTGGACGCGGCTGATCCAGGGCCTGGTCCTGTCCTACTCCTGAGGCGCGCATGGGAACCGTCGATATCGTCTCCTACATGACCCAGGCGCTTTACCTGACGTTGTGGCTGTCGCTGCCGCCAATCGCCGTGGCGGCCATCGTGGGGACGCTGTTTTCGTTGTTCCAGGCGTTGACGCAGATCCAGGAGCAGACCCTGTCCTTCGCGATCAAGCTGATCGCCGTGTTCGTGACCCTGCTGTTCACGGCGCGCTGGCTCAGCGGCGAGCTCTACAACTACGCCGTGTCCGTGTTCGACCTGTTCCACAAGATACGCTGAGGACGGACGGGACATGCTCAACGGTGCGGCCTATGCGGAAGTCAATGTGTTCCTGGGGGCCTGGGCGCTGACACAGCCCAGGCTCCTGGCCATGTGCGCCATGCTGCCCCTGTTCAACCGGCAACTGCTGCCGGGCCTGCTGCGTTACGGCATCTGCGCCGCGCTCGGGCTGGTGCTGGTGCCCATGGTGATGCCGCGCTACGCGGAACTGGACCTGGGCACGGCGGCCTTGCTGCTGCTGATCGCCAAGGAAGTCTTCATCGGCCTGGTGATGGGCTACCTGGTGGCGTTGCCGTTCTGGATTTTCGAAGCGGTCGGTTTCGTCATCGACAACCAGCGCGGCGCCAGTCTGGGGGCCACCATCAACCCGGCCACGGGCAACGATTCCTCGCCCATGGGCATCCTCTTCAATCAGGCGTTCATGGTGTTTTTCCTGGTCGGCGGCGGCTTCACGCTGATGCTGACGCTGCTGTACGACAGTTTCCGCCTGTGGGATCTGTGGTCCTGGTCGCCGACGCTGCGCGCCGACAGCATCCCGCTGATGCTGGACCAGCTCAGCCGCTTCATGCGGTTGGTGCTGCTGTTCGCCGCGCCTGCCATCGTGGCCATGTTTCTGGCCGAGCTGGGCCTCGCCCTCGTCAGCCGCTTTGCGCCGCAACTGCAGGTGTTCTTCCTGGCCATGCCCATCAAGAGCGGCCTGGCGTTGCTGGTGCTGGTGCTCTACATGAGCCCGCTGTTCGAATATGCCGGCGACACGGTGCGCGACATTCCCGGCATCCTGCCTTTCCTCGATGATCAATGGAGGCTTCCATGAGCGGAGAAAAGACCGAACAGCCGAGCGCCAAGCGGCTGCGCGAATCCCGCGAGAAAGGGGACGTCGCGCACAGCAAGGACTTCACCCAGACCTTGCTGATCCTGGCCTTGTTCGGCTACATGCTGGCCAATGCCACGAACCTGATCGAGTCGCTGGGCCGGATCCTGCTGACACCGGCGGGCCTGACGGGCATGCCCTTTGAAATAGCGCTCAAGGCCGCGCTGGACACCGTCTTGCGCGAGGCCTTGCTGCTGTTGCTGCCTTTTTTCCTGATCGTGCTGGGCATCGGCATGTTCAGCGAGTTCCTGCAGGTCGGCATCGTGCTGGCCTTCAAAAAACTGATCCCTTCGGGGAAAAAGCTCAACCCCGCCAGCAATCTGAAGAACATCTTCTCCAAGAAGAATCTGGTCGAATTCCTCAAATCGGCTTTCAAGATCGCTTTTCTCTCGGTCCTGGTCACGATGGTGGTGCGCGATGCGCTGCCCCAACTGATGTCGGTGCCGCACAGCGGGCTGGCCGGCTTGCAGATCGGCGTGGGCGGCATGCTGCGCACGCTGATCGTCAATGTGGCGGTCGCCTACGTCATCATCTCCCTGGCCGATTTCGTCTGGCAGCGCATGCAGCACCGCAAGCAGCTGATGATGAGCAAGGAAGAAGTCAAGCAGGAATACAAGGAAATGGAAGGCGACCCCCACATCAAGGGCAAGCGCAAGCACCTGCACCAGGAAATGGTCATGCAGGGTGCCGTCCAGAGCGCGCGCAAGGCCACGGTGGTGGTGACCAACCCGACGCACCTGGCGATCGCGCTTTACTATGACGAAGACGAAACGCCGCTTCCCGTGGTGCTCGCCAAGGGCGAGGGCGCCCTGGCGGAGGAAATGATGCGCGCCGCGCGTGAAGCCGGCGTGCCCGTCATGCAGAACATCCCCCTGGCGCGTGCCTTGATGGCCGACGCGCAGCTGGATCAATACGTCCCGAGCGAACTCATCGAACCTGTTGCCGAAGTGCTGCGCCTGGTGCGCAAGCTGGCGGCGGAATCACCGGAGTAGAAGAACGATGACCGTCCCATCCCATCCCTTGATCGCGGACTACGCCGCCCGTCACGACATTTCCGACGGTGTGCGCGCCGATGGCCGCCTCACGATCCGGATCGACGAAAAATATCGGGTGCACCTGCTGGGCGCCCGCAACGGCTGGCTGGCGATCAACGCGCGGCTGTGTTCCCTGCCGCCCGACGGCCCGGGCCGTGAGCGGTTTTTCGCGGAGATCGGCCGACACGCCACTGGCATGCTGAGCAGTCACCCTTCGACCTGCGTCGTCGATCCGGCGCAAGACGCGCTGTGGCTGCAGCAGATGGTGCGGCCCGACACGGATGCCGTCGGGCTGGACGAGGCCGTGGGCGATTTCGCCAATGCCCTATCGTTCTGGATCAGCGCGGTGCGGCGGGCGGCATGATGATGACACGCAATGCAGGAGGTATTTTGTTGAAACGTTGGATTCCAGCCTGCGCGCTGGCCTTGTGCCTGGTGGGCACGACCGCCCGCGCCGCGCCCAGTTGGCCCCTGGCGGCCTACAGCTACTACGCCCAGGATGAAAGTCTGCAGAGCGTCCTGCGGCAGTTCGCGGGCGGTTTCAGTCTGGCCCTGGAGATGGCGCCCGGCGTCAAGGGGACGGTCAACGGCAAGTTCAACACCGCGACGCCCACCGAGTTCATCGACAAGCTGGGCGGGGTGTACGGGTTCAACTGGTTCGTCTATTCGGGCACCTTGTTCGTCAGTCCCGCCAGCGCCATGGTCACGCGTTCGGTCAGCGCCATGGGCAGTTCGATCACGGCGCTGCGCGACGCCCTGCTGGAATTGGGCGTGCTCGACCCGCGCTTTGGCTGGGGAGAACTGGCCGATCAGGGCATCGCCCTGGTCTCGGGCCCCCCCGCCTACGTCAAGCTGGTGCAGAAAATGGTGGCCGCATTGCCCCTGGGCGCGGGCGGACAGCAAGTGGCGGTGTTCCGCCTCAAGTATGCTTCGGTCAACGACCGCACCGTCAGCTATCGCTCGGAAAGCGTCGTGACGCCTGGTTTGTCGACCGTGTTGCGCAACCTGATCCTGGGCTCGGGCTCGGGCGCCAACAACGAGACGCTGGCGGCGGTGGCCGCGCCCCTGCGCGATAACCCGCCGGTGTTCGCCAGCCCGGAAGCGGACGCCGGCGGTGCGCCGGCTGGCGGCGCATCCGGCGCGACCGGATCGGCGGCTCCGGAGACCAAACGGCGGGCGGGCGCGGGCCCGGGATTGCGGTTCCGCGAGCCGACGGTGCAGGCGGATCCCCGCCTGAACGCCATCATCGTGCAGGACATCCCGGACCGCATCCCCATCTACCGGCAGCTCATCGAACAGCTCGACGTGCCGAGCACGCTGATCGAAATCGAGGCGATGATCGTCGACGTGAATTCCGACAACGTCAGCGAACTGGGTGTCACCTGGGGCGCCAAGGCCGGGAACGCGACCTTCGGGTACAGCGATTTCGGCCTCACCCCCAGCAACGGCCTGCCGCTGGACAGCGCGGCGTCGCTGGCGCCGGGCACCCTGGGACTGTCCGTCACCAATGTGCTGGCGGCCCGCCTGCACGCGCTGGAAACCAAGGGGGCGGCCAACATCCTGTCGCAGCCGTCCATCCTGACGGCAGACAACATGGGCGCCCTGATCGACCTGTCGGACACGTTCTACATCCAGACCACGGGCGAGCGCGTGGCGACCGTCACGCCCGTCACGGTCGGCACGTCGCTGCGTGTCACGCCGCGCTACATCGAGGGCAGCGGCGACCAGCGCCGGGTCGAGCTCACGGTGGACATCGAAGATGGCCGCATCCAGGACGAACGCAAGATCGGCACGCTGCCGACCGTGCGCAAGAGCAGCATCAGCACCTTGGCCATCGTGGGTGATGGACAGACCCTGCTGGTCGGCGGCTACAACAGCAGCCAGGACAGCCAGCAGGTCGACAAGGTTCCGGGCCTGGGGGATATCCCCCTGCTGGGCGCGCTGTTTTCCAGCAAGAGCAAGACCACGCAGCGCCGCGAGCGGCTGTTCCTGCTGCGCCCGCGCGTGGTGTCGATCCAGGGCCATGCCGTGGCCCCGCCGCGCCTGCAGTCGGGCGATACGGGTCCGGCCCTGAGCGCGACCTGGCCTGACAATGGAAAGCCCATGAGCGCGGGCGAGTATCTCGACCTGATCCAGGGGCAGCAGACGCGGGTGCGTTTCGATGCGGTGCGCGAAGCCTCCGTGTCGGGTCCGGTGCGGGTCGGCCCCGCCTATGTCGAATCCAAGGCGCTGGGAGACGCGGACATGCCGCGCGGGGGCGCCGCCGCCGTGGCCGGCACGGCCGTGCATGTGGAGTTGCCGCCGGCCCGGCCATAAAGGCAGCGGGCCGTGGACAACGTCCACGGCCCGCTCGCGGAATGCCGTGCGGTGGCGGGCGGGCCGCTAGAAATGCAGCGTCATGCCCTTTTGCTGCAACCTGTCGCGCAGCGCGGTGCGCGCCCGCGACAGACGGCTGCGCACGGTGCCGATGGGCACCGACAGCAGGGCGGCCGCTTCCTCGTAGGACAGATTGTCCATCCCCACCAGCAACAGGATGCTGCGCATGCTTTCGGGCAGTTCGTCCAGAGATTCCTGCAGCAGGCGCATGGATTGGGATTGCTCGACGGCTTCCTCGGGGGTGAGTGCGTCCGTGGCGAGATCCGCGAGGCTGCTGTCGCCGACGAAATCATAGCGGCGCTCAGGCGCCCGGGACAGATGATTGCGGATCAGGTTCAGCGCGATGCCGTACAGCCAGGTCGACAGTTGCGATTCGCCGCGGAAGGTCCGGTACGAACGGGCCGCCTCGGTGAAGGCCTGCTGGGCAAGGTCTTCGGCCTCGGTGGAGTTGCCGATGTGCCGGATGATGAAGCGCTGAAGCCGGCTGCTATGTTCCTGGACCAGTTCGCGGAACAGTCTTTCCTCGGCGGGGTCGGCCCGATCCGCCGGAATCGCGGATGCCGGTTGGGCGTTGTCAGAATCGAGAGAAGGGCTCATGGTGAGGAGACTCAGCGGCTGACGCAGTTGCTGACACTTCAAGCAGATGCCATGAAGCTTTGCAACAAACGGATGTGATGTTTATAACATTGAATCCAGTAAGGTTAATCACTGGATCTACACCCGGATCACCCGGTATGGGTGTGCCTTTGAGTCTCTCGGGGAACAGGCCGCGCGCCGACGGCGGCATCGTTCCTGGGTTTCAGCCTTGTTGCAGCAGGTCGCGCAGCCAGGACTGGGCCGTGTCGGCCATCACCGGGCTTTGTCCCTGGGCGGACGCCTGCTCGAACCGGAGCTGCATGGCGGCGTCGATTTCCTGGCGGCGCTGCGTGCTCAGGGAAGCGGGATCGATGGTCAGCGCGCGGCAGGCGGTCAGGAAACCGGCACCCCGCGCGCTGGCGGAGTGGTCCAACTGGGTGGCGAAGTCCACGCCGGACAGCGCCTGGCTGGACGTCTGTGCCATGTCCAGGGCCTGGGAAACCGTGCGCGAGGACAAGGGTTTGCCCGGGGTGGGCTCCAGTCCCAGTTCGCGGACGATGGTCTGGGTAATGCCGTTTCCGTAGCTGTTGGCGAGGGCATCGGTGAACAGGCGCGTCGTATCGATGTCGGGCGCGACCCATGCCACGTTGCGCCCGCCCGGCGTCGCGCCAGTGCCCAGCACTTGCATGGATTGCCCCGAAACGGAAATGTAGACGGCCTCGGAGTCATGCGCGGCGGCCTCGAAGTGCGCTAGACTCGGGCTACCCTGCGAAGCAAGCGGAACGGATGGATTGATATTCATAAAAAAGCCATGTAGTGCGGGCGGGATGTTGAACCGCACGCCGGACGATAGTACCGGCGCCGCTTACTAGGTGGCTAGGATAGCGAAAAGGTTCCAGTCGTACTGTACCCCGACCTTTCCAGTGTATCTTTTGCTTACCTGCCGCGCGGGGAAAACGGCGCGCCCGACGATGTGTCATCGAACGGTCGTTTGGCGTATGATGAGGGACGATTTTGTGTCCAATCAAATTTGCCATGCCTTTTGTCATCGAGAAGTCAGGATCTGCGCTCATTTGCCAGCCCGAAGGGCTGGTCAACAGCGCCAATGCCGCTGTCTTCGAGGCGGACCTGATGGCGCAGGTCGAAAAGGGCGAGCGCCACATCGTGCTCGATCTGGCGCGGCTGAACTACATTTCCAGCGCCGGCCTGCGGGTCGTGTTGCTGCTGGCTAAAAAGCTCAAGCAGGCCGACGGTGCGCTGATCCTGTGCGATATCCAGCCCAATGTGCGTGAAGTCTTCGAGATCAGCGGCTTTCTTGCCATCCTGAAAGTCTGCGAGACCCGCGCCGAGGCCATTGCCGCCTTTAACTGACGGCCATGCCCGCGGGCAGCGGGCCGAAGACGATGATGAGCCGCCTGATGGCGGCTTTCAGCATTCCACCACGTTCACGGCCAGTCCGCCGCGCGAGGTTTCCTTGTATTTCGACTGCATGTCGGCACCGGTCTGGCGCATGGTCTCGATGACCGTGTCCAACGAGACATGGTGCTTGCCATCGCCATGCAGCGCCAGGCGCGAGGCGTTGATGGCCTTGTTCCCGCCCATCGCGTTGCGTTCGATGCACGGGATCTGCACCAGGCCGCCCACGGGGTCGCAGGTCAGGCCCAGGTTGTGTTCCATGCCGATTTCAGCCGCGTTCTCGATCTGTTCCACCGTCCCGCCCTGGACCGCCGTCAGCCCCGCCGCCGCCATTGAACAGGCCACGCCCACCTCACCCTGGCAGCCGACCTCGGCCCCCGAGATCGAGGCGTTTTCCTTGTAAAGAAAGCCGATGGCCGCCGCCGTCAGCAGGAAGTCCACGACGCCGTCCTCCGACCAGCCCGGAATGAAGTCCCGGTAATAGCGCAGCACGGCCGGCAGCAGGCCGGAGGCCCCGTTGGTCGGCGCCGTCACCACGCGCCCGCTGGCGGCGTTTTCCTCGTTCACGGCCATGGCGTACAGGTTTACCCAGTCCATGGCGAACATCACATCGTCCTTTTTCTTCGGACCCGCCTTCAACTGGGCGTACAGCGCCGGGGCGCGACGGCGCACCTTCAGGCCGCCAGGCAGGATTTCGTCGGTGACCGGGCCGTTCAGGCCACAGCCCCGGTCGATCGACTCGTCCATGACGCGGGCGATGCGCAGCACGCCGGCGCGGACTTCCTCGGGCGGGCGCAGGACGGATTCGTTGCCCATCATCAATTGCGCGATCGTCAGCCCGTGTCGGCGGCAGGTGTCCATGAGTTCGGCACCGGTGGCAAACGGGTAGGGCATCGGCGCGTGCTCGGGCACCGTCTCGTCCGTCTCGATGCTGTCCAGCGCGCGGATGAAGCCGCCGCCGATCGAGACATAGCGTTCGTCCAGCAGCGTTCCGCCACCGGCATCCAGCGCGATGAAGCGCATGCCATTAGGGTGTTCCGGCATGGGCTTGACCCGTCCGGAGAAGGCGGTTTCAGGGTCGAAGTCGATCGTGTGGCTGCGCCAGATCGTCAGCCGGTGTTCGCGCACCACCGCGCCGACCAGTCCGCCGATGGCGGCGGGGTCGACGGTGTCCGGGGCCTCGCCCATGAGGCCCAGCATGATTCCCACGTCGGTGCGGTGGCCGGCGCCTGTTTCCGCGAGGGATCCGTAGAGATGGATCCGCAGGCCTGCGGTCCGCGACAGCAGACCGCGGTCATGCAGATTGCGGGCGAAGTTGCGGGCTGCCCGCATCGGTCCCACCGTATGCGAACTGGAGGGCCCGATGCCGATTTTGAAAATGTCGAAGACCGACAGCGCCATATGCTTTCTCCTGTGTGCGCGGTTTTGGCTTCATTCTAGTGATTTGGCTGATTCTGGATTGAACATAAACGACATAAAAGATGAATGAATCATGAGAAAATCCGTCTGTCGGCTTCTCATGAGAGATCTGCGACAGGCAATCCATTTCTTTGGTAGAACAAATACGACATACATCAGGTTTTTCATGAATGAAAGCGACATTTCTGTCCGCATCGGTTTCGTTCTGCTGCCGCAGTTCGCCATGGGCGCGTTCGCCGCGTTCGCCGATCTGCTGGGGCTGCTGGATGCGCAGACCGACACGGCGGGCCCCTGCGCCTGGGAAGTGGTGGCGGACACGCTGATTCCCGTGCGCTCGGCCAGCGGCATCCAGGTCGTTCCGACCGACTTGCTGGGCGACCCCTTGCGGTTCGACTATGTCGTGCTGGTGGGCGGTCCGCTGGCTCCGGCGGTCGAAGCGGGGCCGGTGCTGGCGGCCTGGCTGCGACAGGCGGCCGGGGGCGGCCGTCATCTGGTCGGGCTGGGCAACGCGGTGTATCTGTTGGCGCGCACCGGCCTGCTGACCGGCCACCGGCTATGCGTGGGCGGCGGCCAGTACCGGGATTTCGTCGACCGTTTTCCGGCCGTCGCGCCGGAACGGATCGTGACCGACCGGCCCGCAGTGTTCGACCGGCGCCGCATCACATGCGCCGGCGGGGCGGCCGTCATCGATGTCGCCGCGCGCATCCTGCGCCGCCACTTGCCCGAGGCCGACATCCGGCGCGCGCTGCGTTGCCTGCAGTTCGACGTCGACGGCGCGCAGGGCGGACAGATCCAGCCGCCGCCGTCCGGCGTGCCGGCCGACAGCCCGCCCGCGTTGCGCCGCGCCACGCTGGTCATCGAACAATATGCGGGCCAGATTCCCGGCCTGGACGGCCTGGCGGATCGCCTGGGCCTGTCCCTGCGCCAGTTGCAGCGCCTGTTCCGCCAGCATCTGGGCACCACGCCCCAGGCCTATGCGCGCGGCGTACGCCTGCGCCAGGCCGCCTGGATGCTGCGCCATACCGACAAGGCCATCGCCGCCATCGCCTCCGATTGCGGTTTTGCCGATGCGGCCCACATGGGGCGGGCCTTTCGCGCCGGGTATGGCATGGCGCCGGGCGCCTGGCGGCGAACCCATGCGGAAAACACCGTATAATGACGATCCTTTTCCGGGAAGGCGATCCGCCTGCCCGACCCTGCCCGGGTGGTGAAATTGGTAGACGCAGGGGACTCAAAATCCCCCGCCGCAAGGCGTGCCGGTTCGATTCCGGCCCCGGGCACCACCCCCAAATCTTCTGCTAATTCAAGCCATTGGAAGATTTCTCAGTACAAGCCCCGCACCGGGGGATTTTCCTAAAGTTGTGGTCAGGTACGGATTCGGTACAGTGATGCGGCGCTAGCCTCATACCGAAGTGCGCATGGCTACGATTTCTGGGGGGCGGGTGACATCCACCACGCCGGATGAGAATCAACAGTCATAGCGCAGAAACAAACTGCGGCGTATCATGAATTAATGGTCTTGGCCGGATCGGTTATTCAAGAACCTTCACTGAATTGGAATGCGGGTCGGCGGACGAACGATGGCATCTTCTCATGCATTGTTGAAGGGGGATTCACATGACGACCCACAATGTCGGCTGCCTGTTTGGTAGCCTTGCCAAGGCTTCAATCAATCGTCAGTTTGCCAAGGCATTAGTGAAACTGGCACCGCCCGAGTTGGTGTGTACCGAGAGCCCGATCAAGGGCCTGCCGCTCTACAATTACGATTATGCCGCCGACTACCCACCGGTGGCACGAGCCTTCAAGCAAACCATCGCCAGTGTCGATGGCTGCTCTTCGTCACGCCAGAATACAACCGTTCGATCTCAGGCGGCCTGAAAAACGCGATTGACTGGGCCGGTCGTCCATGGGGACAGAACTCCTTCACGCGCAAGCCCTGCGCCGTAATTGGCACATCGCCCGGGGCCATCGGCACAGCGGTGGCCCAGCAGAGCTTGCGCAGCGTACTTGTCTTTTGCAACGCGCCTCAGATGAACGCGCCAGAGGCCTTGAATCGGCCCGGAATCACTAGACACCCACGTGCCTCATAATGAGGCGTTGAGGAGTTGTCATGAGTACGAATGCCATGCAGAAGCGATTTTCCGAGGAATTCAAGATCGAAGCGGTGCGCCAGACGACTGAGCGTGGCCACAAGGTTGCTGACGTTGCGGCCCGCCTGGGGGTGAGCACCTGGAGCTTGTACCAGTGGCGCAAGCAGTATGCAGGCGACGAGGGCGCACGCCGTGATGTGAACGAGCAGTCCCAGGAGGTGCGGCGCCTGAAGGCGGAGCTACGACGGGTCACCGAGGAGCGTGACATCTTAAAAAAAGCCGCGGCGTACTTCGCGAAGCAGTCCCAGTGAAGTACGCCTTTGTCCGGGATCATGCAGCCATCTTCCCGGTGCGGCGTATGTGTGCTGTGCTTGATGTTCATCCCAGCGGCTACTACGCCTGGCGTCGCTCTCCACACAGCGCCCGAATCCTGGAGGATCGGCGGCTGATGGAGCTCATTCGTCAGAGCTGGCAGGACAGCGATCGCCTCTACGGCTATCGCAAGGTCACTCACGATCTGCGGGATCTTGGTGAGCGCTGTGGCAGGCATCGAGTGGCGCGGCTCATGCGCGAGAATCGCCTGCGCTCGCAGACCGGATACAAACGACGCCCAGGCAATCGGTATGGACGTCCCAGCTTGGTGGCTGACAATCTCCTGCAGCAGCAGTTTGATGTGGCGGCGCCGGATCAGGCGTGGGTCACCGACATCACCTACATCCGCACGCACGAGGGATGGCTGTATCTGGCCGTGGTGCTGGATCTCTTCGCCCGCACCGTGGTGGGTTGGTCCATGAGCAGTCGCATCGACAGCGATCTGGTGCTCAACGCCTTGCTTGCCGCCGTCTGGCGCAGGCGCCCCAAGAATGAGGTCATCATCCACAGCGACCAGGGCAGTCAGTTCGGCAGCCACGACTGGCGTGACTTCCTGAAGACCCACAAACTCAAGCCCAGCATGAGTCGGCGCGGTAACTGCCACGACAACGCCGTGGCCGAGAGCTTCTTCCAGTTGCTCAAACGAGAGCGAATCCGGCGCCGCGTCTATACCACCCGGGAGCAAGCCAGGGCCGATATCTTCGATTACATCGAGATGTTCTACAACCCGAAGAGGCGACACGGCCACGCAGGAGAGGTGTCCCCGGTAGAATTTGAGAGACGCCATTTTTTGAAAACCGGGACTGTCTAGAAAACCCGGGGCGATTCACTGCCGTCAATCGGGAAAACCTATTGATAGCCACAAAAACAAGACAATTTCTGCGTGAAACCTTTTTGCCTGTTTCCTCTACAAATCACCAAAAAAATCCCACACCTTGTAAAATAGCGTTACCTAAAGCACGGGGACAACCATGGCTGAGATGGGTTCGCACGAAACGGAACTAACTAAAACGATATCCGGTGCCGAGCGCGACCGACGTATAGCGGCCGTCAATTACGCACGCGTATCAGTCGGCTTGGAGGGATTCTCGCTCAGTGCACAAGATGAAGAACATGCTCAACGGTTCATCAACGGGGACATTGACCTCGAGGAATTTGTGCAACCGCGTAGTGCCTTGGCAAGCCCAAAAGCTTAGTCATGACGAAGAAAATATAGGTGGTTGAAGCTAGTGCAGGATAGGCTATCGCCGGTTTTTGTCACTCAGTTTCGACAGTGCGCTAACAATTTTGATTTCGTCGTAGCTTCTGGTGTGTCCTCAGACAAGAAACTTCCAGAAGATGTAGAGCCTCCGGTTCCTAAATGAGATTCCGGCAAAAAGCAAAACAATCAAGGCGTAGACGCCAAGGAGGTCGTAGTGTCCGTAAAGAGCCTATCTGATTACTATGGCATTGATCCTGCAATTTTTGATAAATCAGGAGCACTCGATCCCATCTTGGGGATTGACACACGCTTATTCATTGACCCTCGTCTATTAGATACAACGACTGCGCCTGAACTATCAGGAAGCGCGGCGAACGTTTCGACTCATTTCTGTGATGTGCTAACCATCGTAGAAAAGATTCGGAAGACCGGTGACGTGTTTTGGCGAGCAGCTGATAAGAAACTTCAGTTTCCTGAAGTCAAAGGGCTATCTATCGGCTATACGGGGGCAGGAGTCGACGGCCGAGGCATGGGCAAGAAGACACGGGCGAAACTTCTAGAGACTATCCAAGAGATTATTTCTGCGGGGAACAACGATCCTGCAATTTTTGAGCTTGTTGGCGTCTTTGAGGATGGAATTGGCCCTGACTTCATAAGCGACATGATTGCCACAATCATCATGCCTGATTTAATCCGCTTCACTCAGCGAGTTTGCGATGAAACAGGCATTCCTACGGAAGAGCAAAGACTTTCTCGAGACCACCAGAAAGTAAGGCTACCAAAAAATCCATATTCAGATTCGCCTCTGGTATTAGTTCCGAAGGATGTATTAAGGGAGCTTCCGGTAGCAGAGAACATGCAAGATGTGTTCTACATTGCGGAGCAAAATGAAGAACTCAGGCGTGAGCTGAATAAATACATTGGAGATTCCTGGCGAAGCAGAACAACTTCGGAAAAAAAATATGGGTTGAGGAAGTCTTTTATAGAGAATCCTCAAACGCTTAAAGATGTTGTCGCAGCATATCTGAAATTCGACATCAGTCCCTACAATTTTTCAGACGATCCATCAGGACAAGTTCTTTGGTATACAAGAACAAGAAACCTTCCTAATGAACATGCTCTTCCTTTAAGTCTCCCAAAGAAACCCACAGCAAAAGACGTTCTTGGAGTTGTTAAATCAATCTGTGAGCAGTTCAGACACCTGATTGAAGATGGGCAACTATGCAGGTTGCTTTACGACCAAGATGGGAAACCGAAGCATGAATCCGCCGCACAGCTTCTCTTCTTTGGTGTGGCGTCAGCATACTGCGAGGCAAATTCTCTTGACCTCTCTCCTGAAAGCGACTCCGGCAGAGGCCCCGTAGATTTCAAGCTAAGCTCAGGGTTTAAAGGCAAGGTTCTCGTCGAGATCAAGCTCACCAGTAACAAGAATCTCCTTAAAGGTTTCCAAACCCAACTTCCGATATATCAGAAGTCGGAAAAAAGCCAGTACGGGATCTACCTTGTCTTAGACAACGGCGGAGCAACGGAACAACGGCTACTAACTTTTAGAGAGGCCGTAGGAAAAACCAAAGATCACACCCTTGAGGTTTTTTGGGTCGATGGAACTCCTAAACCCTCCGCCAGCAAGGCCAAAGAATTGTAGGCCCACCGAAGGCAACAGTTAATTCATGCACCAACCCATAAGAATCCCCCCCTAACCCACTCGGTATTTTTTCTTATCTTATCAAATCAATCTTGAGGAGTTTTCATGTCGTTCGACGCAAAGGTATTTAAAATACTAATAGCTAGCCCAGGCGATGTTGATGAAGAGCGGCAGGCAATACCCGAGGTTATCTCGAGATGGAATATAGCAAACGCAGAATCGAACTCGGTAGTATTGCTGCCAGTAAAATGGGAGACACACTCTGCGCCACTTCTTGGTGATCGAGCACAAGGAGTGATAAACAATCAAATTGTCACTTCGTGCGATATGGCTATCGGAGTTTTCTGGACGAGACTCGGGTCGCCTACTGGCGTCAGTGAAAGCGGAACGGCCGAAGAGATCGAGTGGTTTATACAAAACCAAAAGCCTGTCATGGTCTATTTTTCATCAAGAAACATAGATCCTACCAAGCTCGATATAGATCAGTACAAGGCTCTAAAAGACTTCGAAAAGAAAATGCAAAAACTTGGTCTAACTGGTTCTTATACAAGCATCACTGATTTTAAGGAACAGTTATTGAATCAGATTTCCGTGAACGTACGTCTTTTGCTTTCTGGCACACCGGCCATTCCACCTACAGCTAAGGAAGTTAAAGAGAAGGCGGCATCGCTTAAGAAAATCGTCAAGGAAGGACGCATTTTCATGGAAGATTACGAGAAAGATGGTGCAATCAAATCATTCATAGTCAAAGGCGACACCAAATCCATTAAAGAGCAACTCAAAGAACTTGGTGGCCGCTGGAACTCCACGCTTGGCGGTTGGGTTTTCTCGAAGTCCAAAGAGGTGGAGGTTGCTGAGTTCATCAAAAAGAATGCCTGACGCTGTACCTGTACTGCACCGAACTTCGGTACAGTACAGGTACAGTGACCAGTTTCCATCAATTCAGGTAAAATACGCTAACCTACTGATTTGAAACTAGTTTTACCTATTTCAACCTTCGCTAGAATTCGCCCCATTTCCCTGTAGAAACACTGTAAATCGCCAACTCAAAATCCCCCGCCGCAAGGCGTGCCGGTTCGATTCCGGCCCCGGGCACCATCAAGAATCTTCCACACACTCAGATCCCGTCGACGGCAAATCGCCCTCTGTCCCCACGCTGGCGCACAGGGCATCGAAGCAGGTGGGATCCAGAGCGGTTCCCACGGTTTTCCGCATCATGTCGAGCGTCTGGTCCACGGGGATTGCGCCCCGGTACGGACGCTCGGCCGTGATGGCATCGAAAATATCGGCGGTGGTGATGATGCGCGTTTCGAGCGCGATGCTGTCGGCGGCGATGCCGCGCGGGTATCCCGCCCCATCCAGGCGCTCGTGGTGTGCGCCGGCAATGCGGGCCAGTTCGGCAAACCCGCTGAAACGCCCCAGGATGGATTCCGTGTATTCGGCATGCCGTCTCACCGCCGCCCATTCCGCGGCATCCAGGCTGCCCGCCTTGTCGAGCACGCTGTTGCTGACCCCCAGCTTGCCCACATCGTGCAGCAATGCCCCGCGATACAGCCAGCGTCTCAAGGCGGAATCCATGCCCAGCTTGACCGCGATGGCGTCGGCATACCGGGCCACACGACTGCTGTGGCCGCTTGTGTAGGGGCTTTTGGCATCGACGACCTGGCCAAACGCCGCGGCGATATCGTCCAGATAATCATCGTCGATCAGCACCTGGCGCCCCTGCGGTTCGATGCCATGCACCCGGGCGGGCAGATCGTCGGCCGCCAGCGCCTGCCAGAATGCGGGATCGGTGGCCACTGTTTCAAAGGCTTTGACCAGATCCGGGTCGAACCAGCGGCCCGCACGCAACCTGACCTCGTCCAGGGCGGCCTGCGGCCCGCCTTGGGTGTGGAACACATCGATGACCTGTGACAGCAGGGCGGTGCGGGCATACAGCGGGATGGCGGACCCGGCCAGACCCTCGGGCCGGCCCTGGCCGTTGAAATGTTCATCCAGGCTGAGGATGCCGTCGGCCACCGCGTGCGGAAAGCGCAGCATCAGGGCGATCTCCGCGCCCCGGTGACACCGGGTGGCGATCAGTTCCCGCGCGACGGCATCGGCGTCCCGGACCACGGAAAAAATCCGGCGGAAGCGCTCCGCCAGCCCGGCCTTCAGGCCGGTGTGCGTGAGCACGAACGACAAGGCGCTGGGCAGGCTGTCGCCCACCTTTTTGTAATCTCGCTTGAACTGCAGATCATCGGTGAGATACAGCTCGCAGATTCTGGCGGCATTGCTGCTGCAACCCAGATCCTTCAGCAGCAGTGTGTAATACAGTTCCCACATCGAGGACTCATCGAGTCCGATGACCTGCCCGATGTGCATGCCGATCCAGCAACAGCGCACGCAATGACCGGGGGGCTGGCCTTCGGTGATGTCGAGCGCGTGACTGAACGCCCCGATCAACTCGGACAGCCGGATACGTTCTGGCAACGGGGGAATCTGCATAGGATGATCTCCGTGAGCGCGGGCCTTGAAGCGATCGGGTCGAAACCCGGCGCCAGACGGTCAAAGGCCGTCCCCACAGTATGCGGGGACGGCCTTTTTCCTGGTGCGCAGATCAGACGCGCTGCGAGATGACGCGCAATTCGCTGTCGTTTTGCAACAGCTGATAGCTATCGTTGTCCCGCTGGAGCAGCACCTGTTCCTGAGCCAGGTCTTTCAGGAGTTGCTCGCGACGGCCGCGCAGGCTTTCCAGAGACCAGCGTCCGTAGTCCTCTCCCGCGACACCCAGTGTCTTGTTCGAGTTCTCGTAACGCTGCACCAGCGCCTCGTCATCCAGTTCGTCAAGCGCCACCTGGCCGGATCCGTAGGCATCGCGGTAGGCGGTGCTCATCATCCGCAGTTGCGCGATCATGGAATGCTCGGGCGCGTCGAACACGGAGGACACCAGCTCATCGCGGTCGAGTTTTTCGAAGCGCAGCTTCAGGACATCCTTGCCGTCTTCCACACTGGTCTCGAACACGACGCGGTTGGCGCCGCCAGGCAACTTGCCCGAGGAATCGTTGATCCACATCTGGCCGGCATGGTTGGTCGCCTCGCGCCATTCGTTCCCCGCACCGACCGGGCTCATGAACAAGGACGTCATGGAGTTCGATGCGCCGGCCAGGAACTGGAAGAAGCGCCTGTCGGGATCGTTCAGCACCAGGCCGCCGGAATCGTCGATTCTGACGCCATGCGCGTTGTCCTCGCCCACATCGCGGGCCAGCACGTCGAAGTAGTGGCACAGGGCCCGCGTGGTCGGCTGGCCGCTGTTGACGACATAGCGGCTGTCGTCCTTGTCGGTCACGACCAACGTGCCGAACGAGCCGCCGGAGCCATCCTGGATATGGCGTACGACGTTCTCGCCCAGACGCAGCACGGGCTTGATCGACTCGCTCTGGCGATCGAGCTGCTGGACCCGTTGCTGCACTTCCCGCGGATCGGTCGGCCGTTCCTGGGACAGGCCCAGCAGGCGCCGGGAGGTCTTGTCCAGCAGGTCGGTCTTGACGATGCTGTCGTTCACGGGCTGCTGCAGCAGGCCCAGGCCCTGCGAGAAAGTCTTTTCGTAGGCCTGCTCGTCGGCGCGATCCATCTTCTGGATCAGGCTCATGCGCGTCAGACCCAGGGCATCACCCAGGAACTGGCCGGCGCGCGTCAGGCCCTGCACGACCGGCGCGAAGAAGGAAGAGAACGCCTGCTTGACGCGGCCAAAGCCCGACAGCGTCTCGTTGCGCGCGGATCCGTCGCCAACCTTCACGGGCAGGCGCGGCGTGCTTTGCTCGATCCGGGATTCCGATTCCACGTCCTTGCGTCCCACGACCTGCCGGTCGATCACTTCCAGTTCCAGCTCCAGCCGCTCGATCTTTTCCATGCGGCCCTGGGACACCATCATCAGTTTTCCGGAAAGCTCCTGACGCTGCGTTTCCTGCATGGACAACTGCTTGACCTGCTCGAGCAGCGTGTTGATTTCGACGAGGCTTTCCTCGATGACTTTTATCGCGGTCTGGTCCGTCACGTTGCTGGGCAGATCACGCAGCGCGCTGAGCGCCAGGTAGGAGCCCCCCAGAACCGAGACCAGATTGCCCGAGATGCCGCCGCCGGTCAGCGAAGACAAGGTGGAACCGCCATACGCGATTCCCGCCCCCGCCGCGCACCAGCCCAGGGTCGAGACGGCCTGTCCGAACGCGGCCTGCGCCGTCTTGCTCCAGCGCCATGCGTGGTCCCGCAGTTCCAGCGAAGACACATCCGGCTTGATCTTGGAAGGATCCTGATCCTTGTCCATGATGCTCTTGCCCGTGACCTTCTCGACCTGCTCGTTGAGTTTCTGCAGGCATTTCGCCGTATCGATCTGCAACTTTTCGATCTGGCCGAGATTCTTTTCGCTCACGCTGCGGGTGTCTTCCTGCACGGACACGGACTCGGACTTGGTGTTGCCGCCCATCAGCCAGTTCCACGCGGAATAGGCGACGCCCAGGGTATTCTTCATGAAACCCTGATTCATCTGCTGGATTTCTTCCTTGGGCGCCTGTTCTTCGATCGGGTCGGACTCTTTCTTGCCGACGCGGAAACCCTCGCGCAGCAAGGCGCTGTCCTTGTCCATCCGCAGGTTGTCCTGCCTGGAAATGGGAACCGGCTCCAGGAACAGAGGATCCTCTTCGGTCCCGTCCAGTGCGTCGTACCAGACATCCCCGTTCTCATCGATTTCCCCGATGT
This sequence comes from Castellaniella denitrificans, assembly GCF_027214045.1. Taxonomy (GTDB): domain Bacteria; phylum Pseudomonadota; class Gammaproteobacteria; order Burkholderiales; family Burkholderiaceae_B; genus Castellaniella; species Castellaniella denitrificans_A. Next base: position 313,222 of record NZ_JAPWHE010000002.1, on the reverse strand, counting down.
CGACATACCGCGGCTTCACCGACGAGGATTCGATCTCGTCCTCGTCCTCGTCGACGATCTGTCGCTGATCGACGACCTCGAACTCGTCCTCATCGACAACCGACTCTTCGTCGTCATACAGGCCGGGATTCATCTGTCCCACGAACTCGTTGGCGGCCCCGAGCAGGTTCGCGCCCGCGTTCCACAGCGTGGCGAAGAACCCCCGGGATTCCTGCCCGCCGCTCAGCACTTCCTGACGGACCGTGCCGTCCGAAACCTTGATATCGTGCCCTTCCAGTTCACCGCTGCCCGACTTGATCCCCGTCTGTTGCGACAGGCCCTTGTCTTGCACCAGCGATTCGTCGTGATGCACGTGCACCGGCACGTGCCCAACGCCATTTTGCACACCACCCATGGTCATCTCCCTCAAGCGTTCACTCAGGCCGCCAGGGGCGGCAGCATGGCCGGCGCACGGCCCTGGACGATTTCGCGCCAGACCCGGGCGGTTTCGGAAAACGCATCCAGCAGGGCGGACAGCGCCTGGGCCGAACACAGGGCCAGGGGAATCCGGCCGCACAGCAAGACTTCGCCGGAAGGCTCATGCAGACCGATCGTGTTGCCGCCCGTGCCGCTCCACAGGGCATTGGCCTGCAGCATGAGGCGATAGACCGCCTCGAGCCCGGCGGCGGCGTCAGGCCGCCCCAGGCGGGCAAAGAACACGACTTCTCCGGCGTCTCCGCCCTCGTTCAGCAGTCCGATGGTCACATCGCCCACGACGACCTCTTCGGTCGTCAGCAGCGTGTCGGCCGGGGACAGGCCCACGAATTGCGCGTAGCGTTCCAGCAGTTCGGTGTAGTTCGACATAGGGTTCTCCAATTCAATTCATTCAGTGAGGTGAAAAGACGCCGGTACTAGGCTTGCAGGTTCAGTTGCTGCCGCCAGATCAGTGCGAGGACGGCAAGATGGCGCATCGTTCTGGCCAGTGCCTGCGCACCGGCCTCGGCGCCCAGTCGTTGGGCCAGCACCACCTTGCCTGTGTTTTGTTGCATGCCGAATGTCGCGCCTTCGGTGCCCAGGCCGAACGCATTGGCGCGCAGCAATTCCCGGCGCACGTGGCCGGCGCCGTCTTCCGGGACCGTCCCGACCGGGCAGAACACCTGGATCACGGGATCGGCCTCCGTCTCCGTCTCCGGTTCCAGGATCAGGCCGACCGGCACGCCGTCGATCGTCAGTTCGCCCGAGCGCAGCAATGCCGCGCCGTCCACGCCGATATGCGCGGCCAGATTCATCAGGGCATTCTCATAGGTTTTCGTTGCTGAAGACATCTTCGTGGCCTCCTTTTCAGTCCAGGGCGGGCGACAGTTCACGGTCCAGATGCGCCAGCCAGCGGCGGGCATCGGCAACCAGCGCGCGCAGGATCCTTTCGAGTCCCTGCGGTGAGACCTCGGCCGCCCGGACGGACCGGCTCAGGACGACGGCATCGTCGTCGCCGTACAGGCCCAGCGTATTGCCCCGGGTTCCAGCCCAGAGATTGTTGGCCTGCAGGAACAGACGGTGAAGGGCTTCCGCGTGCGCGGTCGGCACCACGCCGACGTCGACGCAGGCGATGATCCAGTCTTCTCCTTCGGTCGTCCGTATCCGGGTCAACCCCGTGGGGCAACCATCGATGATGAATTCCCGCAGCCTGGGCACTTCAGCCACGCCGAGCGCCAGGAAGCGCTCCAGTTCGGCCGCATGGTGTTCGTTTCGAGCCATCTTTCCTCCAATCGTGTAGGGCAGATCCGTCAGGCCCCGTCGGCCTGCTCTTACCTGAGTGCCGGAAACGGGCGGCAGGTTCCCAATAGAAGAAAAAGGTGGCGCACGGCTCCGGTCACGATGGTGTGCCGGGAGGGCAGAGCCCGGCCGCGGCGGCCCGCTCAACGGCCGGTTGCGGCCTCGATTGCCCAGGGCTCCCGGATGAAGGATTGGGCAAGGTATTCGATCAGCGCCTGGACGCGGGCAGGCCGGTTGCGTCCCGGCGGGGTGACGACGTGCAGCGCCAGCGGTTCGGTTTCCCAGGGTTCCATGGCGGTTTCCAGCGCGCCGGACCGCAGCTCGGGCCAGACGAGGAATTCCGGCTGCAGTGCCAGCCCCAGACCGGCCCGCAACGCCGGCATCAGCGCGTCGGCATTGTTGGTCCGCATCAGGGTCGGCATGACCTGGGAGAACTCGCCGTGCTCGGGGTGGCGGAAATGCCAGGTCGAACCGCCGCGCGCGTAGGCGTACTGCAGCGCCCGGTGGCCCGCCAGGTCGCGCGGGTGGCGCGGCTTGCCATGGCGTTCGAAATAGGCGGGGGTCCCCACCAGCAGGACGCGGACGCGGCACAGGCGGCGGGCCAGCAGGCTGGAGTCCGCCAGCCGGGCGATGCGCAGCGCCAGATCGAAGCGCTCGGCCACCAGGTCCGCCTGCGCGTCGTCGAAACGCACATCCAGTTCGACGTCCGGGTGGGCGGCCATGAAATCCGGCAGCAGAGGCGCCAGGCGCGCGATGCCGAAGGACATCGGGGCGGATACCCGGACCAGGCCGCGCAGACTCTTGGACTGCTCCGCGACTTCGGCCTCGACCGCCTCGCCTTCTTCGAGGATGCGCGCGGCGCGTTCCAGCGCCACGCGGCCGCTTTCGGTCAGTGACAGGCGGCGCGAGGTGCGATGGAACAGCACGGTCTTCATCCGGGTTTCGAGGCGGGTGACGGCCTTGGACACCGTGGCCTGCGACAGTTCGCAGGCCGCCGCCGCGCGCGCGAACGAACCCGTTTCCGCCACTTTGGCGAACAGGGCCCAGGCTTCCAGGTCAGGCAGTTTCTTCATGCGCATATCGTATCAAAAATAGAAATGATGAGATTCTATTCTTGATCTTCTCGTCATGATCCGCAGACCCTACACTGCCTCATCGTTATCCGGAACCCACGGGAGATCGTCATGATTGAACACCGCCCCTATGCCAGCCTCGGCGCCGCCCAACACGGCTGGCTCGATGCCCGCCATCATTTTTCCTTTGCCGAATACCACGACCCCGCCCGGGTCCACTGGGGCGCGCTGCGCGTCTGGAATGACGACACGATCCAGCCGGGCACGGGTTTTCCACCGCACCCGCACGCGGATATGGAAATCATCACTTATGTGCGCGAAGGCGCCATCACCCATCAGGACAACCAGGGCAACAAAGGCCGCACCCAGGCGGGCGATGTGCAGGTGATGAGCGCGGGCAGCGGCATCGTCCATTCGGAATACAACCTGGAGCCCGGCGTCACGCGGATCTTCCAGATCTGGATCTTCCCCGACCACAAGGGCGGGGCGCCCGGTTGGGGCTCGCGGCCTTTTCCCAAGGGCGACCGTTCCGGGCGTTTCGTGACCCTGGCCAGCGGCCTCGATGGCGATGACGAGGCGCTGCCGATCCGTGCCCGGGCGCGTGTGCTGGGCGCCACGGTCAAGGCCGGCGAGACGCTGGAATATCGTTTCGACGGCGGGCGTGTGGGCTACCTGGTGCCCGCCCTGGGGCAGGTCGAGGTCAACGGCGTCAGGCTGTATACCCGCGATGGCGCGGCGATCCGCGACGAGACCGCACTGCGCATCACCGCCCTAGAGGACGCCGAACTGGTCCTGGTCGACGCTTCGGCCTGAGCCCGGACGCTGGCCTCTCCGCTTCCCAACCCCTGTTCTTCAACCGATCTTTTCAACTTTCACTGAACATCATGGAAAATCGCCATCTCGCCATCCTCTCTCTCATCGGCCGCATCCTGATCGCCGTCCTGTTCCTGGTCGGCGTTTCGGGCAAGATCGCCGCGCCGGCGGGCACCATCGGCTATATCGCATCCAGCGGCATGCCATTGCCCACCCTGGCGTATGCCGTTTCCGTATTCGTCGAACTGGTGCTGCCGATCCTGCTGGTGCTGGGCTGGCGCACGCGGCTCAGCGCCGCCGTTCTGGCGCTGTTCAGCATCGTGGCCGCCCTGTTCTTCCACAGCCAGCTGGGCGACATGAACCAGTCGATCCATTTCTTCAAGAACCTGGCGATCGCCGGTGGACTGCTGCAACTTGCGGCTTTCGGTGGCGGGGCGCTGAGCCTGGACGCGCGGCGGGCACGCTGAGCCTACACGGCCGACCTGTGTCGCTGGATGCAGGTCTCCAGGACTGCTTCGCCGGGCCGGCACATGCCGCCCGGCGTTCCGCATTCAGGCGTGCTCGCCCTGCCGCGGTTTGCGCTTGCGCCGGGAGGCGGCCCGATCGTACAGGGCGTCGGGCACCAGCCGCAGCAGCCGGGCCACCCAGCCCATGGGCCAGGGGATGACGCGATAGGACACGCCGGCGTCGATGGCCCGCTGCGCCTTTTCGGCAAACCGCTCGACCGGCATCAGGAAAGGCATGCGGTAAGGATTGCGCGCCGTCATGGGCGTGGCGATGAAGCCGGGCGCCAGGGTCACCACGCGCACCCCGGTGCCATGCAGCTCGACCCGCAGGCTTTCGCAATAGGCGCGCACGGCGGCCTTCGACGCGCTGTAGGCGCCCGCGCCCGGCAGGCCGCGCACGCCCGCGACGCTGCCGATGCCCGCCAGGGTGCCGGACCCCCGCGTGCGCATCGGCGCGATGAAGGGCTCGAAAGTCGCCACCATGGCCAGGACGTTGGTGTCGAGAATGGCTTCGAAGACTGCGTAGTCCTCGGGGGCGTCCGTCAGGGTGCCCGCGCTGATTCCGGCGCTGGCGATGACCAGATCCACCGGTCCGCCGGCGAGAAAATCCTGCGCCGCGGCATGCAGCGCCGCGCGGTCACGTACGTCCAGCGCGTAGACGCGGTGGCCTTGTCCCGGCAGGCCGTCGACCAATGCCTGCAAGGCGTCGCGGCGTCGGCCGACCAGCCCCAGCTCGTCGCCCCGCGCCGCGTAGCGGCGCGCCAGGGCGGCGCCGATGCCGCTGCTGGCCCCCGTGATGAAGACGCGTTGCCGGGACGCGGGGCGAGAGGCCCCGTCCCATGCAAGACACGCAGCCTTACTGGATCGTGTCATTGTCCCGGCTGGCCAGGTGCTGTGCCCCGACGATTTCGATCTTGGCGCGCGGGTCGCCGTCCACGATCCGCAGGTCCAGTTCTATGTACTGGGATTTGTAGAGGGGGTGATCCCCCTCCGCAATAATCATGTCCATCTTCGTTTGGCGAAGCTCTGGATCATCCATCTTGCCAGCGATCAAAGGTATATCGATATCCTTGATGCAGACGGCCTGGACACGCAGCTCTCCTTCGACAGTGCGCACATCGTAAAGCACGTGCTGCCCACCCGGCGCCGTGATGTTATCTGCTGATTGCAGGAACGCGGCTATCGTCGATTGATTGCAGACTTCCATGATGGCCGTCCGTTGGCTTGGAGTGACCCCGAGCGCGGTCAATGCCTCGTCGAAATGCCCCATTCTTTCGTCCGGGCTTCCTTTCTGCAATGGGCTCCCCGACACGGAGTAGCTGGAGCGACAGAGATCCTTCTCAACCTGCTTCCGGGCGGAGCTGACTTCTCCATTGTTCCAGTAGTCGTCCCGATTCAGTTCCCGGCCCAATGCCTCCCGATCCACCGACAGCTTTTTGAAACTCAGGGAGAAACCCGGGCATTGATTTTTTTTGATGATGCGGCGTCGTCTCGGAATACAGGTCGAACAGGCATTTCTTGGCTTCCGTCCGGTTCGTGTTGCAGAACCAGTCCGCGACCTTGTCCTAGGCACGGGAAAAGATGCTGCCGATGTGGTTCCGGTCGGTGGCCTGCCGGACGTTCTGCACGTCCTGTGTAGCCAAGGAAACCGGGCCGAAGCGGCCTGCGGAAATATCGATGGTCATTGCGTTGCCCTTGTCATAAGCATTCACCTGGATCGAGTGAAGCGGCGCTTCGTCCCGACATCTTCAAATAAGTGACCGGTACGTGCCAGGGGTTCCATGCGAACGGTGCCGGCACGGATGGTCAGGCCTGCAGCGGCGGATGGAAATGATCCAGATAGGCCGCGACGACGCCGGGCAGCACTTTGCCCGCCGTATAGCTGGCGACCGCCTCGCAGGCCAGACTGGCCGCCGTCGAGAACGGGGGCGGGAGGGTGGCCGCCGCGATGCCGCACGGCGCCTTGGCCAGCTCCTGGCCCACCCAGCCGCTGCCAATCTCCACCAGCACGTCGGACAGGCCTTCTCCGGACGTTTCCGGCTCTGGAGCCGCGTCATCCGCCTTGGCCAGCTCCTGGCCGCGCTGACTGATGTTGACCAGCGTGCTGCCCGCAGCCCGCACGAGCGCCGGCTGCGCCAGGTCGCCCGCCACGTGGCCGGCGATGGCGAGGCCGCCGCACAGGGCGCCTTTCATCGGCGTTCCATTTGGCAGCATGCGATTGCAGGCTGTCAGCGTCACTGTCTGAAAAACGTCACCCAGATCCATAAAATTCATCCAGCTTGTTGAAACCAAAGCGATCACCTGCGTGACAGCGACCCTTCACCTTTCGTCATGCGGCACTCCCGGCATGCAGCGGCACGGTACCATCCTTGCGCCGTCCACTTCAAGCGGGCACTGTTTTGCCAGCGAGCGCACCGCATCATGATACCTGGCCGGCGATCGGACAGACGGAGACGGTGGCGAGGGAACCTTACCCGCCTGATTGGCACTTATTTAGAAGGCATTGTTGCCGACAGATCCTAAGTCGCTGAGACTATTCGGCATCGGCCGGCTCAGAAACACCCACCTTCTTTCAAGAGCGAGTAAAGCATGGCGATCTCATTCAACGGACAGACACTCAATCAATCCCGTATTGATGCAATCATGCAATCCAATACCGCCGAGGAGGCCCAGCAGCGCATGGGGCTCTTCGACAAGATCAAGGACTGGTTCCGGGGCGGGGTCGAGAAAGCGGCGATCAAGGAGGCATTCGACCTGCTCAAGCAGCCCAATATCGACTTGGGGGATTCCGCCAACCTGGCCAAGCAGGAATCCCTGCTGCAGCATTTCACCCTGTTGCGCGGCGCCACCCAGGCGCCCTTCAGCGACCGCTACGCGCTGCAGGTGGACGTGGATGAAAGCGCACAGACCTGGTCCTACAGCATGCGGATCGATGAAAAAACGATCATTCAGTGCCAGGATCTGCCGGTCGGCAATGGCTATACCCTGGAGGCATTCAGGGATGCCCAGATGCTCATGCAGCTTGGCGCGGCTTTGCATGGCCAGACCCAGACGGATCCTCAGTCGCTGCTGGATCGTCTGCAAGAGCAGTTGACCGAGATGAATGCCATGCACAGTGGCCCCCAGGGCGCCATTGGTCAGAACAGTGCCCGCCTGGAGAAACTGGCCACCATCGGCAACGCGATCCTGAAGGAATATGGCACTTCGGTCACATGCAACCTGGATGTCTCCCATGCGCAGGCAGGCCTGCAGGCTTCGTTTGGCATCGGCTCGCAGAACATCAGCACGATTCCCTTGACTAATCGCGAAGACCTCACCGATGCGCTGATCTTGAATCAGAGCATGATCCTGCGTGGGTTGGACCTGACGCTCTCGGAAAAAGACCCGCATCAGGCCATCCGGGATGCCGTGCAAGACATGGTCGACGGGCCGGAACTGCAAGAGGCCATGAGGAACCGGCTGGATGATCCCATATTCAGTCACGCGAATTTCGTCGGCATCACGATCCCTGACCCGGAAACCTCCGGGAAGAACATCTTCCATGCCACATTCCGCGATCCGGCCCATCCCGGACAGGATCGGATCCTGGAGTTTTCGAATCGTCCGGGCAGCAACGGCGAATTGCGCGGTGCGCGGCTCCAGGACATGCTGTCAAACGGGCCTTATGGCAGCCTGGCCGGACTGATCAGCCAGGTTCATGGCACTGCGGAAGACGCGCAGATCATTTACGCCACCAACGGCGCCAGGCAGATGTTGAGCGCCACCGCCATGAACCTCAAGGGTGAAGCGACCGGCGATGGGGCATTGTTCAAGGACGAAGCGGAGGTCGACGACTTTATCCGCAATCTGAATACCCAACACCTGGGCTCCTTGCCCATCGCCAAGACTCATTATGCAGAGGTGGCGGCTCGCTGCGAATGGCCGTTATGGGAAACCGGTGGCGAATCGACCGTTTCCACCATCGACACGCTGTCTTCGCCACTGAGCGTCCCGCTCGATAAAATGGCCTGATGAAAGGGATGCGCAGGCCCGGCCCGGGGCCTGCGCATCGGCCGCTCAGGCCGCGTGCATGGCCTGCAGCGAATAGACCTTCAGTCCGTCACCGTGGCGCAGGTACTGCAAGCCCTCGACGGCGGCGCGCGCACCCGCGATGGTGGTGAAGAACGTCACGCGGTTGGTCAGTGATTGCGTGCGGATCGTGCGCGAATCGGCGATGGCGTTGCGACGTTCCTCGACCGTGTTGATGACCAGGGCGATCTCGCCGTTCTTGATCATGTCGAGAATGTTCGGGCGGCCTTCGGTGACCTTGTTGACGACCTGGACCGCCAGGCCGGCGGCCTCGATCACGGCGGCCGTGCCGCGCGTGGCGATCAGCTGGAAGCCCATCGCGGCCAGGCCTCGGGCGACTTCCACGGCGCGAGGCTTGTCCTGGTCGCGCACGCTGATGAACACGCGACCGGATTCGGGCAGCCAGGCGCCCGCGGCGATCTGGGATTTGACGAACGCCTCGCCGAAGGTCTCGCCCACGCCCATGACTTCGCCGGTGGACTTCATTTCGGGTCCCAGAATGGTGTCCACGCCGGGGAATTTGACGAAGGGGAACACGGCCTCCTTGACGCAATAGCGGGTCGGCGCCGGGATCGAGGCGATTCCCTGGGCGGCCAGCGAACGGCCGGCCATGACGCGCGCGGCGATCTTGGCCAGTTGCCGGCCGGTGGCCTTGGACACGTAGGGCACGGTGCGCGAGGCGCGGGGATTGACTTCGAGCACGTAGACGTCGCCGTCCTGGATGGCGAACTGCACGTTCATCAGGCCCTTGACGTTCAGGGCGCGGGCCATCAGGGCCGTCTGGCGTTCGATCTCGGCCACGATCTCCGGGGGCAGCGAGTAGGGCGGCAGGCTGCAGGCGGAATCGCCCGAGTGCACACCGGCCTGCTCGATGTGTTCCATCACGCCGCCGATGATGACCTGTTCGCCGTCGGCCAGGCAGTCCACGTCGACTTCGGTGGCGTTGTTCAGGAAGTGATCGAGCAGCACCGGGGAATCATTGCTGACCTTGACGGCCTCGCGCATGTAGCGCTCCAGATCCTGGGGCTCGTGCACGATTTCCATGGCGCGCCCGCCCAGCACGTAGCTGGGGCGCACCACCAGGGGATACCCGATTTCGCCCGCCAGGGCCAGGGCCTCGCTTTCGGTGCGGGCGGTGCGGTTGGCCGGCTGGCGCAGGCCCAGCTTGGTCAGCAGTTTCTGGAAGCGTTCGCGGTCCTCGGCCACGTCGATGGAGTCGGGGCTGGTGCCGATGATGGGCACGCCGTTGGCTTCCAGGGCGCGGGCCAGTTTCAGCGGGGTCTGGCCGCCGTACTGGACGATGACGCCGGCCGGGTTTTCCTTGTGGACGATTTCCAGCACATCCTCGAGCGTCAGCGGTTCGAAGTACAGGCGGTCGGAGGTGTCGTAGTCGGTGGAGACGGTTTCGGGATTGCAGTTGACCATGATGGTCTCGAAGCCGTCCTCGCGCAGGGCCAGGGCCGCGTGCACGCAGCAGTAGTCGAACTCGATCCCCTGGCCGATCCGGTTGGGGCCGCCGCCCAGGACGATGATCTTTTTGCGGTCGGTCGGCGCGGCCTCGTCCTCGTCCTCGTAGGTCGAATACATATAGGCCGTGGTGGTGGCGAATTCGGCCGCGCAGGTGTCGACGCGCTTGTATACCGGGCGCACGTTCATCTGGTGGCGCAGCTTGCGGACCTCGGCTTCGGTGGTGTCCAGCAGGAACGCCAGGCGGCGGTCGGAGAAGCCGCGCCGCTTGAGTTCACGCATGGTGCCGTCGTCCAGTTCGGACAGGGTGCGCTGTTCGAGCGCCAGCTCGATGTCGACGATTTCCTTGATCTGCGCCAGGAACCAGGGGTCGATCTTCGTCAGGTTGTGGACTTCCTCCAGGGAGAAGCCCTGGGCGAAGGCATCACCCACGTACCAGATGCGTTCCGGGCCGGGCTCGCCGAGTTCGATCTGCAGGCGCTCGCGGTCGGTGGTCTTCTGGTTCAAGCCGTCGACGCCGACTTCCAGACCGCGCAGGGCTTTCTGGAAGGACTCCTGGAAGGTGCGGCCGATGGCCATGACCTCGCCCACCGCCTTCATCTGGGTCGTCAGGCGGGAATCGGCCTGGGGGAATTTCTCGAAGGCGAAGCGCGGGACCTTGGTGACTACGTAGTCGATGGTCGGTTCGAACGAGGCCGGCGTGGCGCCGCCGGTGATTTCGTTGCGCAGTTCGTCCAGCGTGTAGCCCACGGCCAGGCGGGCCGCGACTTTTGCGATGGGGAAGCCCGTGGCCTTGGACGCCAGCGCGGAGGAGCGCGACACGCGCGGGTTCATTTCGATGACGATCATGCGGCCGTTGGCCGGATTGACCGCGAACTGCACGTTCGAGCCGCCCGTGTCCACGCCGATTTCGCGCAGCACCGCGATCGACGCGTCGCGCATGATCTGGTATTCCTTGTCGGTCAGCGTCTGCGCGGGCGCGACGGTGATCGAATCGCCGGTGTGCACGCCCATGGGGTCCAGGTTTTCGATGGCGCACACGATGATGCAGTTGTCGGCGCTGTCGCGCACGACTTCCATCTCGAATTCCTTCCAGCCCAGCAGCGACTCCTCGATCAGGAGCTCGTTGGTCGGGGAGGCTTCCAGGCCGCGGCGGCAGATGGTCTCGAATTCCTCGGCGTTGTAGGCGATGCCGCCGCCCGTGCCGCCCAGCGTGAAGCTGGGGCGGATGACCGCGGGGAAGCCGGACGTGCCCAGTTCGGCCGCGATGCGTTTCTGCACGGCCCAGGCCTCGTCCATGCTGTGGGCGATGCCGGACTTGGCCGACTCCAGGCCGATGGACGTCATCGCGTCCTTGAATTTGAGGCGGTCTTCGGCCTTTTCGATGGCGTGGGCGTTGGCGCCGATCAGTTCCACGCCGTGCTTGGCCAGCACGCCGTGTCGGTCCAGGTCGAGCGCGCAGTTCAGCGCGGTCTGGCCGCCCATGGTGGGCAGGACGGCGTCGGGTTTTTCGACCTCGATGATCTTTTCCAGGGCCTGCCAGGTGATGGGCTCGATGTAGGTGACGTCGGCCGTTTCCGGGTCCGTCATGATGGTGGCCGGGTTGCTGTTGACCAGGATGGTGCGGAACCCGTCGGCCTTCAGGGCCTTGCAGGCCTGGGCGCCGGAATAGTCGAATTCGCAGGCCTGGCCGATGATGATCGGGCCGGCCCCGATGATGAGGATGCTGTGGATGTCTGAACGCTTGGGCATGGGAGGCGGGATCTTTTTACTTGGACGACCGGGCTTTGTGCTGCGCCATCAGGTCGATGAATTTGTCGAACAGCACCAGGATGTCGTGCGGGCCGGGACTGGCTTCGGGGTGGCCCTGGAAGCAGAAGGCCGGCCGGTCGGTCAGCTCGAAGCCCTGCAGCGTGCCGTCGAACAGCGACACGTGCGTGATGCGGGCGTTGGCCGGCAGGCTGTCGCCGTCCACGGTGAAGCCGTGGTTCTGGCTGGTGATGAACACCCGGCCGGTGTCCAGGTCCTGCACCGGGTGGTTGGCGCCGTGGTGGCCGGTCTTCATCTTGACCGTGCGCCCGCCCAGCGTCAGGCCCAGGACCTGCTGGCCCAGGCAGATGCCGAACAGGGGGATGCCGCGATCCAGCACGGCGCGGCAGGTCTCGGCGGCATAATCGCAGGCCCCGGGGTCGCCGGGGCCGTTGGACAGGAAGACCCCGTCGGGCGACTGGGCCAGGACGTCGGCCACCGGCGTGAGCGCCGGCACCAGGGTGATGCGGCAGCCGCGGTCGGCCAGCAGTCGCAGGATGTTGGACTTGATGCCGTAGTCATAGGCGACGACGTGGTATTGCGACTGCGCCTGGTCCTGGCGGCTGTAGCCGCGTCCCAGCCGCCAGGTGCCCTGTACCCAGTCGCCGGGCTGCTTGGTGGAGACTTCCAGGGCCAGGTCCTGGCCTTCCATGCCGCCGAAGCCGCGCGCCAGTTCGACGGCGCGGTCGGCATCCTCGCCCACCAGGATGCAGGCGCCCTGGGCGCCGCGTTCGCGCAGGATCCGGGTCAGCTTGCGGGTGTCCACGCCCGAGATCGCCACGATGCCCTGGGACTTCAGGTAGTCGGGCAGCGACTGGGTGGCGCGGAAATTGGACATCAGCGCCGGGCAGTCGCGCACCACCAGGCCGGCGGCGTGCACCCGCCCGGACTCGACGTCCTCGGGGTTGACGCCGGTGTTGCCGATGTGGGGATAGGTCAGGGTGACGATCTGGCCGCTGTAGCTGGGATCGGTGAGGATCTCCTGGTAGCCGGTCATGGAGGTATTGAAGACGATTTCGGCCACGCTGGTCCCGTCGGCGCCGATCGAGACGCCCCTGAATACGGTACCGTCAGCCAAGGCGAGAATTGCTGGTGCGAGTCCTGCGGACCCCTCGGGAAAGATTGACGGCAGCAAAATGGAACCCCGGTTATAAAGTCGATATTCAAACCTTCCTATTATACAACCGGACCAGGGCGGCTCCCAGGGACCGCATCCGGGGCGCCGCGGATGTCGCGGCGGCCGGACGCCCGCCCCCATCGGGAAATGGTCTACAGTAAGGCTTTCGCAACCCTGCATTCACTGGATCACCGCCCTCATGAGCAATCAACTGGACGCCCTGCGCACGCTGACGACCGTCGTGGCCGACACCGGGGATTTCGAAACCATGCGGGCCTACCGGCCGACCGACGCCACCACGAACCCCTCGTTGATCCTCAAGGCCGTGGGCCAGGCGGCCTACCGGCCCCTGCTGGACCGGGTGCTGCGCGATCACCCCGCCGCCCCGCTGGCCGAGCAGGTCGATCGCCTGCTGGTGGCCTTCGGTCGCGAAATCCTGGCCATCGTGCCCGGCCGCGTGTCGACCGAAGTCGATGCCCGCCTGTCCTTCGACACCCAGGCCAGCATCGAGCGCGCCCGGCAGATCATCGCCCTGTACGAAGCGGATGGCATTCCGCGCGAGCGCGTCCTGATCAAGCTGGCCTCGACCTGGGAGGGCATCCAGGCCGCCCGTATCCTCGAAGCGGAAGGCATCCACTGCAACTTGACGCTGCTGTTCTCCCTGACCCAGGCCATCGCCTGCGCCCAGGCTAAAGTGACGCTCATTTCGCCCTTCGTGGGCCGTATCTACGACTGGTACAAAAAAGCGGCGGGCGCCGATTGGGACGAGACGGCGAACGCCGGGTCCGACGACCCGGGCGTGCGGTCCGTGGCGCGCATCTATCGCTATTTCAAGGCTTATGACATCCCCACCCAGGTGATGGGGGCCAGCTTCCGCAACGTCGGCCAGATCCGCGCATTGGCGGGCTGCGATCTGTTGACGATCAGCCCCGCGCTGCTGGGCGAACTGGCGGCTTCGGATGCGCCCCTGGAACCCCGGCTGTCCGTCGCCGCCGCCAAGGCGGACGCGCCGGAATGGGTCGCCAGCAACGAGGTCGTCTTCCGCACGCATCTGAACGAGGATGCCATGGCGACGGAAAAGCTGGCCGAGGGCATCCGCATTTTCACGGCCGATGCGATCAAACTCGACGCGCTGTTGGAATGACCCCGTGCAGGACGGATTTCAGGTCTTGCCTGATTCCCCGGGACCGGGCTGCCAGACCAGCAGGCGGCGCTCCACCAGCGACACGACCCCGTCCAGCAACAGCGCGAACACGGTCAGCACGACGATGCCGGCGAACACGGTGTTCACGTCCAGCGTGCCTTCGGCCTGCAGGATCAGGTAGCCGACCCCGGCCGCGGAACCCAGGTATTCGCCCACCACCGCACCGACGAAGGCCAGCCCCACGGACGTATGCAGGCTGGAAAATACCCAGCTGGTGGCCGAGGGGATATAGACGTGACGCAGCAGCTGCCGGCGTCCGGCCCCCAGCATGCGGGCATTGTCCAGCAGGGTCGGGCTGACCTCGCGCACTCCCCGGTAGACGTTGAAGAAGACGATGAAAAACACGAGCGTCACGGCCAGGGCGACCTTGGACCAGATGCCCAGGCCGAACCACATGCCGAAAATCGGGGCCAGGATGACACGGGGCATGGAGTTGGCCGCCGTGACGTAGGGCTCGAGCAGGGCGCTGGCGCCGCGCGACAGGCCCAGCCAAAGGCCGAAGCCCAGCCCGCCAATCGTCCCGATGACGAAGGCCAGCACGGTTTCTGACAGGGTGATCCACAGGTGGCGGTAGATCCCGGCGTCGGTGACGAACCAGGCCCAGACGACCTGGGCGACTTCCAGAGGCCGGCCGAAGAAGAACGCCACGTTGCGGTTCAGCGAGGCCCAGTGCCAGACCAGCAGGATGGCGGCCAGCAACGCCAGTTGCAGGCCGCGCAGCACGGGTTTGGTCAGATCGGATTTCATCGTCGCGGGTGCTCCGGTGAGTGGCTCGGATCGGAGGATGGGGGGCGGAGGACGGCCATCAGGCGCGGCGCTGCCGTTCGTAGCCCTTCAGCACTTCGTCGCGCAGCACCGCCCAGATGGCCTGGTGCAGTTCGACGAAGCGGGGCTGCATGCGCACTTCGGCCACGTCGCGCGGCCGGGGAATGTCGATGACGAACTCCCCGATCGGGCGGGTTTCCGGCCCCGCCGACAGCACCACCACGCGGTCGCTCATGGCGATGGCCTCGTCCAGATCGTGGGTGATGAACAGCACGGCCTTGCGCCGGTCCATCCACAGGTCCAGCACCTCGTTTTCCATCAACTGACGGGTCTGGATGTCCAGGGCCGAGAACGGCTCGTCCATCAGGATGATGTCGGGATCGCGGATCAGGGTCTGGGCCAGCATGACGCGCTTGCGCATGCCGCCCGACATCTGGTGCGGGTAGCGGTTCTCGAAACCGCCCAGCCCGACCCGGCGCAGCCACTTGCGGCTGCGTTCGGCGGTCTCGGCGGCGGGCGTTCCGGCGAATTCCAGCCCGGCGGCGACGTTGGCCTGGGCGTTGCGCCAGGGCATCAGCGCCTCGCCCTGGAACATGTAGCCCGCCCGCGCGTTGACGCCATGCAGCGGCTGGCCGAACACCCGGACCTGACCGGACGTGGGGCGCAGCAGCCCCGCCGCCATGTTCAACAGGGTGGACTTGCCGCAGCCCGTGGGGCCCACGACCGAGACGAATTCGCCGGGCGCCACCTCCAGGGTGGCGCCGCGCATGGCCGTGTAGGGCGAGCCGTCGGGCGAGTTGAAGGTGCAGGTGACCTGATCCAGCAGCAGGGCGGGATGGTCCGCCCCGGCCCCGGATCGGCGCTCGCGCTCAGGCATGGGGATATTTCTGGTTGGCCTTGGCGGCGAACTGGTTGGTCCAGATGCGGGAAATGTCGATGGCCGTGCGGTCGAAGTTCGGCACGAACCCGGCCAGCGCATTGAGCGCCGTCTGCGGGCCGTCTTCGGGCACCAGCCCATCGGGCGACAATCCTTCGCGGTTGCCCTTGAGCGCCAGCTTGTACAGGTCCGGATCGCCCAGCAGATAGGATTGCGGCACCAGCTTGGCGATGTCGTCGACGGACGAGGCCCGGATCCATTTGTCGGCCCGGACCATGGCGTTGGCCAGTGCCTGGGTGGTGTTGGGATTCGCGTCGATGAAGGCCTGGGCGGTGTACAGGCAGCCCGACGGCATGTTGCCGCCGAAGATCTTCTGCGCGTCTTGCAGTGTGCGGGTGTCCGCGATCAGATGAAGGGCGTCTTCCTTGACCAGGGTGCTGATCACCGGGTCCAGGTTGGCGATGGCGTCGATCTGGCCGGAACGCAGGGCCGTGACCGCCCCGGCGCCCGCGCCCACGCCGATGAAGGACACGTCGGTGGGCTTGAGTCCGTGCTGCGCCAGGAAGAAACTGACCATCATGTTGGTCGATGATCCCGGCGCCGTGACGCCGACTTTTTTGCCCTTCAGGTCGGCGGGGGTCTTGTAATCGGCCATGGTCTTTTTCGAGACGCCCAGCACGATCATGGGCGCCCGCCCCTGCAGGACGAAGCAGCGATAGTACTGGCCCTTGGACTGCAGGTTGATGGTGTGCTCGAATGCGCCGGACACCACGTCGGCGCTGCCGCCCACCACGGCCTGCAGGGCCTTCGATCCGCCCGCGAAATCGGCGATGGTGACGTCCAGGCCCTCGTCCTTGAAATAACCCTTCAGGTGCGCGACCGACAACGGCAGATAGTAGATCAGCGGCTGGCCGCCGACGGCGATGGTCAGGGCCTTTTTTTCGGGCATGCTGGCCGCGTCCTGCGCGAAGGACAGTCCGGGCACAGCGCCCAGCAGTCCCGTGGCGCCGGCGGTCTTGAGCAGTTCACGGCGTGAAATCGGCATGATGGCTTGTCTCCCTGTGGGTGATGCTGCTTTTCAAGGTCCGATGATAACGCAGCGGAGCATCCGGGCCTACGGGGCTCCCGGGCAGGGGGGGCGGTCAGCCGGGGCGGCGTTCCATCAGGGCCCAGGCGATCGTGCCGGCATCGACGTATTCCAGTTCGCTTCCGCTGGGCACGCCGCGCGCCAGACGGGTGACCTTGACGCCGCATTCATGCAGCATCTCGGCCAGATAATAGGCCGTGGTCTCGCCCTCGGCGGTGAAATTGGTGGCCAGAATGACTTCCACGACCCTGCCGTCCCGGACCCGGTCCCGCAGCGGGGCGAACCGGACCTGGTCCGGCCCCACGCCCTCCAGGGGCGCCAGCCGGCCCATCAGCACGTAGTAAAGGCCCTGGTACCCGTGGCTGGCCTCGATCATGTTCTGGTCGGCGGGCGTCTCGACGACGCACAGCACGGACGGATCCCGGTCCGGGTTCTCGCAGGTGGCGCACACCGGTGTCTGGGAAAAGGAGTTGCAGCGTTCACAATGGCACAGGCCGCCGACCGCGTCGCGCAGCGCATCGCCCAGGCGCAACGCGCCATCCGGGTCGTGTTGCAGCAGATGATAGGCCATGCGCCTGGCGGTGCGTACACCTACGCCCGGCAGCCCCCGCAAGGCATCGATCAGGATACGCAGAGGTTCCGGTTCGGGCAGTCCGGTGGCCATCGGGCCTGATTCCGTCAGAACGGCAGTTTCATGCCGGGCGGCAGGGACAGGCCGGACGTCACGGCGGACATCTTTTCCTGGGCGGTGGCCTCGGCCTTGCGCTGGGCGTCGTTGAAGGCCGCCGCGACCAGATCCTCGATCATGTCGCGGTCATCGTCGAACAGCGACGGATCGATGGCGACGCGCTTGACGTCGTACTTGCAGCTCATGGTGACCTTGACCAGGCCGCCGCCCGCCGCGCCCTCGACCGTCAGGTCGGCCAGGGCGTCCTGGGCCTTTTTCATGTTTTCCTGCATTTGCTGGGCCTGGCGCATCAGCCCGGCGATCTGACCTTTCATCATGGCGGTGTCCTGGTTCGGTGGATTCAAGCAAAAGCTGGGACTATAACGCAGGCGGGCGGACCGAGCCCGGGACGACGCGGGCGGCGAAGCGCTGCGCCAGCGTGCGGACCAGTTCGTCCTGTTCGGCGGCCTGCTCGGCGGCCTGCTGGCGCCGGCCGCGCTCGGCCTGGTCGATGGCATGGGCCGTGTCGTCGCCTGTCGCGCCGTATTCGACCTCCAGTCGTACGACACGGCCGAAATATTCGGACAGGACCGTGCGCAGCCGGTCGTGGCCGCCGCCGTCCGCATAGGTGTGGATGGCCACCCGCAGGCGGATCTGGTGATCGTCCCCCGACAGCCATTCGCTGTTCATCGCCAGTGCCCGGGCGGCGCCGCCGACCGGCAGGCCGGCCGCCACCGCCGGCCAGGCCTGGGCCGTCATCCGGCCGGGATCGGGGGGGGCGGGCCGGGCCGCGGGCGGCTCGGCGGCCAGACCGGCGATCGCTCCGGCCGCGTCGGGATCCATCCCCAGGTCATCCAGGGACGCGGCGACGTCGAAGGCGCCGGCCAGATCGGCGGGCACGGCATCCGTCCAGTCGTCCGACGCGGCCGCGGCTTCGTCGGGGGGGGCGGGCGGCGCCGGATCGGGGTCCGGGATCGGGTCGCGGTCGGGCGCGGGCGCGGGATCGGGATCGGGCGTCGGGGCGGGGGGGCGGGGAGGGACGGTCTGCCGGTGCGGAGGTTCGGCGGCCGAAAGCGCGGGCGCCTCGGCGGGCCGGACCGTTTCGGGCGCGGCCGCTCCCGTCGCCGGCGGGTCGTCGGGCGTGGATTCCCAGGCGGGCGGCTCGGCGTGCGGAGCGGCTGCCTCGGCCGGGGGCCGTGACGCGGACGCGACCGCCGGGGGCGGTGCCGCAGTGACAGTCGCCGCGGTCTCGACGGCCGTGGGCGCCGCCGCCACGGCGGAGGCGTCGGACGGCCGTGCGATGGGCGGCGACCCCATGGATACGGGTGGTACGCGGCCTTCCGGCAACAGGGCCAGCATGCGCAGGCAGGCCATGACGAAGCCCGCCTGTTCGTCGGGCGCCAGGGCGAGTTCCTGGCGGCTGTGGACGGCCACGGCGTAGAACAGCTGCACGTCGTCCGGTGTCAGGGCGCCCGCCAGGGCGGTGATGTCCTCCGCCTGGGGGTCGTCGGCCTGGGCGTGGCCCAGGCGTTGGGCGATGGCCACCCGTGAAAGCAGCAGGGCCAGATCCCCCAGCGCCGACTGGAACGACAGGCCGCGCACGGCCAGGTCGTCGGCCACGGCCAGGATGCCGGGCGTGTCCGCGGCCGCCAGGGCGCGCAGCAGGTCGAGCAGGTGGCGCTGGTCCAGGGTGCCGAGCATTTCGCCGACGGCGGCGGCGGTCAGGTCGCCCGCCGAAAAAGAGATGGCCTGATCCGTCAGGGACAGGGCGTCGCGCATCGACCCCGCCGCCGCCTGGGCGATCAGTCGCAGCCCCTGGGGATCCGCCGGCACGGATTCCTGTGCCAGGATGTCCCGGAGGTGGTCGACGATGGCGGGCACCGTCATCTGTTTCAGATTGAATTGCAGGCAGCGCGACAGCACCGTGACCGGGATTTTCTGCGGATCGGTGGTCGCGAGAATGAATTTGACGTGTTCGGGCGGCTCTTCCAGCGTCTTCAGCATGGCGTTGAACGCATGCCCGGTCAGCATGTGGACTTCGTCGATCATGTAGACCTTGAAGCGGCCGGACGACGGCGCGTAGACCGCCTGTTCCAGCAACTGGGTCATTTCGTCGACGCCCCGGTTGGAGGCGGCGTCGAGTTCGATGTAATCCACATAGCGGCCCGCGTCGATTTCCGTGCAGGCCTGGCAATGGCCGCACGGGGTGGCGGTGACGCCCTGGGCGCAATTCAGGGATTTGGCGAGGATGCGTGACAGGGTGGTCTTGCCCACGCCGCGCGTGCCGGTGAACAGCCAGGCGTGGTGCAGCCGACCGGACGACAGCGCATGGGTCAGGGCACGCACCACGTGATCCTGGCCAATCAGCGTATCGAATGAACGGGGGCGCCATTTGCGCGCCAAGACGAGATAGCTCATAGGCCGCCCTGGAGGGGGAAAAGGAAAGGCGAGCCTGACTTCGGCACTGGTTCCGCGCGGCTGTGGCTGCTTCGTTCCCGACCTGACCAGGTTCACCGCCGAACCATGCGAAGGGGCCCGCCTTTTCAATTTTAACAGTGTGTCGGCCGCCTGTCGCGCCGCCCCGACCGGCCGGTCTTGCCGGCGCGCAAGAGGCCGCCTTACACTTGCGACGAAATTTCACTCTTCCACCATCCTCTTCAGGGCGGTCCCCACGGCCGTGCTCCCTTCATGAAAACTTCCTATTTTCCGCAGTGGCGCCGTGTTTCCGGCACCGCCGATGGCGCCGTCGTCCAGCCCGACGAAACCATGGCGTGGCCGCAGACCGTGGCCATGGGCGCCCAGCACGTGGTGGCCATGTTCGGCTCGACCATTCTGGCGCCGCTCATCATGGGCTTCGATCCCAACACGGCCATCCTCATGTCGGGGGTGGGCACCCTGATCTTTTTCCTGTTCGTCGGCGGCCGGGTGCCCAGTTACCTGGGTTCGAGTTTCGCCTTCATCGGCGGCGTGATCGCGGTCAGCGGCTATTCGGGCAGCGGGCCGAACCCGAACATGGGGGTGGCGCTGGGCGCCATCGTCGTCTGCGGCCTGATCTATACCGGCATCGGCCTGTTGACCATGGTGCTCAATGCCCGGCAGGGCGGAGGCGCCGACTGGATCGACCATTGGATGCCGCCCGTGGTCACCGGCGCCGTCGTGGCCGTGATCGGGCTGAACCTGGCGCCGATCGCGGCCAAGGGCGCGATGGGCGGTTCGTTGTTCGAGTCCTCCATGGCCCTCATGACGGTCTTGTGCGTCGGTGGCGTGGCTGTCTATACGCGCGGGCTGGTGCAGCGATTGCTGATCCTGGTGGGCCTGCTCGCCGCCTGCGTGTGCTATGTGATCCTGGCCAACGGCCTGGGGCTGGGCAAACCGATCGATTTTTCCACCATCGCCGCCGCGCCCTGGCTGGGGTTGCCCACATTGACGGCGCCGGTCTTCGAGGCCCACGCCATCAGCGTGATCGCGCCGGTGGCCGTCATTCTGGTTGCCGAGAATCTGGGCCACATCAAGGCGGTCGGCGCCATGACGGGACGGAACCTGGATCGCTACCTGGGCCGCGCCTTCATGGGCGACGGGGTGGCGACGATGGTGTCCGGGGCGCTGGGCGGCACCGGCGTGACCACTTATGCGGAAAACATCGGCGTGATGACCGCGACGAAAATCTATTCCACGCTGGTGTTCGTGGTGGCCGCCCTGGTCGCCCTGGTGCTGGGCTTCTCGCCCAAGTTCGGCGCGGTTATCCAGGCCATCCCCGCGCCTGTGCTGGGCGGCATGTCGGTCGTGGTGTTCGGACTGATCGCCATTGCCGGCGCACGTATCTGGGTGGCCAACCAGGTCGACTTCAGCGACAACCGCAATCTGATCGTCGCCGCCGTGACGCTGATCCTGGGTGCGGGCAATTTTTCCATTGCCATCGGCAGCTTCAAGCTCGACGGCATCGGCACCGCGACGTTCGGCGCCATCCTGCTGCATGCGCTGCTGCGCGGCCGGCGCCGGGCGCAGGCGTGATCTTCCCGCGCCCGGGGTCCGGCGCGCCGGACCCCGGGATTGGAAACGGTTGCGGATTCCGTGCATGAAGTATGGAACCACGGGTTTCTGAATGGTTACTTAAAGGGCAAGAGGCCTTGGGGCGGTGATGGAAACCGTCCGGCCCGGACCCTTATATGTAACTTGTGAGAAAACAGAAATGACTGCCATCAGTGCCGTGAGTTCCTACCTTTCCTGGGGCGCCCAGACCCCCACCAGCGCGCCGGCCGCCGAGCGCGCCGCGCAGCCCCGTGGCGACCAGCAGGTCCGGGAAAGCTACAACGTGAAAATCAGCGAGGCCTACCAGGAGTTCAAGACGAAGTTCCAGGAATTCCATGACCGGGAACAGTGTTTTGGCGAAGATCTGGCGCGGGAAGCCTATGAGGCGCGCAGCAAGATCAAGGAAGAGCATCAGGAGCAGACTTCGTACCTGGGGCGCGCGGCGATCTGGCTGCGCAACATGGTGACTTATGGCGGCGGCAATGCCTCGTACGAAGGCCTGAGCAAGACCAAGAATCCCGAGGAAATCGCTTATTCCGCGTTCAAGACCGGCGGCGGCGACCTGGGCCTGCAGAATAACGGCTTTGGCGACAAGCTCGACGTCTGGAAGGCCATCAAGGACGTCTCGACGCTGTATCCGGAAGACATCACGGACTCGATGGTCGCTGTCTACAAGGCGCAGGAACCCGGCAAGGTGGATACCGATGCGATCCTGGCGGCGCGTGACGTCACCAGCGCGTCCAACCGGTTCATGGATCTGCTCGAACCCCGGAAAAACACCATCAACACCCACGCCTGATCCATCCGGCGTTCATCCGGCCCGTGGGGCGTCGCGCATGGCGATGCCCCACGGGTTTTTTCATGCGCCGGCGGCGATGCGCGCCAGCGCCTCGATATCCACCGTGTCGAATTGTTCCGCTTTCATGAAGTCGCGTGCGTAGTCCATCCAGACGGGACTGCGCAGAAAGTACAAGTACAACTGGGTGTCGAGATGCCCGTCCTTGCACATGAACGCCATGATGCGCAGTGATTCGGACAGTGTCTTGGCCGGCTTGTAGGGCCGGTCGGCGGCCGTCAGCGCTTCGAAGACGTCGACCAGGGCCATGACGCGTTCGGTGAGCTGGAGTTTTTCGCCGGGGATGCGGCGAGGATAGCCGGTGCCGTCCATTCTTTCATGGTGGTTGGAGGCGATGTCGGGCACCCGCGCGAGATGGCGCGGCCAGGGGAGTTGATTCAGCATGGTCAGGGTCTGCACCATGTGATCGTTGATCGCGAAACGGTCTTCTTCCGTCAGGGTGCCGCGGCGAATGGTGAGATTGTGCAATTCGCCGGCATTCTGCCGGCATGCCGGCAGCTTCATGTCGAAACCGAGCGTATTGCGTGGATCATCGCGTTCCACCGCCGGCCTGCGCGCTTCGTCCCAGGGCACGATATGTTCGGGCTTGTCGGCCAGCAGTTGCTCTATCGCCGGCAGTTCGGGGGGGTGGGGTCGACGGAGCGTCAGCTTGTGCAGTTCGGCCGCGGACAGGCCGAGACTGTCGTCGAAATGGCGCAGCCAGGTCGTCTGCGCGATCCGGCGCAGGCGCTCGATCGCCTCGTCCGGGAGAAATTCCCCGCCGATATTGCACTGGGCGATGAACCGGAAATCCTCTTGCAACTGCGCGCGTCGCGCATCCAGGTCGGCGTCGGCGCGGTCGGCGTCTTCCCCCGTGAGCCTGGCCCGCAGGTGGCCGATCTCGGCATCGCGCCACAGCACTTCGAAACGCATGCGGATTTCATGGATCCGGTTGTGGATGACTTCCAGTTTCGTGGCCTTGTCGATGATGTGTTCGGGGCTGGTGACCTTGCCGCAGTCATGCAGCCAGGCCGCGAGGCGGAATTCGTAGCGCTCGTCCTCGCTGAGCGAGAAGTCGGCATACGGGCCGCTGGTCTCCGCCGCGATCTGATCGGCCAGCATGATGGCCAGCCGGGGTACGCGTTCGCAATGACCGCCCGTGTAGGGGCTTTTTGCATCGATGGCGTCGGCCAGGACGCGGATGAAGGCATCCAGCAGCGCTTTCTGGGCCTGGGCGAACTGGCGCGCCTCGATGGCCATGGCCAGCATGCCGGTCAATTGGTGGGCGAACGAGAGGAATTCGGGCGACGCGTGATCGGGATCCCGTTCGTGCGTCAGCACAAGCAGTCCTTCGAGATGGCCGCGGCGGCTGCGCAGTTCGAACGTGGTCCGCTCGAGAGCGCCGCCGGCGCCGTGGCCGGATTCCGTATCCGGCGCTGGCCAGTGGCCCGGCCATGCGCCGCTTTCCGATGCGCTGTCCACATCGCTGAATGTGGCGGCCAGTGACGGAGCGCCCCCTTCTGTTTCCGAGAGATACACCGCGCCGTCCGAACAGCGCGTGGCCTTGACGAGTTTTTCCAGCACTTGGTCGAGCATGGCTTCGATGCTCGGTTCCGTGCCCATGATCCGGCTGATTTCCAGGAATGCCTTGACCGTGCCGCCGATGTGATCCATGACGAGGTCGAGTTCACCGACCTCGCGCAGGCGCGTGGGCCGGGATCCGGGGCGGATGAAGTTGAACAAGGACATTTTCCTGGCCCGTTCCGCCAGGCGTTCCAGCGCCTGCCCCACGGCGCCGCCTGTGCGCCACCCGAGGGGCAGGAGCAGCAGGATCAGTGCGGATGACATGAGGACCATGAACGTCCGGTTGCGCGACAGGTTGCCGAGCAATTCATCCGTGGGCGCGGTCGACAGCAATTGCAGGTCGAGCCCCTGGATGCCATCGAAAGGGAGCGCGGTTCCCAGCCAGTCCTCGCCGCCGGCCTCATACGAAATGATCGGGTCGTCCGGGACCGTTTGCCGCAGGCGGGACAGCGCCTTGACGTCCAGATCGCTCAGAGAGGGCAGCCTTGGCGTGCCGTCGGACGAGACAGCGGGCGGCGGCATCGTGCCGCTGTAGGCGAGGATCGATCCGTCCCGGGTGACCAGGGCCAGCTCGCCGCTGGGGGTCAGCCGCAGGCTGGCGAGTCCTTTGCCCAGATCCGCCAGGGTGATGTCCGCGCCGACGATAGTTTGTCCCGATAGGGCGCGTTGGGACAGGGTGATCCCGACCTGGCCGGTCGTGAAGAAGACGTAGGGGCCGGAAGTGACGGTTCCTTCGCTTGCGGCCGCCTGGGCGTACCAGGGGCGAGTGCGGGGATCGAACGCGGCTTCATGCTGGAACCTTTGCGTCACCAGGGCGTGTTGCGCATCGTAGAAGTACAGGTGAGTGCGTGTCGAGCCGTCTTCGAGCCGCGTCATGATGCTGACGAGGTAGTCGGCCTGGGGCGGCGCCTGGAAGAACTGCCGGGTTTTCTGATCCCGCAGCGGCCTCAGCGACATGAAATCCCCGGATCCGTGTCCGACATAAAGTGCGGAGACCAGCGGATTGGCCGTCAGGGCCGCCGTCAGCGTGGAGCGCAACGCCAGGTTCTCGCCGTCCTGCGTGGTCTGGATGAGGGGGTTGAAGGCGAGCGCATGCAGCATGGCCTCGCCGGGGGCGATGATCCGGCGCGTCCGCTCGGCGGTCAGCTGACTGGCGTTGAGCGCGGTGATGTGCGCCATGTCCAGGAAAGCCTGCTTGGAGCCGAACCAGCTCAGCGAGATCAGCATGATGGCGACGAGCGACATGGCGACGACCGTGGTCCCGGCGATGATGTATCGGATGGGCCAGGCGCGTGTGAAGCAGGGGAAATGTGGCATGAGAGTCGGTCGTCTTGTTTGGCTGTGAGTCACAGCGGCAGCCCGAACGTTCCATGGCGTGTCGCCGGTTTGCCGGACGGCGCCGATGTCGCGTCGCATCCCGCGGCCGGGGCTTGCTTTTTCCGTCCGGATTGACCACAATACCTCGCAAGCACCCCGGTTCAGGCCGGGGTTTTTCACGGGCGAGCCGGCAGGCCACCTGGTCGGGATGCGGGTGGCGCCATCGCCACAGACATTCCCCTAAGCCCAGTCGGGCGCGCATGACCAGGCAGCCCCCAGCGGGCCGGAACCACCACATTTCGCCCATCTTCTTTCGTTGTCAGGCGCCCCGCGCATGGGGCGTCTTTTACTTTTGAGTCAGGAACTATGTCTGCGATCCCTTTGACAGCTCGCGGGGCAGAGCGCTTACAGGCTGAATTGCACCGTCTGAAGACGGTCGAGCGCCCCGAAGTCATCAACGCCATCGCCGAGGCTCGCGCCCAGGGCGATCTGTCCGAAAACGCCGAATACGACGCCGCGCGCGAGCGCCAGGGCTTCATCGAGGGCCGCATCCAGGAACTGGAAGGCACCTTGTCCAATGCCCAGATCATCAATCCGGCCGATCTGGACGTATCCGGACAGGCCGTGTTCGGCGCAACCGTCGAAATCGAGGACCTGGAATCGGGCGAACGCCTGACCTACCAGATCGTCGGCGACCTGGAAGCCGACATCCGCGCCAACATGATTTCGGTGTCCAGTCCCGTGGCCCGCGCGCTGATCGGCAAAAGCGAAGGCGACGTGGTCGAAGTGCGTGCGCCGGCCGGCGTGCGCGAATACGAAGTCTGTTCCGTCAGCTATCAGTGAAACATGGGCTTGGGCGCCGAATAGACCCTGTGGTCCTTTCAGCGCCTGCCGGACCGTGGCCGCTTGCACGCGGTCACGCGTGGAAAAGCCACAATCCCGCAGCCCGGCGCGCGCCGGGAATGATCAGCGGCCGCGCCGCGCGCCGGGGCGCAGCGACAGCGCGCTGCCGCCGCTGTTGCGGCGCGGAATGCCATGACTGCCGGCATCGGCGCGATTGCGGCGCGCTGGTTTGGCGCTTGTGCCCCGGGTATCGGCCGGGCGGGCCTTGCGGTCCGTTTCCGGCGCGGCACGGTCTTTCGGGCCGTCTCGATCCGGCCGCGCGGCGCGCGGTTGCGCCGCCTGTTTTTTCGGGACGTAAGGTTCGGATTTCCGGCGGACGGCCCGGGTGGCATTTTCCGCAGTCTGGGCCGCTTGTTGCGCAAGCGGATCGGGCCGATAGATAATCAGCGTTTTGCCGAGATGGTGCACTGCGGCGCAAGACAGCGTTTCGCAGATTTGCGCCAGCATCGCATCGCGCTCGGCGCGTTCGGCGCCGGCCACGCGGATCTTGATCAGTTCGTGGGCCGCCAGGGTGCGGTCGATTTCTTCCAGCACGGCGGTGGTCAGGCCGCGGTCGCCGATCAGGACGACGGGATGCAAGGGATGAGCGGCTGCGCGCAGGGCGCTGCGCTGCTGAGAGGTCAGTTCGAGTTTCGGCATAATGGAATTGTACGAGAATGGCCAAGAAAAAATTCTCCAAAGCCTGGGTCCAGCGACATATTCACGACCCTTACGTCAAAATGGCGCAACAGAAGGGCTACCGTGCCCGTGCCGCCTTCAAGCTGACCGAGATTCTGGACACGGAAAAACTGCTGCGGCGCGGCGATGTGGTGGTGGACCTGGGTTCGGCCCCGGGCAGTTGGTCGCAGATCGTGCGCGAGCGCCTGCTGGCGCCGGGCGGCGCGATCGACGGCCGCGTGCTGGCGCTGGACCTGCTGCCCATGGAACCCATCGCCGGGGTCGAGTTCATCCAGGGCGATTTCCGCGAGGACGCCGTCCTGGCCCAACTGCACGAACGCCTGGAAGGGCGGGCCGTGGACCTTGTGATTTCCGACATGGCCCCCAATCTATCGGGTGTGGCTTCGGCGGATTCCGCCCGCATCGCCCACGTCTGCGAATTGGCGCTGGAATTCGCCTGCGGCCACCTGAAGCCGGACGGAGCCCTGATCGTCAAGGCTTTCCACGGCAGCGGGTTTTCGCAGATCGTACAGATGTTCAAGCGGCATTTCGTCCGGGTGGTCGAGCGCAAGCCCAAGGCATCCCGGGGCGAATCCTCCGAGACTTTCCTGCTCGGCCGCGGGTTGAAAAATCCGACTCCGGGACAGGCGCCGGCCGATGACGTGGGCGCTGCGTCCGCGCAGCGGATTCAGGTAGAATGAAGCATTGACGTATTTGTCAGCTTGTTGTAATTGCGTGACGCCGGGTGCGGCGCGCGGGTGGCGGGCGGGCAGCGGTATATACCCAGGAGGTTGGCTTTGAACAACTCGTTTTCCAAGGTTGCGGTCTGGCTGGTGATCGCGCTCGTGCTCTTCACGGTGTTCAAGCAGTTCGACGGGCGCCCGGTCACGAGCGGGGATTCCGTCACCTATACGCAATTCATGAACGACGCGCGCGCCGGTCGCATCAACAAGGTCGACATCCAGGGCGACACGATCTACGTGACCCCGGAATCCGGCCGTTCCTACAGCCTGACCTCGCCCGGGGACCTGTGGATGGTGCCCGAACTGGTCAAGAACGGCGTTCAGGTTTCCGGCAAGGCCCGCGAAGAACCCTCCTTCCTGACCAGCCTGTTCATCTCCTGGTTCCCGATGCTGCTGCTGATCGGGGTGTGGATTTTCTTCATGCGCCAGATGCAGGGCGGCGGCAAGGGCGGGGCCTTCAGCTTCGGCAAGTCGCGTGCACGCATGATGGACGAAAACAACAACAACATCACGTTCGCGGACGTCGCCGGCTGCGACGAGGCCAAGGAAGACGTCCAGGAACTGGTCGATTTCCTGCGCGATCCCACCAAATTCCAGCGCCTGGGCGGCCGCATCCCGCGCGGCGTGCTGATGGTCGGTCCTCCGGGCACGGGCAAGACCCTGCTCGCCAAGGCCATCGCCGGCGAGGCCAAGGTCCCGTTCTTCAGCATCTCCGGTTCGGATTTCGTCGAAATGTTCGTCGGCGTGGGCGCGGCCCGCGTGCGCGACATGTTCGAGAACGCCAAAAAGCAATCCCCCTGCATCATTTTCATCGATGAAATCGACGCCGTGGGCCGCCAGCGTGGCGCCGGCCTGGGCGGGGGCAACGACGAGCGCGAACAGACCCTGAACCAGTTGCTGGTCGAAATGGACGGCTTCGAGACCGGCCAGGGCGTGCTGGTGATCGCCGCCACCAACCGGCCCGACGTGCTGGATCCGGCGCTGTTGCGTCCGGGCCGTTTCGACCGTCAGGTGGTCGTGTCGCTGCCGGACATCCGCGGCCGCGAACAGATCCTCAAGGTCCACATGCGCAAGGTGCCCATCGCCCAGAACGTGGATGCGAGCGTGCTGGCGCGCGGCACCCCCGGGTTTTCCGGCGCCGATCTGGCCAACCTCATCAACGAGGCCGCGCTGTTCGCCGCGCGCCGCAATGGCCGTACGGTGGACATGTCCGACCTGGAAAAGGCCAAGGACAAGATCATCATGGGCGCGGAGCGCCGCTCCATGATCATGCCCGAGGAAGAACGCCGCAACACGGCCTATCACGAGTCCGGCCATGCGCTGGTGGCCCGCCTGCTGCCCAAGACCGATCCTGTGCACAAAGTCACCATCATCCCGCGTGGCCGCGCGCTGGGGGTGACGATGCAGTTGCCCGAGGGCGACCGTTACAGCATGGACAAGGAACGCCTGCTGAACACCATCGCGGTGCTGTTCGGCGGCCGCATCGCCGAAGAAGTCTTCATGGGCCAGATGACCACCGGCGCATCCAATGACTTCGAGCGCGCCACCGCCATCGCCCGAGACATCGTCACGCGCTACGGCATGACCGATTCGCTGGGCCCCGTGGTGTATGCCGAGAACGAGGGCGAGGTCTTCCTGGGTCGCAGCGTGACCAAGACCACGCATGTGTCCGAAGCCACCATGCAGAAGGTCGATTCCGAGATCCGCAGCATCATCGACGAGCAGTACGGCGTGGCGCGCAACCTGATCGAGTCCAACCAGGACAAGATGCACGCCATGGCCAAGGCATTGCTCGAATGGGAAACCATCGACGCCGAGCAGATCAATGACATCATGGCCGGGCGTCCGCCTCGTGCGCCGCAGCCGCCGTCCTCGGGGGGAGGCGATACGCCGCAGTCCCCCTCGGCCGGCCTGCCGGCCGCCGGCAACGACAAAGGCCCCGCCGCGACGCCGGTCTGATCCGACCGCGACTTTCTATGCCTGACTATCTTCAGTGCGGGCGTTTCCGTCTGTCCTTGGAGCGTCCCCTGGTCATGGGGATCGTGAACGTCACGCCGGACTCCTTTTCTGACGGCAACGCCCATTTCCAGGCCGG
Source organism: Castellaniella denitrificans (assembly GCF_027214045.1). Lineage (GTDB taxonomy): Bacteria > Pseudomonadota > Gammaproteobacteria > Burkholderiales > Burkholderiaceae_B > Castellaniella > Castellaniella denitrificans_A. The sequence continues at coordinate 283,854 of NZ_JAPWHE010000002.1, read as the reverse complement.
CGAGGCCGTCGCCCACGCGCGGCTGCTGGTCGAGGAAGGCGCCGACCTGCTCGATATCGGGGGTGAGTCCACCCGTCCCGGCGCCCAGGCGGTGCCCGCCGACGAGGAACTGCGCCGCATCCTGCCCGTGATCGAGTCCCTGCGCGACTGCGGCGTGCCGCTGTCGGTGGACACCTGCAAGCCGGTCGTGATGCGGGCGGTCCTGGAGGCGGGCGCCGACATGATCAACGACATCGGCGGCTTTTCGGCGTCCGGCGCGGTGGAGGCCGTGGCGGATACCGGCTGCGCGCTGTGCCTGATGCACATGCGCGGCGAACCGCGGACCATGCAGGACGCGCCGTTCTACCAGGATGTGGTCGCGGAGGTCCATGATTATCTGGATCAGGGCGCGCGGCGCCTGCGCCAGGCAGGCGTCGCGGCCGACCGCATCGTGCTCGATCCCGGGTTTGGATTCGGCAAGACTGCGGAGCACAATTACACCCTGCTGCGGCGGTTGCCGCAGGCGGTGGGACGGGATTACCCCAGCCTGCTGGGCCTGTCGCGCAAGTCCATGATCGGCGCCGTCACAGGCCGCCCCGCGTCACGCCGCCTGGGCGGCAGCGTGGCGGCGGCCCTGGCCGGCGCGATGCGGGGCGCGCACATCCTGCGCGTCCATGATGTGGCCGACACCGTGGATGCCTTGCGCGTGTGGTCGGCCGTCGAACAAGGAGTCCGCGCATGAGCGCACGCAAATATTTCGGGACCGACGGGGTGCGCGGCATCGTCGGCGGCGATCGGATCAACGCGGAATTCGCCTTGCGGCTGGGCTACGCGGCGGGCCGCGTGCTGGCGCGCGGCGCCGTATCGGCCGGGCGGCCGACCGTGGTCATCGGCAAGGACACCCGCATTTCCGGCTACATGCTGGAATCCGCCCTCGAGGCCGGCCTGTCGGCCGCCGGGGTGGACGTGATGCTGGCCGGTCCGATCCCGACCCCCGCAGTCGCCTACCTGACCCGGGCCTGGCGCCTGGCGGCCGGGATCGTCATCAGCGCGTCCCATAATCCGCACTACGACAACGGGATCAAGTTCTTTTCCGGGGCCGGCACCAAGCTGCCCGACGAGACCGAGGCCGCCATCGAAGCCATGCTGGACGAACCGCTGGGTTGCGCCGATTCCGCCGGGCTGGGCCGCGCGCGTCGCATCAGTGACGCTGCGGGCCGCTATATCGAATTCTGCAAGAGCACTTTTCCCAATGAACTGGACCTGCAAGGCCTGAAGATCGTGGTGGACGCGGCCAACGGCGCCGCCTATCACATCGCGCCGCACGTGTTCCGCGAGCTGGGGGCCGAAGTTTCCGTGATCGGCTGCGAACCCGATGGCTTCAACATCAATGAAAACGTCGGTGCCACCCACCCCGAGACCCTGGTCGCCGCCGTGGCGGCCCAGGGGGCGGACCTGGGCGTCGCCCTGGACGGCGACGCCGACCGCTTGCAGATGGTGGACGCCGCCGGGCGCCTCTTCAATGGCGACGAACTGCTCTACGCTATCGTGCGCGACCGCGCCCGCGCGCAGCCCATCCAGGGGGTGGTCGGCACGCTGATGACGAATTTCGGCTTCGAGCGCCGCATGCGCGAGCTGGGCATCCCGTTCGAACGCGCCAAGGTCGGCGATCGCTATGTGCTGGAAGTCCTGCGCCAGCGCGGTTGGCTGTATGGTGGCGAAAGTTCCGGCCACTTGCTGTGTCTGGACCGTCACACGACGGGTGACGGCATCGTGGCCGCCCTGCAGGTGCTGGCGGCCATGCGGCACGCGGGCGCGTCCCTGGCGGAGCTGGTGGCCGACTTGTCCATGTACGCCCAGAAAATGGTCAACGTTCCGCTCGCGCCCGGGCTGGACTGGCAGACGCATGCGGGCCTGAAAGAAGCTTCCGACGCGGTGCGCGCTTCGCTGGGCGACCGGGGCAGGGTGCTGATCCGGGCCTCGGGGACCGAACCGAAGCTGCGCCTCATGGTCGAGGCCGATGACGAGGCCCTGGCCGAGGACGGTGTGCGTCGGCTCGTGGCGGTCAATCTGGCCTGAGCGCCACTGTCACATGATTCACACAGAGTATCGGCAGAATATCCCCGTCATCGTGACTTTCGGGAATCCGCCATGCTCACTCAATCTTCAGCCCTGTACGCGGGATCGATGAAGCGCATAGACTGGCCCGGGGCCGAAGCCGGCGGACTGACGCTGACGGTCGCCCACGCCCAGGCCGATCTGGAGGCGCTGCAACGCCTGCGGTTCCGGGTGTTCACGGAGGATATGGGGGCGGTGTTCCCGGACGCCGTGGGCGACCGGGACGTCGACCGTTTCGATCCCTGGTGCGTACATTTCATGGTGCGCGACACGGGTTCGGGCCGGGTGGTGGGCACCTACCGGCTGCTCACCCCCGAGGCCGCGCGCCAAGCGGGCGGCTATTATTCCGAGTCCGAATTCGACCTGGAACCGCTGGCGGCGTTGCGGCCCCAACTGGTCGAAGTCGGCCGTTCCTGCATCGACGCGGAGTTCCGCCATGGCACCGCCATCATGCTGCTGTGGTCGGGATTGGCTCAGGTCATGCAGCAGGGAGGCTACCGCTATATGCTGGGTTGCGCCAGCGTCAGTCTGCGCGATGGCGGCGCCACGGCCTCGGAGGTCTGGCGCCGGGCGGGTGCGCTGATGGCGCGCAATCCCGACATGCCGCGTATCCGGCCGCTGCATCCCTATCCGGTGGATCGCCTGGATAGCGCGCTGCCGGCGCGGGTGCCTCCCTTGATCAAGGGCTATCTGGCACTGGGCGCGACGATCTGCGGCGCGCCGGCCTGGGACCCGGATTTCCACACCGCCGATTTTCCGATTCTGCTCGACCTCGAGTGGCTGGATGCCAGATATCGGCGTCATTTCGGCATGCGCTGAGCCCGGCTGGCGGCTGTTGCGGCTGACCTGATTGCGCCCCCGTCAGGAGACAGCCAGCGTAAACCCGGCCTTGCGCCAGACATCGACTTCGCTTTTGAGCAGGAACCGGCTGAGAGGATGGGCATCCAGCCAGCCTTCATCGACCATGACGTGGATGGTCCGTCCCTGAGCCTGAATATGAAAGGGGATGGATGCCAATGGCTCCCGGCGCCGCAACACCAGCACCGCCAGCCGCAGACAGCACAAGGCCAGCCAGCGTGCGCGGTCGGGCGCATAGTCGCGGACCTTGGCCAGGCGCCCTTGGTGGCCCAGGGCGAGGAATGCCAGCAGCCGCTGATCGTCATGCGAAAAGCCCGGCATGTCGGCGTGCTGCAGGATATAGGCGCTGTGCTTGTGGTAGTCGCTGCGGGCGATGGCCAGGCCGACTTCGTGCAGATCGGCGGTCCAGCCCAGGGCCCGGCGCAGTTCGGTCGTTTCGGGGCCGGCGGCCAGGCCGAGCTGGTCGAAGAGCCGCAGCGCCAGGTTGCGGACATGGCCGGCCTGTGCGCCATCCAGCTGGTAACGGCCGAGCATCTGACGCACGGTCTCGTCGCGTTGGTCCTGGTGCAGGTCGCGGCCCAGCAGATCGTGCAGCACGCCGATGCGCAGCGCGCCGTCGCCCGCACGCATGCGGTCGATGCCCAGTTCCTGGAAGGCGGCAATCATGATCGCCAGCCCTCCGGGCAGCACCGGCACACGTTCGGCTTTCAGCCCGGCCCAGTCTTGCAGGCGGACCTGGCCGGCGTCCACGAGGGCCGCGCGCAGCCGTTCCATGCCGTCCAGCGTGATGTCGCGGGGGCTGAGGCCGTTTTCGGTCAGGATGGCGAGCAGGCCTTTGGCGGTGCCCGACGAGCCGTAGGCCTCCTGCCAGCCCGTGCCGCGGTAGCGGCTGGCGATGGATTCGATGGCGCCGCGCGCCGCCAGCACGGCCTGGCGCATCCGGGCCTCGGTGATGCGTCCCTGGGGGAAGAACTGCCGCGTCCAGGTGGTGCAGCCGAGTTCCAGGGAGGCCAGTTCCAGGGGCCTGGCACGCTGGCCGATGATGAATTCGGTGGAGCCGCCGCCGATGTCGATCACCAGGCGGCGGTGATCGGACGGAGGCAGGTCCTGGATCACGCCCAGGTAGATCAGGCGGGCTTCTTCCTGGCCGGAGATGATTTCGATGGGAAAGCCCAGGGCGCGTTCCGCCGCCGGCAGGATCTCGGCCGCATTGCGGGCCACCCGGAAGGTGTTGGTGGCCACTGCGCGGACGTTGGCGGGCGGGAAGCCGCGCAGCCGCTCGCCGAAGCGGCGCAGCGCCGCCAGGGCCTGTTCCACGGTGGCGGCGTCGATGCGCTTGTGCTCGTCCAGGCCGTTGGCCAGGGCGACCAGCTCGCGCAGCTTGTCCTCGGCGTAGATCTGGGCCGTGCCGCCATGGTGCACGATGCGCCCGATCGACAGACGGAAGGTATTCGAGCCCAGGTCGATCGAGGCGAGCCGGTTGTCCATGGCTGGGGACCTGTCCTTACCAGAAGATGTCACACTATGCGATTATAGTGGCCGATTGATGACAGGATTGTGAGGCGCGCATGCGGGCCGTCGAAGAAATGCCGGTTCTCCTGAACCGTGAATTGTCGGTGCTGAAATTCAACGAGCGGGTGCTCTCCATGGCCGAGCGCGCGGATGTGCCCGCGCTGGAACGATTGCGCTACCTGTGCATCGTCGGCTCGAACCTGGACGAGTTCTTCGAGATTCGCATGGCCAGCCTCAAGGAACAACAGCGCCAGACGCCGGAATTGCGGGGTGTGGACGGCATGACGCCCGACGAGGCCTTTGACCGGGTGCAGCGGGCCGCGCACGCGCTGGTGGACCGCCAGAACCGCCTGCTGACCGGCGAAGTCATGCCCCGGCTGATGGAACACGGGGTCGGACTGATCTATTCGACGGGCTGGAACGACCTGCAGCGGGAATGGGCCCATGGCATCTTCCGCCGCGACGTGATACCGCTGCTGACCCCGATCGGTCTGGACCCGGCACATCCCTTTCCGCGCGTCTACAACAAGAGCCTGAACTTCATCATCGCGCTCAGCGGCGAGGACGCCTTCGGCCGCGAGGGCCACATCGCCATCGTCCAGGCGCCGCGCGCGCTGCCGCGCATGATCAAGGTTCCCGCCGAGATCGCCGGCATCCCCGATGGCTTCATGCTGCTCACCACCTTGATCAACGCTTTCGTCGGCGAGCTGTTCCCGGGCATGAATGTCCAGGGCTGCTATCAGTGGCGGGTGACGCGCAACAGCGATCTGTTCGTGGACGAGGAAGAAATCACCAACCTGCGCCAGGCCCTCCAGGGCGAACTCTCGCAGCGCAACTTCGGGGCCTCGGTGCGCCTGGAGATCGCGCATGCCATGCCGCCCGACCTGGAACTGTTCCTGCAGCGTGAATTCAGCCTGGGCGCGGCCGATACCTACCGCGTCAACGGGCCGGTCAATCTGACCCGCCTGATGCAATTGTGCAACCGGGTCAACCGCCCCGATCTGGAATACCCCCCTTTCCGGCCGCGCATGCCGGCGCCGTTCGACGGCGGCCTGGAGCGGCCCGATGAACTGTTCGCCGCCATCGCGGCACGCGACCATCTGCTGCATCACCCCTACCAGTCCTTCCAGCCGGTGCTGATGTTCCTGCGCAGCGCGGCGCTGGATCCCCAGGTCGTGGCCATCAAGCAGACCATCTACCGCACCGGCGAGGACTCCGAACTGATGGGCTTGCTGCTCTCGGCGGCGCGGGCGGGCAAGGAAGTCACGGTGGTGGTCGAACTGATGGCGCGCTTCGACGAGCAGACCAACATCAACTGGGCCGCGCGCCTGGAAGAGGTCGGCGCCCACGTCAGCTACGGCGTGGTGGGGCACAAGACCCACGCCAAGATGGCGCTGGTGCTGCGCCGCGAGGACGGCCGCATCCGCCGCTATGGCCACCTGGGCACGGGCAACTATCATCCGCGCACGGCGCGCCTGTACACCGATTTCGGCCTGCTCACGGCCAACCAGCAGATGTGCGAGGACATGGACCAGGTGTTCTCCCTGCTGACCGGCCTGGGCGCGCGCCGGGAACTGAAGCTGCTGCTGCAATCGCCCTTCACCCTGCACGAGACGGTGCTGAACCTGATCCGCTCCGAAACCGAATTCGCCCGTGCGGGCAAGCGCGCGCGGATCCGCGCCAAGATGAATTCCCTGCTGGAGCCCGAGGTGATCCGCGCCCTGTACGAGGCCAGCCAGGCGGGGGTGCGCATCGACCTGATCGTGCGCGGGGCCTGCGCGCTGCAGGCCGGCGTGCCGGGGCTGTCCGACCACATCCGGGTGCGTTCCATCATCGGCCGCTTCCTGGAGCATTCACGGGTGTTCTATTTCTACCAGGACGGCGCCGAGCCTCTGTATCTGTCCTCCGCCGACTGGATGGACCGCAATTTCCTGCGACGGGTCGAACTCGCCTTCCCGGTGCTCGACAAGACCCTGAGGCGCCGGGTCATCGACGAGGCGTTCACCTTCGCCTGGCGGGACAACCAGCTCGCCTGGGCGGCCCAGCCCGATGGCCGCTACCTGCGCGTGCGCAACCGCCGCGCCGCATTCAGCCTCCACCAACACCTCATGGCGAGATTGGGATGAGATCGGACATGGAAGGGTCCCTGCGGACCCTTCCATGCCGATCGAATCCGAGCGGCCTGCAGGCCGCGAGGTGGGGGAGGAATGCCCCTGGAGCGGCCTGCAGGCCGCGAGGTGGGGGAGGAATGACCCTGGAGCGGCCTGCAGGCCGCGAGGTGGGGGTGTCATGACGAGGGAGGTGTCATTAAACTGTCACTTAGACTCTCTACCATGTCATCTTGACGGTCCGGGAAATTTCCAGGGTCGCCGATCCTCACGAACCACAAAGGGTTTAAGACATGTTCAAGCGAATTCTGACGCAATGCGCCGCCGGCCTGACGATGATGGCCGCCGCGGGCGTCGCGGCGCACGCCGCCGATCTGACGGGCGCGGGCGCTTCCTTCCCCTATCCGATCTACGCCAAGTGGGCCGCCAAATACCAGGAAGTCACCGGAAACCGCATCAATTACCAGTCCATCGGTTCGGGTGGCGGTCAACAGCAGATCATCGCCAAGACGGTCGATTTCGGTGCCTCGGATGACCCGATGAAGCCGGCGGATCTGGAAAAGAACGGCCTGGTCCAGTTCCCCGCCGTCATCGGCGGCACCGTGCCGGTCATCAACATCGAAGGCATCAAGGAAGGCCAGCTCAAGCTGACCGGCCCGGTGCTGGCGGACATCTTCCTGGGCAAGATCAAGAAATGGGACGACCCGGCGATCGCCGGCCTGAACAAGGATCTGAAGCTGCCCGCCAAGGGCATCGTGGTGGTCCACCGTTCGGATGGTTCGGGCACGACCTTCGGCTGGACCAACTACCTGTCCCAGGTGTCTCCCGCCTGGAAGGAACAAGTCGGCCAGGGCAAGGCGGTGAAGTGGCCGACCGGTCAGGGCGGCAAGGGCAACGAAGGCGTGGCCGCCTACGTGCGCCAGTTGGCCAATTCCATCGGCTACGTGGAATACGCCTACGCGCACCAGAACGGCCTGGCCTGGGCGCAGCTGCAGAACCGCGAAGGTCAGTTCGTGCAACCCTCGCAAAAGGCGTTCGCCGCGGCCGCGTCGCATGCCGACTGGAATTCGGCTCCGGGCATGGGGCTGGTCCTGAACAACGAGCCGGGTGCGGATTCGTGGCCGGTCACGGCGGCGACCTTCATCCTGGTGCACGGCAAGCAGGCCGATCCCAAGCGCGCCCATGAGGTGCTGGCCTTCTTCGACTGGGCCTGGCGCGAAGGCGGCGATATGGCCAAAGCACTGGACTACGTGCCGCTGCCCGAGGATGTGACCGCCAAGATCCGCGGCGTCTGGGCCGAGCAGGTGCGCGGCGAGGACGGTTCCGCGGTCTGGAAGTAAGTCTCGCATTCAGTACCAGTCGGGGCGGCGCGATGGTGCGCCGCCCCGTTTATGGGAAAATGGCGGTTTTAGAATTCCGATTCGGATCCCCGGCGCACCTGGGATCCTGTCGCCACGGATGAGTCCCTCATGGCCAATACGCAGCGCAGCCTTCTGGTGGATGCCGGTTTCCGGCACCTGACGCGCCTGTTTGCGTTTCTCGTCTTCATTCTGCTGGCCGGGATCCTTGCATCCCTGGTGTACGGCAGCCGGGATTCCCTGGCCGAATACGGCCTGCCGTTCCTCTGGACCAACGACTGGGATCCCGTGCGGCACAGTTACGGCGCGCTGGTGCCGATGCTGGGCACGGTGATCAGCGCCTTCATCGCGCTGCTGATCGCGGTGCCGGTGTCCTTCGGCATCGCCATGTTCCTGACCGAACTCGCCCCTGTCTGGCTGCGCCGCCCGCTGGGCGTGGCGATCGAGATGCTGGCCGCGATCCCGTCCATCATCTACGGCATGTGGGGCCTGTTCGTGTTCGTGCCCCTGTTCCAGGCATACGTTCAGCCGCATCTGGTGGATTTCTTCGAGGGCATCCCGGTGCTGGAGCACCTGTTCGGCGGGCCGCCGATGGGCATCGGCCTGTTCACGGCCGGCCTGATCCTGTCCATCATGATCATTCCCTTCATCGCGGCGGTGATGCGCGACGTGTTCGAACAGGTTCCCTCCATGCTCAAGGAGTCGGCCTACGGCCTGGGCAGCACCACCTGGGAAGTCGTCTGGAAGATCATGCTGCCTTACACCAAGCACGGCGTCATCGGCGGGATCATGCTGGGCCTGGGCCGCGCGCTGGGCGAAACCATGGCGGTCACGTTCGTGATCGGCAATGCCTTCAACCTGCCTTCCTCGATTTTTTCCCCCTCCAACTCCATCGCCTCCGCCCTGGCCAACGAGTTCAACGAGGCCGGAGGCCTGCAGAAATCGGCGTTGCTGGAACTGGGCCTGATCCTGTTCCTGATCACCACCGTGGTGCTGGCCCTGTCCAAGTTCATGCTGCTGAAACTGTCGCGTCAAGAAGGCACGAAACACTGATGGCCATTCCAGACTCCTCCATCGCCCAGAGCAATCCGGTCTACCGGCGCCGGCGCCTGTTCAACCGCGTGATGCTGGGGCTTTCGGGGTTGACGCTGGGCTCGGGGCTGTTCTGGCTCTCCTGGATCATCCTCACGTTGCTGCTCAAGGGCGGCTCCGCCCTGTCCCTGACCCTGTTCCTGGAAAGCACGCCGCCGCCCGGGTCCGATGGCGGCCTGTTGAACGCCATCATCGGCAGCGTGCTGATGTCGGCTGTGGGCACGCTGATCGGCACGCCCATCGGCGTGCTGGCGGGCACCTATCTGGCCGAATACGGCCGCCGGGGCTGGCTGGCGCCGGCCACGCGCTTCCTGAACGACGTGCTGCTGTCGGCGCCGTCCATCATCATCGGCCTGTTCATCTACGCCATCTACGTGGCGCAGGTCGGTCATTATTCCGGCTGGGCGGGGGCGTTCGCGCTGGCCATCCTGGTCATTCCGGTCGTGGTCCGCGCCACGGACAACATGCTGGGCCTGGTGCCCAACAGCCTGCGCGAGGCTGCCGCCGCCCTCGGCTGTCCACAGTGGCGCGTCGTCGTCTTCATCTGCTATCGGGCCGCGCGCTCGGGCATCATCACCGGCGTCCTGCTCGCCGTGGCCCGCATCGCCGGGGAAACCGCGCCGCTGCTCTTCACCGCCCTGAACAACCAGTTCATGTCCTTGAACATGAACGCCCCCATCGCCAACCTGCCGGTGGTGATCTTCCAGTATGCCGCCAGTCCTTTCGAGGACTGGAACCGGCTGGCCTGGGCGGGCGCCGCGCTGATCACCCTGCTGGTGCTGGGGATCAACATCGCCGCGCGCAGCCTGTTCCGCAAATAATCCGATTCCGACCATGACCCTGAATCCGTCCACGTCCGCCGCCCGAGAACGCACGAAACTGGCCGTGCGCAATCTGAATTTCTATTACGGCAGCTTCCACGCCCTGCGCGACATCGACATGGATATCGCGGAAAACAAGGTCACGGCCTTCATCGGCCCTTCGGGCTGCGGGAAATCCACGCTGCTGCGCACCTTCAACCGCATGTTCGAGCTTTATCCGGGCCAGCGCGCCGAAGGCGTCATCGAACTGGACGGCGAAAATCTGCTCAATTCCCGTCTGGACATTTCCCTCATCCGCGCCAAGGTCGGCATGGTCTTCCAGAAGCCCACGCCGTTTCCCATGAGCATCTACGACAATATCGCCTTCGGGGTGCGGCTGTTCGAGCGCCTGAGCAAGGGCGAGATGGACGAGCGCGTGGAATGGGCCCTGACCAAGGCCGCCCTGTGGAACGAGGTCAAGGACAAGCTCGGGCAGAGCGGCAACGGCCTGTCCGGCGGCCAGCAGCAGCGCCTGTGCATCGCGCGCGGCGTGGCGATCAAACCGGAGGTTCTGCTGCTGGACGAACCGTGCTCCGCCCTGGATCCGATCTCCACGGCCAAGATCGAAGAACTGATCGCGGAGCTGAAGTCCGACTACACCGTGGTCATCGTGACCCACAACATGCAACAGGCGGCGCGCTGTTCCGACTACACCGCCTACATGTATCTGGGCGAGTTGATGGAATTCGGCCCCACCGACCAGGTCTTCATCAAGCCCGCCCGCAAGGAAACCGAGGACTACATCACGGGCCGATTCGGTTGATTCCGGCACGGAATCAACCGGGGCGGCCGCTATTTCACTTCGTGCATCGCCCGTAGCTGCCCGCGCTGGACCTTGCCCGTGGTCGTCATGGGCAGGTTGTCCATGAATTCGATCAGCCGGGGGTATTCGTGCGCGGCGGCCTTGCGGCGGACATGGTCCTGCAGTTCCGCCACCAGCGCGGCGTCGCCCGTGTAGCCTTCGTTCAGCACGATACAGGCCTTGACGATTTCAGTGCGTTCGGGGTCGGGCACCCCGATCACGGCCGCCAGGCGCACGGCCGGGTGGCCGAGCAGACAGTCCTCGATGGGGCCCGGGCCGATGCGATAGCCGGCGCTGGTGATGACGTCGTCGCCCCGGCCCTTGAACCAGAGATAGCCGTCTTCGTCGCACAGGCCCCGATCGCCCGTCACCAGCCAGTCGCCGATGAAGGCGCGGGCAGTGGCCTCCGGGTTGCGCCAGTATTGCAGGAACATCACCGGATCGGGCCGATGCACGGCGATGTGGCCTTCGACCCCGGGCGGCTGAATCCGGCCGGTGTCGTCGATGATGCGGACCTCGTGGCCCGGCACCGGCCGGCCCATGGCGCCGATGCGGGGTTCGAAGAGGGCGGCGCAGGAGGACACGATCATGTTGCATTCGGTCTGGCCGTAGAACTCGTTGATGGTCACGCCCAGCGTCCTGCGGCCCCAGTCGATCAGTTGCGGTCCCAGGGATTCGCCGCCGCTGGCCACCGAGACCAGGCCCAGGCGGCCATGACGCGAGGGGTCGGGCAGTGTGCGCAGCATCTTCAGGGCCGTGGGCGGCAGGAACGTGTGGCTGACCTGATGCCTGGACATCAATTGCCAGGCGACGGCGGCGTCGAACTTCGTGAAGCGGCAGGCCAGCACGGCCACGCCGTGGTGCCAGGATGGCATCAGGACGTCCAGCAGCCCGCCGATCCAGGCCCAGTCCGCCGGGGTCCACATCAGGGTGGCGCGGTCGGGAAAGAAGTTGTGGGACATCTCCACACCCGGCAGGTGGCCGAGCAGGACCCGGTGGGCGTGCAGCGCGCCCTTGGGCTTGCCGGTGGTGCCCGAGGTATAGATGATGATCGCCGGGTCGTCCGCCGCAGTGTCCTCGGGCGCGAAGCCCAGTCCGTCCTGCCCTTCGATTGCGCTCCAGAATGAAGTCTCGCCGGCTTCAGCGTCGATGTCCAGGACGCAGCCCAGGTCCGGCAGGTTCTGGCGGATCGCGGCGATCTTGCCCAGGCCCTCGGTGTGGGTGACCAGCGCGCGGGCGCCCGAATCGGACAGGCGGTATTGCAGGGCTTCAGTGCCGAACAGCGTGAACAGGGGGACCGCGATGGCGCCGAGCTTGTAGGCTGCCAGATGGGCCAGCGCCGTTTCCAGCGATTGCGGCAGCAGGATGCCCACCCGGTCCCCCCGGGACACGCCCCTGGCGCGCAGAACCAGTGCCAGCCGGTCGGACCAGTGCTTGAGCTGATCGAAGGTATAGTGTCGCGCCGGGGCGTCCCCGCGATCCACGATCAGGGCCGTGCGGCCGCTGCCGTCGGCCCAGCGGTCGCAGACGTCCTGGCCGATGTTGTAGCGCTCCGGCACGGCCCAGGTGAATGCGTCCCGGGTCCGCAGGTAATCGCCTTGCGGGTGCAGCATGATGTCTCCTTTGCGTGTGCCCCGCGGTACGGACGGGGCAGGTGGAGGACATGGTACTGCGGGGGACTGGCGTTCGCCAGCGCGGGCGGCCCCGTTCATTCCGGGTTCATGCGCTTCCTGATATCGTAAGATCCAGTCATTGCACGAAAGGAGTCCGCGATGCTTCGCCGAGGGATGCCGGCGTTCGCCCTGGCCCTGGCCTTGTGGGCTACGGTCGCCGGCGCGCACAATCACGACCGGGACATGGCCGAACGGCTGCAGGCCATGGGTGAAGTCCGTCCGCTGCAGGATATCCTGGCGCAAGTGGCGCGCGACTATCCGGGCCAGATCCTGAAGGTCGACTTCGAGCGGGAAGGCGACGATGACGACTGCCGCGCGTGCCGCGACCGCTGGATCTACGAGCTGAAGCTATTGCAGGATCAGGGCCGCATGACCAAGCTGAAAATCGATGCCCGCACCGGTGAAACGCTGTGGGTGGGCACGCGATCGATGCGCCGCGAAGGGAAACATCCATGAGATTGCTGGTCGCCGAGGACGAGCCGCTGCTGGCCGCGCAATTGAAGGTGGCGCTGGAAAAGTCCGGCTATGTGGTCGATGTGGCGGCCGACGGCCTGGATGCCGAACATCAAGGACTGAACGAGCCCTACGATCTGGTGGTGCTGGACCTGGGGCTGCCTGGCCGCGACGGCCTGACGGCGCTGAGGACCTGGCGCGAAGCGGGGCGGACGATGCCGGTGCTGATCCTGACGGCGCGTGACAACTGGCACGACAAGGTGGCGGGCATCGACGCCGGCGCCGACGACTACCTGACCAAGCCTTTCCACCAGGAAGAACTCGAGGCCCGCGTGCGTGCGTTGCTGCGCCGCGTCGGCGGGCACGCCACGGCCGACATCCGCTGCGGGCCGCTGCTGCTGGACACGCGCCAGTCCCGCGTCCTGCTGGACGACGCGCCGCTGGACCTGACCAGCCATGAATACCGGGTGCTGGCCTATCTGCTGATGCATCAGGACGAGGTCGTGTCCCGAGGCCAATTGGTGGAGCACATCTATGCCCAGGATTTCGATCGCGATTCGAACACCATCGAGGTCTTCGTCGCCCGTCTGCGGCGCAAGATCCCGCCGGGCCTGATCCAGACGGTGCGCGGCCTGGGATATCGCCTGTCGGCCATCCCCCAATGAAGGCGCGGCATCGCTCGTTGCGCCTGCGTCTGCTGGCCGTCACGCTGGCCTGGACGCTGCTGAGCGTGGCGCTGGCCGGCTGGGTCATCCAGCGCATGTTCCGCCAGCACATCCAGGCGCAGTTGCAGTCCGAGCTGGGCATCCATCTGAATCAGTTGACCGCCTCGCTGCAGGTCGATGAGCAGGGCAGGGTGTCCTTGTCCACCTTGCCGCCCGATCCGCGTTTCAGCCATCCGTTCTCCGGCCTGTACTGGCAGATTTCCGTGCCGGCCGAAGGCACGCGCTTCGCCCAGTTGCTGCGCTCGCGGTCCTTGTGGGATGCGCATCTGCCGGACGTGGCCGGTGATCTCGAACCCGGACGCGACGTGGCCCTGCAGGCGCCCGGACCGGATGGAAAGCCGCTGCGCATGCGGCTGCGGGAGGTCCATCCCGCCGAAGGGCCGGTCGATACGCTGATCCTGGCGGTGGCGGCCGATGAGGCCTTGTGGGTCGAGCCGGTGAGCCGCTTCGACCGCATGCTGGCGATGGCGCTGGGCATCCTGGCGCTGGGCATGGCGGCGGCCGCCTGGATGCTGGTCGGCTTCGGGTTGAGGCCCCTGGTGCGGTTGCGGGAGCGGCTGGCCGCGTTGCGCGAGGGGCGGTCTGACCGGATCGAGGGAGAATTCCCCATGGAAGTCCGGCCCCTGGTCGAGGATTTCAACCTGGTGCTGGGCCGCAATGCGGAGAGCCTGGAGCGGGCGCGCATGCAGGCCGGCAATCTGGCGCACGCCTTGAAGACGCCCTTGGCGGTCATGGCCAATGCGGCCCAGGCGGAGGACCCGGCCTTGCCGCGGCTGGTGGCCGAACAGGTCGAGGCCGCACGCCGTCAGGTGGATTATCACCTGGCCCGCGCCCGGGCCGCGGCGGCGGTGCGCGTGACCGGTCTGCGCAGCCCGATCCTGCCTTTGCTGCAGGGGCTGGTGCGTGTCATGGACCGGGTCCACGCCGAGCGCGGGCTGCGCTACGACCTGGAAGGCGTGCCCGGGGATCTGGCGTTTCGCGGCGAGGCGCAGGACTTTCAGGAGATGCTGGGCAACGTCCTGGACAATGCGGGGAAATGGGCGCGCCGGCAGGTGCGCGTCACCGCCCGCCGCCAGGACGGCGAATTGACGATCCGGGTCGAGGACGATGGCCCCGGCCTGAGTCCGGAGCGGGCCGAGATGGTCTTCGAGCGGGGCAGGCGGGCGGACGAGCGCACGCCCGGTTCGGGGCTGGGGCTGGGGATCGTGCGGGATCTGGCCGATCTGTATGGCGGCTGGGCACGGATCGAAGCGGGCGATCTGGGCGGGGCGCGGGTGGTGATCACCCTGCCGGCCGCCTAGGTTTTTTCAGCCTGGGTCAGTTCCAGCGGCCGTTGCGTCCGCCCAGGCTGTACGCGCCTGCGCCGAACAGGGTGACGGCGAGGCTGGCGATCAGGAACATGCCCTGCAGTTCCAGCGCCCAGCCGCCGCTCTTGCCCAGGTCGAACAACTGGTGCATATGGACCAGGCCGATGGCGAACAGCATGTTGATCACGGAGAGCAGGCCGCCGAGTCGGGTGAACAGGCCCAGGATGATCAGGACCGGGGCGATCACTTCGCCGATGTAGACGCCATAGGCCACGAAGCCGGGCAGGCCGCGCTGGCCCAGCATGTCCACGATCCAGCCCACGCCGCCATCCAGCTTGGACAGACCATGGAGCAGCAGCAGGATGCCCAGGCCCAGGCGCAGGACCAGCTTGCCCAGATCGTCGTACGTGGAAGAAGACATGGCGGTTTCCTCGATCGTGGTTGGTCGGGGCGACATGATTCGAACATGCGACCCTCTGCTCCCAAAGCAGATGCGCTACCAGGCTGCGCTACGCCCCGACTGGACCGCAAATTCTACCATGGGGGCCGGGGTCGAACAGGGCCTGGCCGGGACGGCATCAGCCGGGCAGCCGGAGCGCCGGCAGCGTGTGCGCGCGGTTGCGGTAGGCCCAGGTCGGCCATAGCGCGTGGGCGAGGGCGATGCGGCCGAGCACCGGGTCCGGATCCAGCGGCGTGTAGCCATCGGGTGCGGCGTAGCGGTAGAAACGCGCGGGCTGTTGGGGCTCCAGTATCGCCAGGGTTTCGTCTCGCAGGTAGCCGTAGAGCGTCTCGTATTGCATCATGGCCCGTCCGCCCGCGTCCGCGCGCGTCAGGTCGTGGCCGATCATGGGGTGGGCGTCGTCGATGCCGATCAGAGACAGCAGGGTCGGCGGCAGGTCGATCTGGCTGACGATGCGCTCGTCGCGTCGCGCTTCGACGCCCGCGCCCAGGATCAGGGCCGGGATGTGGAAATGCCGCAGCGGAATGCGCTGGGCGCCGCCGACGCGGGCGTCATGGTCGGCCACGATCAGGAAGACCGTGTCGTCCCAATAAGCGCTGGCGCGGGCTTGCTCGAAAAAGCGGCCGATGGCCCAGTCCGCGTAGCGCACGGTGTTTTCAACCGTGGCGGGGTCGCCTTCGACCGGGATCCGGCCGGCCGGATATTCCCAGGGCGTGTGGTTGCTGACGGAAAAGGCCAGGTGCAGGGTGGGTTGGTCGCCGCCTTGCGACAGCAGCGCGTGCAGTTTGTCGAACATGTCTTCGTCGCTGGCGCCCCAGGTGCCGACGAAGGCCGGCGTGTCGAAGGTCGGCCGGTCGTGCAGTTCGTCGAAGCCATTGCCCAGGAAGAAGCTTTTCATGTTGTCGAAATGGGCTTCTCCGCCATAGATGAAGCGCGAGCGGTAGCCGTGTTGCTTCAGCAACTGGGCCAGGGTGAAGAAGCGGCTCTGGGCGTCGCCCAGGCGCAGGGCGGCGTCCGACAGGGTGGGGGGGAAGCCCGCCGTGACGGCCTCCAGGCCGCGCACCGAGCGGGTGCCGGTGGCGTAGGCGCGGGTGAAGTTCCAGCCTTCGGACGCAAGGGCGTCCAGGCAGGGGGTCAGGCCCGCACCGCCCAGGTTGCCGACGTATTGGGCGCCCAGGCTTTCCTCGACGATTAGCACCAGGTTGCGGGGCCGCGCGGGCCGCTGGCTGGCGGGCTGGCGGTGCAGCGTGGGGATCTCGGCCGGGCCGGGCGGGATGCCCGCCTGTTCCTGGATGATCGCGTGCAATTCGGTGTCTTGCAGGTCGCCATAGACGTCGGCGGCCGAGCGTTCGTTCTTGATCGCATACAAGGCGAACAGCACGCTGTACAGGGACGTCAGGGGCAGGGTGTTGAGCAGGCTGTCGCCGCACCAGGCCACCGAGGCCGGATTGATCGGACGGTGGCCCAGCGTGCCCCGGATGGCCAGTGCGATGGCGGCGGCGAAGACCAGCGTGAGCAGGATCCGCCAGGGCCAGGCGGGCAGTGCGTCGGGCCGTGCACCGGCGAACAGCGTGTGGCCCAGCCAGGCGGCCAGGCCCAGGCCCAGGGCGGCGCCCAGCAGGACCGGTTTGTAGCCCTTCCACAGCATGCCGAAGACTTCCTTGGGATATTTCAGGTAGTCGATGTACAGGCGGTTGGGGCGGCTGTCGTACTCCCGGATGAACTGGGGCGTGGAGACCTCCAGCAGCACGAACAGCAGCCAGACGGCCTGCAGCCACAGTCCGGTCAGGAAAATGGCGACGGGCCGGTCGCCCAGCCAGGGCGCCAGCAGCAGCGGAATCCCCGCCCACATGGCGATCTGGTTCAGGTCGATGCGCAGGCCCCAGCGGAAGATCGGCCAGGGACCGCCGGCCGCCCGCACCCGGGGCCAAAGCCACACGGTCAGCAGCAGGCGGCTGAGGGTCAGCAGCGCCAGGGAGGCCAGGGCGAAAACCCCGATCTGGGTAAGCATGGAATGGGTTCCTCAGGGCACCAGCGCGATGCCGATGCGCAGTTGCGGGTCGTCTTTCCGGTCGTAGCCCAGCAGCGTTTCACCATAGCCCCGGAAATACTGCACATACAAGTGGCCGTTCATGTGCAGGAAAGTGCGCTTCAGGGGCCAGGCGGCTTCCAGCTGGGTGGCGTTGCGCCCGCCGGTGCCCTGGCGGTACAGGCCCGACAGGATCAGGCCGTCGTCCTGCGCCCAGCGCAGTTTCCAGTCCACGTAGCCCAGGGAGCCCGGATAATCCATGTCATGGTCGGTCCAGACGTAGTATTTGAAGCGCGGCCGGAAGCTGAGCGTGCTGCCGCCGTCGAAGCGGTAGTCGATTTGCGGCTGGACGTAGAGATCGTTCAGGGATCGGGAGTCTTCGTTGTCCTTGCCATTGGACTTGTGCTCGAAGCCCGCGTTCAATCCCAGGGACCAGCGTTTGTCGCCGGTGGACCAGATTGCGTCGCGCGCCCAGAACAGGCTGGGATTGTACGTCGTGTCCACGAAGGGGATGGAGTCGGAATGCAGATCCCACAGGGCGGTCTGCGTATAGCCGAAATACCAGTTGTCCATGAAGCCCGGCCGGGCGGGATCGTCGGGGCTGAACAGGCGGTATTTGAAGCTGACCTGGAAACGGGCGTTGGCGCCATCGCGGTTGCCCACCGCGAAATAGATCGGATCGTAGGAGGAGATCGCGTTGCGGAACGTGTCGAAGGGGGACAGGCCGTTGCTGGCGGGCGCGGCGGTCGTGGTGGGCGCCGCCGTCGCCGGGGCGGCCGCGAGGGGCGTGCCGGCCGGTACGATGGAGGCCGGCCCGGCGGCGTCCGCGTCCGTCGAGGCCAGCATGCCCGGCCGATCGTCCGGGCCCACCCGCAGCGCCAGCAATGTATCGGCCACGCCATCCAGGCGCAGGGTCAGCAGGCCGTGCGCGCCGGCCGGCACCCGGCCGCTCCAGGCCATGCGGGTGAAGGTGTTGGCGGGCAGATCGATGGCGTCCGGCGACGTCCGCAACTGGAAATGCGCAGGCGTCGTCCGCCCCTGGGCATCCACCCAATGGCCGGTCATTTCCCGAGCAACCGGGCTGGAGAGTGCCGCGCCGGTGTCGTTCGTCAGCAGCCCCTCCAGTTCGACCGGATTGCCGGGGCCGGCCTGCGGACTGGTCAGGCGGTACGACAGGCCCGCGTGGGCGGCGCCGGCCGCCAGGCAGAGGCAGCCGATGGCGAGCATGGAGGCGTGGCGCAGGCCTGTATGTCGGAGGCAAGGCATGATGTTGAAATTCAAGGCGGAGTCGTGCCCGGCACTTTAGCATTTGCAGCCGTGGCGCACGTTTCCTGGTGTGTCCGGACCCGGTCGGGCGATGGGCGCCCGGTTTGCGCGGGTTGCCGGCCTTATCTCGTGGCGACGATGAACAGCCGGGGCATGGGCAGCAGCACCGATCCGTCGACCTGCGTCGGATAGACTTGTGCCAGTTCGTCCCGGTATTGCGCCAGAAACAACGACTGTTCGGCCTCGTTCAGCGGCGCCAGGAAAGGGCGCAGGGCGCTGCCCTTGAACCAGGCCACGATGCCGTCCACCCCGTCGGGCAGCACGTGCCAGTAGCGCGTGCGCCAGATGTCCACCCGCCCGCAATGCGGCCTGAGCAGATCGTAATACCAGGGAACGGGGTGTCGGGGAAAGCGGGTGCTGCGTTCGTCGCCGATGCGGTCCGACCAGCGGGGGTCGGCGGCCGTCTTGCGCATCAGGGTCTTGACGGGGTCGTCCTGATTGTCCGGCATCTGGACGGCCAGGCTGCCGCCGGGTGCGAGAAAGCCGGCCAGCCTGGGAAACAGGGCCGCATGGTCCGGGATCCATTGCAGCGAGGCGTTGGCCAGGATGACATCGAAGGGCTCGTCGGGCGCCCAGGCGGCGATGTCGGCTTGTTGGAAGTCCACGTCCGGCAGTCTTTTCCGCGCGGTGGCCAGCATGTCCGCGGAGCTGTCCAGCGCGATGGCGTGGGCGCCGGGATAGCGCGCCAGCAAAACTTCCGTTGAATTGCCCGGGCCGCAGCCCAGGTCGGCCAGCCGGGCGGGGCTGGGTGTCGGGACCCCCGCCAGCAGATCCCTGACCGGACGGGTGCGTTCGGTTTCGAAGAGCGTGTATTGGGTCGCCGACCAGGCCATGTGCCGTCCTCCTGTGGAATCCGCAGCGCGCCGCCGGAGGCCGCCGTCATGTCCCGCGACGAAGCCATGGCCCGCCCTACTGGATTCGAACCAGTGACCTACGGCTTAGAAGGCCGTTGCTCTATCCAGCTGAGCTAAGGGCGGTCGGGTTTCGCCTGGGGTCCGGGCCGAATCGCGGCTGGCGCGATCCCTTCGGACGTCTGCGAATCCTGGATTCTAACGTGCATTCCAGGGCTCGGTGTTTTCCCTGATGGCTCAACGGAATGCGTGGGCTGTAAGGCCCTCGTAAGGTCGAGTTTCTATCTTGCACCGCACCATAGACCCATCAGGAGACAGACATGGGAGACAAGCGGACACAAGCCATCGTGTCGAACCCGAGATACCAGCAGTTGCGACGCACGCGGCTGCGCTACGGCTGGACCCTGGCCGCGATCATGCTGCTGGTGTATTACAGCTTCATCGGCGTGATCGCCTTCGACAAGGAACTGTTTGCGTTGAAACTGGGCGAGGGCGTCATGACCTGGGGCATCCCGGCCGGCTTTGGCGTGATCGTGTTCAGCGTGCTCATCACCGGTCTGTACGTGCGACGCGCCAACAGCGAATTCGACCGCCTGACCCGCGAGATCGTCCAGGAGGCCGGGCAATGAACCGCACGACTCGATGGGCGCTCGGCGCGCCGGCCCTGGTGGCCCTGGCCTCGACCGCGCAGGCTGCGGGCGGCGATCTGGGCGAGCTGCAGCGGCAGCCCACCAACTGGACCGCCATTGCGATGTTCAGCCTGTTCGTGCTCCTGACCCTGTGGATCACGAAATGGGCTGCGGCCCGGACACGTTCCACCGCCGATTTCTACACCGCCGGCGGCGGCATCACCGGCTTCCAGAACGGGCTGGCGATCGCCGGGGATTACATGTCCGCCGCTTCGTTCCTGGGCATTTCCGCCGCCGTGATGATCAACGGCTACGATGGCCTGATCTATTCCATCGGTTTCCTGGTGGGCTGGCCCATCCTGACCTTCCTGATGGCCGAGCGTCTGCGCAACCTGGGCAAATTCACTTTCGCCGACGTGGCGGCCTACCGCTTCAGGCAGGGGCCGATCCGCGCCTTCGCGGCTTCGGGCACTCTGGTGGTGGTGGCGTTCTACCTGATCGCCCAGATGGTCGGCGCCGGCCAGCTCATCAAGCTGTTGTTCGGCCTCGAATACTGGATCGCCGTGGTCGTGGTCGGTGTGCTGATGATGGTCTACGTGCTGTTCGGCGGCATGACGGCCACCACCTGGGTGCAGATCATCAAGGCGGCCCTGTTGCTGGGGGGCGCGACGTTCATGGCTTTGATGGTGCTGGCGCATTACGGCTTCTCGCCCGAACGCCTGTTCGCCGCCGCGGTGGAGGTCAAGACGCTGGCCGCCCTGAACGCCGGCAAGGACGCCGCCCAGGCAGGCGCTGCGGGACAGTCCATCATGGGGCCGGGCAACTTCATCAAGGATCCGGTCAGCGCGATCTCCTTCGGCATGGCCCTGATGTTCGGGACGGCCGGCCTGCCGCACATCCTGATGCGTTTCTTTACCGTGCCCGACGCGCGCGAGGCCCGCAAGTCCGTGTTCTGGGCCACCTCCTGGATCGGCTATTTCTACATCCTGACTTTCATCATCGGCTTCGGCGCCATCGTGCTGGTGTCCACCAATCCGCAATTCCTGGACGCGGCCGGCGCCTTGATCGGCGGCGGCAACATGGCGGCGGTGCATCTGGCCGACGCCGTGGGCGGCAACGTGTTCCTTGGCTTCATGTCGGCCGTGGCCTTCGCCACGATTCTGGCGGTGGTGGCCGGCCTGACGCTGTCGGGCACGTCCGCCGTGTCGCACGACATTTATGCGACTCTGGTCAAGCACGGCCATGCCACCCGCGAGCAGGAAATGAAGGTCGCCAAGATCACCACGGTGATTCTCGGGATCGTCGCCGTGGCGCTGGGCATCGCTTTTGAAAAGCAGAACATCGCGTTCATGGTGTCGCTGGCCTTCGCCGTGGCGGCGTCGGCGAACTTCCCGGTGCTGTTCATGTCGGTGCTGTGGAAAGGCTGCACCACGCGCGGCGCGATGATCGGCGGCTTCGCCGGGCTGATCAGCGCCGTGGCGCTGACGGTGGTCTCGCCGTCCGTCTGGGAGGCCACGCTGGGCAATCCGCCCGGCTCGGCCTGGTTCCCCTATGCGTCTCCGGCGCTGTTCTCCATGACGATCGGTTTCGTGTCGATCTGGCTGTTCTCGGTCACCGACCGCAGCGAACGCGCCCGGATCGACCGGGCCGGTTTCGAGGCGCAGACCGTGCGCAGCGAAACCGGGATCGGCGCCGCCGCCGCCAGCGCGCACTGATCCCGGGGACTCTCGCACCCCGACGGCCGTCACGGGCCGTCGGGGTGTTTATTTTTCCGGTGCGGGCGGCGCGTGTGGCCGATCCGGACCCGGTCGGCGCACAATGCCGGGTGCCCTTCGCATCTTTTACGGAGTCGAACTCTCATGACCCAACGCCTGAACTACTACCAAGCCTCACCCGAAGCCGCCCGGAAATACAGCGAATTCAGCCAGTTGCTCCATGCCAATCCCTTTCTGGCGGAAATCGGCCATCTGGTCACGCTGCGGGCCTCGCAGCTCAATGGTTGCGCTTTTTGCGTCGACATGCACGTCAAGGAAGCCAAGCTGGCGGGCGAGCGCGAGCTGCGCCTGCATCATGTCGCGGTGTGGCGCGAATCCCCGCTGTTCACGGCCAAGGAAAAGGCCATCCTGGAATGGACCGAAACGTTGACGCGGCTGCCGCCCGAGGGCGTGCCCGAGGCGCTGTTCCAGCGCGTACGCGGCCAGTTGTCGGAAAAGGAACTGGCCGACCTGTCCTTTCTGATCGTGGCCATCAATGGCTGGAACCGCCTGGGTGTGGGGTTCCAGTCCGTGCCCGGCTCGGCGGACGCGCAGTTCGGCCTGGACAAGGCCGGATTGAACTAGGCCTTTTCCAGCGCCTGGGCCAGATCGGCCTTCAGGTCGTCCACGTGCTCCACGCCGACCGACATGCGGACGAAGTTCGGCTCGATGCCGGCGATCTTCATGTCGTCCTCCGTCATGGAACTGGCCCACATGGACGCCGTATGGACCGCCAGGGTCTCGACCCCCCCCAGGCTGACCGCCTGGGTCGCCAGCCGCAAGGCGGACACGAAACGCTGGGTGGCGGCGTATCCGCCCTTGATCGAATAGGCCACCACGGCGCCGAAACCGCGCATCTGGCGGGCCGCCAGCGCGTGCTGGGGATGGCTTTCCAGGCCGGGGTAGAAGACCCGTTCGACTTCCGGGCGGCTTTCCAGCCAGCGCGCCAGCGCCAGGGCGTTGGCGTTGATGCGCTCCATGCGCAACGACAGCGTGCGCAGACCGCGCAGCAGTAGCCAGGCGTCCATCGGCGACAGGACCGCGCCCAGGGTGACGTGCATTTTCCAGATGGTCTCGGCCAGCGCGTCGCTGCAGCAGATGGCGCCCGCCATCAGATCGTGGTGGCCGCCCAGGTATTTGGTGGCGCTGTGCACCACAATGTCGATGCCCAGGTCGTGGGGGCGTTGATTCAGTGGCGAGGCAAAGGTGTTGTCGGCCACGGTCAGGATGCCGCGCGGCCGGGCGATGTCCGCCACCGCCGCCAGGTCCGTGATGGACAGGCTGGGGTTCACCGGCGTTTCCACCATGATCAGCTTCGTCTCCGGGCGCAGCGCGGCGCGCAGGCTGTCCAGGTCCGTCTGGTCGAAGAAGCTGACCTGAACCCCGTAGCGCGTCAGGACTTCGGAGAACAGTTTCGACGTGCTCATGTAGTGGCGCTGCTGCGCCACGACATGATCGCCGGCCTGCAGCAGCGCCAGGATGGTGGTGCAGATGGCGCCCATGCCCGAACCCGTCAGCAGGGCGCTTTCCGTGCCTTCGAGGCCGGCGAGGATGGCCTCGACGCGCTTGTTCACCGGATTGCCGTGGCGCGTGTAGAAGGCTGCGGGGCGCACGGTGGTGGCCATTTCCGAGAACTGCTCGGCGGTCTCGGCGCGGAAGGTGGCGCTGTAATGGATCGGCGGGACCACGTCCGCCCCATGGCCGCAGACAGCGTCGCCGTGCAGCACCAGGGTCTGTTCGCGCCAGACGGGCGCGTCGAGGGCATCGGACCGGGAGGGGTTCATGGAAAGCGGGCTCCTGCGCAAATGAGAGACAGGCGCCCATCATACGCCCGGGTCGCTCCGGCGCCGGGGCCCTGGGGTCAGAGATACGGGCTGGCCAGCCAGATGATCCGGTTGCGCAGCCGCTTCAGGTAGGGCATGGCGTTCAGCGATTCCAGGGTCACGCGCTCGGACTGTTCGATGTCCGCGTCGATGCGCTGTGAAAGCTGTTCGGCCAGGGCGCGGTCGTAGACTTCCATGTCCAGTTCGAAGTTCAGTCGCAGGCTGCGGGGATCCAGGTTGGATGAGCCGACGTAGGACCATGCATCGTCGATGGTGAGCAGTTTGGAATGGTCGAAGTTCTTGTGGCAGCGCCAGACGCGGCAGCCGCCCTCCAGGACCTGGGCGAGCTGGGCGGTCATGGCGTAGTTCACCAGGCGCAGGTTGTTGCGGCCCGGAATCACGATGTCCACCTGGATGCCCCGCCGCGCCGCCGTGTTCAGCGCGCCGATCAGCACCTGGTCGGGCAGGAAGTAGGGCGACTGGATGCGTACGTGCCGCTGCGCCACGGCCAGGGCGCCCAGCAGCACGCGGTGTGTGGCCGCCATGAAGCGGTCGGGACCGCTGCGGATGCAGCGCGCCGGCACACGGGGCGCCGGGGGGAGCGGGGAGACGCGCACCCAGTCCTCGATACGCAGGCGTTCACCGGTGGCGAATTCCCAGTCGTTGGCGAAGACGGCGAACAACTGGGTCGCCAGCGGCCCCTCGATGCGGAAATGCGTATCGCTGTCCGCCCGGCGTCCCGCCAGGGACGCCATGAAGCTCTCGCGGATGTTCATGCCGCCCATGAAGCCCAGGTGGCCGTCCACGAACAGGATCTTGCGGTGGCTGCGCAGGTTGGCATAGGCCGAGCGCAGGCCCAGCGGATTGGTCATGAAGCGGTCGGCGCGGATGCCGTTGCGTTCCAGCAGTCGCAGGATGGGCGGGTGGGAATAGCGCGCGCCGACGGCGTCGATCAGCACCCGGATCTCGACGCCGCGTTCCTGGGCGCGCCGCAGGGATTCGGCGAAGCGCAGGCCGATGCGGTCGTGGTCGAAGATGTAGCTTTGCAGGGCGATGCAGTGATGGGCCTCGTCGATGGCCCGCAGCATGGCCGGATAGGTCTGGTCGCCGCTGTCGAGCAGGGTGACGTGGTTGCCGCCCTGCAGCGGGAAGCGGCTGACCTGGTCGCACAGGACCCGCAGCGAGGCGAATTGCGGGGCGGACACCGGACCGACGTCGCCGAAGGCCGGATGCGCGCTGTTGACGTAATCCTTGACCAGGCGGCTGCGCTGGGTGGACATCTGGTCGTGGCGGATGCGGTTGATGCCCGCGACCAGATACAGGAAAGCGCCCACGAAGGGTGACATCAGGATGACGCCGACCCAGGCGATGGCCGCGCGCACGTCGTTTTTCTGCATGGCCGCCTGGGCCGCGACGATCAGGCTGAAGGACAGCGACAGCAAGGCCGTCAGGTGCGGCCAGTATTCGCGCAGGAAGTCGGTCAGGACGCTCATGGCCGGTGGCGCAGGGTGTCGAACCAGTCCGGGTTGGGGCGTCCCTCGGCGGCATATTGCTGGTTGCGGGAATTCGAACGCCAGACGCCGCCGCCGATGCCGGGCACGGGTTCGGTGCGGTACCAGTACCAGCGTCCGTCCGCGTCCTGGGCGGACCAGTCCCAGCCTTCGGGGGCCAGGGACCAGTCGGGGGCCAGGAGGGCCGGACTCGGGTCGGAGGGCGTGTTCATGCGGCGTTCCGGGGCGTGGCCCGGCGGGATGCCGGGCGGTCAGTCGGCTGTGATCAGGTTCTGCCGAATCTTGTCATACCCCAGGTTGAAAAGAAAGCCGTAGGGCAGGTAGAACAGCACGAAACCGATGTCCAGCAGCAAGGCACGCCAGACCGAGATGTCCAGCCACCAGGCAACGAAAGGGATGGCGATCAGGATCAGGCCGCCCTCGAAACCGAAAGCGTGGGCCATCCGGACGCCAAGGGTGCGGTCGAAGCCGACACGCGCCTGCAGGCGGTCGAACAGCCAGTTGTAGAGCATGTTCCAGGCCACGGCGATCGTGGCGATGACGGCGGTGAGCACGCCCATGTCGAAAATGCCGTGTCCGGTGATCCAGGCGGCCAGGGGGGCGGAAATGCCGATGGCGAGAATTTCGAACGCCAGCGCGTGGAAGACGCGTTCGGATAACGGGCGGTCGTGGATGCGCATGGGGAAAGCGGTTCGCTGCGGCGGTGTCGTCACCGCGTGGATGCGATCGGACGGGGCCGTCCCCGCCGCCCGGGAAACCGGGGAAGAGGGCTTGGGGTGACCGATGGGGCTCGAACCCACGACAACCGGAATCACAATCCGGGACTCTACCAACTGAGCTACGGTCACCACTCAAAGAACTGGAATTCTAGCATGTCTTGAATCCTTTTGCAGATGTTGTTCCGGCCCTTGATCGCCAATGCGTTTTAGGTCATGTTATCGGCTACGGATAAGGAGCCCCCTCATGGCACAGATTTTCGTCGTCCATCCCGAAAACCCGCAATCCAGGCTGCTCCAGCAGGCCGGCGACCTGCTGGCCCAGGGGGGGCTGGTGGCCGTCCCGACCGACTCCAGTTACGCCGTCGTGGCGCGGCTGGACGACAAGGACGCCGCCGCCCGCCTGCGCCGGCTGCGCGGCCTGGACGAACGCCATCACCTGACCTTGCTGTGCCGCGATCTGGCCGAAATCAGCCATTTCGCCAAGGTCGACAATCCCCAGTACCGGCTGCTGAAGCTGGCCACGCCCGGCCCCTGGACCTTCATTCTGGAAGCCACCAAGGAAGTGCCCCGGCGGGTCTCGCACCCCTCGCGCAAGACCATCGGCATCCGCGTGCCCGATCATCGGGTGGCGCTCGCTCTGATCGACGCCGCCGGCTCGCCGCTGCTTTCGACCACCCTGATTCCCCAGGGCGAGACCCTGCCGCTGAACGACGCCCAGGAAATCGTCGGCCGCTACCAGCACGACCTGGCGGCCATTGTCGACGGCGGATCCTGCCCCTTCGAGCCCACCACCGTCATCGATCTGACGTCGGAAACCCCCCAGGTCGTGCGGGTGGGCCGCGGCGATCCGGCCTCGCTGGGCCTGTCCTGACCGCCCGAGCGGTTATGCTTACGGAGTTCGCCGGCCGCCGGCCGGCGCGTCGTTCGCCCGAGATTCCGTGGACAATCTGATCCAGACCATCGCGGTCTACGCCCTGCCGGTCCTGTTCGCCATCACCCTGCACGAAGCCGCGCATGGCTACGTGGCGCGTCATTTCGGCGACCCCACGGCCGAGCAGGCCGGCCGCATCAGCCTGAACCCCCTGCGGCACATCGACCTCATGGGCACCATCATCGTGCCGTTGGCGCTGCTGTTCGCCACCAAACTGATGGGCGGCGGGCTGCTGTTCGGCTGGGCCAAGCCCGTACCGGTCAACTGGGGCCTTCTGCGCCGGCCCAAGCGCGACATGCTGTGGGTGGCGCTGGCGGGGCCGGCCTCCAATCTGCTCATGGCCATCGGCTGGGTGCTGTTCCTGCGGGTCATGCTGTCGATGGGCCTGATCGGCGGCCCGCGGGATTTCTGGGCGCTCATGGCCAACGCGGGGGTCCAGGTCAACCTGATCCTGATGGCGCTGAACCTGCTGCCGCTGCCGCCGCTGGACGGAGGGCGGATCGTCTTCAGCCTGCTGCCTCCGCGCCTGGCCTGGCGCTATGGCCGCATCGAGCCCTACGGGCTGGTGATCCTGATCGTGCTGATGATGCTCGGCTGGCTCTGGCCGCTGATGCTGCCGCTCCTGAAACTGGGTCAGTGGGTCGTCAGTGGATTTTTGTAGATCGGTGGTCCGAATCCGGTAAACTTGGCTTTTTGTTTCGCCCGGGGACGTTCCCGGACGTCTTGCGGAGGCATTCCTCATCATGGCCGGTTCGGATTCATCGACCCCAGTCTTTCAGGGCAGCATGGTTGCCCTGGTCACGCCCATGCATCCCGACGGGCAACTGGACCTGGAAGCCTTCCGGAAACTGATCGACTGGCACGTCGAACAGGGCACCGACGCGCTGGTGGTGGTCGGCACGTCGGGCGAATCCCCCACGGTCACCGTCCAGGAGCAGGCCGAACTGATCGAGCTGGCCGTGCGCCATGCCGACGGACGCATCCCCGTGATCGCGGGCACCGGCGGCAATTCCACGGCCGAGGCCATCGAATTGCAGCGCCACGCCTATGCCGCCGGCGCGGCCGCCGGCCTGACGGTCGTGCCCTACTACAACAAACCCACCCAGGAAGGCCTCTATCAGCACTTCCGCGCCATCGCCGAATCCGGCGACCTGCCCAGCATCCTGTACAACGTGCCGGGCCGCACGGTGGCGGACCTGTCCAACGAGACCATCCTGCGCCTGGCCCAGGTGCCCGGCATCATCGGCGTCAAGGACGCCACCGGCAACATCGCCCGGGGCGCCCAGTTGATCGCGGCGGCGCCGGAAGGCTTCCACGTCATCAGCGGCGATGACCCCACCGCCGCGGCGCTTATCCTGCTGGGCGGCCGGGGCAACATTTCCGTCACCGCCAACGTCGCGCCGCGTCTGATGCACGAACTGTGCGCCGCCGCGCTGCGGGGCGACGTGCCCGAGACCCGCCGCCTGAACGACCGGCTGGCGACGCTGAATCGCGTGCTGTTCCTCGAGGCCAACCCCATTCCCGTCAAGTGGGCCGTGGCCGAAATGGGCCTGACGCAACTGGGCTACCGCCTGCCGCTCACCCCCTTGTCCGATCCGTTCCGCACCGTTGTGCGCCAAGCCCTGATTGAAGCAGGTTCTCTGTGATGATGAAACGCATGCCGCTCGCCCGGACCAGCCTGGTGCTGGCGGGTCTGCTGTCCCTGTCCGCCTGCTCGACCATCGGCCAGCTGACCGGCCAGACCGAATCCATCGAATACAAAAGCACCGTGGCGGGCGATCCGCTGTCGATTCCGCCCGACCTGACCCAGGCGAACAAGAACACGCACTACGTGGCGCCCGAAGGCGTCGCGCGCCTGAGCGACTACCGGGCCAGCCAGGGCGCGCAGAGCGCGAACCCGGCCGACCGTGTGCTGCCCAGGGCCCCCGGCATCGAAGTCATGCGCGATGGCACGCTGCGCTGGCTGGTCGTCAGCGAGGCCGCCGAAAACCTGTACCCGAAGGTCATCGAATTCTGGGGCGAACAGGGTTTCACCATCCATTCCCAGAATCCGCAGGCCGGTCTGATCGAGACCGACTGGGCCGAAAACCGCGCCAAGATCCCGGAAGGCTGGCTGCGCAGCGCCCTGGGCAGCGTGCTGGACCAGGTCTTCGACAGCGGCGAGCGGGACCGTTTCACCACGCGCATGGAGCGTGTGAACGGCAAGACCGAAATCTACATCAGCCACCAGCACATGGAAGAAACCCCCACCGGTGATGGCACGGCGTTCAAGTGGGTCTTCGGCAAGGAAGACCCGGGCCTGAACGCGGCCATGCTGGCGCGCCTGATGGTCTACCTGGGCACCGACCAGCAGCAGGCCGCCCAAAAGGTCAAGGCCGCCGAATCCGGCGCCGGAGCGGCCTCCGCGGCCCAGCTCGCCCAGAACCAGGATTCCCTGACGCTGGGCGAACCCTTCGACCGGGCCTGGCGCCGCGTGGGCGTGGCCATCGATTCGGCCCGGTTCACGGTCGAGGACCGCAATCGCGAGCAGGGTGATTACTACATCCGCTACCTGGACACCGATACGGGTGAAAAGATCGAACAGCAGACGTTCTTCGGCCGCCTGTTCGGCACCCGCAATGCCGCCGAAGCACAAAAACTGCGCATTCATCTGGCCCAGCAGGGCGGTGGCACCCAGGTCAGCGTGCGCGACGAGGCCGGCCAGCCCAAGACCGACGCCACGGCGCGCCGCATCCTGTCGGTGCTGGCCAAGAACCTGAAGGAAACCCAGTAAACTGCGGCCACGGTCGCGCGAAAGGCCAGGATCATGATCCTGGCCTTTCGTTTTATGTGCAGGTTCTTCGGGGCTCAGGCCACGGCCAATCGCCGCAGGGTGTCGCTCGACGCCGGCCGCAGGGTTTCGCCGAACCATGCCAGGTCCATGCCCAGGGCGGCGACCTCGCCGACGATGACCAGGGCGGGGGACTGGATGGCATGGCGGCGCGCGGCTTCCACGACCGAACCCAGGGTGGCGTGCAGGGTGCGCTGTCCGGGCCGGGAGCCGTTTTCCACCAGGGCGCAGGGCAGGTCGGCGGCATGGCCCTCGGCCAGCAGGCGGGCGCCGAGCGCCGGCAGGCGCTCCACCCCCATGTAGTACACCCGGGTCCGGCCATCGCCGCTGGCCAGATCCGGCGGTTTGGCCGCGCCCGTCCGACAGTGCGCGGTAGCCAAAGTCAGGGACTGGGCGTGGTCGCGATGCGTCAGCGGAATGCCGGCATAGGCGCCGCAGGCCAGGGCGGCGGTGATGCCGGGCACGACTTCGTAGGCGATGCCGTGTCGCTTCAGATGTTGCAGTTCCTCGCCGCCGCGCCCGAAGACCATGGGGTCGCCGCCTTTCAGGCGCACCACGCAGCACCCCTGTCGCGCGTACGATACCATCAGGGCATGGATGCGGGCCTGGGTCGATTCGTGCGGGCCGCCGCGGGCCTTGCCGACGTCGATCACCTGCGCATCGCGCCGCGCCAGCGACAGCACGGCGGGGCTGACCAGGCGGTCGACCAGGATCACGTCGGCCTCGTTCAGGGCGCGCAGCCCGCGCAGCGTCAGCAGGCCGGGATCGCCGGGCCCCGCGCCGACCAGCAGCACCTTGCCCGCCGGCGGCGGGGTGGCGATGGTCAAGGCCTGGTCCAGCAGGGTTTCCGCCTCGTCGGCGCGGTTGCGCCGCAGGGCGTCCAGGACGGGACCGTCCAGCAGCCAGTCGTAGAAGTCCCGGCGCGGGCGCAACTGCGGCCGGGCCTGGCGGATCCGGGACCGCTTGCGACGGGCCAGCGCGGCCAGATCTCCCAGCGCGGGATCGACCAAGGATTCGATGCGTTCGCGCAGGCGTCGGGCGATCACGGGCGCGGCGCCGCCCGAGGAAATGGCGAGGGTGATCGGGGACCGGTCCACGATGGCCGGCACCTGGACGCTGGACAGATCCGGATCGTCCACCACATTGCAGAACAGGCGGCGAGCCTCGGCGGCGTCCGCGACCCGTTGGTTCTGTGCGCGGTCATTGGTGGCCGCGACGACCAGCCAGGCCTCGTCCAGCAGGGCGGGGTCGAATTCCCCCAGGCGCAGCTCGATCCCGCCCGCCTGGGCGCGCGCCAGCACCTGCGGGTGGGCCGCGCGCGCGCTGACGATGACCCGGGCGCCCGCCGCGCGCAGCAGCGCGATCTTGCGTTCGGCCACCAGGCCCGCGCCCACGACGACGGCGATGCGACCCTTCAGGTCGGCGAACAGCGGGAAGTGGTTCATGCGGCGCCCGCCTTGCGGTCGGGCGCCGCAATGTGCGGACCGCGCGCGTCCGCCTGGATCACGCCGGCTCGCACCAGGAAGTCGCCGAACCCTTCATCCGCGATGCGATCGCGGGCGTACTGGCCGAACAGGGCGTCCAGGCTGGACAGGATTTCCGCTTCGGTGATGTTTTCACGGTAGACCACGTTCAGGCGTTCGCCGATGAAGTCGGCGCCCAGGCGCAGGTCGTAGCGCCCCAGGGCGCGGCCCACCAGGGCGATCTCGCCCAGGTAGGGGCGGGAACAGCCGTTCGGGCAGCCCGACAGGCGCAGCAGGATGGGCGCGTCGCGCAAGCCGTGCGTGTCCAGCAGGGCTTCGAGCTTGGGCAGCAGGACGGGGGCGTAGCGTTCGCTTTCGGCCATGGCCAGGCCGCAGGTGGGCAGCGCGACACAGGCGATGTGATGACGGCGGATGCCGCTCTGAGCCTTGTAGCCGTCCAGCCCGTATGCCTCGACCAGCGCGTCGATGGCCGCGCGGTCGGCTTCGTCCACGTTGGCGATCACCAGGTTCTGGTTGCAGGTCAGGCGGAACTCGCCCTTCAGGATCCTGGCGATTTCGCGCATGCCGGTCTGCAGGCGCGGACCGTCCTGGTCCCACAAGCGGCCCGAGGCGATGTACAGCCCCAGGTGCCAGCGGCCGTCCTCGCCGCGCGACCAGCCGTAGCGGTCGCCGTTGCCCTCGAAGCGGTAGGGACGCAAAGGCTCCAGGGGGACGCCTGAGCGCAGGCCGACCTGTTCGCGGAACCAGTCCACGCCCAGGCGGTCCACCGTGTATTTCAGGCGCGCGTGCCGCCGTTCCTTGCGGTCGCCGTGGTCGCGTTGCAGGGTGACCACGGCTTCGGCCACGGCGATCACGTTTTCCGGCCGGGTGAAACCGATCAGCGTCCCCAGGCGTGGGTAGGTGCTCGGATCGCCCGCCGTGGCGCCCATGCCGCCGCCCACAGCGACGTTGAAGCCCCGCAGTTCGCCGTTCTCGATGATGGCGACCAGCCCCAGGTCATTGGCGAAGACATCGCAATCGTTGGTCGGCGGGATGGCGATGCCGATTTTGAACTTGCGCGGCAGGTAAGCGGAATCGTTGCCGTAGATGGGTTCCTCGTCGACCGCTTCGCCGACCTGTTCGCCGCCCAGCCAGATCTCGGCGTAGGCGCTGGTGCGCGGCAGGAAGTGGTCGGACAGGCGTTGTACCCATTGTTGCGTCAGCGCGTGCTGGCTGGACAGGTGGGGGTTGACCGAACTGATCACCTGGCGGTTCACGTCGCCGCAGGCGGCGATCGTGGTGGCGCGGGCGTCGTGGATGCCCTGCATGAAGGCGCGCAGGTTGCGCTTCAGGATGCCGTGCCACTGGAAGGTCTGGCGCGTGGTGATGCGCAGGCCGCGCGTGGCGTATCGCCGCGCCAGTTCGTCCAGCACCAGCCATTGGTCCGCGCTGATCACGCCGCCCGGCAGGCGCGCGCGCACCATGAAGGCGTAGGCGGGTTCCAGTTTCTGCTTGCGCCGCTCGTCGCGGATGTCGCGGTCGTCCTGCATGTAGCTGCCGTGGAATTTCAGCAGTTTGGTGTCGGCTTCGGGGATGGCGCCGGTCACCGGGTTTTCCAGTTCCTTGGCGATGGTGCCGCGCAGGAAGCGGCTGCCGGTCTTGATGTCTTCCAGCGGGGACAAGGGGGAAACGCTCATGTCGGGATCAAAAGGAAAGGGGTGTTTGAAGAGAGGGACGCCGGCGGAATGCGAAGCCGGTCAATAAACGTCCCGCGCGTAGCGGCCCTGCGCGGCCAGGTCGTCGAGCCACAGGCGGGCGCCTTCCGTGTCCAGGCCGCCGTGGTCGCGGGCGATCTCCAGCAGGGCGGCGTGCACGTCGCGGGCCATGCGGTCGGCATCCCCGCAGACGTAGACGTGGGCGCCCGCCTGGATCCAGTCGTAGACGTCCGCGCCCTGCGCCAGCAGCTTGTGCTGGACGTAGATCTTGTCCGCCTGGTCGCGGGAGAACGCCAGGTCGATGCGGTCCAGATGGCCGTCCTTCAGCGCCTGCTGCCATTCGGTCTGGTACAGGAAGTCGCTGGTGAAATGCGGGTTGCCGAAGATCAGCCAGTTGCGCCCCGGCGCCTGCGCGTCGGCGCGGGCCTGGACGAAGGCGCGGAACGGCGCCACCCCGGTCCCGGCGCCGATCATGATGATGTCGCGGGTGGCGTCGGCCGGCAGGCGGAAGCGCGTGTTTTCCTCGATGAAGACCGGGACCATGTCGCCTTCGGCGCGTTCGGAAAGGTAGTGCGACGTCACGCCCCAGCGGGATTCGCCTTCCCGTTCGAAGGCGACATGGCCCAGGGTCAGGTGGACTTCGTCTTCGGCCACCGCTGCGCAAGAGGCGATGGAATACAGGCGCGGAGTCAACGGTCGCAGGGCAGCCACCAGTTCCGGTCCGGTCCAGTTCGCCGGCCACTGACGCAGCGCGTCGATCAACTGATGCGTGCCCAGGTAGGCGGTCAGACGTTCGCGGGCTTCCGGCGCCAGCAGCGCCGTCAGTTCGCCGCTTTGCGTGCGCTCCGCCAGGGCGGTCAGAAAAGGACGGGTCAGTACCGTCAATTCGCGGTAGCGGCCCAGCCATTCCCCCAGGGGGCGGCGCACGCCCTGGTGTTCGACGGCGTCGGCCGCGTTCAGGCCGCTGGCTTCCAGGACGCGGGCGACCAGGGTGTCGTCCTGCAGGGGCCAGACGCCCAGCGCGTCGCCGGGCTCGTAGCGCAGCTTGCTGCCCGCCAGGGATAATTCCAGGTGACGGATGTCCCTGTCGCTGTCGCGGCCCGTGATGGGCTGGTTGAGCAGGACTTCGGCCTGGAACGGGCGGTCGCGGGTGAATTTCTCGGCCTGGGGGTGCAGCGGCGTGACGGTGGCCTGGGGCGCGGTCGACGCGCCGGACTTCAGGGTGTCGCGCGCCTGCTCCAGCGCCCGGGTCTGCCAGGGCGCGGCGACCGTTTCGATGTCCAGGTCCGCCGCACCGGCGTCCTGCAGGCGCTGTGCGCCCAGTTCGGCCAGGCGGGTGTCGATCTTCTGTGAGATGCCGCAGAACGAAGGGTAGCTGGAATCCCCCAGGCCCAGCACGGCGTATTTCAGCCGGGGCAGCTTGGGGGCGCGCTTGCCCAGCAGGAATTCGACCCAGGCGATGGCGTCGTCCGGCGGGTCGCCATCGCCTTGCGTGCTCATGATCACGTAGAGCAGCTGCTCGTCCTTCAGTTCCTTGGTCTTGTATTGGTCGGCCCGCACCAGCCGGGCCTCCAGGCCCTGGGCGAGCACTTGCTCGTGCAGCGCGGATGCAATGCGCTTCGCGTTGCCGGTCTGGCTGCCATACAGGATGGTCAGGCGCCGGGCCGAGTCGGGCGCGGGAGCCGCGGCCACCGTCAACGGAGGCGCGGCTTCGCGCGCGGGTTGGCGCGCCTGGGCGACGCCGGCGAAATAGCCCGAGAGCCAATGCAGGCCGGGGGATTCCAGCGAGCCCGCCAGTTCGGCGATCAGGGCATGATGGGCTTCGGGCAGGTAGTTCGGCGCGAGCATGGCACGGTCTTGTGGAAACGAAGGAAGCGTCCATTCTGGGACGCTTCCCTCAAGCCGTGAACGAACCGATGCTTATGTTTTTATGCGGATATAAGCAAATTGCCTGACGAATCGGAGCGCCTTGCAAGGCGCGACGTGGACCGGGTTCAGTCTTCCCAGCGCAGCCAGCCTTCTTGCGCCCATTCGTCCAGCAGGGAGAGGGTTTCCGGGGCCAGGCGGCGGACCGCGTCGGCGTCCAGCGCGCGCTGGTCGGCCAGCGCCTCCAGACCGGGTTCGGCCGCCAGGGACGCGACCTCGCCGTTGATGAAGACCTGCCGGTCGCAATACATCAGCCGCGTGCAGCGGTCCAGCGCCAGGCGGCCCGACGCGGGCACCCCGGCGCTCAGCGTCAGTGGTTCGTCGGCCGGATCGAACAAGGCGCTGTCGGGCAGGGACGTCAGCCACTGGCCGAGGAAACGGGCCGCCACCGCGCGGTCCAGGCGTACCCGGGACAGGGTTTCCAGCGTTGCCCGCACCAGCGAGTCGGGCAGGGCCGCCGGGGTGCGGGTGGCGGGCTCGCCCGCGTCGGTGTACAGCGCGGCCAGGTCCGGACCGGGCAGGCAAGGGTGCCCGTACAGGCCCGGGTCGCCCAGGTGCTGGGCCGAGACCTGATCGGCGGCCGCTTCCAGCAGGCCCCGGGCCAGGGTGGCTTCGTTGGGGACGCGAAAGCCGATGGACAGCGTCATGCAGCCGTCGCCGATGGCGATGCCGTCGTGGCAGACGTGCGGGGGCAGGTACAGCATGTCGCCCGGCTCCAGGATGTCGTCCGCGTCCGGCCGGAAGTCGGCCAGGATCTTCAGCGGCAGCCCCGGCACCAGGGCGCGGTCCGTCTGCTGGCTGGTGCGCCAGCGGCGCCGGCCGTACCCCTGCAGCAGGAAGACATCGTAGCTGTCGAAGTGGGGGCCGACGCCGCCGCCGTCGGTGGCGATGCTGACCATCAGGTCATCCAGCCGGGCATCGGAAATGAAGCGGAATTGTCGCATCAGTGCGGCCGAAGCATCGTCGTGCAAGTCCACGCTCTGCACCAGCAGCGTCCAGTTCGGCTGCGTGGCCGGCGGCAGCCGGCGGAACGGTCCATGCTTCAGCGACCAGCCGCGTTCGCCATGGGTGATGAGGCGGGATTCGACTTCGTCGCGGCGGGCCAGGGTCTGCATGTCGCGGATCGTGACCGGGGGCTGGAAACCGGGGATCGCCTGGCGCACCAGCAAGGGTTTTTTCTGCCAGTAGTCGCGCATGAACTCCTGGGGCGTCAGGCCGCCCAGGAGGGGCGTGGGCCGGTCGATGTCGGGGATCGAGGTGTGCATGGGGAAGTGTCCTGTGGTGTGGGGCCGGGCGCCCGGCGCGCCGCGGCCCGGCTTGCGGACCGGACCGCCGTTCGAATCAGAGAAAGTCCCGGCGCAACTGGTAGATCAGTTCCAGCGCCTCGCGCGGACTGAGGCTGTCGGGTTCCAGCGCCTGCAGGGCGGCGCGCAGCGGCGCGTCGGGGTCGCCGCCGGACTCCTCGTCGGTCTGCTGGAAGAACAGCGCCAACTGGGAGTCCGCCCGGTTGCGGGCTTCCAGTTCGGCCAGTTCCTTGCGCGCATGGCGGATCACCACCGGCGGGATGCCCGCGCGCTGGGCCACATGCAGGCCGTAGCTCTGGCTGGCGGGGCCGGGACGGACTTCGTGCAGGAAGACCACGCCGTCGGGCGCGTCGGCCGCCGCCAGGTGGACGTTGGCCACGCCGTGGGTCTTTTCCGGCAGTCGCGTCATCTCGAAGTAATGCGTCGCGAACAGCGTCATGGCGCGATTGTGCGTCAGCAGCCGGTGGGCGATGGCCCAGGCCAGCGCCAGGCCGTCGTAGGTGGATGTGCCCCGGCCGATCTCGTCCATCAGCACGAGGCTGCATGGCGTGGCGGCCCCCAGGATCACGCCCGCCTCCATCATCTCCATCATGAAGGTCGAACGCCCGCCCGCCAGGTCGTCGGCCGCGCCGATGCGGGTGAAGATGCGGTCCACCGGACCGATCTTCGCCCGCGTGGCGGGCACGTAGCTGCCGGCGCGCGCCAGCAGCGCGATCAGCGCCACCTGTCGCATGTAGGTCGACTTGCCGCCCATGTTCGGGCCCGTGATCAGCAGCATGCGGCGTTCCTCGTCCATGCGGCAGTCGTTCGGAGTAAAGGATTCGATGCTGTGCTCCACCACCGGGTGGCGTCCCGCCTCGATGTCCAGGCAGATGTCGTCGGCCAGTTCGGGTGCCACCCAGCCGTGGGCGCGCGCGTGGTGGGCCAGTCCGGCCAGCGCGTCGATGCGCGCGAGGGCGGCGGCGCTGCGGGCCAACGCCGCCGCGTGTTCCGCCGCCTGGGCCAGGATCCGCTCGTACAGCAGCTTTTCGCGCGCCAGGCCGCGGTCCCGGGCAGACAGGACCTTGTCTTCCCAGGCCTTCAGTTCGGGCGTGATGTAGCGCTCCACGTTCTTCAGCGTCTGGCGGCGGCGATAATCGTCGGGTACCTTGTCGGCCTGGCCGCGCGAGACTTCGATGAAGAAGCCGTGGACGCGGTTGTATTCCACCCGCAGGTTGGCGATGCCGGTGCGTTCCCGTTCGCGGGATTCCACTTCCAGCAGGAAGGCGCCGTTGTCGCCCGCCAGTTGGCGCAGTTCGTCCAGTTCCGCATCGTAGCCCGCCGCGATCACTCCGCCATCGCGCACCATCAGGGCGGGTTCGGCGGCGATCCCCTGATTCAGCAACGCGTGCAGCGCCGGGTCCACGGGCACGTCGCGCAGGCAGTCGGCCAGCAGCCCCCGGGCGTCGAAAGTCGCCGCAGTGGTCCCGGCCAGCGCGTCCAGCCCGCCCAGCGCGTCGCGCAGGCTGGCCAGTTCACGCGGCCGGATCGTGCCCAGGGCCAGACGGGTTGCCATGCGCTCCAGGTCGGGCAGCGGCCGCAGCGCGTCGCGCAGGGTGCGCAGCGCGCCATCGGCGTCCGGCGCCCGCAGCAATTGTGTGATCACGTCCTGGCGGGCTTGGGCCTGCGGATTGTCGCGCAGCGGCGCCTGCAGCCAGCGGCGCAACTGGCGGCTGCCCATCGGCGTGCGGGCGTGGTCCAGCGTGCTGAACAGTGTCGGACCGTCGCCGCCGTTCAGCGTGTCGGTGATTTCCAGGTTGCGCCGCGTGGCCGGATCCAGCACCACGTAGTCGCCGCCCGCATCCACCGCCAGGCTGTGCACGTGGCTGAGCGCCTGGGCTTGCGTCGTCCCGACGTAGCGCAGCAGCGCGCCCGCCGCCCGCATCGCCAGCGGCAGGTGGTCCAGTCCGAAGGCGCCGATGTCGTTCACGCCGAAATGGCGCAGCAGCGTGTCACGCGCGCCGTCGGCCTCGAAGTGCCAGTCCGGCACCCGGCTGATCGCCGCGTCCAGTCCGGAGGATTCCAGCGCGAGCGTGTCCGCCTGTTCCGCGCAGACCAGCTCGGCGGGCGCGATGCGGCCCAGTTCCGCGTCCAGCAATTCCGGCGTCGATTCGCAGGCCTTGAAGTCGCCGTTGGCCAGGTTCATCCAGGCCAGACCCACGGTCTCGCGCCCGTGGCCTCGCCCCGTGACCCAGGCCGCGATCCGGCGGTCGTCGTCGGCCGGGAGCAGCGCGTCGTCGGTCAGCGTGCCCGGTGTGACCACACGCACGATCCTGCGTTCGACCGGGCCCTTGCTGGCGGACGGATCGCCGATCTGCTCGCAGATGGCGATGGATTCGCCCAGCGCCACCAGCCGCGCCAGGTAGCCTTCCATGGCATGGTGCGGCACGCCCGCCATCGGGATGGGCGCGCCGTTGGAGGTGCCGCGCTTGGTCAGTGTGAGATTCAACAGCCGCGCCCCGCGTTCCGCGTCGTCGTAGAACATCTCGTAGAAATCGCCCATGCGGTAGAACAGCAAATGCGACCCGGCCTGGGCCTTGAGCTGGAGGTACTGCTGCATCATGGGGGTGTGGCCGGCGAGGTCGGGGGTGGGCATGGGTGGAACGTCAGGAATGAAGGGGGAGCTCCGTATTATCGTTCAATGGGATCGCCGCAGGTGGATACAATGCCCGGATCTCCGTTTCCACGCAAGGATCGACCGTCACCATGCCCGAGACTCACGCATCGCTCAAGGAGCTCACCCTGCGGGGTGTCGTTCTGGGGGCCTTGATCACCCTGGTCTTCACCGCTTCCAATGTCTATCTGGGCCTGAAGGTGGGCCTGACTTTCGCGTCCTCGATTCCGGCGGCGGTGATT
Source organism: Castellaniella denitrificans (assembly GCF_027214045.1). Classification (GTDB taxonomy): domain Bacteria; phylum Pseudomonadota; class Gammaproteobacteria; order Burkholderiales; family Burkholderiaceae_B; genus Castellaniella; species Castellaniella denitrificans_A. Next base: position 244,843 of record NZ_JAPWHE010000002.1, on the reverse strand, counting down.
TCCATGGCGGTCTTGCGGATGTTCCGCGACTCCAACGTGCTGGAGAACAACATCGTCCAGACGCAGGCGTCCGCGGCGGGCACTTTGTCCGCCGTCATCTTCGTGCTGCCGGCGCTGCTGATGATGGGGTACTGGACAGGATTCCCCCTGCTGCAGACCGCCATGATCTGCGCCTGCGGCGGGATCCTGGGCGTGGTGTTCACCGTACCGCTGCGTCGCGCGCTGGTCGTCAACAGCGACCTGCCGTATCCCGAAGGCGTGGCCGCCGCCGAGATTCTCAAGGTCGGCCAGAACCCGGGCGACGGCGCGGCAACCCGGCAGGCCGGCGGATTGCGCGACATCGTGGCCGGCGGCGTGCTGGCGGGCGGTTTCAGCCTGATGACGAGCGGCCTGCGTATCGCCGGTGACAGCGTGGGCTACTGGTTCACCGCCGGGCGTGCCGTGTTCCAGCTGCCCCTGGGCCTGTCCTTCGCCCTGGTCGGCGCGGGGTATCTGGTCGGCATCGTCGGCGGCGTGGCGATGCTGCTGGGCGTGGTGCTTTCCTGGGGCGTCGCCGTGCCCTGGCTGACGTCGCTGGCGCCCATGCCCGACGGCGCCAACCTGTCCAGTTTCGCCACCGGCATCTGGGTTTCCAAAGTGCGCCTGATCGGCGCCGGCATGATCGCCGTGGCGGCCGTCTGGACCCTGCTGACGCTGATCAAGCCCATGATCGAAGGCATGCGGATTTCGTTGTCGGTGCTGAAGCGCGGCTCGGGCGCATCGGGACAGGACCGCACCGATGCCGACCTGCCGCCGGGCTTGCTGCTGAAACTGACGCTGTTCATGATCCTGCTGCTGGGCGCGACGTTCCAGTCTTTCGTGGCGGACTCCGGCCTGCCCGCGCTGGCCGCCTGGACCCTGGTGGTGACCGGCGTCTTGCTGGCCTTCGTCTTTGGTTTCCTGGTGGCGGCCGCCTGCGGCTACATGGCCGGCCTGGTCGGTTCGTCGGCCAGCCCGATCTCCGGCATCGCCGTGATCGCCATCCTGGCCTCGTCCATGATTTTCATCGGTATCGGTCAGACGCAGGACTTGTTGGGCAACCCTGAATCCGTACGCTTCATGACGGCGCTGGCGCTGTTCTGCACCTCGGTCGTCGTGGCCGTGGCGGCGATTTCCAACGACAATCTGCAGGACCTGAAAACGGGCTGGCTGGTGCATGCGACCCCGTGGCGGCAACAGACGGCGCTGATCATCGGCTGCGTGATCGGCGCAGTGACGATTCCGCCGGTGCTGGAACTGCTCTATGAGGCTTATGGTTTCATCGGCAGCCTGCCGCGCGAGGGCATGGACCCGACCCAGGCCCTCGCCGCGCCGCAGGCCTCGCTCATGATCACCATCGCGCAGGGCCTGTTCAGCCATACGCTCGACTGGACGTACATCCGCATCGGTGTGCTGGTGGGGGCCGCGCTGATTGTCTTCGACTGGGTGCTGGGCCGCTTCACCCGGTTCCGCGTGCCGCCGCTGGCGGTGGCCATGGGCGTCTATCTGCCGCCTACGGTGGCCACGGCGCTGTTCGTCGGCGCCCTGATCTCGTGGTTCGTCCGGATCCGGATCCGCGCCCGGACGGTGGCGCAAGGGCCCGGGCGCGTTCAGGCGGCCGAGCAGGCCAGCGAGCGCACGGGTACGCTGTTCGCCTCGGGGCTGATCGTGGGCGAGAGCCTGGTGGGCGTCGTGCTGGCCATCGTGATCGTGGGCTCCATGGCATCCGGCGGCGGCGATGCGCCGCTGGCCGTGGCCGGCCCCGGATTCGCGCCGATCGCCACCGGCATCGGTCTGCTGGCCTTTTTGCTCATGTGCATTGTGTTCGTGCGGCGCGTGCTGGGGGCGGCCCGGAGCGGTTGAGCCCTGCGCGGGTTTCGGGCGAGAGCGCGGTTATGCGGGGATCCGCTCCATGGGTTGGAGCGCTCCCTGTTCTTGCGATGACAGTACTATCTCGCCTAGGCACGCTGCCGCGCGGGCAGCTCGGAAACTCACGGAGATTCACATGCAAATCGGCATGGTAGGTTTGGGCCGCATGGGCGCCGGCATGGCGCGCCGGCTCATGGACAACAATATCGGCTGTGTCGCCTACGATCCTCAACAAGACGCCGTGGCGCGCCTGGTCGCCGACGGGGCTGTCGGGGCAATTTCACTGGCCGATCTGGTCGACCAGCTCCCGCAGCCCCGCGCTGTCTGGCTGATGGTGCCGGCAGGCCTGGTGGAAGGCGTACTGAGCCAACTGGAACCGCTGCTCGACGCCGGCGACATCGTCATCGACGGCGGCAATTCCTGCTATCACGATGATATCCGTCGGGCAAAGGCGCTGGCGGTTCGGGGCATCCATTACCTGGACGTCGGTACCAGCGGTGGCGTGCATGGCCAGGCCCGCGGGTATTGCCTGATGATCGGCGGCGATGTCGCAGCGGTCCAAAGACTGGATCCGGTGTTCGCGGCGCTGTCGCCGGGCCGGGCCGCCGCCCCCCGCACGCCGGGACGAGGCGACGGGGCGGGTACGGCGGAACAGGGCTATCTGCACTGCGGCCCGGCGGGGGCGGGGCACTTCGTGAAGATGGTGCACAACGGCATCGAGTACGGGATCATGCAGGCCTACGCCGAAGGGTTCAATCTGCTGCGCCATGCCAACGTGGGCAAAGTCGCGCACGCGACCGACGCGGAAACGGCGCCGATGCGCGACCCTCAGCACTATCAATACGACATGGACCTGCCGGAAATCGCCGAACTCTGGCGCCGGGGCAGCGTGATCGGCTCGTGGTTGCTGGATCTGACGGCGCGAGCGTTTCAGGCCGATCCGGGGCTGGACGGTTTCGCGGGCCGGGTGTCGGATTCCGGCGAGGGCCGCTGGACGCTGCACGCAGCCATCGACGAGGGTGTGCCGGTGCCGGTGCTCAGCGCCGCACTGTTCGAACGCTTCCAGTCGCGCGGCAATGCCGAATTCGCCAACAAGGTGCTGTCGGCCATGCGCAAGGGCTTCGGCGGGCACGAGGAACCGGGGGCGGAAATCAACCGTTCAGCGTAACCCTTTGCGCCACCGAAGAAATCGGGGAAAGCCCAGGGTTTGTCCATGGATTTGTCCACAGACGGGGTGGATAATTTCGCGACAATAGGACTTGTCATGCATCGGTCATTTTTCTGCCCCAGATGCTATCTGTTTGATATGAAAGACTAAAGCTGAGTCCTTCAAGGCTTGTCCATGGACTTGTCCACAATCTGCGTGGATAAGACTGTCATCCCCAGTCGGAAGACAGCCAGGGAATCCTTCACTTCGTCGGCCAGGCGCTCCTGCAGGCCGGTGGCGCCGGCGGACTGTCGCACGAGCCGGGTATTGTGCTGTGTCGCGGTTTCGATCTGCGCCATGGCCTGGTGGATCTGTTCGATGCCGGCGGACTGCTCCACGGTGGCGGCGGTGATTTCTTCCATGATGCCGGACACTTTCCGGACCGAGGTGACGATTTCCAGCATGGTCCGGCCCGCCTGCCGCATGCGGGCCGAGCCGTCCTCGATGCGCAGGGTTGATTGCTCGATCAAGTCCTTGATTTCCCGCGCGGCGGCGGCGCTGCGCTGGGCCAGCGCCCGGACTTCCGCGGCCACGACGGCGAAACCGCGGCCTTCCTCGCCGGCGCGGGCGGCCTCCACGGCCGCGTTCAGGGCCAGGATGTTGGTCTGGAAGGCGATGCCGTCGATGACACCGACGATCTCGCCGATGCGCCGGGAACTGTCCGAGATGCCCTCCATGGTCTCGATCAGTTCGTCCACGGTCCGCCCGCCGTCCGAGGCCACGCCCGAGGCCTGGCCGGCCAGCTGGTTGGCCTGACGGGCGTTGCCGGCGTTCTGCCGGGTCGTGCTCGCCAGTTCCTCGATACTGGCCGCAGTCTGCTGCAGGGCCGCCGCCTGCTGTTCCGTGCGCGCGTTCAGGTCCTGGTTGCCGGCGGCGATCGCGCGCGCGCCCTGGACCATGCGGCCGGTGCGTTCCAGGACCAGGGCGATCATGGTGCGCAGACTCTCCTGCGTGTCCTTCAGCCCCTGGAACAGTTGCCCGATTTCATCCCGGGTCCAGACCTCGATGGAGGCCGTCAGGTCGCCGTCGGCGATCCGGCGCAGCAACTGGCCGCTGTCCAGAAGCGGGTTCAGAACCATGCGCAGCAAGGCGCGGTAAATCAGCCAGGCCAGCAGGATGGACGCCAGCCCCAGCCCGATCAGGCCACTGCGCAGCGGCTCAGGCACCGGCGCCGCGAGCCACAGGGCGCCGCCGACGGCCAGCAGGGTGGGCAGCAGCAGCGCCAGGGTGGACAGCGCCAGCCGGACGCGCAATGAGCGCGTCAGAAGGAAATGCTTCATGTCTCGCCTCCGTCGCGTAGCCCGAGGGCCTGCGCGCTTGATGTGTTTTCTTCGGCGGTCGCCGGGGTGCGGGCGGAACGCCTGGGCGCAATGCGCCGGGTCACTATATCGGTCCCTGGGAGTGCGGACATTTCCGCACATCAATACCCTTCATCACGCGGCATGAAGACCGGACCGGTCCGGGCATTTTCCGACCGCCGGGCCTAAGTGATTGAGGCATAGGGAAAACCCTGAGAATCTCGGGGTTTGTCCATGGATTTGTCCACAGGCAGGGTGGATAAATCCTCAGCGGTTCAATGTTCATGAAACGGTCATTTTTCTGTCATGAGATATAAATACATGATTTAAAAGGAATAAATAAATCATTCCGGGACTTTTCCATGCGCTTGTCCACAATCGGCGTGGATAAATCGGTGACGGCGCATGCCCGACTCATCGATCGGCCGGGCGGCCGATCGGGGCGCTCCCGGGGCAACGTAAAATCAGCGTTTTACTTGTTTCATTCTTGGAGATTTCAGCCATGGAACAGCTTCAGGCTTTCTGGTCCGGCCTGCCCGATCTGAGCGGCATCGTGATCCATTTCGGCGTGACCCTGGCGATTCTGGTGATCGGCTGGGCCGTATCCAATCTGTTGGGTCGCTGGATGCGCCACATCGCGGATCGTTCCGCCCGGATCGATCCGACCATCGTCCCCATGATCCGCAGCGTCACCGTCTGGGCCGTGCGCATCGTCGTGCTGCTGGCCGTGCTGGCGCGATTGGGCGTGCAGACCGCCAGCCTGGTCGCCATGCTGGGCGCTTCCGCCCTGGCCATTGGCCTGGCCTTGCAGGGGACGCTGCAGAATTTCGCCGCCGGCATCATGCTGCTGGTACTGCGGCCGGTGCGTGCGGGCGAGTTCGTCTCCATCGGTAGCCAGGGCTCGGGCACCGTGGATGAAATCGGTCTGTTCATGACCCGTTTCGTGCAGGTCGACGGCATCCAGATCCTGCTGCCCAACACCCTGGTCTGGGGGAGTCCGATCACCAACTACAGCCGCAACAAGACCCGCCGCCTGGACATCATGCTGGGGGTGCGATACGACGACGACCTGGAAGCCGCGCTGGCGACCCTGCGGTCATTGATTGATCGCCATGACGACATTCTGGCCGATCCCGCGCCCCAGGTCATGGTCATGGAATACCGGGACAGCACCATCATGGTGAACGTCCGCGCATGGGCGCTGGCGGAAAAATACTGGGACGTGTATTTCGACCTGCAGCGTCGGGCGCCCCAGGCGCTGCGCCAGGCGGGCCTGCGCACGCCCATCCCCTTGCGCGAGGTCCAGTCCATCCCGGTCTCGTCGCAAAAAGACAAGACGGTCAATGCGTGACCTTTTTCGTCGACGGGCCGCCGACGCCCGCCTCTTTACTCCACCATGCGGTTCAGCCGCTCCGCATCCAGCGGCCTCTGGCCGTTTTCGATACGCTGCCCCAGGTCTTCCAGGGCCGAACACAGACGGTGGATGCGCGCGTCCTGTTGGGCCGTGTGGTTGATGAGTTCATGCAGCACCTTGACCAGCGGATCGTCGTCGGCGCGCCCGACCCCGTAGGGTGCGAAGTCTTCCTGGGGTCCGGCCTCCCGGGTGTCGGACCCGGACCGGCCCCGCTGCAGCAGTTCCTGAAGCGGTCGGGCGGCCCATTCCGCTTGAGAAGGCGGGATTTCCTCCTGGCAAAGCGATCCGGCGGGGCGCGAGGCGGTCCGCGTCCGGTCGTCGCCGGGCCTTGGATGGTCCGTGTGCCCAGGTGTCGTGGAAGCCGGGGACGTGTCCTGGACGGCGTCGGAGGCCGCATGGTCCTCAGGCAGGATCACCCGTGCCGGGTTGCCCACGGCGGTCGCCCCGGCGGGCACGGGCTTGATCACCACGGCGTTCGAACCGATCCGGGCATGGGCGCCCACGGTGAATCCCCCCAGAATCTGGGCGCCCGCCCCGACGACGACGCCTTCTTCCAGAGTCGGGTGGCGCTTCTCGCCCTTGTACAGTCGGGTGCCGCCCAGGGTGACGCCCTGGTAGATCGTGCAGTCGTCGCCGATTTCGGCGGTCTCGCCGATCACGACGCCGAAGCCGTGGTCGATGAATACGCGCCGGCCGATGCGGGCGCCGGGATGGATTTCGATGCCGGTGAACAAGCGTCCCAGATGGGACACGAAGCGGCCCGCCCAGTACCAGCCGCGCCGCCACAGGCCGTGCGCCAGCCGGTGGACCAGGATGGCGTGCAGGCCGGGATAACAGGTCAGGATTTCGAGCCGGCTGCGGGCTGCGGGATCGCGGTCGTGGATGCAGGCGATGTCTTCGCGAAGCTGGTCAAACATGTCGGTCGGTGCTCGGGATGTGCTCGTGTTCATCGGCGTCGGGACCGGGGCGGGCTCCCGTCCTTTCGGCGTAGGCGTGGCCGGCGCTGCGGATCATCGCGGTGCACAGGCCCCGCACCATATCCACCTCGTCGGCGCTCAGCCGGTTCCGGATCCACATCTGCCGCATGCGCGGCACCAGTTTTTTCGGATGCCGGGGGTCCAGGAATCCCACGGCCAACAGGGCCCGCTCGAAATGCTCCAGCATGGCCTGGACGCGTTCGCCGCTGGCCGGATCCGATCCCGGGTCGTGCCGGGCATGGGTGTCGGGCAGACGTGCCGCGCCGGCCAGGGGCAGCAGGGCATAGCGCATTTCCCAGGCGGCCAGCTGCAGCGCCTGGGACACGTTCAGCGAACTGTACGCTGGATTGGCCGGAATGTGGCAGACCCGCTGACACAGGATGATGTCTTCGTTGGACAGACCGGTGCGTTCCGTGCCCAGGACGATGGCGATGCGCGCGTCCGGACCGGCCAGCTCGGCGGCCGATTGCACGGCGGCCTCGCGGATGTCGCAGGGCGGGGGGCCGATGGCCCGCGCCCGCGCCGTCAGTGCGAAGGCCAGGGTTGCGGACCCCAGCGCCTCGGCCAGCGTGGCGTGCGTGCGGGCGCGTTTCAGGATGTCGCCGGCCCCGCTCGCCAGGGCGAGGGCGTCGGGCTGGCGCAGGATGTCCGGGTCGGCGGGGGCCACCAGGCGCAGGTCGTGAAAGCCCATGGTCTTGATCGCCCTGGCCGCCGAACCGACGTTGCCGGGGTGGCTGGGGCTGACCATGATGAAGCGCACCCGGTCGAAAATATCCGGGGCGTCGGGAGGCGTGTCGGAGGAAACTGGCGGAGTCATTTAAAATAGGGATCTGTCACCCGTGATCTTTGGAAATCTATGCACCCGATGCTCAACACCGCCATCAAGGCGGCACGCCGTGCCGGCGCCATCATCAACCGCGCCAGCCTCGACCTCGAACGCCTGAACGTGGCGCGCAAGGGGCCGAAGGACTACGTCACGGAAGTCGACCGGGCCGCAGAGGAATCCATCATCGACATTTTACGCACAGCCTATCCCGACCATGGCATCCTGGCCGAGGAATCCGGCCGCCTGCAGGCCGGCGGCGGCCAGGCGGACGCGGAATTCCAGTGGGTGATCGACCCGCTGGACGGCACCACGAACTTCATCCACGGCTTCGCGCACTATGCCGTGTCCATCGCGCTGATGCATCGGGGCCAGGCCGCGCACGCGGTGGTCTATGACCCCACGCGCAACGAAATGTTCACTGCCAGCCGGGGCAGCGGCGCCTTTCTGAACGACCGCCGGGTGCGGGTGTCCTCCTGCTTGCGCTACCACGACGCCTTGCTGGCCTCGCACATCCCCCAGTCCACGGCGTTGCCTGCGAGCTCGCCCTTCGTCCCGCTGCTGGCCGAATGCGCGGCGGCGCGGCGCACGGGCTCCACGGTCCTGGACCTGTCCTGGGTGGCCAGCGGCCGGCTGGACGGTTTCTGCGGCGTCGGGCTCAAGCCCTGGGACATGGCCGCCGGCAGCCTGCTGGTGCTCGAGGCCGGCGGCCTGATGGCCGACTTCCAGGGTGAGCAGGGCTGGATGGAATCGGGCAACGTGCTGGCTGCGCCGCCCAAGATATTCGCGCAGATGATGACGCATCTGCTCGCCTGAAGGAACACGATGATGGAATGGTTGCTGGATCCGGCAGCCTGGGTGGGCTTGTTCACCCTGATCGTCCTGGAAATCGTCCTGGGCATCGACAATCTGGTCTTCATCGCCATCCTGGTCGACAAGCTGCCGCCCAAGCAGCGCGACCGCGCCCGTGTGCTGGGCCTGAGCCTGGCGCTCATCATGCGTCTGTTCCTGCTGACGCTGATGTCCTGGCTGGTGAAGCTCACCGAGCCCCTGGTGCACCTGGGCGACCTGTCGTTCTCGGGCCGCGACCTGATCCTGATCGTGGGTGGCTTCTTCCTGCTGTTCAAGGGCACGTTCGAACTGCACGACCGCATCGAGGGCCGCACCCAGCACGCCTCGGGTTCGCGACTGCACGCCGGTTTCGGAGTGATCGTCACCCAGATCGTCATTCTGGACGCGGTGTTCTCCGTCGATTCGGTGATCACGGCCGTGGGCATGGTCGACCATCTGGCGATCATGATGGCCGCGGTGGTGATCGCCATGGGCATCATGCTGGTGGCGTCCAAGCCGCTGACCGCCTTCGTCAATGCCCACCAGACGGTGGTCATCCTGTGCCTGGGCTTCCTGCTGACGATCGGCTTTTCGCTGGTTGCCGACGGGTTCAGCTTCCACGTGCCCAAGGGCTATCTGTACGCCGCCATCGTGTTCTCGGTGCTGATCGAGGGCCTGAACCAATGGGCGCGTCGCAACGTGCGCCGCGCCGAGATGCGCCGGCCGCTGCGCGAGCGCACCGCCGAGGCCGTGCTGCTGATGCTGGGCCACAAGCCGATGGCCGGTCCCGAGCCCGAGACGGGCGAGGACGCGCCCGCGCCGGTCGAGGCCTTCGGCGACGAGGAACGCAACATGGTCAGCGGTGTGCTGACGCTCAGCGATCGCAACGTGCATTCCGTCATGACGCCACGCACCGATGTCTCCTGGATCAACCTGGATGCGCCGGCCGAAGACTTGCGCGCCCAGTTGATCCGCGAGCCGCACAGTTTCTTTCCGGTGTGCCGCGGTTCGCTGGACGAGGTCGTGGGCGTGGGCCGCGCCAAGGATCTGCTGCTGGACCTTCTGGAACATGGCGGCATCCGCGAGACACGGCTGCGTGAGCCGATCATCGTGCACGAGACCATCCCCATCCTGGGGCTCATGGAAACGCTCAAGCGCTCGCACGGGCTGCTGGTCCTGGTGGCCGACGAGTTCGGTTCCATCGTCGGCGTGGTGACGCCGATCGACATCTTCGAGGCCATCGCCGGCGAATTCCCCGACGAGGACGAGGCCCCCGACATCATCGATCAGGGCAATGGCCGCTGGCGCGTCGACGGCGCCGCCGACCTGCATCACCTGGAACAGGTCCTGCACACCGACGGGCTGGTCGACGAGCACGAGGAATACTCCACCATCGCGGGCTATCTGCTGAGCCGTTTCGGGCGCCTGCCCGACGTCGGCGATCACTGCGAACTGACGAGTGGCTACGGCGGTTTCCGTTTCACCGTCGCCGCATTGGAAGGCCGCCGCATCGCCGCCGTCCAGATCGACAGCCTCGATCCGTTCGACCCCGAGGCCGAGCCTCAGGACTGAGCGCTTCGGCCCCCGTCGCGCCTTGCAAGGCGCCCCGATGCGTCAGGCACGGATCAGTCCGCAGGGGCCTGATCCGTGACCAGCCGAATCCCGGTCGCGTCGATCTCGATCCAGCCGCCCCTGGGGGGCGCGTCGCTGTCGCATTCCCAATCGGGCAGCACGTAGCGCCGCGCCGCGCGGCCGTCCAGATCCAGCGCGTGGATGGCGGGCCGGTGCGTGTGGCCGTGGATCAGGATGTCGCATCCGGCCCCGCGCAGCGCCCGGGCGATGGCGGCGGGGTTCACGTCCATGATCGCCATGGATTTGGTTTTGCGTGCCTGCCGGCTGCGCGCGCGTGCCCGTGCCGCGATGGCGCGCCGCAGGCCCAGGGGCAGGGCCAGGAACACTCGCTGGATCCAGGGTGTGCGGACGATGCGGCGGAAGCGCTGATAGGCGAGGTCGTCGGTGCAGAATTCGTCGCCATGGGCCAGCAGGATCGGGCCGGCGTCGGTGTCCAGGACGGCGGGCGTATCCAGCAGCCGGGCGCCCAGCGCGTCGGCGAGGGTGCGGCCCATCAGGAAATCGCGGTTGCCGCGCGCCAGCCACAGGGGGATGGCGTCGGCGGTGGCGCGCAGTTCATCCAGTGCGGCGGCGAGCCAGGCGGGCGGTGTGCGCAGGGCGTGATCGTCGCCGATCCAGGCATCGAAAAGGTCGCCGCACAGGACCAGGGCGTCGGCGTGGCGCCGTGCCCGGTCCAGGAACGCGTAGAAGGCGCGTGCCGTCTCCGGGACGGCTTCGCCCAGGTGGATGTCCGAGGCGATCCAGATGGCGCCTCGCAGCGCCTGTTTATTCAACCAGCGTGGCGCTTTCGATGACGACGTCCTCGACGGGCACGTCCTGGTGGAAGCCCTTGCTGCCGGTCTTCACTTTCTTGATCTCGTCGACGACTTCCGTGCCCTCGATGACGCGGCCGAAGACGGCATAGCCCCAGCCGTTGGAGGTGGGGGCGGTGAAGTTCAGGAAATCGTTGTCGGACACGTTGATGAAGAACTGGGCCGTGGCCGAATGCGGATCGGCGGTGCGCGCCATGGCGAGCGTGTAGCGGTCGTTCTTCAGGCCGTTGTTGGCCTCGTTTTCGACCGGCGCGTGGGTCTGTTTCTGTTTCATGCCGGGTTCGAAGCCGCCGCCCTGGATCATGAAGTTGTTGATGACGCGGTGGAAGATGGTGCCGTCGTAGAAGCCTTCCTTGACGTAGCGCAGGAAATTTTCGACGGTCTTGGGGGCTTTCTCGGCGTCCAGTTCGATCAGCAGATCGCCCTTGTTGGTATGGATTCTGACGTGTGGATGAGTGCTCATGGCTGTGCTTTGAGTGGATGGGTTGGAATCGGTCTGCGCGGCGGCGGCTCCGCCTGCCAGGACCAGGGCGCAGCCCAGACTGCAGGCCCGCGCCCAGGGCAGGATGCGGGAAAGAAACGAGGCGTGGGGCATGGCGGCGTTCAGTGCAAAAGGGCTATTGTGCCTGAGGGGCGGGGGTCTTGTCGTGCGCCGGCCCGGAGGGCGCCGGGGCCGTGCCGGCCGCCCGGGCGCGGTCGAAGGCTTCCTGGGCCAGGCGCATCTGCACATGGCCCAGGTTTTCCAGCGCCGGCGCGAAAGACGGGTCGGATACCAGTGCCATGTCCAGCGCTTCGCGGGCCAGCTGGAGCTGGCCCTGGCGGGCGTATTCGATCGCCAGCGCGTTCCAGGGTTCGGGCAGTTCGGGGTAGTCGGTGGTCATCTGGCGCCAGACGGCCATGGCCTCGTCGTGCCGCCCCAGCGCTCCCAGGGCCCGCCCCTGCAAGTAGCGCAACTGGACGTCGGCGCCCGGGGTGACGGATTCGTCGCGCGTGGCCTGGCGCTTGGCGATGATGTCCAGGGCTTCTTCGGCGCGGCCCGCGTCGATCAGCGCCGAGATGTGATCGGCAAGCTGGGCGGCCGTCAGCGGGATGGCGGTATCCACCGAGGGTTCGGCCTTTTTCAGTACGTCGGCGAAGGCCTGCCAGCCGCGTTCCGGCGGAGGCACCTCGGTGAACGCACCGGTCTCGGGGTTGTAGTTCAGGTTCGGGATGCCCGCATTGGCGTCGGCGTCCGGGGAGGCCGCCAGAGCCGGAACCGCCATCAGGCAGGCGCACAGGGCCAAAACAGGAAGAAAAGGGCGGGTCACGTCTCGGGGCGCCTATGGGTGGGGTTCTGGAATCAGAGCGGGGGACGGTATACTTGTCAGTCCATTTTACATCCCCGCGCGCTGCCCGCATGGTCCGGAGCGGCGGGTTCGCCCGTCTCATCCTGCCCGACATGCTCCATATCCACGACACCCTGACACGCCAGAAAATTCCGCTGCGCACAGCGGAGCCGGGGGTGGTGCGCATGTACGTCTGCGGCATGACGGTCTACGATTTCTGCCACCTGGGCCATGCGCGCATGCTGGTCGGCTTCGATGTCGTGCAGCGCTGGTTGAGGGCTTCGGGCTATCGGGTGCGCTACGTGCGCAACATCACCGACATCGACGACAAGATCATCCGCCGCGCCGTCGAGCGCGGCGTCACCATCCGCGCGCTGACCGGATTCTTCATCGACGCCATGCGCGCCGACGAGCGCGCTCTCGGGGTCCAGGCCCCCGATGACGAGCCGCGCGCCACGGAACACGTGGCCGGCATGCTCGACATCATCCGCACGCTCGAATCCAGGGGGCTGGCCTACCAGGGCGCCGACGGCGACGTCAATTTCGCGGTGCGCAAATTCCCCGGCTACGGCAAGCTGTCGGGCAAGTCGCTGGACGACCTGCGCGCGGGCGAACGCGTCGCCGTATCGGCCGGCAAGCAGGATCCGCTGGACTTCGTGCTGTGGAAATCCGCCAAGCCCGACGAGCCCGCCGACACCCGCTGGGATTCTTCCTACGGGCCGGGGCGCCCGGGCTGGCACATCGAATGCTCGGCCATGAGCCATGCGCTGCTGGGCATGCCGCTGGACATCCACGGTGGCGGTCCGGACCTGAAATTCCCTCACCACGAAAACGAGATCGCCCAGAGCGAGGGCGCTTTCGGCGGCACCCTGGCCACGGCCTGGATGCACTGCGGTCCGATGATGGTGGACGCCGAAAAGATGTCCAAATCCCTGGGCAATTTCCAGCGCATCCGGGACACGGTCGCGCTGGATGCGGCCGACGACCGGGCCGACTATGCCGTCAATCCGCGCGAAGCCGAAATGCTGCGTTTTTTCCTGGTGCGCAGCCACTACCGCAGCGCTCAGAACTACGCGCCCGACAACCTGCTGGACGCCCAGAACGCCCTGGACCGGCTCTACCAGACGCTGGCCAGTGTGCCGCCCGCCGACGTCGCCGTCGACTGGGAAGACCCGTCCGCCCAGGCCTTCCGCGCCGCCATGGATGATGACTTCAACACGGCCGGTGCCGTGGCCGTGCTGTTCGATCTGGCGGGGCGGGCCAACCGCGAATCCAGCGCCCGGGCCAGCGGCCTGATGCGCGCCCTGGGCGGCATCCTGGGGCTGTTGCAGACCGACCCCGCCGTCTACCTGAAATCACCCACCCGCTTCCTGGCGGGCGGCGTCCGCGCGGACACGCTGTCGTCCGACGCCATCGAAGCCCTGATCGCCGAACGCACCCACGCCAAGGCCGCGCGCGATTTCGCCCGCGCGGACGCCATCCGCGCCCAATTGCGCGACCAGGGCGTGGAACTGGCCGACGCGGCCGGCGGCGCCACCCAATGGCGGCGGGTGTGACCATGGACATGCAACATCACAGCCCCGCCGCGCTGCGGCCCGCCTATTGGACGCAGGCCTGCGATCACCTGATGCAGCGCGACCGCATCCTGCGCAAGCTGATCCCGGTGTATGGCCACGAGGCCATGCAGGCGCGCCAGAGTCCGTTCCAGACCCTGATCCGCATCATCGTCGGCCAGCAGATTTCCCTGGCCCTGGGGCGCAAGCTCTGGGCCCGGCTGGTCCAGGCCTGCGGCAACGACATGGGGCCCGGCTGCATCGCCCGGTTCACCGAGGCCGAACTGCGCGAACTCGGTCTGTCCCTGCGCAAGGCCCAGTATCTGCGCGACGCGGCCGAATTCTTCGCCCGGCCCGACCGGCTGGATCCCGCCTGGTGGGAATCCCATGACGACGCGGCCGTGATGGCCCTGCTGTGCGATATCCGCGGCGTGGGCCGCTGGACGGCGGAAATGTTCCTGATCTTCTTCCTCGGGCGCCCCGATGTCCTGCCGCTGGACGACACGGCGCTGCTCAAGGCCATCTCCCATCACTACTTCAGCGGCGAGCCGGTCTCGCGTTTCGAGGCCCGCGAAGTCTCCCAGGCCTGGGCGCCGTGGCGCACGGTCGCCAGCTGGTACCTGTGGCGCAGCATGGATGCCGCCGCCGTCGAGTACTGATCGAGTCCCGAAATTCCGTCCTAGGACCCCTGCTCTCATGCGAAATACATTTCTTGAATTCGAACAGCCTCTGGCCGAACTCGACCAAAAGATCGAGGAACTGCGCTATGTGCAGACCGACTCCGCCGTCGACATTTCAGAGGAAGTCAACCGCCTGCAGCAGAAAAGCCAGTCCCTGGCCAAGAGCATCTACGCGAAACTGACGCCCTGGCAGACCGCGCTGGTGGCCCGCCACCCCCAGCGGCCCTACACCATGGACTACGTCCAGGCGCTGTTCACGGATTTCCACGAACTGCATGGCGACCGCATGTACGCGGACGACCAGTCCATCGTGGGCGGACTGGCGCGCTTCAACGGCACGCCCTGCATGGTGATCGGCCACCAGAAAGGCCGCGACACCAAGGAACGCGCCCTGCGCAATTTCGGCATGCCGCTGCCGGAAGGCTACCGCAAGGCCCTGCGCCTGATGAAACTGGCCGAAAAATTCCGCCTGCCGGTGTTCACCTTCGTCGACACCCCGGGCGCCTATCCCGGCGTGGGGGCCGAGGAACGCGGCCAGTCCGAAGCCATCGGCCACAACCTGTACGCCATGGCCGGCCTGAAAGTGCCCATCATCGTCACCATCATCGGCGAGGGCGGTTCGGGCGGTGCGCTGGCGATCGCCGTGGGCGACACGGTCATGATGCTGCAATATGCCACCTACGCCGTCATTTCGCCCGAGGGCTGCGCCTCCATCCTGTGGCGCAGCGCCGACAAGGCCTCCGTCGCGGCCGAGGCCCTGGCCATCACCGCGCCGCGCCTGAAGGACCTGGGCCTGATCGACCGCGTGGTCAACGAACCCGTGGGCGGCGCCCACCGCGATCCGGCCACCATGGCCCGCCAGCTCCAGCGCGCCCTGGCCGACGCCCTGCGCGAACTTTCCAGCCTGGACGTGGACGAGCTGCTGCGTCGCCGCCTCGAGCGCGTCTCGGCCTATGGGCGCTTCCAGGAAGCCCGCTAGGCAGGTTCATCAGGGAGGCGACCCCTGGGGATCGGCGCTCGACCCAGCGCTGCTGCGGGCGCTCGACGCCGCCCTGGCGGCGCGGCCCTCGGGCTCGATCATCGGCGTGGCGCTCAGCGCCGGGGCCGATTCCGCCATGCTGGCCCTGCACGCGGCCAGCGCGGCCCGGCGCCTCGGACTGCGCCTGCACTGTTTCCACATCCATCACGGCCTGCAGGCCGAAGCCGACGATTGGCGGGACCATGCGCATCGACTGGCCACTCTGCTGGGGGCGGAATGCCACAGCCGGCGGGTGGCGGTCGGCGTCGATGGCCGGGGCATGGAAGCCGCCGCCCGGGATGTCCGCTATGCCGCGCTGGCCGAATTGGCCGCCCATGCCGGGGCCGGGCACCTGCTGCTGGCCCATCACCAGGACGACCAGGCCGAGACCGTGCTGCTGCGCCTGCTGCGCGGGACCGGGCCGCTGGGCCTGGCGGCCATGAGACCCGTCACTGAACGCGCCGGCCTGGTCTGGATCCGGCCCTGGCTGGACCAGCCCCGGTCCGCAATCCTGGATTGCGCGCGGCGATTCGAGGCCTTGAGCGGCTGGCGGCCGGTCGACGATCCCAGCAATGCCGACGTCCGCTACGCCCGTGCCGCCCTGCGCGAAGGACTGGCGCCGGTGCTGGACGCGCGCTGGCCGGCCTGGCGCCGGACCCTGGCCCGGCATGCCGCCCAGGCGCGGGACCTGTCCGACTGGGTGGCAGAAACCGCCCGCGCCGATTGGACCGGGCTGGACCCCGCGCCCGACGGACGATCGTTTTCGCTTGCCGCCTGGCGCGCGCTGCCGCAGACGCGGCAGGCGCCGGCCCTGCGCCATTGGCTGCTCGGCCTTGGCTTGCGCATGCCCACCGAGGCCCGCTTGCGGGCCTGGCTGCGTTCGCTGCGCGAGGTCCACGCCTTGGGCCATGACCGCGATTTGCGGCTGCTTCACGAGGACGTCTGGATCGTGGTGCGGCGCGGCCGCGTTCTCTGCGTCGCCAAAACCCGGGTAGAATGATCAGTTTTGTGCGGTAGGGCAAGTTCATCATTGCTCGACGCATTACATGGGGCGAGCCGGCCGAACGGCATGCCCGGGCTTCACTCCTTGTCAACATCATGCTAATCGTCCAGAAATACGGCGGCACCTCGATGGGCTCCGTCGAACGCATTCAAAATGTCGCGCGGCGGGTCGCAAAATGGCATGCCGCCGGCCACCAGGTCGTCGTCGTGCCCTCGGCCATGTCCGGCGAGACCAACCGCCTGCTGGGCCTGGCCAAGGAAATCTCCCCCCAGCCCGATCCGCGCGAACTCGACATGCTGGCCGCGACCGGTGAACAGGCCAGCAGCGCGCTGCTGGCCATCGCCCTGATGCGCCAGGGGGTGTCCGCCCGCAGCTACGCCGGCTGGCAGGTTCCTGTGCGCACCGACAGCGCCTACACCAAGGCCCGCATCCGCTCCATCGACGACACCCGGGTCCGGGCCGACCTCGAGTCGGGCCGCGTGGTCATCATCACCGGCTTCCAGGGCATCGACGACGATGGCCACATCACCACGCTGGGGCGGGGCGGTTCGGACACCTCGGCCGTGGCGGTCGCCGCCGCCATGGGCGCCGACGAATGCCTCATCTTCACCGATGTGGACGGCGTCTACACCACCGATCCGCGCGTCGTGCCCGAAGCGCGCCGCATGAACGTCATTTCCTTCGAGGAAATGCTGGAAATGGCCTCGCTCGGCTCCAAGGTCCTGCAGATCCGCTCCGTTGAATTCGCCGGCAAATACCAGGTGCCGTTGCGGGTCCTGTCCTCGCTGACCGACCCCATGATCCCGGTCGAAGAGGAAATGCACTCGGGCACGCTCATCACTTTCGAGGAAGACCAGAAAATGGAAACCGCCGTTGTCTCCGGCATCGCCTTCAGCCGCGACGAAGCCAAAGTCACCCTGCGCAACGTCCCCGACACCCCGGGCGTGGCCTATTCGATCCTGGGCCCCGTGGCCGCGGCCAACATCGACGTGGACATGATCCTGCAAAACATCTCCCAGCAGGGCATGACCGACTTCTCCTTCACGGTCAACCGCAACGACTTCGCGCGCACCCTGGACCTGCTGAAAAATCAGATCGGCCCGGCCGTGGGCGCCGGTGACGTCGTCTCCGACGACAAGGTCGCCAAGGTCTCCATCGTCGGCATCGGCATGCGCAGCCACGTCGGCGTCGCCAGCCTCATGTTCCGCACCCTGGCCGAAGAAGGCATCAACATCCAGATGATCAGCACTTCGGAAATCAAGACGTCCGTGCTCATCAACGACAAATACATGGAATTGGCCGTGCGCGCCCTGCACAAGGCCTTCGAGCTGGACCAGGAGTCCGTCCGGACCGAGGTCTGACGGTCGCGCCGGGCATGGCGCCGGGCTTGCCTGCGCCTTCCGGTTCCTGTGCTAGAATGCCGGTCTTGCTGGAGACGTGGCCGAGTGGTTGAAGGTACTCCCCTGCTAAGGGAGCATGCGGCTTATACCCGCATCGAGGGTTCGAATCCCTCCGTCTCCGCCAGCAAAAGCCAAAGGCCTTGACATTGTCAAGGCCTTTGTCGTTCTGGCGGCGGAGGCCGGTGTGGGGATCGTCCGGCCGCTCAGGCCAGGTTCAGCATCTGTCCATCCGACTGGCCGGACGAGGGCGCCGCCGTTTCGGGCGCTTGTCCGGTCCGGGCGATGACCGCCGCCTGATTCTGCCGGATTTCATAACGGCTCCAGAAGTGCTCCAGGTCGCCCGGATCGTTCAGGTCGTAGACCCGGTTCTGCTGCCCGCACACGATATAGAGTCCGTTGCCGCCGGTCATGTTCACCACATTCATGGCATGCGAAAACGGCCGGCCCTTGACCGGCATGCTGATGCAGCCACGCGAGCCTTCGCCGATCGCTTCGGTCAGTTCGCGAATGAACGCGCCCTGGTCCTCGAGGGCGAGGCCCGGGTGCTGATTTATCAGCGCCTCGAATGCCCCGCGCCGCCCTTCGGCCACCTGGTGCAACCGGGGCGTGTCCGGACCGCGGCCCTGGGGCGTGAACTGGGCCAGGGTCTGATCCACCGCCCTGGCGCAGTGGACGCAGTTCTGATTCAGCACCAGCGTGGGTTTTTTCAGGCTGATGAGATCCGTGAGGATGTTCAGCAAGTTCTTGAAGCTGAACCACGTGCGCTGCGGGTTCGTGTTCCTGGCCACGAACTGCAGGAAATCCTTGGGGTTGGCGTTCAGGTCCCTCTCGGCGCGCAGGCCAAGCTCGTCATTCAGCCGCGCGTCGTCTGGCAGGAAGGTCGTCTTCGTCCCGGCGGGGGTGCTTTCCCGCGCATCCTGGCTGATCAGCATGTCGAACGAGTCTTCCGTTTCGATCAGCTCGAACTCGTCGGGGGAAACCTCCTGGCCTGAGGACACCTTGGGGGAAGCAGGCCCGTACAAGTCGACGAAATCTTCCAGGTCCGCATCCCCGGACTGGTTCTGTACCTTCCCGGAAGGCGCGTCCGTGCGCGAAAAATCGTCTTGCATGGGAACGCGGTGCGTCGTGCCGCCTTGAATGGGTGGGGTGCTCAATGTTGACTCCTGATCCGAGGGTGGTTCGGCTCATGTGTGGCGGATCGCATCGAACGGGTTCCACGCACGCCCCGGACCTGGCGTCCGGCCCTAGTTTCTGGGGAACACGTCTTCGCGGTCGTACATCGGATCCGGCCCCGGGTGGAATTTCGTCACCTGGCGGCCGTCGGGGCCCATGAACACGTACATCAGCGAATTCCAGACGTGATCCTGCTTGTAACGGTAGCTCCAGACGATCTGGCGCACATTGGGCAGGCCGGCCGTGTCGATGATGGCGGGCGGCCCGAATTCGCAGCGCACCTGGTCCGCCGTCCATTCGCCTTGCTTCAGGGCCTGGAAATGCGCATCGGTCAGAATGGGTTCGACGCCCTGGACGCGGCCCTGCGCATCCACCGTGGCGCCCCAGGCGTATTGCCCCAGGGGCTGGCGCGACCAGACGACGCGGTTGCGGCCCTGGCGATCGACGCATTGCAGCGTGGGCGCGCCGAATCGCGCGGTCACCTGGGACAGCGGCGTGCCGGGCGGGGTGGCGGCGATATTGGCGCAGCCCCCCAGCCAGAGGCTCGCGCCCGCTGCCAGGGCTCTCCGGATCCAGATCCGCATGTGTGAGCAGGAAAACATGAAACGCCCCCATAGGTGGTTTTCATCCCCCGATCGGGCATCTTTGACGGCGAGCCCCTACAATCGGGAAAATTCGCCGTCGGGGCTCGCCGGTATGGCCGGTGGAACCCGGACCGCCCATGCGGGGGAGGAATATGCATTCTAACTTCATGGACAGCGTGCGCGCGCGCAGCGACCTGGCCATCGCATCGGGCGACCTGAAGCCCATCGTGGCCGAACAGGTCGTCATCGAAGACCGGGGGTTGCCGTTCATCGTTCGCCGGGTGGCCGCCCTGGCCGCCAAAGACGCGGCAAAGCGGAATGCCCCGCCGGATGCGTCCGTTGACAGCCAGGCCGTCACCTTGCCGGGCGGGCCGCGCGATCCGGACTTCAACCCCTTTCTGTCGCCCGATCCCGCCCTGCTCGTCGGACCGGTGGGGGAACACCATGCGGCCATCCTCAACAAGTTCCCCGTCTGCAGGCATCACCTGGTGCTGGCCCGGCGGGCGTTCTCGGAGCAGCGCTCGCCGCTGGAGGACGTTGACTTCCAGGCCTTGGCTTTCCTGTTGTCGCGGGAAGGCGGCTTGGGTTTTTACAACGGGGGCGCCGCCGCGGGCGCCAGTCAGCGGCACAAGCACGTGCAGTGGATCCCCGATGCGCCGGACAACGCCTCGCTGCGCGTCCTGGGAGCCGGCTTGCCGGTGAACCAGGCGCAGGGGGCCATCGTGCGCCATCCCGCGCTGGACCTGGCCCATTGTTTCGTGCGCGTGGACGCCGGCCTGGGCGCCGATGCGGGGGCCAGCGCCCGGGCCATGATGATCGCATTTGGCCAGGCCTGCGCCGCACTAGAACTGCGGCCCGGACCGGACGGCTTGCTGCCGCCCTGCAACATGCTGGTGGGCGACGGCTGGATGCTGGTGCTGCCCCGCAGCCGGGAGCACTTCCAGGGCGTGTCCCTGAATGCCCTGTCCTTCGGCGGTGCCCTCTATGTGCGCGATCAGGTCCAGATCGACGCCATCCGCACCGCCGGCCCCTTGCGGGCGCTGGCCAGCGTCGGAGTGCCGGGTTAGGGCGGGGGCATCGTCAGCCGAAGAACCAGTAGCACACGCCGATCGAGGCCAGCACGCCCGCCACGTCCGCCAGCAGCGCGCAGCCCAAGGCGTGGCGCGCGCGCTGGATGCCGACCGCGCCGAAATACACGGCCAGCACGTAGAAAGTCGTCTCGGTGCTGCCCTGGACGGTGGCGGCCAGCAGGGCGGCGAAGCTGTCCGGCCCCGAGTGTTGCATGGTCTCGATCATCAGGGCGCGCGCCGCGCTGCCGGAAAACGGCTTGACCAGGGCGGTCGGCAGGGCGTCGACGAAACGGGCGTCCAGGCCGCCCGCGTGCGCCAGCCAGCGGATGCCGTCCAGCAGCACGTCCAGCGCTCCGGAGGCGCGCAGCACCCCCACCGCGCACAGCATGGCCACCAGATAGGGCAGCAGGCCCTTGCAGACGTCGAAGCCGTCCCTGGCACCCTCGATGAAGCGCTCGTAGACCGGAATCCGCTTCCAGGCGCCGGCGACCAGAAAGGCGATCAGGATGCCGAACAGGACCAGGTTGCCCATCAGCGAGGACAGGGCGGCCACGGCGGCGGCGCTCATGGAGGCCAGCAACGCCATGAAACCGCCCAGCAGCAACGCGCCGCCGCCCAGCCAGGCCAGGACCACGGGATCGTGCAGCCGCAGCCGCTGCATGAAGGCCACCGACAGCAGTCCCGCCAGCGTCGAGGCCGCGGTCGCCAGCAGGATCGGCAGGAACACCAGCGTCGGATCGGTCGCGCCTTGCTGCGCCCGGTACATGAAGATCGTCACCGGCAGCAGCGTCAGCGACGAGGAATTGAGCACCAGGAACAGGATCTGCGCGTTGCTGGCGGATCGGGGTTCCGGATTCAGCGTCTGCAGCGCGTGCATGGCCCGCAGGCCGATGGGCGTGGCGGCGTTGTCCAGTCCCAGCGCGTTGGCGGCGAAGTTCAGCGTGATCAGGCCCAGGGCCGGATGTCCGGCCGGCACTTCCGGCATTAGGCGCCGGAACAGCGGACCCAGCAGCCGGGCCAGGCCAGCCACCAGTCCCGCCGATTCGGCGATCTTCAGGAAGCCCATCCACAGCGTCAGCGTGCCGAACAGCAGCAGCATCAGCTTGACCGACAGGTCCGCCATGTCGAACAGGCTGGCGATCAGGCGGGCGAACACTTCGGGATCGCCCTGCACGAGCCATTGGAACAGCGCGGCCGCCGCCGCGACGAGGAAGAATCCGAGCCAGAGGAGGTTCAGCATGCGGCTTCCGGATTCACCAGCACGCGCCGGTCCACGTCCTGGACGCGCGTGCGGCCGCAGAAGGCCATGGTCACGTCCAGTTCGTTGGCCATCAATTCCAGGCAGCGCAGTACCCCGGCTTCGCCGTAGGCGGCCAGGGCGTACAGGAAAGCGCGGCCGATCAGCACGCCGCGCGCGCCCAGCGCCAGGGCGCGCAGCGTGTCCTGGCCACTGCGCACGCCGCCGTCCATCAGCACTTCGATGCGGTCGCCCACGGCCTGCGCGATGGCGGGCAGGGCGGCGATCGACGACGGCGCGCCGTCCAGCTGGCGCCCGCCGTGGTTCGAGACCACCAGCGCGTCCGCCCCGGCGTCCACCGCGCGTCGGGCGTCCTGGGTGTCCAGGATCCCTTTGACGACCAATTTTCCGCCCCAGCGTTCCTTGATCCAGGCCAGGTCGTCCCAGTTCAACGTGGCGTCGAACTGTTCCGCCGTCCAGGACGCCAGGGAACGCATGTCCGCCACGCCTTTGGCGTGCCCGACGATGTTGCCGAACGCGCGCCGGGGCGTGCGCGCCATCTCCAGGCACCATTGCGGCTTGAGCGCCAGGTTCGCCAGATTCGCCAGCGTCGGGCGCGGCGGCGTGGAAAGCCCGTTCTTGATGTCCTTGTGCCGCTGCCCCATCACCTGCAGGTCCAGCGTCACCATCAGGGCCGAACAGCGCGCCGCGCGGGCGCGGTCGATCAGCCGGCCGATGAACTCCCGGTCGCGCATCACATACAGCTGGAACCAGAATGGCCGGCTGGTGCGGGCGGCCACGTCCTCGATCGAGCAGATGCTCATGGTCGACAACGTGAACGGCACACCGAAGCGTTCCGCCGCCCGGGCGGCCAGGATCTCGCCGTCGGCGCGCTGCATGCCCGTCAGCCCGGTCGGTGCCAGGGCCAGCGGCATCGCCACGTCCTCGCCCAGCAGGCGCGCCCGCAGGCTGCGTCGGGCGATGTCCACCGCCACGCGCTGGCGGAACTTCAGCGCCTGCAGGTCGGCTTCATTGGCGCGGTAGGTGGATTCCGTCCAGGACCCGGAGTCCATGTAGTCGTAGAACATGCGCGGCACGCGCCGCCGCGCGACGCGGCGAAAGTCCTCGACGCAGGTGATCTTGTTCAGTGCGGGCAAACGGGACTCCGGAAGGCAGTGGCAATGGCCGTGATGATACGATGCCTTGCGCGGTTTGAATCCAATCCCCACGCCCGGATACAGCGCCCGGGTAATCCCCGGTCATGGGCAAGGGCGTCCGGGCCGATGTTGCGGGCATGCAACGACTTCCCGGGAAACTGGCCGTTTTGCCCCGTCCGACATGGCATTCATCCCGGATTTTTGATGCAATACCTACAACTTCCCATCGCGGAGTTGGAAGAGCAGCGGCACAGGTTGTTGTTGGCCTGCTCTGATTCACACAAATCTACGGAGATTTCTTACATGAAAAAGACTCTGCTCGCCGCCGCTCTGCTGGCTGGTTTCGCTACCGCCGGCGTTGCTCAAGCGGAAACGTCCGTGACGCTGTACGGCATTCTGGACACCGGCTACGGCTACCAGAACTACAAGTACGACCACAATGGCGCTGACGCCACCGCCAAGTCCTCGGGTCTGCGTGACGGCACCTTCAACGGCAACCGTTTCGGCCTGAAGGGCTCCGAAGATCTGGGTGACGGCCTGCGCGCCATCTTCCAACTGGAGCAAGGCTTCAACCTGGGTAACGGCGAAGCTGCCAGCACCCGTGCTTTCCATCGCCAAGCCTTCGTGGGTCTGTCCAGCGACAACTGGGGTACCTTCACGATGGGCCGCCAGTACTCCGCCGGCGTGGACACCTTCCTGGTGCCCAATGGCGTGAACCTGGGTGATGCCGACAAGGTCTTCGGCTCCACCGGTCTGGGCGAAGGCACCCGCGTCGACAACTCCTTCAAGTACGTGACGCCTGACATGTCCGGCTTCAAGGGTATCTTGATGTACGGTACCGACAACGACGGCGGCACCACCGTGGGTCGCAACACCAATGGTTCGTCCTTCGCCAACCGCGGTGCCCGCGTGTCCGTCGGCGCCCTGTACGCCAACGGCCCGATCGGCGTCGGCGCCAGCTACGACCGTCAAAGCCAGACGTCCAACGACGCCACTGGTGTCGAGCGCAGCGCTGCGACCTCCTGGCAGATCAACGGCTCCTACGACTTCGAAGTCGTGAAGCTGGGTCTGGCCTACGGTCAAGACCGTCACGGCAAGCTGGGCTGGAACGGCGCCGCCAACGGGATCACCGGCATCCCCGGCACGATCAACACCGCCACCCTGTTCGACGACTTCAAGTCCAACAACTACCACGTCGGCCTGAGCGCCCCGATCGGTGCCGGCACCCTGTATGCTGGCTGGAACTACTCCACGTCCAACCTGGACAACAGCGACAAGCTGGGCGACTCCGCCGGCAGCATCAGCACCTACCAGCTGAACTACGTCTACCCGCTGTCCAAGCGCACCAGCCTGTACACCTACGCGTCCTATGCCAAGAACATCGGCTACATCAAGGACCTGAAGGGTACCGAAGCCGGCGTCGGCGTGAACCACAAGTTCTAATCGTCTCGCGTGGCTTGTCCACGCTGACGATGCGGCCCGGCTTGCCGGGCCGTCACGAACGGCGGGGGCTTCGGCCTCCGATAAAAAAGCCACCCCTCGGGGTGGCTTTTTTTATCCAGGCCAGTCGGTCGCGTGCCGGTTGTGACAGCTGATTATCTCCAAAAATGGAAAAATGAATTCACTGTGGCCTGGTTTATCTCAGCAAAGCAAAAGCGCACACTGTTTCCAACAGAGCAGGGCATGGCCCTCCCGGCCGAAAGCCGGTGACATCCTGCTTCGTCACATACCTGAACTGAAGGAAACCATCATGAAAGTCACGACCGCCGCCTCCATCGCCTTGTTGTTCCTGGGGCTCGCCTCCGCCGGCATCGCCCGGGCCGACCAGGCCAACTATCCTGAAATCGTCACGCCCAGCACGCAATCCCGCGCGGAGGTCGTCCAGGCGCTGCGTGTGGCCCAATCCCAGGGCCTGGTCGTCGCGGGCGAACAAAGCGACTATCCCGCATCGCAGGCCGAAGGCCGGGCCTTGTCCCGCGCGCAGGTCCTGAACGAACTCAAGCAAGCCAGGAGCGCTGGCCTGCTGACCGTCGGGGATGGTGCCCAATACCCCGGCGTCCTGTAGCCGCCGCTCTGATCCAGTCCGGTGGAAAGCGCCTGCCGCGCATCTCGCGCGGCAGGCGCTTTTGTTTGGCGCGCGGCGGGTGCGGGACGCTTCGGCTCCCTCGTGGTTTCAGGTGTCTGAAAGGTCTTCTGTGATCTTCTGAATTCTTGATCTCGAATATGTTTCCACCCCGGGTTTTCCCGGCGATCGGGCTTGTCGAAATGCTACAATCCCGTGGTTTGATCTTTTGGAACAGGGGCCACACATGAATCTGGCACAGTACTTTCCCGTGCTGCTTTTCATCATCGTCGCCACGCTGATCGGTGCGGCCCTGCTGGGCGCGGGCCGTCTGCTGGGCAGGAACGTGCCGGACGCCGAAAAGCTGTCGGCCTACGAATGCGGCTTCGAGACCTTCGGCGACTCGCGCATGAAGTTCGACGTGCGCTATTACCTCGTGGCCATCCTGTTCATCATGTTCGACCTGGAAATCGCCTTCCTGTTCCCCTGGGCCATGGCCAATGGCGTGGTGGGCATGACGGGCTTCTGGGCGGTCGCCATCTTCCTGGGCGTGCTGACGGTCGGCTTCATCTACGAATGGCGGCGCGGCGCGCTGGACTGGGAATAAAGGGGGGGTTCATCATGGCTATCGAAGGTGTCATGGACAAAGGCTTCATCACCACCAGCGCGGACAAGTTCCTGAACTGGGCAAAGACGGGCTCGCTGTGGCCCATGACGTTCGGCCTGGCCTGTTGCGCGGTCGAGATGATGCACGCCGGCGCGGCGCGCTACGACCTGGACCAGTTCGGCATCATCTTCCGTCCCAGCCCGCGCCAGTCCGACCTGATGATCGTGGCCGGCACGCTGTGCAACAAGATGGCCCCGGCCCTGCGCAAGGTCTACGATCAGATGCCCGAACCCCGCTGGGTGGTGTCCATGGGCTCCTGTGCCAACGGCGGCGGCTATTACCACTATTCCTATTCCGTGGTGCGCGGCTGCGACCGCATCGTGCCGGTGGACGTCTACGTGCCGGGCTGTCCGCCCACGGCGGAAGCCCTGGTCTACGGCCTGCTCCAGATGCAGAACAAGATCCGCCTGACCAACACCATCGCCCGCTAGGCGCCGTCCAACCGCTGACACACACGCTATGACACGGCTACAGACTTTAGACACCAATCTGCGCGCGGTCCTGGGGGCCTCGGCCGAATTGACCGAGGACCGGGGCGAACTCACGCTGCGGGTGCCCGCCGACGCCTGGGTGGATACCTGTCGCGTGCTGCGCGACCACGCCAGCCTGCGCTTCGAGACCTGCGTCGACCTCTGCGGGGTCGATTATTCCGCCTGGAAGGCGCCCACTTTCGACGCCGGCGGCGCGCATCCCCAGCGATTCGCCGTGGTAATCCACCTGCTGTCGGTGACGCACAACTGGCGCCTGCGGGTGCGGGCCTACGCGCCGGACGACGCCTTCCCGGTGATCGCCTCGCTGGTGGACATCTGGCCCTCGGTCAACTGGTACGAACGCGAAGCCTTCGATCTGTACGGCGTCGTCTTCGAAGGCCACCCCGACCTGCGCCGCATCCTGACGGACTACGGCTTCATCGGCCACCCGTTCCGCAAGGATTTCCCGATTTCCGGGCACGTGGAAATGCGCTACGACCCCGAACAGAAGCGCGTCGTCTACCAGCCCGTCACGATCGAACCGCGCGAGATCACGCCGCGCGTCGTGCGCGAAGACCACTACGGCATTGAACGGTACTGACATGGCAGAAATCCAGAACTACAACCTGAACTTCGGCCCGCAGCACCCGGCCGCGCACGGGGTGTTGCGCCTGGTGCTCGAACTGGACGGCGAAGTCGTCCAGCGCGCCGACCCGCACATCGGCCTGCTGCACCGCGCCACTGAAAAACTGGCCGAAACCCGTACCTTCCTGCAGACGCTGCCCTACATGGACCGTCTGGACTATGTGTCCATGATGTGCAACGAGCATGCCTACTGCATGGCCGTGGAAAAGCTGCTGGGTATCGAAATCCCGTTGCGCGCGCAGTACATCCGCGTCATGTTCGACGAGATCACGCGCATCCTGAACCACCTGATGTCGCTCGGTTCGCACGCGCTGGACGTGGGCGCCATGGCGGTGTTCCTGTACGCCTTCCGCGAACGCGAGGACCTGATGGACTGCTACGAGGCGGTCTCGGGCGCGCGCATGCACGCGGCCTACTACCGTCCGGGCGGGGTGTACCGCGACCTGCCCGACACCATGCCGCAGTACAAGGGCTCCAAATACCGTTCCGACAAGGAACTGCGCGCGATGAACGAATCGCGTTCCGGCTCCCTGCTGGATTTCATCGAGGACTTCACCAACCGCTTCCCGGCCTGTGTGGACGAATACGAGGTCCTGCTGACCGACAACCGCATCTGGAAACAGCGCCTGGTGGACGTCGGCGTGGTGTCGCCCGAACGCGCGCTGGCGCTGGGTTTCACCGGACCCATGCTGCGTGGTTCCGGCATCGAATGGGACCTGCGCAAGCACCAGCCCTACGAAGTCTACGACCGCCTGGATTTCGACATTCCCGTGGGCAAGAACGGCGACTGCTACGACCGCTATCTGTGCCGCATCGCGGAAATGCGCGAATCCAACCGCATCATCCGGCAGTGCGTGGAATGGCTGCGCAACAATCCCGGCCCGGTCATCACCGGCAACCACAAGGTCGCCCCGCCCACGCGCGAACGCATGAAGACCGGCATGGAAGACCTGATCCACCACTTCAAGCTCTTCACCGAGGGCATGCACGTTCCGGAAGGCGAAGCCTACGCCGCGGTCGAGCACCCCAAGGGCGAGTTCGGCATCTATCTGGTGTCCGACGGGGCCAACAAACCCTACCGCCTGAAGATCCGCGCGCCGGGCTTTGCCCACCTGCACTCACTGGAAGAAATGTCCAAGGGCCACATGATCGCCGACGTGGTCACCATCATCGGGACCCAGGACATCGTGTTCGGCGAGATCGATCGCTAGCCGCGCGGACATCACAGGGAATCTGATTATGCTGCTTTCCGAACAAGCCTACCGGGATATCGACCGGGAAATCGCCAAGTACCCGGCGGACCAGAAGCAGTCCGCCGTGATGGCGGCGCTGACGATCGCCCAGGGCGAACAGGGCTGGGTGTCGCCGGACGTGATCCGCGACGTGGCCGCCTACCTGGGCATGCCGCCGGTCGCGGTCCAGGAAGTCGCGACTTTCTACAACATGTACAACACCAAGCCGGTGGGCCGCTACACGCTGACCATCTGCACCAATCTGCCCTGTGCGCTCCAGGGCGGCACGCAGGCGGCCGAGCATCTCAAGCGCACCCTGGGCATCGACTTCCACGAGACCACGCCGGACGGCCTGTTCACCCTGATCGAAGGCGAATGCATGGGCGCTTGCGGCGATGCGCCCGTGATGCTGGCCAACGGCAAGCACATGTGCTGCCGCATGCAACCGGAAAAAATCGACGCCCTGATCGGTGAACTGAAGGAATCCGCATGAGCGCTCTGGACGTACTGCAGAAATTCTCCACGGACGCGTTCGCGCCCGATCTGGGCGGCGATCCCGCCCGCAGCATGATCTTCCATGGTCGCCACATCCAGCCGCAGATCCTGGCCGATCTGGACGGGCACAACTGGGGCATCCGCGACTACATGGCGCGCGGCGGCTACGAGGCCCTGAAAAAAGTCCTGTCGGGCATGACGGCCGACGACGTGATCGCCGAACTGAAGGCGTCGAACCTGCGCGGCCGCGGCGGCGCGGGCTTCCCGACGGGCCTGAAGTGGTCCTTCATGCCGCGCAACATCCCCGGCCAGAAATACGTCGTCTGCAATTCGGACGAGGGCGAACCCGGCACCTTCAAGGACCGCGACATCCTGCGCTACAACCCGCACGCCGTGATCGAAGGCATGATCATCGGCGGCTTCGCGATGGGCGCCTCGGTGGGGTACAACTACATCCACGGCGAAATCTTCCAGATCCACCAGCGCTTTGAACAGGCCCTGGAAGAAGCCCGCGAAGCCGGCTTCCTGGGGGACAACATCCTGGGCTCGGGCTTCAACTTCCAGTTGCACTCGCACCACGGTTTCGGCGCCTACATCTGCGGCGAAGAAACCGCGCTGCTGGAATCCCTGGAAGGCAAGAAAGGCCAGCCGCGCTTCAAGCCTCCGTTCCCGGCCAGCTTCGGCCTGTACGGCAAGCCCACCACGATCAACAACACGGAAACCTTCGCGGCCGTGCCCTGGGTGATCCGCATGGGCGCCCAGGCCTACGCCGAACTGGGCATCGAAAAGGCGGGTGGCACCAAGATCTTCTCGATCTCCGGCGACGTCGAGCGACCCGGCAACTATGAAATCCCGTTGGGCACGCCGTTCGCCACGCTGCTGGAGCTGGCGGGCGGGGTCAAGGGCGGCCGCAAGCTCAAGGCCGTGATCCCCGGGGGTTCTTCCGCCCCCGTGCTGCCGGCCGACATCATGATGCAGACCAACATGGACTATGACTCCATCGCCAAGGCCGGCTCCATGCTGGGTTCGGGCGCGGTCATCGTCATGGACGAGACCCGCTGCATGGTGAAATCGCTCATGCGCCTGTCGTATTTCTACTTCGAGGAATCCTGCGGCCAGTGCACGCCCTGCCGCGAGGGCACCGGCTGGCTGTACCGCATGATGAACCGCATGGAACACGGCCAGGGCACGATGGAGGACATCGAGACCCTGGATTCCGTGGCGCACAACATGATGGGACGCACGATCTGCGCCCTGGCCGACGCGGCCGCCATGCCCGTGCGCAGCTTCATCAAGCATTTCCGCGACGAATTCGTGCACCACGTGGACCATAAGGACTGCGTGGTTGCCAAGTATCTGTAGGGTCAGGACACGCCATGGTAGAACTCACCATCGACGGGCTTAAGGTCGAAGCCGCAGAAGGCAGCATGGTCATCCAGGCCGCCCACGCGGCGGGCCTGTACATCCCCCATTTCTGCTATCACAAAAAGCTCAGCATCGCGGCCAACTGCCGCATGTGCCTGGTCGAAGTCGAAAAGGCCCCCAAGGCCCTGCCGGCCTGTGCCACGCCGGTCACCAACGGCATGGTGGTGCACACCCGCTCGCCCAAGGCCGTCGACGCCCAGCGCGCGGTCATGGAATTCCTGCTGATCAACCACCCGCTCGACTGCCCGGTCTGCGACCAGGGTGGCGAATGCCAGCTGCAGGACCTGGCCGTGGGCTACGGCGAATCGGCCTCGCGGTACAAGGAACCCAAGCGCGTGGTCTTCCACAAGCCCATGGGCCCGCTGATCTCCGCCGAACAGATGCAGCGCTGCATCCACTGCACCCGCTGCGTGCGCGTGGGCCAGGAAATCAGCGGCTACATGGAAATCGGCATGCTGAACCGGGGCGAATTCTCCGAAATCACCACGTTCGTGGGCGAGGCCGTGGAATCCGAACTCTCGGGCAACATGATCGACGTCTGCCCGGTCGGCGCACTGTTGTCCAAGCCCTTCAGCATGAATGCCCGCACCTGGGAACTGGCCCGCCGCCGTTCGGTCAGTCCGCACGACAGCGTGGGCGCCAACCTGGTGGTGCAGACCAAGCTGGACCGCGTGCTGCGCGTGGTGCCGTTCGAAAACGAACCGGTCAACGAATGCTGGATCAGCGACCGCGACCGCTTTTCCTACGCCGGGCTGTATTCCGATGACCGCCTGCAGCACCCGATGGTGCGCGGCTGCGACGGCCAATGGCACGAGGCTTCCTGGTCCGACGCCTTGCAGTCCGTGGTCACCGGCCTGAAGCAGGTGCGCGAGGATGGCGGCGGCGCCCAGATCGGCGCGCTCGCCACCGAGACCGCCACGCTGGAAGAACTCGCCTTGCTGGCGCGCCTGACGCGCGCCCTGGGTTCGGACAACGTGGACTTCCGCCTGCGCGGGGACGGTGCGGCCTTCGACGCGGTGCGCTCCGGCGCGCCCTGGCTGGGCATGCCGATCGCCGATCTGAACACGCTGGATCGCGCGCTGGTGGTGGGATCCTTCCTGCGCAAGGACCATCCTCTGATGGCGCAACGTCTGCGCCAGGCGGCCAAGCGCGGCATGCAGCTTTCCCTGGTGGACAGCGTCGCCGCCGATCCCCTGGTGCCGGTCGCCGGCCGTCTGACGGTCAAGCCCTCGGCCCTGGTGTCGGCCCTGGCCGAGATCGCCGTCGCCCTGGCCGCACTGAAATCCCAGCCTGCGCCCGAGGGTCTGTCCGGCGTCCAGCCGGGCGAATCCGCGCGCGCCATCGCCGCCAGCCTCGCTTCCGGCGAACAGGTGGCGGTGCTGATGGGCAATCTGGCCCTGGCCGACGACCAGGCCGCGCAACTGGCGGCCAACGCCCAGGCCATCGCCCGACTGGCGGGCGGACGCTTCGGTTTCCTGACGCCCGGCGGCAATACCGTGGGCGGCTACCTGGCGGGCGCCGTGCCCGCCGAAGGCGGCCTGGATGCCCGGCGCATGCTGGGCGGCGAACCGCTCAAGGCCTATCTGGTGCTGCACGCCGAACCGCGCCTGGACAGCGAGCTGGGCGAACGCGCTGTGCGCGCGCTGCAGGGTTCGGCCATGGCGGTGGCCTTCACGGCCTTCCGCTCGGCGGCCGAGGACTGGGCCGACGTGATGCTGCCGATCGCGCCGTTCACCGAAACGTCCGGCACCTTCGTCAATGCCGAGGGCCGTGTGCAGAGTTTCAAGGGCGTGGCCGCTCCGGTGGGCGACACCCGTCCGGCCTGGAAGGTCTTGCGCGTGTTGGGCAACCTGATGGACCTGCAGGGTTTCGACGACGAGACGTCCGAATCGGTGCGCGACACGGTCATGGCGGGGGGGCTGGACGGCCGCCTGTCCAACGAAATCCGCCTGGCGCCGGCCGCGACGGCTGCGGCCGCCGGTCTGGAGCGTGTGGCCGAGCTGCCCATCTACCGCACTGACGCCCTGGTGCGACGTTCGCAGCCGCTGCAGGAGCACATCAATTCCGCGCCGCCGCGCGCGGCGATGAACGCCGCCACGCTGCAGGCGCAGGGCCTGTCGGCCGGCGACCCGGTGCGTGTGTCCACGGCCCACGGCTCGGTCGAACTGGAGGCCGCCCTGGACGATACGGTGGCCGACGGGACCGTGCGCATCGCCGGGGCCTTTGAACAGACCGCCGCCTTGGGCATGGGCTCGGGCGCAATCCAGGTGGAGCGTCGCTAATGGACTGGTTGAACACCCTCAACGCCTTCGGCACGGGCCTCATCGGCGAGACCCCCTGGCTGGTGGTCTGGACGCTGCTGAAGATCGTCGTCATCGCCGTGCCCATCATCCTGTGCGTGGCGTACCTGACGTACTGGGAACGCAAGATGATCGGCGCCATGCACGTGCGCCTGGGCCCCACCCGGGTGGGCTACCGCGGCCTGCTGCAGCCCTTCGCCGACGTGTTCAAGCTGCTGACCAAGGAACTGATCGTTCCGTCCAAGGCCAACCGCGTGCTGTACGTGCTGGCCCCGGTGGTCACGCTGATGCCGGCGCTGGCGGCCTGGGCGGTGATCCCGTTCCAGCCGGAGGTCGTCCTGGCCGACGTCAACGCGGGCCTGCTGTTCATCCTGGCCATCACCTCGGTCGAGGTCTACGGCGTCATCATGGCCGGCTGGGCGTCGAACTCGAAATACGCGCTTCTGGGCGCGCTGCGCGCCTCGGCGCAGATGGTGTCCTACGAACTGGGCATCGGCTTCGTCATGGTGACGGTGCTGCTGGTGTCGGGCACGCTGAACCTGTCGGGCATCGTCGAGGGCCAGAACGTCGGCCATTTCGCCGGCATGGGCCTGAACTTCCTGTCCTGGAACTGGCTGCCGCTGCTGCCGCTGTTCGTGATCTACGTCGTGTCCTCGGTGGCGGAAACCAATCGCCACCCCTTCGACGTGGTCGAAGGTGAATCGGAAATCGTGGCCGGCCACATGGTGGAATATTCCGGCATGGGCTTCGCGCTGTTCTTCCTGGGCGAATACGCCAACATGATCCTGCTGTCGGCGATGGCTTCGATCATGTTCCTGGGCGGCTGGGCCGCGCCGCTGGACTTCGCGCCTTTCACCTGGGTGCCGGGCTGGCTGTGGCTGGGGATCAAGACTTTCGTGGTGGTGTCCATGTTCATCTGGTTCCGCGCGACGTTTCCGCGCTACCGCTACGACCAGATCATGCGCTTGGGCTGGAAGGTCTTCATTCCCCTGACGGGGATCTGGCTGGTGGTGGTGGCGATCTGGATGCAGACGCCCTGGAACATCTGGCAGTAAGGGGTACGAGATGGAAGCGATCAAGGATTTCTTCGGCAGCCTGATGCTGAAGGAAATGCTCGAAGGCATGCGCCTGACGGGCAAATACTTCTTCAAGCGCAAGATCACGCTGCGCTATCCGATGGAAAAGACGCCGGCTTCGCCGCGGTTCCGCGGCCTGCACGCGCAGCGCCGCTACGCCAACGGCGAGGAACGCTGCATCGCCTGCAAGCTGTGCGAAGCCGTCTGCCCGGCCCTGGCCATCACGATCGAATCGCACCAGCGCGAGGACGGCACGCGCCGCACCACGCGCTACGACATCGACCTGGCCAAGTGCATCTTCTGCGGCTTCTGCGAAGAGGCCTGTCCCACGGACGCCATCGTGGAGACCCACCTGCACGAATACCACGGTGAAAAGCGCGGCGACCTGTACTACACCAAGGACATGCTGCTGGCCGTGGGCGACCGCTACGAGTCGGAGATCGCGGCCCGCCGCGCCGCCGACGCGCCCTACCGTTGATGCCGGGAACCCGACCATGAGTTTCGATACCGTTCTGTTCTACCTGCTGGCCATCGTGCTGGTCGTGGCGGCGTTCCGCGTCATCACGGCCACCAGCCCCGTGACCGGCGTGCTGCACCTGATCCTGACCTTCTTCACCGCCTCCATGATGTGGATGCTGATCCAGGCCGAATTCCTGTCCCTGGTGCTGGTGATCGTCTACGTCGGCGCCGTGATGGTGCTGTTCCTGTTCGTCGTCATGATGCTCGACATGCGCACCGAGGGCCTGAAGCAGGGCCTGAAGGTCTACCTGCCGCTGGGCCTGACCATCGGCGGGGTCATGGTGCTGGAGATGGCCTTCGTGGTGCTGCGTTCCTGGGGCGACGCCCCCGCGCTGCCGGTCCCGGCCGACGATTTCGACAATACCCTGGCCCTGGGCACGGCGATGTACACCCAGTACGCCTACGCCGTCGAGATCGGCGGGGTGGTGCTGCTGGTGGGGATGATCTGCGCCATCGCCCTGACCATGCGCAAGCGCTCCGACTACAAGCGCACCGATCCCGGCAAGCAGGTGCGCGTGCGCGCCGCCGACCGGGTGCGCCTGGTGAGCATGCCCGCGCAGGTCGAGACGCCCGACGCGCAATCCGAAGGAGCCCAAAAATGACCATAGGCCTGAGCCACTACCTGATCGTCGGGGCGATCCTGTTCGCCATGGGCGTGTTCGGCTTCTTCCTGAACCGCCGCAACCTGATCGTGCTGCTGATGTCGATCGAACTGATCCTGCTCGCGGCCAACATGAATTTCGTCGCCTTCTCGATTGGCTCCGGCGATCCGGCCGGGCAGATCTTCGTGTTTTTCGTGCTGACCGTGGCCGCGGCCGAGGCGGCCATCGGCCTGGCCATCCTGGTGCTGCTGTTCCGTAATCTCAGCACCATCAACGTCGACAAGCTCGACCAGCTGAAGGGGTAGTCCAGCCATGTCCGCACAGAATCTGTATCTCCTGATCGCCCTGGCGCCGCTGGCCACCGCCGTGGTCGCCGGCCTCTTCGGCACGGGCTTTCTCGGGTCGTGGCTGGGCCGCCGGGGCTCGCACGTACTGACCATCCTGGGGGTGGCGGTCTCTTTCGCCGGTTCGCTGCTGGTGCTGCAGCAGGTGCTCGATGGCCAGACCTTCGAGGGCACGGTCTACACCTGGTCCATGATCGGCTCGGTCAAGTTCGAGATCGGTTTCCTGATCGATCCGCTGACGGCGTTGATGATGGTGGTGGTGACCTCGGTGTCGCTGATGGTGCACATCTACACCATCGGCTACATGTCCGACGATCCGGGCTACCAGCGCTTCTTCTCGTACATCTCGTTGTTCACCTTCTCCATGCTGATGCTGGTGATGTCGAACAATATGCTGCAGCTGTTCTTCGGCTGGGAAGCCGTGGGCCTGGTGTCCTACCTGCTGATCGGCTTCTACTACGGCCGTCCGTCGGCGGTGTTCGCCAACCTGAAGGCCTTCATGGTGAACCGCGTGGGCGACTTCGGCTTCGTGCTGGGCATCGGCCTGCTGTACGCCTACACCGGCACCCTGAACTACGCGGAAGTCTTCGCCCAGGTCGGCCGGCTGTCCGGCCTGCTGTTCCCGGGCACCGAATGGCACCTGCTGACCGTGGCCAGCCTGGCGCTGTTCGTCGGCGCGATGGGCAAGTCCGCCCAGGCGCCGCTGCACGTCTGGCTGCCCGACTCCATGGAAGGCCCGACGCCGATTTCCGCCCTGATCCACGCCGCCACCATGGTGACGGCCGGGATCTTCATGGTCGCCCGCTTTTCGCCCGTGTTCGAAATGTCGCCCACGGCGCTGTCGGTCATCATCGTGATCGGCGCCTTCGGCGCACTGTTCCTGGGCATCCTCGGGGTGGTGCAGAACGACATCAAGCGCGTGGTGGCTTATTCCACGCTGTCGCAGCTGGGCTACATGACGGTGGCGCTGGGCGCCTCGGCCTACCCGGTGGCGATCTTCCACCTGATGACGCACGCCTTCTTCAAGGCGCTGCTGTTCCTGGGCGCGGGCTCGGTGATCCTGGGCATGCACCACGACCAGGACATGCGTCACATGGGCGGCCTGCGCAAATACATGCCGATCACCTGGATCACCATGCTGATCGGCACGCTGGCCCTGGTGGGCACGCCGTTCTTCTCGGGTTTCTATTCCAAGGAACACATCATCGAGGCCGCCGGCGCGGCCAACGTCTGGGGTGCGAGCTTCGCCTATTACGCGACGCTGTGCGGCGTGTTCGTGACCTCGCTGTATTCATTCCGCCTGTACTTCCTGGTCTTCCACGGCAAGGAGCGCTTCGACACCGTGCACGGCCCGGCCCACGTCCATCATGACGAAGGCCGCACCCTGGCGGCCCACGGCCACGACGCGCATGGCCACGACGGCCACGCGCACGGCGATCACGGCCACGACGCCCACCACGGCGGCGGCCTGCCCAAGGAATCGCCCTGGGTGGTGACGCTGCCGCTGGTGCTGCTGGCGGTGATGTCGGTGGTGGCCGGGGTCTGGTTCATCGACCCGTTGCTGTTCGACGGCTATTTCGGCAAGGCCATCACGGTCGCTTCCCATCATCCGGCCATGGCCGAGCTGGCCCACGAGTGGCACGGCTGGGTGGCTTTCGCGCTGCACGGTTTCACCTCGGTGCCGTTCCTGCTGCTGCTGGCCGGTTTCGTGGTCGCCTGGTACTGCTGGCTGGTGAATCCGTCGGTGCCCGCGGCGTTCGCCCGCGGCCTGGCGCCGGTCTACCGCCTGCTGGACAACAAGTACTACTTCGACTGGTTCAATGAAAACGTCATCGCCCGCTTCGCGCGCGCCCTCGGGCGCGGCCTGTGGCAGGGCGGCGACCGCGGCCTCATCGACGGCCTGATCATCAACGGCAGCGCGCGCCTGGTGGGGGCCGCGGCCGCCACGGCCCGCCTGCTGCAGTCCGGCTACATCTATCACTACGCCTTCGCCATGATCATCGGCATCATGGTGTTTCTCACTTTCTTCGTCTTGATGGTTCACTGATGGCTAGCGAAATGGCGTCCTCTACACTCCCCTGGCTGACCCTCTCGATCTTCGTCCCGATCTTCTTCGGGCTGCTGGTGCTGCTGATCGGCCGGGACGACAATCCGGGACCGGCGCGGGTGCTGTCGCTGGTCGGCTCCATCGCCGGGCTGCTGGTGACCATTCCCCTGTACACCGGCTTCAACCCGGACACGGCCGACATGCAGTTCGTCGAGAAGACGCCGTGGATCGAGGCCTTCAATCTCAACTACCACCTGGGGATCGACGGCATCTCGGTGTGGTTCGTGCTGCTGACGGCCTTCATCACCATCATCGTGGTGCTGGCCGGCTGGGAAATCATCAAGTCGCGCGTGGCCCAGTACATGGCCGCGTTCCTGATCCTGTCGGGCCTGATGATCGGGGTGTTCTGCGCGCTGGACGGCATGCTGTTCTACGTGTTCTTCGAGGCCACCCTGATCCCGATGTACATCATCATCGGCGCCTGGGGCGGTCCGAACCGCGTGTACGCGGCCTTCAAGTTCTTCCTCTACACGCTGATGGGTTCGCTGCTGACCCTGATCGCGTTCATCTACCTGTGGCACGCCTCGGGCGGTTCCTTCGACATCGCCACCTGGCACAAACTGCCCCTCAGTTACACCGAACAGGTCTTCATCTTCGTGGCGCTGCTGGCGGCCTTCGCGGTCAAGGTGCCGATGTGGCCGGTGCACACCTGGCTGCCCGACGCCCACGTCGAGGCCCCCACGGGCGGTTCCATCGTGCTGGCGGCCATCATGCTGAAACTCGGCGCCTACGGCTTCCTGCGCTTCTCGCTGCCGATCGCGCCGGACGCGTCGCACAGCCTGGCCGGGCTGATGATCGCGCTGTCGCTGATCGCGGTGATCTACATCGGCCTGGTCGCCATCGTCCAGGACGACATGAAGAAGCTCGTGGCGTATTCGTCCGTGGCGCACATGGGCTTCGTGACCCTGGGCTTCTTCCTGTTCAACGTCACCGGCCTGGAAGGCGCCATCGTCCAGATGATCTCGCACGGCTTCGTGTCGGGCGCCATGTTCATGTGCATCGGCGTCATGTACGACCGGCTGCACACGCGCCGCATCGACGCCTACGGCGGGGTGGTGCACCGCATGCCGCGCTTCGTCACGTTCTTCGTGCTGTTTTCCATGGCCAACGCGGGCCTGCCGGGCACCAGCGGCTTCATCGGCGAATTCACGGTGATTCTGGGCGCGGTGCAGTACGACTTCTGGATCGGCCTGCTGGCCGCCTCGGCGCTGATCTGGGGCGCGGGCTATTCGCTGTGGATGGTCAAGCGCGTGGCCTTCGGCCCGGTGGCCAACGAACAGGTGGACGGCATGTCCGACCTGTGCAGCCGCGAGTTCCTGATCCTGGGCCTGCTGGCCATCCTGACGCTGTTCATGGGCATCTATCCGAAGCCCTTCACGGACTTGATGCATCCCTCGGTGCAAGCCTTGTTGCAGCACGTGTCCATCTCGAAACTGTAGGCCTGAACCACTATGCAAAATCTTTTCGACTTCGCGCTGGCGACTCCCGAGATCGTTCTGCTGGTGCTGACCGGGGCGGTGCTGCTGATCGACGCCTTCGGCAACGAGCCCACGCGGCGCATGACTTTCATGCTGACCATGGGCACGCTGCTGGTGACCATCCTGGTGTCCTGGGGGCAGTGGGGCGAGGCCACGCAGGGCCGTACCTTCAGCGGCCTGTACGTGGCCGATCCGCTGGGCCATTTCCTGAAGATCCTGTCGGCCATCGCCGTCGGCGTGACGCTCATCTACGGCCGTGCCTACGCCGAAAAGCGCGACATGGTGGCGCGCGGCGGCGAAATGTATTCCCTGGCGCTGCTGACCCTGCTGGGCGTGTTCGTGATGATCTCGGCCGGCAGCATGCTGACGGTGTACCTGGGTGTGGAGCTGATGTCCTTCGCCCTGTACGGCCTGGTGGCGCTGCGCCGCGATCACCTGGCCTCCACCGAGGCCGCGATGAAATATTACGTGCTGGGCTGCCTGGCCTCGGGCATCTTGCTCTACGGCATGTCGATGATCTACGGCGCCACCGGCCAGTTGGGCCTGGTGGAGATCGCCCAGGTGATCCGCGACGGCGGCGCCGACCGCATGCCGCTGGTGTTCGGTGTGGTGTTCATCGTCTCGGGCCTGGCCTTCAAGATGACGGCCGCGCCTTTCCATATGTGGACGCCCGACGTCTACCAGGGCGCGCCGACCACGGTCACGCTGCTGGTGGGTTCGGCCCCCAAGTTCGCCGCCTTCGTCATCACGCTGCGCCTGCTGATCGAAGCCCTGCATGGCATCGCGGTGGACTGGCAGCCCATGCTGCTGATCCTGGCCGTGTTGTCGCTGGCCGTGGGCAACATCGTCGCCATCGCCCAGACCAACTTCAAGCGCATGCTGGCCTACTCGACCATCGGCCAGATGGGCTTCGTGTTCCTGGGCCTGATGTCGGGCGTGTACGAAGGCCAGGCCGGCGCCAGCGCGGCGGCTTACGGTTCCTCGCTGTTCTACGTGGTCATCTACGTGCTGACCACGCTGTCCACCTTCGGCCTGATCCTGCTGCTCTCGCGCCAGGGCTTCGAATGCGAGGAAATCACCGACCTGAAGGGCCTGAACCGTCGCAACCCGCTGCTGGCCGGCGTGCTGCTGCTGTCCATGTTCTCGCTGGCGGGCATTCCGCCGCTGTCGGGCTTCTACGCCAAGCTGGTTGTGCTGCAGGCCGTGGTCGGCGCCGGCCACATCTGGCTGGCCGTGTTCGCGGTGATGTGCTCGCTGATCGGTGCCTTCTACTACCTGCGCGTGGTGAAGACGGCCTACTTCGACGAACCGGAGGACGCCGTCACGCTGGGCGCCGGCACGCTGGCCACACGCGGCGTGATGTCGCTCAACGGCCTGCTGGTGATCGGCCTGGGGATTCTGCCGGGCGGCCTGATGTCCCTGTGTGTGGACGTCATCCGACAGTCGCTCACCTTCTGATCGGGGCGGGCACCTCATGTCCCTGACGGCGGCGGTCTGGATCGTCATACTCTGTGCCCTGGTCATGGCCAACCTGCCGTTCCTGCTGGAACGGCGGCTGGCACCCTGGCCCTGGGGCCCGAAGGGCGGCGCGCTGCCCGGCCTGGTGCGCTGGGGCCTGGGGCTTGTGTTCCTGGCCGGCCTGGCCCTGTGGTCCTGGGGAACGTTGACGCTGGTGGGCGGGGCGTTTGCCGGCGGCGGCGCGACGACGGCGCTGTTCCTGCTGAAGCTGCTGGCGAGCCTGCTGGTCGCCGGACTGCTGCTGGCGCTGCCGGGCCGGCTGGGCGGCGAGGCGGGCAACAGGAAGTCCTTCTTCGACCGTCTGCTCGAAGTCCTGGTGGGCTATGTGCTGGTCGGCACCCTGGGCTTCGCCCTGGAGCTGAACCTGGGCAATGCCTTCCCCCAGCGGTGGGAATTCTATGCCGTGACCCTGGCCCTGTTCCTGGTGCTGGGCTATCCCGGTTTCGTCTGGCGCTACATGATGCGCCGCCGTCCGCGCTGATCCCGGCGCGACATCAATAGAGCACGCCCGCGTCCACGTCGGCCGGCGTGCGGCGGCCTGTCAGGGCCATCGCCACTTCCAGTTCCCCGCGCAACACCTGGATCAGGTGCGCCAGGGCGGGCGCGCCGCCCGCCGCCAGCGCGTGCAGTACGGGCCGCCCGATCAGGACGCCCCGGGCGCCCAGCGCCAGCGCCTTGAGGATGTCCGTGCCGCGCCGGATGCCGCCGTCCGCCAGAATGGGGACGCGGCCCGCCACGGCCCGGACAACGGCGGGCAGGGCGTCGCAGGTGGACGGCAGGGTGTCCAGGCAGCGGCCGCCGTGGTTGGAGACGATCAGACCGTCGATGCCATGCGCCAGGGCGAGGCATGCGTCCTCCGGATCCAGGATGCCCTTGAGCCACAGGGGGGTGCCGGCGGGCAGCCGGTCGCGCAGCCAGGCGACGTCGTCCCAGGTGGGCGCCGCGTCCAGCAGGCCGCTGTCGAACAGGGGCCCGCCACCCGGCGGCGCCGGCCGGGCGGCGGGCGGCGACAGGCCGTCCAGGTGGACGGAGCGGATCGTGTCCGGCAGGCGGAAACCGCTGCGCTGTTCGGCGTTGCGCACGCCGTTCACGGGCGCGTCCACGGTCAGGACCAGGGCGAGGGCGCCGGCCCGCAGGGCGCGGGTCGCCAAGGCCAGGGTGTCTTCGCGACGGACCTGGGCATAGAGCTGGAACCACAACGGGGGCGGTTCGGGCAGGGCGGCCAGGGTCTCGATGGCCGTGCCCGATTGCGCGCTCAGGACGTAGGGTGTGCCGGTCGCGGCGGCGGCCAGGGCGGTGGCGGTCTCGCCGTCCTGGTGAACCAGGCCGTGCCAGGCGGTGGGCGCGATCAGGATCGGATGCGCCAGGCGCTGGCCGTGCAGGTCGATGCGCGTATGGGCGCCGGCCAGCGGTCGCAGCACGCGGCCGCGCAGCCGCAGGGCCGGCCATGCGTCGAGATTGGCGCGGGCCGTGCGTTCGTCCGCGCCGCCGGATTCCAGCCACGCCCAGACCGCCGGGTCCAGGCGCGCGCGGGCCCGTTCGGCATAGTCCTGGGCGCAGAGGGGAGCGTTCATGGGCGGGGCACCGGAGTCGTCGAGTCAGGCCTGCAGAATGCCACAGAGTCGCCGGGGACGGGCAGCCTGCAGACGGTAAAATGGCCGCGCGCAACCCCGAGGACTTTCCATATGGCACACATCATCCTGCAGGCTCCGCGCCTGATGGCGGCGGACATCGAACGGCTGGCGGCCGTGGCCTGCGCGGGCGGGGTCCAGGAACTGGGGCCGACGGCCGTGCGTCTGCTGGACGTGGATCCCGACTGTCGGGGCGACGCCCTGGCGCAGGCCGCGGCGGCGCGCATGGACGCGGCCTGGCTGGACACGGTGCATCGCCTGGGGGATTGCCGGGTGCTGGCCATGGACATGGATTCCACCCTGGTCAACATCGAGTGCATCGACGAGATCGCCGACGCGGTGGGCCGCAAGGCCGAAGTCGCCGCGATCACCGAAGCCGCCATGCGTGGCGAGATCCAGGATTTTTCCGAAAGCCTGCGCCGCCGCGTGGCCCTGCTGCGCGGCGTGCCGGAAACGGCGCTGGAGCAGGTCTTCACCGAGCGCCTGCGTCTGAACCCCGGGGCCGAGCGTCTGATCGAGGTCGCCCGCGCCCATGGTCTGAAGACGGTCCTGGTGTCCGGGGGCTTCACCTTCTTCACCGAGCGCCTGCGCCGGGGACTGGCGCTGGACGAGGCCCATGCCAACACCCTGGAAGTCGTGGATGGCGTGCTGACGGGCCGGGTGCTGGGCGAGATCGTCGACGGCGCGGCCAAGGCGCGCCATGTGCATGCGCTGGCCGAATCCACGGGCGCGACGCCGGAGCAGATCATCGTGCTGGGGGACGGGTCCAACGACCTGCCGATGATGGCGCAGGCCTTCTATTCGGTGGCCTATCGGGCCAAGCCCGTGGTCCGCGCCCAGGCGCGTTTCGCCCTGGACCACAGTCCGTTGGACGCGGTGCTGAACTGGTTCCGTCTGCGGCATTAGGCGGGTTGCAACGGAGTCGAATCGCATGGCGCCGGATCTCCAGTCCTACAGTTCCGACCACATGCGCAGCAGGTTGTGGTACACGCCGGTGAGCCGGGCGACGGTTTCGGGATCCGCGCCGGCCTGGATCAGGCGCTGGATG
This sequence comes from Castellaniella denitrificans, assembly GCF_027214045.1. Classification (GTDB taxonomy): domain Bacteria; phylum Pseudomonadota; class Gammaproteobacteria; order Burkholderiales; family Burkholderiaceae_B; genus Castellaniella; species Castellaniella denitrificans_A. The sequence goes on along the minus strand of NZ_JAPWHE010000002.1, from coordinate 202,143 downwards.
GCGATGTCCTGCTCCAGCAGCAGGGCGCGGCGGCCGTCGTCGCGCACCAGGCTCTGGGTCCAGAAAAACGAGCCGTAGCGCACGCCCCGGGTGACGGGCGCGACGCGGTGCAGGCTGGTGCCGGGGTAGACCACGGCGTGGCCGGCGGGCAGTTTGACGCGCTGTTCGCCGTAGGTGTCCTGGATGATCAGTTCGCCGCCTTCGTATTCGTCCGGGTCGCTCAAGAACACCGTAGTGGACACGTCGGTGCGGATGCGCGCCGGTTCGCCGGGCACCTGGAAGATCGCGTTGTCGATGTGAAAGCCGTAGCGTTCGCCGCCTTCGTAGCGGTTGAAGCGCGGCGGCAGGATGCGCGCGGGCAGGGCGGCGGACATGAACAGGGGATCGCGGCCCAGGGCGTCGAGGATCAGGGCGCCGATCCGCGCGCCCGCCGCGTCGTCCGACGCCAGCTGGCGGTTGGCCTTGACGTGCGCGGCCACGTGGCCGGCGGTCTGCCCGCCGTCCATCCATCGGGCGGTCTCGAGATCGGCGCGGGATTGCCTGACCGCGTCGGGCGCCAGCAGGGCGGGAAGAGTAATGAGCATGTCGGAAGCGCGCCCCGGCGGATCAATATTTCAGGTTGGCGGTCAGGATGAACTGGCGGCCGGGACCGAAGTCGGCGTGGTGATTGCCGTTGTTGCGGGCGTAATACACCTTGTCGGTCAGGTTCAGGGCGTTCAACTGCAGGCTGAGGTTTTTATGGACCTGGTAGGACGCCATGGCGTCGAAGCGCCAGTAGGCGGGCATGTAGGTGCCGGAAGCGCCGCCGCCGGCCGTGCCCTGGCCGGAGCCGCCGAAGGTCTTCCCGACGTAGTAGGCGCCCGCGCCCACGGTCAGCGGCGGCAGGACCTTGTAGGTGGACCACAGGCTGAAACTGTGCTTGGGTGTGTTGGTCAAGGGATCGCCCACGTTGACGTTGCTGTAGGCGCCTTCCACCAGTTTGCTGTTCAGATAGGTGTAACCGCCGTAGACCGCCCATTGCGGGGTGATCCTGCCATTGATGCCCAGTTCCAGGCCGCGTACGCGGGTCTTGCCGGCCTGGGCGTAGACGCCCGGATCCACCTCGATCTGGGCGTCGCGCCGCTCATTCTCGAAGATCGCGGCGGTCAGGCCCAGACGGTCGTTCAGGAAATTCCACTTCGTGCCCAGTTCGACGGTGCGGCTTTTTTCGGGCTTGAGATCGCCCAGGCTGTTTGCGCCGGTCACGCCCAGGCTGTCCTGGTCGCCGCCCGACATCGAGGGCGGCGTGGATGCGGTCGCATAGCTGACGTAGATGCTGCCATTGCGTGCCGGCTTGTAGACCAGGCCCAACTGGTAGTTGAACATGTTCCAGGCGCCGTCGTCATGCACCGGCGCGGTGGCGCCGCGCGGGACCGATTTGCCCGAAATCCGGTAACGGTCGAAGCGCAGGCCGGCATTGACCGAGAACTGCTCGTTCAGTTCGATGCTGTCGAAGAAGTAGGCGGCCTGGGTAGTGGATTTGGCATCCAGGCTCAGGGGGCCGCGCGTGATGTCGCCGGACCAGGGATCGTCGGGATTGGGGTTGAAGAGCGGCGTGCAATCCATCTTGCCGGCGAACACGGCCGGGCAGGTGGAGCCGTTGGTCGTGGTGACGTTGTAGCTGGCGTTCTTGGTGGTTTCCCGGGACAGTTCGATCCCGGCGTTGAAGCGGTGCTTCAGGCTGCCTGTCTCGAACTTGCCGGTCAATTCCGTCACATTGGCCAGCGTGGTGCTTTTCTGCCAGCGTGATTTCAGGCCGCGCAGCAGCCAGTACTGGCCGGTGCCCGCATCGTATTTCACCTGCCCGTCGCCCGGATTGGTCAGGACATAATCGTTCAGCGTTTCGCCGTAGCGCGTGGCGTTGCGCAGCGTCAGGCGGTCCGTGATGTCGTGTTCGATCTCGAGGGTGCCGATGTCCGCCTGCGTCTTGCGATAGTCCCGGTCATAGACGCCGTAGAAGGTATCGCGATCCACGTCCAGGATGCCGTTGCCGGTCATGTAGGGGAAGTTGCGGGTGCCTGTCTGGCGGATGACTGGCACTCCGTAGTCCGGCATGCCGTCCGTCTGATAGTGGTAATAACTGAGCGATACGCGCGTCGGCGTGCCCAGGCCGAACGAGATCGTCGGCGCCACGCCCCAGTTCTTGTAGTCTACGGCGCTGCGGCCGGGCATGTCGCCCGAGGCGCCCAGCACGTTCAGGCGGAACGCCGAGGTGTCGCTGAACTGCCAGTTGCCGTCGGCGGTGGCGCGGAAATACTTGTCGGTGCCGATGCCCAGGCTGGCGCTGGCGGCGTCGCCCAGGTGGGCGTGCTTGCTCGTCAGATTGATGCTGCCGCCGCCCGTGCCGCGCCCACCCAGGGCGGAATCCGCGCCGCGGATGATTTCCACGCTTTCCAGGTCGAAGACTTCACGCGTCTGGCCGCCCGCGTCGCGGATTCCGTCCACGTAGATGTTGCTGGCCGAGGAGGCGCCGCGGATGAAGGGGCGGTCGGCCAGGGGCTGGCCGCCTTCGCCGGCGCCGAAAGTGATGCCCGGCGAGTTGCGCAGCACGTCTTCCAGCGAAGTGGCGTTGGTGTCCCGGATGATGGCCTGGGGAATGACCTGGACGGATTTCGGTGTGTCCAGCAGCGGCGCCGTGAACTTGGCCTGCGAAGCTTCGTCGGTCTTGTAGTCGTCGCCCTGGTCGCCTTGAACCGTCACGGGGCTCAGGGTGGCGGGCTTGCCCGCGGTCTGGGCCTGAGCGCCTGTCGGCAGGAAGGACCCCGGCGCGGCGAGCGCCAGGGCGAGGGACGAGCCTAACAGGGTCCGGGAGGCGGAAGGGTGCGATGGCAAGAGTTTCTCCATTAAATTTTATAAGAATCTAAATAAGAACGAGTCGCATTCTATTTCAAACAGATGGAAATGTGAAGGAATCATGAAGAGTGGATGGAAATCCTGCCGTGCTCGCCCTGCACGGCAGAAAGTTCGAGGGCTGCGCGCCCGCAGTGGATGAACAGCCCCAGGTGAGATGCAGGGAGGGGCTACAGGTCCAGATTCTGGTCCGGCCCGCGCAGTCCGGATCGTCGTGCCGCCGCCATTACGCCGCCACGCCCTCCAGCCTTTGCAGCAAACCGCGCAGCTTCTGCACGCGGCCGGGCACGTCCACGGCACCGCCGAAGGCGATCTTCAGGCGGTCGGGACCGTTCAGGCGGACCTGACGGTCCTGCTGCACCAGTTCGATGATGCGGATCGGATCCACATTGGGCTGGGCGGCGAACTGGATCGAGGCCTGGGTCTCGCCGGCCTCGATCTTGGTCACCCCGAGCGGTTCGGCCAGCAGCCGCAGGCGGTGCAGCGACAGCAGGGTCTGGGCGGCCTCGGGCAGTTTGCCGTAGCGGTCGATCAGTTCTTCCTGCAGCAGGGTGAGCGCATCGGCGTCGGCGGCATGCGCCAGACGCTTGTACAGCCCCAGGCGGGCCTGCACGTCGGCGCAGTAGTCCGAGGGCAGCAGCGCCGGGGCGTGCAGGTTGACCTCGCACTGGCTGCCGAAGGGCGATTCCAGGTCGGGCTCCTCGCCGGACTTCAGGGCGCGCACGGCGGCGGCCAGCATGTCGTTGTACAGGCTGTAGCCGATTTCCTGGATGTTGCCGGACTGCGATTCGCCCAGGACTTCGCCGCTGCCGCGGATTTCCAGGTCGTGCATGGCCAGGAAGAAGCCCGCACCCAGTTCCTCCATCGACTGGATGGCCTCCAGGCGCTTCTTGGCGTTGGACGTGATGGCGTCCTCGCCAGGAGTCAGCAGGTAGGCGTAGGCCTGATGGTGGGAGCGGCCGACCCGGCCCCGCAATTGGTGCAACTGGGCCAGGCCGAGCTTGTCGGCGCGGTGGATGAGGATGGTGTTGGCCGAAGGCACATCGATGCCGGTCTCGATGATGGTGGTGCACAGCAGCACGTTGAAGCGCTGCTGGTAGAAGCCCTTCATGACCTCTTCCAGTTCGCGTTCCGCCATCTGGCCATGGGCGACGGCGATGCGGGCCTCGGGCACGAGCTCCTCCAGCCGCGCGCGGCGGTTGTGGATGGTCTCGACCTCGTTGTGCAGAAAATAGACCTGGCCGCCGCGCTTGAGTTCGCGCAGGATGGCTTCACGGATGGTGCTGCCGTCCTCGCGGCGCACGAAAGTCTTGATCGCCAGGCGCTTCTGTGGCGCGGTGGCGATCACGGAAAAATCGCGGATGCCTTCCAGGGACATGCCCAGGGTGCGGGGAATCGGTGTGGCGGTGAGCGTCAGGACGTCGACTTCGGCGCGCAGGGCCTTCAGGGCTTCTTTCTGACGCACGCCGAAGCGGTGTTCCTCGTCGATGATGACCAGGCCCAGTTGTTTGTAGCGGACGTCCTTGGACAGCAGCTTGTGCGTGCCGATGACGATGTCCACGACGCCCTCGGCCAGGCCGTCGATGGCCTTGGCGGTTTCCTTGCCGGTGCGGAAGCGCGACAGTTCGGCGATGCGCACCGGCCAGTCCGCGAAACGCGTGGCGAAGTTCTGGGCGTGCTGTTCGGCCAGCAGGGTGGTGGGGCACAGCAGCGCGACCTGGCGGCCGTTCATGACGGCCAGGAAGGCGGCGCGCAGGGCGACTTCGGTCTTGCCGAAGCCCACGTCGCCGCAGACCAGGCGGTCCATGGGCCGGCCTGACGTCATGTCTTTGATGACCGCTTCGATGGCGGCGGCCTGGTCCGGGGTTTCCTCGAAGCCGAAGCCTTCGGCGAAGGCCTGGTAGTCGCGCGCGGGGAACTTGAAGTGCAGCCCTTCGCGCGCGGCGCGCCGGGCGTACAGCGCGAGCAGTTCGGCGGCCGTGTCGCGGGCCTGGCGGGCAGCCTTGCGGCGGGCCTTTTCCCACTGGCCCGATCCCAGCGGATGCAACGGCGCCTGGTCCGGGTCGGCGCCGCTGTAGCGGGCGATCAGGTGCAATTGGGAGACCGGCACGTACAGGGTGGCGTCGCGGGCGTATTCCAGATGCAGCAGTTCGATAGGGCCTTCGCCCAGGTCCATGCTGACCAGTCCGTGGTAGCGGCCGATGCCGTGTTGCACGTGAACCACCGGGTCGCCCACGTGCAGTTCGGCCAGGTCGCGCACCATGGCGTCGATGTTGCTGCTCTGTTCGTGGCGGCGGCGCGCGCGGGGGGGGCGGCCGGCCTGGGCGGGGTAGAGGTCGTTTTCCGTCAGCACCGCCAGGCCGGCGGGCGGCGCCTGGAAGCCGCCGGACAGCGGAGCGACGACCAGGGCGAAATGATGGCCCCCGGGCTTGCCGTCCGCCGTGGGGCGGTCCGGCGAGGGCAAGAGCGCTACGCTGTGCAGCCAGTCTTGCCACGTATCGAAGATGGCGTCCGGCTTCAGGTGGTAGTCGGCCAGCAGTTCGGCGATGGTTTCGCGCCGCCCCGCCGAATCCACGCACAAGGCCGTGTGCAGCGGCGTCGTGTCCAGGTGGCGGCGCAGGTCGGCCAGGGGGTCGTCGGCGCGGCGGTTGACGGCGGCGGGCGGACAGGCCGCGAAGTCCGGGTGCGCGCCTTCGTCGGTCAGCGCCAGGCGGGCCAGGCCGCGCAGACGGGCGTGGAAAGCCTCGTCGTCCAGGAACAGGGCGTCGGGCGGCAGCACCGGCCGTTCCGGGTCGGACTTCAGGAACTGCCAACGGTTGCGGGCGTCCTGGGAGAACCGCGCGATGGCCGCCGGCGCGTCGCCCAGCGTGACGGCGATGGTGTCGTCGGGCAGGTAATCGAACAGCGTGGCGGTCTGCTCGAAGAACAAGGGCAGGTAGTATTCGATGCCGGCGAAAGCGATGCCATTGCCGATGTCCTTGTAGGGCAGGGCGCGCGACGGGTCGCCTTCGAAGACCTCGCGGAAGCGCGCGCGGAAGCGGTTGCGCGCGGCTTCGTCCATGGGGAATTCCCGGCCCGGCAACAGTTCGATCTCGCGCACCGGATACAGGCTGCGCTGGGTGTCGCTGTCGAAGCTGCGGATGGATTCGATCTCGCGGTCGAACAAGTCGAGGCGATAGGGCAGGGCCGAGCCCATGGGAAACAGGTCGATCAGGCCGCCGCGGATGCAGAACTCGCCGGGCGCGCCGACCTGGGTGACGTGGCTGTAGTTGGCCAGGGTCAGCTGGGTGCGCAGGCGCTCTTCGTCCAGGGCGTCGCCCTGGCGGAAGTGGAAGGTGTAGGCCGCCAGGAAGGACGGCGGGGCCAGACGGACCAGCGCGGTGGTGACCGGCACCACGAGGATGTCCACGGCGCCCTGGCCCAGCGCGTGCAGGGTGCGCAGGCGTTCGGAGATCAGGTCCTGGTGTGGGGAAAAGCTGTCGTAGGGCAGGGTTTCCCAATCGGGCAGGAATCGGACGCGAAGGTCCGGATCGAACAGGGCGATTTCGTCGGCCAGACGCCGGGCGGCCAGCGGGTCGGCGCAGAACGCGGCCAGGGGATGCCGGGCCTCGCGGGCCAGGGCGGCGAGCAGCAGGGCGTCGCCTGAACCCGGTGGGCGGGGCTGGGCGTAGCGCTGGCCGGGCCGCAAGGCGGCCAGTGAGGAGCCGATCGAGGGCAGGGGCAAGAAAGTGTTCGTGGAATCCATGCGGTGTTCGGACGTTACGGCCGGCGTTTGCCGATCAGGCTTTTCTTGGTTTTTTCCAGTACCCGGCTGGCCTGGTCGCCGCGCCGCAGGGCTACGCCCAGGGCCAGCACGTCGATGATCGCCAGGTGCGCCAGCCGCGAGATCATGGGGCTGTAAAGCGCGGTGTCTTCCTGGATGTCGGCGCGCAGATGCGGCGCCGCCAGTTCGGCCAGGGGGGTGCCGGAGGCGGTGATGGCGATGACCGGGCAACCGTTGGCCCGTGCCAGGCCGACGGCTTCGAGCAGTTCGCGCGAACGGCCGGAATGGGAGATGGCCACCAGCGCGTCGGCGGGGCCCAGCAGCGCGGCCGCCATGGCCTGGACGTGGCTGTCGGAATAGGCGGCGACCGCCAGGTCGAAGCGGAAGAACTTGTGCTGCGCGTCGGCGGCGACGATGCCGGAATTGCCCACGCCGTAGAACTCGATGCGCCGGGCCCGCGCCAGCAGGCCGATGGCCGATTCGACGGCGGCGGGGTCGAGTGCGTCGCGCACGCGCACCAACGCCGAGACGGCGTTGTCGAAGACTTTTCCGGTGAGTCCGGCCACGCTTTCGTCGGGCCGCAGCGCGGAGTGCACGTAGGGCACCCCGGACATCAGGCTGGCGGCCAGCCGCACCTTGAGGTCGGGCCAGCCCGCGAGGCCCAGCGCGCGGCAGAAGCGGATGACCGTGGGTTCGCTGACCTCGGCCGCCCGGGCGATCTCGCCGATGGTCATGCGCGCGACGTCGCCCGGATGGGCGATGGCCAGGCGCGCGACGCGCGCGGCGGCGCGGCTCAGGCCAGGCAGGCGGGCGCGCAGCTCGGGCAGGATGGATGTGTTCATGAGGGCATCAGTATAAAGGCGGGATGAGATCGGACATGGAAGGGTCCCTGCGGACCCTTCCATGCCGATCGAATCCGACCGGCCTGCAGGCCGGGAGGTGGGGAGAGGCGAATCCGACCGGCCTGCAGGCCGGGAGGTGGGAGAGGCCACAGTTCAGATAAGTAGCTTTACTACATAAAATATAAAAATATCCGAAAATAGATATAAAAATGTAGTTTAACTAAAAAACAGTCCTATACTGAGGCCTCGTATGTTTCATCATCCGGAGGCCGCCGTGACCCTTCATCCCATCGTCCAGTCCGTGACCGGGCGCATCATCGCCCGCAGCCGCGCCACGCGCGAACGCTACCTGGCGCGCAGCCGCGCGGCCTATGGGGAAAAGACGCAGCGCGCCGGGCTGGCCTGCGCCAATCTGGCCCATGCCCTGGCGGCCGAATCGGACGCCGGAAAGGCGCGCCTGGCCGGCACCGGTCGGCCCAATCTGGCGATCGTGTCGGCCTACAACGACATGCTTTCGGCTCATCAGCCGCTGGGACGCTATCCGGCCTGGATCAAGCAGGCCGCGTTCGCCGCCGGCGGCAGCGCCCAGTTCGCGGGCGGGGTGCCCGCCATGTGCGACGGCATCACCCAGGGGCAGGCTGGCATGGAGCTGAGCCTGTTTTCCCGCGATGTGATCGCCATGTCCACGGCGATCGCGCTCAGCCACCAGATGTTCGACGCGGCGCTCTGTCTCGGAGTATGCGACAAGATCGTCCCGGGAATGCTGATCGGCGCCCTCGGCTTCGGCCATCTGCCGGTGGTCTTCGTGCCGGCCGGGCCGATGCCTTCGGGGATTTCCAACGAGGAGAAGGCGCGCGTGCGGCAGCGGCACGCCCAGGGCGAAGTGGGCCGTGACGCCCTGCTGACCTCGGAAATGGGCGCCTATCACGCGCCCGGTACCTGCACCTTCTACGGCACGGCCAACTCCAACCAGATGCTGATGGAGATCATGGGCCTGCATCTGCCGGGCGCGTCCTTCGTGCCGCCGGGCAGCGCCCTGCGCGAGGCCCTGACGCGCGAAGCCGCCCGCCATGCGCTGGGGCTGGCCGCCGGGGGCGGGCGTTTCACGCCGGTGGCCGAAGTCGTCGACGAGCGCGCCCTGGTCAATGGCATCGTCGGCCTGCTGGCCACCGGCGGTTCGACGAATCACACGATGCATCTGGTGGCCATCGCCCGCGCGGCGGGGATCGCCATCGACTGGGACGATTTCTCCGCACTGTCTGCCGTGGTGCCGCTGCTGGCGCGCGTCTATCCGAACGGCGGAGCCGACGTGAACCAGTTCCAGGCGGCGGGCGGCATGGCGTTCCTGATCCGCGGCCTGCGCGAGGCCGGGCTGCTGCATGACGAGGTGACCACCGTCATGGGCAGGGGGCTGGAGGCCTACACGCGCCGCCCGGCGCTGCGCGACGGCGCCCTGGTCTGGGAAGACGGGCCCGCCGCATCGGCGGATCCGTCCGTGTTGCGCGGGGCGGACGCGCCCTTCAGCCCGGACGGCGGGTTGAAACTGCTGCGCGGCAACCTGGGGCGCGCGGTGATCAAAGTGTCCGCCGTCGCGCCCGGACACCGTGTGGTCGAGGCTCCCGCACGCATCTTCGAGACCCAGGAGGCGCTGCTCGATGCCTTCGGGCGCGGAGAACTGGAGCACGACATGGTGGCGGTGCTGCGCTTTCAGGGACCGCGCGCCAACGGCATGCCCGAACTGCACCAGCTGACGCCCGCGCTGTCCGTGCTGCAGGGCCGAGGCCACCGGGTGGCCCTGGTCACCGACGGACGGATGTCGGGCGCTTCGGGCAAGGTGCCCGCCGCGATCCATGTCACGCCCGAGGCCTGCGCGGGCGGGCCGCTGGCGCGGCTGCGCGATGGAGACCGCGTGCGGCTGGACGCCGTCGCCGGCACGCTGGACGTGCTGGGGGACGTCGGCTGGCAGACCCGCGAACCGGCCGGTTTCGACCCCGAGGCGTCCGCGCAGGGGATCGGCCGGGACCTGTTCGGCGTGGCGCGCGCCCACGCGGACGGGGCCGAGCAAGGTGCGAGCTTCTTCCAATGGCCGCAGTGGGCGGGACGCTGAACGGTTTGTCGGGTGGATACAATGGGGCGCCGAATTCCTTGCCCGGACCTCTCCCCACCATGAGCAATCATCCGCCGCGCAGCACGATCGCCGACGTGGCCCGTCACGCCGGAGTTTCCAAGGCCACGGTGTCGCGGTTCCTCAATCACCGCGATACCCTGCTGTCGCCGGAAATCGCCCAGCGCGTCGAGGCCGCCATCGAGGCGCTGGCCTACACGCCCAGTCCGATGGCCCGGGCGCTCAAGCGCGGCCGCTCGCGGCTGATCGGCCTGGTGGTGGCCGACATCACCAATCCCTATTCCGTCGCCGTCCTCAGCGGCGCGGAACAGGCCTGCCGCCAGGCGGGCTATCTCATGATGCTGTTCAACCTGGGCAACGAGCGCGAGCGCGAGAGCGTGGGGCTGCAGGTGCTGTCGACCTACCAGGTCGAGGGCTTCATCCTGAACACCATGGGCCTGGAGCAGGGCTCGGTGCTGACGCCGGCCCTGCGGGGCAGGCCGGTGGTGCTGGTCGACCGCCTGCACCAGGGGCTGGAAGTCGATTTCGTGTCGCTGGACAACGTCCAGGCCGTCGACGCCTGCCTGGATCATCTGATGGCGGCCGGCTATCGGGACTTCTTGTTCGTCACCGAGCCGCTGGGGGCGGTCAGTTCCCGCATCGAACGGATTCGCGCCTACGAGGCCCGGCTCGCGGCCCTGGCGCAGCCGGCCTCGGGCCGGTGGATCGAAGCGCGCGCCGATGATCCCGACGGTCTGGCGCGTGCCTTGCGGGAACTGCGGGCGGGCGCCGCCCGGCCGCCCGCGGTGATCGCGGGCAATGCGGTCGTGACCATGCGTATCGTGGCCGACGTGGCGAAGCTGGGCTGGCGCCTGGGCCCGGACATCGGTCTGATCGGCATTGACGACACGCCCTGGGCGCCGTATGTCGGGCCGGGCATCAGTGCGGTGGCGCAACCGACGGATGCCCTGGGCAGCCTGGCGGCGCGCTGCCTGATCGAGCGCATCGGCGGGCTGGCCGTCCCCGCCCGCGCGATCCGGCTGCCCGGAACGCTGATGGCGCGGGGCTCGACGCGTCCGGGGCCGTAGGGGCGGCCGGGTCCGGGGCCGCGGCGCCAGGGTTAGCACCGATTTTCGCCCGTGCTGTGTTTCAGTATAATGAAACCGGTTTCATCGAAGCGGATTTCCTGGCAATCCCATGAATTACACCTTTCAGTTCGGTCCCGTGTTCCAGGCCTGGCCGCTGCTGTTGCACGGCACCTGGATGACGATCCAGCTCTCCGGCCTGGCGATGCTGTTCGGTCTGGCGGTGGCAGTACTGTGCGCCTGGGGCAAAACGTCCGGGCCGGCGCCGCTGCGGGCCCTGATCCAGGTCTACATCGAACTCATCCGCAACACGCCGTTCCTGGTCCAGCTGTTCTTTTTCTTCTTCGCCCTGCCGGCCGTCGGGGTGCGCTGGTCGCCCTATACGGCGGCGCTGGTGGCCATGACGGTCAATCTGGGCGCCTATGCCACGGAAATCGTCCGTGCCGGGATCGAGGCCATCCCCAGGGGCCAGATTGAAGCCGGCCTGGCATTGAATCTGACCCGGGTCGAGATCTTCCGCTTCGTTGTGCTGAAACCCGCGCTGCGCGCCATCTATCCGGCGCTCACCAGTCAGTTCATCCTGCTCATGCTGGCTTCCAGCGTGGTCTCGGTGATCTCGGCCGACGATCTGACTTCGGTGGCCGCCACCCTGCAGTCGGAAACGTTCCGCAGCTTCGAGATCTACATCGTCATCACGCTGATCTATCTGGCGCTGACGCTGTGCTTTTCCTACGTCTTCCGCCGGATCCACGACCGGTACCTCCACTATCCGGACGGCCGCTCATGAGAACCTTCGGATCCTCCGATTTCTGGTACATCCTGCAGGCCGCCCAGTGGACCGTGCTGCTGTCGATCATCGCCTTCATCGGCGGCGGCCTGGTCGGGCTGGCGGTGGCCCTGGCGCGCACCGGCACGCATCGCGCCGCCCGGCTGCTGGCCACGGGGTTCATCAAGATATTCCAGGGTACGCCGCTGCTGCTGCAGTTGTTCCTGGTGTTCTTCGGCGCCCCGGTGATTGGTTTCGAGGTCGATCCGTGGACCGCCGCCGCCGTCGCGCTGACACTGAACGCGGGGTCTTTCCTGGGCGAGATCTGGCGCGGCTGCATCGAGGCCGTGCCGCGCGGCCAGTGGGAGGCCGCCGCGGCCCTGGGGCTGAACTATCGCGACCGTCTGCGCGACGTGATCCTGCCGCAGGCGCTGAAGATCGCCGTGCCGCCCACGGTCGGCTACCTGGTCCAGGTCATCAAGGGCACGTCGCTGGCAGCCATCATTGGCTTCACCGAACTGACCCGCGCGGGCCAGATCGTGAACAACGCCACGTTCGAGCCCATGGTGGTGTTCTCCATCGTGGCGGCCCTGTATTTTCTGTTGTGCTGGCCCCTGTCGCTGCTGGCGGGGCGGATGGAGAAGCGCCTTTCGCTCGCCCAGGCGCGCGCCTGACGAATCCTGAATTTCAGTACCAACAGGCCTCAGGCCTATCATTTCACGGAGACGTACTATGTTCAAGAACCATACTTTGCGCGGCATGCTGGGCGGCGCCCTGCTGACCGCCTGCGCCACGCTCGCCGTGGGGATGGCTCCCGCGGCTTCGGCCGAAACCATCGACCAGGTCAAACAGAAGGGCGAGCTCACGGTCGGCATGCTGGTCGATTTCCCGCCCTACGGCATCATGAACACCGAGAACCAGCCCGACGGCTACGATGCCGACGTGGCCAAACTCCTGGCCAAGGACCTGGGCGTGAAGGTGAAGATCGTGCCCGTGACGGGCCCCAACCGCATTCCCTATCTGCTGACCGACAAGGTCGACGTGCTGGTCGCCTCCCTGGCCATCACGCCGGAGCGCGCCAAGCAGGTGCAGTTTTCGCATCCGTATTCGGCCGCGCAGATCGTGGTGTTCGGCGGCAAGGATCTGAAGATCTCCGGCCCGGAAGGCCTGTCGGGCAAGAAGATCGGTGTGGCGCGCGCCAGCACCCAGGACATCGCGGTCAGCAAGATCGCTCCGAAGGACGCCGACATCCGCCGCTTCGACGACGACGCCTCGGCCATGCAGGCGTTGCTGTCCGGCCAGGTCGACGCGATCGGCTGCTCCACCACGGTGGCCGCCGGCATCGCCAAGCGGGCGCCGGACCGTTTCGACAACAAGTTCGTGCTGCTGCAGCAGGAAATGGCGGTGGCCATGCGCCAGGGCCAGCCTGAAACGCTCAAGACCATCAACGGGCTGATCGACCGCAACATCAAGAACGGCGAATTCAGCAAGCTCTACCAGAAATGGCTGGGCACGCCGCTGCCGGAACTGAAGCAATCCTGATCGACTCCCGCCCCGCCGCCATGACCGAGACACCGACCCGCCCTGCGCCCTCCGGCGCGCTGATCATCCAGATCGAGAAGCTCAACAAATGGTATGGGCAGTTCCATGCCCTGACCGACATCGATCTGACGGTGGCGGCGGGCGAGCGCATCGTGATCTGCGGGCCTTCGGGCTCGGGCAAGTCCACCTTGATCCGCTGCATCAACGGCCTGGAGTCGATCCGGGACGGGCGCATCGTGGTGGACGGCATCGCCCTGGGCGCCGATGGGCGCGGGATCGACGCCGTGCGGCAGGAAGTCGGCATGGTGTTCCAGCAGTTCAACCTGTTTCCGCACATGACGGTGCTGCGCAACTGCATGCTGGCGCCGATGCGTTCTCGCGGGCTGAAGGCCGACCAGGCCGAGGCCCTCGCGATGGAATACCTGTCCCGCGTGCGGATCGCCGAACAGGCGCACAAATACCCCAGCCAGCTGTCCGGGGGGCAGCAGCAGCGCGTGGCCATCGCCCGCGCCCTGTGCATGACGCCCAAGGTCATGCTGTTCGACGAGCCCACTTCCGCCCTGGACCCGGAAATGGTCAAGGAGGTCCTGGACACCATGATCGGTCTGGCCCGCGACGGCATGACGATGCTGTGCGTGACCCATGAAATGGGTTTCGCGCGCAGCGTGGCAGACCGGGTGATCTTCATGGCCGACGGCCGGATCATCGAGCAGGCGCCGCCGGACCGGTTCTTCGAGGCCCCGTCCCATGAAAAGACGCGCGGCTTCCTCGGCCAGATCCTGAACCACTGAGGATCCGGTCATGCATGCAAAGATCCCGGCGCGCGGCGCGCTGGTTTCCCTGACGGCGTTCGGGGCGGACGAGGTCCGGCGCCACGGCCAGTCCTGGTTCGCGCGCCTGGCCCGTGCGGCGGGCGCCGATGGCGTCGAGGTGCGCGGCGAGCTGCTGGGCAGGGACGCGGCGGGCGAGCTCGACGCGCTGGCGGCGCAGGCCGCCGAGGCGGGCCTGGTCCGTGTCTATTCCAGCCCGACGGGGATGTGGGATGCGGCCGGCCGTTTCGACGAAGCGGCGGTTCGCGAAGGCCTGGAACGCGCCGACCGGCTGGGCGCCGGTTGGCTGAAAATGTCGATCGGCGGCTTCGCGTCGCGCGCGCCGTCGGAGCTGGCGGCCTTGCGGACTCTGCTGGCCGGCCACCCGGTCGAACTGCTGGTGGAAAACGATCAGACGGAATCGGCGGGCACCGTCCCGGCCCTGGCGGCCTTTTTCCGCATGGCGGACGAGGCCGGGGTGTCGCTGGGCATGACCTTCGACATGGGCAACTGGCACTGGGTGGGCGAATGCCCGTTGCGGGCGGCCGATGCGTTCGCGTCCCGGGTCCGCTACGTGCATTGCAAGGGGGTGCTGCGGCGCCCCGACCGATGGGTGGCCGTGCCGCTGGAATCGTCCGCCGCGCCCTGGCGCGCGGTGCTGCGGGCGCTGCCCGCCGCCGCACCCCGGGCGATCGAATATCCCCTGACCGGCGCGGACCTCGCCCGGATCACCGGCCAGGCGCTGGATGCGCTGCGCCGAATGGAGTCTGTTTCTCATGACAACGAGTGAACCGCTCGACGTCGTCACGCTGGGCGAGGCGATGGTGATGCTGGTGGCCGGCCAGCCCGGTCCGCTGGAGCAGGTGGAGATTTTTCACAAGCGCACGGCGGGCGCCGAGACCAATGTGGCCATCGGGCTGGCCCGCCTGGGCCTGCGGGTCGGCTGGGGCAGCCGCCTGGGGCAGGATTCCATGGGCCGCTATCTGCTCGACAGCCTGCGCGGCGAAGGCGTGGATTGCTCGCGCGTGATCCTGGCGCCGGGCGAGCGCACCGGCATGCTGTTCAAGGACCGGGTCATGGATGGGGGCGATCCCCTGGTCGAATACCACCGCGCGGGTTCGGCCGCCAGCCGCATGTGCCTGGCCGATGTGGACCGGGATTGGCTGCTGTCCGCCCGCCATCTGCACGCGACCGGTGTGTTCGCGGCGGTGTCGGCCGACAGCTTCGAGGTGTCGCGGCACACCATGCGCCTGATGCGCGAGGCCGGCCGGACCGTCTCGTTCGATACGAACCTGCGTCCTTCCCTATGGGTCTCCACCGAGGCGATGCGTGCCGGCATCAACGAACTGGCGAGCCTGGCGGACTGGGTGCTGCCGGGTCTGGAAGAGGGCCGTCTGTTGACCGGCGAACACCAACCCGAGGCGATCGCGCGCTTTTATCTCGATCGGGGGGCGCGGCTGGTGGTCGTCAAGCTCGGCCCGGACGGCGCGTATTACGATGACGGCACGCGCAGCGGCCGTGTGCCGGCCGCGCCCGTGGAGCGGGTCGTGGATACCGTGGGCGCGGGCGATGGCTTTGCCGTGGGGGTGATCAGCGGCCTGCTCGAGGGCCTGCCGCTGGAGCGCGCCGTGGCGCGCGGCGCCTGGATCGGCGCCCGTGCCGTGCAGGTGCCGGGCGATACCGAAGGCCTGCCTACATTGGCCGTGTTGCGGCTGGCCGGGCTGTAGGCCCGACCGTTCGCCGCCGGTCCGCCGTATCCTGCCGCCCGCCGGGCTGCGCGGCGACCGGCCCGTTTTTGACTGGGGTCTTTTTCATGTCGCGACAAACCGTCCTCGTCTACCGTGACCTGCCCGAGCCGCAACTGGCGCGGATCCTGGCGGAGCACACCGTCATCCGGGCCGATCCCCGGCGCGAGGATCAGCGCGAGGCGTTCTTCCAGGCGCTGGGCAGGGCCCAGGGCATGATCGGCTCCAGTTTCCGTCTGGACGCGGCCCTGCTGGATCGGGCGCCGGCCCTGCGGGTGGTGTCCAGCATCTCGGTCGGCGTGGACGCCTATCCGCTGGATGCGCTGCGCGAGCGCGGCATCGTGCTGTGCCATACACCGGACGTGCTCACGGAGTCGGTGGCGGACCTGTTGTTCGGCATGGTGCTGGCCACCAGCCGCCGGCTGTGCGAGATGGCGGATCTGGTCCGGGAGGGCCGCTGGACGCGCAACGTCGGTCCCGGGGAATACGGCTGGGACGTGCATGGCAAGACCCTGGGCATCGTCGGTTATGGCCGCATCGGCCGGGCGCTGGCCCGCCGGGCCGCCCTGGGTTTCGACATGCCGGTGATCTACCATGCGCGGCGCCCGGCCGACAGCGGCCTGCCGCCCGGCAAGGCGCGGGCCGTCGGGCTGGAAGCGCTGCTGGAGACGGCCGATTTCGTGGTACTGGTCTTGCCGCTGACTGAAGACACGCGCGGTCTGATCGGGCCGCAGGCGTTCGCCCGCATGAAGCCCGGCGCGATCCTGATCAACGGCGCGCGCGGTCCCATCATCCAGGAACACGCCCTGCTGGACGCTCTGGAGGGCGGTCGCCTGCGCGGCGCCGGACTGGATGTGTTCGACGTCGAGCCGCTGCCGCTGGATTCGCCGTTGCGCGGCCATCCGCGCATCCTGGCGCTGCCGCACATCGGCTCGGCCACGCACGAGACGCGCACGGCCATGGCGGCCCTGGCGGTCGACAACCTGTTGAGTGCGCTGCGAGGGGAGACCCCGCCCGCAGCCTACCCTCTGTAGATTCTAGTCCGCCGCGAGCGCGCAGGCCTCGCGGGCCAGCGCCGTGACGGTTTCCCACTGGCGGGCTTCGAGGGCGGCGGCGGGCGTCAGCCAGGAACCGCCGACGCAGCCGACATTCGGCAGGGCCAGATACCGGGCGGCGTTGCCCGCGTGGATGCCCCCCGTGGGGCAGAAGATCAGATCGGGCAGCGGACCGTGCCAAGCCTTCAACAACGCCTCGCCCCCCACGGCCTCGGCCGGGAACAGTTTTTGCACCAGGAAACCCAGTTCTGCGGCGCGCATGGCCTCGGAGGCCGTGGAGACGCCCGGCAGGAAAGGGATGCCCGAATCGCGTGCCGCCCGGGCCAGATTCTCGGTCAGGCCCGGGCTGATCCCGAAGCGGGCGCCCGCGCGCAGGGCGGCATCCAGTTGCTGGGGGGTGCGCACCGTGCCCACGCCGACCACGGCGTCGGGCACCTGGGCCTGGATGGCGGCGATCGCGTCCAGCGCGGCCGCCGAGCGCAGCGTGATTTCCAGCGTGCGGATGCCGCCCGCGACCAGCGCGCGGGCCAGATCCACGGCCGTGCCGGGGTCGCGGACCACGATGACCGGCATGACGGGGCTGAGTTCGATCAGTTCGAGGGCGTTCATGGATGTCGGGGATCGGGCGTCGGAAAGAGGGATGTAGTCATTCTACATGTGAACCGTAATTGAATCGACGTTCTGTTCATTTTGATCTTTCAGCTACTTCCAGGGGCCGCTGCATCCCGCGGCCGGCGGCTGGCCGTGCGCTAAAATCGCCCCTCATGAATGAACCCCTCATCGCTCTGGTGCCGGCGGCCGGTGTCGGCGCGCGCGCCGGCAGCCGCGACGGCCGGCCGAAGCAGTACCGCGACCTGGGCGGCGAACCCATGCTGCGCCATACGGTGCGCGCCCTGCTGGCCGACCCGCGCATCACCCAGGTCCGGGTGGCGGTGGCGCCCGGCGATGCCTGGGTGGCCGGGGCCCTCGCCGGTCTGCCGCGCACGGTCTGGCGTCCCTGCGGCGGACCCACGCGGGCCGAGACCGTGCGCGCCGCCCTGATGGATGCGGACCTGGCGGACGCGACCTGGACGCTGGTGCATGACGCAGCCCGGCCGGGCCTGCCCGCCGATGCGCTGGGACGCCTGATCGATACCTGCCGGTCGCGTGACCGGAGCGGTTTGCTGGCCTTGCCGGTGGCCGACACGGTCAAACAGGCCGGGGACGCGCGGGACGATGGCGTCCGGGTGGCGCGGACCCTGCAGCGCGAAGGCCTGTGGCTGGCGCAGACGCCGCAGATGTTTCGCGCCGGAGAACTGCGGGCGGCGCTGGACGCGTGCGCCGGCGATCCCCGGGTGACCGACGAGGCCTCGGCGGTGGAGCTGGCCTGCGACCCCGGCCGGGCCCCGCTGCTGGTGCGTGGCGCCCGGGCCAACGACAAGCTGACCTGGCCGGAAGATTTCGACTGGTTCGAGGACCGGCTGGCGGGGCGTCGCACGCCGCCGGGCGGCTGAACGGCATTCCACTGGAACGATTCCATCATGACGACTCCCTTTCCTTTCCGCATCGGCCAGGGCCATGACCTCCACGTCCTGGCCGAGGGCCGGCCGCTCGTCATCGGCGGTGTGCGCATTCCCTACGAGCGGGGACTGGTCGGCCATTCGGACGCCGACGTGCTGTTGCACGCGGTGACCGACGCCGTGCTGGGGGCGGCTGGCCTGGGGGACATCGGCCGCCATTTCTCCGATCGCGATCCGCGCTGGGCCGGGGCCGACAGCCGTCTGTTCCTGCGCGAGGCCGCGCGCCTGGCCCGCGAAGCGGGCTGGATCGTGGTCAACGTGGACGCCACGGTGCACGCCCAGGCGCCGAAGATCGCGCCGCACGCGTCCGCCATGTCCGCCTGCATCGCCGGAGACCTGGGGGTCGATCAGGCGGTGATCAACGTCAAGGCCAAGACCAACGAGGGCCTGGGCTACCTGGGCCGGGGCGAGGGCATCGCCGCCAGCGCCGTGGCGCTGCTGGCGCGAGCCTAGGGGCGGGAAGTCCGGCGGCGCCTACAGGGTGCCGCCCCCGATCGGCCGGTTGCAGGCGCACAGGTCTTCGGTCAGCAGTGCGTCCAGGACGCGCAGGGTTTCCTCGGGGCTGCGGCCCACGTTGAAATTGTTGACCGATACGTGCTGGATGATGTTGTCCGGATCGACGATGAAGGTTGCGCGAAAGGCGACGCCTTCGGATTTGTCGCGGATGCCCAGCGGATCGACCAGCGCGCCCGCCGTGTCGCTGAACTGATAGTGATTGAGCTTGCCCAGTTCGGGGCTGGCGCGCCGCCAGGCGAGCTTGACATATTCGTTGTCGGTCGAGCCGCCCATGAGGACGGCGCCGCGTTCCTCGAATTCGTCGGCCAGGGCGTTGAAGCCGACGATCTCTGTGGGGCAGACCTGGGTGAAGTCCTTGGGGTAGAAGTAGATCACCTTCCATTTGCCGGGAAAGGACGATTCCGTGATGTCCTCGAAGGCCGAGACGCCGTTTTCCTCGTGCTGGTTGAATCCGGGCTTGACGCCGGTGACGCGGAAGGCCTCGAGCTTGTCGCCTATGGTTTTCATCGGGGCTCCTGAGATGATGGACGGCCATCGGGGCCGTCGCCTCATTCTACGCCATGGACCGTTCCGTCGCGTTCCGGCCGGGCCGGCGCGGGCGCGCGGCGTCAGGCCTTGCCCTGCGCCTTGGCCTTGGGGATCTCGATGCGCGCCAGCAAGCCCCTGGGCGCGTTGGGCGCCAGGGTGAATTTCCCGCCCACCTGGCCCAGCAGGCGTTCGACGATGGACAGGCCCAGGCCGGCGCCGCTGACGCCGGTGCGGGCGGACTCCCCGCGCGCGAAGGGCCGCAGCAGCCGCTGAATGTCCGTCTGGGGGATGCCGGCGCCCTGATCGCGGACCTCGATGGTCAGTTGATTGCCGCTCTGATAGGCGATCAGGCGGATGCGGGCGCGTCCATCGCTGGCGCTGCGGCCGTAGCGACGGGCGTTCTCGATCAGGTTGCTGACGATGCGCTTGAGGTCGTTGGCGCTGATTCGCGCCTGCAGACCGGGCTGGATGGAGGCATCCAGTTCGCCGCCCAGGGATTCGGTATGGCTGCGTTCGCGCTCGAACAGCTCAAGCAGTACGCGGGACACGTCGATGCCGGCCTCGGGCACCTGTCCGGCCGGCCGGGCGTATTCCATCAACTGGCCGATGCTGTGGTTGATCTGGGCCAGATCGTCGTCGATGGCCTGTCGCGCCTCGTCGGTCATGTGGCTCATCTCGATTTCCAGGCGGATGCGTGCCAGGGGCGTGCGCAGGTCGTGGGAAATCCCGGCCAGCATGATCTCCCGGTCGGCCTCGTTCTGCCGCAAGTCGCGCGCCATGCGGTTGAAGGCGATGTTCATGTCGCGGATTTCGACCGGCCCCTTTTCGGGCAGGGGCGTGGGCGTTTCGCCGCGCGCCAGTTGCTGGGCGACCTTGGCCAACTGGGCCAGGGGCTGGTTGATGAAGCGCACGCTGATGGCCGCCCCCAGCAGCGCCAGCATCAGGGACGCCGCCACCCAGCCCAGCCATTCGCGACCGGTGGTCAAGCGCAACTGGTCGCGGTCGAAGACCAGCCAATACAGATGCTCGTTGATGTTGAAGCTGATCCAGATGCCCGGGACCTGATTGACGGACCACATGATGGCCGTCTGGCTGCCCAGGCGGTTGCGGATCTCGCCGGACACATTGGTCCAATAGTCGGTGTGGGGCAGGGGTTCGAGCACGTCGGAGTGTTCGCGGGGCTGGACGCGCAGGCTTTCCTGGGTGGCCAGGTCCAGCAGCAGCGAGGGACGCACGGGCGGCGGCGCGTACACCAGGGCCGAGCGGGTGATGCGGACCGTGGTGGCGATCCGCTGAGCCAGCTGGGCGGCGCGAGGACCTTCCTCGATGTTGAAGACGATCTGCAGCCATGCCCCCAGGCTGACCAGCATCAAGCAGGCGATCAGCAGGAAGGAACGGCTGAACAGCCCCAGCCGCAGCCGGGGCCTGATGCCGTGCCGGAGCCGCTTCAGGAAAGTCATGGGACAGTGCGCGCGCGGCCCGCGGGCCGGAACCGGGTTACTGGCCGCCGTCGGGCACGAAGACGTAGCCCAGGCCCCAGACCGTCTGGATGAAGACCGGCTTGGAGGGGTTGGGTTCGATCAGTTTGCGCAACCGTGAGATCTGGACGTCCAGGCTGCGATCGAAGGCTTCGTATTCGCGGCCCCGGGCCAGCTCCATGAGTTTGTCGCGCGACAGCGGAACCTTGGGGTGGCGCGCGAAGACCTTGAGCACGGAAAACTCGCCGGTGGTGATGGGCACGGCTTCGCCGTTGCGCGTCAGGGTGCGGGTGGACAGGTTCAGCACATACGGGCCGAATTCGACGGATTCGTTTTCCTGGCTGGGCGCGCCGGGATGTTCCTCGGTGCCGCGGCGGCGCAGGATGGCGTTGACCCGGGCCAGCAGTTCGCGCGGGTTGAAGGGTTTGGTGAGATAGTCGTCGGCGCCCATTTCCAGGCCGACGATTCGGTCGATTTCCTCGGCCTTGGCGGTCAGCATGATGATGGGCGTGTTGTCGTGGCTTCCACGCAGCCGGCGGCAGATGGACAGGCCGTCTTCTCCGGGCAGCATCAGGTCCAGCACCAGGAGATCGAAATGCTCCCGTTGCCAGAGCTTGGCCATTTCCTTGGCGTCCTCGGCGACGTAGACGTTGAAGCCCTGCTCGGACAGGTAACGGCGCAGCAGATCGCGCAGCCTGGGATCATCGTCGACGATGAGGATCTTGCGGATGAGGGTCTGGGTTTGCGTGTTCATGCGGAAAATGTAACAGGGTCGGGAAAGGGGTTCCAGCGCTTATCACAACAAATTACACAATAAGCGTTTGGTCTTTGTTTTGGAAATAAGCGGCGCCCCCGGGCCACTCCTTTAAAATGTCCGGGCCATGGACGATTTTCACATTCTCGCGTTTGAAACATCAAGCACTTTGTGCAGCGTCGCGCTGTTGTCGCGGACGGCTGGCCGGGAGCGGCTGTGCACGGCCCGGCACGAGGGCAGGGGCGCGCATGCCGAACGCATTCTGCCCATGGCGCGGGAACTGCTGGACCAGGCCGGTCTGGGCCGCAGCGGCTTGTCGGCGATCGCTTTCGGCCAGGGGCCGGGCGGATTCACGGGGCTGCGTGTGGCCTGCGGTGTCGCCCAGGGCCTGGCCGTGGCGCTGGATGTGCCTGTGCTGCCGGTGGATTCCCTGTGCGCGGTGGCGCTGCAGGGGGCGGGCGAGGATCCGGCCGGGGTCCATGTGGTCCTCCAGGACGCGCGCATGAACGAGGTCTACGCTGCAGTCTATCGGGCGGGCGGCGCGGACTGGATCACGCTGCAGGCGCCGGCCCTGCTGGCCCGCGCCGACGTGGCGGACTGGGCCACCCGCGAGTCGGCCGGGTGGGGCATGCGGGCGGGGGGCGGCTGGATGGCGCATGGCGACGCGCTCGATGTCTTTCCCGGCCTGGACCATGAGCTCGTGGCTTTGGGTGCGCGTTCCGGACTCCGGACGCCGGAAGGCGCGCATGCCCAGGCCGGCACCATTGCCCGGCTGGCCGAACGGGCCTGGCGGGAGGGCCGGGGACTGGATGCCGCCCTGGCGTCGCCCGCGTACGTGCGCGACAAGGTCGCCTACACCACGGTCGAACGCGCCGGCGGGCAGGGGGGCAACCCGCTGGTCGGCGCGGCGACCCTGACCCTGCACGACATGATGCCCGCCGACCTCGACGAGGTCGCCGCCATCGAGGGCCGGGTGCAGTCCTTCCCCTGGACCCGGAAAAATTTCGCCGACGGCCTGGCCGCCGGCTATCGCGGCTGGGTGGTGCGCCGGATGGGGGCGATGCTCGGTTTCGCCCTGGTGATGGACGCGCCGGACATGGCGCACCTGCTGGTCATCGGGGTGCGTCCGGACGCCCAGCGGCAGGGGGTGGGCGAGCGGCTGCTGCGCCGTTGCGTTGAGCATTGCCGGCAGGCCGGCCTGCCGGCCCTCACCCTGGAAGTCCGTCACGGCAACGAGGGCGCCATTGCTTTCTATCGGCGCCACGGTTTCGCCCAGGTCGGGATGCGGCGGGATTATTATCCGGCGGTCCAGGGCCGCGAGGATGCCTGGATCATGACGCTGAACCTGGCGGCGGACGTCGATCCAGAAAACACCGGATCCCGGGGGGGCTCGTGAGGCCGCGCGCGCTATTGCGTCCCGGCCAGATGGCCTGGCTGGCCGAGATCGGGCTCGACACCCATTGGCTGGCGGCGCGACCGGTGTCCATACCGGCCTCGAAGCCGGATCCCGCGACGGGACCGGAACGGTCTCCAGTGGCGGAAATCCCTGCCGTGGCCACCGGCCTGAAGCGCGTCCGCGCGCCGGACGCGCTCGGTGCGCCGCACACACCGGCACCCGGTATCGATGCGCCGACGGATTGCCCGGACCTGTCCGCGCTGGATGCGGCGGTGGCGGCCTGCGTCCGGTGCGCGCGGCATGCCCAGCGTGTCCGGGCGGTGCCCGGGACGGGCCAGGCCGTCCGGCCGCATTACCTGGTTGTCGGCGAGCAGCCCGGCCTCGAGGACGATGCCGCGGGGCGGCCGTTCCAGGGCGATTCGGGCCGCCTGCTGGCGGCCATGCTGGCGGCCGCGCGCCTGCCGCAGGGCGAATCGACCTATCTGACCTACGTTGTCAAATGTCGCGCCGTGGGTGGGCGTGAGCCTTCCGCCCAGGAGGTCGCTGCCTGTGCGCCCTGGCTGCGCCGGCAGATCGCCCTGCTGCGGCCGCACTGGATCCTGGCGCTGGGCCGGGTGGCCGCGCAGGCGGTGATCGGGGTGGACGGGGATCTGGATGAACTGCGCGGCGGTCCGCACCGGCACGTGCCCGAGCAGGGCGAGCCGATTCCGGTCTGGGTCACGCACCAGCCCTCGTCGCTGCTGGTGCGCTCCGCCTGGAAGGCGGAGGCCTGGCGCGATCTGGCGGGCCTGGCGGCGGCCGCGCGGACGGGTCGGGAGATCCCTTAGCGCAGAGCCGTACCGTGACCGGTTTGCCCGATCATCCGGCTCAGTTCCGGGTTTGCGCGGTGGTTGAGACGGTTCCAGTGGATGAAGACCAGCATCAGGCAGGCCACCAGGATGCCGAACAGGGCGATGATCAGATTGATGGACAGGCCCAGCCACAGCATCAGGCTGTACATTGCCAGCATCAGCAGGATGTTCAATTGTTCATTGAAGTTCTGCACGGCGATCGAATGGCCGGCCGACAGCAGGACATGGCCGCGATGCTGCAGCAGGGCGTTCATGGGGACCACGAAGAAGCCCGACAGACCGCCGATCAGCAGCAGCAGGCAGTACACCGCCCAGGTCGTGTAGACCGCCGGCATCAGCAGGACCACCAGGCCCATGACCACGCCCACCGGCAGGACAGCCAGCGCGCGGCGCAGCGGCACCCGGCCCGCGCAGACCGCCCCGATCACGGTGCCGAAGGCGGCCACCCCCATCAGCACGGATGCCTGGTCGAGGCGGTAGCCCAGGTGCTGGGCGCCCCATTCGATGACGATGAACTGCAGGGTCGCGCCCGCGCCCCAGAACAGCGTGGTGACCGCCAGCGAAATCTGGCCGAGCTTGTCGGACCATAGGATGCGGACGTAGCGGGTGAAATTGCGGATCAGCGCCGCCGGATGCGTCTGCTGGCGGGGGTAGAAGGCGTGGGTGTCGGGAATCAGCAGATTGCACAGGGCGGCG
The DNA here is from genome assembly GCF_027214045.1 of Castellaniella denitrificans. Classification (GTDB taxonomy): domain Bacteria; phylum Pseudomonadota; class Gammaproteobacteria; order Burkholderiales; family Burkholderiaceae_B; genus Castellaniella; species Castellaniella denitrificans_A. The sequence goes on along the minus strand of NZ_JAPWHE010000002.1, from coordinate 177,765 downwards.
GCAATGTACACCAGGCCGATCATCAGGATGGCGCTTTGAGCGGCGTTGTCGACCAGGCGGTCCACCCAGCCGAATGACATCAGCCAGGCCGAGACCGTCGGGCTGATGAGCAGCCCGCCCAGCACGGTGCCGATGATGACCGACAGCACGGTCAGGCCCTCGATCCAGCTATTGCCCTTGACCAGTTGTTCGGGCGGCAGCATTTCGGTGACGATGCCGTATTTGGCCGGCGAATAGGCGGCGGCGCCGATGCCGACGATGGTGTAGGCCACGAAGATCAGGACCAGCTGGTGCCCGTGGGTCAGTCCGAACGCGCCGTAGCTGAACATCAGCAGGCAGCCGCAGGTCTTGAGCGCGTTGGTGGCGAACATGACCCGGCCCTTGGGGAAGGCGTCGGCGAAGGCGCCGACGAAGGCCGCCAGGATCACGTAGGCCAGCGCGAACCACCACTTCATCATGGGGGCCATCCAGTCCGGGCCGCTGAGGTCGGCGATCAGCCCGATGGCGGCGATGAGCAGGGCATTGTCCGCGACGGACGATAGCGCCTGGGCGGCCATGACCATGTAAAAGCCCTTGTTCAATCGCGGACCCCGAGGTGGTTGACGAAGGGAGCGACCGCCGGGAGGCGCGCCCGTAAAAAAGAGTTGCAGTATAGCGGGTTGCCGCCGGGGCGGCCCCGTCGGGGAGGCCGGTCTCCCGGACCCGGTGCGTTATCATACGCTGTCACTCACGCGCCTCGATTTTTCGTTCGCCCCAGCACCGTGCGCCTCACGCAGATCAAATTAGCCGGATTCAAGTCCTTCGTGGATCCGACCGTGATTCCCACGCCCAGCGAGCTGGTCGGCGTGGTGGGCCCCAACGGCTGTGGCAAATCCAACATCATCGACGCCGTGCGTTGGGTGCTGGGCGAGACCAAGGCCTCCGAATTGCGCGGGGCCTCGATGCAGGACGTGATCTTCAACGGCTCGGGCCAACGCAAGCCGGCCGCGCGCGCCTCGGTCGAGCTGGTGTTCGACAACAGCCAGGGCCGGGCGGCGGGGCAATGGTCCGCCTTCGCGGAAATCGCCGTCCGCCGGGTGCTGACCCGCGACGGCGCCAGCAGCTATTTCATCAACAACCAGCCGGTGCGCCGCCGCGACATCCATGACATCTTTCTCGGGACGGGGCTGGGCGCGCGCGGCTACGCCATCATCGGCCAGGGCATGATCAACCGGTTGATCGAGGCCCGCCCCGAGGAACTGCGCGTCTATCTCGAGGAAGCCGCCGGGGTGTCGCGCTACAAGGAACGCCGCCGCGAGACCGAAAACCGCCTGGGCGACACGCGCGAGAACCTGACCCGCCTGGAGGACATCCTGCGCGAACTCGCCAGCCAGCTCGAAAAACTGGAATCCCAGGCCCGCGTGGCGGCCGATTATCGGGCGTTGCAGGCCGAGGGCGAACTCAAGCAGCACGCCCTCTGGCTGCTGCGGGAGCAGGCCGCGCGCGAAAGCCGCCAGTCCCTGGCGGTGGAGACTGAGCGGGCCCAGGCCGAACTTGAATCGGCCGTGGCCGGGCTGCGCGCCCTGGAGTCCGACCTGGAAACCCGCCGCGCCGCACATTTCGAGGCCAGCGAGCGGGCTCACCGGGCACAGGGCAGTCTGTTTGAGGCCGGTGCCCAGGTCAGCCGCCTGGAGGCCGAGATCCGCCACGTGGTCGATTCGCGCAACCGCCTCCAGGTCCGGCGCGCGCAATTGCAGGCCCAGCAACAGGAATGGGGCGACCAGCGTGCCCACAGCCAGGCATCGATCGAGGACATCCAGGCCCAGATCGAGGAAGCCTCCGCCCGCGCGGAACAACTGGCCGAACAGGCGCAGAGCGCCCAGGACGGTCTGCCCGAACTTGATGCCCGGCTGCGCGACCTGGCGGCCCGGCGCGACGAATGGCGTCGCACGCTGGCGCGCACCGAACAGGATCTGGCGCTGGCGGCGCAGTCCCAGCGGGACGCCGATGGCCAGTGGCGCGCCCTGGAAGACCGCCGTGCGCGGCTCGAAGACGAACGCGCCGCCCTGGGGGCGCCGGATCCGGCCGAACTGCAGCGCTGGGCGGGGGAATGCGCCGTCGCCCAGGAACGTCTCGAAGAAGCCCAGGCGCGTCTGCTTGAGCTCGAATCCCGCATGCCGGACCTGGAAACCGCCAGGACCGACGCGTTGCAGGCCAGTCAGGCCGCGCGGCTGGATCTCGAAAAACTCGATGCGCGCCGGCAGGCATTGATCGCGCTGCAGGAAAAGATCCAGTCCGAAGACGCGCTGGAACCATGGCTGCAGCGCCAGGAACTGGGCGGCCTGACGCGCCTGTGGCAGCAACTGCGGGTGGAGGCGGGCTGGGAAACCGCCCTGGAAGCCGTGCTGCACGAACGCATGAACGCCCTGGGCCTGCGCACGCTGGATCATGTGCGCGCCTTCGCCCAGGACCCGCCGCCCGCGCGCCTGGCTTTCTACCAGACGCCCGCCGATGCCGGCCCGTTCCCGGCTTCGGGGACGGACGCGCCGCGTCTGCTGGATTTCGTCCATGCGCGCGATGCCGCCGTGCAGTCTCTGCTGGCTGTGTGGCTGCGCGGCGTGCATGTGGCCGACGATCTGGGCGCCGCCATTGCCCGGCGCGGTGAACTGCCGCCCGGCGGCGTCTGGGTACTGCGCGACGGCCATCGGGTCGACGCCTGCGGCGTGCGCTTCTACGCGGCCGATTCGGAGCAGGCCGGGCAACTGGCGCGCCGCCAGCAGATCGACAACCTGGCCCTGGAAATCCGCGCCGCGCAGTTGATCGCCGACCAGGCCCTGGACGCCCACGCCCAGGCCGATGCCGCGTGCCGCAACCTGGCCCAGGCGCTGCAGCCCGCGCGCCAGCAGATCGCCGAACGCATGCGGGCGCAGCATGATGCCCAGATCCGCCACCAGCAACTCAGCCAGCAGGCGGCTCAGTCCGACGAGCAGTCCCGCCGCCTGGACCGCGACCTGAAGGAACTCGCCGAGCAGCAGGCGGACCTGGACGCGCGGCGGGCCGAATCCGAGGCCCGCTTCGAGTCCCTGGACCAAGTCCTGGCCGAACAGCAGGAACGTCTGGCGGAACTCGACCTGCAGGCGGAAGACCTGTCCCGTCAGGCCGAGCGGTCACGTCAGTTGGGTCGCGACCAGGAGCGAGCCGCCCAGGAGGCCGAATACGCCGTGCGCACCCTGCGCCACCGGCTGGACGAATCGCGCCGTACCCTGCAACTGGCCGAAGACCAGGCCCGTCGTGCGGGCGCCGAACTCGAATCCCTGCAGGGCGAGCTTTTCGAACTGGACGAATCCATGGCGCAGGCCGGCCTGCAAGACGCGCTCGAGGCCCGTGCCGCGTGCGAAGAGTCCCTGCGCGAGGCGCGGCTGGAGCAGGATCGGGCGGCCGCCGTCCTGCGCGAGGCGGACGAAGAACGGCTGACGCTGGAGCGCGGCCTGGACCCACTGCGGGCGCGCATCACCGAATTGCAACTGAAGGAACAGGCTTCGCGCCTGTCGGTCGAGCAGTTCGCCGAGCAACTCGACGCCCGCCAGGTGGACCGCGACGCCTTGCGCCGCCACCTGGAAGAGCAGCCGCCCCAGTGGCGGCGCCTGGAATGGCTGCAGTCCGAGGTCCAGCGCATCACCCGGAACATCGAATCGCTGGGCGCCGTGAATCTGGCGGCGCTCGACGAGCTGACGGCGGCGCGTGATCGCAAAGGCTTTCTGGACGCCCAGCATGCCGACCTGCTGGCGGCCATCGAAACCCTGGAAAACGCGATCCGCCGCATCGATCGCGAGACCCGGGAACTGCTGTCGCAGACTTTCGAGACCGTCAACGGCCATTTCGGCGAGCTGTTTCCACGCCTTTTCGGCGGCGGCGAAGCCCGCCTGACCATGACCGGCGAGGAAATCCTGGACGCCGGGGTGCAAGTCATGGCCCAGCCGCCGGGCAAGCGCAACAGCACCATCCACCTGCTGTCGGGCGGTGAAAAAGCCCTGACCGCGACGGCCCTGGTGTTTGCCCTGTTCAAACTCAATCCGGCGCCGTTCTGCCTGCTCGACGAGGTCGATGCGCCGCTGGACGATGCCAATACCGAACGGTATGCGAACCTGGTGCGCGGCATGAGCGACCAGACGCAGTTTCTGTTCATTTCACACAATAAAATCGCCATGCAGATGGCCCGGCAACTGGTCGGCGTGACCATGCAGGAACAGGGCGTGTCGCGGATCGTGGCCGTGGACATGGACTCGGCCCTGCAATGGGCGGCCGAGGCGGCTTAGGGCCTGTATGAACAGGCCCGGATGAGAGGACTCTATGAGCGACTTGCAGATCTTGCTGATTTCGATCGGGGTGGCGCTGATCGTCGTCGTCCTGCTGTACAACGCATGGCAGGACTGGCGGGCGCGGCGCAGCATGCGCCAGTCGTTGCCGGAGGCGGGGCACGACGTGCTGATGCGCGACATGGCGCCCCGGCGCGAACCGATCATGTGGCAAGCCGGCCGGCCCGCGGCCGACGAGAGTCCTGAGCCGGACCCCGCCTGCGAGGCGGTCATCGACATCGCCCTGGCCCATCCCGTGGCGGGCGAATCCCTGGCCGACGCCCTGCGGGCCATCGGCCGCGTCGGCAAAAAGCCCGTGCGCGTGTTCGCGGAACGCGAAGGCGGCGGTCATCGGGCCGAGGCGCTGCCGGGCGAATCCTATGTGTCGCTGCAATTGGCGGTGGTCCTGGCCAACCGCAGCGGCCCGCTGACGGCCATCGAATGGTCCAATCTCTGGACCCTGGCCCAGAATCTGGCCGAGCGTTTCGAGGGCCTGATCGAGGCGCCGGACCAGGACGAGGTGCTGCGCCAGGCGGCGGATCTCGACGCGCGCTGCGCCGCCATGGACGCCCAGGTCGGACTGATTCTTCAATTGGCCCAGCCGCGTCCCGTGGCGGCGATCATCCAGGCGGCCGCCGAGTCGGGCTTCGTCCAGTCGCGCGGGCAATGGGCCTGGATGGCGGAAAACGGCCTGCCGCGCTTCGCCCTGCAGGTCGAGACCCAGGAGGGCGAATCCACTCATCGTGTCGATCTGGTCCTGGACGTGCCCAACAGTTTGCCCGACGATCAGGCCTTCAGCCGCATGGTGACCGTGGGCCGCGATCTGGCCGTGCGCCTGGAGGCCCATGTGCTGGATGACCAGGGCCGCACCTTTCAGGACGATTCCGCGCCCGCCATCGACCGGCAGATCAGCGCCCTGTACGACCAGCTCGACCAGGCGGGCTTCCTGGCCGGCACGGACCGCTCGGCGCGGGTGTTCTCATGACCTCGCGCCCCGAAGCGGGCGCCGCCGGGCAGGACCGCGAGACGGCCGACCGTCGGCGCCTGGAGAGCCTGCGCGCCGACATCGAGGCCCACAACCGCCGCTATTACGTCGAAGACGCGCCGTCCGTCTCGGATGCGGAGTACGACCGCCTGATGGCCGAACTCCAGGCCATCGAACACGATCACCCCGACTGGGTGACGCCCGATTCCCCCACCCAGCGGGTCGGCGCGACGCCGCTGGATCATTTCGCCACCGTGCGTCATGCCGTACGCATGCTGTCGCTGAGCAATGCCTTCGAAGCGGAGGATGTCGTCGCCTTCGACGAGCGGGTCGCGGCCATCTTGATCGATGCCGGTCTGCTTGGCGAGGCCGGCCGTGGGGCGGTCCCAGCGGACGGGGCCGCGCCTGACGGATCCGGACCGCTTGCGGCCGCCGATGAGGCCGCGCCGCATCGCGGGCCGCCGAACCCCGGCGTGGCCTATGCCGCGGAATACAAGTTCGATGGCCTGGCGGTCAGCCTGCGTTACGAAAAGGGCCGCCTGGTCCAGGCGGCGACCCGGGGCGATGGCGCCCAGGGAGAGGACATCACCGCCAACATCCGCACGCTGCGCTCGGTGCCCCTGCGGCTGCGGGGCGATGCCCCCGCCGTGCTGGAGGTGCGAGGCGAGGTGCTGATGACGCGGGCGGATTTTGCGCGGCTGAACGAGGCCCAGACCGCCCGGGGCGACAAACCCTTCGTCAATCCTCGCAACGCGGCGGCCGGCAGCCTGCGTCAATTGGACCCGCGCGTGACGGCGACGCGGCCGCTGCGTTTCTATGCCTACGGCTGGGGCCAGATCCTGGACGCCGCAGGCGCCGAACTGCGGCCGCGCGCGACCCATTCCGGCATGCTGGAATGGCTGGCGGGTTTCGGTTTCGCCGTCAGCCCCGGACGGATGCTGTGCCATGGGGCTTCGGCCCTGCTGCGTTTCTATGAGACCGTGGGGGCGTCCCGCGCGAACCTTCCCTACGAGATCGACGGGGTGGTCTACAAGGTCGACGACCTGCGCGCCCAGGACGTCCTGGGCTTCGTCGCGCGCGCGCCGCGCTTCGCCATTGCGCACAAATTCCCCGCCCAGGAGGAAACCACCCGGCTGCTCGGCATCGATGTCCAGGTGGGGCGCACCGGGGCGCTGACGCCGGTGGCGCGGCTGCAGCCGGTCTTCGTCGGCGGGGTGACCGTCACCAACGCCACGCTCCACAACGAGGACGAGATCCACCGCAAGGACGTGCGCATCGGCGACACCGTGGTGGTGCGGCGCGCGGGCGATGTCATTCCCGAGGTCGTCGGGCCGGTGCTGGCATTGCGTCCGGCCGGCGCGCCGGTTTTCGACTTGCTGGCCGCGTGCCCGGTGTGTCCGGAATGCGGTTCGGCGGTCGAGCGCCCGGAGGGCGAGGCGGTCACGCGGTGTACCGGCGGACTGTTCTGTCCCGCGCAGCGCAAGCAGACCTTGTGGCATGCCGCCAGCCGCAAGGCCCTGGATATCGATGGCCTGGGCGACAAGCTGATCGAGCAACTGGTGGACAACGGCAAGGTCCGCACCCTGGCGGATCTGTACGCCCTGGCGGACCCGTCCGGCGGGGGGGAACTGGAACTGTCCACCTATCCGCGCATGGGGGCGAAGTCGGCACGCAATCTGGTCGAGGCCATCAACCAGCGCCGTCACCCGCCCTTGTCACGCCTGCTGTATGCCCTGGGCATCCGCCACGTGGGCGAGACCACGGCGCGCGACGTGGCGCGGCATTTCGGCTCCATCGATGCCATCATGCATGCCTCCGAAGACGCCCTGCTGCAGGTGCCGGATGTCGGCCCGGTGGTGGCGGCCTCGATCCGGCGTTTTTTCGCCGAGGCGCACAACCGCGAGGTCATCGACGCGCTGCGGGCCGTCGGGGTCGAACCCCGGGCCGACGAGGCGCCGGCCGGCGAGAAACCCCTGGCGGGCAAGACCCTGGTGCTGACAGGCACCCTGCCGAGCCTGAGCCGCGACGAGGCCACGCGCCTGATCCTCGCGGCCGGTGGCAAGGTCAGCGGCTCGGTGTCCCGCAAGACCGCCTGGGTGGTGGCCGGCGATGAGGCCGGCAGCAAGCTCGCCAAGGCCGCCGAACTGGGCGTGGCCGTGATCGACGAGGCCGGGCTGAAGGCGCTGCTCGGCGCCTGACCGTCGGCCCAATAAGCAACGGCCTCCCCGAAGGAAGGCCGTTGCCGAAGCACGCAGCCCTTGGCTGCGCTGCGTGGGAGGCTTTTACTTTTCCGCCTTGTCCACGATCTTGGCGTCCTTCATCAAGCCCTTCTGGTAGGTGGCCAGGGCCTGCTGACGCATCATTTCCTCGAGCTGGGGCTTGGCTTCGTCGAAGGACGGGAAGGCGATCGGGCGCACGTCCTCGACCTGGATCACGTGCCAGCCGAATTGCGTCTGCACGGGCTGGGCGCTGAGATCGCCCTTTTTCATGCTTTCCACGGCCTGGGCGAATTCGGGCACGTAGTTGCTGGTCGGACCCCAGCCCAGCTCGCCGCCGTTCTTGCCGCTGCCGGTGTCGATCGAGTCTTTCTTCGCGGCCGCCTCGAACGTGGTCTTCTTCGCCTTGATCGCCTTGATCAGGTCCTTGGCCTTGGCCTCGTCCTTGACCAGGATGTGACGCAGCTTGTATTCCTGGCGCGAGGCCTGTTGGGCCTTGAGGGTGTCGTATTCCTTTTGCAGGTCGGCTTCGCTGACGGGGTGGTCCTTCAGGTACTTGGCCATCAGGGCGCGCACCAGGATGCTTTGCGTGGCCAGCTCGGTTTCCTGCTGGACGGCGGGATCCTTCTGCAGGCCGGCCTTCTCGGCGGCCTGGACCGCCACCAGGCGGTTGATCATTTCCTGCTTGACCTGGTCGCGCAGTTGCGGCGTGTCCTGGGCGCCCTGGCTGACCAGCATGCCGACGAACTGGTCGAATTTGGCCTGGGAGATGCCCTGGCCGTTGACGGTGGCGATGTCCTTGGCCCAGACCGGCAGCGTCAGGGAGCAGGCCAGGGCGAAAGCGGCGATACGTTTCATGAAAATCCTTCGATGGGAGGGGTGCCGGCCTCGATGGCCAGGGCGTGAATCGGATGGGGCATCAGATCACGCACGCAATCATACACAAGACGATGGCGGGCGAGGGTGCCGAGCCCCTGGAACCGGTTGGACACGATACGGACGCGAAAGTGCCTCGCGCCACCCTGCGCGCCGACATGGCCGGCATGCAGATGGGATTCGTCGATGAGGTCCAGCCGCGCGGGTTCGAGGGCGGCCAGGCGCCCGGCCAGCACGGCCCGCAGGTCGGTGTCGTCGGCACTCATGCGCGCGGCTCGCCGTCGGGGCCTTCGGTGCGGTGCGCGGCGGGCTCGGCCTGGATGTGCCGGCCCAGCCACAGGGATTGCGCCACCACGAACAGCAGCAGCAGGATCATCAGGCCGAAGACCTTGAAATTCACCCACTGCGCCTCGGTGAAGCGGCCGGAAAAAGCCACGTACAGGTTCAGGGCGCCCGAGGCGACGAAGAAGCCGGCCCAGCTGTCGTTCAGCCGGTTCCAGGCGCGGTCGGGCAGGTCGATCTTGTCGCCCATCAGGCGTCGCATCAGGTTGCGGCCGGTGAACAGGCGTGCGCCCGTCAGGATGGCGGCGAACAGCCAGTACAGGACCGTGGGCTTCCACTTGATGAAGGTATCGTCGTGGAACAGCAGGGTCGCGCCGCCGAACACGACGATCACCGTCAGGTTGATCCAGTGCATGGGTTCGATCGGGCGGCCGGTCAGCCGCAGCCACAGGATCTGCAGCACGACCGCCGCCATGGCCGTTCCGGTGGCGACATAGATGTCGGCGAAGCGGAAGGCCAGGAAGAACAGGATCAGCGGGAAGAGGTCGAACAGGAATTTTTTCATGCGGGCATGGGGGCGGTCATTCGGCCGGGACGAATTTCAGGGACAGGGAGTTGATGCAGTAGCGCAGCCCGGTGGGGGGCGGGCCGTCGGGGAATACATGGCCCAGGTGGGCATCGCAGACGGCGCACAGGATTTCAGTGCGGATCATGCCGTGGCTGGTGTCGCGCAGTTCGCGCACGCGGTCGGGGGCGACGGGCTCGAAATAGCTGGGCCAGCCGCAGCCCGCGTCGAATTTCGTATCCGAGGCGAACAGCGGAGTGCCGCAGCAGACGCAGAGGTAGGTGCCGGCCCGGGTGGTGTCCCAGTAGCGTCCCGTGAAGGGGCGTTCGGTGTGCTTCAGCCGCGTGACCGCGAATTCGTCGGGGGAAAGCTGCGCGCGCCATTCGGCGTCCGTGCGCTCGATCTTGTCCACGAGGAACCTGTCCAGAATTTCACTTCAATCCTCCATCTTAATCGACTTTGACACCGGCGGCGGAGGGATATCCGGGGTGAGATCGGCGCGCCTGCGAGGCGATTCGCCATTGCGCGACAGCAAATTGCGCCAGCCTGCGATAATATGACGCCCGTTCACGTGTTTATGCCTCGACCCGCCGGGTTCTCGGCCATGAATTGCACGGTCCGTCAAAAAACATTCGGAGACAAACATGACATTTCCGGTTTCCCTGCGGCTCACCCTGGGTGCGGCCGCGCTGCTGGCCGCATTGCCCCTGGCCGCCACGGCACAGATCAAGGTCGGCGTGACGGTGTCGTCCACCGGGCCGGCCGCTTCGCTGGGCATCCCCGAGCGCGACACCGTGGCCCTGCTGCCGAAAGAGATCGGTGGTCAGACCGTGCAGTACATCGTGCTGGATGACGCCACCGACACCACTCAGGCGGTGAAGAACATCCGCAAGCTCACGGCCGACGACCATGTCGACGTGGTGCTGGGCACTTCCGTGACGCCGGCTTCGCTGGCCATGTCGGACGTGGCCGCCGAAACCGGCACGCCCATGATCAGCGTGGCCGCCAACGCCAAGCTCGTCGAGCCGGTGGACGGTCCCCGCAAGTGGGTCTACAAGACGCCGCAGAATGACGCGCTGATGGCCGCCGCCCTGGCGGACGCGATGGTCAAGCAGCACGTCAAGACGCTGGGTTTCATCGGCTTCAGCGACGCCTACGGCGACGGCTGGCTTCAGGAAATGAAGGCCGCCGCCGAGGCCAAGGGCATCAAGGTCGTGGCGGCGGAACGCTTCGCCCGGCCCGACACCAGTGTCACCGGCCAGGTGCTGAAGCTGCTGTCGGCCAAGCCCGACGGCATCCTGATCGCCGCTTCGGGCACGCCGGTGGCCCTGCCGCAGCGCGAGCTGGTCGAGCGCGGCTACAAGGGCCGTATCTACCAGACCCATGGCGCGGCCAACAACGACGTGTTGCGGGTCTGCGGCAAGGCCTGCGAAGGCATGATCCTGCCGGCCGGTCCGTTGCTGGTGGCGGCCCAGTTGCCCGACAGCAACCCGGTCAAGGCCAGCGCCCTGGTGTACGTCAAGGCCTACGAGGCGAAGTACGGCGCGGGCACGACCAACACGTTCGGCGGGCACATGTGGGACGCCGGCCAACTGATCAACGACGCGATTCCCCGCGCCCTGAAGACCGGTGCCAAGCCGGGCACGCCGGAATTCCGCTCGGCCCTGCGCGACGCCCTGGAACAGGTCAGGGAACTGCCCGCCTCCCAGGGCGTCTTCAACCTGAGCCCGACCGATCACGCCGGCCTGGACGAGCGCGGTCGCGTCATGGTGCAGGTCGTGAACGGCAAGTGGACCTACCAGCCGGATCTGTAAGACTGCCGTGGATCTGACTATCGCGCTGATCCTCCTGCAGGACGGCATCCTGAACGGCGCCATCTACGCCCTGCTGGGCCTGGCGCTGGTGCTGGTGTTCGTGGTCACGCGGGTGATCCTGATTCCCCAGGGGGAATTCGTCACCTTCGGCGCCCTGTCCCTGGCATTTCTCGCCAATGGCCGGGTGCCGGGGACGGCGCACCTGCTGGTGCTGATGGGCGTGCTGGTCTGCCTGGTCGAGGCGGTCTCGTGCTGGCGCGCCCGCCAGTGGCGCGGCTACGGCCGCACCCTGGGCTGGGCGCTGGTCCTGCCGCTGGCGCTGGAGGCCCTGGCTCCTCTGGCGGCCGGGCCGGATGTGCCCCTGGCCCTGCGGGTGCTGTTCGCGTTGGCGCTGGTGGTGCCCATGGGGCCGATGATCTATCGCCTGGTGTACCAGCCCGTGGAGCAGGCCAGCGTGCTGGTATTGTTGATCGTATCGGTCGCCGTGCATTTTGCGTTGACCGGCCTGGGGCTGCTGTTCTTCGGCGCCGAGGGCTGGCGTACGCCGGCCCTGGTCGAGGGGACGGTGCAGATCGGGCCGGTGGCCTGGACCGCCCAGACTTTCGCGGTGCTGGCCACCTGCGCCGCGCTGATCGGCGGGTTGTGGCTGTTCTTCAGCCGTACGCTTTATGGCAGCGCCCTGCGGGCCACCGCCGTCAACCGGCGCGGGGCGCGGCTGGTGGGCATCAGCACGCGGGTGGCGGGCAGCCTGACCTTCACTCTGGCGGCCGCCATCGGCGCGCTGTCGGGCATGCTGATCGCCGCCATCACCACCATTTATTACGACACAGGCTTCCTGATCGGCCTGAAGGGTTTCGTGGCGGCCATTTTCGGCGGTCTCGTCAGCTATCCGGCCGCGGCGGCGGGCGCCCTGTTCGTCGGCGTCCTCGAGGCCTTTTCTTCCTTCTGGGCCAGCCCCTTCAAGGAAGCCATCGTCTTCACCCTGATCATCCCGGTCCTGCTGTGGCGCTCGTTCGGCAGCGTCCACCTGGACGAGGAGGAATAGGTCCGCATGCGCCCGCGTCACCTCCTCATGATTCTGCTCCCGATCCTGGCCCTGCTGCCCTGGATCCCCGGCGTGCCCCCCTTCTGGATCACCCAGATGAACTATATCGGGCTCTACAGCCTGGTGGTGCTGGGGCTGGTCCTGCTGACCGGCGTCGGCGGCTTGACGTCCTTCGGCCAGTCGGCCTTCGTCGGCCTCGGTGCCTATTCCACGGCCTGGCTGACGACGGTGGCGGGCGTGTCGCCCTGGCTGGGCCTGATCGCCGGTCTGGCGTTGACCTGTCTGGTTGCCTACGCGCTCGGGGCCATCACGCTGCGCCTGTCCGGCCACTATCTGCCCCTGTGCACCCTGGCCTGGTGCCTGGCGCTGTACTACCTGTACGGCAACCTGGATTTCCTGGGCCGCTACGACGGCATCGCGGGTATTCCGCCGCTGTCGATCGGCGGCTGGTCCCTGGGAACCGGGCCGCGCATGTATCTGTTGATCTGGCTGATCCTGCTGCTGGCCCTGTGGGCCACGCACAACCTGCTGGATTCACGCGCGGGACGGGCCATCCGCGCCCTGCGCAGCGGCTCCATGGCCGAATCCTTCGGCGTCGACCTGGCGCACTACAAGGTCGTCATCTTCGTCTATGCCGCGCTGCTGGGCTGCGTGTCGGGCTGGCTGTACGCGCACATGCAGCGCGCCGTCAGCCCCAGCCCATTCGGCCTGGGCTACGGCATCGAATACCTGTTCATGGCCGTGGTGGGCGGTTCGGGCAGCGTCTGGGGCGCGGTGGCGGGCGCCGCCGCCATCCTGATCGTCAAGGACCAGTTGCAGAATGTGCTGCCCGGCCTGGTGGGCACGAGCGCGAACCTGGAGCTGCTGGCCTTTGGCGTGCTGATGATCCTGGTGCTGCAGTTCGCCCGCGACGGCCTGTGGCCCGTCCTGGCCCGGCTGTGGTCGCGGCTGGGCGGTCGCGCCGAATCCAAGGGCCATGATCCGGCGCGCCTGGCCGCCGCGCCGGAACTGCCGCGCCGTTCCTCGCCCACGGTGGGCGATCTGGTCCTGGAAGTCGACCGCGTGCGCAAGGAGTTCGGCGGCCTGGTGGCGGTCAACGACATCAGCTTCCGCCTGCGGGCGGGCGAAATCATGGGGCTGATCGGCCCCAACGGGGCGGGCAAGAGCACCACCTTCAATCTCATCAGCGGCGTGGCGCCCTTGTCCGGCGGCGCGGTGCGTTTCATGGGGGACCGCATCGACGGCCTGCCGGCACGCGAGATCGCCCGCCGGGGGCTGGCGCGCAGTTTCCAGCACGTGCAATTGCTGCCGGACATGAGCGTGCTGGAAAACGTCGCACTGGGCGCCCACCTGCGCAGCGGATCCGGCGTGGTGTCGGCGGCGCTGCGTCTGGACCGGACCGCCGAGGCGGCACTGCTGCGCGAAGCCGCGCGCCAGATCGAACGGGTGGGGCTGGGCGACGTGCTCGACCAGCCTGCCGGCAGCCTGCCGCTGGGCCGCCAGCGCATCGTGGAGATCGCCCGGGCGCTGTGTTGCGATCCTATCGCGCTGCTGCTCGACGAGCCGGCGGCCGGCCTGCGCTATCAGGAAAAGCAGGCGCTGGCGGCGGTGCTGGATCAATTGCGACGCGAGGGCATGAGCCTGCTGCTGGTCGAGCACGACATGGACTTTGTGATGAACCTGACCGATCACCTGCTGGTCATGGATTTCGGTACGATGCTGGCCGAGGGTGTCCCGGCGGACATTCAGCGCAACCCGGCCGTGCTGGAAGCCTACCTGGGCGGCCTCGACGAAACTTGGGATGAGCCCGGACCAGGGACGGTCCCCGCGGACCGTCCCGCGCCGGGCGAATCCGAGCGGCCTGCAGGCCGCGAGGTGGGGGAGATGCGTGCCGGAGAGGCCGAGCGGCCTGCAGGCCGCGAGGTGGCGCGGCCCGGAGAAGCCACATGAGCGCCGACCTTTCCTCCGTCGCAGGGACGGGCGTGGCGATATCCGCCGCCCCCGTCCTCTCGGTCCGGGGTCTGTCGGCGCACTATGGCAAGGTGGCCGCCCTGGATCCCATCGACCTGACCGTGGGCCGGGGCGAGATCGTGACCGTCATCGGCGCCAACGGCGCCGGAAAATCGACCCTGCTGGGCGCGATCATGGGGGCATTGCCCTTGCGGGGGCACAGCCGGGGCTCGATCGTGTTCCAGGACATGGAAGTGCAGGGTTGGGACATCGAGCGCCGCGTCGGCCAGGGCCTGTCGCTGGTGCCGGAACGCCGCGAACTGTTCGCCAGCATGTCCGTGCGCGACAACCTGCTGCTGGGCGGCTTCCGTTTGTACCGCGCCGGCGTTCAGGGCTGGCGCGACACCCTGGACGAGGTCTACGACCTGTTTCCTCGCTTGAGGGAACGCGCCGGCCAGGCGGCGGGGACGTTGTCGGGGGGCGAGCGCCAGATGCTGGCGCTGGGCCGTGCCCTGATGGCGCGTCCGGCCTTGCTGATGCTGGACGAACCCAGCCTGGGCCTGGCGCCGCGAGTGGTCCGGGAAATCTTCCAGACCATCGCCCGCTTGCGCAGCACCGGCGTTTCCATCCTGCTGGTGGAGCAGAACGCCCGCGCCGCCTTGCACGTGGCGGATCGTGGCTATGTTCTGGAAACCGGCGCCGTCGTCCTGGAAGGCGAATCCCGCATGCTGGCGGGACATCCCCGGGTCATCGAAAGCTATCTTGGGCTTGCCGGGACACAGAGGAGTCCTTGAGGACTCTTCTGTGCCAGGCAAGCCGGAGCCGCTTGCAAGCGGCGACGTGGGGGGCTGCTTCGGTTTGAGAGGACACACCCCCCCAACGAAAATGGCCCTGACGGGCCAATTTCGTTGACTGCATCAGCCGGATGACGGATCAACCGGCCTTGTGTCGCCTGGCCAGCCATTCGCCGACGATGCCGCGTCGGAAGGACAGCACGCAGACGATGAAGATCAGGCCGATGACGATGGTGACCGATTCGCCCAGGACGCGGAACCATTCGATGCCGGTCTGATGCATCAGGAAGCGGCCGAACTCGCCGACCTTGTTTTCCAGGGCCACGACGATGATCGCGCCCAGCACCGGGCCGGTGAGCGTGCCCATGCCGCCGATCAGCGTCATCAGGATCACCATGCCCGACATCTGCCAGGTGGCGTCCGACAGCGTGGCCGATACGAACACCAGCGACTTGGTGGCGCCGGCCAGCCCGGCGAGCGTGGCCGAGAGCACGAAGGCCAGCAGCTTGAAGCGGTCCACATCGTAGCCCAGCGAGATCATGCGCGGTTCGTTTTCGCGGATGGCCTTCAGGACCTGGCCGAAGGGCGAGTGCACGGTGCGCCAGATCAGGGCGTAGCCCAGCACGAAAATCACCAGCACCACGTAGTACAGATTGATGTCCTGGCCGAGGTCCAGCCCGAGGATGCTGCCGCGCGGAATGCCCTGCAGCCCGTCTTCGCCGCCGGTGAACGGTGCCTGCAGGAAGTAGAAGAACAGCATCTGGGCGAGCGCCAGGGTGATCATGGCAAAGTAGATGCCGCTGCGCCGGATCGAGAGCAGGCCGAATACCAGGCCCAGCACGCCGGCGGCCGCGGTACCGAAGAGCAGCCCGCCCAGCGTGGGCCAGCCCCAGACGGTCAGAGACTGGCCGCAGGCGTAGGCGGCCAGTCCCAGGAAGGCGGCGTGGCCGAAGGACAGCAGTCCGGTGTAGCCCAGCAGCAGATTGAAAGCGCACGCGAACAGGGCGTAGCACATGACCTTCATGATGAAGATCGGATAGCCGCCCAGCCCGGGCAGGGCCGCGAGCAGGACGATGGCGGCCAGATAGCCAATCAGTTGACGATTCATGATTCCTTCCCGAACAGCCCGGCCGGGCGGGTGAGCAGCACGATCACCATGATGATGAACACCACGGTGCTGGAGGCCTCGGGCCAGAAGACCTTGGTGAAGCCCTCGATGATGCCCAGCCCCAGGCCGGTGAGGATCGACCCCAGGATCGAGCCCATGCCGCCGATGACGACCACGGCGAAGACGACGATGATCAGGTTCGAGCCCATCAGCGGGGAGACCTGCAGGATCGGGGCGGCGAGCACGCCGGCGAAGCCGGCCAGGCCCACGCCGAAGCCGAAGGTCAGCGAGATCATCAGCGGGACGTTCACGCCGAAGGCTTCGACCAGTTTGGGGTTTTCGGTGCCGGCGCGCAGCAGGGCGCCCAGCCGGGTCTTCTCGATCACGAACCAGGTCAGCAGGCAGGCCAGGATCGAGGCCACGACAACCCAGGCGCGGTAGATGGGCAGGAACATGAAGCCCAGGTTCACGCCGCCCTGCAGCAGCGCGGGCGTGCTGTAGGGCTGGCCCGAGACGCCGTAGAAACTGCGGAACAGCCCTTCGATGAGCAGCGTGAGCCCGAAGGTGAGCAGCAGGCCGTAGAGCGGGTCGAGCTTGTACAGGCGACGCAGCAGCAGGCGTTCCAGGAGGATGCCGAACAGGCCCACGACGAGGGGGGCCACGGCGAGCATGACCCAGTAGTTCAGCCCGAGGTACTGCAGGCCCATCCAGGCGACGAAAGCGCCCAGCATGTAGAGCGCGCCGTGGGCGAAATTGATGATGTTGAGCAGGCCGAAGATGACGGCCAGCCCCAGCGAAAGGACGGCGTAGAACGAGCCGTTGACCAGGCCCAGCAGGAGCTGGCCGAGCAGGGCCTGGATGGGAACACCGAAAAGTTCTGTCATAGGGCTGCGGTGAAAGCGGGCGGGAGGAGGGACGAGAATCGCGGGCTCCCGCCCGGCAGGGGAGGGAGCCCGGAGTTCATGCGCCGCTTATTTCTTGAGCAGCGCGCAGGTCGAGGTCGATTCCGCGCCATAGACCGATTCGGCCGGCAGGGTGCGCACGATGTTGTAGTAGTCCCAGGGCGCCTTCGACTGGTCGGGTTTCTTCACCTGAGCCAGGTACATGTCGTGCATCGTCAGGCCGTCCTTGCGGATGTAGCCGTTCTTCATGAACATGTCGTTGATCTTGATGCTCTTGAGCTGTTTCATGACGGCATCGCCGTCGTCCGTGCCGATGGCCTTGACGGCTTCCAGGTAGGTCTTGGCCACCGAATAATCGCCCGCCTGCAGGAAGGACGGCGCGCGCTTGTGCTGTTCGAAGAAACGCTTGGACCAGGCACGCGATTCATCGTTCTGGTCCCAGTACCAGGGCGTGGTCAGGTACAGGCCGGCGGTGCTGTCCAGGCCCAGGGCGTGGATGTCGTTGATGAACACCAGCAGACCGGCCAGTTTCATGGTCTGGGTGACGCCGAATTCCTTGGCGGCCTTGACGGAGTTGATGAAGTCGCCGCCCGCGTTGGCCAGGCCCAGGACCTGGGCGCCGGAGCTTTGCGCCTGCAGCAGGAAGGAGGAGAAGTCCGTCGTCGCCAGCGGTGCGCGCACGGCGCCCAGGTTTTTGCCGCCGGACGCCTCCACGACCTTCATCGTGTCTTGTTCCAGCGAGTGCCCGAAGGCGTAGTCGGCGGTCAGGTAGAACCAGGTCTTGCCTCCCTCGCGCACCACGGCCGAACCCGTGCCGTGGGCCAGCGCGACGGTGTTGTAGGCGTAGTGGACGGTGTAGGGGGTGCATTGCGCATTGGTCAGTGCCGAAGAGCCCGGGCCGACGGCCATGAAGGGCTTTTTCTTTTCGGCGGCCACGGCGGCCATGGCCAGCGCGGTGGCCGAATTGGTGCCGCCGATCAGCATGTCCAGATGCTGCTGGTCGAACCATTCGCGGGCGCGGGCCGAGGCGATGTCGGCTTTGTTCTGGTGATCGGCGGTCAGCAGTTCGATTTTCTTCCCGTTGATTTCGCCCCCCATGTCGGCGATCGCCATGCGGATGGCGTCGGCGCCGGCATTGCCGTCGATGTCCGCATACACGCCGGACATGTCGGCGATGAAACCGATGCGGATCACATCGTCTGAAATCCCCGCGGCCTGGGCCGAGAGACCGAAGCCCAGGCCGGCAACGGCCAGCGCGGCGGATAGGGTACGCAGTTTCATGGGAAGTCTCCTTTTTGTGCCGGTTGTGCCGGCGGATCGGTGGAAAATGGGGCGCTGGCGCCGGTCAGACGCCCAGCAGGCTGTCGAGGGTGGATTGTTTTTCCTGAAGCTGGCCGGCGGGGAATTGTTCCACGATCTGGCCATGTTCCATGACGTAGAAATGGTCGGCCAGGGGCGCGGCGAAGCGGAAGTTCTGCTCGACCATGACGACGGTGTAGCCCTTGGTCTTGAGGGTGCGGATCATGCGGTCCAGCGCCTGCACGATGACCGGGGCCAGGCCTTCGGAGATCTCGTCGAGCAGCAGCAGGTTGGCGCCGGTGCGCAGAATGCGTGCGACAGCCAGCATCTGTTGCTCGCCCCCGGACAGGCGGGTACCCGGCGAGTGGCGCCGTTCGAGCAGATTGGGGAACATGTCGTAGATCTCGGCCAGCGACATGCCTCCGCCCAGGGTGTCGCCCACGGTGGGCGGCAGCAGCAGGTTTTCCTCGCAGGACAGCGAGGCGAAGATGCCACGTTCCTCAGGGCAGTAGCCGATGCCCAGGTGCGCGATGCGGTGGGTGGCCAGATGGATCGACTCGGTGCCCTGGATGCGGATCGAGCCGGTGCGCCGGCTGGTCAGGCCCAGCAGCGCGCGCAGCGTGGTGGTGCGTCCGGCGCCGTTGCGGCCCAGCAGGGTGACGACCTGGCCGGGCTCGACGCGCATGTTCACGCCGTGCAACACGTGGGATTCGCCGTACCAGGCGTGCAGATCGGAGATTTCGAGTGCGAGACTCATGCGTGGGCCCCTTCGAGTTCGCCCTGGGTGGTGCCCATGTAGGCTTCCATCACGGCGGGGTTGTTCGAGACGGTCGCGTAGTCGCCCTCGGCCAGCACCGCGCCGCGCGCCAGCACGGTGATGCGGTCGGCGATGGAAGAAACGACTTTCATGTTGTGCTCCACCATCAGGATGGTGCGTCCCGCGCTGACCTGCTTGATGAGGCGGGTGACCCGGTCCACGTCCTCGTGGCCCATGCCCTGGGTGGGCTCGTCCAGCAGCATCAGGCTGGGTTCCATGGCCAGGGTGGTGGCGATTTCCAGGGCGCGCTTGCGGCCGTAGGGCAGGTTCACGGTCATCTGGGCGGCGAAGTCGGCCAGGTCGACCTCTGCGAGCAATTCCATGGCCCGGCCGTCGAGGTGGCGCAGGCTGGACTCGCTGCGCCAGAAGTGGAACGAGGTGCCGGTGGCGCGTTGCAGGGCGATGCGTACGTTGTCGAGCACCGTCAGTTGCGGGAAGACGGCCGAAATCTGGAAAGACCGGATGATGCCCTTGCGGGCGATTTCAGCCGGTTTGTCGCCGGTGATTTCCTTGCCTTCGAAGAAGATCTGGCCCTGGCTGGGCACGAGGAATTTGGTGAGCAGATTGAAGCAGGTGGTCTTGCCCGCGCCGTTGGGGCCGATCAGCGCGTGGATGTGGCCGCGTTGGATCTTCAGGTCCACGGAATCCACGGCGGTGAAGCCGAGAAAGGTTTTCGAGAGTCGTCGGGTTTCGAGAATGATGGAGGGTTCTGTGCCCATGATGCCCCGTGTTCAATGTCGCAGTGCGGCGCCCGATGGCGGATGCTTCAAGTATGGAGCGGACGTGGCCTTGGCTCCATAGGGGTTTTACAGAGTTGTCGTTGCGTCGCTGGGATATTGCGGTGCAATAGCGGGCCCTATTCGGGGCGGGTCTTGTCCGGGTATTCGCACAGGTCGGCGATGGGACACCGGGGGCATTTCGGCTTGCGGGCGACGCAGACGTAGCGGCCGTGCAGAATCAGCCAGTGGTGGGCGTCGAGCAGGTAGTCCTTCGGCACCCGGCGCAGCAGCGCCTGTTCGACGGCCAGCACGGTCTTGCCCGGGGCGATGCCGGTCCGGTTGGCCACGCGGAAGATGTGCGTGTCCACGGCCATCGCGGGTTGGCGGAAAGCCGTGTTCAGCACCACGTTGGCGGTCTTGCGGCCGACCCCGGGCAGGGCTTCCAGCGCTTCGCGGCGGTCCGGTACCTGGCCGCCGTGCCGTTCCAGCAGCAGTTCGCAGGTGCGGATGACATTGCGCGCCTTGGTCTTGTACAGGCCGATGGTGCGGATCGCCTCGGTCAATCCCGTTATGCCCAGGGCCAGCAGGCCCTCGGGCGTACCGTGCTCCGGGAAGAATCGGCGGGTGGCCAGGTTGACGGAACGGTCGGTCGCCTGGGCCGAAAGCATGACGGCCACCAGAAGTTGAAAGACGCTGCCGTATTCCAGTTCGGTCCTGGGGTGGGGGTTGGCTTCGCGCAGGCGGCGGAAGCATTCTTCGATGGCGGCGCGTTTCATGGGCGTCGGGCGCGCGCCCGGGCCAGGGCCTGGGCGATGCGATCCTGTTTGTCGCCGGAGTCGGGGGCGGTCAGGACGGGCTTGTTGGCCAGCGTGCGCGCGGCGGGGCCGGCATCCTCGTCGTGGCGTGACCGCAACCGGACGTTGCGCGCCTGGTAGCGCGCGCGGGCGGTGTCGGCGTCCTCGGCCGTCCAGTCGCGGCCAGCGGGGATCATGGCGATGCAGTCCACCGGACAGGGGGCCACGCAGCGCTCGCAGCCGGTGCAGTCGGCCTCGATGACGGTGTGCATGCACTGGTTGGCGCCGAGGATGGCGTCCACCGGACAGGCCTGGATGCACAGGGTGCAGCCGATGCAGTGGGTCTCGTCGATGAGCGCCACGCGGAAGGGTTGGTGCGTGCCGCAATCCGGATCCAGGGGGCGCGCCGGACGATTCAGCGTCCGCGACAGCGCCTCGATGACGCCCGGCCCGCCGGGCGGGCAGCGGTTGGTGTCGGCCAGCCCCTCGGCCATGGCCTGGGCGTAGGGGCGGCAGCCGTCGTACCCGCATTGCGTACATTGGGTCTGCGGCAGCAGGGCGTCGAGGGTATCGGTCAGTGTGGGCACGGCGGGCGGAAACGCACGGGGGACGGCGTACACCGTCCCCCGGAGGCGAGCGAGAGGAGCGCTCAGGTATGGGCGCGGATGAACGTCGCTATTTTAGGACAGATCTGCTGGCGCCAGCGGCGTCCCGAGAAGATGCCGTAGTGGCCGCAATCGGCGGCGGTGTGGACTTCCCGCATGGACGGGGACAGGTTGGCGCACAGGCCGTGCGCGGCGTGTGTCTGGCCCTGGCCCGAAATGTCGTCCAGTTCGCCCTCGATGGTCAGCAGCGCGGTCTTGCGGATGGCGGCGGGATCGACCCGTTCGCCGTCGATCGACCAGGTGCCGCACGGCAGGCGGAATTCCTGGAAGACGATCCGGATGGTGTCCAGGTAGAAGCGGGCCGGCATGTCCAGCACGGCATTGTATTCGTCGTAGAAGCGGCGGTGCGCTTCGGCGTCGCTGTCATCGCCGCGCAGCAGGTGCAGGTAGAAGTCGTAGTGCGATTTCAGGTGCCGGTCCGGGTTCATGGCGACGAATCCGGCGTGTTGAAGGAACCCTGGATAGACCAGCCGGCCGGCGCCCGGGTAGCGGGAAGGGACCCGGTGGATCAGGGTGTCCTCGAACCATTCGTAGGGTTTGGTCGTGGCCAGGCGGTTGACCTGGGTGGGCGATTTGCGCGTGTCGATGGGGCCGCCCATCATGACCATGCTGCGCGGCTGACAGGGGTCGTCGGCGGCGGCCAGCAGGGAGATGGCGGCCAGGACCGGCACCGTGGGCTGGCAGACCGAGATCACGTGGGTGTCCGGGCCCAGGTGGCGCAGAAAGGTCTGGACATAGCGCACATAGTCGTCCAGGCCGAAGGTGCCATCGGCCGCGGGCACCATGCGGGCGTCGATCCAGTCGGTGACGTAGACCTCGTGGTTGGGCAGCAGGGCGCGCACCGTGTCGCGCAGCAGGGTGGCATGGTGCCCGGACAGGGGCGCCACCAGCAGCACGCGCGGATCGTGTCGGCGGGTGTCGCGGCGAAAATGCACCAGGCGGCAGAAAGGCTGGGCCAGGGCAATGTCTTCGTACACGGCGACTTCGCGTCCGCCGATTTCGGTGGAAGGCAGGTTCCAGGCGGGTTTTTCGTAGTCCTTGCCCACGCGGTGGGCCAGCTCGTAGGCGGCGGCGAACTGCCGCGACAGCGGCGTATAGGCCAGCGGGCTGTAAGGATTGGAAAACAGGTGTGAACCGGTTTCAGTGAAAGCCGTGAAAGGAGCCAGGATTGAGCGTTGAAGCTCGTGCAGGTCGTACAGCATGGGTATGCGTTCCCGTCGGTCTGGTCCGGTGCGGGGCGCGCGCCGGAATATCGGTCATCCAGACCTAAAGTACCGGTAATCGTGACAGGGCGCTACCGGAATTTCCCGTATATGGATCATATACTGGCCGAATGTGGGGTTTTGCAGACGGATCGTCCGGAGACCGTCGACGCGTGATGGCAGGTGGTCTGATGCCGAATGCGCGAACCCGCCGGCCAGGATGCTAGGGGCGTTCCAGGTATTTGAGCTTGTCGGCCACGCCGTTCCAGTCGTCCGCGCCATCGAGGGGGCTGACGGATCGGTTGATGGGCCCGAACAGGGGGGACAGTTCGGCGTTCAGGGGAATGTAGTCGACCTGGTCCTGGGGGACGTCTTCCTCGGCGAAGATGGCATTGGCGGGACATTCGGGCACACAGACGGCGCAGTCGATGCATTCCTCGGGGTCGATCACCAGGAAGTTCGGCCCTTCGCGGAAACAGTCCACGGGACAGACATCGACGCAGTCGGTGTATTTGCACTTGATACAGTTTTCGGTGACGACGTGAGTCATGAGGATGCTCCGGGCTTGCAGACGGGGCCTTGAAACGGCCTGTCGGGATTTTACCGAATTTATCAGGGAGAACCCGCAGAGTCCGTGCGGGAGGTGGGGCGATGCGGATCCGGCCGGCCTGCAGGCCGGAAGGTGGCGAGATGTCACCATTTGAAAATGGCCCTGTGCCTTACAGCAGCAGGGCGGCCAGGGTGCCGCCCAGTTCCTCGCCGCGCGCCAGCCAGTCGTCGGGCACGGTCTTGCAAGCCAGGATCGCCTCGGGCGTCTGGGCCCGCATGGGCACGATCAAGGTCGGGGCGATGGGGTTCAGACGCCAGCCGGTGCAGATGCGTTCCAGCTGCCGGCGGGCGCCCTCGCCGTCGGAGCCGGCGGTGATGACGGCGCCGTAGGGCCGGCCGTTGAGCCGGTCCAGCACATGATAATAGGTGCGATCGAGGCATTCCTTCATGGCGCCGCTGAGCGCCGCCAGGTTTTCCGGGGCGGCGAACAGGTAGCCGTCGGCGGCGAGCAGGTTTTCGGTCCGCACGGTGTCGGCGGGCCGGACCTGCAGGTCGAAACGGTCGCCCGCCCCGAGTTCGTCGG
The DNA here is from genome assembly GCF_027214045.1 of Castellaniella denitrificans. Lineage (GTDB taxonomy): Bacteria > Pseudomonadota > Gammaproteobacteria > Burkholderiales > Burkholderiaceae_B > Castellaniella > Castellaniella denitrificans_A. Next base: position 154,266 of record NZ_JAPWHE010000002.1, on the reverse strand, counting down.
CCACGGCCTGTGCGCCGGCGGCGGCCGCCCGGGCCATCTGCAGGGCGGCGCCGGTACGGGAATGCCAGATGATCAGCAGTTGGGTCGTCATGGGGGTGTGCCTGCGCGCTCCTGCGGGGAGGTACGCTCTCAAGTAGTATAGAGGCTCCAAGTCCGAAGGCCCGAACGAGGCCGCGTTTTTCCTGTTCCGGCGTCATGAGCATTCCTTCGCAGCCCGTTTCTGCAGATCCTTTCGACCCCGAGTGGTTCCAGGCCGCCCGAGGCGGTCTGGCCGACGCCGATGCGGCGATCCTGCGCGAGGCGGCCGACTGGGTCCGCGAACCCCTGCGCGGCGCGCGGGCCAGCACGGGCGAGACACTGGATGCGCACGCCGCCGCCGTGGTCCTGATCCTGCGGAACCTTGATTCGGACGCGCCCACCCGGGCGGCCGCCCTGCTGGCCGTGCAGCCGGTGCCGGCGGGCGAACTGGCGCGCGCCGATCCGCTGCGCAAGGCGTTCGGCGCCGAGATCACCGGCCTGGTCCAGGGCGTGCGCGCCCTGTTGCGCCTGGGCGACGTCGCGGGCCGGGCCGGCGATGTGTCCGGCACCGACCAGAAGGAAATGCAGCGCAAGATGCTGCTGGCCATGGCTGCGGATCTGCGCATCGTGCTGATCCGGCTGGCCTCGCGGCTGCAGTCGCTGCGCTGGCACGCGGCCAGCCGCACGCCCTGTCCGCCTGAGTTCGCCCGGGAAACCATGGCGTTGTACACGCCGCTGGCCAATCGGCTCGGGATCTGGCAGTTGAAATGGGAAATGGAGGATCTGTCGTTCCGTTTTCTGCAGCCCGACACCTACAAGACCATCGCCCGCCAGCTCGAGGAAAAGCGCGCCGAGCGAGAGAGCTTCATCGAGGCCGTGATGGCGCGCCTGCGGGCGGCGCTGGCCGAGGCCGGGATCCGGGCCGAACTCAGCGGCCGGCCCAAGCACATCTACAGCATCTGGAACAAAATGCGCATCAAGCACCTGGAATTCCACCAGTTGTTCGATCTGCGCGCCCTGCGGCTGATTGTCGAGGATGAGCGGGCCTGCTATGCCGCGCTGGCCCTGGTGCATGCGCTGTGGACGCCGGTGCCCGAGGAGTTCGACGACTACATCGCCCGCCCCAAGCCCAACGGCTATCGTTCCCTGCACACCGTGGTGGCCGATGCCGAGGGCCGCGCCTTCGAGGTCCAGATCCGCACCCGCGACATGCATCATTTCGCCGAATACGGAATGGCGGCCCACTGGCGCTACAAGGAAGCCGGCGCCCGGGGCGGCCAGGTGTCGGCCGCCGGGGAATACGACCAGAAGATCGCCTGGATGCGCCAGTTGCTGTCCTGGAAGGACGAGGGCGGCACGGCGCCGGCGTCCGGCGCGACGCCCCCGGATGCGCGCATCTATGTGATGACGCCCCAGGCGCGCGTGCTGGAACTGCCCGCGGGCTCCACACCGGTGGATTTCGCCTATCTGCTGCATACCGACCTTGGCCACCGCTGCCGGGGCGCCCGGGTGGACGGCCAGATCGTGCCCCTGTCCACGCCCTTGCGTACGGGGCAGACCGTGGAAATCACCGCCGCCAAGTCCGGCGGTCCTTCCCGCGACTGGCTCAATCCCCAACTGGGCTACCTGGCCAGTCCGCGCGCCCGGGCCAAGGTCCGGGCCTGGTTCAATGCGGTCGAACTGCAGCAGCGCATCTCCCAGGGCCAGAGCCTGGTCGAAAAGGAACTGCAGCGCCTGGGGCGGACCGCCGTCAACCAGGAACACCTGGCCCAGCAGTTGGGCTTCGCCCGCGCCGATGACCTGTACGTCGCGGCGGCCAAGGAGGAATTCAGCCTGCGGCAGATCGATCACGCGCTGCGCGATCCCGAGCCGGCCCGTGAACAGCCGGACGAGGCCCGCGTCTACGCCAGCGACGTCGGCAGCGTCGCCCGCACGGGCAAGAGCGGGGTGTTGGTGGTGGGGGTCGATTCCCTGATGACGCAGCTGGCGCGTTGCTGCCGGCCCGTGCCGCCCGACGTCATCGAGGGTTTCGTCACGCGGGGTCGAGGGGTGTCCATCCACCGTCGCGACTGCCCTTCCTGGGCGGTCCTGGCACAGCGCCATCCGGAACGCTGCATCGAGGTCGCCTGGGGCCAGACCGCCCAGGCCATGTATCCCGTGGACTTGTCCATCCACGCCCAGGACCGGCCCAACCTGCTGCGCGATCTGTCCGAAGTCTTCGCGCGCCTGCGCCTGCGGGTGGTGCGCGTCACGACGCACAGCCGCCGCTCGCTGGCGCACATGGTCTTCACCGTCGAAGTCCGCGATGGCGAGCAGATCCGCCAGGCGCTGGCCGCCATCAACGAACTGCCCGGGGTCCAGGCGGGGCGGCAGTGATCGGATCTTAGGCTGCTAAAATGGCCGTTTGGCCCGTGCGCGCCGCTGGGAAACCCCGGGCGGCGCCCTTGATGCGAGACTGGACTTTGAAACCCTATCATCTGCCGGATGCCCAGGGGCATTTCGGGAAGTTTGGCGGTTCATTCGTTGCCGAAACACTCGTGCACGCCCTGGATGCGCTGCGCGAGGCGTATGCGCGCTATCGCGACGATCCTGAATTTCAGCGCGAATTCGCCTACGAGCTGGAACACTTCGTCGGCCGGCCCAGTCCGGTCTACCATGCCCGGCGCTGGTCCGATCAATTGGGTGGCGCACAGATCTGGTTCAAGCGCGAAGACCTGAACCATACCGGCGCCCACAAGATCAACAACTGCATCGGCCAGGCCCTGCTCGCCAAGCGCATGGGAAAACCGCGCGTGATCGCCGAGACCGGGGCGGGCCAGCACGGGGTGGCCACCGCCACCGTGGCGGCGCGCTATGGCATGGAGTGCGTGGTCTACATGGGCAGCGAGGACGTGCGCCGCCAGGCGTCGAACGTCTACCGCATGAAGTTGCTGGGCGCCCGGGTGGTGCCCGTCGAATCCGGTTCGCGCACCCTGAAGGACGCCCTGAACGAGGCCATGCGCGACTGGGTCACCCATGTGGAGGACACCTTCTACATCATCGGCACCGTGGCCGGCCCCGATCCCTATCCCCGGATGGTGCGCGACTTCCAGACCATCATCGGACGGGAATGCCGCGAACAGATGCCGCGCGACGCGGGCCGACAGCCGGACTACGTGATCGCTTCCGTGGGCGGCGGATCCAACGCCATCGGCATCTTCCATCCTTACATCGAGGACGAATCCGTCCAGCTGATCGGTGTCGAAGCCGCCGGCGAGGGCCTGGACACGGGCCGTCACGCGGCGTCTCTGAGTCGCGGCGTGGTCGGCGTGTTGCACGGCAACCGCACCTACCTGCTCCAGGACGAGCATGGCCAGATCACTGAGACCCACTCCGTGTCCGCCGGGCTGGATTACCCTGGCGTGGGGCCGGAACACGCCTGGCTGCACGACAGCGGGCGCGCGCAGTACGTCGGCGTCACCGACCAGGAAGCCCTGGCCGCTTTCCACGATTGTTGCCGCATCGAAGGCATCATGCCCGCCCTGGAGTCCTCGCATGCCATCGCCCATGCGGCGAAGCTCGCCCCGACGCTGCCGCGCGACCGGATCATCCTGGTCAATCTGTCCGGCCGGGGCGACAAGGACATGCACACCGTGGCCGAATACAGCGGCATTACGCTCTGAGGAATGACCCCATGACTGTTTCGAATGCCCGCCTGGCGGCCCGCTTCGCCTCCCTGGGGGGGCGGGCGGCCCTGATTCCCTACGTGACGGCGGGCGACCCCCTGGTGGCGTCCACGCCCGCGCTGATGCATGCCCTGGCGGCCGCCGGCGCCGACGTGATCGAACTGGGCGTGCCGTTCTCCGATCCCATGGCCGACGGCCCGGTGATCCAGCAGGCTGGTGAACGCGCCATCGCCGCGGGTGTCGGCCTGGGCTCGGTGCTGGACATCGTCGCCGAATTCCGCCGTCAGGATACCGAGACGCCGGTGGTCCTGATGGGCTACGCCAATCCTGTCGAATGCATGGGCCAGGAGGCTTTCGCGCGGCGGGCCGCCGAGGCGGGCGTGGACGGTGTGCTGGTCGTCGATTACACACCCGAGGAATCCGCCGGATTCGCCGCCCTGTTGGGGCAGGCGGGTCTGGATCCCATCTACCTGCTGGCGCCGACTTCCGCCGAGTCCCGCATCCGCGAAGTCGCCCGCCTGGCGCGGGGCTACGTCTATTACGTCTCGCTCAAGGGTGTGACCGGGGCCGGCAATCTGGACACCGACGAGGTGGCGCGTCGCCTGACCGACATCCGCCGTCACGTGCGCATCCCCGTGGGCGTGGGTTTCGGCATCCGCGACGCCGACAGCGCTGCGCGCGTGGCGCGGCACGCCGACGCCGTGGTGATCGGCAGCAGACTCATTCAGATCATCGAGGAGGCGTCGCTGAGCGACGGTCCTCAGGCCGCCATCGGCGCGGCGGCCCAATGGCTGGCCCAGGTGCGCCAGGCCATCGAACCCATCAGAAAACAAGGTTGACCATGAGCTGGTTTGAAAAGATCCTCCCCCCACGCATCAACCGCAGTGGCGATTCGGCCTCCAAGCGAGTGCCCGAGGGCCTGTGGGTCAAGTGTCCGTCCTGCGAATCGGTCCTGTACAAGGAAGACCTGCAGGCGACCTTGAATGTCTGCCCCAAATGCAGCCATCACATGCGCATCGGCGCCCGGGCGCGCATCGACGCGCTGCTGGATCCGGATGGCCGCGTGGAAATCGGCGCCCAGACACGCCCCATGGATCCGTTGAAGTTCAAGGATTCGCGCAAATACCCGGAACGCGTGGCCGAGGCCGTCAAGCAGACCGGCGAAACCGAGGCGATGGTGGTGATGAGCGGCACGGTGCTGTCGGTTCCGACGGTGCTGGCGTGCTTCGAGTTCGCCTTCATGGGGGGCTCGATGGGCTCGGTGGTGGGCGAACGCTTCGCCCGTGGCGTCCAGGAGTCGATCGACCGGCGGTTGCCTTTCGTCTGCGTGTCGTCCTCGGGCGGCGCGCGCATGCAGGAATCCCTGTTTTCCCTGATGCAGATGGCCAAGACCACCGCCATGCTGCACCAACTGTCCGAGGCCGGTCTGCCGTTCATCAGCGTCCTGACCGATCCGACGATGGGCGGCGTGTCGGCCTCCTTCGCCTTCATGGGTGACGTGGTGCTGGCCGAGCCCAATGCCCTGATCGGCTTCGCCGGCCCGCGCGTGATCGAGCAGACCGTGCGCGAAAAGCTCCCGGAAGGCTTCCAGCGCGCCGAATTCCTGCTGGAAAAAGGCGCTATCGACCGCGTGGTCGACCGCCGTGAAATGCAGTCCGAACTGGCGCACCTGCTGGCGCTGTTCACGCGCCAGCCGATCGAGGTCGTGAAAGCGGCCTGATCCCCCGACGAGACCGTCATGCAAAAAGCCCGAAACCGTGAGTTTCAGGGCCGGTTTCCAACCGACGTGGACACGTTGCCCAGGGACGGGACCTGATCAGCACGCCCAGCGGCGGATTGACGTCGTGCGCGCTGAAGCGCACGGTCGCATCGAGTTCCTTGCGGATCCGGTCGACCGTTGTGGCGTCAGCCTGTTCGAGCGCCTTGCGCGTGGCTACAGCAGGGGGTGCGCTGGTGTGCGCAGGGCTTGCTGAAGCAGCCCCAAGCCGAGCAGGCAGATGAACAGGCCGCCCAGCAGCCCCAGGATTTCGAGACCGACGCGCATCCGGTTCGAGCGGACGCCGCCGGTGCGCCCCAGGGCGCGGAGAATGCCCGTTCGGGCCGAGACGGCGCCCACGGCGATCAGGCTCACCGTGAGGGCGGTGCCGACCGACATGGCCATCACGGCCGCGATCCCGGCCCAGCGCAGACCCAGGGGGTAGGCGGCCAGCAACACCAGGATCGCACCGGTACAAGGCCGCGCACCGATCACCAGGGCTACGGGCAGGCCTTCGCGCCAGTTCAGTGAAGTCTTGTCGTGCGTCGCCGCCAGGCGATGCAGCGAGCCGCAGTCCGCGCAATAGGCCCGCATGCCGGCGCCGGCCGTGAAAAGCCCGGCCGATCCGGTGTGCGACCGCCACCACTGCCATCGCCGGTACAAGGCTGTCGCGCCTTTGAGGGCGAGCACGGCGCCTAGCAGGGCGACCAGGGCGAAGCTGAGATTTTCCATCTGCGCGCCGGCGCGCTGGGCGTGGCGCAGCGAGAGGTCCAGCAGATTCGCCACGACTTCCACCAGCAGCACGGCGACTGCGCCCTGTACCAGGGCGGCCAGGGTGGCCAGCAGCAGACCTTGCCTTGGATGTGCCTGGCGGGTGCCCAGGTAGGCCGTCACCACGGCTTTGCCGTGCCCAGGCCCCGCCGCGTGGAATACGCCATAGAGAGCACTCAGGCCGATGAGCGGCGCGGCGGCGATCCAGCCTTCGTGACCGACTTCGCGCATCGCCTGCGCCAGTTGCTGGTGCAGGCCGGCCTGTGCGGACATGATCCGGATCAGGGCGCTGGCCCACCAGCCCTGCGCATCGATCAAGAACCAGACCGCGAGCGCCAGTCCGACGGTCAGGCACGCTGCCGCCAGGACGCCGATCCCCCGGACGCCGCCTATCCGCATTGGAAGTGAACTGTTTCGGCGAACAGATCCCCGAGGCCGTCTTCGGCCTGTGCGCCGCGATCCAGCGCATAGGCCCGGGCGATGTCTTCGGGCGTCGGGTTCGGCGCGGCAACGCGCAGGCGGCAGGCCTGCCTGGCCCGGCCTTCGATCACGGGCGGCTGTTCGGGACGGTGCGTCATCTGGATGAAATAGCTGGGGTCATAGATGGCGTACGTCACCTGGTGGGCGACGGGGTCCACCGGTTGGCTCAGCGGCGCGGTGAACGTCAGCAGCAACTGGTTGCCTTGCATCGTGCCTGCGAATTCGCTGGCCTGATCCAGGTGGATGGGCTTGCCATCGACCGTGATTTTCGTGAAGTAATCATAGGACTTCAGGTTTTCGATGACCATGGCGGCATACTCACGCACCGTGGCCTGTCCGGAGGGACTGTCGGCCGCCATGCCATCCATGATGGCTGCACTGTATATTTCATCGAAGAGCCACTGTTCCTTGATCGTGGCGAATGTGCCATCGGGTGACAATACGGCTGTACTTTGCACACCGATCCATGCGTGCGGGTGCGCCCGTGCGGGCAGGGAAACCTGCGCGAGGCAGGCCACACCCAGCAGGCCGATCAGAAAACGCCGTGGGCGTGCGGTGAACAATCGGGTGGGCATGATTCCGAGTCTTGATTTCCGCTTGCAACTGCAAAGCGCCCATGTGGCATCTAGCCCCAAAAACCGAGGAAGCCCGCGATGGTCGGTTTTTAGCCTAACTTATTGGCCCACAATACCTTTCGCGCCGCTGCATGTCTGTACTGAAGATTTGGCAGCGGGCGCTTTTCATGGCGATCGGGCCGGGGCTCATGGAGCCCCGGCGCCGTGTCAGTGCGAGGTTTCGACCTGCTGCAGCGGTTCGCTCTGCGACTGGGCGACCGGCTTGCGTACGCGACCCAGGGGTTTGGGCGGCGCGGGCGGCGCGTAGGGCGCGCTGGCGCGGGTCTCGATCATCTGCATGCCGGCGGCTTGCAGGGATTCGTCCGAGGGCAGGGCGATCGGCTGGGGCGTGGCCGAAGTCGTCGAGGCGGCCACGGGGGCCGGCGCCTCGATCGCGGGGGCGGGTTCCGTCGTTTCCGGCGTGGCTTCCAACGCCACCTGGGCCGGGACCGGCGCGGCCGTGTCGTCCTCGGTCCGCGCGGCGGGCTCGGCCGCCGGGGGAGCGGTCGGTGCCGTTTCCTCGGGCGTCTCGCGAGGCGTTTCGTCGCTCACGATGGACCTGGGCGCGGCTTGCTCCGCCTGGACCGGGGTCTGAATCGGCGTGACCGGTTCATCGGCGGACATGGCCGGCATGGACTGGATGGCGGCCGGGCTTTCAGCCGCCAGCGCCTCGGGGTCGAAACGGGGCGTTTCGTGCGTTTCGAGGCTCGACGACTCGTCTTCGGCCGAGGTGTCCTCGGTGGTGGAGCCGGTATCGGCGGCGTCGCCGCTGCGGCGGCCGCGGCGGCCGCGACGACGACGGCGCTTGCGTTCCGGATCCGGGGTGTCCAGGTCGGTGTCGGCATCGGCATCCACGGCCGGACCGGCAACTGCGGCGTCATCGTCCTGCGGTTCGGCGGCCGGGGCTTGCGGCGCGTCCGGCAGGCCGTAGGGGTTGTTCGAGCCGTGACGGACCTGGACCGGGGCCTGGACGTCAGCCGTCTCGTCAGCCTGGGTGGCGGTCATTTCACCGGCCTGGACTGCGATCGTTTCGGCCGACTGGACGTTGGATTCCTCGGTGCGGTTGCGGCCGCGGCCGCGGCGGTTGCGGCTGCGGCGCGGCTCGGCGGCGTCATTCTGGACTTCGGCGACCGGGGTGTCGGTCTGGTTGGCCGGCGCGCTCTCGGTGGCCGTGCGTTCACGGCGCGAAGAGGGGCGGCCTTCCGCCCGTTCAGCACGGTCGGCGCGTTCAGCACGCTCCGGGCGGTCGCCCCGTTCGTTGCGTTCGGAACGGCCGGCGCGTTCGCCTCGGGAACCGTCCTGGCGGCGTTCGCCCCGGCGTCCGCCATTGCGACCGGAGGCACCGCGCCGACGGCCGTCGCCGGACTCGCGGGACGGGGTGGCTGCGGCCGCCTGGGCGGCGGGGGTGGCTGTTTCGGTGGTCGAGCCGGTGAGCCAGCCAAACAGCCGCTTGAGCAGGCCGCCCTGGGGCGCGGCCGGTGCCGCCGCGGAGGTGGCGGCTTCGGTGGCGCGGGGGGGGCGTTCCACGTGGGCCGGAGCAGGCTGAGCGGGCTGGATGCCCTTGACCAGGGCCTCGGGCCGGGATTTGGCTTCCTGGGCCTTGTTCGGCTGCCAGACGAGCTTGTCCTCGGGTTCCTGGGCGAGCTCGAAGCTGGTCTTGTTCTCGTCCAGTCGCGGGTCGTCGTGGCGCAGGCGCTCGATGTGGTGGTGCGGGGTTTCCAGGGACTTGTTCGGGATCAGGACCAGGTTGACCTTCAGGCGGGATTCGATCTGGCTGATGTCGCGGCGTTTTTCGTTGAGCAGGAAGGTGGCGACGTCGACCGGCACCTGGGCGTGCAGGGCGGCCGTGCCTTCCTTCATGGCTTCTTCCTGGAGCAGGCGCAGCACGTGCAGGGCGCTGGATTCCGCGTCGCGGATCACGCCGGTGCCGGTGCAGCGCGGGCAGGTGACGTGCGAGCCTTCGTTCAGGGCGGGACGCAGGCGCTGGCGGGACAATTCCATCAGGCCGAAGCGGGAGATCTTGCCCATCTGGACGCGGGCGCGGTCGAAGTGCAGGGCATCGCGCAGGCGCTGCTCGACGGCGCGCTGGTTCTTGCTGTCCTCCATGTCGATGAAGTCGATCACGATCAGGCCGCCCAGGTCGCGCAGGCGCAGTTGGCGGGCGACTTCGTCGGCCGCTTCCTGGTTGGTGCGCAGGGCGGTTTCCTCGATGTCGGCGCCGCGCGTCGAACGCGCAGAGTTGACGTCCACCGCCACCAGGGCCTCGGTGTGGTCGATCACGATGGCGCCACCCGAGGGCAGCGTGACCGTGCGCGAATAGGCGGTCTCGATCTGGTGCTCGATCTGGAAGCGCGAGAACAGGGGCACGTCGTCGCGGTAGCGTTTCACGCGATTGACGTTGTCGGGCATGACCACGCTCATGAAAGCGGTCGCCTGGTCGTGGATGTCGTCCGTGTCGATCAGGATTTCACCGATTTCCGGCGAGAAATAATCGCGGATGGCGCGGATGACCAGGCTGGATTCCAGGTAGATCAGGATCGGCGCCTTGTTTTCGCGCGCGGCGGCATCGATGGCGGTCCAGAGCTGCAGCAGGTAGTTCAGGTCCCATTGCAGTTCCTCGACGCTGCGGCCGATGCCCGCGGTGCGGGCGATCATGCTCATGCCGGCCGGGATTTCCAGCTGGTCCATGGCCTCGCGCAGTTCCTGGCGGTCTTCGCCCTCGACGCGGCGCGACACGCCGCCGCCACGCGGATTGTTGGGCATCAGGACCAGATAGCGGCCGGCCAGGGAGATGAAGGTGGTCAGGGCAGCGCCCTTGTTGCCGCGCTCTTCCTTTTCGACCTGGATGATGAGTTCCTGGCCTTCGGACAGGGCGTCCTGGATGCGGGCGCTGCGTACGTCCACGCCTTCCTTGAAGTAGGTGCGGGCGACTTCCTTGAAGGGCAGGAAGCCGTGGCGGTCTTCCCCGTAGTTGACGAAGCAGGCCTCCAGGCCCGGTTCGATCCGGGTGATGACGCCCTTGTAGATGTTGCCTTTGCGCTGTTCGCGCCCGGCGGTCTCGATGTCCAGATCGATCAGCTTCTGGCCATCGACAATCGCGACGCGTAATTCTTCTTGGTGCGTCGCATTGAACAGCATGCGTTTCATGAGTGGGTTTCTCCGTAGTCAGGGTGCGCCGGATTCGGCGCACGGCCACGGGTCACTCGGTGTGCGATGCGGCAGTCTGCGAGGGGATCGGTGCGCTGACGAGGTCAGGCCGCGCCGGTCTCCTGGGGAGGGGGCACGGTGCGCCGTTGGGCGCGGGGTTCTGTCAGCAGGAGGGTCAAGGGCACGATGCGTGATTGACGAAATGATTGCTGTGAACGGCGGACGCAGGCCATGGGCCGCGTCCGGTGCGGAAGAGCGAGCAGAATCTGCGGCGTCGTACGCGGCCTGACTTCGATTCCAGCGCCCGGCGATAGCATGCGGGGGAAGGAATCGGAACGGAGCCGGCGACCAAGGACCTGGAGGCTGGAAGTGAGGCAGTACAATGGGGTCCCTGCTGCCCGACGGAGATGCATCCATTGCGTCTCTACGCCCGGCGGTTTCCAGCCTCTATGGGCTGTTGCGATTATATGCCGCTTTTCCCTATGCGCAAAATTGTTGATGTCTCCGCTTCGCCGCCGGCCGTCCGCCATGTGGTCGTGGGGGACGAGCACGAGGGACAGCGACTGGACAATTTCCTGTTGCGGATCTGCAAAGGCGTGCCCAAGAGCCATGTCTACAAGGCCATCCGCGACGGCCAGGTACGGGTCAACAAGGGCCGTTGCCGCGCGGAGACCCGCCTGGCTTCCGGCGACACGGTGCGCGTCCCGCCGCTGCGCCTGCCTGCGCCCGGCGCCGCGCCGCCGGTGCCGCCGGCCGCCTTCCCCGTGTTGTACGAAGACGCCCATCTGCTGGTGATCGACAAGCCCGCCGGGGTGGCCGTGCATGGCGGCAGCGGGGTCTCTTTCGGCGTGATCGAGCAATTGCGCGCGGCGCGGCCGGACGAGCGGCTGCTGGAACTGGCGCATCGTCTGGATCGGGAAACCTCGGGTGTGCTGATGGTGGCGCGCAGCCGCAAGGCCCTGGTGGCCCTGCACGACATGATGCGCGAGAGCCGGGGCCGCAAGCACTACTTGGCCCTGGTCGTGGGCGACTGGGTCAACGATCGCCAGCACATCCGCCTGCCCCTGCTCAAGTATCTGACGCCGGACGGCGAACGCCGGGTGCGCGTCGATGCCCTGGGCAAGCCCGCCCACACCATCGTCACGCTGCAACGCCGCTATGCCGGACGCTATTCCCTCGTGGGGGCCGAACTGCGCACGGGGCGAACCCACCAGATCCGGGTGCACCTGGCGTCCCAGGGGCACCCGATCGCGGGCGACGAAAAATACGGGCCGGACGCCGTGCGCGCCGCCCTGGCCGTCCATGGGTTCCGGCGCATGTTCCTGCATGCGCACTGGCTGGAGATTCCCCATCCTGTGTCCGGCGAACCCCTGGTCTTCGAATCCCCGCTGCCGCCCGCCTGCCGGGCGCTGCTGGATCACCTGGAGCATCTCCACCCATGACGACATCCCCGACCCCGCCGCAAAAACACTATCGCGCCGTGATCTTCGACTGGGATGGCACGCTGCTGGATTCCACGCATCACATCGTCGGGGCGCTGCTGGGCGCCTGCCGGGATCTGGGGCTGCGCGAGCCGTCCCGCGAAGAAGCCGGCTGGGTCATCGGATTGTCGTTGCAGGCGGCCCTGTATCGCCTGGTGCCCGATCTGGAGGCCGGTCGCGTGGACGCTTTCGTCGACCGCTACCGCGCGCATTTCATGGCGCTGCAGCACGAAATGCATCTGTTCGAAGGCCAGGCGGGCCTGTTGCGCGATCTGAGCGCGGGCGGGGCGGTCCTGGGGGTGGCCACGGGCAAGAGCCGGCGCGGTCTGGACGAGTCGATCGAGCGGCTGGGCCTGTGCGATCTGTTCCATGCCACGCGCACGGTCGACGAGGCGCGCGGCAAGCCGGATCCGGACATGTTGCTTCAGTTGCTGAGCGAGCTGGACCTGGCGCCGGATTCGGTGCTGATGGTGGGCGACACCACCCACGATGTGCTCATGGCGCGGGCAGCCGGGGTGGACAGTCTGGCGGTCGCCTACGGCGCGCATGCGCCGGCCCTGCTGGAATCGGCCCGGCCGACCGCGCTCGCGGCCACGGTGGCCGACATGCAGGCCTGGGTCCGGGCGCGCGCGGGCCGGAGCGCCGCCGAACTTTTTCCGCAGCAGACGGTCTAAATTTAATTGCTTCGCAATCCAGTGGGTTTCATCATGCGCGCACCTTGGGAAATCGGCATCCGGTCCTCCGAGATCACCCCCGAACCCGTCTGGCGTTCCCGGCGGCGCTGGTTGCAGCAGGCGGCCCTGGGCTCGCTGGCGCTGGGCGCGGGCGGCCTGGCCCGGGCGGCCGACGCCGACGGACCCACGGGTCCCCCGCTCAAAGCGCCGCGCGATGCCCGCTGGTCGACCGACGAGCCGCCCAACACGTGGCGGGATATCACCACTTACAACAATTTCTACGAGTTCGGGACCGGCAAGGGCGACCCGGCCGAATACGCGGGGCGGATGCGTCTGGACCCCTGGACGGTGCGGATCGACGGGACCGTGCGCAAGCCCATGACCCTGGACCTGGACACGCTGCGGCGCCTGGCGCCGCTCGAGGAGCGCGTCTACCGGCTGCGCTGCGTCGAAGCCTGGTCCATGGTGGTGCCCTGGACCGGCTATTCTCTGTCCCATCTGCTGCGGCAGGTCGAGCCGACGGCGGACGCACGCTACGTGGTGTTCACGACGGCGGTGCAGCCCGACGCCATGCCCGGTGTGTCGGCGGGCATCCTGGATTGGCCCTATGTCGAAGGCCTGCGCATGGACGAGGCCATGCATCCGCTGGCGCTGCTGACCTTCGGTGTCTACGGCCGCGCCCTGCCGGCGCAGAACGGCGCGCCCCTGCGAGTGGTCGTGCCCTGGAAATACGGTTTCAAATCGGCCAAGTCACTGGTCGGCATCCGCCTGCAGGCGGAGCCGCCCGTCACCAGCTGGATGCGCGCCGCGCCGCGCGAATACGGCTTTTACGCCAACGTCAATCCGTCGGTGCCGCATCCCCGCTGGAGCCAGGAAACCGAGCATCGTATCGGGACTGGCTGGTTTGCGCCCCGTCTGCCGACCCGGCCCTTCAACGGCTACGCCGAATCGGTGGCCGGGTTGTACGCGGGCATGGATCTGGCGCGTCATTTCTGATGGGCGCGCATCCCATCGCCGCAGCCGCTCGCCGCCCGCGTCCGGGTGGTGGATGGGTTCTGGGCGCCTGCGTCCATATCTGCGGCCTGTTCCCTTTGCTGCGCTGGATCGTGCTGGGCACGACGGGAGGGCTGGGCGTCAATCCGCAGGAATTCCTGATCCGCTCCTCCGGCCTCTGGGCGCTGGTGCTGCTGTGGGCAACCCTGTCCGTGACGCCCGCGCGCCGGCTGGGCTGGTCCGGCCTGTTGCGCCATCGGCGCAAACTGGGTTTGTACGCTTTTTTCTATACGGTGCTGCATGTCCTTGCATGGGCGGCCTGGGACCGGGGCTGGATACCGGCCTCGATGTGGGCCGATCTCTGGCGGCGCGATTTCATCGGAGTGGGCGCGTTGGCCGTGCTGTGCCTGATTCCTCTGGCGGTGACGTCCACACATGGGTGGATGCGCCGCCTGGGACGCGGCTGGAAACGTCTGCATGCGCTGGTCTACCCGGCCGCCATCCTGTCGGCATTGCATTTCGACTGGATGCGGGCGGGCAAGAACGATTTTCTGGAACCGCGTCTGTACGCCCTGGCGCTGGGGTTGCTGCTGGCCGCGCGACTGCCGGCGTGGTGGCGCGGCCGGCGCGTGACCGGGCGGGATCGGCATGCCGGACCGGGCTGAGCGGAGGGTTCAGTCCGCCAGGAACAGGAAAAGCGTCGGCTTGCGATCGAAATCCGGTGCGCCGGCCTTGCGCCACTGGGCGATGGTGCGCGTGGCGATGGACTCGTCGTCGCAGGTCAGCGAACTGGCGACGCACAGCCGGGTCGTTTCACGCAGCGTGCGCAGCAGCGCCTCGAACAGCGCGGTATTGCGATAAGGGGTTTCGATCAGGATCTGGGTCTGCCGCTGCTTGTGCGATGCCGATTCCCAGGCACGCAACTGGGCGTCGCGCTCGTGCGCCTTGACCGGCGCATAGCCGTGAAATGCGAAGCGCTGGCCCTGCAGGCCGCTGGCCATGAGGCCCAGCATGATGGACGAAGGCCCCGTCCAGGGCACGACCCGGATGTCGGCGGCATGCGCCTGAGCCACGACCAGGGCGCCAGGATCCGCGACGGCCGGGCAGCCCGCCTCCGAGACCAGGCCGACATCCTGGCCGGCGGGGACGGCGGCCAGCCAGGCGCGGATTTCGCCCGCCTGTGTGTCCGGCTTCAATGTGTGGATGGTGATTTCCTGCAGCGGGACGGCGGTCTCGATCTGTTTCAGGAAGGCGCGCGCGGTTTTCGCGTTTTCGGCGATGAAGCAGCGCAGCGTGGCGGTGATTTCGCGGGCGGCCCGGGGCAGCCAGCGTTCGGGGTCCGCCTGGCCCAGGCCGACGGGGATCAGGTGCAGAGTGGTCATGGTTCGATCTCGGGGTGGGACGCCAGAGGCTCCAGGCCGAAGGCGCGCAGCATGCGGCACAGGGCGATCAGGGGCAGGCCGATCAGGGCGGTCGGGTCGTCGCTGCGGATGCGTTCCATCAGTGCGATGCCCAGTTGCTCCGCTTTGGCGCTGCCGGCCGTGTCGAAGGGTTGTTCGGTGCGCAGGTAATGTTCGATCCGGGCCTCGTCCAGGGCCAGGAATCGACATTCGGTCGGCACCTGCTCCAGCAGGCGCCGCTGTCCGTCGGTGACGCACAGGGCGGTATGGAACAGGACGTCGCGGCCGCCGAATCGCCGCAGCTGGACGCGGGCGGCTTCGAAAGAACCCGGCTTGCCGATGGGTTCGCCCTCGAATACGGCGACCTGATCCGAGCCGATCACCAGGGCGCCGGGATGGCGCGCGGCGATCACGGCGGCTTTTTCCCGGGCGAGGCGCAAGGCCAGGTCGAGCGGCGACTCGTCCGGGCGCGGGCGCTCGTCGATGTCCGGGGTCTCGACGGAGAAGGGCAGACCCAGCCGGTGCAGCAAGGCACGGCGGTAGGGCGAGCTGGAAGCGAGTATGAGCGGCATGGGGAATTCCTGATGGGCGCCCGCCAGTTTACCGTGCGCGGAAGGCACGGGCGCGTTGACCCGGTGGCCAGTGATCGGGTATGATCTAGAGTTTTCCCGAGCAGCAAATTTTCATGGTCATCGATGCGACCGGGTTCGCGCGGGCCGGGGGTGTCCTGGATGGCAGGGTCGTTGCTGCGCAATTGACTCGCTTGTGCCAGGATCTGCCCGAACCGCAGGATGGCGAAATGCACTGGCAAGTACGTGGTCGGTACGATGCGCCGTCCGGGCAGGCCTGGCTGGATGTCGAGGCCCAGGGGCCGGTGCGCGTCGTCTGCCAGCGCTGCCTGGAAGCCTTCGACTTGACGCTGCGGGTGTCCGGCACGCTGGGCCTGGTGGAAACCCAGGCGCAACTGGATGCCATGGATGCGCTCGAAGCCGAGGGTCAGGGTCCCGAGATCGAATACCTCGTGTCCGATCAGCGTCTGGACGTGCTGGGCCTGGTCGAGGACGAGTTGATCCTGGCGCTTCCCTACGCTCCCCGCCACGAGACGTGTCCGGGGGACGGGGATGTGCCGGAACCGCCCCGGCGGCCTTCGCCGTTCGCGGCGTTGAAAGACCTCGGGAAAGACTGAATTTTCGTTTCAACACACGGGCTCGTGCTTACCTTAAAATGAGCGGCCCCGATCACAGGAGTCATCATGGCTGTCCAGCAAAACAAAAAGAGCCCGTCCAAGCGCGGCATGCATCGTTCGCACGATTTCCTCACGGCGCCCGCCACGGGCATCGAGCCGACCACCGGTGAACTGCACCTGCGCCATCACATCAGCCCGAACGGCATCTATCGCGGCCGCAAGGTTCTGAAGACCAAGAACGACGAATAAGTCATCCGCGCCCCGGTTCTTCCACGCGCCGATGTCTCATTCCAATCCGATCATCGCCATCGATTGCATGGGCGGTGACCATGGCTTGCCGGTCACCGTGCCGGCGGCCATGGCCTTCGCCCAGGCGCATCCGGATACCCGGTGCCTGCTGGTCGGCGACGAGGCACAGATCCGTCAGGTCCTGCAGCAGAACGCGGCGTCCGCCGGCCAGTTCGAGATCCTGCACGCCTCCGAGGTCGTCACCATGCACGACTCGGTGGAAATCGCCCTGCGCCGCAAGAAAGACTCCTCGATGCGGGTGGCCGTCCAGGCCGTGAAGGACGGCCGCGCCGACGCCGCCGTGTCGGCCGGCAACACCGGCGCCTGGATGGCGATCTCCCGTTACGTATTGAAGACGCTGGACGGCATTGATCGTCCGGCCATCGCCACCGCGCTGCCCAACCAGCGGGGCGGTTCCACCACGGTGCTGGACCTGGGGGCCAACGTCGATTGCACGGCGGACCATCTGCTGCAATTCGGTCTCATGGGGGCCGCCCTGGTTTCCGCCGTGGACCGTCGCGCGCAACCGTCCGTCGGCCTGCTGAACATCGGCGAGGAACTCATCAAGGGCAACGAGGTCGTCAAGCAGGCGTCCGACCTGCTGCGCGGCAGCGGCCTGAATTTCTATGGCAACGTCGAGGGCGACGACATTTTCAAGGGCACGGTGGACGTGGTCGTCTGCGATGGTTTCGTCGGCAACGTGGTCCTGAAGTCCGTCGAGGGCCTGGCCCGCATGATCGGCGCCATGATGCGCGAGGAATTCCGCCGCAACGCCTTCACCATGGCGGCGGGCCTGGTGGCCACGCCCGTTCTGCAGCGCTTCCGCGCCCGCGTGGACAATCGCCGCTACAATGGGGCCGCCCTGCTGGGCCTGCGCGGTATCGTCATCAAGAGCCATGGCTCCGCCGACGCCTACGCCTATGGCCAGGCATTGCAGCGCGCCCGCGAGGCCGTGCTCAACGGACTCCTCGAGGGCACCATCCAGCGTCTCGACGCCCTGCGCAGCCGGCCGCCGGCCCCGACGGCCTAGTCCTTCTCTTTCCGGAATCGATATGCCTTACGCCAGGATCACAGGAACGGGCGGCTATCTGCCCCCACGCGTCGTCAGCAACGATGATCTGGCCGCCGATCTGGCCACGCGCGGCATCGAGACTTCCGATGCATGGATCACGGAACGCACCGGCATCCGCCAGCGCCACATCGCCGAACCGGGCACCAAGACCAGCGCGCTGGCCACGGCCGCCGCGCGCGCGGCCCTGGAAAGCGCCGGTCTGACGGCCGACCGGATCGACCTGATCATTGTCGCCACCTCCACGCCGGACTTCATCTTCCCCAGCACCGCCTGCCTGGTGCAGGCCAACCTGGGGGTGGGCGGCGCCGCCGCCTTCGACGTCCAGGCCGTGTGCAGCGGCTTTGTCTACGCGTTGGCTACCGCGGACGCCTTCGTGCGGGCCGGTCGCGCGCGCCATGCCCTGGTGATCGGCGCCGAGGTCTTCTCGAGAATCCTCGACTGGAATGACCGCCGCACCTGTGTGCTGTTCGGCGATGGCGCCGGGGCCGTGGTCCTGAGCGCCTCCGACGAGCCCGGCATCCTGGCCGCCCGGCTGAACGCCGACGGACGCCAGCAGCACATCCTGTGCGCCGCCGGCAACGTCGAGAGCGGCCGGGTCACGGGCGACCCTTTCCTGCGGATGGATGGCCAGGCGGTGTTCAAGCTGGCCGTCAATTCCCTGACGCGCTCCGCGCACGAGGTCTGCGACGAGGCCGGCATGGCCGTGTCCGACCTCGACTGGATGGTGCCGCACCAGGCCAACATCCGCATCCTGAATTTCATTGGCCGCAAGCTCGGCCTGCCCGAAGAAAAGCTCATTGTCACGCTGGACCGTCACGCCAACACCTCGGCGGCCAGCGTGCCGCTGGCACTGGACGTCGCCTGGCGCGACGGGCGCATCCGCGCGGGCCAGACCGTGTTGCTGCAAGGGGTGGGTGGCGGCTTCACCTGGGGCTCCGTCCTCGTGAAAATCTGAAGGCTAGCTCATGAAGATTGCATTTGTATTTCCGGGCCAGGGTTCGCAGACCGTCGGCATGATGGATGCCTGGGCGGACGACGCCGGCGTCCAGGCCACGCTGCGCGACGGCGACGCGGCGCTGGGCGAGGACCTGTCCGGTCTGATCGCCCGCGGGCCCGGCGAAACCCTGAATCTGACCACCCATACCCAGCCCGCCATGCTGCTGTGTTCCGTCGCGATGTATCGCGCCTGGCGGCGGGCGGGCGGCTCGGCGCCCGCCCTGGTGGCCGGTCACAGTCTGGGTGAATATTCCGCCCTGGTGGCGGCAGACGCGCTGGATCTGGCCGACGCGGTGCGCACCGTGCGCGTGCGGGCAGAGGCCATGCAGTCCGCCGTGCCGGTGGGGGAGGGCGGCATGGCCGCCATCCTGGGGCTGGATGACGAGGCCGTGCGTCAGGCCTGTGCAGAGGCCGCCGAGGGCCAGGTCGTCGAGGCCGTCAACTACAACGCCCCGGCCCAGGTGGTGATTGCCGGTCATACCGCGGCGGTCGAGCGCGCCTGCGAACGGGCGCGCGCCGCCGGCGCCAAGCGTGCCGTGTCCCTGCCGGTGTCGGCGCCTTTCCATTCGCGCCTGCTGGAGCCGGCCGCCGCCGTGCTCGCCCGCGCGCTGGATGGCGTGGCCCTGGTGTCACCGGCCATGCCGCTCATCAACAATGTCGACGTCGCCCGTCCGGCCGACCCGGCCGCCATCCGGGATGCGCTGGTCCGGCAGGCCTGGCATCCGGTGCGCTGGGTGGAAACCATCCAGGCCATGAAACGCGACGGCGTCACCCACATCGTCGAATGCGGGCCGGGCAAGGTCCTGTCGGGCCTGGTCAAGCGCATCGACCGTGAAATCAACACATTCAACATCACTGATCCGGCGTCCCTGAAGACGACGCTGGAAGCCCTGGGAGGCTGACATGTCGGAACCTGTGCTGGCGGGCAAGCTCGCCCTCGTGACGGGCGCATCGCGTGGCATTGGCCGCGCCATCGCCCTCGAACTGGCGGCTGCGGGCGCCACGGTCGTGGGGACGGCGACGTCCGCGGCCGGCGCCCAGGCCATCACCGAAGCCCTGGCGCCCCAAGGCGGACGGGGTGCGGTGCTCGAAGTCAACGATGCGGCGGCCTGCGACGCCCTGCTGGCCGAACTGGCCGGCCAGGGTGGGCCGCACATTCTGGTCAACAATGCCGGGATCACCCGCGATGGTCTCATCCTGCGCATGAAGGACGAGGACTGGGCCGCCGTGCTGAACACCAATCTGTCGTCCGTGTTCCGCCTCTCGCGCGGTGTGGCCAAGACCATGATGAAGGCCCGCTGGGGCCGCATCATCAACATCACCTCCGTGGTGGGCTATAGCGGCAACGCGGGCCAGGCCAACTATGCCGCGGCCAAGGCCGGCGTGGCCGGCCTGTCGCGTGCGCTGGCGATTGAACTCGGCAGCCGGGGCATCACGGTCAACTGCGTGGCGCCGGGCTTCATCGACACCGATATGACCCGCGCTCTGAACGAGAGCCAGACCGCCGCCATCCTGGGTCAGATTCCCCTGGGCCGACTGGGCTCGGCGGCGGAAATCGCCCATGCGGTCGCCTATCTGGCCAGCCCCCAGGCCGGCTACGTAACAGGGACGACGTTGCACGTCAATGGTGGTATGTATATGTAGACATCCGGAACGGAGCCGGCCCGTCTAAGGTAAAATCCGTTCAACCTCAGCAGGCAGGCCCGGGCGCGACCGTGCTTCCGGAATGGAAGCCGTCCGACGGCCGGGACTGTTTTTTTTGACACAAACCCGCAGCCCCGTTGCTCTCATTTGGCTATAATTCGCGGGATTTTTCCTTACTGGAGATATGCATGGAAAGCATCGAACAGCGCGTCAAGAAGATCGTCGCTGAGCAACTCGGCGTCAACGAAGCCGAGATCAAGAACGAATCTTCCTTCCTTGACGACCTCGGTGCCGATTCGCTCGATATGGTCGAGCTCGTGATGGCCCTCGAAGACGAATTCGAAACCGAGATTCCCGACGAGGAAGCCGAAAAGATCACGACGGTCCAGCAGGCGGTCGATTACATCACCTCGCACAGCAAGCAGTAATCATCACCACCCTGTTGCGGCTTGCCGCATCAGGGTCGACAGCCTGTCGCACCAAGCCGGACAGGCTGCCGGGGCGGTTCGAGGCGGGCGTCATCGGCGGGCTGAAACAGCCCGCCCTGTCTGGCCCGTCCCGGGCTGCCCTTTTTCATCGTCCGGCGGATCCGGGCGGCATGCAGGCCGCGAGGCGGGCGCAAGCGCGCACAGCCCACGCGGCATGGGTTCTTTTTATTTTTTACAGATTCAGGAGCCGACTCAGTGAAACGACGTGTCGTCATAACCGGATTGGGCATCGTGTCGCCCGTGGGCAATGATGTCCAGACCGCCTGGGACAACATTGTCCATGGGCGCTCGGGGATCGGCCGGGTGACGCGTTTCGACGCCTCGGTGCTCAACAGCCAGATCGCGGGCGAGGTCAAGGGCTTCGACGTCACCGACTACATGGGCGCCAAAGAAGCCAAGCAGATGGATTCCTTCATCCATTACGGCGTGGCGGCCGGCATCCAGGCCTGGCGTGATTCGGGCCTGGACATCTCCTCCGAGGACGCCGACCGCATTGGTACCATCATCGGCTCGGGCATCGGCGGTCTGCCTCGTATCGAGGAGACCCAGATCGAATACCTGCAGCGCGGAGCGCGCCGCATTTCACCGTTCTTCGTGCCGGCCTCGCTGATCAACCTGATCTCGGGCCAATTGTCCATCATGCTGGGCCTGAAGGGCCCCAGCTACGCCGTGGTTTCGGCCTGCACGACCGGGCTGCATTGCATTGGCGATGCCGCGCGCCTGATCGAATACGGCGATGCCGACATCATGGTGGCGGGCGGCGCCGAAAGCTCCGTGTCCCCCCTGGGCATGGGCGGCTTCGCCGCCATGCGCGCGCTGTCGACCCGCAACGACGATCCCGAGACCGCCTCGCGTCCCTGGGACCGCGACCGTGACGGCTTCGTCCTGGGCGAGGGGGCCGGTGTGCTGGTCCTGGAGGAATACGAACATGCCCGCCGCCGAGGCGCCCGCATCTACGGCGAATTCCTTGGCTTCGGGATGAGTTCCGACGCGCACCACATCACCAGCCCTGACCAGGACGGTCCGCGCCGGGGCATCCTGCACGCGCTGCGCAACAGCGGCGTGAATCCCGACCAGATCAGCTACGTCAACGCCCACGGCACGTCCACGCCCCTGGGCGACAAGAACGAGACGGCGGCGCTCAAGCTCGCCTTCGGCGACCATGCGTACAAGCTCGTGGTGAATTCCACCAAGTCCATGACCGGACACTTGCTGGGCGCGGCGGGCGGCATCGAGGCGGTCTTCACGACCCTCGCGGTGCACCATCAGATTTCGCCGCCGACCATCAATCTCTTCAACCAGGATCCCGAATGCGACCTGGACTATTGCGCCAACGAGGCGCGCGACCTGAAGATCGACGTGGCGCTGTCCAACTCCTTCGGTTTTGGCGGCACGAACGGTTCGATGCTGGTGGGGCGCCTCTGACTGCGGGAACCGGACAGGGCACGGCGCAGCCCCCGCGGACTGTTCCGTGTCTGATGCGCCCGAGCGGCATGCGCGCCGCGAGGCGGTTCCCGTGACCGAGCGCGAGGTCGACCTCGCGCTGGTTGAGCGCGTCAGGCGCGGCGAGCGCCACGCCTTCGATCTGCTGGTCATCAAATACCAGCGCAAGATCATGAGGTTGCTGTCGCGCATGATCCACGATCCGGCCGAGATCGAAGACGTCGCCCAGGAGGCCTTCATCAAGGCCTATCGCGCCCTGCCTCAGTTCCGGGGCGAGAGCGCCTTCTACACGTGGCTTTACCGTATCGCCCTGAACACCGCCCGCAACTGGCAGGCGGCCAGTTTTCGCCGGCCCGCCGCCGTGACGCCCCTGGAAAACGAGGACGGTGAAACTTTTGACCAGATCGATGGCCTAAGTGATCAGAGTACCCCCGAATCGCTGATGGCCAGCCGGCAGGTCGCCCAGGCCGTCAACGAGGCCATCGACGCACTGCCGGACGATCTGCGCGCCGCGATCGTGTTGCGGGAAATCGAAGGGATGAGTTATGAAGAGATCGCCAGCACCATGCAATGCCCCATCGGCACCGTCCGTTCGCGCATCTATCGCGCCCGCGAGGCCATCGCGGCGCGTCTGCGGCCGGTCATGGAACGCGATTCGGAACACCGCTGGTAAGGAGCCGTCATGAACGCCAAACCCGATTCCGCCGTGACAGAACGCGCCTGGGAAGCCTCGGTGTCCTCCTGGGTGGACGGCGAGGCCGACATCCGTTCCGAAGAACTGGACACCCCTTATGGGCGTCAGATATGGGACACCTACCATCTGATCGGCGACGTCATGCGCAGTCCGGACCTGGCGATCCGTCCGACCGACCGTTTCTATGCGCGCGTGTCGGCCGCCCTGGACGCCGAGCCCGCGATCGTCGCGCCGTCGCCGCTGATCCGTCGTCATCTGGTGCGCAACAGTCTGTCCGGGCTGGCGGTCGCAGCGGCCGTGGCGTCCGTCGTCTGGATGGCCCGCCCGTTCTTCTTCGCCCCGGACGCGCCGCCCTCCGCCGCGCCGGTCATGGCCCAGGCCGCCGAGACGGACGCGACCGATCCGGGCCTGGCCGACTACATGGCCGCGCACCAGTCGATGGCGGGCGCGGGTGCGGTGCGTCAGGTCTCCTACGACGGGATGGGAGCGCGCTGATGCCGGCCTGGGCGCGGGCCGGACGCCGGGCTGGGCTGTGTCTGGCACTGTCGTGGGCCGCCGCGGCCGGTGCGGCCGAGGCCGATCCGCTGGCGTTCCTGCGCCAGGTCCAGGCCGCAGCCCGGACCCTGGACTATGCCGGCGTCACTGTCTACCAGCAGGGCCGCATGCTCCAGTCCACGCATCTGGTCCACCAGGTCGACGGGACCGGCGAGCGAGAACGCCAGGAGGTCCTCGACGGCGCACCCCAGGAATGCCTGAGGCAGAACGGCATGGAACAGTGCCTGCTGCCGGAGCGCCGTCTCATCGTCGAGCGGCCCGCACACAGCGACCATTTTCCGGCCCTGCTGCTGGGCGAGGGCGCATCCATCGCCAAGCACTATGACTGGGAGCGCCTGGATCGCACCTACCGCGTCGCCGGACGGGAATGCGCCATATCCGAGTTGCGTGCGCGCGACGCATTGCGCTACAGCTACCGGATCTGCACCGATCTGAAGAACCATCTGTTGCTCAAGGCCCAGACCCTGGACCCCCAGGGCAGGCTGGTGGACCAGGTGGCCTTCAGCCGGGTTCAATTCGGGACGGAAATCCCCCCCGGGGCGCTGGCCTCGCGGTGGAACACCCGCGACTGGCAACTGCGGACCGAATCCAGCCAACCGGCCAACCTGGCTGCGAGGGGCTGGCGGTTCACGCCGCCCCCCGGCTTCAAGCCCATCGCCGAACTGACGCGCCAGATGGGTCCTGGCCATGCGGTCGATCAGATGGTGCTGTCCGACGGATTGGCGGCGATTTCGATCTTCATTGAAACCTTTGACCCGAAACGCGATCAAAGTATCAGACAGGGCGGCCTGAGGCAGGGCGCGATCAACATCTACCGGATGCGGTTGGCTTCCTACTGGCTGACCGCGGTCGGCGAGGTGCCCGCGCAGACTGTGCATGATCTGGCGCATGCCGTGCAATATTTGCCCCAGGCCGCTCACTGATCCTTCTATCCTCCAAGGAGAACTCCATGGCTTTTCATCTGCCGTACACCGCTGTGGCGCGCGCGGCGGCGAGCGCCGCCGTCAGTCTGGCGATGGCCCTGCCCATTGGCGCCGCCCAGGCGCAGGCGGTGGCCCCCCCCAGCGCGGCGCTGCCCGATTTCACCCAGGTGGTCCAGGAGACCGAAAGCTCTGTGGTCAACATCCGCACCACCGAGGCCGTGCCGGTCCGCCGCTCGCCCATGGGGCCCGGGAACGGCGATCCTTCCGAACTGTTCCGCTGGTTCTTCGGACCCGACTTCATGCCGCCCGGCTTCGGCCAGCAGGGCCCGCGCGCCCGGCCCAAGCAGCCGCCCGCCCAACCCCAGGGTGAGCGCACGGTGCCGCGCGGCATCGGCTCGGGCTTCGTGATCTCCGCCGATGGCTACATCCTGACGAACAATCATGTCGTGGACAATTCCAACGGCATCTTCGTCACCATGACCAATGGCAAGGAATACAAGGCCAAGGTCATCGGCACCGACGCCCGCACCGACATTGCCCTGATCAAGATCGACGCCTCCGGCCTGAAGCCGATCCCCATCGGCGACTCGAACAAGCTGCGCAAGGGGCAATGGGTGCTGGCGATCGGCTCGCCTTTCGGGCTGGATTCGACCGTCACGGCCGGCATCGTCAGCGCGATCAACCGCGACACGGGCGACTACCTGCCGTTCATCCAGACCGACGTGGCCGTCAACCCCGGCAATTCCGGCGGCCCACTGATCAATCTGCAGGGTCAGGTGGTCGGCATCAATTCGCAGATCATCTCGCGCAGCGGCGGCTTCATGGGCATTTCCCTGGCCATTCCCATCGACGAGGTCATGCGCGTGGTCGAGCAGCTCAAGGCCCACGGCAAGGTCACCCGCGGCCGCATCGGCGTGCAGATCACCGAGGTCCAGGACGACGTCGCCAAGGCATTGGGGCTGGACAAGGGCCAGGGCGCCCTGGTCAGCAGCGTCGAGGCCGACGGGCCGGCCGCCAAGGCCGGTGTCCATCCGGGTGACGTGATCACGGCTTTCAACGGCCAGGCCATCAAGCACATGACCGATCTGCCGCGTCTGGTGGGCGCGACCCGTCCGGGCACGAGCGCCACGGTCCAGGTCTGGCGCAAGGGCAAGTCGCTGGAGCTCAAGGCCACGGTCGCCGAGCTCGACGACAAGGCCGCGTCCCGCAACGACGAGACGCCTTCCCCCAATGAGGGAACGGACCGCCTGGGCCTGAAGGTCAAGGCCCTGCCTGCCGATGCCGGCGACCAGGGCGTGGTGGTCGACCAGGCCGATGGCGCGGCGGCGGCGGCGGGCATCGAGCCGGGCGACGTGATCCTGCGGATCAACGAGACCGACGTCTCCAGTCCGAAGCAGTACGCCCAGATCGTCAAGGGTCTGGACAAATCCCGCCCGGCCGTGCTGCTGGTCAGCCGCGATCAGCAGTCCCAATGGGTGATCATCAAGCCGCAATGATGCCCCTTCCGGGAAAAAGCTAAAATACGGCCTGAACGAGAAGGGGACGCCCCGCGGCGTTCCCTTTTTCATTTTTTCTTTCTATCTTCCTATGGACCACATCCGCAACTTTTCCATCATTGCGCACATCGATCATGGCAAATCGACCCTGGCCGACCGCCTGATCCAGCGCTGCGGGGGCCTGCAGGACCGCGAAATGGAGGCCCAGGTCCTGGATTCGATGGATATCGAGCGCGAGCGCGGCATCACCATCAAGGCCCAGACGGCGGCGCTGCGCTATACGGCGGCCGATGGCCGGGTCTATGCCCTGAACCTGATCGACACGCCGGGTCATGTGGATTTCTCCTATGAAGTCAGCCGTTCGCTGTCGGCCTGCGAGGGCGCGTTGCTGGTGGTGGACTCCACCCAGGGTGTCGAAGCGCAGACCGTGGCCAACTGCTACACCGCGATCGAACTGGGCGTCGAGGTCGTGCCGGTCCTGAACAAGATGGACCTGCCTTCGGCCGACCCGGACGCCGCCGCCGCGGAGATCGAGGACGTGATCGGCATCGACGCCACCGACGCGATCCTGGCCAGCGCCAAGACCGGTCTGGGCATCGACGAGATCCTGGAGGCCGTCGTGGCGCGGGTGCCGCCCCCCCAGGGCGATCCCGCCGCGCCGCTGCAGGCCCTGATCATCGATTCCTGGTTCGACAACTACGTCGGCGTGGTGATGCTGGTGCGGGTGGTCAACGGCACCCTGCGGCCCAAGGACAAGATCCTGCTGATGGCCACCGGCGCGACCCATCTGTGCGAACAGGTGGGCGTCTTCACACCCAAGTCCCAGCCGCGCGACCAGTTGTCGGCCGGCGACGTCGGTTTCATCATCGCCGGCATCAAGGAACTGGAACACGCCAAGGTCGGCGATACCCTGACATTGGCCGGCAAGCCGGCCGCGGCGCCCCTGCCGGGCTTCAAAGAGGTCAAGCCCCAGGTGTTCGCCGGGGTCTATCCGGTCGAGTCCAGCGAATACGACCAACTGCGCGATTCCCTGGAAAAACTCAAGCTCAACGATTCCTCGCTGATGTTCGAGCCCGAGGTCTCCCAGGCCTTGGGTTTCGGCTTCCGCTGCGGGTTTCTCGGTCTGCTGCACATGGACATCGTCCAGGAGCGGCTGGAACGTGAATTCGACATGGACATCATCACCACCGCGCCGTCGGTGGTCTACGAGGTCCTGCACCGCGACGGCACGCTGCTGAGCGTGGACAGCCCTTCGCGCATGCCCGAAGTCGGTCAGATCCAGGAAATCCGCGAACCCGTCATGACCGTGACGCTGTTCATGCCCCAGGAATACGTGGGGCCGGTCATGTCGCTGTGCACGGCCAAACGCGGTGTGCAACTGGACATGAGCTACCATGGCCGCCAGGTGCACCTGCGCTACGAGATTCCGCTGGCGGAAATCGTGCTGGACTTCTTCGACCGCCTGAAATCCGTGTCGCGCGGCTATGCTTCCATGGATTACGAGTTCAAGGAATACCGCGTGGCCGACGTGGTGCGCGTGGATCTGCTGATCAACGGCGACCGGGTCGATGCGCTCTCCATGATCGTGCACCGCGCCAATGCCCGTCACCGGGGACGGGACGTGGTCACGCGGATGCGCGGGCTGATTCCGCGCCAGATGTTCGACATCGCCATCCAGGCCGCCATCGGCGCGGAAGTCGTCGCTCGCGAAAACGTCAAGGCCTTGCGCAAGAACGTGCTGGCCAAGTGTTATGGCGGCGACATCACGCGTAAAAAGAAACTGCTTGAAAAGCAGAAGGCCGGCAAGAAACGCATGAAGCAGGTCGGCAATGTCGAGATTCCTCAGGAAGCCTTCCTGGCTGTCCTGCAGGTCGAGGATAAATGAGAAAGGACGCCGCATGAGTTGGGACTTCGCCTTGTTGCTGTTCGTCGCGCTGGTCGTGACGGGCCTGGTCTGGCTGCTGGATGTCGGGATGCTGCGCGGCCGGCGCCGCGCCCGCGCCGAGGCCGCCGCGCAGGCCTGCCGCAACAACGCCGCCGGACTCGATCCGGATGCCCTGCGGGTCGAATGCGACCAGGCCTATGAGCGCGCCAATCGCCCGTCCTGGTGGGTGGAATACTGCGTCAGTTTCTTTCCGGTGATCCTGTTCGTGTTCGTGCTGCGTTCCTTCGTGGTCGAACCCTTCCGGATTCCGTCGGGCTCCATGTTGCCGACCCTGGAAAACGGCGATTTGATCCTGGTGAACAAGTACGAATATGGGTTGCGTCTGCCGGTGATCGACCGCAAGGTCCTCGACCTGGGCTCGCCCCGGCGCGGCGACGTGGTCGTTTTCCGCTATCCGGTCGATCCGTCGGTGGACTACATCAAGCGGGTGGTCGGGGTGCCGGGCGATGTGATCGAATATCGCGGCAAGGTCCTGTCGATCAACGGCACGCCGGTCCCGCGCAGCCGCGACGGCGACTACTACGAGCCCGACCGCGCGGTCTACGTGGGGCAATACCGCGAACAGCTGGGCGACGTGTCGCACCGCATCCTGTTGAACACCCAGGCGCCTCAGGATCTGATGCCGATCACGCGCTTTCCGGATTTCCAGGCGTGCACCTATCTGCCCGACGGGGTGCGCTGCACGGTGCCGGCCGGCCATTACTTCATGATGGGCGACAACCGCGACAACAGCCTGGACAGCCGCTACTGGGGCTTCGTGCCCGACCGCAACATCGTCGGCCGCGCTTTCTTCATCTGGATGAACTTCGGCTCGCCGAGCCGGATCGGTGGATTCGAGTAATGGCTTCCCTGGACTCCCTGCAGTCCGCCCTGGACTATCGCTTTCGGGACGCGGCCCTGCTGGAGCGGGCCCTGACCCACCGCAGCCATGGCATGCCGCACAACGAGCGCCTGGAGTTTCTGGGGGATTCCGTGCTGAATTTCGTCGTCTCCACGCTGCTGTTCGCCGAGCACGCCGAAATGGACGAGGGCGACCTGTCGCGGGTGCGTTCGAACCTGGTCAAGCAGTCCGCGCTGGCCGACATCGCCCAGAACCTTTCCTTGTCGGCCCACCTGCGTCTGGGCGAGGGCGAACTGAAAAGCGGCGGCTTTCGCCGACCCTCGATCCTGGCCGACGCGCTGGAGGCCCTCTTCGGCGCCGTCTACCTGGATGGCGGCTATCCGGAAATCAGCCGCGTCATCGAACGCTTGTACCGCCCGATCCTGGCGCACATCGATCTGCGCACATTCGGCAAGGATCCAAAGACCCTGCTGCAGGAACTCGTCCAGGGTCGCGGCCATCCCTTGCCGCATTACGAGGTCGTCGCCACCCGGGGGGCAGCACATGACCAGATGTTCGACGTGGTGTGCGAGATCGCCCCGCTCGGCATCCGGGTGCAGGCTTCGGGCAGCAGCCGCCGTGCGGCCGAACAGGCCGCCGCCGGCCAGGCGATCGTCGCCATCGAAGCCCTGGGGCCCGCGCGCCGGGCGTCGCGCCGCCGCAAGCCGGCCCAGTTGTCCCTGCCCGTGGCCGTGGCGCAGGACACGCCCAAGAGCCAGAAGGAACAGGACAAGAAATGAACGCTACCAGCCCCAGCCGTTGCGGTTTCGTCGCCATCGTGGGCCGTCCCAACGTGGGCAAGTCCACCTTGGGCAATGCCCTGGTCGGGGCGAAACTGTCCATCGTCTCGCGCAAGGCCCAGACCACCCGCCACCGCATCCACGGCGTGCTGACGCGCGATCGGGACCAGTTCGTCTTCGTCGACACGCCGGGTTTCCAGACGCGGCATGGCGGCGCCATGAACCGCATGATGAACCGGGTGGTCACCCAGGCCCTGGCCGAAGTCGATGTCGTGATCCACGTGGTCGAGGCAGGAAAGTGGTCGGCGGGCGATGCGGGCGTGGTGCCGCTGCTGCCCAAGAACCGCCCGGTCATCCTGGCGGTGAACAAGGTCGACGCGGTCAAGGACAAGAACGCACTGTTCGCTTACGTGTCCCGCCTGATGGAACAATTTCCCTACGCGGCCGTGGTGCCGGTCAGCGCGCTGCGCGACGTGCAGCTCGACATCCTGGTCCAGGAGATCGCCCGCCATCTGCCGGAAGGCGAACATCTGTTCGAAGCCGACACGCTGACGGACCGGCCATTGCGTTTCCTGGCGGCCGAACTGATCCGGGAAAAGATCTTCCGCCTGGTCGGCGACGAGCTGCCCTATGGTTGCACCGTGGTGATCGAGCAATGGGAAGAAAACGCGGAAGGCGCGCGCATCGCGGCCTGCATCGTGATCGAGCGTGACAGCCATCGGCCCATCCTGCTGGGAGCGGGTGGACAGCACATGAAGCGCATCGCCACCGAGGCCCGCCAGGACATCGTCAAACTGCTCGAAAAGCCGGTCTTCCTGGACGTCTATATCAAGGTCCGCAAGGGCTGGTCGGATCGAGAGGCGGCCCTGCGGGAACTGGGCTATGAGTAGACGCGGCCAGCGCATCCTGGATGCGCGCGGCTACGTGCTGCACGCCAGCCCCTGGCGTGAAACTTCCCTGATCGTACAGGCCTTCACCCGCGACCACGGTTGCGTCGCACTGGTGGCCAAGGGCGCCAAACGTCCGTATTCCGCATTGCGTCCGGTGCTGGTCGGCTTCCAGCCGCTGTGGCTGTCATGGACCGGCTCGACCGAGGTCCGCACGCTGACGCGCGCCGAGTCCGGTCCGGTGCGACTGCTGGACGGCCGGGCGATGATGTCGGGCTGGTACATGAACGAGCTGATCCTGCGCCTGCTGGCGCGCGAGGATCCGCATCCGGGCGTGTTCGATGCGTACGAGGCCGCTCTGGATGTGCTGGCGGGGTCGCGGGAACGCCCTCATGCCGCCGTGCTGCGTCGTTTCGAATGGCTGTTGCTGGAGCAGGCCGGCTACGGGCTGGACGCCCCGATGCCGGACTTCGAGCAGGCGGGCGCCGGACCGTCGCTGCGCCAGGCGCTGCGGGAGCGCCTGGACGAAGTGCTGGACGCGCCGCTGCGCACGCGCCAGGTGCTGATGGAGCTGCAGCGCTACTGAGCGCTCGCGAACCGACGAAAACGATGAAAAAAGGCATCCTCCTGTCGGTGGCGTCCTCGGCGCTGTTCGCCACCCTGTACTACTACGCGACGCTGATGCGGCCCTTCGATGGCGATATCGTGTTCGCCTGGCGGATTCTGATGGGGTTGCCGATGCTGGCGCTGGTGGTGCAGCGCGCGCGCGGCTGGGGGGCGGTGCGCCAGGTCGCGCGGGATTTATCCCGGGGCCGCTTTCTCGCGGCCATGGTCGTGTGCTCGCTCCTGCTGGGGGTCCAGCTGTGGCTGTTCGTGTGGGCGCCGCTGCATGGCCATGCGCTGAATGTGTCCATGGGCTATTTCCTGCTGCCATTGGTGATGGTGCTGGTCGGGCGGCTGTTCTATCGTGAACGGCTCAGTGCCTGGCAGGCCTGGGCGGTGGCTTTCGCCGCATTGGGCGTCGGGCACGAGTGGTGGCGGCTGGGGACGGTGTCCTGGACCACGCTGCTGGTGGCGCTGGGTTATCCGCCATATTTCATGCTGCGCCGGCGGCTGCGGATCGACGCGCTGACCAGCCTGTGGTTCGACATGTTCTTCCTGCTGCCGGCTGCCGTCATTGTCCTCCAGGCCCAGGCCGGCGAGGCCGTGCGTCTGTTCGCCGCCCACCCGCGCCTGATCCTGCAGGTGCCCCTGCTGGGGCTGCTGAGCGCGGTGTCGCTGTCGATGTATCTGGCGGCCAGCCGCATGCTGCCCCTGTCCCTGTTCGGGTTGCTGAGCTACGTGGAGCCCATGCTGCTGTTCTGGGTGGCGTTCCTGCTCATGGGGGAACCCGTGGCCCCGGCCCAGTGGCTGACCTACGTGCCGATCTGGATCGCGGTGGGCCTGGTGGCGGCCGAGGGGGTGAGGAAGATGCGTTCCGGAGGACTGGGCTGACGCCAGCCAGTGTAAAAAAAGCGGGCCTTTCGGCCCGCCTTGATGTTCGATCGCCTGGAAAGGCTAGTCGCGGTTGCCGCCGAAGATGCCCAGCAGCATCAGCAGGTTGGCGAAGATGTTGTACAGGTCCAGGTAGACGGCCAGCGTGGCGGAGACGTAGTTGGTTTCGCCGCCCTGGACGATGCGCTGCAGGTCGACCAGCAGGAAGGCCGAGAAGATGCCGATGGCCAGCACCGACAGCGTCAGCATCAGGGCCGGGATCTGGAAGAACATGTTGGCCAGCGACGCCACGATCAGCAGCACCACGCCCACGAACAGGAATTTCTGCAGGTGGGTGAAGTCGCGTTTGGTGGTCGTGGCGACTGCGGCCATGACGCCGAAGACCGCCGCCGTACCGCCGAAAGCCAGCATGATGAGCTGGGCGCCGTTGCCCATGCCCAGGACGTGGCCCAGCAGTCGCGACAGCATCAGGCCCATGAAGAAAGTGAAGCCCAGCAGCAGGGCGACGCCCAGCGAGGAGTTCTTGTTGCGCTCGATCATGAACATCAGACCGATGGCGCCCACCAGGAACACCAGTGTGCTGATGCCGGGGCTGGTGGCCATGACCTGGTTCATGCCGAAGGTCAGACCGACGGCGGCCCCCAGGACCGTGGGGATCAGCGACAGCGCGAGCAGCCAGTAGGTATTGCGCAGGACGCGGTTGCGGGCGGCGGCCGGAGCGGCATAGGCGCCGGTGTCGGGGAGGGTATGGCGGAAGTCGGACATGGCGGTTTCCTGTGGTGCGTGGGGCCGGTGCGGGGCACTGGCCGGAATCACTTTAATCTTACAACAAGCTGAACGGTGTCGTCCATGTGAGCGGCATCGATCCGGGCCATACCGGGCAGCCCGGCATGGCAGTCCATTACATTAGACACTCAAGCGCCGCGATGGTTCCCGATGGCGGGATGGTCGGAGGGCAGGCGGTGTCCCCGCACATCGTGGCCGGCCTGCTGGTACGTGGCCCAGCGCCTGCGGGCGGCCTGGATGTCGGCTTCGTGACCGGAGACGATTTCCAGGATGCGCTCGAAGCGTCCGGCGTCGGGCGGGCACTCCAGGTCCAGGTTGAGCAACCAGCCCAGGGGCGGTGTACGGTTCAGGGTCGCGGCGTCGGCGACCAGGACCACATCGGCCTGGTCGGCCAGCGGGTCATCGGCCAGTACGTGCGGAATGAAGCTGGCCGGCTCGAATTCCCAGAGCAGCGCGTCGAAGCGCCGCAGGCGGCGCTCGTCGGTGCAGTAGACCAGCAGGCGGCGGCCCGCGCCGACGTGGCGCGCCGCCGTGCCGCAGGCCATGCGTAGCCGGTGGGCCGCGCCGTAGGCGAAATCCACCCGGCTCACCGGATCATGCCCCCGTGCCGCGCAATCCGGCCTGTGCGCTCGGGGCGGCCCGGCGCGCTCATGCCTGGCATTGCCCCAGCAGGTAGCCGACCAGCAGGGGCACGGGGCGACCGGTGGCGCCCTTCTGTTTGCCTTCGAGCCAGGCCGTGCCCGCGATGTCCAGGTGCGCCCAGGGATATTTTCCGGTGAAACGGGACAGGAAGCAGGCGGCGGTGACCGATCCGGCGGGCCGGCCGCCGATGTTGGCCATGTCGGCGAAATTGGATTTGAGCTGATCCTGGTAGGCGTCCTCAAGGGGCAGGCGCCAGGCCGGGTCCAGCGCCTGGCGGCCGGCGGCGAGCAGGTCTGCGGCCAGGGTCTCGTCCTGGGTGAACAGCCCGCTGTTGACGTGGCCCAGGGCGATCACGCAGGCGCCGGTCAGCGTGGCGACGTCGATCACGGCGGCGGGCTTGAAGCGTTCCGCGTAGGTCAGCGCATCGCACAGGATCAGGCGGCCTTCGGCGTCGGTGTTGAGGATCTCGATGGTGCGGCCCGACATGCTGGTGACGATGTCGCCGGGTTTGTTGGCGGTGCCGCTGGGCAGGTTTTCGCAACTGGGGACGATGCCGATGACCTCGCGCGGCAGGTTCAGTTCGGCCACGGCGCGCATCGTGCCCAGCACGCTGGCGGCGCCGCACATGTCGAATTTCATTTCATCCATGCCGGGGCCGGGCTTGAGGGAAATGCCGCCGGCGTCGAAGGTGATGCCCTTGCCCACCAGCACGATGGGGGCGGCCTTGCGGGCCGAGGCTGCGGCCGGGGTGTGGCGCAGGACGATGAAGGCCGGCGGTTCGGCCGAGCCGCGCGCCACCGACAGGAAAGAGCCCATCTTCAGGGCTTCGATCTTTTTCTGGTCCAGGACCTCGGCTTTCAGGGTCTTGAACTGTTTGGCCAGGCCGCGCGCCGTCTTGCCCAGGTAGGACGGGGTGCAGACGTTGGGGGGCAGGTCGCCCAGCAGGCGGGCCAGGTTCATGCCCGCGCCGATGGCCGCGCCCTGGTCCAGACCCGCGCGGGCCCGGGCGGCCTGGGTCCGGCCCAGATGCAGCACGAAGGCGCGCAGCTTGGTCGCGGGTTTGGACTTGCTGAAAGTGGCGTCGTAGCGGTAGGTGGCCGCGCTGACCAGCCGGGCCGCCGTGCGGGCGCAATCGGCGACGTCGGCGTCCGCGCAAGGCAGGGCGCACAGAGTGG
Organism: Castellaniella denitrificans; assembly: GCF_027214045.1. Lineage (GTDB taxonomy): Bacteria > Pseudomonadota > Gammaproteobacteria > Burkholderiales > Burkholderiaceae_B > Castellaniella > Castellaniella denitrificans_A. The sequence continues at coordinate 119,933 of NZ_JAPWHE010000002.1, read as the reverse complement.
AAACCGCGTGGCCCAGCCCGGCGCGCACGCAATAGGCGGCCAGGGCCTCGTGGGCGCGCGCCAGAATGGTTGCCGGAAGACGGTCCTGAGCGCCCAGGCCGAGTAAAATGACTCGCTCGGCGGTGATGCCGGCGGGCGCGTGCAGCGTCAGGATGGCGCCGGGCGCGGCGTCGAATTCCGCCTTGACGATGGCCCGGATCGCGCCTTTGGACGCCTGATCCAGGGCCTCGGCGGCAGGGCTCAGGACGCCGTCCTGGAACACGCCCACGGCCAGGGCCTGGGTCTTCAGCGTGTGCAGGGATGCCGACGTCGATGTGCTAAATTCCATTCGTTTTCCTTGGGTCCGGTGGATTCGAGAGCAGACGGTCCATTATTCCGCATTTTCCCATGTCATTGTTCAAGCGCGCCGTCTTTTCCGAGATCACCAGCCACGCGGGCATCGTGTTTTCCACGTTGCTGGTGGTGTGGCTGAGCGTGCTCATCGTGCGTCTGCTGGGCGAGGCGGCCAATGGCGACATCGGGGCCAACGTGGTGCTGGGCCTGGCGGCCTTTTCCAGCATCACCGCGCTGCCGGTGATCCTGTCCGTGACCTTGTTCGTGGCGGTGCTGACCACCGTCACGCGCAGCTATCGCGAATCGGAAATGTCCGTCTGGTTCGCCAGCGGCCTGTCGCTGGGCCAGTGGCTGTGGCCCGTGATGCGCTTCGCCCTGCCGGTCGCGGCCGTGGTGGCGGTGCTGACCCTGACGGCCTCGCCCTGGGCCTATGGCCAGATCGCCGAATACCGCCAGCGCTTCGAGCAGCGTTCCGACTTGTCCAAGGTCTCGGCCGGCCAGTTCATCGAGACTGACGATGGACGGCGGGTCTTCTTCGCCGAATCGCCCACCCGACCGGACGATGAACTGGGCCGGGTGGTGGCCCGGATCATCGAGCCTGACTGGCTCAGCGTCGTCACGGCCGAAAGCGCCGCCATCCGCACCGAGGCCAACGGCGACCGCTTCCTGGTGCTGGGGCCGGGGCATCGCTACGACCTGAAGCCGGACTCACCTGAAATGCGCATGCTCGATTTCGATCATTACGGCGTGCGCATCGAGAGCCGCAGCGATCCCGGGGCACTGGAAGCCAGGCGGCAACAGGCCTTGCAGCAGATCAAGGCGCGCCCGAGCCTGGATCTGATCACTCAGGGCGATCCCGAGTCCCTGTCCCAGCTCATGTGGCGCCTGTCGTTGCCGCTGGCGGTCCTGAACCTGGCGCTCATCGCCCTGCCGCTGGGCGCGGTGAATCCGCGCCTGGGCCGATCGGGCGACCTGCTGATCGCCGGCCTGCTGGCCCTGCTATACATGAACCTGATCAATCTGTCGCGCGGCTGGATCGCCAACGGCACGCTGTCCTTCGGCGTCGGCCTGTGGCTGGTGCATGCCGTGTTTCTGGCGCTGGGCCTGGGATTGATGTGGCGGCGGGTGCGCATGCCCAAGCCCAGGCGTCGCAAGGCTCCGCCGGCCTGAGCCTTTTTCAGCCCCGGGCGGGGGGCTTTCCGGGGCCGGGGTCCGGGCGGCGGAGGGCGTAGGACGGCGTCCAGTCCCCGGCCGGGGTGCGCAGTTCCCGGGCCCGGCCATCCAGCAGATCGCGGTTCAGCGCCACGGCCTGTTTCAGATAATCCCACAAGGCCATCACCCGGCGTGTGCGGTACAGATCCTCGTGGCAGTACATCCAGAAACTGCGCGTGACCAGGACCGAATCGGCCAGCACGGACTCCAGGCGCTCGTCCTGGGCCGCCAGGAAGCAGGGCAGAACCGCCAACGCCTGACCACCCAGGGCCGCCTGGTACTGGGCCAGCACGCTGGTGCTGCGGAACACCACGCGCGAGGGCGGCACCAGGTCGTCCAGGTAGCGCAGCCGGTCGCTGAACAGCAGTTCGTCCACGTAGCCGATGAAGGTATGCCCGCCCAGATCGGCCTGGCGCCGGATCGGCGCGTGGCGGGCCAGATAGTCGCGGGTGCCGTATAGCCGCAGGCTGTAGTCGGCCAGCTTGGTGCACAGGTAGGGACCGCGCTGGGGGCGCTCCAGCGCGATGGCGATGTCGGCTTCGCGCTTGGACAGGCTGATGAAGCGCGGTACCGGCATGATGTCCAGGGTCATCGCCGGGTGGCGGCGCTGGAAGTCCACGATCAGGGGGGTCAGGATCGTGCTGCCGAAACCTTCCGTGGAGCCGATCCGCAGATGACCGGACGGCATCTGGGCGGCGCCGGACAGCGATTCGCGGGCCGCCAGCAGCGCGCTCTCCACTTGCTCGGCGTGTGCGAAAAAGCGCAGGCCCTCTTCGGTCGGCGTGTAGCCACTGGCACGGGATTTGTCGAACAGCGTTACCCCAAGATCCTGTTCCAGTGCGCGGATGCGCCGCGTGACGGTGCTGTGCCGCACCCCCAGGCGCTGCGCGGCGGCACTGGCCCGCTGCGTGCGGGCGACTTCCAGGAAATAGCGGATCGCGTCCCAATCGGTCATGGTTTCTCTTGTGCAAATATCGTCAATGAATGTGCAAATATTTTGATGGTAATAAGTTTTTCACACAACTAAACTGAACCGGGGAGCAACGACTCTCCCGGTCTGCCGCACGGACGGCGGGCTCGAACGACAACGGAGACAAGACCATGCAGAAATTCACGCCGACCCTGGCGGCCGCCCTGTGCGCCACCGCGCTGTCCATGTCCGTTTCGCAGGCGGCGACCCCGCCTGTCAAGATCGGGGTGCTGACCGATATGTCGGGCACTTACGCGTCCATGGGCGGCATGGGATCGGTCGCGGCGGCGCAACTGGCCATCGACGACTGCCTGAAGGCCGAATGCAAGGGCATGAAGATCGATCTGGTGTCGGCGGACAATCAGAACAAGGCGGATGTGGGGGCGGCGCGCGCCCGCGAATGGTTCGATCGCGACGGGGTGACGGCCATCGCCGACCTGACCAATTCCGCCGTGGCCCTGGCGGTGCAGAACATCGCCCGTGAAAAGAACAAAGTCGTGATGTTTTCCGGTCCGGCCACCACGGACTTGACCAACAAGAGCTGCTCTCCGGTGGGCTTCCACTGGATGTTCGACGTCTATTCCCAGTCCATCGGCGGCGTCAAGGCCATGTTCGACAAGGGCGGCAAGTCCTGGTTCTTCATCACGGTGGACTACGCCTTCGGCCATTCTCTGGAAAAGGGCGCGTCCGATATGGTCAAGGCCTTGGGCGGCACGGTCAAAGGCTCCGTCCCGCATCCGCTGAACGCGCCGGACTTCGCCTCCTATCTGCTGCAGGCGCAGAGTTCCGGCGCGCAGGTCGTGGCCCTGGCCAACGGCGGCCAGGATACGGTCAACGCGATCAAACAGGCGCGCGAATTCGGCATCGTCAAGGGCGGCCAGCGCCTGGCGTCCCTGCTGGTGTTCCTCTCCGACCTGCGCGCGCTGGGCCTGGAAAACGCCCAGGGCCTGAGCTATGTGGACGGCTTCTACTGGGACTTCGACGATGCTTCGCGCGCCTGGTCGGCCCGTTTCGCCAAGGCCTATCAGGGCAAGAAACCCACCATGACGCAGGCCGGGGTGTATTCCAGCGTGCGGCATTACCTGAAGGCCGTGGCGGCCACCGGCTCCACCCAGGGAGATACGGTGGCGGCGAAGATGCGCGAGATCCCGATCCAGGATCCCATCATGCACAATGCCTCCATCCGTCCCGACGGCCGGGTGATCCACGACATGTACCTGTACGAGGTCAAGAAGCCCGCCGAGTCCAAGGGCGAATGGGACCTGTCCAGGCTGGTGGCCACGATTCCGGCCAAGGACGCCTTCCAGCCCTTGTCGGCCTCGACCTGCCCGCTGGTCAAGCACTGATTTCCGCTTTCACTGAATTTACCCAGGAGGTTTGAATGAGCGACATCCCACGCGTCCCGCTGCTGATCGGCGGGGAACTCGTCCAGTCCGAAACCACGGAATGGCGCGACGTCATCGATCCGGCGACCCAGGAAGTGGTCGCCCGGGTGCCTTTCGCCACGCCGGCCGAGGTCGAGCGGGCGGTGGCCAATGCCAAGGAAGCTTTCAAGACCTGGCGCAACACCAGCCAGGCCAAGCGCCGCCAGATCATGGTGGACTTCGCCCAGTTGCTGCGGGAACATACCCCGAAGATCGCCGAGGCCATTTCCCGCGAGCATGGCAAGACCCTGCCCGACGCCGAGGGCGAAGTCGCGCGCGGCCTCGAAGGCGTCGATCACGCGGTGTCGGCCAACACCCTGCAACTGGGCGATTACGCCGAGAACGCCGCCACCGGCATCGACGTCTATTCGGTCATCCAGCCCCTGGGCGTCTGCGCCGGGATCACGGCCTTCAATTTCCCCGTGATGCTTCCGTGCTGGATGTTCCCCATCGCCGTGACCTGCGGCAATACCTTCGTCTACAAGCCGTCCGAACAGGATCCCACGGCTTCGCTGATGGTGGCCCAACTGGCCCTGGAGGCCGGCTTGCCGCCGGGGGTGCTGAATGTGGTGCATGGCGGGCCGGACGTCGCCAACGCCCTGTGCGACCATCCCGACATCAAGGCCGTTTCCTTCATCGGTTCGACCCGCGTCGGCACGGAAATCTACCGACGCTCCTCGAACGCCGGCAAGCGCTGCCAGGCCATGATGGGCGCCAAGAACCACAGCGTCATCATGCCCGACGCCGACCGCGAGGCCGCCCTGAATTCGATGCTGGGCGCGGCCTTCGGCGCGGCCGGTGAACGCTGCATGGCGATTTCCGTGCTGGTGCTGGTGGGCGAGGCGCAGAAATGGCTGCCCGACTTCGTCGAGCGCGCCCGCAAGCTGAAGATCAACGTCGGCACCGACCGCCAGGCGGACCTGGGGCCGCTCATCTCGCCCGCCGCCAAGCAGCGCGTCGAGGGTTTCATCCAGAAGGGCGTGGACGAGGGCGCCGAACTGCTGCTCGATGGTCGCGGCGTCAAGGTCGCCGGCTACGAAAAGGGCAACTTCGTCGGGCCGACGGTCTTCAGCGGCGTGAAGGCCGGCATGAGCATCTACCGCGAGGAGATCTTCGGGCCGGTGTTGTCGGTGGTGCTGGTGGACACGCTGGAAGAGGCGGTGGCCTTCATCAATGCCAACCCCAACGGCAACGGCACCTCGATCTTCACGCAGGACGGCGGGCATGCCCGATATTTCCAGAACAACATCGACGTCGGCCAGGTGGGCATCAACATCCCCATCCCGGTGCCGGTGGCCTGGTTCAGCTTCACGGGCTCGCGGGCCTCGAAGCTGGGCGACCTGGGCCCCAACGGCCGTCAGTCGATCTACTTCTGGACCCAGACTAAGACGGTGACCGCCCGCTGGCAGGCGCATTCGCGCGAAGTCAACACCACGATCTCGATGAAATAGGGACGCTTCGCCCGCGCCCCTGAAGGGCGCGGGCCATGCTCCGGCTGGCCGCCCGCCTAAACAAATAACAAAAAATAATATTAAACAGGTTCTATATTACATATAATGGCTCTTCCTATAGGGCCATCGCCATGAACCTGCAGCAATTCCGCTTTGTCCGCGAAACGATCCGGCGCAACTTCAACCTGACTGAAGCCGCCCGCTCGCTGTATACGTCACAGCCTGGGGTGTCCAAGGCCATCATCGAGTTCGAGGACGAACTGGGCGTGCGGATTTTCGAGCGACACGGCAAGCGGCTCAAGGGCCTGACCAAGCCAGGCCAGGCCGTGTCCGCAGTCATCGACCGCATCATGCGCGAAGTCGACAACCTGAAAAAGGTCAGCGACGAATTCGCCCAGCGCGACGAAGGCTCACTGGTGATCGCCTGCACACACACCCAGGCCCGCTACCTGCTGCCGCGCGTGATCCCGGCGTTTCGCGCGCGCTTTCCCAAGGTCCATGTATCCCTGGCCGAAGGCAATCCGGAACATCTGGCCAGGCTGGTCCTGCACGAGCAGGCGGACCTGGCGATCGCCACCGAGACCCTGGCCCAGACCCCGGGCCTGGTGGCCCTGCCGGTGTACGCATGGGAGCACACGCTGGTGGTGCCTCCCGATCATCCCCTGACCGGGCTGACGTCCAGCGCCGCCCGCAACCTGTCGCTGGAGCACCTGGCCCGGTATCCCATCGTGACCTACGACCGGGCGTTTTCGGGGCGGCGCGCCATCGACGCGGCGTTCGAGCGGGCGGGGATCGAGCCCGACATCGTGCTGGAGGCCATTGACGCCGATGTGATCAAGACCTACGCCGACATCGGCCTGGGGATCGGCATCATCGCCGGCATGGCGTTCGACCCGCGTCGCGACAAGGGACTGGTCGGCCTCCCCGCCGGACATCTCTTCGGTCGGCACACCACCAGCGTGGCGATCAAGCGCGGGGTGTTCCTGCGCGATTTCGTCTATGTCCTGATGGAGATGCTGGCGCCGGAACTGTCGCGCGACGTCGTGGCCGAGGCCGTCGCCCAGCCGGCTCCTCCCGTCCGCGATGCGGCCTGAGCCGGGCCTGGGCGCCTAGACCCCCAGATAGGCCCGTTTCAGTTCCGGGTCTTCGATCAGGTCGCGGGCCGGCCCTTCGCGCACAATGCGGCCGGTCTCCAGCACATAAGCCCGGTCAGCCGCCGCCAGCGCCAGGTGGATGTCCTGCTCGACCAGCAGGATGGTGACTCCCTGGTCGCGGATCTCGATCAGATTCTCCATCAACTGGTCCACGATGATCGGCGCCAGCCCCAGGCTCATCTCGTCGACCAGGAGCAACCGCGGCCGGGCCATCAGGGCGCGCGCCATGGCGCACATCTGTTGTTCGCCGCCGGACATGCTGCCGGCCAGTTGGCGCCGCCGTTCCGCCATCCGGGGGAACAGCCCGTAGACCTTGTCCAGATCGGCACGCACTTCCGCCTTGTCGTCACGCCGGTAGGCACCCATCAGCAGATTGTCCTGGACCGACATGCGGGGAAAGAGCTGGCGGCCTTCGGGTACCTGCACGATCCCCAGGCGGAAGATCGTGTCAGGCGTGAGCCCGCCGACGGGCCGGCCATTCCATTCGATGGTTCCCGATTGCACGGGCAGCAGGCCGGAAAGCGTCCGCAGCAGGGTGGTCTTGCCCGCGCCATTGCCGCCCACCAGCGCCAGGAATTCGGCCGTCCGGACATCGAGGGAGACCGATTGCAGCACCTGGACCAGGCCGTAGCCCGCCGACAGGTCGCGGATCCGCAGGATCGCGTCCTGCGAGGAATGGGTGGCGTTCATGAGCGCTTCTTCCCGAGATAGGCTTCGACGACGCGACTGTCGGTGAGCACGCTGTCGGGCGCGCCGTCGGCGATCTTCTCGCCATGGTGCAGCACCATGATGCGGTCCGACAAGGTGCGGATCGCCTTGATGACATGTTCGATGACGATGATGCTGATGCCGGTGTCGCGCACCTTGCGGATGATTTCGATGACCTCGTCGATCTCCACCAGGTTCAGGCCGGCCATGACCTCGTCGCACAGCAGCACGCGCGGCTGCATGGCCAGGGCCTTGGCCAGTTCCAGGCGCTTGCGGTCGGGTCCCCCCAGATCCTCGGCGCGGTGATCGATGTGTTTGCCCAGCCCGACGAAGCGCAGGCATTCGCGGGCGCTTTCGCGCGCCAGCGCCAGCCTGGACTGGCCCTGGCCGCGGCCGAACAGGGCGCCGACCGCCACATTGTCCAGCACCGACAGGCCGGGGAAAGGCTGCATGATCTGGAAGGTGCGGCCGATGCCCAGGCGCGCCCGGCGGAAGGCCGCCATGCGGTCGATGCGCCGTCCGTCGAACCAGACCTCGCCCTCGGTGGGCGCCAGGGTGCCGCTCAGCAGGCTGATCAGCGTGGTCTTGCCCGCGCCATTGGGGCCGATGAAGCCGAGGATCTCTCCGGGCGACAATGAAAAACTGACATCGTGCACGGCCACCAGTCCGGCGAAGCGGCGGGTCAGGCCGCGAGCCTCTAGGATCGCACTTGAACTCATAGCCGATGCATCCGGATGTTTTCGATGAAATAGCGCCAGCCCGTCTGGCGGAAACGCCGCGCCACGTCGGCCAGGCCGCGCGGCATCAGCACCACGGCGATCACGATGACGGCGCCGAAGAACAGGCCCGCGATGCTGGTGACCTCGCTGGACAGGAATTCGGAGAGGGCCGACAAGATGAAGGAGCCGACGATGGGGCCCAGGATCGTGCCCGGCCCGCCGAAGACCGCCATGATGATCATCTTCACGTTCAGTGTGATGTCGAAAGCGCTTTCCGGATCGAGAAAGGTGATCCAGTAGGCGTGGATGCCGCCTGCCAGCGCGCTGAATATCCCGGCCAGGGCGAAGGCCAGAACCTTGTAGCGTGTCGTGTCCACGCCCATCACGACGGCGCCTTCCTCGTTCTCGCGGATGGCGATCAGGCCGAAGCCGAAGCGGCTGCGGGTCAGCCACCAGACGGTCAGGGTGGCCGCGACCAGCAGGCCCAGGGACAGTTCGTAGAACAGGGGGTCGTTGTTCAGCGGCGGCAGCACCAGGCCGATGTTCTGCCCGGCCAGCGCCACGTTGGAGACGATGGCCGCCATGACCTGTGCCAGGGCCAGGGTGGCGATGGCGAAATAATGCCCCTTCAGGCGCAGCACCGGGATGCCCAGGCAGATGGCGAAGACCACCGCCAGGATCACGCCGAAGACCAGCCCCATGGCGAAAGGCATCTGCCATTGCACCATGGCGATGCCCACACCGTAGGCGCCCAGGCCGTAGAAGGCGGAATTGCCGAAGGACGGATAGCCCGCGTAGCCGCCGATGATGTTCCAGCCCTGGGCCAGCACGGCCAGCAGCAGGGTGCTGATGCCGAACTGGATGATCGTGTCCGAGCCGTACAGCGGGAGCAGGGCGAGCGCGACCAGAATGACCAGGATCAGCAGGATCCGGGAGGTGTTCATGCGGTTCTCCCGAGCAGGCCGCTGGGACGCACGATGAGCACCAGGACCAGGACGCCGAAACTGGCCACGTCGGCGAAGGTGGGACCGACGTACAGGGCGGTCAGCGCCTCGATCAGGCCCAGCACCAGGCCGCCTGCGATGACGCCCAGAGGCGTGTCCAGCCCGCCGATGATGGCGATGGCGAAGGACTTGGCGGTCAGGGTCGCGCCGATATAGGGGTTGATCTGGGACACGGTGCCGTAGAGGCCGCCGGCCGCACCGGCCAGGGCCAGGCCCAGGCCGAAGGTCACGGCGTACAAGTGGCGCGGCTCGACGCCGTGCAGACGCGCCGCCGACAGGTTCTGGGCGGTGGCGCGGATCGCCCTGCCCAGCCGGGTGTGGAGCAGGAAGCGCCACATGGCCAGCGTCAACAGGATGGCCAGCCCCGACGCGGCCAGGCGGACCATCGGGATGGTCAGGCCCAGGACGTCGATGTTCCGGCCGGAATAGGATGGGTTGATGGTGCGGAAGTCGGCCGAGAACACCAGTTGCGCCAGATAGGTCAGGACGACCTCCATGCCGAAGGTGATCAGCAGCGTGTTGAACATGGGCGCCCGCGCGACCAGGTTCAGGATGCCGCGTTGCACGGCGTAGCCGACGCCGAACATCAGAGCGGCCGTGACGGGCAGGCCGAGGAATGGATCCAGTCCCAGCCAGGTGAAGCTGTACCAGGAAATGTAGGCGCCCAGCATGATGAAGGCGCCGTGGGCCAGATTGACGATGTTGAGCACCCCCCAGACCAGGGCCAGGCCGAGCGCCATGATGGCGTACAGCCCGCCCTGCAGGATGCCGTTGACGAGGACTTGCAGCAGAAGGTCCAAGACGGGCTCTCCCTGGATCGTGAACGGGGCTCAGCGCTTGGACCAGTCGGGCATCGGGTATTTCGCGTCGCGCAGGAACTTGCTGCCGTCGAATACGGCCGCCGGCTTGCCGTTCTGCACCTGGATCACCGTCTGGTCGAGGTTGATCTGGCCGTTGTCGGCGAAGGCGATATGCCCGTACAGGCTCTGGAAGTCGCTGGCGGCCAGGGCGCCGCGCACGGCCTTGGGATCGAGCGTGCCGGCCTTCTCGATGGCTTTCACGATCGCCTCGACGTCGGCCACGCCCGAAGCGGCGTGGTAGTCGGGCTCATAGTGGTACTGGGCGCCCCAGGCTTTGGCGAACTGGGCGGCGTCGCCGAACCACGCGTCCTTCAGCGTTTCGCTGGGCAGCCAGGCGGTCATGCCGAAGGCGTATTCGGCGTCCGCGCCCAGGGCCTTGCGGAAGTCCTCGCTGGGTACGCCCACGGTGAAGGAATAGAACTTGGGCGAGACGTCCAGGCTTTTGGCCTGGCGGATGAAGTTCAGGATCTCGGTTTCGTGTCCCGCGACCAGCACGGCGTCGGCCTGCTTGGCCTTGATCTGCGACAGCAGGGTATTGAAGTCGCTGGCGTTGCTGCTGTAACGTTCGTCGATCGTCGTTTTCAAGCCGCTTTTTTCCAGCAGGGGACGGGTGCCCTTGGCCACCGACACGTCGAAGGCGTCGTCCGCATAGAGCAGGGCGACCTGGGCGGGAACCGGCTTGAGCTGTTTCAGCATGGCGATCGTGCTGCCGAAATAGTTGCTGGCCGGCGCCAGGGTGCCGAAGACATACTTGAACCCGCGCGAGAAGATCTGGTCCGAGGCGCCGCCGCCCTGGACCATCGGGATCTGGTATTTTTCCGAGACAGCGGAGTCGGCCAGGGCGAAGTTGCTGGCGAAAGGTCCGAGCAGGAAGTTCACCTTGTCCCTGGAAACCAGTTGCGTGTATTGACGCACGCTCAGATTCACATCCGACTGGTTGTCGTAGATCTTCAGCGCCAGTGTGTATTTCTTGCCTCCGACATCGACCCCGCCCTTGCGGTTGATCTGGTCGACCGCCAGCTGGTAGGCGTCCTTGTAATAGCGTCCGGTGTTGGCGACGGGGCCGGTCAGCTGGACCGACGCGCCCAGGACGATCTCGTTGCCGGCCGCGTGGCTGGCGGGGCTGTTCAGGCTCAGGGCCAGAGCCAGGGCCGCGCAGGGCAGCCCGTCTCGCAACAAGGTATGCATGGTGTGTCTCCGCTGGGAAAGATTGTTCTGCGGAAATTGTGCGCCGCCTCCGGTAACAACATTCTGAACGGAAATTGACGACCGGCTGAATCTGCCTGGCGCGCGACGCAGGGGACAGGGTAAATACGGAGGCGTGGCGGCGCGCCATCCATCCGATTGGATTGCGCTTGTTAATGGTAATGATTATCATTAGCCATCGTATTAAAATTGGTGATCACCACCGACCTATCTCCAGGAGTCCATCGATGGCGCAACCACAACCCCAAGTCAGTGCATTGATCGTCGGCGCGGACCGGCTGGGCAACATCCCGGATCTGCTGCGCGACCATAATATCGCCATCCGCCACCACATCAGCGGCCGCGATTCCGCACATCAGAAGAAGACGCCCGCACTGCCTTCCGGCACGGACCTGGTCATCCTGCTGACGGATTTCCTGGGGCACAACGTGATGAAGACGTTCCGCCTGGCGGCGCAGCGCGCCGGCATTCGCGTGCTGGCATGCCGGCGGTCGGTGTGCAGCATGCAGCAGGCGCTGGATCAGTGCGGCTACTGTAAAGCATGCCCGCTGAGGGCGAACGATGCCGCGCGCCCGGAGACGCGCATGTCGTGCAAGCGGCGCGGCTCGCCGGGCGGGCTGACCCTGGGGATATAGCCGATCCCGGAAAGCAAGGCCTGCTCAGTGACGAAAAAGCCCGGAACTTTGCGGTTCCGGGCTTCATTTCGAGTGCGGCCGGCTCAGGGTCGGGCTGCCACGCGTTTGGTCGTCGCGCGTTTTGTTGTCGCGGGTTTGGCCGACACAGGCTTGGCGGTCACGCGTTTGACGGTCACGCGTTTGGTGGTCGTGTGTTTGACAGTTGCGTGTTTGGCGCCGGTGTGTTTGGCTGTCGTGCGCCCGGTGGCCGCAGGTTTGGCGGCCGAGGGCTTGGCGTCCGTATGCTGGCCGGCCGAGGGGCCGGCGGACATGGGCTGACCGGTATCGACGCGCGCCTGGAGGCGCCGGGCGCCATTGTAGCGTTTGCGCCAATAGGCCACATCCATGCTTTCAACCCGGACGTTGGCGCCGGTGCGCGGTGCGTGCACGAATTTGTGGTCGCCCAGGTAGATGCCGACGTGCGAGAACCGGTGGCCCAGGGTGTTGAAGAACACCAGGTCGCCCCGGCGCAGTTCGTCGCGATCCACGGAAATGCCCAGTTCAGCCTGTTCTCGCGCTCGCCGGGGCAGTTTCAAGCCCAGGGATTTTTCGGCCGCGTAGGCGACCAGGCCACTGCAGTCGAAGCCTTCGCCAGGGGCGTCGCCCCCGTAGCGATACTTGACCCCGAGGAATTTCATCGCGGTGGACACCAGGGTCTTGGGCGCCTGGCTGGCGCCGTACGTTTCCGATCCAGGGTAGTCGATGGCCAGGCTGCGTTTGTTGTCGAGCCAGGCGCCCAGCGGATCGGATTGGGTGCTGAGCAGATAACTGTCGCGCAGCAGGTGATTGGAGGTGAGCTCGGCGTCGGCCGTCTTGCGGGTCTGGGCTGCGCATCCGGCCAGCGCCACGAGGCCCGCGCACAACAGCAGTTTCAGGGAACGGGCCGCCATAAGACGTGGCTGATTCGGCTGTACCGGGAGGGAATGAGGCGGTGGCATGGGCGGATGGCGGCGGATGTCGTCGTCCGCGACCGCCTGGCGTGGCCGCGGCGCTCGGGCGCAACACGGGTCGCAGGCTGGCCGGATACCGGACGCCGGGTTGATCTTGTGAGTTGCCCGCCCTGCGGACAACTCTTCGAGTGTAGTGGATCGTTCGTATTCAGTAAAGCGGCCATGCCGGCGAATCCGCCAAGCCTGCGCGCGGCCGGCAGGCGCGGGGCTCACGGACCGGCTCGTCAGGCTCGTGTCAGACTGTCGTTGTATGGTCGGCCAGGGTGTAGCATGTCACCCATTCCACTTCCTTAGAAACACCCACGGCCCGGTCCGGGCCGCAGGGTGGCACCGGAGACGAACCCATGCAGAAAGTCCGCGAGTTCCATCGCCAGTCGATCCAGGACCGGGAGGCCTTCTGGGCGCACGAAGCCCAGCGCATCCACTGGGAGACCCCCTTCACGCAGGTTCTGGACTATTCCCGCCCGCCGTTCGCGCGCTGGTTCGTCGGCGGGAAGACCAATCTTTGTTACAACGCCGTCGACCGCTGGCTCGACACGCAAGGAGACCAGCCCGCACTGATCTGGGTGTCCACGGAGGTCGATCAGGAAATCGTCTATACCCGCGCCGACCTCTCGCGCGAGGTCAACGCAGCCGCCGCCACTTTGCAGGAACTCGGGGTCGTCCAGGGCGACCGCGTGCTGATCTATCTGCCCATGATTCCCCAGGCCGCCTTCTTCATGCTGGCGTGCGCCCGGCTCGGGGCCATCCATTCCGTGGTGTTCGGCGGCTTTGCCGCACACAATCTGGCGCAGCGCATCGACGACGCCCAGCCCCGGGTGATCGTATCCACCGACGCGGGCTCGCGCGGCGGCCGGCCGATCGCCTACAAGCCGCTGCTGGACCAGGCGATCGCCCAGTCGTCCCATGCGCCGGAACGCGTCGTGCTGGTGAACCGCGGCCTGGCGCCCATGGACCTGACGGCGGGCCGCGACCTGGACTATGCGCCCCTGCGGGCGCGGCACCTGGACGCCCTGGTGCCGGTCGTCTGGCTGGAATCCAACGAGCCCAGCTATATCCTGTACACCTCGGGGACGACCGGCAACCCCAAGGGCGTTCAGCGCGACGTCGGCGGCTACGCGGTGGCCCTGTGCGCGTCGATGGAATACATTTACGGCGGCAAGCCAGGCGACGTGTACTTTTCCAGCAGCGATGTGGGCTGGGTGGTGGGGCATTCCTACGTGGTCTACGGGCCGCTGCTCAACGGTCAGGCCACCGTCATGTACGAAGGCACACCGGTGCGCCCCGACGCCGCCATTCTCTGGCGCATCATCGAGACCTATCGCGTCAATGCGCTGTTCTCCGCGCCGACGGCGATCCGCGTCCTGAAGAAGCACGATCCGGCCTTGCTGCACCGTCACGATCTGTCCAGCCTGGACCGCATCTATCTGGCGGGCGAGCCGCTCGACGAACTGACCGGCCAGTGGCTGTCCGAAGCCCTGGGCAAGCCGGTGATCGACAATTACTGGCAGACCGAGACCGGCTGGCCCATCCTGTCGGCCCAGCCCGGGGTCGAGGAAGTCCCGACCCGCTTCGGCAGTCCGTCCTTTCCGGTCTACGGCTATGACGCCCGGGTGATCGACGAGGCCACCGGCCAGGATTGCGGTCCGAACCAGAAGGGCGTGGTGGCGATCGAGCCGCCGTTGCCGCCGGGCGCGATGAGCACGATCTGGGGCAACGACGAACGCTTCGTGCGCACCTATTTCCAGTCGTTTCCCGGACGCCTCTGCTATTCGACCTCGGACTGGGGGCTGGTGGACGACGATGGCTACTGGTACATCCTGGGCCGCACCGACGATGTGATCAACGTCGCCGGCCATCGTCTGGGCACACGCGAAATCGAGGAATCGGTCAACACGCACCCGGCCGTGGCGGAGTCGGCCGTGGTGGGGGTGGCGGATCAACTCAAGGGCCAGGAAGCCATGGCCTTCGCCGTGCTGCGCAACCCGGCCGTGCTGGACGAGTCCGGCGCCCGCGACCGCCTCGAAGCCGAGATCAAGCGCGTGATCGAGCAGCGCAACGGCGCCGTGGCCCGCCCTGCGCGCATCCTGTTCGTCAACAGCCTGCCCAAGACGCGCTCGGGCAAGGTGCTGCGCCGGGCCATCGTGGCGCTGTGCGAAGGCCGCGATCCGGGCGACCTGACGACGATCGAGGATCCGGGCGCGCTCGACCAGATTCGCGACGCACTGTGAGCGGCTGCCGGGGCGCATCCGGTCCGCGGCCCGGCGCGCGCGCCGGTTCGCCCCTGATGCCGGGGGTGGGACGGCGCGAAGTCTGGTCCTGGGCGATGTACGACTTCGCCAATTCCGGGTACACCACCGTGGTGCTGACGACGGTGTTCAACGCGTATTTCGTCGGCGTGGTGGCGGCCGGGAAAAGCTGGGGTACGCTGGCGCTGACGGCGGCCCTTTCGCTGTCCTATCTGGCGGTGATGCTGTGGATGCCGGGCCTGGGCGCCCGCGCGGATGCACGGGCCGGCCACCGCCGGCTGCTGTTCGCCAGCACCGGCGGTTGCGTGCTGGCCACGGCGGCGCTGGCCAGCGTGGGGCCGGGCGACATTGTCTGGGGCCTGCTGTGGCTGGCGCTGTCCAATGTCTGCTACTGCATCGGCGAATCGGCTGTGGCGTCTTTCCTGCCGGGACTGGCCCGGCCCGAGGCCATGGGGCGCGTGTCCGGCTGGGGCTGGAGCTTCGGTTATTTCGGCGGCATGCTGGCCCTGGGGCTGGCGCTGTGGGTCGCGGTCGCGGCGGAATCCGACGGGCTGCCGGCCCAGGCCTACGTTCCCTGGATCATGGGCCTGACCGCCGTCCTGTTCGCGGCGGCGGCGCTGCCGGCCTTCCTGTGGTTGCGCGAACCCGCCTCCGGCGCGGACAGGGAACCGGTCGCGATGCTGGCCCAGTTGCGGATGGCGTGGCGCGAGACCCGCCACGACTTTCCCGACTTTCGCCGCCTGCTGTTGTGCATCGTCTGCTACCAGGCGGGGATCGCGGTGGTGATCACGCTGTCGGCTGTCTACGCCACCGAGGTCATGGGCTTCGGCATGCGGCAGACCATGATGCTGGTGTTTCTGGTGAATATCGGCGCCGCCGTCGGCGCCTTCGGCTTTGGCTACCTGCAGGACCGCATCGGCCATCGCAGGGCGCTGGCCCTGACCCTGCTGGGCTGGATCGCCATGGTGCTGCTGGCCGTCTCGGCCCGGTCCCTGCCGGTGTTCTGGTCTGCCGCCGCGCTGGCGGGTCTGTGCATGGGCTCCAGCCAGAGCGCGGGCCGGGCCATGGTCGGCGTGTTGGCACCCGCCGACCGTCCGGCGGAGTTCTTCGCGCTCTGGACGTTCGCCGTGCAACTGGCGGCCGTCGTCGGGCCGCTGTCCTACGGTGTGCTGGTCTGGGCTACCGGAGGCAACCATCGCGCCGCCCTGCTGACGACCGGCCTGTTCTTCCTGGCGGGGCTGGCTTTGCTGGGCCGCCTGGATTTCGAACGCGGCATCCGCGCCCGACGAATCCGGACCGCTTGCAAGCGGTGAGGCGGGCCCGCCCGCCTGCGGCCTGGAGAGAGGCGAGTAGCATTTGTCAGTGTCGAGTAAGTATCGTGCGGTACGGTTGCAAAATTCAAATATAAAGTGAACACATCACTAAACTCAGGAGCGAGCCATGACCACGGAGATTGAATCCATATTGGTGGAAAACCGGGTGTTTCCGCCGCCCGCCGACCTCGTCAAACAGGCCAACGTGTCCGGGATGGAGGGCTACCAGGCCCTGTGCGACGAAGCCAAGCGCGATCCCGACGCTTTCTGGGCCCGGCTGGCCAACGAAAACCTGGTCTGGACCAAGCCGTTCACCCAGGTGCTGGATGAATCCAGGGCGCCGTTCTACAAGTGGTATCCCGATGGCCGGATGAACGTCTCGGCCAACTGCCTGGACAAGCACCTGGGGACGCCGGCCGAGAACCGCGCCGCCATCCTCTTCGAGGCCGACGATGGCCAGGTGACCAAGGTCACCTACAAGGAACTGCACGCGCGGGTTTCGCAATTCGCCAACGCCTTGAAGTCCCTGGGCTACCAGGCGGGCGAACGCGCCATCATCTACCTGCCCATGTCCATCGAGGCCGTGGTCGCCATGCAAGCCTGCGCCCGCCTGGGCATCATCCATTCCGTGGTGTTCGGCGGCTTCTCGTCCAAGAGCATCCACGAGCGCACCGTGGACGTCGGCGCCTCGCTGGTGATCACCGCCGACGCGCAGATGCGCGGCGGCAAGTCCATCCCGCTCAAGGACGCGGTGGACGAGGCCCTCGCCATGGGCGGCTGCGACGCCGTGCGCAAGGTCATCACCTACAAGCGAGCCGGTTCCGACGTCCAGTGGCACGCCGACCGCGACCTGTGGTGGCACGACGTCATCCAGGGCCAGTCGACCGACTGCCCGCCGGTGGCCGTCGACGCCGACCATCCGCTGTTCATCCTCTACACCTCCGGGTCCACCGGCAAACCCAAGGGTGTGCAACATTCCAGCGCCGGCTTCCTGCTGTGGTCGCTGATGACCATGAAATGGACCTTCGACGCCAAGCCGACGGATGTGTTCTGGTGCACGGCCGACGTGGGTTGGGTGACGGGGCATTCCTACGTCGCCTATGGCCCGCTCGCGGCCGGTGTGACCCAGGTGGTCTTCGAGGGTGTGCCCACGTATCCGGACGCGGGGCGTTTCTGGAAGATGATCCAGGAACACAAGGTCACGATCTTCTACACCGCGCCCACGGCGATCCGGTCGCTGACCAAACTGTCCGAGGCCGACCCCAAGGTCCATCCGAAATCCTTCGACCTGAGCACGCTGCGCATCATCGGCTCGGTGGGCGAGCCCATCAACCCCGAAGCCTGGGTCTGGTATTACAACAACGTCGGCGGGCAGCGCTGCCCGGTGATCGACACCTGGTGGCAGACGGAGACCGGCGCGCACATGATCACGCCGTTGCCGGGCGTCACGCCGCTCAAGCCCGGTTCCTGCACGCTGCCGCTGCCGGGCATCGACGCCGCCATCGTCGACGAGACGGGCGAGGAGGTCGAGCGCGGCAAGGGCGGTTTCCTGGTGATCCGTCGTCCGTGGCCCTCGATGATCCGCACGATCTGGGGCGACCCGGAACGCTTCAAGAAAACCTACTTCCCCGAGGAACTCAAGGGCTACTATCTGGCGGGCGACGGCGCCCAGCGCGACAAGGACGGTTATTTCTGGATCATGGGCCGCATCGACGACGTGCTGAACGTCTCGGGCCATCGCCTGGGCACGATGGAAGTCGAATCGGCACTGGTGGCGCATGAAATGGTGGCCGAGGCCGCCGTGGTCGGCCGTCCCGACGATACGACCGGCGAGGCTGTGGTGGCTTTCGTGGTGCTCAACGGGCCCTTGCCCCAGGGCGACCAGGCCGCCGCCGTGGCCAAGCAATTGCGCGACTGGGTGGCCAAGGAAATCGGCCCCATCGCCAAGCCGCGCGAGATCCGCTTCGGCGAAAATCTGCCCAAGACGCGTTCGGGCAAGATCATGCGCCGCCTGCTGCGCGTGGTCGCCAAGGGCGAACCCATCACCCAGGATGTGTCCACGCTGGAAAATCCCGGCATCCTGGAACAGCTGGCCCAGGTGCGGTAACGAGTGTCATCGGCGGGCCGCTCATGAGGCGGCCCGCCGCATGCAGCCAAAGGGCGGGGGACTCCCCGCCCTTTTCATTGCCGCGCCGGATCGGCCGCCGCCGCTACGCCAGTCCCGGCAGCAGCGCCCGGATGCCCGCGAACGTCATTTCCACGGCGATGGCCGACAGGATCATGCCCATGACCCGTGCCATGATGACGCGCATCTTGGACGAGAGCAGCTTGCCGATGGAGGCGGCGAAATACAGGACCGCGAACAGGGCGGCCAGGACGATCGCCAGCACGAGGCCGAAGGCCAGGTATTGTTTCGACTGGTGAGCCTGGGCCCCATAGATGATCAGTGTGGCGATGGTGCCCGGCCCGACGATCATGGGAAAGGTCAGGGGGTAGAACGCCGGGTTGTCCTCGACCTCGGCGCGGGCGTCCAGGCCGCCGACGTTCTTTTCCTGGGTGGCGCGCTCGTGCGACGTGATCGGCTGGCCATTGAGCATGGTCAGCGCGATGCCGCCGAGCACCACGCCGCCGGCCACGCGGAAGGCATCCAGGCTGACGCCGAAGAAGCGGATGATGTGGCTGCCGGCCAGCGAGATGACCACGCACATCGCCAGGGTGTAGACCAGGATCGCCGCCGCCTGGCTGCGCTGCTCGGCGACGGTCTTGTTGGCCGTCACCGCCAGGAACAGGGGCAGGGTGATGAACGGGTTCATGATGGCGAACAGGGCGCCCAGAAACCGGGTGGCGAACGTGATATCCATCACATGCCGTTGTAGACCGGCCCTTCGCCGCCCTGGGGCGTGACCCAGACGATGTTCTGCGTCGGATCCTTGATGTCGCAGGTCTTGCAGTGGACGCAGTTCTGGGCATTGATCTGCAGGCGGTCCTCGCCGGTCCCGGTCTTGACGAATTCGTAGACCCCGGCCGGACAGAAACGCGTTTCCGGCCCGCCGAATTTCGCCAGGTTGACGGCGACCGGCACGGATTCGTCCTTCAGCGTGAGGTGGACGGGTTCGTTCTCGTCGTGGTTGGTGTTGGAGATGAACACCGAGCTGAGGCGGTCGAAGGTCAATTTGCCGTCGGGCTTCGGGTAGTCGATGCGTGCGCATTCGGCGGCCGGCTGCAGACAGGCGTGATCGGGTTTGGTGCGGTGGATGGTCCAGGGCATCTTGCCTTTGAACAGCCATTGCTCGATGCCGGTCATCAGCGTGCCGACGGTGCGGCCCTTCTTGAACCACTGCTTGAAGTTGCGCGATTTGTTCAGTTCGGCGTGCAGCCAGGAGCGCTCGAAGGCGGCCGGGTAGGCGGTCAGTTCATCGTGGCTGCGGCCGGCGGCCAGCGCGTCGAAGGCGGCCTCGGCGGCCAGGGCGCCGGATTTGATCGCCGAGTGGCTGCCCTTGATGCGGGAGGCGTTCAGCATGCCGGCCTCGCAGCCGACCAGCGCACCGCCGGGGAAGCAGAGCTTGGGCAGGGACAGCAGCCCGCCAGCGGTCAGCGAGCGCGCGCCGTAGGCGATGCGCTTGCCGCCTTCGAAGGTGGCGCGGATCGCCGGATGGGTCTTGTAGCGCTGGAATTCCTCGAAGGGCGAGAGCCACGGGTTGGCATAGTCCAGACCCACGACCAGACCCACGGCCACCAGGTTGTCGTTCAAGTGGTACAGGAAGGAGCCGCCGTAAGTGTCCGAATCGAGCGGCCAGCCGGCCGTGTGCATGACCATGCCGGGGCGGGATTGCGCGGGATCGACTTCCCAGAGTTCCTTGATGCCGATGGCGTAGCTCTGAGGGTCCCGGCCGGCGTCGAGGCGGTACTTGTCGATCAACTGGCGGCCCAGATGGCCGCGCGAGCCTTCGGCGAAGATCGTGTAGCGCGCCAGCAGTTCCATGCCGGGCTGGTAGGCGTCGGTGTGGCTGCCGTCGCGCGCCACGCCCATGTCGCCGGTCAGCACGCCGCGTACGGCGCCGGATTCGGTATAGAGGATCTGCGCGGCGGCGAAACCGGGGAACACGTCCACGCCCAGTGCCTCGGCCTGTTCGCCCAGCCAGCGGGTGACATGGCCCAGGCGCACGATGTAGTTGCCGTGATTCTTGAAACAGTCGGGCAGCAGCCAGGCCGGCGTGGCGCGCGCGCCCGATTCGGTCAGGAACAGGAACCGGTCTTCGGAGACGGCCACGTCCAGCGGGGCGCCGCGTTCCTTCCAGTCGGGGATGAGTTCGCTCAGGGCCTGGGGATCCATCACGGCGCCCGAGAGGATGTGGGCGCCGATCTCGGCGGCCTTTTCCAGCACACAGACGCTGACGTCCTGGCCGCGCTCGGCGGCCAGTTGCTTCAGGCGGATCGCCGCCGAAAGCCCGGCCGGCCCGCCGCCGACGACGACGACGTCGTATTCCATCGATTCACGTTCAGTCATGGGTCAAAGTTCCCGTTGCTTGATGAGCGTTGGGCGAGGCCGGACCCCGCCATGTTGCGGGCCATTGTATTGCAGATCGTTATACTGCACCTTTGCCGCCAGCCGTCCGGAGCGGACGAGAGGAATCCTCGCATGTCGTCAGAACCCCTTGATATTCAAACACCTTCCGGAACGTTTGAAATTTCGATCGATGTCCGCTGGGGCGAAATGGACGCGCTGCGCCACGTCAACAACACCGCCTACTTCCGTTATTTTGAGGAAGCGCGTGTCCGTTTGTTCTCCGCGATGGGTCTGGACGCCGCCGCCGGCCGCTACGGCGTACTGGCGCATGCCTCGTGTGATTTTCTCAAACCGCTGATGTATCCTGCCCGTGTCGTCGTCGGCATGAGGCTCGCGCGCGTCGGCCGGACCAGCCTGGAGCTGGACTGCTGGATCGCGGATGCCGGGGACCCCGAGGCATTGCATGCCCGAGGACGCAACGTGCTGGTGTGCGCCGATGCCGCCACCGGCCGGCCCTTGCCCTGGACCGATGCAGACCGGCAGGCGCTTGACCGTTGCTTTGCCGCCTGACGCGCCACCGATTTCCGTTCATCTAACGAAGGAACCGTTGTATGGATAAAGTCTACGAAAGTGCCGAGGCCGCCCTGCGCGGCGTCGTGACCGACAACCAGATGATCGCCGTCGGCGGTTTCGGGCTGTGCGGCATCCCCGAGGCCCTGATCGCCGCACTGCGGGATTCGGGCGTGCGCAACCTGACCTGCGTCAGCAACAACGCGGGGGTCGACGGCTTCGGCCTGGGACAACTCCTGTCCACGCGCCAGATCACGAAGATGATCGCCTCTTACGTGGGCGAGAACAAGGAATTCGAACGCCAGTACCTGGCGGGCGAACTGGAACTGGAATTCACGCCGCAGGGCACGCTGGCCGAAAAGCTGCGCGCCGGCGGCGCCGGCATCCCGGCGTTCTTCACCGCCACCGGTGTGGGCACCGTGGTCGCCGAAGGCAAGGAAACCCGCGAGATCGATGGCCGCACCTACATCATGGAACGCGCGCTGGTGCCGGACGTGTCCCTGGTCAAGGCCTGGAAGGCCGACCGCAGCGGCAATCTGAAGTTCCGCCGCACGGCGCGCAACTTCAATCCCAACGTCGCCATGGCGGGCCGCATCACCATCGTCGAGGTCGAGGAAATCGTGCCCACCGGCGCGTTCGATCCCGATGAAGTCCACCTGCCGGGCATCTACGTGCACCGCATCGTCCTGAACGCGCATCCCGAAAAGCGCATCGAACAACGCACCATTCGTCAATAAGGAGGCAGATCATGGCTTGGGATCGCGAACAGATGGCGGCGCGCGCCGCGCAGGAACTGCGGGACGGCTTCTACGTCAACCTGGGCATCGGCCTGCCCACCAAAGTCGCCAACTACGTGCCGCAGGGCATGGAGGTCTGGCTGCAATCGGAAAACGGCCTGCTGGGCATCGGCCCCTTCCCCACGGAGGACGAAGTCGACGCCGATCTGATCAACGCCGGCAAGCAAACCGTGACGACGCTGCCGGGCTCATCGATCTTCGCCTCGGCGGATTCGTTCGCCATGATCCGGGGCGGCAAGATCAACCTGGCCATCCTGGGGGCCATGCAGGTGTCCGAAAAGGGCGACCTGGCCAACTGGATGATTCCCGGCAAGATGATCAAGGGCATGGGCGGCGCCATGGACCTGGTCGCCGGCGTGGGCAAGGTCGTGGTGCTGATGGAACACGTCGCGAAAGCCAAGGACGGCACCGAGTCCCAGAAGCTGCTGCCCGAATGCACGTTGCCGCTGACCGGGGTGGGGGTGGTGAACCTCATCATCACCGATCTGGGCGTGATGGAAGTCACCGACGACGGTCTGCGGCTGACCGAGCTCGCCCCCGGCGTGACGGTCGACGAGATCCGCGCCAAGACCTCCGCCAGGCTGGACGTGTCCGCCGTCGCCTAGGAAAAGCCTGAATGCCGCCCGATTCATTCAGGGCTTCCCCCAAGGAATCCGCCGTGACCTTGCAACATCCCCTGGCGGCGCCCGCCGATCGCATCGCCGCCCTGCGCGGGCAACTGGCGGGCGCCGGCCTGGCCGCCTGCCTGGTGCCCACCGCCGATCCGCACCTCTCGGAATACCTGCCGGAACACTGGGCCGCGCGCGCCTGGCTGTCGGGTTTCGACGGTTCGGCGGGCAGCCTGCTGGTCACGGCGGATTTCGCCGGTCTATGGACCGACAGCCGCTACTGGGTCCAGGCCGAATCCCAGCTGCGGGGTTCGGGCATCGCACTGATGCGGGCCGGCGCCCCGGACGTGCCGGATCCGCTGGACTGGGCGCTGGCGCATCTGGCGCGCGGCGACCGGGTGGCGGTCGATGGCCGGGTGATGGATCTGGCGTCCGAACGGCGCTGGCGATCCGGGCTGGAAGGATCCGGCATGGCGCTGGTGCTGGACCAGGATCCGGCCGGCGCCATCTGGACCGACCGGCCGGTCCTGCCGCAGGCCCGGGTGTTCGAGCACCTGCCGCCGCATGCCTGCCGCGCCCGGGCGGACAATCTGGCCGCCGTGCGGACCGCCCTGCGCGACCACGGCGCGGCCTGGCACCTGCTGTCCTCGCTGGACGACATCGCCTGGCTGTTGAACCTGCGCGGCGCCGATGTGGACTACAACCCGGTCTTCCTGGCGCATGCGCTGCTGGGCGCGGACGGCGCGCGCCTGTATGTGGCGCCCGGCAAGATCGATGCCGTGCTTGCCGACCGCCTGGCGGCCGATGGGGTGGTGCTGCGCGACTATGCCGAGCTCTCCGCCGATCTGGCGGCCCTGCCGGCGGACGCCACACTGCTGGTGGATCCGGCGCGGGTCACGGCGGGCACGCTGTCGCACGCGCCCCGGGCGCGACGGATCGAGGCCATCAATCCATCCCAACTGCTCAAATCCATCAAGAACACGGCCGAGGCCGACAACATCCGGGCCGCGATGGCCCAGGACGGCGCCGCGCTGTGCGAGTTCTTCGCCTGGTTCGAGGCCGCCCTGGCGACGGGTGACCGCATCACGGAAATCGACGTCGATACCCGTTTGTCGGCGGCGCGCGCCCGGCGGCCGGGCTTCGTCAGTCTCAGCTTCGCCACCATCGCCGGCTTCAACGCCAACGGCGCCATGCCGCACTACCGCGCCACCGAGTCATCCCACGCGCGCATCCAGGGAGACGGCCTGTTGCTGATCGATTCCGGTGGGCAATACCTGGGCGGCACCACCGACATCACCCGGGTCGTGCCTGTCGGCACACCTTCGGACGCGCAGCGCGCCGACTACACCACCGTGCTGCAGGCCCACATCGCCCTGGCGCGCGCACGCTTTCCGGTGGATACGCCGTCTTCCGCACTGGATACCCTGGCGCGCATGCCGCTGTGGCGACGGGGCCTGGACTACGGCCATGGCACGGGTCATGGCGTGGGCTATTTCCTGAACGTCCACGAAGGCCCGCAGTCGATCTCCGTGCGCGGCCACGCGCGGCCTCACCAGGGCATGAAGGCCGGCATGCTGACTTCCAACGAACCCGGTCTTTACCGCGACGGGCAATGGGGCATCCGCATTGAAAACCTGGTGCTGGCCGTGCCGGCCGGACAGACGGAATTCGGCGCGTTCCTGGAATTCGAGACCGTCACCCTGTGTCCCATCGATACGCGCTGCGTCGTGCGGGCGCAATTGTCCGCCGACGAAATCGCGTGGCTGGACGCCTATCATGCGCGTGTGCGCGAATGCCTGCTGCCCCTGGTGGACGGCGCGGCGCGCGACTGGCTGTTGGCGCGGACCGAGCCGCTGTAGCCCTGTTTCCGGCCGCTGGACGCATCCGGGACGCGTCCCGGCATCAGGCCAGCCAGCGCTTGAACCAGGCGATGCTGCGGCCCCAGGCCAGTTCGGCGGCGTCCCGATCGTAGCGCGGGGTCGAATCGTTGTGGAAACCGTGGTTCATGCCCGGGTAGACGTGGGCCTCGTAGGTTTTGCCGTTTGCCTTCAGGGCGGCCTTATAGGCCGGCCAGCCGGCATTGACCCGGGTGTCCAGCCCCGCGTAGTGAAGCAGCAGGGGCGCCCGGATGCGGGGCACGTCTTCGGGGCGCGGCTGCATGCCGTAGAACGGCACGGCCGCCGCCAGTTCGGGGTAGGCGACGGCGGCCGCGTTGGCGACGCCGCCTCCATAGCAGAAGCCGATGATGCCGATCTTGCCGGTCGAACCGGCCACGGTCGGCAGGAACTCGATGGCGGCGAAGAAATCGTTCATCAGTTTTTCCGGATCGACCTGCTGCTGCAATGCGCGGCCCTGGTCGTCGTTGCCGGGGTAGCCGCCCTTGGCGCTGAGCCCGTCCGGGGCCAGCGCCATGAAGCCCGCCTTGGCCAGGCGTCGGGCCACGTCTTCGATGTAGGGATTCAGGCCGCGGTTTTCATGGACGACCACGACGCCGGGCACCGGCCCGGCCGCCTTGGCCGGCCGGACCAGATAGGCGCGTACCGGTCCGTTGCCCCGGGGCGATGGGTAGGTCACATATTCGGCGTGGATGTCCGGATCGGTGAATGAAACCTGCTCGGCCAGCGCGTAGTCGGGGGACAACGCGGCCAGGATCGAGGCCGCGCCCAGCGTGCCGACGGCGTAGCGGGATGCACGGCTCAGGAATTCGCGCCGGTCGATGAGCCCGTGCGCGTAGAAATCGTAGAGTTCCAGGAGTTCGGGCGCGAAGTCCTTGGCGGTCAGCCGGGTCATGGCATCCTCCGGTGGCTATCCAGCATGGATGGGGGTGGAAATCATGGTAGGCGAGACGGGCGGCGCGGTAAAGCGCTGAAATGCGCGGCGGGGCGCTGCGCCGGGCGGTTGCGCGAGCGGCTATAATTCCCATTTCCCGCTGCGCCCGTCCACACCGGGCTCCTATCTGAAATGACCAAATACGTATTCGTCACGGGGGGCGTCGTCTCATCCCTGGGCAAAGGCATTGCCGCGGCGTCGCTTGCCGCGATCCTCGAATCCCGCGGGCTGCGGGTCACGATGCTGAAGCTGGATCCCTACATCAATGTCGATCCGGGCACCATGAGCCCCTTCCAGCATGGCGAGGTATTCGTCACCGAGGACGGCGCGGAAACCGACCTGGATCTGGGTCACTACGAGCGTTTCGTGTCCGCCCGGATGCGCAAGGTCAACAACTTCACCACCGGCCAGATCTACGAATCGGTGCTGCGCAAGGAACGCCGGGGCGACTACCTGGGCAAGACCGTGCAGGTCATCCCGCACATCACCAATGAAATCCAGGACTTCATCGCCCGGGGCGCCAAGGCGGCCTTCGACGGCCAGGCCGATGTGGCCATCGTCGAAATCGGCGGGACGGTGGGCGACATCGAATCGCTGCCCTTCCTGGAAGCCGCGCGCCAGATGAGCCTGCGCCTGGGGCGCAACCAGTGCGCCTTCGTGCACCTGACGCTGGTCCCCTTCATCGCCTCGGCGGGCGAACTCAAGACCAAGCCGACCCAGCATTCGGTGCAGAAGCTGCGGGAAATCGGCATCTACCCGAACGCGTTGCTGTGCCGCGCCGACCGGCCCGTGCCCGACGACGAGCGCGCCAAGATCTCCCTGTTCTCCAACGTGCCGCTGGACGCCGTGATCTCGGTCTGGGACGCGGACTCCATCTACAAGATCCCCGCCATGCTGCACCAGCAGGGCCTGGACAGCCTGGTCTGCGATGCGCTGGCCCTGACCCCGCCGCCGGCCGACCTGACGGTCTGGGACCGCCTGGTGCACGATCTGGAAAACCCACGGGAATCCGTCACCATCGGCATGGTGGGCAAATACGTCGACCTGACCGAATCCTACAAGTCCCTGTCCGAGGCCCTGGTCCATGCGGGCATCCACACGCATTCGCGGGTGCACATCGAATACCTGGATTCCGAGGAAATCGAGACCCAGGGCACGGCCTGCCTGGCCGGGCTCGACGCCATCCTGGTGCCGGGCGGTTTCGGCAAGCGCGGCACCGAAGGCAAGATCAAGGCGATCCGCTACGCGCGGGAACATGGCATCCCCTATCTGGGCATCTGCCTGGGCATGCAACTGGCCGTGGTGGAATTCGCCCGCCACGTCGCCGGCCTGGGCGGCGCCAACAGCACCGAATTCGATCCTTCCGCAGCCCACCCGGTGGTGGCGCTGATCACCGAATGGCAGGACCGCGAAGGCAAGCTCGAAAAACGCGACGCCTCGTCCGACCTGGGCGGCACGATGCGCAAGGGCGCCCAGCGCTGCCCCGTCAAGCCGGGCACCCGGGCCTATGAAATCTATGGTCCTGAGGTCAACG
Source organism: Castellaniella denitrificans (assembly GCF_027214045.1). Taxonomy (GTDB): domain Bacteria; phylum Pseudomonadota; class Gammaproteobacteria; order Burkholderiales; family Burkholderiaceae_B; genus Castellaniella; species Castellaniella denitrificans_A. The sequence goes on along the minus strand of NZ_JAPWHE010000002.1, from coordinate 92,861 downwards.
AGCGCCATCGCCATCGCTACGAGGTCAACAACGTCTACGTCCACCGCCTCGAAGAAGCCGGCCTGGTGATCAGCGCCCGCACACCCACGGAAAACCTCCCGGAAATCATGGAAATCCCCTCGCACCCCTGGTTCATGGGCGTGCAGTTCCACCCGGAATTCACCTCCACGCCGCGCGACGGACACCCGCTGTTCACCAGCTACATCCAGGCCGCGCTGGCCTACCAGCGGCGCCAGTCGGACAAGCCCCTGGCGCAACAGGCCTGAGGCCGCCCGCGTCGACCAAGGAGACCCCATGCAGCTGTGTCATTTCCAGGCCGGTATCGAACATCCCCTGTTCCTGATCGCCGGCCCTTGCGTCATCGAGTCGCGCGAACTGGCCTTCGAGACGGCCGGCATCCTGCAGGAAATGACCCGGACGCTGGGGATTCCCTTCATCTACAAAAGCTCCTTCGACAAGGCCAACCGCAGTTCCGGCGCTTCGTTCCGCGGTCCGGGCATGGACGAGGGCTTGAAGATCCTGGACGACGTGCGCCGTCAGCTGGGCGTGCCGGTGCTGACCGACGTGCACGAGACCGCCCAGGTTCGCGAGGTCGCGGCCGTGGTGGACGTGCTGCAGACGCCGGCTTTCCTGTGTCGCCAGACGGATTTCATCCAGACCTGCGCAGCGACGCTCAAGCCCGTCAACATCAAGAAAGGCCAGTTCCTGGCGCCGGAAGACATGACCCAGGTGGTGGCCAAGGCGCGCGCGGCGGCCATCGAGGCCGGCGGGGACGGCGGCAACATCCTGGTCTGCGAGCGCGGCGCGTCCTTCGGCTATCACAACCTGGTGTCGGACATGCGCTCGCTGGCGATCATGCGCGGCACCGGTTGCCCGGTGGTGTTCGACGCCACCCATTCGGTCCAGTTGCCCGGCGGGCAGGGCACCCATTCCGGCGGCCAGCGCGAATTCGTGCCGGTGCTGGCACGCGCGGCCGTGGCGGCGGGCGTGGCGGGTGTGTTCATGGAAACCCACCCGGATCCCGCGCGCGCCCTGTCCGACGGCCCCAATGCGGTGCCGTTGGACCGGATGCGCGGCCTGCTGGAATGCCTGGCCGAACTGGACCGCTGCGTCAAAGAGTCCGGCGCGCTGCGCGACGGCGGCCTCTGAGGCCGGCGAATAGTCACTATAAAGACCGCCGCGTGCGGCCGGCCGGAGTCCCGGGGTAGACTGGCCCCACGGGCATCCCGTTAAAATGGCGGGATTCCCTTCCTTCTTTTTACCCACCCCAACACAGGCAGGACTGTCAGACCATGAGTGCAATCGTAGACATCATCGGACGCGAAATCCTTGATTCGCGCGGCAACCCCACCGTGGAATGCGACGTGCTGCTCGAATCGGGCGCCATGGGGCGGGCGGCGGTGCCTTCGGGCGCGTCCACCGGCGCGCGCGAGGCGATCGAGCTGCGCGACGGCGACAAGTCCCGCTACCTGGGCAAGGGCGTGCTGCGTGCCGTCGAGCACATCAACACGGAAATTTCCGAGGCCCTGATGGGCCTGGACGCCCAGGAGCAGACCTTCATCGACCGTACCCTGATCGACCTGGACGGCACCGAGGACAAGAGCCGGCTGGGCGCCAATGCGATCCTGGCGGCCAGCATGGCGGTGGCCCGCGCGGCCGCCGACGACGCCGGCCTGTCGCTATACCGCTATTTCGGCGGCAGCGGCCCGATGCAGATGCCGGTGCCGATGATGAACGTCATCAACGGCGGCGCGCACGCCAACAACACCCTGGACCTGCAGGAATTCATGATCCTGCCGGTGGGCGCCTCCAGCTTCCGCGAGGCCCTGCGCATGGGTGCCGAAGTCTTCCACGCCCTGAAAAAGATCATCGGCGCGGCCGGCATGTCGACGGCGGTCGGCGACGAAGGCGGCTTCGCCCCCAACGTGGCCAACCACGAGGCTGCGATCGAACTCATCCTGAAGGCCATCGGCGAGGCCGGCTACGAGGCCGGTTCCCAGGTGGTGCTGGGCCTGGATTGCGCCAGTTCCGAGTTCTACCGCGACGGCAAATACCATCTGGCCGGCGAGGGCGGCATCGCCCTGAGTTCCCAGGATTTCGCCAACCTGCTGGCGTCCTGGTGCGACAAGTATCCCATCGTCAGCATCGAGGACGGCATGGCCGAGGACGACTGGGAAGGCTGGAAACTGCTGACCGAACAACTGGGCCGCAAGGTCCAGCTGGTGGGAGACGACCTGTTCGTCACCAACACGAACATCCTGAGCAAGGGCATCCAGCAGGGCATCGCCAATTCGATCCTCATCAAGATCAACCAGATCGGCACCCTGACGGAAACTTTCGCCGCCATCGAAATGGCCAAGCGCGCGGGCTACACGGCCGTGATTTCCCACCGCTCCGGCGAAACGGAGGACTCCACCATCGCCGACATCGCCGTGGCCACCAACGCCATGCAGATCAAGACCGGTTCCCTGTCGCGTTCCGACCGCATGGCGAAGTACAACCAGTTGCTGCGCATCGAGGAAGAGCTGGCCGAAGTCGCTTCCTATCCCGGCGTGTCGGCTTTCTACAACCTGCGCTGATCCGCGCCCGCCGCCCATGCGCCTGCTGAGTCTCGTCCTGTTGGCCCTGACCTTGGCGACACAGTATCCGCTGTGGTGGGGCAAGGGCGGCTGGCTCAGCCTGCGCGGCCTGCAGGCCCAGGTCCAGTCGGAAACCGAGAACAACGAAGCCCTGACCGCGCGCAACAATGCCCTGCAGGCCGAAGTCCAGGATCTCAAGACCGGCATATCGGCGGTCGAGGAGCGCGCCCGCAGCGAATTGAACATGATCCGCGAAGGCGAGTACTTCGTCCAGATCCTGCCCCGGCAGTAGCAGTCCGGCCATACCGGGTGGCTCAGGGGGCCGGCCCGCAGGATCCGGCTTCCGTCCCGGTATCCGCCGTCGCGCCCGATTCCCGGTCCGCTTCCGTGGCGGTGCCAGGGTCTTCCGCCGTGTCCGGGGCCTCGGGCGGCGCCGCCCATTCAACCGTTCCTCCCGCGCCCGGCGACGGCCGGCCGCTCATGTCCGGCGTGCCTCCGGGCCCAGGCTGGCTGGTGTTCCATGCCGGTGGAGGGGCCGTGCCATGCGTGACCCGCCCGTCCGCCATATCGGGCCAGGCGGCCGGATGCGATTGCATGGCGACCGCCGCGCGGCGGCGGAATGGCAAATAGCCCGCCGCCATCAGGCGCGACTGGGCGGGGTCCCCGGCCAGGGGCGCCAGGGCGCGCGCGATCGCCGCCATGCCGGGCAGCAGGGGACGGTGCGGCCACCAGAGTTCCAGGACCAGCGTGTTGGCTTCGTGGATGGTGAGGCCGGACCGGGGGCCTCGACCCGCCGGCCAGCCCTGAGCCAGACGGAGGGCCTGCTGCCGCGCCTGGTAATCGTTGCGGATCAGTGCCTGGCCGGGGTGGTCGCGTGGCCCCCGGAGATCGGGATCCGCATGATCCAGAAACGCCTCGGGGAGCGGCCGCGCGACCCGGATGCGCCAGGGCGTGCCCAGGGTCGTCCGGCGTTCGCGCAGCGCCCGGGCGGTGGCGAGGGGATCGGGGTAGACCATGCGCAACCCATGCTCGAAGGCCCGGGCGATGGCCTGCGGACGGGCCTGGCGCGTGGCGCCCGCGCGGGCGGCCTCCATCAGCGCCAGACTGAGCGTCTGGCGCAGGCCCGCCCAGTGCGCCGCCTCGATGCCGCCCAGCCCCAATGTCAGGACCGGAAGGGACGCCAGCAGGAAACCCGCCATGCCGGCGCCCCGCTGGCGACGGAGCGCGCCAACGGGGCGGGCGATGAAGAGCGGGCGGGAGGCCGGTGCGCGCGGCAATCCCGGCGTGGCGTGACGAGGGGTTGGCATGCGGGCCAGTATGCGGCCCGCGCCCCGGTCCGGGTAGTGTGGCGATTACGCCGTGATCCGGATGTCAGCCCGCCGGCGCTGTCAGTGCAGCGTGTCGGAGCCGGGCGCCTGCAACGCGTCGGAATCGCCGGTGAACAGGGCGGCGCAGTCCACCGCGTCGAAATCGTAGGGCTGGCCGCAGAAGTTGCAGGCGATGTGCACGAGGCCTTGCTCGGCCAGGATGTCCTCGACCTCCTCGCGGCCCAGCGTACGCAGCATGCCGGCGACCCGCTCGCGGCTGCAGGGACAGTGCCAGCGCACCGCCTGTTCGGGAAAGACCAGCAGGTCGTCTTCCCAGAACAGCCGGCGGATCAGCGTGTCGGAGTCGGTCGTGCGCAGTTCATCCGTGCCCAGTGTATCGGCCAGGGTCGCGCAATGGGTCCAGGCCGCGTCGGCGGCCTCGGACTGTTCAGTTGCGCCGGAATGAGCCGATTCTCCCGGCATGCGCTGCAGCAGCAGCCCGGCGCAGGCCTGGGCGTCCGCGGCGAGCCAGAGCCGGGTGTCCAGTTGTTCCGAGTGCTTCATGTAGTGTTCCAGGACGGCGGCGACCGTGTCGCCTTCCAGCGGCACGATGCCCTGATAGGCGGTGGCGCCGGCCTGACGTCCCGAGGGGTCGAGCATCACCATGAAGCGACCTTGCCCGTCCGCGTTGAGCAGATCCTGCAGCGTGGCGTCCGACGCCGGAGTGGCGTCCTCGCGCAGGTGTGCCGTGGCCCGCAGGTCCAGCGTCGAGGTGCATTCGACCATGATGAGCCGTACCGGGCCGTTGCCTTGCAACTGCAGGACGATCGAACCGTCGAATTTGATGTTCCCCGCCAGCAGCGCGCTGGCGGCGGCCAGTTCGCCGAGCAGGCCGACGAGAACGGGGGGCAGGTTCTGGTGGGCCAGGCCAGTCCGCCAGGCCTGGGTCAGGCGCAGGGTCTGGATGCGGGTGCCGCGGTCGGCGGTCAGGTATTTCTTCAGGGTGTCGCTCATGCTGGATTCCGGGGGTGCGGCCGGGTGCGGAGGTTCAGGCGGCTGGGGCGGAGCGCAGATCGCGCAGTTCTGTGCCCAGCAGCCGGTCGTGCAGGAACTGGCCCTGGGGATCGATCCAGGTCCAGAGAAAGAGCGAGAACGGGGCGCAGACGATCAGCAGATCCAGCGAGGCCCAGCCGGTGGCGCGCGACAGACCGGCGATGACCAGGGCCGCGAGCAGCGGCAGCGGCCACAGCAGTAGATAGCGCAGCAGCATGCGCGAACCCCGCAGGGGCAGTCCGCCCCGATCGGTGACGCGGATGTTCCAGGTCTTCATCGGCAAGGTCTGGCCTCCGCGCCGCCAACTGGCCAGGAAATAGATCCCGATGGCCAGGAACAGGAAGGCCTGCCGGGCATGGCGCAGCATCAGGCCGCTGCGGCTCTGGGTCAGCGTGTCGAACAGGTAGCCCGCCAGGAATACGACGCCAAAGAGCAGCACACCCTCGTACATCATGCAGGCGAAACGTCGCAGGCGGGGTGGGGCGGAGGGAACGGCCGGTGCGGAAACGGACATGACGCGGCGGATGATGTGAAAACCATCCATTATCGCTGAATTTGCCTTGGGGCTGCCCGGCGGCAAAAAATGCCCCCATGCTGCGCCTTCGGCTTGCTGCCCCCCAAGGGGGCGCCTTTTGCCTTGGGGCTGCCCGGCGGCAAAACAAAGGCCGCCCGATGGGCGGCCCGGGGTCCGGCTGACGGAGGTCAGTGGGCGGCGCTGACCGTGTGGCTCACGCGGCCTTCGGAGGTCTTGAAGAAGCCGGCGACCTTCTGGAACAGGCGCTTGATGGCGCGGTCCAGGGCGTATTCCTGCTGGGCCTCGATGGCTTCTTGCAGCAATTGGCGCTCCAGGGCGTCGGTCAGGCGGATGTCGATGTTCTGCGGGGTCTTCATAGCAAGCCTCTTTGCTTGAGAAAGAGCGTTTCGCTCGGGTTAACCCTATTATAGGGAAAACCCTAGATGCTATGCAAGCCCCTGAGCGGGGCAGGTGCCTGCCCCCGGTGTTTTCGTGGCGGAAATCCTACGCCCTGTCCCGGTAACCGGCGGCCACCAGCTCGAATTGGAACAGGCGGCAGTCGAGGGCGCCGTTGTGCAGGGGGTGGCGCCGCCGGGCCTTCAGCCGCATTCTGCCCGGCAGGTCGAGGTCGCTGGTGATGATGTTGAGCTGCCAGCCGCCGTAGTGGCGCTTCAGCCAGCTCGCCCATTCCGGCCAAAGGTCCGCGTCTTCGTCCGCCAGCCGTTCCCCGTAGGGGGGGTTGGTGACGATCCAGCCGGCCTCGGCGGGGGGCGGCATTTCGCGCGCGTCGCGGACCTCGAAGCGGATGGTGTCCGGGCTCAGGTGAGCGCGCTCGGCGTTGGCGCGCGCCGCCGCGATGGCGCCGGCGTCGATGTCGCAGCCCACCAGGGGTTGCTCCAGGCGCGGGGCGATCCGCGCGCGCGCGTCTTCTTTCAGGTCGCGCCACAAGCGGGCGTCGTGGGCGCGCAGCCGCTCGAAGCCGAACGGGCGCCAGATGCCGGGCGGCACGCCCAGGGCGATCCAGGCGGCCTCGATCAGCAGGGTGCCGCTGCCGCAAAAAGGGTCCAGCAGGGGGGCGTCGGGCGGCCAGTCGGACAGCGCCAGCAGGCCGGCGGCCAGGTTCTCCCGCAGCGGCGCTTCGCCTTTGTCCAGCCGCCAGCCGCGCTTGAACAGGGATTCTCCGGAGACGTCCAGGTACAGGGTGGCGCGCCGCTCGTCCAGAAACAGATGGACGCGCGCGTCCGGGCGGACCGTGTCGATGTCGGGCCGGGCGCCCTCACGTTCGCGCAGGCGGTCGCAGATGCCGTCCTTGGCCCGCAGATTGCAGTATTGCAGGCTGCGCATGGGACTGCGGATGGCCGAAGTGTCCACGCGCAGGGATTGTTCCGGTCCGAACCAGCGCTCCCATTCCGTGTCGCGCGCCAGAGCCAGGATGTCGTCTTCGTCGTGAACGTCGGTCTGGGCGACCTGGACCAGGATCCGGGTCGCCAGGCGGGAATACAGGTTGGCGCGCAGCACGCCAGTCCAGTCGGCCTGGAAATGGCAACCGGCCCGGCCGGCGCGGACGGCTTCGTAGCCCAGGGCCTGCAGTTCCAGTGACAGGGCTTCCTCGAGACCGTGCGGGCATGGGGCGAAGACCTCGAACGTCTCTGACCCGCGTGGTTGGCGCGGGGTTCGGGGCAGGCGCTGGATGCGCGGGCCGTCGGCGTCCGCTGCGCGAGGCGGGAAGGCCGGCGCGTCCTGTGCCGGTCGCCGCGCGGGCCGGGCATCCGGGCGGTCGGGGCGCGGTTTGCGCGGGCCGTCCGGAAGAGCGCGGGTGGCGCCGGGCCTGTCCGCGCGATCCCGCGCCGGCGCGCCGGATTTCGGGCGGGCGGTCCGGCCGGTGTCCGTGGCCCGGCCGGGCTTGTCCGCGCGAGCCGGACGAGGGGTTTCAGCCCTGGTTTCTGTGCCGGTCTCGGTTTCCGGGCGCGTCTGGCGCGCGTGTTCCCGCAGTGCGGCCTGTCGCGCCCGGGCGCCCGATCGCTTGCGGGGTTCTTCGTCCGTCCCGGTGCGGACGGGCGCGGCCTTTTTTTTCAGGCTGAGGGTCTTGCGTGTCGTGGAATCGTTCATCGGCGATCAGAAGGGTTTGACGACCACCAGGATCAGGACCAGCAGCAGCAGCAGGACCGGGATTTCATTGAACCAGCGGAAGTAGCGGTGGGAATGCCGGCTGGTGCCGGCGGTCAGTGCACGCAAGTGGTGCCGGCAGGCAAGGTGGAAGGCCAGCAGGCCGGCCACGGCCAACAGCTTGGCGTGCATCCATCCCTGGCCCTGGCCGATGCCGTAGCCCAGCCACAGCCACAGCCCCAGCGCCAGCGCCAGAACCCCCAAGGGGGTCATGAACCGGTACAGGCGCCGCGCCATGCCCAGCAGCGTGGCGCGCACGGCCGGATCCCCGGCCTGGGCCAGGTTGACGTAGATGCGCGGCAGGTAGAACAGCCCGGCGAACCAGGACGTGACGAACAGGATATGGAAGGCCTTGACCCACAGCATGATGGCGGTCCTTTTTATGTTGGCGGGGTCAGCCTCGCAGTTGCCCTTCGCCGGTCAACACCCATTTCTGGATGGTCAGGCCTTCGAGGCCGACCGGGCCGCGGGCGTGCAGGCGGTTGGTGGAAATGCCGATTTCCGCGCCCAGGCCGTATTCGTACCCGTCGGCGAAGCAGGTGGGCAGGTTGACGTAGACCGAGCTGGAATCGACTTCGCGCTGGAAGCGCTGGGCGGCGGAGAGATCCTCGGTGACGATGGATTCGGTGTGCTCGGAGCTGTAGCGGGCGATGTGATCCATGGCTGCGTCCAGGGAATCCACCACCCGCACGGCCAGGATGGGGGCGTGGAATTCCGTGGCCCAGTCCGCTTCCGTGGCCGGCACCGAGCCGGGCAGCAGCGCGGCTGCGCGCGGGCAGGCGCGCAGTTCGACGCCCAGTTCGGCGAAGCGGGCGCCCGCGCGCGGCAGCCAGGCGTCCGCCACGTCCGCGTGCACCAGCAGGGTCTCCATGGCGCCGCAGATGCCTGTCCGGTAGGTCTTGGCATTGATGGCGATGTCCAGGGCGCGGTCCGGGTCGGCCGCCTTGTCGACGAAGACGTGGCAGTTGCCTTCCAGGTGCTTGATCAGGGGTACGCGCGATTCTTCGGCCAGACGGGCGATCAGGCTCTTGCCGCCGCGCGGAATGATGACGTCGATCCATTCCGGGTGGGTGATCATCTCGCCCACGGCGGCACGGTCGGTGGTGTCCACGACCTGCACCGCGTGCGGGGGCAGGCCGGCTGTTTCCAGGCCTGCCTGGATGATCGCGCCCAGGGCGCGGTTGGAATGGAATGCTTCGCTGCCGCCGCGCAGGATGGTGGCGTTGCCGGACTTCAGGCACAGGGCGGCGGCGTCGATGGTCACGTTCGGCCGGGATTCGTAGATGATGCCGATCACGCCCAGCGGCACGCGCATGCGGGCCACGCGCATGCCGTTGGGCCGGGTGGTGGTTTCGCTGAGACTGCCGATGGGGTCGGGCATGGCGGCGATCTGGAGCAGGCCTTCGATCATCAGGTCCAGCGCCCGGTCGGACAGACGCAGCCTGTCCATCATGGGGGCGTCCAGCCCGCGTTCGGCGGCGGCGCGCAGATCGCGTGCGTTTTCCGCCTGCAGCCACGCGCGGCGGTCGCGCAGGCCGTCGGCCATGGCCCGCAGGGCCGCGGCCTTGGCGGCCCCGGAGGCCGAACGCAGGATGCGCGCCGCCTGGCGGGCCTGTCGGCCCAGGGCCTGCATGGAAAAGCCGATGGCGGAGTCGCTCATGTCAAAGTCCCCACACTGCGATTTGCATTCAAGTCGAACCTGTATTGTGCTGTGTTTTGTTTACCGTCGGGGGGATCCCGCGGTGGCGATGCGCATCACCAGCCGCTCCAGCTCGTCCCAGGGATCCTGGAGCAGGCCGTCCACCGGGATCCCCTTGATGATGCGGTCGATCTCGTGGGCATGGCGCAGGGCCGGCGGCCAGGCCGCCGGAGGCACGCGGGCCAGGGCCTGGCGCGCAAGCTTTTCACGCGCCCCGAACAGGCGTTGGGATCGTAGCGCGGCGTCCAGGCCGCCGTGGGCATGGGGCGCCAGGCGGGTCAGGATGCGGATTTCCTCGCCGACGGCCCAGAGCACCAGCAACAGGGCCTCGCCCTCGGCCCGCAAGCCCCGCAGTACGGTCAGCGCCCGGTCGGCCTGGCCCAGCAGCATGGCATCGCGCAGATCATAGAGATTGTAGCGGGCCACGTTCAGCACGGCGGCCTGCACCTGTTCCAGACCGAGCGCTCCGGCGGGATGCAACAGGGCGAGCTTCTGCAGTTCCTGGTGGGCGGCCAGCAGGTTGCCCTCGACCTTGTCGGCCAGCCAGGCCAGTGTCTCGGCATCCGCCGTGTGGCCCTGGCGTTCCAGGCGGGCGGCGATCCAGTCCGCCAGCGACGTGCGCGGGATGGACGGGATCTCGGTCCAGGTGGCGCGGGTCTTCAGGGCCTGGACCCATTTGGCCTGTTGGGTGGTCCGGTCCAGTTGCGGCAGGCGGATCAGGAGCCGCACGTCGGGCAGATGGCCTTCGCCGGCCATCGTCGCCAGTTTCTGCAGGGTCTCTGCGCCCGGTTTGCCCGGCTTGCCGGTGGGCAGGCTGATTTCCAGCAGGCGCAGGTCGCCGAACAGGGACGAATTCTGCGAAGCCGCCAGCGCCGCGCTCCAGTCGCTGCGGGCGTCCATCACCAGGTGGGTGCGTTCGACGCAACCCAGGCGGACCGCGGCGGCGCGATAGGCGTCGGCCGCCTCGGTCAGCAGCAGGATCTCGTCGCCGCACAGGACCGTGCAGGCCGGCAGTTCCTGCGCGCCGGCGTAGTGCTCGGTCAGGCGGTCCGCGGCCGACGCGCGCGCCATGTCAGGGCCTGCCCACGCGCTAGGGCCGGATCGCGGCCGGACCGGCCGGGGGCGAGGTGTCGAGCAGCTTGTCGTCCGGCATCGGCACGACGGGGCGGTCGCTGGCGTTGGCATACGCGGCCCGGACTTCCGGTGAACTCATGCGGCGCAGGATCTGGTCGATCAGGCCGTTGCGCATGTCCTTGAAGGTACGGTTGATCTCGCCTTCCTTGGCCTGGACGATGCGGTCGTTGTAAGGCAGTTCACGCACGCTGAGCAGGGTCGTGGGGGGCAGCAGCACATGCCCCTCGCGGTCCAGCAGTTCGAACCGGAACTCCAGGTTCAGTTCGTATTCCTCGACCCGGCCATCGGCGTCCAGGGCAAGCTGGCGCAGGTCCTGGGACTCGGAAATCTGGTGCAGATAGACGTCGGCCTCGCGGCGGCGGTCGGTGAAACGGGTGCCCGGCGAATTGGCGGTGATGGTGCGGCGCAGCCGGGCGCCGAACTCGGAGTCCAGATTGATGTTGGTGTAGATCGCCCGGAAGGGCAGGGGCGTCGCCCCTTTCAGATGGAAGCCGCAGGCGCCCAGCGCCAACAGCGCAAGGCCGGCCAGGGCGAGGCGCAGACGGCGCGGTATGAACAAGGTGCAGGGGGTCATGAACATCACCCGACGACGTTGACGAGCCGGCCCGGTACGACCACGACCCGCTTGGGTTCACGGCCTTCGAGGAAACGGCCGACGGACTCGTGCGCGCGGGCCAGTGCCTCGATGGCCGGCTTGTCGGCTGCTTCGGGCACGGTGAGATGACCGCGGACCTTGCCGTTGATCTGCAGCACCAGTTCGACCGTGTCGGCGCGCAGGGCGGATTCGTCCACCTGGGGCCAGGGGGCGTCCAGCAGGTCGCCCAGAGCGTCGGCCAGGCCCAGTTCGCGCCACAATTGCCAGGTGACGTGCGGCACTACGGGGTACAGGACACGCAGCAGGATGGAAGCGGACTCGGCCAGCGCCGGTCCGGAAACTCCCGACTGGGCGGCCGATTCCAGCGTGTTGAGCATTTTCATGGCCGTGGAGACCACGGTGTTGTACTGGATGCGCTGGTAGTCGTAGTCCGCCTGGCGCAGCAGGCCGTGGATCTGGCGGCGCAGCCCGGCGGCGGCCTCGTCCAGCGTGTCTCCGTCGACGGGCGTTGCGGCGTGGTTGCGGATGCCCTCGTGATGACCATGGCAGAAAGCCCACAGGCGGCGCAGGAAGCGGTGTGCGCCCTCGACGCCAGAGTCCGACCATTCCAGGGTCTGTTCCGGAGGGCTGGCGAACATGACGAACAGGCGCGCGGTGTCGGCGCCCAGGCCGTCGATCAGCGATTGCGGATCGACCCCGTTGTTCTTGGACTTGGACATGGTGCCGATGCCGCCATAGTCCACGGGCGAGCCGTCGGACTTCAGGCGCGCGCCGACGATGCCGCCTTTGTCATCGGTGATATTTTCCACCTGGTCGGGCCAGAAGTATTCGATGCCGCCCCGTTCGTTCTTGCGCGAATAGATGTGATTGAGCACCATGCCCTGGCACAGCAGTTTCGTGAAGGGCTCGGAGAACTTCACCATGCCCAGGTCGCGCATCACCCGTGTCCAGAAGCGCGCGTACAGCAGGTGCAGCACGGCGTGTTCGATGCCGCCGATGTACTGGTCCATCGGCATCCAGTAATCGTTGCGCTCGTCCACCATCGCCTGGTCGTTGCCCGGCGAGGTGTAGCGCATGAAATACCAGGACGAGTCGATGAAGGTGTCCATGGTGTCGGTCTCGCGCCGTGCCGGCTTGCCGCAGGACGGACACCGGCATGACAGGAAGCCTTCGTGTTTGGCCAGCGGGTTGCCGGTGCCGTCGGGCACCAGGTCTTCGGGCAGCACCACGGGCAGGTCCTTTTCGGGGACCGGCACCGGACCGCAGTCGGCGCAGTGGATGATGGGAATCGGCGTGCCCCAATAACGCTGGCGGGAAATGCCCCAGTCGCGCAGACGCCAGGTGGTGCGCAGTTCACCCAGGCCCTGGGCCTTCAGGTCGGCGGCCACGGCCTGGATGGCGTCGGCCGTGGTCAGGCCGTCGTATTTGCCGGACTGGACCGTGCGGCCGATCTGCTTGTCGCCGTACCAGTCTTGCCAGGCTTCCGTGGAATAGGTCTTGTCCGCGGCGGCGATGACCTGGCGGATGGGCAGGCCGTATTTGCGTGCGAAAGCGAAGTCGCGCTCGTCGTGGGCGGGCACGCCCATGACGGCGCCGTCGCCATAGCTCATGAGGACGTAGTTGCCGACCCAGACGGGGACGGGCTCGCCGGTGAGGGGATGGGTGACGGACAGGCCGGTGGGCATGCCTTCCTTTTCGCGCGTGGCCAGTTCGGCCTCGGTCGTACCGCCCTGACGGCAGGATTCGATGAAGGCGGCCAGCTCGGCGTTGCCGCGCGCCGCATGGGTGGCCAGCGGGTGTTCCGGCGCCACGGCGCAGAAGGTGACGCCCATGATGGTGTCGGCGCGCGTCGTGAAGACGTGCATCAGGCCGTCCTGGATCAGGGCGCCCTCCGCGTCGTGGATGTCATGGCGGAATGCGAAGCGCACGCCTTCGCTCTTGCCGATCCAGTTTTCCTGCATGAGCCGCACGCGTTCCGGCCAGCCGGGCAGTCCGTCCGCCAGCGTGTCGAGCAGTTCGTCCGCATAGTCGGTGATGCGCAGGTAGTAGCCGGGGATCTCGCGCTTTTCCACCGGCGCGCCCGAACGCCAGCCGCGGCCGTCGATGACCTGCTCGTTGGCCAGCACGGTCTGGTCGACCGGATCCCAGTTGACGGTCTGGGTCTTGCGGTAGGCGATGCCTTTTTCGAGCATCTTCAGGAACAGCCATTGGTTCCACTTGTAGTAGGACGGATCGCAGGCGCACATTTCGCGCGACCAGTCGATCGCCAGCCCCATCGCCTGCATCTGCTTTTTCATGTAGGCGATGTTGTCGTAGGTCCATTTGGCGGGCGGCACGCCGGATTTCATGGCGGCGTTCTCGGCCGGCATGCCGAAGGCGTCCCAGCCCATGGGCATGAGGACGTTGTATCCGCGCATGCGCAACTGGCGGGTCATCATGTCATTGATGGTGTAGTTGCGCACGTGACCCATGTGAAGCTTGCCGCTGGGGTAGGGCAGCATCGAGCAGGCGTAGAACTTGGGCTTGGGCGAGCCGTCCGGGAGGCTGGCGTGTTCGGTGACGCGGTAGACGTCGCCCGCGCGCCAATGGGCTTGGGCTTCGGTTTCGACCTGGTTCGGGAGATAGCGTTCCTGCATGGATCTGTCTGGAAAATGGGTGTGAAAAGGGCCAGCCCGACATTATAGAGGGTCGTGGATCATGCGCCCACGGAGCGGGGCTTGCGTCTCCCTCGCGGCCCGCGTGCCGCCCGGATCCGTCCAAAGAAAAATCCCCGCACGAAGGCGGGGATTTTCTGGAAACCGGTGAGACGGTCCGGGAGAGGCGGCCCCGGATTATTTCAGCTTGGTTTCCTTGTAGTCGACGTGCTTGCGCGCGACCGGATCAAATTTCTTGATCAGCATTTTTTCCGGCATGTTGCGCTTGTTCTTGGTGGTCGTGTAGAAATGACCCGTGCCGGCGGTCGACTCGAGCTTGATTTTCTCGCGGATGCCTTTAGCCATGATGTGCTCCTATGCGCGGCCGATCAGGCCAGTTCGCCACGGGCACGCAGGTCGGCGAGGACGGCGTCGATGCCGTTCTTGTCGATGGTGCGCAGGGCCTTGGTGGATACGCGCAGGCGCACCCAGCGATTTTCGGACTCGACCCAGAACCGGCGCGATTGCAGGTTGGGCAGGAAACGACGCTTGGTTTTGTTGTTCGCGTGCGAGACGTTGTTGCCCACCATCGGGCCTTTGCCGGTTACTTGGCATACGCGTGCCATGGTCTCACCTCTTTGTGTCTATCGGGAAAGCCTTGGATTCTATACTGAAATGCTTAGATAAATCAAGCAGGTTGCCGAGTCGACCGCATGGCGGTGCGGCTGAAAAACCACGACAGGCCCGCGCAGGCCGCCAGCACGGCCGTCAGGGGCAGGGGGGTGCCGGTATGCCAGACGCTGACGGCGAAGCCGGCCAGTGCGCCGCAGAACATCTGCAGCGCGCCCATCAAGGCCGAGGCCACGCCCAGGCGCGGCCCCTGCTCGGACAGGGCCAGGGCGGCGGCGTTCGGGCCGACGAAGCCCTGGCTGGCCATGAAGCCCATCAGGCACAACATCAGCAGGGGCAAGGTGATCCAGTCCATCAGTGTCAGCGCCAGGGCGCACAGCGTCATCAGCGCCAGCATGCCCTGGGCGCGTCTGAGCAGGCGCAGCGGCGGGTGGCGTTCCAGCAACCGGGCGCTGAACTGGGCGGCCAGGATCAGCGCGGCCGCGTTCAGGCCGAACAGCAGGCCGAACCAGCGCGGATCGATGCCGTAGATCGCGATGAAGACCTGGGGCGAGCCGGAAATGTAGGCGAACAGGCCGCCCGAGCCGAAGCCTCCCGCCAAGGTGTAACCCATGAAGCGCCTGTGGGTCAGCAGCAGGCGGAAATTGGCGGCGATGGCGCCGACGGCCAGCGGCGAGCGTCGCGCGGGGTCCAGGGACTCGCGCATGCGCAGCGCCACGGCCAGCCACAGGCCGAGGCCGGCCAGGCTCATCAGGTAGAACACGGTCCGCCAGGACCCCAGTGTCACGGCCTGGCCGCCCAGCAGGGGGGCCAGGATGGGCATGACGCCCATCACCAGCATCAGCAGGGACAGGGCCTGCGCGGCCTCGCGGGTGTCGAGGTGGTCGCGGATCACGGCGCGGGGGATCACCATGCCGGCGGCGCCGCCGAAGGCCTGGATCACGCGCCACAGGGTCAGATGGTCGATGTCGCGGCTCAGCGCGCAGGCGATGGAGGCGATCGAGAACAGCGTCAGGCCCGCCAGCAGCGGCGGTTTGCGGCCGTAGCGGTCGGCCAGCGGGCCGTAGGCCAGCTGGGCCAGGGCCAGGCCCAGCAGATAGCTGGCCAACGTGCGTTCGATCAGGCCCGGATGGACGCGCAGGTCGAGCGCCATGGCGCCGAAGGCGGGCAGATACATGTCGATGGCCAGGGGTCCGAGCGCGGCCAGGGCGCCCATCAGGATCAGCCAGGGAGGCATCGGCGGCGAGGAAAATCGGGAGGCCATGGGGTGCGGAGAAAAAGTCGGCGGCGGGTGCCGGATGGGAATGCTTGAAGCGGCGGGGATGGGCGCTCTACTATAGCAAGGTCCTGTATATGACTGAGGGAGGCTCTAGTTGACTGCGATCGCATCCATCATCGAGAACAAACTTGGCTCATTGCCCATGCCGGTTTCCATGGAGTTGCCGGACGGGAGCATGGTGGGCGCGGCCGACGCCTCGATCCGCCTGCGCGTGCGGGACGCGGCCGTCCTGGCGCACTTCGCGGCGGGCGAGGTCGGCGTCCTGGGCGAGGACTACGTCGAAGGCAAGTTCGAATTCGACGGCTCCATGCAGGATCTGATGCGGCTGGCGGCGGGCATCCTGCCGGGGTCGCCCGTGGATCTGGCCCGTTCCGGATGGCTCACCAGCCTGGTCAAGCGGCTGGTGTCCGTCTGGCGCCACTCGATCGAGCGCGACGCGCGCCAGATCGAATTCCATTACGACCTGTCGGACGATTTCTACGCCTTGTGGCTGGATCCGCGCCGGGTGTATTCCTGCGCTTATTACCGCGAGCCAGACTTCACCCTGGCCCAGGCCCAGGAGGCCAAGCTCGACCACATCTGCCGCAAGCTGGCCCTGAAGCCGGGCGAGCGCTTCCTGGACGTCGGCGGCGGCTGGGGCGGCCTGATGCTGTGGGCGGCGGAAAACTACGACGTCGACGTCACCGGCATCACGCTGTCGAACAACCAGCATGCCTACGTCAACCGTCTGATCCAGGAAAAGGGCTTGTCCGGGCGCGTGCGCATGGAACTGCTGGACTACCGCAAGCTCGACGAGTCCCGGCCCTACGACAAGATCGCCTCGGTCGGCATGTTCGAGCACGTGGGGCGGGCCCAATTGACCGGTTATTTTTCCAAGCTGCGCCGGCTGGTGCGCCCCGGTGGCCTGATCCTGAACCACGGCATCACGGCGGGCGGGCTGGACAATAGCGAACTGGGCGCCGGGATGGGCGATTTCATCGAGAAATTCATCTTCCCGGGCGGTGAACTGTCCCACATCCATTATGTGCAGCAGACGCTGGCCGAGGCCGGCCTGGAAGACCTGGACGTCGAAAACCTGCGTCCTCACTATGCGCGCACGCTCTGGGCCTGGAGCGACGCCCTGGAAGCCCGCCTGGAAGAGGCCCGCGCCGTCCTGAACACGCCCCAGGGCGAGCGTTCCCTGCGGGCCTACCGCATGTACCTGGCGGGCTGCGCGATGGGTTTCGAGCACGGCTGGATCGCCTTGCACCAGATCATCGCCCAGCCCCAGCCGACGGGGCGTTCCGACGAGCTGGATCATCCCGAGGGACAGGCTTATCCCTGGCGGCGCGACTACATTTACCGGGTTCGCTGAGACACCGTTTCCGCCCCCGGCCATCGGTCGGGAATTGGGCACAAACGGCCCGGCGATCCGTGTGTTCATCGCACCCTTCCGGGGCTGTTTTCATTAATCGGGTTTATTTTCTTGTATCTTGCGTGTAAAATAGATCTTCTTCTGTAGTTTGTTTTTGTCAATTCTGGCAGCGTCCGTCACTGGTTTGACGGCCCTGTTCGTCCAGGGCGCTTCGCGCCTGCAGTGCTGGTATGTATTGGCGGCCCGCGGTCGTCTTCCGCACACCCTCCCCTAAGCTATGGCGTCGGCCACGCATTGCGTACCCGGCGTCTCCGTAACCCAAAGGAGGCATCTATGTCTATTTCTTCTTCCTCGTCGCGTGTCGCGACCCGTTCCAATCGTCTGTCCCGTACCGCCCTGGGTCTTGCCCTGACGGCGACGCTGGCGGGCCTGTCCCTGGTTCCGTCCGTCTCCATGGCGGCCGGCGCGCCGCAATGCGAGCTCGACCGGTCCGTGCGCTTCGGCGGCATGAACTGGGAATCCAATCTGGTCCTGGTCGAAATCGAACGGTTCATCGCCAAGCACGGCTATGGCTGCAATTCCGAAGTCCTGCCGACGGAAACCCTGCCGGCCCTGGCGGCGCTCCAGCGCGGCGACCTGGACATCAACAGCGAGATCTGGCTGAACAGCACCCTGGAACCCTGGACCAAGGCCGAAGCCACCGGCAAGGTCAAGCGCATCGGCGACATCTACATGGGCGGCGAGGCCTGGTTCATCCCCAAATACACGGCCGAGCGCCTGCCCGAACTGAAGAAAGCCGCCGACCTGCCGAAATTCAAGGATGCCTTCAAGGATCCTGAAGAGCCGTCCAAGGGCCGCTTCTACGGTTGTCCCGCAGGCTGGGGCTGCGAGGTTGTCAGCACCAATCTGTTCAAGGCGCTGGGCCTGGGCGATACCTTCACCCTGTTCTCCCCCGGCACCGGCGCGACCCAGAAGGCGGCTCTGACGGCGGCCTACCAGCGAAAGGAAAACATCGTCTTCTATTATTGGTATCCGACCCCGCTGGTGGGCTCCATGGATCTGGTCAAACTGGAACTGCCGCCGTACGACGCCGCCAAGCAGAAATGCCTGACCAATCCGAATTGTGAAAAGCCCCAGGCCTCCGACTATCCCGAGAATCCGGTGTTCACGGCGGTCACCACCAAGTTCACCCAGGACGCCCCGAAACTGACCCAGTTCCTGTCCAAGGTCAAGGTGCCTCTGGATGTCATGAACCAGACCATGGCCTACATGGAAAAGAACGAGGCCGAGCCCCAGCCGACGGCGATGTGGTTTCTGAAGAACAAGCAGGATGTCTGGACCGCCTGGCTGCCCGCCGACGTCACGGAGCGCGTGAAGGCCGCCCTGTAAGGAGGCCACTATGTTTCCTGAACTGATTGCGGCCCGGGACCTGCAGCGGCCCATCGACGATTTCGTCAATGGGCTGGTGATGCAGTATTCCGACGTGCTGCGGGCGTTGACACAGCCGCTCCTGGATCTGCTGATCTGGTCCGACAACCTGCTGCGGCATTCGCCCTGGTGGGCGATCGTGGCGGTCATCATGGGGCTGGCCTGGCTGGGCAGCCGCGCCTGGCGCTTCAGCCTGGCCATGGGGGCGCTGCTGTGCCTGGTGGGGGCCATCGGCCTCTGGGAGGCCGCCATGCAGACGCTGTCGCTGATGATCGTGGCGGTGGCATTTTCGGTGATCATCGGCATCCCCGTGGGGATCGCCATGGCCAGTTTCCGCTGGGTGCGCACCGTCATGCTGCCGATCCTGGACATCATGCAGACCATGCCCAGTTTCGTCTACCTGATCCCGGTGGTCATGCTGTTCAATCTGGGCAAGCTGGCGGCGCTGTTCGCCACGGTGATCTACGCCGTGCCGCCCGTCATCCGGCTGACCGATCTGGGCATCCGCCTGGTGGACGCCGAGGTGCTGGAGGCCTCGCGCGCCTTTGGCGCCAGCCGCGTCCGCCAGCTCTTCGGCGTCCAACTGCCGCTGGCGCTGCCCAACATCATGGCGGGCATCAACCAGACCACCATGATGGCGCTGGCCATGGTGGTGATCGCCTCCATGATCGGTGTGCGCGGACTGGGCTACGAGGTCCTGCAGGGCATCAATCGGCTGCAGGTCGGGCGCGGCCTGCTGGCCGGCCTGGGCATCGTGGTGCTCGCCATCATCTTCGACCGCATCACCCAGCGCTTCGGTCGCCGCTGGCAGGTCAGGAGGCACTGAAATGAGCAAAATCGAAGTCCGCAACATTTACAAGATCTTCGGCCCGCATCCGGACCGCTGGCTGGCCGCCGCCCGCGAGGGCCTGTCCAAGGAAGCCCTGCTGGAACGCAGCGGCCACACCCTGGGCCTGCGCGACATCAGCCTGTCCATCGAGGAGGGTCACATCCATGTGATCATGGGGCTGTCGGGGTCCGGCAAGTCGACGCTGATCCGGCACTTCAACCGGCTGATCGAGCCCAGCGCCGGACAGATCCTGGTCGACGGGGTGGATGTGGTCAGCCTGAAGCCGCGCGAACTGGAGCGCTTCCGCCAGAGCAAGATGAGCATGGTGTTCCAGCGCTTCGGCCTGTTGCCGCACCGTACGGTGCTGGACAACGCCGCCTACGGGCTTGCGGTCCAGGGCGTGCGCCGCGCCGAACGCGACGAGCGTGCGCGCCACTGGCTGGAGCAGGTCGGCCTGTCCGGCTTCGAGGCCCAGTACCCGCATCAGCTGTCCGGCGGCATGCAGCAGCGCGTGGGACTGGCCCGGGCGCTGGCCACGGATGCCGAGATCCTGCTGATGGACGAGGCGTTTTCCGCTTTGGATCCGCTCATCCGCCATGAGATGCAGGACCAGTTGCTGGCCCTGCAGGCAAAGCTGAACAAGACCATCGTCTTCATCACCCACGACCTGGACGAGGCGCTGCGCCTGGGCAACCGGATCGCCATCCTGAAGGACGGCGAACTGATCCAGGAAGGTACGCCCGAGGATATTCTGCTGTCGCCTGCCAACGACTACATCGAATCCTTCCTGCAGGACGTCAACCGGGGCAAGGTCCTGAATGCGTCCCATGCCTGCAACGAGCGCCCGTTGACGCTGACCATGCGCACGAATCCGGCGCGCGCGCTGGAACGTCTGGCGGCACGGGACTATGACTACGCGGCGGTCCTGGACGGCAAGCGCCTGGCAGGGGTGCTGATGCGGGCCGACGCCCAGAACGCCGCGCAGGCGGGCGCGCGCGACATTTCCAGGCATCTCAGCGACATGGCGTCCGTACCGGCCTCGGCCGGACTGGACGAAGTGCTGGCGCGGCTGCTGCGTACGCCCGAGCCGCTGGCGGTGACGGGCGAGCAGGGCGAGTTCATCGGCGTGTTGTCGCGCAGCAAGGTGGTGGAACTGGTGACCACCGCCACCACCGGGTCGAACGAGCCGGAGCCGGAGCCGGCGGCTGGAGAGGCGGCCGAATCCGGCCAGCTGGTCTGATCGTCAGGCGTCGCGCGCCTGTTGCCGCAGGACGCGGCCATACCAGGCGAACAGCAGCAGGGCCGACAACAGCAGCCCGAACATCGCCATGATCCACATGGTGGCGGCCCCGACGGGGGCGCCCGGCATCAGCCGGCGCGCCACCGGGGCGAGCGCCCCGGCCGCCGGGCCGTAGCCCAGCCACCAGCCGCCCACCAGGCCCAGCCCGGTCAGCGCGGTGATCTGCAGAATCAACGGAACCAGGGCGATCTTGTAGGCGCGCAGGATGTACGCGCCGATGCAATGCATGGCGTCGCAGAAATGGAACCAGGGCGCGATCTGCAGCAGCGCCAGGGCGATCACGGCCACCTGGATCTCGTCCGTGTAGGTGCGCACGATGGCGTCACGGCCCGTGACCAGGATCACGCCGGTGAGCAGCGCGCCCAGGGCAGCCAGTCCGATCCCGTTCAGGCCCGTGCGCCGGGCCAGCGCGGGATCGCGCGCGCCCACGGCCTGGGCCGTGAGCGAAGCGGTGGCCAGGCTGAGGGACATCGGCAGCATGTAGGCCAGGGCGATCAGGTTGGCCAGGATCTGCTGGGCGCCGCTGACGTACAGGCCGTCGCGGGCGATCAGCAGCGCCATGAAGCTGAAGGCGCAGACCTCGATCAGGTAGGATCCGCCCATGGGCAGCCCCAGGCGCAGCAGTTCCTTCTGGTCGGCCCAGCGTGGGCGCTCCAGCCGCGGGGCCAGGGCGCGAAAGGCCCGCCGGTGACGGATCATCCACAGCCCGGCCGCAAGCATCATCCAGTCGACCACCAGTGTGGCGATGCCCGCGCCGACGGCGCCCATCGCGGGCAGGCCCAGGCCGCCGAAGATGAACCAGACGTTGAACAGCAGCTTGAAGGCGATGCTGCCGACGTTGATCGCCATGACTTCGCGGGTTTGCGAGATAGCCGTCGCAGTGGCGTAGATCGTGCGGAACAACAGGGCGGACGGCAGGGCCAGGGCCAGGGCGATCAGGTAGCCCGCCACCCGTTGACGGACTTCAGGTTCGACGTCGCCGGACAGGCTGAGCCAGGCGTCGGGGAACAGCAGGCAGGCGCCACCCAGGAACGACAGGATCAGGGCCAGCCAGATGCCCTGTCCCCAGGCCCGTCCGGCCTCGCGCAGGCGTCCGGCGCCGAAGTGCTGGGCGATGATCGGGATCAGGGCGTGCACCACGCCCATCAGGCCGACGAAGACCGTGATGTAGACCGATGCGCCCAGCGACATCGCCTGGAGATCGGCGGCGCTGGCGTGACCCACCATGGCGGTGTCCAGCACGGCGAAGACGATTCCGGCCCAGGAACCGACCAGGATCGGCCAGGCCTGTCGCAGGATGGTGCGCCAGGGTGCGGCGCGCGGAGCGTCGGTCATGGGGTGCGGGGGCTGGTCGAGGGGAGGCGCTAGGGATTCAGGCGCAACAGGCGGAACATTTCATGGCGGTCCGGTTCGCGGCGGCCTTCCCAGAGCGCGGGATGGTCGGCCAGCCTGGCCGCGCCCGACTCCAGGCTGCTTGGGCTGAGCTGCTGCAGCAGCAGGGGGCAGTTGCCGTCGAAGCTGAACTCGATCCCGTTGAACACCAGGAACGAAGCCCGCTGTCCGCTGCCCAGCCCCTGGGTGCGGATGCATTCGCCGGGGCGGCGATCGCGCGCCAGGGCGGCCGCCAGCGAGGCCGAGACGTCGCGGTAGCTGCGCACATAGTCCAGCGCGGGCATCCACAGTGTGGCCAGCAGCAGCCAAGTGGTGATCAGGCCGCCGGCCGACAGCGCCGTGCCGCGCCAGAGTCCTGCCGGATGGCTGCGCAGGCGCCAGCGCACCAGAGCGATCCATGCCAGGGTGCCCAGGACGGCGAAGGCCGTGGCGGGCCAGGCGATGTGGGGATCGAAGCCGCTGGTCTGGCGGGTGATGTTGGCGGCGATCTGGGCGGGCCAGCCTGCCTGCAGGGCCACCCACCCCAGCCAAACGGTGGCGGTCGTCAGTGAAAAGCACATCACCGCGAACCAGTCCAGTGTATTGACCACGCCGCGGCGCAGGGTCGGCAGGGCGAAGGCCGCCAGGACGGCGCAAGGCACGGCCAGGGAGGCGTATTCGGGCTCGAAGGGGTCGGCGCTGGCCAGCAGCGTCAGCAGCGCGCCGACGGCGAAGCCCAGTGGGATGCCGATGTGCGGCGCGCCGAACCAGCCGCGCCAGCGCCACAGCGCCAGCAGGGCCAGCGGCCAGGTCGGCCAGAGGAACCACGGCAGGTCGCGCAGGATGCTGCCCCAGGCGCGCGCGCCGGGCCAGGCGAAGGCGTTGCGCGACCAGAGCAGCCAGCTTTCGGCCCAGTACGGGCCGAAAGTCCGGGCGGGAATCCACCAGAGCAGGATCAGCGCGGCGGCGATCAAGGCGCTGATGGCCAGCCATTTGCGCTCGGCCGCCAAGGCGGCGCCGGGCAGGAAGGCGATGGGCGCGGCCAGGATCAGCGGCAGTCCGCCGAGCCAGCCGCGTGCCAGAAAAGCCAGTCCGATGGCGATGCCCAAGGTGACCGCGCCCGACACCGGGTGGTCCAGCATGCGGGCTACGGCATAGAAAGCCAGTGCCTGGCAGGCGATCAGGGCAGGGACTTCCGAGGTCTCGTGCATGCGCCAGACGATACCGACCGTGGCCACGATCAGCAGCAGGGCGGCGTCGGCCAGCATGCGGCCGTAATCGAGGGGGTTGGGCTCGCCGCCGAAGGGCAGGGCCAGCGGCTGGGCTTCCGTGCGCCGGCCCAGCAGATAGGTGCCGTACCAGATCGAACCCGTGAGCAGGGCGAACCACAGCAAATTGGGCATGCGCGAGGCGATGATGGCCGCGTCCAGGGGGCTGAAGAAAAGTTCGAACAAGGGACGCAACGCCCAGATGGAGGCGGCGCCGACCCAAGTGGTGAGGGGGCCGTCCTGGGCCTGGGCCAGATGGCCGACCTGGGGCAGCAGCCACGCGTGATCCTGGCCCGAGAGGGCTGTGAGCATGGTCGCCAGGCCGGTTACGTCGTCGGTTTTCCAGGGGTCGCGATAGAACAGGCCGGCCAGGATGTAGACCAGACCCACGCACAGCAGGAACGGTCTGGGCAGTTTGGCGGCGGCCGTGGCCGTCAGGCGGGCGGGCGTCGATCGCAGGTCTTGGGACAGCACCGGGGAAGCACCAGGAAAAAGGGGGCGGATGGATGCGCCCATGTTAAATGAAAAAGGCAGCCTGTCGGCTGCCTTTTGGCGCGATGGCCCGCTGCGAAAAACAGCGTGGGGGCGATTACTTCTTGACCGTGCCGCTGGTGCGGGCGAAGCGGGCGCGGAATTTTTCCACGCGGCCGGTTTCGACGATGCGGGTCTGGGCGCCGGTGTAGAAGGGATGCGATTCCGAAGTCACGTCGCACTTGAAGAGCGGGTAGGACTTGCCGTCGATCTCGGTCGTTTCGCGCGAATTCAGCGAGGAGCGCGAGATGAACTTGTTGCCGGTCTGCAGGTCGAGGAACACGACCTCGCGGTATTCGGGATGAATGCCTTCTTTCATGGTGAAATCCGTGTGTGGATGATGGGGGACCGCCAGCCGGGCGGACGCGGCGATTCCTCAAAAAAAGAGGCGATCCGCATCAAAATCCTGGCAACGTATCCAAGTAAGCCCACCATTCTACTACGGTGTGTCCGGGTGGTCCAGTCATACCTGCCCCCTCTCCGCCAGCGATGTGACCTCGGTGGCGCCGACGATCAGGTGGTCCAGCAGACGGACATCGACCAGGGCCAGCGCCTGCTTCAACTGGCGCGTCAGGGTGACGTCGGCCGGGCTGGGTTCGGCCAGGCCCGAGGGGTGATTGTGGGCCAGGATCAGGGCTGCGGCGTGGTGTTCCAGCGCGGCCTTGACGACTTCGCGCGGGTAGATCGAGGCGTGCGACAGCGTGCCGCGCGCAACTTCGATGCATTCGATCAGTTGCAACTGACTGTCCAGGAACAGGGCGATGCAGTGTTCCACCCGCAGGTGCGCCAGGCGCAGGGCGCAGAACCGCTTGACCCGGTCGGGCTGGCTCAGGGCGCGGCCGTTGCGCAGTGGCTCCTCGATCGCGCGGCGGCTGAGTTCCTGGACCGCCAGCAGTTCGCAGGTCTTGGCGGCGCCCATGCCCGGAAAGGCCAGCAAGGCCGAGGATTCCGCCGCCAGCAGGCGGCGCAGTCCGCCGAAATGCTCGATCATCCGGCGCCCCATGTCCACCGCGCTGCGGCCGCGGGTGCCGGTGCGCAACAGGACCGCCAGCAGTTCGGCGGACGTCAACGCCTGGGCGCCATGACGCAGCAAGCGTTCCCGGGGGCGCTCGGAACAGGGAGATCGGGTGTCGTGTGGCATGATAGGCCCTAAAATGATCAGATTCGCATTGATTCCTTCACGGTGGCATTTTGACTTCAACCCAAGCCGCGCAGCACGTCCGACCTGACTCTTATGTCACGCTGCACTATCGCATCGAGCTTCTGACCGGTCCCGGAGCCGGCACCGTCTTCGTCGACACCTTCCTGGACCGGCCCGCCACGCTGCAGATGGGCATCGGCCAGTGGGCGCCGGGCATCGAGGCGCTGTTGCTCGACCGCCCCGAGGGCGAGCACTTCACGGCGGACCTGCCGGCCGCGCAGGCCTATGGCGAACGCAATCCGGACCTGCTGCGCTGGGTCGGACGCGATGAGATGGCACGCAACGCACCGCCGGACACCGAGTTCGAGGCGGGCGACATGGTCGAATTCGTGGCCCCCAACGGCGGCCGCTATTCCGGTGTGCTCAAGACCCTGCGGGAGGACGCCGCCCTGTTCGATTTCAACCACCCCCTGGCGGGCATCGACCTGCAGGTCGAGATCAAGATCTTGGGGGTGCTGTGATCGACGCGCGCACACCAGCCGGCGACACGGGCGCCGAGATCGTCCTGGCGCAGCCGCGCGGCTTCTGCGCCGGTGTGGACCGGGCCATCGAAATCGTCGAGCGCGCTCTGGAAATCCACGGGGCGCCGATCTACGTGCGTCACGAGATCGTGCACAACCGCTACGTGGTCGATGACCTGCGCGCCAAGGGGGCCATCTTCATCGACGAACTGGAGGACGCTCCCTCGGGCGCAATCGTGATCTTCTCCGCGCACGGTGTTTCACGCGCCGTGCGCGACGAGGCGCAGCGGCGCGGCCAGCGCATTTTCGACGCCACCTGCCCGCTGGTGACCAAGGTCCACGTCGAGGTCGCCCGCATGCGCAAGGAGGGTCGCGAGGTCATCATGATCGGCCACAAAGGCCATCCGGAGGTCGAGGGCACTTTGGGGCAGGCCGACGACGGCATGTATCTGGTCGAATCGGTCGAAGATGTCCTGGCGCTCCAGGTGCGGCAACCGGATCACCTCGCCTTCGTGACCCAGACCACGCTGTCCATCGACGACGCCGCCCAGGTGGCCGATGCCCTGCGCTCGCGCTTTCCCGGTATTTCCGAGCCCAGGAAGAGCGATATCTGCTATGCCACGCAGAACCGCCAGGACGCGGTGCGCGTCATGGCGCCGCAGTGCGATCTGGTGCTGGTGGTCGGCAGCCCGAACAGCTCCAATTCCAACCGCCTGCGCGAGGTCGCCGAACGCAAGGGCGTGACCGCTTATCTGCTGGACCATCCCGACATGATCGATCCCGAATGGTTGCGCGACGCCCGGCGCATCGGGGTCACGGCCGGGGCGTCCGCGCCCGAGATCCTGGTGCGACAGGTGATCGACCGGCTCAAGGAACTGGGCGCGCGTTCCGTGCGCCCCCTGGACGGCGTGCGCGAGCAGATCGCCTTTCCTCTGCCGCGCGAACTGTCCCGCAAGCGGGCGGACTGATCATGCGGATCGGATTCTGCGGACTGGGCCGCATGGGCGTGCCCATGGTGAGTCGTCTGCTGAGCGCCGGGCACGAGGTTCACGTCTGGAATCGTTCTCCTGGTCCGCTGCGGGATGTCCAGGCGGCCGGCGCCCGGGTCTGCGCGAGCCCGCGCGAACTGGGCGAGCGGTGCGCCTGGGTCGCCCTGTGCCTGTTCGATGCGGTGGCGGTGCGCGACGTGGTGTTCGGCGCGGACGGGTTGGCGCAGGCCGGCTCGCTGGCGCTGCTGATCGACCATTCTTCCATCCCGCCCGCTGAAACGCGCGAATTCTCCGAGCGGCTGGCCCGGGCCAACGGCGCCGTCTGGCTGGATGCGCCGGTGTCCGGTGGCACCGGCGGGGCCGCGGCCGGCACCCTGGCCATCATGGCGGGCGGCCCGGCCGATGCCTGCGCCCGGGCCGCGCCGCTGCTGATGGCCTACGCCAGCCGGGTCACCCACATGGGGCCGACGGGCTGCGGTCAGGTGGCCAAGCTCTGCAATCAGACCATCGTGACCGCCACGATCGCCGCCATTGCCGAATCGGTGGCGCTGGCGCGGGACGCCGGCGTCGATGCCGCCCGCCTGGACGAGGCCCTGGCCGGCGGCTGGGCCGATTCCACCCTGCTGCGGATTTTCGTGCCGCGCATGACCCAGGCGCCCGGACCCGCCCAGGCCACCCTGGACACCATGCTGAAAGACCTGGATACCGTGGCGGCGCTGGCGCGCGCTCAAGGCACCGTCATGCCCGTGGCCGCCGCCGCCGGCCAAAGCTACCGCCTGGCCAGCCGCCAGGGCCTGGGGGCGGAAGACGCCTCTCAATTGATCCGGCTGTACGATCGCGTCTCCGGACGCACCGATGGAGAAGACTCCCGATGAACGCACGCTCCCTGAAGACAGCCGCCGGCCTGGCGGCCGCCCTGGCCCTCGCTTACACGGGGGCCTCTTGGTACGCCGGGCGCCTGGCCCAGGACCGTGTCGAGGCCTGGGTGGCGCAGGCCAACCAGGAAATCGCCGCCCAGTGGACGTCCGCCGGTCCGCATCCCGTCCTGACCATCCAGGATTACCGGCGCGGCGTGTTTTCCTCGGATATCCGCTACGGTTTCCAGTTTCGCGACGACGCAGGCCGGGACCAGACCCTCGGTCTGCACGACGCCCTGGCCCATGGTCCCTGGCCCTGGGCGGCCGTGCGACAAGGTGAATGGCGTCCCGCGGCAGCCTGGAGTCTGATCGAGCCCTTGCCGGGCGGCCCGTGGCAACCCTGGTTCGATGCGCTGCCGGCCGGCATGGCGCCCTGGACCTTGCGGTCCAGGATCGGATTCGACGGCGGGGTCGCCGCCCGGTGGCGCCTGGAGCCGGTCCGGCTGGCCGATGACCGGCTGGATTTCGGCGGCGCCTTGGTGAAAATCGATTATGACCCCGAGGCGGGCCGGACGGCCGTTTCGGGACATGCCGACCGGCTGGCCGCGTTCGACGCGGACTCCGGCGTCCGGGTGCGGTTCGAAGGCCTGGATTTCGAAGGCGCCACCACCCGCAGCGGCGAGTCCGATCTGCAGTCGCGGCAGCAGGCACGGTTCGGACAGGTCCGGATCGATGTGCCCGACGCGCCTCCCATCGCGTTCATCGGTCCGTCCCTGAATTCGGACACGGCACGCACGGGCAGCCTGCTGGACAGCCGGCTGGCCTACGACCTGGGCCAACTGCAGGTCGAGCGCCAGGACCTGGGGCGGATCGCGCTGACGCTGTCGGTCGAGCACCTGGACGTGCCGGCCTTGCAGGCGCTGGCCGGCGCGCTGGAGCGGATGGACGAGGGCGCCGGTCCGGACGAGGGCCTGTCGGATGAGGATCAGCGGCGCCTGCGCGCCCTGACGGTGCCCGTGCTGGCGGCCGGGCCGCGCCTGTCGCTCGACGCCTTGCGCTGGGAAACTCCCCAGGGCACGAGCGAACTCAAGGCACTGGCTGAATTCCGGCCGGCGGCCGAGGACGCGTCCCAGGACCTGGGCGGACTCATCGAAAGCGCCATCCGGCAACTGTCCGCGCAACTGAGCCTGTCCAAGCCCATGCTGCTGCAGATCGTGCGCCAGACGCAGCGCGGCGAAGGCGGCCCCGACATGGCCGTGGCGCTGGTCAGCATGCTGTTCGACCAATATGCCGGGCGGCTGGAACGAAAGGGCCTGGCGCAACGCCAGGGGGACGTCGTCACGGCCGACTACCGCTACGCCGACGGCCAGGTCACGGCCAATGGCCGGACGCTGTCGCCGGCCGAGTTCATGGCGCGGTTCGGCGATTCGACCGGCCTCGGCCAGTAAGCCTCACGCCGCTCCGGTTCATCGGGCATAAAATAGTCCGCAGGGACTCTTTCATGTCCGACCTCATCCACGGGTCTTTCCGGAGCGCGCATTCCTATGGAAACCGTCTTCACCCGCATTCTGGCCGGCGAGATCCCGGCCGCTATCGTCCACCGCGACGCCCGCGTGTTCGCCTTCATGGACGCCGGCCAACTGAATCCCGGTCACGTGCTGGTGGCGACCTGCGAGCCCTATGCCACCCTGCTCGACATGGACGAGGATCTGGCGGCCGAACTGATGCGACTGGCTCACCGCGTGGCGCGCGCCGTCCAGGCCGCATTCCAGCCCGCAGGCCTGACGCTGCTGCAGGCCAACCGTCCGGCTGGCTGGCAAACCGTGCCGCATGCCCACATCCATGTGCTGCCGCGGCACGAGGATGATGGCGTGGGCCTGATCTGGCCACGCAAGGACCCGGGCATCGAGGTGCTGCGGGCCTATGCCGCGCGTATCCGGCTGGACTGAGAATTTCTTCGGATCCGATATTTTCGATTTGAATGAACGGGACTTTCGAGTCCCGTTTTTCATGGTGCGGCGCAATATTAAGGGTAAGCCATAACTGCGGTTTTCCCTTAAGCAATAACCCTGATCATATTGCATTGCATCATTCAATCCTAAAGAAGATTTTCGCAAGGAATCAATGGGATGCGGTGTCCTTGCATTCATGGGGTGCGGGGGGCGTTCCCGCCTTTACCGGGCTGTGTCCATGCCACTTCCGGCAGCGTAAGTTTTGCGTAAGCTTCGAATCTTACTAATAGCATCACGCAGAAATCCGGCCCACTCAAGATCCGGTCCGGAATCGACTGCAAGGATAAAAACAAAGCTGTTCCGCATAAAAAGAAATCGCGGGGTTTTTGCTGGAATTATCGTGTTTCAGCCGGGCGCATCCGGTGCCCGGGGCCACTCGACAGGAGACAAACCAATGAAGGACAAAAAGACTTTGGGTCAAGCCATGCAGACGCAGGTCAAGCGCCGTTCCGTGCTGAAGGCCGGCGCGGCGGGCGTGGCCGGCGGCATGTTGATGCCCGGCACCGCACGGGTCGCGCTGGCTGCGGACAAGAAGCCCCTGGGGGCCTGGCCCGCCGGCGCCGAAGGCGACTCCGTGTTCGTCGGCCTGACCGTCGACCTGACCGGTCCGTACTCGGCCCAGGGCGCCGAGCAGAAGAACGGCTATGAGCTTGCCGCCGAGCAGATCAACGCCGGGGCGCCGCAGGTCCAGAAGATCTCCCCGCTCATCAAGAAGGGCATCCTGGGCAAGAAACTGGTGCTTGGCTCCGCCGACGCCGAAACCAAGCCCAATACCGGCGTGCAGGCGGCGACCCGCTTCATCCATGACGACAAGGCCATGATGATCGCCGGCAGCACCAGCAGCGCGGTGGCCATCGCCCTGCAGAAGGTCTGCAACCGCGAGCACACTCCGTACTTCACGGCCATTTCGGGTTCCAACGAGACGACCGGCGTGGACTGCCAGCGCTACGGCTTCCGCCTGTGCTATTTCGCCTACATGGCCTGCAAGGCCATCGCCCCGGTGGTCGCCAAGGAACTCGGCAAGAACCGCAAGGCCGCCTATCTGACGCCCGACTATACCTACGGTCACACCACCACCCAGTCGATGAAGGAGTTCACCGAGAAAGAGGGCTGGAAGACGATCACCAATCAGGTTCACCCGCTGGGCGCCAAGGACTACAGCTCCTACCTGATCAACATCGCCAACACCGACGCCGACGTGCTGGTCGTCGTGGCCTATGGCGCGGACGCCGCAAACGCCATCAAGCAGGCCAAGCAGTTCGGCCTGCTCGACAAGATGAAGATCGTGATCCCCTACATGTCCGCCTACCTGGAAAAGGAAGTGGGCGCCGAGATCATGCAAGGCGTCTACGCCGCCCAGGGCTTCTGGTGGACCATGGAGGACAAGAACCCCGTCGCCAAGGACTTCGTCGCGGCTTACGAAAAGAAATTCGGCAGCAAACCGCGGGATTCGGCCATGTACGCCTACCTGGCCCTGGTCTTGTGGGCCGACGCGGTGGAACGCGCCAAGAGTTTCTACCCGGTCGACGTCGTCAAGGCCCTGGAAGCCGGTGAAATGCGCGACAGCCCGGTGGGCAAGGTCACGTTCCGCGCCGAGGACCATCAGGGCATCGTCGACTTCCCGATCCTGCGCGGCAAGAAACCCGCCGACATGAAGAACCCGGAAGACTTCTTCGAGGTCGTCCAGGTCGTCAGCGGCAAGGCTGTGCTGCCGCCGGTCGGCCTGCTGGGCTGCAAGATGGGCGATTACGTCTAAACACGGGTTTCCGGCCATTTCCCCGCTGTCGGGGGATGGCCGGAAACGTGTTCCGGGACTCTCACAGGAGGCAACTCGATGCCGAGCATGTCTTTGTTTCTTTCGCAGCTATTCAACGGGCTGGCCACCGGCCTGTTGCTGGCGCTCATCAGTACCGGCCTGACGATCATCTACGGCACGCTCGGTGTCATCAATTTCGCTCACGGCGCCCTGTTCGTCGTCGGGGGTTATGCGGGATATACGGTCTATGGACTGACGGATTCTTTCGTGCTGGCGGTCGCCGGGGGATCGGCCGTCGCGCTGGCGTGCGGGCTGATCATGGAACGCGGCCTGATGCGCAAATACTACAGCCGGCCGCCGGAGGACCAGATCCTGGTCACTTTCGGCATCAGCATCATTCTGGTGGAAATCGTGCGCGGCCTGTACGGCGGTGTCAGCCTGTCGGTCACGCCGCCCGAGTGGGGGCAGGGGATCGCCCGCCTGGGCACCCTGATCTACCCGCTGTACCGCCTGGAAACCCTGGGCATCGCGGCGGTCACGCTGCTGTTGCTGTATTTCGTGCTTTACCGCACCAGTCTGGGCCTCATCGTGCGCGCCGGCATCGAAGACGCCCAGATGGTCAACGCACTGGGCATCAACGTCAAACGCACCTTCCTGATCGTCTTCGGCATCGGTGCCATGGCCGCCGGGTTTGCCGGGGTGATCAATTCGCCCATCGTCGCATTGACGCCGGACATGGGATTCCGCTATCTGGTCGAGTCCTTCGTGGTGGTGGTGATCGGCGGGGTGGGGTCGTTCCCGGGGGCGATCATCGGCGGCATCATCGCTGGTGAAATCCTCAGCCTGACCGCCATGATCAATCCGCAGTACTCCGACGTCATGCTTTTCATCGCCATGGCGCTGGTGCTGATCTTCCGCCCGCAGGGCCTCATGGGACAGGAGGGACGGGAATGAACTCGGCTCAATCGACAACGGCGACGGCCGGGACCGCGACGCGGCAACCGGCCACCGCGCACAACACGGGAGGCGCCATGCGCAGACAGCTTCCGGAAATGCTGGTGGGGGCGGGCCTGCTGGTGGCACCTTTCATCTTGCCGGCCCTGGGCATGAGCCCGGACCTGCTCACCCGCATCCTGATCTGGGGCCTGTTCGGGCTGGGCTTCGATCTGCTGTTCGGCTACACCGGCCTGCTGTCTTTCGGCCAGGCGGCCTTCTACGGCACGGGCGGTTTCGTCACGGCGTACCTGCTGACCGACGGGGTGGTGCCCAACATGCTGCTGGCGCTTGCCATCGGCACGGTGGCGGCCGCCGTCATGGGATTGATCATCGGCTATCTCACCCTGCGACGCACCGGCATCTATTTCGCCATGAGCACGCTGGCTTTCGGCGAGATGTTCTACTTTCTGGAGAACTCGGTCTTCAAGGACTACACCGGCGGCGAGAACGGCATCGCCGGCGTGCCGCCCCCGCAACTTTCCCTGGGGTTCATCGACATCCACATTTCCAGCGGCTGGCCGATGTACTGGTTCGTGGCGGCGCTTTTCTTCCTGGGCTACCTGATCGCCCGGCGGATCGTGCGCTCGCCGTTCGGCGCCGTGCTCAAGGCCATCCAGGGCAACCCCAAGCGCGCCATGGCGCTGGGCCACTCGATCCAATCCTACAAGCTGATCGTTTTCGTGGTCGCCGCCGCCTATGGCGGTCTGGCCGGCGGTCTGCTGGGCCTGTTCCAGTCTTATATGCCGCCCGACGCCTTCGCGCTGGACACCTCCGCGCAACTGGTCATCCAGACCGTGATGGGCGGGGCCGGCACGCTGCTGGGCCCGCTGCTGGGGGCGACCATCTGGCTCTACCTCTACGAAGGCCTGCAACAGGTCGGCAGCCTGGGGCCGTACTGGAAACTGATCCTGGGCATCGTATTCGTCGTGCTGGTGACGCTGTTCCGCCACGGGGTGGCGGGCGCGCTGATCAGTCTGTTCCGCCGCCGCCAGCGCTTGCCCGCCAACGTGGACGACGGGGCCGGCACGCGTGTGGCCGGGGCCCTCGACATCGTGCCGCCGCTGGCCACGACACGTCCCGGCGCGCCGGTGCTTGAAGCGCGTGGCGTCAGCAAGCACTACGGCGGCCTGAAGGCCAACTCGGACATCGACTTCACCTTGCGCGAAGGCGAGCTGCACGGCGTGATCGGCCCCAACGGCGCCGGCAAGTCGACCTTCTTCGCCATGCTGGCGGGCGAACTGCCGACGACGACGGGCAAGGTCTTTTTCCGCGGCCAGGAAATCACCGGCATCGGCGTGACCTCGGTCTGCCAGCTGGGCATGAGCAAGAGCTACCAGATCAACCAGCTCTTCGAACATCTGACCGTCCGCCAGAACGTCATGATCCCGGTCCTGGCGCGGCTGCGCGGGCGCTATCGGGCCGATCTGCTGAGCAACCTGCATTCCGACCACCTGGACTCCCAGGTCAATGCGGCCATCGCGCTGGTGGATCTCAGCCACCATGCCGACACGCAGGTCTCCGAGATGTCCTATGGCGAGAAGCGGCGCCTGGAAATCGGCCTGGCGCTGGCCACGGGAGCCAACGTGCTGCTGTTCGACGAACCCCTGGCCGGCCTCGGCCCCGAGGAGCGCGTCCTGGTGGTGTCCCTGCTCAAATCGATCCGCCAGGGCCGCAGCATGGTGATCGTGGAGCACGACATGGACGCCATGTTCGAGCTGGCCGAGCGCATCACGGTCCTGTACGAAGGCCGCAAACTGACCGAAGGCACGCCGGACGAGATCCGCAGGGATCCGTCGGTCCAGGCCGCCTACCTTGGAGGGATGGACGATGAGTCTGCTTGAAGTCGACAAGATCAACAGCTATTACGGTGATTCGCATATTCTCTTCGATGTCTCGATGCGGATCGAGGAACACGAGGTCGTGGCCCTGCTGGGGCGCAATGGAGCCGGCAAGAGCACCACGCTGAAGTCCCTGATGGGCATGGTCGATGTCAAGTCCGGGGCGATCCGCCACCGGGGCGTGGAAATCCAGCATCTGCCGCCCTATGGTCGCGCGGCGCTGGGCATCCAGCTGGTGCCCGAAGAGCGTCGTGTGTTCGGCTCGATCTCGGTTCAGGAAAACCTGCAACTGGCGGCCATGACGGCGCCCAAGCCGCGTTCCCTGGACGAGATCTATGCGACGTTCCCGCGCCTGTCCGAGCGCAAGCGCAACCGGGGCAAGCAGTTGTCCGGGGGCGAGCAGCAGATGCTGGCGATCGCGCGGGCCATGATCCGCAACGCCGACATCATCCTGCTGGACGAACCCTTCGAGGGTCTGGCCCCGCTGATCGTGCGCGACCTGATGTCCGTGTGCCGCCAGTTGGCGGACGCCGGCCAGACCATCGTGATCGTGGAGCAGAACGTGCGCGCCGCGCTGTCGCTGGCCGACCGCGCCTATATTGTCAACAATGGTCATGTGGTGTACGAGGGTACGCCCAAGGACCTGCACGAGAACGGTGAGATCATCGAACGCTATCTCGGCGTCAAGGCCTGACCGTTCCCGTGTCCGGTCCGCCGGGCGATTACCGGGCTCCGCGTTCGCGCGGGCCCGGCTTTTTTCTTGCGGCCCGGGCGACGGGCAGTTTTCGCGTGGTGTTACTCTATAGTCCGTTCCATTCCCTCCACGACGCATTCCCCATGTCCACCCCTTCCGGTTCCGCGCCCGACGCGGATGGCGACATCCTGCGGTATATCGCTTCCAGCCAGTTGCCCACACCCTGGGCCGTCTTCCGGATTCACGCCTTCGCCGAACCCGCCACGGGCAAGGAACATGTGGCATTGACGCTGGGCGAGCCTTTCGGGGACGCGCCCGTGCTGGCGCGCATCCATTCCGAATGCCTGACGGGCGATGCGCTGTTCAGTCAGCGCTGTGATTGCGGCGCCCAACTGGAAGCCGCCCTGCAACGCATCGCCGAAGAAGGCAGGGGCATCGTCCTGTATCTGCGCCAGGAAGGTCGCGGCATCGGGCTGCTGAACAAGATCCGCGCCTACCAGTTGCAGGACGAAGGCGCCGACACGGTCGAGGCCAATGAACGCCTGGGCTTTCCCGCCGACATGCGCCGCTACGATCTGTGCCGGCCCATGCTGGCGCATTTCGGCATCCGCAGCGTGCGCCTGATGACCAACAATCCGCGCAAGGAGCGGGTGCTGGCGGACCTGGGCATCACGGTCGCCGAGCGCATCCCGCTGCAGGTCAATCGCAATCCCTACAACGAACAGTACTTGCGTACCAAGGCGCGCAAACTGGGTCACCGGTTCAAAGAGTATTTCGGCGAGGCCCCCTGATCGACTGCGGCCGGGCCTTGTCCGGAGACGCACGGCCCGCGCGCCGGGTGGGCGGCGCGGTCCTGAAAGACCCTGCCGCATGGAAGGTGCGGGGCGCGCACGCGGCCGGTCTCATGGATAATACGCATGGTGACCAGCCATACCGACGTGTTAAAAGTTGACAAGTTGCAGGTTTTTTCAGCGGATCCCATCGTGACGACTGACCTACATCCACTCACGCCCGTGTGATGTTCACCCTGCTCAAATCCAGAATCCCCTTTTATGTCCAGGAACCCGGTCCTGACGCTGCCGCATTGCTACCGTCCGAACACGCCGACCGCTCTCATATCCTGGCACTGATCAGGCTGGGAGACTATTCCCAGGACGCCTTCCTGGCGACCGACACGTATGGCGTCATCGTCTACATGAACCGTAGCGCCGAGCGTCTGTTCGGCTACCGCAAGGGCACGGCCATCGGCCTGGACATCGGGACCTTGCTGCCCGAAGTCGGCGCAATCAATCAGCGGCTGCGCCAGCCCGGCACACGCAACACCCTGCCATGGCGCGGCCAGGGCCTGGACCGCCAGCGCCAGCCCTTGATATTGACGGGGGCCGTCACGCACATTCCGGCGCCCACCGGTCACAGCCACCTGTATGTCATGCGCCCGCGCCGGTCGGACCTGCCGGATTCGGACCGACAGGCCGAACTGGCTTCCCTGGTTTACCGCAGCACCAGCGAGGGCATGCTGGTGCTCGATCCCAAGGGCTTCATCCTGGACGTCAACCCGGCGTTCGTGAAATTGCGGGGGCGCCCCGAATCCGAAGTCATCGGCCGGCACGTCCGCTGCCTGAATTCCCCCTGCCACGACCGCGAGTTCTACCGGACCATGTGGCGCACGGTGATGGAGACCGGCAGTTGGCAGGGCGAGCACTGGGGGCAGCACGCCAACGGCGAGCTCTATCCCGAATGGCTCAGCATCAACACATCCTATGGCATGGACGGCGAAGTCCATCGCCGGGTGATGATCTTCTCCAACATCGCCGAGATCAAGCAGGCCGAGGCCATCATCTGGAAGCAGGCGAACTTTGACCGCCTGACCGACTTGCCCAACCGGCAGATGTTCCACGACCGCCTGGAACAGAGCATCCGCAAGTCCCGGCGCACCGGCGGCCGCACCGGTCTGCTGTTCCTGGACCTGGACCGCTTCAAGGAAATCAACGACACCCTGGGCCACGCCATGGGCGACGAACTGCTCAAGGAAGCCGCCCGGCGCCTGAGCGGCTGCGTGCGCCAGAGCGACACCGTGGCCCGGCTGGGTGGCGACGAGTTCACGGTCCTGCTGGACGACATCCGCGAGCCGCGGGACGTCGAGCGCCTGACCCGCAACATCCTGCGCCGGCTGGCCGAGCCTTTCCGCCTGGGCGTCGAGACCGTCTTCATCTCCACCAGCATCGGCATCACTTTCTACCCGGATGACGCCGCCGACGCGGAATCCCTGCTGAACAACGCCGACCAGGCCATGTACGCGGCCAAGGCCGAAGGCCGCAACCGCAGTTGCTATTTCACGCTGTCGATGCAGGAACAGGCCCAGACCCGCATGCGGCTGGTCAACGATCTGCACCTGGCACTGGACCAGAGCCAGTTCTCGCTGGATTTCCAGCCCATCGTCGATCTGGCCAGCGGCCGCATCGCCAAGGCCGAAACCCTCCTGCGCTGGCACCATCCGGTGCGGGGGCTGGTGTCGCCCAACGAATTCATTCCCCTGGCCGAGGAGACCGGCATCATCCGCTCCATCGGCGACTGGGTCTTCTGCGAGGCCACCCGTCAGGTCGCGGAATGGCGCCGGCAGTACGGGCTGGACATGCAGGTCAGCGTCAACATCTCCCCGGCCCAGTTGCGCCACGAGGGGCTGGATCACGTATTCTGGCGCAGCCACCTCAATACGCTGGGGCTGTCGCCGCGCCAGGTCATCGTCGAGATCACCGAGGGACTGCTGATCGACTCCGGAGACGAACGCGTTCAACGCCAGCTGGACGCGTTCCGCGATGTCGGGATGCAGGTCGCGCTCGACGACTTCGGGACCGGCTATTCCTCGCTGTCCTATCTGCGCAAGTTCAACATCGATTTCCTGAAGATCGACCAGTCCTTCGTGGCCAATCTCAGCCCGGACGGTCCCGACCTGGCCCTTTGCGAGGCGGTGATCCTGCTGGCCCACAAACTGGGCTTGCGCGTGGTGGCCGAGGGCATCGAATCGCGCGAGCAGTATGAACTGCTGGCCGCCGCAGGCTGCGACTATGGCCAGGGCTACCTGTTCGCCCGGCCGCTGGCGCCCATCGATTTCGAGCCGCTGCTGGCCAACGGCACGGACTTGCGGCCAGGCGGGCGCTCCGCCCTGGCCGCCTCCTAGTCGCCCCTCAGGCAGGCGGGCGTGGCGGGCAGCACGGCCCAGTGCAGATCGATCACCGGTCCCTTGGGGCCGGACCAGCGCACCTCGTCCACACCTTTCCATGGCGCCGCGTCATACAGGGCCCGCACGGCGGGCACCGGCGCGGCGCGCCCGCGTTCGCTGTAGGCGACCAGCGCGCCGCAGCGCAGGGCCGTTCCCGGCGCGAACCAGGGGGATTGCTCGTCGCTGGCGTCGATCCAGACCCGGGTTTCGGGGCCCACGTGCACAGCGATGTTGCCGCCCATCCAGGTGTTCGAGACCACGACGCGCAGGGGCCGCCCCGGTTGATGCTCCCGCCAGTGCCGCAGCGCGTGCGCCGCCAGTTCGGGCCCGGGGTAGGTGGAACGTGCGGCATGCCCCGTCCATTGGGCGATCGGTCCCCGGGCGACGGCGTAGCCGACGGCCATCAGGGCATGCAGCGCCGCCGCCAGGATCAGGATGCGCCGCAACTGCACCGCCTCGGGACCGCGCAACCAGCCCAGGCCGTAAAAGCCGAACAGCACGAAGAAGGTGCTGGCCCAGGAAGCTTCCAGCCGCGAACCCAGCGCCAGCGAGACGAGCACCGTGCTGAGAAAGGGCGCCAGGCCGACCCACAGCAGGAAACGCCGGTCCTCGGCGTCCAGGTCGGACCAGTAGCGCGGGGCGGCGGCCGCACCCGCGAAGCGTTCGTCGTTGGCCGCATGGCCGGGTGCCCGGTCGCCCCGGCGCCGGCGCCACAAGGTCCAGGCGGCCAACGCCAGCACCATGGGCGCCAGGCGCCCGGCCTGGTCCAGGGTGAAGTCCAGCAGATCCTTCAGGGCGGCCAGTCGGCCCCCCGCTTGCAACGAAGCGTCGGCGTAGCGCAAAGGCTCGAAATGGTGCAGATCCAGCCACCACAGGTGAGGACTGAGCACGAGGAGGAACGTCGCGGTGGCGACGGCGATGCCGCGCCAGACGTCGGGGCGCCGCAGGGCGCCGCTGCGCAGCGCGTACAGGAAGAAGGCGGCGAACTGGATCAAGGCGCTGTACTTCGTCAGCATCGCCAGGCCGCCGACCGCGCCCAGCAGCGCCCAGTCGCGCGTCCGGCCGCCGCGCATGACCCGGTGGAACAGCCAGATCGAAGCGGTGATCGACCAGAGCTGCGCCGTGTTGTGGTTGTAGATCGTGCCGCGCAACGAGAAATAGGCGGTTGTCGAGACCAGCAGCGTGGCGATCAGCGCCCGGTGGGGCGTGGTGAGGTCGCGGCCCAGTTTCCACACGAACCACAGCCCCAGCGCCGAAAAGACCTGTCCCATCAGAAAGGGCAGCCACACCGGCCGGCCCAGCAGCTCCGTGGCCAGGTGCATGAACCAGGAAGGCAGCGGCGGATGCTTGACATAGCCCAGTTCCAGGCTGGCCGCCCAGACGAGTTCTTCCATGCCGTCCAGGTCGGGAGCCGAATGGCTGAGGGCGCACAGCGTCGTCCAGAGCACGACCATGCCCAGCAGGCAAAGCAGCACCAGGGCGGTGCCCGGCGGACGGGCGAGCAGGGGGATCTTCGGGGGGGCGGCCGGCAGCATGGCGGGGAGTATACCGGGCCGGGCAGTGGGGCGAAACAGGCGGGCACGGCTCGAAACGGACCGGAATAGTGACTATGGCCGCGTTGCGGGGTCGGACGAAGCGGTCGGCGCGAGGGCGCGTGGTACTATCGGGACAGGCGTCCGCCGGGGGTGACGGGCGCCCGATTCCAAATATTTCCCGCAGGTTTTCCATGACGACCGAAGTCCCCATCATCCGCGCCCGCTCGGGGTCCAAATTCATCAGTCCCCAAGGCACCAAGGCCGTCAAGGACGGCATGCGGCCCAGCGAGCTGACCGAAATCCCCGATTCCGCACCCAAACCGGCCTGGCTGCGGGTGCGCATCCCGTCGGGCGAACGCTACCAGGAAGTCCGCGAGATCGTCGAGACGCACAAGCTCAACACCGTTTGCGCCGAATCCAAATGCCCCAACATCGCCGAATGCTGGGGACGGGGCACGGCGACCCTGATGCTGATGGGTTCGGTCTGCACGCGCGCCTGCAAATTCTGCGCCGTCAGCACCGGCAATCCCCATGGCTGGCTGGACCACAACGAGCCGGCCAGCGTGGCCGACGCGGTGGCGCTGATGCAGTTGAAATACGTGGTGCTCACCTCGGTCGACCGGGACGACCTGATCGATGGCGGGGCGGGCCATTACGCCGCCTGTATCCGCGCCATCCACGAGCGCTCGCCGCGGACGGCGGTCGAGGCCCTGACGCCCGATTTCCAGGGCAACCACGGCTGCGTGGAAAAGATCCTGGACGCCGGCCTGACCACTTTCGCCCAGAACGTCGAAACCGTCGAGCGCCTGACGCACGTGGTGCGCGATGTCCGGGCCGGGTACCGCCAGACGCTGGATGTGCTGGCCCACGCCAAGACCTACGCGCCCCAGACCCTCACCAAGACCAGCATCATGCTGGGCCTGGGCGAGACCGACGAGGAAATCGAGCAGGCGATGGATGACATCCGCGCCGCCAACGTCGACATCCTGACCTTCGGCCAGTACATGCGGCCCACGGCCAATCACTTGCCGGTGCGCCGCTTCGTCACGCCCGAGCAGTTCCGCGCCTACCGCGACCTGGGCCTGTCCAAGGGCTTCCGCGAGGTCGTCTCCGGCGCGCTGGTGCGCTCCAGCTACCGCGCGGAACAGGTGCTGGAAAAGGACAACGTCGGGCTCTGACATGTCCCGCCGGGCCGTCGCACGGATCCTTCCCGCCCAGCCCACCCAGGACGGCGCGGGCGTGCGGCTCCTGCGCGCCCTGGGGCAGCAGCGGCAGTACCGCATGGATCCCTTCCTGATGCTGGATGCGTTTTCCTCCGACGACCCGGACGACTATATTGCGGGTTTCCCGCCGCATCCGCATCGCGGCTTCGAGACCGTGACCTATATCGTCGATGGCCACATGCGCCACCGCGACCATCTGGGCAACGAGGGCGACCTGAAGGCCGGGGGCGTGCAATGGATGACCGCCGGGCGCGGCATCATCCATGAGGAAATGCCCCAGCAGGAAAACGGCCTGCTGCGCGGTTTCCAGATCTGGCTGAACCTGCCGGCCGCCGACAAGATGCAGCCCGCGCGCTATCGCGACATTCCGGCCGAAGCGCTCGCGACGGCCGAATTGCCCGAAGGCGGCTTCATCAAGCTGATCGCCGGCATCATCCCCTGGGCGACCTGCCCGCTGCGGGGGCCGGGCCGGGCGAATCCCGCCACCCAGCCGCTGATCGCCGACATCCGCGTCATGGCGGGACAGCCGGTGGACATCCCGGTCCCGGCGACCCATCAGGTTCTGCTGTATGTGTTCGAAGGTCGGCTGGATGCCGATGGCCGC
Source organism: Castellaniella denitrificans (assembly GCF_027214045.1). Lineage (GTDB taxonomy): Bacteria > Pseudomonadota > Gammaproteobacteria > Burkholderiales > Burkholderiaceae_B > Castellaniella > Castellaniella denitrificans_A. The sequence continues at coordinate 51,805 of NZ_JAPWHE010000002.1, read as the reverse complement.
GCGGTCGAACCGGGGCATACCGTCTGGTTCGGCACGCAAGGCGACACCCTGCATATTGCCGCGGCGCCGGACGGCGCCGATGGCGTGCGGGTGTTGGTGCTGGCCGGCAAGCCGCTGAACGAGCCCGTCGTCCAGTACGGCCCCTTCGTCATGAACACCCCCGAGGAAATCGAGCAGGCCTTGCGCGATTACCGGGACGGTGTGCTGACCCACTAAGACCTCAGTCGTCCCAGCCGCGGCCGCGATGGCCACGGTCGTGTTTCCAGTTTTCCTTCCAGTATCTGCGCGGGTGACGGTCGTAGTGGCCGCGATCTTCCCAGCCGGCACGGTAGCCGGGGCCGGGCACGTAGACGGGTTCGGGCACCACGATCACGCGCGGGCGGTGGTAATGGCGCGGCGGCGGTGGATAATAGGCCGGCCCCCCCCAGATGAAGCCGGGGATGCCGATGGAAATGCCGACGTCCACGTCGCCCGCGTGGGCGGCCGGTCCAGCAACCAGCGCGCCGGCGAACAGGGCCGCCGCCGCGATGCTTTTTTTCATTGCCGGGCCGCCCCAAGATGAAAAGCGTCCTTTCGGAAGGCGGAAAGCCGAAGGCGCAGTGTGGAGACTCTTGTTTTTCATGGCTTGTCCTGCGGATCGAGAGGCCCCCATTGTGGCCTGTCCGGATGGCACGGATTGTGAAGACCCGGAGGACAGTCGCTTCAAAAGGCTACCGGCGCGCGGTTTTCCGGCCGTGACCGGAACAACTGTTCACGTTTGTTGCGGAAACGGCGCCGAAACGCGGGCCGAGGCCCGGCGTTCCGCTGCGCCTCAGGCCGCGTGAATGGCGAAGAACGCCAGCGTCCGTTCCCAGGCCAGCGCCGCCGAAGCCGGGTGGTGGGCCGCCGTGCCTTCGCGCCCGAATGCGTGGCCGGCTTCCGGATAGACGTGAATCGGCAGGCCGGGCTGCGCCGCCTGGATGGCTTGTACATCCGACAGCGGGATCGAGCCGTCCTGGCCGCCGAAGTGCATCTGCACGGGAATCCGGGGCGTGTCGTGGGCGTGGCGCGCGATGCCCCCGCCGTACCAGCAGGACGCGGCCGCGAAGGTGTCGCTCAGGCAGGCGGCGCGCCAGGACAGGTAGCCGCCCCAGCAATAGCCCGTCACCAGGCGCGCGACCTGGCCCTTCAGCGCGGCGGCGGCCGCCTCGATGTCCAGCAGGGCGTCCTCGTCGCGGATCGCCTTGCGCAAGGCCAGGCCGCGGTCCCGGCCCGCCTCGTCGTAGCCGAGTTGCAGGCCGTTGCCGCCGTCCGCCGCCCGATCGAACAAGGAGGGGCAGATCGCCCGGTATCCCTGCGCCGCGAAACGATCGGCCATCTGGCGGATGTGGCCATTGATGCCGAAGATTTCCGGCAGCACGACGACGCCCGTGCGGGCGTCCTCGGGTCCGCACAGGTAGGCGGTGAACGCGTGGCCGTCGGCGGCTGTGAGGGTGATGTCCATGGTCGGGTTCCTTTGGTGGAGTGGGCGGCCCGCCTCAGGGGCGGACGGGGCGCTGCACGCCGGCGTCTTCCAGTCGGCGCAGTGGATCCTGCCGATAATACCGCGCCAACAAGCGGTACCAGTCGGGCCAGGCCGCCGCCATCGCCCAAGGATCGATGAAGAAACTCTCCGAACTGACGGCGAAGAATTCAGCCGGGTCCTGCGCGGCATAGGGATCCAGCGGCAGTTCCGCGTACCATCCGGCGGCCTCGTCGGATTCCGGGTCCACGTCGGGCGGGATGAGCGCCTCCACCTCGTCGAGCCAGGCGTTGAAATCGTCGAAGGTCCGGTCCAGCACCTCGCGCCAATGGCGCGGATCCAGGTCCCGGTGCGCGCGCAACCCCGGCATGCCGTCCGCGTCGCCGTCGCGCTGGTCGAGCTTGTGGGCGAATTCGTGGATCACCACATTCGTCTGCGTGTCCGTCCCGGCACGCGCGTCTTCCCAGGACAGGATCACCGGACCGCCTTCCCAGGATTCGCCCGACGTTTCCTGCTCGTACTCGTGGACCACGCCGGCCTCGTCGGTCTCGGCGCGCCGCACCAGAAAGCCGCCCGGGTAGACGACGATCTGCGTCCAGCCCCGGTACAGCGAGGTGTCCAGCCCCAGCACCGGCAGGGCGGCCTGGATCGCGATCGAGCGGCGCATGTCCGGCGTTACCCGCAGGCCGTGAGCGCCGTGGAAGGCCTTGTTCGCCAGGATCCAGGCTGTATGCCGGCGCAGTGTCTCGGTTTCCCGCGCGTCCAGGCCGGCCAGGAAGGCATGCCGTGCCAGCAGGGGAGGCCATACCCGCGTGTCCAGGGAGTCCAGGGCCTGCTCGAATGCGTGGTCCCGGGCGGCGCGCCCCGTCAGCCAGCGCAGCATGGCGGGGTCCTGGACGGGGCGGCCGGCAGGGCGGCGCGAATGTGGCGTTGCATCCTCATGGACCCCGATTGTAATTTCATTATCTGAAAAATGCCGGTATAATAAGCATGTCCTGGGGCCGATTTGGCTTCGACGTGGGTCTCAAAACAGGATAGTGCATACCGAGCACCAGTACGCTCGTAAATCCACTGGAAAACTACAAACGCCAACGACGAGCGTTTCGCTCTGGCCGCTTAAGCGGTGAGCCGCTGCACCGACTGGTCCCTGGGTCGGGTGGGGTCAAACCCACAGCAGCGTCATTCACAGGGAATCGGGTTCGACCAGGTCGCTGGGTCGGATCTTAAATCAGTGCGAATCGCCAAGGAAGGGCCTGTCGTCCGGCATGATCCAAGGTTAAAACTCAAAATAGGCCGACTAAGTATGTAGAGCTACTTGCGGAGGGCTTGCGGACGGGGGTTCAATTCCCCCCGGCTCCACCAGTTTTCCATTTCAAATCAATAATTTGAAATTCAGGCGTGTCATTTTTCAGGCTCATTTTTGGGGTTCAGCCTCAGAATGACGCGATGAATGACACGCTTTTTATTGGGCGGTCGAATTTTTTTCACCAGGCCTTCGGCCTGCCTGATCGTCAGCGGTCGGGCCCCATTTTCCATGGGGCCCGGACGATCATGATGCAGCCGCGGACCCTCAGTCTGAACCACTCTGCGAACGGGTCAGCCTTCGATGATCCAGTCGGCCGGCTTGCCGTTGTGCTGGCGTGGCAGTTGCGGGCCGAATGTGAAGGTGCTTGGCCGCTCCGCGGCGGTCAGGTGATCACGGACCCAGCCGGCCAGTGCCTCGGCCAGCGCATGGGTGTTCTCGACATCCTGGCGCGGCACCACGAACGCCTTCAGCCGCAGGCCCTCGTCGGGGCGCATCAGCCGCACGCTGGCGTCCTGCACGCGGGGATGCCGGCGCAGCACCTGGGCGACATGCGCCGGGGATACATTCCTGCCCCCCACTTGCACCACCTCATCGCGTCTTCCTTGCGGCAGGAAGTGGCGGCTGTCCTTCCAGACAAGCTCGTCCTGCACGGTAAAAGACGCCGTGGTGCCGTCCATCATGTGGCGCAGCATCGAACCGTCCCGGTCCGGGCCTTGCCAGTAAGGAAAGCACCGGTACGGCGCCGTCTCGTCGTCGCGCCAGCCAAGGCCGGCGGTTTCGCTGCTGCCGAACACCTGCACCAGCCGCGACAGCCCGGCCGCGCGCAGTCCGGCCGCGATGTCGTCGGGGCAGGGCGCGCCGGAAGTCACCCCGACGATGTCCTCGGGAAAGGCGGGGACGAGCGTCAGGGCCGTGCGCCAATAATCGGGGTGTGCCACGACCAGGTCGCCCGCCCGCAACTGGCCGGGCAGGGCCGCGGCGCTGCTGCGGCGCAGATCGATCAGCCGGTCGGCTGGCAGGTCGAGTACCTGGGGGAGCAGCACGGTGAAAAGAAAACCGTAAATGTGGTGGCTGGGGACGGCGAACAGCAGCCGTCGTCGCCCCGGGAACAGCTCGCCCAGGGCCAGCGATTCCTGCCACAGCCATGACGCGTCGTGGGTGCAGGGTTTTGTTTGGCCGCTGCTGCCGGATGTGCGGAACGTGAGCGCTGTGTTGTAACGGCGCAGGCTCGTCAGTGCGACGGATGTCCAGTCGTCGATGCGCAATCTGGCCAGCAGGTAGTCTTCGATGCCCGCTTCGTGGATATGCAGCATTTCCGACAGCCGTGTCGCCAGCGCCATCAACTCGAGCGAATCCGCGCCGAGGTCCTCGGCCAGATGCGTGTTTTCCGGCCAGGGCAATGCATGGGCCGGGGGGCGCCTGCGCAGCGCGGTGAGTTCGGCATGCGTCAGGTCACAGACCAAGCGATGCAGCACACCGTGCTGTTCCCACCACGACGGCGCCTGATCCGCAGGGTGCCGCACGACCGCTTCAGAGACGCTTGACGAAAATCCAGTAGGACTGGCCATTGATGGATGTTTTCATATGCACCTTCACCTTGGTCGGCTGCATGTTGTAGTCGAAAACATACTCGAACATGGTGTTCAGGTTGTTGTCCCTGACCCCGGCATCGAATACGCCTTTGAACGACGCTTTTGAGGTGCAGGGCGCGACATCGCGGAAGAAGTTCTTGCCGATGACGTCGGCGGGGTTGCGTCCGGTGATGGCGCCCTCGGCCGCGTTATATTTCAGGATCGTGCCGTTCTTGTCCAGTTCGATGGCGCCGAAGGCCAGTTTGTCGATTTCGCCCGGAGACATTTTTTCCAGGGTGTTTTCAATATCCGATTTGCCAAACGAAACGATATCCAGTTCTTTCATGAAGTTGCTCTCTTTGAAAACAAACCCGGCATGGATGGCGCTGGTCTGTGTGACGAGGCGTCCAGCATCCGGCGGCTCCGCTACCGTACGTGGAAAGTGGTTGTTTGTCCACAGACGCCCGCGTCATACCAGCCCTTGCTGCGGTTGACGATCCGCACGACCAGCAGCATCACCGGGACTTCGATCAGCACGCCCACGACGGTGGCCAGTGCCGCGCCGGACTGGAAGCCGAACAGGCTGATGGCCGCGGCCACGGCCAGTTCGAAGAAATTCGAAGCGCCAATCAGAGCCGATGGACAAGCGATGCTGTGCCGTTCGCCCGCCCGGCGATTGAGCCAATAAGCCAGGCCGGAATTGAAGAGCACCTGGATCAGGATGGGCACGGCCAGCATGGCGATCACCAGCGGCTGCCGCAGGATGGCCTCGCCCTGGAAGGCGAACAGCAGCACCAGCGTCAGCAGCAGGGCGGCCATGGAGAGCGGGCCGATGCGGGCCAGCGCGGCGTCGAAGGCGGCTTGCCCCTTGTTCAGCAGGACGCGGCGCCAGATCTGCGCCAGGATGACCGGGATCACGATGTACAGCCCGACCGACACCAGCAGCGTGGCCCAGGGCACGGTGATGGACGACAGGCCCAGCAGCAGGCCGACGATGGGGGCGAAGGCGAACACCATGATGGTGTCGTTCAGCGCGACCTGCGACAGTGTGAACACGGGGTCGCCGCCGGTCAGGCGGCTCCAGACGAACACCATGGCCGTGCAGGGCGCCGCCGCCAGCAGGATGAGGCCGGCGACGTAGCTGTCCAGTTGATCGGCGGGCAGCCAGGGGGCGAAGACCTGCCGGATGAACAGCCACCCCAGCGCCGCCATCGAAAATGGCTTGACCGCCCAGTTGATGAACAGTGTCACGCCGATGCCGCGCCAATGGCGCTTGACTTGCCCGAGGGCGCCGAAATCCACCTTGAGCAGCATCGGGATGATCATCACCCAGATCAGCAGGCCGACCGGCAGGTTCACCCGGGCGATCTCCAGGTGTCCGATGGCCTGGAATACTCCGGGCGCGAATTGGCCCAGCGCGATGCCCAGCACGATGCACAGGAAGACCCAGAGGGTCAGGTAGCGCTCGAACAGGCTCATGCGGGCTCTCCCGCATTGGCGGCCGATGTCCTGCAAGGCGCGTTGCAGTGACAGCGCGTCCAACTGGTGGATCGGCAGCGCCAGCAGCAGGTCGATGCGCTTGCGCAGCGTCAGCGCGGCATCCCGGAACGCCTTGAGCCGTTGGGATTCCGTGCCTTCGACGGCGGCGGGGTCGGGCACCCCCCAATGCGCCGTGACCGGCTTGCCCGGCCAGAACGGGCAGGCCTCGCCCGCGGCATTGTCGCAGACGGTGAAGATGAAATCGAACACCGGCGCCCCCGGGGCTGCGAATTCGTCCCAGCTCTTGCTGCGATAGCCCGCTGCCGGCATGCGCAGCCGTTCGAGTGTGGCCAGCGCCAGGGGATGCACTTCACCCTTGGGCTGGCTGCCCGCCGAATAGGCGTGGAAGCGGCCCTGGCCGAGTGCGTTGAGGATGCCTTCGGCGAGGATGGAGCGGGCCGAATTGCCCGTGCAGATGAACAGCGCGTTGTAGTGGGTGTCGGGACTCATGGGTGTTTGCGTCAGCAACGGAAATGGGAAGTGTCGCCGCCTGCGTTGACGGCGCATGTGCCGCCCTGGCAGCAGTGTTCGGTCAGGTAGCCGAGCAGCCCGTTCATCCGGACGAAGTCGGCGCGGTAGATGAGGTTGCGGCCCTGCTGTTCGATCGTGACGAGGCCCGCGTGGGTCAGCGCCTTCAGGTGGAAGGACAGCGCGTTGCGCGCCACGTCGAGCTGGTTGGCGAGGGTGCTGGGGGTCAGCCCCTCGGGGCCGGTCGTCACCAGGGCCCGGAACACGTGCAGACGCTGGGGATGGGCGAGGGCGCCCAGGGCTGAAGCGGCTTGGATTTCGTTCATAATTCAATATTACAACGTTTATTGAATTATTTGTGAACGGAATCCTGGCCTGACAGACGGGCAACGCCGGCATGCGTGCCCGGAAAGGTTCCTGGGTCGCCGTGGGGCCCCTTCATCCCACCCGCACCACGTCCCCCCACGCTGTCGTATAGTTCGGCGAACGGTGCGCCTGACGCATCTGCCACCGCGCATCCGGTCCATGCAGGGCGCTGGCCACCTGGATCATCCTGCTACCGAACCGCTGATTCAACTGGTCCACCACGGCCATGGCCCGGGCGGACTTCGCCGCTGGTTCCGGATCCGGTCCAAACAGCTCGCCCTGCATCGCGACCGGCGCCGCCGGCCCGACATCCAGCAGGCACACCCCCGCCTTGGCATAGTCGAATCCCGGCCGGAACACCGATCGCAACCCGCTCAGCGCGGCGCGCAGCAGCATGGACGTGGCGTCCGTGGGCGCATCCAGCGGCACGACGGCGCTGTCGGCATGCCATGGCCCGGTCCGGAAACGGCTGGTCCGGATGTACACCTGAACGGCCCCGGCCCGGGACTGCTGACGCCGCAGTTTCTCGGCGGCGCGGCTGGTGAACAGGCTGACGGCCTGCTCCAGTTCGGCCAGGTCGCGCACGGGCAGCCCGAAGCTGCGGGTGGACATGATCTGCTGTCTGGGGGTGGGCGCGTCTTCCCAGTCGATGGCGGGTTCGCCGCACAGTTCCTGGGCGGTCTTGGCCAGCACGATCGAGTATCGCCGCCGCAGGACATGCCGGTCCGCCTGCGCCAGGTCGGCGGCGGTGCGGATGCCGGATGCTTCCAGGCTGGGGCCCAGGCGCCGGCCCACACCCCAGACGTCCCGGACGGGCACGTGGCGGATGGCGCGCATCAATTCCGCCCGGCCCAGGCCGGACAGGTCGCAGACCCCCTGCAGGCGCGGCAGGGATTTGGCCAGGTGATTGGCCAGTTTGGCCAGGGTCTTGGTGGCGCCGATGCCGACGCAGGTGGGGATGCCGACCCAGCGCAGCACGCGCTGGCGGATTCGCGTGCCGATGTCGCGGCCCGGGCCGGGCAGGCCGGTCAGGTCCAGGAAGCATTCATCGATGGAATAGATTTCCTGGGCGGGTGAGAATTGGCCGATCACGCGCATCATGCGGTCGCTCATGTCGCCGTATAGGGCGAAGTTGGCGGACAGGGCGACCAGCCCCCGGGCTTGCAGGTGCTGGATCCTGAACCAGGGCGCGCCCATGGGGATGCCCATGGCCTTGGCTTCGGCCGTGCGTGCGATGGCGCAGCCGTCGTTGTTGGACAGCACGATGACGGGCCTGCCTTCCAGCGCGGGCCTCAGGACCCGTTCGCAGGCGCAGTAGAAGCTGTTGCCGTCGATCAGCGCGATGCGTGATGGCGGCCGACGGGTTTGAGCACCCATGTGACGACTCCCCAGATGGCCAGTTCCTGGCCGTGGCGCGGCACGATGTCCTGGAAGGCGGGGTTGGCCGCCCGCAGGCGTACCCGGCCGTCCTGGCGATGCAGGGTCTTGACGGTGAAGTCGCCGTCGACGACGGCCACGACGATGTCGCCGTGACGGGCCTCCAGGGCGCGGTCCACGACCAGGGCATCACCGTCGCCGATGCCGGCGTCGCGCATGGATTCGCCCCGGGCGCGCATGTAGAAGGTCGCCTCGGGGTGTCGAATCAGGACGGCGTTCAGGTCGATCCGCTTCTGGGCGTGGTCTTCGGCCGGGCTGGGAAAGCCGCAGCGCGCCGGGGTTTCGACGTGCCGGCAGGCGGCGGGCTGCTGAGAAAGGAGGGCGGGGGCTTCCATGGCGGACAAATAACTGTATGGATGAACAGTATTATATCTCCGGCATCCTGTCCTCGATTGATGCGAGAATGCAAATTCCTTTCCTCATCGCCCTATCGCGCCGCACATCATGCCGACCTTCGATTTCAAGCAAGTGGACGTCTTCGCCAGCGAACCCCTGAAAGGCAATCCCCTGGCGGTGGTGATCGCCGCCGACGGGCTGCCGGACGACCGGATGGCCGCGTTCGCCCGCTGGACGAACCTGAGCGAGACGATCTTCCTGCTGCGGCCGACCACGCCGCGGGCGGACTATCGCGTGCGCATCTTCACGCCGGGCGGCGAGTTGCCCTTCGCCGGGCATCCCACGCTGGGCGCCTGCGCGGTGTGGCTGGCCAGCGGCGGCCGGGCGCGCGGCGACACGATCGTCCAGGAATGCCCGGCGGGCCTGATCACCCTGCGCCTCGACGGATCGCGGATGGCGTTCGCCGCGCCGCCCCTGGTGCGCTCGGGCCCGGTCGAGCCCGATCTGCTGCCGCGCATCGCCGCGGGGTTGGGCCTGGCCGTCGGCGAGATCCGCGAGGCGCGATGGGTGGACAACGGGCCCGGCTGGCTGGCGGTGCTGTTGGGCACGCGCCGGCGGGTGCTGGCACTGCGTCCCGACCCGGCGGTGCTGGGCGATCTCAAGGTGGGCGTGGTCGCGCCCTGGGATCCGGTCGTCGACGGTCCGCAGGCGCAGTTCGAGGTGCGGGCGTTCGTGCCCGGCCTCGGGATCCCGGAAGACCCGGTCACGGGCAGCCTGAACGCAGGCGTGGCCCAGTGGCTGATCGGCGCCGGCCTCGCGCCCGAATCCTACGTGGCGTCCCAGGGGACGGCGCTGGGCCGCGCGGGCCGCGTGCACATCGGGAAATCCGGGGCGGACATCTGGGTGGGGGGCGAGGTCGTCACCTGCATCGAGGGGACGGTCACGCTGTAGCGGCGCGGGCGCCGTCTCGGCCGGCCTTCCGCCGCGCCATCCAGTCCCAGTGTCCCCGCGCGCGCAGCGCGCAGGCCGGGCATTCGCCGCAGCCGTAGCCCCAGGCGTGCAGGGTGTCGCGGCGGTTCAGGTAGCAGGTATGGGTGTCCGTGCGCACCAGTTCGACCAGCGCGTCGCCGCCCAGTTCCCGCGCGAGCGCCCAGGTGTCGGCCTTGTCCAGCCACATCAGCGGGGTTTCCAGCGTCAGGGGGCGGTCGATGCCCAGGCTCAGGGCCACCTGCAGCGCCTTGATCGTGTTGTCGCGGCAGTCCGGGTAGCCGGAATAGTCCGTTTGCGACATGCCGCCCACCAGCACGTCCAGGCCGCGCCGGTAGGACAGCGCGGCGGCCAGGGTGAAGAACAGCAGGTTGCGGCCCGGCACAAAGGTATTGGGCAGGCCGTCGGCCTGCATGGCGATCTCGATGTCGCCGGTCATCGCCGTGGCGCCCAGTTGCCCCAGTACGTCCACATTCAGCAGATGGTCCTCGCCCAGGCGCCGGCCCCAGTCGGACCGCAGTCCGGCCAGGCTGCGGCGCAGCGCGAGGCGGCAGTCCAGTTCGGCGCGGTGGCGCTGGCCGTAGTCGAAGCCGATGGTCTCGACGTGATCGTGACGCGCCAGTGCCCAGGCCAGGCAGGTGGTGGAATCCTGGCCGCCGGAAAACAGGACCAGGGCGCGGCGGCCCGGCGCGGTCATGGCGCCCCCTTGGCCCGGTGTGCTCATGCTGCGGCCGGCAGGGCTTCGCGCCGGCGCATGACGCGGATGATCGCGTTCAGGGCGACGCCGTACATCGGCACGAACAGCAGCAGGCTGACGGTCAGTTTGATGACGTAGTCGACGGCGGCGATCTCCCCCCAGTGCGCGGCCATGAAGGGGTTGCTGCTGCGCCAGAAGGCGATGCCGAAGAAGGCCACCGTGTCCAGCGCCTGGCCGAGCACGGCGGACGCGGCCGGCGCGATCCACCATTGCACGTAGTCGCGCCGCATGCGGTCGAACACGTGCACGTCCAGGAGCTGGCCCAGGACGTAGGCCGCGAAGCTGGCGAAGGCGATGCGGAACACGAAGAGGTTGAATGTGCCCAGCGCCTCGAAGCCCTTGAAGCCGCCTTCGTGGAACAGGACCGACACGACGTAGGAGACGACCAGCGCCGGGACCATGGCGCGCAGGATCACGCGGCGCGCGGGGGTCTTGCCGATCAGGCGCACGGTCAGGTCGGTGGCCAGGAAGATGAAAGGAAAGCTGAAGGCGCCCCAGGTGCTGTGGAAGCCGAACAGTTCGATGGGCAACTGCACCAGATAGTTGCTGGCGATGATGACCAGGATGTGGAACGCGACCAGCAGGGCGAGCCAGAACGATGTCCGCGAGTGCGGAACGGATGCGGATTTCATGCGGACCTTTTTGATGGATGGGGTGAGGGAACCCATGGATGGAGACGGTGCAGGGGCGAATTATACGCCGGACCGGCGTCACCGGACGGACGCCGGCCGCAAGGTACACTAAGTTGAATGGATGCCCGAGTCCGCAAGGAGAACGATTTGTCGTCCGTGACGCACCAGCCTGTCGACGCGCCGCTCACGCAGGCGGCCCTGTATCTGGTCCTGACCCTCAACCCGGGGCCCGAGCCCCTGGATGCCGTGCGCGCGCTCTGCGCGGATCTGTCCGGGTTGCTGCGGTCGGTCGGGTTCCGCGACCTCGACGGGAGGTTGTCCTGCATCATGGGCTTCGGCTCCGACGCCTGGGATCGCCTGTTCGGCTCGCCCAGGCCCCGGGAGTTGCATCCCTTCAAGGAAATCCGGGGCGTGCACCATGCGGTTTCCACGCCGGGCGACGTCCTGTTGCACATCCGCGCCACGCGCATGGACCTGTGCTTCGAACTGGCCACGCAGGTGACGGCGCGGCTGGGCGATGCGGCCACTGTCGTGGACGAGGTCCATGGCTTCAAGTATTTCGACGCCCGCGACCTGATCGGTTTCGTGGACGGCACGGAGAATCCCGAGGGCCCCGAAGCGGTCGCCGCCACCGTCATCGGCGACGAGGATGGCGATTTCGTCGGCGGCAGCTACGTGATCGTGCAGAAGTACCTGCATGACCTGGCCGGCTGGAACGCGCTGCCGGTTGAAATGCAGGAAAGGATCATCGGCCGCACCAAGCAGACCAACATCGAGCTGGCCGACGACGTCAAGCCCAGTTGGGCCCACAACGCGCTGACCGTGATCGAGGAGGACGGCGAGGAACTGGACATCGTGCGCGCCAACATGCCGTTCGGCGACGTGGGCAAGGGCGAATTCGGCACTTATTTCATCGGCTACGCCCGGTCCCCGGGCCGCATCGAGCGGATGCTGGAAAACATGTTCATCGGGCGCCCGCCGGGCAACTATGACCGGTTGCTCGATTTCAGTCGCGCCGTTACGGGTTCGCTTTTTTTCGTGCCCTCGGCCCGCTTCCTGGAAGATGCGCCCGCTTTCGGGGCGCCGCAGGCTCACGACGAATCCTCGCCGGGCGCCGGCGCGCCCGACGGCTCGCTGGGCATCGGCTCACTCAAAGGAGAACCCCCGCATGAATAATCTGCATCGTGAACTGGCGCCGGTCTCGGACGCGGCGTGGGCCCAGATCGAGGAAGAGGCGTCCCGGACACTCAAGCGTTACCTGGCGGCGCGCCGCGTCGTGGACGTCGCCGATCCGCGGGGGGCCGCGCTCGCAGCCGTCGGCACCGGCCACCTCAAGTCCATCAAGGCGCCCGACGTCGGCGTCCTGGCCGGGCAGCACCAGGTCCAGCCTCTGGTGGAACTGCGCGTGCCGTTCGAACTCTCGCGTTGGACGCTCGACGAGGTCGAGCGCGGTTCCGACGATCCCGATCTGCAGCCGCTCAAGGATGCCGCCCGCAAGATCGCCTACGCGGAAGACCGGGCCGTGTTCGACGGCTACGCGGCGGCGGGCATCCAGGGGATCCGGCCGGGCGCCGGCAACCCGGCGGTGAAACTGCCCGCCGACATCCGGCGCTACCCCGCCGTCGTGGCGCAGGCCCTGAGCCAGTTGCGCCTGGCGGGCGTCAATGGCCCGTATGTCCTGGTTCTCGGCGAGAAGGCCTACGCCGCCGTCGGCGGCGCCAGCGACGAGGGCTATCCGCTGCTCAAGCACATCCGGCCGCTGCTGGACCGCGACATCGTCTGGGCGCCGGGCATCGAGGGGGGCGTGCTGCTCAGCACCCGCGGCGGGGACTTCTCCCTGCACCTCGGCCAGGACATCTCGATCGGCTACCAGTCGCACTCGGACGATGCCGTGCGGCTTTATCTGCAGGAAAGTTTCACGTTCCGGCTGCTGTCGCCCGAGGCCGCCGTGGCCCTGACGCCCCCTGCGAAATAAGGGCTTCCGGGGCCCGTGCGGCGGATGCCGGCGCGGCCCGCCGCTCCCGATGACAGGAGGGCGGCGGTCTTCCGCACCGTGGTAATCTGATGATTGTCGTGATGCGCTTGCGAGGCTGATCATGCGGGATCCATACCAGGTGCTCGGCGTGGCGCGCACCGCGTCGCTCGACGAGATCAAGAAGGCCTATCGAGGCCTGGCAAAGCGACTGCATCCGGACCTGAATCCGGGCGACAAGGCGGCCGAGGATAAATTCAAGGACGTCTCCGTGGCCTATGGCCTGCTCGGCGATCCTGAAAAGCGCAGGCGCTTCGATGCGGGCGAGATCGATGCCAGCGGCGCCGAACAGCCCAAACGTCAATTCTATCGGGACTTTGCCTCGGCCGATCACGGCCGGAATCCCTACACCAGCGACGCGGGCTACGCGGATTTCGCGGACGACGACGTGTTCGCCGAAATCCTGCGGCGCGGCCGCGAGGCCCGCGCCCACCAGCGGGGCGAGGACCGCCTCTACAGCCTGTCGATCCGTTTCGTCGAATCCGTGACGGGGGCCGACAAGCGGATCACCCTGCCCGATGGCGGCACGCTGGATGTGACGATTCCGCCCGGGATGCTCGACGGCCAGATGTTGCGCCTGAAGGGCAAGGGCGCGCCTGGCCGGGGGGCTGGCGGACCCGGCGATGCGCTGATCCGGGTCGAGGTGCTGCCCGACCCGCGCTTCAAGCAGGAGGGCGCCAACGTCATCGTGGAGTTGCCGGTGTCCCTGTCCGAGGCGGTCCTGGGCGGCGAGGTGCGGGTTCCGACCCCGACAGGCGATGTGATGCTGACGATTCCGAGTCACTCCAGCAGCGGCGCCACGCTGCGTCTGAAGGGCAAGGGCGCGCCGCGTCGCGAAGGGGGATTCGGCGACGAACTCGTCAAGCTGAGAATCGTGCTGCCGAAGTCGCCCGATCCCGAGCTCGACGCGTTCGTTGCCCGGTGGGAAAAGGGCAAGGCCCACGATCCGCGCGGAGGTGAATCATCATGATCATGACCAAGCAGGAATTCCTGGTCAGCGCGAACATCAGGGAACAGACCCTGGAGTTCTGGCTGGAGCGGCGCTGGCTCATTCCGGATGACGCCGCGTCCGAGGTCCGCTTCTCCGAATGCGACATCGCGCGGGCGGTCCTGATCCAGGACCTGCAGCGGGATTTCGGCGTCAACGAAGCGGGCATCGACCTGATTCTGCATCTGGTGGACCAGCTCCATGGCGCGCGGCAGGCGCTGAGCCTGCTGCGCGAGTCGCCGCGTTTCAAGTGAGGCGGGCGGCGGCTTTATCCCGCCGTCATTCCACTTCCTCGATCCGCTCGACCTCGGACTTGTTGACCTTGACGTCGCGGCCGCCCTTTTCGTAAGTGACGAAGCCGTCGTCCGTATCGGTGACCGGCGCGTCGGCGGTATAGTCTGTCCGGCCGTCGCGCGTGGTGACGGTCGAGGGGGTCGAGCACGCGGCCAGGACACCACTGCCTGCGAAGATGGCAAGGGTCGCAAGGATCGTCTTTGACATGAGCGCCTCCTGAATAAACGGTCTCATGGACACCTTATCAAGGTCTTGCGGGCGGCATTGTAAGCGGGCCCGACAGCGGGCCGAGGCGGATGTCCGCCGCAATCGGCTCCGATGCCCTTGGCCGCGGCCGGAGATGGGCGGAGCGCGGCCAAGGGTGCGGCTGTAAGCGCCGCTGACAAAATCACAAGGAAGCGGCCATGCTTGCGGGCGGCGTGTAACGGTGGTTCGGACATGTATCCTCACCGGACTGAAACGATGGGAAAGAGGCCATCCATGAAACTGCCAGCCATCCTGCTGGGTATTGCCATGATGATCGCGGGGGTATGCGCCCGCGCCGCGCCGGCGGCCGATGATGCGATTCTTGCGAAGGCCCGCGAGATCGAGGGCAGGCTGGGCGCGCGCGTGGGCCTGGTGATCCAGGACACCGGGGATGGCCGAAGCTGGCGTTATCGGGCCGATGAACGGTTCCCCATGATGAGCACGTTCAAGGCGCTCGCATGCGGCGCGCTGCTGCGCCGGGCGGACGAGGGCGGGGGCGATCTGGAAAAGACGGTACTGGTCGCGCAGGCCGATCTGGTTCCTTACGCGCCTGTCTCGAAAACGTGGGTCGGGCGGCGGGTCGCCCTGGGCGATCTCTGCGCGGCCACGATGCGCACGAGCGATAACGTGGCCGCCAACAAGATACTGGAGTCCATCGGCGGCCCGGGGGCCGTGACGGCATTCGCGCGCGGCCTTGGCGACCGGACGACGCGACTCGACCGATACGAACCCGGCCTGAATGAAGGGACGCCGGGCGACGCCAGGGACACGACCTCGCCAGCGGCGATGGCGGACACCCTGCGCGCGCTCGTGCTCGGTGACGTGCTGTCGGCCTCCTCGAAAGCGCGGCTGACCGGGTGGCTGGTGGGCAACGAGGTGGGCGGCCCGCTCCTGCGCGCGGGCATTCCCCGGGCATGGCGCATCGGCGACCGGACGGGGGCGGGCGGACACGGCTCGCGCGGTGTGATCGCGGTGATGTGGCCACCCGCGCATGCGCCGATCGTGGCGGCGATCTATATCACCGGCACCGACGCCTCGATGGAGGATCGCAATGCGGCCATCGCCGGACTGGGCGCGGCCCTGGCGGCGGAAATTTCCCGGTGAGGCCGGGGCGTCCTGGCCGCGCGCCGCATTCCTGCGTACACTTCCCGGCATGTTGCGCATCGACAATCTCACCAAGCGGTACGGCGACCATCTCGTCTTCCAAGGGCTGAACCAGGCGTTCGGAGCCGGATGCGTGGCGCTGTGCGAAGAAGAAAACACTGGCAAATCCACCCTGCTGGGCATCGTCGCGGGCATGATCGCTCCGGACTCGGGCGAAGTCTGGATCGGCGGGCATTCGATGGCCCGCGAGCCTTCGCTGGCCAAGGCCCGGCTGGCCCATGTGCCCGACGATTGTCTGGCGTTTCCCTCGCTGACGGGCCGGGAGCTGCTCGAGCGGGTCGCCACGGAGAAGCGGGCGTCCCTTGATCATGAGGTGCTCGACCTGGCCCGCCGGCTGGGGCTGGAGCCGCATCTGGACAAGCGCTTCGAGCAGATGTCGACGGGCACGCGGCGCAAGGTCTTTCTGACGGCCGCCGCCCTGGGCGATCCGGCCGTCGTCGTCGCGGACGGCCCGGGCAACGGGCTGGACGCCCAGGCTCGCGCCGTGCTGGCCGATCAGTTCAGGCTCTGGGCACAGGACCGCCTCGTGCTGTTCGCCAGCCATGATGCCGAGCTGGTGCGGGCGTGCGGGGCGAGGGTGACCGAGGTGGCGGCGCTGCGCTAGCAGCTAGCCGGCGCCCCGCAGCCACGCCAGATAGGCCGAGCGGGTCGTGTCGGACACCGCGTCCAGCGCTTGCTGGTGCTTCACCTGATGCCGCAGCGCCAGACGCGCGTCGGCCACGGATCGCGACTTGCAGTACCAGTGGCAACTGTGCTGCAGCAGATAGAGTTCCGCCGACAGATGGTAGGCGCGGTCCTTCGGATTCATATGGCTTTCGTTGTCCACGACATGCCGCAGGCCGGCCGCGTGGATCCGCAGCAGCGCGCGGAAATCCCGCGTCGGTACGGGCAGGAAGCGCTCGGCGTACGGCACGCAGAACGGCAGCATGCTCATGCGGGTGGCCTGTTCGCTTTCCCTTTGCATGGCGTCGGCCAGTGATTGCGCTTGCGCCGCCACCGTGCGTTCTGTCTGGGCGAAGCTTTCCAGCACCTGGGTCTGGCGCGCCTCGGTCGTTTCGTGGATGGCGCGGGTGTAGCCCTGCGTCAGGGTCTCCATGCCGTGTTCGAGCCGCAGCCCGGCCAGGTGATGCCCGAGCAGGGCGATGCGGGCGCGCTGGTAGCGCATGCGCAGCACCAGCCATGCCGTGACGGCGATCAATAAGGAAGAGGCGATGTCCATAGCGGGCATTCTATAGTGAGGAATGCCCGCCCGTGCCCACGCCTTGCGCCTTCTGGAAGTGGTGCTCAGTCCGGCAAGGCGTAGGCCACCAGATAATCCCCCATCCGGGTGCCGAACGAGCCGTGGCCGCCGGCCATGATCACCACGTACTGTCTGCCGCCGGCCGCATAGGTCATCGGTGTGGCCTGGCCGCCGGCGGGCAGGCGCGCTTCCCACAGCAGGTGGCCATTGCTCACGTCGAAGGCGCGCAGATAGTCGTCCTGTGTGGCGGCCACGAACATCACGTTGCCGGCGGTCGAGATGGGGCCGCCCAGGCCCGGCACGCCGATCTTGAGCGGCGGCAATGGGAACAGGTGCGGCAGGCTGTCGCGGATGGTGCCGATGCGCTTTTTCCACACCACCTGGTTGCGCTGCAGGTCCACCCCGGCCACATAGCCCCAGGCCGGCGCCTTGCAGGGCAGGCCCAGCGGCGACAGGAAGGGATTGATCTCCACGCCGTACGGCGTGCCGTACATCGGCTGTACGCCGTTTTCCGTGCCGGCCCCTTTCACGCCAATGGCGCGGTCCGGATCTTCGGGGATGAGCCGGGAAACGAAGGGCAGGCCGATCGGGTTCGCCAGCGCCACCTGGCGATCCCGGTTCACCGACATGCCGCCCCATTCGAACACGCCCAGGTTGCCTGGGAACACCAGCGTGCCATTCTCGGACGGCGGCGTGTAGATGCCCTCGTAGTTGAGGCGCTTGAACATCACACGGCACATCAACTGGTCCAGCATCGTGGCGCCCCACATGTCCTTGTCGGTGAGCTTGTCCCGGGGCGCCAGATTCAGCGCCGAGAACGGCTGTGTCGGCGCGTAGTGCTCGCCCCGGGTCTGCGGGCCGCGCGCCACGCCCTGCGGTACGGGTTTTTCGGTCACCGGCACGATGGGCCGGCCATCGCGGCGGTCCAGCACGAATACGTTGCCGGTCTTGGTGAGCACGTAGATGGCCGGCACGGTCTGGCCGTCTTCCTTCGTCACGTCCATCAGCGAGGGCTGCGCCGGTACATCCATGTCCCACAGATCGTGGTGTGTGGTCTGGAAGTGCCAGATCAGATGGCCGGTGGAGGCATCCAGCGCCAGGATGGAATTGGCATAGCGCTCTTTCAGGGGGCCGCGGTCGCCACCCCAGATGTCGGGCGTACCCACGCCGGTAGGCACGTAGACCACGTCGGTCTGGGCGTCGTAGGCCAGGGGCGCCCAGGCGTTGGGCGAGTTGTGCACGAACTTCGTCTGGTCGCCCGGCATGGCGTTGGGGTCCTCCGCGCCGGTGTCGAAGACCCATTTCAGCGCGCCGGTGCGTACGTCGTAGCCGCGGATCACGCCGGACGGCTCTTGATTCGAGAAATTGTCCGTCACCGAGCCACCGATGACGATGGTCGATGCGGTGACCACCGGTGGCGATGTCGGGTTGTAGCCGCCCGGATAGGCATGGGGCATGCTTTGTTGCAGGTCGATCTCGCCGTCCTTGCCGAAATCGCCGCATGGATGGCCGTTGTCGGCGTTCACCGCGATCAGGCGGCCGTCATTCGTGGGCAGCAGCACCTTGCGCGGGCAGAGCCCCGGAGCCTGGTCGCCGGCCTTGGCGCGGCTGGCCGGGAAGCGCACGCCATTGTCCGCGTCGTGATAGGCGACGCCGCGGCAGGTCAAGTGCTGGAAGGTCTTGTCGGCCTTCAGCCGCGGATCGAAGCGCCACAGGCGCCGGCCTGTGGCGGGATCGAGCGCGTCCAGGAACTGGTGCGGCGTGCACAGGAACAGCTTGTCGCCGATCTTGATCGGCGTGACTTCGTTGGTGGTCTCGCCCGAATCGTTCGCGGTGCGGAAGTCGCCGGTGCGATAGGTCCATGCCACCCGCAGATTCTTGACGTTGCCGGCGTTGATCTGCGCCAGCGGCGAATAACGCACACCGCCTTCCGTGCGCCCGTAGGCGGGCCAGTCCTCGTCCGCCACGCCGGGCACCGGATGCGCCCGGGCCGGCTGGGCGCGGGCGAGCGTGCCCTCGATCTCCTGCGGGTCGTTGAACAGGCCGTAGCCCAGCACCGCCAGCATGCCCAGCATCGCCACGCCCATGGCGGCCTTGGCGGGTCGGGGCGAGTAGAAGCCGTGCGTGGCCGGCGGCAGCAACAGCCACAGGCCGAGGAGGAAGAGGAGATCGTAGCGCGGCGCCAACGCCCAGAAGTCGGGGCCGGTTTCCCACAGGCCCCAGACCAGGGTGGCTGCCAGGATCAGGGCATACAGCCACAGCCCCGCCGTCCGTTGCCGCCGCAGCAGCCAGGCGCTCGCCAGCAATGCCACGCCCAGCGTGGCGTAATACCACGAGCCGCCCAGCGCCGCCAGCCAGATGCCGCCGAGCAGCGAGTAGAGTGCGATCAGGAGCAGCACCGCCCAGCCGATGGTTTGGGACAGGGGCCTGTGCGGACGGGGCGTCTTCATGGGCATCATCCTTGTGCGTGAAAGCATGAAAACCACTCTATCATAATGGTGTTTCGCGCTTGATTTTCCGTCCTGAGAGGAATCCCTGATGAAAGGAAAATGTCTCTGCGGTGCCATCGAAGTCACGGCGCCGGATCGCGAGCAGATCGGGCTGTGCCATTGCGCCATATGCCGGCGTTGGTCGGGGGGCCCCATGTTCGCCGTGCATTGTGGCGACGGCGTCGGGTTTCCCGGCGGCGAGGCGCGGACTTACCGTTCGTCCGATTGGGCCGAGCGCGGGTTTTGCCCGACGTGCGGTACCCATCTTTTTTATCGACTATTGTCCGGCAACGAATACATCCTGCCTGCCGGGCTTTTTCAGGACCGGATGTTCACGCTCGTCCATGAGGTTTTCATCGACGAAAAACCTTCGTACTACGAGTTGAAGAATCAAACGAAGAAAATAACGGGAAAGCAGGTATTCGAGCGGTTCGCGGCGCGGGAGTCGTCCAGGCGTTCGGGCAGGCCGCCAGGCGCCGCCGGGACTTGAAACCGGACTGGGAGTCGCACCGAAGTCGGCAAAAGAAAAAAGGCCCAAACCGAAGTTTGGGCCTTTTGGAATCTGGAGCGGGAAACGAGTCTCGAACTCGCGACCTCAACCTTGGCAAGGTTGCGCTCTACCAACTGAGCTATTCCCGCATTTTAGCTATTCAGCTAAGCCTTGCATTGTAAGGCGTATTTTTCAGTCTGTCAAATCGTGTGATTTTTCAGATCAGGCTTCAGACCTCTGGAAGGCGCTGTTGCCGGTACGCAATCAAGCAAGAGGCAGAACTATAAAGCACGATATCCAGGCCTGTCAAATCGCCCGGATACCCGCCCCGAAACCCGTCCATCCGAAGCCCGCGCGGTATGCTTACGCCTTCCACTCCAGCCCTCTTGCCTCATGTCCGTCCAGCCCCTCGTCTTCTCCGATCAGGACCTGCAAGCCCGCAACACCCTGGGCCTGCCGGCGCGGGCCGCCGTGGCGGTCCTGGAGGACGAATCCGCCATCCCGGCCTTGTGCGAAGCGCTGGCTGCCGGACGGAAAGGCCGGGACGGCGTGGCGCCGATGTTCGTGCTGGGGGGCGGCAGCAACCTGGTGATGCTCGAGCGACCGCGCCATCGCGTCCTGCGCGTGGCGCTGCGCGGCATCCGTTTGCGGGATGAGACCGCCGACCACTGGATCGTCGAGGCCGCCGCCGGAGAATCCTGGCACGGTTTCGTGGACCATTGCCTGTCCCGGGGCTGGCCGGGGCTGGAGAACCTGGCCTTGATCCCGGGGACGGTGGGGGCGGCGCCGGTGCAGAACATCGGCGCCTACGGGCTGGAACTGGACCAGCGCCTGCATTCGGTGGTGGCCTGGGATCTGCGGGCGGGCCGCGCACACGACTTGCGCCCCAGCGAGTGCGGCTTCGCTTATCGGGACAGTCTGTTCAAGCGCGACGGGGCGGGGCGCTGGCTGATCGTGCGGGTGCGTTTCGCGTTGCCCAAAGCCTGGACGCCGCGTCTCGACTATCCGGACCTGCGGGATCATCCCGGGTTGCGGGCCGAGCGCGGGGCGTCGGTTTCCGGCCGCCCGGCGAGCGCCTCATCGGCGGCGCCGTCTCCGCGCCAGGTCTTCGACGCCGTGTGCGATATCCGCCGCCGCAAACTGCCCGATCCGGCGGTGCTGGGCAACGCGGGCAGCTTCTTCAAGAATCCGGTGATCGACGCCGGCCAGGCGGAGGGGCTGAAACAACGGTTTCCGGATCTGCGGACTTATCCCCAGGCCGATGGCCGGGTCAAGCTGGCGGCTGGTTGGCTGATCGAGCGGGCGGGCTGGAAAGGGCGGCGCCTGGGGCCCGTGGGCATGCATGAGCGCCAGGCGCTGGTGCTGGTGAACCACGGCGGCGCGCAGGCTGCGGATGTCCTGGCGCTGGCCCGGGCCGTGCGCGCCGACGTGCGGGAACGGTTCGGGGTGGACCTTGAGCAGGAGCCCGTGGTGCTGGACTGAGTCCGGCGCTCAGGTGGCCAGCACGTCCTGCATGTCGAACAGGCCGAATTCGCGGCGCGCCAGATAGCGGGCGGCGCGCAGGCTGCCCTGGGCATAGGTGGCGCGGCTGCTGGAGCGGTGGCTGATCTCGATGCGTTCGCCCGTGCCGCAGAAGTACACGGTGTGGTCGCCGACGATGTCGCCGCCGCGCAGCACGGAAAAGCCGATATGGCCGGTTTCGCGCGGGCCGGTCTCGCCGTGGCGCGCCCAGTCGGCGATCTCGTCCAGCGGCTTGCCCCAGGCGCGCGCCACGGCCTCGCCCATGGCCAGGGCGGTGCCGGAGGGCGCGTCGACCTTGTTGCGGTGATGGGCCTCGAAGATTTCGGCGTCATAGCCGCTGTTCAGCAGACGGGCGGCCATGTCCAGCAGTTTGAGCGTTGCGTTGACGCCCACGCTCATGTTGGGGGCGAAGACGATGGCGGTTTTCTGGGCGGCGGCCCGGATGGCCTGCTTGCCCTCGGCGTCGAAACCGGTGGTGCCGATGACGCATTTGACGCCATGCGCGACGCAGGCCTCCAGGTGGGCCAGAGTGCCTTCCGGGCGGGTGAAGTCGATCAGGCAATCGGCTCCGGCCAGGGCGCCCAGGTCATCGGTGATAGGCGTGCCCGTGACGATGCCCAGGGGGGCGCCGGCGTCCTGGCCGATGGCGTCGTTGCCGGGGCGATCCAGCGCCACGGCCAGGGTGAGATCCTGGGATTCCAGGACGGCCTGGATCAGCATGCGCCCCATGCGGCCCGAGGCGCCCGCGATGGCGATACGCATTATTCCTGTCCCCCCGGGCGGGTGGTGCCGGCGGGGACGGCTTCGACGGTGGCTTGCGGCGCGCCGCCCGCAGCCTGACCGTTGGGTGCGGCGGAAGTGTCCAGCCCCGGGGATGTGGCCTGACGGGCCGCGCGTTCGGCATCGGCCGACTGGATGGCTTCCTTGCCGCTGTCGGCCTTCTGGAAGGGCTGGCGGTCGGGCTGTTCGTCGCCCGTCCAGCGCGCCAGACGGTCGTTCTCGAACCAGACGGTGAATTTGCGTAGTTCGTCCTGTCCGTAGCCGGGCTGGTTGTAGTAAGGGTAATCCCAGCGTTCGGCGTGGAAGATGTCCTGCAGCGTGGGCGTACCCAGGATGAAGCGCACCTGGTCGCGGGTCATGCCGGTTTCGAGCTTGGCGACCTGTTCGGAGGTGATCCAGTTACCCTGCTGGATGGTGGCCCGGTAGGGGAAGCCCCAGTTGGTCGAGCCGCAGCCCGCGAGGCCCAGCGCCATGACGCTGGCGGCCAGGCATAGGGTCAGCCGGTGGGAAGGAGCGCTGGATCGGATGTGCACGAAAGTCCCCGTGGTGGATTCGAGGGCCGCGTATGGCGGCCGCTAAAACCGCTATCATAAAGGGAATTAGGATTTGCGCATGCGCGTGGCCGGATGCGGTGGGGTTCCGGCCCGCTTGCCTTTCGCCGCATTCCCCGGGATACTTCAACCATGAACGACCAGATCGAACTCAAGACCATGGGCCTGAAGGCGACGTTTCCGCGCCTGAAGATCCTCGATGTGTTCCGCAAGGCGGAAACCCGTCACCATAGCGCCGAAGACGTCTATCGCGCCCTGATCACCGAAGACGTGGACATCGGTCTGGCCACCGTGTATCGCGTACTGACCCAGTTCGAGCAGGCGGGCATCCTGCTGCGCAGCCAGTTCGACGGCGGCAAGGCGGTGTTCGAACTGAATGACGGCGACCACCACGACCACCTGATCTGCACGAACTGCGGCCGGGTGGTGGAATTTTCCGATGCGGAAATCGAAAAACGCCAGCATCGGGTGGCCAAGGAAAACGGCTTCACCCTCGAAAGCCACAACATGATGCTCTACGGCATCTGCCCGAAGTGCTCGGCCGCTAAAAAGGGGTAATCGCCCAGGGTCCTCCGGACCCGCCGAACGTCAGGCGCAGGCGATCCCCCCGGCCATGACGGGGCCTCATGTCGCACCTGGCGGGTGTGCTTCGATTCATTCGGTTTGAAACGGCCCGCGCCGGACCGCCCCGTGCCCGAGTGCGTCCAGCATCTCGCGGGCATGCGTGCGCGTGGCGGTGGTCATCTTCAGCCCGCCCAGCATGCGGGCGATTTCTTCCGTGCGGGATTCCGCGTCCAGCGGATGGATGGTCGACAGAGTGCGGCCGGCGCGGGTGGATTTGCTGACCTGGAAATGCCGGGTCGCGCAGGCCGCGACCTGGGGCAGGTGGGTGACGCACAGGACTTGATGGCGCGCGCCCAGTTCGCGCAGCAGGCGGCCGACGACCTCGGCCACGGCGCCGCCGATGCCGGCGTCCACTTCGTCGAAGATCAGGGTCGGGACACGGGCCGCCTGGCTGGCGATCACCGACAGGGCCAGGGAAATGCGTGCCAGCTCGCCGCCGGAAGCCACGCGCGAAAGCGGGCGGGGCGGTACGCCCGCATGGCCGGCCACCAGGAACTCGACGGTTTCCAGGCCATGCGCGGAAGGCTTGCAGTCCGTCAGGGCGATGTCGAAGACGCCGCCGTCCATGGACAGGGTCTGCATGGCGGCGGTGACCTGCGAGGCGAGTTGCGTGGCCGTGGCCCGGCGCGTGGCGCCCAGGGCGCCGGCCAGGGCCATGTAATGCGATTCAGCCTGGCCGCAGGCCTGTTCCAGCGCACCCAGGTCCTGTCCGGCCTCGGCCTGGCGCAGCCGGGCGCGCAGCGTTTCGTGGTGCTCGGCCAGGACTTCGGGTTCAATGTGGAACCGGCGGGCGGCCTCGAACAGGCGACCCATGCGGGCGTCGGCCCGCGCCAGGGCGTCCGGGTCGGGTTCCAGGCGGTCGGCGTAGGCGTTCAGTCCGGACACGGTTTCCGCGCACAGGATGCGCGCCGACTCCAGGGTCTGGCAGTGTGCTCCCAGGGAAGGATCGTGGCGCACCAGGGCCTGAAGCGACTGGATCGCGGCATGCAAGGCCTGCGCCGCCGAGCCCGATTCGCCGTCCAGCGCCTCGACGGCCTGGCCGGCGCCGGCCAGCAGGGCCTGTGCGTGCGCCAGGCGGGACTGGCGTGCGCACAGATCCGGCCATTCGCCGGGCTCGGGCGCCAGTTCGTCCAGCCAGGCCACATCGGCGGCCAATTGCTCCAGCCGGGCCGCCTGGCCGGCCGCGTCGCTGCGGGCGGCGTCCAGCGTGGCCTGCGCCTGGCGCCAGTCGGCCCAGGCCTGCCGCAGGGCGCGGACCTGCTCGGCGTGGCCTGCGTGGGTGTCCAGGAGGTCGAGCTGGCTGGCGGCTTGCAACAGGCTCTGGTGGGCGTGCTGGCCATGGATGTCCACCAGCAGCGCGCCCAGGTCGCGCAGTTGGCCCAGGGTGGCCGGCACGCCGTTGACCCAGGCCTTGCTGCGGCCCTGGGCATCGATGACGCGGCGCAGGATCAGTTCAGGGCCGTCAAGCGCCTGTTCGGCCAGCCAGTCGGCGGCGGCCTCGGGCGCGTCGAAGACGGCGCTGACGTCGGCGCGCGGAGCGTCCCGGCGGATCAGCGTGGCGTCGCCCCGGCCACCCAGGGCCAGCGCCAGGGCGTCGATCAGGATCGACTTGCCGGCCCCGGTTTCGCCGGAGAACACGGTGAAGCCGGCATCGAAGGCGATGTCGGCCTGGTCGACGATGACGAAGTCACGGATGTGCAGCGCGCGCAGCATGATGGTGGCCGGGCCGTCGGCCCTATTGCTCGGTTTCGTCCCAGGGATGCAGCATGCGGTTCCAGTTCAGCTTGCTGCGCAGAGTGGAGAAGTAGCTGTAGCCCTGGGGGTGCAGCAAGCGCACGCGGTGCGGGCTGCGGCGCACATCGATGCGGTCGCCTTCCTGGCAGTTGGAAAGGGCCTGCATGTCGAAGTGGACGCTGGCGCCCGATTCCACGCGACCCAGGGCGCTGATGGTGATGTTCAGGATGCTGTCGTCGGGCAGAGTGATGGGTCGGTTCGACAGGGTTTGAGGTGCGACGGGCACCAGCACCAGGGCGTCGACCTGGGGGTGCAGGATCGGCCCGCCGGCCGACAGGGCGTAGGCCGTCGATCCCGTGGGCGTGGCGATGATCAGGCCGTCGGCGCGCTGGCTGTGCATGAAGGCGCCGTTGCATTCGACGCGCAGCTCGATCATGCCGCCTCGTCCGGCGCGGTTGATGATCACGTCGTTCAGCGCCAGGCCGGAAAAAATGGTCTCGTCGCCTCGCATCACGCGGCCTTCGAGGAGGATGCGTTCGTCCTGGACGAAGGCGCCGTTCAGGATGCGGGTGATGGCCTCGTCCGCGCTGCCCAGGGGGATGTCGGTGATGAAGCCCAGGCGGCCATGGTTGATGCCGATCATGGCCACGCCGGATGTGGCCAGCTGCCGCGCGGCCGCCAGCATGGTGCCGTCGCCGCCCATGATGATGGCCAGGTCCGCGCGCGCGCCGATGTCCTCGTAAGAGGCCAGCGGGAAGTCGGCGACCCCGGTGTTGCGGCCCGTCTCGGCTTCGATCAGGACGTCGCGCCCCGCATCGGACAGGACCTGGCCCAACCGGCGCAGGGGCGCGTCCATGCCGCTGTCCTGGTGGCGGCCGATCAGTGCGACGGTCTTGAAGTGCATGGGCGGGGGGTCTCCCGGAATTAATGGAATAATAGGCGTACCCGATTATAGGGGGATGAGTCCGGACACGGGGCAGTCCCTGCGGACTGCCCCGTGCCTGACGAATCCGAGCGCCTTGCAAGGCGCGAGGTGGAGGGATGCTGCAATTGGGGGTGGTCCCCGTGCCTGACGAGTATTAGCCAAACAGGGCTTTAAACCATGGATGATCGAGCCAAGACATTGCTGAAAGCGCTGGTCGAACGTTATATCGCGGACGGCCAGCCCGTGGGGTCGCGCACGCTGTCAAAGGTCTTCGATCTGTCGCCGGCCACGATCCGCAACGTCATGGCCGACCTGGAGGACCTGGGCCTGATCCACAGCCCGCACACCTCGGCGGGCCGCGTGCCCACGCCGCGCGGCTACCGCATGTTCGTCGACAGCCTGCTCACCGCCCGCCCCTACGAGCTCAGCCCCGACCTGCGGATCGAGGACTGCCTGCCGGCGGCCGAGCCCGGCCGCGCCGTGACCGCCGCCGCCTCGCTGCTGTCGAACCTGTCGCAGTTCGCGGGCGTGGTGCTGACCCCCAAACGAACCCAGGTGTTCCGGCACATCGAATTCATCCGCCTGTCGGACAGGCGGGTGCTGCTGATCATCGTCACCCCCAACGGCGACGTGCAGAACCGCATCCTGTTCGTCTCGCGCGAATACTCGGAAACCGAACTGCTGGAAGCCTCAAATTTCTTCAACCGCCAGTTTTCCGGCAAGTCTTTCCACGCGGTCCGCCAGACCCTGGCCGACGAGCTCGCCTCGCTGCGCACCGACATCTCCCGCCTGATGCAGCAGGCCGTGGACGTCGGCCTGGATGCGACGGATACGGACGACGAGGCCGTCGTCATCTCCGGCGAAGGCAAGCTGCTGGGCGTGTCCGAGATGACGGCCGACATGGACCGGCTGCGCCGTCTGTTCCAGTTGTTCGAGCAGAAGACCGACCTGCTGCACCTGCTGGACGTCTCCAGCCGCGCCCAGGGCGTGCAGATCTACATCGGCGGCGATTCGCGCCTGGTGCCGCTCGAAGACGTCTCGGTCATCACCGCGCCCTACGGGATCGATGGCCAGGTGATCGGCACGCTGGGCGTCATCGGCCCCAGCCGCATGGCCTATGATCGCGTCATTCCCATCGTCGACATCACCGCCCGCATGTTGTCCAACGCTCTCGGCCAGGCTGCCTCCTGATGCCGTTTTCATTTCTCTTCAGACCATGAGCCGTTTTCTCTCCGAAGCGCCCGATCCCCGGGCGCTGGATCCGGACGCGTCCGGACCCGACCGCGGGCCGCTGGGCGTCCTGCTGGTCAATCTGGGCACGCCCGACGAACCGACCCCGGCGGCGGTGCGCCGCTATCTGGGCGAGTTCCTGTCCGACCCCCGGGTGGTGGAACTGCCGGCCGCGTTGTGGCAAGTCATCCTGCGCCTGTTCATCCTGACGCGGCGGCCGTCGGCCATCGCCCCGAAATACGCCGAGATCTGGCTCGACCGGGGCTCGCCCCTGCTGGTCCACAGCCGGGACCTGGCCGAAGCCGTGGCGGCTTCCCTGCGCGACCGTGGCCTGGATACGCGGGTCGAACTGGCCATGCGCTATGGCCGGCCGGCCCTGCCCGCCGCGCTCGAAACCTTGCGCGCGGCCGGCTGCGGCCGCATCCTGGTCGTGCCGATGTATCCACAGTACGCCGCCAGCACCACGGCCACGGTCGTCGACGCCGTGGCCGCGCATCTGGCGCGGCTGCGCCACCAGCCCACGCTGCGGTTCCTGGACCGCTTCCCGACGTCCGATGTCTACGTGGATGCGCTGCATCGCTCGGTGCGTGCCCACTGGGACCAGGCCGGCAAGCCCGACCGGCTGCTGCTCAGCTTCCATGGCCTGCCGCAGCGGGTGGTGCGCAAGGGCGATCCCTATTTCCGCGATTGCATGCGGACCGCCCGGGCCTTGCGCGAGCGCCTCGGCGCGGATGGCGAACGGCTG
Source organism: Castellaniella denitrificans (assembly GCF_027214045.1). GTDB lineage: Bacteria > Pseudomonadota > Gammaproteobacteria > Burkholderiales > Burkholderiaceae_B > Castellaniella > Castellaniella denitrificans_A. The sequence goes on along the minus strand of NZ_JAPWHE010000002.1, from coordinate 23,852 downwards.
CACGTGGCCTTCCAGAGCCGTTTCGGCGCGGAGGCCTGGCTGCAGCCCTACACCCAGCCCACGCTGGAGGCCTGGGGGCGGGAAGGCGTCGGCACGGTGGACCTGATGTGCCCGGGGTTCCTGGCGGACTGCCTGGAGACCCTCGAGGAGATCGACATGGGTTGCCGCGAGGCGTTCCTGGCGGCGGGCGGGCGGGCCTTCCGCTACATTCCCTGCCTGAACGCCGACCCGGACTGGGCGCGGGATTTCGCCGGGCTGATCGCCGACAATCTGGCCGGCTGGAGGTAGCCGCCCCGCGGCGGCCCGCGACGGGCGCCCCGGGCCGCCGCCCAGGGGCTTGAAGAACGCGCGTCCGTCCCCATCTGTTTTTTCGTTCACCCATTTCAGCATTGGAGATTTCACCATGTCGGCACCCCAGGAAGACTTGGATCCGCAAGCCGCGCCGAGCGCCGAAACCCAGACCGAAGGCCAGAACCCGACCGATGCCGCCGGGCAGCCGGGCGAGGACCTCGCCGCGCTGCTGGCCGAAGCCCAGCAGCAGGTCGCCGATTACCACGATCAGTTGCTGCGCGCGCATGCCGAGGTCGAGAACATCCGCCGTCGCGCCCAGGAAGACGTGTCCAAGGCCCGCAAGTTCGGCACGGAGTCCTTCGCCGAGAGCCTGATCCCGGTGCGCGACAGCCTGGAGGCCGCGCTGGCCCAGGAAAACCAGACCGTCGAGGACTGGAAGGCGGGCGTCGAGGCCACCCTGCGGCAGCTGAACACGGCGTTCGAGCGCAACCAGATGCGCGAGATCGCCCCGGCGCCCGGCGAGGCTTTCGATCCGCACCGCCACCAGGCGATCTCCAACGTGCCGTCGGAACATCCCCAGGGCGCCGTCGCCCAGACGCTGCAGAAAGGCTACCTGATCGCCGACCGCGTCCTGCGCCCGGCGCTGGTCATGGTGTCGGCCGGCCCGGCCGCCTGATGCGCCCCGGGCCTTGAAACCGGGGGCGGCGGCCCCATATCCGAATCATCGGCGGGCGTGAGGCCCGCCCTCTCATTCAAACATCGACAGGATCCAACATGAGCAAGATCATCGGCATCGACCTGGGGACGACCAACAGCTGCGTCGCTGTGCTGGACGGCTCCAAGGTCAAGATCATCGAAAACGCCGAAGGCGCGCGCACCACGCCTTCCATCGTCGCCTATATGCAGGACGGCGAAATCCTGGTGGGCGCGCCGGCCAAGCGCCAGGCCGTCACCAATCCGAAGAACACCATCTTCGCGGTCAAGCGCCTGATCGGCCGCAAGTTCGAGGAAAAGGCCGTGCAGAAGGACATCGACCTGATGCCCTACGCGATCATCAAGGCCGACAACGGCGACGCCTGGGTCGAGGCCCAGGACAAGAAGCTGGCTCCGCCGCAAGTGTCGGCCGACATCCTGCGCAAGATGAAGAAGACCGCCGAGGACTACCTGGGCGAGGAAGTCACCGAGGCCGTGATCACGGTCCCGGCCTATTTCAATGACAGCCAGCGCCAGGCGACCAAGGACGCCGGCCGCATCGCCGGCCTGGACGTCAAGCGCATCATCAACGAGCCGACCGCTGCGGCCCTGGCCTTCGGCCTGGACAAGTCCGAACGCGGCGACCGCAAGATCGTCGTCTATGACCTGGGCGGCGGGACCTTCGACGTGTCCATCATCGAGATCGCGGACGTGGACGGCGAAAAGCAGTTCGAAGTGCTGTCGACCAACGGCGACACTTTCCTGGGCGGCGAGGACTTCGACCAGCGCATCATCGAATACATCATCGCCGAGTTCAAGAAGGAATCCGGCGTCGATCTGTCCAAGGACGTGCTGGCCCTGCAGCGCCTGAAGGAAGCCGCCGAAAAGGCCAAGATCGAACTCTCCTCCACGCAGCAGACCGAGATCAACCTGCCGTACATCACGGCCGACGCTTCCGGTCCCAAGCACCTGAACCTGAAGATCACCCGCTCCAAGCTCGAAGCACTGGTCGAGGAACTGATCGAGCGCACCATCGAGCCCTGCCGCGTGGCGATCAAGGACGCCGGCGTCAAGGTCTCCGACATCGACGACGTGATCCTGGTCGGCGGCATGACCCGCATGCCCAAGGTGCAGGAAAAGGTCAAGGAATTCTTCGGCCGTGAACCGCGCAAGGACGTGAACCCCGACGAGGCCGTCGCCGCCGGCGCCGCCATCCAGGGTTCCGTGCTGTCGGGCGACCGCAAGGACGTGCTGCTGCTGGACGTGACGCCGCTGTCGCTGGGGATCGAGACCCTGGGTGGCGTCATGACCAAGATGATCAAGAAGAACACCACCATCCCGACGCGTTTCTCGCAGGTGTTCTCCACGGCGGACGACAACCAGCCCGCCGTGACCATCAAGGTCTACCAGGGCGAGCGCGAAGTCGCCGCGGGCAACAAGGCGCTGGGCGAGTTCAACCTCGAAGGCATTCCGCCGGCCCCGCGCGGCCTGCCGCAGATCGAGGTCACCTTCGACATCGACGCCAACGGCATCCTGCACGTGTCGGCCAAGGACAAGGGCACCGGCAAGGAAAACAAGATCACGATCAAGGCCAGCTCCGGTCTGACCGAGGACGAGATCGAGCGCATGGTGAAGGACGCCGAAGCCAACGCCGAGGAAGATCACCGCATCGCCGAACTGGCGCAGACGCGCAACCAGGCCGACGGTCTGGTCCACGCCACGCGCAAGTCCCTGACGGAATACGGCGACAAGCTCGAAGCCGCCGAAAAGGAAGCCATCGAGTCGGCCATCAAGGCCCTGGAAGAAGCCATCAAGGGCGACGACAAGGCAGACATCGACGCCAAGGTCGAGGCGCTGTCCACCGCCTCGCAGAAGCTTGGCGAGAAGATGTACGCCGACATGCAAGCCAAGCAGGCGGCAGAGGGCGCGGCCGCGGCCGATGGCGCCAAGCCGGCGGAAGACGACGTCGTCGATGCCGACTTCAAGGAAGTGAAGCGCGACTGAGCCTTCGCCGGCCATGCGCCCGGCGGTCCTTCGGGATCTTCCGGTGCGCGGCCGGCGGTCGCATGCCCCTGCCCGGAACCGGCGTTTTCGTCGGCCCGGGCATCTGTCCTTCAATCAGCAGCGCATAGCACAGGCAACCTGAATCCATGGCAAAACGAGATTTTTACGACGTCCTGGGCGTAGCCAAGAACGCCTCGGACGACGACATCCGCAAGGCCTACCGCAAACTGGCCATGAAATACCATCCGGACCGCAATCCGGACAGCAAGGAGGCCGAGGACAAGTTCAAGGAGGCCAAGGAAGCCTACGAGATCCTCTCCGACGCGGAAAAGCGCGCGGCCTATGACCGCTTCGGTCATGCCGGCGTGGATCCGAACGCGGCCGCCGGCGCGGGCATGGGCGGCGGGGCGGGCGGCTTCGCCGATGCTTTCGGCGACATCTTCGGGGAAATCTTCGGCGGCGCCGCCGGCCGCCGGGGCGGAGGCGGCCCGCAGGTCTATCGCGGCGCCGACCTGAAATATTCCCTGGAAATCAGCCTGGAACAGGCGGCCAACGGTTTCGATACCGAGATCCGCATCCCCAGCTGGGAATCCTGCGAAACCTGTCACGGCTCGGGCGCCAAGCCCGGGACATCGCCGCGCACCTGCCACACCTGCGGCGGCAATGGCGCCGTGCGCATGCAGCAGGGTTTCTTCAGTGTCCAGCAGACCTGCCCGACCTGCCACGGCACCGGCCAGGAGATCACCGATCCTTGCGGCGATTGCGACGGCGTGGGCCGCATCCGCAAGAACAAGACCCTGCAGGTCAAGATCCCCGCCGGGATCGACGACGGCATGCGCATCCGTTCCACCGGCAACGGCGAGCCGGGGCTGAACGGCGGCCCGCCGGGCGACCTGTACGTGGAGATCCGCATCAAGCCGCACGGCATCTTCGAACGTCAGGGCGAGGATCTGCATTGCGAACTGACCATCCCCTTCACCAAGGCGGCGCTGGGGGGCGTGCAGGAAGTCCCGACACTGTCCGGGCGGGGCGAAATCACCATTCCCGAGGGCACGCAGACCGGCAAGACTTTCCGCTTGCGCGGCAAGGGCATCAAGGGCGTGCGTTCCAGCTATCCCGGCGACCTGTACTGCCACATCGTGGTGGAAACGCCGGTGCGCCTGAACGACGAACAGAAAACGCTGCTGCGTCAGTTCGAATCGTCTCTCAACAGCGGCGGCGACCGCCATTCGCCCAAGAGCGAGTCCTGGACGGACAAGGTGAAGAACTTCTTTTCCTGAGTCGTCCTCGAGCCCGCGCCGATAACCGCCCCGCGCTCCGGTTCCATCCGGGCGCGGGGTTTTCTTTGGGGTTTGCCGGCTCGGAGCGATGCATGCCGAGCGGTCTTCTTCATCTGAAAATCAGATGAAATCCAACTTTTTTATCCTATAAAAAATGTGGAGAATGGCGGCATCGCGTTCGACGCACATCGGAAAAGGGTTCTCATGCCGTTACGTCCCTGGTTGTTTCTGCTGGCAGCCGTCGCGGTCGAAGTGGTGGGCGTGACGGTCATGAAGGCCGCGTCGGGTTCCGGCTCACTGGCCGCGTTTATGTTCATGTACGCCATGATCGGGCTGTCGTTCTGTCTTCTGGCGCAGGCCGTCCGGCGCCTGCCGATCGCCTTGGCCTATGCCGCCTGGGAAACGATCGGACTGGCCTGCGTCACCCTGATCGGCCTGCGCTTCTTCGGCGAGAGCCCTGGGCCATTCAAGTTGCTTGGAATCGCCGTCCTGATGGCGGGTGTGGTGCTGGTCAATGTCGGCGCATCGCGGGCCGCCGCGGCGCGGGACCGGATCGGCGGCGGCGTCGCCGCGGAGGGATGAGCCATGCGGGATGCCGGACTCATTCATTATGCTTTCATGGTCGCCGCCGTTCTCCTGGAGGTCGCGGCCAACGTGTTCATCCACTATTCCGACGGCTTTCGCAGGCGCGTGACCGGCGCGCTGGGTATTGGCTGCATCCTCGCCTCTTTCACGGCGTTGTCCCAGGCCGTCGAGGGGATCGATCTTTCCGTCGCCTATGCCTTGTGGGGGGGCTGCGGGATTCTGCTGACCGCGATCGCCGGCCGGGTGCTGTTCGACCAGGGGCTGGGCCGGACCGGCTGGTCGGGGATCGCGGCGATCGTCGCGGGGATGCTGCTGCTCAGGCTGGCCTGAGGACGAGCGGCCCCGCCATGAGGTCCGCACCGTCGAAGAGCCACGTGGGCGTCAGGGCTTCGGATCGGGATCGGCGGCCACGGCGATGCTGAGCGCGCCGGGCTTGAGCAGATCCCGCATCGTCCCGTTGACCTGTCCGGCCTTCAGGCCGCGCAACTGATCGATGACGCGCTGCTGCCAGGCGAAGCCGCGGCCCGTGTCCAGATAGTCGATCCAGCGGCCGGCCAGATAGGCGTCGTCGGAGCGCCCCAGCTCAAGGTAATTCAGCAGGGAACGCACGCCCTGGTCGACCTCGGCCTGGGTGAAGCCGGTCTTCAGGGTTTCGTCCAGGACCGTGCGCATCGCGTCCATCAGCTTGACGGCGTTGCGGGCGGCGGTGCTGGCGAAGAGCGTCCAGGCGCCGGAGTCCTCGAAGGGCGAGGCGCTGACGGCGCTGCCCACGCCGTAGGACAGGCCGCCGCGGACCCGGATGCCTTGCCACAGGCGGGAATCCTCCGAGCCCCCGATCAGATAGTTGGCCAGCATCAGCGCGGGCCAGCGCGGGTCGGTATCGCGCAGCTTCAAGGGCAGGACCGCCCGGTATTCGGCATTGGCCTTGCCCGGGGCGGGGATGCGGAAGGTTTCGGGCCGCATCGCGTACCAGGGGTCCGGCAGGCGTTCATAGGAAGGGGCCGCACGCCAGCCGGCCAGGTCGGCGCGCAGGCGCTGTTCCACAGCGTCGGGATCGAAGTCCCCGACCACCGCCAGGGACAGATGGCCCGCGCCGTAGAATTGCTCGTGGAACTTCCGCAGCAGATCGCCGCTCAGGTGCTCGATCTGGTCCAGGATCTCGTCGGTCGTGGGGGTATAGCGGACATCGTCCGGCTTCCAGGGCTGATCGTGGCGTTGCAACGTGTTGCGTACCAGATAGGCCGGGCTGGAGGCCTCGTTTTCCACGTGGGTGCGCAGGCTGCGCTTCAGGCGTTCCAGCTCGTCCTCCGGGAACGTGGGCGTGCGCAACAGATGGAAGACCAGGTCCAGCACCTCGGGCAGGCGGGCGCGGTCGCTGCGGATGGACACATCCAGGACGTTGCCGTCGGTGCTGAACGACAACTCGGAGTCCAGCGCGTTCAGGCGGTCTTCGATCTGCTGGCGGCTCATGTCGGCGGCGCCGCGCAGCAGCATGGCGCCGGTGGCGAAGGGCGCCATGCCTTGGCCGCGCAATCCCTTGGCGTCGCCGAACCCCATGCGCAGCACGGCGTGGACCTGTCCTCCCGCAGTTTCCTTGGGCAGCAGGGCCAGGGCGACCGGACCGTTGGGCAGCGTCAGGATGCTGCGCCGGGTGGCGGCGTCGAGGGCCAGGGGGTGGGTGTCGAAGGCGGCCACGGCCGGACGCCCGGTGCCGGTGCCGAGCTGTCGGACCCAGGGTTCGAGATCGGCCGGCGCGGGCAAGGGCGCGTCCTTCGGGTCCGCCGTGGGCAGATACAACCCGCTGGTGCGATTGCTGGGTAGCAGCCAGGCGCTCAATTGTGAGCGGACCGTGTCCAGCGTGAGTGCGCGGACCCGCAGGCGTTCGATGAAGAACAGGCGCCAGTCCCCCCAGGCGACCGCGTCGGACAGGGCCTGGGCGAGCGCGCCGGCCTGGTTGTAGGTCTGCTTCCAGTCGTTCAGCCAGGCGGTGCGGATGCGGTCCAGCGCGGCCTGGTCCAGCCGGCCGACGCCATCGGTTTCCAGCCCGTGTTCCAGGGCGGACAGCGCCGCACGAGGGTCCGCGCCGGGCTGGATCTGGGCGCCGAACACGGCATATCCGGGCTGTTTCATGGCGCGCGCGAAGCCGAACACGTTGCTGGCCAGGCCCTTGGCCACCAGAGACTGGTAAAGCGGTCCGGCCGGCGTGTCGGCCAGCATGGCGGCGCCGATGGACAGGGCCGTGTAGGCGTCGCTGGCGGCTTCCGGCAGATGGTACTGCGCCAAGGCGATGGGACTGCCGCCGATGCGACGCAGCGTGACACTGCGCGCACCCTGCTGGACGGGCTCGACCGTGTATTCGGGCGGCAGTGCGCGATCCGGGCGTGCGATGGGGCCGAAGTCCTGCGCGATCCAGTGCAGCGTCTGCCGTGCGTCGAAGCGGCCGGTGACGATCAGCGTGGCGTTGTCGGGCTGGTAGTAGCGATGGTAGAACGCGCGCAGTGGCTCGATGCCGACGTGTTCGACGTCGGAGCGCGCGCCGATGACGCTGCGGCCGTAGGGGTGCCAGACATAGGCGGCCGAAGCGACCTGCTGCATCAGCATGCTGAACGGGCTGTTCTCGCCGCGCTCCATTTCGTTGCGCACCACGGGCATTTCCGCGTCCAGGTCGGCGCGGGCGATGCGCGCGTTCAGCATGGCGTCGGCCTGCCAGGCCAGATACCAGCGCAGTGTCTCCGGATCGCTGGCGAAGGTCGCGTAGTAATTCGTCAGGTCGGCGGTGGTCGAGCCGTTGGCCGCCAGCCCTCGTCGCGCGAATTCAGCCAGGGCGTCCGGGTAGGCCGGGCTGCCGCGGAACAACAGATGTTCGAGCAGGTGCGCCATGCCGGTCTCGCCCGGCCCTTCGTTGCGCGAGCCGACGCGGTAGCTCATGTTCACCGTGGTCTGGGCGCGGGAGTCGTCCGGGGCCAGCAGCACCTGCAGGCCGTTGTCCAGCCGGTACTCGGTCACGCCCTCGATCATGACGACCCGATGGACGCCGGCGGGCAGGGCGGGGTCGGCGGTCGCGGATTCCGCGTAAGCCGGGCGGGTCAGGCCAGGCGTCGCCAGCAGGCAAAGCGAGACAATCGCGGAGAGCAGGAGTTTCAGCCGGGGCATGGTCCAAGTGATCCGTAGGTGGAGTGTGCGGATATATAACATTACTGTGCGGATGTTTGCTGAAAGAAGCGCCACAGGCGCGGGTCGTCGGAATACGCCACATTGAAGCGCAGCCAGCCCGTTTCTTTCCCGTCCGGGTCGAAGTAGCTCCCGGGCGCCAGCCAGATGCCGGCTTTCAGCGCTCGCGCGGCCAGTTCGATCATGCCGTCGCCGGCCAGGCGAGGCGATGTCGGCCTGGCCCACAGGAACAGCCCGGCGCCGGGCTCTCCCCATATCTCGAACCCATGCGCGCGCATGGACGCGGCGACCTGATCGTGCGCCCGGCGCAGACGCTCGCGGATGCCGCGCAGATAGGTGCCGTGGCGTCCGTCCCGCAGGACGTGATGGACGGCCCGTTCCATCACCTCCGAGGAGGTCAGGCCGAGCGACATCTTGGTGCGGGCGCACGGGTCCGCCAGCGGCTTCGCGCAAGCCAGGTAACCCACGCGGATGGAGGGCGTCACGCTTTTCGAGAAACCGGATACGTAGAGCACCCGGCTGGGGCCCGCCAGCGCGGCGAGCATGGGTGCGGGTTCGGGCAGCAGGTCGCGGGACATGTCGTCCTCCACGACCAGGAAGGCGTGGCGTTCGGCCAGTTGCAGCAGCCGGAACGCGCCGGCCATCGTGAAACTGGCGCCGGTCGGATTCTGCAGCACCGTCGTGACGAACATCGCGCGGATCGGATGCCGGCGCGCCAGGTCATCGAGTGTCGCCTCGTGGATGCCTTCCGCCGTTCTGGGGATCGCGTGGACCGTGATGCGGTTCAGGGCCAGGATCTGCAGCAGATTGGCGTAGCAGGGCGCCTCGACGGCCACGTGGTCGCCGGGACGCAGCAGCGTGCGTACGACGATGTCCAGCGCCTGGGTCGCTCCGTGGGTCAGCAGGATCTGGTCAGGTCCGACGTCGAGCCCGTGCTCCAGCAGGCGGTTGGCGATATGTTCGCGCAAGGGGCGGTAGCCGAGCGGGTGGCCGTAGGACGCCATCTGGCTGATCGGGATCCGGCTGAGCTGGCGCAGGGCCTGCGGCAGGCCGGCCGTGTCGTGCCAGTCCGGCGGCAGCCAGCCGCAGCCCGCCTTGATCGAGATCGAGTGATCGGCGAACACATCGGCCAGGAGCCAGGAGGCGCCGATCCGCGGCGCCACCCATTCGGGTACGGGCGCGGGCGAGGCCTGCTTCCGTTGGCTGACGCGGAAGTTGGCCCCCGGGCGCGACTGCAGCAGGCCGCGGGCGACCAGGCGGTTGTAGGCCGCCATGACGGTGAACGTGCTCAGTCCGTGGTTCCGGGCGAATTCCCTGATCGACGGCAAGGCCATCCCGGGACGGAGCACACGGGCGCTGATGGCGTCTTCCAGTGCCGCGACGGTCTGGTCCACCAGCGTGGGGGCCGCTTTCCGCCGGCGGTCCGGCTCGAACAGGATCATGAATGTCTTTTGGCGACGCCGCTTTGGCGGCGCTGGTTTCAATACAGTTTTCCCGGTTGAAACAATACAGTCATCCGTCCGTCCTGTCACCGTCTATGGCCTTCGGTCATGGGCCGGTCCAGAATGAAAAGATCCGTTTCGATGGTCGAAACGCCGGATTGAGAGACCGCCATGCAAGCTGAAACCTCGCGTTCCCCCGATTTGTCCAATCTGTGGATGCCCTTCACCGCGAACCGCCAGTTCAAGGCCCATCCCCGCCTGCTCGCCTCGGCCAGGGACATGCACTACACCGCCGCGGATGGCCACCGGGTGCTGGACGGCACGTCGGGACTCTGGTGCGTCAACGCGGGGCATGGCCGGCAGCCGATCGTTGACGCGATCAGCCGGCAGGCCGCGCACCTGGACTACGCGCCCAGCTTCCAGCTCGGCCACGAGGATTCCTTCCGGGCGGCGTCCGAAGTGGCCGACCTGATGCCCGCCGGCCTGGACCGCGTGTTCTTCACCAATTCGGGGTCGGAGTCGGTCGACACGGCGCTCAAGATCGCGCTGGCGTATCATCGGGCGCGGGGCGAGGGCCAGCGGACCCGCCTGATCGGCCGCGAGCGGGGCTATCACGGCGTCGGTTTCGGCGGCATTTCGGTGGGAGGGATCGCCCCCAACCGCAAGGCGTTTTCCGGGGTGCTGCTGCCGGGGGTGGACCATTTGCCGCACACTCACGACCTGGCCCGCAATGCCTGGTCCCGGGGCCAGCCGGCCTGGGGCGGAGAACCGTTCGCCGACGCACTGGAAAGCCTGGTCGCGTTGCACGACGCCTCGACGATCGCGGCCGTCATCGTCGAGCCGCTGGCGGGGTCCACCGGGGTGCTGGTGCCACCGAAAGGATATCTGGAAAGACTCCGGGCCATCACGGCAAAATACGGGATCCTGCTGATCTTCGACGAGGTCATCACCGGTTTCGGCCGCCTGGGCGCGGCCACCGGCAGCGAATTCTTCGGCGTGACGCCCGACCTGATCACCCTGGCCAAGGGCATCAGCAACGCCGCCGTGCCCGCCGGCGCGGTCGCCGTGCGCCGGTCCGTGCACGACACCATCATCGAGGCCAGCGCGGCCGGCATCGAGTTCTTCCATGGCTATACCTATTCCGCGCACCCGATGGCGACGGCGGCCGTGCGCGCCACCCTGGGCATCTATCGCGACGAGGGGCTGTTCGACCGGGCGAAGGCGCTGTCGGCCGCGTTCGAAGAGGCGGCCCATGCGCTCAAGGGCCGCCGCCATGTCATCGACGTGCGCAATCTGGGCCTGGTGGCCGGCATCGAACTGACGCCCCGTCCGGGCGCGCCCGGAGCCCGGGCGGCCGAGGCGTTCGGGAAATGCTTCGACCAGGGGGTGCTGGTGCGCTATACCGGCGACATTCTCGCGGTTTCGCCGCCGCTCATCGTCGGCGAAGACCAGATCGGACAGATATTCGAGACGCTGGCCCGGGTGCTGGACACCGTGGAGTGAGGGTGGGGCGGCATCGGGGCGGGGCGCCGGGATTGGAATCATTTTGAGCCGGCGGTTACTCATCCTGCTCCCGATATCCCGTCAAACACAAGGAACCGACATGATCGAATTTCGTGGATTTCTCGATGCCCTGGGCGCCCAGACGCGGCTGGACGTCGCCGAGGCCGCCGCATCGGGTGGCTGCGCGCTCGAATTCGACGGCGGCCTCGAAGTGACTTTCGAACTGGCGCCCGGCGAGCGCGCCGTGCATGTCTACGCCGCAATCCTGACGCTCGCGCCGGGTGCGGGCCGTGAACCGATGCTGACCACGGTCCTGCAACTGCATCTGTTCGGCATGGCCACGCAGGATTGTTATTTTGGCCTGGATACCCAGCATGACCGCCTGATTCTGTTCAAGACCGTGGATCTGGCGCTGCACGACGAGGGGTCCGCGGTGCAGGCGGTGGAAAACCTGGTCAACCAGGCCGAGCGCTGGAAGGTTGCGCTGCAGGAATTCGCCCAGAAAGCCGGTACGCCCGATGCGCAGGGCGGCTCGCGCCTGTTCCACAAGGCCTGATGGCCGTCGACGATCACTGAGGCCTGACCATGTCCACCAGCATCGGTTCCTACATCGCCACCGGGCTCAAGACCCTGGCGTTCTCGGCGCTTGAAAAGTCCGATACGCTCAACAACATCGCCAACCGGCTGTCCGGCGGGAAGGTCAATCGCGACACGTTGGCGCAAAGCGTGTTGCGCGACGCCATCCAGATCGGTTTCGATTATGCTTCCACCAACAAATCCCTGGGCGAGCGCCATTCCCGCCTGTTGCCCGCCATCCGCCAGGCCGCCATCGACAACGATCATGTCCAGATGCAGGCTGGTGTCAAGAAACTGATGGAAAAACTGGTGCCCCAGGGCTGGCAGGAAACCGTCGGCAACCTGATTACGGACAACCTGGGTGATCATGCGCTGGAAAAGGTGCTGGCCACCACCGCGCAGCAATATGGGCGCAAGCCGCTCGAGGATTACATCAAGAGCATGGTGGGCGGCCGCACCGGTGGCGACTTCGTGGCCCGGCAGGTCATGGCCATTCTGGATCGCGCCGTGCTGTCCAAGACCGAGTTCCAGCAGGGTGACAGCAAACTCTATGGTCTCATGGCCAAGGGCCTCAATGCCTACCTCACCGGAAAGCCCGAGGATCCGCCGGGCGTGCTGTCCCGTGTGCTGGGTGTCATGCCCGGCGTGATCGACACCGTCAAGACCGCGCGCAACGGCATCGATCAGCTGGGCGAGAATCTTGGGCAGATGCTGGGTGAAACCATCAGCAAGAAAGTAGGCCTGAGCACCACGGAGACGACCGACGTGCGCGACGTGCACTCCAAGACCATCGACCAGCTCAAGCAGAAGCAGGAAACCGGTCAGGAAATCGAGACCGACGACCTTCCCATGCTCTTTCATGACGAGATCACTGAAAAGGTCACCTCGCGGGAAGTCATGGAGACCTTGGTCGCGCGCCAGTGCGTGAGCGAGAGCGTGCTGGGTCAGGAAGAGTCGACCAAGATGATGGAGGAGCAGACGGAGCAACTCCAGAAGGCGATGGACTCCGGGCGGCTGACGACGGAGCGGCGCGAGGAACTGGAAGTCGTGGCGAAGATGGTGAATCCGGAGCAGACGCGTCCGCTGGGCGAGCGTGGCGGCACGGAGATGGGCTATACCCTGACCGGTCAGGTCTCGCGAGTGGAGACGGTGAACCATGCCTACATGCGCGACGACGTGGTCGGCGAGGTGGCCCGGGAAGGAGAAGAAGTCCTGGATGGCGTGGGAACGGGGACGAAACTCCTGGGGGGGTGGAATGTATCCAGCCGCTATGCCGAGCATGCCGGCTCCCTGAAGATCGATCTTCCGGGATCTTCCTATGGCTATTCGGATATGGCTCTGCAGGGTGTGAACACCCTCTGGAGCACGGGCTGGTCCATGATAGGCTGGGGCAAGGAACTCAGCGTCTCGCAGGAATCGGAATTGCGCAGCCTGTCCAATCTGTGCGGCAACGATCCGCAGATCCTGGAGGTGGCGACGCGGTACCTGGATCCGGATCTGGCCCGCCGCACGCTGGCCGAGCCGACGCTCAAGCACATGCGCGACCCCGAAACGGGGCTGGTGGGCTCCGAGGGGCGCTACCTCAAGCTCCAGGAGGGCGAGCCGGAGATCCGCTTCTCGGTGCGGAATCACGACCCGCTGATTTCCATCTCCATGGAGACCGTATGGCGCATCGAGCGGTTTGGCTCCGACCCGCAATCGCTGCGCGAGCCTATCGGGGACAAGCCCTGCACCCTGACGTCCGTGGCGGTCATTACGCTGACTCCGGGCAAGGATGGCGTCCCCCTCAAGGTGTCGCACAATGTCGGCGGCGTGGTGGCGACGATCGGCAATGTCGTGGCGTTCGACTCTTCGAACGGTTCCCTCAAGACCGGAAAAGACGATTCCGTGCTGACGGGTGACGAAAGCGGGTTGCAAATGGCGTGATGGGCCGGCTGATCCCGGGCCGGGTCATTTCGACAGCAGCCGCATGGCTTGTTCCAGTCCGTCCAGGGTCATGCCGTACATGCGGTCGTGCATGATTTCCCTGATCAGGGTGATGGACTGGCGGTATGGCCAGGATCCGGACGGCTCCGGGTTCAGCCAGACGGCGCGCGGCCAATGTCCCAGGATGCGTTGCAGCCAGGCGGCGCCGGTCTCTTCGTTGTGGTGCTCGATGGATCCGCCCGGATAGAGCAGTTCGTAGGGGCTCATGGACGCGTCGCCCACCAGGATCAGGCGCCAGTCCTCGCCATGGGCGCGCAGCAGATCCCATGTCTCGATGCGCTCGCTGCGGCGCCGGCTGTTGTGGCGCCAGACGGATTCGTAGGGACAGTTGTGGAAGTAATAGACTTCCAGGTGCCGGAATTCGCCGCGCGCGGCGGAGAACAGGGATTCGATGCGGGCGATGTGATCGTCCATGCTGCCGCCCACGTCCAGCAGCATCAGGACCTTGACGGCGTTGTGGCGTTCGGGCATCCAGCGCAGGTCCAGCATGCCGGCCTGCTCGGCGGTGCCGCGGATGGTGCCCGGCATGTCCAGTTCCAGCGCGGCGCCCTGGCGGGCGAAACGCCGCAGACGCCGCAGCGCCATCTTGAAGTTGCGCGTGCCCAGGGTCTGCTGGTCGTCGTAGTCGCGGTAGTCGCGCCGTTCCCAGACCTTGACGGCGGTGCGATTGCCGGCCGACGGACCGCCCACGCGGATGCCTTCGGGATGGAAGCCGCCGTGGCCGAAGGGCGATGAGCCGCCGGTGCCGATCCATTTGTTGCCGCCCGCGTGGCGTTCCTTCTGCTCGGCCAGGCGTTCGCGGAACATCTCCATCAGCTTGTCCCAGCCGTGTCTTTCCAGGGCGGCCTTTTCCTCGTTGCTGAGTTGTTTGCGGAAGGTCTGGACGAGCCAGTCCGGCGGGATGTCCGGGCCGCCCGCGCGGGCCTGGAGCTGGCCGATGAAGGCGGCGAAGACCCGGTCGTAGCGGTCGTAGCGGGTTTCGTCCTTGACCAGCGCCAGGCGTGCCAGATGGTAGAACTCTTCTGTGCCGACGGGCGCGGCGGGGCTGCACAGCAATTCCAGCAGGCTCAGATATTCCCGGATCGAGACCGGGATGCCGGCGGCGCGCAACTGGGTGAAGAAGTCGGTCAGCATGGCCAGGTGAATGGAACGGGCGCCTCAGGCGCGCGGGCGCCGCAGCTGGTAGAGCAGATGGGCGCGGACTTCGGGCCATTCGCCCGCCAGCAGGCTGTACATGACCGTGTCGCGCACGGTGCCGTCGCGGCGCGGCGCGTGGTGGCGGATCACGCCGTCGCGCCGGGCGCCCAGCCGCTCGATGGCGCGCTGGGAGGCATGGTTGTAATTGTCGGTGCGCCACCCCACCACGGCCGCGCCCAGGGCGTCGAAGGCGTGCTCGAGCAGGAGCAGCTTGCAGGCCGTGTTGACGTGGGTGCGCTGGCGGGATCCGGCGTACCAGGTGTAGCCGATCTCCAGCCGGGCGACCGCCGGCACGATGTCGTGGTAGCGCGTAGAGCCCAGCACGGCGCCGCTGGTGGCGTCGATGACGGCGAAAGGCAGCATGTGGCCGTCGTCCCGGCCTTTCAGGGCCTGATCGACGTAGGATTCGGTCTGGCCGGGTTCGGGCACCGAAGTGACACGCAGGTTCCAGAGTTCGCCATCGGCGGCGGCGGTGCGCAGTCCAGCGGTGTGGTCACGGGTCAGCGGGACCAGGCGCACGCCGTGGGCTTCCAGGGTGACGGGGCGGGGCGCTTGCTTGAAGCCTGTGGTGTCCATGTGCGGTCCGGTATCAAGGGATTTGAAAGGACGCCGTACGGTCTGGCCGTTCCGGCGCGGCGCCGCTCAGCGTCCGCCGCGCTGCGTCAGGGTGGCCAGCCGTCGCAGCAGGTTCAGGTCCTGTTCGTTTTTAAGCAGGGCGCCGGCCAGCGGCGGGACGTCGCCGCGCGCCAGACTGTCGGGCGGCACCGATTCGGCCAGCAGCAGATGCAGCCAGTCCAGGAATTCCGAGGTCGAGGGGCGTTTCTTCAGCCCGGGGACCTCGCGCAGGCGGAAAAAGGCGTCCAGGGCCGCGCCCAGGACATCGGCGCGCAGGTCCGGGAAATGGACGGCGACGATGTCGCCGAGCGTCTCCCGGTCGGGGAAGTCGATGTAGTGGAAGAAGCAGCGCCGCAGGAAAGCGTCGGGCAGGTCTTTTTCGTTGTTCGAGGTGATGATGATCAGGGGCTTGTGGCGCGCCTGAACGGTCTGTCGGGTTTCGTAGACATGGAATTCCATCCGGTCCAGTTCGCGCAGCAGGTCGTTGGGGAATTCGATGTCGGCCTTGTCGATCTCGTCGATCAGCACCACGCAGGGACGTTCCGATTCGAAGGCCTGCCACAGCACGCCCCGCACGATGTAGTTGCGGATGTCGTGCACGGTGGCTTCGCCCAGTTGGGAATCCCGCAGCCGCGAGACGGCGTCGTATTCGTACAGGCCCTGCTGCGCCTTGGTCGTGGACTTGATGTGCCATTGCAGCAGGGGCCGGTCCAGCGCGCGGGCGACTTCTTCGGCCAGCAGGGTCTTGCCGGTGCCCGGCTCGCCCTTGACCAGCAGCGGGCGGCGCAGCGCCAGGGCCGCGTTGACGGCGGTCTTCAGGGATTCGGTGGCGACATAGCGGTCGGTACCGTCGAAACGGTCGCGCGGAGCGGAGGCGGTCGTGCGGTTCATGGGCGGCGGAGGATGGCGCGTGGGGCCGTGAGACAGATGTTATGGGTTTGAAATTTCGATGCCTGACTGTGTCGAAACAATTATCGTACAATCGACTTGCCTCATCGGCCCGGCAGGAGGCTGGCCGATGCCGACACAATATAAATCTGAGAGACAAGAGGCCATATGAAGTCGCGAGCAATGCTTGATCGTGGTGTGGGCGCCGTCGTGGTGGCGGCGTCCTGTCTGCTGGCCGGCCCGGCCCTGGCGGCCGATCCCTCCGCCGTTCAGGGCAATGTCCAGGCCGGCGCCCAGAAGGTGTCCATGTGCATCGGCTGCCATGGCATTCCGGGGTACAAGGCGGCCTATCCGGAGTTGTACCACGTCCCCATGATCGCCGGTCAGAGCGCGCCCTACATCGTCGCGGCGCTGAAGGAATACGCCAGCGGCGCGCGTTCCTTCCCGACCATGGACGCCATCGCGCGGTCTCTGTCCGAGCAGGACATGGCCGACGTCGCGGCCTACTATTCCAGTCTCAAGTGATCCGGGGGAAGACCATCATGCGTACATTGTGGATTGCCCTGCTGGGCCTCGGACTGACGGCCACCGGCGCGCGGGCGGCCGACCTGCAGGCCGGCAAGGCCGCCTTCGAAAAGTTCACCTGCGCCTCCTGCCACGGCGCCGATGCCAAGACCCCGTTGCAACCCGACTATCCGATCCTGGCCGGGCAGCACCAGGATTACCTGGCCCATGCCCTGACCGCCTACCAGCGCGGCCAGGCGGGGGCGCCGGCCTCGGCCAACGTGCGCAAGAACGCCATCATGGGCGCCATGGCATCGCAGCTGTCGGCGGCCGACATCGAAAACATTTCCGCCTGGCTGTCGACCCAGCCTTCGTCGCTGGCGGTGCGCAAGTAGCGCGAGGGACCCGTCCGGTCAACGGAAAGACGCAAACGCCCGCCCGGCCCATGGCCCGGCGGGCGTTTGCGTGGGGGGACGGATCAGTGATCGCGCGTGGCGTGCCGCCGGATCAGGTCGAGGTAACGTTCATTGTCCAGCGGCTTGCCCAGCCGCTGGGCTTCCCAGACGACCTCGCCCAGGGCCTCCATGATGACGTGGGCGGCCTCGTGCTCGTCGCGGCCTTGCGTCAGGGCGTTCCAGGCGGCGCGGATGCCGGGCGGATGATCGATCGACAACTGCTCCTGGATCGCCAGGTGCATCGACAGGTGCAGGAAGGGGTTGGTGCGGCCGGCCTCGACCGGGTAGTCGCGTTCGGCGGCGTCCGGATCCTGCAGGTCCTCGTGGTATTCGGGATGGCGCTCGACCAGGTCGGCGGCCATGGTTTCCAGCGGCGTCAGCACACCGCCAGAGCGGCGTTTGCGCCAGGCGCCGGTGAAGAACACGCGGACCTGTTCCTTGGAGGGATTGAACATGCGGGATGGAAAAAGACGGGCCGAATTACCCATTCTAACCCGCCGATCCGGGTATTTCGGGGACACCGGCCAGTAGAATACGAAGGAAAGGCTGTCTGCCGACAGCCAGTTTACGCTAAACTCTTATATAAGACTGCTTCCCCTTTCTCTTGAACAACAAACCCAGCAACACTGGAGCACCCATGTCCTATCAGCACATCAAGGTCCCGGCCGGCGGACAGAAGATCACGGTCAACGCCGATTTCTCCCTGAACATCCCCGATGAGCCCATCGTTCCCTACATCGAGGGCGACGGCACGGGCCAGGACATCACCCCGGTGATGCTGAAGGTCGTGGACGCCGCGGTCGCCAAGGCCTACGGCGGCAAGCGCAAGATCCACTGGATGGAAGTCTACGCCGGTGAAAAATCCACCAAGATCTACGGCCCGGACGTCTGGCTGCCCGAAGAAACCCTGGAGGCCGTGCGCGAATATGTCGTGTCCATCAAGGGCCCCCTGACCACCCCGGTGGGCGGCGGCATCCGTTCCCTGAACGTGGCCCTGCGCCAGGAGCTGGATCTGTACGTCTGCCTGCGGCCGGTGCGCTACTTCAAGGGCGTGCCCTCGCCCGTGCGCGAACCGGAAAAGACCGACATGGTCATCTTCCGTGAAAACTCCGAGGACATCTACGCCGGCATCGAATTCGAAGCCGAGTCCGACAAGGCCCGCCAGCTCATCGAATTCCTGCAGGACAAGCTGGGCGTCAAGAAGATCCGCTTCCCGGGCACGTCCGGCATCGGCGTCAAGCCCGTGTCGCGCGAAGGCACGGAACGTCTGGTCCGCAAGGCCATCCAGTACGCCATCGACAACGACCGTCCGAGCGTCACGCTGGTGCACAAGGGCAACATCATGAAGTTCACCGAAGGCGGCTTCCGCGACTGGGGCTACGCCCTGGCCCAGAAGGAATTCGGCGCCCAGCCGGTGGACGGCGGTCCGTGGTGCAAGTTCAAGAACCCCAAGACCGGCCGTGACATCGTGGTCAAGGACGTCATCGCCGACGCCTTCCTGCAGCAGATCCTGCTGCGCCCGGCCGAATACGACGTCATCGCGACGCTGAATCTGAATGGCGACTACATTTCCGACGCCCTGGCCGCCCAGGTCGGCGGGATCGGCATCGCCCCGGGCGCCAACCTGTCGGATTCCGTGGCCATGTTCGAAGCCACCCACGGCACCGCTCCGAAGTACGCCGGCAAGGACTACGTCAATCCGGGTTCGGAAATCCTGTCCGCCGAGATGATGCTGCGCCACATGGGCTGGACCGAAGCCGCCGACCTGATCATCAGCAGCATGGAAAAGTCCATCCTGTCGAAGAAGGTCACCTATGACTTCGCCCGCCTGCTGGAAGGCGCGACCCAGGTGTCGTGCTCGGGCTTCGGCCAGGTGATGATCGACAATATGTAATCGGTCTTCGACTGATTCATTGAAGTCTGGAAAGGCCCCGTTTTCATAGGAGAGCGGGGCTTTTTTGTGTCCAGTGGGGTATGGCTGAATCCGGGGCCATCGCATGAGTTTGGGGCCATAGTTTGGGGCCATATTTGCTATCATGGCCCCAAAATTTCAGGATCATGGCCCCATGTCTCGTGCTTTTGCCTATGCGCTGCGCCCCGTCGTCATCAATGCCGCCAAACCCAAGGACAAGCCCTATGCCTTGACGGATGGCGGTGGGTTGTATCTGGAGGTATTGCCTACGGGTACAAAGGTCTGGCGCTATAAATTCCATTTCGAAGGCCGTCGGGACAAGATCACCATCGGGCGTTACCCGACGGTTTCGTTGAAGGATGCCCGGCAGATCCATGCTGAACTGATGGACAAAGTGCTGAAGGGCGAGAACCCCAAGGCAGGCCGACAGGGTCGGCCCGGGAGCAGGGGAGGTGTCCCTGATCAGCTGACGTTCGAGACCTATGCCAGAAAATGGGTCGAAGAGACCCTGTTCTATCGTTCTGCCGCCTATCGGGCACAGCAATTGCGTTGGCTGGAAAGCCATGTATTCCCTGCAATCGGTGGCCGTCCGCTGGCGGCTGTGGCGCCCCGTGAGGTGCTGGATGTTTTGGAGCCTTTACGTACCACTGCCGTCACGGCAGAAGGCGTGCGGTCGCTCATTCAGCGCATCTACAACTACGCGATCCGCAATCTGGTGGCCGATTCCAACCCGGCCCTGATGGTGCGCGGTGCGATCAGCGTGCCCAAGCGCACCCACCACAAGCACTTGCTGGAGGCAGAGGTCGGTCGGCTCTGGCGACAGATCCCGCGCCAGGGTGCCCATTTCACGACCCTGGTGGCCGCGCAGATGCTGTTCTATACCATGGTTCGTAAAAGCGAGCTGATCCGCAGTCACTGGGCGGAATTCGATCTGACGACCGGAATCTGGGATATCCCCGCCGAGCGTATGAAGATGCGCAAGCGTCATCGGGTTTATCTGCCCCGCCAGGCGGTGGCCTTGCTGCAGGCATTGCAGCCCATGACGGGCCACCAGGATTACGTCTTTCCGACCATCTATACCAGCAGTGGCCGTATCGCCCCTATGGGCGAGGCCAGCCTGAATCACTTCTTCAAACGGATCGATTTCGGTGTCCAGGGATTTGCGCCGCATGGCGTTCGTGGCACAGCGGCCACGCTGCTGCGGGAACACGGCTTCCGATCCGAGGTGGTTGAACTGCTGCTGTCTCATGCCCCCAGGGGGCAGGTAGAGGCCGCATACAACCATGCAGAGCTGGGCCAAGAGCGTCGAGATGCCCTACAGTTTCTGGCGGATCATCTGGACCGGCTGGCTCAGCGGCCAGACTGAACTTTTGTCATCGCCTGGATATCGGATAGACGCCACACGACGGTGCGGCCGCCGATCCGCATGCCCGGCGGTGCGATCCCCTGCTTGACCCATTCGTACCAGGTGGATCGACTGATCGGCAGAATGCCTGGCTGACCAGTCTTGGGGTTGCGGCAGATATCGGGCACGCGGACCAGGGTGTTGGAGGCGAAGAGTGGCCGGGTGTTTGCGGGAATGTGCGGCGGTGTGTCCATGGATCGATCCTTCTGTCATACCTGGGTGACTGCGACTGGGTAGGGATTACAGCCAGTGCTTTGCGGAGGCGGAATGCGGCTCCAGGGTGGTCTGGCGCTGTTTCAGGCAGCCTTGCTGCGCTCGATCAGTGCATGCAGGCTGGCCGCCGTGATGCGGCTGGAGCGCTTGCTGATCTTGATGAGCTCCAGCTCGCCCTCGTTGATCAGTCGATAGATGGTGGAGCGCGATACGCCCAGCTTGCGTTCTGCCACGCAGATGCGATAGAGCAGGGTGGTGCTGGTGGGTGGTTGGGGAAATTGAGCGGTCAAGGTGCTTGTCATCGTCATGCGTCGATCCTTCTGATGCTGGTGAACGTGCCAGGCTGAGTGATGGGGTGAATTTATGTGCTTTGGTCGATGCCCTGTGCCGGTCATCGGCCAAAGCGGGCTCGCCGGAGCCCTGGGAGCCGACCCGCCAAGATGCCGCGATGGGGGCCGGGTGCTTGGACCATCCCCGGCAGGGCCAGACGCTGGCCCGCCGGTGGCGGCTCGTCTGGATGCCGGGAACTGCGGTCTTTCCCGCTGTCGTCATGGGATTACGTCGCCATCCCTGATGTTGGGCATTCGGATGAATGCACCGGGCGCTTCCTGTGAAGGGAAGTCCCCGCCGCACGCAGCCATCCGCGCCCCACGCGAGGGGCTGGCTGCGATTGGTGGATTTCATCGGTTTTGCTTCAACCCCGATGCGTTACAGGTTGCTGCGCAATCGCGTGCCGCGTAATCGGGCAGGGCGCAGTATTCATCGATTTTTGCTTGTTAAAGAGCCGGTCTGCAGGGTGCAGGTGGGGTCTATTGTTATCAATCGAATAATGCTTGTCAATAGGCAATAAGATGATTGATTTTTCAAGCATTTCCGGGTTTTACTAAAGGATGGATGAGCTTAACGAATCGTTCCGTCTGGGGGTGATACCGGGTCGGGACAAATTGTTTTTGCCTGTGACTATTTGACGGCGCGAGGGTGTCATACAATTCTTGGTTCCCCCTAGGGGGATCGAGAAAAGTTTGGTTCAGGTCGGTTCAGGATGTGTCATGCGGTCGAACCCTGTCATTTGACCCGCTGTTACAACTTCGCCGCCGGCCGCTGAACTTTCGCCTCACAAAACAGCCGAAAAAGCTCAAGCTTCGTCACATCCAAATAGCTGATTTATCTAATAAAATCCATGTCGATGACATGGTTATGGAAGGTTATGCCTGATTTTCAACCAGTCCGAGAAGCCTGTGCCGTAATGGGCGGGATGACCAAGCTCGCCAAGAAGCTGGGCGTGCCGGTGCCGGTGGTGAGCGGCTGGGCGTCAGGCACCCGCCCGGTGCCGATCATCCGTTGTGTGGAGATCGAGGAAGTGACGGGTGGGGAAGTCACCCGGAAGCAGTTGCGCCCGGATGACTGGTGGCAGATCTGGCCGGAGTTGCGGGGGGAGGATTAAGAATAGAAAGCGAGAGCTATCGCCATGGGAAGAGTTCAGCCTGATTGCAAACAGTGTTTTGGTAAAAGCTGGTGGCCACAAAACGGATGTTCTATCTGAATTTCAGCTTATCGACCATGCCCACTCTATTGTTAATTACAACGAAATACCCTTACAAATCAGCATATTGAGTTATTTGGTGTACCTGATACCATAAAAAATACCATATTGAGAGAATTCAAGCCGTCAGAGCGGTAATTTGTACACCCACATTCACCCAAGTATGTAGGTGATTCGCCATCTGCAACCCTAGCCTCCCCACAAATCATCGGGGCCGAGATAGCTCAGATCAAGCTGGCCGTTATTCATAGCGACCGTCGCTCGAACAAGACCTCGCCGATTCAGGTTGAGCGGGTGTTGTAGCAGACCAATCGCGTGCCCGTCGGGTGCCAGCACTAGCGGCTGTCCGTTCCAATGAAAGAGGCTGACTGGTGTTCCGGGAGGTGCCGGTACAGCGAACCACTGGACGTTTCCAAGATAATCTCGCCGCGCCCAGGTCAGGTTGTCTGACGGAGCAAACTCCTGGATGAATGCGAGCCATATGGCCCGAGTCTCGGCCGTTGGCCAGTTTGGTTGCGCCGACCAGGCCGCGAGGCCGGGTGAACGCAGCCAGTCGCGCAATTCCGCACCGGTCGTGAGAGTGGCGGCCGTGTCGGTGACAGCTTTGATGGCCGCCAGCCGTGAATTAAAACCCGCTTGGATCAGAATCGAGGCGGAGCGGTTCATCGTCCCCGTTTCGACAGCCGGAACAGCCAGGCCGAGTTCATAGTCGTCCAACGCTTGTGCGAACATGCCAACGACATCGCCGTTGGCGGCGGCACGGACCCGTAAGGCCTCCATGGCCCAGGGAAGGCGATAAACCAGGCCGCCCTCAATAAACTGCAATGCATCAGCCTCCTCTCCGGCGACGATCGCTGCCAACGGCTGCCCGAGCAGCCAATATCTGAGGACTTCGCGCCAATTCGCCGGGAGTGGGTCCGGCTCAAACGGGTAGAAGGCGAACACGCGTTCGGCGATACCTGTGATCGCAGCGATTGCCGCCTCATGGTCCGATGCCACGAGGGCTGCGTTGGCCTGTATGAGAAGGTCATTCGCCTCTGGCGCAATTGCGTCCAGCGCATGTCCAGCTTCAAGGCCAAGCCCGGCCAGAAAGTAGCCGCGTCGTGTAGCGGCAGTCGAATTCGCCCAGATATGCCGGCTTCGAGTAAGCAGTGTGGTGCGATAGGCTGCGCGCGATGCGTCGTCGACGCGAAGCAGGCGGCGTTGCCAGAGCGAAGATTGAAGGATGTTGTCGAGCGCGGCCTCGATCTGGTCATCGGGCACGTCGGCCTCGCCGATGAGACTGAGAATGGCGGTGTCGAGCGTTGCCATATGACGCTCCCACTCTTTCAGCGCCCGCTCGCGCTTGTCGACCTCTTCGCCGGCGACCTCGGGGAAGGTCCACGCCGCGGCATTGTTGACGACATAGTCGATCAACTGGTCGAGGTTACCACCGAGGCGGGCTTGCATGCGGCTCAGCAGCGAGAAGATGAGCTGGATGAGCCCGCTTTCCATCTCTCGGGCGCCGAGGTCTGTATTGACCCATCAGAACCTGCACAGATCAGGCGGCTAATGCAAATGCCTCAGCCGGGGTTTTCATCTTCAGCGCC
>NZ_JAPWHE010000029.1 GCF_027214045.1 Castellaniella denitrificans | reverse complement strand
CGTGTAGTATGCGCTCAGGCCATTGCCCAGGTCCGTCGGGCTGGCCGAATCCGTGCTGGAGATCGGCTGGCCGCCCAGCGACACGCCGCTCAACCCATCCAGGGAAGTGAAGGCGATCGTCCCGCTGGTGGTCGCCGAGCCATCGTCCGCATGCGAGCCCGCGGGCTCGCTGCCGCGCGCCGGCAGGCCCGCCTCGTACACCTGCGTGTCCGCGCCGCCGGCCGCCGGGATCGTGCCGATCGTCGGCACCGAGTTGCCGATCTGGATCGTCAGCGTCGCCGTGTCGGTGTCCGTGTCCCCATCGCTCAAGGTGTAGG
>NZ_JAPWHE010000028.1 GCF_027214045.1 Castellaniella denitrificans | reverse complement strand
GGCGAAGGTCACCACGGTCATGGCGGCCAGGAGAAAGGCGATCAGGCCTTCCTCGATGTGTTCCAGCCAGTTTTTCAGCATGGAAGAATCTCCTGTCCAGGATGCGAAACGGCCGCCGCCCGGCGGTCGTGCGAAATCACGGTGACCGCGCCCATGCGGGGAGCGGTCGCCGGCAACTCGGGAGGCCTTAGCTGTTGTTGGACGCTCGCGCCTTGGCGATCAGGTCTTCGCCGATCTGATCCGAGAACTTGCTCCATACGGGCCTGACGGCCTCACGCCAGGCGGCGATGTCCCGCTTGGACAGGGTCTGGATCTTCGCCTTGCCAGCCTCGGCAATGAGCTTCTGATCGCGATCGTTGATCTCGGCGGCCAGCTTGTTGGCGTATGCCGTGGCCCCGGCCATCGCCTTTTGCAGGCCGGCGCGCACGTCCTCGGGCAGGCCGTCCCACCAGCCGGAATTGG
>NZ_JAPWHE010000027.1 GCF_027214045.1 Castellaniella denitrificans | reverse complement strand
AATACACCGTGCGCCGGGGGATATTGAACCACTGGCACAGCTTGGAGATCGAGACGATGAATCCATCTTCCTTCAGTCCCTGGCGGATCGTCTCGATCACTTCTCGTCCTCGCCCAACAGGGACTGCAATTTTTTTCTTGCTCTGAGCTCCAGCATCGCTTCGCCATAGGCCTCTTGCAAGTCTTTGATCTGGCGTTCGTATTGCTCTTTGATGTCCAGTGGGTTAGCCCGCAGGGCGTTCTCCATGCCGCGCTTGGCATCATCGACCCATGTTTCAACCTCGGAGGGCGACAGGTCGTAGGATCGACTGGCCTCGGATACGGTCGTCTTGCCCTGGATGATGTCCAGCACCAGCGCGCTCTTGCGCTTGGCTGTCCATCGCTTGATCTCGTCTTCCATCTTTATGCTCATGGTGATTTCCTCTTCAATTATCACCTGAGCAGGTTTTTACTGGGTCAATACA
>NZ_JAPWHE010000026.1 GCF_027214045.1 Castellaniella denitrificans | reverse complement strand
AGATCACCGCCACCGTGCGCCAGAACGCCGACAACGCGCAGCAGGCCAACACCCTGGCCGCCTCGGCCGCCAAGACCGCCACCGACGGCGGCGCCATCGTCGCCGAGCTGGTCTCCACCATGGGCGAGATCAACACCAAGTCGCAACAGGTCGCCGACATCATCGGCGTGATCGACTCCATCGCCTTCCAGACCAACATCCTGGCCCTGAACGCCGCCGTCGAGGCCGCCCGCGCCGGCGAACAAGGCCGCGGCTTCGCCGTGGTCGCCTCCGAGGTCCGCGCGCTCGCCCAGCGCTCGGCCGGCGCCGCCAAGGAAATCAAGGGCCTGATCGACACCTCCGTCGAGTCCGCCGCCAAGGGCAACGAGCAGGCCGCGCGCGCCGGGGCCACCATGCAGGACATCGTCGACAGCATCCACCGCGTCACCGACATCATGGGCGAGATCAGCGCGGCCAGCCGCGAGCAGACCACCGGCATCGAGGAGATCAACGCGGCCGTCACCCAGATGGACGACGTCACCCGCCAGAACGCCAGCCTGGTCGAGGAATCGGCCGCCGCGGCCGCCAGCCTGC
>NZ_JAPWHE010000025.1 GCF_027214045.1 Castellaniella denitrificans | reverse complement strand
ACGGTGTATTACAAGCCGATCAAGGCGGCGCCGAAGGTCGATCCCAAGTATGCCGAGCCCATCAAGGCCATGATTGAAGAGTCACCATCGTTTGGCTA
Source organism: Castellaniella denitrificans (assembly GCF_027214045.1). Classification (GTDB taxonomy): domain Bacteria; phylum Pseudomonadota; class Gammaproteobacteria; order Burkholderiales; family Burkholderiaceae_B; genus Castellaniella; species Castellaniella denitrificans_A. Next base: position 662 of record NZ_JAPWHE010000025.1, on the reverse strand, counting down.
TCGGACAGTGGCGCATCTGCTGGGGTTCAACAAGAACACGGTGCAGCGTATCTTCCAGCTCAAAGGCTGGCAGGTGAAGAAACGCGCCATCGGGTTCCGGCCCCGGATCGAGGCCTTGCCTTCGGTTGCGACGGCCCCCAACGAGCGCTGGTCCACCGATTTATGCCGGATCTGGGCGGGCCGTGATGGCTGGTCTACGTTGGCGTTGGTGATCGACTGCCATACCCGTGAACTGCTGGGCTGGCACCTGTCCCGTAGCGGCAAGGCCACGACGGCCAGCGCCGCCTTAGAGCACGCGCTAATCGCTCGGTTCGGCACACTGGGCCGCGTCCCAATGCCGTTCCTGCTTCGATCAGATAATGGGCTCGTTTTTACCAGCCGGAAATACACCGCACTGGTGCGCAGCTATGGCTTGCGCCAGGAGTTCATCACGCCGCATTGCCCGCAACAAAACGGCATGGCCGAACGCGTCATCCGGACGTTGAAAGAGCAATGTGCCCACCGGCACCGATTTGAATCGCTGCAGCACGCCAGCCGCGTCATTGGCGACTGGATCAGTTTTTACAACAATCGACGCCCACACCAGGCGCTGAAGATGAAAACCCCGGCTGAGGCATTTGCATTAGCCGCCTGATCTGTGCAGGTTCTGATGGGTCAATACA
>NZ_JAPWHE010000024.1 GCF_027214045.1 Castellaniella denitrificans | reverse complement strand
GCCCCGCTCAGCCGGCGCGCCTGCCCTCGGCCCCGGAGAAGGTCGTCAGCCCCGCGCCGCAACGGCCTCGCCAGAGCGTCCAGGCCGATGCGCCGGCCGCCCGCGCCGCCGCCAGACCGGCCCTGCGCGCGCCCGGCAAGCCGGCCCCCGCATCCGCGGACACCGAGGAATGGACCGAATTCTAGGCTTCCCGACTGAACTGTGGCCGCACCGGGCGCCTGTTATTGGCTTTGAAATCAGGCCCGATACGTACAATCGGACACAAACAATTTTGTGTGGTCCGCTGCGGACGGCTGCCGCCCCGGGCCCAGGAGACATGTCAGCCATGACGCGAGTTCAACATGCGTAATTTGAAGATCGGCACCCGACTGGCCCTGGGCTTCGGACTCCTCATCATTCTGCTGCTCATCATGTCCGGCATCGGCGCCTGGCGCATGATCGACAGCCAGCGGGCCAATGACAATCTCGAAGAGCGCCAGACTGCCAACACCCTGATCCTGCAATGGGCCCGTCAGGTGGAAGTCAACGCGAACCAGGCGCTGGCGGCCGCCAACCTGACCAACCCCGACGTACTGGCGGTCTTCAAGAAAGGCATGGAAGCCTCGGACAAGCGGGAAGCCGACATCCGGGCCAGGATCGAGGCCATGATCACCAGCCCCGAGACCCAGGCGCTGTACGGGAGCGCAATGAAGGTTCGCGAGGCCTACACCCAAGGTCGAACCCAGGCCTTCAAGGATCTGGACAATGGCGACTATGCCAAGGCCGATGCGTTTTTCAATCAGGAAATGCCCAAGATCACGGCCCACTACATCGCCGAGATCGACAAACTGTCCAAGTTCCAGGGGGATTTCGTCTCCCATCTGTTCTCCGAAAGCGCGCAAGCGGCCAGACTGGGACTGAGCATCCTGGCGGTGGCCACCCTGCTGGCCCTGATCCTGGGACCGCTGTTCGCCTGGCTGGTGACCCGCTCCATCACAGGCCCACTGCGTCACGCCGTCGAGCTGGCCGGCTCCGTCGCCCGGCGCGACCTCAGCCGCGACATCCAGCCCCAGGGCAAGGATGAAGTGACCTCGCTGGAGCAAGCGCTGCGCAACATGGGGCGCGATCTGCGCAACGCGGTCGGCGAGATCCGCAGCGGCTCGGACGCGATCGCCTCGGCCTCGGCGCAGATCAGTGCCGGCAACCTGGATCTGTCCTCGCGCACCGAACAGCAGGCCAGTTCCCTGGCCGAGACCGCCGCCACCATGGAGGAGATCACCGCCACCGTGCGCCAGAACGCCGACAACGCGCAGCAGGCCAACACCCTGGCCGCCTCGGCCGCCAAGACC
>NZ_JAPWHE010000023.1 GCF_027214045.1 Castellaniella denitrificans | reverse complement strand
TGAAAAACTGGCTGGAACACATCGAGGAAGGCCTGATCGCCTTTCTCCTGGCCGCCATGACCGTGGTGACCTTCGCCCAGGTCGTGGCCCGCTACGTCTTCAACTACAGCTTCGTCTGGGCGCTGGAACTGACGATGTATTTCTTCGGCGCCCTGATCTTTCTGGGCATCTCCTACGGCGTGCGCGTGGGCGCGCACATCGGCGTGGACGCCTTCGTGCGCATCCTGCCGGCGCGCATCGCCCACAAGCTGACCATCGTCAGCACCCTGCTGTGCATCCTGTACGCGGCCATCGTCGTCTACGGCGCCTGGGTCTACGTCGACAAGATCCACACCATCGGCATCATGGCCCAGGATCTGCCCATCGCGCAGTGGGTGCCGCGCATCGTGCTGCCCCTGGGCTACGCCCTGCTCATCTGGCGCCTGGGCGAGGTGCTCTGGAACCTGCTGCGCGGCGGCCACGCCTCGCTGCTGGGCGACGAAGTCGCCGACGCCATGAAACTGCTCGGCGATGACGATTCCAAGGGAGACGCCGCATGACCACCACCGCCCTGTTCATCCTGCTGTTCGTCTTCATGCTCATGGGCATGCCCGTGGCCGTGGCCCTGGGCCTGTCCTCGCTGCTGACCATCATGGCCTTCGGCCACGATTCGCTGGCCTCGCTCTCGCTCAAGCTCTACGAGACCTCCGAGCACTTCACCCTGATGGCCATCCCCTTTTTCGTGCTGGCCGGCGCTTTCATGACCACCGGCGGGGTGGCCCGGCGCATGATCCGCTTCGCCATCGCCGCGGTCGGCCACCTGCACGGCGGTCTGGCCATCGCCTCGGTGATGGCCTGTGTGCTGTTCGCCGCGGTCTCGGGTTCGTCGCCCGCCACCGTGGTGGCCGTGGGCTCGATCGTGATCGCCGGCATGGTGCGCGCCGGCTACCCGCAGTCCTTCGCCGCAGGCGTGATCTGCAACGCCGGCACCCTGGGCATCCTGATCCCGCCGTCCATCGTCATGGTGGTCTACGGCGCGGTCACCGAAACCTCGGTGGGCGCGCTGTTCATGGCCGGCGTGGTGCCCGGCCTGCTGCTGGGCCTGGTGCTGATGGTGGCCATCTACATCGTCGCGCGCGTGCGCAACATGCCGCGCCAGCCGCGCGCCAGCGCCGGCGAAGTCCTGGCCGCGGGACGCGACTCGATCTGGGGGCTGCTGCTGATCGTCATCATCCTGGGCGGCATCTACGGCGGCATCTTCACCCCGACCGAGGCGGCCGCCGTGGCTGCGGTCTACGCCTTCGCCATCGCCGTGTTCGTCTACCGCGACATCGGCATGCGCCAGGTCCCCGAGGTCCTGATCGACGCGGCCAAGGTGACCATCATGCTGATGTTCATCATCGCCAACGCGCTGCTGTTCGCCCACGTGCTGACCACCGAGCGCATCCCGCAGGCCATCGCCGAGCAGATCATCGCCTGGGACATGAGCGCCTGGCAGTTCCTGATCGTGGTCAACATCCTGCTGCTGGTGGCCGGCGCCTTCATGGAGCCGACCGGCATCATCCTGATCCTGGCCCCGATCCTGTTTCCCATCGCCACCCAGATGGGCATCGACCCGGTGCACCTGGGCATCATCATGGTCATCAACCTGGAGATCGGCATGGTCACCCCGCCCGTGGGGCTGAACCTGTTCGTGACCGCCGGCATCACCAAAATGAGCATCGGACAGGTCGTGCGCGCCGCGCTGCCCTGGCTGCTCCTGCTGCTGACCTATCTGG
>NZ_JAPWHE010000022.1 GCF_027214045.1 Castellaniella denitrificans | reverse complement strand
GTAAGCGGTGCATCTCCCCCATTATTCCCAGGCGGCGAGATTCATGGCTAAATCTTGGTCATGAGTATTCCACGGCAACAGCGCCTCGATTTCGTCCACTGTTTGGGCCATCGGCAGGTGTTCCAGCACAAAGCGCAGCCACGCATAGGGCTCGCGCCCGTTGGCCTTGGCCGTTTCCAGCAGCGAATACAGTACCGCGCTGGCGTGTGCACCCGCCGGGGTATCCGCAAAAAGCCACGCTTTTCTGCCAATCACAAACGGCCTGATGGCGTTTTCTGCGGGGTTGTTATCGATGGGCAAATCGCCGCACTCGGTATAGCGGATCAGGCGCGGCCAGACCTTGTGCAGATATCCCAACGCTTCGCCCAGCTTGCTCCTGGGCGTGACCCCCGGCAGGGTTTCATCCAACCATGCACGCAGCTTTTGCAGGATCGGCAGGCTGTGGGTCTGGCGCGCCTCGAAGCGCTGCGCATCGCTCGCTGTTTTCAGCTTGGCCTCGATACGATACAGCCGGGCGAACAGATCCAGCGCGTGGTCTGCGCGGGCACTCTTGCCTTTGGGGCTGACCCGTTTGGCTTCGACGAACTTGCGCCGAGCATGGGCTGCGCACGCCAGGTGCTCCACACCGGGCAGGCGCGCCACCGGCGCGTAGCCTTCGTACCCGTCGGTCATCAGGTAACCCTGCCAGCCTTCGAGCAGGCGTACCGGTATCTGCCCCGAACGGCTCGCCTCGTAATCAAACAACACCACCGTGCGCCCCGGCGGCCCGCCGCGCTGCACCCACATATAACTTTTAGAGGTCGGACTTCGCCCTGGTTCTTTCAACACTTGAACCGTGGTTTCATCCATGTGGATGACGGGCGCATCCAGCAAGGTGTCGCGGGCCAGATTGTGCAGCGGCTGCAAGGCCTGGGCGAGCCTGATCATGGCCCGCGTCATGCTCTGGCGTGGGACGTCCACCTGGTGGCGGGCCATCACCTTCTCGAAGCGCGCCAGAGGCAGGCCGTCGACATACTTCACCACCGCCATCATCGCCAGGAACCCGGCGCTGAAGTTGCTGCGCGGCAGGACCTGCGCCGGTGCCGGCTGCTGTACCGGTGCCTGATCGCCCTTGGGGCAGGCGTAGCGCGGGCGCACCGTGCGGATCGCGCGGATTTGCATCGGCACGATGTCCAGCTGTTCACTCACGTCTTCGCCGATACGCACCATGGGGGTGCCGCAGGCGCATTGGCGTTCTGCTTCGGGGACATCGACCAGGAACTCGACGCGGGGCAGCTCGGGCGGCAAAGCGCGGCGATGACCGCGCTTGGGGCGAGGCGTGTTGTGCGCGGGCGCGCCCTCGTGTGCGTCTTCGAGATCAGCGGCCTGCTCGGCCAAGGCTTCCACTTCGTTAAACAGCTCGCCCTGGTGCGACTCGCTACTGGGGCCGAACACCTGATGCCGGGCCAAGCGCCATTGCTCAAGGATGCGTTGCACCGCCTCGGCGACCCCTGTGGCGACGCCGGCGGCAATCCCTTCTTGCAGTTTCCTCTCGAACTCGGATTGCATCGCCGAACGCAAGGCGTGAAGGTGGGTTTCGTTCTGCGCCTGCAGCGTGGCCCGTAACTCGGCCAGCGTCTTTTCGCGCTCGGCTTTCAATGCCGCCTGGAAGGCTTCAACCGAGGTCGGCACAGCGCCGATTTCGGGGCTGAGCTCAGGGGGGAAGGATGGGGTGGCTGCAGGGCGATCAGACATGCATAATTATACCAGAATTATCACATAACTGACTGATATTTCAGTGTTTTATGAGGATAATTCGCCCATAAATCAAACCCTTCCAACAGCCACTCCAACTCTTTGGGGGTGAGTGTCACGGTCGCTTGCGCGCCTGGCGCGGGCCAGGCAAAGCGCTCTTTCTCCAGCCGCTTCTGCCAAAGGCAAAAGCCGTTGCGATGCCAATACAGAATCTTGATGCGGTTGCGCTGGCGATTCACGAACACGAATAACGTATCGCCGAAGACATCCAGTTCCAGCTCGCTTTGCACCAGCGCGGCCAGCCCGTCGATCTGCTTGCGAAAGTCCACCGGCACGCAGCACAAATAGACCTGCCCAATCGCCACTCCCGGGTGCATCAATGCACCTGCTCAGTCAGCGCCTGACGCACCTGCGCCAGCCACTGCGGGCTGGGCAAGCCGGGCAGCTCCAGACGCAGGCCAGCGCCCAGCACCAGTACATGGCGATCCGCCGCGACAGGGTGATCGACAGCGGCGAGCGGACCCACGCTGACCGGCACAAACTGGCGCGCAACCGGCGCAGCCACCGCCTTGACGGGCACCTGAGCCTTCCGCTCCAGGGCTTTGAGGCGCCGGCGCCAATAATACAGGCTTGAGACCGGCAACCCCTCACGCTGCGCGTAGGCCGTGGCGCCAATGCCCTCGCGCGCTATCGCGTCAAGGTGCATTTCCCACCAGGCCTGCCCTGGTCCTCGACTCGTCGACATCCTCGGTTCTCCTGTTTGCTTGCAGAACCGATACGATGCCCCACAGAGCGGGCGCGAACAATCATGGGAAAAATGGAGCGTTTACGGTG
>NZ_JAPWHE010000021.1 GCF_027214045.1 Castellaniella denitrificans | reverse complement strand
GAAAGTAGGTCATCGTCAGGCTTTTATTCCGCAAAACCCCCGCAGAGCTCCTCTGCGGGGGTTTTGTCTTTGTGGCGACTGAATGACTCGGAGACGAGAGCGCTCACAGGTCGGTCCGCGAAGGACCGACAACAAGACCGACAATAAAAAACGCGCCCCAGGCCGCGCCTATTTGACCAGGCGCGCCAGTTCGACGGCGGTGCGTACGCCCATTTTGGTGAAAAGGTTCGACCGGTGGACTTCCACGGTACGCATGGTGATCCCCATCCTGTCGGCGATCACTTTGTTCATCAGGCCTTCCAGGATCAAGTCCATGACTTCGCGCTCGCGCGAGGATAGAGAGGCCAGCCGCGTCTCCACCAGCGCCTGGTGACCCGCTTCCAGCGACGCCCGCAGCGCTTCCTGGACGCGGTCCATCAGTTTGTTGTCGTTGAACGGCTTCTCGAAGAAATCGAAGGCTCCGCGCTTGAGGCTGTCGACCGCCATCGGCACGTCGCCATGCCCGGTCAGGAAGATGACCGGCATGCGCCGGGTGAGCCCCCGGGCCGCAAGGGTGTCGAACAGCAGCGCGCCGCTCATGATGGGCATGCGCATGTCGAGCAGCAGGCAGTCGCCCTCGGGGCTGAACGCGTAATCCGCCCCCAGCATGTCCAGGAAGGGTTGAACGCCATCGTAGCCTGTCGCTTCGATCCGGCGGGACTGCGCCAGCCAGATCAGCGAATCCCGTATCGCTTCTTCATCGTCAACGATATGCAGCACCTTGTTGTCTCCCTCCCTGGGGTGTCCATGCGGCCTGTCGGCATGCGAGCCTGGTATTTTTTCATGTTTTGGCGGGTGAGGCCGCATGCAGCGAAAAACGGAAGACAGTCCCTCCGCCGGGGCTGTCCGCGTATGTCAGGGTGCCGCCGTGCGATTCCACGACAGTCCGGCAGATCTTGAGGCCCATGCCCATGCCATCGGCCTTGGTGGAGAAGAACGGCGAGAACAATCGTTCCCGGGCATGCGGCGGAATGCCGCACCCGTGATCGGCCACGCTGATGCTCACGCTGCCGGGCGCGAGCGGATCGGCGCCGGCGCCGATGAGCAGGACCCGGCGTTCAGGCTCCATGTCCCTCATCGCCTCGATGGCGTTGCGGGTCAGGTTGAGCAGCACCTGTCCGAGCATCATCGGATCGGCTTGCACCGCCGGTGTGTCCTGCGCGATGTCGGCCTTGATCGTGATGAAATGCCGGCTCGCCTGCAGTTCAGCCAGTTGGACGACGTCGGCGATCAGCGCGGACAGCTCCACCGTTTCCCGGCGCGGCTCGCGGCGCTTGGTGAACGTGTGGACGCTGCGGATGACGTGTCCGGCGCGCTGGGCCTGCGCATTGGCTTTTTCCAGCGCGCCCCGGATGCGGGCCATGCCCGCCTCGTCCTGGGGCGTGGCGGAGTCGGCCAACAGGTTCAGCGCACCGGTCGTATAGCTGGTGATGGCGGCCAGTGGCTGGTTCAGCTCATGTGCCAGCGTCGAGGCGAGTTCGCCCATGGTCACCATCCGGGCGCTGGCCTGGAGCTTTTCCTGCTGGCGCTGGTTCAGTTCCTCGAACCGCTTGCGATCGGAGATGTCCAGAATCGAACTCATCCAGCCGGTCTGCCGGCCACTTTCGTCGACCAGTGCGGATTCATAGATCAGCACAGGAAAACGCTCCCGCCCTTTGCGCAGGAAGATCGTCTCGAAGCCTTGGGAATCGATCTTGCCCGCGATGCGCTGTGCGAAGCGTTCCCGATATTCATCCATGATCTCCGGTGCCCAGTAGGGCATGGGGGGGGAGAGGCCGATCAGGCTCTCGGCCGGCATGCCGACCATCCGGCAGAACGCGGGGTTGACATAGGTGATCTTGCCCTTCAGGTCGTATACCCGCAGGCCGGTCACGAGCGAGTCCTCCATGGCCGTGCGAAAGGCGATCTGTTCGCGCAAGGCGCGTTCGACGGTCATCCGGCGAGTGATGTCGCGCCACAGCGCCGCGAGGCTCCAGAACAGACCCAGGGTCAGCGCGACGATGACGACGATCAGCAGGTTGGGCAGCAGATTGGGCGCCCCCTTGACGCTGTCGGTGCGCAGCGTGATGTCCGTGTAGGGCAGATGCAGATCGTGCGCGTAGGTGTAGACGCCGCGCCCCTCGCCGCCCGCGGTGCGTTGTCCCAGCGTGCGCTCGTTTCGATCGGTCAGGCGGATCTCGTTCTTCTGTGCGAACCACCAGGGCACCATCTGATCCAGGATGCCGGCCAGGGAGTAGGTGACGATCACACAGCCGGCGTAGCGCCCTTCCTGCCGGATCGGAAAGAGATAGTCCATCAGCGCGGGAAGGCGCGTTTCGTCCGGAGGCTCAGGCAGACTGTATTCGGGGGCGAGGGTGCCGCGGATGCGCCCCAGTTTCAGGCGCAAGGGCGCGGGCAGGTCTTCCAGGGAAAAATGATCCTGCCGGTCGGAGGACGTGCCATTGTCCCGCGCGTCGATCCAGGCGATACGCGTGAATTCCGGGTGATTGCGCAGCAGGAAGCGCATCCGGCCGCGCAGTTTGTCGCCCGCCAGATGACCGGCGGCGATCTGACCGGCGAACGAGCGGATGTCGTCTTCGTTGCGCCCGAGCTGGAAGCGGATGGTCTGTTCGACCCAAAGCGTGTCGGCGATCTGTTGTTCCTGGCGCTCTGTGGATTCCAGTTGTTGCGCCTGGTGCGGCAGCCAGATCACGGTGACCAGAAACAGCAACGCGCACAGGATCGGCACCAGCCATTGCCAGGTGCGTCGGCGAAGGAAGGGTTTGTAGAAAGGAAAGGAAAGCATGCCGGATCGATTTTCCCTAGTGTATCCGAGCGGTACATGATGGGGCCGGGAAGCGCCCGGTGCGGGGTTGTGGATTTCCACAGTTGAAATAGAAGTCCCGCTTGCCCAGAATGGCCGCACCTTTTCCGACCCTGCGGATTTCTGAGCCTCCGGACATTGCCTCATCAATGAAATGGTTTTCCATCCTGCTCGTCTGCGCGCTCACGTGGCCCTCGTCCCTCTGGGCGCAGCAGCAACCCATCGTCATCCGGTTCAGCCATGTGGTGGCCCCGGACACGCCCAAAGGCAAGGCGGCGGTGCGCTTCCAGGAATTGGCCGAGCGAGCCACGAACGGTCGCGTGCGCGTGCAGGTCTATCCGAACAGCGAACTGTATCGGGACCGGGAGGAACTGGAGGCGCTCCAGCTGGGTGCCGTTGAAATGATCGCACCGTCCCTGTCCAAGTTCGGGCCGCTGGGCGTGCGCGAGTTCGAGGTTTTCGACCTGCCATTCATGTTCCCCGATGCGCAGGCGCTGCACCGGGTCACCAACGGACCGATCGGCAGGGACATGCTGCGGCGGCTGCGGCTCAAGGGCGTCGTCGGCCTGGCTTTCTGGGATAACGGTTTCAAGTCTTTTTCGGCCAATCGGCCGCTGCGAATGCCGTCCGATCTCTCCGGTTTGCGCATGCGCATTCAACCCTCCAGGGTGCTGGATGCCCAGATGAGGGCCTTGGGCGCTCAGCCGATGACCATGCGGTTCGGCGAGGTCTATGCCGCACTGGAAGCGGGGGTCGTGGACGGCACCGAGAATCCGCCTTCGAATTTCTTCACGCAGGACATGCAGGACGTGCAGGCGCATTTCACCGTGTCCAATCATGGTTATCTGGGATATGCCGTGATCGTCAACCGGAAGTTTTGGGAGGGATTGCCCTCGGATATCCGTGGCGCCTTGGAAGACGCCATGCGGGACGCGACAGCCTATGCGGCTTCGATCGCCCAGCAGGAGAACGACCGGGCGCTGGAGGCGATCCGCGCGTCCGGCAAGACGCAGATCCATGTCTTGACGGAGACGGAGCGCGAGGCCTGGAAACAGGCCCTGGCCGCCGTCAGCGTCGAGATGGAGGACTTGATTGGTGCGCAGTTGATCGCCGATATCCGGCGTGTGGTCGACGCCCCGTGATGCGGGCCGATCGCGCGCCTTGTCTTTGATTTCCATACCCACCACAAAAAAGGGAGACCTTGCCATGAAAATCCGTATTCCCGCCGTCAAGGCGCTGAGTGTCTGCATCGCACTGGCCTTTTCCTCCGCGGCGCTGGCCGAACAGCCCATCATCGTGAAATTCAGCCACGTCGTGGCCGAAAACACCCCCAAGGGCCAGGGCGCGCTCAAGTTCAAGGAACTGGCCGAG
>NZ_JAPWHE010000020.1:0-2500 GCF_027214045.1 Castellaniella denitrificans | reverse complement strand
GGGATGAGCTGTGGATAGGGGTGAAAGGCTAAACAAGCCTGGAGATAGCTGGTTCTCTCCGAAAACTATTTAGGTAGTGCCTCACATGATTACTGCCGGGGGTAGAGCACTGTTATAGCTAGGGGGTCATGGCGACTTACCAACCTATGGCAAACTCCGAATACCGGCAAGTACAGTGTGGGAGACAGAGCACCGGGTGCTAACGTCCGGACTCAAGAGGGAAACAACCCAGACCGCCAGCTAAGGTCCCTAAAACGGGCTAAGTGGGAAACGAAGTGGGAAGGCATAGACAGTCAGGAGGTTGGCTTAGAAGCAGCCATCCTTTAAAGAAAGCGTAATAGCTCACTGATCGAGTCGTCCTGCGCGGAAGATGTAACGGGGCTAAGCCAGTTACCGAAGCTGCGGGTGTGCACGCAAGTGCACGCGGTAGGAGAGCGTTCTGTAAGCCTGCGAAGGTGGCTTGTAAAGGCTGCTGGAGGTATCAGAAGTGCGAATGCTGACATGAGTAGCGATAAAGGGGGTGAAAAGCCCCCTCGCCGTAAGTCCAAGGTTTCCTGCGCAACGTTCATCGGCGCAGGGTGAGTCGGCCCCTAAGGCGAGGCAGAGATGCGTAGCTGATGGGAAGCTGGTTAATATTCCAGCACCGTCGTGAGATGCGATGGGGGGACGGATGGCAGAAGGTCATCGGGGTGTTGGATGTCCCCGTTGCTGCATCATAGAAGGCGCTTAGGTAAATCCGGGCGCGTAATTCAAGGGTGTGGCTGGACAGGAACTTTGGTTCCTGGACTGATTGGAAGCTGTCCCAGGAAAAGCCTCTAAGCTTCAGTCTCACGAGACCGTACCGCAAACCGACACAGGTGGACGGGATGAATATTCCAAGGCGCTTGAGAGAACTCAGGAGAAGGAACTCGGCAAATTGATACCGTAACTTCGGGAGAAGGTATGCCCTTGTAGGGTGATGCGCCTGCGCGCAGAGCTCGAAGGGGCCGCAGAGAATCGGTGGCTGCGACTGTTTATTAAAAACACAGCACTCTGCCAAGACGAAAGTCGACGTATAGGGTGTGACGCCTGCCCGGTGCCGGAAGGTTAAGTGATGGGGTGCAAGCTCTTGATCGAAGCCCCGGTAAACGGCGGCCGTAACTATAACGGTCCTAAGGTAGCGAAATTCCTTGTCGGGTAAGTTCCGACCTGCACGAATGGCGTAACGATGGCCACACTGTCTCCTCCTGAGACTCAGCGAAGTTGAAATGTTTGTGATGATGCAATCTACCCGCGGCTAGACGGAAAGACCCCATGAACCTTTACTGTAGCTTTGCATTGGATTGTGAACCGGCCTGTGTAGGATAGGTGGGAGGCGTTGAAACCGAGTCGCTAGATTCGGTGGAGCCAACCTTGAAATACCACCCTGGTCTGTTTGCGGTTCTAACCTTGGCCCGTTATCCGGGTTGGGGACAGTGCATGGTGGGCAGTTTGACTGGGGCGGTCTCCTCCTAAAGTGTAACGGAGGAGTACGAAGGTACGCTAGGTACGGTCGGAAATCGTGCTGATAGTGCAATGGCATAAGCGTGCTTGACTGTGAGACTGACAAGTCGAACAGGTGCGAAAGCAGGTCATAGTGATCCGGTGGTTCTGTATGGAAGGGCCATCGCTCAACGGATAAAAGGTACTCTGGGGATAACAGGCTGATACCGCCCAAGAGTTCATATCGACGGCGGTGTTTGGCACCTCGATGTCGGCTCATCTCATCCTGGGGCTGTAGCCGGTCCCAAGGGTATGGCTGTTCGCCATTTAAAGAGGTACGTGAGCTGGGTTTAAAACGTCGTGAGACAGTTTGGTCCCTATCTGCCGTGGGCGTTGGATACTTGACGGAGCCTGCTCCTAGTACGAGAGGACCGGAGTGGACGTACCACTGGTGTATCGGTTGTCATGCCAATGGCATTGCCGAGTAGCTATGTACGGAAGAGATAACCGCTGAAGGCATCTAAGCGGGAAACTCGTCTGAAGATTAGGTATCCCGGGGGCTTGACCCCCCTGAAGGGTCGTCCGAGACCAGGACGTTGATAGGCTGGGTGTGGAAGCGCGGTAACGCGTGCAGCTAACCAGTACTAATTGCCCGTGCGGCTTGATCCTATAACCTTGCGGAGTACCGCAACGGACACAGTAGTGATCGTGTATGTAGCCGACACAATTGAACCAAACAACGCAACCCAAGTGCACCGCGCCACGGATCTGCTACAATGCAGCCCGTCGCAAAGCGCTTGATGTGCTTCTTCCAAATTAGTAATCCAGTCCCCGGCCTTCGCGCCAGAGACTCGATTGCAACCAGTTATGCTTGACGACCATAGCAAGGTGGACCCACTCCTTCCCATCCCGAACAGGACAGTGAAACGCCTTCGCGCCGATGATAGTGGGTGGACACCTGTGAAAGTAGGTCATCGTCAGGCTTTTATTCCGCAAAACCCCCGCAGAGCTCCTCTGCGGGGGTTTTGTCTTTGTGGCG
>NZ_JAPWHE010000001.1:542945-873481 GCF_027214045.1 Castellaniella denitrificans | reverse complement strand
GGTGACCCCCCCCCGCCCCCCGCCGGCCCGCGGCGGGGGGGGGGGGGGGCCCCCCCCCCGCCCCCCCCCGGGCGGCCGGCCCGGCCCGGCCGACGAGCGCACGCCCACCGAGCGCCTGGTGGAACTGGCCGAGACCATCAAGGGCTCGGGCGCCAGGAAAGAAGAAGACCTGACGTGGCGCCAGGGCACGGTGCGCGAGCGCCTGACGCACTCGCTGGTGCATGGCATCACCGCCTTCATCGTCGAGGACACCGAGGAAGTCCGGGAGGAAATCATGTCGGCCGGCGGACGGCCCATCGAGGTCATCGAGGGCCCGCTGATGGACGGCATGAACGTGGTGGGCGATTTGTTCGGCTCCGGCAAGATGTTCTTGCCCCAGGTGGTCAAGTCGGCGCGCGTGATGAAGCAGGCCGTGGCGCACCTGCTGCCCTTCATCGAAGAGGAAAAGCGTCAGCTGGCCGAGGCCGGCGGCGACGTGCGCTCCAAAGGCAAGCTGGTCATCGCCACGGTCAAGGGCGACGTGCACGACATCGGCAAGAACATCGTCACCGTCGTCCTGCAATGCAACAATTTCGAGGTCGAGAACATGGGCGTGATGGTGCCCTGCGCCAAGATCCTCGAGAAGGCCAAGGAAATCGGCGCCGACATGGTCGGCCTGTCCGGCCTGATCACGCCCAGCCTGGAAGAAATGGCCTACGTGGCTTCGGAAATGCAGCGCGACCCGTATTTCCGTGAACGCAACATCCCCTTGCTGGTCGGCGGAGCCACCACCAGCAAGGTCCACACCGCCGTGAAGATCGCCCCCAACTACGAGGGCCCGGTGATCTACGTGCCCGACGCCAGCCGTTCCGTGGGAGTGGCCACCAGCCTGATGTCCGATCAGGCGGACGCTTATCTCAAAGGCGTCGCCGACGAATACGAGCGGGTGCGCGAACGCCATGCCAACCGCCAGGCCGTGCCGATGCTGACGATCGAAGAGGCGCGCGCGAACAAGCCGGCGATCGACTGGGCGAGCTACGTCCCGCCGCGGCCGAAGTTCATCGGCCGGCGGACTTTCAAGCATTACGACCTGCACGAGATCCTGAAATTCCTGGACTGGACGCCTTTCTTCCAGTCCTGGGGACTGATGGCGCAGTTCCCGGCCATCCTGACCGACGAAGTCGTGGGCGAGGAAGCCAGCAAGCTTTATGCGGAAGGCCAGGCCATGATGAAGCGTATCGTCGAGGGCCGCTGGCTGACGGCCAATGGCATCGTCGCCTTCTATCCCGCCAACAGTGTCAACGACGACGACATCGAGATCTATCGCGACGAGACCCGCAGCGAGGTGCTGCTGACCTGGCGCGGCGTGCGCCAGCAGACGCAGAAACGCGGCGGCGTGGACAACAAGTGCCTGGCCGACTTCATCGCGCCCAAGGACTCCGGCGTGACCGATTACATCGGGATGTTCGCGGTCACGGGCGGCATCGGCATCGAGCCACACGAAAAGCAGTTCCAGGACGCGGGCGATGACTACTCCGTCATCATGCTCAAGGCCCTGGCCGACCGCCTGGCCGAGGGCTTCGCCGAGACGCTGCACGCCCGGGTGCGTCGCGATCTGTGGGGCTACGTGCCCGACGAGTCCCTGCCCAACGAGGCCATCATCGACGAGCAGTATCAGGGTATCCGCCCGGCGCCCGGCTACCCGGCCTGCCCGGAACACCTCGTCAAACGGGAAATGTTCGACTTGCTCGACTGTGCCGAGATCGGCATGCGGCTGACCGAAGGGTTCGCCATGATGCCGGCCTCCAGCGTCTGCGGCTTCTACCTCAGTCATCCCCAGGCAAAATACTTCAACGTCGGCAATATCGGTGCCGATCAGGTCGCCGATTACGTCCGTCGAACGGGGCGCGACGAGGACGACGTGCGCCGCACCCTGGCCAGCGTGTTGCGCTGAGGCACGATGCACGGCGCCCGACCCGGAGACGACCATGCCGCGCGATGACGCGGCCCGGCGCCGGGAGCTGGGCGCCTTCCTGCGCAGCGCCCGGGCGCGCGTCGCGCCGGCCGACCATGGCCTGCCCCCCGGGGTGCGGCGCCGCACCCCGGGCCTGCGGCGCGAGGAGATCGCCCAGCTGTGCGGGATCAGCGCCACTTGGTACACCTGGATCGAACAGGGCCGCGACGTGTCCGTGTCCGTCGATGTCTGGTGCCGCTTGGCCGACGCGCTGCGGCTGGCGCGCGCCGAGCGGCATTATCTGTTCAGCCTGGCCGAGTGTGCCGACCCGCAGGCCGGCCATCTGGATGCGATCGCCCTGCCCGACGGGCTGCAGGATTGCGTCGACAGCATCCGCTGTCCGGCCTACGTGCTGGACCAGGCCTGGAACGTGCTGGCCTGCAACGCCGCCCTGTTGCGCGTGTTCGACGGCTGGCCCGTTCGCGGGCAACCCAACTTGTTGCGCTATATCTTCCTGGATCCGGCCGCGCGTACGCTGGTGGTGGACTGGGAAGAGCGCGCCAGCCGGGTGGTGGCCGAATTCCGCGCGGACGTGGCGGCGCTGGCGGGCGAACCGGGCATCGGCGCGCTGGTGGCCGAATTGCAGGCCGGCAGCCCCCTGTTCGCCCGGGCCTGGACGCGCCAGGTCGTGGTGGACCGGGAAGGCGGCCTGCGTGAATTCCAGCACCCGGCGGACGGACGGTTGCGTTTCCGGCAGTTCACCTTCCGGCTGGCGATCCGGCCGGATTGCAAACTGGTGATGCTGCTGAACGATTGAGGATCCTCATTCCCGCGCGCGCAACTGGCTGCCCGCGCGAGCCGGCAGGCGCCGGAAGGACAGGGCGGATGCCGCCACGATCGCGGCGATGACTGCGAACCCCCACATCACATCGATGCGGTCGGCCTCGGTGCCGCCGCGCAGCGTCATGCTGAGATTCAGGGTCATCGCCGCGCAGGCCACCCCCAGGCTGATGCCCAACTGCTGGGCCGTGGCGGCGAAACTGCTGGCCCGGCTCATTTGGGCGGAATCCAGGTCCGCATAGGTCAGGGCGTTGACGGCGGTGAATTGCAGCGAGCGGAAAAAGCCACCGACCAGCAGGACCGCCACCATGGCCCAGATCGGCGTGTCGGCCTGGAACAGGGCGCAGGCGGCGGTGAAGGCCGCCGCGATCAGGGCGTTGGCGATCAGGACGCGGCGGAAGCCGAAGCGGCGCACGATGGGCGTGGCCACCAGCTTCATCAGCATCGCCCCGGCGGCCGACGTGAAGGTGATCATCCCGGCCGAGAACGCCGACAGGCCGAAGCCCACCTGCAGCAGGATGGCCAGCAGGAAGGGCGAGGCGCCGACGGAGAAGCGGCACAGGTTGCCGCCCAGCACCGACACGGCGAAAGTCCGGGTGCGCAGCAGGCTCAGGTCGATGATGGGGTAGGTGACGTGGCGGGCGTGGCGGACGTAGAGAATGCCGCAACCCAGGCCCAGACACAGCAGCCCCGCAGTCGGCCAGAGCCCCAGGCCG
Organism: Castellaniella denitrificans; assembly: GCF_027214045.1. Classification (GTDB taxonomy): domain Bacteria; phylum Pseudomonadota; class Gammaproteobacteria; order Burkholderiales; family Burkholderiaceae_B; genus Castellaniella; species Castellaniella denitrificans_A. Next base: position 869,992 of record NZ_JAPWHE010000001.1, on the reverse strand, counting down.
CCGTGCCCGGCGGCTTCCAGGCAGGTCATCAGGGCCGCCATGGCGACGCCGCTGAGCAGGAAGCCCATGGTGTCCAGCCGGGGCCGGCTGGCGGGCACGTCACGGGCGATCCAGCGCCGCACCATGGCGATGCCCAGGATGCCCACGGGGATGTTGATCAGAAAGATCCAGTGCCAGGACGCGTAGGTGACGAGGAAGCCGCCGACCGGTGGGCCGATGACCGGTCCCAGCAGGGCGGGGATGGTGAGGAAGGCCATGGCCTTGAGCAGGTCGGCCTTGGGGATGCGGCGCAGCAGGATGATGCGCCCGACCGGCACCATCATGGCGCCGGCGGCGCCCTGGACGACCCGGGCGGCGACCAGCTGGCCCAGGGTGCCGCTGGCTGCGCAGGCGATGGATCCCAGGGTGAACAGCGCGATGGCCGCCAGGAATACGGCACGGGCGCCGAACCGGTCCGCCGCCCAGCCGCTGATGGGCACGAACACAGCCGTCGCCAGCAGATAGGATGTGATGGTGACATTCATGTGCACCACCGTGGTGCCGAAATCCAGCGCCATGGTCGGCAGGGCGGTCGCCACGACCGTGGAATCCAGCATCTGCATGAACAGCGCGCAGCCGACGATGAAGGGGATCATCCGGATTTCGCGCGACGAGGCGGCGGGCGGTACGGGGATGCGATGCTGGGATTCTGGCATGGACGGGCGTGAGCGGGGCCGAGTGCAGTAAACTTGGAGCCCATCGGTCATGGAAAACGGCTACGGCACCATTATGGCAAACAACTTCACCTCTGAACTGACCCAGTTCCTGAACCAGTACAAAACGGATCATCCCGACACGGAGTCGCGCCAGTTCGCCGGCCGCGCGCGCCTGTGGGACAAGGACCTGGACCCGGAGCAGCAGGAAGGCTTCCGGGCCGCCCGCGTGCCCCAGGATCCCTACGTCTACTATCAGAAGGCCTGACCGGGGGCCATGCCTCCCCGGCCGCCCGATCCCGGGCTGGACGCCCTGATGGCGCCCACGGAAGACAGTACCCCCGACGTGGTCGACCACGTCGCCTTGGCGCGCCTGTATGGCGAACCGCTGTTCTCCATTCCCCAGGATCTCTACATCCCGCCCGACGCCCTCGAGGTCTTCCTGGAAGCCTTCGAGGGACCGCTGGATCTGCTGCTCTACCTGATCCGCAAGCAGAACTTCAACGTGCTCGACATCCCCATGGCCGAGGTCACCGCCCAGTACCTGGCCTACGTCGATCAGGTGCGGCAATCGAACCTGGAACTGGCGGGCGAATACCTGCTGATGGCGGCGCTGCTCATCGAGATCAAGTCGCGCATGCTGCTGCCGGTGCGCCAGTCCGAGAGCGGCGAGGAAGCCGAGGATCCGCGTGCCGAATTGGTGCGCCGCTTGCTGGAATACGAGCGCATGAAACTGGCGGCCCGGCGTCTTGACGACATGCCGCGCGTCGGGCGCGATTTCCTGGTGGCCCACGCCGCGGCCGATTTCGAGGTCGCGCGGCTGCTGCCGGAAGTATCGGCGGACGACCTGCGCGAGGCCTGGTCGGCGATCATGCACCGGGCGCGCCTGAACGCCAGCCATCGCATCACCCGGGAGCAGTTGTCCGTGCGCGACCACATGAGCCATATCCTGCGTCGCCTGTCGGATGTGCGCTTCATGGAATTCACTGAACTGTTCCTCGAACGTGTCCGCATGGGCGAGCCGGCCGCCGTCATCGTGGTCCATTTCCTGGCGCTGCTGGAACTGGCCCGCGAATCCCTGCTGGAAATCACCCAGGCGGCGCCTTACGCGCCGCTCTACGTCAGACTGTCCTACACGCGCTCGGCCTGAGGCCGCTCGCCGGAGAATCCCCCGTGAAAGTCGTCCATTCCATCGAGGCCTTGCGCGACCAGTTGCGCGGCCAGCTGCGCGTCGCCTTCGTGCCCACCATGGGTAATCTGCATGCCGCGCACCTGTCGCTGATGCGGCTGGCGCGTCAGCATGGCGACCCCGTGGTCGCCAGCATCTTCGTCAACCGGCTGCAGTTCGGTCCGAACGAGGATTTCGACCGTTATCCCCGGACCCTTGCCGAGGACATCGAGAAGCTCGAGGCCGAGCGTGACGTCTACGTGCTGTTCGCGCCCGACGAGCGCGAGCTGTATCCCGAGCCGCAGAACTTCCGCATCCAGCCCGCCGAATCCCTGGGCAAGATCCTGGAGGGCGAGTTCCGGCCCGATTTCTTCATGGGCGTGAGCACCGTGGTGCTGAAACTGTTTTCCTGTGTCCAGCCGCGCGTGGCCGTATTCGGCAAGAAGGACTACCAGCAATTGATGGTGGTGCGTGCCATGTGCCGCCAGTTCCAGCTGCCCGTGGAAATCATCGCCCACGAAACCGTGCGCGATGAGGACGGTCTGGCGCTGTCCTCCCGCAACCGCTATCTCGGCGCGCAGGAGCGGGCCGAGGCGCCCAATCTGTACGGCCTGCTCCAGCGGGTGCGCGACCAGATCCAGTCCGGCCGGGCGGATGCCGCCGCGGCGGAGGCGCAGGCCATGTTGACCTTGCGCGAGCGCGGCTGGGATCCCGACTATGTCGCCGTGCGCCGTCAACGCGATCTGATGCCCCCCACCGCCCAGGAAATCCGCGATGGCGAGCCCCTGGTCGTGCTGACGGCCGCCCGCCTGGGGGCGACGCGGCTGATCGACAATCTGGAGTTCCAGAGCCTGGATTCCGAGGGCGCGGCAAGCTGTCAGAACTGACAGGTGCGGACTCCGCGTGGGTCATGCAGAATCCCCCTGCATACAACAATGAACAGGGGGAGCATCCATGCAGGAAAACCATTCGATCCGTGCATACCCGGACGGCCGGGATACGTCGCTGAGCCGCCTGACGGTGCGTGAACGGGAAGTCACGGACTATCTCACCCGGGGGCGGTCCAATAAATACATCGCCGCCGAACTCGGGGTCACGCAGCGGACGATCGAGGCCCATCGGGCGCGGATATTTCAGAAATTGCGTGTGCGCAACGCGGTCGAATTGACCCGCTACTGTCTGTCGGGCGATCCGCCCTGTCCGGACACCGGCACGGCCGTTTCGGGACCGTCCGCCTTGGGCGCCGTCCCGACTTCGCCCGGACTCAGCGTGCGGTGCAGGCTTCGGCCGGTTGCGATGCCAGCTCCTGGATGGGGTCGATATCTGCCTGGCGGGTCAACCGCGATTCCAGCAAAGGCGCCTGGCCGTCCATCCGGGTCAGGCGCAGGACGTTCGCCTGGATGAATTCCAGCGTGGCCCGGGCCTGGTCGCCGGTTTGCAGCACGATGCCGACGGGCTCGGTCGACACCAGATGCCAGCAGCCCATGGACGCCGTGGCCGTTGTGCCGTCCAGTGGCTTGCTGCGGGCGCGCCATTGGCCGTCCGGCGCCAGGGTCAGGGTCATGCGTCGCGCGGGACAGGCCTGTTGGCCGGCGGGGCAAGCGACAGTGCCCAGGTAGGTGCGGGTCTCGGCCAGCTCAGTGGGGATTTTCACGGGGGTTGCGGGGCGGGCGGGTTGTCCGGCCGCGTTTTCGGCGCCAGCACCGGTGCCGCTTTCCGAAGCCGGCTTTTTCTGGCTGTCGGCGCCGAATCCGAATTGCAATTGCGCGGGGGCGACCGTGCCCGCGTCGCCCTGGGCGCGATGCCGGGCGTCGGACGCCGTGTCGCCGCGCGGGACGTCATAGAAGCCGGGTTCGCGCTGCTGGGCGCAGGCGGCCAGCAACGCCAGCAGCGCCAGGCTGAATAGGCGGGGGATCGTGGTGGAAAGGGCGCGCGGCATGGTCATGACAGACAGGATCGTGAAGCCGCCATTCTACGCATTTGAGGGGGGCTTGGCGATGGGGAGCGGCGCAATGGCCGGGTGGGCGGACGGTGCGTTCCAGGGGTTGGCGATCCTGGCCGCCGCCGCGCAGGGCGCGGCTGGCTGGGGCGCGTACGGGTTGAACGCGGCGGCGGGCGCGGGCGCGGGTGTCTTCCTGGTACGTTGGGCCGAGGCCTACGCGGCGCGCCTGGCGGCCGGCGCGCCAGCCACGGCGCGCACGCTCTGGGCCGCGGCGGTGGATGCTCCGTCGCGGCCCTGGCGGCCAGCCCGGGATGGATCGATGGCGGTGCTGTTGGGCTTGGTGGCGGGGCTGCTGGCCGCCGCAGGCGCCCCCGGGCTCGCGCCGCTGGCGATCGTCCTGGCCGCGCTGGCCTGGATCGATACGCGCAGTGGTCTCCTGCCGGACGCGCTCACCTTGCCGCTGATGGCGGCCGGCTGGCTGCTGGGTGCCCGGAATCCCATGTCCGCCGTCATCGCTTCCGTCCTGGCCTGGGCGGGCCTGGCCGGCATGGCATGGCTGTATCGCCATCTGCGCGGACGGGATGGTTTCGGCGGCGGCGACGTGAAGTGCCTGGCGGCGCTGTCGGGCTGGCTCGGGCTGGAAGCCGCCGCCGGCATCCTCTGGCTTGCCTGCGTGCTGGGGCTGTTCGGCGGCCTGGGGCGGCGTGGCGGCTGGCGGCGGCCCTATCCTTTCGGGCCCTGCATCGCCCTGGCGGCCGCCGCATGGGTGCTGGCCCCGCTGGCGATGCGGGCTTGCGGTACAGTCATGATTCCGAATCATCATGCGGAGATGCCATGTTTTCCATCGGCCTGACCGGGGGCATCGGCTCGGGCAAGTCCAAAGTGGCCGACTGGCTGGCCGAATGGGGGGCGACGGTGATCGACACCGACCGGATCGCCCACGATCTGACGGCGCCGGGCGGCGCGGCCATCGAACCGCTGCGGGCCGCTTTCGGCACGGAGGCGATCGGGTCCGACGGCGCGTTGGACCGGGACTGGATGCGCGCCCGCGTTTTCGCCGATCCGGCGGCCCGCCGGCGGCTTGAATCCGTGCTTCATCCCATGATCGACCGGTCCGTGCGCGACCAGGCCGCACGGGCGCGGGGGCGCTACCTGGTGTTCGTCGTGCCGCTGCTGGTCGAATCCGGTCGCTGGCGCGACCGGGTGGACCGTGTCTGCGTGGTGGACTGCGATCCCGAGACCCAGGTGGGCCGGGTGCGGGCGCGCAGCGGGCTGACGCGCGACACCATTGAGCGTATCATGTCCGCTCAGGCATCCAGGGCGGATCGCCTGGCCGCTGCCGACGACGTCATCGTCAATGATGGCTCCACCGATCTGGACACGCTGCGCCAGAACGTCTCCCTGCTTCACCAGGCCTGGTGCGACCGCGCGTCCCGGCCGACGGATGGACGCACCACTCATGGATAGGGTCTTTTGCGCGTGATTCTGTACGAGTATCCCTGTAATGAACGTGTACGCACCCTGCTGAGGGTCGAATACCTGTTCGACCGCCTGTTCTTCTTCGCCCGGGGCGAAGACGCCCATTGCCATCAGATCGCCATGACCACGCTGTTCGATCTGCTGGACATCTGTGAACGCGCCGACGTCCGTACGGCCGTGCTCCAGGACATGGACCGGCACCGTTCCGCGCTGTCGGCGTTGCGCGAGCATCCCGGCGTCGACGGCGTCACGCTGGACAAACTCCTGACGGAAATCCAGGCGGTGTCGGCGGCGCTCGCCGGGCAGGGCCGCATCGGCCAATGCTTGCGCGACAACGAATGGCTCGCCAGCCTGCGCGGGCGCATCACGGTGCCGGGCGGATCCTCGCCCGTCGACATGCCTTCCTACTATTCCTGGCAGATCAAGCCATCCGATACGCGGGTCGCCGACCTGCGTGGCTGGATCGAACCGTTGATGCCGCTGCACCGGGCCATGGCCCTGATCCTGCAATTGCTGCGTGATGCCGGCGATGCACGCGATCAAATGGCCGGCCAGGGCGCCTATCAGGAAATGCTGGGCGGCAAGTCTTTCCAGTTGCTGCGTGTCTGGGTCGATCCGGCCCTGGGCGTGTTCCCGGAAGTCAGCGCCAACAAGTACGTCATCTGGGTGCGTTTTTCATCGCAGGACAACGAACTCAAGCCCCAGCCGGTCGGCCGCGACATCGCCTTCCGCCTGGCCCGCTGCAATCTGTAGGATTCCATCGTCATGACCAACGCAACGACGCGGCCCTGGTGGGCGCGCCGCAGGATTCTGGTGTGGATGGCGGCATGCGGTGTGGCGGCGTTCGTTCTGTGGCATTTCTGGCCGGGCGCGGCCGACGGGCCCGGCGGGCGGGGTTTCCGGATGGGCGGGCAGGCGACACCGGTGTCCGTCGCGCGTGCCGAGTCCGGCCGGATCGATCGCAGTGTGCGGGCGCTGGGGACTGTCACGCCGCTGGCGACCGTCACCATCCGCTCGCGTGTGGACGGCCCGCTGCAGTCGGTGGATTTCGCCGATGGCCAGACCGTGCGGGCCGGCGACGTGCTGGCGGTGATCGATCCCAGGCCTTTCCGCATCCAGCTGGACCAGGCCCTGGGCCAGCAGATGCAGCATGCCGCGCAGCTGGATCAGGCGCGCCGCGACCTGGCCCGCTACGAGCAATTGTTCAAGCAGGATTCCGTGGCCCGCCAGCAGCTGGATTCCGCGCGGGCCCTGGTGCGCCAACTCCAGGGGCAGGCGAAATCGGATCAGGCGGCGGTGGACGACGCCCGGCTGCAATTGGGCTACACCGAGATCCGCGCGCCCGTCGATGGCCGCCTGGGCCTGCGCAAGGTCGATGTGGGCAACATGATCCGCGCCTCTGACGCCGACGGCCTGGTCGTGCTGACGCAGAGCCGGCCGATCGATGTGGTCTTCTCCATTCCTCAAACACGCCTGCAGGACCTGCTCGAGGCGCGCCGCGCCGAGCCCGGCCTGCGGACGCAACTGTTCGGCGATGTCGCGGGCACGGCGCTGGCCACCGGAACCCTGGTGGCGGTGGACAATCAGATCGATGTGGCCACCGGCACCGTCCGGCTCAAGGCCCGTTTCGACAACGCCGACGAGTCCCTCTTCCCCAATCAGTTCGTCCAGGTCCGCCTGCGTCTGGGCGTGCAGGATGGGGTGACCCTGCCTCTGAGGGCGGTGCAGCGCAGTTCGCAGGGCGAATACGTCTATCGCGTGGACGCCGAACGCAAGGCCCGGGTCGTGCCGGTCGTGACCGGGGTGGATGACGGCGAGCGGGTGGTGGTCGAATCCGGTATCCAGGCGGGCGACACGGTGGTGGTCGAAGGCACGGACCGCTTGCGCGACGGCAGCGATGTGGAAATCGTCGTGCCCGAGGCCTCGGGCGCCGTGTCGTGAACCTGTCGCGCCTGTTCATCCTGCGGCCGGTCGCCACGACCCTGGCGATGGTCGCGCTGGCGTTGGCGGGCCTGCTGGCTTACCGCGAATTGCCGGTGTCGGCGCTGCCCCAGGTGGATTTTCCCACCATCCAGGTCACCACCCTGTATCCGGGGGCCGGGCCGGATGTCATGACCGCGCTGGTGACTTCGCCGCTGGAGCGTCAGTTCGGACAGATGCCGGGCCTGTCGCAGATGCTGTCCACCAGTTCGGGGGGCTCGTCGCGCATTACCCTGCGCTTTGACCTGGGCCTGCCGCTGGACGTGGCCGAACAGGAAGTCCAGGCGGCCATCAACGCGGCCTCGAATCTGCTGCCTCCGGACATGCCTTCGCCGCCGATCTACAGCAAGATCAATCCGGCCGATGCCCCGGTGATGACCCTGGCGGTGACGTCCCCCACGCTGCCGCTGCCCCAGGTGCGCGACCTGATCGAGGTGCGCGTGGCGCAGAAGCTGTCCCAGATCAGCGGCGTGGGGCTGGTCAGCGTGGCGGGCGGCCAGCGGCCGGCCGTGCGCATCCAGGTCGATCCGCAGGCGCTGGCGGCGCATGGCCTGACGCTGGCCGACGTGCGCAAGGCCGTGAACCAGTCCAACGTCAACCAGCCCAAGGGCAATCTGGACGGACCGCAGCGCTCGATCACCATCAGCGTCAACGACCAGCTCAAGGATCCGGCCGAATACGAGCGCCTGATCCTGGCGTACGAAAATGGCGCGCCGCTTCGGCTGGGTGACGTGTCGCAGGTGCGCCGCGCGGCGGAGAACCGCGACCAGGCCGCCTGGTTCGGCCGCACGCCGGCCATCCTCCTGAACATCCAGCGCCAGCCGGGCGCCAATGTGATCGAGGTGGTGGATCGCGTCCGGGCCTTGCTGCCCGGCCTGCGGGCCACGTTGCCCACCGGCGTGGATCTGCGGGTGGCGTCGGACCGCACGCGCACGATCCGCGACTCGGTGGCCCATGTGCAGATCGAGATGCTGCTGGCCATCGCCCTGGTGGTGGCGGTGACCTTTGTGTTCCTGCGGACCTGGCGCGCCACCCTGATTCCCGGCGTGGTGGTTCCCTTGTCCCTGGTCGGGACCTTCGCCCTGATGGCACTGCTGGGGTTCAGCATCAACAACCTGACCCTGATGGCCCTGACCATCGCCACCGGTTTCGTGGTGGACGATGCCATCGTCATGATCGAGAACATCGCCCGCCATATCGAGGAAGGCGAAACCGCGATGGCGGCCGCGCTGCGCGGGGCCAGGCAGATCGGCTTCACCCTGGTGTCGCTGACCCTGTCGCTGATCGCGGTGCTGATCCCGCTGCTGTTCATGGGCGACGTGGTCGGGCGTCTGTTCCGCGAGTTCGCCGTCACCCTGGCCGTCGCCATCCTGCTGTCGCTGCTGATCTCCCTGACGCTCACGCCCATGATGTGCGCGCGCATGCTGAGACCGGAATCCGAAGAGCGGCACGGTCCTTTCCTGCGAGGCACAGGGGTGTTGATGGACAGGCTGATCGCCGCCTACGACCGGTGGCTGACCTGGGTGCTGGCGCACCAGCGTGCGACCCTGTGGGCGTTCCTGGCGACGCTGGGCGTCACGGCGAGCCTGTACGTCGCCATCCCCAAGGGCTTCTTCCCGCAGCAGGACACGGGGATGGTGCAGGCCATCACGCAGGGACCGCAGTCGGCCTCGTTCCAGGTCATGGACCGCCTGCAGCGGCAGGCCGTCGAGCGGGTGCAGGCCGATCCGGCCGTGGATTCGGTGGCATCCTTCATCGGCATCGACGGCGACAATGCCACGCTGAACACCGGCCGTCTGCAGATCACGCTCAAACCGCTGAACGAACGCCGGGACCGGGCGGACATCGTGATCGCACGCCTGCAGGCGGCCTTGAGGCGGGTCGTGGGCCTGGAGGCCTGGTTGCAGCCGGTGCAGGAACTGTCGGTCGAGGATCAGGTCAGCCGCGCCCAGTTCCAGATGACGCTGGCCAGCCCGGACGAGGCCGCGCTGGCCGAATGGACCCCCCGGCTGGTGGATGCCCTGCACGCGCTGCCGCAACTGCGCGACGTGGCCGGCGATCTTCAGGATCGCGGCCTGGCGCTGGCCGTGGTGGTGGATCGCGACGCGGCGGCTCGTTTGGGCGTCACTCAGGCCTCGATCGACGATGCCCTGTACGACGCTTTCGGCCAGCGCCTGATTTCCACGATCTACACCCAGTCGGCCCAGTACCGGGTGGTGCTGGAGGCCGATGCGGACCTGCTCGACGGCGGCCCCGCGGCGCTGCGGCGCCTGCACGTGCCGACGGCCTCGGGCGGAGTCACGCCCTTGTCCACCGTGGCGCGCTTCGAGCCCGGGCTGGCGCGCCTGGCCGTGCAGCGCCTGGATCAGTTCCCGGCCGCCACCGTGTCGTTCGGCCTGACGCCGGGCACCGCCCTGTCCGACGCCGTGCGGGCCGTCGAGTCGGCACGCGCGGCGCTGGGCGTGCCGGACTCGGTCGAGATCCGCTTCCAGGGCGCGGCCCGGGCTTTCCAGGCTTCGCTGTCCAGCACGCTGTGGCTGTTGCTGGCGGCCGTCGTGACCATGTACATCGTGCTGGGCGTGCTGTATGAAAGCCTGATCCATCCGGTCACCATCCTGTCCACGCTGCCTTCGGCGGCCATCGGGGCGCTGTTGGCGCTGTGGCTGGGCGGCGCGAACCTGGACATGATCGGCGTGATCGGCATCATCCTGCTGATCGGGATCGTCAAGAAGAACGCCATCCTGATGATCGATTTCGCGCTGGACGCCCAGCGCGAGCGCGGCCTGGGGCCTCAGGCCGCGATTCACGAGGCGGCCCTGCTGCGTTTTCGCCCCATTCTGATGACGACCCTGGCCGCTTTTTTTGGCGCCATCCCACTGATGCTGGCTGCGGGATCAGGCGCGGAACTGCGCCAGCCGCTTGGCCTGGCCATGGTGGGCGGGCTGCTGTGCAGCCAGGTGTTGACACTGTTCACCACGCCCGTGATCTACCTGTTGTTCGAACGACTGGGGCGTCGGCGTGCGGTAGGTGGCTGACATGCGGTTCTTTGCCCTGTTCCTGCAGCGGCCGGTGGGCACATCGCTTCTGTGCCTGGCGCTGGCTTTGGCCGGGGCGCTGGCGCTGCGTTTCTTGCCGGTGGCTCCATTGCCGCAGGTGGATCTCCCGATGATCATGGTCTCGGCCTCGCTGCCGGGGGCCAGCCCCGAGACCATGGCCTCCAGCGTTGCCATGCCCCTGGAGCAGTCGCTGGGCGCGATTGCGGGGCTGGACAGCATGAACTCGCGCAGCAGAGAGGGCCAGACCACGATTGTCCTGGTGTTCGATCTCGACCGGGACATCAACAGTGCGGCGCGCGATGTCCAGGCAGCCATCAACGCTGCGCGGCCCATGCTGCCCTCGGGCATGCGTGACAACCCCACCTACCGCAAGGTGAACTCTTCGTCTTCGCCCATCATGACGCTGGCGTTGACTTCGGACACTGCCACGCGCGGCGAGCTCTACGACCTGGCGTCCACCGTGCTGGCGCAGAAGCTGGCCCAGGTCAACGGGGTGGGGCAGGTGACGCTGGGGGGCAGTTCGTTGCCGGCCGTGCGCGTGCTGGTGAACCCGCGGGCGCTGGAGTCCATGGGAATCCCGCTGGACCGCGTGCGCCAGGTCCTGCAGGACGTGAACTCGCTCAAGCCGGGCGGGCTGGCGCGGCGCGGCGATACCCAGTGGCAGATCCATTCCGACGGGCAGTTGCGCAAGGCCGCCGACTACGCGCCTCTGATCGTGGCATGGCGCGACGGCCGCCCCGTGCGGCTGAGCGACGTGGCGCGCATCGAGGATTCGGTCGAGGACACCAATCAGGTCGGTTATTTCAACGACCGTCCCGCCGTGCTGCTGATCATCCGCCGACAGGCCGACGCCAACATCATCGAGACCGTCGATGCCATCCGCGCGCTGCTGCCGGCATTCCAGTCGCTGCTGCCCGATCGGGTGCGCCTGGCCGTGGCCCAGGACCGTACGCCCAGCATCCGGGCCTCGCTGTCCGAGGCCGAGCTGACCCTGGTGCTGTCGGTCGTGCTGGTCGTGGCCGTGGTGCTGGTCTTTCTGGGTGACTGGCGCGCCGCCCTGATCCCGGCCGTGGCCGTGCCGGTCTCGCTGGTCAGCACTTTCAGCGTGATGTGGTGGTTCGGCTTCACCCTCAATACGATTTCCCTGATGGCCCTGATCGTGGCCACCGGCTTCGTCGTGGACGATGCCATCGTGGTGCTGGAAAACATCATGCGCTACATCGGGCGCGGCATGCGCCCGGCGCGTGCCGCCCTGCGCGGCGTGACCGAGGTCGGCTTCACCGTGTTGGCCATGAGCCTGTCGCTGATCGCCGTCTTCATTCCCTTGTGGCTGGTGGGCGGTCTGGTGGGGCGGTTGTTCAAGGAGTTCGCCGTTACCCTGTCGGTGGCCATCGTGGTGTCGCTGCTGGTGTCGGTGACGCTGACCCCGGTCATGGCGGCGCGCCTGCTGCGCGCGCCGGCCGCGCACGAACCGCCGCCACGGGGCCTGCTGCGGCGATGGCTGAGCCGTTGCGGCCAGGCGGGCGAGGCCGCCTACAGGCGGTCCCTGCGCTGGTCCCTGGACCATGGGCGCATCGTCCTGCTTTTGCTCGTGGCCACGATCGGCGTGAACGTCTATCTGTACGCCAGTATTCCCAAAGGGTTTTTCCCGCAACAGGATACGGGGCAATTGCTCGGTTTCTTCCGCGTGGATACCGGCATGTCCTTCGACGAGACCCAGGTCCGGTTGGACGCGTTCCGCCGCGCACTGCTGGCCGATCCGGCGGTGGACACCGTTACCGCCTACGCCGGCGGACGGGGCGGCAGCAACTCCAGTTTCATCCAGGTGCAGCTCAAGCCGCTGAGCGAGCGCACGGCCAGCGCCAGCGACGTCGTCGACCGCCTGCGGCCCCGTTTCGAGCACACGCCCGGGGCGCGCATGTTCCTGGTGCCGCAGCAGGACATCTTCGTGGGCCACTCTTCGCGGGCGGGCTCCTATTCCTATATGTTGATGGGCAGCGACCTGGCGTTGCTGAGCCAGTGGCTGCCGCGCGTGCGCAATGTCCTGGCCGCGCTGCCCGAGCTGGTCGATGTGGACGACGACGTCGAGGACAAGGGGCGCCGGGTGGAACTGGTCGTCGATCGGGACGCCGCGCGGCGGCTGGGCGTGCAGATGGCGGATCTGGCGGGGGTGCTGAACAACGCCTTCAGCCAGCGGCAGGCGGCCGTGCTGTACGGCGCGCTGAACCAGTATCACGTCGTCATGGCGGTGCAATCCCAGTACGCCCGCGATCTGCATTCCCTGCGGGCACTGGGCGTGCTCAACGCCGCCGGCGAGCGCATCCCCCTGACGGCCTTCACCCGGATCACCGAGGGCACCGCGCCGCGCTCGGTCCACCACGAGGGCCTGCTGGCGGCCGATTCGGTGTCCTTCGGTCTGGCGCCAGGGGTATCCCTGGATCAGGCGCTGACGGCCATCGACCGGGCCGTGGCGCGCATCGGCCTGCCGACGCAGGAACTCCAGGCGGGGCTCGACCAGAGCGCCAGCATGATGCGCGACGCGGTGGCGCAGCAGCCCTGGATGCTGGTGGCGGCGCTGGCGGCCATGTACCTGGTGCTGGGCATGCTGTACGAAAGCACCATCCATCCGGTCACCATCCTGTCCACACTGCCCTCTGCAGGGATCGGCGCCTTGCTGGCCCTGCGGCTGGCGGACATGGAATTCACCCTGATTGCGCTGATCGGCGTCTTCCTGCTGATCGGCATCGTCAAGAAGAACGCCATCATGATGGTGGACTTCGCCCTGCAGGCGCAGCGCTGCGAGGGCCTCGATCCGCGCGAGGCCATCTACCGCGCCTGCCTGGCCCGCCTGCGTCCGATCCTGATGACCACGCTGTCGGCCATGCTGGGCGCGCTGCCGCTGCTGCTGGCCACGGGGGCCGGGGTGGAGATGCGCCAGCCCCTGGGTCTGACGATCTTCGGCGGTCTGTTGGTCAGTCAGGTGCTCACGCTCTACACTACGCCCGTCGTTTACCTGAGCCTGGATCGTCTGCGTGGATCCCGCCGTCGTGCCGCCCCTTCGCCGCAACAGGAGCCTGCCCCTCATGGCTGATTGTGTGTCCACGCGCCCCGCCGTGCGCGTGCTGCTGGCCATCGTGGCGGCCCTGGCCCTGTCGGCCTGCGCCGTCGGCCCCGATTACCGGCGACCCGTCCAGGACGTCGGGGCGACCTATGCCCACGCGCCGGAAGGCCGCTGGATGCCGGCCGACACCCCGCCGCGCGCATTGCCCTCCGACTGGTGGACCTTGTTCGGCGACGCGGTGCTGGACGAACTGATGCGCCGGATGCCCCAGGGGAATCTGGATCTGGCCCAGGCCGAGGCCCGGTTCCGCGAAGCCCGCGCCGCCCTGGATGCGTCGCGTGCGGGCCTGTTCCCGACGCTGGGGGTGTCGGGCGCCGCGACCCGGGAGGGGCAGGGCGTGTCCAGGGCGGGCAACCCCGCCAATACTTACAGCCTGTCGGCCACCGCCAGTTGGGAAGTCGATCTGTGGGGCCGTGTGCGGCGCGACGTGGAAGCGGCCCGGGCCGGAGAGCAGGCCAGCGCCGCCGACCTGGAGGCCATGCGCCTGAGCCTGCGCTCCACCTTGGCGCAAGCCTATTTCGGTGTGCGGGCCAGCCAGCGTCAGGACGACTTGCTGGCCCGCACACTGGACGAATATGCGCGCGCGCTGGAGATGACGCGCAACCGCCTGGCGGCGGGCGTGGCGTCTCCGGCCGACGTGGCGGCGGCCTCCGTGCAACTGGATCAGGCCCGCGCCCAGCGCATCCGTCTGGGCTGGCAGCGCCAGCAGCGGATTCACGCCATTGCCGTGTTGCTGGGTCAGGTGCCGGGGCGCTTCCGCCTGGCGGACGGCCCCGGTCTGCCGACGGTGCCCGAGGTTCCGGTGGGCGTGCCTTCGGCCTTGTTGCTGCGCCGTCCCGACGTCGCGGGCGCGGAACGGCGCGCGGCGCAAGCCAATGCGCGCATCGGCGTGGCGCAGGCCGCCTGGTTTCCCGACCTGACCCTGAGCGCCCAGGGGGGCTACCGGGCGGCGGAGTTCGCTTCCTGGATCATGACGCCCGCGCGTTTCTGGACGCTGGGGCCGACCCTGGCGATGAGCCTGTTCGACGGCGGCGCGCGCGCCGCCGCCGCGGCCTCCGCCCGCGCGGCCTATGACGCCCAGGCGGCGGCTTATCGCAAGACCGTCCTGGATGCCCTGCGCGAGGTCGAGGATGCCCTGGTCCAGTCGCAGGCGCTGGCCGAGGAGCAGGTCGCCCGGGACCGGGCGCTGGCGGCGGCGCGCGAGACCCTGCGACAGGTCACCAATCAATACCGGGCCGGCCTGGTGGACTACCTGAGCGTGGTCCAGGCCCAGACCAGCGCCCTGAGCGCCGAACAGACCGCCCTGGACGTTCGCGCCGAGCGGCTGACGGCCTCGGCGCAACTGATCGCCGCGCTGGGCGGCGGCTATACGCCTAGCTGACCAGCATCCCGCGGATCGCCGCGATCCCGTGCGCGCCATGCCGGCGCGCGACGTCCAGCGTATCCAGCGATTGGCCCCCGATGGCGAAGACCGGTCGGCCGGCGGCATCCGCCAGGGCGCGGAAGCGCTCCCACCCCAGCGCCGGGAGGCCGGGGTGGCTGTCCGTGTCCAGCGCGTGTCCCAGCACCACGAAATCGGCCTGGAGCTGGCGCGCGCATTCGATGTCATCCGCCGTGTGGGCGGATACCCCCAGCCAGCCCGGTGGGCGTGTGTCGTCTCGCAGGACGCGGGCCGCGTCGCCAGCGCGCAACTGCACGCCATCGGCCTCGGACCACCAGGCGGTAGGATGGACACTGTTGACCAGGCAGCGGGCCCCATGCTGGCGGCACAGGGCCAGCGCGGCCAGGAAAGCCTCGCGCAGCGAGGCCGGATCGCCTTCCCAGCCCGGCTCGCGGAATTGCACCAGTTGCAGACCGCGCAGCAGTTCCTGGCGCAGGTCGGCCAACCAGCCGGCCAGCCGGTCGGGATGGCCGATCCGGCTGATGCGGTAGCGCGTGGGCAGGCGCAGCCAGCGCAGCGGCGGGGCGGCGGCCGGCAACAGCGAGCCGCCACCCGGGCCGATGGGGTGTTCGGATTCGTCCAGGCGGATTTCCCAGGGGTCCACCCAGTCCAGCGCCTGGTTCTCGCGGCCCTGGGGCTCGCCTTCCCAGGCGGTCACCTGGCAGAAGGCCAGTTCGACGATGGTCTTGGGATATTCATGCACGTGCACCACCCAGGGGTAGACGCATGTGGCCCGGATGCCGAGTTCCTCGTCCAGTTCGCGCACCAGGGCCTGTTCGACGGTTTCGCCGGCCTCGATCTTGCCGCCGGGGAATTCCCACCAGCCGGGCCAGGCCTTGCCTTCCGGACGCTGGCCCAGCAGCAGCCGGCCCCGGGAGTCGATGATCAGGCCGGCGGCCACGCGGATGTAGGGTTTGGAGTCAGTCATGGCGGTTTGGAAACGAGAGGAGGGTGGACGACGCCCAGTCAGACATGGCGGGCCGCCCAGTCGCGCGCGAATTGTCGGGCCACCCGTCCGGACCGGGAGCCGCGTTCCAGTGTCCATTGCAGGGCCTCGGTGCGCGCGTCCCGGACCTGGGCCTCGTCGCAGCCGTGGAACCGCAGCCAGTGGCCGACGATGTCCAGGTAGTCGTCCTGTGCAAAGGGGTAGAACGACAGCCACAGGCCGAAACGTTCGGACAGGGAAATCTTTTCCTCGACGGTTTCGCCAGGATGGATCTCGCCGTCGGGCTGGTGCCGGGCCTCCAGGTTCTCGCGCATGTATTCCGGCATCAGGTGGCGCCGGTTCGAGGTGGCGTAGATCAGCAGGTTGTCGCCCGGCGAGGCGACCGAGCCGTCCAGCGCGGACTTCAGCGCCTTGTAGCCGGCCTCGCCCTCCTCGAAGGACAGGTCGTCGCAGAACACGACGTAGCGTTCCGGGCGGTCATGGATGAGTTCGATGATCTGCCCCAGGTCGCCGAGATCCGATTTGTCGATCTCGATCAGGCGCAGGCCCCGGTCCGCATGGGCGTCGAGCAAGGCCCGGACCAGCGAACTCTTGCCCGTGCCGCGCGCCCCGGTCATCAGGACGTTGTTGGCCGGCTTGCCATCCAGGAAAGCCAGGGTGTTGCGTTCGAGGACGGCCTTCTGCCGGTCGACATGGCGCAGATCGTCCAGGTGGATGGGGGCGATGCGGCGGACGGCTTCGAGCCAGCCGCGCGTGCCCCGGCGCTGCCAGCGATAGGCGCGGGCCGTCCAGTCGATGGCGGGCGGGGCGGGCGGCAGCCAGGCTTCGAGCTGGGCCAGCACGCCCATCGCCCGGTTCATCAGCGCCTGCAATTGATCGTCTGCCACGGGGTTCTCCATGTGTCCTGTCGGGTGCGGTCGTGTATTCGGATTCTGCGGAAAGTATAATCTGGCTCTTTGCGGCCGCCGGAGTGGCCGCCCATCAGCATCCGGGTCCGTCTTGAACTTCTCAGAACTGTTCGCTCCCATCGTGTCCGACATGCGGGCGGTCGACGCCGTCATCCGCGCCCGCCTGGATTCCGAAGTCGTCCTGATCCGCACCATCGGCGATTACATCGTCGGCGCCGGCGGCAAGCGCATGCGTCCGGCCATGGTGCTGCTGGTGGCGGGGGCGCTGGGTTACCGGGGCGACAACCACCACCGCCTCGCGGCCGTGGTGGAATTCATCCACACCGCCACGCTGCTGCATGACGATGTGGTGGACGAGTCCGACATGCGCCGCGGCCGCGAGACGGCCAATGCCGTGTTCGGCAACGCCGCCAGCGTACTGGTGGGCGACTATCTGTATTCGCGCTCGTTCGAGATGATGGTCGAGACCGACTCCATGGGCGCCATGGCGGTGCTGTCGGCGGCCACCACCATCATCGCCGAGGGCGAGGTCCTGCAGTTGCTGAACGTGCACGACCCGGACGTCTCGCTGGACCGCTACCTGCAGGTGGTGCGCTACAAGACCGCGAAGCTGTTCGAGGCCGCCGCGCAGGTGGGGGCGATCATCTCCGGCGCGACGCCGGAACAGGAGACCGCCGCGGCCACCTATGGCCGGCACATCGGCACGGCTTTTCAACTGATCGACGATGTGCTGGACTACAGCGGCGACGTCCAGACCCTGGGCAAGAACGTGGGCGACGATCTGCGCGAGGGCAAGCCCACCCTGCCGCTGATCCGGGTGCTGGAAACCGGTACGCCGGAGCAGCGCGACCTGATCCGCGGCGCCATCGAGACCGGCGACGCCGACTTCGAGGCCGTGGCGCGCGCCATTCACGCCACCGACGCGCTGGACTATACCCGCCAGGCGGCCCGCGCCGAGGCCGATCTGGCCTGCGAGGCCCTGGCCGTCTTCCCAGATTCCGTTTATCGGGAAACTCTGCTAAAATTCTGTGCTTTCGCGGTCGAGCGAGACCGTTGAAATATTCCCGCTGGTGGGTGTTTGCCTGGTTTTCACCAGGCACCGGCATCCGCCTAGGCAGCACCGTCGGGGTGTAGCTCAGCCTGGTAGAGTACTACGTTCGGGACGTAGGAGTCGCATGTTCGAATCATGTCACCCCGACCATCCATTCCTGCAAAAGCGCACGGCCTGAAGCCGTGCGCTTTTGTTTTTGTGCCGGTGCCCGCAGGCGCGGTCGTGCGGACGCGTCACTTTGCCGTCAGCCTCAGCAACCCCGCGCCGTCGCCGTCCTCGATCACCCAGACCGCGCCGTCGGGCGCCACCGCCACGTCGCGGATGCGCCGGCCCAAGACCCAGCGGTCCGCCTGGCGGGCGGTCCCGTCCGCGCCGAAGACGACGCGCACCAGGCCTTCGGCGCGCAGGCCGCCGATCAGGGCCGAGCCTTGCCAGGCCGGGAATTGCGGCCCATGGTAGAACACCAGCCCCGCCGGCGCGATCACCGGCGTCCAGTACAGGCCCGGTGCGTCGAATTCCGGGCGGGTGGCGTGCCGGGGGATGGGCCAGCCGCTGTACTGGTCGCCGTTCGAGACTTCCGGCCAGCCGTAGTTGCCGCCGGGCCGGATGCGGTTCAGTTCGTCGCCGCCGCGCGGCCCCATTTCATGTTCCCAGAGCGCGCCATCCGGCGCGAAGGCCAGGCCGTAGGGATTGCGGTGGCCCATGCTCCAGGTCAGGGCGCGGATGCCGGCCCGCCCGGCCATCGGATTGTCCGGCGGCGCGGATCCGTCCGGATTCAGGCGCAGGATCTTGCCCCGGGCGGCGTCGGGGTCCTGGGCCGTGTCGGGCTCCATCCGGTCGCCGACGGTCAGGAACAGATGCCTGCCGCCGGGTGAAAAGGCGATGATGCCGCCGGGTTGCCCGCCGCGGCTGGCGGGCTGCTGGCGCCACAGGGTCTCCGGATCACGCAGGCGCGCGCGACCGCCGGATTCCTCCAGCCGGGCGCGGGCCAGGACCAGCGCGCCGCCGCCATCTCCGGGCGCCACGCGGGTGAAGTACAGCAGGCTGTCGCGGGCGAAGTCCGGCGAGGGGGCCACGTCCAGCAGGCCGTTCTGGCCCCGGTCGTCAACCGTCGGCACGCCCTCGATGGCGGTTCTGGCGCCGGACTGCGTGACCAGGAACAGGCGGCCGGCCTTTTCGGTGAGGACGAGGCGGCCGTCGGGCAGGAAGGCGATCGCCCAGGGGCGGTCGAAGGTCGCGACCCGCCGGGCGGCGAACGGGACGGTGCCGTCCGCCGGAAGGGCGCCGGCGTTTTCCGGGGCGGCGCTGCGTGCGCCGGCCGGTGCCAGCGCCAGCAGCGCGGCCAGCGCGAACGCGGCGGGAAGGGCGGGTCGGTTCATGGTGCGCGGACCTTCCGGAAGGTTTCCGATCGGGTTTCCATGACGGAGTTATAGTCGGCGCGCGCGGCGCCATCAAGGGGCGCGGTCCGGGTCTATACTCATTGGAGCAGGCGATATTTCACCCTGTGTTCATTCAACCCTCCGGTTCCGAACGATGACGATTTCCACGATGACGCCCCTCGCCTATCCCGATACCCGGCTTCTGATCGACAACCAGTGGGTCGACGCGGCCGACGGCCGGACGCTCGATGTGCTCAATCCTGCCGACGGCCAGGTGATCGGCCGGGTGGCCCATGCCGGCATCCCCGACCTGGACCGCGCGCTGGCCGCCACCCAGCGGGGTTTCGAGACGTGGCGCGACACGCCGGCGCATGAGCGCGCCGCCCTCATGCGCCGCGCGGCGGCCCTGCTGCGCGAACGCGCGGAGGACATCGCCCGCCTGCTGACCCGCGAACAGGGCAAGCCGCTGGCCGAGGCGCGGGCCGAGACCCTGGCCGGCGCCACGATCATCGAATGGTTCGCCGACGAGGGGCTGCGCGTGTACGGCCGCATTGTGCCGTCGCGCAATCCCTCGGCCCTGCAACTGGTCATCAAGGAGCCCGTGGGGCCGGTGGCGGCCTTCACGCCCTGGAATTTTCCCGTCAACCAGGTGGTGCGCAAGCTGGGCGCCGCGCTGGCGACCGGCTGCTCCTTTCTGTGCAAGGCCCCCGAGGAAACCCCGGCTTCGCCCGCCGCGCTGCTGCAAGTCTTCGTGGACGCCGGCCTGCCGCCCGGCGTGGTGGGACTGGTGTATGGCAATCCGGCGGAAATTTCCGGCCACCTGATCCCGCACCCCGTCATCCGCAAGGTCACGTTCACCGGATCCACGCCGGTCGGCAAACAATTGGCCGCGCTGGCGGGCGCCCACATGAAGCGGGTGTCCATGGAACTGGGCGGCCATGCGCCGGTGATCGTCGCCGAAGACGCCGACGTCGAGCTGGCGGCCAGGATCTCCGCCGCCGGGAAATTCCGCAATGCCGGGCAGGTCTGCATTTCGCCCACGCGCTTCCTGGTGCACAGCAGCCTGGTCGGCGAGTTCACCCGGGCCTTCGTGCGTCACGCCGAAGCCCTGAAGCTGGGGGACGGGCTGGACGAGGGCACCACCCTCGGGCCGCTGGCCAATGCGCGCCGCGTCGCCGCCATGACCCAGGTGGTCGAGGACGCCCGCCGGCGCGGCGCCGAAATCCTGACGGGGGGCGCGCGCGTCGGCGACACGGGCAATTTCTTCGCGCCCACCCTCATTTCGGGGCTCACCACCGAGGCCGACCTGTTCAACAACGAGCCCTTTGGACCGGTGGCGGGCATCCGCGCCTTCGAACGCCTGGACGAGGCCATCGCCGAGGCCAACCGCCTGTCCTACGGTTTGTCCGCCTACGCCTTCACCCGTTCGCTGCGCAACGCGCAACAACTGATGCACCGGATCGAAGCCGGCATGCTCTGGATCAACCAGCCGGCCACGCCCTCGGCCGAACTGCCGTTCGGCGGCGTCAAGGACTCCGGCTACGGTACGGAGGGCGGCCCCGAGGCGCTGGAGGCCTACCTGAACACCAAGGCGGTGTCGGCCGTGGGGATCTGAACCGCGGGCCGATCGTATCCATGGACGAGCCCCCGATCCACCGGACCATCGACGCCGTCATCTTCGACTGGGCCGGCACCATCGTCGATTTCGGTTCTTTCGCCCCGACTCAGGTCCTGGTCGACGCTTTTGCCGCGGCGGGCGTGGCGATCACCCTGGACGAGGCGCGCGGCCCCATGGGCCTGGCCAAAAGGGACCACATCCAGGCCCTGGGCCGGGTGCCGGAGATCGCCGCACGCTGGCGCGAGCGCCATGGGCGCGACATGAGCCGCGAGGATGTGGACGCGGTGTACCGGACCTTCATGCCGCTGCAGGTGGAACGCGTCGGCCACTATTCGGCCCTGATCCCGGGTGCGCTGCAGGCCGTGGAGGCTTTGCGCGCGCGCGGCATCCGCATCGGTTCGTGCTCCGGTTATCCGCGCAGGGTGATGGACGCGCTGGCGCCGATGGCCGCGGCGGGCGGGTATGCGCCGGATTGCGTGATCGCCTCCGACGACCTGAGGGCGGGCGGCCGGCCCGGCCCCTGGATGGCCCTGGCCAACGTGATCGAACTGGGCATCCGCGACGTGGCCGCTTGTGTCAAGGTCGACGACACGGTGCCAGGCATCGCCGAGGGTCTGTCGGCCGGCATGTGGACCGTCGGCCTGTCGGCGTCCGGCAACGAGGTCGGCCTGAGCTGGGATGCGTGGGTTGCGTTGCCGCCGGGCGAGCGGGATGTCCGCTGCAGGCCGGCCGAAGAAAAGCTGCGCGGGGCTGGCGCGCACGAGGTGATCCGCACCGTGGCCGACCTGCCGGCCGCGATCGCGCGCATCGAGGCGCGCAGGGGACGCGGCGAACGGCCCTGAGACTCGCTCAGGCGTAGGATACCAGCCCCTTGATCTTTTCCTGGTCGTAGCCCGACCAGGTCTCGCGGCCGGTTTCCACCACGGGGGCGCTGCGGTGGCCCAGGCCGATCAGGCGCTCGAGCTGGTCCTGGCGCTGGGTCAGGTCCACGGTTTCGTACGCGATGCCCAGGATGTCCATGTCACGCTTGGTCAGGTCGCATTGCGGGCAGTTGGGCTTCGAATAGACGGTAATGGGCATGTCGGCTCCTTGAGTGTTTCGGTCGTTGTTTGATCGGGGTGCGGCAGGGTGGGGCGAGGCGCTGGCGGATTCAGAAATCCACGTCGAACACTTCGTTTTCGTCGTCGCGCTTCATGACGCCGACCTTGTATTGGGCGGTGTCCTCTTCCTGGTTGGACGCTTGCACCTTGCTCATGTTGAGCCAGCTTTCCATGTATTTCAGGGGGTTCTCGGTGATGATCGGGAAGGACACCTGGTCTTCGACGTTGAAGAAGCGGGCCACGTCGGTGGCGCTGAAATGGACCCAGTCCTTCATCATCTGGCAGGTCACGCCGGTGAGTTCGCGGCCTTCGGAGAAGGCGTAGTCGGTCCATTCGACTTCGCTGGCGGTGACTTCGTCGAGGATCTGGACGATCTTGCCCCGGCACTGTTCGAAGGCGGTGCGGCCGCGCTCGGTCTTGAACATCGCGCGCAGGACTTCCTTGCCATACTGGACGTGGACCTCGAATTCGTCCTGGGCGATCTTCTGGACCGCCTTGCCGATGGGCTGGAACAGGCCCGTGCCGTCGCAGATGCCGAAAGTCACGGCGAAAGAGGCCAGGAACTGGATGCGCTCCATGCACAGGATCGCGACGATGAACAGGTAGATGGCGTTGTAGGTTTCCTGGTCGTTTGCGCGCTGGCCCCGGGCATAGTCGTAGCTGACCACGAAGGCCTGGTTGAAGACCTCGCTGACGACGCGCAGGCGGCTCATGGCCTCCTTGACCGAGAGAATCTCGTTGAGGATGTCGTCCGGGTTGTCGAAGCTGTTGCGGACGATTTCGGAGTAGGTGGCGGCGTGGACGATCTCGTTCTTGGTGATTTCCACCCAGCCGGACCAGGCCTCGCTGCTGGTGCAGACCGGTGCCAGCACGGCGGCGATGGAGCGCGACGCGACGCTGTCGGCCTCCCATTGCCACGCCAGGGTCTTGACCATCATGTCGTAGGTGTGGCGGTCGCAGGTCTTGAACTGCACGTTGCAGGTGGAATAGTCGAACTCGTTCTCGTCCCAGTCCTGGTTCTTCAGCGTCTTGTAGAGCTTCCAGATTTCGGGATAGAACTTGTTGATCGTGTCGAACAGGCCGAGATCCTGGCCCAGAATGATTTCCGGGAAGGCGTAGTCGGATTTTTCGGTGTTGAAGATCTTGGTGGGCAGGGCTTCTGGGGTCATTTTCGGATCATGGGGAAAGACGGTCGGCGGCCCCGGCGTGGTCGCCGGGGCCGGAAAGGGGGTGAAGCGGTCGAACCTTACATCGTGCAGCTTTCGCAGACGATCTTGTCCTCCACGCCGTCGTGGATGCTGCCGGCGTTGTCCAGCGTCTTGTCCGAGGCCACGTTCGAGTTGTAGTAGTAGCGGGTCTTCATGCCGTACTTCACCATGGCGAAGTAGTGGGTGAGCAGTTCCCGGCTGGAGACCTTGTCGTCGTCCTTGATGCGGCGCCACAGGTCGGCGGAAATCCCCTGGTCGGTGAATTTCTGGAACACCGCGTAGGCCTTGATCATGTCGACCTCGGAAATGTCCCAGGCCGACTGGTAGAAGTAGGCCGGGTTGTCGCTGTCGGGCGCGGCCCAGCGGATCGTGACCGACCCGTCGGTCTTGTTCAGCGTGATGTCGCGCACGGGATAGAGAGAATTGGGCTTGCCCAGCGCCTTGGAGGACGATTCGCCCGGCATGTAGGCCACCAGGCAGGAATGGCCGATGCCGCCGTTCTGCATGATCTCGGTGCGCAGGGCTTCCCAGTCGTAGCGATTGTGGAAGTCGCCCAGTTCGTCGACATTGCGATTGTAGGTGTCGATCGGCAGCCAGCCGTCGGGCCAGCGGGTCTTGTGCATCCAGGGCGCGACGCCGCGTTCCTTGCTGATGCGCAGAGAGGCGCGGATGGCATGGTACATGTGGCGCTCGGCGATGCGGTGCAGTTCCTCGCGGCCTGCGGCGGTGTCGTAGCGCAGACCCTTGCGGGCCATGTGGGTGGCCACGCCCATCAGACCCACGCCCGCGTTCATGCGGGCCTTGGCGGTCACCGCCACGTGGGGCAGCACGTAGTGCGAGTTGAGGATGCAGTAGTCGATCATCTTCAACGTCAGATACATCGCCTCCTGGTAGGTCTCGTCGTCGTCCTCGCCGATGGCGTCGTAGGCGATGGCGCCCAGGGAGCACAGGGCGATTTCGGGTTCCTCGTGGGTCTCGACCACGCGGGCGACCCGGCCGCCCTTGCCCGGCTCATCGGACAGGATGTCGTCGCCCGCCTTCAGCTCGCCGGCGAAGATGACGCGCGGCAGGGTGGAGTCGGCGACCGCGACGGTCAGGGGCGCGTTGAAATTGAAAGTCTGCGTCGCGCCGCCGGCCAGTTCGACCGTGATGAAACCGACCTCGCGGTCGGAATACAGGTCCTGCATTTCCTGATAGGGGCGATTGGGTTCGCTGATCTCCAGGCACAGATTGCTGGAATGGATCGGCTCCTTGAAGGGCGTGTGGCGGTTCATCTCGTCGATGTTGGCCAGGTAGGCCACGCCGGTCTCCAGCGCCTCGTTCAACGAAGTCAGGATCAGGTCGCGCGGCTTGAAGTATTCCTTCTTGAAAGAGGGATCGCGTTCCAGGCGTTCGTATTCGCGCTTGAAGGCGGCCGAGTCGGGGCCGAAGAACAACCGGGTGAGTTCGGGGGCGGTGCGTACGTTGAACGAGAAGGCTTCCTCGTTGCGGGCGGCCTTTTCGGCGAAGAGCTTGTTGGTGACCAGCGCGTAATGCAGGTCGCGGTTCTTGCGGTCCTCGGTACTGCGCGGGTTGCGCAGGTAGGCGATGACCTCGGCCTCGGGGTCGAAGCCGGAGTAATAGGTGGTGCAGGCGCCGCCGCGTCCGGCTTGCATGTTGGCGTGGACCGCCTTGCCCAGGGAGGCCAGGTAGGGCAGTTTGCCCTGGTGCTGGATCAGGCCGCCGCGCACCGGGTCGCCCTTGCTGCGGGTGATCAGGTGGCTGCCGATGCCGGCCGAGGCGGCCGTCATGCGGTAGGCGATGTGGTCGCCGATGGCCAGGGACGATTCGTTGTCGTCCACCACGTACAGGCAGCACGAGGCGAAGCCGCGCAGTTTGGTGCCCAGGTTGACGTAGTTGGGCGTCGGCGCCGAGATCCGCTTGGCGGAGAATTCTGTATAGAAGCGCCGCACCAGGTCGATCCGGCGCCCGGCGGGTTCGTTTTCCGACAGGGCCATGGCCATGCGCATGTAGACGAACTGCTGGGTCTCGTATTCCTGCCGGGTGACGCGGTTCTGCAGGCTGTACTTCTTGCGGATGTAGTGCAGCGAGAAGTGCGGCGTATCGTAGTCCTGTTCGTGGTCGATGAAGGATTCGATCTCGGCGTATTCGGCGTCGGTGTAGTTCATCCGCACCATCACCCCGTCGGCCACCATCCGGTCGTGCAGCGCCTTGACGGTGGGAATGGACGGGCCGTGGATGATCTTGTGCAGGTGGGACGCATAGAGCCGGCCCGCCATCAGGTAGTAGGACCAGGTGTCCTTGTCCAGGCAGTTCTGGATCAGTTTTTCCTGCAGGTCGGCGGTGGAGACCGTCTCGGGCATGGTGCTGACGGCCTGCAGGACGATGCTGCTCCAATCGACCTTGTGGCCCAGATTGGCGGCGGCCCATCGACCCCAGCCGTTGAGCTTGCTGGGGATATAGGGTTCGATGCGCCCATCACGCTTGACGATGTTCTTGATCACGGCCGGAAGTCCTTGGTGGAAAAGCTTTATTTTCTACATGTAGTGCGGTTTGAAATCATAAACACAATATATGGTGTGATCAAGCGGCGTTGCAATTTCTTTTCCTGAAACATCTTCGAGGTTTCGAATGTTCCCGGGCTCGTGATACCCTGGACCGCTTCAGGGGATTCCGAGACGGTTTCCGGACCGCGAAATCCCGGTGTCATTTCCCCGGATCCGCGTGGTCCGGGCTCCCTGCGCGTCACTTCATGAATCGCTTCATCCGGCCGTTGGCCGCGTCGGTCCTGCTGTGCGGCGCCTGTCTTGCCCCGGCCCGCGCCTGGCAGGCGGCCGGCACGGATCCGGCCCTCATCGATCTCGCCCCCCAGCGCTACGCCGTTCCCGACGTGCCCCGGGACACGCCGTCCGATGTCGCGCCGGATGCGGGTGCGTCCGGCGCGGCATCGGATTCGGATTCGGACATCCGCTACGACGTGCTGTTCCTGGACGGTCGCGCGGAAGGCTACCGCTACCGGCCGGACGGAGTCGGCCTGCGCTGGTTCGGTACGGCCGCCGACCCGGCCGAACCGCCGGACAGGCTCGGCACGGTGCCTTCCACGGGTCTGGATGCCTGGTCATTGGGTGCGCGGAATTGGCGTTATCGCAGTTCCGCCGGCTATCGCCTGACCCTGGGCAATACGGCGTCCGGCGCCCCGGGTTTGGGGCGGTCCGTGCATCTTGCCGGGGTGGGTCTGGCACGGTCCGTCACCCAGGATCGTCTGCCCGCCGGATCCTGGGACTACGCCGTGGTGGCCGGCGCCCTGGACGGACAGGCAAGCCGTCCGGCAGCCGAGGGCGACCTGGCGTACGGACCGGTCGCGATCGATGCAAGCACGCGCTACGCCCTGGACAGCGACCTGATTCTGGCCTCGCGACTGCAGCGCACCCCGGGCCTGACGGCGCTGGGCGTCGGCGGCGATTATTCCATGGGAGACGCGGGCGCCTGGCGGTTCGGAGTATCCGGCTCTCAGCGCCCGATGTCCCAGGGCTGGCGCCGCCAACTGGGCTATACCCTGGGCTTGCATCCGGGCTGGGACCTGTCCTGGGTGAACGCGCGGCAGGGAAACGGCTATGCCGACCTGGCCGCGTACGGCAGCGGCCAGGTCGGCTGCGACTGCGTCAGCAACCAGTGGCGACTGGATCTGGCGGCGGGCCGCTGGGGTTCGCTCAGCGGTTCATTCGAGCGGCGGGTGGACGCGGCGGGCAGTCTGGACGAACGGGTCGGCCTGGTCCACGGTTTTCGCTACGGCCCGCATCTGAGAGTGCGCCTGGAAACGAACCGCGACCTGACGTCCGGGGACTACGGCGTGGGTGCGCGGGTTTCCCTGCCGCTGGATTGGTAGGGAGGGGCGTCGGCCAAGGCGTCCGATGCCCGGGGCGAGAAATACGCTTGCAGGTGTTCGATGCAGGCCTTGACCTTGGCGGAATTGTCCAGCCGTTGCGGATAGACCGCCCAGATGCCGGCGTTCTGACGGTAGCTTGGCAGGATGTGGACGAGCGCACCCGTTTCCAGGTGCCTGCGGGCGTCCCAGAGCGAGCGCAGGACGATGCCGTGGCCCGCCAAGGCCCAGGCCAGGGCGATCTCGCCGTTGTTGGTGACCAGAGAGCCGCCGACCTTGACGGTGGTGATGACATCTTTGCGCGACAGGGACCAGATGCCCACGGGATGGTCGCGTTCGCGCACGATCAGGCAGTTGTGGCGCGGCAGGTCCTGCAGTCCGCGGGGCCTGCCGTGCCGCTCCAGGTACGACGGCGCGGCGCACAGGATGCGGTGATTGTCCGCCAGATGGCGCGCGATGTAGTTCGGATCGATCATGTCCCCGATGCGGATGTCCAGGTCGTATTGTTCCTTGGTCATGTTGACCAATTGGTCGAGGATGTCCAGCTTGATCTGGATGGCGGGGTAGCGCAGGGAAAAGTCGGCCAGGGCGGGGGCCACCACCTGGCGTCCGAAGCCCATGCTGGTCGATATCCTCAGCGTGCCCCGGGGCTCGCTCTTGAACTGGGCGATCCTGTCGTGCAGTTGTTCCACATCCTGCAGGATCCGCAGGGCCATGGCGTGGGCCTGTTCGCCCTGCTCGGTGAGCGTCACCTGGCGGGTGGTGCGGTGGAACAGGAGCGTGTCCAGCTCGGACTCCAGCAGTTTGATGTGCTTCGTGACGTAGGCGGGCGAACTGCCGATCATCCGTGCCGCCTGGGAAAAGCTCTGGTAGCGGGCCGCCTCGCAGAACACCCGCAGGGCGTCGATGGTCAGGTTTTCTTTCATGATTCATAAAAACTGTTTTAACAGTATGGGAATTGTAGGCTGGAAAGCTTCTTTATATAGTCACCCCAGAATCGAAAATGACGCGGCCGACGGCATCCATGCCCGGACCGCGGCACGCAGCGGGCAAGGGGGCCTCCATGGATCTGACGCATCTTTCTCTCGAGCAGTTGAGCAACGGCCTGCGCCGGGGGGACTGGTCGGCGGCGGATCTGGCGCGCCACTGCGAGGAAAATCATCACCGGCACGAGCCTGTCCTGCAGGCTTACAAGACCTGGAACGGCGAGGGCGCGATCGCCACGGCGGATCTGGCGGACCGGTTGCTGACGCGCGGCATCGACCTGGGACCGCTCATGGGCCTGCCCGTGTCGGTCAAGGACCTGTATGCCGTGCGAGGCCTGCCCACCTTCGCCGGTTCGGTCGAACCCCTGGGGCCTGACTGGGAACGGCCCGGACCCCTGATGGGCGGGCTGGAGCGTCAGTTGGCCCCGGTCATGGGCAAGACCCACACGGTGGAGTTCGCATTCGGCGGCATCGGCGTGAATGCCCACTGGGGCACGCCGCGCAACCCCTGGAAAACCGACGAACATCGCATTCCGGGCGGTTCCAGCTCCGGCGCGGGCGTCTCGCTGGCGCAGGGGTCCGCCGTGCTGGCGTTGGGCACCGATACTGCGGGCTCCGTGCGGATCCCCGCCTCGGTCACCGGCCAGGCGGGTCTGAAGCCGACGCATGGCCGCTGGCCGCAGGAAGGCATCGTGCCCCTGTCGCCCAGCCTGGATACGCCGGGCATCCTGGCGCGCTCGGTGGAGGATCTGGCATTCGGCTTCCGGGCCATCGAGCAAAGCCTTGGGCGGACGTCGGCGCCGATTGCCGTGCCGGCCGCGATGTCCTGTCTGCGCCTGGGACGGGCGGATGCTTTTTTCCTGGACGATGCCGACCCCGCCGTCGTGGAGGTCTATGACCGGGTCATGACGCAGTTGGCGGCCTTGGGCGCGTCCGTGCGCGGTGTCGAACTGCCCGGTTGCACCGAGGCTTATGCGATTTTCCGCCAGGGCGGTCTGGCGGCCCCCGAGTTCTGCGCCTTTCTGAAGGCCGAGCTGCCTGACCGGATGGACCGCCTGGATCCCGTGGTGCGGCTGCGCGTCGAAGGCGCCGAGTCCCTGTCGTCGGTCGACTATCTGCTGCGCGTGCGCACCTTGCGCGAAGCCGCGCGTCGGGCCTCGACCGCTTTCGGCATGGCCGATGTGCTGGCGATGCCCACTGTGGCCATCACGCCGCCGCGCCTGGACGCGATCCAGGACCCCGAGGCCTATCGCCGCGCCAACATGCTGGTGCTGCGCAACACCAGCATGGCCAATCTGCTGGGGCTGTGCGCGCTGACGCTGCCGATCGGGCTGGATGCCCAGGGCATGCCGGTCGGGCTGCAGCTGATGGCCCCGCCGGGGGCCGAGGAGCGCCTGCTGGCCGCCGCCCTGCTGATCGAATCCCATCTGGGGAAGCCCGTCGACGTACTGGGTTCCCCGCGTTTCCCGCAGTGAGCTTTTCATTTTTTCGTTACCCCCTCGATAGACAGACAAGGAGTGAGACATGATCCGTTTCCCCATCGGCAAGCTTTCCCTCGGCATCGCCGGCGCCCTGGTCAGCGTTTCGCTGGCCCAGGCCGCGGACTACACCTTCACCTTCGCCCATGTGCTGACCGAGCAGACGCCCAATGCGCGCGCAGCGGTCAAGTTCAAGGAAGAAGTCGAGAAGAATTCCAACGGTCGCATTGAAATCAACGTCCGGCCCGCCGCGCAGCTGGGCGGCGACGTGGAAATCATCGAGCAGACCCAGATGGGGCTGGTGCACATCGCGATCCCGCCGACCGGCAACCTGGCCAATTTCGAGCCCAAGATGTTCCTGTTCGACCTGCCCTACCTGATCAAGGGCGAGCAGTCGATGAAGCAATTGCTGGACGGCGAAGTGGGCCGCGAGCTGCTGGGTACGCTGGAAAAGAGCAATCTGCACGGCGTGAACTACTGGGGCGCCGGATTCCGCAACATCACCAACAACATCCGCGAGATCAACCAGCCCGACGATCTGAAGAACATCAAGATGCGCACGCTGCAGGCCCCGACCATCCTGGCGACCTACCGGGCCTGGGGCGCCAATCCCACGGCGATGGCGTACACCGAGGTCTACAACGGCCTGCAGCAGGGGGTGGTCGAGGGGCAGGAAAACCCGCTGGCCAACATCGACTCGATGAAGTTCTACGAAGTCCAGAAATACATGACCCTGACCGGCCACGCGTACCACACCTATGCGGCCGTGATGAACAAGGACGCCTGGGAATCCCTGCCGGCGGACCTGCAGAAGGTCATGGCCGATGCGTTCGACGTCGCGCGGGACTACGGCCGTGAATTGACCAAGCAGGACGAGGGCCAGATCCTGGAGAAGATCAAGGGCCAGATCCAGATCGTCGAACTCACGGACGAGGGGCGCCAGAAGTTCATCGAGCGTTCCGAGCCGATCTACAAGCAGTTCGAGGCCAACATCACGCCGGAATTGCTGCAGCGCGCGCTCAAGGCCGCCGCGGTGAACTGATCCCGACCTTCTCCCAGGAGACGCCCATGCTTGCGGGAATCAACCGGTGCCTCGACCGCGTCGAGTCGTTCGCCATGATCGTGCTGATGCTGGTGGCCACCTGCGTGGCCATCGTCCAGGTCATCGCGCGCTACGTGTTCAACAACTCGCTGTACTGGTCCGAGGAGACCGTGCTGTACACGCTCATCATGATGAGCTTCCTGACCTGCAGCATGGGCGTGCGCTACGCGGCGCACATCTGCGTCGAGATCCTGCCCCTGATGGTGGGGCCCCGGCTGGCCCGGGTGCTGCGCTACCTGGCGAGCCTCCTGGGCCTGGCATTCGCCGTGGTCCTGGTCTATTACGGCGGCCGCCTGGCGATCAACACGCTGAACATGAACCAGCTCTCCCCGGCCATGCGCATTCCGGTCGGGTACGTCTACATGGTCATCCCGATCTCGGGCGCCTTCATGGGGCTGCGCTACCTGTGGATCCTGTGGAGCATGCTCACGGGCCAGGAGTACCGGCCCCTGGCCATCGACATGAGTTCGGCGGGCTGAGCGCGGCGTTCGCGCCGCCCGTTCCGCACAGTCATACAAACGGATAGAGAAATCCCATGATTGCCGCCCTGGTTCCCATTTTCTTCGCGCTGCTGCTGTTCGGCCTGCCGATCTTCGCGTCCCTGTCGCTGGCCGTGGCGCTGGCGCTCAAAGGCTTCGGCACGATCGACCCGCTGGTCGTGCCGATGCGCATGTTCTCGGGGATGAACAACTTTTCCCTGATGTCCATTCCCTTCTTCATCCTGGCGGCCGAGCTGATGCGCATCGGCGGCCTGTCGGACCGGCTCATCGGCCTGGCCCGCGCCCTGGTCGGCTGGCTGCCCGGCGGCCTGGGCGCCGCCACCGTGCTGGCCTGCCTGTTCTTCGGCTCGATCTCGGGGTCCAGCCCCGCGACCGTGATCGCCATCGGCAGCATCATGTTTCCGGCGCTGGTGGCGGCCGGCTACAACAAGTTCTTCGCCATCGGCCTGATCACGACGGCCGGCACGCTGGGCCCGATCGTGCCGCCCAGCATCGCCCTGATCATCTATGGCTCGGTCACGGGTTCCTCGGTGGGCAAGCTGTTCGCCGCGGGCGTGCTGCCGGCCATTCTGATCGCGACGCTGTTGATCGCGTACTGCTGCTGGTATGCGACCCTGCGTCGCTATCCGCGCGAGCCCTTCCCCAGCCTGAAGCAAGTCCGGGAAGCCGTCGGCCGGTCGCTCTGGGGGATGGGTCTGCCCGTGCTGTTGCTGGGCGGCATCTACACCGGCCTGTTCACGCCGACGGAATCCGCCGCGGCCGCCTGCCTGTACGGCTGGTTCGTGGGGGCCGTGGTCTACCGCACGATTTCCCTGCGGGCCTCCCTGACCATCCTGCGCAACACCGGTGTGTTGTCCGGCACCCTGTTGCTGATCACGGCGGGCGCCTCGGCATTTTCCTGGATCCTGGCCAGTACCGGCGCGCCGTCCAAGCTGGCGGCCGAAGTCCTGTCCGGGACGGATTCGCCGATCGTCATCCTGATGCTGTTCAACCTGATCATGCTGGTGGCAGGCATGTTCCTGGACAGCGCGTCGGCCATCATCGTGCTGGCGCCCCTGATGCAGCCGATCGCCGCCCAGGTCGGCGTGGACGCTGTTCATTTCGGCGTCATCACGCTGGTGAACCTGTCGGTCGGCATGTTGACGCCGCCGGTGGGCCTGAACCTGTTCGTGGCCATGACGATTTCGGGCATGACGCTGTTCCAGGTGTTCCGCGCGGCGCTGCCGACCATCATTCTGATGATCATCGCCCTGATCGTCATCACGTATGTGCCCTGGTTCAGCATGGCCCTGCCCAACCTGCTGTATTGAATCCGGCGCGCCCGCCACGCGCCGGGCGGCGTGCTTCGAATGGAGGATCTCCCGATGGAACAGGCTGAAATCTTTGCCGCGGGCCATTATCGCTACGTGCCCAGCGGCGTCATGCAGTATTCGGGCGGCGCCGCCGCGATGCCCGGCCATGCGATCCGGCGCGCCGTCTTCGCCCGCCCCGTGCCGCTGGCCGAAGGTTTTGAACGGATCGCGCGGCTGCTGCGGGCCGAGGGGCGTCCCCTGACCGCGCTGTGCGGCTGCGAACTGCGCTCGCCGGGGCAGTTCAGCGAGGAAGGTTTCGCGCGCTTCAACGCGGAATACGTCGGCACGCTGCAGGCCTGGGGCATCGCCGACGATCGGGTCAACCCCGTGCCGCGCAGCAACGTCTGCCCGCAGGTGGATCCGCCGGCCGTGCCGTCCTTCCATGCCTTCAGCTACACCGTGCCCAGTCAGGCCGATGAGCGCAGTTTCGTCATCGCCGGCAGCAGCGAGGTGCCCGAAGGCCATGCCAACTACAAGGATCACCTGATCGCCTACCGGGACATCTCGCCCGAGGGCATGCGCAAGAAGGCCCGCTGGGTGCTCGACGAAATGGAGCGCCGCATGCGGGTGCTGGGATATGGCTGGGACGACTGCACCGGATCGCAACTCTACATCGTGCACGATCCGCATCCCTTCCTGGAAGAAGAGTTCGCGCGCCGGGGCGCCATGCGCCTGGGCCTGACCTGGCATTTCGTGAGGCCGCCGGTCGTGGACATGGAATTCGAGATGGATTGCCGCCGCGTCCTGCTGGAACGCGTCCTGCCGGTCGACGCCGCATGAAGCGCGTCGTCGTGCTGTCCACCGGCGGGACCATCGCCAGCCGGCCCGGCCCGGAAGGCCGCAACATCGCGGGCGCGCTGCCGGGGTCGGATCTGATGCGCCAGGTGCCCGGGGTCGAGGATATACGGGTCGAGGTGCGGTCCCTGTTCCAGAAGGCCAGCAACGCCTTGCTGCCGGATGATATCCAGGCGCTGCGCGCCGAATGCCAGCGGCTGGTCGACGAGGGAGGGGTCGACGGCATCGTCGTCACCCACGGCACCGACACGCTGGAGGACACCGCCTATTTCCTGGAATGCGGCGTGCGCGCACGGGACGTCGTTCTGGTCGTCACGGGTTCGCAGCGCGTGCCCCACGCACCGGGCACCGATGCCTATACGAACCTGCGCGACGCCATCCGGGCGGCCGCCTCGCCCCAGTGCCGGGGGCTGGGCGTGCTGGTGGTTTTCAACGAGACCGTCCATGCGGCCGCTTTCGTGCGCAAGACCAGCAGCTTTCAGCTCAATGGTTTCGAGTCCCCGGGTCTGGGCTGTCTGGGTTTCGTCGATGGCGAGGACGTGCGGATCTACCAGCAGCCCCGGCGCCAGCCGCTGTTGCAAGCCCCGTCCGGCGCCTTGCCTCAAGTCGAAATCGTGTCAGCCAGCCTGGGGGCAAGCCCTTTGGCGCTGCGCGCACTGGTCGACGCGCGTGTGCCGGGGCTCGTGCTGGAAGGGACAGGGCGCGGCCAGGTGCCGCCCTCCTGGGTGCCCGAGGCCGAGCGGGCCGCGCGCGCCGGCATCTCGGTGCTGGTGTGCAGTGCCGCGCTGCATGGGGCCGTCCTGCCCTGCTACGAATATCCGGGCTCTCTGCACAGCCTGCAGGAAGCGGGCGCCCTGGGCGTCAGCGGCCTGTCCGCGCGCAAGGCGCGCATGCGCCTGATGCTGGCGCTGGCCTGCCTGGGCGGCCAGGGCAATCGCGACGCCCTCCGGCCCCTGTTCGACTGGGGCGCTGGCCGCGACGCTTGAACGGGGCGGCATCCACCGCCTTCCGATGACCTTTGACTCATACGACATCATGCACACATTCAACATCGCCGTGATTCCCGGAGACGGGATCGGCAAGGAAGTCATGCCCGAAGCGCTACGCGCGCTGAACGTCCTGCGGCGCCGGCACGGCCTGGACCTGCGGTTCGAACACCTGGACTGGGCTTGTGCCGAGTATTGGCAGCGGCACGGCGACATGATGCCCGCCGACTGGTTCGACCGCCTGCGGGGCTTCGACGCGATCCTGTTCGGGGCGGTGGGTTGGCCCGAGGTGGTGCCCGATCATGTGTCCCTGTGGGGTTCGTTGCTGAAATTCCGCCGGGAGTTCGACCAGTACATCAACCTGCGGCCCGTGCGGCAGATGCCCGGAGTGCCGGCGCCTCTGGCGGGCCGAAGCCCGGGCGAGATCGATTTCCTGGTGGTGCGCGAGAACACCGAGGGCGAATACACCGACCTGGGCGGCCGGATGTACGCGGGCACCGAGCGCGAGATCGTGATCCAGGAATCCGTGTTTTCCCGTCACGGGATCGATCGTGTCCTGAAATACGCTTTCGAACTCGCGCGGCAGCGGCCCCGGGCCACGCTGACCTCGGCGACGAAGTCCAACGGCGTGGCGATCAGCATGCCGTACTGGGACGAGCGGCTCCAGGCGATGGCGGCGCACTATCCGGACGTGACCTGGGACAAGCATCACATCGACATCTTGTGCGCGCGGTTCGTGCTGCAGCCGCAGCGTTTCGACGTGGTGGTGGCCTCGAACCTGTTCGGCGACATCCTGTCCGACCTGGGGCCGGCCTGCACCGGCACGATCGGCATCGCACCGTCCGCCAACCTGAATCCCGAGCGGCGCTATCCCTCGCTGTTCGAGCCGGTGCACGGATCGGCGCCCGACATCTACGGGCAGAACGTCGCCAATCCGGTGGGCATGATCTGGTCGGCCCAGATGATGCTGGAGTTTCTCGGAGCGCGTGACGACGGCTGCAGGGCGGCGGCCGGCGAGCTGATGGAGGCCATCGAGTGGACGCTGGAGCACGGGCCGCGCACCCGCGACCTGGGCGGTGTGGCGGACACGACCGGGATGGGCTGCGCCATCGCGGAGCGCATCGAGGCGTTGTGATGCCGGTGGCGCGCCGCTTGCGCCGATGAAGGGACCGGCCGGGCCCGTGCCTTGTCCGCGCTCAGCCCCGGTCCTCCAGGTGGTCCATGAAGACCCGGCACAGGGCCTCCATGCCGCGCCGGTCATCCTCGTCGAAGCGGTCCGTGACGGGGCTGTCGACGTCCCAGACGCCCAGCAGCGATCCGTCCGCGCGCACCAGCGGCACGACGATTTCCGATTGCGAGGCGGAGTCGCAGGGGATGTGCCCCGGGAATGCGTTGACGTCGCGGACGACCTGGGTCCGGCGGGTTTGCGCGGCGGTGCCGCAGACGCCCGCGCCGAGCGCGATGCGGATGCAGGCGGGCTTGCCCTGGAAGGGACCGACCACCAGTTCCTCGCCGTCATACAGGTAGAAGCCCGCCCAGTTCAGTTGCGGCAGGCTGTCGAACACCAGGGCGCCGAAGTTGGCCGCATTGGCGATCAGGTCGGGTTCATGGCCGATCAGGCCGCGGGCCTGAGCGGCGAGATCGGCGTAGTGTTCCGCCTTGCTGGCGTAGGTCCGGGGGGCGAATGAGAACATCGGAAATCTCAGGTATTTATGATTGAGAAATGGAGGATCATTTTAGGCCCGGGCCGTGGTCCTGCGGCCACCGGCTTTTTTTCGGCGGATTGATTTCCGCGGGTTCCGTGTATATTTCTTCCTGACGGCATTTTCCTGACGCCGGACACGATACGCAGGGAGGCAAGGGTTGTCCGATTTTCGCGGCAAGCGTCTGCGCACAGGATGGTTCGACAGTCTTCAGGCGCGCCTGTTTCTGGCTGTTCTCGTCGTTGTCGTGCCCATGCTCTGCGGTCTGGGCTATTACGTCTGGCACCAGTATCGCGGGCTGATGGACAATAGCGACCGGGCGGCCGAGAGCCTGGTCGGCACGACCGCCGCTTACGATCGCGCCCTCATCAATGATGTGGGCGATGTGCTCCGGACACTGGCGGATTCCCCCATTCTGCGCCAGCAGCGTTGGGATGAATGCCGCGGCTACCTGAGATCCCTGTTGGGGCGTCTGCCACGCTACGTGAATCTGGCCGTGATCGGCCTCCATGGCTACCAGGTCTGCTCTGGGGTGGTCGACCCGAATCCGCAGGGTTCCTATCTGGGCGACCGCGATTACTTCCGCCAGGCCCTGCGGCAGCCCGACGTGGCGTTGGGCGGTTTCATCATCGGACGGTTGTCCAGAGTGCCCACCCTGGTGCTGGCGTTGCGTGTGCCCGGAGAATCCGGTGGCGACAGCGGGGTGGTTTACGGCGCGCTCGACCTGAACTACCTGCGCGCGGGCGCGGCCATGCCCGACTTGCTTCCCGGCGCCCGTCTCTGGATTCTGGATCGGGACGGGCATGTGTTGCAGCGTTTGCCGAACGGCATCAGCCACCTGGGTGAGCGACTGAATCCGCATCCCTCCGGCGTGACGGGTCTGGTGCGGGGCGCCTATGAGGACCCCGGTGGCGAACGCTGGGTGTCGCTGTCCATGACGGCGGGGCCGCGTGGGGACCCGCACGGTCTGTCCGTGCTGTACGAGATACCGGAGTCGGTGCTCTACGCCGAAGCGCGCCGCGCGCTATGGGTGGGTGTGATCGTCACCCTGTTGCTGCTGTGCGTGGCCGCAATGGCCGCCTGGAATCTGATGCAACTGGCGGCCGGGCGCAGTCTGCAGCATCTGCGCGAGGCCGTGCGCCGGCTGGCGGCCCAGGATTTTTCCGGGCGGGTGGCCGACCGGCTGCAAGGCCGGGACATGCGGGAAATCGGCCAGCAGTTCGACGACATGGCCGATGCGCTTCAAGCGTATCAGCGTTCATTGGCGCAGTCCGAGCAGAGCTACCGCCTGCTGTTCGAAGGCAGCCCCAATCCCATGATGGTCCTCAGCCTGGATAGCGGCCGGTTCCTGGCCGTCAACGACGAGGCGATGCGGCGCTATGGCTACGACCGGGATCAATTCCTGAGCCTGACGCTCGATGATTTGCGCATCGAGGTGCCCGATCATCAGCCGGACACCGCCTTCTCCTACGAGCGCCATCGCCGGGGGGACGGCCAGCCCCTGCTCGTCGAGGTCCGCAGCCTGTCCCTCATGTTCACCGGCCAGATGGCGCATGTGCTGGTCATTCATGATCTGACCGAGCAGGAAACGCTGAGTCGGGGGCTGCGGGAACGCGAACGCCTGATCAATCAACTGATGGATGTCACGGCGGAGGCCATTTACGGGCTGGATGCGACGGGGCGCTGCATCTTCGCCAACCAGGCCTGCTCGCACCTGCTGGGGTACGACCATCCCGATCAACTGGTGGGACAGCATTTCCACAGCCTGATCCACTATCGGCACGAGGACGGCCGTCCCTATCCCCTCGAGGAATGCCGCATGCATCTGGCCCTCGAAGAGGGCCGGGGGATTCACGTGGACGACGAGGTGCTGTGGCGTCGCGACGGTTCCTGCTTCCCGGTCGAGTACTGGTCCTATCCGATCTGGCAGGACAACCGGCTCGAGTTCTGCCTGGTGACCTTCCTGGACATCAGCGAGCGCCGGGCGCAGCAGCGGGCGCTGGCCTATCAGGCCGCGCATGATCCCTTGACGGGGCTGCTGAACCGGGGGGATATCCTGCGGCGCCTCCAGGCGCGTTCGGCACAGGACCCTGAAGCGCACTGGACCCTGGTCATGTCCAATCTGGACGGTTTCAAAGAGGTCAACGAGGCGCTGGGGCACGATGCGGGCGACCGGCTGCTCCAGGCGGTCGCCCAGCGGCTCCAGGGGATGCTGGGGCCGGCCTGCACGCTGGCCCGGCTGGGCAGCGACGAATTCGCCTTCTTGCTGGACACGGGGGACGAGGCCCAGGCCCAGGATCGGGTGCGCGTCCTGCTGGCCGCGTTGCGCGATCCGTTCGCGCTGAACGACCTGCAGATCCGGATCAGTTGCAGCTTCGGCCTGGCCGTGCACCCCGTGCACGCTCGCGAGCCGGATGAACTGATCCGCTGCGCCGACACCGCGATGCGCCGGGCCAAGCGCGATGGCCTGGGGATCGCCGTGTTCAATCCCCAGGACCGCGCCAGCGTCCACGATCGTCTGCTGCTGCGCGGCGAGTTGCGCACGGCGTTGGCGCAGGGCCAGTTCCTGCTGCATCTGCAGCCCAAGATCTTTCTGAACGGCGGGCCCGGCGGTTCGGGCGGGCCGATGGGTTTCGAAGCCCTGACCCGCTGGGCGCATCCCGAGCGGGGGATGATTCCACCGGACCGGTTCATTCCGGTCATCGAGGTCAGCGACCTGATCCATCCCTTCACCCTCTGGGTCGTGGATCAGGCGGTGGCCTGTTGCGCCAGGCTGCAGGCCGTCCATCCCGGGGTCGGCATGGCGGTGAACGTGTCCGCCCGCAACCTGCTGGACGGCCATTTCCCCGGCCAGGTCGGGGACGCCTTGCGGCGTCATGGACTGGCCCCCGCCCTGCTGGAACTCGAAGTCACGGAAAGCGCCATCATGGCCGATCCCGCCCGGGCGCTGGAAACCCTGCATGCCTTGAGTGCCCTGGGCGTGCGCTTGTCGATCGACGACTTTGGCACGGGCTATTCCTCGTTCGCTTACCTGAACCGCTTGCCCGTCAATGCGCTGAAGATCGACCAGTCTTTCGTGGCGGGCATGGCCGCCGACACCGACATGCGCGCCATCGTGCGTTCCATCATCGAGATGAGCCACACCCTGGGCCTGATGGTGATCGCCGAGGGCATCGAGACGCAGGAAACGCTGGACCTGTTGCGCGGCATGGGGTGCGATGTCGGCCAGGGCTACTTCATCGGGTATCCCGCGCCCGAGTCCAGCGCCGAGGACTGGCTGCGCGATCACTGACGCTTCAATGCCGAACCCCTTCATGACCGACCCCGCCGACGCCCATCTGATCGAGACCCTGCTTCGCAGCGAAACCCTGTGCGAGGGTGATTTCCTGAAGGCGCGCCGCGATACGGTGCGCATGCCCGACGGGGGCGTTTCGACGCGCGAATATATCGTGCACCCGGGTGCGGTGGTGGTGATCCCCTTGCTGGATGATCGTCACGTGCTGGTCGAACGCCAGTTCCGCTATCCCGTGGGTCGCGTCATGACGGAGTTTCCGGCCGGCAAGCTCGACCCGGGCGAGGATCCCTGGGCGTGCGCCCGGCGCGAGCTGCGGGAGGAAACCGGCTATACGGCCGCGGAGTGGGCGCAGGCCGGCGGCATGCACCTGGCTATCGCCTATTCCACCGAAATCATTCACGTGTTCTTCGCCCGGGGACTGAAGGCCGGCGAACGGCATCTGGACGCGGACGAGTTCCTGGATGTCCGCATCCTGTCCGACGAGGCCGTGTTCACGGCCTGTCGCGATGGCGCGCTCACCGACGCCAAGACCCAGACCTGCCTGCTGTGGCTGCAGAATGTGCGCAGCGGACGCTGGCCGCTGGACTGGCGCCCGAATCCGGATCAGGATTCAGTGTAGGGCTCGAAGCGGCCCGTCTCGGGGTCGCGTACGAACAGCACGCCCGTTGCGACGCCGAAATAGGCGCCATGGATGGTCAGCTTGCCGGCGTCGACGCGCTCGCGCACGGCGGGGAAGGTCATCAGGTTGCGCATGCTGTATTCCACCACACCCCATTCCATCCGGCGGATCCATTCGGTCCGGTCGCCCGCGCAGGGGCCGACCGCGTCGGCCACAGGCTTGATCTGCGACATCCATTTGCCGATGAAATCGCGTTTCGACAGGGGGGCGGCCTGGTTCGCATAGGCGGATATCCCGCCGCAGCTGGCGTGTCCCATGATCACGATGTGACTGACTTCGAGCGCGTTGACCCCGAATTCGACGCAGGCGCTGGTGCCGTGGAAAGCGGCTTCCGGGTTTTCATCGCATGGCGGCACAATGCCGGCGATATTGCGCACCACGAACATTTCTCCCGGGCCGGCGTCGAAAATGGTTTCGGGGGCCACGCGCGAATCGCCGCAACTGATCACCATGGTGTCCGGGCTCTGCCCTTTCTCGGCCAGTTCGAGGTAGCGTGCGCGTTCGGTTGCAAGTCGGCCGCGCAGAAAAGAGCGGTAGCCATCGGTCAGTCGTCGAGGGAACACGATGAAGTCCTTCAGAGTTGAATGGGGTCGGGCGCGTCGGCGAAGATGTCGCCGGCCGCCTCGCGTGAGAGCAGTTGATTGATCGGACCTGCCAGATGGCCGTGCCGGACCGTGATGGCATAGAAGTGTTCCGTCAGTTGCGAGGATTCGCCGACATGCACCAGTGCGCCCGAGTGCAGTTCATCCTGCACGACCACTTCCGGCAGTACCGTGATCCAGCCGCTGTCGCGGGCGATCAGGCGCAGCATGGTCATGTCGTCGACCTCGGCGCGCAGCCTGGGCTGGACACCGGCCGAAAAACACAGGGCATCGAACTGCAGGCGCACGCTGTGGCGCACGCTGGGCATGGCCATCTCGACGGCGTCCAGGTCTTGCGGCACCCGCAGCGCGGTACCTGCCCAGCGGTCGGCCCGGCCGACCAGGGAAATCACCTGGCTGCCAAGGAATCGCGAAGACGTCGGACGCGTCGGGTCGGAGGGAACGGGTTCGTTGGCGAGCACGACGTCCAGTTGGTGGCGCAGGAGCCGTTCCACCAGGGTTTCCAGCGATCCGGAATCCACCGAAAGCACGATGGTCGGGTCGCGCAGCAGCGGGCGCAGCCAGTTGACCTGAAAATTTCGTGACATGGTCGCCACGCTGCCTACGCGGACGCGGGTCGTGCCTTCATCCCGGCCATCGAGCCACCCGAGCATCTGTTCGCCCAGCGCGAAGATGTTTTCGGCGTAGGCGAAGACCTGCTGGCCCGTCGCCGTGAGCTCCAGATGGCGCCCTTGGCGATCGAACAAAGACATGCCCAGCCGGCTCTCCAGGTGCCGGATCTGCGTCGAGAGGGCGGACTGGGAAGTATGGATCTGTTCGGCCGCGCGCGTCAGGGAGCCTTCTTTGGCCACGCGCCAGAAATAGAACAGATGCTTGAAGTTGAGCTGGTTGATGTCCATCGTTCTTTTTTATAGAACTTTTCAATATTATAAATGTAATTTACAGAACATACGAAAACTTCAAGAATACGTCTACCGTTTTTATGCCCGGCCATGACCGCTGTAAACGAAAACGCGGGGTGGCCGGGTGTGATGCAGCAAGATATTTCTGGGGGTTTCCCGTGTTGAGTGATTTGAATGAATTGAATTTCGTGCTGGCGCTGGCGCCCGCGGTGTTGATGGCAATGGTCGCGGCATCGACATGGCGCAGCCAGGCGCCGGTCGACCGTCTATGGAAACGATCCAACGCGCTCACATTCGCCGCGCTGCTGTGCGCGTTGCTTGGTCTGGTGACGCAGTTGTCCATCTCCGAAGCGTCCGGCGTCATCCAGTCGGGCCTGGGCGACTGGCTGGCCGTGAATACGTTCGGCGCCTGGGTCAGCCTGCTGGTGCAACTGTTGGGCACAGCGATCGGCGTCTACTCTTCCAATCATCTCAACGGCGAGGCGCGGCAGCCGGTCTACATCGCCGCGCTGACAGCCGTGCTGGCGGCCGTGCATCTGCTGCTCCTGGCCAACCACTGGGTTGTCCTGATCGCCGCCTGGGCCGCCATCGGTGGCGCCATGCATCCTCTGCTGTGTTTCTACGGCGACCGGCCCTTCGCATTGCTCGCCGCGCACAAGAAACGCGTGGCCGATCGCGTGGCCGATCTGCTGCTGGTCGTGGCCGCCGCGCTGGCGTGGTCCGAGACGGGGAGCGGGTCCTTCTCCGTCCTGTGGGACCACATTGCCGCAGGCCATGCCTCCGGAACCCTGGCCTGGAGCGGCGTCTGCCTGGCGCTGGCGGTCATCGCGCGCACGGCGCTGATGCCGGTGCATGGCTGGCTGGCCCAGGTGATGGAAGCCCCCACACCGGTCTCGGCGCTGTTGCATGCCGGGGTCGTGAATCTGGGAGGGTACGTGCTGGTCCTGTTCGCGCCCTTGCTGGGTGTTTCGCTCGCCGCCCGCTGGCTGCTGGTCGTGTTCGGACTGGTGTCGGCGATGGTGGCCGGCATGGTCCTGCTGACCCGTGTCAGCCAGAAGGTGCATCTGGCCTGGTCCACGATCGCGCAGATGGGTTTCATGCTGCTCGAGTGCGGCCTGGGCCTGTACCTGTTCGCGGCGCTGCATCTCCTCGGCCACTCCTTGTACAAGGCGCACAACTTCCTCAATGCGTCCAGCACGGTCGGGGAATGCGAGCGCAAACTCCTGACGGGAGAGGCCCGCAATTCGGGTCTCAGCATGATCGTCGCCGTGCCCGTGGCCCTGGGGATCGTGTGCCTGCTGCGCGCGGCCGTCGGGCATGAGACCTGGCCATGGTGGTGGAGCGCCGTGCTGGCGCTTGCCTGGGCGCCGATCCTGTGGGTGCCGAAAGCCGGCGCCGATCGTTCCGGGGCCGTGATGGCGAGAGTGCTCGCCGCGCTCGGCATGGCTTCGTTTCTGACCCTCGCCGCGGTGCTCGCCGATCATGCGCCGATCGGGGCGGACAATGATCCGCTGGCTCCCGCCGGTATCGTCGCCTTGGTGGGCATGAGTGCCATGTACCTCGCGATGGTGGTTTTTCAGATCCGGCCGCAATCGGTCGTGACGCTGCGTCGCTGGGTGTATTCAGGCTTCTACATGGACGAAGGCTACACCTATTGGGTGCTGAGGCTGTGGCCTGTCCGCTGGGCGGGTGCCGGGCAGGCGGCCCGGGGCCAGGCCTGGAATCCGGGTGAGTCGGCCTTTGGGAAGTCCGGATCATGAGCGCCATTCCCGCAACCCCGGAGTCATCGGAAGAGGCTTTTGTGACACCTGAAGTCCGGAATGACGGAGCCCTCGAGGCGGCCGTCCGGGGCGCTTGCGCCCGCATCATGCCGGCCTGGCCGCTGGATCAGGCGGTGGCGGTCAATCCCCACTGGCGGCGGATCGATCAGCCGATCCGCCAGGTGGCGGCGCGGCTGGCGGTGCTGGGGGACTTCCACGTGTTTCCTCAGCGGGATTACATCCAGCGGAAGTGGTCCGCCGGGGAAATCACGCGTGCGGACCTGGAGGCGGCGCTGCGAGCCCAGGCCGCGCACGAAGCGTGCCATGTCACGGCCGAGCACTGTATCGCGGCATTGTCCGGGCGGCCCGGCGTGCGCCGCGAGCCCTTGCTGGTCGATCTGCTCGATGATGCCGCGCAGGAAAATCAGCGCTGGCCCTGGCGCGAGGCCATCGTGTTCCAGTTGAGCCAGGCCTGCGCCGCGTACTTTGATCGTCACCAGGCGGATTGGCGTGCTTCGGGCAGCCCCTCGCTCTACAGCTTCTGGCGTGAAAGCATGATCGGCGATCATGGCCAGAGCTCGAGGATGGGACTGCCGGGATTGATCGCGCAGATGCGGCAAATGCCCTCGCGGGCGGAAGATGCCCTGGGCTGGGCGCTGGAAGCGCTTCGGATCGAGGCGCCGGTCTGGCAGGCGTATTTCGAGGCATTGCTGCTTTCGATCAACGGATGGGCCGCCTGGTGCGCTTACGTGGGCTGGCAGAAGGTGCCGACAGGGCGGGAGGATCCCCGGCTGTCCGATCTGCTGGCATGCCGGATCGCCTGGGAAGCCGTACTGGCCCGCACCGTGCCGCCCGCCGCGCGGCGATCCGCGTGCGCCGCGCTGAGTGCCGCCTGGCAGGATTTCGACCAGCGTGTCGCGGAAGCGGATGCGGCCCTGGTGGTCGATGAAGTATGGCAGCGGGCGCTCGAAATCAGCTTTCAGCGGGAGTTCGCGCACACTTTGCGTTCGCCGGCGCCATCCGGAACGCCCCAGCCGCCGGAGGTGCAGGCAGTGTTCTGCATCGATACGCGCAGCGAGCTCATGCGGCGCGCGCTGGAAGCATGCTGGTCGGGTGTCGAAACGCATGCCTTCGCGGGTTTCTTTGGCCTCCCGGTGCATTACAACCCGCTGGGTACTGAAGTGCGTCGTCCCCAGTTGCCCGGGATCGCCTACCCGAGCGTCGCAATGAAAGACGTCGTCACGGCGCCGGGCCAGGCCTGTGCCGACGAGGCGCAATCGGCCCGGGCCGTGGCGGTCCGCCGTCGTCGGCTCGCCCGGATCGATCAGTGGCTGGGCGCCGTGCGTTGGCCGAACACGACCTTTTCCTTTGTCGAGGCCTTCGGGATCGGATACCTGGGCAAGATCGCGCAATGGATCCGCCCTCCAGCCACGCCGCGCGTGGCCGCGGACCGGCTCGGCATGCCCGCCGCCGTTCAGGCGCACTGCCGGCCCATGATGACCGGACTGGACGACGGGGCCCGGGTGGAACTGGCCGCCGGTATCCTGCATGCGATGG
The DNA here is from genome assembly GCF_027214045.1 of Castellaniella denitrificans. Taxonomy (GTDB): domain Bacteria; phylum Pseudomonadota; class Gammaproteobacteria; order Burkholderiales; family Burkholderiaceae_B; genus Castellaniella; species Castellaniella denitrificans_A. The sequence goes on along the minus strand of NZ_JAPWHE010000001.1, from coordinate 825,323 downwards.
GTCTCGATGATCGTCTGGCGCCGCTGGTGATCCTGTGCGGCCATGCGGGGCACAGCACCAACAATGCGCACGCTTCGACACTCGATTGCGGAGCCTGCCATGGCAGGCCCGGCGATGCCAATGCCCGCGCCCTGGCGCATTTGCTGAATGATCCGCAGGTGCGCGAGGGGCTGCGCGCACAGGGACTGCATATTCCGGACGGTACGGTTTTCATGGGCGCCCTGCACAATACGACCACGGACGAGGTGACCGGTTTCGACCTGGACCTTCTGCCGGAGTCCGCGCGCGAGCGCTGGGAGACGATGGAGCGGGTCTTCGCGCAGGCGGGCGACCGCGTCCGCCGCGAGCGCGCGCCGAAACTGTCGATGAATGTCGATCTTGATCCGGCGGGCTTGCTCAAGGCCTTCCGGCGCAGGGCCAACGATGGTTCGCAGACCCGGCCGGAGTGGGGCCTCAGCCGCAATGCGGCATTCGTCATCGGTCCACGCGACCGCAGCAGGGGGCGGGTGCTCGACCGTGCCTATCTGCACGACTACGATGCGCGCTTCGATGCGGATGGCAAGGTGCTCGAGGCGCTGATGACGGGACCCATGGTCGTCACCCACTGGCTCTCCTGGCAGTACCACGCCTCCACCTGCGATCCCGTGCATTTCGGCGCGGGAAGCAAGGTGCTGCACAATGTCGTGGATGGACACGTCGGGGTGTTCGAGGGCAACGGCGGCGACTTGCGCATCGGCCTGCCGCGCCAGTCCTTGCATGATGGCGAGGACTGGTATCACCAGCCTGTACGCCTGACCGTCGTGATCGATGCGCCCGCCGCCGCGATCGAAAGCATCATCGCGCGTCATGCCGTGCTGGGCCAGTTGTGCGACAACGGCTGGTTGCTGCTGTGGCGCTACGAGGGCGACGATCTGCGGCGCTACGAGCGGGGCCGTTGGCTGCCGCTCGACGTCTGATCGCGCCCGCGCGGCGCGCGGCCTAACGCTCCGCGCGGGCGATGCCCCACGGGTTGTCCGCCCGCAGCGCGGGGGGCAGCAGACCGTCGGGGATATCCTGGTAGCACACCGGGCGCAGGAACCGCGTGATCGCCAGCGTGCCCACCGAGGTCGAGCGCGGGTCGGAGGTGGCGGGGAATGGCCCGCCGTGGACCATGGCGTCGCACACTTCGACCCCGGTCGGGAAACCGTTGACCAGGATGCGGCCGGCCTTCAGTTCCAGGATCGGCAGCAGTCCGGCCGCAAGGGCCTCGTCGGCGCCGCTCCCCAGATGCAGGGTGGCCGTCAACTGGCCTTCCAGCGACTGGGCGACCGCCGCCAGCTCCTCGGGGGATGCGCAGCGCACGACCAGGGCGCTGGCGCCGAACACTTCGGCGCCCAGACTCACCGGATCGGCCAGGAAAGCCTGGGCCGTGGTCGCCGCCAGGCCGGCCTGGCAGGGTGCGGGGCCGTCGCCCGCGGCGCCGCGCGCCAGGGGCTCGACACCCGCATGGCCATGCAGGTGTTCGATCCCTTCCCGGTAAGACCGGGCGATGCCCGCCGTCAGCATGGTGGCGGCGGGCGCGGCGCCCACGCCCTTGGCGGCCAGGCGGACGAAGCGGTCCAGGTCCGGCCCGTCCAGGCCGACGATCAGGCCCGGGTTGGTGCACAGCTGGCCCGCGCTGCCTGTCAGCGAGGCGACGAACCCTGTGGCGAGGTCTTCGGCGCGCGCGGCCAGGGCGCCGGGCAGCAGGAACACCGGATTGGTGCTGCTCATTTCCGCGTAGACAGGAATGGGAACAGGCCGCGCGGCGGCGGCCCGCATCAGGGCCAGGCCGCCCTGGCGGGATCCGGTGAAGCCGACCGCCTGGATCGAGGGGTGCCCGACCAGCGCCAGACTCAGTTCGTGGCCCGGTCCGGCCAACAGGGAAAAGACGCCTTCGTGCAGGCCGCATTGCCGCACGGCGCGGCGGATGGCCCGGCCCACCAGTTCCGATGTCCCTGGGTGCGCGGGATGCGCCTTGACCACGACCGGCGCGCCGGCGGCCAGGGCCGAGGCCGTGTCGCCGCCCGCCACCGAGAAGGCCAGGGGGAAATTGCTGGCGCCGAAGACGGCCACCGGCCCCACGGGGATGTGGCGCAGGCGGATATCGCCGCGCGGCATCGGCGTGCGTTCGGGCAAGGCGCGGTCGATGCGGGCGCCGATCCAATCGCCGTCGCGCACGACACGGGCGAACAGGCGCAGTTGGTTCACGGTGCGGCCGCGCTCGCCTTCCAGGCGGGGCCGGGGCAGGCCGGTCTCGCGCATGGCGCGCTCAATCAGGGCGTCGCCCAGGTCCAGGATGGATTGGGCGACGGCTTCCAGGAACACGGCGCGCGCTTCCAGACCGGTTTCGCGGTAGGCGGCGAACGCGGCTTCGGCCAGCCGCGCCGCCCGGTCCACCTGGCTTGCGTCGGCGCCGTGCCAGGCGGGTTCAAGCGTTTCGCCGGTGGCGGGGTCGTAGGCGTGGAACGCGGCGCCGGTGCCGGGGATGTCCTGGCCGCCGATCAGTTGGGTGCCGGTGATTTGCATGATGGAGTCCTTCATCTCAGTCGTCTGTCGGGGCCGCGTCGCCTGCGCGACGGGTCGGGGGCGGGCGGACATCGAGCCGCAGGCCGATGTCCAGGGATTCGTCGGGCGCCAGGACGCGCAACCCGGTGCCGGACTGTCCGAGCGCGCTCAGATTGACGGCGTCGCAGACATGGGTGGCCGGTTCGACGCACAGGTAGCGCCCGGCGCTGGCGTGCAGCACCACGTGTTCCAGCGGGCCCTCGGCATGCAGGTCCAGACCCGGACCCGCGTCCCAGTCCACCTGGGCGTGTCCATCCCAGCCGCCCAGGAAGGCCGTCCAGGTTTGCGTGCCGCGCGCCCACCCCACGCGGCGGTTGGGCCGGGGGAAACGCGCCAGTTCGTCTTCATGCGTCCACTCGGTCGCGGCGTTCAAACGGGCGCGCTGCGCGGTGAAGTACGGATGCAGTCCCAGGCCGGCGGGCATGGGGGTGTCCGACAGATTGCGCAGGGAAAGGCGGATGCGCAGGCCCGCGGAGTCCAGCCGGACGGTCTGGCGCAGGCGCCAGCGCCAGGGCCAGCCGCCGACGCCGGCCGGATGGTCCAGTGTGAGTTCGGCGTGGTCGATGCCGGATTCCCGCACCGTCCAGGCCATCGCCTGGGCCTGGCCGTGCAGGGCGTGCGGATGACCGGGCAGGGCTTCCAGCGCCAGGATGCCGGACCGCCAGCGCAGCCGGGCGTCGCGTACACGGTTGGAAAACGGCGCCAGCGGGAACAGGCCGCCCTTGGGCCAGGCGTGAGCGGGCCAGCCATCGCTGTCGATCGGGGCCAGCCAGTCGCGCGGCCCTTCGGGCAGATCGGTGGTCCAGCGCAGGACGCGCCCGCCCGCTGCGGGAGCGACCAGGACCCGGTGGGGGCCGTGGCGCAGATCCAGGCGGTCGGATCCGGCCGCCTCCAGCCGGGCGGCGTACAGGGAAAGCGACGTCATGCCTCGCGGGGCGCTTCCTTGACGCGGCTGACCAGCTGCGTCGGGCTGACGAAGCGCAGGGCGATCAACACCCACAGCAGGGTGATGGCCATATAGATCATCGCCATCGCGTCGATCGCCTGGGGCGCGCGCACGCCGGTGGAGAACACTGCGTAGTACAGCGCCACGACCAGGGTCTGGGAATCCGGTCCCGCCGTGAAGAAGGTCAGCTCGAACATGCCGATCGTGCGCACCAGCACCAGCAGGCCCGCCGCCAGCATGCCCGGGACCAGCAGGGGCAGCAGCACATGGCGGAAATACTGGAAGGTGTTGGCGCCGAAGATGCGCGCGGCGGATTCCAGGCCCGGGTCGATCTGCTCGATGAAAGGCGTCATCACCAGGATCACGAAGGGCAGGGCGGGTACCAGGTTGGACAGGATGACACCGGTCAGCGTGCCGCCGACGCCGATCTGGTACATGGCCGTGGCCATGGGGATGCCGTAGGTGACCGGCGGCACCATCATGGGCAGCAGGATCAGCAGCATGGCCAGGCGCTTGCCGGGGAACCGGGCGCGGGCCAGCGCGTAGGCGGCGGGCACGCCCAACAGGATCGACAGCAGGACCGTGGCGGCGACGACTTCGAGCGTCACCACCAGGATGTGCGCCAGTTGGAAGTCGTCCCAGGCGCGGCCGTACCAGGACAGCGTGAAGCCTTCCGGCAGCGGCGTGCCGAACCAGCGGGTCGCCACTGAATTGACCACCACGGTGGCGATCATGAAGACGACGTTCAGCAGGAAAAAGCCCATGACGGTCCAGATCGTGGCGCGCCACAGCCAGCCCCAGCGCCGCGAGGGCGAGGCGGCGTGCGCGCCGGTGTTCCGGGAAGTCGGGCGTGTGTGTGCATTCATGATCTCAACCCTTGCCGCTGGTGGCCGGCCCGCTGTAGAAGGCGCGCCGGAACGCGAAGATCGCGCAGACGATGAGCAACTGCACGAACCCCATGACGATGGCGATGGCCGAGGCCATGCCGTAGTCGTATTGCTCGAAGGCCGCCTCGTAGGCGGCGATGGAGATCACCCGTGTCGGTCCCGCCGGGGCGCCCAGCAGGATGGCGGACGGAAACACGGCGAAGGCCTGGACGAACGACAGCGCGGCGGCCATCGACAATCCCGGTACCAGCAGCGGCAGATAGATCAGCCGGAACTGGTTCCAGGGGCCGGCGCCCAGCGTGCCCGCTGCCCGTGCCAGCGTCGGGTCGATGCCCGAGATGTAGGACAGCGTCAGCAGGAAGGCGAAGGGAAAGCCGGAAATCACCAGGGAGATCAGCACGCCCCAGAAATTGTGGGTCAGCCGGACCTCGTCCATGTACAGGTGGAAGCCCTGCAGGAACTGAGGAAACCAGCCCGCCGGGCCATAGAAGGTCAGCATGCCGTCGGCGACCAGCACCGTGCCCAGGGTGATCGGGATCACCAGCAGCGTCGTGACGATGCGCTGCGAGCGGCTGTTGTGACGCAGGGCGAAGGCGACCGGCACGGACAGGCCGACGTTGATCAGGGTGGCGGGCACGGCCAGTTTCAGCGTTACCCACAGCGTGCCCCACTGGGACGGTGTGGTGAAGAAGTGCGCATAGTTGGCCCAGAAGCCGCCGCCGTCCATGGGCTGCGTCGAAATGACGACGCCATAAAAGAACGGGTAGATGAACAGGGCGAGCAACACCAGGACGGCGGGCGCCACCAGCCAGCCGCGCCGGTCTCCCGTGGGCGCGACGGCGTTCATGCGGCCCCCTTGGCGCTGTGCGCCGTCCCCCCAAGGGGGAATTCGTACTTGGAGCGGTCCTGCGTACTCATGCGGCCTCCGCGTAAGCCAGGACCCGGTCGGCCGGGATGTGCAGCCGGATGCGGTCGCCCGGCGCGAAGGCGCCCGGCAGCCGCACGTACAGGTCGCCCAGGGCGGTGGAGACGAACAGCAGGGAATCGCGTCCGCCGAACTCCAGGGACCGGACCGTGGCATCGATGCCGTTGGCCTGGCCCGCTTCGGCGAGCTGGAAATCGTCGGGCCGCATGGCGATGGCGACTTGCTGGCGGCCGGCCAGGTCGCCGATGGCCGTGCCGTTCATCTGGACCTGATTGTGTTCGACGACCAGGCCGTCGCCGGCCTGCCGCACCGTGCGGAAATCGAGTACGTTGCGGTAGCCCATGAAGCGCGCCACGTGCAGGTTGCGCGGACGGCCGTAGACTTCGCGAGGGGCGCCGATCTGTTGCACCGAGCCGGCGCGCATGACCACGATCCGGTCGGCCATCGATAGGGCCTCGTCCTGATCATGCGTGACGTAAATGGTGGCGCGTTCCAGCTGGCGGTGGATCCGGCGGATTTCCGCGCGCATCTCGATGCGCAGCTTGGCGTCCAGGTTCGACAGCGGCTCGTCCATCAGGATCACGGGCGGTTCGATGACGATGGCCCGGGCGATGGCGACGCGCTGCTGCTGGCCGCCGGACAACTGGCCCGGCAGCTTGTGTTCATGGCCTTCCAACTGGACCAGGGACAGGGCCGATTGGACGCGGCGGGCGATCTCGTCTTTGCGCACGCCGCGCATCTTCAGCCCGAAACCGACGTTGTCGCGCACCGGCATGTGAGGGAACAGCGCGTAGTTCTGGAACACCATGCCGAAACCGCGCCTTTCAGGGGGCAGCACGTCGATGCGGGTATCGTCCAGCCAGATGCTGCCTTCGGTGAGCGAGGTCAGGCCCGCCAGGCAGTTCAGGGCGGTCGACTTGCCGCAGCCCGACGGCCCCAGCAGGGCGATGAACTCGCCGCGCTGGATGTCGAGGCTGAGGTCGCTCAGGGCGGCGACGGCCGAACCGGAGGCCGTGTCGAATTTCCGGCCCACGGCATCCAGACGCAGCTGTTGAAAAGAATGATTCATGATTCTTGATCCAGGGAGGTCGGGCCACCCGCCCGTCCGGATCGGGCGGGTGGGCGGCCGGTCACGGAAAAGCGACTGCTTATTTCTTCAGGGCGCCGACTTCGGTGTCCCATTTGTGGAAGGCCTCGACCATGGCCTTCGCGTCCAGCGGCACGGCGTTCGGGCGACGGGCGATCAGTTCATCGTATTCCGGACGCCCGAACTTCTTGATGATTTCCTGGCTTTCGGCCGGCGCGGCCGACAGAGGCACGTCGCGGATGGCCGGGCCCGGGTAGAAATAGCCGGAGTCATAGGTCATGGCCTGCTGCCTGGGTTCGAGCATGAACTTCAGCAGCTTGAACAGGACCTTCTGCTTGTCGGCCGACACGCCCTTGGGGATCACCATGTAATGGGCGTCGTTCACCCAGGTGAAGTTGTCGAAGGCCTGGATCTTGAAGTCGGCGGGCACCACGCCCAGCGCGCGCGGGTTGATGTCCCAGCCCGTGACGGTCACCGTCATGTCGCGGCTGCCTTCGCCCAGTTCCTTCATCACGGCGGACGTGCCGCCCGGATAGTAGGGCACGCAATCGTTCAGTTCCTTCAGGAATTTCCAGGTCTTGTCCCAGCCGTTGATCGGATCGTAGGGATCCTTGTCGCCCAGCAGGTAGGGCAGGCCCATCAGGAAGGTGCGGCCCGGGCCCGAGTTCGCCGGGCGCGCGTAGATCAGCTTGTTGGGATTGGCCTTGCACCAGGCCAGCAGTTCGGCCGGCGTCTTGGGCGGATTCTTGACCTTGGCCGGGTTGTATTCCAGCAGCGGGCCGGCCGGCATGAAGGTGACTTCCAGTCCGTAGCCCTGGGCCAGTTCCTGCATGCGGGCGGGGCCCCGCGCGTACTGGTTCAGGATGCGCTTGAACTCGGCCTCGTGGTCGGGCAGCAGCTTCAGCCAGAGGTCCTGTTCGATGCCGGCGGCCAGGGCGTCGGTGCCGGTCAGGACCAGGTCGATGTCCGAGCGTCCGGCCTTTTGCATGGCCTTGATCTTGCCGGGCAGTTGCGGCGAGGGGGCGTTGGTGAAGGTGATGCTCGAGACCAGGTCGGGGTTCTGGTCGCGGAAGGCTTCCAGGGCCTTCTGCGTCAGGGCCAGGTTGCCCGCCACGTCGACGACGTTCAGCGTGACGGGAGCGGCGTGGGCCGACAGGGCGGCGCCGGCCAGGGCCAGGGCGCCCGCCAGGGCGTGGAATCGTCCCCTCCGGCGGGGCTGCTTGATGCTTTTCATGAATTGTCTCCTAGGGTGTTCGTCTGTGCGGGGAAGAATCCGGCGGACGGAAGTTCCGGTTCAGCCGGGGGCCTGGGGATCGGACCGTTCTTCTCGTAAGTCATCATATAAGTTGATGGGTGAGGAGGACAACATTTTTTTCCATCTCCAGCAGGAGGAAAGGCGGTTCAATAAAATCAAAAAATAAATTAGATATTTGATTTTAAAGATAAATTACTTGGTTATTTCTTGTGCGTCAGTATATTCCCTAGTAGTCCTGGATTGATGGCTGATTCTACAGTCTGCATGTCATACGACAACATGATTTCTTTCCGCGTCTCCCGCAAGGCCTCTCATGAAACTGAAGACTGTCAAGATCACGCCCATCGCATTCAAGGATCCCCCGCTGCTGAACGCGGCGGGCATCCACGAGCCCTATGCGCTGCGCACCATCATCGAGCTGGAAAGCGACACCGGTCAGATCGGTCTGGGCGAAACCTACGGCGATGCGCCCATCATCGAATTGCTGCGGGCCCTGCAGCCCAGCCTGATCGGCCTCGACCCCTTTGATCTGAACGGCCTGCGCCGGCGCATCCAGGATACGGTGGCCCGCACCCAGGTCAGCGCGAACACGGCCTACAAGCTCGCGCCCGGTACCGATCCGGCCAAGAATGTCCAGAAGCTGTATTCGGCGCTGGAGGTTGCGCTGATGGACATGCAGGCCCGTCACCTGGGCGCGCCGCTGGTCGATCTGCTGGGCGGCCGCGCGCGCGACGCGGTGCCCTTCAGCGCCTACCTGTTCTTCAAGTATGCCCGCCACGTCGATCCGGCCTATCCGGATGACGCCTGGGGCGAGACCCTGACCCCCGCGCAACTGGTGGCGCAGGCCGAGACCATGATTGGCCGCTACGGTTTCCAGAGCATCAAGCTCAAGGGCGGGGTGCTGGAGCCCGGGCTGGAGGTGGCATGTGTCCAGGCGCTGGCGGCCCGGTTCCCGGGCATGCCGCTGCGCATCGATCCCAACGGCAACTGGTCGCTGGCGACGGCGATCGAAATGGGCAAGCGGCTGGACGGCCTGCTGGAATACTACGAGGACCCCTGCCCGACGCTGGCCGACATGGCGGCGCTGCACAAGGCGACCGGCCTGCCGCTGGCCACGAACATGGTGGTCACGGACATGGCCCAGTTCCGCGACAATGTTTCCGCGAACGGTTGCCAGATCATCCTGTCCGACCATCATTATTGGGGCGGACTGCGGGACACCCAGTTGCTCGCGCGCATGTGCGAGGTATTCGGCATGGGCCTGTCCATGCACTCCAATTCGCACCTGGGCATCAGCCTGATGGCCATGGCGCACGTGGCGGCCAGCGTGCCGGCCCTGAGTTACGCCTGCGATACGCACTATCCCTGGCTGGATCCCGACGAGGAAGTCATCGCGGGAGGGCACCTGCGCTTCACTGGTGGCGCCATCGTGCTGGGCGACGCCCCGGGCCTGGGCCTGGAGATCGACCAGGACGCCCTGGCGCGGCTGCACGCGCAGTACCTGAACTGCGGCATCCGCTCTCGCGACGACGCCGCGCAGATGCGCAAGTATCAGCCAGACTGGAGCGGCAAGGCGCCGCGGTTTTGAGGCACAACCGGCCCGCTCAGGTGACCGGGCCGGGGTTGAACAGAACCAGATCGTTGACGATTCCCCAGTGTTCGGCCCAGGTCTTGCGGCCGCTGGCGACCTCCAGGATGCGCTCGAACAGTTCCTGGCCCAGCTCCTCGATGCCGGCCTCGCCGGTGGCGATCCGGCCGGCGTCGACATCCATCAGGTCGTGCCAGCGGCGCGCCAGGTCCGATCGGGTGGCGACCTTGATCACCGGGACCTCGGCCAGCCCGTAGGGCGTGCCCCGGCCGGTGGTGAAGATGTGGACGTTCATGCCGGCCGCCAGTTGCAGCGTGCCGCAGACGAAGTCGCCGGCCGGCGTGGCGGCGTACAGCAGGCCTTTTTCCCGGGCGCGTTCGCCCGGCGGCACGACGCCGCGAATGGGCATCGTGCCGGATTTGACGATGGATCCCATGGCCTTTTCGACGATGTTCGACAGGCCGCCGCGCTTGTTGCCCGGCGTGGTGTTGGCGCTGCGGTCCGCCTGGCCGCGCTGCAAGTAATCGTCGTACCAGGCCATCTCCCGGATCAGGTCGCGGGCGACCTCGGGCGTGGCCGCCCGCGCCGTCAACTGATCGATGCCGTCCCGTACTTCGGTGACTTCAGAGAACAGGATGGTGGCGCCCGCACGCACCAGCAAGTCGGCGGCATGGCCAACCGCCGGATTGGCCGTGGCGCCGGAAAAGGCATCGCTGCCCCCGCACTGCACACCCACCACCAGATCGGACGCCGGGCAGGTCTCCCGGCTCCGCCGGTTGAGGCGTTCCAGGTGGGTTTCCGCCATGGCCAGGATTTCGTCGATCATGCTGCCGAAGCCGATGTGCCGCTCGTCCTGCAGACGCACGAGGTCCGGATGCGTGTCGCCGCGGCCCTTGAAACGCTCGGGCATGAGGCGTTCGGGCTGCAGCTTTTCACAGCCGAGACTGACCAGCATGACCTCGCCGCCGAAGTTCGGGTTCTGCGCGATGTGGCGCAGGGTCTTCACTGGAATCGAGGCGCCGGGGGCGTCGATGGCCACGCCGCAACCGTAGCCGTGATGCAGCGCCACCACGCCGTCCACGTTCGGATAGCGCGGCAGCAGTTCGCGGCGGATGCGGTCCAGGGCGATGTCCGCCACCCCGGCCACGCATTGCACGGTCATGGCGATGGCCAGGATGTTGCGGGTGCCCACGGACCCGTCGGCATTGCGGTAGCCCTGGAATGTGAAGCCGGACAGGGGTTCCGGGACGGGGGCGGGGGCGGTGCAGATCGGCAGGTCGTCCAGGGACGGCGCCGGCGGCATGCGCATCACGGCCTCGTAGACCCAGCTGCCGGCGGGCAGCGGCCTGGTCGCATGGCCGATGACGACGCCGTAGCGCACGATGGCGCCGCCTTCGGGGATGTCGGCCAGGGCGACTTTGTGGCCTTGGGGGATGGCTTCGAGCAGGGTCGGGCCATCGGCGATGCGGGCACCTGCGGGCAACCCCCGTTCGTTGGCGATGATGGCGACATTATCGCCCACGCGCATGCGGATCATGCGGGGCACCTGGACAGTCGGCTTTGGGGGATGCACGAGAAAACTCCTTGTGATGATCTCATCATACAACTGTGGGTTTGGGCTGGCAATCCTGCCGCTCTAGAATGCTCAAGATCGTTTCCCTATGCAGATCGTTCTTTTTCCCCCGTGCGTTCGCGGAAAGATAATATGTCATCGTATGAGTTATCTCTTCGGGAATGCAGTATCATGAATCGTCGTATTCATAGGCTCCGCCCCATGGCCTCCGTCCCCGCGCGCCGTTCGCGCAACCTCACCCAGAATGTCGTCGCCGCGCTGTCCGAGCGCATCCGTCACGGCGAATTCCATGTCGGCGAGAAATTGCCGACGGAGTCCGCCCTGATGGAGTCCTTCGGCGTCAGCCGGACCGTGATCCGAGAGGCGATCTCCCGCCTGCAGGCCGCCGGCCTGGTCGAAACCCGGCACGGTATCGGGACTTTCCTGCTTGAGCCCCGCAACGAACAGCAGTTGCGCATCCGCACGGAAAACATCCTGACCATGCTGGACGTCCTGGCGATCCTTGAATTGCGGATCAGCCTGGAAACCGAAGCGGCGGGGCTGGCCGCGTTGCGGCGTACGGATGCCCAGGTCCAGCAGTTGCGCGGCATCCTGGACGAGTTCGCCGAACACGTGCGCAAGAAAACCGGCAATGCGGTGGTCTCGGACGTGGCGTTCCACCTGACGGTGGCGACGGCGACAGGCAACCGCTATTTCCACGACATCCTGAAACAGCTGGGCAAGGCCATCATTCCCCGCACGCGTGTCGATTCCGCAGCCCTGGCCGAAGACGACCGCACCGGCTATCTCGGCCGTGTCCATGTCGAGCACGAGGATATCTACAATGCCATTGCCCGAAAGGACCCGGACGCCGCCCGCGCGGCGATGCGCACGCACCTGACCAACAGCCGGGAACGCCTGCGCCGCGCCCAGGAAGCGGCCGAGCAGGGCGCCTGAGTCCGGGCGGTTCGTCGCCCACATCCGTCACGCATTGCAGACCGCCCCGCGCCGCCCGCCGCCGCGGGGCGGTCTGCAATATGCGAATGAATCCGTTGGAAATTCTTATAGATATGTCATCGTATAAGAAAGAAATCCCAGGGGGCTTGGCTGGGTTTTGACGAAATCGCTGCAAATCGATCTTTAATATCAGTGTATGTACTAGTCCGGATGAATGGGGCTTGTTGCTTGTCATCTGATGTCATATGATAACGTACGACATGAACAAGAGCGGATGGTGCGGCATGCGCCATTCCAGACCAGAGGACACCACGCATATGACGACTTGCCAGGAATTGAAGGACATCCTGAGGGACGGACTCCTGTCGTTTCCCGTCACGGATTTCGATGCCCGGGGCAATTTCGACCCCAAGGGTTACCAGGCCCGCCTGGAATGGTTGATGCCCTACGGAGCCCGCGCCCTGTTCGCGGCCGGCGGCACGGGCGAGTATTTCTCTCTGACGCTGGATGATTTTTCCCAGGTGGTGCGCACGGCGGTCAAGACCTGCCAGGGCCATACCCCGATCCTGGCCGGCGCGGGCGGTCCCACCCGCAATGCCATCGCCTTCGCCCAGGAAGCCGAGCGTCAGGGCGCGGCCGGCCTGCTGCTGATGCCGCACTATCTCACCGAGGCGCCGCAGGACGGCATTGCCGCGCACGTCAAGGAAGTCTGCCGCTCCGTCGGGATCGGCGTGGTGCTCTACAACCGCGGCCAATGCCGCCTGTCGGCGGCCGTACTGGAACAGCTGGCCGAAGCGTGTCCGAACCTGATCGGCTTCAAGGACGGTGTGGGCGACATCGAGAACATGGTCCGGGTGCGCCGCCGGCTGGGCGACCGCTTCGCCTATCTGGGCGGTTTGCCGACGGCCGAGGTCTTCGCCGAGGCTTACCGTGCCCTGGGCGTGCCGGTGTATTCTTCCGCCGTGTTCAATTTCATCCCCGCGACAGCGATGAAGTTCTATGAAGCGGTCCGTGCCGAGGATCATGAGACCACTGGCCAGCTGCTGGACAAGTTCTTCCTGCCGATGCTCGAAATCCGCAACCGCAAGCAGGGTTATGCGGTCAGCATCGTCAAGGCCGGCGCCCGCATCGTCGGCCATCCGGCCGGCCCGGTGCGCGCGCCTCTGGTGGATCTGACGGCGCCGGAAGAAGACGAACTGCGCGCGCTGATCGAAGCGCTCTGATCCGCCCATGCCCACGTCCGCCCGATCCGCCCCGCCTGCCGAACTGGTCCTGCATCCGCGCAATCTCACCGGCGAGAGCCCGGTCTGGCATCCGGGCGAGCAGGCCCTGTACTGGGTGGACATTCCCGCCGGAACGCTGCATCGCTGGCGTGCCGGTGACGGGCAGCACACCAGCTGGCGCGCCGGTCAGCGGCTGGCGTGCATCGCCCGGCGTGCCGATGGCGGCTGGCTGGGCGCCATGGAAGATGGCGTCTATCGCCTGTCGCCGCAGGCCGATCAGCGGCTGGGTACGACGCCCCTGGTCGGTGTCGTCCATGCGTGTCCCGGCATGCGGTTCAATGACGGTCGCTGTGACCGGCAGGGCAGATTCTGGGTCGGGTCGATGCTGGACGACGGCGGGCAGGGCGCGCCTGTCGGCGCCTTGTACCGCCTGTCGGCCCTGGACGGGGAGACGCGTCTGGACTGCATCGATCAGGGCATGCTGACGCCCAATGGGCTGGCCTTCAGCCCCGATGGGCGCACCTTGTATCTGTCCGACTCGCATCCCGACCGGCAGCGCGTCTGGGCCTTTGATTACGATTCCGATGACGGGGTGCCCAGCGGGCGCCGCGTGTTCATCGAGAAGCTGCCGGGCGGCCGTCCCGACGGCGCCGCCATCGACGCCGAAGGGTGCTACTGGATCTGCGGCAACGACGCCGGGCTGGTCCACCGCTACACGCCGGATGGCCGCCTGGATCGCAGCCTGAGCGTGCCGGTGGCCAAGCCGTCCATGTGCGCCTTCGGCGGCAGGGATCTGGATACCCTGTTCGTGACGTCGATCCGCCCGGCCGGTGCCGGCCCCCTGGCCCTGGATGGGGCGTTGTTCGCCCTGCGTCCGGGGGTGCGGGGGATCGAAGAGCCGGTATTCGCCATCTGATTCCCACGTCGCGGCCCGCAGGCCACTCCGATTCGGCAGGCACGGGATCGTCAAGGATCGGGGCATCCCCCCCCACGTCGCGCCTTGCAGGGCGCTCCGATTCGGCAGGCACGAGATTGTCGAGGATCGGGGCATCCCCCCCCACGTCGCGCCTTGCAGGGCGCTCCGATTCGGCAGGCACGGGATCGTCGAGGATCGGGGCATCCCCCCCACGTCGCGCCTTGCACGGCGCTCCGATTCGGCAGGCACGAGATCGTCGAGGATCGGGGCATCCCCCCCCACGTCGCGCCTTGCAAGGCGCTCCGATTCGGCAGGCACGAAATAGTCCGCAGGGACTATTTCGTGTCCTGCCTCATCCCGAGTTTCGTAGGCCTGCCGCGATCCCGTTGATGGTCATGTGGATCGCCCGCTGGTCGCGCGATTCCTGCTCGTCGGCGCGGCGCGCGGACGATTGGCCGGAACGCACGCGGCGCAGCAGTTCGACCTGCAGGTGGTTCAGCGGGTCGATGTAGGCGAAGCGCTCGGCCAGGGCGCTGCGCAGGGGCTCGTCGTGGGCCAGAAGGTCGTGACCGGTGATGGTGCGGAAGGCGTTCCGCGTGGCCTGGTATTCGGCCACGATCCGCTCGAAGATCCGCTTGCGCAGGGCCTTGTCGGGGACCAGCTCGGCATAGGCGCGGCCGATGGCGAGGTCGGTCTTGGCCAGCACCTGTTCCATGTTGGACAGCAGGGTGCGGAAGAATGGCCAGTCCCGGGCCATGGCCTGGAGGCGTTCCAGACGTGCTTCGCGCGACAGGGCCTGGTCCGGGCCGCCATCGGAGAGGTAGCGTTCGAGGGCCGTGCCCATGCCGTACCAGCCGGGCAGGGGCAGACGGCACTGGGCCCAGGAAAACGACCAGGGAATGGCGCGCAGATCCTCGATCCGCTGCAGGGCCTTGCGCGAGGACGGGCGCGATCCGATGTTCAGGCCGGCGATCTCGCGGATCGGCGTCGAGGCGAAGAAATAGTCCGTGAATCCCTCGGTGCCGTAGACCAGATCGCGGTAGGCGTGCCGGGCGGTTTCCGACATCCAGGCCATGGCTTCGCCGTAGTGGGCGGCGTGCTCGTCCTCGGCCCGGGTGGCCGGCGAGCCGGACGCCAGGCTGGCCTCCAGGGTGGCGGCGACGAACAGTTCCAGGTGCGACCGACCGACTTCGGCGTCCTTGTAGCGGCCCTGGATGATCTCGCCCTGTTCGGTCAGGCGGATCTGGTTGTTCACCGTGCCCGGGGGCTGCGACAGGATGGAATCGTAGCTGGGGCCGCCGCCCCGTCCCACGGAGCCGCCGCGCCCGTGGAACAGGCGCAGACGGGTGCGGTGCTTGCGGAAGACTTCGACCAGGCGCCGTTCGGCCTGGTACAGCGACCAGTTCGAGGTCAGGTAGCCGCCGTCCTTGTTGCTGTCCGAATAGCCCAGCATGACTTCCTGGATTCCGTGCTGGGCGTGGCGCACGCGCGCGGCCACCTCCGGCAGCGACAGCCAGGCGTCCATGATGTCCGGGCCGCGTTCCAGGTCGGGGATGGTCTCGAACAAAGGCACCACCATCAGTCCGCGGTCGAGGGCGGCGTCGTTGGCCGTGGTGGGGGCGATCAGGCCGGTTTCCTGTTGCAGCACCAGGACTTCGAGCAGGTCGCTGAGGGTCTCGGTGTGGGACACGATGGCCTGGCGCAGGGCGGCCTCGCCGAAGCGCCGGCGGCAGTCGGCGGCCATGCGCAGGATGGCCAGTTCCTTGGTTGTTTCGGCGGAATATTCGATCCAGGGCGAGACCAGGGGGCGCGGTTCGCGCAGTTCCTGGCGCAGGACGCGGACGCGGTCGGTCTCGGACAACCTGGCGTAGCGCACGGGTTTGCCGTCAAGTGTGACGCCGGCGTGGCGCATCAGTTCGTCCAGCACGCGCTCGTGGACATCGGAGCTTTGCCGCAGGTCCACCGTGGCCAGGTGCAGGCCGAAGATCCCGACCGCCTGGCGCAGGTGCGTCAGGCGCAGCCGCGCGACCAGGGCGCCATGGTGCGCGTCCAGCGACTCGGCGACCGTCCCCAGGTCCGTCGCGAATTCGGCGGCCGTCCCGTAGGCCGGGGCCTCGTAGATGTTGCGCCGGGCCAGGCGGCGCCCGGTCAGTGCGCGCGCGGTGGCGGCCAGCCGGGCATAGATGTGGATGCAGGCGCGCCGGTAGGGCTCGTCCTGGCGGTGGGGTGACGGATCCTGGCTGGCGGCGGCCAGTTCGGACAGGGCGGGCGTGACGCGCATCAAGGATTGCGAGACGGACAGTTCCGCGCCCAGGGCGTGGACTTCCGTCAGGTAGTAGCGCAGTGCATGGGCGGACTGGCGCAGCAGCGCCTGTTCCAGGGTGCCCGCGTCCACGTTCGGATTGCCGTCGCGGTCGCCGCCGATCCAGCTTCCCATGTGGACGAAGGGCGGCAGCGGCGTGTTGTCCACATCGAACACGGTGCGCGCCGGCTTGCGCAGCAGCGATCCCATGTCCAGATGAAGCTGGGGCAGGGTGCTGAAGAAGGTGCTGGTGTAGTAGGACAGTGCGTTGTCGATTTCGTCGAGCACCGTGAGCTTGCTCTGCCGCAGCATGCGCGTCTGCCACAGGGCGGCGATCAGCCCCGCCAGGCGCTCGTTCAGTCGGGCCGACTCCAGCGGCGCATGGGGCGCGTCCATCTGGCGCAGGTGTTGGGCGATGGCCTGGTGCAGGTCCAGCGTGCTCTTGCGCTGGACTTCGGTGGGGTGGGCCGTCAGGACCGGCACGATGCAGGCCGAGGCCAGGTGCTGGCGGATGCGGGCGCCGGACAGGCCGGCGGCCTGCAGCAGATCGACGGCGTGCCGCAGGCTGCCCGGCGTCGCGGGGCCTTCGGCCTGCCAGTGCAGGCGCTGGCGGCGGGTCTGGTCGCGGTCCTCGGCAATGTTGGACAGGTGCAGGAAATAGCTGAAGGCGCGCGCCACGGAATTGGCCTCGCCGTCGGCCAGGCGGCGGATCTGGCGTTCCAGCATGCGGCCGTCGCGGTCCAGGCCTTCGCGGCGGAATTTCACGGCGGCGCGGCGCAGTTTTTCGATGACGTCGTAGACGGCGCGGCCCTCGCAGTCCCGGATGACTTCCCCCAAGGTCCGGCCCAGCAGCCGGATGTCCTGTCGCAGGGGGGAATGGACTTCGTTCGGGATCGGGGGCTTCACAGGGTCTCCATTGTCGGGAATCTGGGCGTGCGCGGCCTGCCCGCCCCGTGTTGCCGGGCGGGAGGAACCGTTTATCATAAGCGTTTTGCCCCTTTCGTTTCCAGGACCGCCGCCATGCCGCACTACCGTTCCCGCACTTCGACCCACGGCCGCAACATGGCCGGCGCCCGCGCCCTCTGGCGAGCCACCGGCATGAAGGACGGGGATTTCAGCAAGCCCATCATCGCCGTGGTGAATTCCTTCACTCAGTTCGTGCCCGGCCATGTGCACCTGAAGGACATGGGCCAGCTGGTGGCGCGCCAGATCGAGGCGGCCGGCGGTGTCGCCAAGGAATTCAACACCATCGCGGTGGATGACGGCATCGCCATGGGGCATGGCGGCATGCTGTATTCGCTGCCCTCGCGCGAACTGATCGCCGACTCGGTCGAATACATGGTCAACGCGCACTGCGCCGACGCCATGGTTTGCATTTCCAACTGCGACAAGATCACCCCGGGCATGCTGATGGCCGCCATGCGCCTGAACATCCCCGTCGTGTTCGTGTCCGGCGGCCCGATGGAGGCCGGCAAGGTCATCGCCAAGGACGGCAAGACCGTGGTGCGCAAGCTGGATCTGGTCGACGCCATGATCGAGGCTGCCGATCCCAACATCACCGACGAGCAGGCCGAGACCGTGGAACGCAGCGCCTGCCCGACCTGCGGGTCCTGTTCAGGCATGTTCACGGCCAATTCCATGAACTGCCTGACCGAGGCCCTGGGTCTGGCCTTGCCCGGCAACGGCACGGTGGTGGCCACGCACGCGCGGCGCAAGGGCTTGTTCGAACTGGCCGGCAGCCTGATCGTGCAGTTGTGCAAGCGCTGGTACGAGCAGGACGACGCCTCCGTGCTGCCCCGCAACATCGCGACGTTCCAGGCCTTCAGCAACGCCATGACGCTGGATGTGGCGATGGGCGGTTCCACCAACACCGTGCTGCACCTGCTGGCCGCCGCCCAGGAGGCCGGCGTGGCTTTCACCATGGCCGACATCGACCGGATTTCGCGTCGCGTGCCCTGCCTGTGCAAGGTCGCGCCGGCCACCCCGGACTATCACATCGAGGACGTGCACCGCGCAGGCGGCATCATGGGGATCCTGGCGGAACTCGCCCGTGCGGACCTGCTGGATCTGAGCGTGGGCAACGTGCATGCCGGCACACTGGGCGAGGCCATCCGCCGTTGGGATGTGCGTGGCGAACAGGGTGCCGGCGTAGCGGATTTCTACCGTGCGGCGCCCGGCGGCGTCCCGAGCCAGACCGCGTTCAGCCAGGACCGCTACTACGAAACGCTGGATCTGGATCGCGAGTCCGGCTGCATCCGCGACCGGGCGCACGCCTATTCCCAGGACGGCGGCCTGGCCGTGCTGTACGGCAACCTGGCGCCCAACGGCTGCATCGTCAAGACGGCGGGGGTGGACGAAAGCATCCTGACTTTCACCGGCCGCGCGCGCGTCTACGAAAGCCAGGAAACCTCGGTCCAGGGGATCCTGGGTGGCGAGGTCGGTGCCGGCGACGTGGTCATCATCCGCTACGAGGGCCCCAAAGGCGGCCCCGGCATGCAGGAAATGCTCTACCCCACGTCCTACCTGAAGTCCATGGGCCTGGGCAAGTGCGCGGCCTTGCTGACGGACGGGCGCTTTTCCGGCGGTTCGTCGGGCCTGGTGATCGGCCATGCCTCGCCCGAAGCGGCCGAGGGCGGCAACATTGCCCTGGTCGAGGACGGCGATACTATCGAGATCGACATCCCCAACCGCCGCATCCAGCTGGCGATCGATGACGAGACCCTGGCGGCGCGCCGTGCCGCCATGGAAGCGCGCGGCCCGCAGGCCTGGAAACCCGTGGACCGCCAGCGGGAAGTCTCCCAGGCGTTGCGGGCTTATGCTGCGCTGGCCACCTCGGCCGACCGGGGGGCGGTGCGCGATGTCGGGCAACTGAAGTGATGCCGCGTGGCGGCGGTCTGCGGGCTGCCGCCACGGTTTTCAGGGTAATCCCTGATTCATAGTCATATGATGACGTATCACAATGCGGTTAAGCACTCTTGAATCGCATGGAGAAGCGGCGTGGTTGAAAACAGGTTCGAACGGCTCTTGCTGACGGGCGCGGCCGGCGGGGTGGGGCGCGTGCTGCGCGAGACGCTCAAACCGATGGCGCGCGTCCTGCGCCTGTCCGACGTCCAGTCGCTGGGCACGGCCGGGGAGGGCGAAGAACTCCATCCCTGCGACCTGTCCGACCGGCGGGCCGTGGACGAAATGGTCCGGGGTTGCGACGCCATCGTACACATGGGCGGCGTGTCGGTCGAACGGCCCTTCGAGGAAATCCTGGAGGCCAACATCAAGGGCGTTTTCCACCTCTACGAGGCCGCCCGCCGCCACGGGGTGCGCCGCGTGATCTTCGCCAGTTCGAACCACGCGGTGGGCTTCTACCGCCAATCCGAGACGATCGACGCCGCCATGCCCACGCGCCCTGACGGTTATTACGGCCTCTCCAAAGCGTATGGCGAGGGCATGGCCAGCTTCTATCATGACCGCTACGGCATCGAGACGCTGTCCATCCGCATCGGCTCTTCGTTTCCCGAGCCCCGGGATCGGCGCATGATGCACATCTGGTTCAGCTACCGGGATCTGACCGAGATGATCCGCCGGGGCCTGTTCACCCCGGGGATCGGCCACACCATCGCCTTCGGCATGTCCGACAACAAAGATCCCTGGTGGGACAATCGCCTGGCCGCGCACCTGGGCTACAAGGCCCGGGATACGTCCGAGGTCTTCCGGGAACAGATCGAGCGCCAGCCGATGCCGGCGGCCGACGATCCGACAATGGTCTGGCAGGGCGGGGTCTTCACGGCCCGGGGGCCCTTCGATCCGGTGGATGCCCCTTCCTAAATATAGGATGTCTGATCTTTAAGATGGGTACGCGCGCCCGGGCATCCCGGGCGCGGGTGCTTCCGGGATCAGAACGTGTAGGTGACCCCCGCCGTCACGCTGCGGCCGTTGCCGGGCAGGAAGGTAGGATCGGCGGCACCGGCCGTATTGCGGATGACGAAGGCGCTGGCGTAGGTCTCGTCGGTCAGGTTGTCGCCCTGCACATAGGCCTGCCAGTGCCTGTCGATCCGGTAGTCCACCTTGAAGCCCAGCAGGGTATAGCTGTCCTGCCGGGTGTCCGGCGTATTGGCGTGGTTGGTCTCCGTGGAGGATGGCATCCAGCGCACATTCGGGCCGAAACGCAGCCCGCCGACGCGGTAGAGGATCTCGGCGCCGACCAGGTGGCGCGGCACGCCGGCGATGCGGTTGCCCGCGTATTCGCCCCCTTTGAAGCGGAAGTCGCTGAAGGTGTAGGCGACGCGGTAGTCGAAGGCCGCGCCCCCGCCCGGGGCGGGCACGCTGCCGTTCAGGCCCAGTTCGATGCCCTGGTGGCGAGTGCCGCCCTGATAGTTGTAGGTGCCAGCCGGCGTGCCGTTGGCGGTGCTGACGGACATGAGTTCGTCCTTGACGTCGCTATGGTAGAGCGTCAGCGCCCAGTGCGGCGCGTAGGCCCCGGCGCCCAGGCGGCCTTCGCCGCCGATCTCGACGGTGTCGGCGCGCTGCAGCTTCAGGGCGCTGAGGCTGGTTGTCGCCGGAATCGGCATGACGGAGTTCGGACGGGGGGGCACCGCGCCGGTGACGATTTCCCAGTAGGTCGGTGCCTCGTTGCTGCGGCTGACGTTCACGAAGAAACGCTGATCCTCGGCGGGCCGCCAGACCAGGCCCAGCTTCGGGCTGACGTAGCTCCAGTCCTGGTCCAGGCTGTTGCCCGAGCCGCGTTCCCGGGCATCCCGGATCGCCTGCGTGAACTTGGCGTCGCCCACGACCGTCCAGTGCGGGTTGACGTGCCAGGCGAAGCCCAGCAGGGCGCTGCGGTTTTCCGCCTGCAGGTCATAATTGCCGAATCGTTGCAGACGGGAACCGTCCTCCGGTTTGACGACGTAAAGCGTGCGGTCCATGTCGCTGCGTGACCAGTCCAGCGCCACGCGGTAATCGATGGCGCGGTACTTGCCGGCGAGCTGCCATTGCGCGCCGTAGGTCATGCCGTCGGTCACGGTCGAGCTCAGCGGGTCCTGGAAGGTGTCGTCGATGCTCTGGGCGTAGAGGCCGAACGTATTGTTCAGATCCTCGGTGCCCCAGTAGGTGCGGTTGGCGGCGCGGAACTGGCTCGATGTGCGATGCGGATCGCGTTTGTAGACGTTCAGGGGGTGGTTGGCCGTCTTGCCGTCGCCGATCACGTCGGTTGGATCGTCCTCCATCATGGAACGAGGCACGACGAACGGAATGTCCACATCCAGATCCACGTACGACAGGGACGTCCGGTTCTCGAAGCCGTCGCCCTGGACGCCGAAATTGCCTTGCACGCTGGTGCGTCCGGAACCGGAATGGTGGCGGTAGCCGGCGTACTTGTCGTGGGTGACGCTCAGGCGGCCGTCCAGGTTGTCGCCGCGTAAGCCTTTGGCGGCCTGGGCGCCGAAGCGCCCGAAGCTGCCACCCTCCATGCGCAGGAGATCGCCTTCCGTGCCCGTCAGTGACTGGAAGTCCAGCTCGCCGCCCAGGGTGGTGGCGGCCGGCGACAGGGCATTGGCGCCCCGGCGCGCGCTGATCAGGCGGGCATTGCGCGGTTCCAGAAAGCCGATCACGAAGGATCCGTCCGCCTCGTTCAGCGGCAGGCTGTCCTGCAACAGCAGGACGCCCCGGTTCACGGGGTTGCTCTGGATGCCCGAGCCGCGGATGTTCAGCCGCGGCTGGTCCAGGCCACCGAAGAATTCCTGGACCACCAGACCGGGCTGGTAGTCCAGGGCATCCCGCAGTGTGACCAGGCGCGTTTCCTGCTGCGGCTCGATCAGGTTGGTGCCGCCGGCCACGCCGTCCAGGCGGGCGCGTTCGGCCTTCACGCCGGGATTCAGCGGGGTGGCCTGGGCGTCGCCGCTGACGGTGATGGGTGTGAGGCTCGTGACGTCCTGGGCCTGGACGGGCGCCGGGCCGGCGGCCGTCAGGGCCAGGGCCAGCGCCAGGGGAGTGCGGGCGTGTCGTACGCTCATGGGGGTTCCTTGGTCGGAGGAGGTGGGAAGGGGGGCGGTCTATGCGCCGGCTGGCCGGTCCGGCGGCGCCTCTGCGGCGGATTCGTCCGGACGGCCGGAGGGGACGGCCTGTTCCCGTATCCGGCCGCCGGCCACGCACAGGATGCGGTCCACCAGGCCGGCGAGTTCCCAGGGCTGGTGGCTGATGCAGATCAGCGCGGCGCCGGTGGCGCGGGCCTGCTCGGCGCATAGCCGCCCCAGGTCGGCGCGCAGCGCCGGGTCCAGCGCGCTGAAGGGCTCGTCGAGCAGCAGCAGATCGGGTTCCAGCGCCAGGGCGCGGGCCAGGGCGGCG
The DNA here is from genome assembly GCF_027214045.1 of Castellaniella denitrificans. Lineage (GTDB taxonomy): Bacteria > Pseudomonadota > Gammaproteobacteria > Burkholderiales > Burkholderiaceae_B > Castellaniella > Castellaniella denitrificans_A. The sequence goes on along the minus strand of NZ_JAPWHE010000001.1, from coordinate 802,766 downwards.
CGCTGGGCCATGCCACCCGACAGTTCGCCCGGCCAGGCCCGAGCCGCGTCGGCCAGCTCCACGCGGGCCAGCCAGCGGTCGCGCCGCGCGGCGATCCGGTCGCCAGGGACGCCGCCCGCACGCAGGGCGATGTCCAGGTTGTCGGCCACGCTGCGCCAGGGCAGCAGGCGGGGCTCCTGGAAGACCAGGCGGGTGCGCGGGAAGGTGTTGCGGCAGGAGCCGCTGTCCGGGTGCAGCAGGCCGGCCGCCAGGCGCAGCAGGGTGCTCTTGCCGGCGCCACTCGGGCCGATGACGCCGATGCGCTCGCCGGGGCGCACGTCCAGGCGGATGCCGTCGAGCACGGGCCGGGGGCCGAAGGCCAGGCTCAGGTCGCGCATCTCAAGCATGGCTGGGCTCCTGCCAGCGGGTCAGCCGGCGCTGGACGGGTTGCAGCAGCAGGAATTCCAGCAGGGCCACCAGACCCAGGATCAGCAGCACCCAGGCGTAGAGCCGGCCGCTGTCGAAGGTGCTGCGCGCGTTGGCCAGCGCGTAACCCACGCCGCTCTCGGCGCCCAGTACCTCGGCCATGACCACGAGCCGCACGCCACCGCAGGCGGCGATCAGCAGCGCCGCCGTCAGGGGCGCGGCCAGGGCGGGCAGATAGAGGTGGCGCAGCCGCGCCCAGGTGCCGAAATGGTAGACCCGGCCCATTTCCAGCAGGCCGGCGTCGATCATGCGCATGCCCTTGACCGTGTTGACGTACATCCCGGGCGCCATCATCAGGACCGTGATGAAGATCACCATCCCCGAACCCAGGCCGAACCAGAGCATGGCCAGTACGACCACGACGACAGGCGGTATGGCCATCAGCAGCCAGCGCAGCGGCTCCAGCAGCCCCCGCAGGCGCGCGTCGTGCCCGGCCAGTACGCCCAGCGTGAAGCCGATGCCGCAGCCGGCGCCCACGCCCATGGCGATGCGGGCCAGGCTGTCGAGGCTGTGCGTCCAGAAGCCGGGGTCGCCGGCCAGGACGCCGATCGCGCGCAGGGCCTCCAGCGGCGTGGCCATCAGCATGGGCCCCATCAGGCGGGCGGCGAATTCCCAGCCGGCGAAGATCAGGATGACGCCCAGCGCGGACCAGCGCCGGGACGTGCGCGCGGGGCGGACCCGGGCCCCCTTGGCGCCGCTTGTGGCGCTCATGGTCCGTAGAAGCCGGCGTCGGGCAGGCGGCCGCCGACGGCTTCGGGATTGTGCCGCAGGATCAGGCCGTAGAGGGCCTCCAGGTCGGGCCGCGCGGATTGTGCGTTGCGGCTTTCCAGGCGGGTGACGCGGATCGAGGCTTCGATGGCCTCGACCGGCAGGAAATCCAGGTGCTTGTGCACCAGGCGGGCGCATTCGGCCGGTTCGGCCTTGCACCAGCGCGCCGACCGGTCGTAGGCGCGCGCGAAGGCCTCGCCCAGGGCGCGGTCGCCGGCCACGCCGACATTGGCCATGATGCCGGCCTGCGGCAGATCGGGATGGTCCGTGAAGGTCCCTCGCCAGGCGTCCTCCAGACTCTGTACACGGTGCAGCGGCGCGCCGCCCCGGCGGGCACTCTGCGCCAGCAGCAGCGAGACGGAGGGTTCCGGCAGCAGCGCGCTGCGCGCCTCGCCGGTCAGCAGCAGGGTGGTGGCGTCCTGGGCGTCGCGCGCATAGCGGATGGCCGGCGCGCGCGCGCCGGTCAGTCCCTGCGCGTCCAGCAGGCGTTCGAGCAGCAGGGCGGGCAGGTCGCGCTGGAAGGTCGTCAGCAGCGGCTTGCCGGCCAGGTCGGCGACCGTGCGCACGTCCGGATCGGCGCTGACGAACCACAGCAGTCCCCAGACGGAGACGTTCAGCAGGCGCACGGGCATGCCCCGATTGGCCATGATGGCGGGCAGGTTCACCGGCGTGGCGCTGAAATCGACTTCCCGCCTGGCAATCAGCACGCGCAACTGATCCGGGCTTTTCCAGTGGCGGAATTCCACCGTGTCGGCCCAGTCCGCCAGGGCGTCGGTCTCGGCCATGTGGATGAGCGGAAAGCTGACGGCGGCCGTAGGGCCGCCCAGAACCAGACGTTCACGTGGCGCGGCCGAGACGGAGAGGGCCGTGCCCAGCAGAACGGCCGGCAGGCAGATCCGCGCCAGGCGGTATGATGCTCGAAAAGATTCCCACATAACTGAATGCGAATTATTATCAATATCGTATCGTCGCATCCGAATTGTTGAGTGCCAATGACAAAAGTCAATCCGACCGAGGATTCTCCCGCCCGGGTGCTCGGGCATCCGCTCTTCAAGGACGCGCCTGCGGAAGTGGCGCGATTGCTGCTGCGTGACGCCGCGATCCTGCATGTCGAGGATGGGAATCCGCTGTTCAGGGAAGGCGAGGACGCCATCGAATATCTGTACGTCCTGAGCGGCGGCATCGAGGTGATGCGCCACACCCAGGACGGCCAGGATCGCGTATTCCACATTTTCCGGGTCGGCCAGTTGCTTGCGGAGACGGCGATGTTCATGACGCATGGCCGCTATCCGATGAACGCCCGGGCGCATGGCGATGCGATCGCGCTGTGCCTGAAGCGGGCCGGCCTGCAGGCGGCCTGCCGCGCCTGGCCTGAGCTGGCCATGCGGCTGCTGGCGCGTCTGAGCGACCGGGTCTACCAGCGGGTCAACGAGGTGGAGTGGCTCAGCGACAGTACGGCCGCGCAGCGTCTGGCCGACTACCTGTTGCGTCTGCGGCCCGGCGAGGGATCCTCCGTACACCTGCCGCTGACGCAGCGCCAGCTCGCGGCGAACCTGGGGGTGCGCGCGGAAACCCTGAGCCGGTTGCTGGCGGACTGGGTGGCGCAGGGCCGGATCGCCGGCGCGCGCCGGGACTGGATCCTGCTCGACCCTGCTTTCCTCGACGATCTGGCGCAGCCGGCCCGGCGCAGTTTCTGATTCCGGGCGCCGTGGCCTCGCCCAATACCCGCGCCCGGCGTGCGCGTGTCCGTTCTCTGTGCGGATGGAGGTCTTAAACTGAAGGATTCCGCTCCGACTTCTCGAAAGGACTCCGTCATGGCCAAACCGCTGCGTTCCTCGAACATCACCCAGGGTGTCGCCCGGGCGCCGAACCGCTCGATGTACTACGCGCTCGGCTACACGGAGTCCGATTTCGACAAGCCCATGATCGGTATCGCCAACGGCCAGAGCACCATCACGCCGTGCAACAGCGGTCTGCAGCCCCTGGCCGACGCGGCCGCCGCCGCCATCAAGGACGCCGGCGGCAATCCCCAGATGTTCGGCACGCCGACGATTTCCGACGGCATGGCCATGGGCACCGAAGGCATGAAATATTCCCTGGTCTCCCGCGAAGTCATCGCCGACTGCGTCGAAACCTGCGTCCAGGGCCAGTGGATGGACGGCGTGCTGGTGATCGGCGGCTGTGACAAGAACATGCCGGGCGGCATGATGGGCATGCTGCGCGCGAACGTGCCCTCGATCTACGTCTATGGCGGCACCATCCTGCCGGGCAATCTTTGCGGCCGGGATCTGAACATCGTCAGCGTCTTCGAGGCCGTGGGCGAGCACGCGGCCGGCCGCATGTCCGAGGCCGACCTGCACGACATCGAGACCCATGCCATTCCCTGCAGCGGTTCCTGTGGCGGCATGTACACGGCCAACACCATGAGCTCCTCCTTCGAGGCCATGGGCATGAGCCTGCCGTATTCGTCCACCATGGCCAACGTGCATCAGGAAAAGGCCGACTCGGCCGCCGAATCGGCCCGCGTGCTGCTCAAGGCCGTGGCGCTGGATCTGAAGCCGCGCGATATCGTCACGCGCAAGTCCATCGAAAACGCCGTGGCCGTGGTCATGGCCACCGGGGGGTCGACCAACGCCGTGCTGCACATCCTGGCGATCGCCCATGCCGCCGGCGTCGAATGGACCATCGACGACTTCGAGCGCGTCCGCCGCCGCGTCCCCGTCATTTGCGACCTGAAGCCCAGCGGCAAATACCTGGTGGTGGATTTTCACCGGGCGGGGGGCATTCCCCAGGTCATGAAGCTGTTGCTGAACGCCGGCCTGTTGCATGGCGACTGCGTGACCATCACCGGCAAGACCATCGCCGAGACGCTGGCCGACGTGCCCGATGCGCCACGCGCCGACCAGGACGTCATCCATGCGCTGGATGACGCCCTGTACCCCGAGGGCCATCTGGCCATCCTCAAGGGCAATCTGGCGGAACTGGGCGCGGTGGCCAAGATCACCGGCCTGAAGAACCCCGCCATCACCGGCCCGGCGCGGGTCTTCGACAACGAACAGTCCGCCATGGACGCCATCCTGGCCGGCAAGATCAAGGCCGGCGACGTGCTGATCCTGCGCTATCTGGGCCCCAAGGGCGGCCCCGGCATGCCGGAAATGCTGGCGCCCACCAGCGCCCTGGTGGGCGAAGGCCTGGGCGATTCCGTCGGCCTGATCACCGACGGCCGGTTTTCCGGCGGCACCTGGGGCATGGTCGTGGGCCACGTCGCACCCGAAGCGGCAGTGGGCGGCACGATCGCCCTCGTCGAGGAGGGCGATTCCGTGACCATCGATGCGCACAAGCATCTGCTTCAGGTGAACGTGTCCGCAGAGGTCCTGGCCGCCCGGCGCGCCGCCTGGACGCCGCCCGCGCCGCGCTACACGCGCGGGGTGCAGGCGAAATTCGCCTTCAATTGCTCCGACGCCAGTACCGGCGCGGTGCTGGATCGCTTCGAGGACCGCACGCCCGGAACGCGCTGAAGCGCCGGTCCGATCCGCTTCGCCGCCTGCTCGTTTTCCCGCAGACCCGGCGCGCCGCCAGCCGCCATCGCGCTGGCGGTGGAACCATCTTCCTGTCGCCGCTACTCATATAAAAATAAAAAGAAAGTGCGTGCTGCCGTCTCTTGAAGGGCGATAAGGAGGGTGGGATATGACGTTCGACCGGATCGGCTCGACAGGTATTTCATTAGGCGCTTCGCTGTATGCGGGGAGCGGTCTCGACGAGGTGCTGCTGGCGCGGCCCCCTTTGTCCCGCGGCGAACCCGCGGCGCGTGATCCCGCAAGACCCAGCGTCCAGATTTCCGAGGCCGGGCGACGCGCGCTGGCCAGGGAAACCGCCGATCGCGTGCCGCCAGAACCACCGCCATCGCAAAACCGCGATCAGCGGCCGGTGCAGGCGGCCTACGATATCAGGCCCCAGGGCATTCCCCGATACGATGCCGAGGGCAGACTGCGGGGCTTTACCGTGATCCGTCAGGCGCCTCCCCTGGAGTCCCTGGTATTCCAGGGCGGTGGCGCCAAAGGGCTCGTCAATGCGAATGCACTGGTCGAGATGCAGCATGCGGGCATGTTCGACGGCCTGAAGCACGTGGTGGGTTCTTCGGTGGGCGCACTCACGGCGATCGCGATGGCCGGCATGGATGCCGAGGCGTTCCAGGACTTCACCGACGAGATCGAGATGGGCAAATTGCGGGATACGTCGGATGGCTTCCGGACCCGCTATCCCATGGTCGACATGGATTGGCGCCTCGGTTTCCGGGCGGGACATGTGTTGGAGTTGATGGACCGGAAAATGGCGGAACGGGTATCGAGCTATCTCGATGCGCATTGGGACACCGCGGCCTTTCAGGACAAGCTCGATCGCTTGCGCGCCACGGAGGGCGAGAGCGTGCCTGACCGCCTGGCGCAGTTGCGTCGCCAGGATTTCGATACGGATCGCACTGGCCAGATGGTGACCTTCAACGACTTGCGTCTGATGCGTCTGCTCGATCCCGCACAATTCAGGACGCTGACCCTGACGGGATGGGACGCGACCCGCCGCGAGGAGATCTATTTCGACGCGCAAAGGACGCCCGATGTGCCGATTGCGGTTGCAGGCCGTATTTCCATGAGCTTCCCGATCTATTTCAAGGGCGTGGACTACGATCCGGGCGATGGTCATGGCCGCCGCACGTTTCTCGACGGCGGCGTCGGCAGCAACATGCCGGTCGAGGTCATCACCAAAGGCCTGCAGGGCCGGGAACTGGAGCAGGCGCGGGCGCGGACAGCCGTGTTGACTTTCGACGATGGCGGCAACGCTTACGAAATCCTGCATCGACCCTCGGCGCCCCCTTCCTTTTTCAGTCTGGCCGCGGTGAAGGGGAAAATCGCGGGTTTCTTCTCGGACAATCCGGATTACAACCAGACGTCCTATGGGGACCGGCTCAAAACGTATGATGCGGGCCCCAACGCCTTTGTCGTGTTCCATGGCGATATTGGCACGCTCGATCTGGGTGCCTCCCCTGAGCGGATCGACCGCGCCCAAACTCAGGCCACCCGGAAAATGCGTGAACAGATTGAACTGCGGCAGGGGCAGGCCTATGCCCAGGAGTGCTCGTCCGCCGAGGAATGTTTCGTACAATTGACCGGGCGTGAAAAACAGGCGATTGCCGATGGTCCGCTCCCTGACCCGGGCGCCTACCCCCAAGGCAGGGACGATCCCGGCTATCAATTCGAACTTGGCCTGTTCGAACTGGTCCGGCGCGAAACGTCGGCGCGCGCGGTGTGAACCGCGTGCCGTCTTTTGGCCGTCGCCTGTCCGCTGGACGCATGTGTTTTTTTATTGTGATTGGGCCGTTTGGCCGGACCGGAGTGCCGTTTTGCTGAATACTGAACAACGTGCCTTGCAGCTTCAGATTCGTCTTGCGCTGGACGTGGCCGATGCTTTCGATGTCCAGGACGAGATCGAGCGACGGCTCGACTTCCTGGCGGAACTGCTGCGCGCTTCCGGTGCCCGCGCCCTGGTGCTGGGCATCAGCGGAGGCGTCGATTCCCTGACAGCGGGCTGCCTGTCGCAGCGGGCCGTCGAACGCGTGCGTGCGCAGGGTGGAAACGCCCGGTTTGTCGCCATGCGGCTGCCCTACGGCGTCCAGCTCGACGAGGCGGACGCCCAGGCGAGCCTGGCGGTGATCCGGCCCGATGAGCGACTGACCGTGGATGTGCGGCCCGCCGCGGACGCGATGCTGGATTCGGTGCGTGCCTCCGGTCAGACGTTCCGCGACGCCGCCCAGCAGGATTTCCTGCACGGCAACATCAAGGCCCGCCAGCGCATGATCGCGCAGTACGCCGTGGCCGGGGCGCGCGGCGGGCTGGTGGTCGGCACCGACCATGCCGCCGAGGCCCTGATGGGGTTTTTCACCAAGTTCGGCGACGGGGCGGCAGACGTCACGCCCCTGGCGGGGCTGAGCAAGCGCCGCGTGCGGGCGCTGGCGACCGCCTTGGGCGCGCCCGATGAACTGGTGTTCAAGATTCCCACCGCCGACCTGGAACTGCTCAAGCCGCTCAAGCCCGACGAGGACGCTTTCGGTGTCAGTTACGAGCAGATCGACGATTTTCTGGAAGGCCGGGACGTCGCGCCGGACGCCTTCGACATCATCGTCGCCACCTGGCGGCGCAGCGCCCACAAACGCGCCCTGCCGATCGCGCCCTGAACCCCCGCCGGGCCCGGCAGGTCCGGGCGGCGATCAGGCGGCCGAAGCCATGAACTCCGCCGCGATCTCGTAGGACCGCATCCGGGCCGCGTGATCGTGCATGTTGCAGGTGATCATCAATTCGTCCGCGCCGGTGCGCTCGACAAAGGCGCGGATCCGCGCGGCGACGCTGTCCGGCGAACCGATGGCGGCGCAGGCCAGGACAGGGTCCAGCAGCGCTCGGGCGGGCGGCGGCAAGGATTCCAGGTAGCCCTCGACGGGGCGGGGCAGCAAACCCGGCCGGCCGGCGCGGAGGTTGACGAAGGACTGTTGCCAGGACGTCGCCAGGAACCGGGCCTGTTCGTCCGTGTCGGCGGCGAACACATTGAAGCCCAGCATCACGTAGGGTTTGTCCAGGTGGCGCGAGGGCCGGAAGTGGCGCCGGTACAAGGCGATGGCGTCCATCATCTGCGCCGGCGCGAAATGCGAGGCGAAGGCGTAGGGCAGGCCCGTCAGGGCGGCCAGTTGCGCGCCGAACAGGCTGGACCCCAGGATCCAGACCGGCACGTCGCAGCCTGCGCCGGGCACGGCGCGCACCGGTCCGCGGCCTTCGAAATAGTCCATCAGTTCGGCCACGTCGCGCGGAAAGGCGTCCGGGTCCGAGTCCAGTGCGCGGCGCAACGCCCGCGCGGTGGCCTGGTCCGAACCGGGCGCGCGGCCCAGGCCCAGGTCGATACGGCCAGGGTACAGGGTTTCCAGCGTGCCGAACTGTTCGGCGATCACCAACGGCGAATGGTTGGGCAGCATGATGCCGCCGGCGCCCACGCGGATGCGCGTGGTCGCCGCAGCGACATGGCCGATCAGCACGGCGGTGGCCGCGCTGGCGATGCCGGGCATGCCGTGGTGCTCGGCCATCCAGTAGCGCCGGTAGCCCAGGGCTTCCGCGTGACGGGCCAGTGCGGCCGTGTGGGCGAAGGATTCGGCCGCGTTGCCGCCTTCGGCGATGGGGGCCAGGTCCAGGACCGAGCACGGGATCGAAAGACGCGTCATGCGGGTTCCGGCAGGCTGATGAGGGTTTGCTGCATCAGGGCGACCGGGGTCTTTTCGCCCGCGTTCAATGCGTAGACGTCAACCTGGGCGACGGTCAGTGTCCGTCCGGCGCGCACGACCCGGCCGATGGCCTCAAGGGATTCTCCCCGCGCCGGGGCCAGCATGTTGATCTTGAATTCGACCGACAGGACCGTGTGGCCCTGCGGAGCCCGCGTCAACGCCGCGAAGCCGCCGGCGGTGTCGGCGATCGAGGTCGTCGCGCCGGCGTGGAAATAGCCCAGGTGCTGGGTCAGGTCGGGCCCGTAGGGCAGGTGGATGTGTACCCGGCCCGGGGCGACGTCCCCCAGGCGGGCGCCCAGGTGGCGCATCAGGCCGGAACGGTCGAAGCTGTCGCGGATGCGGGCGTGCAGTGCGGCGGGGTCCGGCGTGCCGGGCGCGGCGGTCGATGTCGTCATGAGGGGTCCTGTATAGTCGTGGGTCGCAAGCATCCCGAGATCGGAAGTCGTCCTCGCTGTGTCCTACGATAAGCCATTTTCCCCCGCGCGCCAAAACCCGGCGCCCGTCCGCCGCGAGTCGTCCGGACGGCCCGGTCCGGGTGTCGGACTGGCGTTCTGCATGGCCGTGGCCGCCATGGTCAGTGTGCAGACCGGCGTGTCGCTGGCCGTGCCGGTGATCCACGATCATGGCGCGCTCAGCACGTCCAGCCTGCGCCTGTGCTGGGCCGCGCTCGCGCTGCTGCTGTTCGTGCGCCCGCCGTTGCGCCGCTATGACGCCGCCCAGTGGCGGGCGGCCCTGATCCTGGGCGGCGGCATGGCCGTCATGTCCCTGTCTTTCTTCCTGGCGATCGAGCGTCTGCCTCAACACCTGACCGTGGCGCTGGAATTCTGCGGTCCCCTGGCGGTGGCCGCACTGGGTGCGCGCGGCTGGCGCGCCCTGGCCTGGCCGCTGCTGGCGGCGGCCGGGATCGGGCTGCTGGTGTCGGGCGATGCGCGCATGGCCGGCGGCGTGGACCCGGCCGGCATCGCTTTCGCCCTGCTGGCGGCGGCGGGGTGGGGCGTCTACATCGTCATGATGAAGCGGATCGGCCCCGCGTTTCCCGGCCTTCAGGGCCTGGCCGTTTCGCTGATGGTCGCCGCCCTGCTGTCCCTGCCGTTCGCGGCGGCCGAGGCCGGCACGCTCCGGTTCCCCTGGGAGCAACTGGCCTGCACGGCGGGCCTGGCGGTGCTGGTGCCGTTGGTGCCCTACATCCTGGAGATCAATGCCCTGCGACGCATGCCTGCCGCCATGTTCGGCGTGCTGATGAGTCTGGAACCCGCCGTTGGGGCGACGACCGGCTGGGTCTTCCTGGGCCAGGGCATGAGCGCCGCCCAGATGCTGGGTACCGGTCTGGTGGTCGCCGCCAGCGCCGGGGTCGTGCGGGCGGGACGTTAGTGGCCATCGGCCCATCGTCGTCCGGCCGCGGCGGCACGGGCGCGCCTGGGGATTCCATCCGGCGAGCCTCGCGGGAGATGGAACTTTCGGGGCGATGTCGTGACTCAGTATCCATCATATGCTCCCCAACCCCGGGTGGGCGCTCAAGGGCCCCGGCTTTTCCATGCGATTTCCGCTGATTCCAGCATTTCTGTTCAGCCTGTTGATTGCGGCATGCCTGGCCGCAGGCGCATGGATGACGGAGGGATCGCTGCTCAAGGCTTATCGCGGCATCCTCGAATCCCGTTTTGCCATCGCATTGGACCGCGTCGCCGAAGGCGCCACGCATGCCGCCTCCTTGGGGGTGGGGCTGGAAAGCCAGGAAGCGACCCTGGGCGCCGCCCTGGGGCGCGAACGAGCCCTGGATGCCGACATCCTCGGCATGGCCGTCCAGGATGCGCAGGGACGGCGGCTCTATGGCGACGGCCTCTTGCCGGATCCGGCGCCACCCGGCACGCTCGGGCAGACCCTCCACGACGATCTCGGGTTGCCCTCCGGGCGGATCCTGCTGCGCTACGATCGCCGCGCCCTGGAGGCGCCCTCGGCGGAAATCCGCCAGGACATGCGCCGGCATGCCTTGCCCATCGTGGCGGGCGCGGCCTTTCTGGGCCTGCTGGCCGCACTCGCGCTGCGCGCCGGGCGCGACGGGCGCGGCAGGCTGCGCCTGCCCCTGGCACTGGCGCTCATTCTGGGGGGCGGCCTGTTCCTGATCGACCATCAGGCGCTGCGCATCATCGACCGTACCTTGAACCCCCTGATCGAAACCAAGGTCGAATCGATCGGCAACGGCGCCCGATCATTGATCGACAAGGCGCTGGCCTTGGGGATTCCGCTCGATCAGATGCAGGGGGTGCCCGAATATTTGGCGTCGCTTCGGCGGCATTATCCGGAGCTGGAACAGATCAAGCTCATCGCGGTTCCGCCGTCCGGTGTCGAGGCCACTCCGGCGGCGGGCGGCCTGCTGTTGCCGATACCGGCCCGGGGGCCCGCGCAGGCCGCGCTGGAAGTGGTGCCCGACAATCGCCATGCGGCCGCCCAGATCCACGGCCTGCTGCTGGATACGGCCTTCCTGGGCCTGGTCGCCTTGCTGGTCGGTTTCGAACTGCTGTCGCTTTTGACGCAGACAAGCGTCTTCCGGAAATCCTCCGATGCGTCCGGCATGCGCGACACGGGCCCACTCCCGGCCGAGCAGATCCGGGGCGTGCTGTTCGTGTTCATGATGGCCGAAGAACTGAACCGCCCTTTTCTTCCCAGTCTGACCGCGAATCTGCTGCCGGCCGGTGTGGCGCATGCGCCGCTGCTCGTCAGCTTGCCCATCGTCGTCTTCATGGCGATCGTCGCGCTGGGGCAGATCCCCATGGCGCTCTGGTCCGAACACCTGGGCAGACGCCGCGGATTGATGCTGGGCGCCGCCGTGGCCGGTATCGGCTATGGCCTGTGCGCCTTTGCCGATTCTTATTCTGGCCTGTTGCTGGCCCGGGCGCTCAGCGCCCTCGGTTTCACCCTGGTCTTCACGTCGGCACAGGGGTATATCGTCGACCAGGCGGATCCTGCGGCCCGCACGGCGGGGCTTGCCGTCTTCATCCGCGCCATCCTGACCGCCGCCTTGTGTGCTCCGCCTCTTGGCGGTTTCCTGGCCGAACACTTCGGCGGCGGCACGGCGTTCCTTGCCGCCGCCGGCCTGTGCCTGGTCGCGCTGTGCCTGGCGCGGGCCATGATGTCCGCGGCCCGGCCGTCGGATCGACCGCGCACCGCCTGGCCGACATCCGATGCGCTTCGGGAGGCCTGGCGCATTCCCGGCATGCGTTCCCTGTTGCTGGGGTGCGCGGTGCCGGCCAAGCTGATCCTGACGGCCTTGTGTTTCTTTCTGGTGCCGCTCATTCTGTCCAACGAAGGCCATTCGTTGTCCAGCATCGGTCGCGTGCAGATGATTTATCCGCTGATGATGGTCCTGTGCGTCCCGCTCTTCGCCCATTGGGGCGAGACGCCGGAACACGATTTCCGGCCCCGCAAGATCATCCTGGGCGGGCTCATCGCCGGCCTGGCCGTGGTGCCCGTCCTGTTCTGGCCCGGCCTGGGCGCCATCATGGTTTTCCTGTTCTTTCTGGGACTGGGCCAGGCTTTGTCGATCACCCCCCAGTCGTCCATGATGGCCACCTATGCTCATCATGGGCAGGGCCGCCATTCCGCGCAAGTGCTCGGGCTGTTCCGCCTGGTCGAGCGCGGCGGATCGGCCGCCGGTCCGGCACTGGCCGGCGCGGCGCTGGGGCTGGCCGGTCCGGCGGCCACGCTGGCCCTATTCGGTTTGTTGACCACCGGTGGCGCCCTGCTCTACGGTTATGGGCAATGGCGCTCCGTTTCCAATGCTTCCGGCAGTCTCTCATGAACGCTCACGCTCCTTCGTCTCCTGTCCGCCGGCGCCTGTTGCGCGCCGCCCTGTCCACCGGGCTTCTGGGGGGGGCCGCCCCCCTGGTGGCGCGCGCGACGGCCCGGCGCCGTATCCTGATGATCACGTATCGTGGACGCACGGAAGTCGAGGACGGCTTTCTGGAATACCTGCGGTCGCAGGGCCGTGAACCGGATATCGTCCACCGGGACGTCGGGCAGGACATCCGTCGGCTGCCCGCCATTCTGGACGAGATCCCCGCGCTGGCCCCCGACCTGATCTACACCTGGGGCACGCCCGTGACCCTGGGGGTGACGGGCACCTGGCGCGATCCCGATCCGTCCGGCAAGGTGGGCTCCATCCCCGTCGTCTTCGCCCTGGTGAGCGCGCCGGTGGCCGCCGGCATCGTGCCTTCCCTCACGCAGCAGGGGCGAGACGTCACAGGGGCCGTGCACGTGGTCCCCACTGAAACCCAGGTCAAGGCCATGGCCGCCTACAGGGAATTCAACCGGGTCGGTCTGCTGTACTCGACCACGGAGCCCAATTCCAGGGCGATCGCCTCCGAAATGGATGCCTTGTGCGCCGCCACGCAGCGGACGGCCATCCACCGCCATTTCAGCCTCGATGCGGCGGGCCGTCCCTCCGCGGATGGCCTTGGCCGGCTGGTCGCCGAGTTGCGTGAAGAGGGCGCGCAATGGTTCTATCTGGTGCCCGATACTTTCCTGGGCTCCGTCTATGACCAGGTGATTCCCGCCAGCATCGAGCAGCGACTGCCGACGTTCGGCGTGACCGAACTCGCCGTCCGGGAATACTCCGCACTGACCGGTCTGGTCAGCCGCTATCGTTCCGTCGGCCGGCTGGCCGCCGTGAAGGCAGAGGCCATCCTTTATGAAGACGTGCCCGCCGACCGGATTCCCATCGAAACCCTGAAGCGCTTCGCCTTGCTGGTCAATCTGCATACGGCCAAGGCACTGGGAGGCTTCTATCCACCCATCGAAATGCTGAACTACGCCGACGTGATCACCCAGGCTCCGGCGTCGACGAGGCATGTCGGATGACCCGCCGCGTGCCTGTCGACTTGCATTGGGACATGCTCGGCCCGGCGGATCTCGACCGGATCGTCGACCTGCATGCGCGCGCGATCCGCGGCATGGGCTCCGACCAGGTCAAGCCCGAGCACCCCGAGTTCTTCGCCGCGCTGCTGGACGGGGCGGGGCGGATCATCGGCGCCCGTGCGCCGGCCGGGGATCTGGTGGCCTACGGCGTGCTGCAGGATGGCCCCGACCCGGGCACCCGCCCGGATCTCTGGCTGGGCTGGCCAGCGGATGCGCGGATCCAGAAACTGGCCGGCTCCTCGGTCGCCGAGGCCTACCGGGGCCGGCGTCTGCAATGCGAGCTGATTCGCCGCCGCGTCGAACTGGCCGATCCGGACGCCTGCCTTTACGCTACGGCCGCGCCGTCGAATCCGGCCAGTTGGCGCAGCCTGTTGCGAGAGGGCTTCGAGATCCGGCTGTTGCGTCGGGTCTATCAGAATTCTTTGCGCTACATCCTGGCTCGCCCGGCACGGACGGCGGCCACGCCCCTCGCGCCCACGGATGAGGAGGCCGCACGTCCGCTCGATGGATTGCCGCTGGACGAGCAGGACCGGTTGTTGTCCCATGGATGGCGTGGACGGTTCGTGGCGCCGGCCGTCTGCGCCCTCGTGCCTCCGGAGGTCGTCGAGACATGAACGCCACCGCGCATGCCGATTCCCCCGTCATGGACATCGACCTGGCTCGCCTGGCAGGCAATTGGCGGACCGTTCGCGGCCGCTACACGGGAAACGACCTGGGCGCCGTGGTCAAATGCAATGCCTACGGACTGGGGCTGGAGCCCGTCGTCAACACCTTGTCGGCTCAGGGCTGTCTGCAATACTGGGCGCTTGGCTATGACGAGGCCTGCCGCGTGCGCGCGCTGGCACCCGCCGCAGAGGTCTTCATCCTGAACGGCCTGCGCGGCGCTTCGGCGCGGGATTGTCATATCCAGCGACTGATTCCCGTGCTCAACGACCTGGACGAAATCGCACAAGCGCGTCGCGCGGGGGCCTTGACGGTCGCCGTCGCGCTGGATACCGGCCTGGGCCGCCTCGGCCTGAGGCCCGAAGCGGTGGCGCGCCTGGCGGCGCAGGACCTGTCGCCGCTGCGCGTGCGGGCCTGGATCACCCAGCCGTCCAGTTTCAGCAGGCCCGAGAGTCCGGACCGGCTGAATCCACATGACCGTTTTCTGGCGTTGATCGCGCCGTTGCCTGCGGCATCCCGCAGCCTGGCCATTTCGGCCAGCGTCTTTGCCTGCCCCGGGCACCATCTCGACATGGCGCGCGTGGGCAGTGCCTTGTATGGTGTGGACACCACCCCCTCGCGGACCTTGCCGCTGAAACCCGTGGCCAGCGTGCATGCGCCGGTTCTGCGGGTCGCCGACCTGCCCGCCGGGGCCGAGATCGGCTACGATCAGCAATTCCGTTGTCCGGCTCCCATGCGCATCGCGACCTTGGGTATCGGTTATGCCCACGGCTTGCCCTATGCCCTGATGAACCGGGGCGCCGTGTATTTCGGCCCGCATCGCGCGCCCATCGTGGGGGGCATTTCCATGGGCCTGACCAGCGTGGACGTGAGCGGGCTGCCGCCCCGGCTGACCGCCCCCGGGCAATGGGCCGAGGTCTTCGGCGAGCAACAGCGCCTCGAAACCCTGGCCGACATCGCCGGCCTGCCCGCCAACGCCTTGCTGAGCGCGACCGCAGCCGGGTGCGGCAGGCGCTACCATGCTCTCCATCCTGAACAGCCCCTCGCATCCCGCTTGTCGGAAAGTCTGCCATGAGAACGCCCCTGATCCTGATCCTGGCCCTGGTCTGCTGCGCGCTGACCGCTGTATTCGGCGCCACATGGCTGACCGTGCGCATCGAACAGCAGGCCATCGACCAGACGCGCCAGTCACACGAAACATACGTGCTTGGAAACCTGCGCAGCGTCATCGAGGCCAATCTGACCCTGGGTTTGACACTGGAACAGAGTTCGAGCCTGCAACAGCTGATCGAGCGCGAAAAATCCGGCATGCCGGACATTCGTGACATCAGTGTCTATGGCGCGTCCGGTCAGGTGCTCTACAGCACGGATCAGGGAAGGCAGGGCCGCCCCATTCCGACCGACTGGGCGCGGGCGGCCGGCGCCGAAGGCGTCTGGTGCATCGACGACGACACTGTGCGTAGCTGCGGCATTGCCCTGCAGGACGAACTGGGGCGGACGGCGGGCGGTCTGGTTCTGGCTGCGCCGCATACGGCGCGGGCCTACAGCCTTCAGGCCTGGCTTGCACGGGGGCTGCCCACGCTGGCGTTGGCAGTGATAGCCTCTCTGGTCGCGGGCCTGGGAGCGGTCTGGCTGGCTCGCCGGCGTCTGCGGCCGTTCCTGTGGGCCGGCAGGATTCTGCGGGGCGAGGACGCGCCCGGCGGAAATCGGGACCCGCTGGTCGCCGCCGCCCGGCGTGCCAGAGAACGCCACCAGGCCAGCCTGCAGGCCCTGGACCGGCAGCGGCAGCAGTTGAAGGAGCTGGACCATGTCGATTGATCACGGTATCCGTGCCCGGCTGCGCGATGCCGCCAGCGGCTTTCTGATTGTTCTGGTCGCGGCCGGTCTGACCAGCGGCATCCTGCTCGCACGTCTTCAGGGGACCGTGGCGTCCGCCGTCCAGGAGCAATCCCGCGAGCTGGCCTCTTCGGTCGGTCGCGCGCTGGGACGGCAATTCATTCGGGCGAGCCAGCTCGGCGTCCCTCTCAATGAGATTCCGGCCATCAGCCGCAGCTTGAAGGGCACGCTGGAGCATGTCCCCCAACTGAACCGCATCATGCTGACCGATGTCGATGGCAGGGTCCTGGGGTTCGCGCAACGTCCCGGCGCCGAGATATCGGCGTCCGTGAGTACGGAACTGCAGACCGGTTCGCAGCGGATCGGCACCCTCGAAGTCGAGGCGGCGCCTCCCGTCCTGAGCGGTTCGCACGCGACCCTGCTGACCGGCATGTTGTTGCTGATCCTGCCGCTGGCGTTGCTGGGCGGTCTGTTCACCGCGCTCTACGGCGCCCGTATCCAGCAACATCGGCGCGCCTTGTTGGCCTTGCTCGGGCAGGCGCCCGATGATCTTGTGCCGCCGGTCCCGGGGCCGCGTCCCGATCCCCAGGACATCCTGGGCCAGGCCTGGGACAGTTTGCAGGCGATGGCGACCGACGTCGCGCAGCAAAGAGCCGACTTGACGCATCAGGTCGAGTCCTTGCTGTCCGTCGATTTCGATGGCCGGGTGCGGCCTCGGCTCGAAGCACTGGACATCCTGCCCCCGGGGCCCGCGCCGAGCGTGCAGATCGTTCCGCCGGACCGCTCACGCCGTCTGTCGCTGCGCCTGCGCCTGCCGCTCATCATCGCTTTGGGCTTCGCCTTGGTGATCGGGGCGCTGTCAGGCCTGCAGGCCCTGCGGGAACACTTGCTGCGCCAGCAGGCCGCCAATCTCGGCCTGGAAGACCAGAGCGCCCTTTGGGCGCAGTTCCTGGTATCCCAGACGAAGGACATCTCCGGACGGTTGCATGCCCTGACCCCCCGGCTGGATGTTTCGCGCGGCCCCTCGAATGCGCTGCCCGGACCGGAACCCTCGCTGGACTACCTGGCGCTCGTCGATCCCAATCGCGAGGTGTATGTCCTGCAGGGCGCTGACACCGAGGCCGACCCGCTGGATGCCGGAACGCTGGACAATGTGCTGTCCGGAAAGAAAGCCAGGGGATTGCGCAATCTGGACGGCAACCTGACCATGCTGATGGCCGCTCAGCCTGTCCGGCTTCAGGGTGCGACCTGGGGGTTGATCGGTGGACGCACCCTGGAACGGGCGGCGCAGCAGATCGATCCGATCCGGGATGACGAAAGATATAGCGTTCACTTCCTGAATTCCCGCGGGCACCTTGTCGCCAGTACCAGTCCCGGTCAGTGGTCGCGTCTCGACCTGACGCTGACCGTGCAGGATGCGCAATACCGGACCCTGGAGGACCGGGACAAAATCCTGCTTTTGACGGCGACGCCCGTCATCAGCATCTCCGGAAGCGCTGGCGGCTTGCTCGTGACGCTCAAGGACGTCACGACCCTGATGAAGCCCAGCCTGACCTTGGGCCGGCTGGCGCTGTTGCTTGCCGCCGGCCTGGCCATTATGGGGCTGTTGCTGATCCACCTGATCATCTGGCGCAGCTTCCGGCCGTTGCAGGACTCGCTCGAGACGCTGGACGAGCTCAGCGGTCCGCAGGCCGGCGCGGCCCGGCGTTCCGGCGTGGGTCATCAGGACGAGATCGAGCGCCTGGGACGCAGCATCGCCGCCTTCCGGCACAAGACCCTGCAGCTCGTCCGCGATCAGTCTCAGCAGGCGCGCGTCCGGCGACTGCATGAAACCGTCATGGCGGGCGAGCTCCGTGCGCTGGCCGAGTCGATGGACTCGATCAGCCGCCAGGAAGTCCAGGCGCTGATCGACCGCCAGCACCACTCGGACGATGATGGCGATGGCCTGCGGCGCCTGGCCGAAGTCATGGGGGACCTGCGCCGTCGGCTGGTCGAGCAATACCAGCGGTTGTCCGACATGGTGATTGAACTGCGCGACGCCCTGATCACCAAGACCAAGCTGGCCGGGCTGCAGCAGGAACTGCAGATCGCCAGTGCCGTGCAGCTCAGCATCCTGCCGCGCACCATGCCGGACGACCCGCGCATGGAGATCGACTGCCGGATCTTCCCGGCTCGCGACGTGGGAGGAGATTTCTACGATTTCTACATGCTCGATGAGCATCATCTGGGGTTCGTCATCGCCGATGTTTCGGGCAAGGGCATCCCCGCCGCCCTGTTCATGGCCATTTCGCGCACCTTGCTGAAATCCACGGCGCGCTTCGTGCGTCGGCCGGCCGACTGCGTCCAGCGTGTCAATGCGCTGCTGGCCGCCGAGAACGAGCAGATGCTGTTCGTGACTTTGTTCTATGCCACGCTGGATCTGCGCGATGGTCGGCTGGATTATGTCAATGCGGGGCACCATATGCCCTGGCTGATCGATGCCCAGGGCGAATTGTCGGCCTTGGCGCCGACGCATGGCATCGCCGTGGGGATCGAGGAGGACATGCCTTACACCCAGAAGACGCTGTATCTGCGACCGGGCGACCTGCTGTACCTGTATACCGATGGCATTACCGAAGCCTTCAACCCGGCTGGGCAGGTATTCGGCGAAGAACGGCTGGCCGGCCTGCTGCGTGCGCAGCCTGCGAATGTGCCGCTGGATGTCTTGACCGATGCGGTGATCGCCGACGTGCGCACGTTCGAGGACGGCACCGATCCGACCGACGACGTCACCAGCCTGTGCCTGCGTTATCGGGGCTGAGCGGCGGCGGGTGACGGCCTGAGACCCCACCCGTCGCGGGCGGGGTCTCAGGCCGCCGTCATGACCATGGTCAGGCAGTTCCAGCCGTCCTGGCGCCGATACGAGAGCGTTTCCAGGTAATGCCGCATCAGCCGTACGCCCTGTCCGCCGATGTAGGCCTCGTCCAGGCAGGCGACCAGGGGCGGTGGGTCGCCCGCCGTCGGATCATAAGGGCGGCCATTGTCGCGCAGTTCGATGGTGATGCGTGCGCCGTCCGCCTGGCACGAAACGGCAATGGCCGGCGTTTCCGGCCCGGGTGGATCGAAGGCATAGGACAGCACGTTGGTCAGTGCTTCGTCCAGCGATAGCGTCAGC
This sequence comes from Castellaniella denitrificans, assembly GCF_027214045.1. GTDB lineage: Bacteria > Pseudomonadota > Gammaproteobacteria > Burkholderiales > Burkholderiaceae_B > Castellaniella > Castellaniella denitrificans_A. The sequence continues at coordinate 783,654 of NZ_JAPWHE010000001.1, read as the reverse complement.
CCGAAAGTGACGCGGGAAGGCCATTGGAGCCGCTCGGCAAGGCCCTCGATCCATTGCAGGGCAAGCGGTACCGCGCCCAGGTCGGCGGGCAGATAGAGCGTGTCGTGACTGTCGGTCATGGGATATCCGGTGCGGACCGATGCTCACTGAGGCGCATCGCCCCGGATGCGCGCGGCCAGGTCGGCAGCCACCTCGGCCGACGGGACTTCGAACGCCAGGATACCGCGATCCAGCGCGCCCGATATACGGGGCGCGGCCACCAGTTCGCGGCCGATGACCAAGGCCAGCAGATTGCCGACGTTCTGGCGGCTGACGGCGCCCAGCCTTTCGGCGCCTGCGGGCGTCAGCCGCAGGCCGACGAAGTGTCCGCCCTGGCGGTCGGAGAGGGCTGCCGCGTCGGTCAGGTCCTCGCGGGCGAGCATGGGGCGGGCATGGAGGTAGACCATGCCGTCGGGCACCGGAACGGCGACCAGTTGATCGCCGGGCGCCGATTGCGCCAGATAGATGGCGACCGGTTGCACGATGCGGCTGGCATTGGTGTCCGGGCCGGTGGTGGTGCGCGTATCGGACGATGCCGGCCGGGATGCCGAAGGGAGATTCTGGCATCCCGCGAGGCCCAGCAGAGTAGCCATCAGGAAAGGGGCGAGGAAACGGGTATTCAGGTGCATGGTGGTGGCGTTGAAGGCCTGGCAGAGTGGAAACCGTCCGCCGCATGAGTGCCCGCCCACGGGGATGAATGTCGGGGGGCGTCGATCGGTAGTCGGCCGGCGTGCAATAGCGCCGCCACCAGAAACTATACACATGGACCGTGTTCAAGCCAATGGCCGTATTCATCGAAGGGTCGATCGTGTCGAGAGAGGGAACCTGGCGCCGGAGGGCGTTACTCATTGCCTGTGATAAGTTTCTATCAGGATGTGGAGAGACAGAATGGCAATTGGTCTCAGCAATTTCAGGCAATTGAGCGGTGGATTCTTCGAGCGGGAAATCCGCCAGAATCCCCAAGGGCAGGAGGGCGTGCGCCAAAGCGGCCTGTCGCGCCTGGCGAGCCGCATCCAGGGCTGGTTCCGGTCGCCCCAGGAACAGCAGGCGCGTGTCCAGGAACGCGTCCAGGTCAAGCAGGCATTCCTCGGCCTGCTCGAGAAGACCGAAGGGCAGGCGGGGGCGCAGCGGGCCCTGAGGGCCTGCGGACTGCCACAGGGCTGGGCGACCAATGACCGCCCTTTGACCAACCACCAGGTTGGCAAGATCCTGGGCAAGGCCCAGGAATACCGGCTGCAGGTGGTGCGGCACAATGAATCCTTGCTGGGCGAGACGCTGAAAGGCCTGGAAGGCCCCGAACTGCGCGATGTGCGGGCGGCGGTCATCCGGGAAGTGCGCAACGACTCCCGCTATGGCAATACCCCCCTGAGCCGGGTGGACGTCCAGTCCCTGCGGACCCGGGCCGAAACCGAGGTGCGTGAACAGCGCGCCCGGCAATGCGAGGAGCGCTTCCCCGCGCTCACGGACCTGGTCCGCAATGCGCCCCAGGGCAGTCCGCTGTCGCGGGTCGGGCTCGATCCCGGCCGCCTGAGCCAGGAACTGCGCCAGATTTATGGCGGCGGCCCGAGACACGACCCCCAGGTGACGGGCGCGCTGGACCAGATCGACCGGACCACGGAATTGCTGGGACGGCAGGCCTGGAACCAGGACAGCCTGCGGGGCCTGTCCGAGGCCTTGGGTCATCAGCGCGACGACCTGGAAGTCTGCCAGGGCGGTTTGCGCGATGGCATCCAGACGCTTCGGAATGAGCTGGGCGCGCTGAAGGAAGAACTGAACGAGGTCGACCGGGATCTTCAGGCTGCGCGCGAGGGCTCCAACGAGGCGAAAACGTTGCAGACACGCAAGGGCGAGCTCGAGGGCCAGATCCGGTTCCGCAATGAAAAGCTGTCCGTCGGTCAGGCGCTGGTTCACGATATGGACCGACAGATCGGTCTGCTCGATGCCAAGAGCGACTATGTCGATGAAATGCGCCTGACCGATCCCCTGACCAACCGCTCCGTCAAGCACAGCGACCTGATCTGGGCCCAGGCGGGCAACCACCTGCTGGATCGCCTGAGCGAGGATGCCCAGGGGGGCGATCCCGCGCTCACCGAAGAGCAGTTGGGCGCCTTGGCGCAGGTCCGCGGCCAGTGGACGGAACTGTGCGAAGCGCGCAGCCAGGCCTACCGGGACAGTGTCGATGTGAATACCCTGCAACCCATCGAGGCGCCCAGCAAATCGAACAAGGACACGCACCCCGTCGTCCAGGGCAAGCGCGACACGATGCAGGACTTGCGCACCCGCCTCGAGGACATCGGCATTCCCCGTGGCACGCTCGACGCGTTGTTCTCCAAATCCAGCATGACGCGCAGCGAACGTCAGGCGTTGGCGGGGCTGGAAACCTGGCAGCCCGTGATGCGCGACATGCCGGTGATGCGCGATGGTGTGATGCGCACCTACAAAAGCGAGGTCGTGCCGGCCCAGTTCATCGGCCATGAATTGGGTGTCGATCTGGGTCAGGGCCGGATCGGCGGGGTGTCCGCTGGCGTCAAGGACAGCGAGGATCATGCCCGCAATCTCAAGGTCAGCCGTCTGCGCGATCCCGAGGGTCAGGTGATGACCACGGTGGTGGGCCATGGCGTGCTGGACATGTGGGGCGTGGAGGACGGCGGCGATCGTCAGACCTCCAATGAACGCGGCGCGCGCGAAGTGCTCGAGGTCGCCCTGACCAGCAACGACCGCCTGCGCGGCGTGCTGACCGATCCGGACCGGCCGCAGGATGCCCCGCCGCCCCGGCTGGTGCACGTCAGCGTCAACCTGATCTCGCCCGATTCGCTGCGCGACAATCTGGGCATCCAGGATTACCAGGAACGCACCTACACGCAGAACCAGTTCCGGGCCTTCGAGGCCAATTCGGGGCAGGGACAGACCCTGCGGGTGTTCGATCCGGACCATCCGGAGCGGCAGGGCGAGGCGCGGACGGTGGATGTGGACGCCATCACGTTCTCTTTCGGCATCAACGCCATTTCCACAGGCGGACGCGAAATGCTCATGCGTGTCTGGAACAATGTCCACGAGCACAACACCACCAACATGATCAAGCTGGTGGGCGACCTGGGCGAAGGCACCTTCGGCGCCCGGGGCGTGCGGCCGGGCGGCTTCGTGGGCGAGGTCTATGACCGCCTCGAGACCGTGGTCAACGACCCGACCACGCCGCCCGATCAACTGGCCAAGGCGGAGGGCCTCATGGCTCAACTGCGTGGCCAGACCGACCTGGTGCGCAGCATGTTCACCGAGGAAGCCTTCCGCACGGGCAATGGCGATACCGCCAAGATGGGGCGCGAGATCCTGGTTCTGCAGGGGCTGGCCGAGCAGGGTCTGGGCCTGGTGGGTGCCACCGATCTGGCGGGCACGATGTCCAAGGGCTGCAAGAGCGACAAGGATCGCGGCGGTGTCACCGACGTCGAACTGAAGTCCAAGCTGATCCTGCGCGATCTGGGGGGCGAGATGAACCCCGACGAGCGCCTGGAAGGCGACGACCAGGGCGTCTACTATACGGTCAGCGCCAGTTCCGGTCAGCTCGAAAACCAGCGCTGGAATACGGGGATGGCCGGCAGCAAGGAAGCCGGCCACCTGAAGGACCGGTTGCCCGATCCCGAAGTCCGCCAATTCCTTTGCGGGCTGGGCAAGTTCGCCAAAGCCTGATCACGATCCATGACCCAATCCACTGAATCACAGGAGTACCGCATGTCTCTTTCTTCATACCAGGCCTTGATCGCCGAACTGGGCCGGACGCTGGGCATGGCCGACATGGCTGCGGGCGAGGACGGCTACGTGGGGCTCGTGATCGACGGTCACGAAATCCACATCCAGCATGAGGCGGAGGATGACGAAGTCATCCTGTTCGCCCGCCTGCCCGAGGTCGACCCCGATCGCCGGGAGGGGATCTACGCCATGCTGCTGGCGGCCAACATGTTCTGGCAGGGCACCCGTGGGGCGACCTTCAGCGCCGATTTCGACACGGGACGTGTCTTCCTGGCGGATCGGCGCGCGTGCGCAGCCCTGGATGTGGAATCGCTGTCGGTCTGGATCGAGCGATTCGCCAGCGTGGCCGCCCATTGGCGCACGCGCATCGAGGACGCCAACGACGGCGGCCCTTTGCGCACCGGCGACATGGCGGATGCGGCGCCGGGCGACCTGGACGGCATGCCGCCCGGCGATTCCCTGGCCTGAGCCGTTTCCCGGGATCCGAACCAGGGGGCGCCTGTGCGCCCTCTGGTTTTTGCCATCTGTTCAATCGCGCCGGTCTGGCGTACCTTTAACAGTCCGCAATCCAAGAAACCCGCTCATGCGGGACGTATCGTTCATGTCCGTCGACTCTTCCTATGCCCATCTGATCGCCGAACTGGGTCGGACGCTGGGCATCGCCGGTCTGGCGCCCTCGGCCGAGGGGGTCTGCCAACTGGTGTTCGACGGCCGCCAGATCGTGCAAGTGGTGCACGTGAGCGCGCATGGACAGGTGCTGGTCTCGTGCCGGCTGGCCGATCACGGAATCGACGCCCGCCAGGCCGACCGCATGGCCCGGGCCAATTTCATGCAGGCGGGGCATGGCGCGGTGCTGTGTCTGGCCCCGGATGGACGGCCGCACATGCAGGTGGCCCTGAGTCTGTCCGAATGCACCGCCTCCATGCTTTGCTCGGTGGTGGAGTCCCTGCTGGACCGGGCCGATGACTGGACCCGGGCGGGCGCAGCCGAAGCGTCCACCTCGCGGGATCCCGCGTTCTTCCTGCAGTCGGTCTGAGTCCCGCCCCGGTGCCGGGCGGGTCGTCAGGAGACGGATGAGACCCGTCTTCGCGCCCTCAGGACGACTTCTGGATGATGCCTTTGAGCGAATCGGAAATCTGTTTGGTGATGTTGCTCTGCAACTCGATCAGCATCGTCCATTGTTGTGTCTGCTGCTGCAGCATCAACAGGTCGGTTTGCGAGATGTTGCCGTCGGCGTCCGTCTGCACATTGGAGAGTGTGTCGCGCAGCTTGTTTTCCTGGGTGCGGATGGCGCTGTAGACCGTGTTGTTGACGGTGTTGAAGTTCAGTTCGGACGAGCCGGAAAGACCGCTGATTGCCATGATGGGCTCCTGGCGAGGGTGAAAAAAGGATCAAAGAGGCTGCGCGGGCCCGGGCGGGTCTGCGGAGGATGCTTCGTTGGCCGGCCACGCGGCCAGAATCGCCGCCCCCCCCCCCCCCCCGGGGGGGGGGGGGGGGGCCCCCGGCGGCCGGCCCGGCCCGCCCGACCGGTTCGGGCCGGTCGAGCACCACGTCCTCGACCAGGTCGCGCACCTGCTTGTCCAGGTCGGAATACACCCCCAACTGGCCGGCGTTGACGATGCCCATGGTCAGGCCGCGTTGCACGGCGTAATACAGAAACACCGCGTGGATGGCCTCGCGCATGGCCTCATTCCCGCGGAACGAGAAACTGACGTTCGAAATCCCGCCCGACACGCGCGCGTGCGGCAGGTTTTCCGTGATCCAGCTCGTGGCCTCGATGAAGTCCACGGCGTAGTGGTTGTGTTCGTCGATCCCGGTGGCGATGGCGAAGACGTTGGGATCGAAGATGATGTCCTCGGGCGGGAACCCCACCTGGTTCACCAGGATGTCGTAGGCCCTGGAACAGATGTCGATGCGGCGCTGCAGGGTGTCGGCCTGGCCGTCTGTGTCGAATGCCATGACCACCACCGCCGCGCCGTATTTCCGGCACAGCCTGGCCTGCTCGATGAAGGGACCTTCGCCTTCCTTCATGGAAATCGAATTGACCACGCACTTGCCCTGAACGCAGCGCAGGCCGGCCTCGATCACCGGCCACTTCGAGCTGTCGATCATCACCGGCACGCGCGAGATGTCCGGTTCGGACGCCAGCAGGTTCAGGAAGCGCGGCATGATGGACAAGGCGTCGAGCATGCCCTCGTCCATGTTCACGTCGATGATCTGGGCGCCGTTTTCCACCTGCTGGCGGGCCACGGACAGGGCCTCGTCGAATTTTTCCTCGCGGATCAGGCGCAGGAACATCTTGCTGCCGGTGACGTTGGTGCGCTCGCCCACGTTGATGAACAGCGTCTCGCGGTCGAAATTGAGCGGCTCGAGACCCGACAGGCGCGTCCTGACCGGAATGACCGGCGGCTGGCGACGCGGCAGGGCGCGCACCTTGCGGGCGATTTCCCGGATGTGGTCCGGCGTGGTGCCACAGCAGCCGCCCACCACGTTCACCAGCCCGGCCTGGGCGAATTCCTCCAGCAGGCCGGAGGTGTCCGAGGGCGTCTCGTCGAAGCCGGTCTCGGCCATCGGATTGGGCAGCCCGGCATTCGGGTAGACGCAGACATAGGTGTCGCAGATCTTGGACAGCTCGGCCACGTAGGGGCGCATCAGCGCCGCGCCCAGCGCGCAATTCAGGCCGATGGTGACGGGGCGCGCGTGGCGCACGGAATTCCAGAAGGCCTCGACCGTCTGGCCCGACAGGATGCGCCCGGACGCGTCGGTCACCGTGCCGGAGATCATGACCGGCAACCGGATGCCGCGTTCCTCGAAAATGGTTTCGATGGCGAAGATGGCCGCCTTGGCGTTCAGCGTGTCGAAGATGGTCTCGATCAGCAACAGGTCCGCGCCGCCGTCGATCAGGCCATTGACCTGTTCGGTATAGGCCACGCGCAATTCCTCGAAGGTGACGTTGCGCGCGCCCGGATCGTTCACGTCCGGCGACAGGGAGGCCGTCTTGGGCTGCGGCCCGACGGCCCCGGCCACGAAGCGGGGATGATCGGGCGTCGACACCGCGTCGCAGGCCTCGCGCGCCAGCCGCGCCGAAGCCACGTTCAGCTCGTAGGCCAGCTCCGGGAGGCCATAGTCGCCCTGAGCCACCCGCGTGGCGCCGAAGGTGTTGGTCTCGACCACGTCGGCCCCGGCGTCCAGATAGGCCCGGTGAATTTCCCGGATGACGTCGGGCCGCACCAGGGACAGCAGTTCGTTGTCGCCCTTCAGGTCGCGGTCATGACCGGCGAAGCGCTCGCCCCGGAAATCCGCCTCGGTCAGCTTGTAGCGCTGGATCATGGTGCCCATGGCCCCGTCCAGCACCACGATGCGCCGGCCCAGCAGGCGCACGAACTCGGCCCCGCGCGTATAGGACTCGATGGGATGGGGCAAGGTGGGGTAGGTCACAGGGCGATCCGGACGGAAACAGAGGGAAGGCCACATTGTATCGTTGCACGTCGCGCCGGGACGCGGGCGACCGGCACGATCCGCATGCCGGCCCGGCCTTCGATTCGCCCAGTCCGTCCGCCGCCCGTCCACCGCGCGCGCCTGACACTCCACCAGGCAACGCCCTCGCGGCCAGCAAGGGTATCGTTCTTGCCCCCGACAGCGCGTGCTATAGTCCGCGACGAAACAGGTATGCGCCGCGCCACACGCGCCGGCGCATTCAAACGGGAAACAGACGGCTCGCCCCCGAGCCCGGCTGTGCTGCCCCCGCAACGGTGCGCATGCCTCCATGCCAGCCCGATACCGGCCTGCTTCGACACCTGATCCCGCACGACGTGGCCATCGGCATTCCCAAACAGCGGATCGAGGCCCTCGGGCGTTTTTCGATAACGGCGTGCGGGGACGCGCGCCACACAGGGCCTCGTCATGTCTGCCTCTCTCCCGCGCCGCCTCGCGGCCGCCTGCTGTCTGCTTCCATTGGCCGCCATGGCCCAACCCACCGCCTCCGCTGCCACCGTGCCAACGCTGCGGGACATCGTCGTCACCGCCAGCCGCAGTCCAGAACCTCTGTCGGACGTGGTCGGCGACGTCACCGTCATCGACTCGGAACAACTGGCCGAGGCGCGCGGCGACAGCATCGCCGAGATCATCGGGCGCCAGCCCGGCGCGCAGTTCACGACGTATGGCGGCCCGCAAACACAAACCGGCCTGTTCCTGCGTGGCACGAACTCCACCCATGCCCTGATCCTGATCGATGGCATGCGGATCAATGGCGCCACCAGCGGCGGCACCGCATTTCCGGCCATCGACCCCGCCGTGATCGAACGGGTCGAAATCCTGCGCGGATCGGCCAGCAGCCTGTATGGGTCGGACGCCATCGGCGGCGTGGTCAACATCATCACGAAAAAAGGTGCGCAGGACCGGCCGCTGTCCGCCTGGGCCAATATCGGCTACGGCACCTACGAAACCGCCAAGTCCAGTCTGGGCCTGTCGGGCGCCGACCATGGCTGGGACTACAGCTTTTCCACCAGCGCGGCAACCAGCAAGGGCTTCGACGCGCTCCGGCGCCACAAGGCCAACAACACCGCCATCACAGGTCACTACCCGGACAAGGACGGCTATCGCAGCCACTCGGTCTCCGGCACGCTGGGCTATCGCTGGGCCGAGGGCCACCGCATCGGATTGACCGCCTACAACGGATATCTGGATGGCGACTATGACAATGAATTCACGCGCTACCCGGATACCCACGCCATCTACCGACAGCAAGCCTACAGCCTGAGCAGCACCGACAGGATCACGGATTGGTGGGAAAGCGACCTGCGCTTCGGTTTCACCAAGGACGACAACGACAATCGCAGCGACACATCCAGCGTATTCAATACCCTCAAGCGCCATTACAGCTGGACCCAGACCTTCAGGCCGCACGCCGATCACCGGATTTCCGTCCTGCTGGAACGTCAGGAGGAACGCGTCCGGGGCACGACGACGCAATATGACCGGGACGCACGCAACACCAACGCGGCGGCATTGATCTACAAGGGCCGCATCGACCGCCTGCACGCGCAGGCCAGCGTCCGTAACGACAATATCTCGGGTTATGGCAACCAGACGACAGGCAGCCTGGGGCTGGATTTCGATCTGACGGACACCTGGCAGGTCGGGATCGCGGGCAACACGGGTTTCCACGCACCGACCTTCAATGACCTGTACTGGCCCCTTGAAGTGTCGGCATGGGGCTCCTATGGCGGCAATCCCGACCTGAAGCCTGAAAAATCCAGGAACGTCGAGGCCCATCTGCAATACCGCACTGAGCACAGCCGCGTCAGAGTGACTGCATTCACGAACAAAATCCGCAATCTGATCGCCACCAACACCGTGGAAACCGCCCCCTGGTTCTACGAAACGACGATCCAGAACATCAACCGGGCCACCATTCGCGGCCTGACCCTGGCCGGCGAACACGACTTCGGCGCCACGACCCTGCGCGCCAGCGCCGATTTCCTGGACCCGCGCAACGACGACCCCAGACCTGGGGAAGGCTCGCAACTCAGCCGCCGCGCCCGCCAGGTCTTCCACCTGGGCGTCGAGCACCGCATCCAGGCATGGAAACTGGGCGCGGAATACCAGTACACGGGGAACCGCTATGACGATCTCGCCAACAAGACCCGCCTGGGCGGTTATTCCCTGGTCAACCTGACCGCCGCCTACGACTTCAGCAAGTCGCTGGGCGTACAGGTGCGCTGGAACAACGTGCTGGACAAGGACTACGTGCTCGTGGACGGCTACAACACGCCGGGCTCCAACGTGTTCGTGAATCTGTCCTGGCGGATGTAGCGATGAAGCGCGCGGCGGACGGCTTCGGCGGGATGCGTCGGCGCATCCTGGGCCTGGCGGCCGCCGCCTGCCTGTGCGCCGGCCCGGCCCGGGGGGCAGGCACCCCGCCGCGCATCGTCACCCTGGCGCCCAACGCCACGGAACTGGTCTACGCCGCCGGCGCCGGCGGCGCCATCGTCGGAACTGTCCTGCGCAGCGACTATCCGCCTGCGGCACGCGCCATTCCGCGCGTCGGCGACGGCATCCAGCTCAGCGAGGAAAGCATCCTGGCCCTGCATCCGACCCTGGTGGTCGGCTGGCAGCCTTCCGACGGCACGCGATCCCTGGCGCAGCACCTGGCCCCGCTGGGCGTGCCCCTGATCTATGCCGACCCGAAATCGCTGGACGACATCCCGGCGCTGGTCCGTGACCTGGGCGAGCGCCTGGGCACCCGGGCGGCGGCCAACGCCGCCGCGCGTGGCCTGGAGCGCCGCATCCACGCCCTGCGGCCGGCGGCGCCCCCGCCGCAGACCGTCTTCATCGAAATCGGCGCCGACCCGCTGTACACGCTGGGCCGCGATCCACTGACCAACGATCTGCTGGCGCGCTGTGGCGGCGTCAACCCCTATGCCGAGGGCGCCATCGCCGCGCCGCAGGTCAGTGTGGAATCGGTGCTGCGCCTGAATCCCCGGGTGCTGATCCTGTCGCCCTATGGCCGCGACACGCTGGCCGTCCGGAGAGCCTGGTGGTCCCGGCACGGCCTGGCGGCGGCCCGCGCGGGCCGCATCTACGCCATCGATCCGGATCTGCTGCACCGGCCGGGGCCGCGCCTGGTGGACGCGGCGGAGGCGATCTGCGCGGATCTGCGGGACAGCCGCTGAATGTCGGGAATCACCAGGGCGCCGGCCCGCCGGCATCGGCCCGTTTCTCGAACTCGCCACACAGATTCAGGGTCTTCGCGTCCCCCACCAAGGACAGCAGGCACCGCCCGGTAGTCTCCAGACGAATGCCCGGCAGCCTGTGGCGCTTGGCCAGATAGGCCTCCATGGGCAACAAGGCCTGATTTGGCCCGACCTCGGCATGTGACTGATTGATGGTTCTCCGGACCAGATCCGGATCCCGACTGCCGCTCAAGTGGCGATAATATTGAGCGAACGTCCAGACAGTCCGATTGGGACTGAAATAGCTGCGAGCCAAATAAGCCTGCGCCTTTGCCTCGTCGCCCAGCAAGCGGTGCGCCATGGCCAGCCGGTTCGTGACCGACACGTTGCCTTCCAGACTCGGCGGCATCGACATCCGCTCGACGGCCGCCAGGCCGCGCCGGAGCCTGGCTGCATCCGTCGCCACCAGATTGTTCATTCTGAACAGATAATCCACCGACGCGAAGCGCGGCGGCGCCTTGCCCTGAACCCGTCGGCGCTCCTCGGAGGTCAGGCGTCTGGATGCCGCGAGGATCGCCTTCAAACGGCTGTCACGATCCTGATAAACACTGTCCTGCGCCCCCGTCCAGATCTTGCTGCAGGCCTTCAGCCTTTTGTCGTCGAACCGTCGGCCGCCGGCGGCGCACACGGCGGCTGCGGATGACGGATGTGACGCGTGCGCGCCATACTGTGCCAATTTCCTGACCGCCATCTTCAGGCCGCTGACGGAATAACCAGCTTTTACCAGGAGGTCCATCGCGAAAAGATCCGCATCCATTTCCTGCTCGACATTCCAGCGTCTGTAAATCAAACCCCGGGACACGTCATCGACATAGTCCTCCAGCATGATCGAGTAGCCACCAGCCCCCGCTGCCCATCCTGCCGCATTGATGGCGAATATCGTGGCGTCCTGGAACATCCCCTTGACTGCATCCAGGGAATAGACATGGCCCAACTCATGCGCAATGATCGCCGCGAGTTCGTCTTCCGAGTCGACCTGAGCCACGACACCGGCCGACACTACGGCCGTCTTCGTCGAAATCGAATAGGCCTCGTAACCGCCGAACGAATCCACGAGCACCACACAGTCGCAGGGGTCACCATGAGCCGCCTCCAGTTTGCCGCGAATTCCCTGGACGTAGGAGGCCAACGCGGGATCGCCGACCATGGTGCGGTCCATCTGGTGCAGATACTGGGTGTCAATGACATTCACCTGCCGGTCATAGCCGGCGATCTCCTTGCCTTTCCCGGTCCCCGGGATGCCCGCACACCCTGCCAATGCCAGAAGCAGAAGAAGCGCCGAAAACACACGCATCATTTCCCGCATCCTTCGCCCGCGCCCTTGACGCTGGCCTGCTTATGATCGTAAGGAAGAGACACCGGCACAGTACCGCAGGCATCCACCACGAGCGCGTCTTCATCGGAGAGGGTGACATCCGCCCGATCAATTTCATACTGTTCCCCGCGAAACCGGAATCGCAGCCGGTCGCCCGGCACGCTGGCCGCGCGAACCGGGGGCTGCAGGCCGTCGACATCAGACCACCACAAATCCGCGCCATCCGAAAGCCGGATCACTTCCACGAACTCGGGACTGGCCACCTGCACTACGGTCAAGGTCTTTGCCTGGACGCCAAGACACAATAAAGCGATCCACCCCGCTCCCAGCCTCTTCAAGCCGGTTTTCCACATAATGCCTCCTCGTGAACTCACGACCGCCGCCCCGGCGGCGCGCCATCCCAAAACAACAGCAAGGACACCAAGCCGATCATGAACAGCCACCCTTGCAGCGCAATATCCAGGACCGAATAGCACAGCGCATAAATCAGCAGCACCATCAAGGTCCAGATCAGCAGCCACACGGCGCGCCGCACAATGCGAACGGTTCCGCGCCGGATGCCCGGCCGCATGGAGACCGGAACGGCCAGAAACCGCAGAACTCGCTCCGACAGGATCGAACTGCGGCGCCAGCGCGTGGTTTTCTCCTGAACGCACTCGCGCCAGCAGCAGACCAGGGCGGTCAACGCCAGCCACACCAGCAGGGAGACATGCCTGATCTCGCGCACACGAAGATAGTCGCTACCCAGACGATCAAGATTTTCCAGCGCCAGGGCATGGAGGTAGACGCCCGCCAACCGTTCGTAGAGCGGCGTCGCGTGATAATCGTTCAGGCTGGGCATGACCACGCCGACCAGCACGACGAACGGTTTGCCGGGGTCGAGATACGGCGGCCTGAGACGCCCCCCATCGGGCAAGAACAGCTCGGACAGATTGACCTGATGCACCGGCAGGCAGTCGGCCGAAGCCATCACCGGCGCACCGCCGAAACCCAGATAGCGAAAAATGGTCCGCAGAACGTAGCCGGGCACCCTGGCGGCCCAATCGCCGCACGACGCTTTGTCCCCACGGAGCACCCACTGCGGCGACAGGACGTCGTGCGCCTGGATGCCGCTGCAGTCCTCCTGGCGCGCCCGGCACAATGCCTGATACAGCGCCCATGCCGCGCTAGGCGCCGAGGAGGGGACGGCGGTCTCGAGATCGGCACCATGCAGGTCGTGACTAAGCGGATAGTCGTCACCCAGGCCGTCCCACGCGGAAACCGCCAGCCTGGGGCGATTCAACAAGGCGTAGCTCTCGTCCGACATCGGCACTCTCCCGCCCCCGCCCGCCAGATAGACGGACGGGTAAGACTGACCGCCCCGCCCCTGCTCGATGCGGCCCAGTGCCCTGGCAAGCCGCCGCATGTCCCCGCTGGCCGTCCGGGGCCGTTCAAAGAAAACGTCGTAGAACACTGCGGCGGGCACGTCTTCCCGTCCCTGACGCCTGTCCGCCCCCGGGCGCGAGACCAGCCTGCTCAAGATGCGCGCATGGTCGTCATAGGTCAGGGGCCAGTCGTTGGCGTCGAGCCGATGCGCCTCATGCAAAGCCCGGATGCTCTCGTAATCGATGTTCACGACCGTGATCGGAGCGGGCGCAACCGGCTGGAAATAGGCTCGTGAGCGACTGACGTCCTCCGCCAGCGCCCGCTCGCCAGCCGAGGACAGACCGAAAGGATCCGCCCAGATCACCCATGCGCCCAAAGCCCACAAAAGCAGGAGTTGTGCGAAAAACCGGGTTTTCCTGAGGGATGTCGGACGGCGGATCATCGTGGGAGCGACAAGACTGACAATCTGGCGAATGTATCATTTAACAATATTTATTATCATTGTATGAATATAAGTGACAATAGCGGTGTGCCAGCGATCAGCCACCGTTCCGCTGCGGCGCCTTCTCGCCCGCCCGGCCATGCGGCCCGCGTTTATGGATTATCCTTACACAGGCGCCGCCCCGAGCGGCCGCATCCGTTACAGGCACGCCCACGACACTCCATGACCGCCCCAGACACCCTCACCATCGCCGACCGCGTCTTCCATTCCCGCCTGCTGGTCGGCACCGGCAAGTACCGTGATTTCGAACAGACCCGCGAGGCCATCGAGGCCAGCGGCACGGAAATCGTCACCGTCGCCATCCGCCGCACCAACATCGGCCAGAACCCGGGCGAACCGAATCTGCTGGATTTCCTGTCGCCGGACCGCTACACCATCCTGCCGAACACGGCCGGCTGCTACACCGCCGACGACGCCGTGCGCACGCTGCGCCTGGCGCGCGAACTGCTGGACGGCCACAATCTGGTCAAACTCGAAGTCCTGGGCGACGCCGGCAACCTGTTCCCCAACATGCCGGAAACGCTGGACGCCGCGCGCACGCTGGTGGCCGACGGTTTCCAGGTCATGGTGTATTGCAGCGACGACCCGATCCAGTGCCTCATGCTGGAAGACATCGGCGTGGCGGCGGTGATGCCACTGGCCTCGCTGATCGGCTCGGGCATGGGCATCGTCAACCCCTGGAACCTGCGCCTGATCATCGACCAGTCCCGCGTCCCCGTGCTGGTGGACGCCGGCGTGGGCACGGCCTCGGACGCCGCCATCGCCATGGAACTGGGCTGCGACGCGATCCTGATGAACACCGCCATCGCCGGCGCGCGCGACCCGATCCGGATGGCGCGCGCCATGCGCCTGGGCGTCGAGGCCGGGCGCGAAGCCTACCTGGCCGGCCGCATCAAGCGCAAATACTACGACGCCGACCCCAGTTCGCCGGCCGAAGGCCTGCTGCCCTCGACCCGGGCGGCCTGACCCGATCCCGCGCACGCCGGGGCGACCCGCCCCGCCCCCATCCGCACGGAGCCTGCGATGATTCCCAATACCCTGTCGATTGCCGGCGTGGACCCCTCGGGGGGCGCCGGTGTCCTGGCCGACGTCAAGACCATGAGCGCGCTGGGCGCCTACGGCATGGCCGTGATCGCCGCCCTGACCGCGCAGAATACCCGGGCGGTCACGGGAATTTCCCCTGTGCCGCCGGAATTCGTCGCCGCCCAGATCGACACCCTGTTCGCCGATGTGCGCGTGGACGCCGTCAAGATCGGCATGCTGGGCCAGGCCGGCGTCACCCGCGTCGTGGCCGACCGCCTGGAATATTGGAAACCGGCGCATCTGGTGCTGGACCCCGTCATGGTCGCCAAGAGCGGCGACCATCTGCTGGAACGCCAGGCGGTGGTCGCCTTGCGCGAAGGCCTGATCCCGCTGGCCACCGTCATCACGCCCAACCTGCCGGAAGCCGGCGTGCTGCTGGGCCAGAGCCCGGCCGACAACCTGAAGGACATGCGCCGCGTCGCCGAACGCCTGCGCCGGCTGCTGGCCGACGATGGCGAGCGCTGGGTCTTCCTGAAGGGCGGCCACCTGCCCGGCGACGACACCATCGACCTGCTGCACGACGGCGACCGGCTGATCGAACTGCCGGGCCGGCGCATCGATACGCCCAACACGCACGGCACCGGCTGCACATTGTCGGCGGCGATGGCCGCCCTGCTGCCGCGCGCCCCGGACGTGCCCGAGGCCGCCCGCCACGCCAAGGCCTGGCTGGAACGCGCCATCGCCGCCGCCGGTCAGCTTCAGGTCGGCTCCGGTCACGGGCCGGTGCATCACTTCCACGCCCTGTGGCCCAAGCCCCAAGACTGACCCCTATCAAAGCCAGCGGCCGGGCCGCTGGCCTATAATCGGACTCGAATCAACCTCAGGTATCTTCGCGACATGAACGTCAACGACATCACAGACGCCGATCGTGCCCGTTTCAACATGGTCGAACAGCAGATCCGTCCCTGGAACGTCCAGGACGAACGGGTGCTGCAGGCCGTCTTCGACATGCCCCGCGAACGCTTCGTTCCGCCGCATCTGCGCGCCCTGGCCTTCGCGGACACGGAACTGCCGCTGGTGATCGACGGCGTCGATACCCGCGAAACCATGCTGTCCCCGAAAGTCGAGGCCAAGCTGGCCGAGGAACTGCGGCTTCAGCCCACCGACTGCGTGCTGGAAATCGGCACAGGCTCGGGCTACCAGGCCGCCCTGCTGTCGCGGCTGTGCCAGCAGGTCACCAGCATCGAACTCGAAAGCCGCCTGTCGGCCTTCGCCCAGGCGAATCTCGCGCGCAGCCAGGTCGCCAATGTCGCCCTGGAAACGGGCGACGCGCACGCCGGCTGGGGCACCGCCGAATACGACGCCATCCTGATCACCGGCTCGGTGCCCTCGGTGCCCGATGCGCTGAAATACCAGCTGGCCGTGGGCGGCCGCATGGTGGCCATCGTCGGCCACAGCCCGATCATGACGGTGTGCCGCATCACGCGCACCAGCGCCGCGAACTTCGACACCGCGTATCTGTTCGACACCTACGTGAAACCCCTGCGCGGCACGGCGCGTTCGCGCTTCAAGTTCTGATCTTGCGCAGCAGCGCCGTGGTCGAGCGCTGGTGCTCGAACGGGATCGCAACAGCCCGGCCGCCCCATCCGCGCACCACGGCGGTTTCCGGCAGCGCGTCCATCTCGTAGTCGCCGCCCTTGACGATCACGTCGGGCCGCAGCGCCCGGATCAGCTCCAGCGGCGTGTCCTCGGTGAACAGCACCACCGCGTCCACACAGGCCAGCGCGGCCAGCAGGGCGGCCCGATCGTCCTGACCATTCAGAGGCCGGTCGTCGCCCTTGCCCAGGCGGCGCACGGAATCGTCCGTGTTCACACCCACGATCAGCGATGCCCCCAGCCGGGCGGCCTGATCCAGGTAAGTGACATGACCGCGATGCAAAATATCGAACACGCCGTTGGTGAACACCAGCGGACGCGGAAGGCGTCCTTCGCGCACGGCCCGCTCGCAGGTCGCGCGGTCGAGGACCTTGGACTCGAAACGCGCGGCCGCCATCAGAGCCCCCCCCCACGCGTCAACGCCCAGACCGCCACGGCCAGTCCGGTCGCCAGGATGCCGCACAGCACGGCCAGCAAGGCGTTGGAACGATCCTGGGCGCGGCGCAACCGTTCGATTTCGGCCCGCATCGCCGGCCCGGGATCGGGATGGTTCAGGCGGGTGTAGACCAGTCGGGGAATCTGCGGCAGGATCTGCGCCCACTGGCTGGCCTCCTGGTCCAGACGCTGGCGCAGGCCGCGCAAGCCGACGCGCTGGTGCATCCATTTTTCCAGAAAGGGCTTGGCCGTCCGCCACAGGTCCAGGCTCGGATCCAGTTCGCGGCCCATGCCCTCGACGTTCAGCAGGGTCTTCTGCAGCAGCACCAGTTGGGGCTGGATTTCCACATTGAAGCGCCGCGAGGTCTGGAACAGGCGCAGCAACACCTGCCCCAGGGAGATTTCAGCCAGCGGCCGATCGAAATAGGGTTCGCAGACGGCGCGCACGGCGCCTTCGAGTTCCTCTTCGCGGGTGGTGGGCGGCACCCAGCCGGACTCAATGTGCAACTGGGCGACCCGACGATAGTCCCGCTGGAAAAAGGCGAGGAAATTCTGCGCCAGGTAGTTCTTGTCGAATTCCGACAGTGAGCCGACGATGCCGAAGTCCAGGGCGATGTAGCGCCCCAGGGTATCCGGATCGTCGGACACGTAGATGTTGCCCGGGTGCATGTCGGCGTGGAAAAAGCCGTCCGTGAACACCTGCATGAAGAAGATCTCGACCCCCTGGCGCGCCAGCAGGGGGATGTCCACACCCAGCGCGCGCAGGCGTTCGACCTGGCTGACTGGCACGCCGCGCATGCGTTCCATGGTGAAGACCTGGCTGGCGCAATATTCCCAGACGACCTCGGGCACCCGCAACAGGTGGGCGCGACCGGTGTCGGGACCGAAATTGCGCCGCAGCTGGCTGCAGTTCGCGGCCTCGCGGATCAGGTCCAGTTCATCGTGCAGGTATTTGTCGAATTCGGCCACGACCTCGCGCGGCTTCAGGCGCCGCCCGTCGGGCGCCAGCCGCTCGACCAGCCCGGCCAGCGCGCGCAGCAGCGTCAGGTCGCGCTCGATGGCTTCCCGCATCCCGGGGCGCAGGACCTTGACCGCAACCTCTCGGCCGTCGTGCAGCACGGCGAAGTGCACCTGGGCGATGGACGCCGAGGCCACGGGATCCCGGTCGAAACGGGCGAACAGGTTCTGGGGCGCGTCGCCCAGGGACTCGCGAATGATGTCGGCCGCCTGATCGGACGGAAAGGGGGGCACCCGATCCTGGAGCCGGGCCAGTTCGTCGGCGATGTCCTGAGGCACCAGGTCGCGGCGCGTGGACAGGACCTGGCCGAACTTGACGTAGATCGGCCCCAGGGTTTCAAGGGCCAGGCGCAGGCGTTCGCCGCGCGGGCGACGTGGCCGGCGGCCCAGGCAGACGATCTTCAGCAGCGCATGCGCCCAGGGGTGCTGGATGCCGGACAGGACCAGTTCGTCGAGCCGGTAGCGCAAGCCGATCCACAGGATGTAGACCAGGCGCAGGAACGTCAGCATGTCCCGCCCTCCAGCCGCCGCAGACGGACGTCAAGGCGTTCCAGACGGACTTCGAGGGCCCGACGCCCCTCCGTCCAGGCCCTCAAGTCCGTTTCCCGGACGCCCAGGCCGGATTCCTCGCCCAGATATTCCGTCAGATTGTCCTGCGCGCGGCGCGCGGCCCGCCGCAGGCCGCCGGCGAGTTCGCGCGCGCCCCGGGTCAGGCGCACGGCCGCCACATCGCCCACGACGCGCGACAGGTCGTCCTCGACATCCCAGCGCAAACCGCGTGCCAGGTCGGACACCAGGTGCGCCAGTCCGGCGTCCCCCTGGATATGCGCCAGACCGGTGATGCCAGCCAGGCCTTCGTCGCGCCAGGCGCCGGGCAGGTCGCGGCGGCGGTCGGGCGGGATGGACAGGATCACATCGGGCACCACGGCCCGGTCGCACGCCCGCAACGTGCCGTCGGAAGCGATCGCGCATTGCAGCGTCCAGGGTTCGCCCGCCGTCAGGCGAATCGATTTGCCGGCATGGCCCGCCAGCTTTTCACACGCCCAGCGCTCACGGCGCAGCAACGCGTTCAGCCCCCGGAGCAGGACATCGGAGGGGGAAGGAAAGGGCAAGGGAAGGGGCATGATCATGGACGACGGGACCGGACGCGCCAGGTCGGGCGCAGGGCAGGCCCCAGTTTACCGGTTTTGCGCATCGCGCAGGCGGGCCGGAAAAGCGCGTCGGACCCTGTCCCGTGTGCTCCCGAGGGGGCCGCAACGCAAGCGGCCGCCCGCCCCGGGAACGGGCGGGCGGCCGCGAAAACAGGCCGGACGCGGCGGATCAGCGCGCGTTGGTCTGCTGGATGCCGGCCAGCAACCAGCCGGCGTCATCGGCTTTGTACAGGTTCCAGACTTCTTCGAAGTGGAAGGCCTCGGACCCCGCCGACTCGCGCAGCATGCCGGAATAGCGCACACTGGCCAGGTGGCCTCCAGCCACGGTCTCGATGCCCAGCAGTTCGGCGTTCAGCAGCACGACATCAGTGCGGTTGCCCTCTTCGGGGCTGGGCAGGCGGGGAGTGATTTCCACCAGAAGATCATCGGTCAGGAATTCACGCAAACTGTCGCGGTTGCCCGCATCCCACAGGGTTTGCACACGCGTGAACTGCTGCTTGGCCTGATCCAGGAAGGCCGGCACGTCGAAGCCTTCCGGGATGAACCAGGATGGATCCTGGACCTGGACAGAGGGCGCGGACTCGATCACCGGCGCGGCGGACGAGGCCGACGCAGACGCCGGGTGGGCACCGGACGGATCGAAGCCACGATCCTGGGGCTCGGACTGTCGATAGCTGTTGCCCGAAGCCGTGGCGCCCGCGGCGGCCAGCGGCCGCTGGGCCCCGCGCAGGCGGCGCACCAGGAACATGACGGCGAAGACCACCAGGCCGATCAGCAAGGCGCTGGAGAGGAATTCCAGGAAGGCGCCGGACAGGCCCATGCTGGACAACAGGGCGGCGATCCCCAGGCCGGCGGCGATGCCGGCGATGGGGCCCAACCAGCGGGACATGCCCGACTTGGCGGCGGCGCCCGCGGCGGCCGTGCCCGCCGCACCGGCGGCCGGGGCGGCCGCGCGCTGTGTGGTCTGGGCGGCCGGCGGCGTCACGGCCTGGCGCTGCTTGACGACGTTGGTGGACTGGCGGCCGAAGCTCAGGCCGCCGCCCATGCGGCGGGCTTCCGCATCCTGGGTCACGGTCATCATGGTCGCAGCCGCCATCAGCAGCACAGAGGCGGCGGCCCAGCGGGGTAGACGAAGGTTCATGGAGTCTCCTGGAGGGTCAGGACCGATGCGTATTCCGGCAACCTGACAGAAAGCTGAATGAACCTGTAAATTACCATAGAACCCGCTGATCCGCTGGGCGGAAATGTTCTTTTTACGCATCGAAATACACACAGGCCGCCCGAAGGCGGCCTGTGTGATTCGCGGGAACGGCGACATGCGCCGCCCTGAGGACGGCTACGGATCAGTCCAGCCGAACCCCCTCGTGCAGCGCGACCACGCCGGCCGTCATATTGAAGTACCGCACACGGTCCAGGCCGGCCTCGCGCATCATGCCGGCCAGGGTCTCCTGGTCCGGATGCATGCGGATGGATTCCGCAAGGTAACGGTAGCTGGCCTCGTCGCCCGCCACCAGCTGGCCCATCTTCGGCAGAATGTTGAAGGAATACCAATCGTACGCGGGCGCCAGGGCCGGCGTCACGCGGGAGAATTCCAGTACCAGCAGTTTCCCGCCCGGCTTCAGCACGCGACGCATTTCCGCCAGGGCGCGGTCCTTGTGCGTCATGTTGCGCAGACCGAACGCCACCGACACCCGATCGAAGTACCGGTCCGGAAACGGCAGGCACTCGGCATCGCAGACCGCCACCGGCGCGACCACGCCACGGTCCAGCAGGCGGTCGCGGCCCACACGCAGCATGGAATCGTTGATGTCGGTCAGCCAGACCTCGCCCTCGGGACCGGCGCGGCGGGCAAAGGCGCGCGCCAGGTCACCGGTTCCCCCGGCGATATCCAGCACCCGCATGCCTGGCCGCACCTGGGCGCGTCCAATGGTGAAGGCTTTCCAGACGCGATGCAGTCCGGCCGACATCAGGTCGTTCATCACATCGTAGCGCGAGGCCACGGAATGGAAGACTTCGGCCACGCGGCGCGCCTTGTCCGTCTCCTGGACGGTCTCGAAGCCGAAATGGGTCTGCGGCTCCTGGCCGGCGTCTGATACGGGTGTGCTCATGATCCCCGTATCGTACCACCGCAGCAGAGCCCCACGACGCGCGGGCTTCGCCCTATATGACAACGTCACATCAGTGAAATAATGCGACCGTATGATGACAACCGTACCGGACCGATCATCCCGCGGCCGGAACGGCGCGGTCCTCTCCGGGCCACGCCGCCTTGCGAGACGAGACCCGCCCTATGCCCGCCACCATCCTGCTCATCGAAGACGAACCCGCCATCCAGGAACTGCTGACCGTCAACCTGAAACACGCCGGTTATGGCGTGCGCAGCGCGCTGGACGCGCAGCAGGCGCTGGAACAGATCCAGCAGGTACTGCCCGACCTGATCCTGCTGGACTGGATGCTGCCAGACCAGCCCGGCATCCGTCTGGCCCGCCAGTTGCGCGGCGACGCCCGCACCCGGGACATCCCGCTGATCATGCTGACCGCGCGCAGCGCCGAGCAGGACAAGGTGGACGGCCTCGAGGCCGGTGCCGACGACTACATCACCAAACCCTTTTCTCCGCGCGAATTGCTGGCGCGCGTCAAATCCCTGTTGCGCCGCCGGGCGCCGCAACTCACTCCCGACCCGATCGAGGCGGGCGGGCTGCGTCTGGAACCCGACTCCCGGCGCGTGTCCGGCAACGGCCAGCCCCTGTCCATGGGGCCGACGGAATTCCGCCTGCTACACTTCCTGATGACGCATGCGGAGCGTGTGTACAGCCGCAGCCAACTATTGGATCAGGTCTGGGGCGATCACGTCTTCGTCGAGGAACGCACCGTGGACGTCCACATCCGCCGCCTGCGCAAGGCCCTGTCGCCCGCCGGCCTGGAAGGCGCCATCCAGACCTCGCGCGGGGCGGGCTATCGTTTCAGCATCACACACCCGCAATGAGCAAGACTCTCGTTTCCATCGCGCTCTGGGCACTGGGCGGCTGGCTGCTGGGCGCCTGGCTGGGCCCCGCCACCGGCTGGGCCTTCTTCGCCCTGGGCCTGCTGCTGATGGTCCTCATCAGCGGCCTGCAGTTGTCGCGCATCGCCCGCTGGGTGAGCGCCATCGACGAACCGCCGCCGCCCTCGGTCGGCCCATGGGACGAGATCCTGGCGCCCATCTACCGCAAGCTGAAGCAGAACCGCCTGGACCTTCAGGACCGCGCGCGCAACTTCCACCGCGCCCTGCTGGCCGCCGAGGCCCTGCCCGACGGCGCCCTGACGCTCGCCCCGGACAAATCCCTGCAATGGTGCAATCAGATGGCGGCCGGCCACCTGGGGCTGGACCTGGACCGCGACCGTGGCCACAGCATCCTCAACATCGTACGCGCGCCGGAATTTGCCCGCTATGCCGACCAGGACACCTGGGACCGCCCCCTGATCCTGCACCTGGAGCGCGGCGGCCTGGCCCGTACGCTGTCGCTGCATCTGGCCCCCTATGGGGTCGGCCAGTTCCTGATGGTCACGCGCGACATCACCCAGATTGAACGGCTGGAAAACACCCGCAAGGATTTCGTCGCCAACGTGTCCCACGAAATGCGCACGCCGCTGACCGTGCTGTCGGGTTTCGTGGAGACCCTGCAGGACATGCCGGGCGATGCCCTGACGGACGAACAACGACGCCACTACCTGGACCTGATGGCGCAACAGGCCCACAACATGCAGGCGCTGGTGGCCGACCTGCTGACCCTGTCTTCACTGGAATCGACGCCCAACCGCGAAGGCGCTCCCGTCCTGGTCACGGCCCTGGTGCGCACCGCCCTGGCTCAGGCCCAGGCGCTGTCCGCCGGACAGCACACGTTCGACGTCCGGCTGGACGAAACCCTCCGCATCCTTGGACAGGACACCGAACTGGCCTCGGCGGTCGGCAATCTGCTGACCAACGCCGTGCGCTACACCCCGGCGGGCGGCGCCATCACGGTCCTGTGGGAATCGACGCCCGACGGAGGCGCGGCCTACCGGGTCAGGGACACCGGCATCGGCATCGAGCCGGCCGATATCCCGCGCCTCACGGAACGCTTCTTCCGGGTCGACCGGGGACGGTCGCGCGCCACCGGCGGCACGGGCCTGGGACTGGCCATCGCCAAGCACGTCGCCATGCGCCACGAAGCCACGCTGGACATCCGAAGCACCCCGGGCAAGGGCAGCGTCTTCAGCATCCTGTTTCCGGCGGCGCGCGTCTGTCGGCCCGATGACCTTCTTCGGGCACCGGCTCAGCCGTCCTCGCCCGCCCAGGCCGCCTGACCTGAAAGGCCGCCCCGCTACAGGAACAGGCGGTAGGCCGGATTCTCGGTCTCGTTCCAGCAGGGATAGCCCAGCGTGGACAGGAATTCCTTGAAGGCCTTCTTGTCGGCGGGCGGCACCTGAATGCCGACCAGAATGCGTCCGTAGTCGTCGCCCTGATTGCGGTAATGGAACAGGCTGATGTTCCAGTCCGGATTCATGGCCCCCAGGAACTTCATCAAGGCGCCGGGACGTTCGGGAAATTCGAAACGGTACAGGACTTCGTTTTCGGCCAGGCCCGAACGCCCCCCCACCATGTAGCGCAGGTGGGTCTTGGCCATTTCGTTGCCGGTCAGGTCCAGGGTGGGGAAATCCAGCTTGCGGAAATGCGCCGCCAGTTTCTCGATTTCAGGTTCGGAACGGATCTGCAAACCCACGTAGACATGCGCCTGTTCGGCATCGGAGATCCGGTAGTTGAACTCCGTCACGGCCCGCTGCCCCACGGCTTCGCACAAGCGCAGGAAACTGCCGCGCTTTTCCGGCAGGGTGATGGCGAACAGGGCCTCGCGCGCCTCGCCGACGTCGGCGCGCTCGGCCACGAAACGCAGCCGGTCGAAATTCATGTTGGCGCCGCAGGTGATGGCCACCAGCGTCTTGCCCTTCCATTTGTGCTGGGCGGCATAACGCTTGGCTCCGGCCAGCGCCAGCGCGCCGGCCGGCTCCAGGACGCTGCGCGTATCCTGGAATACGTCCTTGATGCCGGCACAGACGGCGTCGGTATCGACGGTGACATAGTCATCGACATATTCGCGCGCCAGCCGGAAGGTTTCCTGGCCCACCTGCTTGACCGCCGTCCCGTCGGAGAACAGCCCCACATCGGCCAGCCGGACCCTGCGGCCGGCCTGGACGCTGCGCACCATGGCGTCCGAATCCACAGTCTGGACGCCGATGATCTTGATTTCCGGGCGCAACTGCTTGATGTAGGCCGCCACCCCGGCGATCAGGCCGCCGCCGCCGATGGCGACGAAGACCGCGTCGATGGGGCCTGGGTGCTGGCGCAGGATCTCCATGCCCACGGTCCCCTGGCCCGCGATGACGTCGGGATCGTCGAAGGGATGCACGAAGGTCAGCCCTTCGCGCGCCTGCAGTTCGGCGGCATGTTCGGCGGCGTCGGTGAAGCTGTCGCCGAAGAGCACGACCTCGCCACCCAGGGCGCGCACGGCGTCGATCTTGACCTGGGGCGTGGTCACCGGCATGACGATCACCGCCCGGCACTTCAGACGGCTGGCCGACAGGGCGACCCCCTGGGCGTGATTGCCGGCCGATGCGGCGATGACGCCACGCTTCAGTTCGTCCCCGCTCAGGTGCGCCATCTTGTTGTAGGCGCCGCGCAGCTTGAAGCTGAACACGGGCTGCGTGTCCTCGCGCTTGAGCAGCACGGTGTTGCCGATCCGCTTGGAAATTCGGGGCGCCGGGTCCAGAGAAGTCTCGTGTGCGACGTCATAGACTTTGGACGTCAGGATGCGTTTCAGATAATCGACGGACATGGCGCGAATGGCGGGAGGACAGGTAATCGAAAAGAATATCATAGGCCTCGGACGCCCCATGCCCGTCGAATATGGACGGCCTGCGGCCCGCGAGCCAGGAAGCGCCTTCCGCCAGGGGGCCGGCGGCTCGACAAACCGGGGCGCGCGCCGTAAAGTTCTGTCACTTATAGACAAGCAGATCTCAGGCGCGGACCGTGCAGGACACAGACGGGAGAATCCTTCGATGACACTGTCCGTCAAGCCGGACAGTCCCCGCAAGTCCCCGATCACCGGTGGGGCTGGCTTCCGGTCGCCCAGCCTGTCGCTCCTGCAATTGTCGATCCTGCTGGCCGGCATGGCCGCCATCGCCCTGGTCTGGATCACCACCCTGCAGCGCATCACCTTCGAACGCGCCCAGGCCGTGACCGCCGCCATGCGCTCCAACGCCAACCTGGCGCTCGCCTTCGAGCAGCAGGTGGCCCGCACCCTGAAAGAAGCCGAGCAGATCGCCGCCTTCGCCCGCCAGGAATACCTGCGCGACGGCAAGCGCCTGGACCTGCGGCACTGGGTCGAACAGCGCATCATCCGCGATGGGGCCTTCACCATCCTCAGCATCGTCGACGAGAACGGCGACATCGTCACCAGTACGCAAGGCGCCAGTCGCGTCAACTACGCCGACCGCGACTTCTTCACGAAACAGCGCGACAGCCGGGAAGACTCGCTTTACCTGGACCGCCCCGTGCTGGGGCGGATCTCGGGCCAATGGCGCATCCCCATGTCCCTGCGCATCCGTCAACCGGACGGCGGCTTCGGCGGCGTGGTCGTCCTGTCGGTGGCGCCCGCCAATCTCGCCCATCTTCATGAGGGAATCGAGCTGGGGCCCGCCGACATGCTGGAAATCGCCGGCCTGGACGGCATTCTTCGCAGCCGCCTGATCGGCACCCGCCCCACGTACGGCCTGGACCAGGGCAAGCACGCCTGGAACCTGCGCCAGGCCACCCAGCCCGAGGGCGCGTTCGTGGACGACGGCGGATCCATCGACGGCGTGACCCGCATCATCAGCTACCGCACGATGGCCGACTATCCGTTGATGATCACGGTCGGTTCGGATTATGCCGAGGTCCTGCGTTCCGCCCAGCGGCGGCGCACGACCTATCTGTTCATCGCCTCCGGCGTGACGGCCGCCCTGGCCGGCCTCATCGCCCTGTTTCTCCTTCTGTCCCTGCGCCAGCGGGCGGCCACCGAAGCCCTGGAGGCCAACGAAGCGCTGTTCCGGGCCACGTTCCATCAGGCGGCCATGGGCATCGCCCGCATCGCGCCGGACGGCCGCTTTCTGGAAGTCAACGAAAAACTCTGCCGGATGTTGGGCTACGACGCGCCCGAATTGCTGGAACGGACCCTGTTCGATCTGGCGGATCCCGGCGACAGGGACGGTGCGCGCGCCTTCCTGAAAGCCCGGCTGACGGCGCATTTCCTGGGGCCGCCGCCCGAGGTCGAGAAAACCTACCGACGTCGCGATGGCGGCGTGCTCTGGGTCTGCGAAGCACTCAGCATCGTGCGCAATGCCGCGGGCCTACCGGATTTCCTGGTGGCCGTGGTGCAGGACATCACCGCCCGCAAGGACCTGGAGACCCGCCTCGCGCACGATGCCCTGCACGATGCGCTGACCGGCCTGCCCAACCGCATCATGTTCCAGGACCGTTGCGCCCGCGCCCTGGAATCCGCGAACCGGCACCATGGCCTGGCGGCCGTGCTGTACCTGGATCTGGACGGCTTCAAGGAAGTCAACGACAGCTACGGACACGCCATGGGCGACATTCTGCTGCAGCAGGTGGCCGGCAGCCTGGAGCACTGCGTCCGCGCCGAATCCGAGGACACCGTGTCCCGTTTCGGCGGCGACGAGTTCGGCATCGTCCTGTCGGGGCTGGACAGCCCCGAAGGCTGCGAGCGCGTCGCACTCACGATCCTGGACGCGCTCATCCAGCCCTTCGACCTGGCCGATGGCATCCAGGTACGGATCTCGGCCAGCATCGGCGCGGCGATCCATCCCCGGCACGGCCAGGATCCGGACGCCCTGGTGGCCCATGCCGACGCCGCCATGTACGCGGCCAAGCATTCCGGCAAGAACCGGTTCCGCTGGGAACCCCTGCCCGACGCGCCCGAGAACCGGCACATCTCCACGAGCCGTTCATAGCCGCCCCGGCCGGGCTACACTCCACACACCATGGAAGCCTGGCTGCAATCCTCGATCCACACCCTGCTGGCCCTGTTCGCGCTGCCCAAGGTCGGCCTGCCGGCGATATTCCTCGTCAGCCTGGTCTCGGCCACGCTGCTGCCGCTGGGGTCGGAGCCGGCCGTCTTCGCCTATGTGCAGGTCGCGCCCTCCATGTTCTGGCCCGCCGTCCTGGTCGCCACCGCGGGCAATACGCTCGGCGGCGCCATCAGCTACGCCATGGGCGCCGGGGCGGAAGCCGCCTGGCACCGCTGGCGCGCCAGCCAGCCGGACCACGCCGACGACGCCCCTCCGCCCCCCCGGACCGCTGGCGGCGACACCCCGTCTCCCGGCGGCCGCTGGCACGCCCTGACCACCCGCTGGTTCCAGCGCTTCGGCCCGCCCGCGCTGCTGCTGTCCTGGTTGCCCGGCGTCGGCGACCCGCTGTGCGCCGTCGCCGGCTGGCTGCGCCTGCCTTTCTGGCCCTGCGTCGCCTTCATGGCCATCGGCAAATGGCTGCGCTACATCGTCATGACGGCCGCCCTGCTGCACGCATGGCCGTGGCTGAGCGGGTGGCTGTGAGCGACGGATCCCCTCACCGCTCAAAACTTCCAGACATAAGCTCATCCCGAACCGGGGGCGTTTTGCCCTTAAACTAAGAGATTGCCCCTACGGACTCCAGGGGCACCGATATCTCGACACCCTCATGAACGCCCCTGTCGCCCGCGAACTGCTCGCATCTCCCCAGGCGCCGCGCCTGCGTGAAATCCCCTACAACTACACCTCCTGGTCGGACCGCGAAATCGTCTGCCGGCTGCTGGGCGAGGCGTCCTGGCGGGTGCTGTCCGAACTGCGCTCGCAACGACGCACCGGCCGCTCGGCCCGGATGCTGTTCGAGGTGCTGGGCGATATCTGGGTGGTGCTGCGCAACCCTTACCTCCAGGATGACCTGCTGGACGACCCGAAGCGCCGGCACCTGCTGATCGAGGCCCTGAACCACCGGCTGGCCGAGATCGACCACCGCCGCGACGACGATCATGGTCCGCGCGACGCCCAGGTCCAGAAGCTGCTGGCGGCGGCCCGGGGCGCCGTCGCGGACTTCGAGGCCCGCTTCGTCGAAACGGCCGAATTGCGCCAGGCGACCCTGAGGAAACTGTCCCGCCTGACCCGCCGCGACAATATCCGCTTCGACGGCCTGTCGCGCGTCTCGCACGTCACCGACGCCACCGACTGGCGCGTGGAGTATCCCTTCGTCGTGCTGACGCCCGACACCGAGGACGAGATCGCCGCCCTGGTGCGGGCCTGTATCCGGCTGGACCTGACCATCATCCCGCGCGGAGGCGGCACCGGCTACACCGGCGGCGCCATCCCGCTGACCTGGCGGTCGGTGGTCATCAACACCGAAAAGCTCGACGCCATCGGCCCGGTCGAGGCCGTCACGCTGCCGGGGGTCGAGGCTCCCGTCCACACGGTCCTGACCGGCGCGGGCGTGGTGACGCGCCGCGTGGCCGAGGCCGCAGAGGCCGCCGGGCGCGTCTTCGCCGTGGACCCGACATCGGCCGACGCGTCGTGCGTGGGCGGCAACGTCGCCATGAACGCCGGAGGGAAAAAAGCCGTGCTCTGGGGCACGGCGCTGGACAACCTGGCCTGGTGGCGCATGGTGGACCCCCAGGGCAACTGGCTGGAGGTCACCCGCCTGGATCACAACCTGGGCAAGATCCACGAGGTCGACGAGGCCCGTTTCGAGCTCCAGTGGTTCGATGGCGCCAGGCAACCCGGACAGGCCCCGCTCAAGAGCGAAATCCTGGCCATCGAAGGCCGGCGATTCCGCAAGGCCGGCCTGGGCAAGGACGTCACCGACAAGTTCCTCGCCGGCCTGCCCGGCGTGCAAAAGGAAGGCTGTGACGGCCTGATCACGGCCGCGCGCTGGATCCTGCACCGCATGCCGACGCACACGCGCACCGTCTGCATGGAATTCTTCGGCCAGGCGAAGCTGGCCGTGCCCTCCATCGTCGAGGTGAAGCAATATCTGGACACCCGGGGCCGCGCCCGGGGCGTGCTGCTGGCCGGCCTGGAACACCTGGACGAGCGCTACCTGCGCGCGGTCGGCTACGCCACCAAGAGCAAACGCGGCACGCTGCCCAAGATGGTCCTGATCGGCGACATCGTCGGCGACGACGAGCATGCCGTGGCGCTGGCCGCCAGCGAAGTCGTGCGCATCGCCAATTCGCGCCACGGCGAGGGATTCATCGCCGCCAGCCCGGAAGCCCGCAAGAAATTCTGGCTGGACCGCGCCCGAACAGCCGCCATCGCCCGCCACACCAATGCCTTCAAGATCAACGAGGACGTGGTGATCCCGCTGGCACGCATGGGCGAATACACCGATGCCATCGAACGCATCAACATCGAGCTGTCCACCCGCAACAAACTGCGCCTGGCGGACGCGCTGGAAGCCTATCTGGACGGCGACCTGCCGATCGGCAAGGCCGAGGATGCCGACGACGCGGCACACACCCGCGACACCATCCTGTCCGCGCGCCGCCGCGACGCCCTGGACACCCTGACCGCGGTGCGCAGGCGCTGGGCCTGGCTGCTGGACCACCTGGACGCGCCGCTGGCCGACAGCCTGGACACGCTGTCCTCACTGGGCCTGGACGAACGCCGCGCCGAACTCGAAGAACGCCTGGCCACCCAGCCGGACGCACGCATCATCGACCTGGTCCAGGACCATACCCTGCGGATTTCCTGGAAAACCGAGATCCGCGGCGCCATGGAGCGCCATTTCGCCGGCGCCGAATGCGCCGCGATCCTGGCCGGCCTGCAGGCCACCCACGACCGCATCCTGAAAAGCCGGGTGTTCGTCGCGCTGCACATGCATGCGGGCGACGGCAACGTCCACACCAACATCCCCGTCAACTCCGACGACTACGAGATGCTGCGCGAGGCCAACGACGCCGTCGCCCGCATCATGGACATCGCCCGCAGTCTGGACGGCGTGATCTCGGGCGAACACGGCATCGGCCTGACGAAATACGAATTCCTCAGCGAGGCCGAACTGGCGCCCTTCCAGGACTACAAGCGCCGCATCGACCCGGAGGGCCGCTTCAACGCCGGCAAACTGATGCCCGGCGCCGACCTGACGCGCGCCTGGACGCCCAGCTTCAACCTGCTGGGCTACGAATCGCTGATCATGCAGCGCACCGAGATCGGCGCCATCTCCAACGCCATCAAGGACTGTCTGCGCTGCGGCAAGTGCAAGCCGGTCTGCGCCACCCACGTGCCGCGCGCCAACCTGCTCTATTCGCCGCGCAACAAGATCCTGGCGACCTCGCTGCTGATCGAGGCCTTCTTGTACGAGGAACAGACCCGGCGCGGCGTCAGCATCCGCCACTGGGAGGAATTCGAGGACGTCGGCGATCACTGCACACTGTGCCACAAGTGCTTCAACCCCTGCCCGGTGGACATCGATTTCGGCGACGTATCCATGGAAATGCGCTCCCTGCTTCGCCGCATGGGGAAAAAGTCCTTCAACCCCGGCACGGCGGCTTCGATGTTCTTCCTGAACGCGAAGGATCCGCGCGTCATCAAGGCCACCCGCACCGCCATGATCGGCATGGGCTACAAGGCCCAGCGCCTGGCCCACGACTTGCTGGCGCCCGTGACGAAAAAACAGGTGGCGCAGCCACCCGCCACAGTGGGCAAGGCCCCGGTGCGCGAACAGGTGATCCACTTCGTCAACAAGAAGATGCCCGGCGGCCTGCCCAAGCAGACCGCCCGCAAGCTGCTGGACATCGAGGACCCGCACATCATCCCGATCATCCGCGACCCGGCCGCCACCGCCCCCGACAGCGAGGCGGTGTTCTATTTCCCGGGTTGCGGATCCGAGCGCCTGTTTTCCCAGGTGGGCCTGGCGACACAGGCGATGCTGTGGCACGTGGGCGTGCAGACCGTGCTGCCCCCCGGCTACCTATGCTGCGGATATCCGCAGCGCGGCAATGGCCTGGCCGACAAGGCCGAGCAGATGGTCACGGACAACCGCGTGCTGTTCCACCGCATGGCCACGACGCTGAACTACCTGGACATCAAGACCGTGGTGGTCAGTTGCGGCACCTGCTACGACCAGCTCGAAAGCTACCAGTTCGACAAGATCTTCCCGGGTTGCCGGCTGATCGACATCCACGAATACCTGCTGGAAAAGGGCGTGGACATCGCCGGCGTGCAGGGCGTGCGCTACATCTACCACGACCCCTGCCACACGCCCATGAAGCAGCAGGATCCGATGAAGACCGTGAAGTCCCTGCTGGGCTCGGACAAGGCCATCAAGACCGACCGCTGCTGCGGCGAATCCGGCACGCTGGCGGTTTCGCGCCCGGACATCTCCACCCAGATCCGCTTCCGCAAACAGGAGGAACTGGCGAAGAACACCGCCGCCATCCGCGCCGACGGCTTCCAGGGCGAAGTGAAGATGGTGACATCCTGTCCGTCCTGCCTGCAGGGCCTGTCGCGCTACGAGCAGGACACCGGCCTGTCGGCCGACTACATCGTGGTCGAAATGGCCCGGCACCTGCTGGGCGAGAACTGGATGCCGGATTACGTGAAGGCCGCCAACGCGGGCGGCATCGAGCGGGTGCTGGTGTAACCGGGCACCGTGGCCGCTTCGCCACGCGGGAGAACCACGGCTGGATAACCACTTTTTCAGAGTGGGTATTGGCAAACGATCAAAATTGATCTAAATTTGTTTTTGCTCTGAATTTTCAGAAAATACTGAAATCACAAGAACAAACGAATACCATGCCGCTCTCTTCACAATCCGAGCGCTTCATCCTGCACTTCGGCGAAATGGGCAGCCGCTGGGGCGTGAACCGTACCGTCGGTCAGATCTACGCACTCCTGTTCATCGCGCCGCATCCCCTGCACGCGGACGAAATCGCCGAAACACTGAAATTCTCGCGATCCAACGTCAGCATGGGACTCAAGGAGCTGCAATCATGGCGCCTGGTCCGCCAGGCGAACCGCGTCGGCGACCGGCGCGATTACTACGAATCACTGGGCGATGTCTGGGAAATCTTCCGCGTCCTCATGGAAGAAAAACGCAGGCGGGAGATCGATCCGACCCTCAGCCTGCTGCGCGACATGCTCCTTGAGGAACCCAAAAGCGAGGACGAGGCCCAGGCCCGCCAGCGCATGCAGTCCATGCTGGAGCTGATCGAACTGTCCACCGACTGGTTCGACGAGGTCCAGCGCCTTCCGCCAGAAACCCTGCAAAACCTGATGCGGCTCGGCGCCCGGGTCCAGAAGGTGCTCGATTTCGCCGGCAAGCTTCGCAGTCCCAAACCCTCGGGGAATCCATCATGATCGACTTCGACGTCGTCAACCTGTCGCGGTTCCAGTTCGCCGCCACCGCCCTGTATCACTTCCTGTTCGTGCCGCTCACGCTGGGCCTGTCCTTCCTGCTGGCGATCATGGAAAGCGTCTACGTCATGACCGGCCGCGCAATCTGGAAGCGCATGACGATGTTCTGGGGCTCGCTGTTCGGCATCAATTTCGCGCTCGGCGTGGCTACCGGCATCGTGATGGAGTTCCAGTTCGGCATGAACTGGTCCTACTACAGCCACTACGTCGGCGACATCTTCGGTGCGCCGCTGGCCATCGAGGGCCTGATGGCCTTCTTCCTCGAAGCCACGTTCGTCGGCCTGTTCTTCTTCGGCTGGGACAGACTGTCCAAGCTCGGCCATCTCGTCGTGACCTGGCTCGTCGCGTTGGGCACGAATCTTTCCGCCCTGTGGATCCTGATCGCCAACGGCTGGATGCAGAATCCCGTCGGCGCAGTGTTCAACCCCGACACCATGCGCATGGAAATGACCGACTTCGCCGCCGTGCTGTTCAATCCGGTGGCCCAGGCCAAGTTCGTGCATACCGTCAGCGCCGGCTACACCGCGGGCGCCATGTTCGTCATGGCGATCAGCGCCTGGTACCTGCTGCGCAAGCGGCACATCGACCTGGCCAAGCGCTCGATGGTCGTGGCCGCAAGCTTCGGCCTGGCCGCGTCGCTGTCCGTGGTCGTGCTGGGCGACGAGAGCGGCTACCTGACCACCGAGCACCAGAAAATGAAGATCGCGGCCATAGAATCCATGTGGCAGACGGAGCCCCCGCCCGCCAGCTTCAATCTGATCGCCATCCCCAATCAGGCGGAACGCAAGAATGATTTCGCCCTGGAGATCCCCTACGTGATGGGTATCATCGGCACGCGCTCGCTCACAACGCCCCTGCTGGGCATCAACGAACTGGTTGCGCGGGCCGAGACGCGCGTGCGCAACGGCATCGTTGCCTACGAAACCCTGCGTCACATCCGCGCCCATCCGGACGATCAGGCCGCCCGCAAGCGTTTCGAGGAAATCTGGCCCGATCTCGGCTACGGGCTGCTGCTCAAGCGCTATACACAGGATCTCTCCAAGGCGACAGACGACCAGATCCGCCAGGCGGCATTCGACACCGTCCCGAACGTGGCACCCCTGTTCTGGACATTCCGCATCATGGTGACCGTCGGCTTTTATCTGATCCTGTTCTTCGCCACCGCCTTCCTGCTCGCTTCGCGCGGACGCCTGGACGTCAGTCCCCGGATGCTGAAGATCGCGCTCTGGAGCCTTCCCCTACCCTGGGTGGCCATCGAATGCGGCTGGCTCGTGGCCGAATACGGCCGCCAGCCCTGGGTCATCGAAGGCGTGCTGCCCACCTACTACGCGGCCTCCGGTCTGACACTCGCGGACCTGGCCATCAGTCTGGCGGTCTTCCTGGTGCTGTACACCGCACTGCTGGTCATCGGCGTGAAAGTCATGCTGCGTGCCATCCGGAAGGGCCCCGGAGATGCGAGCGACCCTCTGGATCCAGCGGCACCCGGCGTGCCCGGACGGATCCCCCTGCAGGCCTGAACGGGAGAGCACAATGGAAACTTTGATTCCTCTGGACTATGGCACGCTGCGCGTGATCTGGTGGGCCCTGCTGGGCGCCCTGCTGATCGGCTTCGCAATCATGGACGGCTTCGATCTGGGCGTGGCCGCGCTGCTGCCCCTGGTCGCTCACACCGACGCCGAGCGACGCGTGGCGCTGAACCTCGTCGGTCCGGTCTGGGAAGGCAACCAGGTCTGGCTGATCACGGCGGGCGGTGCCATCTTCGCCGCCTGGCCCCTCCTGTACGCGGCATCCTTCTCGGGCTTCTATCTCGCCATGATGCTGGCACTGCTGGCACTGATCCTGCGGCCGGTCGGCTTCAAGTACCGCAGCAAGCTCGAAAACCCGCGCTGGCGCGGCAGCTGGGACGCCGCGCTATGCTTTTCCGGAACCATCGCGGCCCTGGTGTTCGGTGTGGCCATGGGCAATGTGATCCTGGGCGTGCCTTCGGGATTCGACCCGGACACCATGCGCCCCGTCTACTCGGGCCACTTCTTCCAGTTGTTCACACCCTTCGCCCTGCTGGCGGGCGTCCTGAGCGTCACGCTGGTGGCCATGCATGGCGCCGCGCTGCTGGCCTGGCGCACGGAAGACAGGGTGGCCGCCCGGGCGCGTCGCTGGGGAGCGAGGGCGGCCCTGCTGTCGCTCGCGCTGTTCCTGATCGGGGGCTTCTGGGTGGCGTACGGCATCCAGGGCCATGCCATCACCAGCCTCGTCGACCCCGGCGCCCCCTCCAACCCGCTGACCAAGAGCGTCGCGCTGCAGACCGGCGGCTGGCTGCGCAATTTCACGATCTGGCCCGCGATGTGGCTCGCTCCGGCCGCCGGCGCGTGCGGGGCACTGCTCACGGCCATCCTGCTGTCCATCGGCCGCGCCGGCCTCCTGTCGTTCCTGGCTTCATCCGCCTCGTTCGCCGGCGTGATCCTGACCGCGGGCTTCGCGCTGTTTCCCTTCATCCTGCCCTCGTCGAGCCAACCTGCGGCGGGGCTGACCGTCTGGGACGCGTCATCCAGCCATCTGACCCTGTGGATCATGCTGCTCGCGACCCTGATCCTGCTGCCCATCGTCACCGCCTATACCGCCTGGGTCTACCGCGTCATGCGGGGCAAGGTCACGGCGGAATCGATCGACACCGCCCCCCACGCTTATTGAGGCACCGGACATGTGGTATTTTTCTTGGATCCTGGGCCTGGGCCTGGCCTGCGCATTCGGCATCCTGAATGCAATGTGGTTCGAACTGCGCGAGGGCCATGCGCACGCGCCGCCCATGCCGCCCCCGGACACCGAGTGAACGATCGCTCCAGCCTGGAATACGATCCGGCCATCGTCCAGCCCTCAACGCCGGACCAGGCCCGATGGCTGCGGGGTCTGGCGCGCCAGGCCCGGGTGCCACTGGCCCTGGCATCGGCGGCCCCTCTGCTGGCCGGATGCCTGCTGGTCTTCCAGTCCTGGCTGCTGGCGCACACCCTGGAAGCCGGATTCATCCAAAGGGTCGGCCGCGACGCCCTGCTGCAGCCGCTCGCCTGGATCGCCGCGCTGATCCTGGCCCGCGCGGCCCTGGCCTGGATGGCGGAACGGGCGGGCGCCCTTGCCGCCGAACGCATCAAACGCGCCGTCCGCCAGATGCTGATGCGCACGCTGCTGGCGGCCGGTCCCGCATGGACACGGCGCCAGGCATCCGGCGAACTGGCGGGCGCGGTCGTTGAGCAGACCGAAGCCCTGGACGGCTATTTTTCCCGTTATCTGCCTTCCATGGCGGCCGCCCTCGTGCTGCCGATCGCATTTTCCCTCGTCGTCCTGCCCGTCGACCTCGTCGCCGGCCTCCTGCTGCTGGCGACCGCCCCGCTGATTCCGCTTTTCATGGCACTGGTCGGCTGGGGCGCGGAGGCGGCCAGCCGGCGCCACCTGCGGACGTTCGCCCGCCTGTCGGGTTTCTTCGCCGACCGGCTGCGCGGCCTGTCCACCCTGAAATTGCACGGCCGGGCGCAGGCCGAATCGGAAACGGTCGCCCAGGCCAGCGATACGCTGCGCGACCGCACCCTGGCCGTCCTGCGCATCGCGTTCCTGTCCTCCGCCGTGCTGGAGTTCTTCGCCGCCCTGGGCGTGGCGGGTGTCGCCGTCTACATCGGCCTGAGCTACCTGGGCTACCTGGATCTGCGCACCCAGCCCCTGACGCTCCAGGCGGGATTCTTCTGCTTGCTGATGGCGCCGGAAGTCTACGCGCCCCTGCGCCAGTTCGCCGCCCACTATCACGACCGCGCGGCCGCGCGGGCCGCCGCTGTGCAGATCGAAGCAACCTTTGGCGTCCTGCCTCCCCTCGGCGCCGCGATGCCGCAACCGCCCGACCCCGGCCGGGACACGGATACCGAAGCCCCGCCCACGGCCCCGCAGGCATCGGGCCTGGCCGTGCAGGCGGGCCCATTGCGGCTGATTCTGCCAGAACGATCCAGGCCCGTCCTGGATGGGCTTTCCTTGTCGATCCAGCCGGGCGAGCACGTCGCCTTGCTGGGTGGCAGCGGTGTCGGCAAGACAACCTTGCTCGAAGTCCTGGCGCGGCTCCAGACCGCCGAAGGCCCCCTGAGACTCGATGGACGCCCGCTGGCCGAATGGCCGGAATCCAGGCTGCGCGAACGGGTCATCCTGATCGGCCAGCGCCCCTGTCTGCTCCAGGGCTCGATCGCAGACAACATCCGTCTCGGACGCCCCGAGGCAAGCGCCGCGGAAATCTCCCGCGCCGCGCAACGGGCCTGCGTGACCGAGTTTTCCCAACACATGCCTCACGGTCTGGACAGCCGGCTCGACCCGCGCGGACACAGCCTGTCTGGTGGGCAGGCGCAGCGCGTCGCCCTGGCTCGGCTGTACCTGCGCGCCCCCGGCCTGATCCTGCTCGACGAGCCCACCGCCCATCTGGACGAAGCCACGCGCAACGCCGTACTGGATGGGCTCCTGGATTTCGCGCGCGGCCGCACCCTGCTGCTCGTCACCCACTCCGTCGAGGTGGCGCGCCGGCTGCCGCGCCGCCTCCGGCTGGAGAACGGCCGCATCGGGGCGGCAACATGACAGCACCACACAACCCCGGCAGCCTGCCCACGGATGCGCAACAGGGCGACCGCCCGATGGGCCGAGGGCGCCTGCTGGCACAGATCTACCGGCGTCATTGGCCAAGCCTGGCCGCCACCGTGGCCCTGGCCCTGCTGACGGCGCTGGCCGGCGCGGGCCTGCTGGGCGTCGCCGGCTGGTTCCTGACCGGCGCGGCCCTGGCCGGAGCCGCCTCGGCGAGCGCGGCCCAGGCCTTCAACCTGTTCGCACCCTCGGCGCTGGTGCGCGGGTTCTCGTTCATCCGCATCGGCGCCCGCTACGCGGAACGCCTGGCCGGTCACACGGCGACCCTGCACCTGCTCGCGGAACTGCGCAGCACGCTTTTCCGAGCGCTGGCCCGGTTGTCACCCCGTCAATTGGCCCGTTATCGCTCGGGCGACCTGGTGGCGCGCCTGACATCGGATGTCGATGCGCTCGATACCCTGTTCCTGACTCTGATGGCGCCGCTGCTGAGCGCCCTGCTGGCCGGCCTGGCCATGACGGCCATCCTGGCCTGGCAGTTGCCGGCAGCCGCCGGCGCCGTCGCCGCGGTTTTTCTTGCGGCCTGTCTGCTGGTCCCGGCCATCCTGCTTCACCAGGCCAAAGCGCCCGGCCAGGCCATCCAGGACAGCGCCGCCCAATTGCGCGCAGCAGTCCAGGAAGCGACCGAAGGCCATGCGGACATCCTGTCCCTGGCGCTTTCGGGACACATCCTGGAGCATTTCGATCAAGCCTGCGGTCGCGCCGCCCGCGCCCGCAATGCCCAGGCCAACCTGAGCGCCGGTGGCCAGGGCCTGATCCAGGCCGCCACCGGCATCGCCCTGCTGGCGATCCTGTGGACCGGCCTGGATGCCGTCGACCGCGGCCAGCTGGCCCCGCCCGTGATGGCCGGCCTGCTGCTGGGGACCCTGGGCCTGTTCGAAACCATCGGCCCCGTCATGCGCGGCGCGACCCGCATGGGTGCCGCGCTGGCCGCCCTGGTGCGCATCGAAGCCATTACATCGGTGGAAACCGACCTGCGCGATCCCCCTGCGCCCCGGATGCCGCCAGCCGGGAGCGCCTTGCAGGTCCGGGGGCTGCATTACGCCTATCCGGAGGCTCCGGACAGGCCGGTCCTGGACGGTCTCGATCTCGACCTCCCGCCCGGCAGCCGCACCGCGCTGACGGGGGCCAGCGGCGCGGGCAAATCCACGCTGCTGCACCTGTTGCTGCGCCTGGACGATCCCCAGGCTGGCCACATTTTCTATGGCGGCATCGATCTGCGCGCATGCGCCCAGGCCACGCTGCATGCGCGCATGGCGCTGCTGGCGCAGGATGCGCCACTGTTCCTCGGCACGATACGGACCAACCTGCTGATCGGCGACCCGCAGGCCGATGACGCGTCGTTGTGGCACGCCCTCGACGCCGCGCGTCTGGGCGCCTTCGTCCGCAGCCTGCCGCACGGCCTGGATACCTGGATCGGAGAAACGGGGGCCTGCCTTTCCGTCGGCCAGGCACGCAGGCTGGCCCTGGCACGGATCCTGTTGTCACCCGCAGAAATCTTGCTGCTCGACGAGCCAACCGCGGGTCTGGACGCCGACACGGAGGCGGAGTTCCTGGCCGACCTGCCTCGGGCGACCCGGGGCCGCACCGTCGTGCTGGCCACGCATGCGCCCCTGCCTCCCGGGGTCGTGGATCAGACTATGGCTCTGGATGCTCCGGACCCGTCTCGAATTCGCAGACCGTATACACCGGCAGACCCGAATCCCGGACGGCCTTCGAGCCGCCCAGGTCGGGCAGGTCGATGATGGCGGCGGCCTCGGCCACGTTGGCCCCCAGGCGCTGCAACAGGCGGGACGCCGCCAGCATCGTGCCGCCGGTGGCGATCAGGTCATCGATCAACAGCACGCGCTGGCCGGGCCGCACCGAATCCGTGTGCATCTCCACCGCGGCATTGCCGTATTCCAGGGCGTATTCCTCGGCCACCGTGCGAAACGGCAGCTTGCCCTGCTTGCGCACCGGCACGAAACCCAGGTTCAGTTCGTAGGCCAGCACCGAGCCCACGATGAAGCCGCGCGCGTCGATCCCCGCCACCAGGTCCAGACGCTGGCGCATGTAGCGGTAGACGAACAAATCGATCAGCACGCGGAACGAGCGCGGATCCTGCAGCACCGGGGTGATGTCCCGGAACTGCACACCGGGTTTCGGCCAATCGGGCACGGTGCGGATCGTGTCGCGGATGTACTGGGCCGGATCGGTTTGCATGGCGGGGTCCTGTGGCGGGAGCATGAGGCGGGCACAGTTTAACAAGCCCGCCCTCTCACCGGGGTGCCCATTCCGCTTAAAATCGCGGGATGCATGCCCACCCCAGACCCAGCCCGGAGGCGATCCGTGCCAGCGCCGACCGCACCTTCGGCATCGAGATCCAGGCCCTGCAAGCCCTGCAAGGCCGCATCGACGCGCGCTTCGCCCAGGCGGTCGGCCTGATCCTGGACTGTCCGGGCCGCGTCGTGGTCACCGGCATCGGCAAATCCGGCCACGTCGCCCGCAAGATCGCCGCCACCCTGGCATCCACCGGCACGCCCGCCTTCTTCATGCACGCGGCCGAAGCCATCCACGGCGATCTGGGCATGCTCACCGGCCAGGACATCCTGCTGGCGATCTCCTATTCCGGCTCGGCCCAGGAACTGATCACCATCATTTCCGTGGCCAAACGCATGGGCACGCGCATCATCGCCCTGACCGGCCACGCCGGTTCCGAACTGGCCATCAGCGCCGACCTGACGCTGGACGCCGCAGTGGACCAGGAAGCCTGCCCCCTGAACCTCGCCCCCACCGCCAGCACCACGGCCGCCCTGGTGCTGGGCGACGCCATCGCCGTCGCCTGCCTGGAGGCGCGCGGCTTCAACCGCGACGATTTCGCCCGATCGCATCCCGGCGGCGCCCTGGGCAGGCGGCTGCTGACCTCCGTGGCCGACATCATGCGCAGCGGCGCGGCCCTGCCGCGCGTCGCCCCCGACACCCTGATCCCCGACGCCCTGACCGAAATG
This sequence comes from Castellaniella denitrificans, assembly GCF_027214045.1. Classification (GTDB taxonomy): domain Bacteria; phylum Pseudomonadota; class Gammaproteobacteria; order Burkholderiales; family Burkholderiaceae_B; genus Castellaniella; species Castellaniella denitrificans_A. The sequence goes on along the minus strand of NZ_JAPWHE010000001.1, from coordinate 743,575 downwards.
TCGGCCAAGGGCATGGGGATGACCATCGTCCTGGAAGCCGGACGCCCCGTGGGCCTGTTCACCGACGGCGACCTGCGCCGCATGATCGCCCAGCACGGCGACATCCGCGCCCTGCCGGTCTCGGCCGGCATGAGCCGCCACCCGCGCTCGATCGCGGCCGACGCGCCCGCCATCGAGGCCGCCACGATCATGGACGAGCACAAACTCAACCAGATGCTGGTCCTGGATGGCGACGGGCTATTATTGGGGGCTCTGCACATGCACGACCTCCTCGCCGCAAAGGTCATCTGATGAACGAATTGCCCGGTTTCTCCCATCCCGCCGAAGCCCAGATCCTGGCCCGCATCCCGGAAGCGGTCCGCGATCGGGCTCGCGCGGTGCGCATGATGGTGTTCGACGTCGACGGCATCCTGACCGATGGCAGTCTCTGGTATGGCGAACACGGCGAGGCCGTCAAGCCCTTCAATGCGCTGGATGGCCACGGCCTGCGGCTGCTGCGCGAGCAGGGCATCCACGTCGCCTGGGTCAGCGGCCGGAAAAGCGCCATCACGGCCCGCCGGGCGGCCGAACTGGGCATCTCGCCCATCCTCCAGGGTGTCCGCGACAAGATCAACACGGTCGAAGACCTTGCCCGCGAGGCCGGCCTGTCCCTGCAGGACTTGGGCTACATGGGCGACGACATCATCGATCTGCCCGTGCTGCAGCGGGTCGGCTTCGCCGCCAGCGTGCCCAACGCGCCCTTTTATGTCGGCCAGGCGGCCCACTGGACCAGTACCCTGCGCGGCGGCGCGGGCGCCGTGCGCGAATGCTGCGACCTGATCCTGGCGGCCCAGGGCCGCCTGGGCGCCTGCTTCACGGCCTCCCTGTCCACGCTGGGCGGAGCCATCCAGTGAAGGACCGCCTGCCCAGCCTCGTCGCCGTGCTGCTGCTCGGCCTGCTGGTGCTGGGCACCTGGTGGGCGTCCGACTACACCCTGCGCTCGATCCAGGTCGACCCGCCCCGGCGCGTCACCCACGAACGCGACTCCTGGTCGGACCGGTTCACGATGGTGCGCACGGACCCCGCCGGACGCGCCATCAACCGCCTGGAAGGTTCAGCCATGGAACACTTCCCGGACACCGACGCCTACGAAATCACCTCGCCGCGCGCGGTCGGCCACCAGCCCGGCGCCCCCATCACCGAGGGCACCGCCGATCACGGCACGCTGGACGAGCGCGGCGACCGCATCGTGCTCAACGGCAACGCCCACCTCAAACGCCTGCCGGACGCCAATCACCAACTGCTGGACGTGCGCAGTTCCCAGCTCGTCATCGAACCCAACCGGGACCTTGTCCACACGGACCGCCCGGCATTGGTCGTCAACGGCCATTCCACGCTGCGCGGCAAGGGCATGCGCTACGATAACCGCACCCGCCAACTGACCGTCACGGCGGCCAGCGACGTCAAGATTTCGGGCGAAGACCAGGCCGCCCGCAACGCCGCACCCAAAAAGAACGCTCAACCATGAAAATCCCGTCTTCCGCCCTGATCGCGGCGATCGCCGCCGGCCTCTTGTCCCTGGCTTCCCTGGCGGCCGCCGCCCAGGACACGCCCGCGCCCAAGGACGAGCCCGACACGGTCATCCTGTCCGACACCCTGCACTACGACGACGTCAACAAGACCAGCACCTTCACCGGCAATGTGATCCTGACCCGGGGCGCGATGACCCTGCGCGGCGACAAGCTCGTCACCCGCGAGGACGCTCAGGGCAACCAGTTCGGCACCGCCACGGCCGACAAAGGCCGGGTCGTCACCATCCGCCAGGAAAACCCCGAGAAATTCGAGACGATCATCGCCACCGGCCTGCAGGCCGACTACGCCGGATCCTCGGGCGACATCACCCTGACGGGCCAGGCCACCGTGACCCGCCTGATCTGCGGCCAGGCCTTCGACAACGTCCGCGGCGCCCGGATCATCTATCACGAAAAATCCGGCACCTACGAGGCGTTCGGCGGACAGAACTCGGCCGCCGCCGGCGGGCGCGTCCGGTCCCTGGCACAGCCCCAGTCCCGCATCGACCAGGCGATCGCCCGGTGCAAGGCCAAGAAAGCGGGCCGGTCGTAATGCCCATGACCACGCACGACGCCACTTACACGCCGAACGACGCCGCCCGCGCGTCCGGCAGCCTCCAGGCCATCGGCCTGGGCAAGACCTTCGGACGCCGCGCCGTCGTCCAGGACGTTTCCCTGTCGGTGGACAGCGGCGAGGTCGTCGGCCTGCTCGGCCCCAACGGCGCCGGCAAGACCACCAGCTTCTACATGATCGTGGGGCTGATCCCGGCCGACACGGGCCGCATCCTGATCGACCAGCACGACGTCACGGGCATCCCCATGCACCGGCGCGCGCGGCTGGGCCTGTCCTATCTGCCCCAGGACGCCTCGGTCTTCCGGCGCCTGACGGTGGAACAGAACATCCGCGCGGTGCTGGAACTGCAGCGCGACGCCCAGGGCAAGCCCCTGTCGGCCGCCGCCCTGGAAGAACGCCTGGAATCGCTGATCGACGAACTGCAGATCGAACACATCCGCCGCAACATGGCGATTTCCCTGTCGGGCGGGGAACGCCGCCGGGTGGAGATCGCCCGCGCCCTGGCCACCCACCCGCGCTTCATCCTGCTGGATGAGCCCTTCGCCGGAGTGGACCCGATCGCCGTGATCGAGATCCAGCGCATCGTGCAATTCCTGAAGGGCCGCAACATCGGCGTGCTGATCACCGACCACAACGTGCGGGAAACCCTGGGGATCTGCGACCGCGCCTACATCATCAGCGAAGGCCGCGTCCTGACCAGCGGCCATCCCAGCGAGATCGTGGACAACGAGGCCGTGCGCCAGGTCTATCTGGGCAAGAACTTCAGGATGTAGGGCGACCGGCGCGGGAGGTCCGCGAAGACTGCGCCGCGTCCGGGCCGATCCCGGTATCCTACACCGAAAACAGGCGCTTGATGTTGCGGATGCAATGGGTAAACTGGACCTGTCATCGAACTGTCAGAAAAGGAGATCCATCCCGTCCATCCCCGGTTCCCTCCGAACCCTCCCCGTCTTTCCGCAAGGAGTCTGCATATGAGCCTGACAATCACCGGTCGCAATCTGGAAATCACCCCGGCCATCCGCGAATACGTCCTCACCAAGACGGCGCGTGTCCTGCGGCACTTCGATCAGGTCATCGACACCCAGGTCATGCTCTCGATCGAGCCCCTGAAGCACACCGCCGAAATCACCATGCGCCTGCGTGGCAAGGACCTGCACTGCGAAGCCTCGGACGAAAACCTGTATGCGGCCATCGATCTGCTGGTCGACAAGGCCGACCGCCAGGTCATCAAGTACAAGACCAAGGCTCAGGATCACGTCGTCCACGAACCCCCGAAACGCCAGGAAGTGACCGTCTGACGGCACGCGCGGGCCGGTCTCCGGCCCGGGACCACACATGGCCTCGAGACTTCCGTCCGGGGCCATATTGTTGTGGGGCCCATTTACCTATAATGGACGCCATGAATCTCACTCCCCGCATCCTGCCGCCCGACAATATCGTCCTGGATCTGGCCGCGACCAGCAAGAAACGCGCCTTCGAACACGCCGGGCTGCTGTTCGAGAACCACCAGGGCGTCGCGCGCACGGCGGTGTTCCACAGCCTGCTGGCCCGCGAACGGCTTGGATCGACCGCGCTGGGCCACGAGGTCGCCATCCCGCACGGACGCCTCAAGGACCTGCGCGAGCCTCACGCCGCCTTCATCCGGCTGGCCGAGCCCGTCCGATTCGATGCCAACGACGGCCGCACGGCCCGCCTGCTGTTCTTCCTGCTGATCCCGGAAACCGCCACCCAGACCCATCTGGACCTGCTGGCCGGCATCGCCCGCCTGATGTCCGACGCCGGCATCCGCCAGGCGTTGACGCAATCTGCGGACCCCCAGGAAGTCCATCACCTGATCCTGACTGGCGCGAGCGCCCCGGCCCCTGAACATGCTGACCATCCAAGAGCTGATTCGTGACAACACCGAGAAGATCCGTTTCTCCTGGATCGCTGGCCAGGACGCCGCCGACCGGCGTCTGATTCCCGACACCAGCGGCGCCGCCGCCGACCTGATCGGCCACCTGAACCTGATTCATCCGGGGCGCATCCAGGTCTTCGGCGCGGAGGAAGTGTCCTACTATCTGCGGCTCGACCCGCGCCGCCGCCAGCACCACATGGACGAGCTGGTCTCCGGAGGCGTCCCCGCCATCGTCATGGCGGCGGGCACCCAGACGCCCGAGGATCTCCGGGCCTACTGCCTGGCGCACGAAATCCCGCTGCTGTCCACGGCCACCGACGCAGCCCTCCTGATCGACCTGCTGCGCATCTACCTGGGCAAGCGGATGGCGCCCAAGACCACGGTGCACGGCGTCTTCATGGATGTCCTGGGCCTGGGCGTCCTGATCACCGGGGAATCGGGACTGGGCAAGAGCGAACTGGCCCTGGAACTGATTTCCCGGGGGCACGGACTGGTGGCCGACGACGCCGTCGAACTCTCGCGCACCGCGCCGAACTTCATCGAGGGCCAATGCCCGCCTCTGCTCCAGAACCTGCTGGAGGTCCGCGGCCTCGGACTGCTGGACATCCGCACGATCTTCGGCGAGACCTCGGTGCGGCGCAAGATGAAGATCAAGCTGATCGTCCACCTGGTGCGCCTGACGCCCGACAACTTCGAGCGGCTGCCGACCCAGGACGAATACCAGGACATCCTGGGCATCCCGATCCGCCGGGTGATGCTGCAGGTCGCGGCGGGCCGCAACCTGGCCGTGCTGGTCGAGGCCGCCGTGCGCAATACCATCCTCAGCCTGCGCGGCATCGACACCATGGGCGAATTCATCGAACGCCAGGCCCTGGCCATCATGGAGAACTCCCGGGAGGCCCGATCATGACGACGCGCCCCCCCTCGTTGCGCACGCCATGCTGAACATCGTCCTCATCACCGGAATCTCCGGCTCTGGCAAGTCCGTGGCCCTGCGCATGCTGGAGGACACCGGCTATACCTGCATCGACAACCTGCCGGTGCGTTTCCTGCACGAATTCATCGCCAGCACCCAGGACAGCGGCCTGGAACGGGTGGCGGTCGCCATCGATGTGCGCACGCCGGGCGATCTGGACGACCTGCCCGGCATCCTGACCAGCCTGCGCGCCATGGGCACGGCGCTGCACGTGATCTTCCTGGAAGCCGACGACCATACCCTGATGCAGCGCTATTCCGAATCCCGGCGCCGCCATCCGCTGACCGACCGCCTGCAGCACGAAGGCCTGGAAGCCTCGCTGCAGGACTGCATCACCCGCGAACGGGAACTGCTGGCCCCCCTGCGCAACCAGGAACACGTCATCGACACGTCGGACCTGGCGCCCGGGCAACTGCGCGCCTGGGTCCGTGACCTGGTCCAGACGGACCGCCCCTCGGTCATTCTGACCTTCGAGTCTTTCGCCTACAAGCGCGGCGTTCCGCACGATGCCGATCTGGTCTTCGACGTGCGCTGCCTGCCCAATCCCCACTACGACGCGCAGTTGCGCCCGTTGACGGGGCGCGACGCTCCGGTCGCCGCCTGGCTGGCCCAGTTCGGCAGCGTCGAATCCATGATCGACGACATCGCCGCCTTCATCCGCAAATGGCTGCCCTTGTACATGCAGGACACACGCAACTACCTGACCGTGGCCATCGGCTGTACCGGCGGCCAGCACCGTTCGGTCTACGTCACCGAACAGCTCGCTCGGCGTTTCGCGGACCACTCCCCCCTGCTGGTGCGCCATCGAAACCCCAAACTGCAGGAGACCCGGCCATGAGCGCCGGGATGCGCGCGGACGCGGGGCAGTCCTTGCGGACTGGCCTGCGCCTGGCGAACCCGGGCGCCTTGCAGGCCGCGAAGTGGACGATGCGCCACCTGACGCTCGTCCTGCTGGGCGCCACGCTGGTGGTCCTGGCGGGCTGCGCCTCGCGCTCGGGCGGCTACTACAAGGACGACGGCCCCGGCCGCGACATCCCGGCCGACATCGCCTCCATTCCCGACGCCGTCCCGCGTATCGAGCGGCACGCCCCGGCCAATTTCCGCCCCTACGAAGTCTTCGGCGTGCGCTATGTCCCCATCGCCGAGGATCGGCCCTACCGCCAGGAAGGCGTGGCCTCTTGGTACGGCCGCAAGTTCCATGGCGAAAAGACCGCCAACGGCGAAACCTACGACATGTACGCGATGACGGCGGCGCACCCGACCCTGCCCATCCCAAGCTATGCGCGGGTGACCCGGGCGGGCACCAATCGCTCGGTGGTCGTGCGCATCAACGACCGGGGTCCCTTCCATCCAGGCCGGATCATCGACCTGTCCTACGTGGCCGCCGCCAAACTCGGCCTGATCGGCCCCGGCAGCGGCCGCGTGGTCGTGCAGGCCATCACCAACACCGACATCCGCGCCGGCCGCTATCCGGCGGCGCCCCTGATGGCCTCGGCCCCGGCGTCCCCGCCGCCCGACGCGGTCCAGGCCAGGCCGGTCGGTCTGCCCGCCGCCCCCCTCGAGCCCCTGGCGCCCGTTCCCACGGTTTCCGAGGCATCCGGGCCGGGCGGCATCTACCTGCAGTTCGGCGCCTTCTCCTCGGCCCAGAACGCCCAGTCGCTGGCCCAGCGCGTCAACACCGAGGCCGCCGGCCAGGCCGGCCCCGCCACCGTCATCCACCAGCCGCCGCTCTACAAGGTCCGCATGGGCCCCTACCTGTCGCGCGACGAAGCCGCGCACACCGCCTCGCGTCTGGCGGAATCCGCCGGCCTGAACCCCGTGATCGCGCTGGACCAAGGGCTTTGATCAGCGTGCTCCGATTCGTCAGGCGCCGATCAGTCCGCAGGGACTGATCGGCGTCCGGACTCATGCCTGCGCCAGGGCCCAGGCGTACAGCCGGTCACGCGCCAGGCCCGTGGCCCGGGCGCCGATCCGCGCCGCGTCGCGCACCGACAATTCCTCCAGCAGCGCTTCCATGACCCGGCGTTGCTCGGGTGACAAGTCCTCGTCCGGCTCGCGCGCCGACTCGTCGGCATGCACCACCAGCACGAACTCCCCCTGTTCCCGGTGAGCGTCCTCGTCCAGCCAGGCGAGGGCATCGCCCGCCGCCAACGTCCGGATTTCCTCGAAACGTTTGCTCAGTTCGCGCGCCACAGTCACCCGCCGGTCCGGCCCGGCCGCCATCGACAAGTCCATGAGCGCGGCCCGCAGGCGGTGCGGTGTCTCGAACATCACCACCGGCACCGGCCAGGCGAGCCACTGGTCCAGCCACTTGCGCCGCGCCTGGGCCTTGGACGGCATGAACCCGGCAAAGGCGAAGCCGGGCGCATCGTCGCGGGTGGCTCCGCTCGCCATGAGGGCGGCCACGACGGCGCTGGGCCCCGGCAGCGGCACGACCCGATAGCCGGCCGCCTGGACTTCACGCACCACCCGCGCCCCCGGATCGCTCACCGCGGGTGCGCCTGCGTCGGACACCAGGGCGATGCGCTCGCCCAGGGACAGCCGCCGGATCACGGCGCCGGCCGCCTCGCGCTCGTTGTGGCGGTGGGCCGCCAGCAGTGGCGTATCGATCCCCCAGGCGTCGAGCAACGCCCGGGTGGTGCGGGTATCCTCGGCGGCAATCGCGTCGCAGCGGCGCAGGGCCTCCCAGGCCCGCAGGCTCAGGTCGCCCAGATTGCCGATCGGCGTGGCGACCACGTACAGACAGCCCGCCGGCCACGACTGGCCCGCCACCTGCTCGGCGTGACGTTTCCATGTCGGCCCGGTCTTTTCCCAGTCTGCGCTGTCCGTCATACTCGTTGCTTCCTCTTTTCTTGCGGATTGGATGTCCAGCCATGCCCGCCGATCCTTACGAAACCGCCCTGCAGGCCCAACGCCGCGCGGCGACGCGCCGCCGGCGCCATGCCCGGCGATCCGGTACGTCTCCCGGCCGCGCCGGCGCGGCCGGCGACGAACCGCCGACGGGGTCTCCGACCCAGCGCCAGGGCCGCGAGGCCGAGGCCCGCGCGGCGCGCCACCTGCGGGCGCACGGCGTCCGCATCCTGGCGACCAACCTGCGCTGCCGCGCCGGGGAAATCGACCTGGCGGCCCGCGAAGGCGGCCTGCTGCTGTTCATCGAAGTGCGGGAACGCCGCAACCCGTCCTTCGGCGGCGCCGCCGCCAGTGTAAACCGCGCCAAGCAGGCCCGGCTGATCCGGGCCGCACGCCACTTCCTGCCCCGGCTCGTCCGCCTGCATTTCGGCGGCGACGCGCCGGCCTGCCGCTTCGACGTGGTGGCCTTCGACACGGACCAGCCCCACTGGATCCGCGACGCCTTCCGCGCCTGAGCCCCGGTGCGACCCGCAAACTGTTACGTTCGGCGGCGCCGGGGTCGCGCGCTCATGCGATAATCGGCTCCATGGACATGACCTCCCGCATGACGTCGCATTTCGACGACGCCGTCGACGCGTTCCGCTCCAGCGCCCGCGACCTGGCCCCGGCCCTGGCGGCCGCGGTCGACCTGCTTTTCGGCGCGCTGACCAACAACGCCCGCATCCTCGCCTGCGGCAACGGCGGCTCCGCCGCCGACGCCCAGCATTTCGTCGCCGAACTCGTCGGACGCTTCGAGCGCGACCGCCTGCCGCTGGCCGGCATCGCGCTGAACACCGACACCTCCATCATGACCGCCGTGGGCAACGACTACGGCTTCAACGCCGTTTTCGAACGCCAGGTGGCCGCCCTGGGACAGCCCGGCGACATCCTGGTGGCCATCACCACCAGCGGCAATTCGCCCAACGTCCTGCGCGCGATCGAGGCCGCACACGAACGCGACATGCAGATCATCGCCCTGACCGGCAAGGGCGGCGGCCAGATCAATTCCCTGCTCTACGAGACCGACATCCACCTCTGCGTCCCGCACGACCGCACCATGCGCATCCAGGAAGTCCACATCCTGCTGCTGCACGCGCTGTGCGACGGCATCGACGCACTGCTCCTGGGAGACCCCCTCTGATGCCCGTGCCCGCCCGCCCCCTCGCCCGCCTCCTGATCGGCCTGGCCTGCCTGGCCTCCCTGTCGGGCTGCGGCCTGTTCGTCGTGGGCGGCGCCGCCGCCACCTCCGCCGCCGTGGCCACGGACCGGCGCACCGCCGGCGAGCAGGTCGACGACCAGACGATCGAACTGCGCGTCTCCAGCGAAATGAACAAGGCCTTCGGCGACAAGGCGCGCGTCCTGGGCACGTCCTACGCGGGCCGGCTGCTGCTGGTGGGCGACGTCCCCACCGACGCCGACCGGCAACGGGCCGAGACCATCGCCCGGGACATCACCAAGGTCCGCGCGGTGGACAACTACATCCGGGTCGGGGACATCACGCCCCTCAGCGTACGCACCAACGACACCTGGCTGACTTCCAAGGTCAAGAGCCAGCTTGTCGCCACCGAGCACGTGCCCTTCCGCACCATCAAGGTCACGACCGAACGCGGCGTCGTCTACCTGATGGGCAAAGTCACCGACGACGAAGGCCGCCGCGCCGCCTCCGTCGCCTCCGGCATCTCGGGGGTCAACAAAGTCGTAAAATTGTTCACGATCGTGGCGCGCGAAACCCTGCTCACCGAGCCCGGCACGCAGGGCGCCGCGCCCGTCACCGATTCCAGTTCATCCGGCGCTTCCTCACCGCCGCCCGCGGGCAACGGTGATGGCGCCCAGACCATGCCTGTGCAATGAAAAAGATCCTGATCGGCCTGGCGGCCGTCGTGGCGATCGGCGCCGCCGCCCTCTGGCAATTCCAGGGCTCCGCCCAGGCGGCGCCCGATGTCGCCTTCACCGACCTGAACGGCCGCACCGTCACCACGCAGGATCTGCGCGGCAAGGTCGTGCTGGTCAAATTCTGGGCCACCAGCTGCACCACCTGCGTGGCGCAGATGCCCGACACCATCCGCCACTACCAGGAACTGAAAGCCCGGGGCTTCGACACCATCGGCGTGGCCATGCAGTACGACCCGCCCAACTACGTCAAGAACTTCACCGAAACGCGGCGATTGCCCTTTCCAGTCGTGATCGACGCCCAGGGCAAGATCGCCCGGGCCTTCGGCGACGTCCGTCTGACCCCCACGGCCTTCCTGATCGACAAGCAAGGCCACATCATCAAACGCTATCTCGGCAACTATGACGAGAAAGCCTTCATGGCCACGGTTGAAAAGGCGCTGGCTTCCTGACATGACGAATACCGCCCAGGACATCACGTCCCAAACGCCGGCCGCCCTCAAGGCCGAGGTGCTCTCCGAGGCGCTGCCCTACATCCGCCGCTTCCACGGCAAGACCGTCGTCATCAAATACGGCGGCAACGCCATGACCGACGAGCACCTGCAGCGCAGCTTCGCCCACGACGTGGTGCTGCTCAAGCTCGTCGGCCTGAATCCTGTGGTGGTCCACGGCGGCGGCCCGCAGATCAACAGCGCGCTCAAGCGCATCGGCAAGGAAGGCACCTTCATCCAGGGCATGCGCGTCACCGACGCCGAAACCATGGAAGTCGTCGAATGGGTGCTGGGCGGCCAGGTCCAGCAGGACATCGTCATGATGGTCAACGAGGCCGGCGGCAAGGCCGTGGGCCTGACCGGCAAGGACGGCTGCCTGATCCAGGCGCGCAAAAAGCTCATGCCCGACCCGGACCACCCCGGCGAGATGCTGGACATCGGCTTCGTGGGCGACATCGAGCGCATCGAGCCGGCCGTGGTCAAGGCGCTCCAGGACGACCAGTTCATCCCCATCATCTCGTCCATCGGTTATGGCGAGGACGGCCAGGCCTACAACATCAACGCCGACGTCGTCGCTGGCAAGATGGCAGAGGTCCTGGGCGCGGAAAAACTCGTCATGCTGACCAACACCCCCGGGGTGCTGGACAAGGACGGCCAGTTGCTGCGCAGCCTGTCGGCCCAGACCATCGATACGCTGTTCCAGGACGGCACTCTGTCGGGCGGCATGCTGCCGAAAATATCCTCGGCGCTGGACGCCGCACGGTTCGGCGTGAATTCGGTGCACATCATCGACGGCCGCGTGCCGCACTGCCTGCTGCTGGAAATCCTGACGGATCGCGGCGTGGGCACCATGATCAGTTCGCACTGATGCATCGGCCCGCATGACCCCGCCGCGATCACCGGGGCGCTCCAGGCAAACGTTTCCCCCCGGGGGAATGCGGCTGGCGCCAGGCGCCAAGAGGGCCGCGTGAAAGCGCCCAGCCCCTTGCGGCGCCGGCGGGCCGTCCGGCCCGACGAACCGGTCTGGCTGTTCGATCTGGACAACACCCTGCACGACGCCTCGCGCGGCATCTTCCGCGCCATCGACCGGCGCATGGGCGCCGCCGTGGCCCAGGCCCTGGATCTGCCCCAGGACCAGGCCGACGCCCTGCGTCTGCATTACTGGCAACGCTATGGCGCCACCGCCATCGGCCTGGCGCGCCACCATGGTGTGAGCTTGCGCCAATTCCTGGCAACCTGCCACGATTTCGACATTGCCCCGCTGGTGCATGCGGAAACCGGCCTGGCGGCCCGCCTGCGCGGCCTGCCGGGCAGGCGCATCGTGCTGACCAACGCCCCGGCCCACTACGCCCGCCGCGTGCTGAACGCCCTGGGCATCCTGCAGGAATTCGACGGCCTGTGGGCCATCGACCACATGATGCCCATGGGTCTGGCGCGGCCCAAGCCATCGCCCGGCCTGATGCGCATGGTGGTCGCCCGGCTGGGCGTGCCCGCTCGCCGGATCATCCTGGTCGAGGACACCGAACGCAATCTGAAGTCCGCCCGCCAGGTCGGCATGCGCACCGTGTGGCTGTACCATCCGGGCACGCCGTTTTCCCGCCAGCGCAATGGCCGCGACCTTTACGTGGACGCGCGGATCAACCGCCTGGGGACGCTGCTGCTGCAGGCGCGCGCCGGGCGCATGCCGGGCAATCGGGATCGCGCCTGAAGCGGATCGTGTGCCACTGCATGCGCAAGGCATCGACCGACAGCAACCGCCCGACCAGGGTTTCGCCCATGCCGGTGATCACCTTGATGGCCTCCGCGGCCTGAACGCTGCCCACCATGCCCACCAGGGGCCCCAGCACGCCCGTGGTGGCGCAACGCAGTTCCTCGACGTCGTCGGACTCGGGAAACAGGCAGTGATAGCAGGGCGCGGTCTCGTCCCGCAGGTCATAGACGCTGACCTGCCCCGAGAACTTGATCGCCGCCCCCGACACCAGCGGCTTGCGGGCCGCCACGCACGCGCGGTTGATGGCATGACGGGTGGCGAAATTGTCACTGCAATCCAGAACCACGTCGGCATCCAGCACCCGTTCACGCAGGCGGGTCTCGTCCAGTCGCTCCACCAGCGCCCGCACCTGGACATCGGGGTTCAACGCTCGCAAGGCGTCCCGCCCCGATTCGGCCTTGGGCCGCCCCAGGCCCGCCATGTCATGCAGGATCTGGCGCTGCAGGTTGCTGAGCTCGACGATGTCGTCGTCCACCAGCGTGATCCGCCCCACGCCCGCGGCAGCCAGGTACAACGCCGCCGGCGATCCCAGGCCGCCCGCGCCGACAATCAGCGCATGGGCCGCCAGCAGGCGCTCCTGGCCTTCGATGCCGAACTCGTCGAGCAGGATGTGCCGGGCATAGCGCGTCAGCCGCGCGTCGTCCAGGACGGATTCGTCCCCCATCACGGAATCCTGATCAGTCCTTCCGGGGTGACACGATAGCGTTCAACCCCGTCACCGGCATCATTCAGGGTTTTTTTTTCCGCCTGCCCGGGTTTCCGGGCCTCTCCGGTCGCCGCATCCGCCCCCGCGTCCCCGTTCCGGGCCTCGGCGCGCGCCTGCTTCACCTGAACGGGATCGGACTTCTGGACCGGGCGCCCCTGCAGGGCATTGACGGCTTGCCGCAACTGCCAGTCGTCGGCGCCGCCGAATTCGAACATCTTGATCTCGCCCTGGACGAAATCGCCATCGGCCGAATCATCCGCGCCCTGGGCGCCGGGCTGGTTTTCCAGATGGTGCCGCAGGTCGACCTCGCGCTGCATACGGAACAGGTTGCCGGCGGCGCTGTCGTCCACGACATAGTCGGGCTCCACCCCCGTATTCTGGATCGAACGGCCGCTGGGCGTGTAATAACGCGCCGTGGTGAGCTTGATGCCCGTGTCCTTGTCCAGTTGCAGGACGGACTGTACGGACCCCTTGCCGAACGTGCGGTTGCCGATGATGCGGGCGCGCTTGTAATCCTGCAGGGCGCCGGCCACGATTTCAGAGGCCGAGGCCGAACCGACGTTGACCAGCACCACCATCGGCACCGTGCGCGTCCAGGCGGGCAACTGCCCGCCGTCCTCCACGCCATGGCTGCCGTCCAGGGGACGGGCGTAGAACTCCTCGTTCGAAGACGGAATGCGGCCCTTGGTGGAAACGACCAGCTTGCCCGGTTCCAGGAAGGCGGAGGCGACGCCGATGGCGCCATCCAGCAGCCCGCCCGGGTCGTTGCGCAGATCCAGCACCAGGCCTTTGGGCGCCTGCTTCTTGGACAGGCTGGCCAGCATCCGGACCATGTCGGACGTGGTGCGGTCCTGGAACTGGCTGATGCGCACATAGGCGATATCGTGATCGAGCATCTTGCCGCGCACGCTGCGGGTCTTGATCATTTCCCGGACGATGTGGAATTTCAGGGGCTTGGAACTGCCGGCGCGCCGGATGGTCAGGTCGATGGGGGTGCCGGGCTCGCCGCGCATCTTCTTCACGGCATCGTTCAGGCTCATGCCCTTGGTGGGTTCGCCGTCGATCCCGGTGATCAGGTCGCCCGTCAGGATGCCGGCGCGCGCCGCCGGGGTGTCCTCGATCGGTGCGATGACCTTGGGCATGCCGTCCTGGGTGCCGATCTCGATGCCCAGGCCGCCGAAGCCGCCACGCGTGATGTCCTGCATCTGCTTGTAGGCTTCCTCGTCCAGGTACACCGAATGCGGATCCAGGTCGGCGAACAGGCCCTTGATCGCGTCGTCGATCAGCGTCTGGTCGGGCACCGGCTCGACGTAGCTGGATTTGATCGCGCCGTATACGTTGGCGAACTGCTGGAGCGCCTTGAGCGGCAGCGGTTCGCCCTTCTGGGCGACCGCCGAAATCCCGAGACTGACCAGGACGCCCCCGAGAAAGCCCGTCAGGATCCAGCTCAACGATCGATTTTTGCGAGTGCTCATGCACGTTCCTAAGCGATGATCAGATCGCCGCGACAGCGCCGGCGCGTATCGGGCGATGAAGGATACATAGTACAGAAATTAAAACGGGAATGGTCCGCGGGAATCCGGCCCTATTTCAACCAGACTTCGGGGTTGATGGGCGCCCCCTGATGCCGTAATTCGAAATACAGACCGGGCTCGACCTGGCCGCCCGTGGCGCCGACCCGCGCCACTTCGTCGCCACGCGCCACCACGTCCCCGACCTGACGCAACAGGGACTGGTTGTAGGCGTAGATGCTGAGGTATTGCCTGCCGTGGTCGATGATCAGCAGATTGCCGAAGCCGCTGAGCCAATGGGCGAACACCACGCGACCGGCGGCCACGGCGCGCACGGGCGTGCCCGTCGCCGCGCGCAGCACGATGCCGCGCCACAGGCCGCCTTCGGGGCGCTGCGCGCCGAAACGGCCCTGGATCTCTCCCTGGACGGGGCGGGGCAGGCCCTTGGTCAGTCCGGGGAACCCGTCCGCAGGCTCGGCCTCGGCGTCGGCTTTGCCCTGTGCGTCGGCCTTGGCCCCGGCCGGCTCCTGCCCGGCCGGGGCGGGCGGAACCGGCGCGCGAACCCGGTCATCCTCGGGCGGCCGGGGCGCCGGCGCCTCTTCCGTCCGCATGTGGCGTTCGGCCTGCTCGCGCACCCGGCGCGCCTGCTCGGCGGCGCGCGCGCGTTCCTGCTCCTGGCGGGCTTTTTCGGCCTGCGCGCGGGCGGCCTGCTCGCGCGCACGGCGTTCCGCCTCGGCCTTCAGCGCCGCCTGGCGCCTGGCCTCGGCCCGGGCGATCTCGGCGTCCAGATCCTTGATCAGGCCACCCAGGCGCGCATCGCGCGCCTGGAGCTGTTTCGCCCGCCCGCGCTCATCGTCCAACCGCGCCCGGATCTTGTCCAGCACTTCACGGCGCTGCGCCTGCTGGGCCTGCAGATCATGGCGGCGTTGTTCGACGTCGGCCCGCACCGCGTCGAGATCGCGACGGCCGTCGTCGGTTTGCCGCCGCAGGTCGGCCAGCCGGTCGATCGTGCTCCGCAAAGCATCGAGCGCCTGGGTTCGGGACCGGGTGACGTAGGCCAGCCAGGCCAGTTCGCGGCCGATCTCCTGGGGGTCGCGCCCCGAAAGCAGTGCGGTCCAGGGCGACAGTCCGCTGGCGTACTGGGCGCGCAATTGGTCCGCCAGGGCTTTCTGCTGCCGCTCGAGTTCGTCGGACTGCTGGTCGCGGGCGGCGTCCAGTCCACGCAGGGCGTCCCGCAACGCGGCCTCGCGCCGGTCCAGCTCCACCAGTTCGCGGCTGATGTCGGAGATCGCCTGCTCAGAGGCCTGCAGCGCGCGGCTGGCGTCCTCGCGCGAGGATTCCGACGCATCGATCCGCTTTTGCAGCGCGTCGATCTGCTCGCGCAGGGCCTGCCGGTCCTCGCGGGCCTGCGCCTGGCGCGTCTGCAAAGACGTTTGCGCCTGGGCGCAGCACGCGGCCAGACACAGCAACAGCCCCAGGCCCGCGTGGCGCATATCAGGCCTGACGCGCCTTGCCCTGGTTGGCGACCGCCTGCATGGCGGCGCGGATCTGGTCCTCGTCGCCCAGATAATAATGGCGCAGGGGACGCAATTCGTCGTCCAGTTCGTAGACCAGCGGCTGGCCGGTCGGGATGTTCAGGCCGATGATGTCCTCGTCCGAGATCCCGTCCAGATGCTTGATCAGGGCGCGCAGGCTGTTGCCGTGGGCCGAGACCAGCACCCGCCGCCCGGAACGGATGGCGGGCGCGATGGATTCGTTCCAGAAGGGCACCACGCGATCCACCGTGTCGCGCAGGCATTCCGTGGCCGGCAATTCACTGGCCGGCACCCGACGGTAGCGGGCATCGAAGCGTGGATGGCGCGGATCGTCCTCGGCCAGGGGTTCGGGGGCGATCGCATAGGCGCGGCGCCATTGCAGCACCTGGGCTTCGCCATAGCGGGCGGCCGTCTCCGCTTTGTTCAGCCCCTGGAGCGCCCCGTAATGACGCTCGTTCAGCCGCCAGTGCAGGCCGATGGGCGTGTGCATGGCGTCCATGGCGTCCAGCGCGATCCACAGGGTACGGATGGCGCGCTTGAGCACAGAGGCATAGGCCAGGTCGAATTCATAGCCTTGCGCGCGCAGCAGTTCGCCGGCCAGGCGCGCCTGCTCGCGGCCGGTCTCGGTGAGGTCGACGTCGGTCCAGCCCGTGAAGCGGTTTTCGAGATTCCATTGGCTTTCGCCATGGCGCATGAGTACCAGTTTGTGCATGATCGGCAGACCCGGAAAGTTCAAAACTGCCGACCATTTTATAATCCCGGGGCTTTCTTTTTTTCCGACCCCTGTCACAGGAACCGCCGTGGACTTCTTACTCAGCCAGAACAACCTCTGGATTCTGCTCATCGCCCTGGCTTCCGGGGGCCTGCTGCTGTGGCCCAGCCTGTCCAAGGGCCGCTCGACCGGGCGCGTCGCCCTGGCCGAGGCCATCCGCCAGGTCAACCAGGATCACGGCCAGTTCGTGGACCTGCGCCCCGCCGACCAGTTCAAGACCGGCGCCATCCCGCAGTCCCGCAATATCCCGCTGGACACGCTGGAATCGCACATCAACAGCCTGCCCAAGGACAAGCCCATCGTGCTGGTCGACGCTCACGGGCGCGACGGGGCCAAGGCCGTCGCCCAGTTGCGCAAGCACGGCTTCGATCGGGTATCCTGCCTCGAGGGCGGGCTGAGCGCCTGGACCGAAGGCGGACTGCCCCTCAAGAAATCCTGACCGGAACCCACCCACCATGGCTCAAGTCACCATGTACTGCACCTCCGTGTGCCCCTATTGCGTGCGCGCCGAAATGCTGCTCAAGCAGCGCGGCGTGACGGACATCCACAAGATCTTCATCGACCGCGACCCGGCCCAGCGCTCCATCATGATGGAGCGCACCGGCCGGCGCACCGTGCCTCAGATCTACATCGACGAGCGCCACATCGGCGGCTTCGACGACCTCTCGGCCCTGGACCGCGCCGCCGGCCTGCTGCCCCTGCTGCAGGCCTGATTCCGGCCCGACCAGGCCGCCCCCCACCCCTCACACCGGAACCCCTCATGTCCGACGAAAACCAAACCCAGAACGACCAGGCTCCCAGCTTCGGCCTGCAGCGCACCTACGTGAAGGACCTGTCGCTGGAAATGCCCAACGCGCCGGAAATCTTCCTCGAACAGGAAGGTCCGACCGTCGAGGTCTCCATCCAGGTCGGCGGCCAGCAACTGGCCGAATCCGTGTTCGAATCCACGGTGACCGCCACGGTGACCACGCGCATCGGCGACAAGGTCCTGTACCTGGTCGAACTCTGCCAGGCCGGCATCTTCGAGGCCGCCAACATCCCGGCCGAACAGCTCGATCCGCTGCTGGGCATCGTCTGCCCGACCATGCTCTACCCCTATCTGCGCGCCAACGTCGCCGACGCGATCACGCGCACCTCGATGCCGCCGCTGCACCTGAGCGAAATGAATTTCCAGGCCCTGTACGAGCAGCGCCTGGCGCAGCAATCGGGCGAACAGGCCCAGGGCGAGGACTCCGGCCTGATCCTGCCCCCCGGCGCACGCAACTGACCGGGGACTGCACGTCATGGCGCCGGTCCGGCTTTGCGTTCTAGGCGCGGGCAGCTGGGGGACCGCCCTGGCGGCTCTTGCCAGCGCGCGGTCCGACGCCCTGATCTGGGCCCGCGACCCCGAACTGGCGCGGATCATCGACCAGCAACACATCAATCCGCGCCGCCTGCCCGACATCGTCCTGCCGCCCGCCCTGCGGGCGACCGGCGATTTCGACGCCGCACTGGCGCACGTGCTGGACGGGTCCGACCCGCAGGAACGCCTGATCGTGCTGGGCGTGCCCATGGCGGGCCTGGCCGACGTGTGCCTGCGCATCGCGCAGGCCCTGCCGGTCCGCGGCCCCGACGCCGCGCCGGTCCATCTCTTGTGGACCTGCAAGGGCATCACGCCCGACACTCATGAATGGCCCCACCAGATCGTCGCCGAAGCCCTGTCCGGCATCGCCTGGTTGCGCACGGGCGTGCTGTCGGGGCCATCCTTCGCCCGCGAAGTGGCCCAGGGACTGCCGGTCGCCCTGACGGTCGCCAGCCGCGACCCGGACACCGGCCGCGCGGCCCAGGCGGCTTTCCATGGCACCCAGGCGCGCATCTACGGCACCCGGGATGTCATGGGCGTGGAGGTCGGCGGCGCCCTGAAGAACGTCATGGCCATCGCCTGCGGCATCAGCGACGGCCTGCGGCTGGGCACCAACGCCCGCGCCGCCCTGATCACGCGCGGGCTGGCGGAAATCCAGCGCCTGGGCGTGGCGCTGGGAGGTCAGGCGGACACCTTCGTCGGCCTGACCGGGCTGGGCGACCTGGTCCTGACCGCCACCGGCGAACTGTCCCGCAACCGCCAGGTGGGCGTCGCCATCGGCCAGGGGCGGACACTGGACGACATCCTGGCGGGCGGCATGACCGCCGAGGGCGTCCGCTGCGCCCGTGCCGCCCAGGCCCTGGGCCGGCAGCACGGGCTGGACCTGCCCATCACCGACGCCGTCTGCGATGTGCTGTTCGGCGGTGTCGCGCCGCCCCGGGCCGTGGCCGCGCTGCTGGCGCGCGATCCGCGCGACGAATGATTCCGGCCGCGGGCGGCCCGGATCAGAGTCCGCCCGCGTAGCCCGTCTGCCGCCAGGCCTCGAAAATCGTGACCGCCACGGCATTGGACAGGTTCAGGCTGCGCTGTTGCGGCCGCATCGGCAGCCGGATGCGCTGCGCCGGGGGAAAGAAGGCCAACTGCCCTTCCGACAGGCCGGCGGTTTCCCGGCCGAACACGAACACATCCCCCGGCAGGAACGCATGGCCGCCGATCAGCGACGACCCGCGCGTGGTCAAGGCGAAGCGCCGTGCCGGATCTCCGCCGATCGCCGCCAGCGCCTCGCCCAGGCCATCGTGCACCCGCATGTCCGCCCACTCGTGGTAATCCAGGCCTGCGCGCCGCATGCGCGCGTCGTCCAGCGCGAAACCCAACGGCCGCACCAGGTGCAGGAAGGCGCCGGTGTTGGCCGCCAGGCGGATCACATTGCCGGTATTGGGGGGGATTTCGGGTTCGACGAGGACGATGTGGAACATGGGATGGAAGCCAGGGAGCCGGTCGGCGGCCCCTATTGTAAGACCCGGCCGCGAGGTGGCTCGCGGCGTCGATCCACGGCACGGGCCAGCACCCAGCCCTCGACATGCGCGGCGCCGGCCTCCTTCAGCGCCAGCGCGACCGCCTGCAGCGTCGCGCCCGTGGTCAGCACGTCGTCGACCACCGCGATCCGCCCGCCGGACAGGCCGTCCATGACGTCGCAGGCGAAGACCCCCGCCTGTGCCCGCAAGCGCAACGCGCGATCCCGCCCCACCTGCCGGTCGCCTTCGCGCACCCGCCGCACGCCATCCAGGCGGTAGCGCGGCCCCAGCCGACGGGCCAGCAGACGGGCCACCTCGGCCGGCGGACTGAATCCGCGCCGCAAAAGCGCCGCGCGCCGGGCCGGCACCGGCACGATCCAGTCCGGCGTGTCCGCCCGCAGCCCGGCCTCGCGCACCGCCCGCGCCAATTGATCCGCCAGCAAGCCCGCCAGGGACAGGCGGCAACGGATCTTGTAGTCATGGATCAGATCCCGCCCCAGGCCGGTGTAGTCGAACGCGGCCACGACGCGATCGTAAGCCGGCGCGGCCGGGCCGCAGCCGGGGCAACGCCCTTCGTCCAGCGGATGCGCGCAGCGCGGGCAGCGCGGCCGCGCCGCGTCCGGCATCAGGCGCCCCAGACAATCGGCGCACAGGCCCTGGCGGGCTACGCGCCGCCCACAGCCTGGACAGTCGGCCGGAATCCAGTCGCGCCAGCGCTTGATCGACGGATGCAGCATAATGACGTGTCCTTTCGCAGGAAACCTCCATCACAGCACGCTTCGGGGCGCCCCGGAGCCGGTCTTGATCGTTTATGCCACAGCTTCCCCGTCTGCCCATCGACCCCCAGGCCGTGACGCGCCAGTTCGCCCGGCGCGCGCCGCTCGACGCCCCGCAATTCCTGTACGGGGAAATCGCCCAGCGCATGCTGCGCCGCCTGAGCTACATCCGCATCGCGCCGCACGACATCCTGGATGCGGGCTGCGGCGCCGCCCACGCGCTGGATCCGTTGCGCGCCCGCTACCCCGACCAGCATTACACCGGCCTGGACGCCTGCGGCGCGCTGCTGGACGCGGCGCGCGAACGCTACGCGGCCAGGCCCGGATTCTGGCACCGGTTGCGCAACAAGCCCACGCCCAAGCCGGATTTCCGGCAGGCCGACCTGGCCGAGACCGGCCTGCCGGACGAAAGCCTGGATCTGGTCTGGTCGAATCTGGCCCTGCACTGGCACCCCGAGCCCCACCTGGTGCTGCAGGAATGGCGCCGCATCCTGCGCAACGACGCGCTGGCGATGTATTCCAGCCTGGGACCCGGATCCTTCCGCGAACTGCGCGAGGCCCTGGCCGAGGCCGATCCGGACACGCAGCCCATGGCATTCGTGGACATGCACGATTTCGGCGATCTGATGCTGCAGGTCGGATTCGCCGATCCCGTCATGGACCAGGAAATCATCACCCTGACCTACAAGACCGCCGACAAACTGCTGGAAGACGTCCGCGCGCTGGGCGGCAACCCCCACACCGGGCGCCGCCGCGGCATGCCGGGCCGCGCCTGGCGCGAACGCCTGGTCCGGGCGCTGGAACGCCGCCGCCACGCCGACGGCACGATCCACCTGAGCCTGGAAGTCGCCTACGGCCACGCCTGGCGCGTCGCCGCGCGGCGCGGCGTATTCGGCGATCTGCCCGTCACCACGTTCAAGCGCGCCCAGCCCCTGGAAGCCGGCAAGCCGCCCCCGCGCGTAGTGCCGCGCAAGCCGGACGAGGAAACCTGAAAGCGTCTGCGCGCAGCGTCCTAGACCGGCACGCCGTACAGGTCGTATTCGTCCGCGTCCTCGATGCGCACCTGGATCAGGTCGCCCGGGGCGCAGCCGGCGGCGTCGCGCAGCAGCACGCTGCCGTCGATCTCGGGGGCGTCCGCCATGGACCGGGCGGTGGCGCCTCCCTCCGCGTCGACTTCGTCCACCAGCACCGTCAGTGTGCGGCCGACCTTGGCGGCCAGGCGCCGCGTGGAGATCGCCTGCTGGTGCGCCATGAAACGTTCCCAGCGCTCGGCCTTGACTTCGTCGGGCACGGGGTCGGCCAGCTCGTTGGCGCGCGCGCCCTCGACCGGGGAATACTGGAAACAGCCGACGCGGTCGAGCTGGGCTTCCGTCATCCAGTCGAGCAGGTACTGGAAGTCCTCCTCCGTTTCGCCGGGGAAGCCGACGATGAACGTGGACCTCAGGGTCAGGTCCGGACAGGTCTCGCGCCACTGGCGGATGCGGGCCAGGGTGCGGTCCTCGAAGGCGGGGCGCTTCATGGCCTTCAGGATGCGCGGGCTGGCGTGCTGAAAAGGAATGTCCAGGTAGGGCAGGACGCGGCCTTCGGCCATCAGGGGGATCAGTTCGTCCACGTGGGGATAGGGATAGACGTAGTGCATGCGCACCCAGACGCCGAATTCCCCCAGGGCGCCGGCCAGCTCGGTCAGCCGGGTCTTGACCGGACGCCCCTCCCAGAAGCCGGTGCGGTACTTGACGTCCACCCCGTAGGCGCTGGTGTCCTGAGAGATCACCAGCAGTTCCTTCACGCCGGCGTCCACCAGGCGGCGGGCCTCGCCCAGCACGTCGCCGATCGGGCGGCTGACCAGGCGGCCCCGCATGGAGGGGATGATGCAGAAGCTGCAGTTGTGGTTGCAGCCTTCGGAGATCTTCAGGTAGGCATAGTGGCGCGGCGTCAGGCGGATGCCCTGGGGCGGCACCAGGTCCACGTAGGGATCGTGCGGACGTTCGTGCGGCGCGGCGGCGTGCACGGCGCGCACCACCTGCTCGTACTGCTGGGGGCCGGTGACGGCCAGCACCGCGGGATGCACGTCGCGGATCATGTCGGCTTCCACGCCCAGGCAGCCGGTGACGATGACCTTGCCGTTTTCCACGATGGCCTCGCCGATGGCGTCCAGGGATTCGGCCTTGGCACTGTCGATGAAGCCGCAGGTGTTCACCACGACGACGTCGGCCCCCTCATAGTCGGGGCTGATGGTGTAGCCGTCGGTGCGCAGCTGGGTCAGGATGCGCTCGGAATCGACCAGGGCCTTGGGACAGCCCAGGCTGACGAAACCGACGCGGGGGGATTGGCTCATGGAAATACTCGGTGGAATGCGGAAGGAACGACGCGGGACCGCGCCGGCCGTGCGGCCATTGGACGGACCTGGTCGAGGCAACCCTTGATTTTAGCCAATTGGTGCTAAAGTCCCCCGAATCCATCCCGCAACCCCCCATTCTGGATCCTTTTCGTGCCGGAATCGCCACAATCCCCCGTCCTGTCCGATCAGTTGCTGGCCGCCGCCCGGGCCATCGGAGCGGTGCTGGACGGCCAGTCCCTGTCCGAGGCGCTGGAATCGATCCCGGCCGCGCTGCGACCGGCCGCCCAGGCACTGTCCTTCCACGCCATGCGCCGGCTGGGCCATGCCCGGGCCGTGCGCGAGCGGCTGGTGCCGCGCCGTCCGCCGGAACGCCTGGCCGAGGCCCTGATCCTGCTGGGCCTGAGCCTGCTGGAAGCCAGCCTGCGCCAGGGCGAAGGCGCCGGACAGCCGCCCGGCACGCCGCTCTACCATGAGCACACCCTGGTCCATCAGCTGGTCGAAGCGGCGGCCACCGACCGCCGCACGCGGCCGGCCAAAGGCCTGATCAACGCCGTGCTGCGCCGCTATGGGCGCGAACGCACGGCGCTGACCGGGGAACTGGCCCGGCGGCCCGACGCGGTCTGGAACCATCCGGACTGGTGGATCGCCGCCGTGCGGGAAGCCTGGCCGGACGATTGGCGAACGATCCTGGCAGCCGCCGACCAGCCACCGCCCATGGTCCTGCGCGCCAACGCCCGGCGCATCGGCCGGGACGCGCTGCGGGCGCGTCTGGCCGAGGCCGGTCTGGCCACCCGGCCCGCAGGCGAAGACGGACTGATCCTGGACACGCCCCGCCCCGCGCGCGACATTCCCGGCTACGCCGAAGGCTGGTGGTCGGTGCAGGATCCGTCGGCCCAACGGGCCGCGCCGCTGCTGCCTGTGCGGGACGGCATGCGGGTGCTGGACGCCTGCGCGGCGCCCGGGGGCAAGACGGCCCACCTGCTGGAGCGCCACACGCTGCGCCTGACGGCGCTGGACAGCGATGCCCGCCGCCTGGAGCGCGTGGGCGAGAACCTGCGGCGGCTGGGCCTGGAGTCCCCCGACGTGACCCTGCGATGCGCCGACGCGGCCCGGCCCGAAGACTGGTGGGACGGGCGGCCCTACGACGCCATCCTGGCCGACGTCCCCTGCACAGCGTCGGGCGTGGTGCGTCGCCACCCCGACATCCGCTGGCTGCGCCGCGAAGACGACCTCGCACGCACGGCGGCCCTGCAGGCGCGCATCCTGGACGCGCTGTGGCCGCTGCTGGCACCCGGCGGCCATCTGCTGTACGCCACCTGCTCGATCTTTCCCCAGGAAGGCGAAGCGCAGGTCCGCGCCTTCCTGGACCGGCATCCCGGGACGCTGCGGTTGGCGGCCCCCGGCCACATCCTGCCCGGCGGCCCCGACAGCGGCGACGGCTTCTTCTACGCCCTGCTGCGCAAGCCCTCATGAGGCCGCCGGCACGGCACCGCGCGGCTTGCGCTTTGGCGCGGGCTCAACAATACTGCGACTGTCCGTGACTTTCCGCTCCATCCCCGCCAGCGCATGCCACGTTTCCTGATCCTACTGGCCTTCAGCCTCCTGTTCCTGACCTCCCCGGCCGCCCGGGCCGACGACGGCCGGATCGTGCGCATCGAACCCGTGATGCGCCAGGACCAGCTCCTGTTGAACGCCGACATCGAGTTCACCCTGGGCGACGAACTGCACGACGCCGCCCGCAAAGGCCTCCCGCTGTACTTCACGGCGGACCTGACCATCGATCACCCGCGCTGGTGGTGGTTCGACGAGACGGTCCTGTCGACCAGCCAGACCTGGCGCATCCAGTACAACGCGCTGACGCGCCAGTGGCGGGTCGGGACTGGGGATCTGTCCCTGCCGGCCACATCCCTGGACGAAGCCCTCGACCTGGTGCGCCACATCCGCGACTGGCCTCTCGGCGATGTCGGCCGCTTCACGCCAGACCAGACCTATCAGGGGCGGCTGCGGCTGCGGCTGGACACGTCCCGACTGGCCCGCCCCTTCCAGGTCGACGCCCTCAACAGCGCGGCCTGGTCCCTGACGACTCCATGGAAAGAATTCACTTTTTCGATCTCCGCCGCAACGCCCCGCGGCTGATCCGCTGGGCGCTGCGCTCCGCGCTGGGGGTCGCCGCCGCCAGCGCGATCGCGCTGCTGGGCCTCCTGGTCTGGTCCACCGGCAATGCCTCGCGCTATGCGCAGCAGTACGACGTGCTGCTGGTGCTCAACGGCATTCTGGCAATCGCCTTGATGTCCTGGGTCGCCATGCTCTCGATCCGGCTGCTGCGCCAGATCCGGCGGCGCCAGTTCGGCGCCCGGCTGACCGCCCGCTTTACGCTGTATTTCACCCTGATCGGCATCCTGCCGGGCGTGCTGATCTACGTGCTGTCGGTACAGTTCATGTCGCGCTCGATCGAGTCCTGGTTCAACGTCCGGGTCGACACCGCCCTGGAAGCCGGCCTGAACCTCGGCCGCGCGGCGCTGGACGCCCAGCTCACCGAACTCAACGGCCGGGCGCGCAACATGGCCTTGCGGCTGAGCAGCGCCAGCGACGCTGAAACCGCCCTGCTGATCACCTCGCTGCGCGCCGCCAACGAAATCGACGAAGCCATGGTCTTCACCGGCAACGGCCGCCTGGTGGCCTTTTCCTCGTCGGCCTTCAGCCAGTTGTTGCCGGATCTGCCCCCCAGCAGCGTCATGAACCAATTGCGGGTCGCCCAGGGCTACGCCGCGGCCGAGGCCGATGCGGGCCCCGGCGACGGGCCGACCAGCGACGGTCTGCATCTGCGCGTCGTGATCCCGCTGGGTCCGGCCGCCGCGGACCGGCTGGGCAACCCCATGAGTCTGGGCGGCGATTCGCGCTGGCTGCAGGTGATCCAGGCCGTGCCGGAACGCATCGCCCACAATGCCAGCCAGGTCCAGCAGGGCTTCCGCGACTACCAGGAACTGGCCCTGTCGCGCCTGGGCCTGCGCAAACTCTATGGCATCACCCTGACGCTGGCCCTGATCCTGGCCGTCTTCGCCGCCGTCGTCGTGGCACTGGCCGTCTCGCGCCGCCTGGTGCGGCCTTTGCTGTCGCTGGCTTCGGGCACCCAGGCCGTCGGGGTCGGCGACTACCGCCCCCTGCCAGAGCCGCCCGCGCGCGACGAAGTCGGCCAACTGACCCGCTCGTTCAACGCCATGACGCGCCAGCTGGACGAGGCCCGCCAGATGGTCGACCGTCACCGCCGCCAGTTGGAACAGAGCAACCTGTACCTGGAATCGGTGCTCAGCAACCTGTCCTCCGGGGTGCTGGTGTTCGACCACGCCTTCCGGCTGACGCTGTTCAACCAGGGCGCCCAGAACATCCTGCATGTCGACCTGCGCACCGCCCAGGGCCGCCCGCTGGAAACCGTCGATGGCGCGCTGGCGCTCGCCAGCCTGATCCGCCAGGCGTTCTCCGCCCACGACGCGGTCGAATCGACGCGCCCCTACTGGCAACAGCAGTTCGAAGTCGAGCTCCAGGCCGCGCCGGACAATGAGCGCAAGAAACACGTCGTCACTCTGCTGGCCCGGGGGACCCGGCTGCTCATGGACGGCCACGAGGACGGTTACCTGGTGGTGTTCGACGACATCAGCGAAGTGATCTCCGCCAACCGCACGGTCGCCTGGGGCGAGGTCGCCCGCCGCCTGGCGCATGAAATCAAGAACCCCCTCACCCCCATCCAGCTGTCGGCCGAGCGGCTGGCCATGAAACTGGCCGACCGGCTGGCGCCGGACGACGCCGCCATGCTGCAGCGGTCCATCCAGACCATCGTCAACCAGGTCGCGTCCCTGAAACGCATGGTGGACGATTTCCGCGAATACGCCCGCACGCCGCCTGCGCAGATGCAGGACATCGATCTGAACGCCCTGCTGACGGAGGTCCTGACCTTGTACGGCTGGGATCCCGCCGAGCCGGCCCCGCCGCCCGCCACCCCGGGCGCGGCCCGCTTCGATGCCCTGCTGGCGCCGGACCTGCCGCCGATCCAGGGAGACCCGGCCCAGTTGCGCCAGGTCATCCACAACCTGCTGGCCAACGCCCGCGACGCCGCCTGCCAGCACGCCGGGCCCGGCACGGCCGAGGTCCGCGTGCAGACCCGCCTGATCCGTCCGGAGGACGGATCAGGGCAGCCCCGTATCCGGCTCACGGTCTCGGACAACGGCCCGGGCTTCGCACCCGAGGTGCTGCACCGCGTCTTCGAACCTTATGTGACGACCAAACCGACCGGCACCGGACTGGGACTGGCGATCGTCAAGAAGATCATCGAGGAACACGCCGCCCAGGTGGACATTTCCAACCGGACCGAAGGCGGCGCCCGCATTTCCATTCTGTTTTCGAGGCTGGCGACCTAGTCCTTCCGGCTGGACGCGCCCAGGCAAGCACACGATAATACGCAGAACACAAGGTGAGGTGATATGGCCAGAATTCTGGTGGTGGACGACGAAATAGGCATCCGCGAACTGCTGTCCGAAATTCTCTACGACGAAGGCCACACGGTCGAACTCGCGGAAAATGCGGCGCAGGCTCGCGAATCCCGTCTCCGCCAACGCCCCGATCTGGTGCTGCTGGACATCTGGATGCCCGACATCGACGGGGTCAGCCTGCTCAAGGAATGGTCCAGCCAGGGCTTGTTGAACATGCCCGTCATCATGATGAGCGGCCATGCCACCGTGGACACCGCCGTCGAGGCCACCCGCATCGGTGCCGTCGACTTCCTGGAAAAGCCCATCACGCTGCAGAAGCTGCTGAAGACCGTCGCCGCCGGCCTCGCGCGCCCGGTGATCCCGGCCTCCATGCGCAGCCGCACCGAACGTCCGCCCCCCCCCGCCGACCCGGTCTTCACCCAGCCGCCCGCGCTGGCGGGCGGCCCTGCCGCCGCGCAGCCCATGGGCGCGGCGCCCGCCGATCCCGCCCCCGATGATTCGCATCTGGGCCGGATCTCGTTGAACCAGCCCCTGCGCGAGGCCCGCGACGAATTCGAGCGGATCTACTTCGAATACCACCTGCTGCACGAAAACCACAGCATGACGCGGGTTTCCGAGCGCACCGGGCTGGAGCGCACCCACCTGTACCGCAAGCTGAAACAGCTCGGCATCGACACCTCGCGCAAGAAATCGTCCGGCGGCTGAACGACACGCACGGCCCCGGCCGGGCCGCCGCGACCGCCCGGCGCGCGCCGGGCCTAGCCGCGATACGACCGCATGAACTCGGCCACCGGCTGGCGCCGCCCACCGGGCTTCTGCAGCGCCGTCACACGCAATACGCCATCGGCCGTCGCCACATCGATGCCGTCAGGCCCCATGGCCACGATCGCACCGGGCGCCAGCGCGCCGTTCCCGATCACGCCTGTGGCCGGCAACGCCCGCGCCGCCCAGACCTTCACCGGCTGGTCCATGCCCGGCAGCGGCATCGTCGTGCCGGGAAAGGGATCGAAGGCCCGCACCCGCCGCGCCAGTTCCCCTGCGGAGCGGGAAAAGTCCAGCGCCGACTCGGACTTCTGCAGCTTGTCCGCATAACATACGCCCGCCTCCGGCTGAGGGACCGGCACGGGCGCATGCCCGGCCGCCAACCACGCCAGGACATCCACGATGGCGCGCGCGCCATCGGCCGCCAGCCCGTCATGCAGGCTGGCGCCGGTCTCGTCGGCCGTCAGCGGACGTTCCACCCGATGCAGCATGTCGCCCGTGTCCAGGCCCGCGTCCATCTGCATGATGGTCACGCCGCTGACGGCGTCGCCCGCCTCGATCGCGCGCTGGATGGGCGCCGCCCCGCGCCAGCGCGGCAGCAGGCTGGCGTGGATGTTCAGGCAACCGTGGCGCGGCAGGTCCAGCACCCATCGGGGCAAGATCAGGCCATAGGCCGCCACCACCATGACGTCCGGCGCCAGATCCCGAAGCGCGGCCTCGGCATCCCGGGCGTCTTCCGGATATTTGCCGTCCAGGCGCAGGCTGCGCGGCTGCAGTACGGGGATGCCGGCCTCGATGGCGGCCTGCTTGACGGAGCTGGGCACGCGCTTCATGCCGCGCCCCGAGGGGCGGTCAGGCTGGGTCAGGACACAGACGATCCGATGCCCCGCCCCGATCAGGGCATCCAGGGCCTGCCGGGCGAATTCCGGGGTTCCCGCGAAGGCGACACGCATTCAGACTCCGGCGGATTCACGCTGGGACTCGCGCTGCTGCTTGCGCAGGCGCGTGCGGATGCGGTTCTGCTTGAGCACGGACAGGTACTCGACGAAGACCTTGCCCAGCAGATGATCGAGTTCGTGCTGCACGCACACGGCCAGCAGACCCTCGGCGTCGAACTCGTAGGGTTCGCCGCGCTCGTCCAGGGCGCGCACGTGGATGCGCGCGGAGCGTTCGACCTCGTCGTAGACACCGGGCACCGACAGGCAGCCTTCTTCGTAGACCTGGAGTTCTTCGCTCTTCCAGGTGATTTCGGGGTTGATCAGCACGTGCAGGTCGTTGCCGTCTTCGGAAACGTCGATGACCACGATCCGTTCGTGGACATCCACCTGGGTGGCCGCCAGGCCGACCCCGGGCGCCGCGTACATGGTTTCGGCCATATCGCGCACCAGTTGGCGGATGCGATCGTCCACCTGTCGCACCGGGGCGGCGACCTTGTGCAGCCGGGGATCCGGGTATTTGAGAATGGGAAGCAGAGCCATGTCTAAAACCGTGACGGTGATGCCAAAGCTCCATGATAAATCAGGACCATGTCCCGGGACATAAACCGCCCGCCCACAGCGAAACGCGGCCGCCGTTCATGGCACACTGGCGCCATGCCCCTGAACGCCCCCGAACCTGAACTGCGCGCCTGGATCCGCCTGAGCCTCGAACCCGGACTGGGCGCGGCCCGGATCCGTCTGCTGCTGTCGGTCTTCGGCATGCCGCAGCACATCGTCGAGGCCACCACCGGCAACCTGGCCCGCTATCTGGATCCGGCGCTGGCGGCCCGCCTGCGCCAGCCGCCCGAACCGGAGATCCAGGTCGCCATCGACCAGACGCTGGACTGGCTGCGGGGCGACGACCATCACTTGCTGACCCTGGCCGATCCCCACTATCCGCGCACGCTGTACGCGCTGAGCGACCCGCCGCCGATCCTGTACGCCCATGGCCGGCTGGCTGTGCTGAACCGGCCCATGCTGGCGATCGTCGGCGCGCGCCACGCCACATCGGACGGCGAACGCAACGCCCATGCCTTCGCGCGCCACCTGGCGCTGCAGGGCTGGTGCGTGGTCAGCGGCCTGGCCAGCGGCATCGATGGCGCGGCCCATGCCGGCGCCCTGGACGCCGGCGCAGCCGGCGGCGGCACCCTGGCCGTCCTGGGCACAGGTGTCGACCGGGTCTATCCGCCCGCTCACCACGCCCTGGCCCACCGCATCGCCACCCATGGCCTGCTGCTGTCCGAATTTCCCCTGGGAACACCGGGACTGCCTTTTCATTTCCCGCAGCGCAACCGCATCGTCGCCGCCCTGAGCCAGGGGGTGCTGGTGGTCGAGGCCGCGGCGCGCAGCGGTTCGCTGATCACCGCCCGGCTGGCCGGCGAACTCGGGCGCGAGGTCTTCGCGATTCCCGGTTCCATCCACTCCCCCCTGTCGCGCGGTTGCCACGCCCTGATCCGCCAGGGCGCCAAGCTGGTCGAGTCCGGCCAGGACATCGCCGAGGAACTCCGGCAAGGCGCGCTGCCGGGGATCCCGGCGGCCAGACCGACATCCGATGCGGGGCCCGACGTCTCCCGGCATGACGGCGCTTCATCGACCGTGCCCATTCCCCCGACGGGGCCGGCCATTTCCGAGGGGGCGCCGGACACGGGTGCCGATCCCGACGCCGATGCCCTGCTGCGCCGGATCGGCCTCGACCCGGTCGCCCTGGACACCTTGCAGACGGATCTGGAATGGCCCGTCGACCGCCTGATGGGCCGGCTGACCCTGCTGGAAATCGCCGGCCGGATCGAGCGCACCGCCGACGGCCGCTACCGGCGCGGAACCTGAGTCCGGCTGCGCTATGATGGACCCCTCTCCCGATTGGGGATCCTCGCCGGACGAAATCCATGGCCGAACACATCAAAATCGTCGAAGTCGGGCCGCGCGATGGCCTGCAGAATGAAAAGCAGTTCGTCGACACCGCCGTCAAGATCGAGCTCGTCGACCGCCTGGCGGCCGCCGGCTTCCAGAATGTCGAGGCCGCGTCCTTCGTTTCCCCGAAATGGGTGCCGCAAATGGCCGACGGCGCTGCAGTCATGGCCGGCATCGACCGCCGTCCCGGCACGATCTACTCCGTCCTGGCGCCCAATCTGCGCGGCTTCGAAGGCGCCCTGGCCGCGCGCGCCGACGAGGTCGTGATCTTCGGCGCCGCCAGCGAGGCCTTCTCCCAGCGCAACATCAACTGCTCCATCGCCGAATCCATCGCCCGCTTCGAGCCCGTGGCCGCCGCCGCGAAAGAGGCCGGGATGCGCCTGCGCGGCAGCATCAGTTGCGCGCTGGGCTGTCCCTACCAGGGCGAAACCCCGGTGGCCGCCGTCGTCGACGTGGCCGAACGCCTGCTGCGGCTGGGCTGCGACGAAATCGATGTGGCCGATACCATCGGCGTGGGCACGGCCGCCCAGGTCGGGCGCGTGCTGCGCGCCGTCGGTCAGGTCGCCGACCTGGGCACGCGGGTTTCGGGGCATTTCCACGACACCTACGGCCAGGCGCTGGCCAACATTCTGGCCGCGCTGGACTGCGGGGTGCGCATCTTTCACAGCTCGGTCGCCGGCCTGGGCGGCTGCCCCTATGCCAAGGGCGCCACCGGCAACGTCGCCACGGAAGACGTGCTGTACCTGCTGCGCGGCCAGGGGCTGCATACCGGGGTGGACCTGGACGCCGTCGTGGACATCGGCCAATGGATTTCCGAACGCATCGGCCGCCCCACCTCCAGCCGCGCGGGCCGCGCCCTGGCACTGAAGAAGGCCTGACGATGTCCCCGTTCGGCCGTCCCTCCCCCGAAGAACACGACGCCCTCATGGCCCAGATCGGGCCGCTGCCGCTGCGCGGCCGGGCGTGGCCCCGCTGGATCGCCGTCGTCGCCTGGCTCATCATGGCCGCGATCGCCGTGCGTCTGGTCATGGTGCTGCAACTCTCGCCGGAGCGGGCGTTGCCGATGCCGGTCATCGCCAGCATCGTGGTGTGCTTCGGCGCGCTGCTCTGGATGAGCGTCCACATGTGGACCTCGGTGACGGAAATATCCGACTGGGGCATCCGCCAGTCCTGGATCACGCGCCGCGAGGTGCCCTGGAACGAACTCCAGTCCACCAAGTTCATTCCGCTGTTCGCCTCGAAGAAACTGGTGTGCTTCGTGCAAAAAGGCCGGCCCGTGATCTTTCAGGCCGGCACGCCGGAATTGCAGGCGGCCTTCGCCCGCATCAGCCTGGTGTACCGGAAGAGGCTCTAGTCACCGGATCGGCAACGGATACAGCAGGCCGCCGTCCTTCCAGAGGGCGTTCAGGCCGCGCTGGATCTGCAGCGGGCTGCCCATGCCCACGTTGCGTTCGAACGATTCGCCGTAGTTGCCCACCTGCTTGACGATGCGATAGGCCCATTGCTCGTCGTCCAGCCCCAGGTTCTTGCCCGCGTTGCCTGTCACGCCCAGCAGGCGTTGCACGTTGGGATCTGTGCTTTTCAATTGCGCGTCGACATTGGCCGCGGTCACGCCCAGCTCTTCGGCGCCGGCCATGGCGTGGAAGCTCCATTTGACGATGTTCAGCCAGGCGTCGTCGCCCTGGCGCACGAAGGGGCCGAGGGGTTCCTTGGAGATGATTTCCGGCAGGATCACGTAGTCGGCGGGCTGGGACATCTTGGAGATGCGGATCGAGGCCAGGCCCGAAGCGTCGGTGGTGAACACGTCGCAGCGGCCGGCCGCGAACGCGTTGACGACTTCGTTGAACTGCGCGATCACGACCGGCGTGTATTTCACGTTGTTCGCGCGCGCCCAATCGGCCATGTTCTGCTCGTTGGAGGTGCCGGTCTGCATGCAGACCGTGGCCCCGTTCAGGCCGCGGGCCGATGTGACGCCCAGGGACTTGGGCACCATGAAACCCTGGCCGTCATAGAAGTTGATGGCGGCGTGAATGGCGCCCAGCGAGGTATCGCGCGACTGGGTCACGGTGGTGTTGCGCGCCAGCAGGTCGATTTCGCCCGATTGCAGGGCGGTGAAGCGCTGCTGCGCGTTCAGGGGCACGATCTTGACCTTGGACGCGTCGCCCAGCACGGCGGCCGCGACGGCGCGGCACATGTCCACGTCCAGGCCCTTCCATTCGCCCTTGGTGTCGGGCGCCGAGAAGCCGGCGAAGCCGGTGGTGACGCCGCACTGCACGGCGCCGCGTTCCTTGACGACGGACAGGGTGTCGGCCTGGGCCAGGGGCATGCCGGCGCCCAGCAGGACGGCCAGGCCGGCGATCATTTTGAATCCACGCATGGAAGAATCTCCCTCGGTCTGCTTCACGGATCCGCACATAGTAACTGAGGGAGCCCGGGAATCGATATGCCCGGACACAATATCCATATGCGGGCGCGCCCACGCCACACCGCCGCTGCCGCGCCGCGCACCGCTCAGTCGTAGCGGCGGGCGTCCTCGATCACCTTGCCATCGTTGGGCAGGCTGCCGGCCGCCACGACCTCGACGACGGCCCGCAGCTTGGTCTGTTCGCGCACCGTGGCGGCCACCGCCGCAGTGTCGAGCGCGGCATCGGCCTCGACGCGCAGCGTCATGACATCGTGGCCCGTCTCCCCCGAGACCACCAGCCGCGCGCGCCCGATCTCCACATGGCGGTCCAGCACGCGGGCGATCTGTTCGGGATGCACGAACATGCCGCGCACCTTGGTCGTCTGGTCGGCCCGTCCCAGCCAGCCGCGGATCCGCAGATTGGTCCGGCCGCAGGGCGAGACCCCCGGCATCAAGGCCGACAGATCGCCGGTGCCGAAGCGCAGCAGCGGGTAGTCCGCGTTCAGGGTCGTGACGACCAGTTCGCCGACCTCGCCCTCGGGCACAGGCTGGCCGGTGCCCGGCCGCACGATTTCCAGGATCAGATCCTCGTTGGCGACCAGGCCCTCGCGCGCGGGGGTTTCGAAGGCCACCATGCCCAGGTCGGCACTGCCGTAGGCCTGGAAGCCCTGGATGCCACGATCCCGGAACCAGGCCTGCAGCGACGGCGGATAGGCCTCGCCGGAGAACAGCGCCCGCTGCAGCGAAGGCAGCGCCACCCCCATTTCATCGGCTTTTTCCAGGATGATGCGCAGGAAGCTGGGCGTGCCGGTGTAGGCGTGCGGCGCCAGATCCGCCATGGCGCGCACCTGCAGCTCGGTCTGCCCGACGCCGCCGGGAAACACCGTGCAGCCCAGCGCATGGGCGGCGGTCTCCATCATGGAGCCGGCCGGCGTGAAATGATAGGAAAAACAATTGTGCACCAGCATGCCGGCGCACACCCCCGCCGCATGCAGGGCGCGGGCGAATCCCCAGTAATCCGGACGCGGGCCTTCGGGTTCGTAGATGGGACCCGGCGAGGCGTACACCCGCCGCGCCGCGCCCCACCCGATGGTGGAAAAACCGCCGAACACGCGCAGACGTTCGGCATCGGCGGAGCCCCCGGCCCGGGCGATGCGTTCGGCGTGCTGGGTCTGCAGCAACTCGCTCTTGCGCAGCACCGGTACGCGGGCCAGGGCTTCGCGCGATTCCAGCATCGCCGGTTCGATCCCCCGAAGCTGCCGGGCGATGGCCGGCGCCCGCTCCCGGGCTCGCTCCAGCGCGGCGGGCAGGCGCTCGAACAGTTGCCGTTCGCGCTCGTCGGCGGGCAGGGTCTCGCGCGCATCGTAGTATGCCTGCATGCCATTCCCCCGTATCAGGCCAGCCAGCGCTTGCGCCGGCGGTAGAACTTGGTGTCGCGAAAGCTGGTGCGCCCCGCCCCCGAGACGCCCAGATAGAATTCCTTCACGTCCTCGTTCTCGGCCAGCGCGCGGGCGGCGCCGTCCATCATCACGCGGCCGTTTTCCAGGATGTAGCCGTAATCCGCGTAGCGCAGGGCCACGTTGGTGTTCTGTTCCGCCAGCAGGAAACTGACGCCTTCGCGCTGGTTCAGGTCGCGCACGATCTCGAAGATTTCCTCGACGATCTGCGGCGCCAGGCCCATCGAAGGCTCGTCCAGCAGAATCATGCGCGGGTCGGCCATCAGCGCCCGGCCGATGGCGGCCATTTGCTGTTCGCCGCCGGACGTATACCCCGCCTGGCTCTTGCGTCGCTGCTTCAGGCGCGGAAAGTAGCGATAGACCCGCTCCAGGGCGGCGTCCAGGTCGGCGCGCCCCAGGCGCCGCGTATAGGCGCCGGTGAGCAGGTTTTCCTCGATGCTCAGGTGGGCGAAGCAATGGCGGCCCTCCATGACCTGGACCACGCCGCGCTGCACCAGATCGGCCGGAGACAGGGATTCGATCCGTTCCCCGCGGTATTCGATCCCGCCCTTGGTGACCTCGCCGCGCTCGCCGCGCAGCAGGTTGGAGATCGCCCGCAGAGTGGTGGTCTTGCCGGCGCCGTTGGCGCCCAGCAATGCCACGATCCGGCCCTCCGGCACGGTCAGGGACACGCCCTTGAGCACCAGGATGACATGGTTGTAGATGACCTCGATGCCGTTGACGTTCAACAGCACCGCGGGTTCGGACGCCTGTGCGCTATCCATCGATTCCTCTCCCAGGGGCCGGGCACGGCCCGGCCCCGGCACGGCTTACTCGGCGGCGCAGTCGCGCGTCGGCAGTTTCTTCTCGGCGGCATACTTGTCGCCCAGGGACTTCACCAGCGGCTGCACGTACTTCGGGTTGGACTGGTACCAGTCGGATACGACGTCGAATTTCTTGCCGTCCCACTGGATGATGCGTGCCCAGTCGTCGCCCATGTGGTTTTCGCACGAGGTCTTGACCGGCCGCATCAGCTTGGCGAAACCCAACTGTTCCAGGCGGGCCTGGTCCAGGTTCAGGTTTTCATAGCCCCAGCGCACCTGCTCGGGCGTCATGTGCTTGCCCTTGCCGAATTTTTCCTGGGCCGTGCGGATGGCCTCGACCTGCAGCATGGAGATCATCATGCCGCGCGTGTAGGCCAGCGAGCCGAACGTGCTGCCATCCTTGTCGGCGCCCTCGCCCTTGTCGTAGACGTATTTCTTGACGTCCTCGTGCACCCGGCCGTGTTCCGCGCTGTTCTGGATGGTGATGCCGTGGTAGCCCTTGGCGACGTCGCCCAGGTCCTTGACGTCGGTCTCGGAGCTGGCCCACCAGATGCCGTACATCTTGTCGCGCGGATAGCCCACGCCCTGGGCCTCGCGAATGGCGGTCGGGGTCATGATCCCGGCACTCCAGAGGATGACGTAATCGGGCCGGTTCTTGCGGATCTGCAGCCAGGTGGATTTCTGCTCGACCCCGGGCGCGGCGACCGGATAGAGCTGCAGGTCGAAGCCATTGGCCTTGGCGCGTTCCTGGAGCAGCGGGATGGGCTCCTTGCCGAAGGGCGAGTCGTGGTAGATGAGGGCGATCTTCTTGCCCTTGAGCTTGTCCTCGCCGCCCAGCTTCTTGGCGATGTCCTGGATCATGACGTCGGCCGCTGTCCAGTACGTGCCCAGCAGCGGGAAGTTCCACTTGAAGACCCGGCCATCGGCCGATTGCGACAGGCCATAGCCCACCGTGACCACGGGCTGCCCGTCGACGATCGCCTTGTCGGTCACGGCGAAAGTGATGCCCGTGGACTGGGTGTCGAAGCCGGAGGCACCGCCGTCCTTGTTCTTCAGGCGTTCATAGCATTCCACGCCCTTGTCGGTGGAATAGGCGGTCTCGCATTCCTCGTAGGAGATCTTGACGCCGTTGACGCCCCCGTCGCGCTCGTTGACGAGCTTGAGGTAGTCGATCTTGCCGTTGGCCCAGGGAATGCCGAGGGGGGCGAACGAGCCGGTCCGGTAGACCAGCAGGGGAATGAACTGCTCATCGGCGGCCTGGGCCGTGCCGGCGGCACCCGCCAGCCCGACGACGGCCAGCAGGGCCGCGGCGGCGGTCTTCGTCAGTGCGTGCTTCATCTGTAGCTCCTCCTGGTGCGTGTGGCACCTATCGTGTCAACAAAGAACGGGTCCGGTCGAACGCCGCCCCAAAGGCCCCCTTGATCGCTCAATGGGGGAACGGCCAGATCCTGAGTTTTTCCTTGGCGATGCTCCACAGCCTGGCCAGACCATGCGGCTCCGCGATCAGGAAGAAAACGATCAGGAAGCCGAAAACCATGTGTTCGATATGCGAGGCCACGTCCACCGGCAGATCCAGGCCCAGCCAGTGCGGCACGTTGGTCAGCAGCACCGGCACCAGCACCATGAAGGCCGCGCCGAAGAAACTGCCGATGATGGAGCCCAGGCCGCCGATGATGATGATGAACAGCAGCTGCAGCGAGCGGTTCAGGTCGAAGGCCAGGGGTTCCCAGGATCCCAGATGGATATAGGCCCAGAGCGCGCCCGCCACACCGATGATGAAGGAACTGACGGCGAAGGCGGTGAGCTTGGCGTACACCGGACGGATGCCGATGACGGCGGCGGCCACGTCCATGTCGCGGATCGCCATCCACTGCCGGCCGATGGCGCCGCGCACCAGGTTCTTGGCCAGCAGGCCGATGACCGCCACGAAACACAGCACGAACAGGTATTTCTGCGCGGGCGTGGACACCGGCAGACCGAAGGCCTCCAGTGCCGGCACGGACACATTGCCCGAGGACGAATAATTGGTGAAATAGGGGATGCGCAGGAACGCCCAGTCCATGAAGAACTGCGCCGCCAGCGTCGTCACCGCCAGGTACAGGCCGCGGATGCGCAGGCTGGGGATGCCGAACACCACCCCCGCCAGCGTGGCGAACACGCCGCCCAGCAGGATCTGGACCACCAGCGGCAGATCCAGCCGGACGCCGAAGTTCCAGGCGGCGTAGGCGCCCACCGCCATGAAAGCCCCCGAGCCGATGGAGATCTGGCCGCAATAGCCGACCAGGATGTTCAGACCGATGGCCGCCAGCGACAGGATCAGGAAGGGCGTGAGAATCGCCTGCAGAAAGTAGTTCGACGCGCCCAGGGGGACGAAGACGAAGGCGAGCAGCAGCAGGCCGGCGATGAACCAACGGTCCTGGCGGATCGGGAAGATCTGCTGGTCCGACCGGTAGGTGCTCTTGAACTGGCCGTTTTCGCGATAGAACATGGATGGCTGCCCCTATCAGACGCGGTCGATGATTTTTTCGCCGAACAGGCCCTGGGGCCGGAACAGCAGGAACACCAGGGACAGCACGTAGGCGAACCAGATCTCGATGCCGCCGCCCACGAAGGGCCCCAGGTAGACCTCGGACAGCTTTTCGCCCACGCCGATGATGAGGCCGCCGACGATGGCGCCGGGCACCGAGGTCAGGCCGCCCAGGATCACCACGGGCAGGGCGCGCAGGGCGGCCGTGGACAGGGTGAACTGCACGCCGAATTTGGATCCCCAGACGATGCCCGTGACCAGGGCCACCAGGCCGGCCACCGTCCAGACCACCACCCAGATGCGGTTCAGGGGGATGCCCACCGACTGCGCCGCCTGGTGATCGTCGGCCACCGCGCGCAGCGCCCGGCCCACCGTGGTGTACTGGAAGAAGAAAGCCAGCACCGCCACCAGCACGGCGGCGACGACGGCGGCCGTCAGGTCTTCGAGACTGACCAGCACGCCGCCGTCGAACACGGTGTCCAGGATGATGACGGGATCCTTGGGCATGCCGACATCGATCGAATACACCGAGCTGCCGAACAGGATCTGGCCGATGCCGTCGAGGAAGTAACTGATGCCGATGGTGGCCATCAGCAGCGTGGTGGCCTCCTGGTTGACCAGGTGGCGCAGCACCAGGCGCTCGACCAGCATGGCGATCAGCCACATGAACAGGGCGGCGAGCACGAAGGCCAGCAGGTTGGCCAGCACGGGCGAGGCGCCGCCCAGCCAGGCGTCGATCCAGCCCGACAGGCGGGCCATGGCCAGCGCCGCGATCAGCACCATCGCGCCCTGGGCGAAATTGAACACCCCGGATGCCTTGAAGATCAGCACGAAACCCAGGGCCACCAGGGCATAGAGCATGCCGCTCATCAGGCCGCCGATCACCGTTTCCAGTAAGAATCCCATTGCGACTCCTCAGTGGCTGGCGCCCAGGTAGGCCCGGACGACTTCGGGGTTGCCGCGCACCTCGTCGGGCGCGCCATCACCGATCTTGCGGCCGTAGTCCAGCACCACGACCCGGTCGGAAATATCCATCACCACGCCCATGTCGTGCTCGATCAGCACGATCGTGGTGCCATATTCATCGTTCACATCCAGGATGTAGCGGCTCATGTCCTGCTTTTCTTCGATGTTCATGCCGGCCATGGGCTCGTCGAGCAACAGGATGCGCGGTTCCATGGCCAGCGCCCGGCCCAGGTCCACGCGCTTCTGCAGGCCGTAGGGCAGGCGCCCGACCGGGGTTTTGCGCCAGGCCTGGATTTCCAGGAAATCGATGATGTTCTCCACGACCTCGCGGTGGGCGATTTCCTCGCGCTCGGCCGAACCCAGCCGCAACGCCTGGGCCAGCACGCCGCTCTTCATGCGCAGGTTGCGGCCCGTCATGATGTTGTCCAGCACGCTCATGCCCTTGAACAGGGCCAGGTTCTGGAAGGTGCGGGCGATGCCCATTTCGGCGGCGCGGCGCGGGTTCATCCGGGCGAACTGGCGGCCTTGCAGCAGGATGCGGCCTTCCTGGGGCGTATAGACGCCGTTGATGACGTTCAGCATCGAGCTCTTGCCCGCGCCGTTGGGGCCGATGATGGCGCGGATCTCGTGTTCGCGCACATCGAAGGAAATGTCAGTCAGCGCCTTGACCCCGCCGAAGGACAGGGAAATGTTCTGCAGATCCAGGATGGTCTCGCCGATGCGGTCGGCGCGGTCCGCAGCGCCTTCCGGCGCGGCCGCCGGGATCTGTGCTGTCGCCGGTTGGGTCATTCAGGCCACCTTCTTCAGGGGTACGGGCCGCGTGACGGCCGCGGGTTCGATGCGCAGGTCGGCGGAGATCCGGCCCGTGCGGCCGTCCTCGAATTTGACCTCGGTCTCGATGAACTGGCTCGCGCGGCCCTCGAACAGGGCTTCGACCAGCACGGCGTATTTCTGGGCGATGAAGGCGCGGCGGACCTTGCGGGTGCGGGTCAGCTCGTCGTCATCGGGGTCCAGCTCCTTGTGCAGGATCAGGAAACGGCTGACCTGGGAGGCCGCCAGCTTCGGGTCCTGGGCCAGGTCGGCATTGACCTGTTCGACACAGTCCCGGATCAGGGCGTAGACCTCGTCCTTGCCGGCCAGGTCGGTGTAGCCGGCGTACGGCAGGCCGCGGCGTTCCGCCCAGTTGCCGACGGCCTCGAGGTCAATGTTGATGAAGGCGCAGACCTCGGGGCGGTCCGCCCCGAAGGCCACGGCCTCCTTGACGAAGGGGAAGAACTTGAGTTTGTTTTCGATGTATTTCGGCGCGAACAGGCTGCCGTCGGCCAGATGCCCGACGTCCTTGGCGCGGTCGATGATCTTCAGCTGGCCGTCGGTGTCCAGGTAGCCCGCGTCCCCGGTGTGGTACCAGCCATCCGCCGTGTAGGATTCGGCCGTCGCCTTGGGGTTGCGGTAGTAGCCGGAGAACAGCCCCGGACTGCGCAGCTGGATCTCGCCGTTGTCGGCCACGCGGATGTCCACGCCCTCGCAGGGCGGGCCGACCGTGTCGTCGCGCACCTGGCCGTTGGCCTGGACGCAGACGAAGACCGAGGTCTCGGTGGATCCGTAGAGTTGCTTGAGATTGATGCCGATCGAGCGGTAGAAGACGAACAGGTCGGGGCCGATGGCCTCGCCCGCCGTGTAGGCCACGCGCACCCGGCTCATGCCCAGGGTGTTGCGCAAGGGTCCATAGATCAGCAGGTCGCCCAGGGCGTATTTCAGACGATCGAACGGGCCGACGCCCGCGCCGCCGTCCAGGATCCTGTCCCCCACCCGCCGCGCCAGGCCCATCGCCCGACGATACAGCCAGCGCTTGAAGCGGCCGGCGTCCTCCATGCGGATCGTGACGTGAGTCAACAAGCCTTCCAGCACGCGGGGCGGCGCGAAATAATAGGTGGGACCGATATCCCGCATGTCGATCGACACGGTCTCCGGCG
Source organism: Castellaniella denitrificans (assembly GCF_027214045.1). Classification (GTDB taxonomy): domain Bacteria; phylum Pseudomonadota; class Gammaproteobacteria; order Burkholderiales; family Burkholderiaceae_B; genus Castellaniella; species Castellaniella denitrificans_A. The sequence continues at coordinate 702,779 of NZ_JAPWHE010000001.1, read as the reverse complement.
ATTCCGGATGGTTGACGGTAAAGCCCGTGGTCAGGAACTGGGTGTAGGAAAACATGTTCTGCCCGATCCAGGCGGGCGGCAGATAGGCCAGCACGTCCTCCCGGTCGGTCAGCCCTTCGAAACGCTCGATGGCCCGCGCCCGGTCGATCAGGGCGTGGTGGCTGAGCACCACGCCCTTGGGCTTGCCCGTGGTCCCGGAGGTATAGAACATCGCGGCGGTATCGTCGGGGCCGATCGCGGCGATGCGGCCGTCGATCTCGTCGGGCATGCCCTGGGCGCGCGCATCGCCGCGCGCCAGCAGGGATTCCCAGGCCAGCAGGCGCGCATCGTCGTAATGGCGCAGGCCGCGCGGGTCGTCGTAAACGATATGGTGCAACACCGGGCAGCGGCCGGAGACTTCCAGCATCTTGTCGACCTGCTCCTGGTCCTCGGCCACCACCACGCCGACCTCGGCGTCCTGCAGCACATAGGCCATTTCCTCGGCCACGGCGTCCTGATAGAGCGGCACGGGGATCGCCCCCAGGCATTGCGCCGCCATCATCGCCATATAGAGCCGGGGGCGGTTTTCGCCGACCACGGCGACGTGTTCGCCCGCCCCGACGCCCAGGTCGGCCAGCCCCGAGGCCACGCGCCGGACCTCGGCCGCCACCTGCGCCCAGGTCAGCGTCTGCCAGATGCCCAGATCCTTTTCCCGGATCGCCGGACGCGCGCCTCGCACCCGGGCATGGTGCATCAGCAGTGCGGGGAACGTCGTCGCGGCGGTGGTTTCCTGTACCATGATGTCTCCTCGGCCTTGCGCGGATCCTGCGGCGCGCGGGGCCTTCAGTGCGCCTCTGATGGGCGTGTCATGGACTAAGGTACAGGCTGCGACACCCCCCCGACTGTCGCACGTATGACATTCGATCTCGATCTAGGGTAAGTCCCCATGAATCTGACTCAGGCTTTGCCGGCGCGCGCCGCCTGGTTCGACCTGCTCGACGACGAACAGCAGGCGCGCGTCCTGCAGGACACCGCCGTGGCGCATGTCGAGGCCGGCACCATCGTCGAGCACAAGGGCGTGATCGCCTGCGCCTGGATCGGCGTGCTCGACGGGCTGGTCAAGGTCTCGGTGGGCAACGCCGACGGCAAACTGGCGTCCCTGACCGGGGTGCCGGCCGGCGGCTGGATCGGCGAAGGCTCGCTCCTGAAACGCGAAGCCCGCAAATACGACATCATCGCGCTGCGGCGCAGTACCATCGCCCGCCTGCGCGGCGACACGTTCTACTGGCTGCTGGACGCCAGCATCCCCTTCAATCGCTACCTGCTGCACCAGCTCAACGAACGGGTGGCGCAGTTCATCGGCAAGGCCGAATACGACCGCCTGCTGGCGCCCGACGCGCGCGTGGCGCGCTGCCTGGCGGAACTGTTCAATCCGCTGCTGTACCCGGGCAATTCGATGCGCCTGGAGATCACCCAGGAGGAAATCGGCTACCTGGCGCGCATTTCCCGCCAGCGCACCAACCAGGCCCTGCGCGCGCTGGAGTCCGCGCAACTGCTGAAGATCGAATACGGCGCCGTCCAGGTGCTGGACCTGGACGGACTGAAGCACTACGGCCTGTGAGGCTGTTCGCCGACTAGTGCCCGCCCAGATAAGCCGCGGCGACGGCGGGATCGCTGCGCAACCGCTGCGCGGGCCCTTCGACGGCGATGCGGCCGTTTTCCAGCACGTAGCCGTAATCCGCCACCGCCAGCGCCGCCGCCGCGAACTGCTCCACCAGCAGCATGGTCACCCCCTCGGACTTCAGGCGCGAAATGATGCGGAAGACTTCGTCGACCAGGATGGGGGCCAGCCCCATCGAAGGCTCGTCCAGCAGCACGACCTCGGGGTTGAGCATGACGGCGCGCGCCATGGCCAGCATCTGCTGTTCGCCGCCCGACAGGGTGCCCGCCAACTGCGCGCGCCGTTCCTTCAGGCGCGGGAACAGGTCCATGGCGCGATCCAGGTCGCGGGCGACGTCGCCGCGGGCGCGGCTGCCGGTCAGGCGCGGAAAGGCGCCCAGCAACAGGTTGTCGGTCACGCTCAGCGTGGGAAAGACGCGCCGGCCTTCCGGAGAGTGCGCCAGGCCCAGACGGGCGATCCGGTGGGACTCCAGCCCCTGGATCGCCCGGTCGCCCAGGGTGATGGTGCCGGCCGAAGGTCGCAGCATGCCGGACACGGCCCGCATGGTGGTGGTCTTGCCCGCCCCGTTGGACCCGATCAGGGTCACGACCTTGCCGGCGGGCACGTCCAGGCTGATGCCATGCAGCACCTTGACCTTGCCGTAGCCGGCTTCCAGGTTCTCGATTTTCAGCATGCCTGCGCTCCCGCCTGTTCACCGCCCAGATAGGCTTCGACGACCCGGGGGTCGGCCTGCACGTCGGCGGGCAGTCCCTCGGCGATCTTCTGTCCGAAATCCAGCACCGACACTGCGTCGCAGACCCCCATCACCACGTCCATGTGGTGTTCGATCAGGATGACGGTGAGACCCCGGGCCTTGAGCTTGCGCATGATGTCCAGCAGTTCCTCGATGTCCGGAGCCGTCAGGCCGGCCGCCGGCTCGTCGAGCAACAGCAGTTGGGGATCGAGCGCCAGGGCGCGGGCGATCTCCAGCAGGCGCTGCTTGCCGTAGGGCAGATTGCGCGCCTCTTCGTGGGCCAGCGAGGCGAGGCCGACGAATTCCAGCAGTCCGAGCGCCCGGGCGCGTGCCTGGCGTTCTTCTCGCCGCCAGCCGGGCGTGCGCAGCGCAATGCCCGTCAGTCCGCTGCCGAACGTGTGATGCAGTCCGACCAGCACGTTTTCCAGCGCGCTCATCTCGCCGAAGAGCTGCACGTTCTGGAAGGTGCGCGCCACGCCCCGGGCGGCGATCTGCGCGGAGGTCAGGCCGGCCAGGTCCCGGCCGGCGAAGACGACGCTGCCCGACGTGGGCACGTAAATGCCCGTCAGCACGTTCATCATGGTGCTCTTGCCCGAGCCGTTGGGACCGATCAGTCCGTGGATCGTGCCGCGCCGGACTTCCAGGTCGACTCCGTTGAGCGCCTTGAGGCCGCCGAACTGCATCACGGCCTGGCCGACGGTGAGCAGGACGCCGTGCGACGCGTCCGGCAGTCCGTCGGCCTCGACGGCCAGGGCGGCCTGCGCCCGCCCGTTCTGTGCCGTGTCCGCCCGGGGACGGCCCAGGGCCTGCGTCACGAAACCGACGATGCCGTCCGGCAAGTAATAGACGACGAACAGGATCATGAGGCCGAAGATCGACAGCCGCCAGTCGGTCATCTGGTCCAGCGCCAGCGAGCCGCCTGCCAGGACCAGGGCGCCGATCACCGGTGCCGCCATGCGCGCCGGGGTGGCGCGGCCGCGCCGCACCGCCATCACGGCGCCCGCCGTGACCAGCACCGCCAGGCCAATGGCCAACGGCCGGAAGGTGGACACATCGTCGAGCATCTTGGGCAGCAGCACGATGATGGCCGCCCCCAGCAGCGCGCCCGAACGGGTCTTGCGCCCGCCCATGATCAGGGCGAGCAGGAACAGCACCATCAGTTCGAAGGTATAGGTGTTGGGCGAAATGTACTGTTCCGAGTAGGCGTGCAACGCACCCGACAGGCCGGCCAGGCCGGCGCTGATGACGAAGGCCACGACTTTGTAGCGGTAGACCGATACGCCCATGCAGTCGCAGGCGATCGGACTGTCGCGCAGGGCCTCGAAGGCGCGCCCGTAGTGCGAACGCGCCACCCGCTCGGTGAACAGCACCGCCAGCGCCAGCAGGGCCAGGACCAGCCAGAAGAATTCGGGACCGCTGAGCATGTGGCCGGCCACGGAGGGCTTGTCCAGGCTGATGCCCAGCGGCCCCGCCGTGAGGAAGTCCATCTCGTTGATGAGGATCTGGATGATGGTGCCGAAAGCCAGGGTCACCATCGCCAGGTAGGGTCCGGTCACGCGCAGCGCCGGCAGGGCGAGGATCGCGCCGAAGGCAGCCGTCACCACGACGGCGGCCGGCAGGGTGATCCAGAACGGCATGTCCAGGTGCAGGACCAGCGTCCCCACGACATAGGCGCCGATTCCGAACAGCCCCGCATGGCCGAGGGACACCTGGCCGGTGTAGCCCACCACGATATCCAGCCCGAGCAGCAGGACGGCGTAGATCAGGATGGTCTCGATCAGGTGCAGGTAGTAGGGATTGACGACGATGAGCGGCACCATCGCCAGCACGGCGGCCAGCGCGACGAAAGACAGCAGATGCTTCTTGTTCATGGTGAATCAGACCTTCTTGATGGCGGTCTTGCCGAACAGCCCGGCGGGCCGCACCGTCAGGACGAGCAGCAGCAGGATCAGGCCGGGGACGTCCTTGTAGCCGGTGGAAAGATAGAAGCCGGTGGTGGTTTCAATGACGCCCAGCAGCAGGCCGCCCACGATGGCACCCAGGCCGCTGTTCAGGCCGCCCACGATGGCCACCGCGAAGGCCTTGAGGCCCAGCACCGCACCCATGGAGGCGCCGGTGAGGGTCAGCGGGGCGACCAGCACACCCGCGAAGGCGGCCGTCAGGGAGGACAATGCGTACGAGAACGTGATGACCAGCTTGGTGTTGATGCCCATCAGACCGGCGGCGTCGCGGTCGCCGGAGGTCGCCACCACCGCCTTGCCGTAGATCGAGGTGCGATTGAACAATTCGATGGCGCCCATGATCAACAGCGCGCCCGCGACCACCAGCAGTTCCATCGGCAGGATGTTGGCGCCCAGCACGCTGAGGGGCGTCTCGGACACGGGCGAGGGAAAATGCAGGGCGTCGCGGCCCCAGATGTTCTCGGCCATATTGCGGAAGATGATGCCCAGGGCGATGGTCGCCATGATCCAGCCGAATTCGGAACGCGCCTGGATCGCGGGGCGCACGGCCACGCGTTCGACCACGGCGCCCTGCGCCATCCCGAACAGGCAGACCAGCGGGATCATCAGCCAATAGCTCACGCCCATGCCGACCAGGGTCAGTCCGACCAGCCCCCCCAGCATCAGGGCGTCGCCCTGGCCGAAGTTCAGGGTTTCGGAAGTGGCGTAGGTCAGTTGGTAGCCAAAGGCGATGACCGCGTAGATCATGCCCAGGGCCACGCCGCTGTAGGCCAGTTGCAGAAAAATCGTCATGTTCTTTCCAGCGGAGACGCGCATCCCGCCCTGGGGCGGGATGCGCCGGTGCGGCGGTCTTACTGCGCGGACTGGCCGGCGTTGGCGACGCTGCGCTGCGCGTCCTCGGGGTGGGCGAAGATCACGCGGCCCTTGGACACCTCGCCCATGTAGACCAGGCCGGGACCGTCGATGGTCTCGTGGTCGGTCGTCGAGTAGGGCGCCTTGTAGGTCATGATCACGCCTTCGACGGGCTTCTTCAGGTTTTCGAGCGCGGCGCGGATGTCGGCGCCCTTGGTGTCGCCGGCCTGCTCGATGGCGGCGGCCAGCAGCAGCACCGAGTCGTAGCCCTGGGCGGCGGACACGGCCGATTCGATCCGGTCGTTCTTGGGCTTGAAGGCCTTGACGTACGCGTCGATGAAGGCCTTGCGCTTGGGGGTATTGGGATTCTGGATGAAGGTCTGGGGCATCAGGGCGCCGTCACCGTTGGCGCGCGCCGTGTCGATGAAATTCGCCATGGCCAGCGTCCAGCTGCCGATCAGGGGCACTTTCCAGCCGAGCTTGGCCATGCCGTTGGCCAATTGGGCCAGCTCGGGGCCGATGCCGTAGGTCAGCAGGGCCTCGGCGCCGGCTTCCTTGGCGCGCAACAGCTGCGCGGTCATGTCGACGTCGCCGATGTTGAATTTTTCCACCGCGACCGGTTTGACGCCCAGCTTGTCCAGCGCCTTTTCCATGTCCTCGCGGCCCAGCTGGCCGTAATTGGTGGAGTCGGCCATGATGGCGACCTTCTTGAAGCCGCGCTTGGTGATGGCCTCGGCGGCGATCATGGGCGCCTGGATGTTGTCGGCGGCCGACATGCGGAACACGTAGTTGTGCTCGTATTTCGGCGGCAGGAACTGCTGGGTGACCACCGAGCCCGTCGCCACGTTGGCGATGGCCGGGATGCCGGCGTTCTGGTAGAAGCGGGTCGAGGCCAGGGCCACCCCGGTGTTGATGAAGCCCAGCGTGGCGACCACCTGTTCGCGGTTGATCAGTTCCTGGGCGATCTGCACGCCGCGCTCGTTCTTTGCCTCGTCGTCGCGCTCGACCAGTTCGATCTGGCGCCCCAGCACGCCGCCCTTGGCGTTGATGTCCTGGGCGGCCAGGCGCACGCCGTCGCGCATGCTCACGCCCATGGAGGACGACCCTCCCGTGAAGGGCCCGGATACGCCGATCTTGATGGTGTCGGCCGCCTGGGCGGTCGCCGCCAGCGACAGAGTGATGGCCAGGGCCAGGCAGGTCTTGTGGAATGTCATGTCGTCTCCGTTCTCGATGTGGCCGGCTGACGCGCCGGCCTGATTTACATGCTCGGCGGAAAGTCTATCGACCGTCCCGGGACGCTGTCGGAAATTGCATCGGGCCAGGGCGGAAAGAAATTCCGCACCCTGTCGCAAGGCCTAGGAAGAACTGGATATCCTGGCGCAGAGCGCCTTCAGCCATAGGGAAAACGCTAGGTGCGCGCCGGTCAGCGGGGTGGAGGCCTCGCGGCACAGGTAGTAGTGGGAATCGGGCGCCGCCTGGATCCCGAAAGGCGCGACCAAGCTGCCCTCGTCAAGGTAGGCGCCCGCCAGGCTGCGCCGCGCGATCACGACGCCCTGGCCCGCCCGCGCGGCGGTCATGGCCAGCCCCACATCGAAGAAGCTCACCCCCCCTTCGGGCTCAGGCCAGTCCAGCCCGGCGGCGTCGAACCAGGGTTTCCAGGGATCCAGGGGGCAGCGCAGCAGGTTCGCGCCGGCCAGGTCGGCGGGGCGGCGCAGGGCGCCATGGCGCGCCAGATAACCGGGCGAGCACGCCGGGAACACCGCGTCGTCCGTCAGACGTTCGGACACCGCGCCCGGATACCGGCCCAGTCCGAAACGCACCCAGAAATCCGCTTGGGTGGGACCGATGTCGAGGTAAGGGATCGACAGCACCACGCTCATGTCGACGTTGGGATGGGCCGAGGTGAACTCGTGCAGATACGGCCCCAGGATGTAGTGGCCGAAGGTCGGCGTCGTGACCAGCCGGATGCGTTCCCGGGGCCGGGACCGGCGATGCAGGGAAATGTCGGACAACAGGTGCAGCGCCGTTTCGATCTGGTCCAGGTATTCGTGCCCCGCCGCAGTCAACGCGACGCCCCGGCTGCCCCGGTCGAAAAGGGGCTGGCCGAGGGCGGTTTCCAACTGGCTGATGCGTTTGCCGACCGCGCTGGCCGTGATGCAGAGTTCCTCGGCCGCGCGGCCGAACGAGCCCAGGCGGGCGGCCGACTCGAACGCCTGGATCGTGGCCAGGGAGGGCAGGCGGAGGTTCTGATGGGCGAATCGGAGCATGTGGCTTCACGGCGACGGGCCGGACACCGGCCACCCCGCGTCATTCTGCCACGGAGTCCCGCGGCCGCCCATCGGGATTCGCCCCGAATCAGGCCCGCGTCAACGCCGGACCAGCCCGGCCGCCGCCGTCTGGTTCGTGGCCGTATCGATCAGGATGAAGGCGCCCGTCGCCCGCTGCGCGTCGTAGTCGTCCAGGATCAGGGGATCGCGGGTCCGCAACTGCACGCGTCCGATGTCGTTCATGGCCAGAGTGCCGTTCCAGTCCACCGAACGCAACTCGTGGATATCGCGGCGGGTGAGCACGGCCTGGACACGCGCCTGCGTCAGGCGGGAACCCTGTTTCAGCCAGTACAGCCGTGCCGGATTCAGCGCCTGCTGGTCCAACCAGCACAGATCCGCCTCGAAGTCGCTGCCCAGCGCCGGCCGCGCCCTGGCGTCGACCAGCACGTCGCCCCGGGACAGGTCAATGTCGCGGTCCAGCACCACGGTGACGCTGTCGCCCGCCAGGGCATGATCGACCGCCTGCGCACCGCGCAGCAGACCCGCGATGCGCGCGGATTCGCGGCTCGGCAGGACCTGGACGGCGTCGCCGACCCGCCAGGCGCCGCCCCGCAACTGGCCCGCGTAGCCCCGGAACGCGTCGGGGCCGCTGCCGTTGTGGCGGATCACCCACTGGACGAAGAAGCGCGCCTGGTCTTCCGCAGGCCCCGTGTCCACCGGCAGGTCCTCCAGCAGGGCCAGCAACGGCGGCCCCTGGTACCAGGGCGTCCGCTCGCCGCGCCGCACGACGTTGTCGCCCGACAGGGCCGAGAGCGGCACGATATGAAAGGCCGGAATGCCCAGGCGCCCGGCCAGATCGCGGTACGCCGCATGGATCCGGTCGAACACCGCCCGGTCCCAGCCGACCAGATCCATCTTGTTGACCGCGACCACGATGTGGCGCAGCCCCAGCAGGCGGGCCAAGGTGCTGTGACGCTTGGTCTGCGGCAACAGCCGGCCATCCCTCGCCCGGCTGGCGTCGATCAGGATCACGGCGGCGTCGGCCGTCGAGGCCCCCGTGACCATGTTGCGCGTGTACTGCTCGTGGCCGGGCGCGTCGGCGACGATGAACTTGCGCGCCGGGGTGGCGAAATAGCGGTAGGCCACATCGATGGTGATGCCCTGCTCGCGCTCGGCCTCCAGGCCGTCGGTCAGCAGCGCCAGATCCAGCTCGCTATTGGGGGCGCGCGTGTATTTCGAGCCCGCGATGGCCTGAAGCTGGTCGGCGAACACGCCCTTGCTGTCGACCAGCAGACGACCGATCAGCGTGGATTTGCCGTCGTCCACGGACCCGGCCGTGATCAGGCGCAGGACGCTGGTTTCCGGCGCGGCCTGCCATTGTTCGTTGATTGCGTTCATTGTGATTCCTTGATCCGATTCGGATGCTCAAGTTCGGATGCCTGGGCTTGTCAGGCAAGGCGCAAACCGCGGCGATAGCCAGACTATCGCGAGGATTTGCAACGCAGCATGACGAGGCCAGGCACTCAGAAATAGCCTTGTTTCTTGCGCCGTTCCATCGACGCCTCACTGGTCTGATCGTCCATGCGCGTGGCGCCGCGCTCGGTGATGGTGGTGACGGCCGTCTCGGCGATGATGTCGGCCGGCGTGGCCGCCGTGGACGCCACCGGACACGTGCAGGAAACGTCGCCCACCGTGCGGAAACGCACGCTCAGGCGCTCGACCGGCTCGCCCTCTCGCGGCGGGGTCAGCGGCGTGACGGGGACCAGCAGGCCGTTGCGGCGGACCACCTCGCGGTCGTGCGCGTAGTAGAGCGAAGGAAGATCCAGGTTTTCGCGCTCGATGTACTGCCAGACGTCCAGTTCGGTCCAGTTCGAGATCGGAAAGACACGGATGTTTTCGCCCGGGTGCGTGCGCGTGTTGTACAGATTCCAGAGTTCCGGCCGCTGGGCCTTGGGATCCCACTGGCCGAACTCGTCGCGAAACGAGCAGATGCGCTCCTTGGCGCGTGCCTTTTCCTCGTCCCGGCGGGCGCCGCCGACGCAAGCGTCGAAACCGAATTCCGCGATCGCTTCCAGCAGCGTCGTGGCCTGGGCCGCGTTGCGCGAGTCGTTGGCATGGCGCAGCACGACCGTGCCACGCGCAATGGAGTCCTCGACGCCGCGCACGATCAGCGTCTCGCCCAGTTCCGCCGTCCGACGGTCGCGAAAGGCGATGACCTCGGGAAAGTTGTGGCCCGTGTCGATGTGCATCAACGGGAAGGGAAAGCGCCCCGGGCGAAAGGCCTTTTCCGCCAGGCGCAACAGCACGCAGGAGTCCTTGCCGCCGGAAAACAGCAGCACGGGCCGCGCGCATTCGGCGGCGACCTCGCGCAGGATGTGGATGGCTTCGGATTCCAGCCAGTCGAGGTGGGTCCGGGTGAGAAGGGCGGTGCTCATGATGTCGGTGCTTCCGTGGTGTCCGAGGAAAGGCGTGCGCGCGGACGCGCGCCCGGTGTGCCAGTCATCCGCAAATTGCCGGCGTGCAGGCCGCATTCGCGGCTGTCGCGCTGTTCCCACCACCAGCGGCCGGCGCGCGGATCCTCGCCGGGACGCACGGCGCGCGTACAGGGCTCGCAGCCGATCGAGGGATAACCCCGCTCGTGCAACGGGTTGCGGGGCACGTCCAGGGCGCGCGCCACGCCCCAGACCTCGTCGGCCGTCCAGAACGCCAGGGGATTGAATTTCCGCAAGCCAAAGAGGTCGTCCCACTGCGTTTCCGGCAGTTCGACCCGGGTCGGCGATTGTTCGCGTCGCTGACCGGTGATCCAGGCCGAATGCCCCGCCAGCGCACGACGCAGCGGCTCGACCTTGCGGATGCCGCAGCAGGTCTTGCGCAGCGCCACGCTTTCGTAGAAGGCGAATTCGCCGTGCGCGGCCACATGGGCCCGCACGGCCTGCGGATCGGGGTGCATCACACGCGTCTCGATGCCGTAGCGTTCACGCACGACGCCCACCATGGCCAGGGTCTCGGCATGCAGGCGGCCGGTATCGAGCATGAAGACCGCCGGCGGGCGGGGCAGTTGCGCCACGGCATGGATCAGCAGTGTGTCCTCGATCCCCATGGACGAGGCCAGCAGCGCATCCGGGTGCTCGTCCGCGATGCGCGCGAGGCCGGCCAGCAGGGCCTCCCAGCGGGCCGCCAGCGGCGGGGAAAGCGTCATCGTCACGATCGATCTCCAGGAGCCGGTCCAGCCGGCGGAAGCGGTCAGTGTGACCGCCCGCCATCCCTTGCGGAACGAAAAAAACGTTGATTCGATATAACCGGAGCCCCTTCCACCCATTCTTCGCGGGACACAGCGCGCGGCCGCCGCACTAAAATGGGGCCGGTAGTATGTCCCTGACTGTTCTGCACTCATACAAAAGGCCGCACACCATGTCCGAACCGATTGCCCAAGCCCTGCCCTCTTACCTGGATCCGGCCCACCCCGGTCCCTGGGGCATCTATCTGGAACAGGTCGACCGCGTCACGCCCTACCTGGGTTCCCTGGCGCGCTGGGTCGAAACCCTGAAGCGTCCCAAGCGCATCCTGATCGTGGACGTGCCGGTGGAACTGGACAACGGCACGATCGCCCATTTCGAGGGCTATCGGGTTCAGCACAACACTTCGCGCGGTCCCGGCAAGGGCGGCGTGCGCTACCACCAGGACGTCACCCTGTCCGAAGTCATGGCGCTGTCGGCCTGGATGTCGGTCAAGTCCGCCGCCGTGAACCTGCCCTTCGGTGGCGCCAAGGGCGGCATCCGCATCGACCCGCGCAAATATTCCCAGGCCGAACTGGAACGCATCACGCGCCGCTACACCAGCGAGATCGGCGTGATCATCGGCCCCAACAAGGACATCCCCGCGCCCGACGTGAACACCAACGCCCAGACCATGGCCTGGATGATGGACACCTATTCGATGAACGAGGGCTCTACGGCCACCGGCGTGGTCACCGGCAAGCCGGTGTCCCTGGGCGGGAGCCTGGGCCGCGTCGAGGCCACGGGCCGCGGCGTGTACGTGGCGGCCTGCGAGGCCGCGCGGGAATCCGGCATCGACATCAAAGGCGCGCGCATCGCCATCCAGGGCTTCGGCAACGTGGGCGGCACCGCCGGGCGCCTGTTCCATGAGGCCGGCGCCAAGGTCGTCGCGGTCTACGACCACACCGGCATCGTCCACAACGCCAACGGCCTGAACGTCCTGGCCCTGTTCGACCACGTGCGTGAAAACGGCGGCGTGGCGGGCGCCCCCGATGCCCAGACGCTCACCCCCGATGAATTCTGGTCGCTGGAAACCGAAATCCTGATCCCGGCCGCCCTGGAAGGCCAGATCACCCACGACAACGCCGACCTGATCCGCACCCGCATCCTGGTCGAGGGCGCCAACGGCCCCACCACCCCCGAGGCCGACGACATCCTCTCGGCCAAGGGCACGATCATCGTCCCCGACGTGGTCGCCAACGCGGGCGGCGTCACGGTCAGCTATTTCGAATGGGTGCAGGACTTCTCCAGCTTCTTCTGGACGGAACAGGAAATCAACCATCGCCTGGAAGCCATGATGCGCGCCGCCTACGCGGCCGTGTCGGCGGTGGCCCGCCAGCACGGCGTGTCGCTGCGCACGGCATCCTTCATCGTGGCCTGCACCCGCATCCTCGAAGCCCGCCAGGTGCGCGGCCTGTACCCCTGATGCGGCCACGTCTGGTCCTGATCGGCACGGGCGGCACCATCGCCGCCACGGCCGGCGACGCCCGCACGCTGACCGGCTACCGGGTCACCCAGGGGATCGAGGCCATGCTGGCGGCGATCCCGGGGGCGGCCGATGTGGCCGATATCCGTTGCGAGCAGCCGTTCAACGTGGACAGCCGCGACCTGGGCACCGCCCAGGTCCTGCGCCTGGCACGCGCCGCGGACCGCCACTTGCGCGATCCGGACGTGGACGGCGTGGTGATCACGCACGGGACCGACAGCCTGGAGGAAACCGCCTTCCTCCTGCACCTGACGGTGCGCTCCCCCAAGCCCGTCGTGCTGGTCGGCGCCATGCGCCCGGCCTCGGCCCTGAGCGCCGACGGGCCGCTGAATCTGGTCAATGCCCTGCTGGCGGCGGCCGCCCCGGCCAGCCGCGACCGGGGCGTGCTGGTGGTCATGAACGATCGCATCGTCGCCGCACGGCATGCGGTCAAGCGCCACACCACCCGGGTGGACGCCTTCGGGACGGACGGCACAGGCGTCCTGGGCGCGGTCACCGACGGCCGGGTGCGCTACGCCATGCGGCCCGACCTGCCCGGGACGGCGGTGTTTTCCCTGGCGGGTCTGCGGACCCTGCCCCCGGTGGACATCATCCTGGACTACCAGGATGCGCCTGCGCATGCCTACGGTGCCGCGATCCAGGCGGGCGTGCGCGGCATCGTCGTGGCATCCATGGGTAACGGCAGCCTGAGCCCGGCCGCCGTGCGGGGCTGCGCCCAGGCAAGCCGCCGCGGCCTGGTCTGCGTGCGCGCCAGCCGGGTGCCGGACGGGCCGGTCACCGACGCCGATGGCGGTCCGATGGCGGCCCATGCGCTCAATCCCCTGCAGGCGCGCATCGCCTTGCGGCTGGCGCTGGCGCGCGGCATGGACCGCGCCGGAATCGGCGATCTGCTGCAGCGACTGTAAGCAGCCCGCCTCCAGCCGGGGCAGCTCTCCACTTCGCGGCTTGCATGCCGCTCCGATTCGCCAGGCACGGAACATCTCCAGCCGGGGCAGCTCTCCACCTCGCGCCTTGCAAGGCGCTCGGATTCGCCAGGCACGGAATAGTCCGCAGGGACTATTCCGTGTCCTGGCTCATCCAGTCCAGAATCACCTTGCCGCTCTGGCCCGACAGCATCGCGTCGAAACCCTGGCGGAAGTCCGCCACCGGATACCGGTGGGTCAGGATAGGCGACAGATCCAGGCCGCTTTGCAGCATGGCGACCATCTTGTACCAGGTCTCGAACATCTGGCGGCCATAGATCCCCTTGATCTCCAGACCCTTGAAAATCACCTGGCTCCAGTCGATGCCCACGCCGTCGGGCAGGATGCCCAGCATGGCGATCTTGCCGCCATGGTTCATCTGGTCCAGCATCGAGGCGAAGGCGCTGGGCACGCCTGACATTTCCAGGCCCACGTCGAACCCCTCGGTCATGCCCAATTCGCGCATCACGTCGCGCAGGTTCTCGCGCGACACGTTCACTGTGCGGCTGGCGCCCATGCGGGCGGCCAGGTTCAGACGATAGTCGTTGACGTCGGTGATGACGACGTTGCGCGCGCCCACGTGGCGCGCGATCGCGGCCGCCATGGCGCCGATCGGGCCGGCGCCGGTGATGAGCACATCCTCGCCCACCAGGTCGAACGCCAGCGCCGTATGGGTGGCGTTGCCGTAAGGGTCGAAGATCGCGGCCAGGTCGTCGGACACGTCGTCCGGAATGCGAAAGGCATTGAAGGCCGGGATCGCCAGATAGTCGGCGAAGGCGCCTGGACGGTTCACCCCCACACCCTGGGTGTTGCGGCACAGGTGCCGGCGGCCGGCGCGGCAGTTGCGGCAATGACCGCACGTGATGTGGCCCTCGCCGGACACACGGTCGCCTACCCGGAATCCCTGCACTTCCTGGCCGATCTCGACGACCTCTCCCACATACTCATGGCCCACATGCATGGGCACGGGAATGGTGCGCGCCGCCCAGTCGTCCCATTTCCAGATGTGGATGTCGGTGCCGCAGATGGCGGTCTTGCGGATGCGGATCAGCAGGTCGTTGTGCCCGATGACGGGCTTGGGGACATCCACCAGCTCCAGCCCGACGGCGGGCTGCATTTTGGCCAAGGCTCTCATGAAATCTCCCATCATCCCGCGCCGCGCCTTCGGCTTGCCTGGTTCGCCTTGGGGCGGCCGGCGGCGGAAAAGTCGGATTTAACGGATCACGCCCAGTTCACGGCCCACATGGGCGAAGGCCTGAACGGCGCGGTCGATGTCTTCGGGCATGTGCGCCGCGCTCATCTGGGTGCGGATGCGGGCACGGCCCTTGGGCACCACCGGAAAGGAAAATCCGATCACATAGATGCCCTGCGCCAGCAGCGCATCGGCCATGCGGCCGGCCAAGGCGGCGTCGCCCAGCATGACCGGAATGATCGGGTGTTCTCCAGGCACCAGGTCGAAGCCCAGCGCCTGCATCTCGCGGCGGAAATGCGCACCGTTGCGGTGAACGCGGGCACGCAGTTCGGCGCCTTCGGCGTCCTGGAGCAGTTCCAGGACCCGTCGGGACGCCGCCACGATGGCCGGCGCAAGCGTATTGGAAAACAAGTAGGGACGCGAACGCTGGCGCAGCAGATCGACGATCACGGGATCGGCCGCGACATAGCCGCCCGAGGCGCCGCCGAGCGCCTTGCCCAGCGTTCCAGTCAGAATATGGACCCTGCCCTCGACACCGCAATGCTCCGGCGTGCCGCGCCCGCCCGCGCCCATGAAACCCACGGCATGGGAATCATCCACCATCACCAGGGCATCGAACTCGTCGGCCAGATCGCAGATCGCCGCCAGATCGGCGACGATGCCGTCCATGGAGAACACCCCGTCGGTGGCGATCATGACATGTCGCGCCCCGCCGTCGCGGGCCGCCTGGAGCTGCGCGCGCAGGTCGCCCATGTCGTTGTTGGCGTAGCGGTAGCGACGCGCCTTGCACAGGCGGATGCCATCGATGATGCTGGCATGGTTCAGGGCGTCGCTGACGATGGCGTCCTGTTCGTCAAGCAGGGCCTCGAACAGGCCGCCATTGGCGTCGAAGCAACTGGAATACAGGATGGCGTCCCCCATCCCCAGCCAGCGGGCCAGGTCGGACTCCAGGGCCTTGTGCCCCGTCTGCGTGCCGCAGATGAAGCGCACCGACGCCAGGCCGAACCCGTCGGCTGCGAGGCCGGCGCCGGCCGCCTGGATCAGGCGCGGGTCGTTGGCCAGGCCCAGATAGTTGTTGGCGCAGAAATTCAGCACGTCGGCCCCGTCGGCGAGCCGCACATGCGCGGACTGCTGGCTGGCGATGACACGTTCGGACTTGTAAAAACCGTCTTCGCGCAACCGCCCGATCCGGGCGCGCGCATCCGCAAGGAATTGCTGGGACATGATCCACCTTTTGGGGGAATGCATCGGAATGGGACTACGTGCCGGCATTGTACGCCGCGGCCCGCGCGGCCAGCCCGGGATACGGAACGCCGGGGCGCGGCATGCCCGGATTGTTCACAATCTCTACAATTGATGACAATCCGGCGGGCAGTACAACACTTTGCCATGCGCCGATCGACACTATCATGTCTGCTTTCAGACCCGTTCCAGCGTTCCGGCACGCGCCGGCCCCTCGCCATCCCGGGGCCTTGCGCCGCCGATCCGGACTTCCGGATACCAGACTGAACCTATGGCCTCTCGCGATCGCCCGCACCGCGGCATCCTCGTGCCTGCCCTCGCGCTGTGCCTGGGCATGCATGCGTCGATCGCGCACGCTCTGACCCTGGATGTCGGCATCTATGACCAGAAACCCGACGTCTACATCGCACGGGATGGCCGTCCCGCTGGAATCCTGGGCGAACTGCTGAACGAAATCGCGCGCCGCGAGGGCTGGACGATCCGGACCCAGGCCTGCACCTGGGAACAGTGCATGCGGCTGCTGGCCGACGGCAAGATCGATCTGTTGCCCGACGTCTATTACACGCCGGAACGCGCCCAGGCATTCGGCCTGCATCATGTCCCGGCCATGCATAGCTGGTCCCAGGTCTACGCCCGCACCGACCATGCCCTGCGCTCGATCGAGGATCTGCGGGGCCATTCGATTGCGGTGCTGGCGGGCTCGACCCAGCAGGACTACTTGAAGAGCACCCTGTCGGGCCTGAAAATCGACGCCCGCGCCGACGCCGTGCAGAATCTCGAAATCGGCTTCCAGCGGGTCCAGTCCAAACTGGACGACGCCGTGGCGGCCGATTTCTACGTCGGCGAACTGTTCGCGCAGCAATACAATCTCGTCGCGACGCCCATCATCTTCCAGCCCACTCAGGCCTTCTACGCCGCGCCCAAGGGGCGGCACCCCGAGGTGCTGGCGGCCATCGACCGCCACCTCAGCGCCTGGCAGGCCAAGCCGGGTTCGTTCTACTACCGCACCCTGGACAGCTGGCGCCTGCCGCGCACCCAATCCCTGCTGAGTCGCTACGGCACCTGGATCGTCACCGGCCTGAGCGGATTGCTGGCCCTGACCCTGATCATCACCCTGGCGCTGCGCATCCAGCTCGGCCGCCAGCGACGGCTCCTGCGGCGCACCGAACGCCGCCTGGGCGCGATCCTGGACGCCATCGACGCCTCCGTCAGCATCAAGGACCTGGACCGGCGCTATACCTTCGCCAACCGCAAGCACGAGGAATTCCTGGGCCTGGACGAAGGCCGGCTCATCGGCCTGCGCGACGACGAAGTCCTCGCCGACGCCGACTCCCTGGCCAACATCCGCCGCGGCGACCAGGCCGTCATCGAGTCCAGGGAACGCAGCGTATCCCAGGTGACGGTCCGGCCGCGCAACGGCGAGCCCCGCACCTTTCTGACAATCAAGGCGCCGATGCGCGCCCCGGACGGCGCGTTGGAGGCGATCTGCACGGTCGCCACCGACATCACCGAGCGCCTGCGCGCCGAGGAAACAGCCCACCACCTGGCCGTCTACGACACGCTGACCGGCCTGCCCAACCGGCGCACGGCGCTGGCGCACCTGGCGCAGATGCTGGAGTCGGCCCGCCAGGGGCGACCCATCGGCGCGCTGCTGCTGATCGACCTGGACGGCTTCAAACGGATCAACGACATGCATGGCCACGGCACCGGCGACGAGGTGCTGCGCGGCATCGCGGACCGCTTGCGGGCCAGCGTGCGTGACCGGGATCTGGTGTCGCGCGTCAGCGCCGACGAATTCATCGTGCTGCTCAACGGTCTGGGCGACCACATCAGCGACGCGGCCCGCAACGCCATGCACGTGGCCGAGAAAATACGGCTCGCCATCTGCAACAGCGCATTCTCCATCCAGGACAAGCCCGCCTACGTCACCGGCAGTATCGGCCTGACCCTGATCCAGGGCGAGGGCCAGACCTCCGACACCGTGATGCGCGAGGCCGACATGGCCACCCACCGCGCCAAGCAGCACGGCGGCAACCAGGTCACGTTCTACGAGCGGGGCCTGCAATCCGAGGTCGAGCAGCGGCTCTGGCTGGAGCACGACCTGCTGCAGGCCATCGGTACGCCGAACCTCACGCTGCACGTTCAGCCGCAGTTCGGTCGTGACGGGCGCGTCACCGGCGGCGAACTGCTGGCCCGCTGGAATCACCCCACCCGAGGCGCAGTCTCGCCCGCCCTGTTCATTCCCATCGCCGAGGAAACCGGCCTGATCGGCCTGTTGGGCTCCTGGTCCCTGCGGTTCGCCTGCGACGCACTGCTGGCATTGCAGGAAGCAGGCGAAACCTACCCCCTGTCCCTGAACGTCAGTCCCCGCCGGCTGATGGAACCCCAGTTCATCGAGTCCGTGCGCGACACGCTGGCAAACAAGGGCATCCCCGGCAACCGGCTGATCTTCGAGATCACCGAAGGCGTGCTGATCCAGGACATGCAGGCCGTGGCCCAACGCATGCAGGCGCTGTCCCGGCTGGGCATCCGTTTTTCCATCGACGATTTCGGCACAGGCTATTCCAACCTGGCTTACCTGAAACGCCTGCCGCTGTATGAGCTGAAGATCGACAAGAGCCTCGTCCAGGACATTCCCAACGACAGCGACAGCATCGCCATCGTCCAGTTGATCCTGGCCATGGCCGACCAGCTCAACCTGCGCGTGGTCGCCGAGGGCGTGGAGACCGAATCGCAGTCCCGGTTCCTGTTCGAGCACGACTGCCATGCCCTGCAGGGCTACCTGCTGGCCCGTCCCATGCCGCTCGAGGCATGGCTCGACGTGGTGCGCACGCGGCGGCGGTCCGCGACCGGCGCCGCAGGCTGAAGGCGGCCGGAAAAAAGACAAAAAGAAAGGCCCTGCACGGGCCTTTCGACGGCCGGCCCCGCCGAAGCGGGGCCGGCCACTGGGCGCACAGCCCTACTTGAACATATTGTTGTAATCCTGGTCCGAGGTGCCCGATGACTGGCCGTCGGCTCCGGCGCCGTAGCCGCCGAAATTGCCCGGATCGATGCTGATGTTCTCGATGTTCACCTTGGGCCGGTCGGCCTTGTAGTGGGTGACCATGCCCGGATACAGCAGCACCAGGACCACCATGGCGATCTGGATCACGATGAAGGGAATCGAGCCCCAGTAGATCTGGCCGGTGGTGACCTTGGCGATGGTCTGGCCGGTGACCCGGTCCTGGTAGTCTTCCTTGGGCGCCACCGACCGCAGGTAGAACAGCGCGAAACCGAACGGCGGATGCATGAACGACGTCTGCATGTTCACGGCCAACAGGACGCCCAGCCAGATAAGGTCGATACCCATCTTGTCCGCCACCGGCCCGATCAGCGGCACGATGATGAAGGCCAGTTCGAAGAAGTCCAGGAAGAAGGCCAGGCAGAAGGTCAGGACGCTGACCACGACCAGGAAGCCCATCTGTCCGCCCGGCAGGCCGGTGAGCAGATGCTCGACCCACAAGTCGCCGTTCACGCCGCGGAAGGTCAGGCTGAAGACCGAGGACCCGATCAGGATGAACACCACGAAGCAGGTCAGCGTCGTGGTGGTATCCATGGCCTGGCGCAACAGCTTGAGGTTCAGCCGCCGCTTGATCAACGCCATGATCAGCGCGCCCACCGCCCCCATGGCACCGCCTTCGGTCGGCGTGGCCACGCCGATGAAGATCGTGCCCAGCACCAGGAAGATCAGTGCCAGCGGCGGGATCATGACGAAGGTCACGCGTTCGGCGATCTGCGACAGCAGGCCCAGGCGCAGGATCTTGTTGAGCCCGGCCATGGCAAAGGCCGCCGCGCCCCAGATCAGGATGCTGGTGACGATCAGTTCGTCCACGTGCGCGCCGTCGTCGAGCAGGAACTCCACGCCCGCGATCGACACACCGACCGACACCGCCATGAGCGCCAGCAGCGAGGGAATGCCGTGTCCGCCGTTGGGCTCGACGAAGGTGCGCGCTTCGGGCGGAATGGCGGGCGCCGACTTCGGCTTGAACACGGCCATCGCGACGACGTACAGGACATACAGGCCCGTTAGGGCGAAGCCCGGCAGGAAGGCGCCCTTGTACATGTCGCCGATGGAGCGGCCCAGCTGGTCGGCCAGCACGATCAGCACCAGCGACGGCGGGATGATCTGCGACAACGTGCCCGAGGCCGCGATCACCCCCGTGGCCAGACGACGGTCATAGCCGTAGCGCAGCATGATGGGCAGCGAGATCAGCCCCATCGAGATCACCGAGGCGGACACCACGCCGGTCGTCGCCGCCAGCATCGCGCCCACCAGGACGACCGCGATCGCCAGGCCCCCGCGCAGCGGGCCGAACAGCTGGCCGACGGTCTCGAGCAGGTCCTCGGCCATGCCGGAACGCTCCAGGATCAGGCCCATAAAGGTGAAGAACGGCACCGCCAGCAGGGACTCGTTGGACATGACCCCGAACACGCGCTGCGGCAGGGCCTGGAACAGCGCGGGGGACAGCAGACCCAGGTCGATGCCGATCAGGCCGAACAGGATGCCGTTGGCCGCCAGCGAAAAAGCCACAGGGAAGCCCAGCAGCAGCAGGACCACCAGCATGCCGAACATGATCGGCGCCATATAAGCCAGTAACAATGCTTCCATGGTCAGTGCCCCTCATGCGAGGCGGCCTCGCGCTGTTGCGCCTCGCGGGCGATTTCCTCGGCGAGCAGTTCCTCGGCGGACTTGCCCGTGTGCACATCGCGGGGGTCGGGACACTGGCCGCGCAGGCAGCCGACGCACTTGATCAGGTGCGACAGGCCCGCGCTCACCAGCAGGAAGAAACCGACAGGGATCAGCAGCTTGGCCGGCCAGCGGATCAGGCCGCCAGCGTTCGAGGACTGTTCGTTGTTCACGAAGGCATCCATGAAGAACGGCCAGGACAGCCACATGATGAGCCCGCAGGCGGGCAGCAGAAAGAACAGCACGCCGAAAATTTCGATCCAGAGCTGAGTGCGCCGGGAAAGATGCGAGGCCAGGACGTCAACGCGGACGTGTTCGTTCTTGAGCAGGGTATAGCCGGCCGCCAGCAGGAAGACGGCGCCGAACAGATACCACTGCAATTCAAGCCAGGCGTTGGAACTGACGTTGAACAGCTTGCGTACCGTCGCGTTGGTGGCGCTGACGAGTACCGCAAGCAGGATCAGCCAGGTCACGGCCCGGCCCACGCGGCGATTGACGGCGTCGATCGCTCGCGACAGGGCGAGAAGTGTATTCATGGTGAGAGCCAATGAAAAATGATTACGCCCGGACACGCGCAAGCCCCCACGGGGGGGGCTAGGGCGTGATCGGGTCATGAACGGCCTTCAAAATGACAGGCCGGCACGAGGGTCGATTACTTGGCGGCGGTGGCCATGTATTGGTCGAAGCTGCCTTCGGCGATCCGGAACCAGGGGATTTCGTGGTCGCGGAAACCCATGTAGGCGTCGTGGATCTTCTTGAAGCCGGGATCCTTGGCGGACAGTTCCGCGTAGGTTTCCTGGGCGGCCTTGTAGCAGGCATCCATGACGGGTTTCGGGAAGGCGCGCAGTTTGGCGCCTTCGCCGATCAGGCGCTTGAGCGCGTTGGGGTTCTCGGCGTCGTAGGTGGCGATCATGGTGTTGGTCGCCAGGGCGGAAGCCTGGTCCAGCACGGCCTGGTAGTGCTTGGGCAGCGCTTCGTACTTGTCCTTGTTGACGTACAGGGACACCTGCAGCGTGCCTTCCCACCAGCCCGGGAAGTAGTAGAAGGGCGCCACGCGATGGAAACCCATTTTCTCGTCATCGTAGGGGCCGATCCATTCGGCCGCGTCGATGGTGCCCTTTTCCAGGGACGGGTAGATGTCGCCACCGGCGATCTGCTGCGGCACCACGCCGAGCTTCATCAGCACCGCGCCGGCGAAGGCCGCCGTGCGGAATTTCAGGCCCTTCAGATCGTCGACGGTCTTGATTTCCTTGCGGAACCAGCCGCCCATCTGGGTGCCGGTATAACCGCAGGGGAAATTCACGATGTTGAACTTGGCGAACAGTTCGCGCAGCACGGCCAGGCCGCCGCCATGGCGCACCCAGGCGTTGTACTGGCGGGTGTTCAGGCCGAAAGGCACGGCGCCGTCGAAGCACAGGGACGGATCCTTGCCATAGTAGTAGTAGGACGCGGTATGGCCGCATTCGACCGTGCCGTTCTGCACGCCGTCGAGCACGCCCAGGGCGGGCAGGATTTCGCCGCCGGGGAATGCGCGAATCTGGAACTTGCCGCCGGTCGCCTCGGACACGAACTTGGCGATGTTTTCGCCGCCGGAATAGATGGCGTCGGCGCTGCGCGGGAAGCTGGAGGCGAGGCGCCAGCTGAGGGTGGGCGATTCCTGGGCGAAAGCGGGAGCGGCCAGGGTGGCGCCGCCGGCGGCCGCGCCAAGGGCAGCCTTCTTGAGGAAGGAACGACGTTGCATGAGAGAGAGCCCCTAAGTTGGTTGGTAAACCGGTCTGATGTGCCGTTTTGTAAACGGTCGAGAGCGCGTGAATGATGCACGAAACCTGAAGCTTCACGCAATCAGTAATAACGCCTAGAGTTTTCCTCGATTGAATCTGCCAATTTCCATGACAACAATAGGGGAACCCACCTATGCCGTCGGCTCCAGGGTATTGCCGCCCCCGTGTGCGACAATGCCGATTTGGTCATCACGACCCGCCGGCGTGCCTCCCTCTTCCGACCCCTTCAGCCTGGCCCGGATCGCCCTGCCGGCGTTCGGCCCTTCCCTGCTCTTCGGCCTGGGCGAAGGCGCCATCTACCCGATCCTTGCCCTCAGTGCCCGCGACCTGGGCGCCAGCTCGGCCCAGGCCGGCCTGATCGTGGCCCTGATCGGCATCGGCTCCATGATGGCCAACCTGCCGGCCGCCGCGCTGTCCAACCGCTACGGCGAACGCCGCGCCATGATCGGCGCGGCCGTCTTCAGCCTGGCCGCCCTGGCGCTGTGCCTGGCCGCCCGGACTCCCTGGGTTCTCGGCCTGGGCGTCCTGATGATCGGCCTGGCCAGTTCGGTGTTCCTGCTGGCGCGCCAGACCTACCTGATCGAGGCCGTGCCGCCCCCCATGCGCGCGCGCGCCATGTCCACACTAGGGGGGACCATGCGGGTGGGCCTGTTCGCCGGCCCCTTCATGGCCGCCGGCTTCATCCACCTGATGGGGCTTCCGGGCGCTTACTGGGCCGCCGTCCTGGCTTTCCTGGGGACGGGCATCCTGGCCTTCACCATTCCTGACCTGGAGCCCCGCGACCGCGACACGCGCCGCGAGGCCCCGCGACTGACGCTGAAAGATCTGGCCCGCAGGCACGCGGGCGTCTTTCTGACGCTCGGGGTGGCCACGGCGCTGGTCTCGGCGATCCGGTCCTGCCGTCAGATCGTCATCCCCCTCTGGGCGAACCAGATCGGCCTGGACGCCACGGCGACCGCGCTGATCTACGGGCTCATGGGCGGCGTGGACATGCTGCTGTTCTATCCGGCCGGCCGGATCATGGACCTGCGCGGCCGCCTCTGGGTCGCCCTGCCCTGCATGCTGATCATGGGCGCGAGCCTGGTCGCCATCCCCTGGACGACGGGATTCGCCGGGCTGCTGGCGGTCAGCATGACGCTGGGCGTGGGCAACGGCATCGGCTCGGGCATCATCATGACCATCGGCGCCGATGCGTCGCCATCGGCCGACCGCACCCGGTTCCTGGGCATCTGGCGCCTGATCACCGACCTCGGCGGCGGCGGCGGCCCCTTGCTGATGTCCAGCGTCACCGCCGTCCTGTCGCTCGCCGGCGGCATCACCGCCATCGGCGCCCTGGGCTTCGTCGCCGCCTGGATGTTCTGGCGCTGGCTGCCCCGCAAAACCGCCTTCCCCTGACGCCCCCATGCCGCCGCACGCCGCCCCCGAATCCCGCGCCGCCGATGCCCCGGTGCGCGCCGCCTTGTTCCTGGTGCTGGTCGGCATGTGCGCTGCGCTGCACATCTGGAAGGTCCCTCCCGCACTGCCCCAATTGCAAGCCGAATTCCGGCTCGGCCTGGTGCAATCGGGCTTCCTGCTGTCGGCCGTGCAGCTCGGCGGACTGGTCCTCGGCCTGCCGATCGCGCTGGTGGCCGAACGCGTCGGCCTGCGCCGCTGCGTCCTGAGCGGACTGGCCATCCTGGCAACCGCGTCGACACTGGGAGCCTGGCTGGATTCCGGCCTGCTGGTGCTGCTGTTCCGCGCCGCGGAGGGCTGCGGCGTCCTGATGGTGGCCATGCCGATCCCCGCATTGATCCGTCGCCTCGTGCCGCCGGACCGTCTGAGCCGCGTCATGGGCCTGTGGGGCAGCTACATGCCGCTGGGTACCGTGGCCATCCTGCTCGCGGGGTCCTGGATTCTGAGCCTGGGCACCTGGCAACTGCTCTGGTCGCTGCTGGCGGCGCTGACCCTGTGCTGCCTGCTGCTCACCCTGCGCCTCGTGCCGCCCGACCCCGCCCCCGATGCGGGCCGGCCCCGGGATTCCCTGGCACGTTTGGCACGCACGACCCTGGGATCGGCGAATGTCTGGCTGGTCGCCCTGATCTTCGGCCTGTACGCGGGCCAATGGATGGCGGTGATCGGTTTTCTGCCGACCATCTATGCCGCCCAGGGTATCGGCGGCGCCACGGCGGGTCTGCTGACGGCCATCGTCGCGGGCGCCAACGCGATCGGCAATCTGTCCGCGGGCCGCCTGCTGCATCATGGCGTGGCGGGCTGGCGACTGCTGGTGGCCGGGCTGGCGACCATGATCCTGTGCGCCTGGGCCGCGTTCGGCGCCGGCCTGCCGGCCCAGGGCCAGTTCGTGGCCGTGCTGATGTTTTCCATGGTGGGCGGTCTGGTGCCGACCACCCTGTTCGTGCTGGGACTGACCCTGGCCCCCAGTCCTCAGACCGCCTCGACGACCATTGGCTGGATGCAGCAATGCTCGTCCCTGGGCCAGTTCGTCGGGCCGCCCTTCGTGGCCTGGGTGGTCAACCGTGCCGGCGGCGACTGGCAATGGACCTGGACCGCCACCGCCTCCTTCGCGTCGGCCGGCATCGTCCTGGCGATCATGATCGGCCTGCGGACGCGATCCGCCACGCCTACACGATAGACGGCACAGGCAGGCCCGACTGCGCCCAGTCCACCGGCGCGACCACGGGCATGACACGGCAGGGGCAATCCGGCTCGGCCAGATTCACCCGACGCTCGGGGATGGCGTGACTCCAGCGGATCGAATAGAAGATCTTCACCACGGGCAGCTCGGGCGTGCCGGGATTCTGCGCCACCACCAGGCCCAGTTCACTCTGCGTCAGGCTGATGATGGAACCCACCGGATAGCGCCCCACCGTGCGCACGAAGGCGCCCAGGAGGTCCATGTCGAACTGTCCCGAGGACTGCAACATCTTGAACAGCGCGAAGGCCGGGTCCCAGCCCTTCTTGAAGGGCCGTGTCGAGATGACTTCATCGTAGTAATTGCAGATGGCCGCCATCCGGGCCAGCAGACTGATGTCCTCGCCCGCCAGGCCGTCTGGAAACCCCTGGCCATCGAAGCGCTCGTGGTGATGCAGGCAGACGTCGATCACCTCGGGCGGCACGTTCGAATCCCGGCTCAGCGCCTCGGCGCCGGCTTGCGGATGCTTGCGCTGCAATTCCTCGCAGGGCGGAACCGGGCGACCGAGCTTGCCGGATATCGCTGCGGCATCGCCGATCTTGCCGATGTCGTGCAGCAGACCGGCCATGCCGGCCAGGCGGATCTGCTCGTCGGACAGTCCCAGGGTCCGCGCCAGGGCGGTCATCAGCGCCGATACGGCCACCGAATGCGCATACAGATACTGATCGGCGCGCTTGATCCGGGCCAGGCTGGTCAGCGCGTCGGGATGGCCGTCGATGGAGTCGGCCATGTCCTGGACCAGATCCTCGATCTGTCGCAGATCGATCTTGCCCCCCAGGTCCGCCTCGTCGAACAATTGCTGGACCTGTTGCCGCGAGCCTTCGATGATGTCCCTGGCATCGTCGAAGGCCTGCTGCTCCGACGTGGCGGACGGGGGTTCGGCATCGGGTGCGCGCGCGGACTGCTGATTCGCCTCGGGCACGGCCTGGGTGCCGGCAGCGGCGGGCACGTCCACCCCCCTGCTGGTGTCGATCAGCACCCATTCCAGCTTCGATTCCCGCAAACTGCGCAGCTTGCGCTCGTTCTGTATCAGGAAACGCGAACGCCAGAAAGCATGGTCCAGGAAGGAAGCGCCCAGGTCATGCACGTACATGCCGACGCACAATTGGGACACAGGGACTTTTTTGATCATGCGGAAATTCCGGAAAACAGGCGGAGACGGGCTCAGGCGGTCCCGGCGCCCCGCGGGTGGACGCCTGGGTCGTCGAGGCCTTCCCATCGCGGCCCGGGCACGGGTATGTCGAAGAGTTCCAGCACACGGCACACAGTATGGTCGATCAGGTCGTCCAGCGTGGCCGGGCGCAGGTAGAACGCCGGCAGCGGCGGGAAGATCACCCCCCCCATCTCGGTCACTGCCGTCATGTTGCGCAAATGCGCCAGATTGAAGGGGGTTTCCCTCACCATCAGCACCAGCCGGCGGCGCTCTTTGAGGGTCACGTCCGCCGCCCGCGTAATCAGATTGTCCGACAGGCCGAACGCCACGGCCGCCAGCGTCCGCATGGAGCAGGGCGCCACCACCATGCCGGCCGTGCGGAAGCTGCCGCTGGCCAGCACCGCGCCCACATCCCGGTGGCTGTGAACATGGTCGGCCATCGCATGCACCGCCTGGCGATCCAGGCCCAACTCGTGGCGCACGTTCAGCACACCCGAGGGCGACATGACGAGATGGGTTTCCACCCCGCCGTGTTCCCGTGCGATTTCGAGCAGTCGGGTGGCGTATCGAACGCCTGTCGCGCCGCTGATGCCGACGACCAGGCGCTTGACTGGTTCAGAGGGCCCCTTGGGGGGATTCACTCGATCGCCCCGGCGTCCTTCAGCAACTGGGCCAATTCGCCGTTCTGGTGCATTTCATTCATGATGTCGGTGCCGCCGATGAACTCGCCCTTGACGTAGAGCTGGGGAATCGTCGGCCAGTTGGCATAGTCCTTGATGCCCTGACGGACTTCCGGGTCTTCCAGCACGTTGACGGTCACCAGCTTGGTGACGCCGGTTTCCTTCAGGACCTGGATCGCGCGGCCGGAAAAGCCGCACTGGGGAAACTGGGCCGTTCCCTTCATGAACAGGACGACCGGGTGGCCGGTGACCGTTTCACGGATGAAATTCTGGACTTCGGATTGCACTGCTTCGCTCATGGTGGTCTCGCTTGAAAATGCCCCCACGCCACGCCTTCGGCTTGCTGCCGCCCCGAGGGGGCGCTTTTGCCTTGGGACGCACTGGTGGCAAAAAAATCAGGTTGGCATACATCCACGGGTCACGCGTTCGATGCCGGACAGATCCCGCTCGCTGGCGACGTCGGCGAACCCCTGACGCAAAAACAGGGACCGGACGGCCGCCGCCTGGTCCCAACCGTGCTCCACGCACAGGATCCCACCCGGCGACAGATGATCCGGCGCACCCCGCACGATCTCGCGCAAGTCACGCAAGCCATCCGCGCCATCGGTCAGGGCGTCCCGGGGTTCAAAACGCAGGTCTCCCCGCCCCAGGTGCGCATCCCGCGCGTCGATATACGGCGGGTTCGAGACAATCAGATCGAATTGCTTTGAACCCAACTCTGTATCGTACCAATTCCCAAATGAAAACAATAGTTTTGCCCCCAGGACGCGTGCGTTCTTTTGCGCCACGTCCAGCGCTTCGGCACTCTGGTCGGTGGCCCGCACCCGCGCGTCGGGCCGCTCCAGCGCCAGGGTGACCGCCACGATGCCGCTGCCCGTACCCAGATCCAGCACATGAGGCTCACGCACATCCCGGATGGCACGCAGGCCGCATTCGACCAGCAACTCGGTGTCCGGCCGGGGGATCAGCACCGCCGGGGTGACCAGGAAATCGCGTCCGAAGAACTCCCGATGCCCCAGGATGTAGGCAATGGGCTCGCCCGCCAGCCGGCGAGCCTCCAGTGTCCGGTAGGCGTCGATTTTCGCCGGCTCCAGGGAGTCCGCGTCGTGCGCAATCAGCCAGGCGCGCGGCACGCCCAGCACCCGCTGCCACAGCAGGTGGGCTTCCAGGCGCGGCAGCGGGCTGGCCGCCAGGGCTTCGCGCAAGGTCAGGCTCATTCCAGCGCCAGCGCGGCGAGCTGTTCGGCCTGGTGTTCTGCCAGCAGCGCGTCGGTCAACTCGCCCAGTTCGCCGTCCATCACCTGCGCCAGTTTGTACAGGGTCAGATTGATGCGATGGTCGGTGACGCGCCCCTGCGGAAAATTGTAGGTGCGGATGCGTTCCGAACGGTCCCCGGAACCCACCAGGCTCTTGCGCTGGGCGGCCTCACGGGCATGGACTTCCTGCTGCTGGCGGTCCTTCAGGCGGGCGGCCAGCACCTGCATGGCCTTGTCCTTGTTACGGTGCTGCGAACGGTCATCCTGGCATTCCACCACCAGGCCGCTCGGCAGGTGGGTGATGCGCACCGCCGAATCGGTCTTGTTGATGTGCTGTCCGCCCGCCCCGCTGGCGCGGAACGTGTCGATGCGCAGTTCGTTGGGATCGATCCGGATGTCGGCCTGCGGATCGGCCTCGGGCATCACGGCGACCGTGCAGGCCGACGTGTGCACACGCCCCTGCGATTCGGTCTCGGGCACCCGCTGGACGCGGTGGGCGCCGGACTCGAACTTCAGCCGGCCATAGACGCCGTCGCCCTCGACATGGGCGATGACTTCCTTGTAGCCACCCAGTTCGGACGGGCTTTCGGACATCAGTTCCACCCGCCATCCCCGGATTTCCGCGTAGCGGGTATACATGCGCAGCAGATCGCCCGCGAACAGGGCGCTCTCGTCGCCCCCCGTGCCGGCGCGGATTTCCAGGAAGACGCTGCGGTCGTCATCCGGGTTCTTCGGCAGCAGCAGGATCCGCAATTCGTCTTCCAGCGCCTCGATGCGGGCGTCGGCGCCCGACAGCTCTTCCTCGGCCAGCGCCTTCATGTCGGGATCGGACAGCATGTCACGGGCCGCGTCCCGGTCGTCGCACGCCCGCCGCCAGGACTCGAAGACCCGCACCACGGGCTCCAGTTCGGCGCGTTCGCGGGTCCATTTGCGGAAACGATCCATGTCGTCGGCGCTGTCCGGCTCGGCCAGCAGGGCGTCGATCTCGGCCAGTCGGTGGACGAGCTGTTCCAGGCGGCTGCGCATCGAACTTTTCATGAAGGGAGGTTCCGGGGAATCACAAAGAAGCCGGTACCCGGTCCCGCGCGGGACCGGATCGGCACGAAGGGGGGAGGATCGCCGCTACCGGCGGCGGGCGCCGGATTCTGGCAGCAGGCGGGGCAGCAGCGTCAGCAATTGGTCGCGTTCGGCACCCTCGCTGCGATTCAGCGCGGCCAGGGGGCCATGCATGTACTTGTGGGTCAGGCTGTGCGCGAGGAGTTCGAGGACGGCTTCCGGATCGTCGCCGCGGGCCAGCAGCCGCCGGGCACGGTCCAGTTCGGACAGACGCAGGGCGTCGGCGCTTTGCTGGTAATCGATGATCGCCGGCACGATGGCGCGATTGCTGAGCCAGTGCATGAAATGCCGCACCCGGGCCTCGATGATGGCCTCGGCCTGGACCACGGCGGCGCGGCGCGCGTCGGTGCCCGATTGCACCATGCGGCCCAGGTCGTCGACCGTGTAAAGATAAACGTCGGCCAGACGGCCGGCTTCGGGCTCGATGTCGCGCGGCACGGCCAGGTCGACCATCACCATGGGGCGGTGGCGGCGCGCGCGCGCAGCCCTTTCCACCATCCCCAGTCCGAGGATGGGCAGGGACGAGGCCGTACAGGAGACAACCACGTCGAATTCGGCCAGATGGTCCGGCAGTTCCGAGAGTTTCAGCGTACGCGCGTCGAACTGGGACGCCAGGGCCTCGGCGCGCTCCAGCGTGCGGTTGGCCACCGCGATCTGGCGCGGCCGCACCGCCGCAAAGTGCGTGGCACAGAGTTCGATCATCTCACCCGCGCCGATGAACAGCACGTTGCTACAGGACAGATCCCCCAGCACGCGCTCCGTCAGGCGCACGGCGGCGGCGGCCATGGACACCGAATGCGCGCCGATGGCCGTCTGCGAACGGACTTCCTTGGCGACGGAAAAGGTGCGCTGGAACAGCTGGTGCAGCAAGGTGCCGAGCGTACCGGCCTGCTCGGCCGTGCGCACGGCGTCCTTCATCTGGCCCAGGATCTGCGGTTCGCCCAGCACCATGGAATCCAGGCCGCTGGCCACCCGGAAGGCATGGCGCACGGCGTCGTTGCGCTGATACTGGTAGAGATGGGGCGACAGCAGGCCGGTTTCCAGACGATTGAATTCGGCCAGCCAGCCAGGCAGTTCGGTCGCGACGCCGGGGTCGGCCGCACAATAGATTTCCGTGCGGTTGCAGGTGGACAGGATGGCGGCCTCGCGCACGCCGCTGCCGAAGGCGGACCGCAGGGCCGCCAGCGCGGGCTTGACCAGTTCGAGCGGAAACGACACGCGTTCCCGCACCGAAACCGGTGCGGAAACGTGGTTCAAGCCAAAGGTCAGGACGTCGACGGACATGCCCGCAAGAAGTAGTTGCACACAAAGATGGACTGTATTATAGGTCGCCGGGGGCGGCCTTGGAATGGCTGACGTGTCTTTTAGCCACCAATCGTCTGCACCGGATCAAATTTTCATGTATGATTCTGCGTCTTGGCCCGGTAGCTCAGTCGGTAGAGCAGAGGATTGAAAATCCTTGTGTCGGTGGTTCGATTCCGCCCCGGGCCACCAGAATTCAGCGCCCATCCGTTCTCCGGTGGGCGTTTTCATTTGTGTTTCCCGCATGGCACGCGGCGTTCCCGCGCAGTCTGCGGGCGGTCACGGGATCACCGTGCCGCCCACCGCGCATCGGCCAGCTTCGCCGACAGGAACTCCACCAGGGCGCGCACCTTCGGCAAGACGAACTTGCGGGTGGGGTAAATGGCATAGATGCCAAGCTCCATCGAGCGATACTGGGGCAGCACTTCGACCAGTTGCCCGGACGCAAGCTCGCTCTCGATCAAAAAGGTCGGCTGCAACTGGATGCCCGCCCCGCGAACGCACGCTGCCACGCATGTGTCACCGTTGTTGGACCAGACATGGGGGCGCACTTTGACGGTGACGGGGCCCTGTGGGCCGGTGAACCGCCATTGATCACTCATGGCCAGCAAGCTGTAGCCGATCACATCATGCCCGGCGAGCTCGCCCGGATGCCCGGGCGTGCCCCTCCTGCTCAGGTACTCGGGCGACGCGCTCAGTACCAGACGCGTGGAGGCGAGCTTGCGCGAGACGAGGGACGAATCCGGCAGGCGCGCGATCCGCACCGCCAGATCGAAGCCCTCGTCGACCAGGTCCATGATGCGATCGGCCAGTTGCACATCCAGCGTCACTCGCGGATGGGCTTGCATGAACTCGCGCCATAGGGGCGCGAGGTGCCGTATGCCAAAGCTGACGGGAACACTCACCTTCAGCAGACCGCTGGCGGTATGGCTGCGCGTGGAAACCTCCGCTTCCGATTCTTCGATGCGGGCCAGGATCTCGCGCGATCGCGCCAGGAACACCTCGCCCTCGGCGGTCAGCGAAAGCCTGCGCGTCGTGCGATGCAGCAGCCGAACGCCAAGGCGCTGCTCCAGATCGGACACGTACCGCGAGACGGCCGCCTTCGACATGCCCAGCGCCCCGGCGGCCGCCACGAAGCTGCCTGCGTCGACCACCGCCGTGAATACGCGCATCTCCTGATACTTGTCCATAGTTCCGATTTTCTGAACAAACAATCGCAAAAATAGCAGTTTATCTTATTGATGCGGATCAATAAACTTCTTTCCATGCCGGCAATCCGGCATCAATCAGACACCCGCTTCAATAGGAACAGAGATGAAAGTACTCGTCATCGGTGCCGGCAACATGGGCTCCGGCTTCGTCAAGCAACTCAGCGCAGCCGGCCACCAGGTCAGCGTCACGGCACGCAATATGGCCAAGGCCCAGGCTGTGGCCCAACCGTACGGTGCCAAGGCTGTCCCGGCGGCCGGCTCGGCCGATGCGGTGGACGCGGTCGTGCTCGCCACCGGCTACGAACAAGCGGTCGACGCGCTGCGCGGCGTCGGCAAGGTTCAAGGCAAGCCGGTGATCGACATCACCAACCCGCTGACGGCCGATTACATGGGTCTGACGGTTGGCCACAGCACGTCCGCCGCCGAGCAGATCGCCCAGGCCGTGCCTGGCGTCGAACTCGTCAAGGGCTTCAACACCCTCTTCGCCCAGGTCCTTGCCGCAGGCTCGACCCTGAACGGGCAGAAGGTCACCGTGTTCCTGGCCAGCGACGGCGAGCGGGCCAAGCAGACTGCGCGCACGCTGGCGGAAAGCATGGGCTTTGCGGTCGTCGATGCGGGCGGGCTGAAGAACGCGCGCTACCTCGAACCGCTGGCCGGACTGAACATTTACCTCGGCTACGGCGCCGGGCTGGGCACCGGCATCGCACCGACCTGGATTGGCAAGAACTGAAAGGAACCATCATGAGCAACAGCAACATCGTCCAACGCATCCTCGCGACCCGCGCCGGCTGGGGCACGCTGGCCCTGCGCATCCCCGTAGGCATCATCTTTGCCGCCCATGGCGCACAAAAATTGTTCGGCTGGTTCGGCGGCTATGGCCTGGAGGGCACCGGCCAGTGGATGGCTTCGATCGGGCTCGCGCCTGGTTACCTGATGGCACTCCTTGCCGGCAGCACCGAATTTTTCGGCGGCTTGGCGCTGATCGCCGGCCTGCTGGTGCGTCCCGCCTCCGCCGCGCTGGCCTTCGCGATGGTGGTCGCCATCCTCAGCGCCCACCTCGACAAGGGCCTGTTCGTTGCGAACAATGGCTATGAGTTCGCGCTGGCCCTGTTGGCGGTCACTGTGTCGCTGGTCTTTACCGGCGCCGGCCGCGCGTCGCTCGACCGCACGCTCGGCCAGAGGCCGGCCTGAGCCTGGAGCACGATCCGAAGGAGAGCCTCATGGCCACGCTGCCCACTGTCTTCGTCTCGCACGGCGCACCCACGTTCGCAAACGAGCCCGGCCTCGCCGGTGCCCAGTTGCGCGCGCTGGGACAGGCGCTGGACAAGCCCCAGGCCATCCTCGTGGTCTCGCCGCACTGGATGACCCGCTCAGTCGAGATCACAGCCACGGCCCAGCCTGACACTATTCACGACTTCGGCGGATTTCCGCGTGCACTGTATGCGATTCAGTACCCGGTGGCGGGCTCGCCGCAGTTGGCGGCACGGGTAAAGCAAGTCCTGTCGCCTCGCGGAATCACGGCCTCTCTGGACTCGCGGCGCGGCCTGGACCACGGTGCCTGGGTTCCCCTGCTGCACATGTACCCGGATGCCGACGTGCCGGTCGTGCAGGTCTCCATTCCCTTCGACACGGACGAGGCCAAAGCGCTCGCGCTGGGGCGGGCGCTCGCGCCTCTGGCCGCCGAGGGGGTTCTGATCGTCGGCTCCGGCAGTCTCACGCACAACCTGTACGAGTTCCGCATGGGCGATGCCCACGAGGCCGGCTACGCCCGTGAGTTCTCGCTGTGGGTTCGCGATGCCGTCGTACATGGCGACATGCATCGGATCGCCCAGGCGCTGAGGGATGCGCCGCACGCCGCCCGTGCGCACCCCACGACCGAACACTTCTTGCCGCTGCTGGTTGCCGCTGGCGCGGCGGGCGCGCCGACGCCGACCACGGTGCTCGATGGCGGTATCCGCCATGGGGTGCTGGCGATGGAGTCGTATGTGTTTGGCCAACGCGTGACACTGCAAGTCCAGGAGGTCGCCCATGCATGACGGCTCCATCGTGATCGCCACGCCGGCGCAGGCCAGGCACCTGGTGCTCCTGTTCCATGGGTTGGGCTCCTCGGCAGACAACTTCGCGCCCGTCGGTGGCGCGATCGCGCGCGCAAGGCCCGACGCCTTCGTCGTGAGCGTCGACGGGCACCATCCGTCGACGCTGGGCAGCGGCCGCGAATGGTTCTCTGTCGTCGGGATCACTGAAGAAAACCGCCCCGAACGCATTGCCGATGCAATGCCGCTGTTTCAGGAGTCCATCGCGTATTGGCAGAAAGCCAGCGGGATCGGCGCCGGGGACACGACGCTTGCCGGCTTTTCACAAGGGGCCATCATGGCGCTCGAGTCATCGCAAATCGAGCGGCCGCCTGCGGCGCGAGTCGTCGCCCTTGCAGGGCGCTTCGCCCAAGCAGTCCGACGCGCACCGACAGGCCTGAAGTTTCACTTGATCCATGGGGAGCAGGATGGTGTCGTGCCCGCCCGCGCCTCGGTGGAGGCCGCGCGGGCCCTGCAGGCTGCCGGCGGCGATGTGACGCTGGATTTGCTGCCAGGCCTGGGTCACGGCATCGACGCGCGAGCGCTGCGGCTGGCGATCGGATATCTCGACCGCTCGCACCCCTGAACCGTAAGGGCCACCTTGACAGCGCGCCTGATCATTGCAGACAGCGCCTACCTACTGCGGCAGGCGAGTGACTCAGTCTTCAGGCCAGCTGATGGCGGGCAGTTGTTCAAAGGCCGGCTTGGCGAACAGATAGCCCTGGAAATAATGGATACCCAAAGCCCGCAGGGTGCGGTATTCAGCCAGCGTTTCGACGCCCTCCGCAATCACCTCGATCGACAAAGCCTGGCACACCCCCAGAATGCCTTGCACGATGGCATGGCGCACCGGGTTGGTGTCGATGGCGCGCACCAGCTCCATATCGAGCTTGATGATGTCCGGCTGGAACTCCGCCAGCAGATTCAGGCCCGAGTAGCCTGCGCCGAAGTCGTCTATGGCGGTTTTGAAACCACGGCGCCGGTATTCCTGCACGATGCGCTTGAGGTGGTCTTTATCCACCACACGCTCGTTTTCGGTGATTTCGAAAATCAGGTGATTGGTGGGGAACTGGTATTGCCGCGCCGCTTCCAGCGTGGTGCGCAGACAGGCGGCGGGCTCATACACCGCATTAGGCAAAAAATTGATGCTGACGCCGCAGTCCACGCCCAACTGGGCCGCCAGGCGGACGGCGCTGACGCGGCAGGCCTGGTCGAACTGGTAGCGGATCTCGTCGTTCACCTGGCCCAGGATTTCAGCCGCGCCACGGCCATCCAGGCCCCGGACCAACGCTTCGTAGGCGAATACCTTGCGGCTGCGCACGTCCACGATCGGCTGAAACGCCATGCTGAAATCGATCGGCAGCGGCGGCCGGTCCTGGCAGGACTTGCAAGGCGCCATGGACGAGTTCTGAGGGGTGACCATTGCCGGATTCTACTATAGCCCCCCTGGCGTGCGTCATTCCTTCAACTTTAAAAAGATCGGTTGGCATCCGATGCTGGCCGCTGACCCATCCGGGCGCCACGAAGGCTCTTTTTTTGGCACAATGAATTCGAGTGTTCGCGTTGTCCGATACCCGAACGACCCTGAGGCTCGTGGCCGCCGCCTGGAGCCAGGCCCATCACGCCCATGCGGAAAAAAACCTACACGCCCGACGCCAACTTCATCGACCTCCTCATGGACGCGGTGTTCGCGGTCGATGTCGATGCACACGTCGTGTTCGCCAGCGCGGCATGCGAACGCATCTTCGGATACACCCCGGACGAGATGATCGGCATGAACATGTTCGACCTCATGGTGCCGGAAGACCGCGAGCGGACCCGGCAGTCGGTCAACATGATCATGGCCGGCCACCCTCAGCTTCACTTCGAAAATCGCTATGTCCGCAAGGATGGACGCATCGTCGACCTCATGTGGACGACACGCTGGTCGCCCACCGATCAGGTGC
This sequence comes from Castellaniella denitrificans, assembly GCF_027214045.1. GTDB lineage: Bacteria > Pseudomonadota > Gammaproteobacteria > Burkholderiales > Burkholderiaceae_B > Castellaniella > Castellaniella denitrificans_A. The sequence continues at coordinate 667,218 of NZ_JAPWHE010000001.1, read as the reverse complement.
GGATCGGCGTGGCGCGGGACATCACCGAACGCAAGCGCGCCGAGCTGGTTCAGACTTCCCTCTATGCGATCTCCGAAGCGACGCACAGGGTCGGCGACCTGCTCGCACTGATTCAGCGCATCCACCAGATCGTCGGCACTTTGCTTCCGGCAGACAATTTTTCTGTCGCGCTTTACGATCAAGAAACAGGATTGCTGGACTTCCCCTATTACGCGGACCGATACAACGCCACGCCCGGCCCCTGCGCACCACTGCCCGGAACGCTGTACGCGCGGATCCTGCAGAGCGGGCAGCCGCTCCTGCTGTCGCAGGAAACCGGCATGACCGATGAGCCTGGCATGCGGGTCGGCCCGAGGCCGCTTTGCCTGCTGGGGGTTCCGCTCAAATCGCATCATGGCACCATCGGCGTGCTGTTGCTCAAGAGCTATCCGGACGGCACCCGCTACAACGAGAAAGACCAGGCGCTGCTTCAGTTCATCTCCGCCCAGATCGCCACCGCCATAGAAAGTCAGCGGATGCAGGCCCGACTGCAACATATGGCGCAATACGACCAACTGACCGGGTTGCCCAACCGCGGACTGCTGTACGACCGGCTCACGACGGCCCTGTCCATGGCACGCCGGGCAAGCGAACGATTGTCTGTGCTTTATCTCGACCTGGACCGGTTCAAGCCGGTCAACGACACCCTGGGCCATAGCGTGGGCGACCTGCTGCTGGAAGAAGTCGCTCGCCGTCTGAAACAATGCGTGCGAGAGTCGGATACGGTCGCGCGCATTGGGGGCGATGAATTCGTCGTGCTTCTTCAGCGCGTGCCCGGTCCCGGACAGGCCGCCACGGTCGCGTCGAAGATCCGCGACGCGATGCGCCATCCGTTCTCACTGGACGGACACTCGCTGAACATCGCGCCAAGCATCGGGATCGCGCACTATCCCGAACACGGCGAGCTGCCGCAACAACTCCTCAAACATGCCGACCAGGCCATGTACCAGGCCAAGCGCAAAAGGAAGCGGAAGGCGGGAGAACCCGTGTGACCACATCCAGCACACACCGGACGCCCCACTCGCCACCCGATCGCCCCCGCCTGCTCTTGTTCAACAAGCCCTTCGGCGTGCTGACCCAGTTCAGCGACACCCAGGGTCGCGCCACGCTGAAGGACTTCGTCGACGTGCCGGGCGTCTACCCGGCCGGACGGCTGGATCGCGACAGCGAAGGCCTGCTCCTGCTGACCGACGACGGCCGCCTGCAGGCCCGCATCGCCGACCCACGGCACAAGATGGAAAAGACCTACTGGGTACAGGTCGAAGGCGAGCCGGCCGAACACCAGTTGCAACGCCTGCGCGACGGCCTGGACCTGAAGGACGGTCCAACCCTGCCCGCCCAGGCCCGCCTGCTGGCGGACCCGCGGCTCTGGCCGCGCGACCCGCCGGTACGTTTCCGCAAGAGCATCCCGACCGCATGGATGGAAATCACCATCCGCGAAGGCCGCAACCGCCAGGTGCGGCGCATGACCGCCGCCGTGGGCCTGCCGACCTTGCGTCTGGTGCGCACGCGCATCGGGCCTTGGCGCCTCGAAGACCTGCGGCCCGGCATGTGGTGCGAAGCCACCCCTTGAGCGCCGCCACCGCGACGGAACCCACGGGCGGATGCCAGGGGACAGTGTCGCGCGGTGTCCGGACCGGCGGGCCGGCCGTGGATCAGTCTTCGATGCGCTGCGCCAGCGCCCAGGTCACATGCTCGCGCACCAGGGCGCTTTCATGATCGACGCGGCTGAGCAAAGCGGCGCGCAGTTCCCCGGCCTGCGCCGGATCGGCTGCGCGCAGCGCATTGCCCAGCGCCACGGCGATGTTGCGCAGCCAGCGCTCGTGATTGATGCGCCGGACCGGCCCGCCCTCGGTCCGCTTGAGGAATGTCTCCTCGTCCCAGGCGAACAATTCGACGAGCCGGCGGCCGACCAGCGGCGCGCGCTCGTCGAAATCGGGCAGTTCCGTGGTCTGCGCGTACTTGTTCCAGGGACAGATCGTCTGGCAATCGTCGCAGCCGTAGATGTGATTGCCCATCAACGGGCGCAGGGCCTCGGGAATGGGGCCGTGGTTCTCTATGGTGAGATAGGAAATGCAGCGGCGCGCGTCCACCACGCCGGGTGCCACGATGGCGCCCGTGGGGCAGACATCGATGCAGGCGGTGCAGGTGCCGCAATGTGCGCTCACCGGATCGGTCGGCGCCAGCGCGAAGTCCACGAAGATCTCGCCCAGGAAGAACATCGACCCGGCATCGCGCGAGAGCACCAGGGAATGCTTGCCGCGCCAGCCCAGGCCGCTGCGGCTGGCCAGCTCCTTTTCCAGCACAGGCGCCGAATCGGAAAAGACGCGATAGCCGAACGGCCCGACCAGCGCCTGGATCTGGTCGCAGAGCTTTTGCAGGCGCGCGCGCACGACCTTGTGATAGTCGCGGCCACGGGCATAGAGCGACACCACGCCCTCGCCGGGATCGTTCAGCCGCGCGAGTTCACGGTCCTGCCAGCCGGGCTCGGTGCCACGCGGCAGATACGGCATGCGCGCGGTGATCACGCTCACCGTGCCGGGCACCAGTTCGGCCGGCCGCGCGCGCTTGAGGCCATGCCGCTCCATATAGTCCAGATCGCCGTGATAACCCTGGGCGAGCCATTGCAGCAGACGCGGTTCGGCCGAAGACAGATCCACCCCCGAGACACCGATCCCGGAGAAACCCAGTTCCTGGGCCCAGGCCCGTATCTGGTGGATCCATTGACTGTTCGCGCTCATCGGGAAATTATAGGGAAATCATTCCGTGCCCATGGCAATCGCGCGCCATTTCCGCCCGTCACGCGCGAAAATAGAGACCGACCCTGACCGAGGAAAAGGACCATGACCATCAAAGCCTACGGCGCCCATGCGGGCAATCTCCCCCTCGAACCCATCGACATCGCCCGCCGCGCACCGGGCGCGCACGACGTGAAAATCGACATCGCTTATTGCGGCGTGTGCCATTCGGACCTGCACCAGGTGCGCGCCGAATGGGCGGGCACCCGCTATCCCTGCGTGCCGGGCCACGAGATCGTGGGCCGCGTCTCGGCGGTGGGCGCGCACGTGTCGGGTCACCAGGTCGGCGACCTGGTCGGCGTGGGCTGCATCGTCGATAGCTGCCAGCACTGCGACGACTGCGAAGACGGACTGGAGAATTATTGCGATCACATGATCGGCACCTACAACGCCCCCACGCCCGACGCGCCCGGCCACACGCTGGGCGGCTATTCCCAGCAGATCGTGGTGCATGAGCGCTATGTGCTGCGCGTCCGACATCCCGAGGCGCAACTGGCCGCCGTGGCGCCGCTGCTGTGCGCGGGCATCACCACCTATTCGCCGCTGCGCCACTGGCGGGTGGGGCCGGGCCACACCGTGGGCGTGGTCGGCATCGGCGGCCTGGGCCACATGGGCATCAAGCTGGCGCATGCGATGGGCGCGCACGTGGTGGCGTTCACGACCTCGGAGTCCAAGCGCGAGGCGGCCCGCGCACTGGGCGCGCACGAAGTCGTGGTGTCGCGCAACGCCGACGAGATGGCCGCGCACGCCAAACGCCTCGATTTCATCCTGAACACGGTGGCGGCGCCGCACGACCTCGACGCGTTCTTCACGCTGCTCAAGCGCGACGGCACGATGACGCTGGTGGGCGCGCCGGCCTCGCCGCATCCTTCGCCCACTGTGTTCAATCTGATCATGAAGCGCCGCAGCCTGGCCGGCTCGATGATCGGCGGCATCCCCGAGACGCAGGAAATGCTGGATTTCTGCGCCGAACACGGCATCGTCGCCGACATCGAGATGATTCGCGCCGACCAGATCAACGCAGCCTACGAACGGATGCTCCAGGGCGACGTGAAGTACCGCTTCGTCATCGACTGCGCATCGCTCGCGGGCTGAGCCGCGGCGTCGCGCCAGTCAAACCAGCCGGGAGCGCATACCATGCGATTGCGGATACCAGTGTGGACACCCAGCCGTCGGACAATCCGGATCCTGGCGGGCACCGGACTGACGCTGCTGGTGCTGGCCGCCCTGGCCGCGTGGCTGGTGCCAAAAACCGTGCGCGGCGCGCTGACCCAGGACGTCTCGGATCTGCTGGGCCGCCCGGTCCAGGTGGGCGACATCCGTTTCAATCCGTTCACGCTGGCACTGCGCGCGCAGGACATCGTCGTCGAGCAGCCCGGTTCCGATCAACCGCTGCTGCGGGTGGGCGCACTCGACCTGCGCGTGGCATGGCGCTCCCTCGTGCTGTTCGCGCCGGTGCTCGACAGGATATACGTCGACCAGCCCCGGATCGTTCTGGTGCGACAGGAAGCCGCACGCTTCAATTTTTCCGACATCGTCGACCGGCTGGCCGTGCGCGCGGCCCGGCAATCCGCCGCATCCGAACCGGATGATGACGGGCCGCCGCGATTCTCCCTGAACAACCTGTCGTTGACGGGGGGCGTCATCCGCCTGGACGACCAGGTCACCGGCCGTCAGCAGACCATCGACGAACTCACGCTGGGCATCCCTTTCATTTCCTCGTTCGGTTACGCCACCGACATCGACGTGCAGCCCACGGTGCACATGCGGATCAATGGCAGTCCCTTCGACCTGAGCGGCACGGCGCGACCATTCGAGGCGGTGCCCACGTCCACGCTGGACGTGACGCTGGACGGCGTGTCGCTCGACAAATGGGCCGACTTCTGGCCGCTGCCCTTGCCTGTCAAGGTCAAGAGCGCCCTGCTGGATTCCCGGCTGCAGGTGCGATTCGAGCAGCCGCCGGGCGCTGCACCACGGATCCGCGTGCAGGGCGCCCTGGGCCTGCGCCAGCTGGACGTGGCCGAGGTTTCCGGAGCGCCGCTGCTGGCCTGGGAGGCCCTGAGAGCCGAGGGACTGGCGCTCGACCTGGGCGCGCGGACGGTCTCCATGGACACGCTGACCCTGACGAAACCGCGTGTGGAAGCGCACCGCGACGCCACGCAACTGAACTGGCAGCGCGTGGCCGAGGGCTTCGCCAGGCTGACGGAACCCGCACCCGCGAATCCGCAGGCCGTCGAAGCACAGACCGCGACCGCCGATAGCTCCTGGAAAATCACCCTGGGCGCCTTCAGGCTCGACGCCGGCTCCGTGCATCTGCGCGACGATCCCAGCGGCCTGGACTACCCGCTGGACGGTCTGAACGCCGAGGTCGAGCGCATCGCCTGGCCGCAGGCTCCCGACCAGCCCATGCAGGCCAGGCTGAACATGGTCAACAGCCTGGACGGCGGCACGCTGCGGGTCCAGGCCCCGGTCATGCTGCGCCCCCTCTCAGCCCAGGCGCAGGTCAGCCTGGAAAACCTGGCGCTGGCGCCGTTCGCGGCGGCCGTGCGCCACGTCGCGCCCATCGCGCTGAAGGACGGCCGGCTGAGCCTCTCCGGCCTGGTCGTGGTGGCCGGTGAGCGGGCCGAGGCCCGCAATGTTCATCTCGGCCTGAGCCAGTTCGCGGCGCGCGACGAGTCCGCGCGGCCCGGCGTGGACCTGTCCCTGGGCTCGCTGACACTGACGGCCGACCGTCTGGGCCTGGATGACAGGGCAACGCATTTCACCCTGCGGGCCGAAGGCATCCAGACACACGGCACACTGGCGCTGGACGGGTCGCTGACGGCGCGGCCGCTGACGGTCGAGACCTCGGTCGACCTGAGGAAATTCGACGCGGCTTCCCTGGCGCCCTACATTGCGTCCCGCCTGAACGCCACGGTGCGTAGCGTGACCCTGGGTGCGCGCGGCAAGGCCGAATTCGCCGCGCCGCAAGACGGACAGGCCTTGCGGGCGGACTGGCGCGGCGCGGTCCAGGTCGACGGCCTGGACCTCCAGGACCGCGTCAACAAGGCCGCGTTCCTGAACTGGAAGCACCTGGGCCTGAGCAACATGCATGTCTCCGTGGCGGGGCCGAAGCTCGGCCTGGGGCTGGGGGACATCCGGCTGGACGATTTCTACGGCAACATCCTGCTCAACAGCGACGCGCGCCTGAACGTGATGGACATCCTGGTGGACAAGGGCACCGCCGCCGGCTCGATCACCCAGGACACGCAGACCCGGCGCGCACGCGCGGGCAGCGCGGCTTCTTCGAAGGCGAAAGCGAAGGCGGGCAGGTCCGCTCCCCCGCCCGCCGCGCCCGACATCTCGATCGACAGCGTCACCCTCAAGCACGGCCGCATGACATTCAATGACCGTTTCGTGCGCCCCAACTACCGCGCCGAACTGTCCGCCATCGAAGGCACGCTCACGGCCGTGTCCTCGACCCGGCCGAAGCCGGCCAAGGTCCGCGTCACCGGCCGCGTCTACGGCACCGCCCCGCTTTCCGTCTCGGGCACAGTCCAGCCTTTCGCGCGCTACCTGGCGCTGGACCTGAAGGCTTCGGCCAAGGGCGTGGACCTGCCCCGGTTCACCACGTACTCGTCCAAGTACGTCGGCTACGCGATCGAACGCGGCAAGCTTTCGGTCGACTTGCACTATCAGATCAAGGACCGCGCCCTGATGGCCGGCAACCAGGTGCTGCTCAACCAGATCACCTTCGGCAAACCATCCGGCAGCCCCGACGCGCTCAAACTGCCCGTCTTGCTGGCCGTCGCCCTGCTGAAGGACGCCAACGGCAACATCGACATCAACCTGCCGATCTCCGGTTCCCTGGACGACCCGCAGTTCTCGGTGGGCGGCATCATCGTGCAGGTGATCGTGAACACGATCGCCAAGGCGGTGACCGCGCCCTTCAAACTGCTGGCCTCCGCCTTCGGCGGGGGGGAAGACCTGTCGCGCGTCGATTTCGCGCCGGGCAGCGCCGCACTCGACGAAACGGCGCAATCGAATATCACCACGCTGGTCAAAGCGCTGACCGACCGGCCCGCACTGAAGATGGACATCATCGGCCGCGCAGACCCGCGGGCCGACGAAGCGGGGCTGCGCCAGGCCTGGGTGGACGGCCGGATCCGCGCGGCCAAGGCCAAGGCGGCCGGCAAGCGGGGCGGACAGGCGGGCGCCGGCATCGAGCTGACCGACGCCGACCGCGCCAGATACCTGGAGGACGCCTACGACGGCACCAAGATCAAGAACAAACCGCGCAACGCCATCGGCATCGCCAGATCGTTGCCGCCCGAGCAGATGAACGCCCTGCTGCTGGCCGCCGCCCCGCTGGGAAAACAGCCCCTTGCAGCCCTGGCCGAGGCGCGCGCGCAAGCCGTGTACGAGCAGATCATGGCGACCGCGCCGGCACTGGCCGACCGGGTCTTCCTCGTGGCGCCCAAGCCCGACGCCGAAGGGATCGAGGACGGCGGCGCGGCCACGCGCGTGGATTTCTCGCTGCACTGAGTCCGGCGGCCCCTGCGCTCAGCGCCGACAGGCGAACGCCGGCCCGAAGGCCTGCTCCAGGGTCTGGACCTGTCCCAGCAGGCTGCAATCGTAGCCCACCAGGTTGCGCACGTACTCCTGATAGGCGTCCCCGTTCATCAGGTCCAGCAGCCGCTGCAGGGACTGGGTGCCGACCAGTTCCTTGTTGATGCCGAAGAAATAACGCTCCCGCGCCAGCGGCACGAATTCCAGCCCGCATCGCCAGGCGGCGGTCTCGACGCCGATGCCGACGTCGGCCATGCCGCTGGCGATATGAGCGGCGATGGCCATGTGCGTGAATTCACCGCTGTCGAAACCGATGACGTCTTTTGGATCGATGCCCAGGCGCTCCAGCATCAGATGGATCAGGAAACGGGTGCTGGAACCGATCTGCCGGTTCACGAAGCGCACATCCGGGCGCACCAGGTCGCTGGCCGACAGGATGCGCTTCGGGTTGCCGGGTTGCACGAACAGCCCCGTATTGCGTTCCGCCAGATGCAACAGCAGCATGCGGTCCGGATCGAGCCAGCGCATGTAGCGTTGCAGGATCGGCTTCTCGTATTCCGCGACCGGCACCTGGAAACCGGCCAGATCGCATTCCCCCCGGTCCAGCGAGGCCAGCGCCTCGATCCCGGTACGGTAGCGCAGTTCGAGCGGCAGCATGTCCTGGCCGTTGGCCAGACGCATGAGACCCTCGACGGCGAAGCCGTGGCTGGCATGCAGGCGCAGCACGGACATTTCCTCGGAATACAGGCGCTGAAGCTCTTCCTGCAGTTCGGAGGCCAGGCTCTCGAAAGTCGGGGCCAGGCGCGCATCGATGCGCCGGTTGGCCCACAGCAGATGTTGCGCGAAGCTGGTCAGGCGCGAGCCGCGCCGCCGCGACGTTTCGATCAAGGGCGCCTGGAATTCGGCTTCGGCCTTGCGCAGGATGCCCCAGGCATGGCGATAGGACACGCCGCGCGCCTGACACGCCCCCGCGATATGACCATGCTCGTCAACGGCGGCCAGCAGCCGCAACACGTCGCCCATAGGCAGTATTTCCCCGGATTGCTTTTCCAGCACCCATTCCGAATGCAGACGGGGTTTGAAGCGATAAACCGCCATGTCTCCTCCTGGAAGTCTTATTAATATGAATTAAATTACATATAAAAATATGACCCTGAGGTAAATATGTTTTTATTATCTTATTGAAATCAAATTATTTTCAAGAGTAGAGTCAATCAACGGCACTGATTCATATATGCACAGATAAACCTATTAAAGCGCATGCCCGCCGATCATGCGCCCGGAGACGAAGCCATGGATATCATCCGGCCCGATGCCGACGCAGCCCCGCATGATGCCGATCCGCTGGTGCGGGACATCCTGGCGCGGCACGCCGGCCAACCCGGCGCCCTGTTGCCGATTCTGCACGACGTGCAGGATGCCCTGGGCTGGATTCCCGAGACGGCCGTGCCGCAGATCGCCGCCGCCCTGCAACGGTCCCGCGCCGAGGTCCATGGGGTGATCAGCTTCTACAGCCATTTCCGTACCGCGCCACCCGCGCGCACGCAACTCGAGGTCTGCCGCGCCGAATCCTGTCAGGCCTGTGGCGGCGGCGCCCTGTACGAACACGCCCGGGCGCGCGTCGCCGCCGGGAACACCGGCGAAATCTCGCTGGCCCCGGTGTTCTGCCTGGGCCTGTGCGCCCAGTCTCCGGCCGTCATGATCGACGGGCGTCCCCACGCGCACGTCACGCCTGAAAAACTGGACGCCCTGCTGGCCGCGGCGCGGGAGGCCTGAGCCATGGAACGCATCCTCTACCTCCCGCTGGACACCGCCGCGCTGGCCATGGGGGCCGACGCCGTGGCCGACGCCTTCCACGCGGAAGCGGCCCGACGCGGCCTGGACCTGCGCATCGTGCGCAACGGCTCGCGCGGCCTGCACTGGCTCGAACCGCTGGTCGAGGTCGCCACGCCTTCCGGGCGGGTCGCCTACGGGCCCGTCGCGCCGGAAGACGTCCCTTCCATCCTGGACGCGGCCTGGACGGACGGGGCGGTCCATCCCTTGTGCCACGGCCCGACCGAAGACATCCCTTTCCTGAAAAAGCAGGAACGCCTGACCTTCGCCCGGGTCGGCCTGATCGACCCGCTCAGCATTCCCGACTACGAAGCCCACGGCGGTTACGCCGGGCTGCGCCAGGCACTGGCCATGGACCCCGGAGCGATCGTCGACGCCGTCACCGAATCCGGCCTGCGCGGCCGGGGCGGGGCCGCCTTCCCCACCGGCGTCAAATGGCGCACGGTGCTGCAAGCCCCGGGGGCGCAGAAATACATCGTCTGCAACGCCGATGAAGGCGACTCGGGCACATTCTCCGATCGCATGCTGATGGAGGGCGATCCCTGCGCCCTGATCGAGGGCATGACGATCGCCGGCCTGGCCGTGGGCGCCACGCGCGGCTATCTCTACGTCCGCTCCGAATATCCCCAGGCCGAACGGATCCTGGCCGGCGCCCTGCGCGCGGCGCGCGCAGCCGGCTGGCTGGGCGACGACATCCAGGGTTCCGGCCGCGCCTTCGACATCGAACTGCGGCGCGGCGCGGGCGCCTACATCTGCGGCGAGGAGACCTCGCTGCTCGAAAGCCTGGAAGGCCGCCGGGGCCTGGTGCGCGCCAAGCCGCCGCTGCCCGCCGTGCGCGGCCTGTTCGGCTGCCCCACCGTCATCAACAACGTGATTTCCCTGGCCACGGTGCCCTTCATCCTGGCCCGTGGGGCGCAGGCCTACCGCGACTTCGGCATGGGCCGCTCCCGGGGCACGCTGCCCTTCCAGCTGGCGGGCAACATCCGCCACGGCGGTCTGGTCGAAAAAGCCTTCGGCCTGACGCTGCGCGAGCTGTTGTTCGACTTCGGCGGCGGCAGCGCCTCGGGACGGCCGCTGCGCGCGATCCAGGTGGGCGGCCCGCTGGGCGCCTACCTGCCCGAATCCCAGTGGGACACGCCACTGGACTACGAGGCCTTCCTGGCCATTTCCGCCATGCTGGGTCACGGCGGCGTGGTCGCCTTCGACGAGACCGCCGACATGGCCGCCCTGGCCGAATACGCCATGGAATTCTGCGCCATCGAATCCTGCGGCAAATGCACGCCCTGTCGCATCGGCTCGGTGCGCGGCACCGAGGTCATCCGCGCGATCCGCGACGGCCAGGACCGCGAGGCCCGCGCAGAGCTCCTGCGCGACCTGTGCGACACGATGATGGCCGGATCGCTGTGCGCGCTGGGCGGCATGACGCCCTATCCCGTGCTGTCCGCCCTGCGCCATTTCCCCGAAGACTTCGGTCTCGCCGCCGAACAGCCCCTGCACACCGCCTAAGGAGCCCGCCATGCTGGAAACCGTCCTCAAGCGCGACCGCGACCTGGGCACGCCCGAGTCCCCGTCCACCGAAACCGTCACCCTGACCATCGACGGCCAGGCTGTCACCGTCCCGGCCGGCACCTCGATCATGCGCGCCGCCGCCGAGACCGGCATCCAGATCCCCAGGCTCTGCGCCTCGGACAACCTCGAGGCCTTCGGCTCCTGCCGCCTGTGCCTGGTGGAAATCGAGGGCCGCCGGGGCCACCCGGCATCCTGTACCACGCCCGTCGAGGACGGCATGGTGGTCCGCACCGAAACCGGCAAGCTCCACGCACTGCGGCGCAACGTGATGGAACTCTACATCTCGGACCATCCGCTGGACTGCCTGACCTGTCCGGCCAACGGCGACTGCGAGCTGCAGGACATGGCCGGCGTGGTGGGGCTGCGCAACGTGCGCTACGGCCTCGAAGGCGCCAACCACCTCGACGACGCCATCGACGCGTCCAACCCCTATTTCACCTACGATCCGTCCAAGTGCATCGTGTGCAGCCGCTGCGTGCGGGCCTGCGACGACGTCCAGGGCACCTACGCCCTCACGGTCCAGGCGCGCGGTTTCGATTCGCGCATCATCGCCGGCCAGGACGACGGCTTTCTGGCGAGCGACTGCGTATCCTGCGGCGCCTGCGTCCAGACCTGTCCGACCTCGGCGCTGATCGAGAACACCGTGATCGACCAGGGTCAGGCCGATCACGCGGTCATCACCACCTGCGCCTACTGCGGCGTCGGTTGCGGTTTCAAGGCCGAGATGAAGGGCGATCAGGTGATCCGCATGACGCCCTGGAAGGACGGCAAGGCCAATCGCGGCCATTCCTGCGTCAAGGGCCGCTTCGCCTGGGGCTACGCCACCCATGCCGACCGCCTGACCAAGCCCATGATCCGCGCGAAGATCACCGACCCCTGGCGCGAGGTTTCCTGGGAAGAGGCGCTTGCCCACGCCGCGTCCGAACTGCGCAGGATCCAGGCACGGTATGGCGTGGACTCGATCGGCGGCATCACCTCGTCGCGCTGCACCAACGAGGAAACCTACCTCGTGCAGAAACTGGTGCGCGCGGCCATGGGCAACAACAACGTCGACACCTGCGGCCGGGTCTGCCATTCCCCCACCGGCTACGGGCTGAAGACCACCATCGGCGAATCGGCCGGCACCCAGACCTTCGACTCGGTCATGCACGTGGACGTGGCCGTGGTGCTGGGCGCCAACCCCAGCGCCGCCCATCCGGTCTTCGCCTCGCGCCTGAAACGCCGGCTGCGCCAGGGCGCGCGCCTGATCGTGATCGACCCGCGCCGCATCGAGCTGGTGGACGCGCCGCACGTGAAGGCCGACTACCATCTCCCGGTGCGCCCGGGCACCAACGTCGCCGTGCTCAACGCCATGGCCCACGTCATCGTCACCGAGGGCCTCGTCAACGACGATTTCGTCCGCGCCCGCTGCGAGGATCGGGCCTTCGATGAATGGATGCAATTCATCCGCCGTCCGGAACACGCGCCCGAAGCCACCGAATCGATCACCGGCGTGCCGGCGGCCGACCTGCGCGGCGCAGCCCGTCTATACGCCACCGGCGGCAACGCCGCCATCTATTACGGCCTGGGCGTCACCGAGCACAGCCAGGGCTCCACGGCCATCATGTGCATCGCCAACCTGGCCATGGTCACCGGCAACATCGGCCGCGAAGGCGTGGGCATCAACCCCCTGCGCGGCCAAAACAATGTCCAGGGCTCCTGCGACATGGGTTCGTTCCCGCACGAGTTCCCCGGCTACCGTCATGTGTCCGACGACAAGGTGCGCGCCGAGTTCGAGCGCGCCTGGGGCGTCCCGCTGCAATCCGAGCCGGGCCTGCGGCTGCCCAACATGTTCGACGCGGCCCATGGCGGCTCGTTCAAGGGCCTGTATTGCCAGGGCGAGGACATCGCCCAGTCCGACCCCAACACCCGCCATGTGGTGGCGGCCCTGGAAGCCATGGAATGCGTGATCGTCCAGGACATGTTCCTGAACGAGACCGCCAAATACGCGCATGTCTTCCTGCCGGGTTCGTCCTTCCTCGAAAAGGACGGCACCTTCACCAACGCCGAACGCCGGATCTCGCGGGTGCGCCAGGTCATGGCGCCCAAGGCCGGCCTGGCCGACTGGGAGGTCACCTGCGCCCTGTCCAACGCCATGGGCTACCCCATGCGCTACGCCCATCCCGGCGAGATCCTGGACGAGATCGCCCGGCTGACGCCGACCTTCGCCGGCGTGTCCTTCGGCCGCATCGCCGCCCTGGGCGGCAGCGTCCAGTGGCCCTGCAACGACGCGGCCCCCGAAGGCACGCCCATCATGCACGTGGACGAATTCGTGCGCGGCAAGGGCCGCTTCATGATCACGCAATACGTCCCGACCGACGAACGCTCCACGCGCCGCTTCCCGCTGCTGATGACCACGGGCCGGATCCTGTCGCAATACAACGCCGGGGTGCAGACCCGGCGCACCGCCAACAATACCTGGCACAGCGAGGACATCCTCGAGATCCACCCCCACGACGCGGAGGACCGGGGCATCGTCGAGGGCGACCGCGTCGCCATCGAAAGCCGGGCGGGGGAAACCGTGCTGCGCGCCACCGTCACCGACCGGATCCAGCCCGGCGTGGTGTACACCACCTTCCACTTCCCGGAGTGCGGATCGAACGTCCTGACCACCGACAACACCGACTGGGCCACGGACTGCCCCGAATACAAGGTGACGGCCGTCCAGGTGCGCAAAGTCACCGGGCCGTCGGCCTGGCAACGGGACTGGGAGACCTTCGAGCGGCGCCAGGACGAACTGCTGAACACCCGCCTGCCCCAGGCCGCGTCCACCGGCGCCTGAGGAGACCCGCATGCACCCCGCAGACTTCGATCCCCTGTCCGACTTCCCCGACCCATCCGCCGGCCTCGCGATGGGCGACATCGTGCGCGTCGGCGATCGCCGGGCCACGGCCACGCAGGACGCCATCGCCTGCGAACAGGCGGTCGCCCTGGAATACAACGGCATCGCGCACGCGGCCCTGCTGGCCTCGCCGCTGCACATCCCCGAGCTGGCCCTGGGTTTTTCCTACACCGAAGGCATCATCCGGTCCCCGGCCGACGTGCTGGACCTGGAGGTCGAGTCCGTCTCCGATGGCCTGGTGGTCCGCCTGAGTATCGTCAACGCCCGGCTGCACGCGCTCAAGCTGCGCCGGCGCAGCCTGGCGGGCAGCACCAGCTGCGGCCTGTGCGGCGTGCAGAGCCTGGCGCAGATCCGCCGCGACCTGCCGCCCCTGGACGCCCCGGAACACCCCTGGTCGGCCCGGGCCATCCAGTCCGCGCTGGAGCAGTTGCGCCAGCGCCAGCCGCTGCACAACCTGACCGGCGCCACCCACGCGGCCGCCTGGGCCGACGCCGAAGGCCGCCTGGCCTGGACCTATGAAGACGTCGGGCGGCACAACGCGCTCGACAAGCTCATCGGCCGCCTGCTGCGCGAACCGGTGGACCGCGGCCGGGGATTCGTCGTGATTTCCAGCCGGGCCAGCTTCGAGATGGTGCAGAAGGCCCATGCCGCCGGCATCCGGGCGCTGATCGCCGTCTCCGCCCCCACCACCCTGGCCGTGCGACTGGCCCAGGAAGCCCCCATGATGCTGGCCGGCTTCGCGCGCGACGGCCGCTGCACGATCTACAGCCGGCCCGATGACCTGAACATGGACCTGGACGGGAGCCGCACGTGACCAACATCGAACACCTGATCCGCCTGGCCAACCGCATCGGCTTGTTCTTCGAGGCCATGCCCGACCGTGCCGCCGGCATCGACAGCATCGCCGACCACATCCGGCGTTTCTGGGATCCGCGCATGCGGCGGGCGCTGCTGGACTATCTCGGCGCGCACCCGGACGGGCAATGGGGCAATACCGCCCTGTCGCCCATCTGTCTGGAAGCCATCGCCCGGCACCGTGAGCATCTCTATCCCAGGCAAGGCGCCAGCCCCGCCTGACATTCCGCAGCCCCCTGCTTTTTCCGACCTCGGCAGCACACACACACACCGGGCATTCGACCCAGGAGGAGACACCATGAGTACGGAAGCAACCCAGAACGGATTTTTCAGCAAGGAACGCATCACCGCTCCGCCCGGCTTCAATCGCTGGATGATCCCGCCCGCCGCCCTGGCGGTCCACCTGTGCATCGGCCAGGCCTACGCCTTCTCGGTGTTCAACGGTCCGATGACGAGACTCATCGGCATCCAGCAGCCCGCGCCGGACGACTGGGGCCTGCCCGCCCTGGGCTGGATCTTCAGTCTCGCCATCCTGTTCCTCGGCCTCTCGGCCGCCTTCGCCGGCAAATGGCTCGAAGAGGTCGGACCGCGCAAAGCCATGTTCGTGGCGGCCTGCTGTTTCGGCGGCGGGTTCATCGTGTCCTCGATCGGGATCTCGACCCATCAGCTGTGGCTGCTGTATCTGGGCTACGGCGTCCTGGGCGGCATCGGCCTGGGCATCGGCTACGTCTCGCCCGTCTCGACCCTGATCAAGTGGTTCCCGGACAAGCGCGGCATGGCCACCGGCATGGCCATCATGGGCTTCGGCGGCGGAGCCTTCATCGCCTCGCCGATGTCGGTGGCGCTGATGGAGCACTTCCGCACGCCGGACTCCATGGGCGTGGCCCCGACCTTCATGGTGATGGGCGTGCTGTACTTCATTTCCATGCTGATCGGCGCCTGCGCCATCCGCATCCCGGCGCCTGGCTGGAAGCCCGAGGGCTGGACACCGCCGGCCACACAGAAGGCCATGATCTCGCGCAACCACGTTCACATCGACCAGGCCCTGAAAACACCGCAGTTCTGGCTGCTGTGGTGGGCGCTGACCCTGAACGTGACGGCCGGCATCGGTGTGCTGGGCCAGGCCTCGGTGATGATCCAGGAAAGCTTCCGCGGCGCCATCACGCCGGCCGCGGCGGCCGGTTTCGTCGGCCTGCTGTCGCTGGCCAACATGCTGGGGCGCTTTTTCTGGTCCAGCACGTCGGACTACCTGGGACGCAAGACCACCTATGGCATCTTCTTCGTGCTGGGCGCCGTGCTTTATTTCCTGGTGCCCGGCATGGGCGCCTCGGGCAACGTCGCCCTGTTCGTGCTGTTCTACGCGATCATCATCTCGATGTACGGCGGCGGCTTCTCCACCGTCCCGGCCTACCTGGCCGACCTGTTCGGCACCCGCTACGTCGGCGGCATCCATGGCCGTCTGCTGACCGCCTGGGCGGCCGCCGGGGTGCTGGGCCCCGTGCTGGTGAACTACATCCGCCAGTACCAGGTCGACCACGGCGTCCCGCCGGGCCAGTCCTACACCGTCACGATGTACCTGATGGCCGGCCTGCTGGTCGTCGGCTTCATCTGCAACCTGCTGGTCCGTCCGGTCGCCGCGCACCACCACATGAGCGCCGAGAGCGACCACACGCCCCTGGGCGCCAGCCTGGCCCACCAGAAATAGGAGACCGCCATGTCCACGACGACGACCCGCTCCCCCTCGCCCGCCCTGATCATCCTGTTCTGGCTCTACGTCGGCGTCCCGCTGGCGCTGGGCATCTGGGAAACCCTGCTCAAGGCCAGCGCCTTGTTCCACTAGCCGGGAAACGCGGGAAGCCGGCGCTCTCCGGCGGTTTCCCGCGCCGGTCCACTACAGCCACTTGATCCGGCGGAATTTCCAGTACAACAGCCCGCAGACCGCGCCCGTCCCGGCCAGCATCGCCGGATAGCCGTAGGTCCAGCCCAGTTCCGGCATATCGTGGAAATTCATGCCGTAGATGCCCGCCACCGCCGTGGGCACGGCCAGGATGGCCGCCCAGGCGGCGAGCTTGCGGGTGATGTCGGTCTGTTGCATCTGGCTGATCATCATGCTGGCCTCGAAGGCGAAGGCCAGCGCCTCGCGCAGCCCGGCGATCGACTCGACGATGCGCTGGATCCGGTCCGCCACCTCGTTGAAATACCCCCGGCTGTCGGCGCCGATGTTGCGCATGTCCACGCGTGCCAGCCGGCGGCAGATTTCCACCAGGGGCGCGATCGCCGTCTGCATGCGCAGCAGGTCGCGACGCAGGCGGTACAGGCGGCGGATGTCCATTTCGCGGAACCCGCGCAGGAGGAACTGGTGCTCGACGCCCTCGACCTTCGCCTCCATATGGTCCAGCGCCTCGACGGCGCGGTCCGCCAGGAGGTCCAGCAGCGTGGAGGCGACATAATCGCTGCCCCGGCTCAGGAACTCCGGCGACTCGGCCAGTTGATCGCGCAAGGCCCGGTACGATCCTTCCGCGTGGCGCCGGATCGTCAGCAGATAACCCGGCCCGATCAGCAATTGGGTGTCCCCGAAGCCCGGCCGGTCCTGGACGATCTCGACCGTCACCACGACCACCAGCGTCAACTGGTCGTATTCAATGATTTTCGGGCGCCGGTGCGGCGCGATGATCTCCTCGATGGCGCGCCTGGGCAGGCCAAGCCGCCGGCCCACGTCGTTCACCAAGTCCTCGTCCGGGTCCTTGAGGCCGACCCAGAGCAGGCCAGATGCCGTCGCGGCCGGGCCCAGGTCCGCCAGACCGATGTCACGGCCTGGCTGCCCCGCCGCATACAAGACGGAAGCCACGGCGGACCGCCGGAAAGCCTCATCCAGGGACATATCGTCGGCGGACGTCATGATCTTTTCCCGTGCTCAATCCTGCCAGGCGCGCAGGAACGCCAGCAGCACCTGCGCGGCGTTGTCCGCCGCGATGTGCAGGAAGGCGTTCATCTCGTTTTCGCCCGGCCCGCCGCCCGCCAGGTCGCTGAGCGAGCGGAAGGCGATGAAGGGCACGCCCGCGCGCCAGGCGACCTGGGCGCAGGCCGCGCTTTCCATGTCCAGCACGTTGGCCTGGAACGTACGGAAAGCGTAGCGGCGGAAATCCGCATTGTCCACGAAGGCCTGGCCGGACACGCCATTGCCGCCGACCACCAGGCGGGGGCGCTCGTTCAGGCAGCGGTTCTGATGGTCGCAGCCGCGCAGCGGCACGGACTGGATGCCGCGCGCCACGGCCAGCATGCGCGGATCGGCCTCGAACCAGAATTTATCCTGGATGCCCTCCCCGTCGGCGGGCCGCACGCGCACTGCGCGCGGCTGCATCATGCCGTAGGGCGCAAACTCGAATGCGCCCTTGGCGGCCGGCGCGCGGTACCTTCCCGGCGCGATTTCCCGCATCATCACCACTTCGAGATACTGCCCCCAGCGCTCCGGGACGCTGACATCGCCGATGCGCAGCCCGGGGTTCACACCGCCCGCGATTCCGCTGAAGACGAGGTGTGTGACATGGAAGCGGTCGAACAGGAGCTGGGTGTTCATGGCGGCGTTGACCATGCTGATGCCGCTGAGCGCCAGCACGACGGGCCGGCCTTCCAGCAGCCCGGTGGTGAACTCGACCCCCTGGATGGTGAAGGCGCGCGGATCCCGCAAGCGGGCGCGCAACAGATCCAGTTCCGGCGCGAAGGCGGACAGGATGGCCATGCGCGGAGTTTCGTCCACCCGCCCGGCCGGCTGCCCAGCCACGGGCGCGGGTACCGCATCGGAGACCACCGGGCCGGACGCGGCCAGGACCGGCGCCGGCGTGCCCGTCCACACGCCGGTCCAGAGCAGCGCGGCGGAGGCCAGGATGGCGGCGATTCGCCGCGCGGAATGACAGGTCATGGATTCGGCTCCCGGGAGGAAACGGAGGGATCGTTCTCGGACTCGACGCCATCCAGCCGCCGGACTTCGAAATCCGCATGCAAGGGCTCAAGCGGCGGCAGCGGCCGGCCCGCCTTGGCCGACAGTTCGGCGAAGCGGCCGACCTTGCCGTACAGGCCCCGTTGCCCCGTCACGGCCGTGACGACGCTGTTGTAATGCGTGGCCGCCGCCCCCAGGACATGGCCCAGCTTGCGCAAGCGGTCGGCCACCACTTCGACCTGCCGGTACAAGCCGCCCGCCTGGTCGCTCAGCGCCCGGGCCTGTTCGTTGCCCCGCGCCAGCATCCACAGCGTCGCCACCGTGCGCAGGACCGGCATCAGCGTGGTGTGGGACACCAGGACGACGTTGTGGCGGTAGCCATGGTCGAACAGTTCCCGGTCGTGCCGCATGGCCTCGATGTAGGCCGGCTCGATCGGCATGTACATCAGCACGAAGCCGGGACTTTTCATGCCGATCAGGCCGCTGTAGTCCTTTCGGGCCAGGTCGTCGATGTGATGGCGCACGGCGCGCGCGTGCGCGGCCAGCGCGGCCTCGCGATCCTCGGGCGTGGCCGCCGCCACGGCCCGGTCATAGTCCACCAGCGAGACCTTGCTGTCGAGGATCAAGTGCTTGCCGTCCGGCAGACGGACGACGAAATCCGGTTGCCGCCGGTTGCCGGCCTCGTCGCGGAAGGGCGCCTGGGCCTGGTAGTGATCACCCGCGATCAGCCCCGCCAGTTGCAGGCTGCGTTCGAGGAGGACCTCGCCCCAGTTGCCGGTGGCTTTCTTGTCGCCCTTCAGGGCCGTGGCCAGGGACTGGGCCTCGTCGCTCATTTTCAGGCCGACGTCCAGCACGCGGCGGATCTCAGCGTCCAGCCGGGCCTGGCCGCGCACCGAGGCGTCGTGGATTTCATTGACGCGCCGCTGGAAACCTTCGATCTGTTCGCGGAAAGGCCGCAACAGGCCATCGAGCGTGTCCTGGCTGGCGCGGGAAAAACCCTGACTCTTTTCTTCCAGCACCTGGCTGGCCAGATGCTGGAATTCCGTCCGCATGGACGCCCGCGATTGCTCGTAGGCCTGGCGCAGATCATCGAGGGCGGCGAGCTTTTCCTGGTGGGCCGCCTGCAGCCGGGCCAGCTCCAGCCGGCCTTCCTGCGCCCGGGCACGCCAGTCTTCCAATGCCTGCGCACTGGCGGCCGCATCCCGGTCAAGCTGCGCGATCCGGTCCTGGAGCTGGTCGGCGCGTTCCGTCTGGCGGGCCGTCTCGGCCGCCTGGGCCAGCAGGCGCCGCCTCGCGGGCCAGGCGCCGGCCACGGCCCCGACCAACAGGGCCAGCGCCAGCGCCGCCAGGATTTCCGGAGAAAACGGGATCACGATGCCGTCCTATGCCGCATGAAGAATAGCCGCCATCATCGCACAGGCGCGGGTGCGCCGACGGGCTTCAGGCCGAGCGCAGCACCTCGGTCTTGCGGGACACGCCCTGGCGCAGACCGCTGGGATCGGTGTCCACATAATGGGGAATGCTGCTCTGGACATGCAGATGCAGCCCCTGGATCAGGCGCAGGGCGCCCTCCGGCAATTCGTGCGTCGCCTGCGAAACGGCGCCGATCATGTAGGCGATATCGGTCTGGAGGGGCCGCAGCACGACGCCATCGAGCTGGGCGCCCCGGATCGAGAACGGATCGATGAGCGCCACGCCCAGCCCGAGCCGCACCATGGACAGGGCCGTCTGCTGGCTGCCGACTTCGACATGGCGCCGGTTTTCGTCCGCCGTGGCCTGCGCCAGGCTGCTGGTCAGGTGGTAGCGCATGCGATAGCGGTTGAGCAGCGTGATGACATCGGTGTTGCGGATGTCATCGAACTGGATCACATCCCGGGACACCAGTGGATGCGAGGCGGGCAGCGCCAGCAGGCAGGGCGCCTGGCCGCACCAGTGCACACGCACGGCCTCGACGTCGATCGGCAGGCTGAGGAGCGCGAAATCGGCACGTCCCTCGGAAAGGGCGCTGGCCGGCGCCTCGTGGACGACTTCCTCGATGATGAGCTTCTGGCGGAACACGGGACTGAAGCGGTCCATCCGGGCCAGGGCCTCGGGCAGCAGGCCGCGGGCAAGATCGACGGACGCCAGGATCCGCAAGGGACGGACCTGGCCGCTGCGCATGCCCTGCACCCGCGATTCCAGCTGGTGCAGATCGGCCAGGATGCCGCGCACTTCCTGGTAGAACTCGCCACCCTGTTCGGTCAGCGTGATGGCGGGCCGGGTGCGGGCGAACAGCATGAAGCCCAGCTCGGACTCCAGATCGCTGATCTGGCGGCTGACGACGGGCTGCGAGCGGCCCAGCATGCGGCCTGCGGCCGTGACGCTACCGCTGGTCACGATGGCGTTCAGGGCCTCGAGTTGGCGTATTTCCATGGCATCCGATGCGGATGGTCCTACCGCATCAAAGAGTCGCCTGGATCAGCCGGTCACGGCCCAGGCGAAATATCTAGCAAAAAAATGTTATACGAATATTACCGCCCGGACCGGACGCCAAAGCAATGAGCAAGCGTCGGAAAGGTCTCCTCCCGCACGGATTGGGCATAGTCCCGGGCCGCCTGCCGGATCACCTGCCCGGCATCGGCGAAACGCTGGGCGAATTTCGGAATCCGGTCGCCGCTCAGGCCCAGGATGTCCTCGGTCACCAGGATCTGGCCGTCGCACGCGGGCGAAGCCCCGATACCGATGGTGGGGACCGGCAGCGCCGCCGTGATTGCCCGCCCCAGGGGCTCGCTGATGCCCTCCAGCACCACACCGAACGCCCCGGCCTGCGCATGGGCCCGCGCGTCTTCCAGGATGCGGCGGGCGGCGGCATCGGTCATGCCCTGGGCCTTGAAACCGCCCATGGTGTTGACGTACTGGGGCATGAGCCCGACATGGGCCAGCACCGGAATGCCGCGCTCCACCAGGAACCGCGTCGTCTCTGCCAGGGGCTGGCCGCCCTCGAGCTTGACGCCGGACACGCCGCTGGCCGCCAGCAGGGACGCGGCATTGGCGAACGCCTGGGCCGGGGACTGCTGGTAGCTGCCGAACGGCATGTCCACGATCACGCAGGCGTGTTCCGTGGCCCGGACCACGGCGGCGGCGTGCGCGGCCATGGTCTCGACCGTGATCGACAACGTATCGGGCAGTGCGTAGCCGACCATGGCCGTGGAATCGCCCACCAGCAGCATGTCCACGGCTTCGTCCAGCAGACGGGCGATCGGCGCGATATAGGCGGTCAGCGCCGCGATCTTGCGCTCGCCCTTGAAAGAGACGAGCTGGGGCACCGTGACGCGTTGCGCCTGACTATGTACACTCATTCGACTGACTCCAAAGATTCGTTCATCGCCCGTGGCGGGCCGACCGTCGGCCAGCCGTGCGCCGCATTCACCGGAGACCCGCATGTCCACCAATCAACCATACATCACGCTTCATGATGGCCGCCGCGCGCCCCAACTGGGCCTGGGCACCTGGAAACTGACCGGCGACGCGGTCGTCCCGTCGATCCAGGCCGCCGTCGAGGCCGGCTACCGTTCCATCGACACCGCCGCCATCTACGGCAACGAGGCCGAGGTCGGACGAGGCATCGCCCGGTGCGGCATCCCGCGCGAGAACCTGTTCGTGGCCACCAAGGTCTGGAACGACCGGCATGGTCACGATAGTACCAAGACCGCGTTCCAGGAAAGTCTGGACCGGCTGGGGCTCGACTATGTCGATCTGTACCTCATCCACTGGCCGGTGCCCAGGGAAAAGCGTTATCTGGAAACCTGGGAGGCCCTGATCCAGTTGCGCGACGAGGGGCGCGCCCGCTCGATCGGCG
Organism: Castellaniella denitrificans; assembly: GCF_027214045.1. Taxonomy (GTDB): domain Bacteria; phylum Pseudomonadota; class Gammaproteobacteria; order Burkholderiales; family Burkholderiaceae_B; genus Castellaniella; species Castellaniella denitrificans_A. The sequence goes on along the minus strand of NZ_JAPWHE010000001.1, from coordinate 644,920 downwards.
TCTGCAACTTCCAGCCGGGCCATCTGCAAAGGCTGCTGGACAGCACCGGCGTGCTGCCGGTGGTCAACCAGATCGAACTGCATCCCCATTTCCAGCAAGCCGAGCTGCGCGCCTACCACGAGGATCACGACATCCGCACCGAAGCCTGGAGCCCGCTCGGCCAGGGCCAGGCGCTGCGGGATCCCGCGATCCTGGAGCTGGCCCATCAACTGCGGGCCACCCCCGCCCAGGTGATCCTGCGCTGGCACATCCAGATGGGACACATGGTGATTCCGAAATCCTCGCACCCGGAACGGCTCCAGGAAAACTTCAATTTATGGAACTTGCACCTGGATGAGGCCGCCATGGCGCGGATCGCCGCCCTGGACCGCGCCGACGGACGCCTCGGCCCCGATCCCGAGACGTTCCACCTGCTGAAGTAGGCCCCGGCGCGACGCGCGGGCCCGGAGACCCCGCTAGGCGCCGTCGCGTCCGGCCCGCCACCCCAGGCGGATCGCCAGGGCCGGCGCGAAGGCGAACACGCCGTACACCGCCCAGGCGGCCTGCCGCGCACCTTGCCCCCCCCCCGGATCCGTGAAACCCGCCGCATTGGCGACCACGCCCGCCAGGCCGGCGCCCAGGGCGATCGCATATAGCTGCAGGGTCGTGATCGCCGCCGAAGCGATGTTCTGCTGGTCCGGCGGCGCGGCCCGGAACACGCCGGTCAACAGGTGCGGCCAGCATAGGCCGACGCCGATCCCCACCCCCAGCAGCAACGCGGCCAGCAGCGCCGCAGGTGAGCCTGGATCGGGCATGAAGACATACAGCCCCGCCAGGGACGCGGCCGACAGGATCGGCCCCAGCGCCAGCATGCGGCCGACGCTGGCGGACCCGCGCCCGGAGCTGGCCAGGGTGCCCAGCGACCAGCCGGCCGACATCAGCGCCGACAGATAGCCCGCATGCAGCGGCGACTGCCCATGCAGGACCTGCAGAAAATAAGGGACGAAGACTTCCGTCGTCACGCCGATGCTCAGCAGACCGATCATGGCGTAGCGGCGTCCCAGCGGGTGGCCCAGAGACCAGGCGCCCGCGGGCAGGAAACGCTGGCGGGCCCGGCCGTCCATGCGCGCCAGCCAGAGGATCAGCAGCAGGCCACCCGTCACGCCGGCGAGCTGGACTGTCCAGGACGCGGACAGGCTGGCCGCCGACACCACCAGCACGGATGCGACCAGCAGCCCCATACGCAACAAGGGCGCTTCCAGCCGGCCGCGCCGGTCCCGGCCCGTCGGACCGAGTTGCGTGACCAGCAGCGCGCCCAGCAGGACACACACCGGCAACACGGCCCAGAACGCCCAGCGCCAGTGCCCGGATTCGGCGAACAGGCCGCCGATGGCGGGCCCCGACAGCGTGGCCACGCCCCACATCCCGGAAATCAGGGCCATGGCCCGCGCCCACAGGGTCTGATCGAACACCAAGGGCACAGTGGCATAGCTCAGGCTGAGCAACATGCCGCCGCCCAGGCCCTGTCCCACCCTGCCGCACAGCAGCCAGGGCATGCTGGGCGCCAGCCCGCAGACCACGGTCCCCCCCATGAACACCAGCAAGGCCAGCAGGAATGTACGCCGCAGGCCGTGCCAGCGGATGCCCAGGGGCGCGCACGAGGATCCCATGATCGAGGCCGCCACGAACAGCGTGGTGTTCCAGGCGTACCAGGGCAACCCGCCGATGTCCCGGACGACCGAGGGCAGGATGGTGGTGGCGATGAACATGTTGATCGCATGCACGGCCACGCCGCCCGCCAGGGCGAGGGACCGCAGGCCGTTGCGGCCCCTCAGCAGGGCGCCCCATGAGGCGGAAGAGGATGACGTCATCCGCCCATGATAACCGCCCGCCTCAATCCAGCAGTTGCCGCAGGGCGTACTGCAGGATGCCGCCATGGCGGTAATAGGCGGCTTCGGTCGGGGTGTCGATGCGCACCAGGGCGTCGAATTCGATGTCGCCCGCCCGGACGCGCACGGTCTTGGGCGTGACGCCGTCGTTGAAGGCCTCGACCCCGGTGATCTCGAAGGTTTCCTCGCCCCGGATCCCCAGGGAGGCCGCGTTGCTGCCCGCCGGGAACTGCAGCGGCAGTACACCCATGCCGATCAGGTTCGACCGGTGGATCCGTTCATACGATTCGGCGATCACCGCGCGCACGCCCAGCAACACCGTGCCCTTGGCGGCCCAGTCGCGCGAGGAACCGGAACCGTATTCCTTGCCGGCCAGGATCACCAGCGGCGTCCCCGCCTTCAGGTAGTTCCGGGAAGCCTCGAAGATCGTCGCGACCGGCGCGCCGTCACGGGTGAAATCGCGCGTCCAGCCACCTTCGGTGCCCGGGGCGATCTGGTTGCGCAGACGCACGTTGGCGAAAGTGCCGCGGATCATGACCTCGTGGTTGCCGCGCCGCGACCCCAGAGAATTGAAATCCTGGGGGTCGACACCTTGCGCGCGCAGGTACTGCCCGGCGGGCGTGTCCTTGCCGATGGAGCCGGCCGGACTGATGTGGTCGGTGGTGACCGAATCCCCCAGCAGCGCCAGCACCCGCGCACCGCGGATGTCGCCCACCGGCCGGGGCTGCCGGGGCATGCCCTGGAAATAGGGTGGATTGCGCACGTAGGTGGAATCGTCCTGCCAGTCGAACAGGCTGCCCTCCGGGGTGTCCAGACCGCGCCAGATGTCGCCGCCGTCGAACACGCCGGCATAGCCGCGCGTATACATGTCTGACGAGATGCAGGACCGGATCACGTCCTGGACCTCTTCGGAACTCGGCCAGATATCGCGCAATCGCACGTCCCGGCCCTCGGCATCCCGGCCCAGCGGATCGTTGAGCAGATCGATGTCCATGGTGCCGGCCAGCGCGTAGGCCACTACCAGCGGCGGGGACATCAGGTAGTTGAGCTTGACCTCGGCATGAATGCGGCCTTCGAAGTTGCGGTTGCCCGACAGCACCGAGACGACCGCCAGATCGTTGGCGCGCACGGCCTCGGAGACCTCGGGGATGAGGGGGCCCGAATTGCCGATGCAGGTGGTGCAGCCGTAGCCCACCAGGTTGAAGCCCAACTGGTCCAGATAAGTCGCCAGTCCGGCTTTTTCATAGTAGTCGGTGACCACGCGGGATCCCGGCGCGAGACTGGTCTTGACCCAGGGCTTGCGGCGCAGTCCGCGTTCCACCGCTTTCTTTGCCAGCAATCCGGCCGCCATCATGACGGCCGGATTGCTGGTGTTGGTGCACGAGGTGATGGCCGCGATGACCACGGCGCCATGGTCGATCACGCATTCGCCGGCGTCGGGCAGCCGCACGGTCGCCGGGTTGGGTTTCGGCGCGCCCGGCAGCGCGGCCAGGGACTTGGCCAGCGCGGGCTGGGCGGCGGTGAGCGCGATCCGGTCCTGGGGCCGCTTGGGGCCCGCGATCGACGGCACCACGGTGCCCAGGTCCAGCTCCAGTCGTTCGGAATAGCGCGGTTCGTGCGCAGGGTCGTGCCACAGGCCCTGGGCCTTGGCGTAGGCTTCGACCAGGGCGACCTGCTCGGCCGAGCGACCGGTGAAGCGCAGGTAGGCGAGGGTTTCCTCGTCGATCGGGAAGATGGAGATGGTGGAGCCGTACTCCGGGCTCATGTTGCCGATGGTGGCGCGGTTGGCCAGCGGCACGGCGGCCACGCCGGGGCCGTAGAATTCGACGAACTTGCCCACCACGCCATGCTTGCGCAGCATGTCGGTGATGGTCAGCACCAGATCGGTGGCGGTGGTGCCTTCGGGCAGGGCGCCGGACAGCTTGAAGCCGACCACGCGGGGGATCAGCATCGAGATGGGCTGACCCAGCATGGCGGCCTCGGCCTCGATCCCGCCGACCCCCCAGGCGACGACACCCAGGCCGTTGACCATGGGCGTGTGCGAATCCGTCCCCACACAGGTGTCGGGATAGGCCTCGGTCACGCCGTCGACCTGGCGCGTGAACACGCCGCGCGCCAGATGTTCGAGGTTGACCTGGTGGACGATGCCGGTGTCCGGCGGCACGACGCGGAAATTGTCGAAGGCCGTCTGGCCCCAGCGCAGGAATTTGTAGCGTTCGACGTTGCGCCGGTATTCGATTTCCTGGTTGCGGCGGAACGACTGGTTGTGGCCGAAGTCATCCACGATCACCGAGTGGTCGATGACCAGTTCCACCGGCGCCAGGGGATTGATGCGGTCGGGCTGGCCGCCCAGTGCCCGCATGGCGTCGCGCATGGCGGCCAGATCCACCAGCGCGGGCACCCCGGTGAAGTCCTGCAGCACGACCCGCGCCGGTGTGAAGGCGATTTCACGGCTGGGTTCGGCATCGGGATCCCAGCCGGCCAGGGCGCGGATCTCGTCGGCACGCACGGCGACACCGTCCTCGGTGCGCAGCAGGTTTTCCAGCAGGATCTTCAGGCCGTAGGGCAGGCGGCCCGGATCGAGCCCGTGGTCCTTCAGGGCGTCCAGCCGCCAGATGCGATAGGAATTGCCTCCCACATCCAGGGTTGCGCGCGCGCCGAAACTGTTGGGATGTGCCATGACGTGTCCTCCTGTCGGTTCGAGCCCGGGCCACCGGAGCGTCTGCGCCACGGGGCCGCTGATCCGGTCCATCTTACACCGCATCGCGCCCGCGCTCGCCGGCCATCCGCGTCGCGGCGCGGAACCGTGCGCCAACGACCGGACGCCGTCCAGGGTTAAGCCCGGTTTTCTCCGCAAGCCGGCCTACACTGGAACGAGTCCCGTTTCTCCGGAGCCCTTCCATGGCATTTCCCGCATTCTTCGCCCAGGCCCCCCGCATCGCGCTGCATGATCCGCTGGCCCGCCTGCTGGGCGCGTCCGATGACGGCCTGATCGAATACGGCTATGAAGACGCCGTGCGTCTGGCCGGCCATTCCTGCCCCACCGTGGCCGGCGCCTGGCTGATGACGGTGCGCGCGCTGCGTGCCCTTTACCCCGATACCCCGCCGCAACGCGGCGACATCGACGTCACCTTTGCAGACGATGCGACCAGCGGCGTCACCGGCGTCATCGCCAACGTGGTCGGACTGGTCACCGGCGCCACCACCGACACGGGCTTCAAGGGGCTGGCCGGCCAGCACGACCGGCGCGATCTGATGCATTTCCAGGGCGACATCCCGGGCGAGATCGTCTTCGCCCGCCGCGATACGGGCGAGCGGGTGGCGGTGTCCTTCAGCGCCCAGGGCGTGCCGGGCTCGCCAGCCGCCATGCCGATGCTGCAGAAGATCCTGACGGGCAGCGCCAGCGATGCGGAAAAACAGGAATTCGGGCATTTGTGGCAAGACCGTGTCCACCGCATCCTGGAAGCCATCGACCAGCCCGGCCTGGTGACGGTCAGCCCGCTGACGCGCGCCGCCTGATCGTTTCATCCGGAACCGCCTCAGCGGCGGCGTTCGTGGGTGCTGTAATAGTGCCGCTTGTCCGCGTAAAGCGACTGATCGGCGTCTTTCAGGGCCTGCTCCAGCGCGTCGGGATTGCGGCAGGTGACCTCACCGGCCGAGACGCTCAGCGGGATGCCGCCGTAATACTGGTTGTTCAGCTCGATCAGGGATTGAATGTTGTCCCGCACCAAGCGGGTCGCCGCCTCGTCGAGGCCGGGCAGCAACACCACGAACTCGTCGCCGCCGATGCGCGCCGCCTGGCCGGGGCGATCGACCGCCTTGTTCAGCACTTCGCCGAAGCGGCGCAGCAGATCGTCGCCCGCCGCGTGGCCGCCCTCGTCGTTGGCCTGCTTGAGATTGTTCAGGTCCAGGGCGATGAAGGACACCAGCGGCGTGCGTTTACGCTGCAGGCGGCCCAGCTCGTCGACGAAATAGGACCGGTTCTTCAACTGGGTCAGCACATCGTGCTTGCCCAGGTATTCCAGATAGGCCTCGGCTTTCTTGCGGGCGGTGATGTCGGTCAGGGATACCAGCACCAGGCCCCAGTCCTCTTCGTGCCCCTGGAACACCGACAGCTGCAAATGGATGTGCAGGGCGTCGCCCGCCAGCGTGTGATTCCGGACCTCTTTCTGGTGGAACAGGCGGCCATGCCACAGCTCGATCAGCTGCTCGGCGAAGGTATCGCGCGACTCCTCGCGAAAAACGTCGCTCATCCGCTCGATCAGTTGATCCCGGGAATCGGCCTTGAACAGTTCCAGGGTGTAATCATTCACATCAATGACGCGGATTTCCTGGAGGCAGCGGTCGATGAAGTCGGGATGCACGTCCAGGAAAGTGCGGAAGTCGCTGATGTCCTGACCGCGCAGTTCGTCGAACAGGCGCTTGATGGCGCTGAAGTCCTCGACCCACAGGGAAACCGGTGCCTGCTGGAAGAATTCGCGGGCATCGCGCGCGCTGGCCTGCGCCTGGCGCCGGGCCTCCTGGAGCGGCGTGACGTCTTCCATGGCCACCAGGATCCGGTCCCAGGGCTGCTTGTCGTCGGCCAGTGCCACAGCCTTGAGCGAAAGATCCAGACGGCGGCCGTCCAGCGTATAGTTCACCGTCTGGCTGTGAAAGCCCCCGTGGCCGCGCCAGAGCTGGTCGAGTTCTCCGGCCAGGCCCTCGAAGGTATCGTCGCGCAGGACGTCCGCCAGCCGATCCATCAGTTCGGACTGGGTCCGGGCGCCGAACAAGGACAGCGCCTGGCGGTTGACGCGCAAGATGCGGATCAGGCCGGCGCAATGCCGCAACCGGTCGCGATCCTGGAGCAGCCAGGATCTCAGGTCCGTGACGCCCTCGGCCCGCCAGCGATCGAACTGAGCGTACAGGGCGCTGTAGTCCTCCAGCCACAAAGCCATGGGGGTGGCCTCGAAGAAGTCCGGCATGCCGGACTCCGGTGCCCGCGATTCGGTCACCGCCGCCTGCCTCTCATCCATCCTGATGTCCTGCCTGGCTGATTCGGATTTTCATCGTCGGCGCCCGTGCCCGCATATGGAAAGCAGGGATTCTAAATGATATCCCCGGGAAAAAGACCCCATTCCCGTCATGGTCGAAGGTCATTGCCCAACCACCCCGGCCTGGCATCTAGAGAAAACACCAATGGACAAGAAATCAAATAAACACATGAAGATGAACAATATGAAAGGGCCGCGACCCGGAACCCGGACCCGAGGTTCACAATAAAGCCATCAACCCTCATGCCTGAATGCCCGCCCCGGCACCCGCCGGAGGCCGCGCCGCCGGATCCGCACGCCCCACGGCCCGCGCCACATCCGGTCCACGACGAACGACGAGGATGGAGACTGCCTTGAACACACCCGCCCGCACCGCGCCTCCGCGCCCCGAAGATGAAGCCCTGGGCCTGGCGGCGAACCTGATGTATGGATTCCAGCACGTCCTGACCATGTACGGCGGCATCATCGCCGTGCCACTGATCGTCGGCCAGGCGGCCGGCCTGGGCGGCGCGGAAATCGGCGTGCTGATCGCCTCCTGCCTGTTCATGGGCGGCCTGGCCACCCTGCTGCAGACGCTGGGCATCCCGTTCTTCGGCTGCCAGCTGCCGCTGGTCCAGGGCGTATCCTTCGCCAGCGTGGCCACCATCGTCGCCATCCTGACGTCCGGCGGCGGCCTGCCCTCGGTCTTCGGTGCCGTCATGGCGGCCGCCCTGATCGGTCTGCTGATCACCCCGGTCTTTTCCCGCGTCATCCGATTCTTTCCACCCCTGGTGACGGGCTCGGTGATCACCACCATCGGCCTGTCGCTGATGCCGGTGGCGGCCCACTGGTCCATGGGCGGCAACCCCAAGGCGGCCGATTTCGGCAGCATGGCCAACATCGGCCTGGCCGCCGCCACCCTGCTGATCGTGCTGCTGCTCAGCAAGCTCGGCAACGCGGCCATCTCGCGCCTGTCGATCCTGCTGGCCATGGTACTGGGCACACTCATCGCCTGGGCCGCCGGCATGACCGACTTTTCACGGGCGATCGACGGGCCGGCCTTCGCCTTGCCGACGCTGTTCCATTTCGGCTGGCCCGAATTCCATCCCGCCGCGATCGTGTCGATGTTCATCGTGATCCTGGTGGTACTGGTGGAAACATCGGCCGACATCCTGGCGGTCGGCGACATCATCGACACACGGATCGACTCGCACCGCCTGGGCGACGGACTGCGCGCCGACATGGTCTCCAGCATGGTGGCGCCCATCTTCGGTTCCTTCACGCAAAGCGCTTTCGCCCAGAACGTGGGCCTGGTCGCTGTCACCGGCGTGAAAAGCCGCTATGTGGTCGCCACCAGCGGCCTCATCCTGCTGGCGCTGGGCCTGCTGCCGGTCATCGGCCGCTTCATCGCGGCCGTCCCCACCGCCGTGCTGGGCGGCGCCGGCCTGGTGCTGTTCGGCACCGTGGCCGCCAGCGGCATCCGCACCCTGGCGCGGGTCGATTACGAAAACAACATGAACCTGATCATCGTGGCGACCTCCGTCGGCTTCGGCATGATCCCCATCGCGGCACCTCATTTCTACGCCCACTTCCCGGCCTGGGTGGCGACCATCTTCCACTCCGGCATCAGCTCGGCCGCCATCATGGCCATCACGCTGAACCTGATGTTCAACCACCTGACTGTCGGCAACTCCGACCGTCAATCCGTCTTCGTCGCCGGCACGGGCCATGCGTCCGGCGACCACTGAGCCCCGGACGGCGCCTCAGAGCGGACTGAGGACGCCGGCCGCCAGCAGCGCCAGCACCAGCGCGCCCAGCGCGACGCGGTAGAGCACGAACGGCAGGTAGCTGTGGGTGGAAATGAACCGCAGGAAGACGACGATGACGCCATACCCCACGCCGAAGGCGACCAGCGTGGCCCAGGCCGTCGGGCCGGCCGCGATCGGTCCGGCCTGCCCCCAGCTGCGGAAAAGCTGGTAGAAACCGGCGGCGAACACCGCCGGCAGCGCCAGCAGGAATGAGTAGCGCGCCGCAGCCTCGCGGGTATAGCCCAGCAGCAGCCCCGCCGTGATCGTTCCGCCCGAACGCGACACGCCCGGAATCAGCGCCAGCGCCTGCGCGAAGCCGAACAGCAGTCCATGGCCCCAGCCCAGTTCCTTCAGTTCTCGCCGCTTGCCGCCGATCCGGTCGGCCGCGCCCAGGATGAGCGCGAACAGCGCCAATACCGTCCCCGTGATGTACAGATTGCGCAAACCGCCCTCGATCGCGTCCTTGAACAACAGGCCCAGCACCGCGATGGGCAGCGTGCCAATGAGGATCAGCCAGCCCATGCGGGCGTCCGGGTCGGCGCGGCGCGCGGGCGTGACGAGCGCGGCCAGCCAGGCACGCAGAATACGCAGGATGTCGCGGCGGAAATACAGCAGCACGGCGGTCTCGGTGCCGATCTGGGTGATCGCCGTGAAAGCCGCCCCCGGATCTCCTCCCGAGGGCAGCAGCGGCCCCAGGATACGCAGGTGGGCGCTGGAGGAAATCGGCAGGAATTCGGTCAGTCCCTGGACCAGGCCCAGGATCGTGGCATCCAGCCACATGTTCGCGCTGTTCATGACAGGGTATCTTTCATGCAAGGGTGAGGAAGCGGTGTTATAGCAGCCCCGAGCCGCCGATCCGGGCCATGCGTCCCGCATCATCTCGATACGCTGGCCGGACCGGGCCGATGCTATGCTACCCGCCCGGCATGACACTATTGTTACCGTCCGCATGGAAGCCCTGAACGACACCCTGTTCCTGTGGATCAACGCCAGCGACCCTTCGGCCGCCGCCCTGCTGCTGGGTCGCGTCCTGTCCAACGGCCTGATCTATCTGTTTCCCCTCTACCTGGCACTGAGCTGGCTGCGGTCCGACGCCGCCGGGCGTGAAGCCCTGCTGCAGGCGACCGTCAGCGCGGCCATCGCCATGCTGCTGTCCTGGGCGATCTCCAAGGCCTGGTTCCACCCGCGCCCGTTCGTCGTCGGATTGGGGCACCAGTACATTCCCCACGCGCCGACCGCCTCGTTTCCCAGCAACCACCTGAGCTTCGCCTGGGCGGTCTGCGCCGGCCTGGCCCTGCATCCGGCCCGCCGCAAGGCCGCCTGGATCCTGGCGCTGGCCGCGCTGCCGATCGCCTGGGCGCGCATCTACATGGGCATCCATTTCCCGCTGGACATGGCCGGCGCCCTGCTGACGGGCCTGGTGGCCGCGGGGATCGGCCTGCCGCTGCGTGGCACGCTGATCCCGGTGTTGCGACGCGGCATCGAGCCCGCCTACCGCCTCGTCTTCGCCTGGCCGATCCGCCTGGGCTGGGCTCGCGCCTGAGACGACGCGCCCGCGCGGCCCGGGCCGCGCCTCCGTCCTCGTTCATCTTCGGTTCATGCGGCGCGGGCGATCATGTCGCCGTTGCAAATCGCCCCACGGAATCCGCGCCATGTCCGCACCCGCCCGCTACAACCGCCTGTCCATCAGCCTGCACTGGATCACCCTGCTCCTGATCATCGTGGTCTACGCCATGATGGAATTCAAGGACTTTTTCCCCAAGGACAGCCCCGAACGCGCCTTCATGAAAATGATGCACTTCTCGTTCGGCCTGACCATCCTGGCGCTGACCCTGGTCCGCCTGGCGACGCGCCTGTTCCAGCGCAGCCCCGCCATCACACCCGAGCCCGCCGCCTGGGAACGCATCGTCGCCCGGCTGACGCATGTGGCGCTGTATGCGATGCTGATCGCCCTGCCCCTGCTGGCCTGGTTCGGCATCAATGCCTACGGCGGCACGGTCCATGTCTGGGGCATCGCGCTGCCAGCCCTGACCGGGGTGGACAAGGCGCTGGGCGAGACCGTGCTCGACACCCACGAACTGATCGCCAACGCCGGCTATGCCTTGATCGGCCTGCATGCCCTGGCCGCGCTGAAGCATCACTACATCAGCCGGGACGACACCCTGCGCCGGATGCTGCCGTTGCGCACCTGAGGGTGCGGACCGCCGCCGGGGGCTAGCCCCCCAGCACCGAGGACACCCGCCGACCGGCCGCGCGCAGCGCCTCGGCGGCCGAGCCGTCGAGATCGGCCGGCAGGGAGGCGGCGTATCCCACCAGCGTCAGTGCCAGCAGCAGGTGGCCCTGCGCGTCGAACACCGGCACGCTGATCGCGTTGATGCCCGGCACATGTTCGCCTTCCACCATCGCCAGGCCGCGCGAGCGGATCCCGCGCCGCACAGCGGCGGGAAGCCGCCGCGACGGCGGATCCTGCCAGGCGGCGAAGACGCGCCCCGTGGCCGAAGACTCCAGATCGAAGAGAGCGCCTTCGGCCACGCCGACGGACACCCCCTGGCCAGGCTGGCAGACCCGGACGGCGGTCACCCCGCCCTGACCGCACAGCGCGACGAAGCAGGTTATCCCCAGCGCCTGCGCCAGCGCGCGCGCCTCTTCCCCCGCCAACCGCAGCGGATCCTGGCGTGACAGCCAGGACAGCGCCAGATCGCGCACGGCGGGACCGACGTCGTATTGGCCCGTGCGCGCGTCCTGGCTGACCCAGCCTGCGCGCGCCAGGCTGACCAGATAGCGGTAAGCCTTGGCCCGATGCATCCCCGCCCGCCGGGCCAGGTCCGACAAGCCGCACGGCGCGCCCCCGTCCACCAGTCGCCGAAACAAGTCCAGGCCCACCTCCACCGACTGGATGCCCTGGACCTCGCCGGGCCATCCGCCCGCGTCGGCAGAAGCCGGGCCGATCGATTCATGGGGAAAAACTGTTGGACGCATCATTCGTCAGGCCTTAGATTGACGTTGTTGTTTAAATAATAACATTGTTAACTAATTCATAACACTATCGGAGACCCTGATGAAGAACCCGATCACCTTCCCCAAGGCCGAAGGCATCCATACCCGCCAGGCCCACTGCGACATCCCCGACGGCCTGTACGAACGCGAACATGGCCGCAACGGCTTCTTCGGCCCGGCCAGCCACATCCTGCACACGCACAAGCCCACCGGCTGGACAAAATGGGAAGGCCCCCTGGAGCTCACCCTGCTGGACCTGAACCGCCTGGACGACAGCGCCCCATGCCCCTGGAAGGCGCGGCGCTTCATGCACAACGGCCAGACCCAGGTCTGTTTCTGGAAATTCGACGTCTCCATGCCGGACCTGGCGCGCAACGGCGACGGCGACATGATCCTGTTCTTCCACCGGGGCGCAGGCGAATTCTTCTGCGACTACGGCCACATGAGCTACCGGGAGGGCGACTACATCAACATCCCGCGCGGCACGACCTGGCGCCTGGAAACCTCGGTGCGCAACGAAGTCCTGACGATCGAGGCCACCGAGGACCTGTTCCAGTTGCCGGAACGCGGCATCACCGGCCGCCACGCGCAGTTCGACCTGGCCGTGCTGGACACGCCGAAGATCGACGAGGCCTACAAGGCCCAATACGGCGAACATGAAACCCGGGTGCGCGCCAAGCGCCGCCAGCAGGTCACGACGGTGACCTTCCCCTACAACTTCCTGGACACGGCCGGCTGGCACGGCGATTGCGTGCCGGTGAAGCTGAACTGGCGCGACATCCGCGAACTGCTGTCGGACCGCTATCACCTGCCGCCGACAGTGCATGCGACCTTCCTCTCGAACACCATCATCGTCTGCACGTTCGCCCCGCGCCCCATCGAAAGCGATCCGGGCGCGCTGAAGGTGCCCTTCTATCACAACAACGACGAGTTCGACGAATCGATCTTCTACCACCAGGGGAATTTCTTCAGCCGCGACAACATCAAGCCGGGCATGTTCACGCTGCACCCCTCGGGCTTCCACCACGGTCCGCACCCCAAGGCCTTCGCGGCCGCGGCGGCCAACAACAAGGGTGAGCGCAAATACACCGACGAGGTCGCGGTGATGATCGATTCGCGCTATCCGCTGGAACTGGATACGTTCCCCGAAGGCGTGAAGGTGCCGGGGTACCTGGATTCGTGGAAAGAGTGAGCCTGGGTTCGTAAGGGAGTCCCCCCTCCCGCTCCCGTCGCTCGAAATAGATCGAGGGAAGTCGAGTGGGGGGCGTGGCGCGACCGTATGAGGCGCCGGCGGCTTCCGAAGGGAGAGCGGGGAACAAGGCGGGCACTGTCTGAGGCCGCAGGCCGAGTTTGCCCGCCGCCCGCTCGGACGAGGAAGGGCCGGGCAGTCCGACCGCAGGGAGGACCGCCGAGTCGGGCGGCGTCATGCCCCCCATTCGGCTTCCCGTCTTAGGAACCCAAGCCTACCGCTTTGCCGGATCGAAGTGCTTCTTCAGCCCCTGCCAGCAGCGGTAGTATTCCCGCTGCCGCTGCGGCGATTCCAGGGCCTGGCGCGTGGCCTGGATCGCCACCGGCGTTTCGAACATGAACGCCATGGTGTCGGCGATATAGTCGGCCCGGGACGTGTCCGCCGCGCTGGCCTTGGCAAAGGTCTCGGCGTCCGGGCCATGGCCCGTCATGGTGTTGTGCAAGGACGCGCCGCCGGGCTGGAAGCCTTCGGCCTTGGCATCGTAGCGGCCATGCACCAGCCCCATGAACTCGCCCGCCAGGTTGCGGTGGAACCAGGGCGGCCGGAACGTGTCCCGCATCGCCAGGATGCGCGGGGCGAAGGCGACGAAATCGATGGTGTCCACGCCCGGCACGGCGCCGGGCGCGTGCAGCACCAGGAAGATCGACGGATCCGGATGGTCGTACGTGATCGAGCCGATCGCGTTGAAGCGGCGCAGGTCGTACTTGTACGGCGTGTCGTTGCCGTGCCAGGCCACCACATCCAGGGGTGAATGGTCCATCCGGGCGCGCCAGAAACGTCCCTGGAACTTCGCCAGCAATTCGAAGTCGCCCTCGAGGTCCTCGTAGGCGGCCACGGGCGCCAGGAAATCGCGCGGGTTGGCCAGTCCGTTCGAACCGATCACGCCCAGGTCGGGCAGCCGGAAATGCGCGCCGGGGTTCTCGCACACATACCCCCGCGCCGCGCCGTCGGGCAGGCGGACCTGGAAGCGCACACCGCGCGGGATGACCGCGATTTCCTGCGGTTCGATCCACAGCACGCCCAGTTCGGTCGCCAGTTCGAGGCGCCCCATCTGCGGCACGATCAGCAATTCGCCGTCGGCATTGTAGAAATACCGGTCCCGCATCGAGCGGTTGGCGGCGTACAGGTGGATGCCGCAGCCGGCGTTGCCGCCCATGGTCACCATGCCGTCCACGAAATCCGTGGCCGTGCCGTCTTCGGGCATGGGCAGGGGATCCCAGCGCAGCGGGTCCGGCGGCGTGGGGACCTCGTCGTAGCGGCTCAGCCAGCGCGCTCCCGCCGAGGACGGCTCGAACGGCCCGTGCGTGGCCGCCGGCCGGATGCGGTACAGCCAGGACCGCCGGTTGGCGTGGCGCGGCGCCGTGAACGCCGTGCCCGACAACTGTTCGGCATACAGGCCGTAGGGAGCCCGCTGGGGGGAATTGCGTCCCGCCGGCAACGCGCCGGGCAGGGCCTCGGTGGCGAACTCGTTGCCGAATCCGCTCTGATAGTCCAGGGTGGGTGTCGTGCTCATGATGATTTCCTGAAAAACACGGCCGGCCGCCTCACGCGCGCCGGGCCGGCGGGTCCGCGTCCCGCATCCGCGGGCGGCGTCCCGTCATTCGGCGTCCGGCTGCGCGTCCGGACGCGCGGCCTGGAAGGCCGGCAGCGATTCGCAATGCGCCGCGATCCGTTCGATGGTTGGAAAGGCCGACAGATCCACATCATAGCGGCGCGCGTTGTAGACCTGGGGCACCAGGCAGCAATCGGCCAGGCCCGGTGCGTCGCCATGGCAGCAGCGCCCCGTCGCGGGCGATTGCAACTGGGCCTCCAGCGAGCGAAAACCCAGTTCCACCCAATGCCGGTACCAGTCGTCGCGCGCGGAGGGCTCGACCTTCAGTTCGTGCGCCAACCAGCGCAGGACGCGCAGGTTGTTCAGCGGATGAATGTCGCAGGCGACATGCAGCGCCAGGGCGCGCACGCGGGCGCGGCCCGGCGCGTCGGCCGGCAGCAGGGTGGCGGGACCATGCGTTTCGTCCAGGTATTCCATGATCGCCAGGGACTGGGTCAGGATCCGGCCGTCCTCGTCCAGCGCCGGCACCAGGCCTTCAGGGTTGCGGCGCCGGTAGTCGTCACCCAGTTGCTCGCCGCCATGGCGCAGCAGATGCACGGGCACGATCCGGTAGTCCAGGCCTTTCAGGCACAGCGCGATGCGGACACGGTAGGCCGCCGAACTGCGGAAATAGGAATAGAGTTCCAGCATGGGTCCGGCTCCCTTCACGCGCCCGGTCGGCGCTCGACCGTCTGCTCGATGACGCCGAAGATGTCCTCGCCCCGGACGTCGCTCATGTGGATGCGCACGCGGTCACCGAAGCGCATGAAGGGCGTGGTCGGGGCGCCGCCCTCGATGGTCTCGTACATGCGGACCTCGGCGATGCAGCAATAGCCCACGCCGCCATTGCGGATGCTGGAACCGTGCAGTCCGCCCTGCTTGTTGGACACCGTTCCCGAACCGATGATCGTCCCGGCCGCCAGCCGCCGCGTGCGGGCGGCGTGCGCGATCAATTGCGGGAAGTCGAAGCTCATGTCCTGGCCGGCGTCCGGACAGCCGAAGGGCTCGTCGTTCAGCTCGACCCGCAGCGGCAGGTGGACCTTGCCGTCGCGCCAGGCCGGCCCCAGCTCGTCGGGCGTGACGGCGACCGGGGAAAACGCGCTGGCCGGCTTGGACTGGAAGAAACCGAAGCCCTTGGCCAGTTCACCCGGGATCAGGCCGCGCAGGGACACATCATTGACCAGCATCAACAGGCGGATCGCGCCGGCTGCGTCCGCCGGGCGCGCCCCCATGGGCACGTCGCCCGTGACGACGGCGACCTCGGCCTCCATGTCGATCCCCCAGTCCTCCGTGTCGGCGACGATGGGATCGCGCGGGCCGATGAAACTGTCCGAACCGCCCTGGTACATCAAGGGATCGGTGAAGAAGGATTCCGGCACCTGGCTGTTGCGGGCGCGGCGCACCAGCTCCACGTGGTTCAGATAGGCCGATCCGTCCGCCCACTGGTAGGCGCGCGGCAGCGGCGAATGGCAGGCCGCCTGATCGAAGGGGCGGGCCGCACCGTCCTGGCCCGAATTGAGCCGGTCGTAGGCGGCGCGCAGGCCCGGCAGGCAGGCATCCCATTCGTCCAGCGCCGCCTGCAGGGTGGGCGCGATCTCGGGCACGGCGACGCAGCGCGTCAGATCCCGGGAGACGACGACCAGGCGGCCGTCGCGCGACTCGTTTTTCAAGGTGGCAAGCTTCATGGGGACTCCACCGGCTTACTTCAGTTCGGCCTGGACCTGGTCGAACAGATCCTGGCCCACGCTGGGGATGAACATCTGCCACACCGGCTGGACGCGTTCACGCATGCGGTCGTGCTCGGCGTCGCTGACCTCGTTGATCTCCATGCCGTGCTTGGCCATGGTTTCCTTGGCCGACTGCGCCTGGGCGCGTGCCACCTGGCGCTGATAAGTCCGGGCCTCGACGGCGGAGTCCTTCAGGATCTTCTGCTGCTCGGGAGTCAGCTTGTCCCAGAAGACCTTGGACACCAGCGGGATGAACGCGCCATAGCTGTGACGCGTAATGGACAGGTATTTCTGCACTTCATAGAGCTTGAGCGCGGCGATCACGGCGTTGGGCGTGCCCTGGCCGTCGATGGTGCGGGTCTCCAGCGCGGTGTAGAGCTCGGGCACCGCCAGCGGCACCGGATTGGCGCCCAGGGCCTTGATGGTTTCCTGGGTGATCTTCGCCTGGATCGAACGGAACTTCAGACCCTCGAAGTCCTCGGCCTTGGCGATCGGATGCTTGCTGTTGGTGGCGTTGAAAAAACCGTTTTCCCAATAAGCCAGGCCCACCAGGCCGTGCGCGGGCAGGGTCTCCAGCAGTTTCTGCCCCACCGGGCCGTCCAGCACCTTTTCCGCCTGTTCGCTGTTCTTGAACAGGAAGGGGAAATCCAGGATCTCGTAGGCCTTGACCATGCCGGTCAGGGTGGTGGTCTGGGGCACGGTGAACTCGATCGTGCCGCCCTGCAGGGCGGAGGTCACCTGCACGTCGTTGCCCAACGCGCCACTGTAATAGGGCTTGATGTCGATCTCGCCGTGGCTCTTGGCCTTGACCAGTTCGACGAACTTGGCCACGCCCTGACCCTGATGGGATTTCTCCGGCAAGGTCACGGCGAATTTCGCGGTGACGGCCGCCCAGGCGGAACCGGACAGCGTCGCGGCCAGCAGGCCGACGAGCAAGGGGGTGCGGATTTTCATGGAGTGTCTCCTTGGGGGGAATCGGATGGGGCGCCGGCCGCTATCGCCACCATTGGGCGGGCACGGTCACCAGTTCGGGGAACAGGATCAGGGCGATCAGCAACGAAACCAGCGCCAACAGGAACGGCGCAATGCCGCGCGTGGCCTGGGCCATGGACACTTTGCCCACGGTCCCGACGACGTTCAGCACCACGCCCACGGGCGGGGTGATCATGCCGATCGAGCAGTTCATGATGAAGATCACGCCGAAATACACGGGATCGATGTCGGCCGCCTGCACGATCGGCAGGAAGACCGGCGTGAAGATCAGCACGATGGGAATGAAGTCCAGCACCATGCCGGCGAAGAACACCACCACCATCATGGCGGCCACCAGGACAGTCGGATGATCCGACAAGCCCTGCAGCCAGACGCCCACCTGGCCGGAGATGTCGGTGATGGTGATCATGTAGGACGCGACCATCGCCAGCGCGGCCAGCAGCAGCACGACCGAAGTCGTCTGCGCCGTGGACAGCAGGCATTCGTAGATCTTGCGCCGGTCGAGCTCCCGATACACCACCAGGCCGACGAACAGCGCGTAGGCGGCCGCCACCACGGCGGACTCGGTCGGCGTGAAGATCCCGAACCGCAGGCCGCCGATGATGATGACCGGCAACATCAGCGCCCAGCCGCCCCGCCCCAGCAGCCGCAGCCGCTGCCGCCAGGGCACCCGGGGCGTCAGGGACGCCTTTTGCCGCCGGGCGACGAACCACCAGGCGGTAGTCAGGAAAAGCCCCATCAGGACGCCGGGCACGATGCCGGCCAGGAACAGGCGTGTGATCGACACGTTGGCCACCACGCCGAAGATCAGGAAACCGATCGAGGGCGGGATGACCGGCGCAATGATGCCGCTGGCGGCCATCAGGCCGCAGGCACGCGCGGGATCGTAGCCGGCCTGGCGCATCATGGGCACCAGGATCGCCGCCAGCGCCGCCGTATCCGCCACGGCGGACCCCGACAGGCTGGCGAGCAGGATGCCGGCGCAGATCGCCACATAGCCCAGACCGCCGCGCAAATGCCCGACAAACGCGCTGGCCATGTCGACGATGCGCCTGGACAGCCCGCCCGCGTTCATGAGTTCGCCCGCCAGGATGAAGAACGGCACGGCCATCAGCACGAAATTGTCGGCCCCGGAGATGGCGTTCTGCACCACGATCTGGGCGTCGAACTGCCCGGTCAGCAGCATCAGCGCCACACCGGCGAACATCAGGGCGAAAGCGATCGGCAGTCCCAGCGCGATCAGGCTCAGCAACGAGCCGAGGAAGACCAAAGCGCTCATTTGATCTCCTTCGTGGATCCGTCGCGGCCCGCAGTGACTGCGCGAGGTCCGGACTCATCCTCGATCCGACCGGCCAGTCCTTCGATCCGGTCGGCCAGGTCCTCCGTCAGCCCATCGTCGATGCCGCGCAGCGCCCGGTGGATGTTGTTGCAGACCGGGAAGACGAGCGCCACGCCGAACACCAGCGCCGCCCCGTAGAGCCAGGCATAGGAAATGCCCAGGACCGGGTAGGTGTTGCCCAGGTTGATCAGGGTCTGGCGCCAGCCGCCGACGATGAAGATCCCGCAGCCGGCCAGGATCAGCGCGCCGGTGAAGACCACCAACGCACGGCGCGCGCGGGGACCGACGGCCCGCTGCAGCGTGTCGAAACCGATATGGATGCGCCGCGCCGAGGCCAGGACCGCACCCATGAAGATCAGCCAGACGAACAGCAGGCGCGCCAGTTCTTCGGAAATGGCGATGCCCGAGTTGAAGGCATAGCGCAGCACCACATTGCCGAAGACCAGGATGCCCATGATCGCCAGGCAGGCGACGATCAGGATCTCGAATCCCCGGACGATCAGGCGGGAAGCATGATGGATCATCGGCGCTCACCGCGCGAGGGAATGGACATGGCCTTGTCTCCGGTCCGGATGCGGGTGCCGGCGCGGCGTCGCCGGCGCATCCTTATGATTGATGTCCCATTAGACGCAGTTTCCAGCTATCATTCAAACAGTTTTTATTCATCGATTCATAGGCTGATCCGATGGAAGTCACACTGCGCCAGTTACGCGCCTTCACGGCGCTGGCCCGCACCGGGGGCTTCACCCGGGCGGCGGAATCCCTGCACATCACCCAGTCGGCCCTGAGCGGCCTGATCAAGGAACTGGAATCCCAGTTGGGCGTGCGTCTGGTGGACCGCAACACCCGGCGCATCCAGCTGTCCGAGGTCGGGCGCGAATTCCATTCCGTCGCCACCCGCATCCTGCGCGACCTGGACGGCGCGCTGGAAAACATCGACAACCTCAAGCGCCTGCGGCGCGGCATCGTGCGCATCGCCGCCCCCCAATTGATGGCCAGCACCCTGATCCCGGAAGTCATCGCCAGTTTCCGCCGGGAACACCCCGACATCCAGGTGCATCTGCTGGACTGCGCCGTGGAAAATGCCATCACCCAGGCCGTGCGCGGCGAAGTGGACATCAGCATCGGCCCTCACCGCGAAGGACTGACCGAACTGTCGGCCGACCCGCTGTTCGACCTGCCCTTCATGGCCGTGTTCCCGCCCGGCCATCCGCTGGAGTCGCTCAAGCGCATCCACTGGACCGACCTGGTGCGCTACCCTTTGATCGCCCTGCAAGGCCAGTTCACCGACCGGCTGGCGCTGGACCTGTACCGGATGGCCGACATTCCCGCCATCCACCCCAGCCACGAGGTCGCCTTCATGAGCACCGCCTTGAGCATGGTCAGCGCGGGGCTGGGCGTGACGGCCGGGCTGCCCTATGCGCGGACCCTGGTGGACCTGTACGGCCTGCGCATGCGCCCGCTGCTGGACCCGGTGATCCGCCGCCAGTTCTTCATCTACAGCCGCCTGCACGCCAGCCCGCCTCCGGCCACCCAGGCTTTCGTGCGGCATCTGCACGAGCACGTGGGCGAGCGGGACTGGGGAACGCCTGGATGAGCCGCGGTTTCTTCCGCGAAACCACAGGATCGGAGTTGCCGGACGTCCTATAATCAAATCTCGGTCGATCGGCATGACCGGAAACGCCGATGAAAAAACTGCTCCGTTCCTTCCGCGCGCGCGTCTGCCTGTTCTTGTTCCTGGGATCGGCCGGCCTCTCCCCGCACGCCTCCCGGGCGGTCACACTGACGATCGGCATCAGCGACATGGGCCCGCTGTTGTCGGCCGCCCCCAACGGGCAGCCGGCCGGCGTCCTGGGCAACATCCTGACCGAGATCGCACGCCAGGAAAAATGGACGCTGAAGACCGAGCTCTGTGAATGGCGGGACTGCATGCGCAAGCTCCGCAACGGCGACATCGACCTGCTGCCCGCCACTTCACTGACGCCCGAACGCACGACTTTCCTGGACTATCACCAGACTCCCGCGCTGCAAACCTGGACCCAGGTCTACGTCCGCCCGGACGAACGCATCCGGACCATCGAAGACCTGGACGGTCGGCGGCTGGTCACACTGGCCGGTTCGATCGAATACAACTATCTCGAAACCCTGCTGCCCGGCCTCGGCGTACGGACCCGCCTGATTCCAGCGGATACGCTGGTCCAGGGCTTCCAGCAGGTGCAGGCGGGCCAGGCCGACGCCGTCGCCGCCGACTTTTTCTTCGGCAACATCACGGCGCCGCAATACGGCCTGACGGGCACGCCCGTCATCCTCCTGCCCTCCGGACTCTATTACGCCACGCCGAAAGGTCGCCACGCCGCCGTCCTGCGGGCGATCGATCGCCACCTGGGCGCCTGGAAGGCCGATCCGGACTCCGTCTATTACCGTATCCTGACCCAATGGGACAATCCCAGGATGCGTCCGGCCGATCCGCCCCGGACACTCGAATACGAACCGGCGGCCCTGGCGGCGGCCTTCCTGGCGACACTGATCGCGCTGGCCTGCGCCGGATACGCGCGACATCAGACACGGCGCCTGCGAACGGTCGAGCACCGCCTGACCACCGTGCTCGACCATCTCGACGATCTGATCTGCATCGAAGATGACGACGGCCGCCGCCGCTACGCCAACCGGCCGTTTCGCGAACTCTTCGATCCGCCCGGGCCGGAGGCGGATCGCGCACTCATCGACGCCCATGACATCCCGGCCGCCGGCCTCCCGGCCCCGAAGCGGGGCGAATGCGTCATCACCCAGGAGCAACGGCCGTCCCCGCGCACGGGCCGCGTCCACACGTTCCAGTCTCTCAAGCTGCCGCTGCGCGAACCGGACGGCTCAGCCGGGATGTTCTGCACCATCCTGACTGACATCACCGCCCGCGTGCAGGCCGAGGATCTGGCCCGCCACAACGCTTTCCACGATCCGCTGACCGGCCTGCCCAACCGCATCCTGCTGCTGGACCGTCTGGAACAGACGCTGCCCGGCGGGCGGCTGGAAGCGGGCTGCGCCGCCGTGCTGATCCTGGACCTGGACGACTTCAAAAAACTCAACGACAGCCGCAGCCACACCATCGGCGACCAGGTGCTGCGGGAGGTGGCGCGCCGGCTGCGGGAACACACGCTCGACCGGGACATGGTTTCGCGCGCCAGCGGCGACGAATTCATGGTACTGCTCACGCAATTGGGACCGGATCCGGAGACCGGCGCCCAACGGGCGCTGAAGATCGCGGAAAGGCTCCGGCTCGTCCTGGCCTCGACGCCGCTGGAACTTGGCGAGCAGGCCTGCGTGTTCACCGCCAGCATCGGCCTGACTCTGCTGCATGCCGGCAGCACCACGGCCAGCGACGCCATCCGCGAGGCCGACCTGGCCATGCAGCGCGCCAAGCGGCTGGGCGGCAACCGGACCGTCTTCTACGACCACACGCTGCAGACAGAATTCGAGCAACGCCTGTGGATGGAAAAGGATCTGACCCTGGCGCTGAACACCAGCCAGCTGGCCATGCACATCCAGCCTCAATATGCGCGGGACGGCCGGATCACGGGCGCGGAACTGCTGGCGCGTTGGACGCATCCCGACCAGGGCCCGGTCTCGCCCGCCCTGTTCGTGCCCCTGGCCGAGGAAACCAGCCTCATCAACCACCTGACCTACTGGTCACTGGGCGTAGCCTGCCAAGCCTTGCTGGATCTTCAGGGGCTGGACGAAACCTACCCGATTTCAGTCAACATCAGCCCCAAAGTCCTGATGGACCCAGGATTCGGCGAGGCCGTGCGCGGTTTGCTGAAACGCAGCGGCGCGCCCGGCAACCGGCTGATCTTCGAGATCACCGAAGGCGTCTGGATCCAGGACGTCGAGGCCACGGCGCGGCGCATGCGCGAACTCAACCGCCTGGGCATCCGCTTTTCCATCGACGACTTCGGCACCGGCTATTCCAACCTGTCGAGCCTGATGCGCCTGCCGATCTTCGAGCTCAAGATCGACCAGAGCCTCATCCGCAACCTGCCCGGCGATCCCGACAGCATCGCCATCGCACGGCTGATCCTGGCCATGGCCGGACAATTGGATTTCTGGGTGGTCGCCGAGGGCGTGGAGGATGAACCGCAAGCCGACTTCCTGGCCCGGCATGGCTGCGATGCGATGCAGGGATATCTGTTCGCGCGCCCCATGCCGATCGACGACTGGCTGGGCTCCGTGCGTCAGCGACGGGGACCGTCCGGCCACTGAGCCGTCATCGGCATGCGCGGCGCGCGCGGACGGGACACGGTCCCGCCGCCGTTCACTCGACCGTCACGCTCTTGGCCAGGTTGCGCGGCTTGTCCACGTCCGTGCCCCGCGCGCAGGCGGTGTGATAAGCCAGCAATTGCAGCGGCACGGTGTGCAGGATGGGCGAGAGCTTGCCGTAGTGTTCCGGCATGCGGATGACATGCATGCCCTCGGCGCTGGCGATCTGGGAATCCGCGTCGGCGAAGACATACAGTTCGCCGCCGCGCGCGCGCACTTCCTGCATGTTGGACTTCAGCTTTTCCAGCAGTTCGTCATGCGGCGCGATGGTGATGACGGGCATGGCGTCGGTCACCAGGGCCAGCGGGCCATGTTTGAGTTCCCCGGCGGGATAGGCCTCGGCATGGATGTAGCTGATTTCCTTCAGTTTCAGCGCGCCTTCGAGGGCGATCGGGTAGTGCATGCCGCGCCCCAGGAACAAGGCGTTTTCCTTGCTGGCGAACCGTTCTGCCCAGGCGATGATCTGCGGTTCCAGCGCCAGAACGGCGGACACGGCGACCGGCAGGTGGCGCAGCGATTTCACGGCCTGTTCCTCGGCGGCGGCGTCCAGGCGTCCGCGCGTCTGGGCCAGCGCCAGCGTCAGCAGATACAGGGCGGTCAGCTGGGTGGTGAAGGCCTTGGTCGAGGCCACGCCGATCTCCACACCCGCGCGCGTGATGAAGGCCAGCTTGCATTCGCGCACCATGGCGCTGGTGGCCACGTTGCAGATAGTCAGGGTCTGGTCCATGCCCAGGCCGCGCGCGTGCTTGAGCGCCGCCAGGGTATCGGCCGTCTCGCCGGACTGGGAGATGGTGACGACCAGGGTGCGCGGATCGGGCACGCTGGTGCGATAGCGGTATTCGCTGGCGATCTCTACGTTCACGGGGATGCCCGCCACGGACTCGATCCAGTAGCGCGCCGTCAGGCCGGCGTAATAACTGGTGCCGCAGGCCAGGATCAGCACCCCGTCGATCGCCTGGAACACGGCGTGCGCGCCATCGCCGAACAGTTCCGGCATGATGGCGTCGATGTCCTGCAAGGTGTCGCCCACGGCGCGCGGCTGCTCGAAGATTTCCTTTTGCATGAAATGCCGGTAGGGGCCAAGCTCGGCCTCGCCGGTATGGACCTGGACGGTGTGGATGGCACGCTCCACGGCATCGCCCTGGGCGTCCGTCACCCAGACCCGCGCCAGTTGCAGGTCCACCACGTCGCCGTCCTCCAGATACATGATCTGGTCGGTGGTACCGGCCAGCGCCAGCGCATCGGACGCGAGATAGTTGCCATCGGCGCCCCGCCCGACGACCAGCGGCGAGCCCTGGCGCGCCCCGACCACGCGGTGCGGCTCCTCGGCGCAGAACACGGCGATGGCGTAGGCGCCTTCCAGGCGGCGCACGGCCTGCTGCACGGCGGCATACAGGTCGCCGTCGTACAGGTGGTCCACCAGATGGGCGATGACCTCGGTGTCGGTCTGGCTCTGGAACGCATAACCGGCGGCCTGCAGTTCCGCGCGCAGGTCGTCGTGGTTCTCGATGATGCCGTTGTGCACCAGCGCGATGCGTGGCGCGCTCTGGTCAGGACCGGAGAAATGGGGATGCGCGTTGTGCGTCAGTGGCGCGCCGTGCGTGGCCCAGCGGGTGTGGGCGATGCCGGTCAGGCCCTGGACGCCATCCTGCGCGGCCTGCGCCGCGAGTTCGGCGACCCGCTGGGTGCTGCGCACCCGCTGCAACCCGGTGCCCGTGTGCACAGCCACGCCGCAGGAGTCATAGCCACGGTATTCCAGCCGGCGCAGGCCTTCGAGCAGGACGGGAACGATGTTGTGCTGCGCCACGGCGCCGACGATGCCACACATGGGGAATGCTCCTGGTTCGGAATGAGGGGCCGGGTACCGGCCTGGTGTTGCGCTATTTTGGACCGAGACAATAGAAATCGGATTTCTATTTTCCAGGTTTTGTGGAATAAAATTTCATCATTCACAATGAATGAAATTTAATTTCATAAAATATCAGCATACACATCGATCACAAACAAAACAGGGCGCTGTCGTTTGCCCGCTCTCATACTTCTTGCGCCTCGAAACATGACCATGCCCACGACCGGACTCGATGACCTGGACCGCCGCATTCTGGACATCCTGCAGCGGGACGGCGCCCTCAGCAACCAGGACCTGGCCGCGCGCGTGCATGCCTCGCCACCGACCTGCCTGCGGCGGGTGCGTCGCCTGACGCAGGCAGGGATCATCCAGCGCCGGGTGGCGATCCTGGATCCCGCCCTCATGGGAGCGACGCTGACGGTCCTGATCGAGGTCACACTGGACGCCCAGGCGGCCGCGCAAGCCGATGCCTTCGAAGCCCAACTGCTGACCGAGCCGGCCATCCAGCAATGTTACCGGGTCAGCAGTGGCCCGGATTTCGTGCTGGTCGCCCTGGTCGCGGACATGGCGGCCTACCAGGCCCTGGCGCTGCGCTGCCTGACGGGCGATCCGCGTGTGCGCAACGTGCGCAGCTTCTTCGCCACGCGGCGCAGCAAGTTCGACACCCGGATTCCGCTGGTCCCCTGACTCAGCGGACCCGACACGATCCAGCGAACAAGACCGCCTGTCGATCGGCTCATTGACTTAGGGGAATCCCTATGTCATACTGACTGATTGCTTGTTTTCTGACCTTCTGACCTCGGTTTCACGCCTGTCGTGCCGTTTGGGTTGATTCGGTCGGCACATGCGACTGATCTTGTCCGGCAGACATCCGCGACAACAACCCGGCGGGGACATCCATCCGATCCCCGCAGCACGCCGCCCGCCCTCGCGGGCGCAAGGAAACCTATGTCCTTCGACTCCCTGGGGCTCGGCCCCCAGCTCGTGGCCGCCCTGCGCGACCTCGGCATCGACACGCCCACCTCCGTCCAGTCCGCCGCCATTCCGCAGGCGCTGGCAGGTCATGACCTGATGGTGTCTTCGCAGACCGGCAGCGGAAAGACCGCCGCCTTCATGCTGCCCGCCCTGCAACGCCTGAGCCACCGCGCCGGCGCGGGCGGACGCGGCGTCCAGATCCTGGTGCTGGCGCCCACGCGCGAGCTCGCCATGCAGGTCGCCGACGCCGCGCGCGCTTATGGCAAACAGATCGACGGCCTGCGGGTCGCCACCGTGGTCGGCGGCATGCCCTATGGCGCACAGATCAAGTCCCTGTCGCGCCGCGTCGATGTGCTGGTCGCCACGCCGGGCCGCCTGATCGACCACCTGCAGGCGCGCCGCGTGAACCTGTCCACCGTTCAGACCCTGGTGCTGGACGAGGCCGACCGGATGCTGGACATGGGCTTCATCGAAGACATCGAGACCATCGTCCGCAGCACGCCGGACGACCGCCAGACGCTGCTCTTCTCGGCCACGCTGGACGGCACCGTCGCCCACCTGGCGGCAAATCTGATGCACGATCCCAAGCGCGTCGAGATCACCACCCATCGCCAGAAGCACACGAACATCACCCAGCATCTGCTGTACGCGGACGACAAGGCCCACAAGCTGCGCCTGCTGGACCACCTGCTGCGCGACGCCAGCCTGGACCAGGCCATCGTCTTCACCGCCACCAAACGCGGCGCGGACGACCTGGCCGACCACCTGTCGGAAGAGGGCTTCGCCGCCGCCGCCCTGCACGGCGACATGAACCAGCGCCAGCGCACCCGCACCCTGGGCCTGATGCAAAAAGGCCAGGTTCGCGTCCTGGTCGCCACCGACGTGGCCGCGCGCGGCATCGACGTGCAGACCATCAGCCATGCCGTGAACTACGATCTGCCCCTGCAGGCCGAGGACTACGTGCATCGCATCGGCCGTACCGGACGCGCCGGACGCGACGGCCAGGCCATCACCCTGGCCGTGCACGCCGAGCGCCACAAGGTCCGCCGCATCGAACACTTCATCGGCCAGGCCATCCCCATGGAAACCATCCCCGGCCTGGAACCGCAGCGGTCCGTGCGTCCCACCTACAAGGACAAGCCCGCCCGCGGCGCCCGGCCGCAAGGCGGCAAGCCCCACGGCAAACCGTGGCACAAGGACGGCCCCGCCAGCGGCGCCGCGCCGCGCGCGCGCAAGCCCTGGCAGCAGGACGCCCGGGCGGGCGACGACACACGCCCGGCGCGCGCCTCCAAGCCTTCCTGGCAACAGGACACCCACACCGCCGACGGCGCCCGTCCGGCGCGCGCACGCAAGCCCTGGGAACAGGACAAACCGGCGTTCACGCGTCCCGAGCGTGGCGAGGGCCGTCCCGCCTACCACCCCAAGGCCGACCGCGCGCCGCGCCAGGCCCGCGACGGCGATGCGCCGCGCACCGCCCGGCCCGCCGCCGGCAAGACCGGCGCCAAACCGTCCTTCAAACGGCAGGATCGCCAGGATCAGCCCCGCGCGCAGCGTCCCCGCTTCGCCTGATTTTTTTGGTCCGCTGACCCGCAGCCCTGGCCTCGTGCCAGGGCTTTTGTTTTACAGTCGTCGTTACCCCTACACGTCGCCGCTTGCACGCGGCTCCGACCCGTCTGGCATAGGACAGTCCGTAGGGGACTGTCCTATGCCTCGTCTCGTCTTCGGCCATGATCGAACTACCCACCGTCCACACGCCCTCCGGCCTGCCGGAACCCGACGCCGACGCGCGCGCCCACGGCGCGCGCGTCCAGGCCATGCTCGCGGAACGCATCCGTGACGCCGGAGGCTGGCTGCCGTTCGAGCGTTGGATGGAAGCCGCCCTGTACGCGCCCGGCCTGGGCTACTACAGCGCCGGCAGCGCCAAATTCCACCGCGAGGGCGACTTCACCACCGCCCCGGAAACCAGCCCCCTGTTCGGCCGGGCGCTCGCGCGCCAGGTCGCACAGGTGCTCGAGGCCAGCGGATCCAACCGCATCCTGGAGTTCGGCGCAGGCTCGGGCGCCCTGGCCGCCGCGCTGATCCCGGCGCTTGAGGATCAGGGCATGGAGGTCGAATACGAGATCCTGGAACTGTCCGCCGACCTGCGTGCCCGCCAGCAGGACCGCCTGTCGGCCTGGGCCGGCCGGGTACGCTGGCTGGACGCGCTGCCGTCTGCCTTCAACGGCTGCGTCGTTGCCAATGAAGTCCTGGACGCCATGCCCGCCGTCCTGTTCCGCTGGAACGCCGCGGGCGTGCCGGAACTGCTGGGCGTCGCCCTGGACGCACGGCCCGAGGCCGCCGCGCCCTTCCGCTGGGCGACGCGCGAGGCGCCGCCGCCCACAGCGGCCACGCTGGCCGCCCGCATGCCGCCCCTGGCAGGCTATCAGTCCGAAATGAATCCGCAGGCCGAGGCCTGGGTCCGGGACCTGGGCCGCTGGCTGCAGCGAGGCGCCGCCCTGCTGATCGACTACGGTTTCCCCAGGGCCGAGTACTACCACCCCCAGCGTCTGCGCGGCACGCTGATGTGCCATTTCCGTCACCATGCCCACGACCAGGCGCTGATCCTGGCGGGCCTGCAGGACATCACCGCCCACGTGGACTTCACCGCCATGGCGGACGCCGCGCTGGACGGCGGCCTGGATGTGCTGGGCTATACATCGCAGGCGCGCTTCCTGATGAATGCGGGCCTGACCGATCTGATCCAGGCGCCCGGCGAAGATCCGGCCCAGCGCGCGCGCCAGCTGACCGCCCTGAACACGCTGCTGTCCGAGGCCGAGATGGGCGAACTGTTCAAGGTGCTGGCCGTCGGCCGGGGCCTGGAGGCGCCCCTGATGGGCTTCGCGCGCGGGGATCGGCGCGACCGGCTGTAGGGCGCTACGCCACCTTCAACCCGAAACTGTTCATCAGCCGCCGCGTGGCGAAATCCGGTCGGCCGCCGGTGAACAGCGCCGTGTCGTCCTCCGCCGGATGCAGGGCGTCGGCATGCCGTGGCAGCAGGCTGCGGGCGCGCCGCGCGATGGCCTCGGCCGGGTCCAGCCAGTCCACGGGCCAGGGCGCCAGCCGCCGAAACACATTGGCCATGAAGGGATAATGCGTGCAGGCCAGCACCACGATGTCGGTGCGAGAGCCCCCGCTCTCCACAAAACAGGGGCCGATCTCGGCGGCCACCGCCTCGTCGCCCACCGGCAGGCCGCGGACGTAGGCTTCCGCCATGCGCGCCAGCCGGGGCGACCCCACCAGGGTCACATGGCATTGCGAGGCGAAAGACTGGATCAGATCGCGCGTGTAGTCGCGCCGCACCGTGCCCGGGGTCGCCAGCACCGACACCCGCCCGGAGCGCGTGCGTTCGGCGGCCGGCTTGATGGCGGGGACGGTGCCGACGAAGGTCACCTCCGGATAGGCCGCGCGCAATGCGGCGCCCGCCACGGTGAAGGCGGTATTGCAGGCGACGATGCACAACGCCGGATCATGATCGTTCAACAGGTCGGCGAACAGGCGCACGATGCGGTCCCGCAAGGCGTCCTCGGCCCACCCCCCATAGGGAAAGCCGGCATCGTCGGCCACGTAGACGAAACGCCGCTCGGGCATCAGCACGCGGGCCTCGCGCAACACGGTCAGGCCGCCGATGCCGGAATCGAAGACGAGGACAGGCTGGTCCGGATCGGCGTTCAGTTCGAGCATGAGAGATTCTGGGCGGAAAAAAGAGAATTGTCCTCTTTTTTGACGCCAGCGGGATGCCGGTGCAGCGCCGCCAGCGCTCAGAATGCGTGATTCACCTGGACATGCAGGCCGTGATCCCGCACCCCGCCGCCCAGGCGGCCGGCATAGCCGATATCCACGCGCGTCGCCCGCGTGCGGGCCAGGCTCGCGCGCGCTTCCAGCGCGAGGCTATTGCGAGGGGCCGGCACACCCGAGACCTCGAATCCAGGTCCGCCGGCATACCCCAGCCGGGCGCTCGGGGACAGGCCGCCCCAGACATGGACCCACCCCGCGCCCGCCACCAGATCCAGGTCCCCGGCACGGGTCTCCACGGACCATCGCGCCCGTGCGCCCAATGTCGTTTCGGTGCTCGAGGACCGGCCGGCATGGCCCGACAGCGCCGCGTCGCCGTCCTCGGCAAAGCCGCGCACACGCTGCCAGGACCGCGCCGCCTCCGCATAGGGCTCGACTTCCACCGGACCCGGCGCCAGCACATATCCGAACTGTGCGAACACCTGCGTCGTCCAGGCGCCATAGCGCGCCGTCTGCCGTCCCAGACCCGCCACGGCTATCTCGCGGCGCGTGTCAGCCACATGCCAGGATTGCCCGATCCCGCCACGCAGGCGCCAGGGGCCGGAAGCCAGGCCGCCGTAGGCCAGTGCGTGGTAACCGTCGAGTTGCGCCTCGTTGCGGGCCTCGGCGCGCACGCGCGAACGCGTGTAACCGAACGCCACGCCGGCCCGCGCGCCGGACGCCCACGACACATCGCGGCCGATCATCAGGCCGCTCGCCCGGCGATCCGCATCCTGTGACACGCCGGCGCCATCATGCCGGCTCCAGGCGGCCATCGTCCGACCCCACAGGCCGTTGCCACCCCGCGCGGCCGATGTGTCCGCCGCACCGGCGGCCGGTCCGACCGCCATCGTCAGGCGCCCCATGACCTCTTCGCGCGCCAGACGCGCATCCTCGAACATCATCGCGCGCACGGTCGCATGCAGTTCACCCGACAGCTGGTCGTACAGGTCCGGCGCCCGGCCGGCGTCGCGCAGGTCGATCAGGGCCTCGTAGGGCACGGACCCCGCCCCCATGGACTCGATCGCCGCCGCCGCGCCGCGCTGGTTGCTCGTACGCCCCAACGAGGCGAACGACGTGGCATTGCGGGCCACGGTCAGATCGAACCGCCCCAACGCCGGCTGGCGCAGGCCCAGATCGGCGAACACGTAGTCATTGCGCAGCGCCAGGCCCGGCCCCGCCACGGCCCCCGCGACCGTCATGAAGGTCATCGTGCGTCCCAACGATCCGCCTCGCAGCCCCAGCACCAGGACCTCGCCGCCCTGCAGATCGGCATCGCCCTGGATGTCCAGCCGATCGGCATGGCCCGCGCCATCGATTTCGATCTCCAGGACCGAGCCGGGCGCCTGGACGTAATTGCCCGCCACCGTCAGCGTACCGATCGAATTGCCCGGCGCCACCCGCCCGAACACCTCGGTCCGGCCCACCGTACCGGTTCCTCCCAATGTCCCGCCGGAACGCACTGTCAACGCGGATGCGCGTATATCGCCATTGACGGCCAGGCGCCCGCCTTCGACGATCGTATCGCCCGTGTAAGTGTTGGCGCCGGCCAGGATCAACGTGCCCGCACCGACCTTGACCAACCCGCCATCGCCTTCGATGTCGTTGCCGAACCAGGAGTCGTGGCCTTTCGTGTCGACCCGGAACATCGGGGCGAAACCGTCCGCACCGAACTCGCCCGGCCCCCGGATCGCCCGCCCCAGATCCAGCAGGCCACGACCGTAGATATCGTGATCCGCATAGATGCCGCCATCCTTCGTGGTCGTGAGGATGACCTCGATGATCTGGCGCGCACTCATGTAGGGGAAAGCCTGGCGCAGCACGGCGGCGGCGCCCGCCACCACCGGAGCGGCCATCGACGTGCCTTGCATCGTGTCGTAATAACCCTTGGCGGGATCGGGGTGCGTAGACCAGATCGGCGCCTCCGGCCCGGAGACGGAGGCATGATCCCCGCCCGGCGCGGCCAGGCACCACATCGCCGCCTGGCCGCAACGATTGCTGTAAGAGGCGATTTCGCCCGTCGGTCCCACGGCCACCACCGACAACATGCTGCCGCCCAGGTCGGAAAAATCCAGGCCGCTGACGCGTGGGTCGGCAAAATCCAGGACCGTGTAAGTCGCGGGATCCTTGGGGTCGGTGCCAGGCGCGCGCTCATCCCAGAAACGGAACATGGGGTCGATGCCGTCCGGCCTGTCGAGGAAGAACGCCGGTGTGATCAGGTGGTACATGCCGTAGCCAAGGACATGGGATGCCTGCTCGGGGTATCCCGCATAATCATTGCCGGCCGCGAAAACCATCAGGACGTCGGCCGCCGCGGCACGCCGCAGGGCCGCGACCTGGGTCCGCAGATCGCCGAGCGGCACTTTCTGATATCGCAGCAGCGGTCCGCCGATATTGTCCTGATAGCCGGGGTTGGGACTGCCGTCCTCGAGGGTCATGGGGGGCGTGCCATCCGGCCCGTAGCTGCCATTCAGCACCCGGGCGCCCTGCCGGATGGCGTAGTCGATACCCAGCCAATCCAGGTCCGTGTCAAGCCGCACCGCCAGCAAGCGACTGCCGTAGGCCACGCCCTGCATCTTCGCGCCGTCCCGCGCCGCGCCGATGATGCCCGCCACATGCGTGCCGTGCCCATTGAGCCGGCCGTCGGGTTCGAGCTCCGTATCGGAGAAATCCCAGGCCGGCTGATCCGTCTGGAAATTCCATCCGCCAGCGACACGCCCGGCGA
This sequence comes from Castellaniella denitrificans, assembly GCF_027214045.1. Lineage (GTDB taxonomy): Bacteria > Pseudomonadota > Gammaproteobacteria > Burkholderiales > Burkholderiaceae_B > Castellaniella > Castellaniella denitrificans_A. The sequence goes on along the minus strand of NZ_JAPWHE010000001.1, from coordinate 612,666 downwards.
ATTCGGGATGCCGGGCGTACAGTCCCGAATCCAGCACGGCCACCAGAACGCCCTGGCCCGTGTGACCGCGCGCATAGGCATACTGGGCGCCGATCATTTCAAGCGCGCCGCTGGCGCGGAATTCCGCATCCATGAATCCGTCCGGGTCGAAAAGGAAATCGCCGGGCGCAGCCGGCGCGGCGGCGGACATCCCAAGCCCTGTCAACAGGGCGGCCAGGCGTCTGCGCAGCCGGAACGGTCGTCGCCGGGGAACCGGCCGAAGGGGGCGGGGCGCCATTGCCGTACGGCAGTCGGATCGCGGAAGTGGCGTCATGGTCAGGTCCGTGATGGGCTGCCAGCCCGTGGGCGGCATTGGAGCCAACATTCTTGCAAAAAAGAATGTCACTCCCCACCCGAGAAAACCCGCGACCGCGCCATGGATACATGGCCCGGACCGTGACGCGCCATCGCGTCCGATGCCCCGTCAGATGTCCGCTTGCAACGCCCGCAATCGCGCCGCGCGCACCTCGTCGCGGATGCGCCCCGGATCGCCTCCCGCCGCGCGGGCGACCGCCCCCGCGTCCACCGTGCGCGCCGCCGCCAGCCGCCGCATCCAGGCGGCCGGATCGACGTCGCCACGCACGCAATCGGCCGCCGCCAGCAAAGCCTCGAAGCGCTCCGGACGACGCAACGCATCGCAGGATTCCAGCAGCGCCAGCCAGGCCGCGGGACCGTCCACGGGTGTCGGTGCCGACGCGTCCCGCGCAGCCGCGCCGGCGGCGGCCAGTCGGGCCAGCAGGCCCGGCAACAAACGCGCCAGGTCGCGGCAGGCGGAAGGCGCGCGCAGCCGGTCCTGCAGCCCGGACGCGGAGCCGCGGCAGAGCAGCGCATGGCGCTGCGCCAGGTCCAGCCCCCGGGCGGCGCCCTGCGCCAACCCGGCCGCCACATCCTCATTCCACACCAGGCCCGGCGCCACGCGGTCCAACGCACCGCACGCGACCAGCACGTCGAACATGCGGCCTGGATGATCCGTCATCAGCCCCTTGGCGAATTCCTGCCAGACGCGTTCCGGCACCAGGGCATCGACCTCGCCATCGCGCACCAATGCGCGGCACAGGCTCAGGGTTTCAGGCGCAATGGAAAAATCGTGGAAACGCGCGGCGAATCGCGCCAGGCGCAGCAGGCGCACGGGATCCTCGACGAAGGCCGGCCCCACGTGACGCAGCACGCGGGCGCGCGCATCGGCGGCGCCGCCCAGAGGATCGATCAGCGCCCCGCCTGGCGCCCGCGCGATGGCGTTGACCGTGAGATCGCGTCGACGCAGATCGTCTTCCAGGCTGACGTCAGGCCCCGCATGAAAGACGAAGCCCCGGTAGCCTCGGCCGGACTTGCGCTCGGTGCGCGCCAGGGCGTATTCCTCATGTGTGCGCGGATGCAGGAAGACGGGGAAATCCCCGCCCACCGGCGTGAAGCCGCGCGCCGCCATGATTTCGGGACTGGCGCCCACCACCACCCAGTCCCGGTCTCCCGCCGCCAGTCCCAGCAGATCGTCGCGCACCGCGCCGCCGACGATATAGACCTCCAGACCCTCGACGGCCGGGTCGCCCCACCCGGTCACGGCCGCGCCGTCCGCGTCCCGTCCATGGGATTGACCATGCCCAGCCGCGCCTTCAGCGAATCGGGCCGGCCGGAAAACAGCATGGCGTAATACACGGCGTTGGACAGGACGTTCTTCACGTACAGCCGGGTCTCGGTGAAGGGAATGGTCTCGGCGAAGATGGCGCCCTCGACCGGCGCCGGAAGTTGGGCGCGCCAGCGTTTCGGCCGCCCCGGCCCGGCGTTGTAACCCGCCGTGGCGAGCAGCTCGGACCCGTTCAGATCCTGCAGCACCATGTTCAGGTAGTTGGTGCCCAGGATCGTGTTGGTATCGAAATCATTGACCTGACTGGGTTTGAAACCCTTCATGCCGAGCTTGCGCGCCACGTGCCGGGCGGTGGCCGGCATCAACTGCATCAGTCCCGACGCCCCCACGTGGGAACGGGCATCGGTGATGAACCGCGATTCCTGGCGGATCAGGCCATAGACCCAGGCCGGATCGAGGTCGATCAGACGCGCCTTGGCGGCCACCTGCCCCTCGAAGGGAGCAATGAAGCGTTGGTTGAAATCGGCCACTTCCCGGGTCAGCAGCGAGGTATTCACCACCCGGTCGTAGATATGCTGCTCGCGGGCGAATTCGGCCGCGCCGCGCAACTGGGGATCGCTCATGCCGCGCAAGGCGAAATTCCATGCGGGCACGGCTTCCTTGCGCCAGCCCAGATCGAACAGCGCCACGGCGCGCCGCAGTCCCGGGTTGGCCCGCGCCTGTGCGATCCATGCCGGGTCCAGGGGACCGGGCTGTGCGGGCAAGGCCGGCGTGCGGCCCAGTTCCTCGGCGGCCAGCAGGCCGTAGAACCCCTGCTCCGCAGCGATGGATTCATAGTATTGGCGCGCGGCTTCGGCATTGCCCTGCGCCGCCAGGGCGCGGCCATACCAGTAGCGCCAGACGGGCTCGTCGGCCTGCCGCGCACTCATCTTGCGGATGGCCTCCGCCACCCGCCCCCAGTCCAGCGGGGCGGCCCGCAACTCGGCGCGGACTTCCCAGGCATGGTTGTAGTCCGTCATCGGCACGAAGCCCGATTGCCGGTACCAGCGCGCGGCGTCGGGATCGACGTTCAGGGCGGCCACCAGGCCGAACTGACCCCAGACCCATTGCATGTCGGCCTTCGGCAGCCACCCGGCCCAGCGTGCCTGGATGGTTCGGGCGGCCTCGACCCGGTCGTCCTCGCGCGCCAGGCGCGACAGGGCGATGGCGACCAGTTCGAAATCGGTGGTCGAACGCGGCTGGCTGCGGGATTCCAGCCACTTGCGCGGATTTTTCATCAAGGCGGCGTACTGGACCACGGCCGCGTCGTCGAACACCACGCCCGCCATGCGGTCAGCGTTGCCCTGCTTGCCGGTTTCCAGGATATCGCGCAGCAGGCCGTTCAGTTCCTTGCGGCTGAGCACATGGTCGGCCGCCACCTGGTCCAGCATGTCCCAGCAGTCGGCGTTGGGCTGGAACACGTCCAGCACCTCGGAGGCACGGGCGCGCTTGCCGGTCTGATGGCGGGCCAGCAGCAAGGCGCAGCGCACCGGGGCCGGCGGATCGGCCAGCGCCGGCACCGCCAGGGCCTGGGCATAGTCGCCGGACCGCACGGTCGCCAGGATCCAGTCGGCGCGGATGCGCTCGTCCGGATAGGTGCCGGCCGCATCGGCCAGGAACTGCCGCACCTCGGTGTCGGGAACGGGCCGGGCACGGTCCTGCAGCCGGTTGCGCAAGGCCCAGTAACGCGGATACAGGCCCAGCACCGGATCAGCGGCAGCCAACGGCGCCAGGCGGTCGACATCGGTCCAGCGCCGTTTCTGGACGGCGTCATAGGCATCCAGCACGGCTTGGCGGGCGGCGGGGGGCACCACCATCGGCGCGGACGAGGAGGGCGGCGGCGTGCCGGGCGCGGCGGGCTCGGGGGCAACGGTGGCCGGCGCGGCCAGGACGACGCGCGGCGCCTCGCCCGCCTGCTGTTCGGCCATCGTGGGCGCCTGCGCGCCCGCGCAGCCCGCCAGCCCCAGCAAGACCAACAGGCCCCAGGCCGAGGCCCCGCGGCGCGGTCGTGACGCGGCGCGCCCTGCATCCCCGAAGAATCCCGGATATCCTATAACGCTTCGCCCCATAGCCAGAAACCCCGCGAGCCAGTCACCACATGAATCAGAACACACAGGATAACGCAGCCGCCCTGCGGGCGCGACTCAAGCAGCGCCGCGCCGAGATCCCACCCCAGGATCGCGACCGGGGCGCGCTGCTGATCCGCGGCCGCCTGTACACCTGGCTGGCGACCAACCGCACCCGCTTGCGGGAATCGGACCGCCCCGACGTCCGACGCATCGCCGCGTTCTGGTCCATGGCCGACGAGCCCGCCTTGCAGGCCCTGCTGGGCCAATGGGCGCAGGACGAGACCCTGGAGGTCTCGCTGCCGGTCGTCGCCTCGGCAGGCGAACCGTTGCGTTTCCACGCCTGGACCCCGGACACCCCGATGCGTCCCGGGGCCTACGGCATCCTGGAACCCGAAGGTCCGGAAGCGCCGCCCCCCGACATCGTGCTGGTGCCCACGCTGGGCTATACGCGCCAGGGCGACCGCCTGGGTTACGGCGGCGGCTACTACGACCGCACCCTGGCCGCGCTGAAGGCATCCGGCCACGCATTCACGGCGGTCGGCATCGCCTGGGCCTGCGGCGACCTCAGCGGCGAGCCCTACGCCCCCGCCGCGCACGATGTCCGGCTGGACACGATCCTGACCGACAAGGGCTGGGCCGTGCCTGCGCCGGAACTCTAGGCAACCGCCCGGCGTTCAGGCGTCGAGCCCCAGATTGGCGCAGATCTGCGCCACCGCGTCGGCGTTGTTCAAGGTGTAGAAATGCGCACCCGGCGCGCCCTGCTCCAGCAGGCGCGCGGTCAGCCGCGTGACCACATCGATGCCGAACGCGCGGATGGATGCCTTGTCGTCGCCGAAATCCTGCAGCCGCAGCCGCATCCAGCGCGGGATTTCCGCCCCGCACATGGACGAGAAGCGCGCCAGCTGGATGTAGTTGGTCACCGGCATGATGCCCGGCGTGATCGGGATGTCCACCCCTTGCGCCCGCGCCCGGTCGACGAAATCGAAATAGGCGTCGGGATTGAAGAAATACTGGGTGATCGCCCCGTCGGCGCCGGCCCGGACTTTGTCCACGAAATGCCGCAGGTCGGACGTCGCGCTTTCGGCCTGGGGGTGCATTTCGGGATAAGCGGCGACCTCGATCAGGAAATGATCGCCGTAGTGCTCGCGCACGAAGCGCACCAGATCGACAGCGTGATGCAGTTCGCCCGTGTCGCCGCCCATGCCCGAGGGCAGATCGCCGCGCAACGCGACCAGGCGGCGGATACCGCGCGCCCGGTAATCATCCAGGATGGCGCGCAGGTCGGCGCGCGTGGCGCCGATGCAGGACAGGTGCGGCGCCACATCGACGCCCAGGTTCTGCAGCATCCCCACGGTGTCGGCCGTGCCCGTGCGGGTGGAGCCGCCCGCGCCGAAGGTCACGCTGACGTAGGCCGGCCGCAAAGCGGCCAGCCGCTTGGCCGACCGCACCAGGCGTTCCTGGGCGGCGATGTCGCGCGGCGGAAAGAATTCCAGGCTGATGGTGGGTGTGGCGGCGATCATGAAGCCAGCAACCCCGCCAAGGCCGTGGACACGAGGCTGTAGACGATCGCGCCGATCACCGCCCACCAGAAGCCGTCCACCTGGAAGCCCTTCAGGATCGATCCCGCGAACCAGAATACCAGGGCGTTGAGCACCAGCAGGAACAGGCCCAGGGTGACGATGGTCAGCGGCAACGTCAGCAGAATCAACAGCGGCTTGATCACCGTATTGAGCAGCCCCAGCACGAGCGCGGCGATCAGGGCCGAGCCGAACGAAGCCACGGTGATGCCGGGCAGGATGTAGGCCACGACCAGCAGGGCCACGGCGTTCAGGATCCAGACAAGCAGCAGCATGATGGGATGCTCCTCAATAACGGTAGTGATCCGGCTTGAACGGGCCCGCAGCCGGCACGCCGATGTAGTCGGCCTGCTTCTGCGACAGCGTCGTCAGGCGCACGCCGAGCTTCTTCAGGTGCAGACGGGCGACCTTTTCGTCCAGGTGCTTGGGCAGCACGTAGACCTGGCCGGTCTTGTACTGATCGCCGCGCGTGAACAGTTCGATCTGGGCGATGGTCTGGTTGGTGAAGGACGCCGACATCACGAAGGACGGATGGCCCGTGGCGCAGCCCAGGTTCACCAGACGGCCCTTGGCCAGCAGGATGACGCGCTTGCCGTCCGGGAAAATGATGTGATCGACCTGGGGCTTGATTTCCTCCCATTGCAGGTCTTCCACGGCGGCGACGTTGATTTCGCTGTCGAAGTGGCCGATGTTGCAGACGATGGCCTGGTCCTTCATGCGGTACAGGTGGTCGCGGTCGATGACGTGGTAATTGCCGGTGGCGGTGACGAAGATGTCCGCCTGCTCGACCACGTCCGCGTCGCTCAGGTCCACCACGCGATAGCCTTCCATCGAGGCCTGCAGGGCGCAGATCGGATCCACTTCCGTGACCCAGACCTGGGCGCGCAGGGCGGCCAGCGCCTGGGCGCAGCCCTTGCCCACATCGCCGAAACCGCACACGATGGCGATCTTGCCGGCGACCATCACGTCGGTGGCGCGCTTGATGCCATCCACCAGGGATTCGCGGCAGCCGTACAGATTGTCGAACTTGGACTTGGTGACCGAGTCATTGACGTTGATGGCGGGGATCTTCAATTCGCCGCGCTGGGACATCTGGTACAGGCGGTGCACGCCGGTGGTGGTTTCCTCGGTCACGCCCTTGATCTGCGCCAGGCGGGTCGAATACCACTTCGGATCACGGGCCAGCTGCGCCTTGATGGCGGCGAACAGCACGCGCTCTTCTTCGTTGGTCGGGCTGGCGATCACGGAGGCGTCTTTCTCGGCTGTGGCGCCCAGGTGCAGCAGCAGCGTGGCATCGCCGCCGTCGTCCAGGATCATGTTGGCCTGCTCGCCCTGCCAGTCGAAGATGCGGTGCGTGTACTGCCAGTAATCCTCCAGGGATTCGCCCTTGACGGCGAACACCGGGGTGCCGCTCGCTGCGATGGCGGCGGCGGCGTGATCCTGGGTGGAGAAGATGTTGCACGAAGCCCAGCGGACTTCCGCGCCCAGAGCAGTCAGGGTTTCGATCAGCACCGCCGTCTGGATGGTCATGTGCAGGCTGCCGGCGATGCGCGCGCCTTTGAGGGGTTGCGAGGCGGCGAATTCTTCCCGGGTGGCCATCAGGCCGGGCATTTCGGTTTCGGCGATGGCGATTTCGCGACGGCCCCAGTCGGCCAGGGCGATATCGGCGATGACGTAGTCGTGTGCAGTGCTCATGGTGGTCCTGTAAGAGCCTGCGCGCGGGGGCGGAAACGATTGCGCCCACCCCCGCCCGCGCAGGGCAAAGATGGGCGCCGTTCATGAAGAAGGTTCCTGAGCCTGGCGATCCGCATGCGCGCCCGGGGCGGGCGGCGGGACCGGTGCAGCGCCCCTCAGGAAAAGGGTGACATTATACCGTGGACCGGCGCCGGCCTACGCGGCCTCCGGCGCGCCCAGGGCGTGAAACAGACGCGCGGCATCCAGCAGCCGCTGTGCGCGCACATCCAGAGCGTCCAGCGCCGTCAGGTCGGCCTGACGATCGGCCGCCCGGGCCGCCGCCGGCGGCACCGCGCCCAGAGCGGCGCGCCGCGCGGCATCGGCGGCCGCCGCCCGGGCCGCGCTGGCGGCGGCCTCTCCGGCGGCTTGCGCCGCGCCGCCCTGTTCCAGCGAGGCCAACGCGTCGGCCACTTCTCGGAAAGCGGCCAGCACCGTGCTCCGGTAATCGTCCTGCGCCGCTGCATGAGCCTGCAGGCTGGCGCGATGCCGGGCCTGCAGCGCGCCGCCGTGGAACAGCGGCGCCGTCAGGCCGCCCGCCAGGCTCCACAAGGCGCCTGCGGGCGACAGTGCCGACGGCCAGTCGTAACCCCCGCGCCCCATGGCCGCCGTCAGGGTCAGGCTCGGCAAACGGTCTGCGCTGGCCGCTCCCGCATCGTGGGCGGCCGCGCGCAGGGCGGCCGCAGCCGCCTGGACGTCGGGCCGCGCCGCCAGCAGCGCGGCCGGCACCAGGACGGGAATCTGCGCGGGCAGGGTCAGGCGCTCGAACGCGATCGCCTCGGGCGCCTGGTCGGGCGTGCGGCCCAACAGCACGGCCAGCGCATGCCGGATCGACAACGCCTGGGCCTGCAGGCCGGGAATCTGCGCCGCCACGGCTTCGGCCTGGCGGCGCGCGTCCAGGACGGCGGCGCGCGGCGCGGCGCCCAGGGCTTGCCGGCGGACGGCCTCGACCTCGTCGCGCCGCAATCCGGCCGCCACGGAAGCCAGGATATCCAGTCGGGCCTGCAGCGCGGACAGGGTCAGCGCGCCAGACACCACGTTCGCCGCCAGCGCTTCCCGGGCGGCGCGCCACTGGGCCGATTGCTGCTCTACCCGATCGGCCAGGGCGCGATTGCGCTCGCGGATCGAACCGAACAGGTCGAAGGTATAGCGGGCCTGGGCCTGGCCGACGAAGGTATCGTAAGTCGAAGTGCGGGGCAGCTCGGGAAAAGGCGGCGGCAGCGTCAACGGCAGGCCCAGCGCGCGCTGACGCGCCGCCTGGGCGCCCAGGTCGATCGAAGGCAGCGTTGTCGCTCCGGTCTGCGCCCGCAGTACTTCACGGGCCGCCTCCAGGCGCTGCCGGGCGGCGGCCAGATCGGGATTGGCCGCCCAGGCTTCCGTCACCAGCGCATCCAGTTCGGGCACGCCGAACCGGATCCACCAGGCCGCCGCCGGCACATGCGCCACCACCAGTTCCGGGCCCGTCGCCGATGCACCGCCGTCCGGCGGCGGGCTGGCGGCGTACCGTGCAGGCTCGGGCATGGCCGGCGCCTGGCCGGAAGGCCCCAGCGCGCAGCCCGCCAGGCCCAGACCCAGAACAGCCGCCCCGGTGATCCGCCATCCGTTCATCGCATTTCCTCCGGCATGGAGTCCCTCTCCGCACCCGGCGGTTCACCCTCGTCCCGGACGCGGAACATCAGCGCATACAAGGGCGGCAGCACGAAAACCGTCAAAACGGTGGCGCTGGTGATGCCCCCCATCAGGGCGGTCGCCATCGGCCCGAAGAAATCACTGCGCAGCAACGGGATCAATGCCAGTACGGCCGCCGCCGCCGTCAACACGATGGGGCGGAAACGCCGCACGGTCGCGTCCACGATGGCGTCGATGCGGCGGTGCCCGGCGGCGATGTCCTGCTCGATCTGGTCCACCAGGATGACCGAGTTGCGCATGATGATGCCGAACATGGCGATCACGCCCAGCAAGGCGACGAACCCGAAAGGCTTGCCAAAGAGCAGCAGCGCCAGGACAACGCCGATCAAACCCAGCGGGGCGGTCAGGATGACCAGCACCACCCGCGAAAAGCGCTGCAGCTGGATCATCAGCAGCGTCAGCACCGTCACGATCAGGATCGGCACCTCGGCGCCGATCGACGCCTGCGCCTTGGTGCTGTTTTCCACCGCGCCCCCCACCTCGATGCGGTAGCCCACCGGCAGGCCGGCGCGGATGTCCGCAAGCCGCGCATCCACGGCCCGGGTCAGGTCGATCCCTTCCACGCCCGGCGCCACCTCGGCCCTCACCGTGATCGTGGGCTGCCGGTCGCGCTCCCAGATGATGGCGTGCTCCAGCCCGTCCCGCATCCCGCCCAGCGCCTCCAGGGGCACGGGGCCCCGGGGTGACGGCAAGGACAGCTGCGCCAGCGCTTCGGGGCCGCCGCGCTCGGATTCGGGGGCGCGCAGGTCGATACGGATCAGGCGGTCGCCTTCCCGGTATTGGGACACGGGCCGGCCCGACAAGGTCATGGCGAGGAAATCCGCAATATCGCGCGAGCTGATGCCCAGCCGCTGCGCGGCCTGCTGATCGACCTCGAAACGCGACGCGCGAGCCGAGGGCTCGTCCCAGTCGAACTGCGTGTTGCGCGCGCGGGGATCGGCGCGCAGCACCGCAGCCACGGCTTCCGCCGCCTGGCGCACACGCGGCACGTCGTCGCCGCTGACGCGGAATTGGACCGGATAGCCGACCGGAGGCCCCGATTCCAGACGCGACACCCGCCCCCGCACGGCCGGGAAAGCCGCCGCCAGCGTCGACTCCAGCCAACTCTTGAGCACTTCCCGGTCTTCGATGGATTTGGCCGTCACGACATACTGGGTGAAATTCGGCGAGGGCAACTGCTGGTCCAGCGGCAGATAGAAGCGCGGCGCGCCGGTGCCGACGAAGCCGGCCACGCGCGCCACCTCGGGGCGGTCCTTCAACAAGGCCTCCAGGCGCTTCGCCTGCGCCAACGTCGCCTCGAACGAGGCGCTTTCACGCAGACGCATATCCACCAGCAGTTCCGGGCGGGCGGAATCGGGGAAGAACTGCTGCGGCACCAGCCGGAAACCTGCCAGTGCGACGACGAACAGCACCAGCGTCGTCACAACGACGACGGCACGGCGGCGCACGCAGGCATGCAGCCAGCGCCGCAGCCGGCGGTAGAAGGACGAATCATAAAGATCCCGTACCGGACCGTCCGTCGGCGTGGGATGCGCATGCGGACGCAACAAGGCGTGGCCCAGCAGCGGAATCAGGATCACGGCGGCCAGCCAGGACACCAGCAGCGAGATCGCCGACACCTGGAAGATCGAACGCGTGTATTCCCCCGTGTTGGAGCGCGCCAGGGCGATTGGCAGGAAACCCGCGACCGTCACCAGCGTGCCCGTCAGCATGGGAAAGGCCGTGCTGGTGTAGGCAAAAGCGGCAGCACTGAGTCGATCCCAGCCCTGTTCGAGCTTTACGGCCATCATCTCGACGGCGATGATGGCATCGTCCACCAGCAGACCCAGCGACAGAATCAGGGTCCCCAGGGACACCTTGTGCAGTCCGATCCCCATCCAGCCCATGAGCAGCGCCGTCAGCGCCAGCACCACCGGAATCGAGATGACGACCACCAGGCCGGTGCGCAACCCCAGCGACACCAGGCTGACCAGCAGCACGATGGCCACGGCTTCGCCCACGGCGCGCAGAAACTCATCGACCGAGGCCGTCACGGCATCGGGCATGCTGGCGACTTCCTCCAGCGCAAGGCCCGTCGGCAGCCGCGCTTGCAGGCCGTTCACCGCATCCCGCAGCGCCCGCCCCAGATCCACCACATCGTGCCCTTCGGCGGCGGTCACACCAATGCCCAGCACTGGCTGGCCGCCACGCCGCATCTGCGTGGACGGCGGCTGCGCCGCACCGCGCCGGATCTCGGCGATGTCTCCCAGGCGCACCAGCCGGTCGTCGACGGGGATCAGTGTGTCGGCCAGGTCGTCCAGGCTGTGGAATTGCCCCGTGGGGCGCACGTACAACCGATCGGACGCGGTCGAGGCCACGCCGGGATCGGCCACGGCGTTGCGCGCGGCGATCGCCTGCCCGATCCGCGCAGGCGTCAGCCCTGATCGGGCCATCACGGCATTGGGGATACGGACCTCGATGCGCTCCTCCTGGTCGCCGAAATAGTCGACCTTGGCCACCCCCGGCACTCGCAAAAGCACCGTGCGGAGGATGTCGGCCTGCTCGCGCAGTTGCGCCGGCGTATAGCCATCGCCCGCCAGCGCATAGATGTTGGTGTAGACGTCGCCGAATTCATCGTTGAAGAAAGGTCCGACCACCCCGGCCGGCAACTCGGCGGCCATATCGCCGACCTTCTTGCGCACCTGGTACCACTCCTCGGGCACCTGGTCGGCCGCGGCGGCCTCGCTCATGAAATAGAAGATGGTCGACTGCCCCGGCCGCGAATAGCTGGTGGTGTAGTCGCGGTGCGGCATTTCCTGGAGCTTGCGCTCGATCCGGTCGGTGACCTGCGCGCGCACCTGCTCCGCCGTGGCACCGGGCCACAGGGTCTGGACCACCATGACGCGGAAAGTGAAAGGCGGGTCTTCGGACTGCGCCAGGCGCAGGCCGGCAATCGCACCAGCCACCACCATGACGGCGATCAGGTAGATCACCAGGGAACGATGCAGGATCGCCCAGCGCGAAAGGTTGAACCCCCCGGCCTCTACCCTGGATCCAGGCAGCCCGCTCACCGGCCGTCCCCGCCCGGCGCAGCGGCACGCGGCTGGTAGGGCACGGCTTCGACCCGTTGGCCTTCGGACACGGTGTGCACACCCTGGGCGAGCACGATTTGCCCGGGCGCGATGCCGGCTGCAAGCGTCACGGTATCGGTGCCGTAGGCGGCGACTTCGACCGCCCGCAAGGTCAGCGCACCCTGGGCATCCAGCACCCAGACCGCCGGCCGATCCCCCTGGTGGAACAACACCGTGGCGGGCAGAGTGTAGCGGGCCTCGGCTACTGCGGGGGCATGGAAACGGACCGTGGCCGTCATGCCGAGGCGCAACGCCGGGTCGGGGGCGTCGAGACGCAGTTTCACACGGAAGCCGAGGCTCGCCGGATCGGCGGCACGGGCAATTTCCCGCACGCGGGCGGTCAGGCGCACGTCCGGCCGCGCCACCGGTTCGACCTCGGCCGCCTGGCCCGGTTCGATCCCCGCCACCCGCCGCTCGGGCAGATCGACGACCACCTCCAGGCCGTCGCCCCAGGCCAGTGTGTAGACGGGCTGGCCGGCCGCGACGTTCTGGCCCGCCGCCGCCTGCTCGGCGACGATCACGCCATCATGCCCGGCCATCAGTCGCGTGTATGCCATCTGGTCGCGCGCGTGCGCCAGAGCCTGGCTGGCCTGCTCGAACTCGGCGCGCGCCTGGGCCCATTGCCCGCGCGTCTGCTCGGCCTGGGCCTGTGCGATCAATCCTTCGCTGCCCTGCGCCCGATCCCGCCGCCATTGCCGTTCCGCCACGTCCCGTACCACACGCGCGGCCTCGTACCGGGCCTGGGCCGAGGCCAGGTTCTGGTGCCAGGGCGCCGGATCCAGTTCCGCCAGCACCTGCCCGGCGCGCACAGCCTCGCCCAACCCCGCATGGCGCCGCACGATCAGGCCGGCCTGGCGAAACGACACCGGCGTGGATTCGGGCGCGGCAATCACGCCAGGCGCGGTCCAGGCGACGGCGTGCGCATCGGGCTGGATTTCCACCGTCGGCGCCGGGCGCGGCGGCGGCTCGGCCGGCTCGCGGGCGCCGCAGGCGGCCAGCGCAACGCAGGCGGCCATCAGGGCGGCCGACCGGAGCGAACGATACGACGGGCGGACAAGCGTGTCTTTCATGGGCGTCCCAGCGAGCGGCAGACGAAAGGCCAGGCCCCGTCCCGCGAGGGTGATGGCCTGTGTGTCGGGGAGGAGTTTATTTCAATGCATAGATGGATTCAAATACATTTATGAATCTTTATGAACGGCGCACCGCCGAGCCACGCATGCACGCGCTGCCCGGTTTGTTCCTACAATTTGGACATCATGAAGACAAGAATCCGCCTGACCCGCGAGCAGAGTCGAGAGCAGACCCGCCAGCGATTGCTGGACGCCACGCACGCTCTGTTCGCCACCCAAGGCTTCTCCGCCACCAGCGTCGAGCAAATCGCCCTGGAGGCCGGCTATACCCGGGGCGCCTTTTATTCCAATTTCCAGGACAAGGCGGATATTTTCCTCGCGCTGCTGCGGCGCGAGCATGAGCGCATCATGGGGGAATTCCAGGCCTTGCTGGACGAGCCGGCGTCCGAGGCAGAGGGCCCGCCGCCGCAGGACTTGCTGGAGGCCCGGCTGCTGGCGCACTACGCCCGGATGCACCAGGATTCCCAATTGCTGGCACTCATGCTGGAAGCCCGGCTGCATGCCGCACGAGACGCCGACTTCGCCCCCCATTTCCGCCGTTTCCGGGAAGACCTGCTGGATGCGGTGGGGCGCTACGCCCAGGCCTTCTCCCAACGCGCCGGACTGACGCTCTCCATGAGCCCGGAAGATCTCGCGTTCGGGTTCGTGGCCTTGTGCGACGGTTGCGCCCTGCACCGGCTGGCCGACAGCCGGCCGGGCGACGAGGATACCGAACGGGTCCTGCGCGCCTTCATGAAGCGCATGGTGTTCGAGCCCTGAGTCCGGTGCAATACCGAACTCAGGCCGCGGCCTTCAGGGCCTGGACCTTGTCGGTGGCTTCCCAGCTGAATTCCGGCTCGCTGCGGCCGAAATGGCCGTAGGCGGCGGACTTGGAATAGATGGGACGCAGCAGGTCCAGCATGTTGATGATGCCCTTGGGACGCAGGTCGAAGTGTTCACGCACCAGGCGCGCGATCTGATCGTCGGGGATCACGCCCGTGCCTTCGGTGTAGACCGTGATGTTGATCGGCTCGGCCACGCCGATCGCATAGCTGACCTGCACCTGGCACTGGCGGGCCAGGCCGGCGGCGACGATGTTCTTGGCCACGTAGCGCGCGGCGTAGGCGGCGGAGCGATCGACCTTGGACGGATCCTTGCCGGAGAACGCGCCGCCGCCATGCGGGCAGGCGCCGCCATAGGTGTCGACGATGATCTTGCGGCCCGTCAGGCCGCAATCGCCCTGCGGGCCGCCGATGACGAATTTCCCGGTGGGATTGATGAGGAACCGGGTCTTGTCCGTCAGCAGGCCATCGGCGAAGACCGGGCGGATGATGTGCTCGATGGCGGCATCGCGGATGTCGGCCTGCGAGATGTCGGGATGGTGCTGGGTGGACAGCACCACGGTGTCGACCTCGGCCGGCTTGCCATCGACGTAGCGGAAGGTGACCTGGGATTTCGCGTCCGGACGCAGCCAGGGCAGGCGGCCGTCCTTGCGCAATTCGGCCTGGCGCTGCACGATGCGGTGCGAATACCAGATCGGCGCGGGCATCAGGTCGGGGGTTTCGTCGCAGGCGTAGCCGAACATCAGGCCCTGGTCGCCCGCGCCCTGGTTGAGGATTTCCTCCGGCGTGCGGTCCACGCCCTGGGCAATGTCGGGAGATTGCTTGTCGTAGGCGACCAGCACCGCACAACCCTTGTAGTCGATGCCGTAATCGGTGTTGTCGTAGCCGATGCGGCGGATCGTGTCGCGGGCGACCTGGATGTAGTCGACGTTGGCGCGCGAGGTGATTTCACCCGCCAGCACGACCAGACCGGTGTTGCAGAGGGTTTCGGCGGCGACGCGGGAATTCGGGTCCTGCTCGAGCAGGGCGTCGAGGATGGCGTCGGAGATCTGGTCGGCGACCTTGTCGGGGTGGCCTTCGGAGACGGATTCGGAAGTAAAGAGAAAATCGTTGTTTGCCACAGCGATGCGTCCTGTAGAAACGCCGGGTCCGCCGGCGCGAGGTTGAACGAAACGCGTTGCACCTCTTCAGGATATCGGGGCGCGACGCTTTAGCGGAAATAGGCCCGGACGGATCGGACCGCCGGGTGATCGCTCCGCAAGTTGTCGGTTAACTCAGCGATCCCGTTCATTTTAAGCGAAAATGGCGGTTGTCCCAAAGAAAGCTTATGCCCCAGTGTGGCGTTTGCACGATGCGCGCATCCGCGCGGACCGCGCGCCGCGCCGGGGGCCGACCGCCCGCCCGATCCTCCATGCCGCTGTTCATCGTCCGTCTGCTGGCCGCGCTGCCCCTGTCCTGGCTTCAGGCCGCAGGCCGGTTGTTCGGCACGGCCATCTACCTGTTCCCGGGCCGCTACCGCCGCCGCCTGCGGGCCAACGCCGCGCAGGCCGGCTATGCGGACCCGGCCTTCGCGCGCCGCGCGGCAGCCGAATCCGGCGCCATGATCCTGGAGATTCCCAAAGTCTGGTGGCGCACCCCGCAGTGCCTGGCGCGCACGCACAGCGACCAGGAATCCGTGGTGCGCGAGGCCCTGGCCGAGGGCCGGGGTGTGCTGTATCTGACGCCCCACCTGGGCTGCTTCGAGATCACCGCCCGCCACCTGACGCAATACGGGCCGCTGACGGTGATGTTCCGCCCTTCGCGCAGCCCGCTGCTGGACCCCATCGTCGAATCCGCGCGCGACATGCGCAACCTGCGCGCCGTGCCGGCCAACCGCCACGGGGTGCGCGAATTCGTGCGCGCCCTCAAGCGCGGCGAGGCCGTGGGCATGCTGCCCGACCAGGTGCCGCGCGAGGGCGACGGCGTGTGGCTGCCTTTCTTCGGCCGCCATGCCCTGACCATGACCCTGGCCGCGCGCCTGGCCCTGCAGACAGGCGTCGCCGTGATCCTGACCGCCGGCGAACGCCTGCCGGGCGGGCGCGGCTGGCGCATCCATTACCTGCGTCTGCCCGAGCCGCTGCCCGGCACACCGGAAGCTCTGGCCGCCGCCATCAACCAGGCGATGGAAACCCTGATCCGGCGTTTCCCGGAACAATATCTGTGGAGCTACAACCGCTACAAGGAACCGGGCGACGCTCCGCCCCCGCCCCGTCCCGACGAGCCGGCGCCGGCGCCCCATGAACCGAACTGAACGCACGGGCGCCGCCCCCTTTTCCCGATTTCCCGACCATGGCCTTCGATAAGAAACCCCTGCTGCGCGCCGTCCTGGGCCATTTCGGCCGCTGCTCCACCCGCGTGCGGCTGCGCTGGGGGCGTGTCCTGGGGTGGCTAACGCCGCGTCTGCTGCGCTCGCGCGCCCACATCGTCAGGGTGAACCTGGAACGTTGCTTTCCCGATCTGCCCCCGGCCGACCGGGACGCCCTGGCGCGCCGCCATTTCCGCCTGTTGGCCCAGTCCTTCGTGGACCGGGGCCTGTGCTGGTTCGGCACGCCCGAACGCATCACGGACACGGTGGAACTGCGCGGCGAACACCATCTGCAGGCGCTGCTGGACCAGGGCCGCCGCATCCTGATGTTCGCGCCGCACTTCATCGCCCTGGACGCCGCCGCCACGCGCCTGACCCTGTTCCTGAAAGAATCGGCCACGCTGTATACGCGCCAGAGCGATGCCGATGTGGACGAGATCGTGCGGCTGGGGCGCGGGCGCTTCAACCAGGTCCATCTGGTCAGCCGCCATGACGGCGTGCGCGGCCTGATCAGGCATCTGCGCAAGGGCATCCCCGTGTACTACCTGCCGGACATGGATTTCGGCCGCCAGGGCAGCGCCTTCGTCCCCTTCTTCGGTGTGCCCGCCGCCACCCTGCTGTCGGCCGCGCAGATCGCCGCATCCTGGGACGCCGTGGTGGTGCCGGTCATCAGCCGCCTGGACCCGGACACGGGCCGCTACCGGGTGGACATCGGCCCGCCCGTGGAAAACTTCCCCGGCGACGATGGCCCCGAGGCCGCCACCGCCCGCCTGAACGCCCTGATCGAGGCCGAGGTCCGCCGTGACCCGGCCCAATACTACTGGGTGCACCGGCGCTTCAAGACAAGACCGGAGGGGGAGCCCGGATTCTACTGAAGCTGAGCGCGCGGAGATGGAGCACGCGCAAGCATGGCCTGAGCACTCGAACGCCGCTTTTGCGGGATAATGCACCGATGATCTGGAATTTCACCAAAATGCACGGCGCGGGCAACGATTTCGTCGTTCTGGACGGCGTGCGCCAGTCCATCGACCTGACGCCCGCCCGCGCCCGGGCCCTGGCCGACCGCCATTTCGGCATCGGTGCCGATCAGATCCTGCTGGTCGAAGAACCCCTGCACCCGGACGCGGACTTCCGCTACCGGATCTTCAACGCCGATGGCGGCGAGGTCGAGCACTGCGGCAACGGCGCGCGTTGCTTCGTGCGCTTCGTGCACGAACAGGGCCTGTCGCGGCGCAACCCGCTGCGCGCCGAAATCGCCACCGGACTGATCGTGCTGCACGAGGCCGACGATGGCCGGGTCAGCGTGGACATGGGCCGCACCGCCTTCACGCCCGAGGCCGTCGCATTCGACCCCGCCGGCCTGGACACCCGCGCCTGCGGCCAGGACACGCTTTACCGGCTGGACATCCCGCCGGAAACCGGCGAGGCCTGGTGCTCGCTGGTAGCGATCTCCAACCCGCACGCCGTCATCCAGGTCGATGACGTCAACACCCATCCCGTCGGCCGCATCGGACCGGCGATCGAATCCCATCGCCGCTTCGCCCATCGCGTCAACGCCGGCTTCATGCAGGTGATCGACCGCCACCACATCCGGCTGCGGGTCTACGAGCGCGGGGCCGGCGAGACCCTGGCATGCGGGACCGGCGCCTGCGCCGCCGCCGTCGCCGGCATCCGGCGCGGCCTGCTCGACAGCCCGGTGCGTGTCGATACGCGCGGCGGCATGCTGCGGATCGAATGGGACGGCGAAACCCTGCGCATGCAGGGTCCGGCGACCACGGTTTTTCATGGCAGGATCGACATCGACGCCCTGACCGCGCCCCTTGACTGACGGAAAGCCCACATGACGCAGGATGCCTTCACCGCCCGGGATGTGGCGGACTATCTCAGCCGCAACCCCGATTTCTTCGAGGCGCACGCCGACGTCTTCGCCTCGCTGAACGTGCCCCATCCCCACCAGGCCCGCGCGATCTCTCTGGGGGAGCGACAGATCCTGACGCTGCGCGCGCGCGTCAAGGAACACGAACATCGGCTGATGCAACTGCTGCACACCGCCGGCGGCAACGAACGCATCAACCAGGCGCTCATGCAATGGTGCGCGCGCATGCTGGCCGAGCCCGACGCCGGGCGTATTCCGGCCCACATCATCCGCAGCCTGTCGGACCAGTTCGATCTGAGCGCCATCGCGCTGCGGGTCTGGGACCTGCCCGCGCTGGAGGACAGCGAATTCGCCCAGGACGTCGACGCCGGCATCCGCGCCTACGCCGACAGCCTGGCGCAGCCCTATTGCGGCCCTCGCAAGGACCAGGAACCCGCCCGCTGGCTGGCGTCCGAACCCGCTTCGCTGGCGATCCTGCCCCTGCGCACGCTGAACGGCGCCACGGCGGTCGGGCTGTTGGTCCTGGGATCGGATGATGCCGGGCGGTTCACGCCGGACATGGGCACGGCCTTCCTGTCGCTGATCGCCTCCCTGGCGGGCGCGGCCCTGGGGCGGCTGGCCCGACCGGCGCCCGAAGCGGCCTGAGGCCGTCCGCGCGGACCAGGCCATGAACGCGCGACCCGGAACCCGGCGTCCGCACCCGGCGGCGCAGCCTTCGGATGCGCCGGCCGGCGACGGCGCGCCGGACGACGCCCTCGCCGAGGCCTGGCTGTCGGAGCTCGGCGCGCAGCAACGCTATTCCGGCCATACGATCGCCGCCTACCGCCGCGACCTGCGGGCGCTGCGGCGATGCTTTCCCGGCCAGCCACTGGACACGCTGGGCGAAGTCCAGATCCGCCAGGCCCTGGGGCGGCTGCACGCGGCCGGACTGCAGCCCCGCAGCCTGGCGCGCGCCCTGGCCGCCTGGCGCGGGTATTACGAATGGCGCGCCCCCGCCGCCGGACTGACGCGCAACCCCGCCCACGGCGTGCGCGCGCCCCGGATCCCGCACAGCCTGCCCAAGGCCCTGTCCGTCGACCAGGCCCAGGCCCTGCTGGACCGCAGCCACCTGCCGCCCGCCGAAACACCCGTCGAACGACGGGACATGGCCATGTTCGAGATCCTGTATTCCGGCGGCCTGCGGCTGTCGGAACTGGTCGGCCTGGACTGGCGCCCGATACGCTCGCCAGGCCACGTTTCGCACAGCTGGATCCAGGCCGACGAGGGCGAGGCGGTCGTCCGGGGCAAGGGCGGCAAGACCCGCATCGTGCCGTTGGGCCGCCAGGCGCTCGCCGCCCTGGAAGCCTGGCTGGAAGTCCGCGACGGGCTGCTGAGCCCCCGGTCCGACGAAGACGCCCGGGCCGCGCTGTTTCTGGGTGAGCGCGGCCAGCGCATCGGCCCGCGCGTCGTTCAGTTGCGTCTGCAGGCCCTGGCGCAGCGCGTCGGCCTGCCGCTGCACGTGCATCCTCACAGCCTGCGGCACAGCTTTGCCAGCCACCTGCTGCAATCCGCCCAGGACTTGCGGGCCGTCCAGGAACTGCTGGGACACGCCAATATCTCCACGACGCAGATCTACACCCGGCTGGATTTCCAGCACCTGGCCGCCAGCTACGACCAGGCCCATCCCCGGGCGCGGCGCAAGACCGGGGACTGATCCGCGCGGGTTCGCGCTATTGCGCCTCGAAAGCCTGCAGCAATTGCGTCGTGTTCCAGCGGAACATGCCCAGGTAGGTCGAGGCCTCGTGCCCCGGCAGGTCCAGCGTGTCCGCGTACAGGACGCCGCCCGGCCGCACGCCGGTCTCGGCCGCGACTTGCCGCAGGGCGCGCGTGTTGCCGCCCTGCTCCAGAAAGATCGCGCGGACGTGGTGAGAACGGATCCGC
This sequence comes from Castellaniella denitrificans, assembly GCF_027214045.1. Lineage (GTDB taxonomy): Bacteria > Pseudomonadota > Gammaproteobacteria > Burkholderiales > Burkholderiaceae_B > Castellaniella > Castellaniella denitrificans_A. The sequence goes on along the minus strand of NZ_JAPWHE010000001.1, from coordinate 592,739 downwards.
GCCACCAGGTCCGCCATGGCGCGCGCCGAAGGCTCCGCCTCGCTGGACAGGCCGACCACCGACAGCACCTCGATCCCGTAGGCCGCGCCGAAATAGCCGAAGGCATCGTGCGAAGTCGCCAGCACACGCCGGTCGGCGGGGATGGCATCCAGCTTCCGGCGCCATTGGGCATCGGCTTGGCGCAACTTGCGCACGTAGGCTTCCGCCCGCGCCTGGTAGGCGGAAGCATGGGCCGGGTCGGCGTCGGACAGCCCGCGGGCGATATTGCGCGCATAAATCACGCCATTGGCCAGATCCTGCCAAGCATGGGGATCGACGCCGCCATGGTCGTGATCGTGGCCCGCGTGGTCATGCCCGTGGTCATCATGCCCGTCGTGCGCATGCGCGTGCGCCCCCCCGTGCGCCTCGTCCCCGTCGCCCAGGCGCCGGGGCTTCACGCCCCGCGAGGCCTCGATCGTGCGCCCCTTGAAACCGGCCGCCTCGACCAGGCGATGCATCCAGGACTCGAACCCCAGGCCGTTGACCACCAGCACCCGGGCTCCGCCCAGGGCGCGTGCATCCTTTGGCGTCGGTTCGAAGGTATGGGCGTCGCGCATCGGCCCGACGAGCACGTCCAGCCGGACATCGTCCCCGCCCACCTCGCGCACGATGTCGCCCAGGATCGAGAACGAGGCCACCACGGGCAGGCGCGGATCGTTCGCCGCGCCTCCGTCCCGGACCGCCTGCGCACCCGCCGCCACGCTCAGCAGGGCGCATGCGGCCCCCGCCAGCCAGGCGCCAAATCGATGGTGTTTCATGAGTTTCCTTCCTTCATGGATTGCAATAACCGGGCGCGGCGCGCCCGTGCTTCGCGCCGGGCCAGCAGGATGCCGCCATGCGGCCCGAGTGCGACCGACACGAAATGGATGACGCCAGCCGCCAGGATGATGGCCGGCGAGGCCGGCACGTCCGCGTAATAGGACACCAGCAGGCCCGCATAGGACGCCAGGGCGCCCAACGCGGCGGCCAGCACCATCTGGGCGCCCACCGGGCGCGCCCAGAACCGGGCGGCCGTCGCGGGCAGCATCATGATGCCCACCACCATCAGGGTCCCCAGCACCTGGAAACCCGCCACCAGGTTCAGCACCAGCAGCAGCAGGAAACCGATGTGCGCCCAGGCGCCCGCGCGGCCCTCGGCGCGCAGGAAGCCCGGGTCCAGGCACTCCACCGCCAGCACGCGCAGCAAGGCCGCCAGGGACAGCAGCGTCGCGCTGCTGACGATCGTGACCAGGATCAGGGCCGCATCGCTCAAGCCCAGGACCGTGCCGAACAGCACGTGGATCAGATCCATGTTGGTGCCCCTCAGGGACACCAGCAGCACCCCCAGGCCCAGGGAAACCAGGTAGAAAGCCGCGAAACTGGCATCCTCGCGCAGGGGCGTCATCCGCGACACCAGACCGGCCAGCACGGCCACCGCCACGCCAGTGGCCAATCCGCCGAGCGTCATGGCCGTCATGGACAGGCCCGCCGTCAGGAAGCCGACCGCCACCCCCGGCAGGATGGCATGGGCCATGGCGTCGCCCATCAGGCTGAGGCGGCGCAGCACCAGGAACACCCCCAGCGGCCCGGCGGCGAAAGCCAGCGCCAGGGCGCCCGCCAGGGCGCGGCGCATGAAGCCGTACTCGATGAAGGGCTGCGCCAGCAGGCTCCAGAGATCCATCAGACGCCCCCCCCGGCGCACAGATGGCGGGCCAGATGCAGATTGGACGCACACAGCACCTGGCCGCTGTCGCCCCAGCCCACGACCTGTCCCGCCAGCAGCAGGGTCTGCGGAAAATAGGCGCGCACCATGTCCAGATCATGCAGCACGGCGATCAAGGTGCGCCCTTCGCCATGCCAACGATGCAGCAAGGCCAGCAGATCCTCGGTCGTGGCCCGGTCCACGGCGGCGAAAGGTTCGTCCAGCAGGATCACCCGCGCGTCGCGCAACATCAGCCGCGCGAACAGCGCACGCTGCCGCTGTCCGCCGGACAGCGTGTCCACGGGCTGGCGGCCCAGACCGGCCAGACCCACGGCGCGCAAGGCGGCCTCGACGGCGTCCCGTCCCGCATCGTCCAGGCCGCGCCAGGCGCCCAGCCGATGCCAGGCGCCCATGGCCACCAGATCGAACGTACTGATGGGAAAACCAAGATCCAGCTCGGCGGACTGCGGCAGGCAGGCGAGGTCGTCCGCGAACTCCGGGTCGATGCGGATGCGTCCCCGGATGGGGCTCAGGCGGCCCGCCATGGCCTTGATCAAGGTGGACTTCCCGGCGCCATTGGGCCCGACCACCGCCGTCATCGATCCCCGAGGGAACACGCCGCTGGCGTCCCGCACCGCGACCCGGTCACGCCAGCCCAGCCAGACCTGCTGCAGCTCGATGGCGGGTGCCGGACTCACCACCATTGGAGCGCCCACCCTGTCAGCAACCAAAGGAACGCCACGGCCAGCGCGGCGCGGCGCATGCGCCGGCCGGCCGACAGCAACAGGGAAGAGCCGCGATAGCGGCCCGGTCTGGAAAAAGGAGAAGGAAAGGACATGATGATCCGCGATCTGCATCGCCTGTAATTGTTATGTTATAACATAACCATCATGCCCACGAAGGTTCATTCCCACTCGCATGCCGAAATCGCCGCTCGCCTGGACACGGCGGACCGGCTCTGCGCCCGGCGCGGCTCGCGGCTGACGCCCCTGCGGCGTCTGGTGCTGGAAACATTGCTGCGTCATCATGGCAGTCTCAAGGCCTACGAATTGCTCGACGCCTTGCGCGCCGCCCAGCCCGGCGCCGCGCCCCCCACGGTCTACCGGGCGCTGGATTTCCTGACGGAACAGGGCCTGATCCATCGGCTGGATGCCATCAACGCCTGGAGCGCCTGTACCGACGCGGGCGGCCAGCCCCACGATGTGCTGGTCGTCTGCACCCGCTGCGGCAGCGTGGCCGAACTCAGCGACCCCGATCTGGGCCGCCGCCTGGCGGCCTGCGTCGCGCAGGCCGGCTTCGCCCTGAACGGCCAGGAAACCGAACTGCGGGCGCTTTGTTCCCGCTGCCGGCAGGACTGAACATGCAGGACGCCCCCTTCCATGCGGGCCGGACCGGCCCGGGTCGCATGGTTTGCCCTAAATCCGGGCCTATGATGTAATCGCATGCTGATCGCCGCATCCTCAGCCCGCCGCCGGGACGGTTACGCCTTATCCCCGCGCCGTGCGAAGGACAAGGGCGGGGACGGCGCGTCGCATCCGAGGCCATCATGAACACTGCTCCATCCGCCGATTCCCTGATCCCCGTGACCGTACTCACCGGTTTCCTGGGGGCTGGCAAGACCACCCTGCTGCGCCGCATCCTGACGGAATTCCACGGCCAGCGCATCGCCGTCATCGAAAACGAATTCGGCGAGGAGAACATCGACAACGACCTGCTGGTCCAGGACAGCGAAGAACAGGTCGTGGAACTCAGCAACGGCTGTGTCTGCTGCACCGTGCGCGGCGACCTGATCCGCACGCTGGGCGACCTGGCCGCCCGGCGCGCCGCCGGCGGCGTGCGCTTCGACCGCGTGATCATCGAGACCACCGGCATGGCCAACCCCGGCCCGGTCTGCCAGACCTTCTTCATGGATGACGACATCGCCGCCACCTACCGTCTCGACGCCGTGATCACGGTCGTGGACGCCAGGCACGGCATGGCCACCCTGGACCGCCAGGAAGAGGCCCAGCGCCAGGTCGGGTTCGCCGACCGCATCCTGATCTCGAAAAAAGACCTGGTCAACGAGGCCGACTACCAGGCCCTGCGCGCCCGCCTGGTACGGATCAACCCGCGCGCCTCCATCATGTCCGCGCATTTCGGCGAGACCGACCTGAACGCCCTGCTGGACGTCAGCGGCTTCGACCTGGACGCCATCCTGGACATCGACCCGGAATTCCTCGCCGAAGAAGCCGCCGGACACCATCGCCACCATCACCACGATCACCACGACCACGCGCACGACGACGAGGACGGCCACCACGACTGCGGCCCCGCCTGCGGTCACGATCATCACCACGCCCACCACGACGACGAGATCGGCGCCTTCGTGTTCCGATCCAACCGCGCCTTCGACCCGGAACGCCTCGAGGACTTCCTCAGCGGCATCGTCCAGGTCTACGGCCCCGACCTGCTGCGCTACAAAGGCATCCTGTACATCAAGGGCATCAACCGTCGCATGTTGTTCCAGGGCGTGCACATGATGTTCGGCGCCGAGCCGGGCAAACCCTGGCCAGCCAGTGAAAAACCGAATACCCGTATGGTCTTCATCGGCCGTAAACTGCCTCAGGACATCTTCACCCAGGGGCTCGAACAATGCCTGGCCTGAACACTGCGACATCGCTGCCCCGCCATCCTTTCCAGGTGCGGCAGACAGGACCCGACACATAAAAAAGAGGACATGACATGGCTACCAAATCCAGCACCAGGGCCCCGGGCAAGCCGCTCACCGAAAAAGAGCTGCTGGCGATGCCCGAAAAGGATTACATGAACGACGCCCAGCTGGCGTTCTTCCGCGAACGCCTGCACCAGCTCGAACATGAAATCCTGACCAACGCCGGCGCCACGACCGAAAATCTGCGCGAAACCCAGTATGTGCCCGATCCGGCCGACCGCGCGACGATCGAGGAAGAACACGCGCTGGAACTGCGGACCCGCGACCGTGAACGCAAGCTGCTGAAAAAGGTCCAGCAGTCCATCGCCCGCATCGACGCCGGCGAATACGGCTGGTGCGAGGAAACCGGCGAACCCATCGGTATTCCCCGCCTGCTGGCCCGCCCCACGGCCACCTTGTCGCTGGAAGCGCAGGAACGCCGCGAAATGCGCCAGAAGCTCTACGGGGATTGAGTCCGGCGCCTGGGCCGGCACGCCCGGGCATCCGGATGGCAACGCGAGCTTGAATTTCCGGCGCCCGTCCCCATGTGATCCTCTCCACCCGAGAGGACCGCATGGAACAATTTCACGCCACCACCATCGTCTGCGTCCGGCGCGGCAATGACGTCGCCCTGGGAGGCGACGGCCAGGTCACCCTGGGCAATATCGTCATCAAGGGCACGGCCCGCAAGATCCGGCGGCTCTACCATGACAAGGTCCTGGCAGGATTCGCCGGCGCCACGGCCGACGCCTTCACCCTGCAGGAACGTTTCGAGGCCAAGCTGGAAAAACACCAGGGCCACCTGATGCGCGCCGCCGTGGAACTGACCCGCGACTGGCGTACCGACCGCGTGCTGCGCCGCCTGGAAGCCATGCTGATCGTGGCCGACCGCGAACACACCCTGATCCTCACCGGCAACGGCGACGTCCTGGAACCCGAACATGGCATCGCCGCCATCGGCTCGGGCGGCGCCTACGCCCAGTCGGCGGCGCGCGCCCTGCTGGATGCCACCGACATGTCCCCCGCCGACGTCGTCAAGAAGTCCCTGGAGATCGCAGGGGAAGTCTGCATCTACACCAACCAGAACCACATCGTCGAAACGCTCTAGGCCCATTCCCCATGTCTGATGCCACCCCCATGACCCCCAAGGAAATCGTCTCGGAACTGGACAAGCACATCGTCGGCCAGCACAAGGCCAAGCGGTCGGTGGCCGTGGCGCTGCGCAACCGCTGGCGCCGCCAGCAGGTGCCCGAGCCCCTGCGACACGAAATCGTCCCCAAGAACATCCTGATGATCGGCCCCACCGGCGTGGGCAAGACCGAGATCGCCCGCCGCCTGGCCCGCCTGGCCAACGCGCCCTTCGTCAAGATCGAGGCCACCAAGTTCACCGAGGTCGGCTATGTGGGCCGCGACGTGGACACCATCGTGCGCGACCTGGTCGAGGTCGCCATCAAGCAGACGCGCGAGACCGAAATGCGCCGTGTGCGCACCCAGGCCGAGGACGCCGCCGAGGACCGCATCCTGGACGCGCTGCTGCCGCCGCCGCGCAACACCCACGGCGAGCCGGAGCGCGAGGAAAACAACACCCGCCAGATCTTCCGCAAGCGCCTGCGCGAGGGCAAGCTGGACGACACGCAGATCGACATCGAGATCGCCCAGACGCCGCCACACATGGAAATCATGGCGCCTCCCGGCATGGAGGAAATGACCGAGCAGTTGCGCGGCATGTTCGCGGGCCTGTCCCAGGGCAAGACCAAATCGCGCAAGCTGACCGTCAAGGAAGCCTTCCGCCTGCTGGTCGAGGAAGAGGCCGCGCGCCGCATCAACGAAGAAGAGCTGCGCACTCACGCCGTAGCCCTGGCCGAACAGCACGGCATCGTCTTCCTGGACGAGATCGACAAGATCGCCGCGCGCCAGGAACAGGGCGGCGCCGACGTCTCGCGCCAGGGCGTGCAGCGCGACCTGCTGCCGCTGGTCGAAGGCACCACCGTCAATACCAAGTACGGCATGGTGCGCACCGATCACATCCTGTTCATCGCTTCCGGCGCTTTTCACCTGTCCCGTCCGTCGGACCTGATCCCGGAACTGCAGGGCCGCTTCCCGATCCGCGTGGAGCTGGATTCGCTGTCGGCCGAGGACTTCGTGCGCATCCTGTGCGAGACCGACGCCTCGCTGACCAAGCAGTACAGCGCCCTGCTGGCCACCGAGGACGTCACGCTCGATTTCACCGAAGACGGCGTCCGGCGCCTGGCCGAGCTGGCCTTCGAGGTCAACGAGCGCACGGAAAACATCGGCGCCCGGCGCCTGTACACGGTCATGGAAAAGCTGCTGGAGGACTTGTCCTTCGAGGCCGCCAGTCCGGGCGAGGAAACCGTGGTGATCGACACCGCCTACGTGGACGGCAAGCTGTCCGAGGTGGCCGGCAGCCAGGACCTGGCGCGCTACGTGCTGTAGGGCGCGGGGTCGCCGGCAGGCGGCGTCGCGCCGATTCGTATCATGGCTTCCGGCTTCTTCCCGATGCCACACAGTCTCGACCGAGCCCGAATCATGCACGCCTCCCTGGAATCACTCGACGCCCTGCTCGCGCGCCAACGCGCCGCCTTCCTCGCGGACCCCTACCCCGAACCGGCCGCGCGCCGGGACCGGCTGGAACGCCTGCTGCGGCTCGCCGACCGTCACGAAACGACGTTCATCCAGGCGATCGACGCCGATTTCGGCGGCCGCAGCGCCCATGAGACCCGCCTGGCCGAGTTGCTGGTCGTGCGCTCGGGCATCCGTTACGCGCTGCGGCACTTGAACCGCTGGATGCGGGTGCGGCGGATACCCACCGCACCGTATTTCCGGCCCGGCCGCAACCGCCTGCTGCCGCAGCCCCTGGGCGTGGCAGGCATCATCGCCCCCTGGAACTACCCCTTCCAGCTCTCCATCGGCCCGGCGGTTGCCGCCCTGGCCGCCGGCAACCGCGTCCTCGTCAAGCCCTCGGAACTGGCGCCCCGTTTCGCCGAGGCGCTCCAGGAAGCCGTCGCGACGCATTTCGCGCCGGATGAACTCGCCGTGGTCCAGGGTGGCGCCGAGCTCGCCGATGCCTTCGCCCGCCTGCCGCTGGATCACCTGTTCTTCACCGGTTCGCCCACCGTGGGACGCCTGGTGGCCCAGGCCGCCGCGGAGCGGCTGACGCCACTCACGCTGGAGCTGGGTGGCAAATCTCCCGCCATCCTGGCGCCGGACTGCGACCTGGCCGACGCCGCGCGGCGGATCGCCTTCGGCAAGCTGCTGAACGCGGGCCAGACCTGCGTCGCCCCGGACTATCTGCTGGTCCCCGCAGGCCGGGCCGACGCAGTCGCCGACGCGCTGGCCGCCGCCATCGGTCGCCTTTACCCCGGACTCCCCGCCACGCCGGACTACTCCGCCATCATCGACGAACGCCACCACGCGCGGCTGGCGGCACTGGTAGAGGACGCCCGGGCGCAAGGCGCCCGCATCCTGCGGCCCGGGTGGCCGGAGCAGGCGGACGACGCCGCTCCCCGCAAGTTCCCGCCGACCCTGGCCCTGAACGTCCCGCCCCAGGCCCGTCTGATGCGCGAGGAAATCTTCGGCCCCATCCTGCCGATTATCGAATACCGCGATCCGCAGGAGGCGATCGACCGCGTCAACGCCGGCGAACGGCCGCTCGCCCTCTACTGGTTCGGCCGCGACCCGGCGTTGCGCGACCACGCATTGCGCTCGACCCACGCCGGCGGCGTCTGCGTCAACGACTGCCTGTGGCAACTGGCCCAGGAAGCGCAGCCCTTCGGCGGCGTGGGCATGAGCGGTTTCGGGGCCTACCACGGCCGCTGGGGATTCGACCGGTTCAGCCACCTGAAGCCGGTTTTCCTCCAGAGCCGCCTGGGCGGCGCCCCCTTGCTACACCCTCCTTATGGCCGGGTGTTCGACGCGCTGCTGGCCCTGCTCAGGAAAATCGCCTGACCCCGCCGGGATACACCCTGGAGGCATTCGACGCCCTCGTCCTCGACGACGTCAACCCCAAGGCCCCGACCCTCGTGATCGCGGAAAGGGCGGTCGACCCGATCCGCGCCTGATCTATTTCCTCAGTTCGACGATCCGGTACTGGCCACCGACGCGTTCGGCCGTGAACTCGACCCGGTCGCCCACCGAAACCCCCGCCAGCAACGCCGGATCGACGTGGTAGACCAGGGTCATGGCGGGCAGGTCCAGCTTGTCGATGGCGCCGTGGCGGATGGTGATCTTGCCGGCGGCGGGATTCACCCGCACGACCTCGCCGCTGGCCTGCGCCTGGACGGGCGCCGCCGCCGACACGATCCCCGGCACCGCCAGGGCGGCGGCCAGAACACCGGACCGCAAGGCACGAAAACGCATGGGCTACACTCCTGTCTGTTCCCCCGGGGAAGCTCCATCGGGGCATCCCCAGCATACCGCGAAACAGAGAAAATCCCTTGCCTACCCCCGCTCCCGTCCCCGGCTACGACCTGCGGCCCGCCACCGAATCCGACATCCCGGCCATCCACGCCCTGATGCTCGAAATGGCGGAATTCGAAAAACTGACCGATATCTTCCAGGCCACGCACGACAGCCTGAGAAACAGTTTCTTCAGCCCGGAACCGGCCGCACGCTGTCTGGTCATCACCGCCACGGAAGACCCGGCCACGGCCATCGCCTACATCATGTGGTTCCACAACTATTCCAGCTTCCTGGACCGGCGCGGCCTGTACCTGGAGGACGTGTACATCACCCCCGCCCACCGGGGTCGCGGACTGGGCGGCTGGGTGCTCAGGCACCTGGCGGCGCTGGCCGTGGAACTGGGCTGCGGCCGCTTCGAATGGGTGGTGCTGGACTGGAACGAGAACGCCATCGAGTTCTACAAGCACCACGGCGCCGAAATCCTGGACGAATGGCGGGTCGTGCGCGTCACGGGCGAGGCCCTGCGCAACCTGGCCGCGCAGGACTGACCACCCTTTCCTCATCCACCCCGGGAGCCCTCCATGTCGATCCGCGTCTCCATCGTATCCACCCGCACCGGCGATGACGGCACCACCGGCCTGGGCGACAAGACCCGCGTGACCAAGGACGCTCCGCGCATTGCCGCACTGGGCGACGTGGACGAACTGAACAGCGCCATCGGGCTGTGGCGCTCGGCGGCCCCGCCGGCCGAGGTCGATGCGCTGCTGGATCGCATCCAGCACGATCTGTTCGACCTGGGCGGAGAACTCTGCATCCCGGGCTGGACGGCGATGCGGGACGAGCACGTGCTGCGCCTGGACGAGGCCCTGGCGCACTACAACGCCGACTTGGGCCCGTTGCGGGAATTCATCCTGCCCGGCGGCTGTCCGGCCGCCGCCCACGCCCACATGGCCCGTACCATCGCCCGCCGGGCGGAACGGTCCGTGGTGGCGCTGTCGCGCCAGGAAACGGTGAATCCCCCCGTGCTGCACTACCTGAACCGCCTGTCGGACCTGTGCTTCGTGCTGGCCCGCTTCCTGAATCGTGCGGCCGGGGTGCGGGACACATTATGGCAACGCGACGATCAGCGCTGATCGTCCGAGTGCACCTGCAACGCCTCCAGAAAGCGCGACACCATGTTGTAGGCCGCGATGGTGGCCGTCAGTTCGACCAGTTCCCGGTCCTGGAAATACGGCCGCACGGCCTGAAACACCGCATCCGGCACCTGCACGGACCGCGTCATCGCGTCCGCGTAGGCCAGCACGGCCCGTTCGCGCGCATCGAACCGATCATCCGGAATCGCGTCCAGGGCCAGCACATCGAGCTGGTCCTGTCGCAACCCTTCGCGCAGGGCGATGGGCGCGTGCTGATCGGCCTCGTAGGGCGCGCGGTTCAGGTGCGCGATGCGCATGATGACCAGTTCGCGGATCGCACCGTCCAGGCCGCAGCGGTGACGAATGGCGGTCAGATAGGTCAGCCAGCCTTCGGCCGCCGGCGGGCTGTGCAGCAACATCTGGTACAGGTGCAACACGCTGCCGCGCTCGGCGACGATCCGGTCGGCAAGCGCCGCCGCCTCGCCCCGGCTCAGGTCGGCGTAGTCGATTCGGGCCATGGAAGTCTCCGTCACGGTCCCGGCCCGAAGGCCGGGGAATGAAAAAAAGGCCCGGCAATCAGGCAGGCAGGATCTGGCGCACAGTACGGTCCAGCAGTGCGGCAATCTCGTCGATGTCCGCCGCCGTGCAGATGAAGGGCGGCGCCAGCAGCACGTGATCGCCGCGCACCCCGTCGACGGTGCCGCCCATGGGGTACACCATCAGGCCATTTTCCATGGCCTGACGCTTCAGGCGCGCGTGCGTCTTCATGGCCGGGTCCAGGACGGACTTGTCGGCCCGGTCGCGCACGAATTCCACACCGACGAACAGGCCGCGGCCGCGCACATCGCCCACATTGGGATGGTCGGCGAAGACTTCGCGCAAGCGTGTCCGCAGTTGCTCGCCGCGCGCCAGGACATTGGCCAGCAGATTGTCGCGCCCGATCACGCGCTGCACGGCCAGCGCGGCGGCGCAGGCCGTGGCATGGCCCATGTAGGTGTGGCCGTGCTGAAAGAAGCCGCTGCCGTTCACGAGGGTGTCATAGATGCGGCGGCTGGCCAGCATGGCGCCGATAGGCTGGTAGCCCGCCCCCAGTCCCTTGGCGATCGCCAGGATATCCGGGGCGACGCCGTCCTCGGCGCAGGCATACAGGTGGCCCGTGCGGCCCATGCCGGACATGACCTCGTCCAGGATCAGCAACACGCCATGCCGGTCGCAGACCTCGCGGATGCGGCGCAGATAGGTACGCACCGGCGGCAGCGCGCCCGCCGTGGCGCCGACCACGGTTTCCGCCACGAAGGCCGCCACCCGGTCCGGGCCGATTTCCAGGATCTTTTGTTCCAGTTCGTCGGCCAGACGGGCGGCATACTGTTCCTCGGTCTCGCCGGGCCGCTGGTCGCGATAGGCGTAGCAGGGCGAGACGTGATGCGCGGGCGCCAGCAGCGGCAGGAAGGGCTGGCGCCGCCAGGCGTTGCCGCCGATGGCCAGCGCGCCCAGCGTGTTGCCGTGATAGCTCTGGCGGCGGGCGATGAACTGGCTGCGTTCCGTTTCCCCGCGCTCGACGAAATACTGGCGGGCGAGTTTCAGCGCCGCCTCGATCGCCTCGGACCCGCCGGAGACGAAGTACACGTGATCCAGATCGCCCGGCGCCGCGCCGGCCAGGCAATCGGCCAGGTCCTCGCAGGCCTGGGTCGTGAAGAAGGACGAATGGGCATAGGCCACCTGGTCGAGCTGCGTCTTGATGGCGGCGATCACGTCCGGATGCCCATGGCCCAGACAGGAGACGGCCGCGCCGCCCGAGGCGTCCAGGTACTGGCGGCCGTCCTGGTCGAACAGGGATATCCCCTGGCCGCGCACGGCGCGGTTCAGCGTATGCTGGGGATTGCGATGAAAGACATGGGTCATGGCACGATCCAACAAATGTTTCGTGTATCATAGACCATGAAACATATAATTCAACACCGGGACAGATTTTTTTCATACAGGCGTTATGTCGGCACCACACTCGCTGGATGAGCTCACCCGTTTGATCCAGGCCCGATACCCGGACCTCAGCCCCCAGTTCCAGGCGGGGGCACGCTACCTGATCGACCACCCGACCCAGGTATCGACCCTGTCGGCGCGCAAGCTGGCCGCCCTGGCCGGCGTGCAACCGGCCACGCTGGTGCGGCTGGCCCAGCATCTGGGATACGCCGGCTGGGATGCGCTGAAAGCCGTATTCACCCAGGAACTCCATGGTCCGGGCAGCTATGCGGCGCGCGCGTTGTCCCTGGTCCACCGGCCCGAAACCGATCAGGACGTCTGGCAGGCCGCCATTCACCACCAGATCCTCAACCTGCAGGCGCTGGAGCCCGCCAACCAGGCCGCCATGGCCCGGGCGGTGGCGCTGCTGGCGGACGCCGGCCGCATCGTGATTGCCGGATTCCGGTCCTGCTACCCCGCCGCCTTCAGCCTGCGTTACCTGTTCAGCCTGTTCCGCCCGGACGCGCACCTGCTGCACAACACCGGCGGCACCCTGAGCCTGGACACACACCGTCTCCAGCGCGAGGACACCGCGGTCCTGATCGGCTATGCGCCCTATTCCCGCGAGATCATCGAACTGGCCGAGGCGTTGCGTCCCCAGGGTTGCCGCGTGCTGGCCCTGTGCGACAGCCAGCTCGCGCCGATGGCGCTGCATGCCGACTGTGTGCTGACCTTCTCAACCCAGGGGCATTCTTTTTTCCCGAGTACCGTGGCCATCCAGGCGCTGGTGGAAATGCTGGCCCGGCAACTGCTGGTCCATCACGGCGAGCCCGCCCTGGCCGAACTGAGTCGCACCGAGGCCCTTCTTCACGCCACCGGCGCCTACCGATGAAAGACACCCCCGCTTCCCGCACGCTCGAACTGGCCCGGTTCGAGATCCACGGCCCCCACCACGACTTCGGTCGCGCCCTGGGGCGCTGGGGGGCCGAGGCCTGCCACCGCCACCTGGTGCGCTCGGACGCCTGGGCTTCGATCATGGCCTGCCGCGACCTGCCGGAAATCCCCGCCATGCGGGCGCTTCTGCACCAGGTCTTTCCCTGGATCGAGGACGAACTGGCCGGCCTGGCCGAAGGTCTGGAACTGCCTCCCGACGAGGTTTTCCTCTGGAACTGCCGGGGCGACCTGTGGTCGCTCGCGCCCGACGGCTGCACCACGGTGCTGGCGCCGCGCCGCCTGAGCCACAACGAGGACGGCGACCCAGGCTTCGCGGGGGCCTGCGGCCTGATCGACGCGCATCCCGATGACGCGCCCGCCTTCGTGTCCTTCGCCTATCCCGGCTCGCTGCCCGGCCACACCTTCGCCGTCAACGACGCGGGCCTGGCGATGACGGTCAACAACATCCGCGCCCGCCGGACCGGGGCGGGCATGCCGCGCATGATCCTGACCCGCGCGCTGCTGGCCGCGGGATCGGTACCCGAAGCCGTATCGATCCTGCGGGCGAATCCGCGCATGGGGGCCTTTCACCTGGGCCTGGGGCAGACTGGGGAATCGCAGACCTGGAGCGTGGAGTTCAGCCGCGCGGCCGTCTCCGTGCGCCCCGTGAGCCACACGCCGATGATGCACGCCAACCATGCCCTGCACGGCGCCCAGGCGGACCTGCCCCAGGTGATCACCGACTCGTCGGCGCGCCGCCAGGCGCGCGGCGAGGCACTGCTGGCGCAAGGCGCGGAGGCGCTGGCGATCCTGGCCGACACGGGCGACGCCGCCGAACCGATCCTGCGACGATCCCCGGACGACACCGACCAGGAGAACACGCTGGCCACCGCCGACATCGACCTTTCGGGGACTTCGGTCCGCTGGGCGGTGTACGCGCCGGGAGCGGACACCCCGCACCACCGCTTCGAGGGCCTGCGCCGCCTGTAAGCGCGCCGCATTCCGCGCGGGGGCCGGCCCCGCACGCCAGCCGACGGCGGAACCTTGCGCGCGCCCTGGTCACTCATATGTATCGTGCACAACGCTCACGGCATAAGGAATCGGGGACATGCAAGAACATGACGACATATTGTCCAGACTGGGAGACCGGCTGGGCTTGAGTCTTTCTTTTGGCGAGAACGGCAAGTGCTGCCTGCTGCTGGACCAGACCTTGATCATCTCGATCGAGAGCAAATCGTCGGGCTGGGTGTTTTATGGACTGCTGCAAAGCAGTGCGGGCTGGCAGGAAAAGGATTTCTGGCGGGATTTGCTGGCGCTCAACCTGTCACTGGCCGAGCAGCAGGCCGGCGCGATCGCCTACGAACCCACATCGGATGCCTTGCTGTATACGCATCGGCTCCCCGCCTCCCAACTCGATGTCGATGACGCCTACGAATTCCTGGGAGAGTTCGCCGATCAGCTCGAAAAAGTCCGAGCGAATCTGCTGTCCCAATAAAAGAACCAACGCATATTTCCCTTCTCCGGGAAAGGAAAAACCATGATCCAATTGGAAAAATTCTCCGATCTGGCCAGCCAGGGCCACAGCATCGCGGTCCGGGACAATGATCAAGGCGTGCCGGTGCTGCAAGCCGCCCCGCAAAGCTTCAAAGGAAGGATCCTGTCGGCGCTCAGCCACGTGCCTATCCTCAGAAACCTGCATGCCGTCGAGCAATACCGCCAGCAGGTCAAGACCGACAATGCCCAGGCGCTGGGGCTGTTCATGTACTCCCTCTCGCATAAATTCGGCGGCGCGGCCACAGAGATGGCCCTGATGAAGAACAACGTGGACCTGACGGGCGGCACCCCGCTCAAGGGGCGGATCGTTGCGCAGATCATCCATGACGCCAAAGACATGGCTGCCCAGCCTCAATCCACCAAGGGCGCCGAGACCCCGAAAATTTGCGGATTCAGGAACCTCGGGAATACTTGCTACGCCAACTCCACGCTGAAATTCTTGCTGAGCTCCCTGGGCCCGGACCGTCTGATCAGTCATCTTGAAAACTTCGGCAAGACCACCACGGATGCCGGCAAGCGTGACGCCGCGGACAAGCTCGCTCACGTCATCAAGGCGTCTTTCGCCATGGACAAGCCGCTTGAAAAAGAACTGCGAGCGCTTTTTTCAAGCCTCCAGAAGCTGGATGTGTTCAATAAGCAAGAGGAAGACGGCCAATTTTCATTCAATATCGTCGGCACGCAGAATGATGCGCAGGAATTCCTGGCGAAATTGACGGAAGCGTTCAATCTATCCGAGATCGAAGGCTGCGCCATGACCTGCAAGGAATCGCTGGTCAACGGAAAGATGCACCGCCCCTTGCCCAGCGAGCCGGCTTATTGCCATGACATCACCGCGACAAATCCGAAGGCCACGCTGCAAGACATCCTGGACGACACCCACCGGTCGGAAACGATCGAATTGAAATGGAACCACGACGACCCCAAGGCAACGGAGGCCACCAAGGTCAAGCAATGGACGGTTCCGGACCTGTCCACACTCCATCGGTTCAACCTGCATCTCAACACCTTGGAGTTCGACCTCGATACATTCCAGTTGCGCAAGGCGACCCTGGCGAAAGCGAATTTCACCGATGAGGTCACGCTCAACGTCCTGGACGAAAAAACAGGCAAGCAGTGGATGGTCACCTTCGAGCCGAAAGAGATTGTCATCCAGCAAGGAGGCGCCACCTCCGGCCACTATTACATGTATTCGAAACAGGGCGAAAACGACTGGGTGAGGCACGACGACAGCGCGGTGCACAAGTGCACGGGCATCGGCCCCAAGGAGCAGGCCAAACTGATCGGATTCGCCGTCAAGCAGAAGGTCCTGCTGGAACCCGAGGGGAACTGACGCCCCGAGGGCACGGGCTCAATGCCCGCGCGGCAGGACGCCTGAATCCGCAGCCGCGGCCTGCCGACGGATCGGGACGGCGCGCGGACGGGCGTGGCGGGCCATTTGCTTTACTGCGCGCGGCTGACCATGTATTCCACGGCGGCGCGCAGCGTGGCGTCGTCGGCCTTGGTGCCGCCGCGCGCCGGCATGGCGCCCTTGCCGTGCAGCGCCACGTTCATCATTTCATCCATGCCCTTGGCAATCAGCGGAGCCCACGCCTGCTTGTTGCCGAGCTTGGGCGCGTTGGCCGCGCCAGTGCTGTGACACGCGATGCACGCGCTCTTGTAGAGTTTTTCCCCGGTCTTCAGGGTACCGGCATCGCTCGCCATCGACAGGGCCGGCAGCAGGGCCAGGGACAGGGCGGTCACACTCACGATCTTCAACATTTGTCACTCTCCTAATTCGGGACAGCCGCCAGGGCCGCCCCGGATGCTATGGTTTATTTCTTGATGGGACTGGGGGCCACGACCTGCTTCATCAGATCGTCGTTCCACTTGCCTTCGACCTTCACATGGCCGGCGGCGCCCAGCTCGAACGCCTCGATCAGGTTGTGGTTGACGTAGGCATAGACGCCGGGCTGTTTGAAGGTATAGAGCGCCGCGCCGGCCGTACCGCCCGGAATGAACCAGGTCTCCAGATTGCGTTCGGGCTTGTTGATGAACTTGCCCGTGGGCCAGACGTAGTCGCCGTGGCCGCCGATCAGGTGGGGACGGGTATCGCGGTTGGCCGTGGAATGGATGAACAGCACGCGTTCGCCCACCTTGGCGGTCAGGGCGCCCGCGCCGGTCAGCGCGCCCTTCTTGCCATTGAACACAATGTGCGACGGAATCAGGCCGCGCATCACTTCGGTGGTGTCGCCGTAGCTTTCCAGCGCGGTGTCGTATTGCTTGTAGTTGCCGTTCTCATCCTTCGGGATGTACAGGTCGAACTCGCCGATGGTGTAGACCTTGTCGTAATGCAGCGGCTTGCCGTCCTGATCCTTCAGGCCGTCGCGCGGCAGCACCATCAGGGTACCGCTCATGCCCGACACCACATGCCAGGGCACCATGCCTTCGGGCGCGCAATGGTAGATGAAGGTGCCGGTGCGGTCCGCCTTGAAGCGCAGCACGGTCTGCTCGCCCGGCTTGATCTTGGTCAGCGCGCCGCCGCCCAGGGCGCCGGTGGCCGCGTGGAAATCGATGTTGTGCTCCAGCGCATTGGTGGCCGGGTTGATCAGGGTGAGCTGGACATAGTCGCCCTCGTGCACCACCATGGTCGGACCGGGCATGGAGCCGTTGAAGGTCATGGCCTGCAGCGTCGTGCCGTTCTCTTCGTCGATGACGACCTTCTTTTCTTCGATGGTCATCGTGAATTCGACCACGCGCGGCTTGGCCTTGGTCGCCTGCTCGTGCGCCATCACGTTGGGCGGGGCAACCAGCACAGGCTTGATGTGCTCCAGCTTGTCGGCGGGATCCGCCAGCGCGACGCCTCCAGCCAGCAAGGACGCCAAAGCGGTGGCGGCCATACACAGACGAAATACCTTCATGTTCAACTCCCTGATTTGATGTGTCGTCTTGTTTCGACGATGTCATCTTGTCACGGCGTGGGTTAACCCTTATTGCGCTGGATCAACCCGGTTCAGGCGACGTTCAGACTTCATGGAAAGTATTGATGTGCCGCAAATCTTTCGGTCCCTCTCCACGTCGCGCCTTGCAAGGCGCTCCGATTCGTCCGGCACTGGTCATTTCCAAATTGCGGCATCTCTCCACGTCGCGCCTTGCAAGGCGCTCCGATTCGTCCGGCACTGATCAGTCCGCAGGGACTGATCAGTGTCCGGACTCATCCCTCACCAGGCGGAAGCCCAGGTTGGCCGGCGGCAGACCGATGGAGCAGGCGCCGTTGCGCGGGTCGCGGATGAAGTCGGGCATGGCGGCGATATGCGCGCCCGCCAGAATGCGCACACCGCAGTTTTCGCGCGGCGCCAACGGCAACACCCCCACGCTGTGGCTGGCGAAACAAGTGTCGGTCCATTCCCAGACGTTGCCGCCCATGTCGCTCACGCCCAAGGTATTGACGCCGAAGTGCCCGAATGGCTGGGCGGGCTTGATGCGGCCCTGGCTGCGGGCGATTTCGCGGTCATATTCGGCCAGCCAGCGCACGGCGGGGTCGGCGGGGTCCGAAGGCAGCGCGCCTTCCTCGCGGTAGCGGTCGGCGGCGGCGCGCACCCATTCGGCGTAGACGGGCAGCCGCCAGCGCTGGCCGGTTTCACGCGACAGCCACGCCGCATAGGCGGTGGCGTCGGCCCAGCTGACCCCCACGGCCGGCAGGTCGGGCGCATCCAGGTCGCGGAAGCCCTTGTCCAGCCGCTTGCAGGCGCCCGCCCGCACGCACCGGGCGTATTCGGCCTGGCTGACCTGGCGGCGCATGATGGCGCGGCCGGCCTCGACCCGGCCCTGGACCCGGGGCGCGTCCACGGGCCGCCCGTGATCCAGGAACTCGCCGGCCGCCTGGTAGGTGAATGCACCGGCCGGAATGGCGACGACCTCGACGGGATCGATGGCCACGGCCCCGGCCAAGGGCGCCATCATGCACGCACCGAACGCCAGCAGCGCGGGCAGCAGTCGAACGCGCACCGTGCGGGCCGGAAAAACAGCGTGGGACGAGCGGTACAGCGGCATGAGGAGGCTCCGTTCAGGATGACCTCTTCATTGGAATGCAGGATCGGGTCCGCACGCCTTGTGGTGCGTCAATAAGAGCGCCGATCGGGGGTTCAGCGGCCCCGCCACTGTGGCGGGCGCTTCTGCATGAACGCGTCGATGCCCTCGCCCACGTCCTCGGCCAGCATATTTTCCGCCATGACGCCGGCCGCGTAATCGTAGGCCTGATCCAGAGGCAATCCCAACTGCCGATAGACCATGGCCTTGCCAGTGCGCACCGCCACCGGGCTCTTGGCCAGAATGGCGTCGACCAGTCCTTGCACCGCCTCGTCCAGTTCGGCGTCGGGCACGGCGTGATTGACCAGCCCGCGTTCCGCGGCCTGGCGGGCGCTGATGAACCGGCCCGTCACCAGCATTTCAAAGGCGTTCTTCATGGACACGTTGCGCGTCAGCGCCACGGCCGGCGTGGCGCAGAACAGGCCGACATTGATGCCCGAGACGGCCAGCCGCGCGCTTTCGGCGGCCACCGCCAGATCGCAACTGGCCACCAGCTGGCAACCGGCGGCGGTCGCCGTGCCGTGGATCCGCGCAATGACCGGCACGGGGCAGCGCGCGATGGACAGCATCAGCCGACCGCAGCGGCCGAACAGGTCGCGGTAATAATCCCCATCGCCCGCATGACCTCGCATCTGCTTCAGATCGTGGCCGGCGCAGAAAGCGCGGCCATTGGCGGCCAGCACCACGACCCTCAGGTCCGGGTCGTCCCGGCAGGCGTCGAAACGCGCCTGCAACGCCGCCAGCATCTCCTCGGACAGCGCATTGAACTGATCGGGCCGGTTCAGCGTCAGCGTCAGGACACCGTCACGATATTCATGCAGCACGGGCTCCATCGGGGTTTGCATCATGCGAGTCTCCTTGGTTTCCGGCGGCCATCCAGGCCGCAGAGAAAAGCGCTGCCAGACGGTTGCCGGTCGGGATCAGATCGGCCTCGATGCCGCACGCCCGCAGATCGACCGTCTGCAGACCCTCGTAACCGCACGGATTGATACCCAGGAACGGGTCGAGATCCATGGCCACGTTCAGCGCCACGCCATGATAGGCGCGGCCGTTGCGGATCTTGACGCCCAGCGCGGCGATCTTGGCCAGGGCATCGCCCCTGGGTTGCCGCAGCGCCGACTGGGGCACGTAGATGCCGGGGGCGCCGGGTTTGCGGCAGGCGCCCGGCACACCCAGTTCGGCCAGCAGGTCCAGCACGGCCTGCTCGAGCAGGGTGACGAATTCCCGGACGAAGATGCCCCGGCGCCGCAGATCCACCAGGGTGTAGAGCACGACCTGGCCCGGACCGTGATACGTGACCTGCCCACCCCGGTTGCAATGCACCACCGGAATGCCGTGAGGATTCAGAATGTGTTCCGGCTTGCCGGCCTGGCCCAGCGTGTAGACCGGAGCATGCTCCACCAGCCAGAGCGCGTCGGGCGTATCGTCCGCGCGCGATTCGGTGAAATCGCGCATGGCCTGCCAGACAGGCAGGTAGGGAGCGGGGCGGTCCAGCCAGCGCGCCTGCATGCCCATGGCCGGCCAGCGCCTAGAGCACCACGGACACCATCTCGTGTCCGTGAAGGGCGCGGTACAGATCGTCCAGCTGTTCGCGCGAGGTGACGCGCACCGTCAGGGTCAGTCCCAGGTAATTGCCGCTGGAGCTGGGGCGGATTTCGATGGTGGCGGGGTCGAACTCGGGATCGAAACCGATTGCCACCTCGGCCATGGCGGGCGCGAAATCGTCATGCGCGCGCCCCATGACCTTGATCGGAAAGTCGCAGGGATAGGTGATCAGGGAGTCTTCGGGGCGGATCGGCTTCATGTCGACATTATTCGAACAGCAAGCGGATCTTGTCCAGCAGCCTGCCGAAAAAACCGGCTTCTTCCACCGACTGCAGCACCACCAGCGGCCGCTGGTCCAGTTCCTTGCCGTCCAGGCTGACCAGCAGGGTGCCGGCACGGGCGCCCTCGGCCAGGGGCGCCATCAGCGGCTGGGTGTAGCGGGCTTCGGTCTTGATGTCGTCGGCGCGGCCGCGCGGCACCGTCACCCACAGCGCATTGGACAGACCGAGCCCCGCGGTTTCGGTGGCGCCTTCCCAGACCCGCGCGGACACGGCCGGCTTGTCCTTGTCCAGCAGCTTGACGGTGTCGAAGTTCTGGAAGCTCCAGTTCAGCAGCTTCAGGCTGCTTTCGGTGCGGGCCGCGTCGCTGGCCGCGCCCACCAGCACCGACACCACGCGCCGGCCGTCGCGCAGCGCCGTGGCCACCAGGCAATAGCCGGCCGACTGGGTGTGCCCGGTCTTCAGGCCGTCGACGGTGGGGTCGGCCCACAGCAGGCGGTTGCGGTTGCTCTGCTTGATGTTGTTGTAGGTGAATTCCTTCTGGCTGTCGTAGTGCCGGTATTGCGGAAAGCGCCGGACCAGCGCCCGCGCCAGGATCGCCAGATCCTCGACCGTGGTCATGTGGTCGGGATCGGGCAGGCCGGAGGCATTCATGAAATGCGTGTGTTTCATGCCCAGGGCCTTGGCCTGCTGGTTCATGAGCGCGGCGAATGCCGATTCGCTGCCGGCGACGGCCTCGGCCAGCGCCACGGTCGCATCGTTGCCCGACTGCACCAGCATGCCCTGCAAGAGCTCGTCCACCGACACCTCCGTGTTCGGATCGATGAACATGCGGGAGCCTTCGGTCTTCCAGGCCTTTTCGGAAACGTGGACTTTCTGGTCGAGCTTCAGCCGGCCACTTTCCAGCGCATCGAAGATCACATAGGCGGACATCAGCTTGGTCAGGGACGCGGGCTCGACGGTTTGCTGGGGATTCTGGGCCGCGATGACCTGGCCGCTGTTGGCATCCAGCGTCAGCCATGCCTTGGCGCCCAGAGTCGGCGCCGGAATGTTGGACAGGCTGCTGACCATCTCGAACCCGGCCGGAGCCTGAGCGGCCGCGGCGGCCGGCACGGGCTTCTCCTGCGACCAGACCGCGCCGGACATCAGCAGCGAGCAGGCCAGCGTCAGGTGAGCCAGGCGGGAGCGACGGAAAAGCGACGGGGAGACATTCATGGGCATGGACAACGGAAAATGGGTAAGGAATGGCAAACGCTCATTATAGGCAGCGTAAAAAACCGTCACGACCGCGCGGACCGGGCAATTCGAGACAAAAAGCAAGCAACTGAAACGACATGCCCTCCGCCGGACGCACGCTCAGAGGCCCCCCAGACCGGACAGGACGATCTGGCGCAGGATCAGCAGCTTGCCATGGAAGAAATGGCCGGCATCCGGCACGACAGTCATGGGCAACTGGTGCGTCCTGGCAAAATCCATGCCTTCGGACAGGGGCACGACCTCGTCGTGCTCACCGTGGATCATGAGCGTGTCGGGCGGCATGGACAGGGGCCGGTGGCGGAACCGTTCGACCGCGCAACCGATCAACATCAGGCGGGCCGGCAAGGGCAGGCCTCGATCCGCCAGGTCGGCGTAGAGCTGGGCGGCCACCGCCGAGCCGAACGAAAAACCCGCCAGCACCCAGGGCCCCGCAGCCGCCTGGGGCCAGGCCTGAAAGACATGCTCGACGACGGCCGCCATGTCGGCCGTTTCACCGACCGCCCGGTCGAACTCGCCGGCCGAGGCGCCGACTCCCCGGAAATTGGGGCGAATGGCCAGCAGGCCGCGCTGCACGCAGGCGCGCGACACGGTGGTGACGACCTTGTTGTCGCGGGTGCCGCCGTACAGCGGGTGGGGATGCAGCACCAGCGCCCAGCCCGACGGCGTGTCTTCAGGGTGATCGACGGTGTACTCGATCAGGCCGGCAAGACCCTGGCATGTGGCCTGTTCTGTGCGTAAACTCATGGCTGCGCGGATTCCCCTGTCTGCTCCAGACCTCATTCTACCCATATGACCGGCCCACCCCACGACCCCGCCCGCGTCCTGCCGACCCCCGCGGCCCTGGCCGGCGCCCTGCGCGATGCCCTGCCGCAATTCCGCCAGGTGGACTGGGTCGAACAGACCGGTTCGACCAACGCCGATCTGCTGGCGCGCGCGCGCCAGCCCGGCGGGCCGCCGGACCGCCCCTGGCTGCTGGGCACGCACCTGCAGTCCCAGGGGCGCGGACGAGCCGGACGCACCTGGCAGAACCGCGTCGGCGCCAACCTGATGTTCTCCTGCGCCTTCGACGTCTTCCTGCCGGCCCGCCAATTGCGGACGCTGGCGCCCCTGATCGGCATGGCGACCTGCCAGGCGCTGCGCGCGCGGCTCGATCCCCGCCACCGCCCGCGCCTGACCATGAAGTGGCCCAACGACCTGCTCTGGGATCAGGCCAAGCTGGCCGGCATCCTGATCGAGTCGACCCGCTCGGGCACCGCACGGGCCGCCGATCACCATCTCATCATCATCGGCATGGGTCTGAACCTGGAGGACGCCCGCGCCCTGTCGCAGTCGCTGGATCGCCGCATCGCGGACTGGACGGAGGTCGCGTCCGACGATCCCGGCGCCGCGCGCCTCACGGCCGCCGACCTGGCCGCCAGTGCCGCCCGGTCCTGGTACGACGCGCTGAATCAAGCCACCGCCCGGGGCTTCTCCGACCTGCCCGCCCGCTACGCGGAAGTCGACGGCCTGGTGGGCCGCATGCTGGACGTGCTCGACGACGGCCGCCTCCGGCATACGGGCGCGGCCTGCGGCATCGACACCGAGGGCCGCCTGCTGCTGCGCAACGCCGATGGCGTCCAGGCCATCTCGGTCGGTGAAATCTCCGTACGGCTGCAACGATGATCCTGCTGATCGACGCCGGCAACACCCGCGTCAAAGTCGCCTGGCTGAAGCCGGGAGACACCCGGCGCAGCGCGCCCCCCCTGAGTCTGGCGCACGAGGAACTGCCCGGCCTGGCCGCGCGCCTGGACTTCGCGCCAAGGCGCATCCTGGCCTCCAACGTCGCCGGCAAGGGGGTGCGCAGCGCCCTGGAACACGCCAGCCGGATCGCCTGGGACCTGCCCATACACTGGCACGATGCCCGCGACGGACAGGATCTATTGCTGAACGGCTACCGCGAACCGGCCCGGCTGGGCGCCGACCGCTGGCTGGGTCTGCTGGGTCTGCTGCGCCACGTACGCGACGAGCCCGCCTGGCAGGCGGGCTCACCCTGCATCCTGGCCAGTTTCGGCACCGCCACGACGATCGATACCCTGGCCTGGCGGACCCAGGGCGACGGCACGCGCCGCGCCGCCTTCATCGGCGGCCTGATCCTGCCCGGGGCGGCCCTGATGGCCCGCAGCCTGGCCCGGGGCACGGCCGACCTGCCCCTGGCCCAGGGCGAACCCGCGGATTTCCCGACCGACACCGACACCGCCATCGCCAGCGGCATCGCGGCCGCCCAGGCCGGCGCGCTGCTGCGCCAGTGGCGGCTGGCCGCCGACGCCTGCCCGGGCATGCCGCCGCTGATGTTCGTCAGCGGCGGCGACTGGCCGCGCATCCAGCCAGAACTGCGGGCGGCGCTGATGCGCGTGGCCCCCGGGCGCACGGACCCGCCACGCTGGCTGGACGGCCCCGTCCTGGACGGTCTGGCCAGTCTGGCGGATCAGGCCCCATTCCCAGCCTCCAGACCCGGCACCCGCCCCGGAACCCGCTGATATACTGGCGGACATCCCTTTTTCCCATCCGGGCCGCCGCATGCGTTTCCTGCTGACACTCGCCGTCATCGCCAACCTGGCGCTGCTGGCCTACGGACAGGGCTTCTTCGGCCTGCCGCCGGCCGAACAGGGGCGCACACCCCGGCCGCTGTCGCAACGCAACCAGCAGGTCCTGATCCTGGGCGCGCCCATCCCCCCCGCCGCCAATCCCTGATGAAACCGATCCGCAAAGCCGTCTTTCCCGTCGCCGGACTGGGCACCCGTTTTCTGCCGGCCACCAAGGCCATGCCCAAGGAAATGCTGCCGATCATCGACAAGCCCCTGATCCAGTATGCCGTCGAGGAAGCACTGGCTGCGGGCATCACGGAACTGATCTTCGTCACGGGCCGCCACAAGCGGGCCATCGAGGACCATTTCGACCGCATGCCCGAACTCGAGGCCGAACTGGAATCCAAAGGCAAGCGGCATCTGCTCGACATGGTCAGCACGATCCTGCCGCCGCATGTCCACTGCATCTACACCCGTCAGGCCCAGCCGCTGGGTCTGGGCCACGCCGTGCTGTGCGCCGAGCCCATCGTCGGCAACGAGCCCTTCGCCGTGCTGCTGGCCGACGACCTGCTGGACGCCGACATCTCCGTCACGCGCCAATTGGTGGACGCCGCCCACCAGCATGATGGCAGCGTGCTCGCCATCCAGACCATCGACCCGGCCGATTCCCGCAAATACGGCATGATCGCCGGCACGGCCATCGACCCGCGCAACACGCGGGTCGAGCAGATCGTGGAAAAGCCCGAACCGCAGGACGCGCCTTCGAACCAGGCTGTCGTGGGCCGGTACGTCCTGGAGCCCGAAATCTTCGATCATCTGCGCCGCACCCGGGCCGGTGTCGGAAGTGAAATCCAGCTCACGGACGCCATCGCCGACCTGCTCAGGCAGCGCCGTGTGCTGGCTCACCGCTACGAGGGCATCCGTTACGACTGCGGCAGCAAAGAAGGATTCTTCCAGGCGACGCTCGCGCTGGGCAAGAAATACCACGGCCTGGAACCGGCCTGATCCAGGGCGCGATTCCGCTTCGGGCGTCAGGACCCGGGCGGGCGCGGCGGCGCCCGCGTCAGCAAGGCCTCGATGCCATCCACCACGCGCGCCACGGCCCCCGCATGCTGCCGGACCCAGTCGCCAGCGGCCTCTCCCATGCCGCGCAGGCGGGCCGGATCGTCCAGCCACCGCAGGGCTTGGCGCACGGCCTGGTCCGGATCGGCCGCGCGTGCGATGGCGCCAGCGGCCAGGGCGTCGCCGACCGCCTGTTCGAAGTGGGCGGTATGCGGCCCCACCAGCACGGGCCGGCCCTGGGCACTGGCCTCGATGAAGTTCTGCCCCCCCAGCGGCGCGAAACTGCCGCCCACGATCGCCACCTGGGCACACGCGTAGTACCAGGCCATCTCGCCCAGCGTATCGCCCAGAACCACATCGGCGTCCCGGCACGCCTCGACGGCCGTCGTGCTGTCGTCGCCCAGCGCAAGCAGGCGGCTGCGCCGCACAAAGGATATGCCGGCCGCTCTCAGCAAGCCGGCCGCGGTCTCGAAACGCTGCGGATGACGCGGCACCAGGATGAACAGCGGCGGCCGGTCGGCGGCCGCGCCACGCGCGTGCCGCGGCCCGAGCTGCTGACGGATGGCCTCGATGAAAAGGGCGTCCTCGCCTTCGCGCGTACTGGCGATCACCACGACCCGCCGGTCCAGCCGGGCGGCAAAGCTTGCGCCACGGGCCATCCGCTCGCGGTCCGGCTGCAGATCAAACTTGAAATTGCCCGACACCGCGACCTGCCGCGCGCCCGCGCGCTCCAGCCGCCGGGCGTCCGGCAGCGACTGGGCGTAGGTACGCGCCAGCGCGCCGTAGGCTGGCCGCAGCAACGCGCCCAGCCGCAGCGTCATGCGCAACGAGGATTCCGACATGCGGGCGCTGGCCAGCACCAAGGGCACCCCGGCGTCCACTGCGGCATGCACCAGATTGGGCCAGAGTTCACGTTCGATCAGGACGCCCACGGCTGGACGATGGTGGCGCATGAAGCGGCGCGTCGCACCCGGAAAATCATACGGCAGCCAGTCTTGGCACAACCGGCCGTCGGCCAGTTCCGCCGCATACGCGCGTTCGCCCTCGGCCCGGCCCGTGGCCGTCAGATGCGTCAGCAGCACCCGGTGTCCGCGATCCATCAAAGCCCTGATCAAAGGTTGGGCGGCCCGGGTCTCGCCCAGGCTGACCGCATGGACCCAGACGGCGCCAGGGCCACGCCCGGTCCGCCCGTAGCGGCCGAAGCGCGCCGCCCCCAGCACCGACCACCGGCCACCGGCGCGGCGCGCGCGCAGGGCCATCCAGCCCAGCAGCACGGGGGACAGGATACGCAACAGCAGGGAATACAGGCCGCGCATCACCCGCACCCGCGCGCCTCGTCCATGGCCTCGGCGATGGCGGCCCGTACGCGGCCGGCGTCAGGCGCCTGGCCGCGCTCGCCCAGACTGGCGGTGTAGGCCGGTCCTTGAAGGGGTGTGCGCACAGGCGTCGAAGCCTTGTAGATGCCGATGGTGGGGCGGCCCAGACCGGCGCTCAAGTGTGTCAGGCCGCTGTCCAGGCCGACCATGATCCGCGCCCGGGCGAGCTGGTCCGCCACCTGGCGCAGGCCCATGCGAGGCAGGACGATCGCGTCCGCCCGCCCCCGGATCAGTTCCCTCGCACGCGCCTGCTCGGCCTCGTTGCCGGCCAATAGCCGCAATGCCAGACCGCGCCCCTGCAGATCGTCGAAGACCTGCCGCCAATCGGCATCCGGCCAGAGTTTGTCGTCCCGGCTGGCCGAGGGCATGATCAGGGCGGCCGGCTCGATCTCCACCCCGTCGGTCAGCGCCCGCAAGCCGAAATCCGGCGGGCCTTCGACCGTGTAGCCGAAGACGGCGGCCGCCAGGCTCCGCTGGCGGACGATGGCCGGCTGCCAGAACTCCACCCGGTGGCGCACGTCGTAGAACAGCGAGGCCAGCGGTTCCCGTGCGGACTTCCAGTCCAGGCCGTGGCGCACGCCGCGCGCCTGGCGGACCAGCCAGATCGACTTCATCAGGGCCTGCATGTCGAGGACGACGTCGTAGCGGCGCGCGCCCAGGGTGGCGCGCAGGGCGGCCCGTTCGCGCCGGGTGTCGGCCGCCCACCAATGCTTGCGCCAGCGCCGGTGCGCGACCGGGATGACCTCGCGCACGGCCGGATGCCAGGACGGGATCTCCGCGAAGGCTTCCTCGGCCAGCCAGTCGATCGACGCGTCCGGCACATGCCGGGCGATATCGCTGATGGCGGGCAGCATGTGCACCAGATCCCCGAGCGAGGATGTGCGTACGATGAGGATGCGTGTCGTCATGGCGGGATTATAGGGCCGCCCATCTCGCCCGGAAGGGCGTGCTACCATCGAGCGACACCCCGCCGCCCGCGCCGGCCCGGCCGTCCAGGACGGCAAGGCCGGCGTGTCGCGCGGCTTGTCCGGAGACCGCCCGATGACCTGTTACGCCCTGGGGGACCTGACCCCGCACATCGATCCGTCCGCCTTCGTGGCGGCCGAGGCCACCCTGATCGGCGCCGTGACGCTGCGGGCCGGCGCCAGCGTCTGGCCCGGCGCCGTGATCCGCGCCGACAACGAGCCCATCGTCGTCGGCGAAAACAGCAGCATCCAGGAAGGCGCCGTGCTGCACGTGGACGCGGGCAAGCCGCTGCGCATCGGCCGCGGCGTCACGGTGGGCCACCAGGCCATGCTGCACGGCTGCACGGTGGAAGACGGCGCGCTGATCGGCATCCAGGCCGTCGTCCTGAACGGCGCCGTGATCGGCCGACACAGCCTGGTCGGGGCGGGCGCGCTGGTCACCGAAGGCAAGACGTTTCCGGAACGCTCGTTGATCCTGGGCTCGCCGGCCAAGGCGGTGCGCACCCTCAGCGACGAAGAGATCGCCGCCATGGACGCCGGCGCGCACCACTACGTGGAGCGCGGGCGGCAATACCGCGAAACCCTGCGCCCGCTGTAAAAGCCTAAGCCCGCCGCAGCCCGCGATACAGGCTTTCGTAACGCGCCACCATCGCCGGCACGGCATATTCACGCGCCACCATCGCCCGTGCCCGTTCACCCATGGCACGAGCGGCTTCCGGATGATCCAGCGCCCAGGCGACACGACGCGCCAGGGTGCCGGCATCGCCAACGGGCGCCAGCAGGCCGCGATCCGGCGCCAGGATCTCCCGATGTCCGCCCACGTCCGTGGCGACCACCGGCAAACCGGCCAGGCAGGCGTCCAGCACGCTGGTGCCCAGGGCCTCGAAACGCGAACTGCTGACGTAGACATCGGCCAGCGAAAGCGCGTCGGCCACGCGGGACTGGAAACCCGCGAACCGGTAATGATCGCCCAGACCCAGCTCGGCGACGCGTGCGCGCGCCGCGCCGGCCGCGGCGCCGTCCGCGCCGCAATGCAGGCACAGCACGTCAGGATGGTCGCGACGCAGGATCGAGACCGCCTCGATCAGGGTGAGCGGGTCTTTTTCGGGGCTGAGCGCCGCCGCCGTGACCAGCACGCGCCGGTCGTCCAGGCCGAATCGCGCCCGCAAGTCCGCCACCCCTTCGGGATCGGCCGGCGAGGCCTCGACCGCGCTGGGGATGACGGTGACGGGCAAGCCCAGCGCCCGGGGCGCGGCGGCGGCGGCCTCGCTGATCGCCACCAGGGCATCCGCGCGCGCCCATTTCCAGCGGTGGCGTGCCGTCGCGCCAGGGGCGTCGAAGGCCGTGCGGCGCGTGAACACCAGCGCGGCACGCAACACCGGCCGCAAAATCGCCAGCAGACTCATGGCCTGTGCCGTCTGCGCATGCAGCACATCGTAGCGCCAGCCCGACATCAGCAGGACGCGCGCCAGGCCCGGGACGCCGCCGCAGGCGAGCACCGGAATGCCTTCTGCGGCGGCGCGCTCGGCCAGGGGACCGCGAGTCCGCGCGGCCAGGGCGACCTCGTGGCCGCCCGCGCGCAAACCACGCAAGGTCAGCAGGGTCTGGCGTTCACCGCCCCGCCAGCCTTTTTCCAGATTCAGATGCAGGATGCGCACGACGCCCCCGGCATCGTCACGATTTGCGCGTCGGCCGCTTCCAGCCCGGAACGGACTGCTGCCGCGTCCGCGACAGGGTCAGCTCGCCTGCGGGCGCATCCCGCGTCAATGTCGTGCCCGCGCCCAGCGTGGCGCCCCTGCCGACCCGCACGGGCGCGACCAGCTGGGTGTCCGAGCCGATGAAGGCGTCGTCCTCGATCACCGTCTGGAATTTATTGACGCCATCGTAGTTGCAGGTGATCGTGCCCGCGCCGACGTTGACGCGCTCGCCGATCTCGGCGTCGCCCAGATAGGCCAGGTGGTTGGCCTTGGAGCCCCGGCCCAGGCGGGTCTTCTTCAGTTCGACGAAATTGCCCACGTGCGCGTCCGGTCCGATGTCGGCCCCCGGCCGCAGACGGGCATAGGGCCCGATCCGGGCCGCCTCGGCCACCCGGGCACCTTCGACATGGGTATAGGCGTCCAGCACGGTGCCCGCGCCGATGCGCGCGTCGCGGATCACGCAATGCGGCCCGATGCGCACGCCGTCGGCCAGATGGACCTCGCCCTCGAACACGCAGCCCACATCGATGAAGACATCGCGACCGCAAGCCAGGGCGCCGCGCAGGTCGAAGCGCGCCGGATCGGCCAGGGTAACGCCCTGTTCGAGCAGCACGCGTGCCTGCTCGCCCTGCCAGACACGTTCAAGCTGGGCCTGCTGGACGCGGCTGTTGACCCCCAGGGTTTCCCAACCGGCGGAAGGCTGTGCGTGCGACACGGACACCCCGTCGGCGACGGCCAGACCGACAATGTCGGTCAGATAGTATTCGCCCTGGGCGTTGCAATTGTCGACCCGGCCCAGCCAATCGCGCAGCGCCGCCGTGGGCGCGGCCAGGATGCCTGTGTTGACCTCGTGGATGGCAAGCTCGTCGGGACCGGCATCCTTGTGCTCGACGATGCGGCGGATGCGGCCCTGGTCATCGCGCACGATGCGGCCGTAGCCGGCGGGATTCGCCAGCGTCTCGGTCAACAGCGCCAGCCCTTGACCGCGCGCCTGGAGCAGCGCCCGCAGGGTGTCCGAGCGCACCAGCGGCACGTCGCCATACAGCACCAGACTGACATCGTCCGCATCGCCCTCCAGCAACAGGGGCAAGGCCTGCATCACGGCGTGGCCCGTGCCCAGTTGGGGCTGCTGCAGGGCGAAGCTCAGATCCTGCCCCGCGAAGGTCGCCTGGACCCGTTCGGCGCCATGGCCAGTGACGACCACGATCCGGTCCGGCGACAGGGCGCGCGCGGAATCCAGGACATGAGCCAGCATGGGCTTGCCGGCGATCGGATGCAGGACCTTGGGCAGGTCGGACTGCATGCGTTTGCCCAGTCCGGCGGCCAGAATGATGATGTTCAGCATGAGGGGAAGCGTGGGTGTGGAATCGAAGGGTCCGGCCGCGCGGACCGGACCCGGGAATCAAATCGGCGCAACAGACCTAGGCGCGGGACCGCCCGGATGCCTTCTTGGCGGGGGCTTTGCCAGTCGTCGATTTGCGCGCCGAGGCCGGTTTCTTGCGAGCCGGGGAGGTCCTGGCCTTGGCCGGAGCCGCCGCCTGCTCGGCGGATTCGGCCATCCCCTGCAAGCCGGCGGCGGTCGCGGTCGCCAACTGTTCGAACTGTTGCTGCACCAGGTTCCACCAGTCGCCCGCCGCGCGGGCATAGTCGGAGCCGGCCGCGTCGGCCGCGCCGGCGGGGCTGGCGGCTTCAGGCGCCGCACCCGGGAAAGCGCCGCCGGCGAAGGACTTCAGGGTGCTCAGGGTGCTGCGCTGGATTTCCATGCCCTGGATGGTGTTGGCCAACATCGTGGCGTTCAACTGCAGCCAGTTCTGCACCGTCTGCAGTTCACGGATGCGCCGGTCGAGATCCTCCAGGGACATGGGCGTCAACTGCGC
This sequence comes from Castellaniella denitrificans, assembly GCF_027214045.1. Classification (GTDB taxonomy): domain Bacteria; phylum Pseudomonadota; class Gammaproteobacteria; order Burkholderiales; family Burkholderiaceae_B; genus Castellaniella; species Castellaniella denitrificans_A. The sequence continues at coordinate 561,646 of NZ_JAPWHE010000001.1, read as the reverse complement.
GGCGTCCAGACCGCCGGCGCCCGCCATGTTCTGCCACGCCTGGCGCATCATGTCCAGGCCGGCGAACAGCGGGTTGCGGGCGGCATCGCCCTGCTGGCCGAAACCGGGCAGCACGAAAGGATTGGTGGTGGAGTCTTGCGCCATGATGGATTGCCTCCGCCGGCACCATGCCGGGATGATTGAGTCAGGGCTTGTTCGCGTTCACGCAACGTCGGCACGCAGGCGATGCCGCAGCGAATCCAGGATGGCCAGTTCGGCTTCCAGCGTGAAGGCGCCATGGGTGATCATATCCCACAGATCCGCCATTGCCAGGCAGCGGAATTCGAGCACCTCGCCATCCAGGTTGCGGGGCACGGCACCCGCGTCCAGCACGCAATCGCTGAGCAGCACGTTCTCGACCTGGTAGCCGTCTTCCAGGCGGCGGTGCATGCGCAGCACCGTGCGCAGCGGGCCATGCGCGGCCAGCGCCACGGCCGGCAGCCCGGCCTCTTCGAGGGTTTCGCGCAGCAACGCGGATTCCGGGTCCTCGCCCGCGGCGACCAGCCCGCCCGCCAGGGTGTCCCACAAGCCGGGATCGGTGGTTTTGTTCAGGGCGCGGCGCGCCACCCAGAGGCGCCCGTCCGGAGACCAGCCATTCAGGTGGACGGCCTGCGTGAGCAGGCCCAGGGGACGCACGGCGCCGCGCTCGATGCGGCCCAGCGGCCGGCCTTCGGCCATGACGTCCAGCAGTTCGTCGCGCCAGGCGCGGATGCAGCCGGCATCCCGCAAGGCCAGCGCCACCCCGTGCAGCACGGCATCCAGACCCAGCCGTGCGGCGGGCGCGGCAGTGAAATGCACGGCCTCGGGTTCGATGTGGACACCCGGCAGGCCGGCGACGGCCGCGAGCGCGGCGGGGCCGATCCAGCCGCCGACCCGGCCCGAGACGGTGGCCGGCCGGGCACCCGCGGGCGGCAACTGCTGGGCGCGGCGCACCAGGCGCGCATTGCGCGCCAGGATGTCGTCCAAGACAAAGGCCGCTGAAAAAGATTCCATCGCAGGATTGTAGTGGATGAGATCGGACACGCGACAGTCCCCTGCGGACTGTCGCGTGCCGATCGAATCGGAGCGCCTTGCAAGGCGCGACGTGGAGAGATGCCCCGGCTGGAGACGCCGCGTGCCGATCGAATCGGAGCGCCCTGCAAGGCGCGACGTGGAGAGATGCCCCGGCTGGAGACGCCGCGTGCCGATCGAATCGGAGCGCCTTGCAAGGCGCGACGTGGAGAGATGTCCCGGCTGGAGACGTCGCGTGTCCGACGAATCCTTGAAATACGGGCGGCGGGGATTGGTGGAAACCCGGAAAAGCCGATGAACAGGCCGCGGGCACGCCTGTACAAGCCCCGGTCAGTGGCTATAATCCCTTCAGGTTTATAAGGGTACCCCGGGCTGCAGCTTCCGCGATTCATTTTACGGCCTGGCGATCCAACCATGTGTGCGGTGGCCGATTGTTCTTGAACGCTTCTTTGACGAAGGTCAATCGACCCTGAAAAAATACACGCCAACCAAAGGGACAACATGAAGATGGTCAGAGGGACGTTGGGCATGATCGCGCTGTCGTGGGCGACAGCCGCCGGGGCGCAGGTTCAGGACATGCCGGGAGGTCCGGGGGTCAACCAGCTGAATCTGCACACCGGGGTCACCCCCATCGCAAGGGAAATCTATTCCCTGCACTGGATGATGCTGATCATCTGTACGCTGATCTTCATCGGCGTGTTCGGCGTGATGCTGTATTCCATCATCCGCCACCGCAAGGACAAAGGCCACAAGGCCGCCAAGTTCGAAGAGCATCTCGGCCTGGAACTCACCTGGACGGTGATTCCCTTTCTGATCATCGTCGGCATGGCCATCCCGGCCACACGCACCGTGGTCGCCATGAAGGACACCAGCAGCGCGGACCTGACTGTCAAAGTCACCGGCTACCAATGGAAATGGGGCTACGAATACCTTGACGGACCGGCGGCGGGGGTGCAATTCCTGTCGAACCTGTCCACGCCGCAGGACCAGATCGACGGCAAGGCGCCCATCGGCAACACCTACCTGATGGAAGTCGACCAGCCCATGGTGGTGCCTGTCGGCCAGAAGGTCCGCGTGGTGCTGACGGCCGCCGACGTGATCCACGCCTGGATGGTGCCCGAGCTGGGCGTCAAGCAGGACGCCATCCCCGGCTTCCTGCGCGACACCTGGTTCCGCGCCGACAAGCCCGGCATCTACCGCGGCCAGTGCGCCGAACTCTGTGGCAAGAACCACGCCTACATGCCGATCGTGGTCGAAGTGAAGTCCCAGGAAGACTACGCCGCCTGGGCCGCCAAGCAAAAATCGGCCATGGCCGCCGCCTCCGAGGATCCGAACAAGACCTGGACCAAGGACGAACTGATCGCCAAGGGCAAGCAGGTCTTCTCCACCACCTGCGTCGCCTGTCACCAGGCCAACGGCCAGGGCATCCCGGGCACCTTCCCGGCCCTGAACGGCAGCACCAAATTCGTGCTGGCGCCCATGAAAGGCCAGATCGATACGGTCCTGAACGGGCATCCGGGCACGGCGATGGCCGCCTTCCGCGACCAGCTCAGCGACACCCAGATCGCCGCGGTCATCACCTATACGCGCAACGCGTGGGACAATGCCGGAAAGGGTCCCGACCCCGTCGTCCAGCCCTCGGACGTCAAGGCCCTGCGCTGATCCGGACCGCAACCCACACGGCGAATTCACACGATATTTCCTCGCGCCGCCCGGAAGGCGACGCGCCCCAGGAAGGAGACATTCAATGAGCAGCGTCACGGTCGACCACATTCCGCCCCACGCCGGGCATGACGAACACGCCCACCACGTCCCGCACGGTTGGCGGCGCTGGGTGTTCGCCACGAATCACAAGGACATCGGCACGATGTACCTGATCTTCTCGTTCTGCATGTTGCTGGAGGGCGGCACGCTCGCCCTGTTGCTGCGCACGGAACTGTTCGAACCCGGCATCCAGTTCTTCCAGCCCGAACTCTTCAACCAGTTCACTACCATGCACGGGCTGATCATGATCTTCGGCGCGATCATGCCCGCCTTCGTGGGCTTCGCCAACTGGATGATCCCGCTGCAGATCGGCGCGTCCGACATGGCGTTCGCGCGGATGAACAACTTCAGCTTCTGGCTGCTGCCGGTGGGCGCGATCCTGCTGACGGCGTCGTTCTTCGTGCCGGGCGGGGCCAACGCCTCGGGATGGACCATGTACGCGCCGCTGTCGCTGCAGATGGGTCCCGGCATGGACTTCGCGATCTTCGCCGTGCACATCCTGGGCGCGTCCTCGATCATGGGCGCGATCAACATCATCGTCACCATCCTGAACATGCGCGCCCCCGGCATGACCCTGATGAAGATGCCGCTGTTCTGCTGGTCCTGGCTGGTCACGGCCTACCTGCTGCTGGCCGTGATGCCGGTGCTGGCCGCCGCCGTCACGATGCTGCTCACCGATCGCCATTTCGGCACGCATTTCTTCAACGCCGCCGGCGGCGGCGATCCGGTGCTGTACCAGCACGTGTTCTGGTTCTTCGGCCATCCCGAGGTCTACATCATGATCCTGCCGGCCTTCGGGATGGTGTCGCAGATCGTGCCGACCTTCGCGCGCAAGCGGCTGTTCGGCTACGCATCGATGGTGTACGCCATCTGCGCCATCGCCATCCTGTCGTTCCTGGTGTGGGCGCACCACATGTTCACCACGGGCATGCCGGTCACCGCCCAGCTGTTCTTCATGTACGGCACGATGCTGATTTCCATTCCCACGGGGGTCAAGGTCTTCAACTGGACGGCCACCATGTGGCGCGGCGCCATGACCTTCGAAACCCCGATGCTGTTCGCCATCGGCTTCATCTTCGTGTTCACCATCGGCGGCTTCACCGGCCTGGTGCTGGCGGTCGCCCCGATCGACATCCAGGTCCAGGACACCTACTACGTGGTGGCGCACTTCCACTACGTGCTGGTGGCCGGATCACTCTTCGCCCTGTTCGGCGCCACCTATTACTGGTTGCCGAAATGGTGCGGCCGCATGTACGACGAACGCCTGGGCAAGTGGCACTTCTGGATGACGATGATCTCGTTCAACATCACCTTCTTCCCGATGCACTTCCTGGGTCTGGCCGGCATGCCGCGCCGCTACGCGGACTACGCCGCGCAGTTCACCGACTTCCACCAGATCGCCACGATCGGCGCTTACTGGTTCGGCCTGTCGCAGTTGCTGCTGGCCTATATCGTGATCAAGGCGGTCCGCGGCCACGGCGCGCCGGCGGCGGCCAACCCCTGGGAAGGCGCCGAGGGCCTGGAATGGACGGTGCCCTCGCCCGCGCCCTACCATACCTTCGTGACGCCGCCCCAATATGAAGCCAGCCACTGAGATGCTCGACATGACCCCTGAACAACGCCGCCGCAATCGCCGCACGGGATGGGTCCTGGCCCTGTTCGCCGTGGCCATCCTGGTGTGGACCTTCGTGCGCGCGAACCTGTACGGGGTCGTGGGATGACGGAATCACGCAACACCTTTCTGCGCTCGATGCGCACGGTCGCCTGGGCGTTCCTGGGGCTGCGCAAGCGCTCCGGCCACGACGATGACCTGTCGCATCTGCGCCCGTCGCACCTGATCGCGGCGGGCCTGATCGGCGGAGCGGTGTTCGTATTGCTGCTGATACTGGCCGTGCGTCTGGCGACGGCCTAGAAGACGGAAGACCCAGAGGAGAGACAACAATGACAAGCGCCCAGATGGCCCACACCGGCGAGCCCCCTTACTACTACGTCCCACCGGATTCAGTCCACCCGATCCGGGCCAGCCTGAGCATGCTGGCCACCCTGATCGGCGCTGCCCTGTGGGTCAACAGTTACGCGATCGGCCCCTGGCTCTGCCTGGCCGGCATCCTGTGCATGTTCGTCGTGCTCTACGGCTGGTTCGGCGACGCCATACGCGAGTCCGAAGGCGGCATGAACAGCCAGCGCATCGACCACTCCTACCGCTGGAGCATGGCCTGGTTCATCTTCTCCGAGGTGATGTTCTTCTCCGCCTTCTTCGGCTCGCTGTGGTACACCCGCGAAGTCACCACGCCATGGCTGAGCAGCCTGGACACCCAGACCCTGCTGTGGCCCGGCTTCAGCGGCACCTGGCCGAACCAGGGCCCGGCGGGCACCATCGCATCCTTCCAGACCGTCGGCCCGTTCTGGCTGCCCACCATCAACACCGCGCTGCTGCTGTCCTCGGGCGTCACGCTGACCATCGCCCACCATGCGCTGCGCGCGGCGCACCGATCCAAGGCGATCTTCTGGCTGGGCCTGACGGTGGTCCTGGGCTTCACCTTCGTGGCCTGCCAGGCCTACGAATACCATCATGCCTACACCGAACTGAACCTGCGCTTCACCTCGGGCGCCTACGGCGCGCTGTTCTACATGCTGACCGGCTTCCATGGCTTCCACGTGATCCTGGGCGCCACCATACTGTCCGTGATCTGGCTGCGGCTGGTGCGCGGGCACTTCACCGCCGAACATCATTTCGGCTTCGAGGGCGCCGCCTGGTACTGGCACTTCGTGGATGTGGTCTGGCTGGGCCTGTACATCTTCGTCTACTGGCTGTAAGCAGCCAGCGGGGGGCTATCTCCAGCCTAGGGATCCCTCCGCCCCGCGGCTTGCAAGCCGCCCGGATGCGACGGGCATGGGACAGTCCGCAGGGGCGTTCCCATGCCCGGCCTCATGTCATGTTCGGATTTATCCAGCCCAGCGCGTGCGCCAGCAACAGGAACAGGAACAGCAGGATCGACAACCCCACCCGCCATGTCAGCGCCCAGGCCATCCGGTCGGTGCGGCCCCGGTCCTGCATGAGATACTTCATGGCGGAGCCCAGGCTGACGAGCACCCCCAGGAACAGCACGACGATCAGAATTTTCATGGGTATTCCCCGCAACACCAGGATGTAAGCATCGTATGACCCCGCCGCAACCCGCATCCCGCAAGAAGGCCGTCCTGGCCTTGGTCCTGCTGGCGTTGCTGGGCGCGGCCTGCGTTGGCGCCGGTCAATGGCAACTGCGACGCGCCCATGAACGCGAAACGCTGCTGGCCGCCATCGAGGCGGGCCGGCGGGCGCCGGCCCGGACGCTGGATGCGCGGCACCGCGACGGCCCCGACTGGCATCCGGCCAGCGCCCAGGGGCACTGGCTGAATCCTTTTACTGTACTCCTTGACAATCGCAACCTCAAAGGCCGGCCCGGCCTATGGGTGGCAACCCCGCTCGAACTCGAGGACAGCCCCGGCACCGCCGTCCTGGTGCTGCGCGGCTGGATCGCCCGCCCATTGCCGCCCGCCACGCTGCCGGACGTGGACGCGGCGCCGGGCCCCGTCCAGGTCCAGGGCACGCTGCTGCACCGGGTGCCTCGCCTGTTCGACCTGGGCAGCCTCACCGGCCGACCGGACACGTCCCTGCCCACCCCCTTCCCCGCCACCGACGGCCGCCCCCCCCGCATGCAGAACCTGCCGCTGGATGCCCTGGCGACAGCCACCGGCCTGGATCTGCTGCCGGTCGTCATGCTGCAGTCCCCCGCGCCTGACGCGGATCTTGTCCAGGACTGGCCCGGCCCCTCGACGAACGCCGGCCAGAACTACAACTACGCCCTGCAATGGTTCAGCTTCGCCGCGATCGCGCTGATCGCGGCCTGCATCACGGCCTGGCGCACCCTGCGCCGCCCCTCACCTTCTCCGCACGCATGACGACGACGACCTCACCCGCCCGCACCCGATCCATCCGCCCGCTCATCGCCATCCTGCTGGTCTGTCTGGCGCCGGTGGCGTTCGCCCTGCTGGCCTACTACGTGCCGGCCCTGGGCCTGCGCCCCGAATCGCGCACCCACTACGGCCAACTGATCGAGCCGCAGCGCCCCATCCCCGGCGACCTTGCCCTGCGGGACGAACAGGGCCGGCCCTACGACCTGAACCAGCTCAAGGGCCAGTGGCTGTTGATCAGTTCAGGGCCCGGCGCCTGCCCGGAGTCCTGCGTGCGCGGGCTGTTCGTGCTGCGCAATTCCCACGCCAGCCAGGGCAAGGAAGTCGACCGGCTGGAACGCGTCTGGTTCATCACCGACGACGCGCCCGCGGCCCCTGTGGTCGACGAAGCCTACACCGGCACACACATCCTGCGCGCCGATCCCGCCCGGCTGGCGGCCTGGCTGGCGCCCGATGCGACCGACCCCGCCGCCGAACTGGCGCGCGGACTGTGGATCGTCGACCCACTGGGTCACCTGATGATGCGCTTCCCCGATGCGCAGCAGCCCGAAGCCGTGCGTGACGACATCCGCACCCTGCTGAAGAACTCCCGGATCGGTTGATGAGCCGCATCGCAAGCGCCGCCGTCGAAACACCCGCCGCCGCTCCGGATGCGCCCGCACCGGACCGGACGCCCGGACTGCTCGCACGCTATCGCAAACTGGTGTTCCTGGCCTGGTTCCTGACGCTGGACCTGATCATGTTCGGCGCCTTCGTGCGCCTGACCGATTCCGGCCTGGGCTGCCCCGACTGGCCGGGCTGCTACGGTCATTTCAGCCCCCTGGGCGCCGGCGAGCACATCCGCGCCGCACTGGAGGCCATGCCCTACGGCCCGGTCAGCGCCTTCAAGGCCTGGATCGAGATGATCCACCGCTACGCGGGCGCCTTTCTGGGGCTGATGATCATCGCCATCGCCCTGTGCGCCTGGCGCCTGCGCCGCCTGCCGGGCCGCAGCCCGGCGCTGGCCGGCTGCGTGCTGGTCATGGTATGCGTCCAGGGCGCCTTCGGCGCCTGGACCGTCACCCACCGGCTGATGCCGCTGGTGGTGACCACGCACCTGGTGCTGGGAATGGGCCTGCTGGCCCTGATGACCTGGCTGGCCGCACGGGAAAAGGCCCACGCCCCGGTCCCCGCCGACCCGGGCGCCGGCCGCGCCTGGATGATCCTGGCTCTGGCCGTGCTGTTCCTGCAGGTGGCGCTGGGCGGCTGGGTCAGCACCAACTATGCGGCCCTGGCCTGCATGGATTTCCCCACCTGCCACGGCGCCTGGCTGCCGCCCATGGACTTCCGCGAGGGCTACGCCCTGCTGCGCGGCCTGGGACAACTCTCGTCCGGGGAACTCATCTCCCAGGACGCGCTCACCGCCATCCACTGGACTCACCGCAACTTCGCCTTCCTGGTCATCGCCCTCCTGGGCGCCCTGGGCTGGCGCTGGCGCCGCACACCCGGCCTGGCCGGCCCCGCGCGTCTGCTGCTGGCCCTGCTGGCCCTGCAACTGCTGACAGGGCTGACCACCATCTTCTTCCAATGGCCGCTGCTGATCGCCGTGATACACAACGGCGGCGCCGCCGGCCTGGTCCTGGTGGGCGTCACGCTGCTGTGGCGCCTGTCCAGGGCCGGAAAACCCGCCATCCCGGGCAGGGAAACCCATGAGCCGCCGCGCGACCGGAAATCCCTGGAAGCGCCTAGAATGCCGATATGACCATCGCCGCCGCCCACCATCGATCCCCATCACTGCTGCGCCAATACCTGGCGCTCACCAAGCCGCGCGTCACGCAACTGGCCGTGTTCTGCGCCGTGATCGGCATGTTCCTGGCCACGCCGGGCCTGCCCGACCCGTGGCGGGCGTTGAACGCCACGGTGGGGATCTGGCTGTTGTCGGCGGCCGCCTTCTCCATCAATTGCCTGGTCGAACGCGAAACCGACGCGCGCATGCTGCGCACGGCACGGCGCGGCACGGCCTCGGGACAGATCGCCGGCCACCAGGTCCTGTTGATGGCCGGCGCGCTCGGCGGCGCCGGCATGTGGATCCTGTACACGCAGGTCAACGCGCTGACCATGTGGCTGACCTTCGCCAGTTTCGTCGGCTACGCCCTGATCTACACCGCCATCCTCAAGCCCCTCACGCCACAGAACATCGTCATCGGCGGCCTGTCGGGCGCGATGCCCCCGGCCCTGGGCTGGGCCGCCATGGCCGACGCCGTGCCGGCCGAGGCCTGGCTGCTGGTGCTGATCATCTTCATCTGGACGCCGCCCCACTTCTGGGCGCTGGCCTTGTACCGCCACCACGACTACGAGCAATCCGGTCTGCCGATGCTGCCGGTCACGCACGGCCAGAACTTCACCCAACTGCACATCCTGCTCTACAGCATCGCGCTGTTCGCGGCGTCCGTGATGCCCTACGTCGTGCGCATGAGCGGCCCCGCCTACCTGGCCGCCGCGTGCCTGCTCAGCGGCCGCTTCGTGTGGCAATCCCTTGCGCTATATCGAAACTACACGGACGCCAGGGCGCGTAAACTGTTTCACTATTCGATCCTTTACCTGGCGCTGCTGTTCGCCGCGCTGCTGCTGGATCACTGGGTTGGCCTGGTTCTGGTGAACATCCCGGCCTGACCCGACGGAACCCCGACCCGGGCGCGCGCTGTCGCGGCCCTGGCCGACTCACCGACCTGGATGATGGACATGCCGTTCTCGATTCCGCGCCGCCGGCTCCTGGCCGGCGCGCTCGCCGCCCTTCCCCTGACCCTGGCGCTGCCGGGCTGCTCCTCGAAAGCCGAACCCCTGCCCTTCGAAGGCAACGACATCACCGGATCCCATCTGGGTCGCGACCTGGACATGGTCGACTCCACGGGCCAGCGGCGCACGCTGGCGGACTTCCGGGGCAAGATCCTGCTGGTGTTCTTCGGCTACACGCAATGCCCGGACGTCTGCCCCACCGCCATGGCGCAAGCCGCCCAGACCATGCAGTTGCTGGGCGACCGGGCCCGCGACGTGCGCGTCATCATGGTTTCCGTGGACCCCGCGCGCGACACGCCCGACATCCTGGGTGCCTATGTGCGGGCCTTCGACGCGTCCTTCATCGGCCTGACGGGCACGCCCGAACAGCTGGACAAGACCGCGCGCTCCTTCAAGGCCTTCTACGCCAAGGAACCCGGCCCGACGCCGGAACGCTACGCCATGAACCACTCGTCGGCCTTCTACTTGATGGACCGCGAGGGCGAGGCCCGCGCCCTCCTCGGGCCGTCGTTGACCCCCGAAGACATGGCGCACGACATCGAACTGCTGCTATAAACGGCGTACCGGCCGATCTCAGGGGCACGATACATCTCGACACGCCAGCACACACTGGAACCTTACTGACTGAGTTTGTTACTGATCTAGGTCCATTCGGCGATGATTTCACAATCGCCGCATGGTGTGTTCGACTTGTCGCTACCGGAGAAAACCGTCATGAGTCTACAGTCCTTGAGCAACACGGTGGGGGCCCTCAAAGCCGAATCGATCGCCACCGAAAACCTGATCCAGCCCAAGAAAAGCGGCCTGGACATTTTTCTGAGCGTGGTCACTCTCGGCCTGTATGCCGTCTACAAAAACAGCGCGGAAGAAAAGACGCGCAACGAACTGCTGGATCTGGGGAAAGCATTCCTCCAATGGGATCCTGATCGTTCCGATATCCCCTTAACCATCCAGGTTCGGGGCAAGACATACGAAATGTCCGACACCGCATCGAACAGCGTGCGGGTTCTCGACACGAAAACCGGCCGCACCCAGGAGATCGACAACCTGAGCTTGAAGGATATCCGCACGACGATCTTCTCCGATCTGATGCACCATCAGGATTTCTTTGAAGCGATGGAGCAACGTGTCCTACGCGATTCGTCCGTTCGTGTGGATCTGCAAGGCATACTCCAGGAACGCGCAAACGCATGCGGCGATGCCAGCACCAGCATGATCCTGAAATACCATGGTCGGGATTACTCGCCGGCCACGAACTCCCGCCCCCTCCTCGAGGGCCTCTATAAAGAAGAGGTGCTCGGGACCTTGCACAAACAACAGCTTCGCTCAGAAGAGGTACAACCGCGGCACCCACAGTCCTATTCGTGCGACGATATTTACAAGGGTCTTAACAAGAACGGTCCGCTTCTCTGCAATCTCGTCGGCCACTTCGTCGTGGTCCACGGAGTCAATCAGGCGCAAAACAGGGTCGACATCTTCTGTCCACTGCTGGGCAACCGCTGCTGCAGCATCCAGGATCTCAACGCACACCTCGACTGGGACGACGATACGCAACCTCTGATCGGATTCCAGCCGTCCACGACCGGTACGAACCAGTCCACGCCCGGCACCAATCAAGATCCCGAGTTTCGTCCAAGCATCATTGACCAGCTCGGTGTCCAGGTGCTCAAGGCCGGCTATGGCATCGGCAATGGTTGGCTCAAAACACCGGAAGCATTCGACAAAACCCTGTGAGACCGTGCGATCCGGTCCGCATACAGGACAGGCACGGAGGGATCGGCCGGATTCACGGATGCACTGACGGAGCCGCTTCCTCCGGCGCGCGGCCGAGATCCGGCAGCGGCTCGTGCTGGCGCTCGCCGGATTCGAACTGCCGCCAGACCTCCATCGCCCGCTGACGCTGGCGCACGATCAGGTCGATCTTCTCGCGCAGCATCGGATATTGTTGCTGCAGGCGTTTGAAGTCACGTTCCTGGAGCATCAACAAGCGGCTGTAGCCCAGCGACCGGGCGCGCGCCTGGAAATCATCCCCCATGGCCAGCGCCATTTCCCCGAAAATCTGGCCGCTGCCCAGTTCCGCCGTGGTGCCGTCCGGCAGATCCAGGACCACGGCGCCCGAAGCCACGAAATACATCGCGCGACCGCGGCCGAATCGCATCTGGATTTCCTGGCCCGGCAGCACCAGCCGGGGTTTGAGCACGCGGCGGATGGCCGACATGGTGCGCTCGTCCATGCCCTCGAACATGGGCACCCGCTGCACCAGTGACGCCGCGCTCATGGTGATGTCCAGCACGCCGCTGTTTTCCAGCGCGCCCCAGCGCGCATCCGTCTGCTGGATCAGGTCGGAATACGTTTCCCCGCTGATCAGATTGTGCGCCAGCATGTCGCGGTAGCGCATGCGTTCCATGGCGCGCGCCATGCGCGCCAGATAGGCTTCCTGGAGGTACTGGGCGTAGTTGGGATATTGCAGCGCCAGGGCCTGGAGCGCGCCTTCGAGCAACGTCAGGCGGCGCTGATGCGCCGCCACGATGATGTCCGTGACCTCCGTCCCCAACAGCGGCTGCACGTCGGTGCGGGCGAACTGGATCAGGCGGCGCGCCACGGACCATTTGCACATCAGGTTCGTGAACCGCTGGGCCAGTTCGCGCACCAGCCAGCCCTGCCAGCCGGTCTGGTGTTGCAGGCGCAGCGCCATTCGGAACGCATGGGAATAGCGCAGATCGCCATCGATTGCCGACTCGAAGCCGCGCAGGCCACCCGAACGCACCGCATCGCCCAGCCGCTCGGCGCGCGCCAGCAGGGATTCGGCCGTACGCCAGTCCACCACCTGGGCCTTGAGGGTCTCAAAGAACATTTCCTCCTCGCGGCCGGCCAGCATGCCCATGCCGACGGCGACTTTCTGGTCCAGGGTCAACTGGCGCACCTGCGACCCGTCCATGCCGGCCTGGCTGGCGTCGAATACCGCATGCAGGCGTTCCAGGACCTCGCCCCCGACATGCTCATTGTGGGCGATGTCGTCGATCTTCAGGCGCAGGGCCTCGAGCTCCACGATCTGTGCCTGATCGCGCAAGGTCCGGTCCACAGGCGACAACTGGTTCAATCCCAGCCTGTGGATCAACGGCCGCAGCGTCAGACCGTTGATGAACAAAGTCATGAGCACGAAACCGGTCGTGGCCACGGCGATGAACTGCCGCGCCTCGTGGGGCACCGCCGGCTGCTCGGTGACGGCCAGGGCCAGGGCCAGTGATACGGCCCCGCGCAGACCGCCCAGCAGCATCACCGCCCGATAAGAAGGGCTGACACCGGTGCTGAGACGCAGCCGGCCCAAAAGGGGCAGCAGCCCGTAGACGATGACCGCGCGCGCCGCCAGAGTGACGATGAACACGACCAGGATCAGCAGGACTTCCATCCAGGTGATTTCAGCCATCATGCGCGGAATCAGCATGGCGGCGAACAGGAAAATCAGGGAATTGGCCCAAAAGCCGAACTGGGCCCAGGCGCCTTCGAGTTGCTCGAAGGTCGTGGGCGACATGCGCGTACGGCCGCTGGAGCCCACCACCAGGCCGGCGATCACGGTGGCCACCACACCCGACACCCCCAGGTAGTGTTCGCCGACGAAGAACGTCAGATAGGCCAGCGCCACCGTCAGAGTGATCTCGGCCGTGGGCCAGCCGCGCAGCCACCTGAACAATTCGATGGCCGCCCGCCCCATGACCAGGCCAGCCAGGCCGCCTCCCAGGAAATTGACCACGAAACTGCGGAAGATTTCCACCACGGAGGGCGTCGTGCCGCCGAACAGGACGCTGAGCAGTACCGAGTACAGGGCGATCGAGGCGGCATCATTGAACAGGGCCTCGCCCTCGACCAGATTGGTGAGGCGACGCGGCGCGCCGACCTCGCGGAAAATGCCCACGACCGCCACCGGATCGGTGGTGGCGACGATGGCGCCCAGCATCAGGCAGACCACCAGCCCGTAGGGGGAGATGGCCGCCAGGGAGAAGCCGACCGCCACGGTGCAGACCACGACGGCCACGATCGCCATGACCAGGATCGGACTGATGTCGTCCAGCAGGCGTCGCAGATTCGTGGCCAGCGCCGTCTCGAACAGCAGCACGGGCAGGAAAACGAACAGGAAGGTCTCGGAGGAGATCTCGAAATGCTGCAGCGTATCCAGGAAATCGGCGACGACGCCCGGCGCCCAGCCATGCACATGGATGATGACGCCCAGGATGAAGCCGACGATGGCCAGCAGCACGGAATACGGCAGGCGCAGGCGCCCCGCCAGAGGGGGCATGAAGGACACCAGGGCCAGCAGGCCCGCCAGTCCGAATACCAAGAGGCCGATTTTCATGTCGGGAAAATACGCTCAGATCACCCGGGTGATATGTTACAGGCCCGGAGGGCCGGCACTCTGGAAAACAGATAAAAAAAGGGATGCCTGACGGCATCCCGTGAACATCCGCTTCGATAGGGAGGGGAAGAGGAGAAGCAGAAGCGGACGACAGAACGCGAGGCCGGCGTGGCCGGCGCGCGCTCATGAAGAATTGGTCCGCCCCCGGCGCCAAAAGTTCACGGCCTGCCGCGAGAAAAAATGCAAGAGAGTATGACCGGCCGCCGAAGGGCTCAGGCGGCCTCGAAATCCGCCTGCCGCTCGCTCAGGGCAACGCGCAATTTCTTCAGGGCGGCCGATTCGATCTGGCGGACCCGTTCGGCGGAGATGCCATATTCCGCAGCCAGTTCGTGCAGCGTGGCGCCGCCATCGTCGGCCAGCCAGCGGGCGCGCACGATATGCTGGGATCGCGCGTCAAGGGAAGACAAGGCGTGTTCCAGGCCCTCGCCCTGCAGCGCGTCCATGCCGCGACGCGCCAGCACCCGGGCGGGCTCCTGGGCCTCGTCGGCCAGCCAGTCGGACGGCGCGTAGCGGTCCTCGTCGTCGGACGGCGCGTCCAGCGCGCAATCGCCGCCCGACAGGCGGACCTCCATTTCGGCGACGTCTTCCGGCCGCACGTCGAGTTCGCGGGCGATGTCGGCGACCTGGTCCGGCGCCAGGCTGTGACCGTCGGGCCGCATGCGGCGCAGGTTGAAGAACAGCTTGCGCTGCGCCTTGGTGGTGGCGATCTTGACCAGGCGCCAGTTGCGCACCACGTATTCGTGGATCTCGGCGCGGATCCAGTGCACGGCGAAGGACACCAGGCGCACCCCGCGGTCGGGGTCGAAACGGCGCACGGCCTTCATCAGGCCGATATTGCCTTCCTGGATCAGGTCCGCGTGCGCCAGGCCGTAGCCCAGGTACTGGCGGGCGATGGAAACCACCAGCCGCAGATGCGACAGGATCAGGTCGCGCGCGGCGTCCAGATCGTTATGATCGCGCAGACGCCGTCCCAGGTCGGCCTCCCGTTCGGCGGTCAGCATCGGCAACCGGTTCACGGCGCCGATGTAGGCATCGATGGTGCCGAGCGCGCCGGGATTGGCGATCGCCAGCGCGATCTGGGACGGCGCAAGCGACAGGGCGGACGAAGAGGGGGTCATGGTGACAGGGTCCTCGTACTGAATGAAGTGATGTTAGCACTCCATGGCAAAGAGTGCTAATTTCAAGGTAACAAGAGTTAGGCGGCCGGACTGTGTAAAAGTTCCGCCCCGGATCAGGGAAGCTCCAGTTCCGCCACCAGCGGCGCGTGATCCGAGAGCTTCTTCCAGGGCGAACCATGCAGCACCCGCGCGCGGCGCACGGCGAAACCACGCTGGTAGATCCGGTCCAGCCGCAGCCAGGGGAACACCGATGGAAAGGTCCGGGGCGGCGGCGTCAGGCGCGCGTTCCCGTTCATGGCCAGTTCGGGCGCACGGCGCAGCGCCTGTCCGGGCAGCCAGGTCAGGCGCTCGCGCAGGCGCGACACAGTGCGGCGCAGCCGATAGATCTCGTCCGGTCCACGCGGCGCGGCGGCAAAGACCTCGACCAGCCCCAACTGCTCGACGAACAGCGGCGCCAGGCGATTGCTCCAGTCATTGAAATCACCGGCAATCAGCAAGGGCTCATGCGCGGGCACCAGGCGGCTGATGCGGTCCACCAGCGCCTGCACCTGGCGCGATCGCCCGCCCGCCAGCAGGCCCAGGTGCACCACCAGGCAATGCACAGGGACGTCCCCGACCCCGACCACGCAGTGCAGCAGCCCGCGCTGCTCCAGACGGTGGTCGGAAACGTCCTGATTCTCGTAATAAAGAATGGGGTAGCGCGACAGCAGCGCGTTGCCGTGATCCGTCGATTGGCGCACGGCGTTGCAGCCGTAGGCGACCTGCATGTGCAAGGCCGCCGCCAGGGATTCGTGCTGGGCGTCCAGGCTGCCGCGCACCTGGTTGCGGCCCTGGACTTCCTGCAGGAACACCAGGTCGGGCCGCAAGCCGTACAGGCCCAGGCGCAGGTCGGCCAGCGATTCCCGCCCACCCGTGGCCGAACGGCCCTTGTGGATGTTGTAGCTGACGACCCGCAGGACGGGCATGGCCGGCCTCCCCGCCTACTTGGGTTCCGTCTGGCGCAGGCGGATGTGCAGTTCGCGCAACTGCTTCTCGTCCACGGCCGACGGCGCCTGCGTCAGCAGGCATTGGGCGCGCTGCGTCTTGGGGAAGGCGATCACATCGCGGATGGATTCGGCGCCCGCCATCAGCGTCACCAGACGGTCCAGGCCGAAGGCCAGGCCGCCGTGCGGCGGCGCGCCGTACTGCAAGGCGTCGAGCAGGAAACCGAATTTCAGGCGGGCTTCTTCCTCGTCGATCTTCAGCGCCTTGAAGACCTTGCGCTGCACGTCGGCCCGGTGGATACGCTCGGAACCGCCGCCGACTTCCCAACCGTTCATGACCATGTCATAGGCACGCGCCAGGGCCTTGCCCGGATCGGTCTCCAGCAGATCCTCGTGACCCGGCTTGGGGCAGGTGAAGGGGTGATGCGCGGCCGTGTAGCGGCCCTCGCCCTCGTCGTATTCGAACATCGGGAAATCCACCACCCACAGCGGCTTCCAGCCCGGTTCGAACAGCCCGTTGGCCCGGCCGAATTCACTCTGGCCGATCTTCACGCGCAGGGCGCCGATGGCGTCAGAGACGACCTTGGCACGGTCGGCGCCGAAGAAGATCAGGTCGCCGTCCCGCGCGCCGGTGCGTTCGATCAGGGCGCGCAGCGCGTCGGCATGGATGTTCTTGACGATGGGGGACTGCAGGCCCTCGGGAATCGAGGCGGCGTCGTTGACCTTGATGTAGGCCAGGCCGCGCGCGCCGTAGATGCCGACGAACTGGGTGTAGGCGTCGATCTCGCTGCGCGGCATGCTGGCGCCGCCCGGCACGCGCAGGGCGACCACGCGGCTGGCCGGATCGTTGGCCGGGCCCGAGAAGACCTTGAAGTCCACGTCGCGCATCAGATCGGCCACATCGGTGAATTCGAGCTTCACGCGCAGGTCGGGCTTGTCCGAGCCGAAGCGGCGCATGGCTTCTTCCCAGCCCATGACGGGGAATTCGGGCAGCGCCACGTCCAGCACCTGGCGGTAGATCTCGCGCACCATGCCTTCGAAGATTTCGCGGATCTGGACTTCGTCCAGGAAGGAAGTCTCGCAATCGATCTGGGTGAATTCCGGCTGGCGGTCGGCGCGCAGATCCTCGTCGCGGAAGCACTTGGTGATCTGGTAGTAGCGGTCGAAGCCCGACACCATCAGCATCTGCTTGAACAACTGCGGCGACTGCGGCAGCGCGAAGAATTCGCCCGGGTTCACGCGCGAAGGCACCAGGTAGTCGCGCGCGCCCTCCGGGGTGCTGCGGGTCAGCATCGGGGTCTCGATGTCGATGAAACCCAGGGCGTCCAGGTAGTTGCGCGCCACCATGGACACGCGATAACGCAGCATCAGGTTGCGCTGCATCTGCGGACGGCGCAGGTCCAGCACCCGGTGCGTCAGGCGCGTGGTCTCGGACAGGTTGTCGTCGTCCAGCTGGAACGGCGGCGTGACCGAGGCGTTGAGGATCTCGATCTCGCGGCAGAGGATTTCGATCTCGCCCGAGAGCAGGTCGGGGTTGGTGGTCCCGGCGGGACGCAGGCGCACCAGGCCGGTGATCCTCAGGCAGTATTCGTTGCGGATCCGCTCGGCGGTCTCGAACGCGGCCTTGTTGTCCGGGTCCACCACCACCTGGGCCAGGCCCGCGCGGTCGCGCAGGTCGATGAAGATCACGCCGCCATGGTCGCGACGGCGATGGACCCAGCCGAACAGGGTCACGGTCTGGTCGAGGTGGGCTTTGGACACCTCGCCGGTGTAGCAAGTGCGGTTCAAGAATGGCTCCGTCTGAGGAAATGTTCGGGTTTCAATGGGGCCGCCCGCCGGGGGATTCCACGGCGGGCAGATCCATCTGTGTCTGGGGCGGCAGGCCGGGCGGCGCCACCACGCCCATGGACACGATGTATTTCAGTGCCGTTTCCACCGACATGTCGAGCACCTGGACATCGGCGCGCGGCATCATCAGGAAAAAACCCGACGTCGGGTTCGGCGTCGTGGGCACGTAGACGCTGACGAAATCGCCTTCCAGCAGCGCGGCGATTTCGGTACAGGGGGTACCGGTCAGGAAACCGATGGTCCAGGCGCCCTGGCGCGGATACTGCACCAGCACGGCTTCCCGGAAGGCCTGGCCGTTGGGCGCGAACACAGTGTCGCTGACCTGCTTGACCGAATTATAAATGGAGCGCACCAGGGGGATGCGCCCCAGCAGGGATTCCCAACGCGACAGAATGGCGCGGCCGATGAAATTGGCGCAGAAAAGCCCCGTGAGCAGGATCACGGCCAGGACCAGGATCAGCTCGAAACCCGGGATCGACACCCCGAACAGGGCCTGCGGCGTCAGAAACGAAGGCACCAGGGACATGAGGGTGCCGACCAGGATGGTCAGCACCCAGACCGTGGCGACCAGCGGCAGCCAGATCAGCAGCCCGGTGATGAAGTAGCGTTTGAGAAAGCGCATGGGTTCCGGGCGTCAGCCCGACGATGTCGAGGCGGGCGCGGCCCCGCCGGCGGCGGGCGCCGCGGCCGGGGGCCCCCCCGGGGGGGGGGGGGGGCCCGGCGGGGGGGGGCCCCCCCCCCCCACGACCCGCATCGAGGCCGATCTGAAGGACGCCAGCCTGAAGGCGCCGCGCGACG
>NZ_JAPWHE010000001.1:383500-542935 GCF_027214045.1 Castellaniella denitrificans | reverse complement strand
GGGCGCGGCACCGCCGGCGGCGGGCCCCGCGCCCGGGGACCCGCCCGCCGTGTCGGCGGCTTTCGGGGCCGGTTTCCCGCCCCCGCGGAAATCGGTCTCGTACCAGCCGGAGCCCTTGAGCCGGAAACCCGCGGCCGTCACCTGCTTTTCATAGGTGTCCTGGCCGCAGGCCGGGCAGGTCTTGAGCGGGGGGTCGGAAATTTTTCGCAGCACGTCCTGCTCGTGACCGCAGCGGCTGCAACGATAGGCGTAGATAGGCACAGCTTTTCATTCCGAAATGATCGACGGCCTGGATTTTAATCCTTTCAGCTGAACGAGTTGGGCAACAGGAACATCACGGCGGCGATCAGCGTCGGCGCGGCGGCCGCCCCCAGCAGTTTCAACGGCGAAATCGAGCCGTCGCCGAAGCAACCCTTCAGGATGGAGAAACCGGCGGGGTTCGGCGCGTTGGCGATCACGGTCAGGCCGCCGCCCGTCACGGCGCCAGCGACCAGCATGTAACGCCAGAGCTCGCCGGTGCCCTCGACCAGCGACCCCAGATAGGTCAGCGCGGCATTGTCGGTGACCGCCGTCAGGACCGTGGCCCCCAGGTACAGGACGTAAGGCGACAATCCGCCCAGCAGGTCCTGGAGCCACCATTGCTGCAGGCCGCCCAGCACCACCAGACCCGCGAGGAAGAAGCCCACCATCAGGCCTTCACGCAGCAGCAAGGGCGACTGGTGCCGCTTGTAGGCCTGCGCATAGCCGATGAACAGCACCAGCAGGGCCATGAAGATCTGCATGTGATGCGAGGCCAGCACGACGCCCAGCAGGAACAGCACGTGCACGGCCATGACGACCGGGGGAGCCGGCGGACGGCGTTCTCCCTCGTCCTCCGGGACGCCGATGCTGCCGTTGAGCAGGAAAGGCCGGCAGATCAGGGTCAGGACCAGGCCGTTGATCAGTACGGCGATCACCGCGCGCCAGCCGAAGTGGGTCGCCATGAAGGCCGTATCCCAGCCGAAGGTATGGGCCACCATCAGCACCGGCGGCGCGGCGTAGGCCGTCAGCACGCCGCCGATGGACACGTTGACGAACAGCACGCCGACGGTCAGGTATTTGAAGCCGTCCTGGCCGGGCCGGCGAAAATAGGCCTGGCGCAGCAGCAGGGCGGCCAGGGTCATGGCGGCGGGCTCCGTGATCAGCGAGCCCGCCAGCGGCACCAGGGTCATGATGACGAAGAAACGCGACAGCTCCCGGGCCACCGGCAACAGGCGCGACACCCCGTCGACCAGCAGGCGGACCAGCTCGATGATGGGCCGGCTGGCCGCCACCACCATGATGACGAAAACGAAGGCCGGCTCGGTGAAGTTGCGCGTGTCGAGGTATTCGACCGCCCCCTTCAGCCCCAGGGTCAGCCCCATCCACACGAACAGCGCACAGGCCCAGACGCCGAACACGGCCTCGACCTCGGACAGCAGGTGCCACAGCCCGGCGTGCGGTCCGCCCTTGTTCGCCAGACGGGCGAAGACGGGAACGGAAAAGGTGTGGATGATGGCGATGGCAAACAGAATGCTTGCCACGACCTCGGTGTGACTGACCATGTCCGGGTCCTGTGTGAGAGGCTGAAGAGGGGATTCAGGCGCCGCCCAGAATCAGGCGCGCGCCCTTTTCGGCAATCATGATCGTCGGCGAATTGGTGTTGCCCGAAGTGATGCGCGGCATGATGGACGCGTCGATCACCCGCAGGTTTTCGAGTCCCCGGACGCGCAGTTCCGGATCGACCACGGCCAACGGATCGACGCCCATTTTACATGTCCCCACCGGATGGAAGATGGTGGTGCCGATATCGCCCGCCGCAGCCTCCAGGGCTTCCTGGGTCTGGACGGCGTCACCCGGCAGGTATTCGCCGGGGTGATAGCGCGCCATCGCGGGCTGGGCCATGATGCGCCGCGTCAGGCGCAGTGCATCGGCCGCCACGGCCCGGTCTTCAGGCGTCTGCAGATAGTTGCAGAGAATGTCCGGCGCGTCGGCGGCGTTGGGCGAGACGATGCGCACATGGCCCCGGCTGCCGGGCTGCAGATTGCAGACCGAGGCCGTCAGGGCCGGGAAATCGTGCAGCGGATCGCCGAATTTGTCCAGCGACAGGGGCTGCACGTGATATTCCAGGTTCGGGCGGGCGCGCGACGGATCCGAACGCGCGAAGGCCCCCAGCTGCGAAGGCGCCATGGACAGCGGCCCGCTGCGGAACAGGGCATATTGCAGGCCCATCGACGCCTTGCCCCACCAGGAGTGCACCAGGGTGTTCAGGGTGCGAGCGCCCCGCAGGCGATAGATCGTACGCAACTGGAGGTGGTCCTGGAGATTCTCGCCCACGCCGGGCAGATCCAGCACCATCGGGATGCCGAGCTTGCGCAAGCGATCGGCGGGTCCGACGCCGGAGACCTGGAGCAGTTGGGGCGACCCGATCGCCCCGGCCGCCAGGATCAGTTCCCGACGCGCCACGGCATGCAGGCGGACGCCGTCGACCACGCAATCGACCCCGGTGGCGCGGCGCCCCGAGAAACGGATGCGCTCCACCAGGGCGCCGGTCATCACACGCAGCGTGTCCCGATGCAAGACGGGGCGCAGGAAGGCCTTGGCCGCGTTCCAGCGCACGCCCCGACGCTGGTTGACCTCGAAATAATTGCAGCCGGCGTTGTCGCCGCGATTGAAGTCGTCGGTGCGCTCGATGCCCGCCTGCGCCGCCGCGTCGCGGAAAGCGTCCAGCACGTCCCAGCGCAGGCGCTGGGGCTCGACCCGCCAGGTGCCCGAGGCGCCGTGGAATTCGCTGGAACCCGCGTGGTGGTCTTCCACGTCGCGGAACAACGGCAGCACATCGGCCCAGGCCCAGCCTGGATTGCCCATCGCCGCCCAGCCGTCGTAGTCGGCGGCCTGGCCGCGCAGATAGAGCATGCCGTTGATCGAGGACGAGCCGCCCAGCACCCGGCCGCGCGGATAGCCCAGGGAGCGATAGTTCAGGCCCGGGTCCGGCAGGGTGTGATAGCACCAGTCCGTGCGCGGATTGCCGATGCAATACAGGTAGCCGACAGGGATATGGATCCAGCGCCAGTCGTCGGCGCCGCCCGCCTCGAGCAGCAGGACGCGGTGTTCGCGCGACAGACGGTTGGCCAGCAGACAGCCCGCCGAGCCGGCTCCTACGATGACATAATCGAATTCCAGCGCGGCGGCGTCCGGCGCTCCCGAGGTCATGGCGTGCTGTCTCCCGCGGGGCCGTCGGGCGGCCTCGTCGTTCTTTGCGATGGGATTCAGTCTATCCGCAACGCCGGTCCGGCGCCAGGCGGGCCGGAATCGCCCGCGGACCGGCGGCTACAGCCAGGGGCGCAAGACGGTGCCGGCCAGGGCGGCGACGATCAACAGCACGCCCACCTGCATGTTGGAACGGAACAGCCGCAGGCCGCGTTCCGGATGGCGCACATCGAAGACGCGCATCTGCCAGACGAAATGGCCGGCGATGACGGCCATGACCAGGTAGTAGGGCCAGTCCATGCCCATTCCCCAGCCCGCCGAGGTCCATAAGGCCGCCGTGGCGGCATACAGGCCGCCGATCCAGGCCCGGCCCTGGTCGCCGAAGCGCATGGCGACCGACTTCAGGCCCAGCATGCGGTCGTCGCGCAGGTCGATGTAGGCGTAGATGGCGTCATAGCCGATCTGCCACAGCACCGCCCCCAGCCACATCGCCACGGCGGTCCAGGGCACGATGTCGCGCGTATCGGACCAGGCCATCAGCATGCCCCAGTTGAAAGCGACTCCCAGCACCGCTTGCGGCCAGTAGGTGTAGCGCTTGCACAGGGGGTAGATCACCACCAGCGGCAGCAGGGCCAGGGCCAGCCAGCGGCTGGTGGCGTTGATGGCCAGCAGCAGCGTGGCGCTGACCAGCAGTTGCGCGACGGCGAACCACAGCGCCGCGCGCAAGGTGAGCTGGCCGCTGGTCAGGGGCCGGAAACGCGTGCGCTCGACGCGGTGATCGAAATCCCGGTCGAAGATATCGTTGAAGGTGCAGCCCACGCCGCGCATCAGCAGCGCACCCAGGGAGAACACCACCAGGCGCCACAGGGTCGGCAGGCCATCGGCCGCCTGCACCAGCGCGGCCAGCGCCGGCAGCAGGGTCAGCCAGGTGCCGACGGGCCGGTCCAGCCGGCAAAGGCGCGCATAAGGCCCCCAGGATACGGGCAGCCAGCGGGCCACCCAGTCGTCGAAACGCATGTCCGACAGGTCGGGCCCGGCCCGGCCCGGGCCGACGGGAGTGCCGCCCGTCGTCATCCGCGCGCGGGCGCCGGACCGATGAGTTCGCCCAGCGTGCGCACGCCGGCGCGGATCCGTTCCTCGGGCACGGTGACGAAGCTCAGGCGCAGGGTGTTGACCGGCGCGTCGACGGCGTAGAACGGCGCGCCCGGCACGAAGGCCACGTTGCGCTGGATCGCCGCCTGCAGCAATTGCGTGGTGTCGATGGACTCACGCAGCCGGACCCAGATGAACATGCCGCCTTCCGGGCGCGTCCAGTGCGCGTCGGAGGGGAAATATTCCTGCAGGGCGTCGAGCATGTAGCCGCACTGGCGGCGGTAGAGTTCGCGCACTTTCGGCAGGTGTTCGCGCAGAAACCCGCCGCGCACGGCTTCGTACACCGCCATCTGGGTGACCGTGGCGGTGTGCAGGTCGGTGGCCTGCTTGATCTGCACCAGCTTGGAGATGATGTGGCGCGGGGCCACGACGTAGCCCAGCCGCATGCCGGGCGCCAGGACTTTGGAGAACGTGCCCAGGCGGATCACGGTGGCGCCCGCCGGCCGGCCCAGTTCGAGCAGGCCGGGCTGCGGCTCGCCCGCATAGCGCAATTCGCCGTAGGGGTCGTCCTCGATGATGGGCAGACCCAGGCGGGCGCAGCGTTCGACCAGAGCCTGGCGGCGCGCGCGGTCCAGCGTCAGGCCGGTGGGGTTCTGGAAATTGGGCAGCACGTAGACGAAACGCGCGTCCCGGGCGAGGTCGTCGTCCAGGGCCTCGGGCACGAGGCCGCGCTCGTCCGTGGGCACGGTCCGGTATTGCGGCTGGAACTGGGAGAACGACTGCAGCGCCCCGAGATAGCTGGGCGCCTCGACCAGCACGGGCGAGCCCTGGTCGATGAACAGTTTGCCGAGCATGTCCAGCGCCTGCTGCGAACCCGACACGATCAGGACTTCCTCGGGGTCGATGTCCAGCCCGGGGCGGGACAGATCCCGCGCCACCCATTCGCGCAGCGGCGTATAGCCTTCGGTGCGGCCGTACTGCAACGCCGTGGCGCCCTGGGTGGCGAGCACCCGGTCGAAGGCCGCGCGCAATTCGGCGATCGGGAATCCTTCGGGCGAAGGCAGGCCGCCGGCAAACGAAATGACCTCGGGCCGTTCGGTGATCTTGAGGATTTCGCGGATGGCCGAACTGGTGAGCTGGTTGGCGCGTTGGGAAAAAAGCGTGCTGGGAACGGACATGTCCATGATTGATTCCGAATGGGAGCCTGCCTTGTGGGCCGGTCGATTGGAAACGCCGGCCGGCCCGGGTCCGCGGGCGGTCGGCGCAGGAGAAGTTTCCTATATTAAATCAAGCGCGCCCGGACGGCCACGCGCGTCCAGGCGCGGCATCCGGGCCGGGCACGATGCCCTACTAAGGCCGCTTCGCCGCGCCGATGAAAAGGGCGGGATCCACCCGCGCGTCGTTCAGGCTGACATTCCAGTGCAGATGCGGCCCCGTGGCGCGCCCGGTGGCACCCACCTTGCCCACGACGGCGCCGCGCGCGACTTCGTCGCCGGGCTTCACGTCGATCGCCGACAGGTGGCAGAACATGCTGACGAAGCCCTGCCCATGGTCCAGGAACACGGTCTTGCCGTTGAAGAAGTAATCTCCCACCAGCGCCACGCGACCGGCGGCCGGGGCCTTGACGGGCGTACCGGCCGGGACGGCGAAATCCAGCCCCGAATGCGGATTGCGTGCTTCGCCATTGAAGAAACGCCGCAAGCCGAACGGGCTGGACAGCCGCCCGCCGACAGGGCGGTCGAGCATGACGTTGCTCGGCACGACGCCTTCCCGATAGGCGCGGTAAACGGCCAGTTGCTGATCGAGTTCGCGCTCGATCCGTTTCAGGTCCTCGGGATCGGGCGAGACTTGCCGGCGGTTCTTCAGGGTGATGTGCTGCGTCGCGTATTCTTTGGCGCGGACCTCGAATGCGGCCGCCGGCCCGCCTTGCACCCGCAAGGCCTGACGGCCCGGTTTGGTGCCCAGCGGAATGCCCACCAGCGCGATCCAGCGTCGGTCGCTGTCGCGGATCACCATGACGCGTCGGCCCGCGTAACTGACTTGCGGCGCCTGAGCGGCGTCCCCCAGGGGCACCACCGCCACGCCGCCCGGCACGGGCACATTGAGCGTACGGCCAATAAAGCCCTGGGCGAGCGCCGGCACGGCCGCCAGGGCCGAGGCCAGCGCCAGCGCCAGGCACGCGGCCAGGCGCCGCGGATTCGAGTTACTGATAAGCATGTGCGCGCGGTATACCCTCTTGGGTGGGCATTGTATCGATCTCGTCGCTCCGGGGTGCGATCCGCCGGGCGATATGGGCCAGCGCCTCCTCGACCTGATCGATCAGGACCAGGCACAGATCGCCCGGCTCCAGGCCGTCGAGCGCAGCGTCGATGGCCAGCAATTCGCCATGGATCTCCTCCAGGCGACTCATGCGCCGGGCAGCGTCCAGGCCTTCGCGCAGCAGTGCCAGGACCTCGCCGTCGCCGCGGCCGCGCTGGCACTGGTCCTGGTACAGGACGACCGTGTCGAACACATCGCCCAGGATTTCCGTCTGGCGGCGGATGTCCTGGTCGCGCCGGTCCCCCGCCCCGCTGATCACCACGGCGCGGCGCCGCGCGGGCATGGATTCGACGGCCTCCACCAGCGCCAGGATCGCGTCCGGATTGTGGCCATAGTCGGCGATCAGCGTCGCACCCCGATACTCGAACACATTGAAGCGGCCCGGCACGGTCCCGGCATCGTTGACGAACGTGGCCAGGCCCGCCTGGATGCCCACCCAGTCCACGCCCATGGCCCAGGCCGCAGCGGCGGCGGCCATGACGTTCTCGACCTGGAAACCAATGCTCCCCGCGCGGGTCAGCGGCACGGCGGCCAGCTCGACACGCGTCTCGGCGCCGGCTTGCGCGAACACCAGGTCGCCCTGATCCACGAACACCACCCGGCCGCCCTGCGCCCTGTGGGTTTCGATGACCGGATGGCGGCCGTCGCGGGCGAAAAAGGTGACCTGGCCGGGACAGCCGGACGCCATCTGGGCGACGATGGGGTCCTGGGCATTGAGGACGGCCATGCCCGTCGGCGCCACGTTCTCGACAATGACGCGCTTGACAATGGCCAGGTCTTCGACCGTGTTGATGTAGCTCAGCCCCAGATGGTCGCCGATCCCGATATTGGTCACCACGGCCACGTCACAGCGGTCGAAGCCCAGACCTTCGCGCAGAATGCCGCCACGCGCGGTCTCGAAGACCGCCATGTCCACGTCCGGATGCAACAGCACGTTGCGCGCGCTGCGCGGCCCGCTGCAGTCGCCCGTGTCGATGCGCCGGCCGTCGACGTAGACACCGTCGGAATTGGTCATGCCCACGCAAGCGCCCGACTGTGCGCACAAGTGCGCGAGCAGGCGCACGGTCGTGGTCTTGCCGTTGGTGCCGGTCACCGCCGCCACCGGTATCCGGCCAGTTTCGCCGGGAGGGTACATCATGTCGATGATGGCGGCGCCCACGTCGCGCCCGGTGCCGAAGGATGGATTCAGGTGCATGCGCAGACCGGGCGCCGCGTTGACTTCGACGAAACAGCCGGTCTCCGGCGTCAGCGGCTGGTAGACGTCCCGGCTCACCAGATCGATGCCGCAGACGTCCAGCCCCACCATGCGCGCCGCCATGACGGCGCTGGCGGCCAGATCCGGATGCACGTGATCGGTCACGTCCGTGGCGGTCCCGCCCGTGCTCAGGTTGGCGTTGTTGCGCAGCACCACGCAGACGCCGGGCTGCGGCACCGAATCGGGACCGCAGCCCTGGGCGGCCATCGTGTTCAGGGCGATCTCGTCGAGCCGGATGCGCGTCAGGGACGTGCCGTGGCCTTCGCCTCGCAGCGGATCCTGGTTGATCTGCTCGACCAGTTCCGCGATGGTGTGACGACCGTCGCCCACCACCTGGGGTGGATCGCGCCGCGCCGCTGCCACCAGGCGGTCGCCCACCACCAGCAGACGAAAGTCGTGGCCGGGGAAATAACGCTCCACCAGCACGCCCGACCCGTGGGCGCGGGCCACGGCGTAGGCGGTCATCACCGGCTCACGCCCCTGCACGTTCACCGCCACGCCCTTGCCCTGGTTGCCGTCCAGCGGCTTGACCACGACCGGCCCGCCGATTTCCTGGGCGGCGGCCCAGGCATCCTCGGCATCCTCCACACAGCGGCCCCGGGGCACGGACACGCCAGCCGAGGCGAGCAGCGACTTGGTCAGGGCCTTGTCCTGGGCGATGGCCTCGGCGATCGCGCCGCTGGCGTCGGTCTCGGCCGCCTGGATACGGCGCTGGTGACGTCCCCATCCGAACTGCACCAGGCTGCCCTCGGTCAGCCGTCTGTACGGAATGCCCCGGCGCACGGCGGCCTGGACGATGGCGCCGGTGCTTGGACCCAGCCGGACGTCCTCGTACAGGGACTTCAGCTCGGCGATCACCGGCCCCAGGTCGAAAGGCTCGTCCCGCAGCGTGGCCATGCACAGCGCCAGCGCCCGCTCGAACGCCAGGCGGCCGACGGCCTCTTCGGTGTACTCGATCACCACTTGGTAGATGCCGGGTTCCAGGGTCTGCGCGATGCGGCAGAAAGCCACCGGGCACCCCGCCTGGGTCTGCAGCCGCAGAGCCGCGACCGCCAGGATGTGCGCCAACGAATGCGTGCCCTCCAGGCCCGGCGGCCGCGGCAGGTCGATGTCCGGGAATCGCGCCCGCAGGCGCGTCTCGAACGCCTCCATGTCGTCGATCGCGCTCTCGCTTTCGGAGCAGGCGACGATGGCCTCGATCGCCGTCTGGCGCGACCACAGGTTGGGACCGCGCAGGGCCCGGACTCGGGAGACTTCCATGATGACCAATGTCCTTGGAGGGTGGAGGCCCGGCGGCCTTCCCGCCGGACAAGGAAGGGGTGTGGGAATGGACGCTAGGCGATGAGCGGCGACTCGTCCGGAATCCGTCGGGCGTTCCAGGTGCGCAGACCGATGCGCATGCGCTCGACGTCCAGCCCCAGCGCCCAGGCCACCGCCAACGCCGCAAGCACCGGCGCCGGGCCGTCGGCGTCGATGGCCGGCGCGAGCTCGTCCAGGCCGATCACCGGGATCTGGATCCCGCCCTCGACCAGCACCGCCATGCCCCCATGCACGGACACGGCGCGGCCGCCGCCGCCCAGATGGGCGCGCAGGGTGTCCGCGTCGGGGTCCAGGCCGTAGCACAGCACGGTCCCGTCGCACAGCGGCGCCAGTTCCGCCGTCAGGGGATCGTCCGCGTTCAGGACGGCCGCCCCGCCCGGCAGCACGACATCCACCTGGGTGCGGAAGATCCGCGCCAGGTGTTCCGGCGTTTCCATGTAGAACTCCGGCCAGGTCACGCCCGGATCAATGCCGGTGACCACGCCGACCTGGCAGCGGTCGTAGGCCAGGCCTTCGCCCAGGATGGTGCGGCCGCCGTTCTCGATCACGGCATACTCGACCGCCTGGTTCAGCAGGACGCGACGCGCGGCTTCCCAGTGGGCGGAATCCTTCGCCGTCACCTGGGCCGCCCCCATGAACAGCCCTTCGGACGACGCCAGACCCACCATATGCCCGGTCAGACGCAGCAGATGGGCGACCAGATGCGCGACCTGCGCGGTGTGCCGGCTGCCGCTGATGCCGACCACCGGAATGCGCCCGTCCTCGGGCTCGGGAAACAGGTCGTCGATGATCGCCCGGCCGACCGGCCGGGGCGTGCCCACGGCGGGCTTCAAATGCATCAGCAGGCCCGGGCCGGCGTTGACTTCGACGATGGCGCCGGCCTGCTCGGCCAGGGGCCTGGAAATGTCGCGCGCCACCAGATCGACGCCGGCGATATCCAGCCCGACCACGCGGACCGCCAGCGACACCTGCGCCGCGACATCGGGATGGACCTCGTCGGTGACGTCGATGGATACGTTGCCGCTGCGCTGCACGAGCACCGCGCGGCCGCGTTCGGGGACGGCGTCGCCGTGCAGGCCCTGGCGCTCCAGTTCCAGACTGGCCGCCGAGTCCAGGCGGATGAAGTTCAGGGGATGGTCCTCGTCGCGGCCGCGGCGGGGATCGGAATTGAGCTGGGCTTCGATCAGTTGCAGCACGGTGGACGTCCCGTCGCCCACCACCATCGCGGCCTCGCCGCGCGCGGCGGCCACCACGCGGCCGCCCACGACCAGCAGGCGATGCTCGTCGCCCTGGATGAAGCGCTCGACCATGACGCCGCTGCCTTCTTCCACGGCCACGGCATAGGCGGCCTCGATCTGTTCGCGCGTATTCAGGCAGGTGAAGACGCCGCGTCCATGATTGCCGTCCGATGGCTTGACCACCACCGGCAGTCCCAGTTCCAGCGCCATGTCCCAGGCATCGGCGGCGCTGTCGACCAGCCGGCCCTCGGGCACCGGCACGCCGCAGGCCTGCAACAGCCGGCGGGTCAGATCCTTGTCGCGCGAAATACTTTCCGCGATGGCGCTGGTGCGGCTGGTCTCCGCCGTCCAGATCCGCCGCTGGCGGGCGCCGTAGCCCAATTGCAGCAGGTTGGCGTCGCTCAGGCGGATCGCCGGGATGTCGCGGTCGTCGGCCGCGTCCACGATGCACGCCGTGCTGGGCCCGAGGCTCAGGGAATCGGCCAGGTCCTTCAACCGCTCGAGCGCGCCGGCCACGTCGAAGGGCCGATCCTCGACGGCGGCCATCACCAGGTCGCGGGCGACCTGCAGCGACTCGCGCGTCAGGGGTTCGTGCCAGGCGCGCACGATCACCTTGTAGACGCCGCGCAACGGCGTTTCACGCGCGCGGCCCAGCCCGCCCGGCATGCCCGCCAGACTCTGCAACTCCAGCGTGACGTGCTCCAGGATATGGGCCGGCCAGGTGCCTTCGCGCACCCGCTTGAGGAATCCGCCCCGTTCGCCCACGCTGCAGCGGTGCTCCACCAGGGAAGGCAGCCAGGCGCTCAGACGTTCGTAGAACCCGGGGATGAGATTGGAAGGGAAGTCCTCGAGATCGTGGATGTCCACCAGCGCCTCGATGACGGGCCGGTAGGCCCAGATGTTCGGCCCCCTCAGATGCACCATATTGAGAAACTCAATATTTTTATTGTTCATGATCGAACCATGCGTCAAGGGGGTGCCGGGATCGGCGAGAACGGGGGCATTTTTCGGCCGCCGCTGAAAAACATCGGCACACATATTAATCTCGCCGTTATTGCGCGGCACGAAAAAAACGTTGAAAATTGTGACGCGATTTCCTGCGCTGACAGTATCCTGAAAATGCGCTGACAGGTCCCTGAACACCGCACCGATCACACGCTTCCCCGATCCGCGACCTTTCCCCTCCCGACCATCCTCGTTCATGCAGGGCCTCCCCTCCGATTCCTTCCCGGCCGGTCCGTGTCCGCCGGACCTGCCCGAGCCGTGGCGCCTCGTCCTGGCCGCTCAACTGGCCGCCGATGAGCGCGTGCTGGGCTGGCTGCGCACCGACCTGGACGCACACTTGCGCTACGGCGACGGCCTGGTCGTCCTGACCGACCGCCGCTGGCTGGCCTGTGCGGCGGACGCCCAGGCCAGCCGGTCCTGGCCGCTGCGCCCCGACCTCGAGGCGAAGCTGCAGGACCACGCCGGGGTGGGCAGTCTGGAACTGGCGGACGGCCACGCCCGACTGTCGCGCTGGCGCTATACGCTGGAACGCCAGCCCGAGGCCCAGCGCCTGGCGGCCGCCTGGCAGGCCTTGCGCGAACCGACGTCATCCGGCGCGCCGCACGACGCGCCCGCCGTCGGTCCGGCCCCGGCCGCCCCGCGCGCCAGTTCCCTGTTCCGCCTGTGGCGCTTCGCCCGTCCCTACGGGCGGCAACTGGCGGCAGGCCTGGTTCTGACGCTGGCGGCCACGGCGGCCTCGCTGGTACCGCCCTATCTGACGATGCCGCTGATGGATGACGTGCTGATCCCGTTCCAGAATGGCGTGCCGATCGACTACCACCTGGTGACGCTCTACCTGGGCGGCCTGCTGGCCTCTTCGGTCCTCGCCTGGGGGCTGGGCTGGGCGCGCAGCGCCATCCTGGCCTGGGTCAGCGAACGCATCGGCGCCGACCTGCGCACCGCCACCTACCAGCACCTGCAGCAACTGTCCCTGCAGTATTTCGGCGGCAAGCGCACCGGCGACCTGATCGCCCGCATCGGCTCGGAGTCCGACCGCATCTGCCTGTTCCTGTCCCTGCACCTGCTGGACTTCGCCACCGATGTGCTGATGATCGCCATGACGGCGGCCGTGCTGCTGACGATCGACCCGCTGCTGGCGCTGGCGACCCTGGCGCCGCTGCCGCTGATCCTCTGGATGATCCACTGGGTGCGGGACCGCCTGCGCCACGGCTTCGAGAAGGCCGACCGGGTCTGGTCCGAGATCACCAACGTGCTGGCCGACACCATCCCCGGCATCCGGGTGGTCAAGGCCTTCGCCCAGGAACGCCGGGAAGTCGCGCGTTTCCGCGAGGCCAACGACCGCAACCTGGCCATCAACGACCGCGTCAACGCCCTCTGGTCGCTGTTCACGCCCACGGTCACGCTGCTGACGGAACTGGGCCTGCTGGTGGTATGGATCTTCGGCATCTGGCTGGTCTCCAAGGGCTCGATCACCGTCGGTGTGCTGACCGCGTTCCTGGCCTACATCAGCCGCTTCTACGTGCGCCTGGACTCCATGAGCCGCATCGTCTCGACCACCCAGCGGGCCGCGGCCGGCGCCAAGCGCATCTTCGACATCCTGGACCATGTCTCCAGCGTCCCGGAACCCGCCACGCCCCATCGCGCCGAGCACATCCAGGGCCGCATCGAGCTCAGCCATGTCAGCTTCCGCTACGGCAGCCGCACCGTGATCCACGACCTGAGCCTGGACATCGCGCCCGGCGAGATGGTCGGCCTGGTCGGCCACAGTGGCTCGGGAAAGAGCACCCTGGTCAATCTGATCTGCCGCTTCTACGACGTCTCCGGCGGAGCGATCCGCCTGGACGGTACGGACATCCGACGCTACGCCACCGCCGACTACCGCCGCCGCATCGGCCTGGTGCTGCAGGAACCTTTCCTGTTCTATGGCACGGTGGCGGAAAACATCGCCTACGGCCGCCCGGACGCCACCCACGCGGAGATCGTCGCGGCCGCCCGCGCCGCCCACGCCCACGAGTTCATCCTGCGCCTGCCGCATGGCTACGATTCCCTGGTGGGCGAGCGCGGCCAGGCCCTGTCCGGCGGAGAACGCCAGCGCATCTCCATCGCCCGCGCGCTGCTCATCGACCCGCCCATCCTGATTCTGGACGAAGCCACGTCCTCCGTGGACACCACCACGGAAAACGAAATCCAGAAGGCGCTGGACAACCTGGTGCGCGGCCGCACGACGATTTCCATCGCGCACCGCCTCAGCACGCTGCGCGAGGCCGATCGGCTGGTGGTCATGGACCGAGGGCGGATCGTGGAGATCGGCCGCCACGAGGAACTGCTGGCCCGCGATGGCGCCTACGCCCGGCTCCACCGCGCCCAGCAGCAGGACCAGTCTCCGGCCGACCCTCCCTGGGATGAGGCCGACGACGACACCGACGAGGCCCTGGATGCGTCCTGACAGCATGCGCCCCGACGCCGCGCCGGCGGACGCCGGCACCCGAACCGACTGGTCCCTGGCGCGTGACGCCTTCGGCCGGCTGATCCTGATCCGCACCGGCCAGCCCGACACGCCGGTGACACCGGTCCGTGGCTTTCCCATCACCGCGCCCGACGAGGGCATCGCCCTGGTGGGCGCGCAAGGCCAGGAGCATGTCTGGATCGACCGCCTGGACGCGTTGCCGGCCGATCCGCGGCGCCTGATCGACGAAGAACTGGCTCAGAGGGAATTCAGGCCGGAAATCCTGCGCATCCGCCACGCCTCGACCTGGGCGACCCCCAGCCAATGGGACGTGGACACCGACCGGGGGCCGGCCCGCCTGACCCTGAAGGCCGAGGAGGACATCCGCCGCCTGTCGGCGGGAGCCCTGCTGATCGCCGACGCCCACGGCGTGCAGTTCCTGGTCCGCGACGTGGCGGCGCTGGACAAAGCCAGCCGCCGCATCCTGGACCATTTCCTGTAAGCCCCGCCGGGCGGTCGGGCGCGCCGACGCTCAGGCCGTGGCCGCCAGGATCGGCAGCCCCAGATCCCAGGTGCCGGGCAGCAAGCTGCGCAGCGCCTCGCGCGAGGCGTCGATGCACCCGCCTTCGGCGTACACGCCGCCCGGATCGCGCAGGCGCATCATGCGTTCCAGGATGCGGGCCGTCGTCGCCGGATCGGCCAGGGATCCCGCCACGCGGGCCTCGACCACGGACTCGTCCATCCATGGGCGGCCGCCGTCCTGGCGCAGGCCATCGCGCCAGTGATAGAGCTCCACGCATTTCGATGCCAGGGTGTAGGGCTGCCCGGGCTTCCAGAAGTTCGTGAAAAGACCCGAGCCCAGGTAAAACACCCAGGACCCCTCGTAGCCTTCGACCTCGGCCGAGGCGGCATCCGGATTGCGGAACCACAACCGGTCGCCCGGGACATAGTAGCGGGGCGGCAGCGGGGCCTGCAGGGATCCGTATTCCCGCAGGAACACATCGTGGAAGGCGCCCGACTGGATCGCCCGCGTCCGCCATTGGCGCTGCAGCGCGGCCAGGGCGGCGGGATGGCTGTCGGCCAGTTCCTGGGCCAGCGCCAGCAGGAGCACGTATTCCGTCGCCCGATAGCAGGAAAAGGAAAAAAGCCGGCCCGACCGGTCCGGCCAGAGCGTGAGTTCGAGCGAGGGGATCAGTGCGTGGCCCGGCTTCAGGACGAAGCCGGTCGCCTCGGTCCAGGACCAGCAGTCGGGACGCTCGGCCTGCTCGGTGTCGAAGGCCAGCACGGTGCGCCGGGCGGCCTGGACGATGCGGCGGCGCACACGAACGGCCGCGGCCAGTTCGCCCGCACTGGGAAAGTCGGCACGCACGGGCGAACACAGCAGGGCGACGAAGATCTCTTTTTCCAGGTCCGCCCGATGCGCGGCCGGATCCAGGGACAGCGCCCGCGCGAGCGCCATCGTGTCGCCGTCCGGGGCCCAGCGTCCGGCCACATCCCGCGCCAGGCGCAGATCCCGGTACGCGCCCAAGGCATCGACGCCACAGGTTTCCTCGACGGATCCAGCCCAGCGATCATCCGACAGCCAGTCAGACAGGCCCTCGGCACCCACGCCCGCCAGGGGGCCGTACACACGCACACCAGCAATCGGATTCACGGCGGACGCCTTCGCTCGAAAAGGAAAACCACCATGCTAAAGAGAAGCGGGCGGCACGAATGTAACCTATGGATACCGCCGCGGCCGGGCGCGGCAGCGAGCGTCAGTCGACCGGGTCGGCCTGCCGCGGGGCGGCCAGATCGCTCAGTTCGGGCAACGCCCGCCGCGCCGCCTGCTCGCCTTCGTCGATCGCGATCGACGCGCGGTGGTAGTCCATCAGGGCGAAGTCCGCGAGACGGGGCCGGATCAGCACGTCCGCCGGCTCGCCCGCGAGACGGCTGCGCGTGATGCGCACCTGCATGATGTTCAGGCTCATGCTCAGCACGTCGAAAATCGACGGCATGTCCGGGGCCTCCGGCGCCGCCCCCCTGGCGCCCCCCCAGCCCAGCGGCAGCCTGCTCAGCATCGAGGCGAGGGCGCCGGGCGCCGGCGGCTCGTCGGCCTCGGGCGGCACGTCCGGCTTGAAGCGCCGCCCGATCAGGTCCGAGTTCAGATCCACCGCGATGACGATGTCCGCCCCCATCGCGCGGCACAGCGACACGGGCACCGGGTTCACCAACGCGCCATCGACCAGCAGGCCCTCCGCGCGCCGCGCGGGCGTGAACAGTCCCGGCAGGGCCGCGGAAGCGCGCACGGCGTCGATGACGGAGCCCTCGCGCAACCAGACCTCCCGCCCTGTCGTCAGCTCGGTGGCAACGGCGCCGTAGGCCTTGGACAGGCTGTCGATCGACTTGTCATCCAGATGCGAGCGCAGAAAGGAAAACAGCTTCTCGCCAGGAATCAGGCCGCCGCTGACGGTGAAATCCAGCAGGCCCATCACACCCTGCCAGGTCAGCCCCCGCACCCAGGCCTCGAACTTTTCCAGCTGACCGTCCGCGTAGGCGGCGCCGACCAGCGCGCCGATCGAAGTGCCGCACACGATGTCCGGCGCGATGCCGGCCTCTTCGAGGACGCGGATGACGCCGATATGCGACCAGCCGCGAGCCGACCCGCTGCCGAGGGCCAGTCCGATCCGGGGCCGGGATGCGTGCATGGAAACTCCTTTTCAAGGGCCGGCTGGGGTGCAATCATTCACGTTGTAGCACACGCGATGGGGCCGTCGTGATCGTCCCGTCCCGCCGGCCCGACAGGAGGCATTGCATATGATCCGTTTCTACTTTCATCCGACCCCCAACCCCGCCAAGATCTCGCTCTTCCTCGAAGAGTCCGGGCTGGACTACGAGGTCGTGCCGGTGGACACCAGCAAGGGACAGCAGCACGATCCGGGGTTCCTGGCGATCAACCCCAACGGCAAGGTGCCGGCGATCGTGGATTCCGACGGACCCGACGGGCGGCCGGCGGCGGTCTTCGACTCTACGGCGATCCTGATGTACCTTGCGGAAAAGACCGGCCGCTTTCTCGGCCGGCCCCAGGACCGTCCGCAGCTTCTTTCATGGCTGCTGTTTCTCGGCACCGGCCTCGGCCCCTTCTCGGGGCAGGCCGTGCATTTCCAGTATGCGGCGCCCGCGGGCCTCGACTACGCCGTCAACCGCTACCGGCGCGAGGCCGAGCGGCATTACAAAGTCCTGGACGACCATCTCGCCAACCGGACATTCATCGTCGGCGATGAATACACCATCGCCGATATCTCCGCATGGGGATGGCTGGACAAGGCGCCCAAAGTGCTGAAGGGCGCCGAGGAGCCGCTGGCGCCCTACCCGAACATCGCGCGCTGGTTCCGGCTGGTCGATGCCAGGCCGGCCGCCGCGCGCGCGCGCAAGGTCGGCTCGGACATCGCGTTCAAGAAAGTGAATGACGAGGAAACCCGGCGCGCGTTGTTTCCCTCGAATTTTCCGCCGGCGTCCTGAACGGCCGCCCGCCGGTTCATCAGAACGGAATGTCGTCGTCCATGTCG
This sequence comes from Castellaniella denitrificans, assembly GCF_027214045.1. GTDB lineage: Bacteria > Pseudomonadota > Gammaproteobacteria > Burkholderiales > Burkholderiaceae_B > Castellaniella > Castellaniella denitrificans_A. The sequence goes on along the minus strand of NZ_JAPWHE010000001.1, from coordinate 525,484 downwards.
GCCAGGTTGCTGGCCGGGGCGGCCGCCGGGGCGGCGGGACGCGGTTGCTGTTGTTGCGGCGCACGCCGGGCCGGCGGCTGGGAGAAGCCGCCCGAGTCACCGCCGCCCATCTCGCCGCCGCCTTCGCGCCCACCCAGCATCTGCATCTGGTCGGCGACGATCTCGGTGCTGTAGCGATCGGCGCCGGTTTCCTTGTCCTGCCACTTGCGGGTCTTCAGACGGCCCTCGACATAGACCGAACGGCCCTTTTTAAGGTATTCGCCGGCGATCTCGGCCAGGCGGTTGTAGAACACCACGCGGTGCCATTCGGTTTCTTCGCGGCGTTCGCCCGAGGCCTTGTCCTTCCATTGGGACGTGGTGGCGATCGACACGTTGCAGATGGCGGCGCCGTCCGGGCTGTAGCGGACTTCGGGGTCGCGCCCCAGGTTGCCGACGAGGATGACTTTGTTGACGGAGGCCATGGTGGAAAATCCTGTAGTTGAACGATGTGGCTGCCATTATCGTGGACGATGAACGCCCGCGCCGCATCGGAATGCGTCAAATGATCATTATCGCCCAGGCGGGTTTTCCACTACAAGCCGCCCTTGCCGGGCGGCGCGACACCTGGCGCCGGATGCGCGGGCGCGTCAGCGGCCATCCTTGAATCCGCGTGCCGTGTACAGCCAGACGGCGGCCAGCATGGCGCCCGCCCAGAACACCATGGACGGGCCGCCGCCGCGCGCCAGGAGGCCCCCCAGCACGCCACCGGCGAACACCCCCAGGGACTGGGAAGTGTTGTAGAACCCCAGCGCCAGGCCCTTGTAGGCGGGCGGCGCCACGCGCGACACCAGCGAGGGCTGGAGGGCCTCCAGGATGTTGAAAGCCACGAAAAAGGCCACGAACGCCGACACCACCAGCCAGAAAGAGCCGGTCAGCCAGGGCAGCGTCCCCAGCACCACGGCCAGGCCCAGCACCGCCCATTCGAGCGCGGGTTTGTGCGCCTTGCGCGTTTCGGTATAGAAGACGGCCGGCACCATCAGGACGAAGGACGCCAGAATGACCGGCAGGTAGACCTGCCACAAACTGGCGGAATCGTAGCCTCCCAGACGGCCCAGCAGGCCGGGCGCCACCATGAACAGCGACATCAGGATGAAATGCAGGCAGAAGACACCGAAATTCAGGCGCAACAGATCGCGGTGGCCGAGCACGTCGCGCGCCGTGGCCTGGACGATGTCGGCCTCGGAGCGCGGCACGTCGGGCACGAAGAACATCGCGATCAGGAGGCAGACGAAGCCCAGCAGGCTGATGGCCCAGAACAGCCCCGACAGGCCGAATTCGCCCACCAGCAGGGGCGAGAGCACCAGCGACAGGGCGAAGGAAATGCCGATGGACCCGCCCACCATGGCCATGGCGCGCGTGCGGACCTCGGGGCGGGTGGCGTCGGCGATCCAGGCGGTGATGGCGGCCGATACGGCGCCCAGCCCCTGGACAACGCGCCCGACCGTGACCCAGTCCACGTCGTTGGTCAGGGCGCAGATCACCCCGCCCGCCACGAACAGCAGCATGCCGAACACGATCACGGGGCGGCGCCCGTAGCGGTCGGACGCCATGCCCAACGGGATCTGCAGGATCGCCTGGGTCAGACCGTAGGCGCCCAGAGCCAGCCCCACGCGGGCGGGATCGTCGCCCCCGGCCAGGGTGCGCGCCGCCACGGCGAAGATCGGCGTCAACAGGAACAGGCCAAGCATCCGGGCGGCGAACAGGGTCGCGAGGGCGATGCTGCTGCGCCGTTCCAGGGGGGTCAGCCGGAGCGCGGGCGGGCGCGGACGGGGGGAAGCGGACATGGGGAAGGCCAAAAGAAGGAGAGCTGCGCGTTATAGTATCAAGTTGGCCTTTTAAGAACCTGAACTCCCCTATCGGCATGGACGCCATCAGCATCCGCGGCGCGCGCACCCACAATCTGAAGAACGTCTCGGTTGACCTGCCCCGGCGAAAACTGGTCGTGCTCACGGGCCTGTCCGGATCCGGAAAGTCGTCCCTGGCCTTCGACACGCTGTACGCCGAAGGCCAGCGCCGCTATGTCGAAAGCCTGTCGGCCTACGCGCGGCAGTTCCTGCAGATGATGGACAAGCCCGACGTGGACGTCATCACCGGCCTGTCGCCCGCCATCGCCATCGAGCAGAAGACCGCCGGCCACAATCCACGCTCGACCGTGGGGACGGTCACCGAAATCCACGACTACCTGCGCCTGCTGTACGCCCGGGTCGGCACGCCCTATTGCCCGGACCACGATCTGCCGCTGCGCGCACAAAGCGTCAGCCAGATGGTGGACCAGGTCCTGTCCCGCCCCGAGAACACCCGCGTGGCCATCCTGGCGCCGCTGGCCCGCGCCCGGCAGGACGACCTGGCGGCCGAATGCCGCCGCCTGCAGGCGCTGGGCTTCGTGCGGGTGCGCGTCAACGGCGCCATCCAGGCGCTGGACGGCGGCGCGCCGCCCGACGGACCGGACGGCCCCTGGGATCTGGACGTGGTGGTCGACCGGCTGCGGGTGCGCCCCGACAGCCGCCAGCGCCTGGCCGAAAGCTTCGAGACCGCGCTCGAACTGGCGCAGGGCCGCGCCCTGGCGCTGGATCTGGACACGGACCGGGAACAAGCCTTTTCCGCCGCCTACGCTTGTCCGGTCTGCGCGCGCGGCATGGGCGCACTCGAGCCGCGCCTCTTCAGCTTCAACAATCCGGTCGGCGCCTGTCCGACCTGCAATGGACTGGGCCAGGTGGAGTCCTTCGATCCGGCGCGCGTCGTCGCCTTTCCCGAGCTGAGTCTGGCCGCGGGCGCCATCCACGGCTTTGACCGCCGCAACGCCTTCAGCTATGCCATGATGGCCAGCCTGGCGCAGCACTACGGCTTCGATCTGGACACGCCGTTCCAGGCACTGGACCCCACCGTACGCGACCGCATCCTGTACGGTTCGGGCAGCCAGGAAATCGCCTTCCAGTATCTGGGCGAGAACGGCGTACCCGCCATCCGCCGCCACGCGTTCGAAGGCATCATCCCCAATCTTGAACGGCGCTGGCGCGAAACGCACTCAAGCGCCGTGCGCGAGGAGCTGGGCCGGCTGCGCCATCTGGTCCTCTGCCCCGAATGCCATGGCGCCCGCCTGTGCTCCGATGCCCGCAACATCCTCATCGGCCAGGATCCCGGCCGGGGCGAGCGGCGCGGCCGTGCCCTGTACGAAATCGAGTCGCTGCCGCTGTCGGACTGCCGGCAGTGGTTCCTGGACTGGGTGCCGGACGGCGCACGGCGGGACGTCGCGGACCGCATCATCCAGGAGATCCGGGCCCGGCTGGATTTCCTGGTCAACGTGGGTCTGGGCTACCTGTCCCTGGACCGGGGCGCCGACACCCTGTCCGGCGGAGAGGCCCAACGCATCCGTCTGGCCAGCCAGATCGGCTCGGGCCTGACCGGCGTCATGTACGTGCTCGACGAACCGTCCATCGGCCTGCATCAGCGCGACAACCACCGCCTGATCGAGACCCTGCGGCAACTGCGCGATCTGGGCAACAGCGTGATCGTGGTCGAGCACGACGAGGACATGATCCGCGCCGCCGACCACGTGCTGGACATGGGTCCCGGCGCGGGAGAACAGGGCGGCTGCGTGATCGCCCAGGGCACCCCGGCGGAAATCATGGCCCAGCCCCAGTCGCTGACCGGGCAGTACCTGTCCGGCGCCCGGCGGATCGCCATCCCGGAACGCCGCCCCGTCGGGCCGGACCAGGCTTGGCTGCGCGCCCTGGGATGCCGGGGCAACAACCTGCAGTCGGTCGACCTGTCCATTCCGGTGGGCCGCCTGACATGCGTCACGGGTGTCTCGGGATCGGGCAAGTCCACCCTGATCAACGACACCCTGGTCACGGCCCTGGCCCAGTCGCTGAACCGCGCCCAGGCCGATCCCGCCCCGCACGAGCGCATCGAAGGCCTGGACGCCTTCGATAAAATCATCAGCGTCGACCAGAATCCGATCGGCCGCACGCCGCGCAGCAACCCCGCGACCTACACGGGCCTGTTCACGCCGATCCGCGAACTGTACGCGGGGGTGCCCGAGGCCCGCCTGCGCGGCTACGATCCGGGACGTTTTTCCTTCAACGTCAAGGGCGGGCGCTGCGAGGCCTGCCAGGGCGACGGCGTGGTCCGCGTGGAAATGCATTTCCTGCCCGACATGTACGTACCCTGCGAGGTCTGCGAGGGTCGCCGCTACAATCGCGAAACCCTGGACATCCGCTACCGGGGCCTGTCCATCAGCGAAGTCCTTGACCTGACGGTCGCCCAGGCGCTGGAGTTGTTCCAGGCGGTGCCCGCCGTGGCCCGCAAGCTGCAGACCCTGGTGGACGTCGGCCTGTCCTACATCCGCCTGGGCCAAAGCGCCACCACACTGTCGGGCGGCGAGGCGCAGCGCATCAAGCTGTCCCAGGAGCTGGCCCGCCGTGGTTCGGAGCGCACCCTGTACGTGCTGGACGAGCCCACCACCGGCCTGCACTTCCACGACATCGAGGTGCTGCTGGATGTCCTGCGGCGCCTGGTGGACACGGGCAGCACCGTGCTGGTGATCGAGCACAACCTGGACGTGATCAAGACCGCCGACTGGGTCGTGGACCTGGGACCCGAAGGGGGCGCGGGCGGCGGCCGGATCGTCGCCCAGGGCACGCCGGAAACCGTCGCCGCCACACCCGGCAGCCACACGGGCCGGTGGCTCAAGGACGTGCTGGCGCCACGCGGCGCCTGACGCCCGTCACGCCGGCGGCGCCACATGTCCGTCCGGCCCCTCGGCCGCCCGGGCGGTCTCCACACGGTTGCGGCCCCCGGCCTTGGCCCGATACAGCGCCGCGTCCGCCCGGCCAACCAGGGTCTCGGCTCCATGCGCGTCGTCCAGGTCCATTTCCGCCACGCCGATGCTGATCGTGACCCGTCCCGACAGCCCATGCGCATGCGTGATGGCCAGTGCCTCGACCCGGGCCCGGATCCGCTCCGCCATCCCTTCCGCCTCATGGACGGCCAGGCCCGGCAGGATCACGGCGAATTCCTCGCCGCCGTAGCGGGCCGCCAGGTCTCCCGGCCGGCGCACGGACTCGAGCAGGATCCGGGCGATCTGGCACAACACGACGTCGCCCGCCGGATGCCCGTACTGGTCGTTGTAGGACTTGAACCAGTCCACATCCAGCATCAACAGGCTCATTGGCCGCCTGTCCCGCCGGGACCGTTCGCCTTCCCGCGCCAGCACCTCATCGAAATGGCGGCGATTGGCCAGCCCGGTCAGGCCGTCGGTCAACGACAGACCGACCAGGCGCTGATTGGCCTGCACGAGCGCCTGCGTGCGCTCGGCCACCTGGCGCTCGAGATCCTGGGCATGACTGCGTTGCCGGTCGGCCATGCGCTCCAGCGCATGCGCCAGGACCACGACCTCGCGCACCGGGCTGCGGACCGAAGGGCTGAACCGGCCGCCGCCGCCAGCGAGATCCTCCGCCCAGCGGCTGAGGGCGCGCAAGGGGCGCGACAGCCACCAGGCCGCCAGCAGGGCGGCCACGACCCCGACCACCCAGAAACCCAGGATCAGCAGGCCGATGCGGTTGAGGGCTCTTTCGGCCGGTTCGGCGTAACGGCTTTCCGGCAATGCCAGGGCGATGGTGAGCATGGGGCCATCCGGCAACTGGATCGACTGCCAGCGTGCCAGGTACCGACGGCCTTCGGATTCCATGGACTGCCGGCCCGCGACCCGGCCCGCATGGAGAATGCGCGCGCCCAGCAGGCGGATCTCGGGCGACTCGCTCTGGTCCGCCAGGACCCGGCGGGCCTGTCCGCCGTCCAGGTGATAGATCGGTTCGCCGCCGGAACTGGCCAGCAGCGCGCCGTCGGACTCCGTCAGAAAGGCGATGCCGCCGATCCGGGCCATTTCCGCGCGCAGGAACCGGCTGATCTGGGACAGCGCCACATCGGCCGTCAGCACGCCGGCCAAGCGGCCCGCCTCGTCGCGCAGCGCGACCGACATCCCCATGCCCATGCCCTCGAAGAGGCCGGCGGGGTCATTCACTGCATAGCGGTAGGCCGGATACCAGCGCAGGCTGTCCGCCTGCAAGGCGGCCTGGAACCAGGGCCGGACCCGCGCATCGTAGTGCGGATTGCCCGTCCCGGCCGATGTGCTGCGCCTGTTGTCGTCGTCGACCTGATCGATGCGCAGTGCCCCCCCGGGTACATCGGCCTGCAGGATGCGCAGGCCGCGCTCGGCCCCCATCGGCGGGCGGCCCGCCCCAAGATATCCGCCATCGGCCGTGCCGACGGACAGCAGCGTCAGCAAGGGCTGCTGGCGCAATTGCAGCAGGAAACTGCGCAACAGATCCTCGCGCCTGTCCAGGCTGGCCAGTCCGCTCTTGAACTGGCCGGCGTTGAAGGTCGCGGCCGCGCGCGGCACTTCGAAGAAGTCGATCACCTTGTTCCTGAGCTGATCGGCCAGTTCGTCGACCTGTTGATGCTCGAGATCCTCGACCGCCTGGATCGAGGCCGTGAACACCAGCCAGCCCGCCAGGCCGACCATCAGCGGCATGGGCGCCAGGGTGGCGATCAGCAGCAGCGTGCGCAGGGACGCCAGCCCGTCCCGGGCGGTACGCTCACCAGGCCGGAAACGCCACGCGCCGCCGTGATACAACACCGCCAGCAGCAGGAGCAGCGTCACGGTCGCCCCCACCCCGCGGATCAGCCAGGCCCGCGTGGGGTCGTAGGCCAGGCCTTCCTTGGGCGCCGCGGCCAGTTCCCAGGTGGCGTCCGGCAGCGCGATCACCGCCGGGACATGCGCCTGGTCGAACAGCGCCATGTCGCCGAACAAACCATAGGCGGGCCGGCCGTCCTCGCGGCTGCGTATCGCCAGGTCGAACAAGGTCTCCGGCCCGATCAGCCCGGCGCGGCGCAAGGTGTTTTCCAGATCGACCGTCAAAGCCGTCATGCCGCGGTAGCCGTCGCCTGCGGCATGCGCATCGAAGATCGGCGCGCGGAAGATCAGGCCAACGCGTCCGGTCTGCACCAGACGGGTGGATCCGTCGATCACGGGCACGCGATGCTGGATCATATAGGCGATCTTGGCCATGAACTGGGGGCGCAGGCCATAGTCCAGGCCGATGACGGGCTCGTTGCCGATGATCGGATAGACCTGCTCGATCCGCAGCTTGCGGACGAACACGATGCTGCGGATGTCGGGACGGGCCTGGACCATGCCGGGCGCGATCGAGGCGAACGGGCCCGCCTCGGCGCCGGGCGCGTCGGCCAGCGCGGCGGCCAGGCGCCCGTTCAGATTCTGCAGCGCCCGCAGATCGTCGTGAAACCGGGCGACGCGGTCGTCGAACTGCTGGCGTACACCGGCCATGACGCGTGCCGCGCTGCGGGAACGGTCATAGTGTTCCGCGCCCAGCACGGCGGCGACGCCCAGAAGGCACAGCAGGATCACGATGGACAACGTGCGTTTCAACCTGTACCTCCGGTGCCCAAGCCCTGTTTCCGGCAGTTTCTCATCCGCATACATTTTGCGCCACTAGGAAACATGCCCCCCACGCCGCGCAGCCTGCGGCCGCTTGCTGCCCCCCCGAGGGGGGTGCATTTTGCCTTGGGGCGGCCCGGCGGCAAAACACCGCCCCCCACGCCGCGCAGCCTGCGGCCGCTTGCTGCCCCCCCCGAGGGGGGTGCGTTTTGCCTTGGGGCGGCCCGGCGGCAAAACACCGCCCCCCACGCCGCGCAGCCTGCGGCCGCTTGCTGCCCCCCCCCAAGGGGGGCGCGTTTTGCCTTGGGGCGGCCCGGCGGCAAAACACCATGCTCCACCTCGCGGCTTGCAAGCCGCTCGGTCTATGATGGGCGATATGCGCATCCTGCTGATCGAAGACGAGTCCGAGCTGGCCTCGTGGCTGGCCCGCGGCCTGGCCCGCCACGGCGGATTCATGGTCGACTGGGCCGACGACGCCGAGCTTGCCGAACGCCGCCTGGCGGTCGAGGAGTTCGACGCCATCATCCTCGACCTGGGGCTGCCGGGAATGGATGGTCACGAATTCCTGCACCGCCTGCGTGGGCGCGACAACCGCTGTCCGGTGCTGGTGCTGACCGCGCGCGACTCGCTGTCCGAGCGCATCGGCACACTGCACGAGGGCGCCGACGATTTCATGCACAAACCCTTCGCCATCGAGGAACTCGAAGCCCGGCTCCATGCCCTGATCCGGCGCAGCAGGGGCCGCGAACACCCCCGCTGGACGCTGGGCGACCTGACGCTGGACATCGGCGGCCAGCGCTTCCTGCATCACGATGAGGCACTGAGCCTGTCGCCCCGGGAATACGCGGCACTCAAAGTCCTGATGCAAAAGGCGGGGGAGCCGGTGGCCAAGCACCACATCCTGGAACGCATCAGCCCGGACGACACGACGATCAACCTGGAGGCCATCGAGGTCCTGGTCCACCGGCTGCGGAAAAAACTGGCCGGCACCGGCGTGCAGATCGTCACGCTGCGCGGGATGGGCTACTGCCTGGAGCCGACGCGTGACGCACCCGGCTGAGCGCCGGCCCGGCAGCCTCCGGTCCCTGCTGCTGTGGATCCTGGTGCCGGCCCAGTTGCTCGTCCTGAGTCTGGCCCTGTGGTTTTCCAGCAGCCAGCTGCACCATCAGGTCGATCTGGCTTACGACCGGTCCCTGGCCGGCGCTCTGCGCGCCATCGACCACAACATCTCCACCGCCAGCGGCGGCCTGTCCGTGGAGCTGCCCTACCTGATGCTGGAATTCTTCGAACTCACCGCCAACGACTCGGTCTACTACCGGATCCTGACCGAGGACGGCCTGGCCGACATCGGCAACCAGAATCTGCCGCTGCCCGACACGCGGCTGGCCTCGAACGCACCGGTGTTCTACGACCGCGACTACCTGGGCGCGTCCATCCGCATCGCCGCCCTGGCCCGGCCCATGTCGCCACCGCTCTACGGCCAGAAGCAGGGTCGGGTCATCGTCATGGTGGGCGAAGACCGCGGCGGTCGTGACCAGATGATCCGCGACATGATGATCCGCAACATCGTGCGCGACCTGATCGAGGTCCTGGCCTCCACCGGCCTGATCGTCGTCGGCGTGCTGGTCGGCCTGCGGCCGCTGACGCGCCTGTACCGCAAACTGAAGGACCGGGCGCCCGACGACCTCAGCCCGATCTCCGCGCCGGAACTCCCCCGCGAAGTCCGGCCGCTGGTGGATGCCGTCAACCAGCATGTCGCCCGCCATGCCCGCCAGGCGCGCCGACAGCGCCAGTTCCTGGACGATGCCTCCCACCAGCTCCGCACGCCGCTGGCCATCCTGCATACCCAGCTGGACTATGCCTTGCGCGAATCCGACCCGGCCGAGGCGCGCGCCGCCCTGCTGGCCATGCGCGGCGGCCTGGACCAGGCACAGCGCACGGCCGCGCAGATGCTGGCGCTCGCCCGCGCCCGGGAGGCCGACACCGACGCCAGCCCGCCCCGGCCGGTGCCGCTCACACCGCTGGCCCAGGACGTCATCCGCCAGCTCTACAGCCTGGCGCGCCGGAAGCGGCAGACCGTCGCGATGGACGGCGGCGAGCTCGGCGCCACGGTGACAGGCATCGAATGGCTGCTGCGGGAAGCGCTCGTCAACCTGATGGACAACGCCATCAAGTACTCGCCCGAGGGGGGCGCCATCACCCTGAGGATCGAACGCGCGCCCGATGGCATCGTCCTGAGCGTGCGGGACACAGGCCCCGGCATGACCGAGACCGACATCCGCAAGGCGGGACGGCGCTTCCGCCGGGGACAGGCCGGCAAACGCGCGCACGGCGCTGGCCTGGGCCTGGCCATCGTCCATACCATCATGCGGCGGCATGGCGGCGTCCTGCGCATCGAGGCCGCCATGCCCGGCGTCCAGGTCTCGCTCATTTTTCCCGCCGCTCAGGGTTTTCCCGCGAAATCGTCTGTTTGAAAGCCGGCGGAAAGCTTGGCCGGCCTAAGGTGTCGCCAACGCGCGCCCCCGACATTCCATTCCAACAGCGCGCTCCCCGACATCCAAGGAGACCCGCCATGAAATCCCGTTCCCTGTCGCTGCTGCTGGGCGGCGCCCTGCTATCCCTGGGCCTGGCGGCCCAGGCCGCGCCGACCAAGCCGGAATGCATCGCGCCCGCCAACCCCGGCGGCGGCTTCGATCTGACCTGCCGCCTGGCCCAGGAAGGCCTGAAGGCCTCCGGCGCCCTGGCCGACCCGATGCGCATCGTCTACATGCCCGGCGGCATCGGCGCCGTCGCCTACAACCATGTGATCGCCCAGAAAGCGGACGATCCCAATTCCATCGTGGCCTTTTCGGGCGGTTCGCTGCTGAACCTGGCCCAGAAGAAGTTCGGCCGCTACAACGTGAACGACGTGCGCTGGCTGGCCGCGGTGGGCGCCGATTTCGGGGTGGCCGTGGTGCGCAACGACTCGCCGTACAAGAACCTGAAAGACCTGATGGCGGCCTTCAAACAGGATCCGAGCAAGATCGTCCTGGGCGCGGGCGGCACCGTCGGCAGCCAGGACTGGATGAAAGCGGCGCTGACGGCGCGCGCGGCGGGCGTGGACTATCGCAAGATGCGCTTCGTGGCCTTCGAGGGCGGCGGCGACGCGATCACTGCCCTGCGCGGCGGCCACATCCAGGCCTATATGGGCGACGCGGCCGAGGCCTTCACCATGCTCGAAGGCGGCGCCCCGATCCGCGTCCTGGCCGTGTTCAACGACGAGCGCCTGCCGGGCAAGCTGTCCTCCGTACCCACCGCCCAGGAAGAAGGCTTCGACATCCAGTGGCCCATCATCCGCGGCTTCTACGTCGGTCCGAAGGTTTCGGACGCCGACTACCAATGGTGGGTCGATGCCTTCGACAAGACCCAGGCTGACGCGTCCTTCGCCGCGATCCGCGACAAACAGGGCCTGTTTCCCTTCAACAAGTCGGGCGCCGAACTGGACAAATACGTCAAGGCCCGCGTCGCCGACTACACCAAACTGGCCAATGAATTCGGCCTGATCCGTCAATAAGCCAGGCTCCGGACCCCGCCATGAGCGATCGCACCCTGGGCTTCTGCGCCCTGATCTTCGCCGGCCTGATGGCGTGGTTCGGCCACGACCTGCAGGCCCCTTTTTCCTATGAACCGGTGGGCCCGCGGGCCTTCCCGATGCTGGTCGCCCTGATCATCGCCCTGTGCGGCGCCTGGCTGATGTTCAGGCACTGGCACGACCGCCGCGCGGGCGAGCCGATCGACTGGCCGCGCCTGCTGCTGATGGTGGCCTACGTCTTCGGCTACGCCCTGCTCTTCGAAACCCTGGGCTTCATCATCGCCACCGCCGTCGTCACCGTGCTGATCGGACGCCTGTTCGGCGGCGGCTGGGGCAAGATGATCATCGGCGGCGTCGTGATGGGCGTGCTGTTCTTCCTGCTGTTCGACCGGGCGCTGGACGTCGTGCTGCCCCTGGGCCCCCTGGAGTTCCTGTCATGAGCCAGATATTCGACCATCTGAGCATCGGCTTCGATGTCGCCTTTTCCTGGCTGAACCTGCTGGTCGCCGCCCTGGGCGCCTTTCTGGGCACCCTGGTGGGCGTGCTGCCGGGCCTGGGGCCGATCAACGGCGTGGCCATGCTCATCCCCATCGCCTACGCCCTGAACCTGCCCCCGGAAACCGCGCTGATCCTGCTGGCGGCGGTGTACGTGGGCGCCGAATACGGCGGACGCATCAGCGCCATTCTGATCAACGTGCCGGGCGAAGCCAGCGCCATCATGACCACGCTGGACGGCTATCCGCTATCGCGCAAGGGCCTGTCCAACGTGGCGCTGTCGCTGTCGGGCTGGTCGGCTTTCTGCGGTTCGCTGGTGGCCACCATCGGTGTGATCGTGCTGGCCCCCCTGCTGGCCCGCTGGGCGCTGGCCTTCGGTCCGGCCGAATACTTCGTGCTGATCGTCTTCGCCTTCTGCTGCCTGACCAGCCTGCTGGGCCGCCAGCCGGTCAAGGGCACGCTGTCGGCCATGCTGGGCCTGGCCATCGCCACCGTGGGCGTAGACGCCAATTCGGGGGTCTACCGCTACACCTTCGATTCCGTCCACCTGTTCGACGGCATCGATTTCGTGGTGGTGGTGATCGCGCTGTTTGCCATCGCCGAACTGCTGGAGCTGCTGGAATCCACCATCCGGGGCGAAGCACCCGAAGTCCCGCCCAACGAACGCAAGCTCTTCAACCTGAAGGAACTGCTGTTCACGAAATGGACCGTGCTGCGCAGCGCCGTCCTGGGCTTTTTCATCGGCGTGCTGCCGGGCGCGGGTGCCAGCGTGGCATCGGCCGTGGCCTACTCCAACGAAAAACGCTATCAGGAAAGCCGCGATCCGGACGCCTGCTTCGGCTCGGGCGACCTGCGGGGCGTGACCGCGCCGGAAGCCGCCTCGACCGCCTCGGCCGTCGGCTCTTTCGTGCCCATGCTGACCCTGGGCGTACCCGGTTCCGGGACCACTGCCGTGATGATGGGCGCGCTGACCCTATACAACATCACACCCGGCCCGGTGCTGTTCGACACCAAACCGGAGCTGGTCTGGGGTCTGGTCGCATCCTTGTTCATCGCCAACGTGCTGCTGTTCCTGATGAACATCCCCATGGTGCGCGTCTTCTCGAAAGTCCTGTCGTTGCCGAACTGGCTGCTGGTGCCCGGCATCCTCTGCATCAGCTACATCGGGGTGTACGCGATCAACGCCGGCACTTTCGACCTGACCATGGCCGCCTTCCTGGGCCTGGTCGGCTACCTGCTGCGCAAGGCCGGCGTGCCGATGGCGCCGATGGTGCTGGGGGTCGTGCTGGGCGACATGATGGAACAGAACCTGCGCCGCGCGCTGTCGATCACCAACGGCGAACTGCACATCCTGTGGGACAGCCCGATCACCCAGGGCCTTTGGATCGTCTCGCTGCTCATCGTCGTCGTCCCGCCCCTGCTGCGCTGGCGACGCGCGCGGCGCCGCGGGAAGGGCGAAGCCGTGGACGACGATCTGGTCGCCGCAGACGACTGAGGCCTGCTCACACGCCGCTCACCACCAGTCCGGAGGACCGCTGCGCAGCGGCCCCGCCGGCAGGTCCCACCCCCAGCGGGCGCCCGCGACATGGCAGGGCGCCCGCAGTCTTTGCACGGCCCCCCAGGCGGTCTGCTCGACCGCCGGATCATAGACCGCATCGGGTGCGTCCCCCAGGCCGTTCCGGGCCACCGGCGCGGCGCCGGCCGCCTCCTGCAGCAGGCGCGCCATCCGCGCCAGCGACACGCGCCAGCCGCCACCCAGGCCGGTCTCGCGCCGCAGCGTCAGGCCGCGCAGCGCACAGGCCGCCATCAGATAGCCCGCGGACTGGTCGAGCGCCTGAACAGGCAGTGGATCGGGCGCCGCATCCGCGCCCGCCCAGGCGATGCCCGCGCTCATCTGGACCAGACTGTCGAATCCCCGGCGCGCCCGCCAGGGGCCGGTCCAGCCCCAGGCATCCAGGCAGACATCCACCAGACCGGGCCGGATGGCCTGACGGGTCTCGGCGTCCAGCCCCAGCGCGTCCAGTGCGCCGGGCCGGTAGCCATGGACCAGCACGTCGGCCCGGGCCAGCAGTGCCCGGAACCGCTCCATCCCATCGGGACGGCGCAGGTCCAGGAAGGCGCAGCGCTTGCCCACGGTGACCTCGGGCACCATGCCCGGTTCGTCCCAGCCCTCGGGATCCAGGCGCAGGACCCGGGCGCCATAGGCGGCGAGGAAGCGCGTGGCCACAGGCCCGGCCAGCACGCGGGTCAGATCCAGGACCCGGATCCCCGCCAGCGGCCGCCCGGGGTCCGGGTCGTCCAGCCATCCGGCATCCGGCGTCCCGGCCAGGCCAGGCAGGCGATGGACCAGCGGCTCCGCCGCGACGGCGCGCCCCTGGGGATGGTCGAGCCAGGCCTGCGGCGCGCGCAGCGCGGCCGCGCAGCCACCCCGGTCCACGATGGCGTCTTCCAGCGCCCCGGCGGACTCGCGCCGGATCCGGTCGGCGACGACAGCATGGACAGCATCGTCCGGCAGTCCCAGCGCGGCCAACGCCCGACGGCGATGATGGGCCGCGTTGGCATGCAGGCGAATCCAGCCGTCGCGCGCCGCATAGTCCCCCGTGACGGCGTCCCGTACGTCCGGCAGCGTCCAGCCCAGCGGCCGGATGCCAAAGCCGAACCACCATGAAGCCAGTGACCGGTCGACGTCGGCCGCAGGCGGTTCCCCGGGCCGTGCCCACCGCGCCAGCATCAGCGCGGCTGCGCCGATGCCGGCGCAGGCCAGCCCGCTGACCGGATAGCGCGAGGCCAGGCTCGCCCGGCCCTCCACGCGCAGCGCGTCGGGCGGCGTGTCCGGGTCCAGCGCGGCCAGCAGCCGCCGCAGCATGTCCGTGTGATCCGAGGGTGCGATGACCATGATGCGTCCTCCTCTGTTCAACAGTCCGCAGGGGACTGCCCCAAACCGGGACAGCTCTCCACCTCGCAGTCTGCAGACTGCTCGGATTAGCCAGGCACGAAACAGTCCGCAGGGGACTGCCCAAGACCGGGACAGCTCTCCACCTCGCAGTCTGCAGACTGCTCGGATTAGCCAGGCACGAAACAGTCCGCAGGGGACTGTTTCGTGTCCAGGCTAATCCATCCGGTAGATGGCTCGGTGTTCGCGGATCGCGTAGCGGTCCGTCATGCCGGCGATGTAGTCGGCGATCGCGCGCGCCTGGTCCACCGGGTCTTCACGCCGGTATTCGTCCGCCAGCAGGCGGGGGTCCTCCTGGAACGCCCGGAACAGTTCCCGCACGACGCGGCGGGCCTTGCCCGTCATGCGCATGACCTGGAAATGCCGGTACAGATTCTTCAACAGGAACTGCTTGAGTGCGTCCGCCTGGACGCGGACCTCGTCGGAAAAAGCCGCCAGCGGTGGTCCCGCCCGGACCTCGTCCACCGATTGCGGCCGCAGACGGCCGAGACGGTCCGCCGTGGTGCGCGTCAAGTCCTGTACGAGCGTATTGATCATGGCGCGGATGACCTCGGACACCAGACGCTTGGGATCCACCCCCGGATGACGGCGCAGGACCTGCTCGTGATGCGCGGCGAAGATGTCCACGTCCAGCAGTTGCCGCACCGTGATCAGGCCCGAGCGCAGGCCGTCATCCACGTCATGATTGTTGTAGGCGATCTCGTCGGCCAGGTTGGTCAGCTGGGCTTCCAGGGACGGCTGAGTACCGTCCAGGAACCGCGCGCCCACATCGCCCAACCGCCGCGCATGGCCGCGCGAACAGTGCTTGAGGATGCCCTCGCGGGTCTCGAAGCACAGGTTCAGGCCATTGAAGGCCGCGTAGCGTTCCTCGAGTTCGTCGACCACCCGCAAACTCTGCAGATTGTGCTCGAAGCCCCCCGCCTCGGGCACCCGTTCGCGCAGGCAGGCGTTGAGCTCGTCCTGTCCCGCATGGCCGAAGGGCGTGTGGCCCAGATCGTGGGCCAGGGCGATGGCCTCGGTCAGATCCTCGTTCACGGCCAGGTTGCGCGCCAGCGTGCGCGCGATCTGCGCGACCTCGATGCTGTGCGTCAGACGGGTGCGGAACAGGTCGCCCTCGTGATTGAGGAAGACCTGAGTCTTGTATTCCAGCCGGCGGAAGGCCGAGCAATGGATGATTCGATCGCGGTCGCGCTGGAAATCGGTGCGGCCGGCGGGCGGCGGCTCCGGATGGCGCCGTCCCCGGGACACATCCGGGCGGCAGGCATACGGTGCCGGGCCGGCCATGTCAGGCCTCCGCGCCCGGCAGCAGCGAGCGCACCAGGTCGTCGTCGACCGCCCGGACCTCGGCCCGCCCCAGGGCCGGCAACAGCACATAGCGGATCCGCCGGCCTTCGTTCTTCTTGTCCACCCGCATCAGGTCCAGCCAGCGACCGGCACCCAGGGGGGGAGGGTCCACCGGACAGCCGATGGCCGCCACCAGCGCCCGGATGCGATCCACGTTCCCGGCGTCCAGCCCACCCACCCGGGCGGACAGTTCCGCCGCCATGACCATGCCGCAGCCCACGGCTTCGCCGTGCAGCCACTGCCCGTAGCCCAGGCCGGATTCGATGGCGTGACCGAAAGTGTGACCGAAGTTGAGAATGGCGCGCAGGCCCGATTCGCGCTCGTCCTGGGACACGACCCAGGCCTTGAGTTCGCAGGAACGGCGCACGGCGTGCCGGATGGCCTGGTCGTCGAGTGCACGCAAGGCGTCGACATGGGCTTCGCACCAGCCGAAGAATTCGGGATCGGCGATCATGCCGTACTTGATGATCTCGGCCAGCCCGGCGGAAATTTCCCGGGCCGGCAACGTCGCCAGGACCCCGGGATCGATTTCGACGGCCAGCGGCTGATAGAACGCCCCGATCATGTTCTTGCCGCGCGGATGGTTGATCGCGGTCTTGCCGCCCACCGAGGAGTCCACCTGGGCGAGCAGCGTGGTGGGCACCTGGACGAAGCGGATGCCGCGCATGTAGCACGCGGCCGCGAAGCCGCAGACGTCGCCCACCACCCCGCCGCCCAGGGCCACCAGCACGGCCTTGCGGTCCAGGGCCGACGCCAGCAGCGCGTCGAAGATGCGGTCCAGGGATTCCCATGTCTTGTACTGCTCGCCGTCGGGCAGTTCGATGGACAGCAGCGGCTTACCGGTGGCTTCCAGGGCCGTGCGCAGCCGCGCGCCATAGAGGGCCCCCACCGTGGTGTTGGTGACGATGGCGATCGCCGTGGCGTCCGCCGGAATGCTGTCCGCGACGGCGTCCAGCCGTCCCGCCCCGATCCGAATGGGATAACGCCCCCCGGGGGTCTCGACCTGGACTGTATGCATGGGTTCCTATTCCGTGAGTGGGGCCTGGGCCGCCGCCCGGTCCGGCAAGAGCGCCAGCAGGTTGCGCAGCACCTGGATGATCGGCTGGTCGCCCGTATCCAGCGTGACATCGGCCACGCTTTCATAGAGCGGCTCGCGCAGGGCCAGCAGGTCGACGATGCGTTGACGCGGGTCTTCGGCGCGCAGCATCGGCCGGCCACGATCACGGGCCACGCGCCGGTAGAGCTCGTCGACGCCGGCGCGCAGGTAGACGACGCAGCCGCGCTCGCTCAGCATGCGGCGGTTGGCCTCGGACAACACGGCACCGCCGCCCGTCGCCAGGACCAGGCCGGGCCGGCGCGTGTATTCGTCCAGCGCGGCCGTCTCGCGTCGGCGGAAACCCGCCTCCCCCTCGATATCGAAGATGGTGGCGATGCGCACTCCGCAGCGCGCCTCGATGGCCTGATCCAGATCGATGAACTCGCGCCCCAGCGCCGCCGCCAGCTGGCGGCCGATCGTGGTTTTACCCACACCCATCATGCCGACCAGGAAAATCGGTCGCGCGGCGGCCCGTCCCTCGGGGGGCGTCCGGGTCGGATCGGTGGCGCATTCCATCGTCATGGCGGGGCATCGGGCTGTTCGTTTGCATGTATTATCGCATCAGCCGGAAGCCGCCAGACTCCGGCCCGCCCCGCCCACGCGCATCATCCTGTTACACAGACTCCGCCCCCGCTTCCTGGGTCGATCCGGCCAGGGCTTACAATCGCCTCTGATGAAATCCTCCAATACCTCCTCCAAGCAGAAGCCCCCGGCGGGCCGCTCCTGGTTCACGCGATTGATCTTCAAGGCGATCGTGTTGTTCGCCGGCCTTGGCCTGTGCGGGGCGCTGCTCATGAGTCTGGCGCTGGCGCTGGCCTGGCCCAATCTGCCGGACCTGACGGCGATGATCGACTACCGGCCCCGTGTGCCGCTGCGCATCTACACGGCCGACAAGGTCCTGATCGGCGAATTCGGCGAGGAACGCCGCAACGTCCTGCGATTCGACGAAATCCCGGACGTGATGAAATCCGCCATCCTGGCGGCCGAGGACGACCGCTTCTACCAGCATGGCGGCATCGACTGGGCGGGCGTGCTGCGCGCCGCACTGGCCAACACCATCCACATGTCCAAGACGCAGGGCGCCAGCACCATCACCATGCAGGTGGCGCGCAATTTCTACCTGTCGTCGGAAAAGACCTACACGCGCAAATTCTACGAACTGCTGCTGACCTTCAAGATCGAGGCCACCCTGACCAAGGATCAGATCCTCGATCTCTACATGAACCAGATCTTCCTGGGGCACCGGGCCTATGGCTTCGCCGCCGCCAGCCGCGCTTACTTCGGCAAGCCGCTGGCCGAGATCACCCCGGCGGAGGCCGCCATGCTGGCCGGCATCCCCAAGGCGCCGTCGCGCTTCAACCCGATCTCCAACTTCGAGCGCGCCAAGTCCCGCCAGGCCTACGTGCTCGGCCGCATGCGCAGCCTGGGCTACCTGACCGACGCCGAATACCAGCACGCCATGGATCAGGCCATCGTGATCCGTTCGGCGGCGAACTCCCCCGGCGGTCGTTACGGCGTGCATGGCGAATACCCGGCGGAACTGGCTCGCCAGTTGCTGTATGGCGTCTACCAGGACGACATCTACTCGCGCGGCTTCAACATCTACACCACCATCAACTCCAAGGACCAGGAAGCGGCCTACCAGGCCGTGCGCCAAGGCATCCTGGACTACACCCGCCGCGCGCCTTACACCGGCCCCGAGGAAAACGTCGAGCTGCCCAAGGGCATCGAATCCGACCCCGAGGCGCTCAACGACCTGCTCGACGAACAACAGGACAAGCATCCCGACAACGGCGACCTGCTCATCGGCATCGTCCTGTCGGCCAGCCCGACCGAGGTGCGCGTTGCGCGCAGCGCCAGCCAGATCATCGACATCAACGACAAGCGCGCCCTGCGCGTCGTGGCGCGCGGCCTGGTCGCCAACGCCAAGGAATCCGTGCGCATCCAGCGCGGTTCGGTCGTCTACGTCCATGACACGGGAGACTACTGGGAACTCATCAACAAGCCCTCCATCCAGGCCGCCCTGGTTTCGCTGAGCACCCAGGATGGCGCCATTCAGGCCATGGTGGGCGGCTTCGATTTCGAGGAAGGCAAGTTCAACCGCGTCACCCAGGCCTGGCGCCAGCCGGGCTCGGCCTTCAAGCCCTTCATCTACGCCTCCGCCCTGGAGCGCGGTCTGACGCCGGCCACGCAGATCTCGGACGAACCCTTCTCCCTGACAGCGGAGCAGACTGGCTCCAAGGCCTGGAACCCCAAGAACTACGGCCGCGCCTACGAACCCATGCTGACCATGCGGCAGGGGCTGTACAAGTCCAAGAACATGGTCTCGATCCGCATCATGCAGGCCGTGGGCCCACAGTACGTCCAGGACTATGTCACCCGCTTCGGCTTCGACCGCGCGCGCCAGCCGGCCGTGCTGCCGCTGGCGCTGGGCGCCGGCAGCGTGACGCCGCTGCAACTGGCCGGCGGCTATGCGGTCTTCGCCAACGGCGGCTACCGCGTGCCGCCCTACCTGATCGACTACGTCACCGACAGCGCCGGCAAAGTCATCATGCGCGCGCGCCCGACCGTGGCCGGCGATACCCTGGCGCGCGTGATCGACCCGCGGACGGTCTACGTCATGGACGACATGCTCCGCGGCGTCGCCACCTACGGGACCGGCGCGCGTACCCACCGCGAACTCAAGCGCAACGACATCGGCGGCAAGACAGGCACCACCAACGACTCGCAGGACGCCTGGTTCGCCGGCTTCAACCCGAAACTGGTCGCCGTGGCCTGGATGGGCTTCGACCAGCCCAAGTCCATGGGCCAGGGCGAGACCGGCGGCGGCGCCGCCCTGCCCATCTGGGTGAACTATATGCGCACCGCACTGGCGGGCCAGCCGGAGATCCCGCCGGGCCCCATGCCCAGCGGACTGACGCGCATCGATGGCGATTTCTATTTCTCAGAATTCCCGCCGGGCACGGCCATCGCCCGGGTCGGCCTGCCCGCGCCGGGCGATCCGGCGCCGGGCGCGCCCGCCGACGGCCTGGACGGCATCGGTACGCTGCTGGACCGCCTGCACGGCGACTCCGGCGCCAATTCCGCTGCGGACTCCGGCGCCGCCATCCCCCAACCCGTCCGCGTGCCATTCTGATGACGTCCCACCCCCTGCTTCCACACGCCTCTCGCCTTCTGGCCGGCACGGCCCTGGCCCTGGCCCTGGCCGGCTGCGGCATGAAAGGCAGCCTGCGCCTGCCCGCGCCGCCGCCGGCCGACGCCGCGCTGGCGGCCCCGCCTTCCCTGACCCCGGCGCCCGCGCCGGCCTCGCAACCCCAGCCTTCATGACCGCCGATCTCCAGTTCCCCCTCCGGGACGGTATCCTGCATGCCGAAGACATCCCGCTGCCTGAACTTGCCGACCGCTACGGCACTCCCCTGTACGTCTATTCACGCGCCGCCCTGCATGCCGCCTGGCACCGCTACGAACAGGCCATCGCCGGCCACGACGCGCTGATCTGCTATGGAGTCAAGGCCAACTCCAACCTGGCCGTCCTGCATGAATTCCAGCGCCTGGGCGCCGGGTTCGACATCGTTTCGGGCGGCGAGCTCGAACGCATTCTCGCGGCCGGCGCCAGCCCCGATCGCGTCGTGTTCTCCGGCGTGGGCAAGCAGGGCTGGGAAATCCGCAAAGCGCTGGCCGCCGGAATCAAGTGCTTCAACGTCGAGTCGTCAGCCGAACTCGAACGCCTGGCCGACATCGCCCTGGAACTGGGCGTGCGCGCGCCGGTGTCCCTGCGCGTCAACCCCGACGTCGACGCGCACACCCATCCCTATATTTCCACCGGTCTGAAAGAAAACAAATTCGGCATCGACATCCGCCGGGCGCCCGAACTGTACCGTCAGGCGCTGCAACATCCCGGACTGGAGATCGTCGGCGTGGACTGCCACATCGGCTCCCAGATCACCCAGATCGCCCCCTACCTGGACGCGCTCGACAAACTGCTGGATCTGATCGACGTCCTGGCATCCGACGGCATCGCCCTGCGACATCTGGACCTGGGCGGCGGCCTGGGCATCCGCTACACGGACGAGACCCCGCCCGACCCGGCCGAACTCCTGGCGCCCGTTTTCGCCGCACTGACGGCCCGGGGCCTGGACCACCTGCAGCTCATCCTGGAGCCCGGCCGATCCCTGGTCGGCAACGCGGGCGTACTGCTGACACGGGTCGAATACCTCAAGCGCACCGAAGCACGCAATTTCGCCATCGTGGACGCCGCCATGAACGATCTGATGCGCCCGGCCCTGTACGAGGCCTGGCATGGGGTCGTGCCGGTCGCCCCGCGCGCCGGCACGACCGTCGAGACCTACGACGTCGTCGGGCCGATCTGCGAAAGCGGCGACTGGCTGGCGCGCGGCCGCGCACTGCCCCTGGAACAGGGCGACCTGCTGGCCATTCTTTCAGCGGGCGCCTATGCCTTCTCCATGTCCAGCCAATACAACACGCGCCCTCGGGCCGCGGAGGTCCTGGTGGATGGCCAGGATTCCTGGCTGGTCCGCCCTCGCGAGACCCTCCAGGAACTCTATGCCCAGGAGCGCATCCCCCACCGACCCTAAACTTCCGCCTCCTCCGGACGTCAATCGCCCATAGCCCCGGCCTGTGCGCCACGGACCCGGCCCGTTGTCCCACTCCATCGTTTCATGACGGTCAAGACGCTCCTTTCCCGCACATCCGGTCCATCCAGCCAATCCGCCGCGGGGCGCGTCTGGTCATTCCTGCTATACCGCGCCATTCCGATCCTGATCGGACTGGGACTGGCCGCGTCCCTGTTGCTGCAACCGCGCTACACGAATTCCGTTGGCCAGCCGCTGACAGCCCGTTTCCTGCACGCCGGCACAGGACTCGATCCGGCCCGGGCGCTGGAGCAGCTCCGGAGCCGACCCACCCGGCTCGCGGAATCCGCGCCGGCCGGTCCCGTGTGGCTGTTGGCCGACCTGCCCGCCGGCACCGGATCGGCCGACAGGACCTCCCTGCTGCTGCCTGCCCATCCTTCCGTCGCGCCCGACTGCTGGCTGGTTCACGGCCTGCCCGACCCTCACGGAACCGCCGCCGCGCCGTCGCTGGAAACCCTCGGGATCCGGAACGGCCTGCTCGGCCAGCAGATGCGGCTGCCGAATGCCTCAACAGCCAGCCAGGCCCTGTGCCGGCTGAATCTGTCCCTGCCCGCCCGACTCTCCATCGAGCAGTGGCCGAGCCGCGAACTGTCCGACACCACGGCGCACACCGCCCACGCCATCGGATTGCTGGAAGGCGGGCTGCTGATGATGGCGGCCTTCCTGATCATCATTTCGCTGACCATGCGCGAGCATCCCTACACGGTGCTCGCCTGCTGGATCCTGTGCAATCTGCGCCTGGGCGCCTGGGCCCTGGGCTGGGACCACCAGTTCCTGGGCGTCATCATCCCGCCCGACCTCCTGATCTGGCTCCGCAAGCTGACCGTCCTGATCTACTTCGTCCTGACGATCCAGTTCTTCACCACGCTGTTCCAGCCCAGCCTGGACGCCGCCACGGTGCGCCGCCTGCGCCTGGTCGGCCGGACGAGCGCGGCCTGCCTGCTGGCGGCGCTGCTGGCGCTGCCCCACGACTGGTTCCAGCTGACGATCTTCCTGACCGCCTGGCTGGCCACGGCCCTGGTCTCGGTCACACTCATCCACGGCCTGTTCCGCTTCAACACGCGCTCCCAGCTCTGGCACACGATCGGAGTCTGCCTGGCGCTGGTGATCCTGCTGACGGGCCTGGTCCTGGCCGGCCTGGCACGCACCGCCCTGGTCGGACCTTTCCAGGGCGCGGCCGCGCTGCTGCTCTGCAACCTGCTGATCGCCCTGGCGGCCGCCGACAAGATGCGCGAAGATCGCCAGATCCGGCTGCGCCAGCGCAATGACCTGATCGCCCGCGACACGCTCACGCCGCTGGGCCTGTTCACGCTGGGCGCCACCCGGCACTTCGAGCACTTGAATCCGAACGCGCGCGAAATCCTGGACATCCCGCCGGAATCGGACCTGCACGCTCTCGCCTGGAGCGACTTCTTCCCCAAGCTCGACTGGCTTGAAATTTCCGTGGCCACGGAACAGGGTCGCGACACCGAGATCCAGCGCATCCAGGCCACGCCGGACACGCCGGCCCGAAGTTTCCTGCTGCGCGCCACGCTGGTGGGCAGCCGCATCGAAGGTTCCCTTCAGGACATCAGCGCCCGGACCGAAACCATCCGCAAGCTGCGCCTGATGGCCGACAACGACCCTCTGACCGACACACTCAACCGTCGAGGGATCGAGAAGACGATGCAAAAGGCCATCGAGGACCTGCAGCAGGCCAACACGCCCTGCGCCCTGGCCTTCCTGGATCTGGATCACCTCAAGCGCGTCAACGACCTGTTCGGCCACTCGACGGGCGACACCTTGCTGCAGATGGTCTGCGAACGGCTGAAATACTCGCTGTCCGAGGAGCAGTCCCTGGGCCGCATCGGCAACGACGAATTCATCATCCTGTTCCCCGGCATGCGGGCCGGCGATGCCCGCCGCGCGGCCCAGGACATGATCGAAAGCCTGAACGGCTCCGCCTTGTACGTCGGCGAACGCGCCTTCCAGCTCAAGAGTGCCATGGGGCTGATCGACATCGACCGCAACATGACGCCCAAGGACGCCATCGCCGCCGCCAGCCGCGCCTGCCGGGACGCCCGCAAGCAGCACCAGGACGTCGTCCTGTATGAGGAGAACGCCCGCGAACTCTTCGACCACATCGACGAGCTGCACCTGTTCGAACAACTGGAAAGCACCGGCACATCCGAGGACATCTTCCTGGAGATGCAACCCATCATGTCGTTGCGCCATCCCCTGCAGACCCTCAATTTCGAGGCGCTGCTGCGGGTGCGCAACACCGGCGCGCGGCCGCTGCAGACCGGTAAAATCATCCAGGCGGCCGAAGACAGCGGCATGGTCACCGCCATCGACAAATGGGTGTTCACGACCCTGCTCGAATGGATGTCCAAGCACCACCTGAAACTCGGCCAGACCCGCCAGGTCAACGTCAATCTCAGCGGGGTCTCGCTGAACGACGACCGTTTCATCAACGTCCTGTTCGGCATCCTGAACCAGCAGCCGCAATTCACCCGGCGCCTGTGCGTGGAGATCACCGAGGGCGTGGCCTTGCAGGATCTGGAACGCACCCGCCAGTTCATGCGGCGTCTGCAGCGCATGGGCGCGCGCGTGGCGCTGGACGACTTCGGAGCCGGCTACACCTCGTTCTCGTACCTGAAGGAACTGCCGGCCGACATGATCAAGATCGACGGCACCCTGATCCGCGACATGCTGGCGAGCGAGGCCAACATCGCCATCGTCAACAGCATCGTCGATCTGGCCCACAACCTGGGCATGGAATGCATCGCCGAATGGGTCGAGGATGTCGCCACATTGCGCGCGCTGACCGACATGGGTGTGGACTACGTCCAGGGCTACGTGATCTCGGGGTCGCGGCCCCCGCTGGAAATCCTGGCCTGCGACAACATCCTGCCGCTGGTCGGAGACCCGGCCACCCGCGCCTTCATCGAAGAGATCAGCGGACGGCGCCTGTCGTAGGCGCCGCTTCCGGAAATCGGCGGGACCGTACCGGGCCTCGTCGGCGGCACGGTCCGTGGCGGATCATAGTTCGCCGTACGAATGCAGGCCCGACAGGAACATGTTCACCCCCAGGAAGGCGAAACTGGTCACGAGCAGGCCCGACAGGGCCCAATAAGCGGACATGGCGCCACGCAGGCCTTTCATCAGGCGCATGTGCAGCCAGGCGGCGTAATTCAACCAGACGATCAGCGCCCAGGTTTCCTTGGGATCCCATTGCCAGTAAGTGCCCCAGGCGTCGGCCGCCCACAGCGCCCCCAGGATCGTCGCCACGGTGAAAAAGGCGAAGCCCACCGCGATGGCCCGATACATGATGTCGTCGAGGATTTCCAGCGAGGGCAGCCGCCGGGCGATCGGCGCGCGGAACGCCAGGATCGTGCCCACGATCAGCGCGCCGAAGCCGAAATACAGCATCCAGGTGGCCGACAGCTCGCGCGAACCGAAGATCAGCGGCTCGGCGCACAGGACCGCCCCGAGGACGAACACCGGCACCAGCGGCTTCCAGGTACGGGTCTCGCCATGCGCCTTGACCAGATAGGCGAAGCCCACCATGGCAGCCAGGCTGAAGGTGCCGTAGCCGATGAAATTCGCCGGGACGTGCAGCTTCATCCACCAGCTCTTGAGGGCGGGGACCAGCGGCTGGATCTGGTAGGCGTCCCGGGTGAAGGAATACCACAACAGGAACACCACCAGGGAACTGATGACCAGCAGCACGAAACCGCCGAGGGCGCGCGTGGCGTAGCGACGTTCGTAATACAGGTAGAACAACGCCGTGACCAGGCACAGGAGCACGAAGACTTCGTAGAGATTGCTGACGGGAATATGGCCGATGCCGGGGCCCAGCAGATGGCCCTCGCGCCAGCGCACCAGCAGCCCGGTCAGTCCGGCGTAGACCGCCGACCAGGTCAGGACAGTGCCCAGCCAGGCCGCCGTGCGGCTGGCGAAACCGGCCCAGTAGCAGATCGTCGCCAGGGCGAACAGGGCGCACATCCACAGGATGGCGGACTGCGAGGAAATCAGATATTTCAGCAGGAAAACGCTTTCGACCCGCGACAGGTCGCCCTGCAGCAGGACGCCCGTCGGACTGTAGAGCCAGATCGCCAGCAGCGCCGTCAGGCCCGCCGCCGCCATCAGGGTGCGCAACGGCCGCCACAGCCAGCCCATCCAGCTGAACAGGCCGACCGCGCCGATCAGGATCAGCTTTTCGTAGTAATCCATGAACGTGCCGTATTCGGTCAGCACGTGGCCGGCACCCGCCGCCAACAGCAGGAAAAAGCCGAAATCGGTCCAGTCGGGCCTGCCTCGGCGGCCCCGGTGGTCGCCGCTGGCGTTCATGTCTTGGGGCCAGGCGGCTGCGGCACGCGCGGCGATGGAATCAGACGTCATGATCGTGTCCTCCGGACAGGCGGCGCAGGGCATCCCGCAGCCGTTCGAATTCGTGGTTGAAATCCAGGGTGCGCCGCTGGGTGGTCATGGCCGCCAGCCAGGCGCTGCCGCCGTCCCGCGGCCGGATCCAGACCCAGACGCGGCGTTCACGGATGAAGAACATCGAGAACACCCCGAGCACCAGCAGCAGGCAGCCAATGTAGACGATGGTCTTGCCGGGGCTTCGAGCCACCTGGAAGACGCTTGCCTGGACCTGGTCAAAGCCGGTCAGCTGCAGAACCACGGGAGCAGGATAATCCGGCAGCGTCGCCAGCGCCAGCACGGCCAGGCGCATCCATTGGCGTTCGCGTTCCGCGTCGCTCCCCCGGGGGGCGATCGCGGGCTCGCCCGCCCGCGCCCGCGCCAGATCGCGCAATTCGGTCAGGCTGAGCTGGATCATGGGCACGGCGAAATTCAGGATCTTTTCCCGCTGATCGGGGGGCGCGGCGTCGACGATGCCGTTGAAGCCTTCGCGCGCGAAGGTACGCAGCGCCCCGCGCGCGGCCTGGAACATCAGGTCGCGCTGCTCGCCCTCGGGCGCGTTCCGGTCCGCGAATCGGTGCGCGGCCTGCTCGCGCAGGTTCGCATCGTCGAGCGCGGCGCGCAGCCGCATGAATTCCGCCATCGACCCCTGACCATCCACGGGGACGCGCAGATAGCGGTATGGCTGCGCGGCGGTGTCGCGCACCCCCAGCAGGAACACCGGTGCGTCGTCGATCTTCACGGGCAACAGGTACTGGTTGAATTCATGCGCCTGGCCGTCGGCGCCGATCAGCCGGTACTGCACGCTGGGCCCGACGTTGCGCAGGTTGTCGTTGCGCGGCCGGGCCGCGCTGCCGGTCACGGCGGCCACGTGGGCGACCATGTCGGCCGGCTGCGGATCCCGGCCCTCACCCATGTTCTCGACGTTGATCACGCGCAGGCCCGTATAGTCCACCGTCAGGCCGCCCAGGCTGGCGGGCAGCCTGGATTCGCGTCCGACCGTGCCGGAGACATCCACCGGCTCCGCGGCGGCGCCCCTCAGGGGCCAGGCCCTCAGTTGCAGGCCGCTGCCGCCGTCGTCGAAGCTGGACTGATAGACGGTGACGCCGCGATAGTGCAGCGGCTCGTTCACCTGGATCGTGCGATCGAAGGTCTTGCCGGTCGCCAGGTCCGTCACCGTCACATCGCTGCGGAAATCGCTGGGCATGCCGGTGTCGTAGTATTCGATGTGAAATTTGTTGAGCTTCAGTGTGAACGGCAGGGGCTGCAGCAGCACGCCCTGGCCAGCCGCCACGATGCCGACGCTGCTCTGCTTGCCGTCGGGCACCAGCATGTTGGCCCGGAAGCTGGGATTGCGCGCCGACAGGCGCCCGGATTCGGGCACGTCGGAAATCAGCATGTTGCCGGTCACCGGCTGCTTGTCGAACAGCCAGGTCTGCAGCCGCACCGGCAATTCGCTGTCCAGCAGCCCGCCCAGGCAGATCACGACGATGGCCACGTGCGCGAAGATATAGCCCAGGCGATTGGCCGCGCCTTTTTTAGCGGCCACCATGCGGCTGTCGCCGTCTTCGCGTACCCGGTAGCGGAAGCCCTGGGTCTGCAGCAGTGCGCCCACCTCGGCGCAGGCCTGGTCGGGCGTCCGGTCGCTGTCCAGTTCGACGCGATGATGGAAGGCCTTGAGGCTGGAGCCGCGCACGTATTCCCGGAACGAGCGCATGTCGCGCAGCATCTTGGGGGCGTTGCGCAGCACGCACAGCGTGGTCGACACCACCAGGAAGGCCATGATGAGCAGGAACCACGCGCTGTTGTAGACATGCCAGATGGAGAACTGATCGAAGACCGCGAACCAGAAGGGTCCGAACTGGTCGACGTAGGTGTTGGTCCCCTGGTTCTGGGGCAGCACGGTGCCGATCAGGCTGGCCACGCAGATGAACACCAGCAGGCTGATGGCGAAGCGCATCGAACCCAGCAGTTCGATGGCATCGGCGCCCAAGGCGCGGGAACTGGAAGAAGACGCCACGGCGGCCCACTATGAAAAACGGGGGGTGCGCTTGCGCGTGCCCCCCTCGACCCAAAGCTTTATGCTTTAACGATACACCAGTACGCGCCAAGCCCCCCTCAAGACCCTGTGCGCGACCGGGAAATCCCGTGTCTAACGCAAACCGGCGGCGTAGTCGGCGACGGCTGCCAGGTCCGAGTCGTTCATGCGATCGGCGATGTCGTGCATGATGACGTTGGTCCGATCGCCCGAGCGGAACAGTTTGAGCTGTTCCAGCAGATAGGCGGGGTGCTGACCGGCCAGCCGCGGAAACTCGGCCGGCAGGCCGGCGCCGTTGGCCGAGTGGCAGGCCGCACAGGCCGGAACCTGGCGATTGGCGATACCGGCGCGCCAGATGGTCTGGCCGCGTTCCATGGAGGATTCCTTGGTGGCCGTCCCGGCCTTGTCCCAGTCCATCTTCTGGTGCGACAGGTACAGCGCCACGTTCTGGATGTCCTGCGGCGTGAGCGAGGACGCGATGGCCGACATGATGGACGGCGCGCCGGCGGCACCCTTGCGCATGGCGGGCTTGTCGCCCTGGGACACGAAATCGCCCAATTGCTTGGCGATGTATTCATGCGGCATCGCGGCCAGATTGGGGTTCATGGGGATGGTGCTGTTGCCACCGTCCCCGTGACAGGTGACACAGGCCAGTACCCCGCGCGCGGGATCGCCGTTGACGAACAGTTGTTCGCCGGCTTTTGCATCGGGCTTGGGCGCGTCTTCGGCGTGGGCGAGGCCGGGCAGGACGCCGGCGAGAATCAGGCTGCCGGCCATGAACACACTGGAAAACGCACGCTTCATGAGATCCTCGGTGGTGATTCGTTCACGACGCCGAAGACCGGCGCCCGACAAGGCCGGCATCTTGTCCGCCCGGGGGACACACGATGCGCGGCAACATTCAATATGAAATTATACAATAGGCTTCACCCCCCCTTCTTATCGAGCCCACCCCTCGTGTCTCTCCTTCATCGCGCCCGGTTTACGGTGTCCGCCGCCAGGCTGGATCAATTGCCCGCCCCGACCACCGCCGAAGTCTGCTTCGTCGGCCGTTCCAATTCGGGCAAGTCCTCGGCCATCAACGTCCTGACCAACCAGCGGCGGCTGGCCTTTTCCAGCAAGACCCCGGGCCGGACCCGGCTGATCAACCTGTTCGGCATCCCCGACCCGATCGAACCGGATGCCTGGCTTGGCTTCCTGGTGGATCTGCCCGGCTACGGCTACGCCGCCGTCGACCGCGCGGCGCGCGACGAATGGGCCGAGGTCCTGGGCGGCTACCTGCACGAACGCTCCAGTCTGGCGGGCGTGGTGCTGCTGATCGACATCCGCCGCGGCGTCACCGATCTGGACCGGCGCCTGGCCCGCTGGATCGCCCTGCGCGGCCTGCCGACCCTGGCCTTGCTGACCAAGGCCGACAAGCTGCCCTACGGCCAGCGCATCCAGGCCGCCGCGCGCGCACGCAAGGACCTGGCCGACATCGGCACACTGACCGCGCTGCCGTTCTCCGCCACCCATCGCGTCGGTCTGGACGAAGCCGCCGCCCACATCGAGAACTGGATCTCGCCCCAGGCCGTGCCCTGAGTGCGCGCATCCCCTCAGGCCCCCACACCGCCCCGCCGCGCCCGGCGGACGTTTTCCGGAGTTCCGCATGACCGCCTTCCTGCCCCCCGCCGACTTTCCCGCCATGCGCCTGCGCCGCAACCGGCGCGACGATTTTTCCCGCCGCCTGGTGCGCGAAACCCGCCTGTCGACGGACGACCTGATCTACCCGGTGTTCGTCTGCGAAGGCCGGGACGTGCATGACCCGGTAGCCTCGATGCCGGACGTGGCGCGCCAATCCCCCGACGTCCTGCTGCGCACGGCCGAACAATGCCTGGAACTGGGCATCCCCGTGCTGGCGCTGTTCCCGCACATCGACCCGTCCCTGAAGACGCCCGACGGCCTGGAGGCCGCCAATCCGGACGGCCTGATCCCGCGCACCGTGGCCCTGCTGAAATCAAATTTCCCCGAACTGGGCGTGCTCACCGACGTGGCCCTGGACCCCTACACCAGTCACGGACAGGACGGCCTGATCGACGAGGACGGCCAGTTGCTGAACGAACCCACGGTGGCCATGCTGGTGCGCCAGGCACTGACCCACGCCCAGGCGGGAGCCGACATCGTCGCCCCCAGCGACATGATGGACGGGCGCATCGGGGCCGTGCGCCAGGCACTGGACGCCCGGGATCGCATCCATACCCGCATCATGGCCTATTCGGCCAAATACGCCAGCGCTTTCTACGGCCCTTTCCGCGACGCGGTGGGCTCGGCCGCCAGCCTGGGCGCCTCGAACAAGTCCACCTACCAGATGGACCCGGCCAACCGCCTGGAAGCCCTGCGCGAAGTCGCCGCCGACATCCGCGAAGGCGCGGACATGGTGATGGTCAAGCCCGGCCTGCCCTACCTGGACGTGCTGCGCGAGGTCAAGGACGCCTTCGGCATGCCCACCTATGCCTACCAGGTCAGCGGCGAATACGCCATGATCAAGGCCGCTGCGGCCAACGGCTGGCTGGACCACGACAAGGTCATGATGGAATCCCTGCTGGCCTTCAAGCGCGCGGGCGGCGACGGCATCCTGACGTATTTCGCCATCGCCGCGGCGAAGATCCTGCGCGGGCGGGCCTGAGCCCCGCGCTCAGGCCAACCGCCAGGGCCGGGGCGGGTCGGCCGGGCCGTCGGCGTCATGGATGCCGTGGACGCAGTAACGGTTGCGGCCCTGGCGCTTTGCCTGGTAGAGCGCCTGGTCCGCATACGACAGCAGTTTGTCCAGACCGGCCGGCAGGCCTTGCCTGTCGTGCGCCACGCCAATACTGACCGTGATCCGCAAAGGCTCGTCGCTATCGTGGTAGAGACGGATTTTTTCCACGCAGGCCCTGAGGCGCTCCGCGATCTCGGCGGTGTCCTCGAGCGAACAGTCGGGCAGGACCAGACCGAATTCCTCGCCACCCAGCCGCCCGAACAAATCCTCGGGGCGGATGGCCTCGCGGATGGTGCGCGCGAACTCGCACAGCACATTGTCCCCGGCGGCATGGCCGTGCCGATCGTTGAGCTGCTTGAAATGATCGATGTCCAGCATCATCAACCCGTTGCCGTACGGGGCCGGAGGAATCCGCCGGAGATATTCCTGGGCGCCCCGCGTGAACGCCGGGCGTGACAAGGCCTGCGTCAGATCATCGTGATCCAGCGCACGGTTCAGGGACACGACCAGGTCGCCGCGCGCGGCCAGTGCGCTGGACATGAGCAATGGCACGATCATCAACAGCAATACACCCAATTGCAGGGAAATCCGGCCCCAGGCGGACAATGGCAACAGGCCGTCCGGCACCAACGCCCAACCGGCATCGAGGCCAAGCAGAACGCCCAGCGCCGACAACAGCGCCAGCCAGGCGGCTGTCCACTGCTGATAGGCATGTGCGCAGTACAGCAGGGCAGCGAACGGCAACAGCAGGGCGCCGGGCCCGCCCAGCAGGAAACACAAGGCCAGGCTGACCGCCAGCAGGAGCCCCGGCACCCGTGCGGACCAGTCCCCCAGATGACGCCATGGCCCGCGATCCCGGTGGCGGCGATCGACCCCGGGCAATGCCCTGCCGGGCAGCAACAGGACAGGCAGCAGGAAGATGCAATAGCCGAGCCACTGTCCGAGCAGACCGCTGACGACGGTTTCCAGCGGCGGATCGGAGGGAGAGCGCCAGAGGCTGGCGAGCAGTCCGAGCACCACGGTGGTCGCCGCCGCCGCCAACCCGGCCAGCAGCATCCGGATCACGGCACGGGGCGCGCGCAGATTGTCCAGCGGCCAGAAGCGAGTCAGGATGAGCCAGGCCACCCAGATGCCAGCCAGGTCCGCCAGGCCATCGGTCACCGCGCTGGTTGACGCAGCCCCCAGTCCCAGGCGCGCCAGGATCAGGCCGGCACCCATCAGCATCCACGACAGGGCGCGGATCGGCGCCTTGTGACGCAACAGCACGCCCACCAGGACCGCGTTCGCCGGCCACAGGATCGCGCGGGCGAACGCCGGCTGAACCAGCAGGCTGGTCAGCGCCAGCAGAAACGCAGCCGCCGCGATCCAGGCCGCCTGAACGAGCGGCCGGGAAAAGGTCGTATCGAGGGAAAGGGTCTGCTGGCTCATCGTCCACATGCCGTCCGGATACTGTCACCAATGCCGTTCACCGGCCCGCCTCTCGTCGGCGCGGCGGCTTTGGCCCTAATGTAACCATACATGATAGCCGGTTTCCATGATCGCGGATATCACACCTGTAGTGCGGCGCCTCAGCCCCGGGGATAAAACCGATTCCGGACATCGGGCTGTCGCGCACACGAAAACGCCGCCCATGCATGGGCGGCGTTTTCGTGTGAATCGCTGTGGTGCCGGCTAGAGGAATCGAACCCCCGACCTTCTCATTACAAGTGAGCTGCTCTACCAACTGAGCTAAGCCGGCCAAGGACCGTCATTCTACAGGACGCAGCCGCCCTATTTGACGATCTTCAGGTGGGACGGCTTGGCCGCGTCCGGGGCGTCATCCGGTGCCGCGGGCGGGTTCGGCGGCGGGGACGGTTCGTCGCCACCCGGATAAGGGCGCGAGGCCACGACCTCGAAGCCCATGCCGGCGCCGGTCTCACGGGCGTACACCGCCGAGACCGCCCCCACGGGAATGAACAGATGCTCCACCGCGCCATTGAAACGGGATTCGAATTCAATGTATTCGTTGCCCAGCGTCAGCCGGTTGGTGGCCAGATGGCTGATGTTCAGCGTGATCTGGCCATCATGGACGTGGGCGGCCGGCACCACGGTGTTGTCGTCGACGGTCACCACCAGGTAGGGGGTGTAGCCATTGTCCGTGCACCATTCGTGCAGCGCCCGGATCAGGTACGGTTTGGTCGAGGATTCCTGCATGTTCAGCGGCGCATGACCTTTTCGGACGGAGTGAGGGCCTCGATATAGGCGGGGCGTGAAAACAGACGCTCGGCGTATTTCTGGATCGGGGCCGCGCTCTTGGGCAGTTCGATGCCGTAATGGCCCAGGCGCCACAGCAGCGGCGCGACGGCGACGTCCAGCATGGAGAATTCCTCGCCCAGCATGTACTTGTTCTTTACCAGCAGGGGAGCCAGCTGGGCCAGCCGGTCGCGGATGTTGGCGCGGGCCGCGTCGAGCACCTTTTCATCGGTGACGCCGCGGTTTTCGAGCGTGGACACGTGGACGAACAGTTCCTTTTCGAAGTTGTACAGGAACAGCCGGGTACGCGCCCGCATGATCGGGTCGGCAGGCATCAGCTGCGGATGCGGGAAGCGCTCGTCGATGTATTCGTTGATGATGTTCGACTCGTACAGGACCAGGTCGCGCTCGACCAGGATGGGCACCTGGCCGTAGGGATTCATCACCGCGATGTCCTCGGGCTTGTTGTACAAGTCGATGTCGCGGATTTCGAAGTCCATGCCCTTTTCGAACAGCACGAAGCGGCAACGTTGCGAGAAGGGGCAGGTCGTCCCGGAATAGAGCACCATCATGTCGTGGGTTCCAATACAAAAAAAGACAAAGAACACGCGGGGGCCGGAAAACGCAAGCCAGGCGTTGCAACGCCTGGCTGGCATCCCGACCCGCGCGGCCGGAGGGTCAGGCGCCCCGAAGGAGGGCGCCGCCGACCTTTAACGGACGTGCTTCCAGTATGCCGCATTCATGCGGATGGCGACAAACAGGAACAGGAACAGGAACA
The DNA here is from genome assembly GCF_027214045.1 of Castellaniella denitrificans. Classification (GTDB taxonomy): domain Bacteria; phylum Pseudomonadota; class Gammaproteobacteria; order Burkholderiales; family Burkholderiaceae_B; genus Castellaniella; species Castellaniella denitrificans_A. The sequence continues at coordinate 491,689 of NZ_JAPWHE010000001.1, read as the reverse complement.
GCATGACCCAGACGCCGATCTGCTTGCGCGCCAGCTGGCCGGGTTCCGCCATCCAGCCCAGGAAGTTGCTGAGGTCGGCGACGTCGCTCTCGAACTTGCCGAAGGTCTTGGCGTCGGCGGAGTCGAAGCGCGTGACGCGGGTGGCTTCGCCAGTGTAGTCCTTCAGGATCTCGGACTTGGCGGTGGGGATGCCGTCGGCGTCGTAGACCGTGGTGGTGCGTTCCCATTGCGCGTTGCCCTGGGCGTCGGCGACCTGATGGACCTCGATGTCGGTGAAGCTGCGCGGACCCTCGAGCTGCCAGAGCACGTTGGGCATGCCGACGCTGGGGAAGACGACATTGTTCCAGCCGGTCTTCTTGCTGGAGTCGCGATAGAAGGTACGCAGATAGGTATAGATATAGTCCACGCCGGACGGGCCGAAATTGGTGCTCTTGGCGCGGGCGATCACGGACAGGTCCGGCGGCGCGGCGCCGAACCATTTCTTGGCGTCCTCATGGGTCATGGAAATCGTCATCAGGTCGCCGACCTTCTCGCGGGAGAAAAGCAGGTTTTTCTTGATGTCGTCCTCCGACAGGCCCAGGTCCATGAGCTTGTTGTAGCGCATGGCGTTGGCGCTGTGGCAGTTCAGACAGTAGTTGACGAACAGTTTGGCGCCGTTTTGCAGGGCGGCCAGGTCGGTGATGCGGTCGGGGGCGCGATCCAGGTGCGGGCCTTCGCCGGCGGCGAAGGTCAGCGAGCAGGTCAGGGACAGGGCCAGGGCACCGAGCAGTTTTTTCAGCATGATCTTTCCGTGACAGTCAGTGGTTCGGCCTTCAGTGGGCCCGGAAGGTGACGCGGTCGGGAACCGGCTTGAAGGTGCCCAGGCGGCTCCAGACGGGCATCGCCAGGAAGAACGCCAGGTAGATGACCGTGCCGACCTGTCCGATCATCGTGGCGGTCGGGGACACCGGCTGCGTCCCCAGCCAGCCAAGGATCAGGAAGTCGATGATGAAGATCGCGTACAGGACCTTGTGCCAGTTGGGACGGTAGCGGATGGACTTGACCGGGGAATGATCCAGCCACGGCAGGAAGAACAGGATGACGACGGCGCCGCCCATGGACACAACGCCCCAGAGCTTGGCGTCCAGGACCTTCAGCAGGATGGCGACCAGGACCAGGATGCCGGGCACGGCCAGACGCCAGATGCCGGAGAGCTTGCCCTTGGCGAACAGCACCACGGCGGCCAGCAGCGCGCCTGCGGCCAGCACCCAGGTGAAGTCGCTGGTGGTGGCGCGCAGCATGGTGTAGAAAGGCGTGAAATACCAGACCGGCGCGATGTGCGGCGGCGTCTTCAGCGGGTCGGCCGGAATGAAGTTGTTGTACTCCAGGAAGTAGCCGCCCATTTCGGGACCGAAGAAAATGATCGCGGCGAACACGATCAGGAAGCCCGCCACGCCGACCACGTCATGCACCGAGTAGTAGGGGTGGAACGGGATGCCGTCCACGGGGTGGCCGTTTTTGTCCTTGGGACCTTGCTTGATTTCGACGCCGTCGGGGTTGTTCGAACCCACTTCGTGCAGGGCGATGATGTGCGCCACGACCAGGCCGATCAGCACCAGCGGGATGGCGATCACGTGGAAGGCGAAGAAGCGGTTGAGGGTGGCGTCGGACACGACGTAATCACCGCGGATCCACAGGGACAGTTCGGGGCCGATGAAGGGGATGGCCGAGAACAGGTTCACGATCACCTGGGCGCCCCAGTAGGACATCTGGCCCCAGGGCAGCAGGTAGCCGAAAAAGGCCTCGCCCATCAGGCACAGGAAGATGCCCACGCCGAAGATCCAGACAAGTTCGCGCGGCTTGCGGTAGGAACCGTAGAACAGGCCGCGCAGCATGTGCAGATAGACCACGACGAAGAACATCGAGGCGCCGGTGGAGTGCATGTAGCGGATGAACCAGCCGCCCGGCACCTCGCGCATGATGTATTCGACGGACTCGAAGGCGAAACGCGCATCGGGCTTGTAGTTCATCACCAGGAAGATCCCGGTGACGACCTGGATCACCAGCACCAGCAGGGCCAGCGAACCGAAAAAGTACCAGAAGTTGAAGTTCTTGGGAGCGTAGTACTCGGACATGTGCTCCTTGAACATTTTGGTGAGCGGGAAGCGGTTGTCCACCCAGCCCAGCAACCCGGTCGTCTCGACGTTTTTATCGGCCATGGAAGGCTCCTAGATTCAATATCGCAAAAGGATGAACGAGGGCGTCCATCAGGCCTTGTTGTCTTCTTCGACACCGATGGTGATGCGGGTGCCGTCGGCGGAAAAGACGTAGGGCGGGATTTCGAGATTGTCAGGGGCCGGCTTGTTGGCGAACACCCGGCCGGCCAGGTCGAAGGTCGAGCCATGGCAGGGGCACAGCCAGCCCCCGGGCCAGTCGTTGGGCAGCCCGGGCTGGGCGCCGGTCTGGAAGTGGGCGGTCGGAGAGCATCCCAGATGGGTGCAGATGCCGATGCAGACGAAGTATTCGGGCTTGCGCGAGCGGTATTCGTTCTTCGCCCATTCCGGCGTGAAACCGGGGCGGTCGGACTGGGGGTCGGCGAGTTCGGCGTCGTGCTTGGGCAGGTCCTCGAGCTCGGCCTTGGTGCGGCGGACGATCCAGACCGGCTTGCCGCGCCATTCGACAGTCATCATCTGGCCTTCGGCCAGCCCGGAGATGTCGGCCTCGACCGGCGCGCCGGCCGCCTTGGCCTTTTCGGAGGGCGCGAACGAGCCGACAAAGGGAACGGCCGTGGCAACGCCCGCGACCCCGCCAAGCGTACAGGCCGATGCGACCCAGAAGCGGCGCGAAGGATCGGGGGGCAGGTTCGGGTCGACTGCGCCCTGCTCGTCGGACTGTGTCGGATGCTGACTCATTCTCTGTTATCCCTGGTTGCCGCCCGTGGGCGGAGCGTTTTGAATGTGATCTGCCTGTGCGCGGGGCCGTGAAAACACCGCCCCGCAAGGGTCTTCAACCGCGTATTATAGCGTTACGCCCTGTGGGGTAAATGGATGGAGGAATACCGAAATGAGCGCAACCGGGGGTTTCATCAAAGAATTCCGAGAATTCGCCATCAAGGGCAACATGATGGACCTGGCCATCGGGGTCATCATCGGCGGCGCCTTCGGCAAGATCATCGATTCGGTCGTCAACGACCTGTTCATGCCGCTGATCAACTTCATCGTCGGCGGCAACGTCAATTTCGACAACCTGTTCTGGGTGCTGCGCCTGCCCGAGGGCTATGCCGGCGGCCTGACGATGGCCGAATTGACCAAGGCGGGCGCGGTGGTGTTCGCCTGGGGGCATTTCCTGACCATCTTCGTCAATTTCCTGCTGCTCGCCCTGGTGGTCTTCGTGATGGTGAAGCTGGTGAACAATGCCCGGCGCCGCTTCGAGGCCGAACCGCCCCCCAAGGCGGCGGCCGCCCCGCCCGAGGACGTCCTGCTGCTGCGCGAGATCCGCGACGCCCTCAAGAAATAGGCCCGTCCTATACCGGATTGTCGATGTCGACGAACTCGCAGGGCACGCCGAAGCGGGCCTCGATGGCCGCGCCCAGGGCGCGGATCCCGTAACGCTCCGTCGCATGGTGACCGGCGCTGATGTAGGCCGCACCCGTCTCACGCGCCAGATGCACCGTGGGTTCGGAGATTTCCCCGCTGACGTAACAATCCGCACCCGCCGCCAGGGCGGCGTCCATCATGCCCTGGGCCGCACCGGTACACCAGGCCAGCCGCCGCACGGGTCGGCCGGGCTCGCCGATCACCAGTGGCTCGCGCCCCAGCCGATGCGCGATGTCGGCGGCCAGCGTGCCCACCGTCATGTCCCGTGCGGGCGCGCCCAGCCAGACCAGGTCGTCCGGCCCGCAGCGTCGGGGCGCGCCATCGGGCCGGACATCCGGCACCCAGTCCATGACGCGCGCCAGCTGGGCGTTGTTGCCCCATTCAAGATGGGCGTCCAGGGGCAGGTGATAGGCGAACAGATTGATCTCGCGCGCCATCAGAGTCGACAGGCGGCTGTGCTTGGGGCCGCGGATGCAGGGGTCTTCGTTCTTCCAGAACCAGCCATGGTGCGCCAGAATGGCATCGGCGTCGAGCGCGACGGCGGCCTCGATCAGGGCCTGCGAAGCCGTCACGCCGGTGACGATGCGGCGGATCCCGTCGCGCCCCTGGACCTGCAGGCCGTTCGGGCAATAATCACGGAAGCGTTCCGGCTGCAACGTGTCGTTCAACCAGTCCGCCAGTTCCTGGCGGGATATTTGAATAGGCATACGGTGTCCTTTAGCATGTCTTTTTGCCGCCGGGCCGCCGCCGGGCGGATCACGCCCCATGAGAGGCGGCAAGCCGAAGGCGCGGCGCAAGGGCTTTCAAGGTAGATCGATGTTCATCAAACGATTGTGGCTGATTTTCGCCCAGACCGTCACGGTCTGTCTGGGGATTCTGTTCCTGGTGGCCACCCTGCGGCCCCAGTGGCTGCCGGGCGGGACGCCGGTCGCCGGAACCGCGCCCGGCGCATCCACACCCGCGGCCATCGCGGCATCCACGCCGATCAGCTATGCCGTCGCCGTGGCGCGTGCCGCGCCGTCGGTGGTCAACATCTACACCGCCAAGCATGTGGACGTGCCGCTGGTGCCTCTGCCTGACGACCCCAGGCTGGAACAGTTCCTGCGCGGCCTGCCGGGCTTCACGCGGCGCGAGGCCTCCACCAGCCTGGGCTCGGGCGTGATCGTGCGCGCCGACGGCACGATCCTCACCAACTACCACGTGATCGAGGCCGCCGACGCGATCGAGGTACGCCTGCGCGACGGGCGCCGGGCCGCCGCGAAACTGGTCGGCGCAGACCCCGAAAGCGATCTGGCGGTGCTGACAATCGGCCTGCCGGATTTGCCGGCGATCGCCTTCGACCCCGATCCGTCGGTGCGCGTGGGCGACGTGGTGCTGGCGATCGGCAACCCGTTCGGCGTGGGCCAGACCACGACCCAGGGCATCGTATCCGCCGTGGGACGCAACCGCCTCGGCTTGAACACCTATGAGGACTTCATCCAGACCGACGCGGCCATCAATCCCGGCAACTCGGGCGGCGCGCTGATCGATACCCGGGGCGAACTGGTCGGCATCAACACAGCGATCTATTCCGAAACCGGAGGGTCGCTGGGCATCGGCTTCGCCATCCCCGCGGCCACGGCCCATCACATCCTGGACGAGATCCTGGCATACGGCCGCGTGCGCCGCGGCTGGCTGGGGCTGGAGCCCCAGGACATCACGCCCGACCTGGCGCGGGCTTTCGGCCTGAAGGACACGCGCGGCGCCATCGTCGCCCGCATCCTGCCCGGCGGCCCGGCGGCGCACGCCGGGGTGCGGGTGGGCGACGTCATCCGCTCGCTGGACGGCCAGCCCGTGGAAGACGCCTACGACCTGGTCAACCGGCTGGCGCCGCTGCCGACAGACTCGACCGCCCGGCTGGCGCTGCTGCGACAGGGGCGGGCCCTGACGCTGGACGTCCGGGTGGGGGTCCGCCCTCCTTCCGCGCGCGGTCCGGGGCGCTGAGGGCCACCGGCCCACACCCGCCCCCTCTCGAATGGACCGACCCTGTCACGAATCGCCGGGCGGCCGCCCGGCGCCTGCGCCCAGGGCGCGTTCGGCCAGGATTTCATAGAAAGAGCCTTCCGGACGCGGCGCCGAAGCCACCAGCACGCAGCGGCGCGGCGTCCAGTCCAGGGGGGCCGGGACCGCCAATGCATCCAGGTCGCCCGGCCCCGCCCGGCGCAGCAGCGACACGTGCGGACGGAAGGGCTCGTCCGGCCGATCGAAACCCCGGCGCGCCAACGCCCGCCACAACCACCCATGCAGCGCGTCCAGCCAGGGCGGCGACGCCGACGGGCCGGCCCAGACGATCCGCGGACCGCGAAAACGCCCATAGCGGTCCAGACGCAGCGTGCCGCCGATCAAGGACGCATCGCTCAACAGCCCCGCGAGTTCCGCGACCCGTTCGGGGGGCACCGCGCCCAGGAAGGCCAGGGTCAGGTGCAAGGTGTCGGGCCGCATGACGCGGCCGCCGAACGCCGCATGGGCGCGGCGCGCCCAGCCGGACAGGGCTTCGGCGGCGGCGGCGTCCGGCCACAGGGCGAAGAACACGCGCGGCCCGGTGGGGCCGGTCACCGGAGCGGGAATCACGTCGCCGCGCGGCCCGGCCGGATACGTCTTCATGCGCCGTCCGGCGACGGCGCGGCCGGCTTCTCCGCTCCGTTCGCGTCATCCTCGTGCAGCCCGATGATCGTCCAGTCCGCGGCGGGCTGCAGTTCCTGGTCCAGGGTGAACGGTTGCGCATAGCCCTTGGGATTCAGCGCGAACAGCGGGATCACAGGGTGATCCGGCCGGGCCGCCAGGTACTGTGGGAAATCGAAGCTGTCCGACAGCCGCGTGGCCTTGACCCGGGCGCCGGCCGCCAGCAGGGCGGACAGCTTCCAGTAGCCCAGATCCGGAGCGAACAAGGTACGGCCGCGATAGGCCGCGTCCAGCAAGTGCTTCTCGGACTGCCCGGCATCCCGCGACCGGGGCAGGCTGAAGACCTTGCGTTTGCCGAATTCATCGCGGGCGCGCGCCGTGATCAACTGGTTGACGTCGTCACGTACGCCCAGAGCCAGCAGTCGCCCCAGTCCCGTGGTGTCGAGGTTACGCTGCGCATGTTCCGAAACCGGGCTGCCATGATAGGTGGGCAGACCCATCATGCGGGCGCGCGACAGGCTGTACCAATCGCTGTCGCACAGCCGCACCGGCACGCCCTGCTCGTGCAGCGCCTGGCCGATGGCCCGGGCGACGGGATTGGCGCCCGCGATCAGGAAACCCACCCGGTCCGGTTCGGCGACCTTCAGCAGGCGGGCCATGGGCCGCGCGGTCAGGCTCTGCCAGATCACCGTGCCGATGATCAGCAGGAAGGTCATCGGCAACAACCGGTCGGCCTGAGGCACATCCATCTTTTCCAGACGCAGCGCGAACAGGGCGGACACCGCCGCAGCCACGATACCGCGCGGCGCAATCCAGGCCAGCAGGCCGCGTTCGCGCCAATTCAGCGCCGACCCCCAGGTGGAAAACAGCACCTTCAGCGGTCGCCCCACCCACAGCATCGCCGCCAGCACGGCCACGGCGGGCCAGCCCAGATCCAGCAACTGGGCCGGCGCCACCCGCGCCGCCAGCAGGATGAAGAGGGCCGAAAGCAGGATCTGGCTGAGGGTTTCCTTGAATTCCAGGATCTCGCGCACCGGAATCCCGGGCCGGTTCGCCAGCCAGATGCCCATGACGGTCACAGCCAGCAGACCGGACTCGTGCTGCACCGCATTGGACAGGGCGAAGGCGGCGAACACCAGCGCCAGCACCGACAGATTGACCAGGGAATCCGGCACCCAGCCGCGCCGCAGCAACACGCCCAGCACCCAGCCCGCCACCGCCCCGACGCACAGTCCCACCGCCAGCGTGGCGCCGAAAGCCCACAGGGCATGGCTCCACTCGTGGGTCATGCGCAAAGCCACCATCAGATCGTAGGACACGACGGCCAGCAGGGCGCCGATCGGGTCGATCAGGATGCCCTCCCAGCGCAGGGCGTGCGCCACCGGCGCCACGGGTCGCACAGTCTTGAGCAGCGGCGCGATCACGGTCGGCCCGGTCACGACCGTGATCGCGCCAAACAGGATCGCCAGATCCCAGGGAAAATCCAGGAAGACATGGACCGCCACGGCCGCCACGGCCCAGGCGATCAGCGTGCCGCTCGTCACCAGCCGGCGCACCACCTGCTCCAGCCCGCGCGTCTGATGAAATTCCAGTGTCAGGCTGCCTTCGAACAGGATCACGGCCACCGACAAGGACACGATGGGAAACAGCAGGTCGCCGAACAGGGCATCCGGCTCCAGCCAACCGGCCAGCGGCCCCACGGCGATGCCCGCCAGCAGCAGAAACAGGATCGCCGGCACACCCAGGCGCCAGGCCAGCCATTGGGCACCCATGGCCGCCAGGCCGATGCCGGCCAGCATCAGTTCAGGGCTGCCCATCGCCCCGGCCTTTCTCATCGGCGGCCCGGCCATCGGTCACACGTCGCCCCAGGCCCAGCCAGGGCCGCCAGCCCCGCTTGCGCATCTGGCGCCAGCTCTTGAGCAGGCCATAGGACAGATGCGTCTTTTCCTGGCCGACCGGGATGTCGGGCCGCACCCGCATCCAGGACGATTTGGCATGCCCCAACCGCTGGTCCGGATAGACGCTGCGATGGCCGATGATCAGGTAGGCGGCGATGGCCGATCCGGCCGCATACAGCGTGCCGACCACGCCCCCGAACAGTTCCACCCCCATCAGGATGGCGGCCAGCGGCGTGTTCGACGCGGCGGCCACCACTGACACCAGGCCCACGGCGGCCCCCAGGGCGGGACTGATGCCGAACAGGTGTGCGAACGCGTTGCCCGCCACGGCGCCGATGACGAACTGCGGTGTGACGATGCCGCCATAGAATCCCGAACCCAGGGTCACCGCCACCAGGATCGTCTTCCACAGGAAACCCGCGTAGGGCATGGCCTCTCCCGCCAGCGCCCGGTCCATGAGCGGCAGGCTCAAGCCCAGGTAGTCCGAGGGGATGGCGACGGAGACCAGCAGCGCCAGTACCAGGCCGCCCGCCAGCGGCATCAGTGGCGGCCACACGGCCCAGCGGGCCTGCAGCCGTTGGCAGGCATTGCGCACGGCATAGATCAGATCCACGAACACGCGCGACACCAGTCCGCACAGCATGCCGACCAGGATGGTGCGCAGGAACAGCGACTCGGAAAAGACCGGCAGCACGTCGACGGCATAGTGTTCGTAGGGGATGCCCAGGGCCCTGCTGACCTGATAGGCGGTCACCCCCGCGATCAGCGCGGGAAACAGGAAGTCGTGGCGGATGCGGCCGATGATCAGCATCTCGACCCCATAGAGTGCGCCGGCGATCGGCGTGCCGAACACGCTGGCGAAACCGGCGCTCACGCCGCAGGCCACGATGCGCTGACGCAGGTCGGCGTTCAGTCGGAACACCTGGCCGATCACCGCGGCGAGCGAAGCCCCAAGGTGGGAACAGGGGCCTTCCTTGCCGGCCGAGCCACCGCTGGCCAGCGTGATGACGGCCGCCACCGGCTTGATCCACAAGGTACGCCAGGGCATGCGGCCGCCCTGTTCGTGCACGGCGGCGAAAATGGAATCCTTCAGGCCGCAGGCCTCCAGGCCGCGACGCGCGTAGCTCATCAGCAGACCATTGGCCAGGCCCGCCAAGGGCAACAGAACCCAGTAAGCCCACAGGGGCATGGACTGTGTCCGGCCGGTCGCGAAGAACAGCGTATGCAGGAACAGGCTGGTGCCGACGCCGACCACCAGCCCGGTCAGGGAGGCCAGAATCAACCATTGCAGCACCGTCGCCAGCATCACGGCGGGTTCCAGCAGATCGATTCGGGGCGCGGGGGGCAGTTTCATGGGAAGGACGGCGGACGCGCCCGGTGCGGGGCTTACCGGGAGCAGTATAGCCGAGGCGCCCGGCGCCCCGCCCCGTCCGCCCGCCCTGGCGTTCTCCCGCCACCGGAAAGACCCGGATACAGCAGAAAAATCCCCCGCCTCTTCTAGGGTGATTACGGAGTGGTGCCCGGGGCGACCCTTGCTACTATTCAAGTTCGCATCCCCATCGACACAGGAGAGGAATCCACCATGCCCATCACGAAATGGCTGGCCGCGTGCGCCGTGGCGGTCACCGCCGCCATCGCCGCCGCTCCCGCTCAAGCGGACACCAAATTCATCAACATCCTGACTGGCGGCCAGAGCGGGGTCTACTATCCGCTGGGCGTGGCGCTGTCCCAGATCTATAACAAGTACATCCCCGACGCCAAATCGACGGCCCAGGTCTCCAAGGCCTCGGCCGAGAACATGAACCTGCTGCAGGCGGGTCGCGGCGAGCTCGCCTTCGCGTTGGCCGACACCGTATCCGACGCCTACACCGGCAACGCGGAGGCCGGCTTCAAGGCCCCGCTGAAGAACCTGCGCGGCATGACGGCCACCTACAACAACTATATCCAGATCGTCGCCAACAGCGATTCCGGCATCAAGACCCTCGCCGACCTGAAAGGCAAACGCATCTCCGTGGGTGCCGCACGCTCCGGCACCGAACTGAACGCCCGTGCCGTCCTCAAGGCCGCCGGCCTGACCTACGCGGACTTCGACAAGGTCGAATACCTGCCCTTCGGCGAATCCGTCGAGCTGATGAAGAACCGCCAGCTGGATGTGACCCTGCAGTCCGCCGGCCTGGGCGTGTCCTCCATCCGCGACCTGGCGACCTCGGTGAAGATCGTCATCGTGCCCATCCCTGCCGATGTCATCGCCAAGATCGGCAACGCGGCCTACCAGCAGGCCACCATCCCCGCCGGCACCTACGAGGGCCAGACTGCGGACACGCCCACGGCGGCGGTGCCGAATTTCCTGGTGACCGCCTCGACGGTCCCCGACGACCTGGTCTACCAGATGACCAAGGTCTTCTACGAACAACTCGACACCCTGAAGTCCGCCCACAATGCCGCCAAGACCATCCAGCTCGCCAACGCACTGAAGGGCATGCCGGTGCCGCTGCATCCGGGCGCCGAACGCTACTATAAGGAAGTCGGCCTGATCAAATGATCCCGCGCGAGCGCCACGGCACATCCGGGCACGCCCGGGGCCGCGGTGCTTCTTCCCCTCCCTCCGGGCGGTTCCGACCTGCGTCTGAACCGCCTTTTCAGTACCCAGGTTTCCGCCCATGAGTTCTCCCCACGACACCGCGGCCCACCCCCTGCCGCGCGGCATCTTCTGGATCGCCGTGGTCTTTTCCTGCTTCCAGATCTGGACCGCGGCCTACAGCCCGCTGTCCAGCCAGGTGGTCCGCTGTGTCCATGTCGGCTTCGTCATGCTGATGATCTTCGCCCTGTATTCGGGCGGCGGCCGCGCGAACCGGGCCCTGGGCTGGGGCCTGGGCACCCTGGGCTTCGTCCTCAGCCTGTACCACTGGGTCTATGAATCCGACCTGACGGCACGCGCCGGCCAGATGACCGACGCCGACATGGTGGTCGGCGTCATCACCATCGTGCTGGTCTTCGAGGCCACCCGCCGCATGATGGGCTGGGCGCTGCCCATCATCTGCGGCCTGTTCCTGGCCTACGGGCTCTTCGGCCAGTACATGCCCGGCCCCTTCATGCACCGGGGCTATGGCTTCGACCAGATCGTCGGCACCCTGAGTTTCGGGGTCGAGGGCATCTACGGCACGCCCACCTACGTGTCGTCCACCTACATCTACCTGTTCATCCTGTTCGGAGCGTTCCTGGAGCAGGCGGGCATGATCCAGCTCTTCAGCGATTTTTCCATGGGCATGGTCGGCCACACGCGCGGAGGACCGGCCAAGGTCTCCGTGGTCAGTTCCGGCCTGATGGGCACCATCAACGGCTCGGGCGTGGCCAATGTCGTCACCACTGGACAGTTCACCATCCCGCTGATGAAGCGCTTCGGTTATTCCTCCGCCTTCGCCGGCGGGGTCGAGGCCACTTCCAGCATGGGCGGGCAGATCATGCCGCCGGTGATGGGCGCGGTCGCCTTCATCATGGCCGAAACACTCAACATCCCGTACGTGGATGTGGTCAAGGCCGCGCTCATTCCGGCCATCCTGTACTTCACCACCGCCTTCGTCTCCGTTCACCTGGAGGCCGGCCGGCGCGGCCTGCACGGCCTGGCCAAGGAAGACTGCCCCGACCCGTGGAAAGCGGTGCGCGCGCGCTGGTATCTGCTGCTGCCCCTCATCGGCCTCGTGGCGCTGCTGTTTTCGGGCTACACGCCGCTTTTCTCCGGCACCATCGGCCTGGGGCTGACGGTGATCCTGATCTTCGGCGCCGCCGTCATCCGGGGGGCCTCGCGGCCCGTCCTGCGCTATGTCTTCTGGTTGCTGCTGGGCATCGCCTGCGCGGGCTTCATCCAGTTCGGCGTCACGGATTTCTTCGTCATCATCGCCGTACTGGGCCTGGCGCTTCTGGTCCGCAAGCACGGGCGCGATACGCTGCGGCTGGCCCTCGACTCCTTGGCCGAGGGCGCGCGCAACGCCCTGTCGGTCGCGGCGGCCTGCGCCCTGGTGGGGGTCATCATCGGCATCATCAACTTGACCGGAGTGGCCGCCGAATTCGGCGGCCAGGTCATCGCCGTCGGCGAGAACAGCCTGTTCCTGGCGCTGTTCCTGACCATGATCACCTGTCTGGTGCTGGGCATGGGCATCCCGACGATCCCGAACTACATCATCACCAGCTCGCTGGCCGCGCCCATTCTGCTGAAGCTGGGCGTGCCGCTGATCATCTCGCACATGTTCGTGTTCTATTTCGGCATCATGGCCGACCTGACTCCGCCGGTGGCGCTGGCGGCCTTCGCCGCCGCGCCCATCGCGCGTGAAAACGGACTGAAGATCAGCCTCCAGGCGCTGCGCGTGGCCGTGGCCGGTTTTGTGATCCCCTACATGGCCGTTTATGCGCCCGCCTTGATGCTGCAGGGCGGCGACACGCTGGACGTGGTCTATATCGTCTTCAAGGCGCTGCTCGCCATCACACTATGGGCGGCCGGCATGACCGGCTTCCTGCTATCTTCGATGAACTGGCCCGAACGACTCTACGCCATCGCGACGGCCGCCCTGCTGGTGACGGCCGTCCCCCTGACCGACGACATCGGCTTCGCCGCCACGGCGCTGTTCCTGGTCTGGCACGTGATGCAAACGCGCCGCGCCCGCGCCGCCGGGACGCCGGCCTGATGCTGGGCGCCCTGGGCGTCTGCCTGACTTTGGCGGCGGCGCCGCAGGTGCCGCCGCGCTTCGTGCCGACCCAGGCCTTCACGCTGGCCTGGACCCACTCGATCGAGAAGATCCGCTGGGAAGAAGACTACACCGTCCGGGCCGGCCCGGAAGGGCGTCCGAGGCTGGTGCCCGGTCAAGCGCGCATCCTGGGCTCGGGCGCGGGCATGGAGCCGCCGCCGGACGCCACGTTGCGTCCCGACGGCTGGTACGTCTACCAGCCCCATACCGGCCCGCTGGACGAACTGCGCCTGTCGCGCTCGCCCTACACGGCCGACTATGACTGGTGCGTCGACGGACGCTGCGAGCCCATGCGGGCCATCATGCCGACCGACGGCGATGTGACGCTACTGCGCCCCTGCCGCACGTCCGGAACGCCGGGCGCGGACACGCGCACAGCGCCGCTCCATCCCCGTTAGGCTTCGCCGGTTCCGGTGACCGGCACCCGGTCTTTTCCCGAGGGGCTTGCCATTCCAAGCGGGAAATATGATAATCATTCTCATGTATATTTGTGTATGCAACGCGATCAGCGAGCGTCAAGTCCAGGACGCCATCGCTCAAGGCGCGACCGATCTGGGCGACCTCCAGGCCCAACTGGGCGTGGCCACCTGCTGCGGCCGTTGCGCGGACACTGCGGCGGAATATCTGCCGGGCGGCCGTTACGCGGCCGATGTCGGCGCCGCTGCGGGCGGGCTGCTGGGACCGGTCGAAGTGACCGTCCTGTCGCGCGTCGCCGTCCGCCAGGTCGCCTGAACGGAAACGCCCGCCCCCGGTTCTGCAATGCCGCACCGCGCGATTCGTTCCCCGGTGCCCGCGGGTCGTGCTAGCCTTTGCCTTTTCGACCTGTCCGATACCGGCCAGGCCGCGCACCACGGAGGCACAGGCCATGAAGGGCGACAAAACCGTCATCCACTATCTGAACCAGCAACTCAAAAACGAGCTTTCAGCGATCAACCAGTATTTTTTGCACGCGCGCATGCTGCGCCACTGGGGATTCGAGGCGCTGGGTGAGCATGAATACAAGGAATCCATCGGTGAAATGAAGCATGCCGATCTGTTGATCGAACGCATCTTCATGCTCGACGGGTTGCCGAACCTGCAGGATCTGCACAAGCTGCTGGTGGGCGAGACCGTGCCGGAAATCCTGGCCTGCGACCTGAAACTGGAAACCGCCGCCCAGGCCACGCTCAAGGAAGCCATGGCCCATTGTGAATCGGTGCGGGACTTCACCTCGCGCGATCTGTTCCAGACTATCCTGAACGACACCGAAGAGCACATCGACTGGCTGGAGACGCAGATCGGACTGGTCGAGCAGCTCGGGCTCCAGAACTATCTGCAGTCGCAGCTGTGACACCGTCCGCCGTGGCCGGGGCGCCCGTGACCCGGACCACGCCGCCCTAAGCCCGAACTGCGGCGCGCGCGCCCCGCAGTCAGAAGCCCGATTTTTTCGCCGGACAATCGGGGACGCGCCCCCAGGCGTCGTTGGGCTCGCAATATTTGTTGCGGGCCGCCCAGGCGCAAGAGGGCCGCGAGAAGAACCCCAGCGATTCGCAGGCCTTGAGTTCGGCCTGGAAGGCGGCCTGCCACTGGCCGCTCTTCGCGGGTGCGGGCGGCGGCGCCGGAGGCGTCGTGACGTCGATGGGCTGGACCACCTGACCGCCCCCCAGCCCGCCGAACTGGGCGATACCCTGCAAGCCGTCGCCCAACTGGTTGCGGGACGCCAGCGCGATGGCCTCGTCCATGGAAATCGTGGTGGTCGCCAGGGCGATCGGACGGCCGTCCTCCATCAGGGAGTCCGGCTGGATCTGCCAATCGACGGGCGGCGCCAGTTCCGGCACGCCCTGCCGGCCGTCCGGCAGCACCTGCGGAGCGGAGGCGACATAGGGCTTGCCATTGGCGTCCAGGACGGTGGCCTGGTCCAGTTCGGGATGCGGCGCCGGCGTCTGGATCTGGGCCGGCCCATGCGCGATCAGCCAATCGCCCAACTGCAGGCCGCCCCAGGCGGATGCGCCTGCGGCAAGCAGCAGAAAAGCGAAAATCAGACGCCAGGACATGGACGGATCGCCTCGTCGATCAATGCGGATCTTGCATTGTATAGGATGCGATTGCCGCATCCGGATACGGCTTGTGTCCGGACCCGTCGCCCGAGGGGGCGCACTTTGCCTGAGGGCGGCCCGGCGGCGAAAAGGGCTTATGCAAAGACACGCCCCGCATGTTCGCGCATGGTGTGGAATTCAATGTCGGGGTAGCGCTCCTGGGCGACCCGCAGCTGGGCGGGCGAACTGGCCAGGAAAGCGACCGCGTCCACCACGTCACGGGCGATGTTGGCGGCGTTGGCATCCATGAATTTCTTCAAGGCCCTGGGATCGGGGCAGGTGATCCAGCGCGCCAGGCTGTAGCGCGACGGCATCAGACGGGCATCCACGCCGTATTCGGTCTTCAGGCGATGAGCGACCACCTCGAACTGGAGCTGGCCCACGGCCCCCAGCAACAACGCGCCCCCCCCGGCCTCCGGACGGAACACCTGGATGGCGCCCTCCTCGCCCAGTTGCGTCAGGCCGGTGCGCAGTTGCTTGGTGCGCAGGGGATCCTTGACCTCGACCGCCTGGAACAGTTCCGGCGCGAAGAATGGCAGCCCCGTGAAGGTCAGCGACTCGCCCTCGGTGAGCACGTCGCCCAGATGCAGGATGCCGTGGTTGGGAATGCCGATGATGTCCCCCGCATAGGCTTCCTCGACGATCTCGCGACGCTGCGACAGAAAGGACACGACATTGTTGGGACGGATTTCCTTGCCGTTGCGGGCGACTTTCAGGCGCATGCCGCGCTCGAACTTGCCGGAACTGACACGCACGAAGGCCACGCGGTCACGATGCGCCGGATCCATGTTGGCCTGCACCTTGAATACCACGCCGGTGAACTTGGGCTCGGCCGGCTGCACGCTGCGTTCGAGCGCGTCGCGCGGGCCGGGGGCGGGCGCCAGTTCCACCAGGGCGTCCAGCACTTCGCGCACACCGAAGTTGTTGATGGCCGAGCCGAAGAAAACCGGCGTCTGGCGGCCTTCCAGGAAGGCCTTGTGGTCGAAGGCCGGCATGGCGCCGGTGATCAGCTCGATCTCCTCGCTCGCCTTGGCATGGGCGTCACCGAAGCGCGCCGCCAGTTCCGGATTGCCCAGCCCTTCGATAGTCTCGTCGTCGTCCCGATGGCGTTCCGCACCGGGCCGGAAGACCCGCATCCGGTCATGGCGCAAGTCAAAGACTCCACCGAAATGGCGACCCATGCCCACCGGCCAGGAAAACGGAATCGCATCCATGCCCAGGTGTCCTTCGATCTCGGAGAGCAGATCCAGCGGCTCGCGCACTTCGCGGTCGAGCTTGTTGATGAAGGTGATGATGGGCGTGTTGCGGGCGCGGCAGACTTGCAGCAGGCGGATGGTCTGGGGTTCGACGCCGTTGGCGGCGTCGATCACCATCAGCGCGGCGTCCACGGCCGTCAGCACCCGGTAGGTGTCTTCCGAGAAGTCCTGGTGGCCCGGGGTATCCAGCAAGTTGACGACGCAGTCGCGATATTCCATCTGCATCACCGAGGATGCCACCGAAATGCCACGCTGCTTTTCGATTTCCATCCAGTCGGAGGCCGCATGGCGGCTGGCCTTGCGCGCCTTGACGCTGCCGGCGATCTGGATGGCGCCCGCGAACAGCAGCAGCTTCTCGGTCAGGGTCGTCTTCCCGGCGTCGGGGTGGGAAATGATGGCAAAAGTGCGTCGGCGGGCGACTTCGTCGGTCAGGCTCATGGGAAGGTCGAATGGGGCTTCAGGGCATGCGGCTTCAGTGCTTGTGACTGAAGGAGGCCAGGACGGTGCCGGCCAGAATGAACATCGAGCCGAAGCCGCGGTTCAGCCAGCGGATGTGGCCCGGTTTGCGCAGCATCCGGAGGATGCGCGAAGCCAGCGAAGTATAGCAACTCATGGCCACCAGGTCGGTGAAGCACAGCGTGGCGCCGATCAGTACGTACTGCAGCGACAGCGGCCGGCCCAGGTCCAGGAATTGCGGCACCACGGCCAGCAGGAACATGGTGCCCTTGGGATTGGTGATGTTCACCAGATAGCCGCGCAGCAACTGGTCGCGCACCGGATGCGCGCTTTTCGGCGGACGCGCCTCGACCGCCACCGGCGCCGCGTCGGTGCGAAACTGCCGCACCCCCAGGTACACCAGGTAGACGGCGCCGATCCACTTGACGACCGTGAAAGCCAGTTCGGACGTGGCCAGCAGGGCGCCCACGCCCAGGGCCACGATGACCAGCTGGCAGATGATGCCGGCCTGCAGGCCGAAAATGGTCCATGCGCCGTGGCGGAAGCCGTATTTCAGCCCCGAGGCCATGGCGCAGATGGCGCCGGGGCCGGGCGAGAACGAAATCGCCCAGGCCGCCGCGAAGAAAGCCAGCCAGGTGGACAGGGCCATGCGGAGTCTCCGGTGCGCCGGCGGGGCCGGTCAGTCCTTGCGCAGCAGCGCGGAACGCCCCGGAGAGGCCGGGCGCGCATCCCGACGCGGGGCCTGGGGCGCGCTACCCTCTCGCGTCGGCCGGCCACCCGGGGCGCGGCCGCCGCCGCTGCGACGGGCGTCCGGGCCGGAGCGGCGGTCGTTGGAACCCGAGGCGGAGGGGGAGGCCGGCCGACGGCCGTCGCGTCCTGGTGCATCGCGCCGGCCGCCGTCGTTGCGCCGGCCACCATCGCCGCGACCGCCGACGAAATCGCCCTGCAGGCGCGCGATCGCACGCTTTTCCCGGGCGTCGGGGGCGGAATCGGCGGTCACCATGGCGGAAGGATTCCAGCCCTCCACGGAGATCGGTTCGATGGTCTGCTTGATCAGGCGCTCGATGGCGCGCAGCAGCTTGACCTCGGACGAGTCCACCAGGGACAGGGCCGATCCGGTGCTGCCCGCGCGACCGGTCCGGCCGATGCGGTGCACGTAGTCCTCTGGCACGTTGGGCAGCTCGAAATTGACGACTTGCGGCAACTGGTCGATGTCCAGCCCGCGCGCGGCGATGTCGGTGGCCACCAGCACCGCCACCTTGCCGTCCTTGAAGCCGGCCAGCGCCTTGGTGCGCGCGGCCTGGCTCTTGTTGCCGTGAATGGCGGCGGCGGTCAGGCCGTCCTTCGACAGCTTTTCAGCCAGGCGGTTGGCACCGTGCTTGGTCCGTGTGAACACCAGCACCTGATGCCAGCCGCTTTCGCGGATGATGTGGCTGAGCAGGTCGCGCTTGTGCGCCTGGTCGGTCATCACGACGCGCTGGCTGACCAGTTCGGACGCGGTATTGCGCCGGGCGACGGAGACTTCGCCCGGATTGCGCAGGATGCCCTGGGCCAGGACGCGGATCTCGTCGGAGAACGTGGCGGAGAACAGCAGGTTCTGGCGCTTGGCCGGCAGCAGCTTGAGCACGCGGCGGATGTCGTGGATGAAGCCCATGTCCAGCATGCGGTCGGCCTCGTCCAGCACCAGGATCTCGACGCCGGACAGGTCCAGCGTCTTTTGCTGCGCGTGATCCAGCAGGCGGCCCGGCGTGGCCACCAGGATGTCCAGGGGCTTCTTCAGGGCGGCGATCTGGGGATTGATGTTGACCCCGCCGAACATCACCATGGAGCGCACGGACGTGTGCTTGCCGTAGAGACGCACGGATTCCTCCACCTGGGCGGTCAGTTCGCGCGTCGGGGTCAGGACCAGCACACGGGGACGGCCCGGCCGCGGCGTAGCGGGATGGCTCAGCAGGTAGTGCAGGATCGGCAGCGTGAAACCGGCGGTCTTGCCCGTCCCTGTCTGGGCGGCGGCCAAGAGGTCGCCGCCTTCCAGGACGCGCGGGATGGCCTGGGCCTGGATCGGCGTGGGGTGGGTGTAGCCCGCTTCGTGAACGGCGCGCAGCAGGGGTTCCGCCAGGCCAAGCGAGGCAAAGGTAATCGAAGTATCCAAGAAAATGACTCCAGCGACCGCCTATCGCTCGAGCCGAGTGATACCAATCGAGGCCGACGTATGAAGAATGTCAGGAAGGGATGCCGCCGACGACGCAAATACCCGCCGGGGGCCAAAAGAAGTCGCACGGCGACTGGTAGGCCGCGCGAAGCCAGTTATTATAACGTGACTTCCGCCCCGCGCGGGGCGTTCCACGGGAGCCCCGGATGTTACGACGTTATCTGCACCTGGCTGCGCTGGCAGCCCTGACGCTGCTGCTCTCGGGCTGCGGCTACAACGAGATCCAGCGCCAGGACGAGCAGGTCAAGGCGGCCTGGTCCCAGGTCCTGAACCAGTACGAGCGCCGCGCCGACCTGGTGCCCAAGCTGGTGTCCTCGGTCAACGCCTACATGGTCAACGAGCGCACTGTGCTGCGACAGGTCACGGAAGCGCGCGCCCGGGTCGGCCAGATCCGCGTCAGCGCCGACGACCTCGACGATCCGGCCCTGATAGCCCGCTTCGAACAGGCGCAAGGCGCGCTGTCCTCCAGCCTTTCGCGCCTGCTGGCGGTCTCGGAGAACTATCCGCAGCTCAAGAGCGACGGCCTGTTCCGCGACCTGATGACGCAGCTCGAAGGCACGGAAAACCGCATCTCGGTGGCGCGCGAACGCTACGTCGGAGCGGTGCAGGCCTACAACCTGACGATCCGCCAGTTCCCCACCCTGATCACGGCCCGGATGTTCGGCTATCAGCCCAAGGCCCAGTACGGCCTGGACAAGGCCGACACCGTCACACGCGACCCCGAGGTGAAATTCGACCTGCCCCCGGAGCGGACCCAATGAGCCCGCGCCGCATGCTGGCCAACGGCATGCTGGCGCTCGGCCTGATCATCGGCGCGGGCATGCCGCCCGCCGGCGCCCAGGCCCATGCCGCCACGCCCGCCCCCGCGCCGGACGCGGGCGCCACCGTCGCCGTCCCGGCCTGGACGGGGCCGGTGATGGACCTGGCCGGCGTCCTGACGCCGGAACAGATCGGAACACTGACTGGGCAGGTCCGGGCTCTGGAAAAAACGCACGGCTCGCAACTCTTCGTGCTGCTGGTACCCACCACCGGCGGCGAGGCCATCGAGCAGTTCGCGCGCCGGGTCTTCGATCAATGGGGCGTGGGGCGCAAAGGGATCGACGACGGGGTTCTGCTGCTGGTGGCCGTGCGCGACCGCCGCCTGCGCATCGACGTCGGCTACGGGCTCGAGGGTGCCGTCACGGACGTGGACGCCGGGCGGATCATCCGCGAAAGGATCACGCCGCGCTTTGCGCAAGACGACGTCTACGGCGGGGTGGAGGCCGGGGTCTCGGCCCTGTCGGGCCTGATCGCGGGCGAACCCCTGCCGCCGCCCGCCCCCCCGGACGAAGGCGACGGGCTCGACGAACGCGTGATGTTCCTGCCCCTGACGTTCTTCGCCCTGGTGATGACGCCGCCCATCGGCGCCCTGCTGATGGGCGGCTTCGTGTTCGTGTTGACCGAGAGCCTGCTGTGGGCCGGACTGGGCGCGCTGGCCGGGCTGGCGCTGGGCATCCTGGGCCGGGTGCTGGGCATCCCCGAAAAGCTCGCGCGCGGCCGCGGAGGCCGTGGGGGTGGCCGGGGAGGCGGAGGAGGCGGCGGCTTTGGTGGAGGTTTCGGCGGCGGAGGCGGAGGTGGCTTCGGCGGAGGGGGCGGAGGATCCTCGGGCGGCGGAGGGGGCGGCCGGGGGGGCGGCGGAGGCGCGTCCGGCGGCTGGTAAACCGCGACCCGGGTCAGGACGGCTACAGCGCAGCGAACAACGCCCGGGCCATGGCGCCGACCAGGGCCTCGCGCCGGGTGTCGGGCGCGGGATCCTCGCCGATCGAGGACCATTCCGGATGTCCCCGCGCCTCATCCAGCATGCGCTGCACGTCGGGCGGCAACCGCCGCAAGGGTTCGGGCGCGGGTTCGGGCGCGGGTTCGGGCGCCGCCTCCGCGTCCTCGCCTTCGGGCAAGTCCCGCGCACCGGCATCCGACGCCGACTCCGGCTCGACGGGCTCGGGCGGCGCCATCCGCGCCAGCACATCGCCATCGATGGGCCGCATCGCGGCATGGCCCCGGCATTCCAGCGCCCGCACCAGCGCCAGCTGGCGCAACCCCAGCAGGTGCAGCACGGGATCGTCCACCGTCATTTCCGTATTGCCCGCCAACCGCCCCACCAGGCGCTTGCCCCACTGGCTGGCGCCCTGCCAGGCGCCCCCGATGGCGGCCCCCAACAGCGCGGCCGCGCCTAGGCTGAGACCTCCGGTCAGCACATCGATGGTGGCGCCCGCCATAGCGCCGGTGGCCATGCCCTTGCCGATCTGAATGCCGAACGTGCGCAACGCCTGGGGATTGAACAGATCCATGCCCCAGCGTTCGCCCTCCAGCGGCAGCGGGTGGTGGGGAAACGTCGTCTTGCTGAAGCGGTAGCGCTTCAGCAACGCGTGCACGCAATCCTGTTCCCGGTCGCGGGTGCGCTTGCGCAGCCCCAGGGTAATGGCGGCCATGTCGGTCGGTTCCTGGGAGCAGGGCAGCCGCAACGCGGCCGCGTCCACCAGCAATTCGGCAATCAGGCGCGTGGCGTCCTGCAGCCGGCGCAAGCGCTGCTGGCCCAGGTCGGTGCGCAGGGTCTGCAAGGCGGCCGCGTGATGGTCCAGCATCAGCGCCAGGCGGTCCAGCAACTGCCCCTCGCCATCCAGCGCGGGCGCCACGGTATCGAAGTCCACCGTGGCATGCAGTCCCAGCCTGGCCAGCGCGTCGCGCCAGGCTGCCGTATCCGACTGCGCCGAGCGGGTGAAGTTCAGCACCGGCAGGATGGGCCGGCCGCAAGCGGCCAGCAGCATCAGTTCGTCGCGGTGCTTGGGCAGGACCGGATCCCGGGTATCGATGACATACAGGGCGGCGTCGGTCTCCAGCACCGTGGCCAGAACCCGGCATTCCTGCTCGAAGCGGCCTGCGGACTCGGGACTGTCGAGCAGCGCGCGGATGCGTTCCGGGCCGTCATGTCTTTCATGGGGCGGGCACAGCCGGTCCAGATAGTCCAGGACGCCCATGGCGTCCTCCAGGCCCGGCGTATCGCGCAGGATCAGGATGGCCTGGCCGGTCTCGGTCAGCAGCTGGGCGCTTTCGACGTGGCGGGTGGTGCCGGGACGGTCCGCGACCTCGCCGAAGGACTCGTCGCGCAACAGCGTGCGCAGCAGCGAGGTCTTGCCGGTATTGGTGTGGCCGACGACCGCCAGGTCGATGGGGTTCGAAACGTCAGTCATGTCGGAGCTTTCCGATGTGTTCGAGCCAGCCGCTCAGGCTGGGGATACTGGAAACGGCGTGTTGCGAAAGAATGTCCTGCCAGGCCCGCACTCGCGGCGGCGTCCCCCCGAGGCACAGGGCGCTCAGGTCCGGGCAGGCGCGACGCAGTTCGTCCAGCCAGGCGGCGGCGCCCCGATCCGGGGTCAGGCGCGCGTCACAGACGAACAGCAGATGCGCGGGAGGGTCGTCCAGCAGCGTGCGGATGCGGGCGCGGTCCTCGCGACTGTCGCAGCGCCCCAGATCCGCCACGCCGGCCGGCAACCCATCCGGCGGCCAGGCCAGACCAGGCCCCAGTTCGTAGGCCAGCACCGCCGCCCGGCCGCCGGCGGACGCGGCAGGCGCAACGGGATCGGCCAGCCCTTCGGACGCCGGCGCGGGCCGGTCGATGCCCAGCGAGGCATGCGTGGGCAGCAGACGTTCGCGCAGATCCAGCCAGCCCGGCAGGCCCGGGTCGACAGCCAACCCGCCCAGCCGGCGTCGCAAGTGCAGGACGCAGGCCGACAGCGCCAGCAGCCGTGGCAGCAGTCCCCAGGCGACGACGCAGCCGATCAGCCACAGCGACCAGTCGGCCTGGACGCCGGCCGCCAGCGGCCTGGGACCCAGGCTGGCGGCGATCTGCGCATCGTCCGGCGCGGGAAAGCCCAGCAGTCCCGGCAGGAAACCCAGCACCCGGGTCGCGCCGACGAAGGCTTCCGGAGAAAGCAGGGTGGTTTCCCAATGAAAAGTATAGCGACGCGTACTCAGCAACAGGACCAGCGTGGGCACCGCCCCCAGGAAGGCGGCTGTCCAGGCCCCGTGGCTGATCAGCCCGATCGCGGACTTCCAGGCCCGCGCCCGTCCCAGCAGGGACAGAAAAGCCTGTGCCGCCAGAGCGGCGTCCGGCCCCCGGACCAGGCGTCGCGTCAGCCAAAGCCACAACCGCGACAAGGCGGTCGCATCGGGCAGGCCCGGCAACCAGCCGGCCAGCCAGATCATGAAAGTGAGCGCATGCAGGCCCAGCAGCCCGAGCAGGGCCAGCGCCAGATTGACCTCGACCGCCCCCAGGACGGCGGCTGCCGTGCCGATGCCCGCCAGGCAGGCGCACAGCCACAGGACGGCCAGTGCCCAGCGGGCGCCGACGGACCATTGAATCAGGCGTTCATGCAGATCGCCGTGTTCGGCCAACCAGGCGGCCCGCGCAAGGATCCGGCGCTGGAGATCCGCCGGCCCGCGCAAGGCGGCCTGGCAGGCGGCACGATCCTCCAGCGGTCCCCAGTGCGCTTCCCGCAGGCGCACGGCCTCGGCCTGCCAGTACTGGAGCAGAGGAGCGGCGGCTTGGCTTGCGGAGGAAGGCGGACGATTCCGCATAGGGAAACGGGCGATTGAAAACAGGATGATACCGAGTTTTACCTGAATCGGGCGCGGCCCTCAGGCGCCAGCGGGTCCGCGCGCCTTGCGCATGCTGGCCGGCGGCACGCCCATGGCCTCGCGGTACTTGGCCACGGTCCGCCGGGCGATCACCACGTTCCGGTCGGCCAGCAGTTGCGCCAGCCGCATGTCGGACAGCGGCTTGCCGGCCGGTTCCGATTCGAGCATCGCGCGCATCAGCGCCTGCACGGCCAGGGCCGAAGTCTCCTCGCCCGAGCGGGTCTGCACCACCGTGCCGAAGAAGAACTTCAGCTCATGCACGCCCCAGGGGGTCTGCGCGTACTTCAGGCGCGTGGCGCGGGAAATCGTCGATTCGTGGAGTTCCAGCGCCTGGGCGACCTCACGCAAGGTGAGCGGCCGCAACGCCGCGACGCCGGATTCCAGGAACGCCCGCTGGTGTCGCGCAATGTACTCCGCCACCCGCAGGATCGTCTGCCGGCGCTGATCCAGGTTGTGGATCAGGCTGCGCGCCTGGCGCACCCGGTCCCGCAGTTCGGGCGACAGATCCTGGCCCGTCAGCCCGTCAGCCAGTTCGGGACTCAGGCGCACGCGGGGTTCGACGGCTGGATTGAGACTCACCCGCCAGCCGTCCGCCGCCCGATGGAACAGCACATCGGGCACCACGTAGTGAATGGGATCGGTCTGCCAGGCGCCCGCCGGCCGGGGGTTCAAACGCCGCAGCGCCCGGTGGGCGGCGTCCAGCAGCGCCCGGTCGCAGCCCAGCGCCTCGCACAGGCGCCCCCAGCGGCCCGCACCCAAATCCTCCAGGCGCTCCGTCAGCAGGCGGGCGCAGGCCAGCACATCCTCCGGCCATTCGTCGGCGCGCGCCCGGAGTTGCAGCCTCAGGCATTCGGGCAGATCGCGCGCGCCCACCCCGGGGGGGTCGAAGGACTGCAACAAGCGCAGCGCCATGCGCCATTCATCGTCCTCGACTCCCAGATCGGGCGGCAATCCGTCGGCCAAGGCGGACGGATCGAATTCCAGGTAGCCGCGCTCGTCCAGTTCTCCCATCAACCGGACCACCAGCAGGCAGTCGCGCTCGGTGGCGCGCGTGGCGTGCAACTGCTGCAGCAGGTGCTCGATCAGACTGGGCGGCTGCCCGGGCTCCGGCAGATCATCGGGCAGGACGGCGCGCGCGGGCTGCGACCACAGGCGGTCCAGCCGTTCGGCCTGGGCCGCCGACTCGGGCTCCGGCTCGACGGTCTCGAGCAGCGGATTGTCGGCCAACGCCCGGGCGATCTCCTGGTCCAGCTCCTGGGACGAGCATTGCAGCAGGGCGAGCGCCTGACGCAACTGCGGCGTCAGCGTCAAATGCTGATGCTGGCCCAGATCCAGGGAGGGTTGCGCGCGCATATTCAATCTGAGAGACAGGCCCTAAAATACGATCATGAAACCAGAACGAAACGAATCCTCCAGCCGTCGGGACCACGCGCTGCTGCGCAAGACCCTGCTCAAACTCACCGCCACATCGCGGATCCTTTCGGCCGCCCTGGTCGTGGTGGTCGTCCTGATCTGGTATGACGCGCTGAACCGGCTGCTGGCTTTCGGCAACGGCATCGATTATGCCGGAAACCGTATCGTGGGGGCGGAGGCCACCGCCCTGCTGCAGCGCTACAACCCCTACTTCTGGGGCGCACTGGTCACGCTCGGCTCGCTGCTGCTGGCCTACCTGACCTGGATGGTCGTGCGCGCGATCCTGGCGCGCGCACGCCTGCGGCCCGTCGATCCGGCATCCTTCCAGCAACTGGCCGACCAGCTCTCCGGCGCCTCGCTGGACGTGCTGCTGTGGGCCTGGCAGACCCGCGACGAACCCCTGCGCGTGGGCGATCTGATGACGACCCGGGACGAACTGGCCGCCGGCCGCGCCGGTCGCCTGCACCGCGCAGCCGAACAGCTCGCCATCCTGGAAAATGCCCGCCAGCGGCAGTGATGCCCACCGGCAAGGCGGACGCCGGATCATCGCATTCAAGCCTCGTCGGACCTGACGCCTCATGTGCCATGAACCGTAGCTGGCTCGCCGCCCTGATTGTTTTTCTTTTCTGTCTCGCAGGGCTGCTGGGCGGTGGAGTCCTTTGGCTGGCGGGTTCGCCTGAATCGGCATCCTGGCTCTGGATGGCCGGCGGCATTCCCGCCCTCATCGACCTTCTGCACAGGACATGGGGCGCATTGCGCAGACGCGAAGCCGGCGTGGACGTGCTGGCATTGATATCGATCGCCGGCGCGCTGCTCATGCAACAGGCGCTTACCGCATCGGTGATCGCCGCGATGCTGGCCAGCGGCCGATTGCTCGAAAGCTTCGCCGAGCGCCGTGCGGGGCGCGAAATGTCGGCCCTGCTGGGCCGCGCTCCGCGCAGCGCCCGCTGCTATCGCAAGGGCGCTCTGGTGGAAGTGCCGTTGGACGAGATCGTTCCGGGGGATCGCTTGCTGATACGTCGCGGCGAAATCATCGCCGCGGACGGCACGACGATCACGGAGCACGCCGTCTTGGACGAGTCGGCGCTCACGGGTGAAGCGCTGCCCGTGACATACCGCGGCGGCGACCCGGTGCGCAGCGGCAGTATGAACGCCGGCGATGCCTTCGAAATGGTGGCCACGGCAACCGCCGCAAACAGCACGTTTTCCGGAATCGTGAAGCTCGTCGAGGCCGCGCAGCACTCGAAGGCGCCGGCCGCGCGGCTCGCCGACCGTTATGCCCTGTGGTTCGTCCCGCTCGCGCTGGGCCTGTCCGGGGCCGCCTGGCTGTTCAGCGGCGATCCCTTGCGCGCGTTGGCCGTGGTGGTCGTGGCCACGCCCTGCCCCCTCATCCTCGCCGTGCCGGTCGCCGTCGTGTCCGCCATTTCGCGCTGCGCGCAGCGCGGCATTCTCGTCAAGGGCGGCGGCGCGCTGGAAGCGCTGGCGTCGGCACGCAATTTGTTCTTCGACAAGACGGGAACCCTGACGGGCGGACAGGCCAGGCTGATCCGCATCGACAGGACGGGTGCGGCCGCCAGGATCGACGACACGGAACTGCTCCGACTGACGGCTTCGCTCGAACAAATGTCCCACCATGTCATCGCGGGCGCAGTGGTCGCCGCGGCACGCGCGCGATCCATTCCCCTCGGCGTGCCGGACGAGGTCAGCGAAATCCCGGGCGCAGGCGTGAGCGGCACCCTCGACGGGCAACGTCTCTTGGTCGGCACGTACGACTATGTGACACGCGGGGCCGAGGTGCCGGCGCCGGTCCGCGACCTGCTCGACCGCACCGCCGTCGAGGGCACGGCGGCCGTCCTGGTGGCCGTGGACGGGCGGTACGCGGGCACGTTGCTGATGGCCGACGCATTGCGCACAGAGGCGCCCAGGGCGCTGCGCCTGTTGCGCAAGACGGGAGTCCGGCGCATCGTGATGCTGACCGGGGATCGGCGCGAGGTTGCGGAGACGATCGCCGTCGGCCTGAACATCGACGAGGTGCTGGCCGAGCAGACGCCCGCGGACAAGCTTGCCGCGATCACGGCCGCCCGCGAGTCCGGCCCCACGGTGATGGTGGGCGACGGCGTGAACGATGCGCCGGCCCTGGCGGCGGCAACCGTGGGCGTGGCCATGGGCGCGCGCGGCGCCACCGCGTCGGCCGAAGCCGCCGGCATCGTGCTGCTCGCGGACCGTCTCGACCGGCTCGCCGAAGCGCTGCACATCGCGCACCAGGCGCGCCGCATCGCGCTGCAGAGCGTATTCGCCGGCATGGGATTCTCGTTGCTGGCCATGCTGGCCGCCGCCTTCGGCTTCCTGGCGCCGCTCTATGGCGCACTGGTACAGGAAGCCATCGATGTGGCGGTGATCATCAATGCGCTGCGCGTGTTGCGCATCCGTCCCCTGCGGGCCGCGCGCCATCGCCTGGCGGCCGCGGACGTGGAGCGGCTGCGCGCCGAACACCAGCGGCTGGCGCCCGTGCTCGATCATCTCGACACAGCCATCGGCCGTCTCGCCTCGATGCGCCCCCATGAAGCCCTGCCGGCGTTGATGGCGCTCGACACGATCTTGCAAGAACAGTTGCTGCCCCACGAAAGCGCGGATGACCGCGACGTGTATCCGGCCATTGCCGGGCTGCTCGGCGGCGACGACCCGATGGCGGCGATGAGTCACGCCCACCGAGAGATATTCCGTCTGCACCGGTCTTTCAGCGCCGGCATCGCACGCCTGAAAACACAGCCCGCGGACACGGCGCTGCTGCACGAGCTGCAGCGCGGCCTGCACGCGCTGGACGCCATCCTGCGCCTGCACTTCGCGCAAGAAGAAGAAATTTACCAGAGCGTGACCGAGGACTGACCCCCGGCTTCGTGCGCGTCGATACCTGGCGGAACGTGGCATCTGCGCCTCACCCGCCGGTCTGTCACTTGCAAAAGCATCGAAAATATGTTCGACTTCAAATTATGAACTCCACGCGCGCTTCCTTTCCTGGCTCCCGGCGGCTCTCCGCTGTCGGGCGCGCGCGTCCGTCGTTCACCTCTGTTCTGTCGGGTCTACTGCTGCTAGCGATCGGTTGCCGGGCCTAGCGCCGCGTGGCAGTTCGGCAACCTGTTTCGCCACACCCTCGCGTTTCCGCGCCCGTGATCCGGGCGCACCCATCCAGACAGGTACCGACATGATCAAACATCCCGCCGACAAATACGTCCCGTTCGCCCCGTTCACGCGCGACTTCGCTGAACGCACCTGGCCCAGCCGCCGCATTTCCGCCCCCCCGATCTGGATGAGCACCGACCTGCGCGACGGCAACCAGGCGCTGATCGAACCCATGAGCGTGGAACGCAAGCTGCGCCTCTTCGAACAATTGCTGAAGATCGGCTTCAAGGAAATCGAGGTCGGCTTTCCGTCCGCGTCGCAGACCGATTTCGACTTCGTCCGCAAGCTGGTCGACGAAAAGCGCATCCCGGACGATGTCACCATCATCGCCCTGACCCAGGCGCGCGAGGACCTGATCCAGCGCACGGTCGAGGCCTGCGCGGGCGCGAAGCACGCCATCATCCACCTGTACAACGCTTGTGCGCCGGCCTTCCGGAAAATCGTCTTCCGCATGAGCCGCGACGAGGTCCGCGCCATCGCCGTCGAAGGCACCAGGATCGTCAAGGCCGAAGTCGCCAAGCACCCGGAAACCCACTGGCGCTACGAATATTCGCCGGAAGTCTTCAGCACCACCGAGCCCGATTTCGCGCTGGAGGTCTGCAATGCCGTGGTCGACACCTGGCAACCGACCGTTCAGGACAAGATCATCCTGAACCTGCCGGCCACGATCGAGGCCACCACGCCCAATCTGTACGCCGACCAGATCGAATGGATGCACAACAACCTGGCGCAACGCGACAGGATCGTCCTCAGCGTCCACCCCCACAACGACCGTGGCACGGCCGTGGCCGCCGCCGAATTCGCCGTCATGGCCGGCGCCGACCGGATCGAGGGGTGTCTGTTCGGCAACGGCGAGCGTACCGGTAACGTGGACCTGGTCACCCTGGCGCTGAACCTCTACACCCAGGGCATCCACCCGGGCCTGGACTTCTCCGACATCGACGAGGTCCGCCGCTGCGTCGAATATTGCAACCAGTTGCCCGTGCACCCGCGTCATCCCTACGCCGGCGACCTGGTCTTCACGGCCTTTTCCGGTTCGCACCAGGACGCCATCAAGAAAGGCTTCGCGGTGCGCCAGGAAGGCACCGTCTGGGAAGTCCCCTACCTGCCCATCGACCCGGCCGACCTGGGCCGCAGCTACGACGCGGTCATCCGCGTCAACAGCCAGTCCGGCAAGGGCGGCGTGTCCTTCCTGCTGGAACAGGAACACGGCCTGGTCCTGCCGCGACGCCTGCAGATCGAATTCAGCCGCGCCATCCAGCGCGTCACCGACGAGACGGGCCGCGAGGTCACGCCCAAGGACGTGTTCGAGGTCTTCTCCAGCGAATACCTGGACCGCGAGGCGCCGATGAAGCTGATCCGTCACCGCATCACCGGCAGCCCCAAGACCACCGGACAGAAGCAGTTCATGATCGAAGCCGAGCTGGAAATCGACGGCGAGGTCCGCCACCTGTCGGGCCAGGGCGACGGCGCGATCTCGGCCTTCGTCGCCGCGCTGGGCATCGAGGCGCGCGTGATGGACTACCAGGAACACGCCATCGGCACCGGCACCGACACCCGCGCGGCGTCCTACATCGAGATGCGCATCCAGGATTCGGCCAGCGGCTACGGTGTCGGGATTCACGAGGACATCGTGACCTCGTCCTTCCTGGCGATCCTGAGCGCGGTCAACCGCCATGCCGCGGCGGGCGGCAGCATCCAGCCGCGCGCTTCGGTCGCCGCCTGATTGCCGATGTCATGCGAGACGGGCGCCCCATGCGGGACGCCCGTCATTAGAACCCAGGCGCCAGCGGGCGGCACCATCCCCGCATCCCGGGGACTCACCTGGCACCACGAGCGCCCGCCTTGCCGGACCCCGTCCCACCGGACGGGGTCTTCGTCAATACACGATCGCCAGCCCCGGCAGGTCCACCGTCACCCGTGACTTTTCCAGCGCCTGGACGGCGTGGCCGGCGAATTCCCGCGCCAGGTCGGGCTGCGAAGACAGCCGGTTGTAGCCCAGGCTGTCGGCCACGCCCAGGATCTTGTCCAGCAACAGAACCTTGCCGCTGACCCGCAGGGGTTCGCAGCCCAGGGATTCCCAGGTCCGTTCGAACCAGTCGCGGGCGGCACGCGCCCGATCGGCGTCCACCAGCGCGTCGACGGACAGCTCCAGTGAACGATGGGCATCGAAAATCACGATCACATGACCCTGCATGGGGACTTCTCCGTGTAAAGGGGACCTCTGAAAGGCGTGAATTTACCAGGAGGGCGCGGGTTCCCACGTGACGTCCTCGCCCTTGTCGCGGGCCAGGCGCAGCATGGTCAGCAGCGGCCAGGCCCGGCGACGCATGCCGACCGGCTGGGCGATGGGATGTTCGACCGTTTCGTCGTGATCGCCGGAGGCGTCGTCATGTCCGGGGTCGGCCGCCACCAGCGCCTCGATGCCGGCGATGGCCTTGTCCAGTTGCGCCCGGGTGATGACGCCGCGTTCCGGCAGGGCGGGGGTATCGAAGGTCTTGCCGGCGGCCACCAGAATGGGCCGGGCATGCTGGGCGAACATCAGGACTTCCGCCGCGGATTTCGATTGAAACAAAACAAGCATGGTGGGTTTCCCGCAATGGACACATTCATACACTAACCGATCTTCAACCCCCTGCCAAGCGACACAATGAACGGCTCGACAGGAGGTTCCCGCATGCCCGAAACCCTTGCCCGGCGCCGCTTGCCGATCTGGCTGGCCGGCCTGCCGCTGGCGATCGCACCCTGGCCCCCGCCGGCCCCCGCGCAGGCCGCCGCCCCCCTGATCTGCCCCGCGCCCCAGTCCCCGTCGCCCTGCGGCGCGGGCCCGTCCCGGGGACCGGCGGCCGGTCCCGTGCCCGATTCGGGCGCCGCCAACCCCGTGCATCTCGCCACCGGCGAGAAATTCCTTCGAGAAACCGATCTGCCCGAACCATTCGCGGGCGGCCATCCGTCTTTCATCCGCCTGTACCGCTCGGGATCCGCAGAAAACGGGCCGCTGGGCCGGGGCTGGACCAGCGAATACGACATCCGGCTGCGACCGGCGGCTCCGGACGGCTGGCACCTGGATCTGCCCGACGGCCGCCGCGTGCGCTTCGACGCCCGGGGCCTGGGCGCAGACCCCGCCGATGGCCGCGTCCTGGCGCCGGGCCCGGAAAGTGGCGCGCGCGCAGGGGACGCAACCGCGACCTGGCGGGGCGCCGATGGCGGCCGGCTGGTTTTCGACGCACGGGGCCGGCTGCGGACGATCGCCGCCCCGGGGCGGACGGACATCGTCATCGACCGCCACGCCGGCGGACCGCTGGACGGCCTGGTCCGGGAAATCCGGCGCGGCGCCGCCAAGCTGCGGCTGGCCTACGACGCATCGGGGCCCCGACCCCGCCTGCGCGCGCTGCACACGCCGCTGGGTGTCTTGCGCTACGAACACTCGCCCGCCATCGACGACGCGGCCATGGACACCGCCCAAACCGGCGCGGGCGGCGGCCCGATGCGGCTGACCGCCGTGCTTCGGCCCGATGGCATGCGCAAACGCTACCACTATGAGCCTGGCCGGCAGGCAGGCCACCCCGCCGCGATCACCGGCGTCACGCTGGAAACCGCCGACGGCAGGCGCTGGCGCGCGCGCAGTTGGACCTACGACGCGAGCGGCCGCATCATCCGTGCGGTCCCGGGCGCACCGGACGCCACGGCGGGCCGCCTGGACCTGAGCTACCCGGACGCCTCTCCGGGCATCGTCACGACCCGGATCCGCACGGCGGGCCGGGTGGCCGAGGTAGAGCACACCGTGCGCGGCGGCCGGACCGTGCCGCGCGCGGTGCGTTCGTCGGCCTGCGCCGGCTGTCCGATGGCCGTCCAGCACATCGGCCACGATGCCCAGGGCCGGTTGAGCGCCATCGGCGGCCTGCGCATCCGGCGCGCGCCGGACGGCCGGATCCGCAGCCTGACGCAGGCTCATGGCGGCTGGCCCGGCCTGCGCCTGGACTACGGATCCGGCGGCCGGGTGAAGCGCTGGTCCAGCCGGCTGACGGGCACGACCCGACTGACTTACGACCCGCAGGGCCGTCTGATCGGGCGGCGCCAGGCCGACGGCGGCCGTCTGGACGTCCTCCGCGACACCATCGGCCGCCCCGTGCGGCTGCGACACACGGCGCCGGGCCGGGCGCCGCTGGACATCCGTCTGCGCTGGCGGGGCGACAGGCCGGTCCGTCTGGCGCACCCCGGGGAAACCGAACACCTGGCCTACGACGGACACGGCCGGGTCACGGCGCGCACCATCCAACGACCCCATCC
Organism: Castellaniella denitrificans; assembly: GCF_027214045.1. Lineage (GTDB taxonomy): Bacteria > Pseudomonadota > Gammaproteobacteria > Burkholderiales > Burkholderiaceae_B > Castellaniella > Castellaniella denitrificans_A. The sequence continues at coordinate 459,260 of NZ_JAPWHE010000001.1, read as the reverse complement.
ACGGGGCACGCTCGAGTATCGCGAACGGTTCGCCTACGACGCCCGGGGCCGGCTGGCGCGCCACGAACTGCCGGAAGGCGGCACGCTGCACTATGCCTGGTCCGCCTCGGGTCGCCTGAGCCGCCTGGACTGGGAGGCCGCCGATGGCGCGCGTCGCACCGTCATCGGCGCCGTCCCGGGTCAGGCCGGCTACCGCTACGGCAATGGCCTGTGGCTACGCACCGCCGCGGGGACGAGCGGGCGGGTCGAGACGCTGGTCCTGTCCGACGGGCCGCGCATCCTGTGGGGCGAACGCCGGGGCCATGACGCGCAAGGCCGGGTCGTGCGCCGAACCACGTTCCTGGCGCCCGCACACTGGCGACGCCAAGCCATGGCCCACGATGGGCAGGACCGGCTGATCGGCATCCAGGACGATGCGGCCCGGACCTGGCTGGCCTGGGACGAGGATGGGCGGCTGGCCGCCCGCCTTGACCGTGCCGCCTCCCCATCGGCCGCGACGGGCGCACAAACCGGAACCGCCCCGCCGACCGCGATTCCCCGCGACGCGGCCGGGCTGGCGCTGGCGGTCGACGGCAGGATGCTGCGTCACCAGGCCCAGGGCCGGGTGGCCGAGATCCTTGAGCACGGCCGGCCCCTGATCCGCTACGCCTATAACGCCCGAGGCCAGCGGATCCGGGGTATCCAGGATGGCCTGGAGACCGAGCGCTATTACGTCGACAACCGCCTGGCGGCGATCTGGCGGCGACCGGTACGGACTCTCGCGACACCGCCGACGCTTCCCGCCTTCGGTGTCACCCAGCGCTATCTGTACGCTCACGAGGTTCCGGTCGGCCTGCTGCAAACGGAGGCCGACGGACGCGTGCGCCTGATTTACCTGCACGCCGACCTGCTGGGCGCCCCCGTCCTGGCGACCGACGATGAGCGCTCGGTGCGCTGGGCCGCCGACTACGACGCCCTGGGTCGCGCGACCCGCCTGCGCGGCGACCTGGACCTGCCGCTGCGCAGGCCGGGCCAGGACGAGGACCCGGCGACGGGCTGGCACGACAATGTCTTTCGCACTTTCCTGCCCGGGCGCGGCCACTACCTGGAGCCCGACCCCCTGGGACCGCTGCCCGGCCTGCAGGCCCTGGGATACGCCGCCCAACAGCCCCTGCGCCATGTCGATCCGCTCGGCCTGATCCTGCTGGCCTTCGACGGCACGCGCTACGGACCGCGCAACCAGGGCAACGTCTGGAAACTCGCCCAGGCTTACGAAGACGGACCGGCCTATTACCATGCCGGTCCGGGGAACAGTTACTACACCGACTGGGACGCGGTCACCGCCTCCAGCAGCCGCCAGATCCTGCGCAACCAATGGCAGTCCCTGCTGAATGCGCTGGACCGTGCCCAGGGCGCCGCCACGCCCGTGCCCATCGACATCCTGGGCTATTCGCGCGGGGCGGCCCTGGCCCGCGATTTCGCCAACCGCATCGCGCGGCACACGCGCGAAGGCTGGTTTTCTTACGACGACCCGCTGCGCGGGACCATCGGCCTATGCGTCGACCTGCGTTTCCTGGGCCTGTTCGACACCGTGGCGCAATTCGGGCTGCTGGGCGCAGCCAATGCCGGCTTCGATCTGGGCATCGCCGGCGCCTGGCACTGGGTGGCGCACGCGGTAGCGCTGCATGAATTGCGCGCCCTGTTCCCCCTGGTCTCGGCGGCCGGCGACGCCGGCAACACGGTCGAGGCGCCCTTCATCGGCGCCCACGCCGACATCGGCGGCGGCCTGCTGCTGGACGAGCGGCAACGGCCGCGCCCGGACGGCGACTTGTCGGATGTGGCCTTGAACTGGATGCGCTGGCAAGCCCTGGCCGCCCTCGTCCCCCTGGCGGAACTGCCTGCTGACGACCGGACGGTGGCCAGCCCGCTGCTGCACGACGAGCGTGGTCCCGCTTTACGCCTGCTGGCGGGCGACCGGACGCTGCAGGACGCCGCCGCACGGACGATCGGCCCCCAGGGCGCGGATGCCCGCCTGGGCGACACCCAGCGGCGGATCGTCGAAGCCTTCATCCGCCGCGCCGACACGGTGGACGGCGACCGGGGGTCAGTGGCCGGCAGTGTGGACATGGCGGCCTACGGCGCCTGGCTGGAGGCCGAACTGGGGCTGCCCGGCATGGCCGCCCCGGCACGGCAGCCCTGAAATCGGGCTATCATTTCGGGATACCCTCAGATACGGACACCATGCTACCCGAGCAACACACCCGGCTCATCGCCATCCTGCGCTCCGTCCTGGACACCCTGATCCCCGACCAGACCCCGGACGTCACCCTGGAGCGCCCCAAGGTCGCCGCCCACGGCGACGTGGCCAGCAATGTCGCCATGCAGGCCGCCCGCGCGGCCCGGCGCAACCCGCGCGAGCTGGCCCAGGCCATCGTGGCGGGCGTCCTGGCCCACCCGGACGCGGCCGGCCTGATCGCCTCGGCCGAGGTCGCCGGTCCCGGCTTCATCAATTTCCGCCTGTCGGCCGCCGCCCACCAGGCCGTCCTGGACGCCATCCAGGACCAGGGCGAACGCTACGGCCACCGGCCCGCCGGCGACGAACGCATCCTGGTGGAGTTCGTCTCCGCCAATCCGACCGGCCCGCTGCATGTGGGCCACGCCCGCCAGGCGGCGCTGGGCGACTCCATCTGCCGCCTGTTCGCCACCCAGGGCGCCCAGGTCTCGCGCGAGTTCTACTACAACGATGCCGGCAACCAGATCCACAACCTGGCGATCAGCGTCCAGGCGCGGGCGCGCGGCATCGAACCCGACGACCCGGCCTTTCCCGCCGACGGCTACCGGGGTGAATATATCCAGGACATCGCGCGCGACTACCTGGCACGCGCCACCGTCCAGGCCAGCGACGGCGATCCCGTCCAGGCGGCCGGCGACCTCGACGACCTGGACGCCATCCGCCGCTTCGCCGTGGCCTACCTGCGCCGCGAACAGGACCTGGACCTGCAGGCTTTCGACCTGCGCTTCGACAACTACTACCTGGAAAGCTCGCTCTACACCAGCGGCCGCGTCGACTGCACCGTCCAGGCCCTGATCGACGCCGGCCACACCTACGAACTGGATGGCGCGCTGTGGCTGCGCACCACCGAACTGGGCACGGGCGACGACAAGGACCGCGTCATGCGCAAGTCCGAGGGCGGCTACACTTATTTCGTGCCGGACGTGGCCTACCACGTCGCCAAATGGGAACGCGGCTTCCACCAGGCCATCAACATCCAGGGCACCGACCACCACGGCACCATCGCCCGCGTGCGCGCCGGCCTGCAGGGCCTGGGCCTGGGGATCCCGGCCGACTACCCGGCCTATGTGCTGCACAAGATGGTGCGCGTCATGCGCGACGGCGCGGAGGTCAAGATCTCCAAACGCGCCGGCAGCTACGTCACGCTGCGCGACCTGATCGACTGGGTCGGGCGCGATGCGGTGCGCTTCTTCCTGGCTCAGCGACGCGCCGATTCCGAATTCGTCTTCGACATCGACCTGGCGCTGTCGCACAGCGAGGAAAACCCGGTCTACTACATCCAGTACGCGCACGCCCGCATTCATTCCCTGTTGCGCCAGCACGACGCCGGCGGACAGGGCGCGGCGGCGGATCCGTCCCTGCTGGTCGCCCCCACCGAAATCGCCCTGCTGCAGCGACTGGCGGAATACCCCGGCGTATTGACGCAGGCCGCCCGCGAACTGGCACCGCATCAGTTGGCCTTCTGGCTGCGCGACTGCGCCGCCGATTTTCATGCCTGGTACAACGCCGAACGCATCCTGGTGGACGACCCCGCCCTGGGCGCCGCCCGCCTGCGCCTGGCCCGCGCCACCGCCCAGGTGATCGCCAACGGCCTGGGCCTGCTGGGGGTCAGCGCCCCCGAGCGCATGTAACACCATGGCCACCCGAAAGAAATCCTCATCCAAATCCGGCGGCGCCTGGTTCGGCCTGGTCCTGGGCATGGTGCTGGGGGTCGCGGCCGCCGTGGCCGTGGCCCTGTTCGTCACCAAGGCCCCCATGCCTTTCAAGGACAAGGCCAGCCGCAACGCCCCGACCACCTTGCTGCCGGACGTGAAGAACGCCCCGGATCCGAACATCGCCCTGTACGGCAAGGACGGTCCGGCCGGTACCCGTTCATCCGCCCAGGGCGGCAGCGCCGCCAATCCGCCCGCCCCGGCGCCGGAACCCGGCGCCGCGCCCGAAAACCCCTTGTCCGATGCCATCGGCCAGATCATCGCGGGCCTGGACAAACCCAACACCAAGCCGGCTCCGGAACCCGCCAGGGCTCCCACCGCGCCGCAGACCAGCCAGCCCATTCCGCCCCCGCCTCCACCGCCGCCCGCGGCCCGGCCGGCGCCCGGCACGCAGACTACCTATTATCTGCAGACCGGAGCTTTCCGTTCACAGAAGGAAGCCCAGGCCATGCTGGCCCGCGTCGTGCTGCTGGGTCTGCCGGTGCGCATCGAGACCGGCGAATCCAACGGCGCCCCCATCAACCGCGTGCGCGTCGGTCCCTTCAAAGGCATCGACGAAATGAACCGCGCCCGGACCCGCCTGGGCGACGACAAGATCGAATCGACGGTCGTCCGCCCTTGAACCGCCTCCCCAAGGAGTTCCCATGAAGATCGCTCTGTTTTCCCGCCTGCTTTCCGGCCTGGTCCTGGGCCTGGCCGCGCTGGCCGTGACACCCGCCCAGGCGGCACCCTACGACACGCTGGATCCGGTCCAGCCCCCTGACACCCCGGGCCAGGTCGAGGTGCTGGAATTCTTTTTCTACACCTGCCCGCACTGCAACAGCATCCAGCCACTGATCGAGAAATGGCGCAAGACCCTGCCGGACGGCGTGGCCTTCAAGAGCGTGCCGGTGGCCTTCAACGCCAGCATGCGCGACATGCAGAAGCTGTACTACACCCTGGAAGCCATGGGCCGGCTGGACCTGCAGCCGGCGGTTTTCAAGGCCATCCATGAAGAACACAAGGATCTGACCCGGGCCAAGGACATCATCGAGTGGGCCGCCGCCCAGGGGCTGGACCGCAAGACCTTCACCGACACGTTCAATTCTTTTGGCGTGCAGACCAAGGCCACCCGCGCCGACGAACTGACCAAGGCCTACCACGTGGAAGGCACGCCGACGATCGCCATCGGCGGCCGCTACCTGACCTCGCCCGCGCAGACCGGCACCTACCAGGGCGCCATCGACGAGGCCGACAAGCTGGTCAAGCAGTTGTTGGCAAAGTAACGCCCCCATCCTGCCGAGGGTCTCACGGCCGCGCCTCGCGGCCCATCAATCGTCGCCAGACCCAGGCAAGGCCCGCCATGCGGTCGCCGGGAGCGGGCAAGCGGGTAATCTCGGGGGCCGCGATCCAGCGGCCCTCCGCATCCCGGCCGGCGATGTCATAGCGGAAGAAATAATCCGGCTCCAGGCCCATCCTCAGATCCGACAGGATCAGCCGCTGCGCGCCGTCCTCGCGCTGGCGGGCATGCACGCCGACGAAACCGTGCGTGAACCAGAGCAGGCGCCGCAGCTCCGGCGTGGCCGTCGCCGTCAATTGCGCCAGCGCCTGGGTGTCGCTGGGCCGGAAAGTGAATCGCATCCTTCCATGATCGGCGATCAGCGAGCGATCCCCGATCCAATAACCATCCGGCGCCATCGCGATCACGCGCCATGACAGCGTATTGAGCGGCAGCGGCGTGGAAAAACGGGGCGCATCCCGCAGCCCCATGACCGCCAGACTTTGTTCCGCCAGGCGGTCCACCCGGTATTTGGCCGCCACGCTCCAGGCCAGGTAGAGCGAGCTGACGGACAAACCGATCACCAGCCACCGGCGCGCCGACCGGCTCCGCCGCCCGGTCTCCGGGCCGTCGTCGGAACGGCCAGGGGACAGCTTCCAGGCCAGGAGCACGCCGGACAGCAAAGGCAGCGTGTACACGGGATCGATGATGAAGATCGACGACCACATCACGGGCGGCATGGGCAATGGCCAGAGCAGTTGCGTACCGTAGACCGTGAAGGCATCGAGCAACGGATGCGTCAGCAAGGCCAGCCAGATCGCCCACAGCCAGCGCCGGGGGGATTCACCGACCAGGGCGCTGCGCCATTTCAGCCACAGCCACAGCAGCCATCCGGCCGCTGTCAGCACCAGCAACGAATGCGACGGACCGCGATGCCACGTCACCTGGGTGACGGCATCGCTGCCCGCCAGACCGAACCAGAGCACATCCAGATCGGGCATCGTGCCCAGGATGCCGCCCGCGACCAGCGCGACGCGCCGGTGACTGGCGGGCACCGCCAGCGCGGCCACGCTGCTGCCCAGGACGATCTGCGTCAGGGAGTCCATCTCGCCCTCCGGACAAGCCCGCGCGGCGGCGTGGCCACCGGCGGCGACAAGGGGCGGGATCGGCGCTTCAACCGCGCGCCGCCTCGAATGCCTGCGCCAGATCCGCGATCAGATCGGCCGGGTCCTCCAGACCAATGTGCAGGCGCAGCACCGTGCCCTTGCGCATGCGCTCGTCGGCCACCGACGACCAGTAGCCGTGCGAGGCCAGGGCGGAGGACTCGACCTGGGTGATCAGGCTCTCATAGCCGCCCCAGGAATACCCGATCCCGAACAGCCGCAGGCCATCGATCAGGCGGCGTACCTGGGCGCCATCGAAGTCCACGGCGACGGACAGCAGGCCGTTGGATCCCGTCGCGTCGCGTCGCCACAGCGCATGGCCCGCGTCGTCCGGCCAGGCGGGGAAGAAAATGCGCGACACCTGGGGCTGGGCGTCGAGCCAGCGGCAGACTTCCAGGGCATGTTCCGCACAGGCGCGCAGGCGCACGCCCAGGGTGCGCGCCCCGCGCAACGCCAGCCAGGCGTCGTCGGCGCTGACGGTATTGCCCAGGGCGTAATGCGTTTCGTGCAGCCGGCCGATCAGCGCCGGATCGCTGGAGACGGCCGCGCCCAGCATCAGGTCCGAATGCCCGCCGACGTACTTGGTGGCCGCGATCACCGACACGTCGGCACCCAGTCCCAGGGGCCGGTAGATGTAGCCCGAACCCCAGGTGTTGTCCGCCACCACGATCAGGCCGTGTTCGTGCGCCCAGCGCGCCAGGGCGGGCAGATCCAGCATTTCCATCAGCAGCGAGCCCGGGGATTCCAGATACAGCACCCGGGTTTCGGGCCGCAAGGCGGCCTGAAGGCTGGCGAGATCGCCATGCGCGAAGTCCATGGACACGCCCATGCGCGTCAGGACGGTCTTGTGCAGGTAGCGCACCGGCCCGTATACGCTGTCCACGACCAGCGCGTGATCACCCTGGCTCAGCAGCGCCATCAGCGCCATGCTGATCGCCGCCATGCCGGACGGTGCCAGGAACGCCCGGTCTCCACCCTCCAGCCGGCACAACAGGGTCTCAAGGGCCTCGTGAGTCTGCAGGCCGACCCGGCCATAGGTGGGCACGCGCTCGCCGCGCTGCTTGGCCGCCTGGGCGCGGTCCAGCACGTCCATCGAGGCGAACCGCACCGTGCTGGTGCGATACGAGGGCAAGGCCACCGGCCCGGCGCCGGTGGCGGGATCCAGGGGGGCCTGGCCGATGTGCTGCAGCAAGGTGTCGGTGCGGTCGGAGTCGTACATTGTCATGATTTAGATTCGCTGGAATCGGTACACCCCGTCCTCGCCGAGGATGCGTCTCAGGGATCCCTGGAAGTATAGGGCGTGCAGGTGGGCGATGGATTCGCCCATGGCGAAGGACAACTGGTGCAGATCGAGCTTGCGGCGGAACAGCACGGGCAGCAGGTCATGGGCGCTGCGCGGCTGGCCGCAAGCGGCCAGGACTTCGTCCAGGCGCTCGGCATGGTGCGCCCGCTGCTGGGCGACGCGCTGGCGCAAGCCCCGGAAGGGCCGGCCGTGGGACGGCAGCACCAGCACGTCCCCGGGCAGATCGTCGTAGGCGGACAGCGAATCCAGATACAGGCGCAGCGGGTCGGCCTCGGGCTCCAGGTCGAACACGCTGACATTGGTGGAAATGCGCGGCAGCACCATGTCGCCCGAGATCAGCGTGTCCAGGTCGGGGCACCACAGCGAGACGTGTTCGGGGGCATGGCCATGGCCGACGATGATCCGCCAGGCGCGTCCGCCGATGGCGACTTCCTGGCCGTGCATGAGGCGGTGGAAACGGGGCGGCACGTCGGGCACCAGACGGGTGTAGTAATCGTGGCGGGCCCGGATCATCTCCTGCGCCTGGGGATCGACCAAGCCATGCCGGGCGAAATGCCGCACCGCGGCGTCGCCGGCCGGGCCGCTGCCCTCGATGGAGGAGTCCTGCACGGAAGAGCCCGCCCACAACCGGGCCATCGCATAGTCCGTCATGGACATCCACAGCGGCGCCTGCCAGCGTGCGCACAGCCAGTGTGCCAGGCCGACATGGTCCGGATGCATGTGCGTGACCAGCACGCGCAGCACCGGCAGGCCATCCAGCGCCTGCTCGAACACCGTTTCCCAGCGTTCCCGGACCTCGGTCCGGTCGATGCCGCAATCCACCACGGTCCAGCCTTCACGACCATCGACGCAGTCGCGCAACAGCCACAGGTTGATATGGTCCAGGGCGAAAGGCAACGGCATGCGGATCCAGCGCACACCGGCCGCCACCTCGTGCGCCCGGCCGGGTTCGGGCAACGTATCACCCCAGGGATATTCCAGTTCTTTTTCGAGCGGATTCATGCCGTGTCTCCATGAAGATGCGGGTTTTCTCTGATCATTATGTCAGAGTTTATTCTTTACGTTGACGTAAACGTAATACATAATGGACGCTGATTCCGCACCCCTGTTTCAGGCCCCGCCCGACCCCATGAGCCAAGCCACCTGGACGATTTCCGAGCTCGCCCGCGAATTCGGCGTCACACCGCGCACGATCCGCTTCTATGAGGATCAGGGCATCGTCAGCCCGGCGCGCGAGGGCCGCAACCGCGTCTACGCGCCGCGCGACCGCACGCGGCTCAAGCTCGCCCTGCGCGGGCGGCGCCTGGGGCTGCAACTGTCCGAAATCGTCACCCTGATCGATCTGTACGACCAGGACGGCGCCAGCAGCGAGGCGCAATTGCGGCATTACGCCGAAGTCCTCGCCAGCCACCGTGAAAAACTCGAACAGCAGCGCCGCGACCTGGACGAGACCCTGAAAGAAATCCGCCGCCAGCAGGCCGATTGCGAGGCACTGCTGCTGGCACGACATTCCTAGGAGACCCCTCATGAATCTGCCCGGCCTGAACTTCGACCTCGGATCCGACCTCGACATGCTGCGCGAGGCGGTCCGCGATTTCGCCCAAGCCGAAATCGCCCCGCGCGCAGCCGCCACCGACCGCGACGACCAGTTCCCCATGGACCTGTGGCGCAAATTCGGCGATCTGGGCCTGCTGGGCGTGACCGTGGCCGAAACCTACGGCGGCGCCAACCTGGGCTACCTGGCGCACATGATCGCCATGGAAGAAATCTCGCGCGCCAGCGCGTCCATCGCCCTGTCCTATGGCGCGCACTCCAATCTGTGCGTCAACCAGATCCACCGCAACGGCACCGAAGCCCAGAAGCAGAAATACCTGCCCGGCCTGATCTCGGGCGAACAGGTCGGCGCCCTCGCCATGAGCGAGCCCGGCGCCGGCTCCGACGTCGTCGGCATGCGGCTGCGCGCCGAAAAACGCGGCGACCGCTACGTGCTCAACGGCACCAAGATGTGGATCACCAACGGGCCGGACGCCGACACCCTGGTGGTCTACGCCAAGACCAACCCGGAGGCCCACCAGCGCGGCATCACCGCCTTCATCGTCGAAAAGACCTTCCCGGGTTTCTCCGTGGCGCAAAAACTCGACAAGCTGGGCATGCGCGGTTCGCACACCGGCGAACTGGTGTTCCAGGACTGCGAGGTACCGGCCGAGAACGTGCTGGGCGAGGTCGACGGCGGGGTCCGGGTACTGATGAGCGGCCTGGACTACGAGCGCGCCGTGCTGGCGGCCGGCCCCCTGGGCATCATGCAGGCGGTCATGGATGTGGTCGTGCCCTACGTGCACGAGCGCAAGCAGTTCGGCCAGGCCATCGGCGAATTCCAGCTGATCCAGGGCAAACTGGCCGACCTGTACACCACCTTGCAGGCCTGCCGCGCCTATTGCTACGCGGTCGGCAAGAACCTGGACAGCCTGGGCGCCGGCCACGTGCGCCAAGTGCGCAAGGACTGCGCCGGCGTGATCCTGTACTGTGCCGAAAAAGCCACCTGGATGGCAGGCGAAGGCATCCAGATCCTGGGCGGCAACGGCTACATCAACGACTACCCCACCGGCCGCCTGTGGCGCGACGCCAAGCTCTATGAAATCGGCGCCGGCACCAGCGAGATCCGCCGCATGCTGATCGGCCGCGAACTCTTCGGCGAAACCGCCTGATCCGCGCCATGGAAGACACCGGCGACCACCGCCACATCGAGCCCGTCACGCCCCGGGGCCAGTCCCCGGAGGCCGTGGCGCGCATGATACTGGCCGGGTTCGACCGCCACTATTCGCTGTTCCGCTACAGCGCGCAGCGGGCCAAGGCCCTGTTCGAATCGGGCGACTGGCACGGCATCCAGCAGCTGTCGCGCGAGCGCATCGAATACTACGACACCCGGGTCCGCGAATGCGCGGCGGCCCTGGGCCAGGCGCTGCGCGGCACCTCGCCCGCGCGCACGGCGCCGGACACGGCGCTGACCCGCGAGCAGATCGAATTCTGGCAGACCGCCAAGACCAGCTACATCGCGCTGCTGGCCGGGCACCGCCAGCCCGAATGCGCGGAAACCTTCTTCAACTCGGTCTCCTGCCGCATCCTGCACCGCAACTATTTCAACAACGACTTTCTCTTCGTGCGCCCGGCGGTGGCGACCGACTACATCGACGGCGAACATCCGTCCTACAGAACCTACTATCCGCTGACCGAGGGCCTGCTGCCCAGCCTGACCCGCATGGCGGCCGACTTCGGCCTGGCCGCGCCCTATCACGACCTGCCGGCGGATGTGCGGCGCATGGCACGGATGGGCCTGCGCCACCTGCGCGGCACCCTGCCGCGCGGCCTGGGCAAGCGGCTGGCGCCCGACTGCCAGATCCAGGTGCTCAACACGCTGTTCTTCCGCAACAAGGGCGCCTACATCGTCGGCCGCCTGATCAACCAGACCGCCATCCATCCGTTCGCCGTGGCGCTGCTGCATACGCCCTCGGGCCACATCCGGTTCGACGCCCTGCTGCACACCAGCGACGACCTGAGCACGCTGTTCAGCTTCACGCGCGCCTATTTCCTGGTCGACATGGAAGCCTCGGCGGCCTATGTCGATTTCCTGTCGTCGCTGTTTCCGCGCAAGCCCAAGGCCGAGATCTACACCACCATCGGCCTGCAGAAACAGGGCAAGACCCTGTTCTACCGCGACTTCCTGCATCACCTGTCCCATTCCCGCGACGCCTTCGACTACGCACCGGGGATCCAGGGCATGGTGATGACGGTATTCACGCTGCCCTCCTACCCCTACGTGTTCAAGCTGATCCGCGACCGCATCGCCAAGGACGGCATGGACGAGGCCACGGTGCGGCGTAAATACCAGATGGTGAAAAAACACGACCGCGTCGGCCGCATGGCCGATACCTGGGAATATTCCCAGGTCGCCCTGCCGCGCGCGCGCTTTTCGCCGCGCCTGCTGGAAGGACTGCGGCGCGAGGTCCCCAGCCTTCTCGAGGAAACCGACGGCCTGGTGGTACTGCGCCACGTCTACATCGAGCGCCGCATGACGCCGTTGAACATCTTCCTCGCCGGCGCCTCCGACGCCGCCCTGGAGGCCGCCGTCCAGCAATACGGCCAGGCCATCCGCGAACTGGCCGCGGCCAACATTTTCCCGGGCGACATGCTGTACAAGAATTTCGGCGTCACCCGCCTGGGCCGCGTGGTCTTCTACGACTACGACGAGATCCAGCGCATGACGGAAATGCAGTTCCGCCGCATCCCCCCCGCCCCCAACGAGGAAGCCGAACTGTCCGGGGAGCCCTGGTACCCGGTGGGCGCCAACGACGTCTTCCCGGAAGAATTCGAGCGATTCCTGTTGGGAGACCCCCGGGTGCGCGCCGCCTTCCTCAAGCACCACGCGCCGCTTTTGGATGCACAATGGTGGCAGGACTGCCGCGCACGCGCCGCCCAGGGCCGCATCGAAGACATTTTCCCCTACGACCAGACGCGCCGGCTGCAGCCGCAGGACGGCGAATCACCGCCTGTCCGAAATCATTCCACGGATACCCTCTAGCAAGAGAAAGGAGTACATCATGTCCGATTCCATCGTCATCGTATCCGCCGTCCGCACCCCCATGGGGGGCATGATGGGCAGTCTTTCCGGCCTGGCCGCCCACGAGCTGGGCGCCATCGCGATCAAGGCCGCCGTCGAGCGCGCGGGCATCGCCGGCGACACCGTCCAGGAAGTCATCATGGGCAACGTGCTGCAGGCCGGCCAGGGCCAGGCGCCCGCCCGCCAGGCCGCCCTGGGCGCGGGCCTGCCGAAGGGCGTGCCCTGCAGCACCCTGCACAAGGTCTGCGGCTCGGGGCTGAAGGCCGTGATGCTGGCCCACGACGTCATCAAGGCCGGCTCCGCCGACGTGGTGGTGGCGGGCGGCCAGGAAAGCATGAGCAACGCGCCCTACCTGCTGCTCAAGGGCCGCCAGGGCTACCGCTACGGCCATTCCACCGTCTACGACCACATGGCCCTGGACGGCCTGGAAGACGCCTACCAGCGCGGCACGGCCATGGGCGTGTTCGCCGAGGACTGCGCCTCGAAATACAGCTTCACGCGCGAACAGCAGGACGCCTTCTCCCTGGAATCGCTGCGCCGCGCGCGCCAGGCGACCGAGGACGGCAGCTTCAAATGGGAAATCGCGCCGGTCGCGATCAAGGGCCGCAAGGGCGACGTCGTGATCGACTCGGACGAGGGTCCGGCCAAGGCCATGCCGGACAAGATCCCCACGCTCAAGCCCGCCTTCAAGAAAGACGGCACGGTGACGGCGGCCAACGCGTCCTCGATCTCCGACGGCGCCTCGGCCCTGGTGGTAATGAGCGCTTCCAAGGCGCAGGCGCTGGGGGCCACGCCCCTGGCGCGCATCGTCGCCCACACCCAGCACGCCCAGGAACCGCAATGGTTCACCACCGCGCCGGTCGGTGCCATCCAGAAACTGCTGGACAAGACCGGCTGGAAGGCCGGCGACGTCGATCTGTATGAAATCAACGAAGCCTTCGCCGTGGTGACCATGGCGGCCATGGCCGACCTGAACCTGCCGCACGACCGCGTCAACGTCCACGGCGGCGCCACGGCCCTGGGCCACCCCATCGGCGCCTCCGGCGCGCGCCTGCTGACCACGCTGATCGGCGCCCTGCGCAAGACCGGCGGCAAGCGCGGTATCGCCTCACTGTGCATCGGCGGCGGCGAAGCCGTGGCCCTGGCCGTCGAAATGCTGTAAATCCCCCGCAGCCCCCGCGTGCCGGCCGCCACCCGCAGATGAGGCGGGAGCGTGGGGGCCCTCTTTCTTTACTTCCAGGAACAGGAAACGTCATGCCGGTCATCGAGTCCCGCATCAACCCGCGATCCCAGGAATTCCAGGACAACGCCCGCGTCATGCGGACGCTGGTCGACGACCTGCGCGAACGCATCGCCAGCACGGCGCAAGGCGGCGGAGAAACCGCCCGCGCACGGCACCTGGCACGCGGCAAGCTGCTGCCGCGCGAACGGGTCGAGCGCCTGCTCGATCCCGGCACCCCGTTCCTCGAACTGTCGCCGCTGGCGGCGCTCGACGTCTACGACAACGCCTCGCCCGGCGCGGGCCTGATCACCGGCATCGGCCGCGTGGGCGGCACCGAATGCGTGATCGTCTGCAACGACGCCACGGTCAAGGGCGGCACTTATTACCCGCTGACGGTCAAGAAACACCTGCGCGCCCAGGAAATCGCCCAGCAGAACCACCTGCCCTGCATCTACCTGGTCGATTCGGGCGGCGCCAACCTGCCCAACCAGGACGAGGTCTTTCCCGATCGCGACCACTTCGGCCGCATCTTCTACAACCAGGCCGTCATGTCCTCCATGGGCATCGCCCAACTGGCCGTCGTGATGGGCTCCTGCACCGCCGGGGGCGCCTATGTGCCCGCCATGAGCGACGAATCCATCATCGTGCGCAACCAGGGCACGATCTTTCTGGGCGGCCCGCCCCTGGTCAAGGCCGCCACCGGCGAAGAAGTCTCCGCGGAAGACCTGGGTGGCGGCGACGTCCACACGCGCCTGTCGGGCGTGGCCGATCACCTGGCCGAGAACGACACGCATGCGCTGCGCCTGGCGCGCGACGCGGTGGCCCGCCTGAACCGGCCGGCGCCGCCCGCCGCGGGCGCCTGGACCGAGCCCCTGTATGACCCGGCCGAGCTGGACGGCATCATCCCCCAGGACACACGCAAGCCCTACGATGTGCGCGAAGTCATCGCCCGCATCGTGGACGGGTCCGACTTCGAGGAATTCAAGGCGCGCTTCGGCACCACCCTGGTCACGGGCTTCGCGCGCATCTACGGCATGCCGGTGGGCATCATCGCCAACAACGGCATCCTGTTCTCGGAGGCCGCCCAGAAAGGCACGCACTTCATCGAACTGTGCTGCCAGCGGAACATTCCCCTGGTCTTCCTGCAGAACATCAGCGGCTTCATGGTGGGCCGCAAGTACGAAAACGAGGGCATCGCCCGCCACGGCGCGAAGATGGTCACGGCCGTGTCCACCGCGTCGGTGCCGAAATTCACGGTGCTGATCGGCGGTTCCTTCGGCGCCGGCAACTACGGCATGTGCGGCCGCGCCTTCGGCCCGCGCCTGCTGTTCCTGTGGCCCAACGCGCGCATCTCGGTCATGGGCGGCGAACAGGCCGCCAGCGTCCTGGCCACCGTGCGGCGCGACAGCATCGAACGCAAGGGCGGCGCCTGGTCCGCCGCCGAGGAAGAAGCCTTCAAGGCGCCCATCCGCGCCCAATACGAACATGAGGGCCATCCCTATTACTCCACCGCGCGGCTGTGGGACGACGGCATCATCGCGCCGTCCGACACACGGCGGGTGCTGGGCCTGGGACTGGCCGCCGCCCGTCACGCCCCGGTCGAAGCCACGCGCTTCGGCGTGTTCAGAATGTAAGGAAACCGCCATGTTCGACACCCTCCTGATCGCGAACCGGGGCGAGATCGCCTGCCGCATCGCCGCCACGGCCCGCCGCATGGGCATCCGCACCGTCGCCGTCTACTCCGACGCCGACGCCGACGCCCGCCACGTCCACGCCTGCGACCGCGCCGTGCGCATCGGCGGCCCGGAACCCGCCGCCAGCTACCTGCGCGCCGACGCCATCCTGGACGCCGCCCGCCGTACCGGCGCCCAGGCCATCCACCCGGGCTACGGCTTCCTGTCGGAAAACGCCGGGTTCGCCCGTGCCTGCGCCGACGCCGGCCTGATCTTCGTCGGCCCGCCGGTGGACGCGATCGCCGCCATGGGCAGCAAGTCCGCCGCCAAGACCCTGATGTCGGGCGCCGACGTGCCCCTGGTGCCGGGCTACCACGGCGAACGCCAGGAAGCCGATTTCCTGCAGGAACAGGCCCGCGCCATCGGTTACCCCGTGCTCATCAAGGCCAGCGCGGGCGGGGGCGGCAAAGGCATGCGCATCGTCCACGCCGACGCGGAATTCCAGGCGGCCCTGGCTTCCTGCCAGCGCGAGGCGGACAGCAGCTTCGGCAGCGCCCAGGTCCTGATCGAGCGCTACCTGACCAAGCCGCGCCACATCGAGATCCAGGTCTTCGCCGACACGCACGGTCAATGCGTGCACCTGTTCGAGCGCGACTGTTCCGTGCAGCGTCGCCACCAGAAGGTCATCGAAGAAGCCCCCGCGCCCGGCATGACGCCGGAACGCCGCGAGGCCATGGGCCGCGCGGCCGTGGCCGCCGCCCAGGCCGTCGGCTACGTCGGCGCGGGCACGGTGGAATTCATCGCCGAGCCCGACGGGCGCTTCTACTTCATGGAAATGAACACCCGGCTGCAGGTCGAGCACCCGGTCACCGAAGCCATCACTGGCCAGGACCTGGTCGAATGGCAGTTGCGCGTGGCGGCCGGCCAGCCGCTGCCGCTGCGCCAGGACCAATTGCGCATCCAGGGCCATGCCCTGGAGGCACGCATCTACGCCGAGAACCCGGACAAGGACTTCCTGCCCAGCATCGGCCGCCTGGACGCCCTGCACTGGCCGCCGCACGTCGTCTTCCAGACCGGCCCCGTGCGCGTGGACGGCGGCGTGCGCGAAGGCGACACGATCTCCCCGCACTACGATCCCATGATCGCCAAGCTCATCGTCCACGGCCAGGACCGCGAGCAGGCCAGGCAGCGGATGCTGCGCGCGCTGGGCGCGGTGCGCTGCACCGGCGTGCAGACCAACATCGCCTTCCTGGGCCGCCTGATGGACGATCCGGCCTTCGCCGCCGCCGACCTGGACACCGGGCTGATCGAACGCGAACACGAGCGCCTGTTCCCCTCGGCCCGGGACTGCGAGGACACCGTGCTGGCCCTGGCCGCCGCCGCCCTGCTGCACCACGACGGCCTCGCCCGTCCAGGCGCCCCGGCCCAGACAGACCCCTGGCGCCAGGCCGACGGCTGGCGGGTCGGCGGGCGCCACGAGCGCACCCTGATTCTGCAGGACGCCCGGGGCGAACGCACGCTGCGCGTCAGCCGGAACGGCCAGGACTGGACCCTGGCGGTGGATGCGGGCCCCGCGCAGGCTTTCCACTGGCAGGCAGAAGGCCACCACCCAAGCCACGTTCGCGTCCGTCTGGGCGACGAGGAGGCGCGCGGCGACGTCCACCGCGACGGCGCGCGCCTGGATGTCTTCGCACACGGCCGGCGCCAGACGCTGGAATGGCGCGATCCGCTCGCCCTGGCGGCCGCGTCCGCCGACGACGCGGCCGGCGGGCTGACCGCCCCGATGCCGGGCAAGATCCTTTCGGTCGCCGTGGCGGCGGGCGACGCCGTGACGCGCGGCACGCCGCTGATCGTCATGGAAGCCATGAAGATGGAGCACACCATCGATGCGCCCCACGACGGCACGGTCCGGGAAGTCTTCTACGCGGTCGGCGACCAGGTGGCCGAGGGCGTCGTCCTGATCGACCTGGAGGTCGTCGAGGCCGGTTAAGGCCTGTCCGCGCGGCGGGAGGAATCCGGTAAACTGGAACGGCAACCGCTTCATGAACGCCATGTACGACATCCTGGTTTATCTGTTCGAAAACTATTACACGCCCCAAGCCTGCCCGCGCGCCGAGGTCCTGGCCAGCAAGCTGGCGGCTGCCGGGTTCGAGCACGAGGACATCGACGACGCGCTGAACTGGCTGCGCGACCTGGCCAGCACCACCGAACGCTGCCTGCCGCTGGCCGTCATGCGCGATGCCCGCCGTGACGCCGCGCGCGTCTACACCGACACGGAATACGCGACGCTGGGCACCGAGGCGATCGGCTTCATCAGCTTCCTCGAACATTCCGGCAGCCTGCCCCCCGTCCTGCGGGAAATCCTGATCGAGGCGGCCCAGGCGGCGGATCATTCCCCCCTGTCCCTGGCCGAGATCAAGGTCCTCGCACTGATGGTCCTCTGGAGCCAGGAAGCCGAAGTCGACCACCTGGTGTTCGAGGAACTGCTGACCGACGACGAAGGCCGGCTGTCCCACTGATGTCCCGCCCCTACGTGGGCCGCTTCGCGCCCAGCCCCAGCGGCCCCCTGCATGCGGGCTCGCTGGTCGCCGCCATGGCCAGCCACCTGGACGCCCGGGCGCACCGGGGACGCTGGCTGCTGCGCATCGAGGACATCGACGAGCCCCGCACCGTGCCCGGCGCCGATCGCGTCATCCTGGGGCAGCTCGAGGCGCTGGGCCTGCGCTGGGACGGCGAACCGGTCTGGCAGACGGCGCGCCATCGCCTGTACGAACGCGCGTTCGACCGGCTGCGGGAAGCCGGTCGCGTCTACGGATGCGCCTGCGTCCGGCGGGAACTGCCGCCCGGCCCGTATCCCGGCACCTGCCGGCCACCGACGGGCACCTCGGCCTCGGGCGGAAATCCGGCCGCCACGAATCGTCCGATCCGCAGTTGGCGTTTCCTCGTCGAGCCCGGGATGGAAACCTTCACGGATCGCTGGCTGGGTCAGCAATCCCAGGACGTGGCGGCGGAGGTCGGGGACTTCATCGTCCGCCGGGCGGACGGCCTGTGGGCCTACCAGTTGGCCGTGGTGGTCGACGACGGCGATCAGGGCGTCACCGACGTGGTGCGCGGCGCCGACCTGCTGGGCTCCACGGCCCGCCAGCGGCAACTGGCCCGTGCCCTGGGCCTGCGCGCGCCGCGCGTCCTGCACGTGCCGCTGATCCTGGACGCCGCCGGCCACAAGCTGTCCAAGCAGAACCACGCGCCCGCGCTGGACGTGTCGCGGCCCCTGGAATGCCTGCGGACGGCCTGGAAGGCCCTGGGATTCGCCGACCTGCCCGCCGCCACGCCGCAGGCCTTCTGGCTGGAAGCCACCGCGCACTGGGCGCGACGGTTTGAATGAGATCGGGCATGCAATGGTCCCTGCGGACCATGGCATGCCTATCGAATCGGAGTGCCTTGCTTGAAAATGGCACCCCTATAGCGGCGCCAGTGCCTCGTCCAGCAGCCCGTCCAACAGGGCGGTGCCGTCCGCCGCCACCCGCAGCGCGCCATAGCGGGCCTTGGCGTAGCGGTCACCCTCGCCTTCGGGGAAAAACCAGCTTCGGCCCCCCCAGTCCAGCCCTTCATTCCGCCAGCGCAAGGCCAGCGCCACCGTGTCCTCCGCCGGCGCCGCGGGTGGATCGGCCGCCACCGCCGCCAGCCGCCAGACCCCCTCGCCATCGCGTCGCAGCAGCAGCCAGCCCCGGCCGGACGCCCGCAGGGCGGCCCGCACCGGCTCCTGCTCGCGCAACCAGTCTTCCGCCTGACGGCGCACGGCGTAGTCCAGGGCCATGTAGTCCCCCTGCATCAGCGAACGGGGATCCACCGGCGCCAGAGCCAGGATCACCGGACGGCCCTGAGAAAGGATGGCTTCATAGTGATGCACCCGGAACTGGACCGCGCCCAGCGCCAGCGCGCCGCCGGCCAGCAGCCAGACCGGGAGGCCCCGGGCGCGGTGCGCCGTGGCGCCGGACGGCCGGCCAGGCAGGCGCCACGGCGCCCACAGCCATATCGCCAGCGCGGCCAGCCAGACGGCCGTCAGACCCAGCCGCGCCGCCTTGGCCACCAGTGCGTCGGATGAATCGAAGTAATACAGCGCCAGCCCGGCCAGACCCAGCATGACCGACAGCGCCTGCGCCAGCCGGGCGCCCGACCAGCGCCCCAGGACGAGGCCGACCAGGGCGACGGCAAACACCGGCGCACCCATCCATCCCAGGGCCGCCACGCAGCAGGCCGCCGGCGCCACCAGGCGCGGTCCGGCGGGCAGGGCGGGCCGGTGCGAGGCCATCCAGGCGCCCAGCAGCAGCCCGGGCAACACGGCGCAGGCGAGCAGGGCGCCGCCGCCCGACGTCCACCAAAGCCCCGGCTGGGCTTGCGCCAGGGACAGCAGGGCGGCCAGGCCGGCCGCCGTCGCCAGGGCCGCCCAGGCCAGGGGCCTCCAGCACGCCCGGCGGGCCCCGGCCATGGAACCGATCCAGACGATCGCACCCAACGCCAGCAGCGCCACCAGGCGCCAGGCCAGTCCGGCCGGCCAGCCGGCCTCCTGAATGTCTTCCAGATGGAACAGGAAATCCAAAGGCATCGTCAGCCAGCACCCCAGCGCCAGCGTCAGTCCGGCCGCCGCCAGGCGCACGGGAAACTGGCGCGTCCCGGCGTAGGCCGCGGCGCCCGCCGCCAGCAGGATCGCCAAGGCGGCCCCTCGCGCGCCCTCGCCGGCCGTCAGCCAGGCACCGACGGCGCACAGCAGCAGGCCCAGGACCGTCAGCACGCCGCCCGCTTCCCGCCAGGTGGCTCCCGCCGCCCTGCGGGCGATCCACAGCCCGGGCAGCATCGACAGCAGGCCGGCGCCCAGGGCGTCGGCGGCGGAATCCAGTTCGAAGCCGATCGCCGCCCAGACGCCCAGCATCAGCACGACAGGCACCAGGATCCCGACCCGCAGTGCCGTGACATACCAGGGCGCGTCGTCCTCGGCGAACCGATCCGCTCCGGACGCCGAACCCGCATCCGCCCGCCCGTCCCGGGCCACGGACGCCGCCCCGGCCTCCACGGTCGGGGCCAAGGCCGCCCGCAGGCGCAGCGCGTGCCGCGCCGCCCACAGCCCCAGGGCCAGCACCAGCAAGGCCAGGCCCAGCAGGCCTTCCGGAGAGTCCACCCAGGGTGCCAGCACGAAGCCGGCCACGCCGATCCCCGCCAGCAGGGCCAGGGCCGCCACCGCCGGATCCGGGCGCCAGCGGACATGGGCCCCGTAGACCGCCAGGATCGGGACCAGCCCGAGCGCCAGGAGACCGACAGCGCCGGCGCCATCCTGCACGGCGCCCTGCGCCGCGACGGCGACCGCCCAGGCCAGCGTCGCCGCCGCCAGCGCCCGGCGGATCAGGTGCCGGGCATCCCGCCACACCGGCCGCAAAGACTCGGCCAGCGCCAGCAGGACGCCATTCAGGCCCAACAGCCAGGCGCTGGACGGGATCGACGCGCCCCACCGCCACCACGCGGACGGTGTCGGCCCATCGAGAAACAGCCATAGCGACAGATTCAGCAACGCGGCCCACAGCAGCGCCAGAAACACGGACCGGAGCGCCGCCAGCCAGGGCAGGATCAGCACGGCCCAGGCCAGGAACAATTCCCAGGCATCGGCGCCCGTTTGATATATTTGGCCCACGAGGGCCAGCAGGGCGCCGGTCGCCAGGGCCGCCAGGGCCGCCAGGGCCACCATCGATTCGGTCGCGCGATGGCCGCGCCAGGCCAGGACCGCGGCCATGACGACGCACAGTGCCAACGCCCCCTGGACGCCCGCCAGACGGGCGTCCGGCGTCATCCGGGACCAGTTCGCCGCGACCCAGAACACCAGGGCCGCGCCGGCCAGCACGGCGGCCAGCAGGCTGGCGCCTCGGGCCAGATCCCGGCGCCACCGGGTCTCGTCGTCGACCCGCAATCCGTGTCCGGCGACTTGCATGGTGTGATGCCCCCTCGTATGATCCGCGCTAATGCGGCCCGAAACGCGACCGCCACTGGAACCTCATGACCAAAACTCTGATTATTGCTGAAAAACCCTCGGTCGCCCTGGACATCTCCCGGGCGCTGGGCGGTTTCACCCGGGAAGGCGACTATTTCGAAAGCGAGCAGTACGTGCTGTCCTCCAGCGTCGGACACCTGCTCAGCCTGGTGGCGCCCAACGACCCGGTGCGCGGCAAATGGAGTTTCACCCACCTGCCGGTCATCCCGCCCCAGTTCGAGCTGGGACCGACCGACAAACGCTCCGCCGAACGGCTGAAGCTGCTGGTCAAGCTGCTCAAGCGCAAGGACGTCGGCGCCGTCATCAACGCCTGCGACGCGGGCCGCGAAGGCGAACTGATCTTCCGCTACATCGTTCAGTATTCCGGGGTGAAGAAGCCCATCCAGCGCCTGTGGCTGCGGTCCATGACCCAGGCGTCCATCCGGGACGCGTTCGCCAATCTGCGCGACGACGAGACCATGAAGCCCCTGGAAGCCGCGGCCCGCTCGCGCGCCGAGGCCGACTGGCTGGTCGGCATCAACGGCACCCGCGCCATGACGGCCTTCAACAGCAAGGACGGCGGATTCTTCAAGACCCCGGTGGGCCGCGTCCAGACGCCCACCCTGGCGATCGTGATGGAGCGCGAGGACCGCATCCGCCGCTTCGTGTCGCGCGACTACTGGGAAGTCCATGCCACCTTCGTCGCCGCCGCCGGCCTGTACGAAGGCCGCTGGTTCGACCCGGGCTTCAAGAAGAACGAACAGGACCCCGACGCCCGCGACTCGCGCCTGTGGTCCGCCTCAGCCGCCCAGAGCATCGTCGCCGCCTGCCGCGAGCAGCCCGGCAACGTCACCGAGGAATCCAAGCCCAGCACGCAGCTGTCCCCGGCCCTGTTCGACCTGACCACCCTGCAGCGCGAGGCCAACTCGCGCTTCGGCTTTTCAGCCAAGACCACGCTGTCCCTGGCCCAGTCGCTGTACGAACGCCACAAGGCCCTGACCTATCCGCGGACCGATTCGCGCTACCTGCCGCAGGACTACGTCGGCACCGTGCAGCAGACCATGCGCGTCCTGGCCGACAGCGACTCGGGCGTGGCCCGTTCAGTCAGGCCCCACGCCGCCCAGGTCGTGAAGCAGGACTGGGTCAAACCCAACCGGCGTATCTTCGACGACAAAAAGATTTCCGATCACTTCGCCATCATCCCCACTCTGCAGGTGCCGCGCGAACTGAGCGACGCCGAATTCAAGATCTACGAACTGGTGACGCGCCGTTTCCTGGCGGTGTTCTTCCCGGCGGCCGAGTTCCGTGTCACGACCCGCATCACCCAGGTCTCGGGCCACCACTTCAAGACCGAAGGCAAGGTGCTGGTGTCCCCCGGCTGGCTGGCCATCTACGGCCGCGAATCCCAGGGCGACGACGCCTCGCTGGTGCCCGTGGCCGACGGCGAACGCGTGCGCACCGAAGACATCGAGGCGCGCGGCCTGGCCACCAAGCCGCCCGCCCGCTTCAACGAAGCCACGCTGCTGTCGGCCATGGAAGGCGCCGGAAAACTGGTGGACGACGAGGCCCTGCGCGAGGCCATGTCCGAACGTGGGCTGGGCACCCCGGCCACCCGCGCGGCCATCATCGAAGGCCTGCTCAACGAAGGCTACCTGCGCCGCGAGGGCCGCGATCTGATCCCCAGCGCCAAGGCCCGCCAGCTGATGACGCTGCTGGCCGGCCTGGGCGTCAACGAGCTGACCTCGCCGGAACTCACCGGCGAATGGGAACACCAGCTCAAGCTGATCGAGCAGCGGCAACTGGACCGCGAGTCCTTCATGCGTGAAATCGCCCAGATGACCCAGGTGATCGTCAAGCGCGCCAAGGAATACGAACGCGACACCGTGCCCGGCGACTACGCCACCCTGCAAACCCCCTGCCCGAAATGCGGCGGCGTGGTGAAGGAAAACTACCGCCGCTACGCCTGCACGGCCTGCGACTTCTCCATCGGCAAGCATCCGGGCGGCCGCACCTTCGAGATCGCCGAAGTCGAGGAACTGCTGGACAAGCGCACGCTGGGCCCGCTGACCGGCTTCATCAGCAAGATGGGCCGCCCCTTTGCCGCCGTGCTGCGCATCACCGACGAATTCAAGCTGGAATTCGACTTCGGCCAGCGCGAGGACGAGGACGCCGAGCCCGTGGACTTCTCCGGCCACACCCCGCTGGGCGCCTGTCCCAAATGTGGCGGACGCGTCTTCGAGCACGGCATGAACTACGTCTGCGAACGCGCCGTGGGCCCGGAAAAGGCCTGCGACTTCCGCAGCGGCAAGGTCATCCTGCAACAGGAAATCCCCGCCGCGCAGATGAGCAAGCTGCTGGCCACCGGCAAGACCGACCTGCTCGACGGTTTCGTGTCCAGCCGCACCAACCGCAAGTTCAAGGCCTTCCTGGTGCGCCAGGCCGACGGCAAGGTCGGCTTCGAATTCGAACCGCGTCCGGCCAAGGCGGGCGCCAAGACGGCGGCAAAGAAAGCGACGAAAACGGCCGGCGCGACCGCCGCCAAGTCCGCGAAGAAGACGGCCACGAAAACCGCGGCCCGGAAGACCGCCGTGAAAAAGGCCGCAGTGAAAAAGACCGCCGCCAAGAAAGCGGCATCCCCGGCGGACACCCGCGAAGACGACGGCCCGGCCTTCTGATCCCGGTCATCTCGCGCCGGTGGCTCAACTGCTGGCGCGGACCTTCAGTTCGAACCCCAGGTCGACGGCGGGCACGTCCACCGGCTCGCCGCGCATCAGCCGCAGCAGCATCCGGGCGGCGGCATCGCCAACCTCGCGGCGCGGCGTGCGCAGGCTGCTCAGCGCGGGCAGCATCTGCTCATTGCCCGGCAGATCGTTGAAACCCACCACGCTGACGCGGTCGGGCACGGACACGCCCAGCCGCAGGGCCTCCAGCAGGCCCCCGTGGGCCAGGTCGTCGTTGCAGAAGAACACCGCGTCCAGGTCGGGGTGCGCTGCCACCAGGCGGCGGAACGCCTCCGCCCCCAGGGCGGCCGACGAGGGCCGGGGATCCAGGATCTCCAGCCGGGGATCGTGACAGCCCGCGGCCCGCAGCACGCTGCGAAAACCCTCGGCGCGTTCCAGGGCACGCGGGTCCAGCTGGGCGCCGACGAAGGCGATGCGCCGCCGCCCCCGGTCCAGCAGATGGCGCGCCACGGCGCGCGCGGCCTCGGTCTGGGAAAATCCGACACAGTGGATCGCCGGGTCATCGCTCAGCTCCATCACGTGCACGCACGGCGTGCGGCTGGCCCCGATCAGGCGGCGCTGGGTCTCGCTGCGATCAAAACCGGTCAGGATCAGGCCCGCCGGCCGGTGCGACAGATAACTGTCCAGCAAGGCGGCCTCGCGTTCCGGCCGATACTGGGTGATTCCGACAAAGATCGGATAGCCGGCGTCCCACATCACGTCCTGGATGGCCTCCAGCAATTCGGTGAACAGCGTGTTCGACAGCAGCGGGATCAGCACCACGACATGGCTGCTCTTGGCGGACGCCAGCGCGCGCGCCGACGGATCGGGGCGGTAGCCGAGCCGCTCCACCGCCGCCCGCACCCGCTCGGCCAGTTCCGGCCGCACGGTCGTCTTCCCGGCCACCACCCGCGACGCCGTGATGGGGCTGACGCCGGCCAGGGCGGCCACGTCGGCCAGCGTCGCCCGACCCGTGGCCCGGCGGCGGCCACGGGCTGGCGGGGCGCCGGTCCCGTCGTCGGAGGAAGCGTCATGCATACAGGAATTCCCTAATGTCGGCCCGAATGAGATAGCGCTATCTTTGCGTCTCATCCGCTCTCGGAAAGATCAGCCGGCACAGGTCCGGCCCGATGCTTCGGGCACCATTGTACGTAAGGACCGTTTTTTTTCAATGCAAAAGATAGCGCTATCTTCTTCCTTGCCGCAGGCCCCCGCGCCGGCCTGTCCGCCCCGCGCGGTGGTCGTGATGGGCGTGTCCGGCAGCGGCAAATCCACGGTCGGCGAACTGCTGGCGCAACGCCAGGATTGGGCCTTTGTCGAAGGCGACGCCTTCCATAGTGATGAAAACCACGCGAAGATGCGGGCCGGCGTCCCGCTGACGGATGAGGACCGGGCGTCCTGGCTGGAAGCGCTGGGCCTGGAGCTGGCCCGCCTCGCCGCCGGCGGCGTCGTCCTCAGTTGCTCGGCCCTGAAGCGGGCCTATCGCCAGCAGCTGCGCGCGCACGTGCCCGGCCTGGTCTTCATCTGGCTGGAGGTCGGCCGCGACGCGGCCCACCGGCGCGTCGCCGGCCGGGGCGACCGCCATTTTTTCCCCGCCACCCTGATCGACAGCCAGTTCGCCACACTGGAACCGCCCCACGACGAGGCCGGCCTGCTGCACCTGGACAGCGAGCGCTCACTGGAAGAACTCCTCGCACACGCCACCGAATGGCTGCAAAGGACGCCACATGCACATCCCTGAAACCCCCGCCGACGCGCCACGCAAGCCACTGATCCGCAAGGCCGCCGAGGCCTTCATGGCGACCACCCTCGCCCTCATGGTGATCGCCGTATTCAGCAACGTCGTGCTGCGCTACGCCTTCGGCACGGGCCTGGTGATCTACGAGGAACTGTCCCGCCTGCTGTTCATCTGGCTGGTCTGCATGGGCACGGTCGTCACCGCCCATGAAAAGCGGCACCTGAGCTTCGACCTGCTGGTGGACCGTGTCGGGCCGCGCACGCGCACCGCGATGGGCGCGCTGGCCGCCCTGATCAGCGCGATCGTCCTGGGCATGGTCGTCAAAGGCGCCTGGGACCAGGTGATCGCCGGCCTGCACAGCTACAGCCCCGTCATCGGCTATCCCCTGGCGATCGCCGCGGCCGCCACCCTGTTCATGGCCGCCTCCATGGAAATCCTGCTGTTCAAGCAGGCCATCCTGGACCGCCGCCGCGATCGAACCTAGGACCGCCCATGGACACCACCCTGATCTTCCTCGCCGTCCTGTTCGCCTCCATGGCGATCGGCATCCCCATCGCCATCTCCCTGCTGGTCTCGGGCGTGGCCCTGATGTGGCACCTGGATTTCTTCAACACCCAGTTGCTGGCGCAGAACCTGCAGGCCGGCTTCGACAGCTTCCCCCTGCTGGCCGTGCCCTTCTTCATCCTGGCGGGCGAACTGATGAACGTGGGCGGCCTGAGCCAGCGGATCATCGACATGGCGCGTGCTTTCGTCGGCCACATTCCGGGCGGCCTGGGCTACGTCGCCGTGTTCGCCTCGGTGCTGCTCGCCTCGATGAGCGGTTCGGCCATCGCCGACACCGCCGCGCTGGCCACCATCCTGCTGCCCATGATGCGCCAGCAGGGCTATCCCATGAACTACAGCACGGGCCTGCTGGCCTCGGGCGGCATCATCGGCCCCATCATCCCGCCGTCGCTGCCCTTCATCATCTACGGCGTGACCACCAACACCTCGATCAGCAAGCTGTTCATCAGCGGCGTGGCTCCCGGCGTCCTGATGGGCGGCGCGCTGCTGATCGCCTGGCGCGCGGTCGCGCGCCGCCGCCAGTTGCCTACGGCCCCGCGCGCCACATCGGCCGAACGCCGCCGCGCCGTGACCGACAGCGTCTGGGCCATCTTCATGCCGGTCATCATTCTGGGCGGCATCCGCTTCGGCGTCTTCACCCCCACCGAGGCCGCCGTTGTCGCCGCCGTGTACGCCTTCGTGGTGTCGCGCTTCATCTATCGGGCGCTTTCCTGGAAAGCCGCCTACGACGTGCTGGTGGCCTCCAGCATCACCACGGCGGTGGTGATGTTCCTGTGCGGCGCCGCGACTGTGGCCGCCTACATGATCACCCTGGCCGATCTGCCCAACCAGCTGGCCGAACTGTTCCAGCCCATCCTGGCGCACCCCAAGCTGTTCATGGCCTGCATGGTGGTCTTCCTGCTGCTGGTGGGCACGTCCATGGACCTGACACCCATCATCCTGATCTTCGCCCCCGTCTGCCTGCCCCTGGCGCTGAAGGCGCACATCGATCCGATCTACTTTGGCTTCATGTTCGTGTTCACCGGCTGCCTGGGCCTGATCACACCGCCCGTGGGCACGGTGCTCAACGTCGCCGCCGGCGTGGGCGGCGTGAAAATGGAATCCGTCGTCAAGGGCGTCGCGCCCTTCCTGCTGGTCTACGCGCTGCTGCTGGTCCTGCTGGTGGCTTTTCCCCAAATCGTCATCGCCCCGGTCCACTGGCTGGGCTGAGGCAACATAACGCCGCCCCACCCGGCGGACACTTCCACCAAGGAGAATCCCCATGAAACTGAAAGCCCTATTCCTGGCCGCCACCCTGGCGGCAGGCGCGATGGCCCTCCCGGCCCAGGCCGCCGACATCCAGACCCGCCTGATCCGGTTCGGCTACGGCCTGAACCAGGACTCCAACCAGGGCCGGGCCGTCCAGGTCTTCGCCGACGAAGTCGCGAAACTTTCGGGTGGCAAGATGAAGATCCGCGCCGTCGGCGCCGCCGCCCTGGGGTCCGACGTCCAGATGCAGCAGGCGCTGATCGGCGGCGCCCAGGAAATGATGGTCGGTTCCACCGCCACGCTGGTCGGCATTACGCCCGAAATGGCGCTGTGGGACACGCCCTTCCTGTTCAATTCCGGCGAAGAGGCCGACCAGGTGCTGGACGGCAAGACCGGCCAGGCCATCATGCACAAGCTGGAGGACAAGGGCCTGGTGGGCCTGGTCTACTGGGAGAACGGCTTCCGCAATCTGACCAACAGCCAGAAACCGGTCAAGGGCCCCGAAGACCTCAGCGGCCTGAAACTGCGGGTCATGCAGAACAACGTGTTCCTGGAAACCTTCCAGCGTCTGGGCGCCAACGCCGTGCCGCTGCCGTTTTCGGAACTGTTCACCGCGCTGGAAACGAAAACGGTGGACGGCCAGGAGAATCCCTATAACACCATCCTGTCGAGCAAGTTCTACGAAGTCCAGAAATACCTGAGCATCACCAACCACGTCTACAGCCCCTGGATCGTCACCGCCAGCAAGAAGTGGTGGGATGGCCTGAGCGCCGACGAGCGCGACGTGCTGCTCAAGGCCGCGGCCGTCAGCCGCGACTTCGAGCGCAAGGACACTCGCGCGGAAGCCGACAAGGCCCTGGCGCAGTTGAAAGCCGACGGCATGCAGGTCAACACCGTCAGCCCCGAGGCCGTGCAGAAGATGCGCGAGACCATCGCGCCGGTCAACGCGCAGATCGAGAAGTCGGTGGGCCCGGACCTGTGGAACGCGGTCCAGACCCAACTGAAGGACATCCGCAAGAAAAGCTGATCGGCCCTCACGCCGCGCAGCCTCTGGCACACAGCGGAATCCCCGGCCTTGGCCGGGGATTTTTCCGCCCGGACGCAGGCTATCGGCGCCTCAGCGGTACACCAGATCGCGGAAATACAGCGACAGATCCGGCCAGTAGGTGATCACCAGCAGGCAGACCACCACCACGCCGACGAAGGGCAGCAGCGGCCGGATCAGGCGCTCGATGGGCACCTTGGCGACCGTGCAGGCGGCGAACAGGTTCACGCCGAAGGGCGGCGTCACCATGCCCAGGGCCAGGTTCACCACCATGATCACCCCGAAGTGCGCCGGATCGACGCCGAACTGCGTCGCCACGGGCAGCAGCAGGGGCGCCAGGACCACGATGGACGCGGACGTCTCGATGAACATGCCGATGAAGAACAGGGCGACGTTCACCCCCATCAGGAACGTGATCTCGCTGCCGAACAGGTGGCTGAGCCATTCGCCCAGCATCATCGGCACGCCGGCGCGGTTCAGCAGGAAGCCGAACACGCCCGCGTTGGCGATGATGAACATGATGATCGCCGTGGACACCACCGAACGGTGGAACGTCCGGCCCAGCGTGGCGACCGTCAGCCGGCGATAGATGAAGATGCCCACGAACAGGGCGTATACCACCGCCACGGCCGAGGCCTCGGTCGGCGTGAAGATGCCGCCGTAGATGCCGCCCAGGATGATGACCGGCATCAGCAGCGCCCACCAGGCTTTCCTGAAGGCGGTCCAGACCGGCAGGCGGCCGTCGCCGTCGTGCTTGCCCAGGCCGTTGCGGCGCGCGTACAGCCACACGTAGGCCATCAGCGCGATGACGATCAGCAGGCCCGGCCCGATGCCGGCGATGAAGACCTCGCCCACCGAGGTGTCGGTGGACACGGCGTACAGGATCATCGGGATGGAAGGCGGAATGATGACGCCCAGTTCGGCCGCCGAAGCCTGCAAGGAAGCCGCGAAGGGCGCCGGATAGCCGTGCTTGACCATGGCGGGGATCAGGATGGCCCCCACCGCGAAGGTCGTGGCGACGCTGGAGCCGGCCACCGCCGCGAAGATCATGCAGGTCAGCACGCAACTGCAGGCGAGCCCCCCCTGCACGCCGCCCACCACGCTCTTGGCGAACTCGACCATGCGCTCGGAAATGCCGCCTTCCTCCATCAGGTTGCCGGCCAGGATGAAGAAAGGCACGGCGACCAGCGGGTATTTGTCCAGGGCCGCGTAGAGCTGCTGCGCGATCACCAGCCAGGTCATGTGGCCATCGAAGCCGACCCCGGCCATGGTGGCCAGGCCGATCGACACGGCCACCGGCACGGTCAGGCCGAAGAACAGCAGCATGGAAACAACCATCAACTGCGACATGATGCGGACCCTAGATGGTTTCGACGTGGACGCGCCGCGGGCCTTCGGCCCAATAGGCCAGCGCGGCGAACAAGGCCAGCGTGGCCCCCACGGGGATGGACAGGTAGATCCACGAAATGGAGACACCCAGGCTGGGCGTGGTCTGGAACCGCACGCGCCAGGTCATGTCGGCCCCGATCCAGACCAGGAACCCCAGGAAGCCCACGACGATCAGCAAGACGAGATGCTCGAGCACGCGCGCCCGATGGGGGGCGAGCAGATTGTGCAGCAGGTCCACGCCCAGCATGGCGCCCTGGCGGAAGGCCAGGGCCACCCCCAGCATCACCGCCCAGATGATCGCGGCCCGCGTCCAGGCCTCGGACCAGGCCGAGGGCGATTCCAGGACGAAGCGCGCCAGGACTTGGTAGAAGCCCGCCGCCACGGCGGACCACAGCAGGCCCTGGGCGACCCAGGACACCAGCCGGAACAGGCCCCGGTCGATCAGGCCGAGCGCGCTCATGACGCCCCCTTGGCGCGGCGCGCCGGTCCCCCGAGGGGGAATTCGCGCTTGGGGCGGCCCGGCGCGCTCACCGACTTATTGCGTATCACGAATGGACTCGACCAGCGCCTGGCCGAACTGCTTGTAATACTGCGGGTAGATCGGCTGGACCGCCTTGACGAAGGCGGCATGGTCCACCGTGTTGACCTGCATGCCGTTGGCCTTCAGGGTTTCGATGCCGTCCTTTTCGACCTGATCGACATAAGCGCGCATGGCCTTGGCGCCGGCCACGGCGGCTTCCTTGAATTTCGCCTTGCCGGCATCGTCCAGGCCGTCATACACGGAAGGCGCCATCAGGATCAGCGCCGGGCCGTAGACGTGCGCCGTCAGCGACAGGTATTTCTGCAACTGCCACATCTTCACGGACACGATCACCGACAGCGGGTTTTCCTGGCCGTCGATGGTGCCCTGCTGCAGGGCCGTGGCGACTTCGGGCCAGGCCATGGGGGTGGCCAGCACGCCCAGTTCCTTGAAGGCGGCGATGTGGATCGGATTTTCCGTCGTGCGGATCTTCAGGCCCTTGATGTCGGCGGGTTCCTTCACTGGCCGGACGTTGTTGGTCAGATGACGGAAGCCCTGCTCGCCCCAGGCCAGGGCCACCAGGCCGCGCTTGGGAAATTCGGCCAGCATGTCCTGGCCGATCTTGCCGTCCAGGACCTTGCGCGCGTGGGCCAGGTCGCGAAACAGGAAGGGGATGTCGAACACCCCGGTCTGCGGCACGAAATTCAGCGTGGCGCCCGTGGACACGATGGCCAGGTCGATCGTGCCCAGTTGGAGGCCTTCGATGACTTCGCGCTCGCCGCCCAGCGCGCTGTTCGGGAACTGCTGGATCTTGAAGTCCGGCGTGCTCGCCTCCAGGGTCTTGACGAAGGCGGCGGCGCCCGCGCCATAGTGCGAGTTCTCGGACAGCGCATAGGCCATTTTCAGCGTGGTCTGCGCCAACGCGGGCGCCGACGCCGTCATGCCGACCAGGGCCGCGGCCGCGAGCCATCCTGCGAATTTTTTACCGCCGGGCCGCCCCAAGGTAAAAAGCGCTCCCTTCAGGGGTGCAGCAAGCCGAAGGCGCAGCGTGGGGGGCATTTTCCCTTGGAACATGATGTCGTCTCCCGAATCCGATAGGTGTATTGTCTGGCCCGCGCCCCGGGCGCGATCCGTCTGGACCGCGCCGCGCGCAAAGCGTCAAGGCCCTGGTGTTCTAACATGAAGTCCGGCGGGGTCGCAATGGAAACCGCGCCTGGATTCGGGTTATCACAGGGGGGGCGCGCGGCGGGGCGACGCCGGCATCGTGTTCGATTGCCCCGCTATCGCGCGGCGCCAAAACCCGCTAGAGTTTCAAGCGGGTCCGGCGGCCACGATGCCCGCGCCGGCGGAACGCCCTCCGCCGATCAGGCCCGCACGACACCACCATCCGCCGGGAATCCTTTCATGCCAGCCCATCACTTCATCGCCAACACCCGCCGGCCCGCGTCGGACGACCGCACGATTCCGGTCATCGACCCCGCGGACGGCCAGGCCTTCGACCGCATCGCCCGGGGCTCGGCGCAAGACATCGATCAGGCGGTCCGTGCCGCACAGGCGGCGATGGGCGAACACTTCGACGGCCCCTGGGCGCTGACCTGCGCCCGCGACCGGGGTCGTCTGCTGGCGGCCTGGGGCCGCGCCGTGCTGGAACACGCCGACGAACTGGCCGGCATCGAGGCGCGCGACACCGGCAAGACGCTGCGCACCGCGCGCAACGACGTCCTCGCCCTGGCGCGCTATTTCGAATACTACGCGGGCGCCTGCGACAAACTGCACGGCGAGACCCTGCCCTACGACGTCGGCACCCTGGTGATGACGGTGCGCGAACCGCACGGCGTCACCGGCCACATCATCCCCTGGAACTACCCGGTCCAGATCTTCGGCCGCAGCGTCGGCGCGTCCCTGGCGGCGGGCAACGCCTGCGTGGTCAAGCCCGCCGAGGACGCCAGTCTGTCCACCCTGTACCTGGCCGAGATGGCCGCCCGGGTGGGCTTTCCGCCCGGCGCGCTGAACGTCGTCACCGGCTACGGCGCCGAAGCCGGCGCGGCCCTGAGCGCCCACCCCGGCATCCGGCACATCTCCTTCACCGGCTCCACCGTCACCGGCCAGCGGGTCGCCGAGGCCGCCGCGCGGCATCACTGCCCGGTGGTGCTCGAACTGGGCGGCAAGTCGCCGCAGATCGTGTTCGACGACGCCGACCTGGACGCCGCCCTGCCGGTGATCGTCAACGCCATCATCCAGAACAGCGGCCAGACCTGCTCGGCGGGCAGCCGGCTGCTGGTCCACGAAAGCATCCACGACGCCTTCGTCGAACGCGTGGCCGAACGTTTCCGCGCCCTGCGCGCGGGACCGCCCGCGTCGGACGCCGACCTGGGACCGCTGGTCAACCGCACGCAATACGAGCGCGTGCGCGCGATGCTGGACACCGCCCGCCGGGAAGGCCTGACCGAGGCCGCGCGGGGGCGCATCCTGGACGGCGCGCCGCCGGATGGCTACTACCAGGAAGCCGTGCTGCTGCGCGCCGTGCCGCGGGACAGCGTCCTGGCCCGCGAGGAAATCTTCGGTCCGGTCCTGATCACGCAGGCCTTCCGCGACGAGGCCCATGCCCTGGAACTGGCCAACTCGACCGACTACGGCCTGGTGGCCGGCGTCTGGACCCGCGACGGAGCGCGACAATTGCGCATGGCCCGCCACCTGCGCTGCGGCCAGGTCTTCATCAACAATTACGGCGCCGGGGGCGGCGTCGAACTGCCTTTCGGCGGGGTCAAGTCCAGCGGCCACGGCCGCGAGAAAGGCTTCGAAGCCCTGCTGGGGTTCACCGCTTTGAAGACCGTGGCGATCCGCTACGGCCGGAATGCCTGAAGGAGACACGCACATGCGCATGAGCGACAAGACCGCCATCGTCACCGGAGCCGGTTCCGGGTTCGGCCGGGGCATCGCCTCGGTATTCGCCCGCGAGGGTGCCCGGGTGGTCGTGGCCGACATCCACGATGCGCACGGCCGCGAGACCGTCGACCAGATCCGCGCGGCCGGCGGCCAGGCCGAATTCGCGCACGTCGACGTCGCCGACGCGGCCAGCATGCGCGACCTGCTGACGCAGGCCCTGGCGCATTTCGGCGGCCTGGACATCGTGGTCAACAACGCCGGGGCCACGCACCGGAACCGGCCCATGCTCGAAGTCACCGAGGCCGAATTCGACCGGATCTACGCCATCAACGTCAAAAGCATCTACCTCAGCGCCCAGGCCTTCGTGCCGCATTTCCGCCAGCAAGGCGGCGGCGTGTTCGTGAACATCGCCTCCACGGCCGCCATCCGGCCACGCCCCGGCCTGACCTGGTACAACGGCACCAAGGGCGCCGTGGTGACTACCAGCCGCTCGATGGCGGCCGAACTGGGGCCGGACCGCATCCGCGTCAACTGCGTCAACCCCGTGGTGGGCGCCACCGGCCTGCTGTCGGAATTCATGGGGATGCCGGACACGCCCGAAAATCGCGCCAAATTCACCGCGGGCATCCCGCTGGGGCGATTCTCCACCCCGGACGATGTCGCCCACGCCTGCCTCTATCTGGCCTCGGACGAGGCGTCCTTCATCACCGGCGCCTGTCTGGAGGTGGACGGCGGCCGGTGTGTGTGACGCTTCTTGAGAACCCCGCAATTTCGGATGCATGGGCTTGTCAGACAAGGCGCAAACCGCAGCGATAGTCGCACTATCGCGAGGATTTGCAACGCAGTATGGCGAGCCCATGCGCCGAAAGATTCATTCTTCGACGTACCAGGTGTCTTCGGACAGCATCACCTGCTGGTGCCCGTAGCCGGCCGGCATCATTGGAAAGCAGTTCTGCAGCGGCACCACCGCCACGTCCAGGAAATACGGCCCCTCGTGCGCCATGCAGGCATCCAGCGCGGCGTCCAGATCGCGCGGGTGCTCGACCCGCGCCGCGCCCCAGCCGAACGCCCCGGCCAGCGCCACGAAATCGGGGATCGAGGCGTTGTAGCTGTGGCTGTAGCGGCCCTCGTGGATCAGTTCCTGCCACTGGCGCACCATGCCCATGTGGCCGTTGTTGCACAGGATCAGCTTGACCGGGGCGCGGTGCTGCGTGGCCGTGGCCAGTTCCTGGATGTTCATCAGCACGGACGCGTCGCCGCTGACGCAGACCACCGGCTTGTCCGGATGCGCGATCTGCGCGCCGATGGCGGCCGGCAGCCCGTAGCCCATGGTGCCCGCCCCGCCGGAGGTCAGCCAGCGGTTGGGCCGGTCGATGCCGATGTACTGGGCCGCCCACATCTGGTGCTGGCCCACGTCGGTGGACACGACGGCGTCGCGCCCGGCCAGCAGCCGGTCGATGCGCCGCATCAGGTCCTGGGGCAGGATGACCTCGTCCGAAGACGGGAATTTCAGGCAGTCGCGCGCCTGCCAGACGGCGATACGCCGCCACCATTCGTCCAGGCGCCCGGAT
Source organism: Castellaniella denitrificans (assembly GCF_027214045.1). Classification (GTDB taxonomy): domain Bacteria; phylum Pseudomonadota; class Gammaproteobacteria; order Burkholderiales; family Burkholderiaceae_B; genus Castellaniella; species Castellaniella denitrificans_A. Next base: position 424,345 of record NZ_JAPWHE010000001.1, on the reverse strand, counting down.
TCCAGCGGGTACTGCCCCAGTTCCTTGTGCAGGGCGCGCAGCAGCGGATAGCAGTCGCCCACCAGCGCCACGTCGGCGCGCACGACCTTGTCGATCGAGGCCGGATCGATGTCCAGGTGGATCTTGTCGGCATGCGGACAGAAATCCGACAACCGGCCGGTGATGCGGTCGTCGAAGCGCGCGCCCACGCAGACGATCAGGTCCGCGTGATGCATCGCCAGGTTCGCCTGCAGCGTGCCGTGCATGCCGAGCATGCCCAGGAACTGCGCATCGCCCGCAGGGTAGGCGCCCAGGCCCATCAATGTCAGGGTGCAGGGCGCGCCGGTCGCCTGCACCAGGCCGCGAAAGGCGTGGCAGGCGTCGATGCCCGAATTGATCAGGCCGCCCCCGCCATAGAACACCGGGCGTCGGGCGCGGGCGATCAGCGCGGCGGCGCGCTTGAGCGCGGCCTCCGTCACGGGCGCCAGCGGTTCGGCGGCGGCCTCGGGCTCCAGGGCCGCGACGGCGCGCTCCGGCGGCACACGGGCGATCTGCAGATCCTTGGGAAAGTCCAGCAGCACCGGGCCGGGCCGGCCGGCGCGCGTCAGGCGCAGGGCCTTGGCCGCCAGGTCGGCGATGTCCTCGGAACGGCGCACCTGGGCGTTCCACTTGGTGACCGGGCGCGAAATGCCGACCGCGTCGCATTCCTGGAAGGCGTCGGTGCCGATGGCGCCGGTCGCCACCTGGCCGCTGACGCACAGCACGGGGATCGAGTCGCACAGCGCGTCCAGCAGGCCGGTGGTCGTGTTCGCCATGCCCGGGCCCGAGGTCACGAAGACCACGCCGGGGCGGCCTGTGGAACGCGCATAGCCCTCGGCGGCGTGCATGGCGGCCTGCTCGTGGCGCACCAGGATGTGCCGGATGCGCGGCTCGGCATACAGCGCGTCGTACAGCGGCAGCACCGCGCCGCCCGGGTAGCCGAACACCGTGTCCACGCCCAGCGCGATCAAGGTATCCAGCAGGACCTCGGCGCCGTTGCGATCGAGGACGGGGGCGGATGCGGCGGCATGGGCGGCGGTAGGGGCATTCACGGACGTTCACCTGGACGGAAGGGTCGGGGATGCCGCGCCGGCCCCTCGCGCGCGGCGGCCCCCGGCGGGATCACCGCCGGGGCGAGTGGACTTGCGTGGAACATCCCAAGGATAATGAAGGCCAGTTTATCCCTTTTCCATCCCGCCCCTTTCCGATCGCATCCGATGGCCCCTCCCCGTTCGCCCTGGCACGTCGTGCGCGTCTCGACCCTGCACGGCACCGGCGTTTTCGCCGCCCGCGACATCCCCGCCGGCACCCGGATCCTGGACTACGCGGGCCGTCGCCTGACGGCGGCACAGGCCGACGCCCGCTGGCCGGTCAACCCGGACGACCCCTATCACACTTTCTATTTCGCGCTCAGCGGCGGCCAGGTGATCGATGGCGGCCAGCGCGGCAACGACGCCCGCTGGATCAACCACGGCTGCGCACCCAACTGCGAGGCGCGCGAAAACGACGCCGGCACCCGCGTGGCGATCTACGCCCTGCGCGACATTCCGGCGACCGAGGAACTGCTCTACGACTACGGCCTGGTGATCGACGAACCGCTCACGCGCACGCTGAAACGCCATTACCGCTGCCGCTGCGGGGCGCCAGGATGCCGGGGCACGATGCTGGCATTGCCGGACGCATCCTGAGCCGGTGTCCGTACTCATACCGACTGGCAAGCGGGTCATTTCGCAGTAGGATTCAGTGTCGCCCTACGGCCCGCCACCGCTGCACACGATCCATGTCCGACGCCCACGCCGCCGACCCCGATTCCAAAGACCTGCCCGGCTCCGCGCCGCCCCCCGATCCCGCCCTGCGCATCCCGCTGCGATTCGAGGACTGGCTGACCGTACTGACCCTGGGCGCCCTGGCCTGCATCACCCTGGCCAACGTGATCGTCCGCTACCTGACAGCCGAATCCTTCGCCTGGACCGAGGAAATCTCCGTTTTCCTGCTGATCGTCCTGACCCTGAGCGCCAGCTCGTCGGCCTTTGTGCGCCTGCTGCACATCCGCATCGAGCTGCTGGCCGACGGCGGCGGTCCCGCGCGGCGGCGGCGCTTCGCCCTGGCGGCGGGCGCCGTGTCGCTGCTGTTCTTCGCCGGCCTGACCGTCCTGCTGGGCCGCATGGCCCTGGATGAATACAACTGGGGCGACACTTCCCCGGCCATCGGCGTGCCCACCTGGTGGTATTCCATGTGGTTGCCGGTGCTGTCGGCGGTCATCACCCTGCGGCTGGCCGGCATCCTGCGGCGCGCCTGGATGCCGACATGATCCCGACACTGCTGTTCGGCCTGTTCGTGGTCCTGATGGTCATCGGCGTGCCCGTGGGCATCGCCCTAGGGGCCGCCGGCACGCTGGCCATCGCCCTGGCCAATCCCGACACCCACTGGTTCGGCCTCATGGCGGTCTCGCAGAGCTTCTACGCCGGCCTGGCCAAATACCCCCTGCTGGCCATCCCCATGTTCGTGCTGGTGGGCTCGATCTTCGACCGCTCGGGCGTCGCCGCCAGGCTGGTGCGCCTGGCCCAGTCCATCACCGGCAACGGCCCGGGCATGCTGGCCGTGGTCGCCATCACCGTCGCCATGTTCCTGGGGGGCATCTCCGGATCCGGCCCCGCCTGCGCCGCCGCCGTGGGCGCCATCATGATCGGCGCCATGAACCGCGCCGGCTATCCCCGCGCCTACTCGGCCAGCGTGGTGGCGGCGGGCGCGGCCACCGACATCCTGATCCCGCCCTCGATCGCCATGATCGTCTATTCGGTCCTGGTGCCGCAGGCCTCGGTGCCCGCGCTGTTCGCGGCGGGCATGTTCCCGGGCCTCCTGGCCGGCATCGGGCTGATCATCCCGGCCGTCTGGCTGGCGCGGCGCCACCGGATGGGCGCCGCCGCCCGCGCCGAACCCCGACCGCCCTTCTGGCGCAGCCTGTTCGAGGCCATCCCCGGCCTGGCCGCCCCCGTCATCATCCTGGGCGGCATGCGCATGGGCTACTTCACGCCCACCGAGGCCGCCGTGGTCGCCGTGTTCTACGGCCTGTTCATCGGCTTGTGCGTGCATCGCACCATCCGTCCGCGCGACCTGTTCCCCATTCTGCGCGAGGCCGGTGAACTGTCCGCCGTCATCCTGCTGATCGTCACGCTGGCGGGGATCTTCGCCTGGTCGCTTTCCACCCTGTCGATCATCGATCCGATCACGAACGCCATCGTGCATTCCGGACTGGGCGCCTACAGCGTCCTGGCGCTGCTGGTCCTGCTGCTGGTCGTGGCGGGCATGTTCCTGGACGGGATTTCGATCTTCCTGATCTTCGTGCCGCTGATCCAGCCGGTCGCCCAGGCCTTCGGCTGGGATCTGGTGTGGCTGGGCGTGGTGCTGACGCTGATGGTCGCGGTGGGCCAGTTCACACCACCGGTGGCCGTCAATCTGATGGTCTCCAGCAAGATCGCCCGCATCCCGATGGAAAGCACGACGCCCTGGGTCCTGTGGATGGTGGGCGGCATGCTCTGCGCCCTGGTCCTGGTCGTGATTTTCCCGCAGATCGCGCTCTGGCTGCCGCATTATCTGGGATACTGACGCACAACAATTTTCAAAGAGGAGACCGACATGCGTTTCAAGCGACTCATCGGCGCCGCCGCCCTGGCCTTCACGGCCCTGGCGGCCGCGCTGCCGGCCCAGGCGGCCGACTACAAGTCCGAATACAAACTGTCCATCGTGGTGGGCACCAACTTCCCCTGGGGCCAGGGGGCGGTGATCTGGTCCGACCTGGTGCGCGAACGCACCAACGGCCGCATCAACATCAAGGTCTACCCGGGCACTTCGCTGGTCCAGGGCGACCAGACCCGCGAATTCACCGCCATCCGCCAGGGCGTGATCGACATGGCCATCGGCTCGACCATCAACTGGTCCCCCCAGGTCAAGGAACTGAACCTGTTCTCCCTGCCCTTCCTGATGCCCGACTATGCCGCCATCGACGCGCTGACGCAGGGCAAGGTCGGCGAGCAACTGTTCGGCATCCTGTCGAAGAAGGGCGTGGTGCCGCTCGCCTGGGGCGAGAACGGCTACCGCCAGCTCTCCAATTCCGCGCGCGAGGTCAAGACCCCCGAGGACGTCAAGGGCATGAAGCTGCGCGTGGTCGGCTCGCCGCTGTATATCGACATCTACACCGCCCTGGGCGCCAACCCGACCCAGATGAGCTGGGCCGACGCCCAGCCCGCGCTCGCCAGCGGCGCCGTCGACGGCCAGGAAAACCCTCTGTCCATCTATGCCGGGGCCAAGCTCTACGACGTCGGCCAGAAATTCCTGAGCCTGTGGAATTACGTGGCCGATCCCCTGATCTTCGTGGTCAACCAGGACGTCTGGAATTCCTGGTCGCCCGCCGACCAGAAGATCGTGCGCGAAGCCGCCATCGAGGCCGGTCGCCAGGAAATCGTCATCGCCCGCAAGGGCGTGACCAGCACCGACGATTCCCTGCTCAAGGAAATCGAGGGCCACGGCGTGAAGGTCACGGTCCTGTCGCCCGAACAGATCGGCGCCTTCGCCAAGGCCACCCGGCCGGTGTTCGACAAATGGGCCAAGCAGATCGGTCCCGATCTGGTGAGACAGGCGCAGGCCGACATCGCCAAGCGCTGAACACCGACACCCATCGTCCCTGCCGGAGCCCCGCATGCACGCCGTCGAAGTTCTCGGAACCCGCGTCACCTACGCAGTCGACGGCCAGGGGCCGGCGCTGGTGCTGGTAGCCGGCACGGGCGGCAACCTGGACAGCAACTGGGCCCACCTGGTGGAGCCCCTGGCGTCCCGCCATACGGTCATCCGGCCCGACTACTCCGGGTCGGGCGAGACCACCGACCCGCCCGGGGACCTGAGCCTCGATCTGCTGGCGGCCCAGGTGCTCGCGGCGGCCACGGCGGCGGGCGCCGAAACGTTCGACCTGGCCGGCTTTTCGCTGGGGGCCTGCGTGGCGGCGCAGGTCGCCGCCACGCATCCCGCACGTGTCCGCTCCCTGACCCTGCTCGCCGGGTTTGCCTCCGGCCAGGATCCCCGCATGCGGATGCAGTCCGATCTCTGGCTCGACCTCATCCGCCACGATCCGCACGACTTCGCGCGGCTGGTCCTGCTGACCGGCTTCAGCCCCGCCTTCCTGGGACGCATGGACGCGGCCCAATTGACGCAATGGACCGATGCCGTCCTCGTATCCAACCGCTGGGAAGGCATCGCCCGCCAGATCCGGCTCGACGCGAGCCTCGACATCCGGCCGCTGCTGCCCCGCATCGCGGCCCCCACCCTGTCCATCGGCTGCGCGCACGACGCCATGGTGCCCAAGGAGCACGCCCGCGCCCTGGCGGACGCCATCCCCGGCGCCCGCCATGCCGAGCTGGACAGCGGCCACCTCGCGCCGTTCGAACAGCCCGAGGCGTTCCTGGACCTGCTCACCGCCTTCATCGACATCCCCCGCGCCTGAACGCGCCCGCTGCGGCATCCCCCATGGAAATCACCTTCGACGTCGCCGTCCTGCTGTTCTTCGTCGCGCTGCTGGCGGGCATCGTCGACGCCATTGCCGGCGGCGGCGGACTGATCACCATCCCGGCGCTGCTGGCCGCCGGTCTGCCGCCCGGAGCGGCCATCGCCACCAACAAGATCGGCGGCATCGCCGGTTCGACGGCCACCACGCTGCATTTCCTGCGGATGCGCCAGATCGACCTGAAGCGCAGCCGCCGGATGATGCTGACGACCTTCCTGGGATCGCTGGCGGGCGGGATCGCCCTGACCCGCATCGACAGCGGCGTGCTGCGTCAGGTGATCCCTTTCCTGCTGATCGGCTTCGCCCTGTATTTCCTGCTGTCGCCGCGCGTCGGCGCGGAAGACCGCGCGCAGCGCATCACGCCCGTCCTGTACGCCGCCACCCTGGCGCCGCTCATCGGCTTCTACGACGGATTCTTCGGACCGGGCACGGGCACTTTCTTCGCCATTTCCTGCGTCACGCTGCTGGGCTTCAACCTGGTCAAGGCCACGGCGCACGCCAAGCTGCTGAACCTGTGCAGCAACCTGGCCTCCGTCCTGTTCTTCGCCGCCAGCGGGCACATCGTCTGGGCCTTCGGCCTGCCCATGCTGGCGGGCCAGTGGATCGGCGGAACCATCGGCGCGCGGCTGGCCGTCACGCGCGGCCACCAGTTGATCCGGGTCCTGATGGTGTCCATGGCGCTGATCGTGTCGGTGAAGATGCTGCTGGAACGCTAACCCCATCCCGGATGGCCGACCGCGTCGGCGGCGAAAGCGGCCGACGCCGTCGGCGCACCCCGATCAGCCGGCTTCGCGCAGGCAGCGCACGTCCAGGCTGACGTCCCCGCGTTCGCACGACACCCAGGCCGTGCGGTCGGTGACGTTCACGCTCAGGCTCATGTTGCGCTCGGCCAGCGCCGCCAGGGCGCGCGAGGCCTCGGGATCCAGGACCCAGACCTGCAGGTTGGCGGCCCGGCCCAGTTTGTTCCGCACCCCGTTCCACCAGACGTCCGCGCCCCGGCCGTACGCCAGCACGATCACCTGGCCCGACCGGCCGCAGGCCTTCTGCAGGCGGCGCTCGTCGGGCAGGCCGACTTCGACCCACTGCCGGATCGCCCCGGTCAGGTCGAGGTTCCAGAGATCGGGCTCGTCCGTGTCGCTCAGCCCCCGGGTGAAGACCAGCCGTTCATCGGCCTCGACCCACAGGGCGTAGGCCAGCAGCCGCACCATCAGGCGTTCGTCGGTCTCGGACGGATGCCGGGCGACGGTGACGGCATGGCTGCCGTAGTAGGCGCGGTCGTTGTCCGCGACGTGGAGTTCCGCCTTGTAGACGGTGGAACGCAGGGCCATGGTTTTTGATTATTTGAACGCTGTTTCGATGAAGCTGCGCAGTTTACGCGAGTGCAGGCGTTCGCCGGGCATCTCGCGCAGGTGTTCCAGCGCCCGGATGCCGATGTGCAGGTGCTGGTTGACCTGGGTGCGATAGAAGGCGGTGGCCATGCCCGGCAGCTTCAGTTCGCCGTGCAGCGGCTTGTCCGACACGCACAGCAGCGTGCCATAGGGCACGCGGAAACGGAAACCGTTGGCCGCGATGGTGGCCGACTCCATGTCCAGGGCGATGGCGCGCGACTGCGACAAGTGCTGCACGGGTTCCTGCTGGTCGCGCAGTTCCCAGTTGCGGTTGTCGATGGTGGCCACGGTGCCGGTGCGCATGATCCGCTTCAGTTCCCAGCCCGACAGGCCGGACACATCGGCCACGGCCTGTTCCAGGGCGACCTGGACCTCGGCCAGCGGCGGCACCGGTACCCACAGGGGCAGATCGTCGTCCAGCACATGATCCTGGCGCACGTAGCCATGCGCCAGCACGTAGTCCCCCAGCCGCTGGGTGGTGCGCAGCCCGGCGCAATGGCCCAGCATCAACCAGGCCGACGGCCGCAGCACGGCGACGTGGTCGGTGATGGTCTTGGCGTTGGACGGACCCACGCCGATGTTGATCAGCGTGATGCCGGTGTGCCCCGGCCGCTTCAGGTGATAGGACGGCATCTGCGGCAGCGGCGCCGGCCCCGTGCGGGCCTCGTCCAGGCTGTCCCGCGTGACGATGCGGTTGCCGGGCTCGACCAGCTCCGTGTAGCCGCCTTCGCCGGCGGCCAGGGTCTCGCGCGCCCACTGGACGAAGCCATCCACATAGAACTGATAGTTGGTGAACAGCACGAAGTCCTGGAAATGCACCGGGGCGGTGGCCGTGTAATGCTGCAGCCGGTGCAGGGAATAATCGATGCGCGGCGCGGTAAAAGGCGCCAGGGGGCGCGCCTGGTTGTCGCGGCCGCGCCAGGTGCCGTTGACGATGGCGTCGTCGGTCACGGCCAGGTCGGGCACATCGAAATGGTCGCGCAGGGCGTGGCCGGGCACTTCGGAATATTCCCCCTCGACGTACTCGCCCTCCGGGAAGGCGAAATGCAGGGGGATGGGCAGGTCGGACTCGCCGATCTCGACCGGCACGCCGTGATTGCGCAGCAGCAGGCGCACCTGTTCGCGCAGATAATCGTGGAACAGGGCGGGCTGGGTGACCGTGGTCATGTAGACGCCCGGCTCGACCAGGTGGCCATAGGACAGGCGGCTGTCGACTTCCTGGTAGGAATTCACCCGGATACGGATCGCCGGGTAGCAGGCGCGCACCCGCTGGCCGGTTTCCAGGCCGTTGGCGCAATATTCGCGGAAGGCATCGCGGATGAAGGCGGTGTTGCGCCGGTAGATTTCCAGCAGCCGGTCCACCGCCGCATCGGCATCCTCGTAGCTGGAGAACGGGATCAGCGGCGGCAACCGGGTCGGGCGTGCGGTATCGATGAATTTTTCCATGCGCCCGATTATGGCAGGTCTTCGTGACAGCCGGGCACACGCGGCCGCAGGCTGCGCAGCGTGGGGGCCCTTTTGCCGCCGGGCCGCCCCAAGGCAAAAGACGCCCCCTCGGGGGCAGCAAGCGGCCGCAGGCTGCGCAGCGTGGGGTCCATCTACCCGCGCCGGTGCACCTCCCGCCCCGCCGCGTAGGTGGCGGCGATGGCGCGATCGTCGCCCAGCATCGCCAGGGCGAACAGCAGTTCCTCCAGCGATTCGGCCAGGGCGCTGCGGCGCTCCAGCAGCGGGGTGGCCTTGGGATCCAGGACGATGAAGTCGGCCTCGGCGCCCGGCTCCAGCGTGCCGATCCTGCCCGTCAGGCCCAGGTGCTTGGCCGCGCCCTGCGTGGCCTGCCAGAACATGCGCCGCGCCGTCAGGTAGTGACCCGACAGACGCGCGACCTTGTGCGCCTCGTTCATCGTCAGCAGCATGGAAAAGGACGAGCCGCCGCCCACATCGGTGGCCAGGGCCACCGGCATGCCGAAGTCCTTGGCCGCCGCGAAGTCGAACAGGCCGCTGCCCAGGAACTGGTTGGACGTGGGGCAGTGGGCGGCGACGGCGCCCGCGTCGCGCATGCGGCGGCGGTCGTCGTCGTCCAGCCAGACGCAGTGCCCATAGACCGACCGGGGCCGCAGCAGGCCGTACTGGTCGTAGATGTCCAGGTAGCTGCGATAGCCGGGAAACAGGTCCATGACCCACTTCACCTCGTCGCGGTTCTCAGACACGTGCGACTGGATGAACACGTCCGGATAGCGTTTGGCCAGTTCGCCGCACAGACGCAGTTGCTCGGGCGTGGAGGTCGGCGCGAAGCGCGGCGTCAGGGCGTACATCTGGCGTCCCGTGCCGTGCCAGCGCCGGATCAGGTCCTCGCTGTCGCGGGCGCCGGATTCCGCCGTGTCACGCAGGTATTCCGGACAATTGCGGTCCATCATGACCTTGCCCGCCACCATGCGCAGATCACGCGCGTGGCTCTCCTCGAAGAAGGCCTGGGCCGAACCCGGGTGGACGGTGCAGTACACCAGCGCGGTGGTCGTGCCGCAGCGCAGCAATTCATCCAGGAAGAAACGCGCCACGTCCTGGGCGTATTCCGGATTCTCGAACCGCCGTTCGGTCGGGAAGGTATAGGTTTCCAGCCAGGGCAGCAGACCGGGCGCCGGCGAGGCGATCATGTCCGTCTGCGGATAGTGGATGTGGGTATCGATGAAACCCGGCGTGATCAGGCGGCCGCGCCAGTCGTTGACCGGCGTGCCGGGGGGCAGGTCGCCGATCAGCCGATCGTAGTCGCCGCATTGTTCGATGCGGCCGTCGCGCACGACCAGCAGGCCATCGCGGATCCATTCACAGGCCTCGTCCTCGGCCTTGGGCGTGTCGCGGAAATACAGCAATTGCGCGCGGTAGGCCTGCGGGCCGGATGCCTGCGTCCCGGCGGGCGCGGACGGGGTCGTGGACGTCATGGGGTCTCCTCTGTGTGTACGGGGGTTTCGGCCCGAGCCGGCGCGGCGGCCCGTCGCTCACGCCCGGAACGCAGGCGCAGCAACTGGGCGGCGACCGCGACGGCGATCACGGCGGGCTGTTTGCCTTCGATGCCGGGTTCGCCGATGGGACATACGATGCGCGCGATCCGTTCCGGCGCGATGCCGCGCGCGCGGAACCGATGCTCGAACTTGCGCCGCTTGGTCTGAGAGCCGATCAGGCCGAAATACGCCACGTCGTCGCGCCGCAGCAATCGCTCGCACAGGCGCTGGTCGAGCGCGTGGTCGTGGGTCATGATCAGGAAGCAGCCGCCGGGCGGCGCCTCGTCGATCACGGCCTCCGGCGTGTCGGTCGCTTCGATCAGCACATTCGGCGGCACCGCGTCCGGAAACAGGTCGTCGCGCGCATCCACCCAGGTCACCCGGCAGGGCAGGGTGCCCAGGACATGCACCAGGGCCTGGCCGACGTGGCCGGCGCCGAAGATCACCACATGCAGCGGATCGGGGCGCACGGCCTCGCGCAACGTCAGGCAGCCCCGGACGGGATCGGGACGCAGCAGCCGGTCGGGATCCGGCCCGGACGGGTCCGCGAGGCCGACATCGGCCGCCGCATCCGCCTCGTCCGGCGCGGACACGCGCACCCAGGGCTGCACGCCTTCCCCGCCCAGGCCGACTTCGCGGATGCGGCCGGCCGGCGACTGCAGGCCGGCGCGCAGGGCTTCCAGCCAGCCGCGGTCGGATTCCCGCAGACGCTCGAACAGCAAGTGCACCATGCCGCCGCAGCACTGGCCCAGCGCCGGTCCCAGGGGCAGGGCCTCGATCCAGCGGTCGGGGCCGTCGTCCGCGCGCAAGCGCGCCCGGGCGAACCCGGCCGCCTTCCATTCCAGGTGTCCGCCGCCGATGGTGAGCCACTGGTGGCCCTCGGACACCAGCATCTTCGCCCCGGCCTCGCGCGGGGCCGATCCCTGGACCCAGGCGACCGTGACCAGCACCGCCGCCTGGCGCCGATCCAGGCACCACAGGGCCTGATCGATCCAGGCGTGCATCAGGCCGCGCTGCGTTTCCGCAGGCCCTCGGCTGCCTTCAGGATGGCTTCCGGCGTGGCCGGCGCCCGCAGATCGGGCGAGGTCCGCCCGTCGCCCACCGCCGCCACCGCGTCGCAGAGCGCGTTGAAGGTGCTGATGCCGTGCAGCAGCGGGGGCTCGCCCACCGCCTTGGAACGGTGCACGGTGTCCTTCAGGTTCTGCGCCCGGAACAGGCTCACACGGAAATCGCGCGGGCAGTCGCTGATGGCCGGGATCTTGTAGGTGGACGGCGCGTGCGTCATCAGGCGGCCATCGTCGCGCCACCAGAGCTCCTCGGTGGTCAGCCAGCCCGTGCCCTGGATGTAGCCGCCCTCGATCTGTCCCAGGTCGATCGCCGGATTGATGGACGCCCCGGCATCGTGCAGGATGTCGGCGCGCAGCAATTTCCATTCGCCGGTCAGCGTATCCACCACCACTTCCGACACCGCCGCCCCGAAGGCGAAATAGAAGAACGGCCGGCCGTGCATGGTGGCCTTGTCCCAGGTGATGCCCGGGGTGGCGTAGAAACCGTCGGACCACAACTGCACGCGGTCCCAGTAGGCCTCGTCGGCCAACTGGCCGAACGGGATGTTGCGGCCGTTGACGTTGACCTGGCGCCAGGCGAAGACCACGTCGTCGGGTTTGCCGCCGTATTTGCGGGCGGCGAAATCGGCCAGGCGCGTGCGCAACTGCAGCGCGGCGTCCTCGGCCGCCTTGCCGTTCAGGTCGGTGCCCGTGGAAGCCGCCGTGGCGGAGGTGTTGGCGACCTTGAAGGTATCGGTGGCCGTGACGCGCACGCAGTCCAGGTCCAGCCCCAGGGTGTTGGCCACGATCTGGGCGACCTTGGTGTTCAGGCCCTGGCCCATTTCCGTGCCGCCGTGGTTCACCAGCACCGAGCCGTCGCGGTAGATGTGCACCAGCGCGCCCGCCTGGTTGAAAGCCGGCACGTTGAAGGAAATGCCGAACTTCACCGGCGTCAGCGCCAGGCCCTTTTTCAGGATGGGGTTGGACGCGTTGAAGTCGTTCACCGCCTGGCGGCGCGCCCGGTAATCGGAGCTGTCGACCAGTTCGGCCACCAGCGGCTCGATCAGATTGCCCTCGACCACCTGACCGTAGGGGGTGGTGTTGCGCGTTTCGATGCCGTAGAAATTGGTCTGGCGCACATCCAGCGGATCGCGGCCCAGTTCGCGGGCGATGCGGTCGATCACGACTTCGGTCAGCAGCGCGCCCTGCGGGCCGCCGAAGCCGCGAAAGGCCGTGTTCGACTGCGTGTTCGTCTTGCCGCACATGGCGCGCACATCCGCCGCCGGGATGTAATAGGCGTTGTCGAAGTGGCACACGGCGCGGCTGGCGACGGCCTCGGACAGATCGGCCGAAAACCCGGAATGCAGCGTCATGTCCAGGCGCATGCCCAGGATCCGGCCCTCGTCGTCGTAACCGACTTCGTACGCGTAGTGAAAACCATGGCGCTTGCCGGTAATCATCATGTCGTCGTCCCGGTCGGCGCGCAGCTTCACCGGCCGCCGCAGCCGGTGCGCGGCGACCGAGGCCAGGCACGCGAAAACCGCCGACTGGGATTCCTTGCCCCCGAAGCCGCCGCCCATGCGCCGGCATTCGACCTGGACCTGGTGGGCGTGCCAGCCGAGCGTATGGCCGACCACGGCCTGCATTTCCGTCGGGTGCTGGGTGGAGCACCAGACCAGCATGCCGTCCTTCTCGCGCGGGATCGCGTAGGCGATCTGGCCCTCCAGGTAGAACTGCTCCTGGCCTCCGCAGTCGAACGTCCCCGTCAGGCGGCGCGGCGCGGCAGCCAGCGCGGCCTGGACGTCGCCCTGGACCAGGCGCATGTCGGGCAGCGTGCGCGATCCGGCTTCCTTGGCCTGCACCGGCGTGAGCAGATGGGGCAGTTCCTCGTAGTCGATCTTGCCCAGGCGCGCGGCGCGGCGCGCGGCGTCCACCGAGCGCGCCACCACCAGGAACAGCGGCTGGCCGACATACTGGACCAGTTCGTCGGCCAGCAGGGGATCGTCGTGCAGCACCGGGCCGCAGTTGTTTTCGCCGGGAATGTCGCGGGCCGTGAACACGGCGACGACGTCCGGGGCGCGGCGCACGGCCTCCAGGTCCATGCCGCGCACACGGGCGTGCGCCTTGGCGGACAGTCCCAGGGCGGCGTAGACGGTGCCCCGCAGTTCGGGAATATCGTCGGTGTAGAGGGCCTCGCCGGTGACGTGCAGCGCAGCGGATTCGTGCGGGCTGGACGCGCCCGCGGCGGGTTCGCCCTCGACGGGACGGGGAATGCGGTCGTTGGCGACCGCCAGCCGGTCCAGTTCGACCGGCACGTTGATGCGCATGTTCATGACGGCCTCCTCAAGCGATGTCGGCCAGTGCGGCCGTACTGACCTGATGCGTCGCCAGCGGCGCCCCAGGGGCGGTTTCCAGATAGAAGCGGTACAGCAGATTGCGCGAGGCCAGCAGGCGGTATTCGCTGCTGGCGCGCATGTCGGTCAGGGGCTTGAAGTCCTGTCCCACGGCGTCCATCGCGGCGCGGATATGGGGCTCGTCCCAGGGCTGGCCCTGCAGGGCGGCCTCCACGGCATGCGCGCGGCTGGGCGTGGCCGCGACCCCGCCGAAGCCGGTGCGCACGGATTTCACGACACCCGACGCGTCCAGGATCACGGCGAAGGCCGCGCACACCGCCGAGATGTCCTGGTCGAAGCGCTTGGACAGCTTGTAATGGCGGAACTGGCGGCCGGCCACCCGCACGGGCACGCGCAGGCCCTGCACGAATTCGCCGGGCTCGGACGCATTCTTCTGATAACCCAGGTAGTAATCCTCGAGCGGCATCTCGCGCACCCGTTCGCCCCGGCGCAGGATGATGCGGGCGCCCAGGGCGATCAGGCCCGGCATGGAGTCGCCGATCGGCGATCCGTTGGCCACGTTGCCGCCCAGCGTGCCCGCATTGCGGATCGGGAAGGACGCGAAACGCTGGCGCATTTCGGCCAGTTCGGGAAGATGCCCGACCAGGGCGTCGAACGCGTCGTTCAGCAGCGCGCCCGCGCCGATCAGCAGGTCGTCGCCTTCCAGGCGGATGTCGCGCAGTTCGGCCACCTGGCCGATGTAGATCAGGTGCGGCAGATCACGGAACTGCTTGGTCACCCACAGGCCCACGTCGGTGCTGCCGGCCAGGATGCGGGCGTCGGGGTGATCCAGGCGCAGTTGCGCCAGCTGGGCCAGGGTGCGCGGCGCATGGAATGTGTGGCCGTCGTGCGTGTAGGTAAAGACGTCGTCGCGCCGCAGCGCGGACAGGACGTCGGCCAGGGCAGCCCGGTCGAAGGGCGCGGCGGGATAGTTGAACATTTCGCCGGCCGCGCGCACGATGGGCTGATAGCCTGTGCAGCGGCACAGATTGCCCGACAGCGCGTCGTCGATTTCGGTCCGCGTGGGCGCCGGATCCTGCGGCCCATGCGCCAGGTACATGCCCCACAGGGACATGACGAAACCCGGGGTGCAGAAACCGCACTGTGAGCCGTGGCAATCGACCATGGCCTGCTGAACCGGATGCAGCGCGCCGTCCTCCTGGCGCAGGTCCTCGACCGTATACAGCGCCTTGCCGTCGAGCGTGGGCAGAAACTGGATGCAGGCGTTCACCGCCCGCATGGCCACGCCGCCCCAGCCATCGGGCTCGGCCACCATGACGGTACAGGCACCGCAGTCGCCCTCGGCGCAGCCTTCCTTGGTGCCCATGCAGCCCAGATCCTCGCGCAGGTACTGCAGCACGGTGCGGGTCGTGGGCTGACCGGAAACTTCGTGGGTCTGGCCACGATAATGAAAGCGAATGACATCGGTCTCCATCGCATCCCTCTTTTCATTGAATGGGTGTTGGCGCCTCTGGGCGGGTCGGGCGGCAACGGAGCGCCGCGACGCGAAGAACCGTCCAGGGGTTTCTTGCGTCCAAGATATCACCGCGCGACCGCCCGGGCCATTCACCCGGAATGATGGACAACATCAGGCCGGGATCCGGTGGACGGGCGGCGCACGCGCGTGAATAATAGGCCGATGCAACGAACCCGCGAACCCCTGGATACGCACCTGCTGCGCATCCTGCAGATCCTGCTGACCGAACAGAGCGTCTCGCGCGCCGCCATCAAGCTGGGGCTGTCGCAGCCGGCACTGAGCAATTCGCTGCGCCGCCTGCGCGACATCACCGGCGATCCGGTCCTGGTGCGCGGCAAGACCGGCATGGTGCCCACCGCCCGCGGCCTGGAACTGCTGGCGCACGCCAACGATGCGCTGAACGCCATCGAGCGCATCACACAGCCGCCCGGCGCGTTCGATCCGGCCCGGACCACGCGGGAATTCCACCTGGGAGCGCCCGACTATCTGGATGCGATGTTCCTGCCGAACATCGCCGAAATCCTGCGCCGCGAGGCGCCACACGCCAAATTCATCGTACACCCGATCAACGCCGATTACGACTATGCGGGCGGCCTGGAGGACGGCGGCCTGGACGTGGTCATCGGCAACTGGCTCGAACCGCCGCCGCAGATGCACATGGCGCGGCTGTTCGACGACGAGGTCGTCTGCATGATCGGCAGCCAGAACCCGGCCGCCCACCGCGAACTGACCCTGAAACACTACCTGGAACTGCCGCACCTGGCGCCTTTCCCCCACGTGACCGAACGCCAGAGCTTCATCGACGGCCACCTGGCGTCCCAGGGCCTGAAGCGCAACATCCAGATGACCATTCCCTATTTCGGCCAGGTGGCCGGCATGCTGCTGCGCACCGACCTGATCTTCACCACCGGCCGCCAATTCGCCCAGCACTACGCGCGCTACCTGCCCATTTCCATCCTGCCTTCGCCCCTGCCCTTCCCGCCCATGCGCTTCTACCTGCTGTGGCACCGCCGCTGCCACGGCGCACCGGAAGTCGTCTGGCTGCGCCAGTGCATTGCCAAGGTCGCCGCCATGCTGCAGGCCAGCCTCGATGACGGCCGCCAGAATCCGCCCGCGCGGCATTCGGACAAACCCTGATCCTTCCCAGAAGACATCATCGGGGCTTGATAGTCGTCATCAGGCCCGCGCGCGCACAGCCCGAAATCGCGTCCCTAGAATGGTCCGGACCCTCAAGCGCCCGCCGCATCAGAAGGCGCCAACCATTCAGGAGACACCGCTCATGAGCGAGCAGGAACACGCCTTGCCGGCGGGGATTGGCGCCCCCGCAACCCCCGCCGCCCCGACCTCGTGGCTCGATCAGCGCTTCCAGCTGGCGGCCCGCGGCACCAGCGTGCGCCAGGAGACCCTGGCCGGACTGACGACTTTCCTGGCGATGGTCTATTCCGTCTTCGTCGTCCCCGGCATGCTGGGCAAGGCGGGCTTCGATACCTCTTCGGTCTTCATCGCGGTCTGTCTCACCAGCGCCTTCGGCTCGCTGCTGATGGGCCTGTGGGCCAACCTGCCGATCGCCGTGGGCTGCGCGATCTCGCTGACTGCCTTCACGGCCTTCGACCTGGTCCTGGGCCAGGGCCTGTCGCCCGCCGTCGCCCTGGGCGCGGTGTTCCTGATGGGCGTCATCTTCACCGCGATCTCGGCCACCGGGGTGCGCAGCTGGATCCTGCGCAACCTGCCGACCGGCATCGCGCACGGCACCGGCATCGGCATCGGCCTGTTCCTGCTGCTGATCGCCGCCAACGAAGTCGGCCTGGTGGTGAAGAACCCCGGCCCCGGCCTGCCGGTGTCCCTGGGCGCCATCGGCGCCATGCCGGCCCTGTTGTCGGTCCTGGGCCTGGCGGCGATCTTCGGCCTGGAGCGTCGGCGCGTGCCGGGCGGCATCCTGCTGGTCATCGTGGCGCTGTCGGTCTTCGGCCTGATCTGGGATCCCGCCGTGACCTTCAAGGGCCTGTTCGCCCTGCCATCCTTCGGCGGCGAGCACTCGCTGATCGGCGTCATGGACGTCGGCGGCGCGCTCAACGCGGTCGTCATCCCCAGCGTCCTCGCCCTGGTCATGACGGCCGTGTTCGATGCCACGGGTACCATCCGCGCCGTGGCCGGCCAGGCCGGCCAACTGGACCAGAACGGTCAGATCATCAACGGCGGCCGCGCCCTGACGGCGGATTCGGTGAGCTCCATCGTATCGGCCGGTCTGGGCGGCGCTCCGGCGGCGGCCTACATCGAATCGGCGGCCGGCACGGCGGCCGGCGGCAAGACCGGCCTGACCGCCACCATCGTCGGCCTGGGCTTCCTGGCCCTGATCTTCCTGTCGCCGCTGGCGGGCCTGGTGCCGTCCTACGCCACCGCGCCAGCCCTGATGTACGTGGGCCTGCTGATGCTCGGCGGCGTGCGCAAGCTGCACCTGGACGACACCGTGGACACCATGGCCGGCATGGTCTGCGCCGTGTTCATCGTGCTGACCTGCAACATCGTCACCGGCATCATGCTGGGCTTCTGCACCCTGGTGATCGGCCGCCTGTTCGCCGGCGAATGGCGCCGGCTGAACATCGGCACGCTGGCCATCGCCATCGCCCTGGCCGTGTTCTACCTGGGCGGCTGGGCGATCTGAGGACCTCGGCCCGGCGCGCGCGGGGCGCCTTCAGCCCTGCCGCGCCAGCACGCCTTTTCCGCAGTCGCCCAGCAGGTGCCGCAGCCATTGATGGGAGGGCGCATGATGATTGCGCGCATGCCACAACTGATAGAACCGCATCGGCGGGAACTCGATCGGCGATTCCAGGACCGCCAGCGGCAACAGTTCCGTGTAGTAGCGGGCGAAATGCCGTGTGGTGGTGAACACCAGGTCCGTGCCCGGCAGCAGGTAGGGCGCCAGCATGAAGGATTGCGCCTCGACGCATTCCTCGCGCTGGATGCGCAGGGATGTCAGCACCGTGTCGATCATGCCGCGCTGGGTGATGGAATACGGGGTCGGCACCACGTGCGGCACGCGCCGGTAATCGTCCAGCGTCATGCCGCGCCGCGCCAGCGGATGGTCGGCCGCCACCATGCACACGATCTCGTCTTCCAGCAGCACCGACAGATGCATGCGGTCGGGCGGCTCGGGCCAGTTGCCGATCACCACGTCCAGCTCGCCTTCGGCCAGGGAATGCTCGAAATCGAAATCCGGCCCCAGGGAATGCAGCACCAGCCGCGCATGCGGGGCCTCGCGCCTGAAGCGCGCCACCACCGACGCGGCGAAGGCCGGCGCCAGGTAATCCGGCGAGCCGATGCGAAAAACCTGGCGGCTGCTGTCGGGCTCGAAGGCGCCGCCCGCCTCCAGCATCGAATCGATCGAGGCCAGCGCCGTGCGGGCGTGCTCCAGGATGGCGAGCGCCCGATCGGTGGGCACCATGCCGCCCTTTTCGCGCACCAGCAGCGGATCCTGCAGGATCTGGCGCAGGTTCTTCAGCGCCACGCTGATGGCGGGCTGGGACTGATTGAGCTTCAGCGCCGTGCGCGACACGCTGCGTTCGGCCATGAGGATGCTGAACACCTTCAGCAGATACGTATCCAGCGTTTCGCTACCGCGTCGTGTCGACATCGTGGGGTTCTCCGTTCGGACGGGAGCGAGTCCTGCCGCCCCCGGGAATGCGGCACAGCATATACCACTTATACCGCCCCGCGCCCTTCATTTGGCGCGCGATACACCGTAGACTTTCCATCATGATGCACTCATCCCCCCCTGTCATGACCCTGCACGAACTATCCTCCCTGACCCAGGCCGAGTTTTCCCGGGAACTCGGTTCGATCTTCGAACATTCTCCCTGGATTCCGGAACGCGCCTGGGCCGCCCGGCCCTTCGCCGACGTGGACGCGCTGCATCAGGCCATGATGCGCGTGGTGCGCGAAGCCGATCCGGCGGAACAGCTCGCCCTCATCGCCGCCCACCCGGAACTCGCCGGCAAGGAAGCCGCCGAAGGCACCCTGACCAACGACTCGACCAACGAACAGCGAGGCGCCGGCCTGGACCAGTGCAGCCCGGAAGAACTGCGGCGCCTGCGCGGCCTGAACGCCGCCTACCGCCAGCAATTCGGCTTCCCCTTCGTGATCGCCGTCAAAGGGCGCAGCCGCTACCAGATCATGGACGCGATCGAACACCGGCTGCGCAACGATCGGGAAACCGAATTCGACACCTGCCTGGACCAGATCGGGCAGATCGCGCGTTTCCGGCTCGACGCCCGGTTCGCCGCCTGACACGCTGAAAACCCCATGGAGTCCCACATGACCACCACGCCGACGCTCCTGACCATCGAGCCCCTGACGCGCGAGGCCTTCGCGCCCTTCGGCGATGTGATCCAGGCCGACGACGCGGCCAATCACTTCACCATCAACGAAGGCAACACGGAACGCTATCACGACCTGGCGCGCATCGATCCGGGCGAGGACGGCCGCGCCATCGTGTCGATCTTCCGCGGCCTGCCGCGCACGCTGCCCTTCACCGTCACCATGATGGAGCGCCATCCGAAAGCCAGCCAGGCCTTCATTCCCTTGTCGGGCCGTCCCTACCTGGTCGTGGTCGCCGACCCCGCCTCCAGGCCCGCGGTCGCCGACCTGCGCGTGTTCCTGTGCCGGGGCGATCAGGGCGTGAACTACGCGCGCGGCGTCTGGCACCATCCGCTGCTGGCGCTGGAAGCCGTCTCCGACTTCCTGATCGTCGACCGATCCGGCCCGGGCGAGAACTGCGACGTCGTCCCGATGGACGCGCCCGGCGTGATTCCGGTGACGGACTGAACATCCGCGCGGCGCCGGATCGACGCCAGCGCCGCAATCCCTATTTGCGCCCGCCCATCGACCGCAGGCTGACCACGGCCAGGGCCACGCCGATCAGGATCATCCCGGCCAGTTCCAGCCCGCCGGGGACCTCGCCCAATTCCAGCCAGCCGGCCAGCACCCCGACCACCGGCACGCCCAGCGACGACAGGCCCGCCACGCCGGCCGACAAGTGCTGCAGGGCGAACAACCACAGGAACCAGGCCAGCGCCGTCGCAAGGATCGCGTTGTAGGCCAGCGCCGCGTAGAAATAAGGCACGGGCTCGATCGGCTTTTCCGGCACCAGCCAGGCGGCGACGCACAGCGCCAGCGCGCCAAACAGCATCTGCCACGCCGTCAACGGCAGCGCGTCCATCGGGTGGTCGCGCTTGATCCATTTCGCCACCAGGGTCGCCAGCGCCCAGCACAGGCCCGAGGCGAGGGCCAGCACTTCGCTGACGATGCCCGCGTGATGGTTCCAGGGCTCCAGGATCAGCAGCAACCCCGTCGCGGCCAGCGCCAGCGCCAGCCATTGCGCCCCCCGGATCCGTTCGCCGAACGCCGCCCAGGCCAGCGGGATGACCCAGAACGGCATCGTATACACCAGGATCGAGGTCTTGCCCGCGCCGCCCTGCAGCAAGGCAAGCTGGATCAGGGCGGAAAACATCCCGGTCTGCAACACGCCCAGCAGCACCACGCGGGGCCAGGCCCGGATGCGCATGGGACGCCGCAGAAATTTCAGCACCAGCAGCAGCGCCGCGGCGCCGAACAGGGTGCGCAGCGCGGAAAACTCGAAGGGGCCGACATACGCCAGCACCTGCTTCATGACGACCCAGTTATACCCCCAGACGAGCGCCATGCCGGCCAGCGCCATCAGGGCGAGCCGCTCGTTGCGGCGATTGCCGGCGGCCGTCGGCGGCGTTTTTTCAGCGTTCAAGATGCTCCCCGCCCTTCCCAGTAACCGGGTTCATGATAATGGTTTCGCAATTCGTCGATGAAATAGCGCACCTTGGCCGGCAGATAGCGCTGCTGCGGATAGACGGCCTGGATGTCGTAGGCGGGCAGGGCGAATTCGTCGAGCACTGTCACCAGTTCGCCGCGCTTGAGTTCGCGCTGGATTTCCCAGGTGGACCGCCAGCCGATGCCCAGGCCCTGGCGCACCCAGCGGTACAGCAACTCGCCATCGTTGCAGGCCAGGTCGCCGCGCACCCGCACGGCGAACGGCTTGCCGTCGCGCACGAAGGTCCAGCCACGGTGCTGCCCCCCTTGCAGATTGAAGGCCAGGCAATTGTGCCGCGCCAGATCCTCGGGCACGCGCGGCACGCCGTGCGACTCGAAATAGGCCGGTGTGCCGCACACCACGCGGCGGTTCGGGTACAGGCGCACCGCCACATAATTGGGATCGGTGACCTCGCCGATGCGGATCGCCATGTCGTAGCCTTCGCGCACCAGGTCCACCACGCTGTCGGTGAAATTGAAGGACAGCGCCAGATCCGGATAGCGTTCGCGAAACGCCAGGGCGTGCGGGGCCACGTGCAGGCGCCCGAACGAGGCAGGCGCCGATACCACCAGGTGGCCGGCGAGCGACTGGCGGCGGGACATGATGCTGGCATCGGCGTCATCGAAGTCCTGGATCAACTGCTGGCAGTGCTCCAGATAGCGTTCCCCCAGGTCCGTCAAGACCAGGCCGCGCGTGGACCGGTGCACCAGTTGCACCCCCAGGCGTTTTTCCAGCGCCGTCAGTCGCCGCCCCATGACGACTGGTGTCACGCCCTCGACCAGGGCGGCGGCGGCGAAGCTGCCCTGCTCGGCAATCAATACAAAACTGCGTATCTCGGTATAACGGCTCAAGAATGCCCCCCGCAGGCTGGACAAGCCGCCGGAACACGGAAAAACAGCAGAATGAGAACGAAACCAGCGTGTCCCGGGCCATGGAAATTCTACCCCAGGCCTCGTTCATTACATACAAATAGTATCGACAGAAGCGAGGCTGGCTGGGATTCCTGCGCCCAGGCGATTTCTTTATTCTGGTCCCGTCACCGAATGTCCATCCGACCGATCCAGGAGAAATCATGGCCAGAATGAGAGCAGTCGACGCCGCCGCCGCGGTCCTGCAGAAAGAGGGCATCACCACGCTCTTCGGCGTGCCCGGCGCCGCCATCAACCCGCTGTACTCCGCCCTGCGCAAGAACGGCGGCTTCAAGCACGTGCTGGCCCGCCACGTGGAAGGCGCTTCGCACATGGCCGAGGGCTACACCCGCGCCAACCCCGGCAACATCGGCGTCTGCCTGGGCACTTCCGGCCCCGCCGGCACCGACATGATCACCGGCCTGTACTCGGCGTCCGGCGACTCCATCCCCATCCTGTGCATCACCGGCCAGGCGCCGCGCGCCCAACTGCACAAGGAAAGCTTCCAGGCCGTGGACATCGAAACCATCGCCAAGCCGGTCACCAAGTGGGCCGTCATGGCGCGAGAGCCCGAACTGGTGCCCCGCATCCTGCAGCAGGCCTTCCATGTCATGCGTTCCGGCCGCCCCGGCCCGGTGCTGGTGGATCTGCCCTTCGATGTGCAGATGGCCGAAATCGAATTCGACATCGACACCTACGAGCCGCTGCCCGTCTACAAGCCCGCGGCCACCCCGGCCCAGGCCGCCCGCGCCGTGGCCATGCTCAACGCCTCCGAACGCCCGCTGCTGATCGCCGGCGGCGGCGTCTTCAGCGCCGAGGCCGAGGACCTGCTGCGGGAATTCGCCGAACTGACCGGCGTGCCGGTCATCCCGACCCTGATGGGCTGGGGCGTGATTCCCGACGACCATCCGCTGATGGCCGGCATGGTCGGCCTGCAGACCGCCCACCGCTATGGCAACGCCAGCCTGCTGGCGTCGGACTTCGTCATGGGCATCGGCAACCGCTGGGCCAACCGCCACACGGGCTCGACCCCGGTCTACACCAAGGGCCGCACCTTCGTGCACATCGACGTCGACCCGACCCAGATCGGCAAGGTCTTCGGCCCGGATTACGGCATCGCCTCGGACGCCGGCGCCGCCCTGCGCCTGATGATCGAAGAGGCCGGGCGCCTGAAGGCCGCCGGCCAATTGCGCGACCGCAGCGCCTGGGCCCAGGAATGCCGCGCGCGCAAGGGCCAGAAATCCATGCAGCGCAAGACCCACTTCGACCAGTCGCCGCTCAAGCCGCAGCGCGTGTACGAAGAAATGAACAAGGCCTTCGGCCGCGACGTACGCTACGTCACCACCATCGGCCTGTCGCAGATCGCCGCCGCCCAGATGCTGCACGTCTACGGCCCGCGCCACTGGATCAACGCCGGCCAGGCCGGCCCCCTGGGCTGGACCGTGCCCGCCACGCTCGGCGTGGTGGCCGCGAACACCGGCGACGAGATCGTCGCCCTGTCCGGCGACTATGACTTCCAGTTCATGATCGAGGAACTGGCCGTGGGCGCGCAGTTCAACCTGCCCTACATCCACATTGTGGTCAATAATGCCTATCTGGGGCTGATCCGCCAGTCGCAGCGCGGCTTCGACATGGACTATTGCGTGCAGTTGGCTTTCGACAACATCAACGCACCGGAGACCGACGGCTACGGCGTGGACCACGTCAAGGTCGCGGAAGGCCTGGGCTGCAAGGCCATCCGTGTGAAGAAGGTCGAGGACATCCAGCCCGCGATCGCCCAGGCGCGCGCCTGGATCAAGGAATTCCGCGTGCCGGTCGTGGTCGAATTCATCCTGGAGCGCATCACCAACATCTCCATGGGCAACGAAATCGACGCAGTCAACGAATTCGAGGAACTGGCCGAGCACGGCGAGGACGCCCCGACCGCCATCACCCTGCTGGACTGAGGAGACACACGCCATGCCCAAATTCGCCGCCAATCTGTCGATGCTGTTCACCGAAATCGACTTCCTGGACCGCTTCCAGGCCGCCGCAAACGCCGGCTTCAAGGGGGTCGAATACCTGTTCCCGTACGCCTACGACAAGCAGGAACTGGCCAAGCGCCTGAAGGACAACGGCCTGGTCCAGGTGCTGCACAACCTGCCCGCCGGCGACTGGGAAGCCGGCGAGCGCGGCATCGCCTGCCATCCCGACCGCGTCGAGGAATTCAAGCAAGGCGTCGCCCGCGCCATCGAGTACGCCCAGGCCCTGGGCTGCCCCCAGGTCAACTGCCTGGCCGGCAAGATCCCCGCGGGCGTGACGCCCGCCGCGGCGCACAAGACCTTTGTGGACAACCTGCGCTACGCGGCGGCCGAGCTGAAGCGGGCCGGCATCCGCCTGGTGATCGAGCCCATCAACACCTTCGACATCCCGGGCTTCTTCCTGTCGCGCACCGACCAGGCGCTGGCGATCATCGCCGAGGTCGGCTCCGACAACCTGCGCGTGCAGTACGACATCTACCATGCGCAGCGCATGGAAGGGGAACTGGGCAACACGATCAGCAAGCACCTGGCTTCCATCGGCCACATCCAGCTCGCCGACAACCCCGGACGCAACGAGCCGGGCACCGGCGAGATCAACTACCGCTGGCTGTTCCGGCACATCGACGCCGTCGGCTACGACGGCTGGATCGGTTGCGAATACAAACCGGCCGCCCGCACCGAGGACGGCCTGGGCTGGATCCAGGCGCTGGCCTGACCCACACCACGGACATCAACAAAGGAGCACTCTCATGGCCAACATCGGTTTCATCGGACTGGGCATCATGGGCACCCCCATGGCCGCCAACCTCATCCAGGGCGGCCATTCGCTGTCCACCTTCACCCACGGCAAGACCCCGCAGAACCTGCTGGACGCGGGCGCCAAGGCACTCGCCAACGCCACCGAGGTCGCCAAGGCCTCCGACATCGTCATCGTCATGGTGCCCGACACCCCCGACGTCGAAGCCGTGCTGTTCGGCGAGAACGGCGTGGCCGCCGGCCTGACCAAGGGCAAGATCGTCATCGACATGAGCTCGATCTCGCCCGTCGCCACCAAGGAATTCGCCCGGAAAATCAATGCGCTGGGCTGCGAATACCTGGACGCCCCGGTGTCCGGCGGCGAAGTCGGCGCCAAGGCCGCCAGCCTGACCATCATGATCGGCGGCAGCCAGGCCGCGTTCGACCAGTGCAAGCCGATCTTCGAACTGATGGGCAAGAACATCACGCTGGTCGGCGGCAACGGCGACGGCCAGACCACCAAGGTCGCCAACCAGATCATCGTCGCGCTGACCATCGAGGCCGTGGGCGAGGCCCTGGTGCTGGCCTCCAAGGCCGGCGCCGATCCGGCCAAGGTCCGCCAGGCGCTGATGGGCGGCTTCGCCAGTTCGCGCATCCTGGAGGTGCACGGTGAACGCATGGTCAAGCGCACTTTCGATCCGGGCTTCCGCATCAACCTGCACCAGAAGGACCTGAACCTGGCCCTGACCACCGCCCGCCAACTGGGAATGTCCCTGCCCAGCACGGCCGTGGCCCAGGAACTGTTCAACGCCTGCGTGGCCCACGGTGGCGCCGGCTGGGACCACTCCGGCATGGTGCGCGCGCTGGAGATCCTGGCCAACCATGAAATCGGCCAGTAATCTGTAGTACCGCCCCCTGTCCGGTGAAACCGCCGGACAGGGCGCAAACCACGGCGGCCGCCCGGCCATCGCGGCTTGCGACGCGGCTCGCCGCAGCGCGCGGCCGCCGGATCACCGCCCCTCACCTTCGGGATGGACGCATCATGAACCTCTCGCCCCGCGAGCTTCTCACCCGTATGTTCCAGGCGGCCGTGCGCGCCGCCCAGCCCGAACACTGCATCCCCGCCTTCCTCCCGCAACGGCCCAAGGGGCGCACGATCGTCATCGGCGCCGGCAAAGCCTCGGCCGCCATGGCGCAGGCCTTCGAGCGGCACTGGCCCGGCCCCATCGAAGGGCTGGTGGTCACGCGCTACGGCTATGCCGTGCCCTGCGAGCGCATCGAGATCGTCGAGGCCGCCCATCCCGTGCCCGACGAGGCCGGCGAAACCGCCGCCCGGCGACTGTTCGAACAAGTCTCCGGCCTGACGGCCGACGATCTGGTGATCTGCCTGATCTCGGGCGGCGGCTCCTCCCTGTTGCCCGTCCCCGGCGCCGGCGTCACGCTGGCCGACAAGCAGGCCATCAACCGCGCCTTGCTGAAATCCGGCGCGACGATCTCCGAAATGAATTGCGTGCGCCGTCACCTGTCGGGCATCAAGGGCGGGCGGCTCGCGGCGGCCTGCGCGCCCGCGCGCGTGGTCAACCTGCTGATCTCCGACGTGCCGGGCGACCAGCCCTGCGACATCGCCTCCGGCCCCACCGTGGCCGACCCGAGCACCTGCGCCGACGCGCTGGACATCGTGCGCCGCTACGGCATCGACCTGCCGGCGGGCGCCCGCCGGCTGCTGGAATCGGGCGAAGGCGAAACCCTCAAGCCCGGCGACCCCCGCCTGACCCGGGTCGAGACCCACCTGATCGCCACCCCCCAGATGGCCCTGGAAGCCGCCGCCTCGGTGGCCCGCGAGGCCGGCGTCGCGCCGCTGCTGCTGGGCGACCGCATCGAAGGCGAAGCCCGCGACGTCGGCAAGGTCCTGGGCGGCATCGCCCTGCAGGTGCGCGCGCACGGCCAGCCGGCGCCCGCCCCCTGCGTGCTGCTGTCCGGCGGCGAGACCACCGTCACCGTGCGCGGTCAGGGCCGCGGCGGGCGCAACGTCGAATGCCTGCTGTCCCTGGCCATCACCCTGGACGGCGCACAGGACGTCCATGCCCTGGCCGGCGACACCGACGGCGTGGACGGCCAGGAAGAGATCGCCGGCGCCCTGATCGGCCCCGACACCCTGGCGCGCGCCTGGGCGGCCGGCATGCCGCCCCGCGCGCATCTGGACGACAACGACGGCCACGGTTTTTTCGAGCGCCTGGGCGATTCCCTGATCACCGGGCCCACCCTGACCAACGTCAACGATTTTCGCGCCATCCTGGTCCTCTGAACCCGGCGGCGCCCCCCAGGAGACACATCACCATGAAGACCATCCGAGTCCTGACGCTGGAAGACGCGCGCCGCATGGCGGCCGCCGCCGAGGCCGAGGCCCGCCGCAGCGGCTGGAACGTCAGCATCGCCATCTGCGACGTCGGCGGCCACGCCCTGTGGCTGCAACGCATGGACGGCGCCCCGCTCATGAGCGCCCAGATCGCGCCGGAAAAGGCCCGCGCCTGCGTCCTCAGCGGCAAGCCCAGCAAAGTCTACGAAGACATGGTGAACCAGGGCCGCATCGCCGCCCTGTCCATGCCGGTCGTGCCACTGGAAGGCGGCGAACCCATCTACTTCGATGGCGCCGTCATCGGCGCGGTCGGCGTGTCCGGCGTGCAGGCCGGGCAGGATGCCCAGGTGGCCCGCGCCGGCGTCACGGCCCTGGACGGCGCCGACCACCTCTACGCGGGAGCCCAATCATGAAAACCGACCGTCGCGCACGCATCCTGGCCACCCTGGGGCCGGCCAGCTCCACACTCGAACAGATCCGCGCCCTGGCCCAGGCCGGCGCCAATGTGTTCCGCCTGAACTTCAGCCACGGTTCTCACGAGGATCACGCCGGACGCCACCGCGCCATCCGCCAGATCGAGCGGGAACTGGGCCGCCCCATCGGCATCCTGATGGACCTGCAGGGACCGAAGCTGCGCGTGGGCCGGATCGCCGGGGGCAAGACCGTCCTGACGGCGGGCCAGGCCTTCCGCCTGGACCTGGACCCCGCCGAGGGCGACGCCACGCGCGCCAACCTGCCGCACCCGGAGATCTTCGCCGCCCTGGAAGACGGCACGGACCTGCTGCTCGACGACGGCAAACTGCGCCTGCGCGTGGACCGCCACGGCCCGGACTTCGCCGAGACCACCGTCATGGTGGGCGGGCCGCTGTCGGACCGCAAGGGCGTCAACGTGCCCGGCGTCATCCTGCCCATTTCCCCGCTGACGCCCAAGGACCGCGCCGACCTGGCATTCGGCCTGTCGCTGGGCGTGGACTGGGTCGCGCTGTCCTTCGTGCAGCGTCCGGATGACATCGTCGAGGCGCGCGGCCTGATCGGCGACCGCGCCTGGATCATGGCAAAACTGGAAAAACCCGCCGCCATCGAGCACCTGGACGCCATCGTGGCACAGGCCGACGGCATCATGGTGGCGCGCGGCGACCTGGGCGTGGAACTGCCGCCGCAACGCGTGCCGGTGCTGCAGCAGCGCATCGTGCGCCGGGCGCGCGCCGCCGGCAAGCCGGTGGTCGTCGCCACGCAGATGCTGGAATCCATGATCATCTCGCCCGTGCCCACCCGCGCGGAGGCCTCCGATGTCGCCACCGCCGTCTACAGCGGCGCCGACGCCGTCATGCTGTCGGCCGAATCGGCCTCCGGCCAGTACCCGGTCGAGGCGGTCACCATCATGGAGCACATCATCCGCGAAGTGGAGGCCGACCCGTCCTGGCGCGCCAACCTCGACGCCACCCACAGCCCGGCCGAGGCCAACATCCCCGACGCCATCTGCTGCGCCCTGCGCCGCGTCGCGGGCCTGCTGGAGCCGGCCGCGACCGTGGCCTACACGGCCTCGGGCTTCAGCGCCCTGCGCGCCAGCCGCGAACGCCCCTCCACACCGATCCTGGCCCTGACCCCGCAGCAGGAAACCGCCCGCCGCCTGGCCCTGGCCTGGGGCGTGCGCCCGGTCCACTTCCCCGAGCAACTGCAGGAATCGACCGAAATGATCGACCGCGCCACGGCCGCCGCCCGCCAGGCCGGGCTGGCCGAGCCGGGCGACACGCTGATCGTGATCGCCGGCCTGCCGTTCGGCCACAGCGGCAGCACCAACCTGCTGCACATCGCCCAGGTCTGAAAAATAAGCACTATCCGACCCGGCATATAGCCCGCCCGCTTCTCCGGAAGCGGGCTTTTTCTTTTTTCCGACAAGCACTTGCGTAGGGACACCAGAATGCCGGGGATGCGCGGGGACCCTTTAACTCTTATAGAAGACTGCCTATAATCCAGGATTGACTTCACGATCACCCAAGGACCATCATGACCGATCGCATTTCCAGCCATGGACTCCAGATCGCCGCGCCGCTGCACCGCTTCCTCGAACAGGAGGCCCTGCCGGGCACGGGTGTACAGCCGGCCGCCTTCTGGGAAGGCCTGTCGGCGATCATTCATGACCTCGCCCCCCGCAATCGCGCCCTGCTGGCCGAACGCGATCGCCTCCAGGCCGCCCTGGACGACTGGTACGCCGCCCATCCCGGCCCCATCGCCGACCCGGCCGCCTACCGCGCCTTCCTGAAAGACATCGGCTACCTGAAGGACGCGCCCGCCCAGGTCGCCGTCACCACGGCGGACGTCGACGTCGAGATCACCGCCCAGGCCGGCCCGCAACTGGTCGTGCCGGTGATGAACGCCCGCTACGCCCTGAACGCCGCCAACGCCCGCTGGGGCAGCCTGTACGACGCCCTGTACGGCACCGACGCGATCCCCGAGACCGACGGCGCCGAGCGCGCCGGGGGCTACAACCCGGTGCGCGGCGCGCGCGTCATCGCCTTCGCCCGCCGCTTCCTGGACGAAAGCTTCCCCCTGGCGGGCGGCTCGCACAGCGACGCCACGGCCTATGCCGTCGTCCAGGGCGACCTGCGCGTCACGCTGAAGGACGGCTCGGTCACCGGCCTGGCCGACGCCGGCGCCTTCCTGGGCCACCGCGGCGACGCCGCCGCCCCGCAGGCCCTGGTCCTGCGCCATCACGGCCTGCATATCGAAATCCAGTTCGACGCCGGTCACCCCATCGGCAAGACCGACGCCGCCCACATCAAGGACGTGGTCGTCGAGGCGGCGCTGACCACCATCATGGACTGCGAGGACTCCGTCGCCGCCGTGGACGCGGACGACAAGGTCGTCGCCTACCGCAACTGGCTGGGCCTGATGAAGGGCGATCTGGCCGAAGACCTGGTCAAGGGCGGCAAGACCATCACCCGCCGCCTGAACCCGGACCGCGAATACACCGCGCGCGACGGCTCCGCCGCCCGCCTGCACGGCCGTTCCCTGATGTTCGTGCGCAACGTCGGCCACCTGATGACCAACCCGGCCATCCTGGACCGCGACGGCAACGAAGTCCCCGAGGGCATCCTGGACGCCGCCTGCACCTCGCTGATCGCCATCCACGACCTGAAGGCGCGCCAGAACTCCCGCACCGGCTCGATCTACATCGTCAAGCCCAAGATGCACGGCCCGGACGAGGTCGCCTTCGCCAGCGAACTCTTCGGCCGGGTCGAGCAATTGCTGGGCCTGGCGCCCAACACGATCAAGATGGGCATCATGGACGAGGAACGCCGCACCAGCGTCAACCTCAAGGCCTGCATCGCCGCCGCCAAGGCACGCGTGGCGTTCATCAACACCGGCTTCCTGGACCGCACGGGCGACGAGCTGCACACCTCCATGCGCGCCGGCGTCATGGTGCGCAAGCACGACATGAAGTCCCAGACCTGGATCCAGGCCTACGAGCCGAACAACGTGCAAAGCGGCCTGGAATGCGGCCTGCGCGGCCACGCGCAGATCGGCAAGGGCATGTGGGCCATGCCCGACCTGATGGCGGCGATGCTGGAACAGAAGGTCGCCCAGCTCAAGGCCGGCGGCAACACCGCCTGGGTCCCCTCGCCCACCGCCGCCACCCTGCACGCCCTGCACTACCACCAGGTCGACGTGGTCGAGGTGCAGAAGTCCCTGGAAAACCACCACGAGGACTACACCGACCGCATCCTGACCGTGCCGGTCACCGCCGCGCCCACCTGGACGCCCAAGCAGATCCAGCAGGAGCTGGACAACAACTGCCAGGGCATCCTGGGCTATGTGGTGCGATGGATCGACCAGGGCGTGGGCTGCTCGAAGGTTCCCGACATCCATGACGTGGGCCTGATGGAAGACCGGGCCACGCTGCGGATCTCCAGCCAGCACATCGCCAACTGGCTGCTGCACGGCATCGTCACCCGCGACCAGGTCGAGGAAACCCTGCGCCGCATGGCCGCCGTGGTGGACAAGCAGAACGCCGGCGACTCCGCCTACGAACCGATGCACGGCCATTTCGATACGTCCTGCGCCTTCAAGGCCGCCAGCGACCTGATCTTCAAGGGCCTGGAGCAGCCCAACGGCTATACCGAGCCGCTGCTGCACCACTGGCGCCAGGTGAAAAAGGCGGAACTGGCCGCGAAGGCCTGAACCGCTCCGGGGCATCCGCCCCGTCACTGGAAACCGCCGGACCAGCCATGGCCCCGGCGGTTTTTTCATGGCGATACGGTGTTCAATGGAATAAACCGCGCGGCCGGACTGTTTACCGCAGGTCAATCCCACGCAAGGAGAACCACCATGACCCGTTACGCCTCCCTCCGCATCCTCGGCCCCGTGCTGCTGGCCGCCTGCGCCATGACATCCCAGGCCCGGGCCCAGGCACCGGCCACCCCCATGAACGGCATCCTGGTCGGCCCCAACCAGATGACACTTTACGTCTTCGACAAAGACGCCGCGGGTTCCGGCAAGAGCGTATGCAACGGCGGCTGCGCCACCAACTGGCCGCCCTTGATGGCGGCCGCCGGGGACACCGCCTCCGGCGACTGGAGCGTGATCACCCGCGACGACGGGAGCAAGCAATGGGCCTACAAGGGCCGTCCGCTCTACTATTGGGTCAAGGACGCCAAGCCCGGCGACAAGACGGGAGACGGCTTCCTCAACAATGCCTGGCACGCGGCCAAGCCCTGAACACGGTCCCGCGTGGACATCGACGCCGCCCTCGTCCACATCCCGCGCCTGCGCCGCTACGCGCGGGCGCTGGTGGGCGACGCCGCCCGCGCGGACGACCTGGTGCAGGACACGCTCGAGCGGGCCTGCCAGAAATGGGCGCTGTGGCGGCCGCCCACCGCCGCAACGGCGGACCAGGTCCAGGCGGCGCTGCGCGGCTGGCTGCTCACGCTGATGCACAACCTCTTCGCCAACCAATGGCGGCAAGCGGCGCGGCAGCGCACGATCGACTGGAACGAGACCCGGGAGCCCGGGCATGATCCTACTTCGGGCCTGGGACTGCGGCTCGACCTGGAGCGCGCCCTGGCGCTGCTGGCGCCGCAATCGCGCGAGGTATTGCTGCTGGTCGGAATGGAACAATACAGCTACGCCGAGACTGCGGAGATGCTCGGCATTCCCGTCGGCACGGTGATGTCCCGTCTGGCGCGGGCGCGCGAGCAGTTGCGACGCCTGATGGAGGGGGAAGCGCCGGCCCCGGTGACATTGAAGGCCGTCAAATGAAGGAAAGCGATCGATGTCCATGAACCGTCCCGACGAAACCGCGTTCCATGCCTGGGTGGACGGCGAGCTTGCGCCCGAACGCGCCGCCGAGGTGGGGCAATGGCTGTCGGAACATCCCGCCGAGGCGGCCCGCGTGGCCGCCCTGCAGGCGCAATGCGCCGGCTTGCGGGCCCTGCGGGCCGAGGTGCTGGACGAGCCGGTGCCGCCGCGGCTGCGCCGCGCACTGCGCCGGCCACCGCCGCAATGGCGTTGGCCGCATGCGCTGGCGGCCGGGGTCATGCTCTGTCTGGGCATGGGCCTGGGCTACGGCCTGGGCGACCGGGCACCGGGCGCCTCGCCCCAGGCCGACGCCTTGACGCGGCTGCCGGTCTTCGTGCGCGAGGCCGCCGCCGCCCACGCGGTCTACGTGCCGGAACAGCGTCACCCGGTCGAGGTGGCGGCGCAGCAGCAGGCTCACCTGGTGCAATGGCTGTCCAAGCGGCTGGGGGTGCGGCTCAAGGTGCCGGCGCTCGACGCCCAGGGCTTCCACCTGGTCGGCGGCCGCCTGCTGCCGGGCGAAGCCGGACAGGCGCGCGCACAGTTCATGTACCAGGACGCGGCCGGCACGCGCGTGACCCTGTACGTCTCGGTGCTGGCGCGGGAAGACAGGGCCGCCGCGGCACCGGTGGCCTTTCAATGGACCGGTGACGAGTCCGCCCGGGGTTTCTACTGGATCGACGGGCGGCAAGGCTACGCGGTCAGCGCCGCTTTACCGCGCGAGCGGCTGCACGCGCTGGCCGAGGCCATCTACCACCAGCTGGGTTGAACGCGGCGGCGCCTCAGGCGTCGCCCCAGACCTCGCGGGCGGTCTCGACCACCAGCCGCAACTTGGCCCGCTGATCCTCGACCGCCACGTTGTTGCCGTGCACCGTGCTCGAGAAGCCGCATTGCGGCGAGAGGGCAAGCTGTTCGAGCGGGGCGTGTTTCGCCGCCTCGTCGATGCGGCGCTTGAGATCGTCCTTGGACTCCAGCGCGCCGAACTTGGTCGTCACGAGACCCAGCACCACGATCTTGCCGGACGGCAAAAACCGCAAGGGGCGGAAATCGCCGCTACGATCATCGTCGTATTCCATGAAATACGCGTCCAGGTTCATTTCCGACAGCAGCGCCTCGGCCACCGGCTCGTAGTTGCCCTCGGCCGCATAGGTGCTCTTGAAATTGCCGCGACACAGGTGCATGGCCAGCACCATGCCCTCGGGCTTGCGCGCCACCACCCGGTTGATGAACCGGGCATAGCGGTGCGGCAGTTCGTTCGGATCGTCGCCGCGCGCCTGGGCCGCCTCGCGCATGCGTCCATCGCACAGATAGGCCAGGTTGGTGTCGTCCATCTGCACGTAGCGGCAGCCGGCGTCATACAGGCTGCGCAGTTCCTGGCCATAGGCCTCGGCCACATCCTCGTAGAAGTCGGGATCGAGCTCGGGATAGGCCACGGCGTCGATGCCGGCGCGCCCGCCCCGGAAATGCAGCATGGTGGGCGAGGGAATGGTGACCTTGGGCGTGTGGCCCGCCGAGACCCGGCTCGCCAGGTACTCGAAATCGGCGCGCTGGATGTCGCGCGCGTGGCGGACCTTGCCGGTCACGAGGATCGACGGCGGCGCCAGGTGATCCTTGCCGTCGGGCCCCGTCACCACCTTGGGATCGTCGGTGGTCACGCCTTCGAGCTGCCGCAGGAAATCGAGGTGGAAATACGTGCGGCGGAATTCGCCGTCCGTCACCGACTTCAGGCCGACATCCTCCTGGAGCCGCACGACCTCGGCGATGGCGCGGTCCTCGACGGCGCGCAGGGCGGCGGCGTCGATCTCGCCCCGGGCATGCCGGTCACGCGCCTCCAGCAGATAGACAGGCCGCAAGAAACTGCCGACGTGGTCGGCGCGAAACGGCGGAACGGTGCGTGTGGACATCGCGGTCTCCTTGGAGGAAATTGTTCAGTGTGCTGAAGAATAACCTGGGAATTCTGCGTCATGCGCGCGCCGCTGGCAAGGGCCGCGCGGCGCCCCCCGCAGCGCACGCGTCGGCCGCATCTCCTACAATTCCGTCCATTCCCCGCCGACATGCGTGACGCGGGTTTTCAAGGACGACTCCTTTGCGATCGAATTCGATTGCCGTGATCGGCGGCGGCCCGGCCGGGCTGATGGCGGCTGAAACACTGGCGGCGGCGAACGTGCGCGTCGATCTCTACGACGCCATGCCCTCGGTGGGCCGCAAATTCCTGCTGGCCGGGCGCGGCGGGCTCAACCTGACCCACGGCGAACCCCAACCCGCTTTCCTGTCGCGCTACCGCGAACATGCGCCCTGGGTGGCATCCTGGCTGGCCGATTTCGGCCCCCAGGCCTTGCGCGACTGGGCGCAAGGCCTGGGGGTGGACACGTTCGTCGGCACTTCGGGCCGTGTCTTTCCCGCCACGATGAAAGCCGCGCCGCTGCTGCGTGCCTGGCTCCATCGCCTGCGCGGACAAGGCGTTCGCATCCACGCCCGCCATCGCTGGACGGGGTGGGATGAGTCCGGCCAGTTGCGCTTCTCCACACCGGCGGGCGAAGCGCGGGTCGGGGCGGATGCCGTCATCCTGGCCCTGGGCGGGGGCAGCTGGTCCCGCCTGGGATCGGACGGCGCCTGGGTGCCCATCCTGGCCGAAAAAGGCGTGGACGTCGCGCCGCTGCGGCCCGCCAACTGTGGATTCCTGGCGGACTGGAGCGCGCATTTCCAGGAACGCTACGCGGGCGAGCCCCTGAAATCGGTCGCCGCCGGTGTGCCCGGAACGGCGCCACCGGGCACCGACACGAACGCCCCTTTCCAGCGCGGCGAAATCATGCTGACCCGGGACGGCCTGGAGGGCGGGCTGGTCTACGCCCTGTCCTCGGGCCTGCGCGAGGCGCTGGATCAGGCCGGCCAGGCCGTGCTGACCATCGACCTGCTGCCCGACCGCGATGCCGGCTGGGTGGCCGGTCAGGTCCTGTATCCGCGCGGCGCCAAATCTTGGTCCAGCCATCTGCGCTCGCGCCTGAACCTGCACGGCGCCAAGGCCGGCCTGCTGCGGGAATGCCTGGGCAGGGAGGACTACGCCGACCCCGCCCGGCTGGCGGCGGCGATCAAACGGCTGCCCGTGCGGCTGACCGGCATGCGGCCCATGGACGAAGCCATCAGCACGGCGGGCGGCGTCCGCCCGCAGGCGATGGACGAACGGCTGATGTTGCTGGCCCGGCCAGGCGTCTTCTGCGCGGGTGAGATGCTGGACTGGGACGCGCCCACCGGCGGCTATCTGCTGACCGCCTGCTTCGCCGGGGGCCGCGCCGCCGCCAAGGGCGCACTGGCATGGCTGAATTGACACCGCCCGCCCCCATCCTGGTCCTCGACGCCTGCGTCATGATGTCCGGCCTGCAACGCCGCCTGATGCTGGCGCTGGGCGCGTGCGGCATTTTTCATCCGGCCTGGAGCGAGCGCATCGGCGATGAATGGAAGCGCAACGCCCGGCGCATCTGGGACATCCCCGCGGAAAATCTGCAAGCGGACTGGGACACCATGCAGTCCGCCTTTCCCGGCGCCATGGCGCATGAGATCGAGCGGTACGAACAGGGGCTGCGCTACAGCGATCCCCGCGACTGGCATGTCATCGCCGTCGCCCGGGAAATGCGCGAACGGCATCCCGACAGTCCGGTGGAAATCCTGACGCTGAACCTGAAGGACTTCAACCGGTCCGAACTCCGCCGCCTGGGTTTGTCCGCGCTGACTCCGGATCGCAAGCTGGCGGCCTGGTGGCCGGCGCACGAAACGCACATCCGCCGGGAGATCGCCGAACTCGATGCCGCCGACCCGTCCCCGGGCCGCACCCGCCTGCCCATGCGCGAGCGGCTGAGCCGCGAACGCCTGCTTCTGCTGGGCCGCCTGCTGTCGACCTGAAACGGGCGCCGCCGCCCTGGACCCGCCCCGCGCAAGAGGCGGACGGGTCCAGGGGCGGAATGGGGGAGGGTCGTCGAAACGCCCCGGCTCAGGCGCGCGCTGTTGCGATCAGATCGTCCAGCCAGGCCAGCATGGTGTCGATCTCGTCGGCCGTGACGTTCAGGGCCGGCATGAAGCGCAGCAGGTTGCCGCGCGGCGCATTCAGCAGCAGGCCTTCCGGCGCGCGGTCGCGCGCGGCCTGGACCAGCGCCGGACCGTCGTCGCGGTCCATCACCAGCGCGCGCAGCAGGCCCTGACCGCGTTCGCCCTTCATGCCCCATTTGTCCGACAACGCCATCAGGCCGGCCGACAGATGCCGCCCGAGGGCGTTGACCTCGTCCAGGAAGCCGGGCGCCGCCAGCGTGTCGAAGATCGCCACGCCCACCGCCGTCATCAGCGGGTTGCCGTTATAGGTGCCGCCCTGGTCGCCGTGTTCGAAGCAGCAGACGGCCTCGCGCGCGCACAGCGCCGACAGCGGCACGCCGCCGCCGATGCCTTTGCCCAGCGTCATGATGTCGGGCTCGACGCCGGCATGCTGGTAGGCGTACAGCCGGCCCGTGCGTCCCATGCCGCTCTGGACCTCGTCCACGATCAGCAGCAGGCCCTGTTCGCGGGTCAACGCGCGCAGACCCTGCATGAACTCGCGCGTCGCGGGGATCACGCCCGCCTCGCCCTGGACCGGCTCCAGCATCACGGCGACCGTCTGGTCGTCGATCAGGGCGCGCACCGAGTCCAGGTCGTTCAGTTCGGCCTTGGGGAAACCCTCGACCTGCGGCGCGAATTTCCGGTCCCAGCCGGCCTTGCCGGACGCCGACATGGTCGCGAGGGTACGGCCATGGAAACTGTGGTTGAAGGTGATGATCTTGTAGGCGCCCTTGCGGTGCAACTGGCCCCACTTGCGGGCGAGCTTGATGGCGCCTTCGTTGGCCTCGGCCCCGCTGTTGGCGAAGAACACGCGGTCGAAGCAGGACGACTCCACGATGCGGCGGGCCAGGTCGATGGACGGCTGGTTGTAGAAAGCCGGCGAAGGGTTGATCAGCCAGTGCGACTGGCGGGCCAGCGCTTCGATCATGGCCGGATGGTTGTGGCCCAGGCAGTTCACGGCCCAGCCCTGGATGAAATCCAGGTAGCGCTTGCCGGTGTGGTCTTCCAGCCAGGATCCCTCGCCGCGGACGAAGACCAGCTCCGGACGCGAAGTGATTTCCATCAGGGCGTTCAGCCCGGCGCGATCGATCGACATGAGTGCGTATTCCTGAAAACGTAAGTCCCGGCGGCAAGGCGCCGCGCAAACCGATATTCTAAGACGGACGCAGGGTCCGGAGCAGTCCGGCGCCAAACAGATTGACCGCCAGTCCGATCAGCACCACAAGCCCGCCCAGCCATTGCCACGGACTCAGCCGTTCACCCAGGAACCAGTCGGCGCACAGCAGCCCCACCACCGGAATGAGCAGGCTGAGCGGCGCCACCCGGGCAACCGGATGGCGGGCCAGCAACCGCCCCCACAGCACATAGCCGATCAGCGTCGCCACACCCGACAGGTAGGCCACCGCACCCACCGCCCGCCAGCTGAGATGCGACAGGCTGTCCAAGATCCGGTCCGGCCCCTCGAAAAAGATCGACAGCAGCAGGAACGGAATGGGCGGCAGCAGCGCGCCCCACACCACCATCGACAGCATGCGCACCGGCCCCGCGCTCTTCAGCACCACATTGCCCGACGCCCAGCTGAAGGCCGCCGCCAGCGTCAGCAGAAAGCCGACCAGCGGCACCACCGTCTCGCCCCCCGCGCCCAGATCCAGCAGCGTGAGACCTGCGGCTGCCAGGGCGATGCCCAGCACGTGGTGCGGACGCACGGTCTCGCGCAGGACCAGCGCCGCGATCGCCACCGTGAAAAAAGCCTGCGCCTGCAGCACCAGGGACGCCAGACCGGCGGGCATGCCCAGGTGGATCGCCAGGAACAGGAAAATGAACTGCCCCAGGCAGATCGTCGCCCCGTAACCGACGACGTAGCGCCAGTGCACGGCCGGCCGGGGGATGAAGAACACCGCCGGGAACGCCACGAACAGGAAACGCAGGGCGCCCAGCAGCATCGGCGGAATCTCGTCCACGCCGACCTTGATGACGACGAAATTGGCGCCCCACACCACGATGACGACCAGGGCGGCCAGGATGTCTTTCAAGGGCATGGGATCTCCCGCCGCGAGAACGCGCGTCAAATCCTGCATGCTACGGCATTTGGGGCCCTTTTGAACGGGCGGGCGCCGGCACCGGATCGCGCCCGCCGCCGAACGGGCCGGCGACCCTGCGTTCCCGTTTTAGAATGTCTCCCATCCCCCGTCACCGGCAGACTTCCATGCGCCTGGCCATCCACAGCCTGTACAGCTATCCCGTCAAATCCTGCGCCGGCATCGCCCACGAACGCGTCCGCGTCACCGGATCCGGCCTGGACTTCGACCGGCACTGGGTGATCGTGGACGCCCGGGGCGTCTTCATGACCCAGCGTCAGCATCCCCGCATGGTGCTGATCCGCCCGGAACCCGTCGCGGACGGCCTGTGGCTGCGCGCCCCCGGCCAGGCCGACTGCTTCGTGCCGCCGCCGCGCGCGCAGGCCGAGGCCGTGACGGTCGCCATCTGGGGCACGCCCACCCTGGGCGCCGACCAGGGCGACGAGGCCGCCGCGTGGTTGAGCGC
Source organism: Castellaniella denitrificans (assembly GCF_027214045.1). Taxonomy (GTDB): domain Bacteria; phylum Pseudomonadota; class Gammaproteobacteria; order Burkholderiales; family Burkholderiaceae_B; genus Castellaniella; species Castellaniella denitrificans_A. Next base: position 385,695 of record NZ_JAPWHE010000001.1, on the reverse strand, counting down.
ATTCATTGGCGCGCCCTGCCGGCTGCTGCGCCTGCACCCTCGGGCGCACCGCCTGGCCAGCCTGCCGCACGTCACCCGCTGGATCCAGACCCATCCCGACTGGCCGCAATCATTCCTGCCGGTGGACCGGCACGCCTTCGCCTTCGCCGACGGTTTCCCGTTCCTGGTCGCCAACCTGCATTCGCTGGAGGAACTGAACAGCCAGCTGGCCGACCAGGGCATCGCGCCGGTGGACATGATCCGCTTCCGCCCCAACATCGTGCTCCAGGGCCTGGAGCCCTATGACGAGGATCACCTGGCCGGATTCCGAGCCGGTGACGCCGGTTTCGCCTTCGTCAAGGCCTGCGCCCGTTGCCCCATTCCCAATGTGGATCCGCTGACGGGCGCCACGGCGGCCGAACCGGGCCGCACCCTGGCGCGGCACCGGCAGTTCGAGCAAGGGGTGCTGTTCGGCATGAACGCCGTCGCCGCCCTGCCGGAGGGTGGAACCTGGCTCCAGGCGGGCGACATCATCGAACCGGAATACGATTTCTGAGCCCCCTCGCGGCGCGGCCGGCCGCCGCAGTCTCAGTACAGGTCCAGTTGCACCGGATGCGGCCGTTCGTCGGCGCCCGCCGGTTCCAGCTTGCTGACCCGCACACCCAGCAGCCTCAGGCGCCGCTCCAGCGGCACCCGCTTCAGGCATTGCCCGGCGGCCCAGTGGATGGACGCGGCGTCCCCGACCGCCGCGTCCAGTGTCAGGTCGCGCGTCACCACCTGGAAATCGTCGAAACGCAGCTTGATGCCCACCGTCGCCCCGCGCACGCCCTTGCGGGCGAGATCATCGGCCAGCCGCTCGCACAGATCCAGGAAAATCCGCGACAGCAGCGGCCGGTCGCGACGCACGTGCAGATCCCGCTCGAATGTCGTTTCCCGGCTGAGGGACTTGGGCTCGGACCGCGTCACCACCGGGCGGTCGTCGATGCCGTGGGCGACGTCCAGCAGCCATTGCGCCGTGCCCAGCCCGAAATGCTGTTGCAACAACGCCGGCGCGGCCCGCGCGAGCTGGCCGACGGTCTCGATGCCCAGATCCCGCAGTCGGCGCGTGGCCTTGGGGCCGATGCCATTGACCTTGGAGACCGGAAGCGGCCAGATGCGCCGCTCCAGGTCCCCAGGTCCGATCAGCGTCATGCCATCGGGCTTGTCCAGATCGGACGCGATCTTGGACAGCAGCTTGTTGGGTGAAATCCCGATGGAACAGCTCAATCCCGTGGCCTCGCGCACGGCCTGCTTCAGCGCACGGGCCAATTCGCCGGACGCCTGCGGCAGATCGCTCAGGTCGATGTAGACCTCGTCGATCCCCCGGTCCTCGATGCAAGGGGCGATCTCCGCCACGGCGGCCTTGAACAACCGCGAATAATGACGATAGGCTGGAAAATCCACCGGCAGCAGCACGGCGTCGGGCGCCAGGCGCGCGGCTTTCATCATGCCCATGGCCGAATGCACGCCCAGGGCGCGGGCCTCGTAGGTGGCCGTCGTGATCACGCCGCGCCCGACATAGTCCCGCAACCGGGTGTATGTCCCGTCCTCGCGCCGGCGCCCGCCGCCGATCACCACCGGCTGGCCCCGCAGATCCGGATGGCGCAGCAATTCCACGGACGCGTAGAACGCGTCCATATCCAGGTGCGCGATACGGCGGACGGGGCAAGCGGCGGACATGTGTCTGGCGCGGCACGAAAAGGCGGCGGCCCTGCTATACTAGCCGTCCTAGAAGATGTATTTCAAATGAATCTATAACCCTGCCCTTATCGAGGGCTTTCTCCGCTCGCGAGGACCCCATGGAAGCAGCAACCCTGAAGCGTTCTTCCCAGAAAACCGCCACCCTGCGCCTGGTCGGCCTGCGCGGCCCATCCTGCGCCGACGCGGTGGACCGCGCCCTGGCCGCCGTCCCCGGCGTTTCCGAGGTCACGGTGTCCCTGGCCGATGAAAAGGCCACCATCACCTTCGACACCGCCCAGGTCTCCGTCCAGCGCCTGCAAGTCGCCGTCCAGGACGCCGGCTACGAGGCACTGAAACCCGTCCACGGCGAAGACGGCAACTGCTGCGGCGGGTGCGGGGGATGATTCCGGACGAGGGGGCGGGCCGGGGGGGGGGGGGGGGGGCGGGGGGCGGGGGCGGGCGGGGCGGGGGCGGGGGGGGGCCGGGGCGGGGGGGGG
>NZ_JAPWHE010000001.1:0-383490 GCF_027214045.1 Castellaniella denitrificans | reverse complement strand
CCCCCCCCCCCCCCCCCCCCCCCCCCCCCCCCCCCCCCCCCCCCCCCCCCCCCCGGGGGGGGGGGGGGCGGGGCCGCCCCCCCCCCCCCCCCCCCCCCGGGGGGGCGCCCCCTCGTCCGGAATCATCCGAGCGGCTGCGCGCTTCCCTACAAAGCCTCGACCTGAGGATAGAACTCGGTGTTCTCGCGCTGGATCCTCCGGTGCAGCGCCTTGAGCACCGAGTTGCAATCGCGCCGGAAACCCTCCGGGTCGCCTCCGACTGCGGACTCCGCGCCCCAGCGCTCGACGAAACGGCCGAACCCCTCGGCCAGTCCCTTCATTTCTTCCTGATACTCCCGCGCCAGGCGGGACACCTGAGCGTCCGCCCGTTTTTCCAGACGCGGATAGAGGATGTCGTTCTCGATCGACAGGTGCAGGGCGACCTTGGATTTCATCAATCGGATTTCGCGCGCGAGATCCGCAGCGTTCTCCGCAATGCCGGCCGTCGCCAGCCGGCGCATGCGGTGGATGATCTGCAGAATCTGGACGTGCTGATGCTTGAAACGTTCGATATCCATGAGGCACCTGTGCGTGTGAAATGGCGATCAAGGGTGTCGCCCCGCTCGTTCGACTGCGCGGATCGGACGAGCGGCACACTAGCATGGCGACTTTTTCGGGCACCGCATTTCCCGAGGCGCTCGTAATGTCTTTATGCTTTTTTCACACAGTGCCCGTCAGTTCCGTCCCCGACCGGGGCGCGCGGCGGTACGAATAGTGCATGAACACCAGCGACACGCAGACCGTCCCATAGAGCAGCATGAAGGCGCTGGAATAGACACCGGTGAGATCCAGCAACACACCGAACAGAATGGGCAGGATGAACCCGCCCAGGCCGCCCGCCAGGCCCACCACGCCGGACACGGCGCCGATATTGTCCGAATAGTCGTCGCTGATGAACTTGAAGACCGAGGCCTTGCCGATGGCCATCGCCACCCCGACCACGAACAGCAGAATCGTGAACACGGTCGAATTCAGGCCAATGTGCAGTGAAACCGGCCCCTGCAGCGTCTGGATCGTCATCTGCGTCTGCGGATAGGACAGCAGGAAGAAACAGACCCAGCAGACCCACATGACCCACCAGGTCACCGCATAGGCGCCGAAACGGTCGGAGAACCAGCCGCCCAGTGCGCGCAACACGCCGCCCGGCAGTGAGAACACCATGGCCAGGAACGCCGCCAGCGTCAGGTCGAAGCCGTATTCCGCGACATAATATTTGGTCATCCACAGGGCCAGGGCCACATAGCCGCCGAACACCACCGAGTAATACTGGCAATAGCGCCAGACGCGGGGATCCTTCAGCACGCCCAGTTGCTCGCGCAAGCTGGTGGACGCCACCCGATGCGCCGGATCCGAATGGCTGAACAGCCAGAACAGCACCGCAGTGCCCAGCATCAGGGCCGCGTAAACCCGGGGCAGCATCGTCCAGCCGAACGCCCCGATGATGAGCGGGGCCACGAACATGTTGAGCGCGGATCCGGAATTGCCGGCGCCGAACACCCCCATGGCGAATCCCCGGCGCTGCGGCGCGAACCAGCGCGCCACGTAAGGCGTGCCGACCGCGAACGTCCCGCCCGCCAGTCCCACGAACAGCGCCAGCACCAGGAACTGGGTGTAACTGGTCGCATAAGACATCAGATACAGCGACGGCACGCAGACCAGCAGCACCAGCGCGAACACCGGCCGGCCGCCAAAACGGTCCGTCAGCATGCCCAGCGGCACGCGCGACAGGGCGCCGGTCAACACCGGCGTGGCGATCAGCAGGCCGAACTGGGTTTCGTTCAGGCTCAGCTCCGTCTTGAGCGGCACGCCCAGGACCGAAAACATTGTCCAGATGGCGAAGCAGACCGTGAAGGCGAACGTACTGGAAAACAGTACGGACAGGGCCTGGCGCGAGACAGGCGCCGACCGTGGCGCGGCATTCGATGACATATCGATCTCCCTTTGCGGGGCGGACGCCCCTCCGGGTGATCATACCCATGTACGCCATGAGGTCATATGACCCAGGTCAGCACATAGGGAAAAGGCGGCCGGAAATCCACCGGCCGCCTTTTTGGCTCGCGCACTGCGGCGAAACGGCCGGCTCGCGGCAGTCCCACCATGCGACAGGCTTATTGCACCGTCAGCTTGACGTCCACATTGTTGCGCGTGGCGTTGGAATAGGGGCACACCACGTGCGCCTTCTGGACCAGGCCTTCGAGCGTGGCGCGATCCACGCCGGGGGCGGAGATCTTCAGTTCCACGGCGATGCCGAAACCGGTGGGAATGGGGCCGATCCCCACGGAACCGGACACCTCGGTCGCGTCGGGCAGCTTCACGCCGTCCTTGCCGGCGACCAGCTTCAGCGCGCCCAGGAAGCAGGCCGAATAGCCCGCCGCGAACAGTTGCTCGGGGTTGGTGCCGGGGCCGGCATCGCCCCCCAGTTCCTTGGGCACGGACAGCTTGATGTCCAGGCGGTCGTCCGAGGATTTGGCGGTGCCTTCGCGCCCGCCGGTGGCGGTGGCGTGGGCCGTGTAGAGAACGTTTTCGACTGTCATGCTTGGACTCCTTGTGGTGCGATTCCAGAAAGGCCGCCGGCACCACGATCGGCGGCCTTCCGTAAACGGGCCGGTCAGTCCGGCGCCGTGCGGTTTTCCAATGCGGCAGACGCGGCCAGCAGATGCGCGCGCAGTTCTTCCAGTTCGGCCTTCAGCACCCGGGCGTGGTCGGGCGAACAGCCTGTGGCGCACAGCACGCCCTTGGGGACGTCGCCGGCACGCAGCCGCAGATCGCGCCCGGCCGGGGTCAGCGTCACGCGCACCTGACGCTGGTCGTCGGCTGCGCGGTCGCGGCGCAGCAGCCCCATGGCCTGCAGCCGCTTGAGCAGCGGTGTCAGCGTGGCCGAATCCAGGTACAGGCGCTCGCCCAATGCCGTGACCGTCGGCCCGTCGGCCTCCCAGAGCACCAGCATCACCAGGTACTGCGGATAGGTCAGGCCCAGGCCGGCCAGGTGTTTCCGGTAGATCTTGCCCATCGCCAGTTGGGCCGAATACAGCGCGAAGCACAGCTGGGCGTCCAGCGTCAGGCCGGCGGGCTGCGGATCGGAGGGCGGAATGGCGATGCGGTTCATGGATCCATTTTATATAGTGTGCTATTTAATAGCAAGCGATTATTTAACTCGTGCCAGATCGACATACTCCCGGAGGCCTCGATCGGCCCGTTCGCGGAAAAGCGGCGATACACTGCCATCCATACACTGAAAAGGAAACCACCATGACGGATCGCGTCGACTGCGTCGTCATCGGCGCCGGCGTCGTCGGCCTGGCCGTGGCGCGCGCCTGCGCGCTGGCGGGGCTGGAGACCCTGGCGCTCGAAGCCGAATCCGCCATCGGCACCGCCACCAGCGCGCGCAACAGCGAGGTCATCCACGCCGGCCTCTATTACCCGCGCGGCTCGCTCAAGGCCCGGCTCTGCGTCCAGGGCCGCCAGGCCTTGTATGACTATTGCGCCTCCCACGGCGTCGCCCACCAGCGCCGCGGCAAACTCATCGTCGCCACCCGCGACGAACAGATCGGCGCCCTGGAACGCATCGGCGCGGCGGCGGCGGCCAACGGCGTGCACGACCTGCGGCGGCTGGACGCCGCCCAGGCGCGGGCGCGCGAACCCGCGCTGCGATGCGTCGCCGCGCTGGAATCGCCATCCACCGGCATCATCGACAGCCACGGTCTGATGCTCGCCCTGCTGGGCGACCTGGAATCCGCCGGCGGCCTGGTGGCCGTGCGGTCCCCCGTCCTGTCGGGCCGGATCCTGGCGGACGGCATCCTGCTGCGCGTCGGCGGCGACGAGCCCATGGAACTCATCGCCCGCCGCGTCGTCAACTGCGCCGGCCTGCACGCCCAGGCCGTGGCCGCCGCCCTCGACGGCCTGCCGCCCGACAGCATCCCCGCCGGCCGTTACGCCAAGGGCAACTACTATGCCCTGTCCGGCAAGGCGCCGTTTTCGCGCCTGATCTACCCCGTGCCGGAACCCGGCGGCCTGGGGGTGCACCTGACCCTGGACCTGGGCGGACAGGCCCGCTTCGGCCCCGACGTCGAATGGATCGACGCCATCGACTACACGGTAGACCCCGCCCGCGCCGACGGCTTCTACGCCGCCATCCGCCGCTACTGGCCCGACCTGCGCGACGGCGCCCTGCGCCCCGACTACGCCGGCATCCGCCCCAAGCTGGCCGTGCCCGCCGGCCAGGATGCCGACTTCCTCATCCAGGACGCGCGGACGCACGGCGTGCCCGGCCTGGTCAACCTGTACGGTATCGAATCCCCGGGCCTGACCGCCTGCCTGGCCATTGCCGACGAGGTCACGGCACGATTGGAAAATCGCTGAATCGCCCGTCGCCGACCGCCCGACGCGCTCAGCCGTTCCTTGGCGGGCGCGGACCGGAACGGCGCATGGCGCGGTGCATAATCATGGCATTGCCCTCAACCCTTACCCACAGGAACCCGATATGATCCGTGAAATGGCCCACATCACCGTGAAGCCCGGTACCCAGGCCGACTTCGAGACCGGCGTCCGCCAGGCGCTGCCGATCTTTCACCGCGCCCGGGGCTGCAAGCGCGTCGAACTCCATCACATCATCGAAAATCCGCAGCAATACGTGCTGATGGTGTACTGGGAAACGCTGGACGACCACATGGTCCACTTCCGCCAGTCGGAGGACTTCCAGGCCTGGCGCGGACTGGTCGGCGGGTATTTCGAGAAAGCACCGGAGGTGGTGCATTCGGAAGTGACGCTCGAGGCATAAGCGCCGCGGGCCGGACACCCCTTTCGTCGGAACCGTCCGAGTAAATCTATCGGGGCACCCGGGGTTTATCCGTTATCTCCGGTGTTCGACTCGCCCGCTGCCAGTTTTTTCACTACCTTGTCGAAGTCACTTTCAAACAGTCGATCCTGCACGATTCTGTACTTCTCAAATTCGCTTTCCGCATGCGTCTGGGCAAGTTTTGCAGAAACCTTGCCGCTGTTCTGTAGCACTTCTCGGTCGTCAAACTCTAGGAAGGCGTCCAGACGCTTGGACCAGTCTTCCATACTCATGGGGATCTTGCGGCGAGCACGATCCTCGGCCAATTCCAGGTAGGCGTTGACGATACGGCCCAATGAATCCAACTCGTCCTTGGTCAGGTAGTTCTTGGCCACGGCCACATCGGTTTTCAGAATCTTTCCTTCGGGCGCGTTCGCCCAGGAAGTCAGCCCCATATGTGACTTGCTGCTATCGGCCCGCTTACGGATCAACTCTGCAGCGGTATGGCCGTGGATGGCGTAGTGCAGTTTGTTCTGTACTTTGGCGAAGAAGGCCTTGGTGGTCGGTGCGTCCTTGTTGTAGTCCACGCTGGTGGCGTAGATGTCAGTGATCTTCTGGTAGAAGCGTCGCTCGCTGAGGCGGATCTCGCGGATTTCCGCCAGCAGCCGCTCGAAGTAGTCCTCGCCCAGGAAGCTACCGTTTTCCATGCGCTGACGATCCAGCACGTAGCCCTTGATGGCGAACTCACGCAGGACGCCGGTCGCCCACTGGCGGAACTGCGTTGCGCGTAGGGAGTTGACCCGGTAGCCGACGGAAATGATGGCGTCGAGGTTGTAGAAGTCCACTGCCCGGGACACCTCCCGCTGACCCTCCTGCTGAACTATCCGGAATTTCCGGATAGTTGCCTCAGGTGCGAGCTCATGACTGGCAAAAATGTTCTTCAAGTGCTCGCTGACCGTGCGCACATCCACCCCGAACAGTTCAGCCATCAGCTTCTGCGATAGCCACAGGGTTTCGTCCTCGTAGCGGGCCTCGATGCTCTGTTCGCCGGCCTGGCCAGTGAAGATCAGAAACTCGGCTGTGCTGTTGCGGATCAATTTTTTGCCATTCATACCAAGTATCTCCACGTGGTCCATACGTCGACCAGGCACGCAACTGCGATTCCCTTGGCTTTAACGCCAGTGCGATCATGCTGGCCGGTTAAACATGCCCGCCAACTCCTTTGAATTTTTCGACGAACGCGACGATCTCCTGGAAGACGCCGCGCTTTTTTGTCAGGGGCTCCGCTCACTTCCCGATGCAAAACCGGGAAAAAATCTCTCCCAGCAGATCATCGCTGGTGAATTCACCCGTGATCCCGCACAGCGCCTCGTGCGCCAGGCGCAGTTCCTCGGCGAACAGGTCCAGCACCTGATCGCTGTGCGCGGCATGCCCGGCGGCGGCCCGCAGATGTCCGCGCGCCGCCTCCAGCGCACGCACGTGCCGCTCGCGCGCCAGCCAGGGGGACTCTGTCCCCGGCGTCCAGCCGGCAATGGCCAGCAGCCGGGCGCGCAAGGCGTCCAGTCCGGCCCCGGTGTGAGCGGAAATCAGCAGGGGGGCATCGTCCGCAGCGCCCGACAGGCCATGGCCCTCCCCCTCGCCGCCCGCATGCCGCCCGGATTCACCTGGCGCACAATGATCCGCAGAAACCGTGCCGCGCCCCAGCAGATCGGCCTTGTTCCATACCCGCAGCACCGGCACGCCCGCCGGCAGGCGCCGCACGATCTCCGCGTCCAGCGGATCGTCGGGATGGCGGGCGTCCTGCAGGTGCAGGATCACCTGGGCGCGGGCGATTTCCGCCCAACTGCGCTCGATGCCGATGCGCTCGACCGTGTCCTCGGTCTCGCGCAGGCCGGCCGTATCCACGATGTGCAGGGGAATGCCGTCGATGTGGATCTGCTGCACCACGCGGTCGCGCGTGGTGCCGGCGATCGGGGTGACGATGGCCACGTCCTCGCCCGCCAGCGCGTTCAGCAGGCTGGACTTGCCCACGTTGGGCTGGCCCGCCAGCACCACATGCAGCCCCTCGCGCAGCACCAGCCCCTGGCGGGCGGTACGCAGGACGCCGTCCAGCGCGGCCGTCACGGCCTCCAGCCGCGCAGCGGCCTGGTACTTTTCCAGGAAGTCGATTTCCTCCTCGGGGAAATCCAGGGTCGCCTCGACCAGCATGCGCAACTGCACGACACGCTCGCTCAAGGCGTCGATCTCGGCGGAAAACGCGCCCGACAGGGACGCCATGGCGCTGCGCGCCGCCGCCGTGGAGCTGGCCTCGATCAGGTCGGCCACGGCCTCGGCCTGGGCCAGGTCCAGCCGGTCGTTCAGGAAGGCGCGCCGGGTGAATTCGCCCGGTTCCGCCAGGCGCAAGCCGATGTCCGCCCCCCGCGCCAGACAGTCATCCAGTACGCGCCGCAGCACCGCGGGGCCGCCGTGGCCCTGCAGTTCCAGCACGTCCTCGCCGGTGTAGGAATGCGGACCGGGAAAGAACAGTGCCAGCCCTTCGTCCAGGGTCTCGCCGTGGCGGTCGCGAAACGGCAGATAGTGGGCATGCCGGGGGCGCAGCGTCAGCGCGCACAGCGCATCGGCCCAGGCTTTCAGGTCGGGGCCGGAAACCCGGATCACGCCGATCCCGCCCCGGCCGGGGGCCGTGGCGATGGCGATGATAGGGTCGGTGGAAAAGGCGCTCATGTGGGTCCCCTTGGTGCAGCCTGCATCATAGACACAAACTTGGGACGGTATCGCCCGGGAGGCGCGGGACATCGGACCGCCCGGGCGCACGGTCGGCCGGTGCCGAGGGCTGACGAAGGGAGCACGGGGGAAGTCGGCGGGGGTGTCTGAGGCCGAAGGCCGAGTTCGCCCGCCGCCCGTGCGGACGAGGCAGACTCGGGAAGTCCGGCCTACGGCCGGACCACCGGCTGGGGCGCCCGGGCGGTCCGATGTCCCGCGCCTCCCGCAGCTCCCGGCATCAGCTCGACGCCGCGGCCGCCTTCTCCCGGTCCAGCCGCACCATGATGATGCGCTGCTGGATGATGGACACGATGTTGTTCACGCACCAGTACAGCACCAGGCCGGCCGGGAACATGAACATCATCCCGCCGAACACCAGCGGCATGATCATCATGATCTTGGCCTGGGTCGGATCGGGCGGCGTCGGGTTCAGCTTGATCTGCAGGAACATCGTCGCCATCATGATCGCCGGCAGGATGAACCAGGGATCGCGCACCGACAGGTCGTGGACCCACAGGATCCAGGGCGCGCCGCGCATCTCCACGCTGCCCAGCAGCACCCAGTACAGCGCGATGAACACGGGGATCTGCACCACCATCGGCAGGCAGCCGCCCAGCGGATTGATCTTCTCGGTGCGGTACATCTCCATCATGGCGGCGTTCAGCTTGGCCTTGTCGTCGCCGAATTTTTCCTTCAGATGCTGCATGCGCGGAGCGACCAGCTTCATCTTCGCCATCGAGCGGTAGCTGGCGGCCGACAGCGGATAGAACACGGCCTTGATCAGCAGCGTCAGCACCACGATGGTCCAGCCCCAGTTGCCCAGCAGGCCGTGCAGCCAGGTCATGAAATGGAACATGGGCTTGGCGATGATGGTCACCCAGCCGTAGTCCACCACCAGTTCCAGGCCCGGCGCGACCGCGCTCATGGCCTTCTGGTCCTGCGGACCGACCCACAGGTTGGACTCGACCGAGCGCTGGGCGCCCGGGGCGATGGTGCCGACCTGCTCGATGGTGCGGATGGCGTACAGGTTGTCGGCCAGGCGCAGCGCCTGATTGGTGCGCACCGTGCCCTGCGGGGGCACCCAGGCGCTGGCGAAATAGTGCTGCACGATACCGATCCAGCCGTTGTCGGCCTGGTGGATATAGCTGCCCTTGCCCTTGGCGATCTCGTCGAACTTCACCTTCTGGAATTTTTCTTGCGACGAATACACCGCCGCGCCCGTGAAGGTGCTGTAGAAGCCCGACGTGTTCGGGGGATCGTTGCCATCGCGCGTCAGTTGCAGATACAGCGAAGGATCGATCGGCTGGTCGCCCAGGTTGAGGATGTCGTGGCGCACACGGATGTCATAGCCGTCGCGCGGCACGATGAAGGTCTTGACCACCTTGACCTGGCCGGCCGTGGCCTCGAAGGCGATCTCCACGGTGTCGCCCTTGACGATGGGTTCCGGCGTCACCAGCGAGAACGGGGTCAGATGGGTCGGGTAGCCGCTGCCCTGCGGAGCGCCGACCACACCGGTCTGTGCGACGTAGAAGTCGCCCGGCTGATCGTTCAACAGGTACATCGGGTCGCCGTCGCCCTTCAGGGACTTGTAGTGCAGCAGCTCGGCCTGCACCAGTTGGGCGCCGGTGGTGTCGAAGGTCAGATCGTAGACCTCGGTCTTGAGGTGGACCTTGCGCCCCTGGGGTTCGGCGGACGAGCCCGGCACCGTCGCGGGCGCACCGGGCTGGCTTGCGGCTGCGGTCGTCGGCACGCCGGCGGACTGGCCGTCGGCGGATTTCGCGGTCTTGGACTGCTCGGCGGCGGGCGGCGTCAGGGAGAACAGCGACGGCTGGCCCTGATAGACCTGCCAGTTGTTCCACAACAGCAGCAGCGAAAAAGAGAAGATCATCCAGAGGATGGTGCGTCGAATGTCCATTGGCGCCTGTTTTTCTCGTATAGGGTACGGGGCAAAAGCCCACCAGTTTAACGTAGCAATCCTGACGATGGCCCTAAGGCCACCCAAGCCGGGATCACGGGCGATCCGCGCCGCGCGCGGGCGGGACCGGATCGTGGCCGCCCTGGCACCAGGGATGACAGCGGGCGATACGCCGCGTGCCCAGCCACAGCCCTCGTGCCACACCGTGGGTCTCGATGGCCTCGATCGTGTAGGCCGAACACGTCGGCGTGAAGCGGCATTGCTGGCCCACCCAGGGGCTGAGGAAATAACGGTAGAAGCGGATCGGGGCGATGAACAGCGCGCGCATCATGATGCGATCCGCGTCAGCAAGGCGTCGGCCTCGGCCCGGACCTGACGTTTCAGGGCGGTCAGGCTCAGGGCGGGCGGGCGGTTCACCAGGCGAAACACCAGATCCCCATCGGGCAGCGCGCCCCGGCGCAGACGGAAAGCCTCGCGCAGCACCCGCTTGATGGCGTTGCGGGTCACCGCCAGGGGAGCGTGCCGTTTCGGCACCACCAGACCCAGCCGGGCCGGACCTTCGGCCGGGCCGCGCGGGCCGGACACCACGAACAAAGCCCCTCGAGCGATACGCCGCCCTTTCAGGGCAGCCGCGTATTCCGAGGGGCGATGCAGCCGGGCCGCCGGAGGAAAAGCGGTTGGCATGGCGATCGTTCCAGGGCCGCGCGGGTCGGCGGACCCCGAAAGGAAAATCAGACGGCCAGGCGCTTGCGGCCCTTGGCGCGGCGGGCGCTCAGGACGGCGCGGCCGGCACGGGTCTTCATGCGCACGCGAAACCCATGGGTGCGCTTGCGACGGGTAACGGAAGGCTGGAAAGTGCGTTTCATGGTGGATCCAAAAGAGCTCGGGGGCAAATGGTCCGGGGCAATCCCCGGGACGGGATCCCGGCATCACATCCGGGACAAAGCCGACAGGCACAATTTGCCCACGGCATCGAAAAGCCCATTATTTCATCAAATTTTAGAAGGTGTGTCAATCACTTGGCGATGCCCGCGCCAAGCCGGGAGGGTCGCGCCCCGGCAGGGCTGTGGATAACTTCGGGCGGGAAAGGGTAGAATCGAGGTTTGGCAAGATGACCCCTATGAATGAATTCTGGCAGGCCTGCGTCCAGAGACTGGAACAGGAACTTCCCCCGCAACAGATCAACGCCTGGATCCGGCCCCTGGTGCCCCTGGACTACGACGAGGAACTCGCGGTCCTGAGAATCGGCGCGCCCAACCGCTTCAAGCTAGACTGGGTACGCAAGAACTTCTCCACCCGCCTGGAATCGATGGCCTCCGACTGGTATTCCCAGGCGGTGCAGGTCCATTTCGAATTGTCGGCCTCCCCCGGGCGCGCGGACGCCCCGGCCGCCGTCGCGCGGCCCGCCCCGGCGCCGCCCGCTCCGGCCCGGTCCGCGGACGCCGGCGCCGCCGTAGCCGCGCCGGCCGTGATCCCGTCCCCCCAGCCGGCCCCCGTCCAGGCCGCCACCGACGAGTCCATCCAGGATCACTCCCGCCTGAACCGGGACCTGACCTTCGACAACTTCGTCATCGGTAAAGCCAATCAACTGGCCCGCGCCGCGGCCATGCAGGTCGCCGAAAATCCCGGCGTATCCTACAACCCGCTGTTCCTGTACGGCGGCGTCGGCCTGGGCAAGACCCACCTGATCCACGCCATCGGCAACGCCCTGCTGGCCAGCGGCGCCAGCACGCGGGTGCGCTACGTCCATGCGGACCAGTACATCTCCGACGTGGTCAAGGCCTACCACCGGCGCGCCTTCGACGACTTCAAGCGCTACTACCATTCGCTGGACCTGCTGCTGATCGACGACATCCAGTTCTTCGCCGGCAAGAACCGCACCCAGGAAGAATTCTTCTACGCCTTCGAGGCCATGGTGGCCCAGCGCAAGCAGATCATCATCACCTCGGACACCTACCCCAAGGAACTGTCGAACATCGACAACCGCCTGATCTCGCGCTTCGACTGGGGCCTGACCGTGGCGATCGAGCCGCCCGAACTGGAAATGCGCGTGGCCATCCTGCTGCGCAAGGCCCAGGCCGAACGCATCGTCATGCCCGAAGAGGTCGCCTTCTTCATCGCCAAGCACCTGCGCAGCAACGTGCGCGAACTCGAAGGCGCCCTGCGCAAAGTATCGGCCTACGCCAATTTCCATGGCCGCGACGTGCTGACCGTCGAAGTCTGCAAGGAAGCCCTGAAAGACCTGCTGTCGGTCTCCAACAGCCAGATCACGGTGGAGAACATCCAGAAGACCGTGGCCGATTTCTATAAAATCAAGGTCGCCGACATGTACTCCAAGCGTCGGCCCGCGAATATCGCCTTGCCCCGGCAGATCGCCATGTACCTGGCCAAGGAACTCACCCAGAAGAGCCTGCCGGAAATCGGCGACCTGTTCGGCGGACGCGACCACACCACCGTGCTGCACGCGGTGCGCAAGATCACCGACCTGCGCGCCAAGCAGACCGAGCTGAACCACGCACTCCACGTACTCGAGCAAACTCTCAAAGGATAAGAAGATGCAACTCATTCAAGCGACCCGCGATGCCGTGCTCAAGCCCCTGACGATGGTGGTGGGGATCGTCGAGCGGCGCAACACGCTGCCGATCCTCGCCAACGTGCTGATCCGCAAACAGGGCGACCGGCTCGAGTTCCTGGCCAACGACCTGGAAGTCCAGATCACCACCCGCGCGGACTTCGGCGTGGGCGACGAGGCCCAGTCCACCACCGTGGCCGCCCGGAAACTGCTCGACATCCTGCGCGCCCTGCCCGAATCGGGCGACGTGCGGCTGTCCCTGGACGAGGCCAAACTCACCGTCCAGGCCGGCCGCAGCCGCTTCGCCCTGCAGACCCTGGACGCGGCCGACTACCCCACGGTCACCCAGGCCGAACAGTGGTCCGCCTCCTTCTCCATGTCCCAGAAAGCCCTGAAGAACCTGTTCAACCAGGTGCACTTCGCCATGGCCCAGCAGGACATCCGCTACTACCTGAACGGCCTGCTGCTGGTGCTCGAACCCGGCCGCGTGCGGGCCGTGGCCACCGACGGCCACCGGCTGGCCCACAGCGGCGCCGCCGTCGAGGGCCAGGCCGCCACGCTGGACGTGATCATCCCGCGCAAGACCATCCACGAAATGCAGCGCCTGCTGTCCGACGATGATCAGGCCGCCGTGCAGATCGACGTCGCCGCCGGCCAGATCCGGTTCCGCTTCGACGACATCGAGGTCGTCTCCAAGCTGGTCGAGGGCAAGTTCCCCGACTACCGCCGCGTCATCCCCACCGGCTATACCCGGCACTTCGACATCGCCCGCGACATCCTCCAGGCGGCCCTGCAACGGACCGCCATCCTGACCACGGACAAGCTCAAGGGCGTGCGCCTGCAGTTGGGCGACAACCTGCTGCGCCTGTCCTCGTCCAACGCCGAACAGGAAGAGGCCCGCGAAGAACTCGAGGTCGACTACGCCCTGGAACCGCTGGACGTCGCCTTCAACGTCAGCTACCTGCTCGACGTGCTGTCCAGCATCAAGACCGATGCCGTGCGCTGGTCCGTCCAGCCCGACGCCAACGCCTCCGTGCTGATCACGCTGCCCAACGACGAGGAATTCAAATACGTCGTCATGCCGATGCGCATCTGAGCGGTCCCCCGAAAACCGCTCCGCCGACGGATTCAACCACAGGATTTTCATGTCAGACTCCACCACCCAGAACACCGCGTCCGCCGGCTACGGCGCCGATTCGATCAAGATGCTCAAGGGCCTGGAGGCCGTGCGCAAACGGCCGGGCATGTACATCGGCGACACCTCCGACGGCACCGGCCTGCACCACATGGTCTTCGAGGTGGTGGACAACGCCATCGACGAGGCGCTGGCGGGCTACTGCGACGACATCGTCGTCACGATCCACGCCGACAACAGCATCTCGGTCACGGACAACGGCCGCGGCATCCCCACCGCCATCCACAAGGACGACGAACAGCACCGCAGCGCGGCGGAAATCGTCATGACCGAGCTGCACGCCGGCGGCAAATTCGACCAGAATTCCTACAAGGTCTCCGGCGGCCTGCACGGCGTGGGCGTGTCCTGCGTCAACGCCCTGTCCGAATGGCTGCGCCTGACGATCTGGCGCAACGGCGAAGAGCACAACATGGAATTCCGGCGCGGCGAACGGGTCGCGCCGCTGGCCGTCACCGGCCCGGCCGACCGGACCGGCACCCGGGTCCAGTACCTGGCCGACGCCGAGATCTTCACCAACATCGACTACACCTACGAAATCCTGGCGCGCCGCCTGCGCGAACTGTCCTTCCTGAACAACGGCGTGAAGATCCGCCTGGTGGACGAACGCACCGGCCAGGACGAGAACCTGGCCTTCCTGGGTGGCGTCAAAGGCTTCGTCCAGTACATCAATCGCGCCAAGACCGTCCTGCACGACAACGTCTTCGCCGTGACGACCGAATCCGAGGCCGGCGGCGTGCGCGTGGGCGTCGAGGTCGCCATGCAGTGGAACGACAGCTACGCCGAGACCGTGCTGTGCTTCACCAACAACATCCCGCAGCGCGACGGCGGCACCCACCTGACCGGCCTGCGCGCCGCCATGACCCGGGTGCTGAACAAGTACATCGCCGACAACGAACTGGCCAAGAAGGCCAAGGTCGACACCACCGGCGACGACATGCGCGAAGGCCTGGCCTGCGTGCTGTCGGTCAAGGTGCCCGAACCCAAGTTCAGCAGCCAGACCAAGGACAAGCTCGTCTCCAGCGAAGTCCGCCCCGCGGTCGAGGAAGCCGTCGGCCGGACCCTGGAAACCTGGCTGCTCGAAAACCCCAACGACGCCCGCGCGCTGTGCTCCAAGATCGTCGAGGCCGCCCGCGCCCGCGAGGCCGCGCGCAAAGCGCGCGAAATGACCCGCCGCAAGAGCGTCCTGGAAGGCGCCGGCCTGCCCGGCAAGCTGGCCGACTGCCAGGAAAAGGACCCCGCCCTGTGCGAGCTCTACATCGTCGAGGGCGACTCGGCGGGCGGTTCCGCCAAGCAAGGCCGCGACCGCAAGTTCCAGGCCATCCTGCCGCTGCGCGGCAAGGTCCTGAATGTCGAAAAGGCGCGCTTCGACCGGCTGCTTTCCAGCGAACAGATCACCACCCTGATCACCGCCCTGGGCACCAGCATCGGACCGGACTTCAACATCGACAAGCTGCGCTATCACCGCATCATCATCATGACCGACGCGGACGTCGACGGCGCCCACATCCGCACCCTGCTGCTGACCCTGCTCTACCGCCAGATGCCGGCGCTGATCGAGCGCGGCTACGTCTACATCGCCCAGCCGCCGCTCTACAAGGTCAAGGTCGGGCGCGAGGAACGCTATCTGAAGGACGACGCCGAGGAAGCCCAGTTCATGCTGCAACTGGCGCTCAAGGACACGGAGCTCACGCCCGCCGCCGGCGCCACGCCGATCTCGGGCGACGCCCTGATGAACCTGGCACGCCAGTACGTCACCGCCGATTCGGTCATCGCCCGCCTGTCGCGCACGCTGGACGCCGAGGCCCTGTCGGCCATGGCAGAGGGCGTTCAGCTCAGCCTGGTGGACGAGGCCGCCGCCCGCGCCAGCGCCGCCGCGCTGGAACAGGCCCTGCGCGATCCGGCCAATCCCCACGGCGTCCACGTGGAAGCCCAATTCGACGACATCGAGGAAGCCTGGCGCCTGGCGGTCATCCGCCCGCACTTCGGCAATATGCGCGTCAGCGTGTTCGACCGCCATTTCGTGCGCGGCGGCGACCACGCCATCCTGGCCCGCACGGCCAAGACCTTCCTGGGCCTTATGGGCGAAGGCGCCGTCGTGCGCCGGGGCACCGGCGACAAGCTCAAGGAAAAGCCCGTCTCAGACTTCCGCGAGGTCATGCAATGGCTGCGCGCCGAGGCCGAACGCGGCATCAGCAAGCAGCGCTACAAGGGCCTGGGGGAAATGAACCCGGCACAGCTCTGGGAAACCACCATGGATCCGACCGTGCGACGCCTGCTGCGCGTGCAGATCGAGGACGCCATCGCCGCCGACGAGATCTTCGTCACCCTGATGGGCGACAACGTCGAACCGCGCCGCGCCTTCATCGAAACCCATGCCCTGCAGGCGGGGAACATCGACGTTTGAGATGTGTTGGATTTCGGAAAAGATGGCCAGGTTTTACGGAAAAGTTGGCCATCCGCCGTGCTGTGAAAAAAGGCTGCTTAACTAGCGGCCTTTTTTCGGTTGAAACGGTGCGTGAACGCTGAAGCGCATGGGCCGATTCACCCCTTGGTAGCTGTCAAGCTACCACTCTTCATAGTTCAGGCAATCGAACGAACGACGCCTCCATCGACTCGCAGTGCGGCTCCAGTGGTCGCAGAAGCCTGTTCTGAGCAGGCATATACCACCATGTTCGCGACCTCTTCAGTTGTAGCGAATCGGTTGATCAGCGTCGTGGGACGTGCAGTTCTCAGAAACTGTTGCTCGGCCTGCTCCCGTGTGATGCCCCGCTCTTGCGCAGTCGATTCCATCCAATTGGATAGAATCTCGGACCTCGTCGGTCCGGGCAATACGGCATTGACGGTGACACCCGTTCCGGCAACGAGTTCCGCCAGTCCGCGTGAGACAGCGAGAATCGCGGTCTTGGTAACGCCGTAGTCGATCATTTCCTTCGGGATGTTCAGCCCGGATTCGCTGCTGACGAACACCACCCGTCCCCAGCCGCGCGCCATCATCTTCGGCAGATAATGGCGCGCGGTGCGCACCCCGCTCATGACGTTAAGCTGGAACAAATCCAGCCATTCACCGTCGTCCTGCCCGAAAAAATCGTTCGGGTGTGCAGTACCGGCATTATTGACGAGGATATCCGCATCCGGCGTCTGGCCGAACAACACGGCACATCCTTCTGCAGTGGCGACATCCGCCGCCACGCCAGTCAATTCGGCATCCGGCAACAGGGCGCGTATCTCGCGCAATGCGGTGTCGACCCGCTTCTGTGTGCGCCCGTTGACGACAACCGCCGCGCCCGCACGCGCCATCTCTTCGGCGATTGCACGGCCAATGCCTGCAGTGGAACCGGTCACGATCGCCTTGCGGCCCTTGAGTTCGATATGCATAAAATCTCTCTCCGTTCGATGAATGGTCAGCCCTCCGGCTTTGCCACCTCGGCTTCGGATGCTGCAAGCCACGTCAGGGGTGCGGAGTCGTTTGTCGATAGTGGGCCCATACAGGTTCGATCGGGTAATCACGGTCTTGCCATAATGGCCTCACATCGCTCACGACTCCTTCGTGAACAGATCCTGGAAGATCAGAGGCCCCCAGGCCCCGTCCCGCGCATGCACAAGCGCGCCACCCTCGGCAAGCGCCCCAAGATTGACGGGTGAGAAACCAAGCTGCCCGGCAAGAGCGGCCACCGGCGCTACTGTGCCGCCATCGTCGCTTGCCAGGAATACAACTCGCCTGCCACCGTGCACGGCCGGGTCCTGGGCAAGGACGGCGGCGGCCAAATGGTTGAAGCCTTTCACCAGACCGGCTCCGGTGAACGCCTTCGCGACGACTGCAGAGGATGGGAGACCGTCCAGTTCCTCAAGCGGGGCCAACGTGTTCATCGCGTCGATGATGGTCTTCCCCTTCCAGTTGGGCAGCATCTTCGCGACCTCCGGGTGCGACTCGAAACGGACAGCCAGAAAGATGACGTCGGCCTTGACGGCCTCCGCCAGGGTTTTGGGAATGATCGTGGGCCCAACTGCGGCCGCATCGGATGCGAAGCTTGTCGGGTCGCGCGTGGTGGCAACGGACACCTCGATGCCATTGCGGGCAAACGCTTTGGCAAGCGCATGGCCAATCTTGCCAAAGCCGATAATCGCGTAACTCATATATTCTCCTTGGGTTCTTGGGCGAGATCAGAGCTTGTAGCCACCGCTCGCCTCAATCGTCTGGCCGGTCACCCAGTGGCCTTCATCGGAAGCCAGGAACGCCACGACAGTGGCGATTTCCGAAGGCTCGCCAAAGCGTCCCAGCGCGATTTCGGCCTCGACCGCCTTCACGAGTTCTGGATTTTCTCGGAAGGCGGCATTCGCGTCCGTTCGCGTATAGCCCGGCGCAACGGCGTTCGCGGTAATTCCGCGCGGCCCCAGCTCAGACGCGAGCGCATGCGTCAGGGTGTTGATGGCCGCCTTGGCCATCGAATAGACAGGCGCGGCTGTCACGGGTTTCGTGGCGGCGGCGGAAGAGATGTTGATGATGCGTCCACCATCGGCGAGACGATCCAGCGCGGCCTGGACGATGAAGAAGGGCGCCCGGGCGTAGACCGCCATCAGAGTGTCCCAACTGTCCGGCGTCGCATCTTTAAAGCCAACCCAGCCGGAATTGCCAGCGTTGTTGACCAGAATGTCGAGGGTTTTGCTTCCGTTCCGATTGGTGAACTCATCGTCGAGCCTTGAGAACAGGGTCGGGACGGTCGCCGGGTCAACGAGGTCTGCCTGGAGCGCGAACGCAATGCCTCCTGCTTTCTCGATGGCCGCGACCGCGTCGTCTGCGCCAGACTTGCTGGCGTTGTAGGTCAACGCGACCGTCGCGCCATCCTTTGCAAGACGTTCGGCAATGGCACGGCCAATGCCTCGCGATGCTCCGGTAACGAGAGCCGTTTTTCCTGTGAGGGAGTGTTCCATGTGATTTTCCTTTGGGGAGTTTGCCCGGCCGGACCGCTGCAGTGAGCAGCCGGGCGTGGGGTGTCAGAGTTGCGCCAGACCACCATCAACGGCGATCTCGCTGGCCGTCATGAAGCTGTTGTCCTGCGACGCGAGAAAGACAGCGGCCGCCGCGGGCTCCACTGGTTCAGCCATGCGCTGGAGCGGATTCATCGGGGCGAAGACCTTCATTCCCTCCTCACGGCGGTCTTTCCACTCAGTCTGTCCATGATGTGTCGCCAGATCGGCGTCCTCTGTTGAAACTAGGAACCAGTCTAGAGCCCTTGACTAATCAATTCAATTGACGAAAAATTTCTTATTTCAATCTATTTTTTAGATTAATCATGCTCGATAACGTCACCATCAACCAACTGCGTGCATTCGTCGCGGTATGCGATCAGGGAAGTTTTTCGGATGCGGCGCGCAAGCTCCGGCGCGCACAGTCCGCCATCAGCCATGCAATCAAGGCGCTGGAAAGCGCATTCGATGTCGAGTTGTTCGAGCGAAACACACGGAAGGCGCAGCTCACCGCAGCGGGGCAAAGCCTTTTGCCGGATGCGCGGGCAGTGCTCTCACGCACGGAAGAGATGAAGAACCGTGCCAGCTCAATCGCCAGAACCGGGGTACCGCAGGTTTCAGTTGCGATCGACGCTTACTTCCCACGCGCCCGCCTGATCGACTGCCTGCGGACGCTGCAAGCGGAATTCTCCACCGCAGTGATCAACTTGCGAATCACGACCATGCAAGGCGGCGAGAGCCTAGTGCTCGAAGGGGTTTGTGCCCTGGCCGTCACGATAGCGAACGTACCTGAGGCGAACCCGGATGCCATAGAACGCCACTGGCTGTCCGAGACGGAGATGGTGACGGTATGTGCACCTGCACACCCTCTCGCCTCGACACCGAAACCCATCCCGATGGACGAGTTTGGCAGACATGTCCAGATCGTCGTTACGGACAACCAGCTGGGAGCGGAAAGGACCCAACAGGGTGTCGCTGGCAAGCGCCAGTGGCTGGTCAACGATCTCGACGCCAAGCGCGATCTTCTGAACGCCGGTCTCGGCTGGGGGCACTTGCCACGGCACCTCGTTCGAGATGATCTGGCAAGTGGACGACTCGTCGAACTTGAACGACGCGCCTGGCACATCGGTTCGCTTACGTTCATGATCTCGCAACGACGCGGGTATGACCTCTCACCAAGCGAGTCGCGACTGGTCGAGCTTCTCGGCAAACCTGAGCCCGTCCGTCCTTTGAGCCGGCCCAGAATTTGAAGCTGAACAACAGTCGCCCAACATCACTCGAAACCAGCAGCCGCTCCCTTCATGGCGGCCCCCGACTGCGATTCCGATCTATGCCCAGACGTGACGAAGACATAAAACCTCGCCAGCTTTTCTAAAAACCCACACTGTGCGGGCTGTCTGTCACCACGCCCCGCATCAATCTCCGTCAGCCCGCCCTTCTCCGCACGTCCGGCGCACCAGCTGCCTCAGCCAGCGGTGCGCCGGATCCATCTCCAGGCGGGGATGCCACATCTGTGAAATCGTGATGACCTGGGTCGGCACGGGAAGCTCGAACGTCCCGAATGCCTGCCCGGCTTTCCCGCCCGCCGGTGGGGCCGGCAGATACGAAGCGGGCAGCAGCGCGATCAGGTCCGACGCCATGGCCACGGCCAATGCCGCCGGAAAGCCGGGAACCACGCTGGCCACCTTGCGGGCCAAGCCCAGTTCCGCCAGCGCATCGTCGACCGGACCATGGGCGCGTCCCCGGCGCGAAGCGACCACATGTCCATACGAGGCGTACTGCCCGGCGGTGACGGCCGGACTGGACAGCAGCGGATGTCCGGCCCGGACCACACCGATGAAATGATCGCGGAACAGGGCTTGCAGACGGATTTCCGGCCCCATGTTTTCCACGACTCCGATCTCCAGATCGACCCGCCCTTCTCGCAGATAGCGGGAATCCTTCTCCATCTTCGGAGCGAAATGCAGGCTGACGCGCGGTGCCTCGCTGGCCGCGGCCGCGATCAGCCCCGGGCCGAAGGCCTCGACGAACCCCTCGTTCGCCCGTATGACAAAAATACGGTCCAGGGTGGATGGATCCAGTTCGGACACCGCAGGCGACAGCAGTGTCCGGATTTCGAGCACCGCATCGCGTGCCCGCTCACGGATCGCCTGCGCATGAGGAGTCGGCACCATCTGGCGCCCCGCCCGGACCAGCAATGGATCGCCGGTCGTGGCGCGCAGCCGGCCCAGAGTCCGGCTCATGGCGGAAGTGCTCAGGCCGGTTCGTCGCGCCGCGCCGGCCACGCTGCCCTCGGCCAACAGTGCATCGAGCGCCACCAGCAGGTTGAAATCGGGTTCTGACATAGGAGGCGGGCCTGGTGCCCGGATGAAAGCGGGTTCGGCGCCGGATGCGACATGCGGCGTACCATGCAATGTATAACTGTAAATGATGCGTCTTCCGCCCGGTCGGCATCGCGATTACATTTTTTCCATGGATCGAACGATAGCGAGGCGAAACACCATGGAATTATTGACCGACAAGCCCGGCGACGAAGGATTGCCGGGCCGCGAGCGCGCCGCCGTCATGGCGGCGCTGATGACTTCCACCGTCATGGTGGTATTCGACGGATCCGTGGTCAACATCGCCTTGCCGAAAATGGCGGATGCGCTGCGGGTCGCGCCGTCGGTCGCCGTCTGGTTCGCCAATGCGTACCTGCTGTCCGTGGCCATGACGCTGGCCATTTTTGCCGCGCTCGCTGGCCGTTTCGGGTTTCGCCCTTTGTTCCTGCCGGGCCTGGCTGTGTTCACCCTGGCGTCGGCGGGTTGCGCGCTGGCGTCCGACGCCTATGCGCTGATCGTCTTGCGGGTGCTGCAGGGCATCGGCGGAGCCGCAGTGGTCAGCATTGGCCCGGCCATCTTGCGATCGGCATTCCCTGGCCGCCTGCTTGGGCGGATACTGGGCCTGAATGCGCTGCTGATCGCCGCCAGCACCGCCATCGCGCCGATCGTCGGCGGCACACTGCTCGATGCCTGGGGCTGGCAATGGCTGTTCGCATTGAACATCGTCCCCGGCGCGATGGCTCTGGCGATCGGCATGAAGACCATTCCCGCCGGACCGAGGGCCGCGCACGGGCCTTTCGACACCCCGGGAGCATGGCTCTCCGCCGTGCTGCTGGGCGCATTGATCATGACAGCCAACCACGTCACGATGCCGGGAGGCGGCTGGTACGCCCTCGTCGCCTTGCTCGCCGGCGCGGGGTTTGTGTGGCGCATGCGCCATGCGAGGCACCCGCTGCTGCCCCCCGTGATCTTTGCGTCAGCCCGGTTCTCGCTGGCGGCGCTGACCTCGATGACCTCGTTCATGGCGCAAGGCATCACCTTCGTCGCCCTGCCGTTTCTGTTCCAGAATGTATACGGCTACAGTGCCTTTGAAACCGCGCTGCTGTTCACGCCGTGGCCGGTGGGCATCGTACTGGTCGCGCCCCATGCGGGACGCCTGGCCGACCGCATGTCGCCCGCTGTGATCTCCACCATCGGCCTGTGCGTGCTGCTGGCCGGCCAGGTGTCGCTCGTCTGGCTGCCCGAACAGCCACAGGTCTGGGACATCGCGGCGCGTTGCCTGCTGTGCGGGATCGGCTTCGGCTGCTTCCAGAGTCCCAACAACCGGGAAATGCTGTCGAACGTCTCGCGCGAGCACAGCAGCTATGCCTCGGGCGTGCTGGCCATCATGCGCACATTCGGCCAGTGCCTGGGGACGGCGCTGGTGGGGGTGCTGCTGGCCATGCATGTCCAAGGCGGCGTGTCCATGGAACAACCGGCGGTGCGACTGAGCCTGTGGGTCGCGGTGGCGGCGACGGCGATGGCCGTGGCGCTGAGCCTGGGCCGCTTGCGAAAAACCGCCCGGACGTCCTGCCTGGATGCGTAGCGGGATTTTCCCATTCACAAATCGCAACCTATCTCCTTGAATTCTTGGAATTTATCCGACACTCCGACCCTAAACTGGGTTTGAGTGCCGGACCATCGGGAAATCAACGGGATACGGATCATGAAGGCCATCCAGAACACATCGAAAACCGGCATGGCCGCCCGCCTGCGCGCCATGTCGCTCGCTTTGGCCGCGAGCATGGCGGCCGCCCCGCTGTTGACGCTGCCGACGTCCGCAGCAGCAGCCGTCAACGTCGGCGTGGCGATCACCCTGGCGCCGCCGCCCCTGCCGAAAATGATCCAGCCGGTCGCCCCCGGTCCCGGCTACATCTGGACTCCGGGTTACTGGGCCTGGGGACCGGACGGCTACTACTGGATCGACGGCGCGTGGCTCGTCCCTCCCGCCATCGGGCTGCTATGGACCCCCGGCTGGTGGGGCTGGTCCGACGGCTACTACCGCTGGCACAACGGCTACTGGGGTCCCCAAGTCGGCTTCTATGGCGGCATCGACTACGGGTTCGGCTATTTTGGCGTGGGTTATGTCGGTGGTCATTGGCGGGGCAGGGATTTCTACTACAACCGGGCCGTCACCAACGTCAACATCACTCACGTCCGCACCGTCTACGTGGACAAGACGGTGATCCACAACGCCCCTCCGGACCGGCGACGCGTCAGCTACAGCGGCGGCCAGGGCGGCATGGCGACCCGACCGACGCCCGGGCAACGCGCCTACGCGCATCAGCCACACCCGGCCAATGCGCCGGGACGGCCTGAACCGGACAGAAACAGGCCCATGCATGCCGGCGGTCCCGGCCCGCGCGACATCCACCGCACCGACGGATCACGCCCGCCTGACCGCCAGGAAATGCGCGCACCTCGTCAGGCGCCGGAATCGTGGCGGGCGGGCGCCGGCCGGACCGCACAGCCCGACCGGCCTCAGAGGGAATTCCGCGAACGGCCGCATGATCAGTTCCAGGCCTCGGGACGTCCTGGTCCGGGACGCCCGGACGCCGGCCCCGGCCAATGGCGGCGCGGACCGGAGGAAAGACCGCGCGCCGAAGTCCCGGGGCGCCAAGGCCGGGATCGCCAGGAACCGGGCCGGCCGGGTCGGGAAGACCGCCGCCACTGATAATTCGCCGGCTACGAACAGCCAGCCGATACATGACGCGACCGACTGGCCTGGACAACTACCGGGTCTGATCCTGATCATCTCCCGGGTGCTGGATGAGCAATACCGGCCGATGCGTCAAGGCCAGCACCCGGCCGGCGACTGATCCGATCACCGCATCCAGCAGCACGCCCCGGCCATGCGCGCCCATCACGATCATGTGGGCGTCGACCTCGTCGGCGTAGCGCGTGATTTCCTGGGGCGCGAAACCGATCCGGGAATCGACCACGTGCGGCACGCCGGCCTGGCTCAGGATCTCGGCCGTCGGTTTCAACACCTTGGCGGATTCCTCCCCATACCATTCCTGGATCGCCTCGGCATCCACGAAACGGCTCACCCGGGCGGGCAAGTTGGCCATCACATGCAGAACCCTGACAACCCCGCCATCGGGCAGCAGCCCCGATTGCGCGATAAAACGCGCCGCCTGAAAACTGTACGAGGAACCGTCCGTCGCCAGCACAATATCCTTTGCCATGTGACCTCTCCTGTGATCCGGTATCCGGGCGCATGCCCACTCGACTCTAATCTACCGCACACCGGCTTCCTGCGGACCGGTTTTCCGGACGAAACCTTGCAATGGCGCAATCGATCGCATCCATTGTCCTGATCCCCATCCCGAAGGACAATAGGACGATGAACCCGACCCTACTCCATACCCTGGACGCCCAGCCCCTGGCCGTCATTGGCGACATTCATGGCGAGATCCAGGCGCTGGACGCCTTGCTCGACCGCTTGCGAACACATCCCGAAACGCGGGACCGTCTGCTGGTGTTCATCGGCGACCTGTGCGATCGCGGGCCGGACAGCGTGAGCGTCATCCGCCGGGTGCGGGAACTCGTGGAAAAAGGCCGTGCGCTCTGCATTCTGGGCAATCACGAAATCAATCTGCTCGCCAACGATGCGAAAGACGGTTCAGGCTGGTTCTTCGACAGCAGGAAAGCTTCCGATACCCCTTTCTATGCGCCATTCGTCCGCGCCTCGGCACGGGAACGGCCAGAAATCCGGGATTTCCTGTGTAGCCTTCCCCTGGCGGTCCGCATGCCGGGACTGCGGATCGTGCATGCCGCCTGGGATGCGGCTTCCATCGAGGCCATCGCCGATTTCCCTTGCGGGCACATCCTGGAACTGATCCGCGAACAGCAACTGAACGTCCTGCAGGCCGCCCGCGTTGACGACCTCCATGCCCGTTACCGCGGGGAACTCGAACGCTGGGGCAAGCAGCTGGAGAATCCTGACGACCCTCCTCCCTATCTGGATGCGGTGGCGGATTTCGAGTCGCTGGAACATCGTCTCAACCCGATCAAGCGGCTGACTTCCGGTATCGAGGCCCGCAGCCCGCAACCTTTCTTTTCCGGCAACCGCTGGCGTTATTCCGACCGAACGGCCTGGTGGAACGACGACGAGGACCCCACCCCGGTGCTGATCGGCCACTACTGGCGCTTGTTCACCCCCCCGGCTCAGGGGACGAACTGGCGCTACGGCCGTCTCTTCGAGGGCGTCCCGCCCACGGCCTGGCACGGTCGCCACCGGCAGGCTTTTTGCATCGACTACTCGGTGGGTGCCCGCTGGCGCCCCCGGAAATCTCCCGACAGGGGGCCGGAAAGCCATTACCGGCTGGCCGCCATGCTATGGCCCGAACGCGATCTGCTGTTCGACAACGGTGCCCGTATACCGACGATCGGCGGCATGCCAACCACCTGATTTCAAGACTTCCGCACTGTGGATAAGTCCAGAGACGGCTTCATGTGTTCATCCTGTCGACAAGTTGTTCATAAGCACGGACTTTTTGCCATGCCCGAAAACCATCCCCAAACCATGCCAGGATCACACACAAAGGAACCCACAGTAAAAAAGTATCCAACGCATTGATTTTTATTGATTTATTGAGTTTTCCGAGTTATCCACAACCTCTCACCATTCTTATCGGTTTTATATAAAAGAAAAGAGAAAAACATAAAGACCGTCATCCTCTCGACCAGGACTTCAACCCCGAAAGGCGTTCCAGCGCCGCATCCAGCGTCGTATCCAATTTGGCGAAGCACAAACGCAGCAAATGGTGATTTGCTGCGGGGACGTCGGGGTCGGCATAGAAAGCGGATACGGGAATGCTCGCGACCCCGATGTCCCGTGTCAGGCGGATGGCCAATGTTTTCTCCAGGCTGAAACCTATTGCGGAAGCATCCACCAGCAAGAAAAAAGTGCCTTCGGTATGCAAAGGGCGCAGCGGCGTTTCTTTCAAGCCGGCGGTCAGCCGGTCGCGTTTTTTCTGATAAAACCCGGACAAGCCCGAAAGTGCGTCGGATTGGCGCAGATACTGGGCGATGCCCGCTTGCATGGGCGTACTGACGGAGAAAACAGTGAACTGGTGGATTTTTTGGATTTCACGCATGACAGCGCGGGGCGCGCAGCAGTAACCTGTTTTCCAGCCAGTGGCATGAAAGGTCTTGCCGAATGAAGAGACCATGACTGTGTGTGCGGCCAGCAAAGGCCGAGTTGCAGGGCTCAGATGGGTCTGGCCATCGAACACGATGTGTTCATAGGCTTCGTCTGACAACAACAGGATCGGATGCTTGCCGACCAGGAACTCCAGTGCATCCAGGTCTTCCGGTTTCAGTGTCAAGCCCGTCGGATTATGTGGAAAGTTCAGGACCAGCATGCGTGTTTTTTTTGTGATGGCGGCCTCCACCCTGTTCCAGTCGACGCGAAACGATGGATCGTTCGTTTCAGGTGGGCGCATGGGAACACGTACGGCGCTGGCTCCCGCCAGACGGATCGCTGGGGCATACAAGTCATACGATGGATCGATCAGCACGACTTCGTCGCCTGGATGAACCAAAGCCAGCAGGCTGCTCATCAAGGCTTCTGTTGCGCCTGCGGTGACTGTGATTTCCGATTCCGGCGCGTAGGCGTGTCCATGCTGAGTTTCGATTTTGGATGCGATGGCTTGCCTCAACTGAAGCAGCCCGGGCATGGGGGCGTACTGGTTGTGACCTTGCGCCATGGCGTCAGCGACCGCGCGGATCAACGGGTCGGGTGGTGAATAATCGGGAAACCCCTGCCCCAGGTTGATGGCCTGGAACTCTTGGGCCAGGGCGCTCATTTCCGCGAAGATGGTGCCGCCGACGTCGGGCAGCTTGGAAGGCAGTGAATTCAGCATGTTTGGTTTTGCGATTGATGTGTGTTGGTTTTAGGATGCGTTTCCAAGCACGAAGGCTTCAGTTGCGGATACAATCGCGCATAAGGGAAAACTATGATTTGACTTTTCATATTGCGTAGTTATGCTCCCTGTTGCAATGCAATCTAGCAGTACGCACGTTTCGCACACGGCATGCCCTGTTGCTACCCGCACTACGGCACGATCTGTATCGTTTCAGCGTTCTTGATTCATTGTTTTCTTTCATTCATTTAGGACGTTTCAGATCATGGCTCAAACGGGCAAAGTCAAATGGTTCAACGCTGAGAAGGGCTTCGGCTTCATCACGCCGGACGCTGGTGGCACCGACGTGTTCGCGCACTTCTCCGCTATCGAAGGTCGCGGCTACCGCAGCTTGAACGAAGGCCAGGCCGTGCAGTACGAAGTCAAGGATGGCCCCAAGGGTCCCCAGGCTGCTGAGATCCGCCCGCTGTAAATCAGTCGGCAGGTTTCTGAAAGGCACTCCTCGGAGTGCCTTTTTTCATTCCCGTTTCTTTCGGACAACAAAATTTGTACCCTTCTTGTTCAGTGCTTGTCCACAGCTTTGTTCACACCTTTATATTTGATCTTATGAATGTTTCACGTGGAACATCATCGATTCGATTTGTCGTGGTCTGAGCGGTTGATTACCTGAAGATTTTCGCACTTGGATTTTTATTGGGTGGGTAATTCTTTTGCCATGATGTTCCACGTGAAACATCTAAATTCTGTTTCACGTGGAACATTGTTAAAAGGAACGGCGAAGTATAATTTTGGGAAATTTTCTGTTCCCGCTATGAATTACTCCGAAGAATTCGATGTGCTCGTGATTGGTGGTGGTCATGCTGGAGCCGAGGCTGCATTGGCCGCGGCACGCATGGGCGCTTCCACGCTGCTACTGACCCATAATTTGGACACCTTGGGTCAAATGTCCTGTAACCCGTCCATTGGCGGGATTGGCAAAGGGCATCTGGTCAAGGAAATTGATGCCCTTGGCGGCGCCATGGCGTGGGCCACGGACCAGGCGGGCATTCAGTTCAGGATCTTGAATCGTTCCAAAGGACCTGCAGTCCGGGCAACGCGCGCTCAAGCGGATCGATCCCTGTACCGGCGTGCGATGCGGATGATCTTGCAAAATCAGAAAAATCTGATGATCTTCCAGCAGGCCGTGGATGATCTGATTCTGGAGGGCGACCGTGTGGTTGGGGCGCGTACTCAAATCGGTCTGGTATTCAAGGCCCGAGCCGTGGTCTTGACGGCGGGTACGTTTCTCAATGGTTTGATGCACGTTGGCCTGTCTCATCACGCGGCGGGTCGAGCAGGAGACCCTCCCGCAACCAGTCTGGGTCAGCGGCTCAGGGAAATGAATTTACCCCAGGGGCGATTGAAGACAGGCACACCGCCACGCATCGACGCGAACACCATCGATTTTTCCAGGACGGAGGTCCAGCCGGGGGATATGGATCCCGTGCCGGTCTTCTCCTTCCTGGGACGGGCCGACATGCATCCGGAACAAGTGCCGTGCTGGATCACGCATACCAATGAACGTTCGCACGAAATTGTGCGTTCAGGTCTGGACCGTTCGCCGATGTATAGCGAGCAGGGGACGATTGAAGGAATCGGTCCACGGTATTGTCCTTCGATCGAGGACAAGATTCATCGTTTCGCCGACAAGACCAGTCATCAGGTATTTCTCGAACCGGAAGGGGCTTCTTCCCGCGAAATTTATCCGAACGGGATTTCGACCAGCTTGCCGTTCGACATTCAGTTCGAATTGGTGCGCAGTCTGCCGGGACTGGAGAACGCCCGCATCATGCGGCCCGGCTATGCGATCGAATACGACTATTTCGATCCCCGGCATCTGCATGCCTGGCTCGAGACCCGAGCGATCCGGGGTTTGTTCTTCGCCGGTCAGATCAATGGCACCACGGGTTACGAAGAAGCCGCCGCCCAAGGTCTGCTGGCGGGGGCCAATGCCGCTTTGCAGGTGATGGGGCGTGAGCCCTGGATAATGGCGCGCAGTCAGGCCTATCTCGGTGTGTTGGTGGATGATCTTGTAACCAAAAGTGTTACCGAACCTTACAGGATGTTTACATCGCGGGCGGAATACCGGCTCAGCTTGCGCGAGGATAACGCCGACCTGCGACTGACCGAGATCGGCCGGTCGCTCGGCTTGGTGGATGATGCGCGCTGGGATGCCTTCAGCCGCAAGCGCGATGCCGTGGCGGCTGAAATCCAGCGCCTGAGTGAAACCCGAGTCAATCCGGCGGTGCTGGATGCCCATGCCCGCGATAACCTGTCCCTGCAGCGCCTGGATCGTCATCCAAGCCTGCTGGATCTTCTGCGTCGCCCCGATGTCGAATACGACACCCTGATGTCCCTTCGGGACGAACAGGGCACGTTGCTGGCCGGTCCTGGTCTGGAAGACACCGTGCAGGCCGAACAGGTCGGCATCCAGGCCAAGTATGCCGGTTACGTGGATCGTCAGCGCGACGAGATCGAGCGCCAGAAGGCCCAGGCGGATCAGGCGGTGCCGGACGATTTCGACTATGCCGGCGTCACAGGTCTTTCCACCGAGGTGCGCCAGCGCCTCGAAGCCGCGCGACCCGCCACCGTGGGGCAGGCGGCTCGGATATCCGGTGTTACGCCGGCGGCGGTGTCCTTGCTGCTGGTCCACCTGAAACGGCATATGCGCGGGCGTCGGGCCGCATGATTGTCGATACTCCTTTTCCCCAGTTCCGCGAACGCCTGGAGACGGCGCTGGACAGCCTGAGCATGGCGCAGGATCGCGCGCATGTGCCCGCGCTGCTGGGCTATCTGCAACAGCTGCGGCACTGGAACAAGGCCTATAACCTGACCGCCATCCGCGATCCCGAAAAGATGCTGGTGCAACACGTGTTCGACAGCCTGGCCATCGTGCCCGAACTGCGGGCACGATGGGCGCGTCCGGGCCTGAAGGTCGCGGACATGGGGTCGGGCGCGGGTTTACCGGGTATCATTCTGGGCATCTGCCAGCCTGACTGGTCCATTGTCTGCGTGGATGCGGTGGGCAAGAAAACCGCGTTCATCCGCCAGGCGGCCGGCGTTCTGGGGCTGAAGAACGTGCGCGCGGAACACGGTCGCATCGAGTCCATGGACAGCTTGCGGGCGGATATCGTGATTTCCCGCGCTTTCGCCTCGCTGTCGGACTTCGTGCGTGTCGCCGCGCATCATCGTGCGCCCGGTGGCGTGATGCTTGCCATGAAAGGACAGGATCCCGTCGCCGAACGGGCCGCCCTGGAAGCCGACATGGGCTGGTCCGTGAAACGCACCGTCGAACTGAGTGTGCCCGGGATGGACGCGCATCGCTGCCTGCTGGAACTCGAACATGAAAAGGCCCTAAACGGTCCCGAAGGAACCCAATGACTGCCGATCGTCCGAAATCCGCCCGCGTGTTCTGCATCGCCAACCAGAAAGGCGGCGTGGGCAAAACCACCACGGCCATCAATCTGGCCGCATCGCTGGCCCAGCATGGCCAGCGCGTGTTGCTGGTCGACCTGGACCCGCAGGGCAATGCCACCATGGGCAGCGGCATCGACAAGAACGCGGCCTCCGTCAATCTGTACCAGGTGCTGATCGGCGAGGCCGACGTCGCGCGGGCACGCATCCGTTCCGAGAGCGGTGGCTACGACGTGCTGCCGTCGAACCGGGAATTGTCCGGCGCCGAGATCGACCTGGTGCAGATGGACGATCGGGAAATGCAGCTCAAGCGGGCCCTGTCCGCGGTCGCCCAGGACTATGACTTCATCCTGATCGATTGTCCGCCGACGCTCTCGTTGTTGACGCTCAATGGCCTGGCCGGGGCTCATGGCGTGATCATCCCCATGCAGTGCGAGTATTTCGCGCTCGAAGGCCTGTCCGACCTGGTCAACACCATCAAACGGATCTACCGCAATCTGAACCCGGACCTGGAACTGATCGGTTTGCTGCGCGTCATGTTCGACACGCGGATGACATTGCAGCAGCAGGTCTCGGCCCAGCTTGAATCACATTTCGGTGACAAGGTGTTCAAGACCGTCGTGCCGCGCAACGTGCGGCTGGCCGAGGCGCCCAGCCATGGCCAGCCCGGCGTGGTCTACGACAAGTCGTCCCGGGGCGCCCGGGCCTATCTCGCCTTCGGCGAAGAGCTCATCCGCCGTGTCGGCGGCAAGATTCGACCGCGCGCGGCCTGAAAGACCACCCGGCATCACACATAGGACACACACACGATGGCCACTCGCAAGAAAGGACTCGGACGCGGACTGGATGCCCTGCTGGGCGCGGATAATGGCGCGCTGGACGCGGTGGGGCGCCAAAAAGAAGATTCCCCCAGCCAGCTTCCGGTCGGCGCGCTGCGCGCGGGGCGCTACCAGCCGCGCACCCGCATGGACGAAGGCGCGCTGAACGACCTGGCCGAGTCCATCCGCGCCCAGGGCATCATGCAGCCCATCCTGGTGCGGCCCCTGGAGGACGAACCCGGCCAGTACGAAATCATCGCCGGCGAACGGCGTTTCCGTGCCGCGCGGATCGCCGGTCTGGACGTGGTTCCCGTGCTGGTGCGCCGCGTGGCGGACGAGAATGCGGCCGCCATGGCGCTGATCGAAAACATCCAGCGGGAAGACCTCAATCCGCTGGAAGAAGCCCATGGTGTGCGCCGTCTGCTGGACGAGTTCGGTCTGACCCACGAACAGGCGGCCACCGCCATCGGCCGATCACGCTCGGCCACCACCAATTTGCTGCGCCTGTTGAATCTGGCCGAACCTGTGCAGACCATGCTGCTGGCCGGCGATATCGACATGGGACACGCCCGGGCGCTGCTGGCCACCGACGCCGCGCAGCAGATTCTCCTCGCCAACGAAGTCATCGCCCGCCGCTTGTCTGTGCGCGAGACCGAAAAACGCGTCGCACGCGCGTTGCGCGAAGCAGACGAACCGCTGGCCACACCGGCCGGCCGGGCGGCCCGGGGAACGGCCAGCGCCCGTTCCGGCGATCTCGACCGGCTGGAAAAAGCCCTGTCCGATCATCTGGCCACTCAAGTGAAGATCCGCACGGGCGCCCGCAAGGGCGGACAACTGGTGATCGAATTTTCCGACTGGGAACACCTGGACGCCTTGCTGGAACGCCAGGGGTTGGGGGCGGTCCTGGCCGATCGCGACGCGGTCGCTTGACATCGGCCCTGAATATCTCCATAATTCGAAATTCGCTTCGGTGGGGTGCCCGAGTGGTTAAAGGGGGCAGACTGTAAATCTGTTGGCCTTGCGCCTACGTTGGTTCGAATCCAACCCCCACCACCATGCGAACGATATCCTGTGCCGATACGCCTGGATGTCGCAGGGATCCGAATCGCGGGTGTAGCTCAATGGTAGAGCAGAAGCCTTCCAAGCTTACGACGAGGGTTCGATTCCCTTCACCCGCTCCAGCGGGTCCGGTTCGACGGATGTCGAAATGAATACCGCCCATGTGGCTCAGTGGTAGAGCACTCCCTTGGTAAGGGAGAGGTCATGCGTTCGATCCGCATCATGGGCACCACAACATCTTGGATCATTCCATAGTCAGGAGTCAGCCATGGCAAAAGGCAAGTTTGAACGGACCAAACCGCACGTGAACGTGGGTACGATCGGCCACGTTGACCACGGCAAGACGACGCTGACGGCGGCGATCACGACGGTGCTGGCCAAGGCTGGCGGCGGCGAAGCGAAGGGCTACGACCAGATCGACAACGCGCCGGAAGAAAAGGCGCGCGGGATCACGATCAACACCTCGCACGTGGAATACGAGACGGCCAACCGTCACTACGCGCACGTGGACTGCCCGGGTCACGCGGACTATGTGAAGAACATGATCACGGGTGCGGCGCAGATGGACGGCGCGATCCTGGTGGTGTCGGCCGCCGACGGCCCGATGCCGCAGACGCGCGAGCACATTCTGTTGGCTCGCCAGGTGGGCGTGCCCTACATCATCGTGTTCCTGAACAAGTGCGACATGGTCGACGACGAGGAACTGCTGGAACTGGTCGAGATGGAAGTGCGTGAGCTTCTGTCGAAGTACGACTTCCCGGGCGACGACACGCCGATCGTGAAGGGTTCGGCCAAGCTGGCGCTGGAAGGCGACGAGGGTCCGCTGGGCTCGCAGGCGATCATGCAACTGGCCGAGGCGCTGGACAGCTACATCCCGACGCCGGAGCGCGCGGTCGACGGCACGTTCCTGATGCCTGTGGAAGACGTGTTCTCGATCTCGGGTCGCGGCACGGTGGTGACCGGCCGTATCGAGCGCGGGATCGTCAAGGTCGGTGAGGAAATCGAGATCGTGGGCATCCACGACACGGCCAAGACGACGTGCACGGGCGTTGAAATGTTCCGCAAGCTGCTGGACCAGGGTCAGGCGGGCGACAACGTGGGCATTCTGCTGCGCGGCACCAAGCGCGAGGAAGTCGAGCGCGGCCAGGTGCTGGCCAAGCCCGGCTCGATCCACCCGCACACGAACTTCACGGCCGAGGTGTACATTCTGTCCAAGGAAGAAGGCGGTCGTCACACGCCGTTCTTCAAGGGCTACCGTCCGCAGTTCTACTTCCGCACGACGGACGTGACCGGGACGATCGAACTGCCGGCCGACAAGGAAATGGTGCTGCCGGGCGACAACGTGTCGATGACGGTGAACCTGATCGCGCCGATCGCCATGGAAGAAGGCCTGCGTTTCGCCATCCGTGAAGGCGGCCGTACCGTGGGCGCCGGCGTCGTCGCCAAAATCATCAAGTAATTCTGTAGTACAATGGTGGGCTGGCCAGGCCGCTCACCGATAGTTTGTCAAAAACGGGGGTGCGGAAGCGCCACCGTTTTTCGAGGTTTAGGGGTATAGCTCAATTGGCAGAGCGTCGGTCTCCAAAACCGAAGGTTGAGGGTTCGATTCCTTCTGCCCCTGCCACCGATCTCATTGCCGCAGCAGCGGCGTCCATCGCCCGTATATGTCTCACCAGAACGTAGAAACCGTCAGCCGTGCCGCCGAACGCATCAAGCTCGGCCTGGCCGTGCTCGTGATCGTTGCGGGTATCGTGGCGTATTCGGTCCTTGTCGACCAGCCCGGCTATGTGCGTGTAGGCGCTTTTGTCGCGGGTCTGGTCGTGGCCGCGATCATTGTCTGGTTCAGCGACACCGGCCGGCGCACCTTTGCCTTCGGTCGCGAATCGTACAACGAGACGCGCCGCGTCGTCTGGCCCACGCGCCAGGAAACCACGCGCATGACCGCGATCGTGTTCGCCTTCGTTCTGGCCATGGGCGCTCTGCTGTGGATCGCCGACAAGCTGCTGGGCTGGATCATCTACGGCCTGCTGCTGGGCTGGAACTAAGGAACGAAAACCGCATGAGCAAGCGCTGGTACGTCGTCCATGTCTATTCGGGCATGGAAAAAAGCGTCCACAAGGCCCTGGTAGAACGCATCGAGCGCGCCGGCCTGCAGGACGCGTTCGGCCGCATTCTCGTGCCCTCCGAGGAAGTCGTCGAAATCAAGGACGGCCGCAAGTCGATTTCCGAACGCCGCATCTTCCCGGGCTACGTCCTGGTCGAAATGGATCTCACCGACGAAAGCTGGCACCTGGTCAAGAGCACCAATCGTGTCACCGGCTTTCTGGGTGGTTCCGGCAATCGTCCCGCCCCCATCTCCGAAAAGGAAGTCGAAAAGATCCTTTCCCAGATGGAAGAAGGCGTCGAAAAGCCTCGTCCCAAGGTCCTCTTCGAAATCGGCGAGACCGTTCGCGTCAAGGAAGGTCCGTTCGCAGACTTCAACGGCAGCGTCGAGGAAGTCAACTACGAGAAAAGCAAAGTCCGCGTGTCGGTCACGATCTTCGGTCGTGCCACGCCGGTCGAGCTGGATTTCAGTCAGGTCGAAAAGGTCTGATTTTTACCGCCAGGCCGCTCTCAGGCGAGGCCTCCGTTTTCGGGGCATCGATCAGAAGACGCGGCGTGGGGGATTCTTAACCCGGGGAGCCGGTCTCATCGAAGGCCGGCGCACGTACCCGACAGGAGCATCGCATGGCGAAGAAAATCGTCGGCTTCATCAAGCTGCAAGTGCCAGCTGGTAAGGCCAATCCCTCTCCCCCGATCGGTCCGGCGCTGGGTCAGCGCGGTCTGAACATCATGGAATTCTGCAAGGCGTTCAACGCCAAGACCCAGGGCCTGGAGCCCGGTCTGCCGATTCCCGTGGTGATCACCGCCTTCGCCGACAAGAGCTTCACGTTCATCATGAAGACTCCGCCGGCCACGATCCTGATCAAGAAGGCCGCGAACGTCCAGAAAGGTTCCGCGACGCCGAATTCGGCCAAGGTCGGCACGCTCACGCGCGCCCAGGCCGAGGAAATCGCCAAGACCAAGCAGCCCGACCTGACGGCGGCCGATCTGGACGCCGCCGTGCGTACCATCGCCGGCAGCGCCCGCAGCATGGGCATCGATGTGGAAGGAGTCGTCTGATCATGGCCAAGCTGAGCAAACGCGTTGCCGCCATCGCGGCCAAAATCGATCGCACCAAGCTGTATCCCGTGGCCGAAGCCATCGCGCTGGTCAAGGAAACCGCCACGGCCAAGTTCGATGAATCCATCGATGTCGCCGTGCAGCTGGGCATCGACCCCAAGAAATCCGACCAACTGGTCCGCGGTTCCGTGGTGCTGCCCGCCGGCACCGGCAAGACCATGCGCGTCGCGGTCTTCGCCCAAGGCGAAAAAGCCGAGGCCGCCAAGGCCGCCGGCGCGGACATCGTCGGCCTGGACGATCTGGCCGCCAGCATCAAGGCCGGCAACATCGATTTCGACGTAGTGATCGCCTCGCCCGATACGATGCGTGTCGTCGGTGCCCTGGGCCAGGTCCTGGGTCCCCGTGGCCTGATGCCGAACCCCAAGGTCGGCACCGTCACGCCCGACGTCGCCACCGCCGTCAAGAACGCCAAGGCCGGTCAGGTGCAGTACCGCACCGACAAGGCGGGGATCATCCACGCCACCATCGGCCGCGCGTCCTTCGACGTCGAGAAACTGCAGATCAATCTGGCCGCGCTGATCGACGCCCTGAACAAGGCCCGCCCCGCGGCGGCCAAGGGCATCTATCTCCGCAAGGTCGCCGTGTCCTCCACCATGGGTGGCGGCGCGCGCGTCGAATTGGCATCGCTGGCCGCCTGAGGCCAGCCAACAAGAACTTTGGGCTGCGCCCGTTCCTCGGACCGGGCGCCGCTGTCAAAGACCGCTGGAGCCGATCGCCCCTGGCGTGACGCTTAATCCCGGGCCGTATCGCCGGATCCAGCGTAGACGGCGCCCAGGAAGAATTCATTCATGAACTCGACCAGGCGCGCCGCATTCGGTTGATGCCGGGGGTTTCCCCGGCGTCGTTAGATGGAGTGTTCAACCATGAGTCTCAATCGCCAAGAAAAGGCGGTGGTCATCGAGGAAGTCTCGGCCGAAGTCGGTCGCGCCCAATCGATCATCGTCGCCGAGTACCGTGGTCTGGACGTCGCCTCCGTAACCGTATTGCGCAAGACTGCGCGTGAATCGGGCGTGTACCTGCGCGTGTTGAAAAACACGCTGGTGCGCCGCGCGCTGGCCGGCACCCCCTTCGAGGGTCTGTCCGCTCAGCTCACCGGTCCGTTGATCTATGGGATCAGCGCCGACCCGGTGGCGGCCGCCAAGGTCCTGTCCGATTTCGCGAAAAGCAATGACAAGCTGGTCATCACAGGCGGGGCCCTGCCCAACAGCCTGCTGAGCCAGGATGGCGTCAAGGCCCTGGCCACCATGCCGTCCCGCGAGGAATTGCTGTCGAAGCTGCTGGGCACCATGCAGGCGCCCATCGCTCAGTTTGTGCGTACGCTCAACGAAGTGCCCACGAAGTTCGTGCGCGGCCTGGCGGCCGTCCGCGACCAGAAGCAGGCCGCGTAAGCGGTCCGCCGGCATCCCTTCGTTGCTGGAAGCGACAACCAAACCTGGCTTATTCAATTATCTGGAGTTCTAAAAATGGCAACTAAAGCTGAAATCCTGGACGCGATCGCCGCCATGAGCGTGCTCGAACTGTCCGAGCTGATCAAGGAAATGGAAGAGAAGTTCGGCGTGTCCGCCGCTGCGGCCGCTGTCGCCGTGGCCGCCGCCCCGGCCGCCGGTGGCGCTGCCGCCGCCGCTGAAGAGCAGACCGAGTTCACGGTCGTCCTGGCCGAAGTCGGCGCCAACAAGGTCAACGTCATCAAGGCCGTGCGCGAAATCACCGGCCTGGGCCTGAAGGAAGCCAAGGACCTGGTCGACGGCGCGCCGAAGCCCGTCAAGGAAGGCGCGGACAAGGCCACGGCCGAAGACGCGAAGAAGAAGCTGGAAGAAGCCGGCGCCAAGGTCGAACTCAAGTAAGACCGCGTCGCCGCGCCCGGGAAGCCCGGGGAAGCGTCGGACCCCTGTTTCAGGCCCGTTCGGCGCTTTCCAAAGCCTCCCGGGCTTTTGCGTTTCCAGAAAACCCGCGTTCGATGCCCTGCCGCGTCACGCAGAGCCGGGTTTTCCGGAGTCGTAAACCATGGCCGTGGTTGACGGCCTAAGCAACCCTCGAGTCGGAGTGCTCATGCCTTATTCGTACACCGAAAAGAAGCGCATACGCAAAAGCTTCGCCAAGCGCGAGGACGTCCAGGACGTCCCTTATCTGCTGGCGACGCAACTGCAATCGTTCAAGACCTTCCTGCAGTCGGACGTTTCCCCGTCCAAGCGCAAGGAAGAAGGACTGCAGGCGGCCTTCAATTCGATATTCCCGATCGTCAGCCACAATCAGATGGCGCGGTTGGAGTTCGTCAGCTACGTGCTGGGCACCCCCGTGTTCGACGTCAAGGAATGCCAGCAGCGCGGCCTGACCTATGCGTCGCCGCTGCGCGCCAAGGTGCGCCTGGTGCTGATGGACCGCGAGGTCAGCAAGCCCACCGTCAAGGAAGTCAAGGAACAGGAAGTCTACATGGGCGAAATTCCGCTCATGACGGATACCGGTTCCTTCGTCATCAATGGCACCGAGCGGGTCATCGTGTCCCAGCTGCACCGCTCGCCCGGCGTGTTCTTCGAACATGACCGCGGCAAGACCCACAGTTCGGGCAAGCTGCTGTTCTCCGCGCGCGTGATTCCCTACCGCGGCTCGTGGCTGGACTTCGAGTTCGACCCCAAGGACATCCTGTTCTTCCGCATCGACCGTCGCCGCAAGATGGCGGTGACGATCCTGCTGAAGGCTATCGGCATGACGCCGGAGGCCATTCTGGCCTATTTCTCCAGCTTCGACCACATCGCCCTCCACCAGGAAGGCGGCATGCTCGAATTCGTGCCCGAGCGCTGGAAAGGCGAGGTCGCGCGCTTCGACATCACCGACAAGAAAGGCAATGTGATTGTCGAAAAGGACAAGCGCATCAATGCCAAGCACCTGCGCGACCTGACCGCCGCCAAGGTCGATCACATTTCCGTGCCCGAGGACTTCCTGCTGGGCCGCGTCCTGGCCAAGAACGTCGTCAGCCCGGATACCGGCGAAGTCCTGGCGCAGGCCAACGACGAGATCACCGAATCTCTGCTGGCGGAATTCCGCGCGGCCGGCATCCGTGACATCGAGACGCTCTACATCAACGAGCTGAACGAAGGCGCCTACATCTCGCAGACCCTGCGCACCGACGACACCGCGGACCAGATGGCCGCGCGCGTGGCCATCTACCGCATGATGCGCCCCGGCGAACCGCCCACCGAGGAAGCCGTCGAGGCCCTGTTCCAGCGCCTGTTCTATTCCGAGGAAACCTACGACCTGTCGCGCGTCGGCCGGATGAAGGTCAACAGCCGCCTGGGCCGGGATGCCGGCAACACCGGTCCGCTGACCCTGACCAACGAGGACATCCTCGACACCATCAAGCTGCTGGTCGAATTGCGCAACGGCCGCGGCCAGATCGACGACATCGATCACCTGGGCAACCGCCGTGTGCGCTGCGTGGGCGAACTGGCCGAAAACCAGTTCCGCGCCGGCCTGGTGCGCGTCGAACGCGCCGTCAAGGAACGCCTGGGCCAGGCCGAAACCGAAAACCTGATGCCGCACGACCTGATCAATTCCAAGCCGATCTCGGCCGCGATCAAGGAATTCTTCGGTTCGAGCCAGTTGTCCCAGTTCATGGACCAGACCAACCCGCTGTCGGAAATCACCCACAAGCGGCGCGTGTCCGCTCTGGGACCGGGCGGCCTGACGCGCGAGCGCGCCGGTTTCGAGGTCCGCGACGTGCACCCGACCCACTACGGCCGCGTGTGCCCGATCGAAACCCCGGAAGGTCCGAACATCGGCCTGATCAATTCCCTGGCTCTGTACGCGCGCCTGAACGAGTACGGTTTCCTGGAAACGCCCTACCGAAAGATCATCGACGGCAAGGTCTCCGATCAGATCGAATATCTGTCGGCCATCGAGGAAAGCAAGTACGTCATCGCCCAGGCCAATGCGGTGCTCGACGCGGAAGGCCGCTTCACCGATGACCTGGTCGCCTGCCGCGAGGCCGGCGAGACCATGCTGACGGCCCCGGCCAACGTGCACTACATGGACGTCGCGCCGTCGCAGATCGTGTCGGTCGCCGCCTCGCTGATCCCCTTCCTGGAACACGACGACGCCAACCGGGCCCTGATGGGCGCGAACATGCAGCGCCAGGCCGTGCCCTGCCTGCGGCCTGAAAAGCCGCTGGTCGGCACCGGCATCGAGCGCACCGTCGCGGTGGACTCGGGCACGACCGTGCAGGCCGTGCGCGGCGGGGTCGTGGACTTCATCGACGCCGAGCGCGTCGTGATCCGCGTGAACGACGACGAGAACGTCGCCGGCGAAGTCGGCGTGGACATCTACAACCTGAAGAAATACACCCGCTCCAACCAGAACACCAACATCAACCAGCGGCCCATCGTGTCGCGCGGTGACCTGGTGGCGCGCGGCGACGTGCTGGCCGACGGCGCTTCCAGCGACCTGGGCGAACTCGCCCTGGGGCAGAACATGCTGATCGCGTTCATGCCCTGGAACGGCTACAACTTCGAGGACTCGGTGCTGATTTCCGAGCGTGTCGTCGCGGACGACCGCTACACGTCGATCCACATCGAAGAGCTGACCGTGGTTGCCCGCGACACCAAGCTCGGACCCGAGGAAATCACGCGCGACATCTCCAACCTGGCCGAAGTCCAGCTCAATCGCCTGGACGATTCCGGGATCGTGCACATCGGCGCCGAAGTGCGCGCCGACGACGTGCTGGTCGGCAAGGTCACGCCCAAGGGCGAGACCCAGCTCACGCCGGAAGAAAAGCTGCTGCGCGCGATCTTCGGCGAGAAGGCCTCCGACGTGAAGGACACTTCGCTGCGCGTGCCCTCCGGCATGGTCGGCACCGTCATCGACGTGCAGGTCTTCACCCGCGAGGGCATCGAGCGCGACAAGCGCGCCCAGTCCATCATCGACGATGAACTGCGTCGCTATCGCCAGGACCTGAACGACCAGTTGCGCATCGTCGAGAACGACGCGTTCGACCGTCTGCGCAAGAACCTGATCGGCAAGACCGCCAACGGCGGCCCGCGCAAGCTGGCCAAGAACACCGCACTGACGGCCGAATACCTGGACGACCTGGACCGCTGGCAGTGGTTCGACATCCGCCTGGCCGACGAAGAAGGCGCCGTCGCCCTGGAGCAGGTCAAGGACGCCCTTGAGCAGAAACGCCACCAGTTCGACCTGGCCTTCGAGGAAAAGCGCAAGAAGCTCACCCAGGGCGACGAGCTGCCCCCGGGCGTGCTGAAGATGATCAAGGTCTACCTGGCCGTCAAGCGCCGCCTGCAGCCGGGCGACAAGATGGCCGGCCGCCACGGCAACAAGGGCGTGGTCTCGCGCATCACGCCGGTCGAGGACATGCCGCACATGGCCGACGGCACGCCCGTGGACATCGTGCTCAATCCGCTGGGCGTGCCCTCGCGGATGAACATCGGCCAGGTGCTGGAAGTCCACCTGGGCTGGGCGGCCAAGGGGCTGGGCCAGCGCGTTGCCGACATGCTCGAAGACGAGCGCGGCGTGCAGATCAAGGCCGTGCGCAAGACGCTGGAAACCATCTACAACGCCTGCGGCGGTTCGGTGAAGCTCGAGCAGTTGAGCGACGACGAGGTGTTGACGCTGGCCCGCAATCTGCGCGGCGGTGTGCCCCTGGCCACGCCGGTGTTCGACGGCGCCGCCGAGGAAGACATCACCCGCATGCTGGAAATCGCCTACCCGGACGAGGTCGCCGAGCGCCTGAAGCTCACCAGCGGCCGCACCCAGGCCTGGCTGACCGACGGCCGCACCGGCGAGCAGTTCGAGCGCCCCGTGACCGTGGGCTACATGCACTTCCTGAAGCTGCACCACCTGGTGGACGACAAGATGCACGCGCGCTCCACCGGTCCGTACTCCCTGGTCACCCAGCAGCCGCTGGGCGGCAAGGCCCAGTTCGGCGGCCAGCGTTTCGGGGAAATGGAAGTCTGGGCCCTGGAAGCCTATGGCGCCTCCTACACCCTGCAGGAAATGCTGACGGTGAAGTCCGACGACATCACCGGCCGGACCAAGGTCTACGAGAACATCGTCAAGGGTGATCACGTGATCGACGCGGGCATGCCCGAATCGTTCAACGTGCTGGTCAAGGAAATTCGATCCCTGTCCCTGGACATGGATCTGGAGCGTAAATAATGAAAGCGCTACTCGATCTCTTCAAGCAAGTCTCCCAGGACGAGCAATTCGACGCCATCAAGATCGGCATCGCATCGCCGGAAAAGATCCGTTCGTGGTCCTTCGGCGAAGTCCGCAAGCCCGAGACCATCAACTACCGCACCTTCAAGCCCGAGCGTGACGGCCTGTTCTGCGCCAAGATCTTCGGCCCGATCAAGGACTACGAGTGCCTGTGCGGCAAGTACAAGCGCCTGAAGCACCGTGGCGTGATCTGCGAAAAATGCGGCGTCG
The DNA here is from genome assembly GCF_027214045.1 of Castellaniella denitrificans. Taxonomy (GTDB): domain Bacteria; phylum Pseudomonadota; class Gammaproteobacteria; order Burkholderiales; family Burkholderiaceae_B; genus Castellaniella; species Castellaniella denitrificans_A. The sequence continues at coordinate 342,053 of NZ_JAPWHE010000001.1, read as the reverse complement.
AGGTCACGGTGGCCAAGGTTCGCCGCGAGCGCATGGGCCACATCGAGCTGGCCAGCCCGGTGGCGCACATCTGGTTCCTGAAGTCCCTGCCCTCGCGCCTGGGCATGGTGCTCGACATGACGCTGCGCGACATCGAGCGCGTCCTCTATTTCGAGGCCTGGTGCGTGATCGAGCCGGGCATGACGCCGCTCAAGCGCGGCCAGATCATGTCCGACGACGACTATCTGGCCAAGACCGAGGAATACGGCGACGACTTCCACGCCCTCATGGGCGCCGAGGCCGTGCGTGAACTGCTGCGCAACATCGACATCGATACCGAGGTCGAGAAACTGCGCGCGGAACTCAAGGCCACCGGCTCGGACGCCAAGATCAAGAAGATCTCCAAGCGCCTGAAGGTGCTCGAAGGCTTCCAGAAGTCCGGCATCAAGCCCGACTGGATGATCATGGAAGTGCTGCCGGTGCTGCCGCCGGACCTGCGTCCGCTGGTGCCGCTGGACGGCGGTCGCTTCGCCACGTCCGACCTGAACGACCTGTACCGCCGCGTCATCAACCGCAACAACCGCCTCAAGCGTCTGCTGGAACTGAAGGCGCCGGACATCATCCTGCGCAACGAAAAGCGCATGCTGCAGGAAGCCGTCGATTCGCTGCTGGACAACGGCCGCCGCGGCAAGGCCATGACCGGCGCCAACAAGCGCCAGCTCAAGTCCCTGGCCGACATGATCAAGGGCAAGAGCGGCCGCTTCCGCCAGAACCTGCTGGGCAAGCGCGTCGACTACTCCGGCCGTTCCGTGATCGTGGTGGGCCCGCAACTGCGCCTGCACCAGTGCGGCCTGCCCAAGCTGATGGCGCTGGAACTGTTCAAGCCCTTCATCTTCAACCGCCTGGAAATGATGGGTCTCGCGACCACCATCAAGGCGGCCAAGAAGCTGGTCGAAAGCCAGGAGCCGGTGGTCTGGGACATCCTGGAAGAGGTCATCCGCGAACATCCGGTGATGCTCAACCGCGCGCCCACGCTGCACCGTCTGGGCATCCAGGCCTTCGAGCCGCAACTGATCGAAGGCAAGGCCATCCAGCTGCACCCGCTGGTCTGCGCGGCCTTCAACGCCGACTTCGACGGCGACCAGATGGCCGTGCACGTGCCCCTGTCGCTCGAAGCCCAGCTCGAAGCCCGCACCCTGATGCTGGCCTCCAACAACGTCCTGTTCCCGGCCAATGGCGAGCCCGCCATCGTGCCGTCCCAGGACATCGTGCTGGGCCTGTACTACGCCACGCGCGAACGCGTCAACGGCAAGGGAGAAGGCATGTTCCTGGCCGATCTGGCCGAGGTCCAGCGCGCCTACGACAACCATGAAGTCGAGCTGCAGACGCGCATCACGACCCGTCTGCCGGAATACGTCAAGGACGAGAACGGCGAATGGAAGGCCGTCGTCGGCCGCTTCCAGACCACCGTGGGCCGCGCCCTGCTGTCCGAGATCCTGCCCCAGGGCCTGCCGTTCTCCGTGCTGAACAAGGCACTGAAGAAAAAGGAAATCTCGCGCCTGATCAACATGTCCTACCGTCGCTGCGGCCTGCGCGCCACGGTGATTTTCGCCGACAAGCTGATGCAGTCGGGCTTCCGCCTGGCCACGCGCGGCGGCGTATCGATCGCCATGGGCGACATGGTCGTGCCCGACGTCAAGAACGAAATCCTGGCCCAGGCCTCGAAAGAGGTCAAGGAAATCGACAAGCAGTATTCCTCCGGTCTGGTCACGTCCCAGGAACGCTACAACAACGTGGTGGACATCTGGGGCAAGGCCGGCGACCGCGTCGGCAAGGCCATGATGGAACAGCTCTCGACCGAGCCGGTCATCGATCGCCATGGCAAGGATACCCGCCAGGAATCGTTCAACTCCATCTACATGATGGCCGACTCCGGCGCACGGGGCTCCGCCGCCCAGATCCGCCAGTTGGCGGGGATGCGCGGCCTGATGGCCAAGCCCGACGGCTCCATCATCGAGACCCCCATCACGGCGAACTTCCGTGAAGGCCTGAACGTACTGCAGTACTTCATTTCGACGCACGGCGCGCGCAAGGGCCTGGCCGACACCGCCCTGAAGACCGCCAACTCGGGCTACCTGACCCGGCGTCTGGTGGACGTGACCCAGGATCTGGTGATCACCGAGGACGATTGCGGCACTTCCCACGGCTATGTGATGAAGGCCCTGGTCGAGGGCGGCGAGGTCATCGAACCGCTGCGCGATCGTGTGCTGGGTCGCGTGGCCGCCGCGGACATCGTCAACCCCGACACCCAGGAAACCTTGATTCCGGCCGGCACGCTGCTGGACGAGAATCTGGTCGAACTGCTGGACGAAGTGGGCGTGGACGAGGTCAAGATCCGCACCCCGCTCACCTGCGAAACCCGCCACGGCCTGTGCGCGCACTGCTATGGCCGCGACCTGGGCCGCGGCTATCTGGTCAGCAAGGGCGAGGCTGTCGGCGTCATCGCGGCGCAGTCCATCGGCGAACCCGGCACGCAGCTCACGATGCGGACCTTCCACATCGGCGGCGCCGCCTCGCGTTCGGCCATGGCCAGCTCGATCGAGACCAAGTCCGCCGGCACGGTGGGCTTCGCCATCGGCCTGCGCTACCTGACCAACGCCAAGGGCGACCGGATCGCCGTGTCCCGCTCCGGCGAGATCGTCATCTATGACGACAACCGCCGCGAACGCGAACGCCACAAGGTGCCGTACGGCGCCACCATCGCCGTGGGCGACGGCGACTCGGTCAAGGCCGGCGCCAAGCTGGCCACCTGGGATCCGCTGACGCGCCCCATCGTGTCCGAATACAGCGGCACGATCCGTTTCGCCAACATCGAGGAAGGCGTCACGGTGGCCCGCCAGGTGGACGAGATCACCGGCCTGTCCACGCTGGTCGTGATCACGCCCAAGACGCGCGGCACCAAGGGCGCCGCCGCCCGCCCGCAGATCCTGCTGCTCGACGAGCAGGGCCAGGAAATCAAGGTGGCCGGCACCGACCACGCGGTGGCGATCTCGCTGCCCGTGGGCGCGCTGATCACCGTGCGCGACGGCCAGCCTGTGGGGGTGGGCGATTTCCTCGCCCGGATCCCGCAGGAATCCCAGAAGACCCGCGACATCACGGGCGGTCTGCCGCGCGTGGCCGAACTGTTCGAGGCCCGTTCGCCCAAGGACGCCGGCATGCTGGCCGAAGTCACCGGCACGGTCTCCTTCGGCAAGGACACCAAGGGCAAGCAGCGTCTGGTCATCACCGACATGGACGGCGTCAGCCACGAATTCCTGATCTCCAAGGAAAAGCAGGTGCTGGTGCACGACGGCCAGGTGGTCAACAAGGGCGAACTGATCGTCGACGGTCCGGCCGATCCGCACGACATCCTGCGCCTGCAGGGCATCGAGCCGCTGGCTTCCTACATCGTCAACGAGGTCCAGGACGTCTACCGTCTGCAGGGCGTGAAGATCAACGACAAGCACATCGAAGTGATCGTGCGCCAGATGCTGCGCCGTGTGAACATCAGCAACTCCGGCGACACCAGCTTCATCACCGGCGAGCAGGTGGAACGTTCCGAACTGCTGAACGAGAACGACCGCATGGATGCCGAGGGCAAGATCCCGGCCACGTACGACAACGTGCTGCTGGGTATCACCAAGGCCTCCCTGTCGACGGATTCGTTCATCTCGGCGGCGTCCTTCCAGGAAACCACCCGCGTGCTCACCGAGGCTGCCATCATGGGCAAACGCGACGAGCTGCGCGGCCTGAAGGAAAACGTCATCGTGGGCCGCCTGATCCCGGCCGGGACGGGCATGTCCTATCACATCGCCCGCCACGACAAGGAGATCTTCGAGGCGGCCGAGCGCGCCGCGGCCCGCGAACTGGCCAATCCGTTCGGGGAACCTTCGGAAATGGCCCACGTGGGCTCGGACGAAGTCGATCCGGATGCCGCCGGTGCGGCCGACGGCGAAGGCCCGACCGAGGAATGATCGCGGCGGCGGGCGGCCTGGCCGCCCGCTCGCGGCATGCCTTTCCGGATTCCGCTCCGCCGCCAGGCGGGGCGGATTTTTTTTGCCTGGGCGCCAGCCCGGGTGGCGCTTTCCTGTTCTATAGTCTCGGTTGTCTCGACTGGACATCATATGACTGATCGCTACGCCGTCATCGGCAACCCCATCGCCCAATCGAAGTCGCCGCTGCTGCACGCGGCGTTCGCGCGCCAGTGCGGCCACGATCTTCGCTATGACGCCATCCTGGCCGCGCCGGACGCGTTCCGCGAGACCGTGCTGGATTTCATCGCCGCCGGCGGGCGCGGCATGAACGTCACCGCGCCATTCAAGCTGGAGGCCGCCGGATTGGCCGACACGCTGACCGAGCGCGCGCGGGCGGCGGGGGCCGTCAACACGCTCAAATTCGGCCCCGAGGGTATCCTGGGCGACAACACCGATGGGGTCGGACTGGTCGGGGACATCCAGGACCGGCTGGGCGTGTCCCTGGCCGGGCGCCGGGTGCTCGTGATCGGCGCCGGCGGCGCGGCGCGCGGCATTTTGCTGCCGCTGCTGCGGGCCCGTCCTGCCGATGTGCTGGTGGTCAATCGCACCGCCGATCGCGCCCGTGACCTGGCCGACGCGATGGCGCCCTGGGGACGCATCCAGGGCGGGCCGCTGAGCGCGGCCGGCGGGCGCGAGTACGATGTGGTCATTCATGCGACCTCCGCCGGCCTGAACGCCGGCGAGGCGCCCGCAGTGGATTACCGGGTGGCGACCGGCGGTCTGGCCTACGACCTGGCCTACGGCGGGGACACCCCTTTCATGCGTCAGGCCCGCGATCGGGGTGCCTCCCGCGTGGTCGACGGCCTGGGCATGCTGGTTGGCCAGGCGGCCGAATCCTACCGCGTCTGGCGCGGCGTGCTACCCGACGTGCGACCCGTCCTGGAGCGGCTCAGACCGGCCTAACCCCATGGATGCGGATCGCCCCTCGGGGGTCTGGCTGGGACCACTGCTCATGTGCGTGGCCAGCCTGTTTTTTTCGTGCCTGGACACGGGCACCAAATACCTGACGGCTGGTTACCCGGTGACCCAGATCGTCTGGGTCCGCTACATGGCTCAGGCGCTGGCCGTCTTCCTGATCTTCCAGCCGCGCATGGGCCGCAGCCTGTTTCACGCCCATCGCTACGGTATCCAGCTGTTTCGCGGCCTGTGCCTGTGCTGCGGCAGTGTGATGGTGATCAATGGCCTGGCGCGGCTTCCCCTGGCCGAGACCACCGCCATCGTCTTCATGGCGCCGGTCATCATGACGCTGCTGTCCGGCCTGGTGCTGAAGGAAAAAGCCCGGCGCCTGGACTGGGTCGCCGTGGCCTGCGGTTTCGCGGGCGTGCTGATCATCGCCCGGCCGGGAGGCGGCCTGCTGACCTGGGCGATCCTGTTTCCGATCGGCTCGGCCGTCTGCAACGCGTGTTATCAGCTCGTCACCCGCGCCTCGCGCAGTTCCGAGCATCCCGCCACCAGCAATCTGTACACCGGTCTGATCGGCGCCCTGGTCCTGGCGCCCTGGGGGATCGCCGACTGGGCGCCCATGGCCTGGACTGACCTGACGCTGGTGATCGGGCTGGGCACGGTGGCCGCGCTGGGGCATCTGATCATGACCCATGCGCTGCTGCACGCGCCGGCCACGACGCTGGGACCGTACGGTTACACCCAGATCTTCTGGGCGACCCTGCTGGGCTGGCTGGCTTTTTCCAATGTGCCCGACGCCATGACCTGGCTGGGCATGCTGATTATCGCGACGGGAGGATTGCTGCTGTCGTCCGGACCTTTGTTACGCCATGGCGCCGCCGCCTGGCGCCGCCATGTCCACCGCGGCCCGTAGGCCCAGCAGGTAACTGTGGACGCCGAAGCCGCAGATCTGGCCGCGCACCACGGAGGCCAGCACTGACTCATGGCGGAAGGCCTCGCGCGCGTGGATATTGGACATGTGCACCTCGATGACGGGGATCCGCAGGACGGCGATGGCGTCGCGGATGCCGTAGCTGTAGTGCGTCCAGGCGCCGGCGTTGATCAGCACCGCGTCGGTGCCATCGGTGTGGGCGCGGTGGATGCGCTCGACCATTTCGCCTTCATGGTTGGTCTGAAAGCAGGCGAGCCCGGCGCCCAGTTCCCTGCCCAGCGCCTGCAGGCGCGCATCGATCTGCGCCAGGGTGAGCGAGCCGTACTGGGCCGGGTCGCGCTGGCCGAACATGTTCAGGTTGATGCCGTGCAGGACGAGGACGTTCATGGGGGGGCGGGGGATTGATGCAAACGCTCATGATAGTACGGAAAAGTCCGGAGCTTGAGCCCGGCGGCGGCTTGCGTGGCGGGGCCAATAACTCTTTGCTCCGCATGAACAAATCATGCTAAACTTCCTGGCTTGCTGGGTTAATGGCATCTGGTCGCGGTATGCGCCGCCGGTCTTGTGCCTGGTTTTATCGCCCCTGCAACACCCCGAAGGCATCGCCTTCACTGTGCAAGACCCGCTCTTTACGTCATTCGTTTCAGGCGGATTTTGCGCACACCGCCTGAAAATGCCCCCGCCGCCTCGCGCGGCCAGGCAGGCCCGGGCACTCTGAATATCGACGTAAACGTACGCAAGTACAAAGGATGCGTAAAGGTCATGCCTACCATTGCTCAACTGCTGCGCAAGCCGCGCCAAGTCAGTCGCGAGAGCAGCAAGAGCCCGGCGCTGGATAACTGCCCCCAGCGTCGCGGCGTCTGCACCCGTGTCTACACCACCACCCCGAAGAAGCCGAACTCCGCCCTGCGAAAGGTCGCCAAAGTGCGCCTGACCAACGGCTACGAGGTCATCTCCTACATCGGCGGCGAAGGCCACAATCTCCAGGAACACTCGGTGGTCCTGGTGCGTGGCGGCCGTGTGAAGGATCTTCCCGGTGTGCGCTACCACATCGTCCGCGGCTCCCTGGACCTGCAGGGCGTCAAGGATCGCAAACAGGCCCGTTCCAAGTACGGTGCCAAGCGCCCCAAGAAGTAATCCCCCCGTTTGTCAGCAGTCTCCGATCGTCCCAGATCGGCCGTGCAGCCGCAGCCATGGCGCTGTGGCACGTAAGTGGCTCTCCGGATGGAAGCCGTGGCCGCACAGGCGGCTCAACTGAATCGTCACAAGGAAACAGAAATGCCTCGTCGTCGCGAAGTACCGAAACGTGAAATCCTCCCCGATCCCAAATTTGGCAGTGTCGAGCTGGCCAAGTTCATGAACGTCGTCATGCTGTCCGGCAAGAAAGCCGTGGCGGAACGCATCGTGTACGGCGCCTTGGACCAGATCCAGGCCAAGACCGGGAAGGAACCCATCGAAGTCTTCAACACCGCCATTAACAACATCAAGCCGGTGGTCGAAGTCAAGTCCCGTCGCGTCGGCGGTGCCAACTACCAGGTGCCGGTCGAAGTGCGCCCCGTGCGCCGCCTGGCCCTGGCCATGCGCTGGCTGCGCGAAGCCGCGAAGAAGCGCGGCGAGAAGTCGATGGACCTGCGTCTCGCGGGCGAACTGATGGATGCCGCCGAAGGCCGCGGCGGCGCCATGAAGAAGCGCGAGGACACCCACAAGATGGCCGAGGCCAACAAGGCCTTCAGCCACTTCCGCTGGTAATCCAGCCGGTCAATCACCAGGAAACACATCATGGCCCGCAAAACACCCATCGAGCGCTATCGCAACATCGGTATTTCCGCGCACATCGACGCAGGGAAGACCACCACCACCGAGCGCATCCTGTTCTATACCGGCGTCAACCACAAGATTGGCGAAGTCCATGAAGGCGCGGCCACCATGGACTGGATGGAACAGGAACAGGAACGCGGCATCACCATCACGTCGGCGGCCACCACGGCCTTCTGGAGCGGGATGGAGCACCAGTACCCCGAACACCGCGTCAACATCATCGACACCCCGGGCCACGTCGACTTCACCATCGAAGTCGAACGCTCCATGCGTGTGCTCGACGGCGCCTGCATGGTGTATTGCGCCGTGGGTGGCGTGCAGCCGCAGTCCGAGACCGTGTGGCGCCAGGCCAACAAGTACGGCGTGCCCCGCCTGGCCTTCGTCAACAAGATGGACCGCACCGGCGCGAACTTCTTCAAGGTCTACGATCAGCTCAAGCTGCGCCTGAAGGCCAACCCCGTGCCCATCGTCATCCCCATCGGCGCGGAAGACAACTTCCAGGGCGTCATCGACCTGACCAAGATGAAGGCCATCATCTGGGACGAAGCCTCCCAGGGCACGAAATTCGAATACCAGGACATCCCGGCCGAACTCGTGGACAGCGCCAACGAATGGCATGAAAAGCTGATGGAATCGGCCGCCGAGGCCAACGAGGAACTGATGAACAAGTACCTCGAAACCGGCTCGCTGACCGAGCAGGAAATCGACAAGGGCATCCGCCTGCGCACGATTGCCTGCGAAATCCAGCCCATGCTGTGCGGCACCGCCTTCAAGAACAAGGGCGTGCAGCGCATGCTGGATGCCGTCATCGACTATCTGCCCTCTCCGGTGGACATCCCCCCGGTTCAGGGTACGGACGACGAAGGCAACGAAATCAGCCGCAAGGCCGACGACAAGGAAAAGCTGTCCGCCCTGGCGTTCAAGCTGATGACCGACCCGTTCGTGGGCCAGCTGACCTTCATTCGCGTGTATTCGGGCGTGCTGACCTCCGGCGACACCGTCTACAACCCGATCAAGGGCAAGAAAGAACGCATCGGCCGCATCCTGCAGATGCACGCCAACAACCGCGCCGAAATCAAGGAAGTGGTGGCGGGCGACATCGCGGCCGTCGTGGGCCTGAAGGAAGTCACCACCGGCGAAACCCTGTGCGACGTGGGCGACCACATCCTGCTGGAAAAGATGGAATTCCCCGAGCCCGTGATCTCCCAGGCCGTGGAACCCAAGTCCAAGGCCGACCAGGAAAAGATGGGCATCGCCCTGTCGCGCCTGGCTGCCGAGGATCCGTCCTTCCGCGTGCGCAGCGACGAAGAATCCGGCCAGACCATCATCTCCGGGATGGGCGAACTCCACCTCGAAGTGCTGGTCGATCGCATGAAGCGTGAATTCGGCGTCGAGGCCAATGTCGGCAAACCCCAGGTCGCCTACCGCGAAACGATCCGCAAGACCTGCGAGGAAATCGAAGGCAAGTTCGTCAAGCAGTCCGGCGGCCGCGGCCAGTACGGCCACGTCGTGCTCAAGCTCGAACCCCTGGAAGCGGGCGGCGGCTACGAATTCGTCGACGCCATCAAGGGCGGCGTGGTGCCGCGCGAGTTCATCCCCGCGGTGGACAAGGGCATCCAGGAAACCCTGCCTGCGGGCGTGGTGGCCGGCTATCCGGTCGTGGACGTCAAGGTCACGCTGTTCTTCGGTTCGTACCACGATGTGGACTCGAACGAAAACGCGTTCCGCATGGCGGCTTCGATGGCGTTCAAGGACGGCATGCGCAAGGCCAACCCGGTCCTGCTCGAGCCCATGATGCACGTCGAAGTCGAAACCCCGGAAGACTACGCCGGCACGGTGATGGGCGACCTGTCGTCCCGTCGCGGCATGGTCCAGGGCATGGACGACATCCCGGGCGGCGGCAAGACCATCAAGGCCGAAGTGCCCCTGGCCGAGATGTTCGGTTACGCGACCAGCCTGCGTTCGCAGACCCAGGGTCGCGCCACCTACACGATGGAATTCAAGCAGTACGCCGAGGCGCCGCGCAACGTCGCCGACGAAGTCATCGCCGCTCGCGGCAAGTAACACACGGCCCGGCCGGCATGGCCGGGCAACCACTTTTCATTTCCTAGGAAATACGGGATACATCATGGCAAAAGGCAAGTTTGAACGGACCAAACCGCACGTGAACGTGGGTACGATCGGCCACGTTGACCACGGCAAGACGACGCTGACGGCGGCGATCACGACGGTGCTGGCCAAGGCTGGCGGCGGCGAAGCGAAGGGCTACGACCAGATCGACAACGCGCCGGAAGAAAAGGCGCGCGGGATCACGATCAACACCTCGCACGTGGAATACGAGACGGCCAACCGTCACTACGCGCACGTGGACTGCCCGGGTCACGCGGACTATGTGAAGAACATGATCACGGGTGCGGCGCAGATGGACGGCGCGATCCTGGTGGTGTCGGCCGCCGACGGCCCGATGCCGCAGACGCGCGAGCACATTCTGTTGGCTCGCCAGGTGGGCGTGCCCTACATCATCGTGTTCCTGAACAAGTGCGACATGGTCGACGACGAGGAACTGCTGGAACTGGTCGAGATGGAAGTGCGTGAGCTTCTGTCGAAGTACGACTTCCCGGGCGACGACACGCCGATCGTGAAGGGTTCGGCCAAGCTGGCGCTGGAAGGCGACGAGGGTCCGCTGGGCTCGCAGGCGATCATGCAACTGGCCGAGGCGCTGGACAGCTACATCCCGACGCCGGAGCGCGCGGTCGACGGCACGTTCCTGATGCCTGTGGAAGACGTGTTCTCGATCTCGGGTCGCGGCACGGTGGTGACCGGCCGTATCGAGCGCGGGATCGTCAAGGTCGGTGAGGAAATCGAGATCGTGGGCATCCACGACACGGCCAAGACGACGTGCACGGGCGTTGAAATGTTCCGCAAGCTGCTGGACCAGGGTCAGGCGGGCGACAACGTGGGCATTCTGCTGCGCGGCACCAAGCGCGAGGAAGTCGAGCGCGGCCAGGTGCTGGCCAAGCCCGGCTCGATCCACCCGCACACGAACTTCACGGCCGAGGTGTACATTCTGTCCAAGGAAGAAGGCGGTCGTCACACGCCGTTCTTCAAGGGCTACCGTCCGCAGTTCTACTTCCGCACGACGGACGTGACCGGGACGATCGAACTGCCGGCCGACAAGGAAATGGTGCTGCCGGGCGACAACGTGTCGATGACGGTGAACCTGATCGCGCCGATCGCCATGGAAGAAGGCCTGCGTTTCGCCATCCGTGAAGGCGGCCGTACCGTGGGCGCCGGCGTCGTCGCCAAAATCATCAAGTAATTGATGGATCGGCGGGGGGATTCCCCCCGCCCCTCTCGTTCTTTAGGGATTCCCATGAAAAGCCAGAAAATCCGCATCCGCCTGAAGGCATTCGACTACAAGCTGATCGACCAGTCCGCCGCCGAGATCGTCGATACGGCCAAGCGCACCGGCGCCGTGGTTCGTGGTCCCGTGCCGCTGCCCACGCGCATCCGTCGTTACGATGTGCTGCGTTCGCCGCACGTCAACAAGACCTCGCGCGATCAGTTCGAGATGCGCACGCACCAGCGCCTGATGGACATCGTCGATCCCACCGACAAGACTGTGGACGCCCTGATGCGTCTGGATCTGCCGGCCGGCGTGGACGTCGAGATCGCCCTGCAGTAATCCCCGCCCGGGCCAACGTATGCGGCCCGTTCGGACGAAAGCGCCCTGTCATCTAGGCAGGGCGCTTTTTTCATGTTAAGATTTAGGGCTTCGTCGTCCATCTTGCTTGGTCAAGGGCGGGCGACGGGTATCACAGCCCCGGCCAATCGCAGTCGGGATCGAAAACTGTGGGGAAACACCCCCCGGAGAAAACAATGTCGAATTCGACACCTACGCCCGCCGCCTGGCGGCTCGGGCTCGTGGGGCGCAAGGTTGGCATGACCCGCATCTTCACCGAGGAAGGCGAGTCCGTCCCGGTCACGGTGCTGGACGTGTCCAACAACCGCGTCGCCCAGGTCAAGACGCCTGAAATCGACGGCTATGCGGCGGTCCAGCTTGCCTACGGCGAGCGTCGCGCCTCCCGCGTGGCCAAGGCCCAGGCCGGCCACTACGCCAAGGCCGGCATCGAAGCCGGTTCCATCCTGAAAGAATTCCGCCTGGATCCCGCCCGCGCCGCCGAATTCACGGCCGGCGCCGTGGTCGCCGTGGAATCCGTGTTCGAGGCCGGCCAGCAGGTCGACGTCACCGGCACCACCATCGGCAAGGGCTTCGCGGGCACGATCAAGCGCCACCACTTTGGTTCGCAGCGCGCTTCGCACGGCAACTCGCGTTCGCACCGCGTGCCGGGCTCCATCGGCCAGGCCCAGGATCCGGGCCGCATCTTCCCCGGCAAGAAAATGTCGGGCCACCTGGGTGATGTCACCCGCACCGTCCAGAATCTGGACATCGTGCGTGTGGACGCCGAGCGCGGCCTGCTGCTGGTGAAGGGCGCCGTCCCCGGCCACAAGAACGCCGACATCGTCGTGCGCCCCGCCGTCAAGGCGACGCCCAAGAAAGGAGCCTAATCATGGAACTCAAGCTCCTGAATGATCAGGGCCAGTCCTCGGCCACCGTGGCCGCCGCCGACGAAATCTTCGGCCGCGACTTCAACGAAGCCCTGGTGCACCAGATCGTCGTGGCCTACCAGGCCAATGCGCGCATGGGCAACCGTGCCCAGAAGAATCGCGAGACGGTCAAGCACTCCACCAAGAAGCCCTGGCGCCAGAAAGGCACCGGCCGCGCCCGTTCCGGGATGACTTCCTCGCCGATCTGGCGTGGGGGTGGCCGCGCCTTCCCGAACTCGCCGGATGAGAACTTCAGCCACAAGGTCAACAAGAAGATGTACCGCGCCGGTCTGCGCGCGATCTTCTCGCAGCTGGTCCGCGAGGACCGCCTGGCCGTGGTCGAAAGCTTCACCCTCGACGCCCCGAAGACCAAGCTGGCCGCGACCAAGCTCAAGGATCTGGGCATTGCCGAACCCGTCCTGATCATCACCGATGCCCTGGACGAAAACGTCTATCTCGCGACGCGCAACCTGCCCCACGTGGCGGTCATCGAAACGCGCTACGCCGATCCGCTGTCCCTGGTCCACTACAAGAAAGTGCTGATCACCAAGCCGGCGATCGCCCAACTCGAGGAGTTGCTGGGATGAATGCCGAACGTCTGATGCAAGTCATTCTGGCGCCCGTCGTGACCGAAAAGTCCACGATGATCGCCGAAAAGAACAACCAGGTCGCTTTCCGCGTCGTCGCCGACGCCACCAAGCCGGAAATCAAGGCCGCCATCGAACTGCTGTTCAAGGTCGAGGTCGAATCCGTGCAGGTTGCCAATCGCAAGGGCAAGGAAAAGCGCTTCGGCCGCTTCATGGGTCGTCGCCGCAACGAACGCAAGGCCTATGTCTCGCTCAAGGCCGGGCAGGAAATCGACTTTACGGAGGTGAACTAAATGCCGCTGGTAAAAGTCAAACCCACGTCCGCCGGTCGCCGTGGCATGATCAAGGTCGTGCACCCTGAACTGCACAAGGGTCCGGGCTACGCCCCCCTGCTGGAACCGCAATCGCGCAATTCCGGCCGCAACAACAATGGCCACATCACCGTGCGCCATCGTGGCGGCGGTCACAAGCAGCACTATCGCGTCGTCGATTTCCGTCGCAACAAGGACGGCATCGTCGCCCGCGTCGAGCGCCTGGAATACGACCCGAACCGCACGGCGCACATCGCCCTGCTGTGTTACGCCGACGGCGAGCGTCGCTACATCATCGCCCCGCGCGGCCTGGAAGTCGGCGCCACGGTCGTTTCCGGCCTGGAAGCGCCGATCCGCGCCGGCAACACGCTGCCCATCCGCGCCATTCCGGTGGGTTCCACCATCCACTGCATCGAAATGCAGCCGGGCAAGGGCGCGCAACTGGCCCGCTCGGCCGGCGCGTCCGCCGTGCTGATGGCCCGCGAAGGCGTCTACGCCCAGGTCCGCCTGCGTTCCGGCGAAGTCCGCCGCGTCCACATCGACTGCCGCGCCACCATCGGTGAAGTCGGCAACGGCGACCACAGCCTGCGCCAGATCGGCAAGGCCGGCGCGGTGCGCTGGCGCGGTGTGCGCCCGACGGTCCGTGGCGTCGCCATGAACCCGGTGGATCACCCGCATGGCGGCGGTGAAGGCCGCACCGGCGAAGGCCGCGAACCCGTCAGCCCGTGGGGTACTCCCGCCAAGGGCTACCGGACCCGTCGTAACAAGCGGACGGACAATATGATTGTCTCTCGCCGCAAGCGCAAATAAGGGGCGAACACTATGTCACGTTCGATCAAGAAAGGCCCGTTCGTCGATGCGCATCTGATCAAGAAGGTCGATGCCGCCGTCGGGGGCAAAGAAAAGAAGCCGATCAAGACCTGGTCGCGCCGATCCACCATTCTGCCCGAATTCATCGGGCTGACGATTGCCGTGCACAACGGCCACCAGCACGTTCCCGTCTACATCAACGAGAACATGGTCGGCCACAAGCTCGGTGAATTCGCCCTGACGCGCACCTTCAAGGGGCACGCGGCGGACAAGAAGTCCAAGAGGTAAGCCATGGAAACTACCGCAGTCATCCGCGGCGTCCATATTTCCGCGCAGAAGACCCGCCTGGTGGCGGACCTGATCCGTGGGAAGTCCGTGGCGCACGCCCTCAACATCCTGACGTTCAGCCCCAAGAAGGCCGCCGGCATCCTGAAAAAGGCGCTGGAATCGGCCATCGCCAATGCCGAACACAATGATGGCGCCGACATCGACGAACTGAAGGTCACCACGATCTTCGTCGACAAGGCCCAATCGATGAAGCGGTTCTCCGCGCGCGCCAAGGGCCGCGGCAACCGCATCGAAAAGCAGACCTGCCACATCGTGGTCAAGGTCGGGGCGTAAGGAGTCGCAATGGGACAGAAAATTCACCCGATTGGGTTCCGCCTCGCGGTCAACCACAACTGGACTTCTCGCTGGTATGCGAACGACAAGGTCTACGGCGGCATGCTCGCCGAGGACATCCGCGTGCGCGAATACCTGAAGAAGAAACTCAAATCCGCTTCCGTGGGCCGCGTCATCATCGAACGCCCCGCCAAGAACGCCCGCATCACCGTGTACTCGGCCCGTCCGGGCGTGGTGATCGGTCGTCGCGGCGAGGACATCGAAACGCTGAAGGCCGACCTGCAGCGCCTGATGGGCGTGCCCGTGCACGTCAACATCGAGGAAATCCGCAAGCCGGAAACCGACGCGCAACTGATCGCCGACTCGATCACTCAGCAGCTCGAAAAGCGCATCATGTTCCGCCGCGCCATGAAGCGCGCCATGCAGAACGCCATGCGCCTGGGCGCCCAGGGCATCAAGATCATGTCCTCGGGCCGTCTGAACGGCATCGAGATCGCCCGCACCGAATGGTACCGCGAAGGCCGTGTGCCCCTGCACACCCTGCGCGCGAACATCGACTACGGCTTCTCGGAAGCGCAGACGACCTACGGGATCATCGGCGTCAAGGTCTGGGTCTACAAGGGCGACATGCTGCCCAACGGCGAAATGCCCCCGGAAACCGCCGCCCCGCGTGACGAAGAGCGTCGTCCGCGCCGCGCGCCGCGTGGCGATCGTCCCGGCCGTCCCGGCGACAACCGCGGCCGTGGCCGTGGCCCGCGCCGCGATGCGGCTTCGGCCGCTCCGGCGTCTGAAGGAGAATAAAACATGCTGTCACCCTCTCGCAGGAAGTACCGCAAGGAACAGAAGGGCCGCAACACCGGCCTGGCCACGCGCGGCGCCCAGGTTTCCTTCGGCGAGTTCGGTCTGAAGGCCACCGGTCGTGGCCGCCTGACCGCCCGCCAGATCGAGGCCGCCCGTCGTGCCATCAACCGTCACATCAAGCGCGGCGGCCGTATCTGGATCCGGATCTTTCCGGACAAGCCCATCTCGCAGAAGCCCGCCGAAGTCCGGATGGGTAACGGCAAGGGCAACCCGGAATACTGGGTCGCGGAAATTCAACCCGGCAAGGTGCTGTACGAAATGGAAGGCGTGAGCGAAGAACTCGCCCGTGAAGCCTTCCGCCTGGCCGCCGCCAAGCTGCCCATCAGCACGACCTTCGTGTCGCGCCGCGTGGGCGCCTAGGAGAGATCAGGATATGAAAGCCAGTGAACTGCGCGCCAAGGACGCCGCCGGGCTCCAGACCGAGCTCGAGAGCCTGCTGAAGGCACACTTCAACCTGCGTATGCAGCGTGCCACCCAGCAGCTTTCCAACACCAGCCAGTTGGGCAAGGTGCGTCGCGACATCGCGCGCATCCGCACCATCATGACTGAGAACGCAGGAAAGTAACATGACCACCGAAACCCAGAAAGACACCGCCAAGCGTCAGCGTACGCTGGTCGGCAAGGTCGTCAGCAACAAGATGGACAAGTCCGTCGTCGTCAGCGTCCAGACCCGTGTCAAGCACCCCGTGCTGGGCAAATTCGTCAACCGCACCGCGAAGTACAAGGCGCATGACGAATCCAACCAGTACAACGAAGGCGACACCGTCGAAATCGCCGAAGGCCGCCCCATCTCCAAGACCAAGTCCTGGACGGTGGTGCGCCTGGTCGAGGCCGTGCGCATCATCTGATGCCGCGCCCGGCGGCGGATTCGTCCTCCGCCGGCCATCGATCCCGCATGGTTGCCGCCATGCGCCCCGGACCCCGCCTTCGCGCGGGGTCCGTTCATTTCCGCGGCGGCCGGACGACGTCCGCGCCAGGAAGACTCGCGGATTCCTGTAGCATGATGGCTTTCGCTAAGTAGGGCCTCCGTCATGGACATCACCTGTTTCGACGATCTCCTGCAGGCGGCGCGCCTGCAACCCGAACCGCAGCGCCTGCTGTTCGTCTTTGCCGCCAGCACCGTGCCCGATGACGCCACGCCTGAACAGAAGGCCAGCCATGCCCGGGGCGAAGGCGGTGAACTCACGCCGATCCTGTGCGTGGACAAGACGCCTGGCGAACTGGGGTCGTTCGATGCGCTGGCCGAGGAATCGCGCCGCACCGGCCAGGACTGGCACGTCGTGTTCGTGGCCGCCATGGCCGACCAGTCGGCCTATCTGCCGGACAACAAGGACGTCGACCAGGCTTTTCAGCGCATGACGCAGATGATCAAGTACGGCACCATCGGCGCACTGCTGGCCTTCGATCGTGCCGGCGAACCGATCGTATTCGGCGCCGCCTGATGCGTTCCGTCATGAAACCATTCCGTGTGCGCTGGTTCGGCCTGGTCCTGGCCGGCCTGCTGGCCGCCTGCTCCACCCCCCAGCGGTCCGGCCCGTCCGTGGCGCCGGCGGCGCCCGTCACCCGCGCGGCCGCCGCGGCTTACAACGCCGGCCTGGATATCTTCCATCCTGTGGCCGCACGTCACGGGATGGTGGTCTCGGAACAGGCACTGGCCTCGCGCGCCGGCCTGGAGATGCTGCGGGCCGGCGGCAACGCTGTCGACGCGGCGGTGGCGGTGGGTTTCGCCTTGGCGGTGACGTTGCCCAACGCGGGCAACCTGGGCGGTGGCGGGTTCATGATGGTGCACGAGGCGCACGGCGGCCGCGATCATGCGCTGGACTTCCGCGAGACGGCACCCATGGGGGCGGCGCGCGACATGTATCTGGACGCGCGCGGCGAGGTCGTGGACGGACGATCGCTGTACACGCACCAGGCGGTGGGCGTGCCGGGAACCGTGGCCGGCCTGACGCACGCGCTGGAGCGCTGGGGTTCGCTGCCCCTGTCCCAGGTCATGGCCCCCGCGATCCGGCTGGCTGAACAAGGCTATCCGGTCAGTCCCACCCTGGCTGGCGCCCTGGCACGGAGCGCTGGGCCCATGGGCCGCTGGCCGGCGACGCGCGCGATTTTCTGGCGCGACGGGCGTCCGCTGCGGGCGGGCGAGCACCTGGTCCAGCGCGATCTGGCGCGTTCCCTGCGCCTGATCGCACACCATGGGGCCGATGCGTTCTATCGGGGGCCGATCGGGGCTGGCCTCGCCGCCGAAATGGCGCGTCACGACGGGCTGATCACTGCGCGCGACCTGGAGGCCTACCGTGCCGTCGAACGCCCGCCCATTGTGGCTGAATATCGTGGTTACCGGATCGTGACCATGCCGCCGCCCAGCTCCGGGGGCGTGCATCTGGCGCAGATCCTGAACATGATCGAACCCTGGCCCCTCGCGCAATGGGGGGCGGGCGGCGCGCAGACGATGCACCACATGGCCGAGGCCATGAAGCTGGCCTACGCCGATCGCGCGCAATACCTGGGGGATACGGATTTCGTGGATGTGCCCGTGGCCGGCCTGGTTTCCAAGGCCTACGCACGGCACCTGGCCGCCGGTATCGCGCCGGATCGCGCACGGCCGGCCACCGACATCCGGCCAGGACGCCCGCAGCCCTATGAAAGCGATCAGACCACGCATTTTTCCGTGGCGGACGCGGCGGGCAATGCGGTGGCCGTCACCTATACGCTGAACACGAATTTCGGCAGCGGGATCGTGGCCGCCGGCACCGGGATCCTGCTGAACAACGAAATGGACGATTTCTCCGCCAAGCCGGGCGTGGCCAATGTCTACGGGCTGATCGGCGCCGAGGCCAACGCCATCCAGCCCGGCAAGCGGCCGCTGTCGTCCATGACGCCCACGATCGTGCTGCGCGATGGCCAGCCCTGGCTGGTGACTGGCAGCCCGGGCGGCGCGCGCATCATCACCACGGTGCTCGAGACCGTCGTCGACGCGATCGACTTCGGCATGAATCCGGCCGAAGCGGCCGCGCAGCCGCGTTTCCATCATCAGTGGCAACCCGATGAGCTCCGGGTGGAAAAGGGCTTCAGTCCCGACACACTGGCGCTGTTGCGCCGCTACGGACACCACGTCGTGGTCAAGCCGACGATGGGCAAGACACAGACCATCCTCATCCGTGACGGCATGCTGTACGGCGCCTCGGACCCGCGCAACCCGGACGGTGCCGCCCTGGGCTACTGAGGCAACCGCCGTCAGGCGGGTTGCTTGTCCTCTTCGCGGCGCAGTTCCTTGCGCAGGATCTTGCCTACATTGCTGCGCGGCAGGTCCTCGCGGAATTCCACGAACTTCGGCACCTTGTAGCCCGTCAGCAGCTTGCGGCAATGGGCGATCACATCGGCCTCGGTCAGGTTGGGGTCCTTGCGGATCACGTAGAGCTTGACGACCTCGCCGGAAGCGCCGCCGGGCACGCCGATGGCGGCGGCCTCCAGGATGCCGGGGTGCTCGATGGCGGCTGCCTCGACTTCGTTCGGGTAGACGTTGAAGCCCGACACCAGGATCATGTCCTTTTTGCGGTCCAGCAGGAACACGAAGCCCTTGTCGTTCATGTAGCCGATGTCGCCCGTCAGCAGCCAGCCGTCCGCGTCAAAAACCTTGGCGGTTTCCTCGGGACGGTTCCAGTAGCCGGCCGTCACCTGCGGACCCTTGACGCAGATCTCGCCCGATTCGCCGATCGCCATGGCGCGGTTGTCGTTGCGAACGGAGACGTCCGTGGACGGCACCGGCAGGCCGATCGAACCGTTGAAGTCGACCTTGTCGAGCGGATTGATGGTGACGGCGGGCGAGGTTTCCGTCAGGCCGTAGGCCTGGGCGATGGGCTTGCCCGTGGTCTTCAGCCAGCGTGCCGCGATGGCCTCCTGGACGGCCATGCCTCCACCCAGCGTGATGTTCAGCCCGCTGAAGTCCAGCTTGGCGAAATCGGGATTGTTCAGCAGGGCGTTGAAGAGCGTGTTCACCCCCGTCAGGGCGGTGAACCGGGTTTTGCCCAGTTCCTTGACAAAGCCGGGGATGTCGCGCGGATTGACGATCAGCAGGTTGCTGGCGCCCAGCCGCATGAAGGTCAGGCAGTTCGCCGTCAAGGCGAAGATATGGTAGAGGGGGAGCGCCGTCACGATGCATTCGCGGTCGCCCTGGCAGTAGGGCCGCACCCAGGCATAGGCCTGGCAGACGTTGGACACCAGGTTGCCGTGGCTCAGCATGGCGCCCTTGGCCACGCCCGTGGTGCCGCCGGTGTATTGCAGCGCCGCCAGGTCGGCATGCGTCAGCGTGGGACGGTGATAGGGCGCGCGGGCGCCTTCGGCCAGCGCGTCGCCCAGACGCACGGCGCCCGGGATGTGCCAGGCGGGCACCATTTTTTTGACGTGGCGAACCACCAGGTCGGTGATCAGACCCTTGGGAAAGCCCAGCAGTTCGCCCAGCGAGGTGACCACCACGCGTTTCACCTGAGTGTCCTGCATCGCCTCTTGCAGCGTATGGGCGAAGTTTTCCGCCACCACCACCGTGGAAGCACCGGAATCGCTCAGTTGGTGGTGCAGTTCGTGCGCCGTGTAGAGCGGGTTGGTGTTGACCACCACCGCGCCCGCCATCAGCGTGCCGAACAGGCAGATCGGGTATTGCAGCAGATTGGGCATCATCAGCGCGACGCGGTCGCCCTTGGCAACCCCCTGGGACTGCAGCCAGGCCGCGAAGGCCCGGGCCTTGTCCAGCGTCTGCGCGTAAGTCAGGGACGCACCCATGCTGATGTAGGCCGTGTTGCCGGCATACCGCTCGCAGCTCTGCTCGAACAGGTCGGCCAGCGAAGCATAGGCGGCGGCCTGATCGGTGATGTCAGCCGGCACGCCTTCGGGGTAGTGTTCCAGCCAGATGCGTTCCATGATGCGGTTCCTTTATGTCAGATCAGTTGCTTTTGGATTCCTGGCCCAGCAGGGCCGCTTTCAGGGATTCCTGGGCCGGGTGGGCGCCCAGCCAGACTTTCAGGAGCGCGGTGGCGAAACGGGGATCCTTCACTTCCCCCAGTGCCTTGCCCTTGAATGATACCGAGACGGTTCCCTGATTGAAAATCATGTCCACCCGATCGCCCGAGGCGCCCTCGCCGCCGGTCTTCATGAAGGCTTCGAAATGGTCGATGGTGGCGGCCATGTCCTTCAGTTCGGCTTCCGTGCAATTGGCCTTCAGGCCATCGTTCAGCGCGTCGGTCAGCGCCTTGCTGCTGATGTCGCGCAGCAGGGTCAGGCGCAGCATCTGCGGCTCCGGGCTGGTCAGGATTTCTTCGGCGTCCCCGGAGGCTTTCGGGCGGTACAGGGCGGCGACGTAGACATGGAAGACGAAGCGCTGGCGCAGTCCGGCACCGTTCAGGGTCAGATCACGCCCGGCGACCGACTGCTGCCCGGGCACATCCACATTGGCGATGGTCAGGGCCAGGGCGGGGGTCGCCGCGCACAGGCCGACGGTGGCCAGGGCCAGGGCGGCGGCTGTGTGCCGCAGCAGGGTTCGGACGGAGCCGAAGGCGGTGTTCGGATGGATCATGATGCGTCTCCCGCCGCGTCCGGGCGCGGCTTGCGTTGTTTGTAGTAGGCCTTGTCGGCCAGGTAGATGGTGCGCCGGACTTCCGTGTGCACCATGCCGTCGGCGTCCTTCAGGTCCACCTGGTAGATCCGTTCGGTTTCGTGATCGCGGTCCAGATCCTCGCGGATGCCCCGCAACTCGTCCTCCGACAGGACGAAATCGGCGTACAGCGTGCGGAATGCCGGCTTGCGGTAGCGGATCTCGGCGGCCTTGTCCCAGATGATGGCGTCCCGCCCCAGGCGGGCCATCAGCATGCCCACGTGCACGCCGTCGGTGACGGCGAACAGCGAGCCGCCGAAGATCGAGCCCACGATGTTGCGCGTGCGCCGTGTGAGCGCCAGGCGCACGCGCACGTGCAACAGGTCGTGGGACACATATTCCACCCGGCCTCCCGTTGCGCGGAAGGCCGGGTGCAGGTTGAAGCCCGTGCGCATGGCGCGCGCCCGCCACCGCGGCGGCAGGCGGTTCAACTGCGACAACTTCATGCCAGGCTCACGGTCACCGCGCTCAGAACTGGTGCGAGAACTGGACGCCGATGATGTCCGCGCTGCTCTTGTAATCGCCCTTCAGCACGCCCGCGCCCTTGGGGTCGGAGGTATTGTTCACCGAGGTGTTCTTCACGAACAGGTGGGCGTAGCCGACGTCGACCTTGGTGTTCTTGTTGAAGCGGTATTGCGCGCCCAGGGACACCCAGTAGCGGTCGTTGTCCGGCAGGGACGCGGGGCGGAAGGCGTCGTCGCGCACCGGCGACTGATCCCAGGCCACGCCACCCTTGAAGGTCCAGCTGTCGCTGTAGCGGTAATGAGCACCCAGGGCCACGCGCCAGGCGTCCTTGAAGCGCAGGTCGAGCTTGGCGTCCGGAATGCCGGTGTTCTGGATCTTCAGCTCCGGAATGCTGCTCCAGCCGGTCCACGACACGTCGCCCAGCAGGGTCCAGCGATCGTTCAACTGGTGGACCACGCTGAGGATGGCGGTGTCGGGCAGTTCGACCGAGGTCTCGGCGTCATGGGGGCCGATGAGTCCGCCGAGTTGAGGGGCGGCAAGGAAAGCGGGGTTGACAGAACGGTTCGAGACACGGGTCGTCCCATCCGCGTCGATCTTGACCTTGGAGCGGTAGGACAGGCCGAAGCGGGTGTCCGGTGTGGCTTGCCACAAGACACCGGCGTTCCAGCCCCAGGCATCACCCTTCGCTTTGACCCTGGCCTGGAAGTCGCCAAGATAAGCGCCCGTTCCCGGGTTATGAATGGCTTGTGCCTTGCGGTAGTCGGCGTCGAGTTGCATCCAGTTCACACCCAGGCCGAAGGACAAGGTGTCGGTGGCCTTGAAGGCGATCGACGGATTGATGTTGATGCTTTCGATGGAGAATTTTTCCGAGTGATAACGGCCGGCCCAGCCTTGCTCGTATTCGGTCATCAGGCCGAAAGGCGCGCCCACGCCCAGCCCCAGCCAGACGCGCGGATTCACTTCCCAGGTGAAATAGGCGTTGGGCACGGCGGCCCAGGAGCCCGCGTCCCCGCCGTCGCCACCGCCGGTTGGCCGGCCACCGAACGGACCAAGCGGAACGCCTCCGAATGCGGTCGGGCCGGTCGTGCCACCGTCCGAGAACTTGAAGCTCGGCTTGATCGCCACCGCGCCCGCGCTGACGTTCATGCCCGGCAGCATCGTCATGCCGGCGGGGTTGAAGTAGACGGTGCTGGCGTCCTCCGCGATGGCGGCGGAACCTGCATAGGCGCTTCCTATGCCGCTGGCGTTCTGTTCCAGCAGCTGGAAGCCGGCAGCGTGGGCGACGCCCGCGGCACCGAGGCCCAGGATCAGGGCCGACAGGGTCTTGAGCGTGTATTGCGTTTTCATCGTGTCTCCTCTGGATTGATGAATGAAAGTCGTCTTTGTGCGCAGGCGTGCCTGCGGTTGGGGTACTGCCCGATCAGCGGTATCGGGCTTGAGATCGAACGGCAGGGACGAACATTCCCAGGCTGCGCGTCGGATGCGAGCAGCCTCTCAAATCGGATCGGTAAGACCCCGTCGCGGGGTGTCGTCCATGAGGGCGACGGGGGGCCGGCATCAGGCCGGTGTCAAAGGGCGATCAACTGTCGTCGATTGGCATCGGTCCCCCCGTATAAGGTGCGTAGCCCGTTCCGAAGATCACGCCCGCATTCGCGAGTTCGGAATCGGTGACGACGCCAGCCGCCAGCTGGCGGCGGGTGGCGTCGATCAAGGGTTGCAAAAGACGGCTCGCCAGCCCGGCCGGGGCCGCGCCCGCTTCGGCGCGGACGGGCTTGCCCTCGCGCCAGCGGTAGAAGCCCTGGCCGGACTTGCGGCCCAGTTCGTTGCGATCCAGATGCCGCGCCAGGCAGGCGGGCGGCTCAGCGCCGCCGGTCAATTGCGCGCCTGCGTCGCGGGCGATGTCCAGGCCCACGGTGTCGATGAGTTCGATCGGCCCCATGGGCATGCCGAAGGCCTTCATCGCGGTATCGATGGTCTCGGGGCGCAAGCCTTCGTCCACGCAGCGCATGGCTTCCAGCATGTAAGGCGCCAGCACGGCGTTGACCAGGAAGCCGGGCACGCTCTTGACGGGCAAAGGCAGCTTGCCGATGCGGCCGACGAAGGCGCAGGCGGCGGCCTGGGCCTGCGGATCGGTGGCCTCGGCGGCGACGACTTCGACCAGGGGCATCTTCGCCACGGGGTTGAAGAAATGGATCCCCACCAGGCGTTCCGGCCGCGCCAGGTCGCGTCCCAGGTCCTGCAGCGACAGGCTGGATGTGTTGGTCGCCAGCAGCGCGCCGTCCTTCAGGCGCGGTTCCAGGGCGGCGTACAGGCCGCGCTTGGCGTCCAGGTTTTCGCTGATGGCCTCGATGACCAGGTCGGCGCGGGCGGCGCCCTGGCCGTCCGGGTCGGGAATCAGGCGGTCCGCCGTCAGCCGCGCCTCGCGGGCGGCCCGGATCTTGCGGGCGTACAGTGCCTGGGCGCGGCCGATGGCCTGGGCGATGCGCGCGCGATCCGTGTCCTGCAGGGTGACGGTCAGGCCCTTGAGCGCGCACCAGGCGGCGATGTCGCCGCCCATCACGCCCGCGCCCACCACGTGGACATGCCGCACGGGGGCCCGGTCGCCGGCCTTGCCGAAGGATTTGAGGCGTTCCTGCATGCGGAACACGCGCAGCAGGTTGCGGGCGGTGTCGGACCGGACGATGCCGTCAATCAGTCCGGGCGCGTCCAGCGCGTTGCCGCCGTGATGCGCCCAGATCTCCAGGATGGCGCGCGGGGCCGGGTAGTGGCCTTGCGGGTCGCGTTTTTCGAGGGTCTTGCGGGCCTGGCGCAGCAGCAGCGGCCGCAGGACCGGGTGGCTGAGCCAGGCGTCCTTGCCTCGAGGTCCGCGCACCGGCTGATTCGACAGGACGTGGCACGCGGCGGAGCGCTCCGCCAGCCGGGGCGGCACGCACAGATCGGCCAGACCGGCCTGCGCGGCGCGGCGCGCGTTCAGCGCGCGGCCCGTCAGCATCATGTCCAGGGCCAGGGGGGCGCCCACGCGCCGGGGCAGGCGCAGCATGCCGCCCCAGCCGGGGAAGATGCCCAGCATGACTTCGGGCAGCGACAGGCGCGTGTCGGGCTGATCCACGACGATCCGGTAGCGGCAGGCCAGGGCCAGTTCCAGGCCGCCGCCCATGCAATGGCCCTGGATCAGGGCCAGGGTCGGCCAGGATACCGCCGCGAGGCGGTTGAAGGCGGTCCAGCCGCGCTCGACGAAGCGGCTCGCCGTGGCGGCGTCGTTCAGTTGGGAAAATTCGTCGATGTCGGCGCCCGCAATGAAACCGGCGGCCTTGCCCGAGCGGATCACCATCGCGGCTGGCGGGGCGGACTGGAAATGATCCAGGACGCGGTTCAGTTCCGCCAGCGCCTCGCCCGACAGGCGGTTGACGGCGCTGTCGGCGCAGTCGAGGGTCACCCAGGCGATGCCTTGCGGGTCGGTCGCACAGTGGAAATGACGCAGGCCCAGGGATTCGAAGGTCATGTCAGGCCTCCTGGTCGCAGCGTTCGATCAGCATGGCGCCGCCCTGGCCGCCGCCGATGCAGATGGCGGCCATGCCCCGGCGCAGCCCGCGGGCCTGCAGGGCGCGCACCAGATGCAGCACGATGCGCGCGCCCGAGGCTCCCACCGGATGGCCCTGCGCGATAGCGCCGCCGTCCACGTTCAGTCGGTCCATGTCCAGGTCTCCCAGCGCGCCGCGCCCCAGGTGCTCCCGGCACCACGATTCGTCGCGCCAGGCTGCGAGACAGCCCAGCACCTGGGCGGCGAAGGCCTCGTTGATTTCCCACAAGTCCGGATCGTTCAGCTCCAGACCATGGCGCGCGAGTATAGCCGAAGCCGCGTGCACGGGCCCCAGGCCCATGACGGCGGGGTCCAGAGCGGCCCACTGGGCGTCGACGATGCGGGCGACGGGCCGCAGGCCGCGTTCGCGCACGGCGCGCTCCGAGGCCAGCAGCAGGAGTGCCGCGCCGTCGGTGACCTGGGAGCTGTTGCCCGCCGTGATGTTGCCGTAGGGCTTGTCGAAGACGGGCTTGAGCCTGGCGAGCTTTTCCGGGGTGGAATCCGCGCGTACGCCGTCGTCATCCGCGTACAGCGCGCCCTTGGCGTCGACCAGGGGCACGATTTCGTCGAAGGCGCCCCGGCCGCGCGCGGCCAGGGCGCGGGCGTGGCTTTGCGCCGAATAGGCATCGAGCTGTTCGCGCGTCAGGCCGAAGCGGTGGACCAGGTTTTCGGCGGTCTGGCCCATGGACAGGCCGATCACCGGATCGCTGAGGCCCTTCAGTAGACCGATCACCGGCTTGAAGTATGCGGGGCGGAAGCGCCGCAGCAGCGGCAGCCGTTGCGCCAGGGTGCGGGCCTGGTTCCATTGGGCCAGCCAGTGGACCATCTCGTCGGGAAACAGCAGCGGCGCGCGCGACAGCGCATCCACGCCGCCGGCCAGGACCAGGCCGTGGCGGCCGGTCTGCAGGCCCATGGCGGCGGAATCCAGGGCTTGCATGCCGGAGGCGCAGTTGCGCATCACCGTCCAGCCGGGCACGCGGTCGCCGCAGCCCAGGCGCAGGGCGATCACCCGGCCGATGTTGGTTTCGTCGGCCGAGGGCGCCGCGCAGCCGATCACGACCTCGTCCAGTTCGGTGGGCGCGAAGGACTGGCGCAGCAGCAGTTCGCGGCCCGTTTGCACGGCCAGGTCGGAAGCGGAGAAGGGGCCCGGCGCGTTGCGGGCCTTGAGAAAGGGGCTGCGCGCCCCGTCGATGATGTAGATGGGTTCGAAGTCCATCAGGATCGGACTCCCTCGGATTCGATCCGCGACGGGTTCTGGAGATCCGCGTCGAAGTCGTCGACGGCGATCACGCGGTCGCGCAGCGCGTTGCGCGCGCGGATGCGGTCCAGTTCGTCGTCGGTGATGCCGCCGGCCGCATGGATGGCCTCGGCCATGTCGCGCACGTTGGCGCGCGGATCGGCGGCGGGCACGCGGCCGGCCTTCTCGAATTCGCGCATGCGGGACTCGATGGCCTGGGTGTCCAGCGTGGCGGCGAAGGCGGCCTCGATGGCGCCGACGGGTTCGGCCGGGTCCCGAGGGATGTAGGCGCCCTGCGTCAGACGGTCGCGCGCGCCGCCGGGCTGGCTGATCGCATCGGCCACGGCCATGGCGAGCGCGTCGGAAGGCGCGGCGAATGGCCGCCCCCAGGGGAACAGCAGCGCGCGCAGGATCCAGGCCAGGGGGCGGTTGGGGAAGTTGGCCAGCACACCGGCGAAAGCGTCCTGGGCGCGGCAGAACGCATCCTGGAGCGCCCAGTGTGCCAGCGGTGCGTCTGCGGTCTGGCGGCCCTCGTCCTGGTAGCGTTTCAGCGTGGCGGAGATCAGATAGAGCTGCGACAGGATGTCGCCCAGGCGGGCCGAGATTGATTCGCGCCGCTTCAGCGCGCCGCCCAGCGTCAGCATGGAGACGTCGGCCAGGGTCGCGAAGGCCGCCGAGAAGCGCGTCAGTTGCCGATAGTAGCGCGCCATTTCAGGGGCGACGGCCGTGTCGGGGCGTGCCAGCAGTGCATTCGTGAAGCCGTGGCCGATGGCGCGCAGCGCATTGACCGTGGTGTGGCGCACGTGGCCCCAGAAGGCGCGATCGAAATCCCGCAGGCCCTGTTCCGGGTCCGCAGCCTGGGCCGCACGCATTTCGTCCAACACGTGGGGATGGCAGCGGATCGCGCCCTGGCCGAAGATGATCAGGCTGCGGGTCAGGATGTTGGCGCCCTCGACCGTGATGCCCACCGGGATCTGCTGGTAGGCGCGGCCCAGGAAGTTCTGCGGCCCCAGGCAGATGCCTTTGCCGCCGATGATGTCCATGCCGTCGTTGACCACGGTGCGGCCGCGTTCGGTGACGTGATATTTGACGATGGCCGAGACCACGGCGGGCTTTTCGCCCAGGTCCACGGCGCCGGCCGTCATGACGCGGGCCGCGTCCATCAGGTAGGTGTGACCGCCGATGCGCGCCAGGGCTTCGGCGATGCCCTCGAACTTGTGGATGCGGGTGCGGAACTGGTCGCGCACCACGGTATAGGCCCCTACGGCGCGCGCGGTGAGCTTGGCCATGCCGGTATAGGACGAGGGCAGCGAGATCGAACGCCCCGCCGCCAGGCATTCCATCAGCATGCGCCAGCCCTGGCCGGCCATGGCCGGACCGCCGATGATGAAGTCCAGCGGCATGAACACGTCCTGTCCGCGCGTGGGGCCGTTCATGAACATCGCATCCAGCGGGAAATGGCGGCGGCCGGTTTCCACGCCGGGGTGGTCGGCCGGCACCAGGGCGCAGGTGATGCCCAGGTCGGGTGTGTCGCCCAGCAGGCCGTCGGGATCGTACAGCCGGAAAGCCAGACCCAGGATGGTGCACACCGGCCCCAGGGTGATGTAGCGCTTGTCCCAGGTGACGCGCATGCCCAGGACTTCGCGACCTTGCCATTCGCCTCGGCACACGATGCCGTGGTCGGGGATCGCGGCGGCGTCCGAGCCGGCCCAGGGGCTGGTCAGTGCGAAAGCCGGGATTTCCTCGCCGCGTGCCAGGCGCGGCAGGTAGTGGTTCTTCTGTTCTTCGGTACCGTAATGCAGCAGCAGTTCGGCCGGACCCAGGGAATTGGGCACCATGACGGTGACCGACAGCGCGGAACAGCGGGTGGACAGCTTGGCGACCACGGCGGAGTGCGCCAGTGCGGAGAAACCCAGGCCGCCGTATTCCTGCGGGATGATCATGCCGAAGAAGCGGTGGGTCTTGATGTATTCCCAGGCGTCGGCGGGGATGTCCAGGTCCTGGCGGGTGACACGCCAGTCGTCGACCATCGCGCAGACGGTCTCGACTTCGTGGTCCAGGAAGGATTGCTCGGCCTCGGTCAGGCGCGGGGCGGGGATGGCATGCAGGGCGCTGGCGCTGGGGCGGCCCCGGAAAAGCTCGCCTTCCCACCAGACGGTGCCCGCTTCCAGGGCTTCGCGCTCGGTGTCCGACATGCGTGGCAGGATCCGGCGGAAGGTCCGGTACAGGGGACGGCTGAGGTGCCGGATGCGCAGGTCGTGACTGGTCAGCACGAAGGCGGCGGCGGCCAGCAGCAGGACGAAAAGAATCAGCAGGAACGTCATGTCGGGGCTCCAGGTGGTGTCGTGCCGGTCGACAGCGGGGCACGCAGGCCGCCCAGCAGGAAGGCCATCAGGCGATTGAGCAGCGCCTGGGCGTCGATGCTGGCTTCACCCGGCAGATTCATGGCCCGGCTGGAGCTCTCGGCGCCCATGATGGCGTAGGCCGTGGCGCCGAGCATGAAATGAAAGCGCCAGACGATCTCGGCTTCCGGCACGCAGGGCAGCGAGGTCAGCAGGGCGCGGGTGAACCGGTGCGCGACCACCGAGCGCTGGGCCGCGAACAGGGCGCTGATGGCGCCGTTCGGGTCGGACATGGCGATGGATTGCAGCGGCATGAAGGCGCGCCGTTCGGCGCCGGCGCTGCAGGCGTGGCGCACCAGGGGGCCGAAGTAGGCTTCGACGATCGCGGAGGGTTTGAGCGGCTGGCCACCGGCTTTGGCCTCCAGGTCGTCCAGGATACGCAGGCGTTCGTCGTTCAGGGCGTCCAGGCGGCGCTGAAACACGGCGCCGACCAGGGCGTCCTTCGAGCCGAAGTGGTAGTTCACGGCGGACAGGTTAACCTGCGCTGCCTGGGTGATCTGGCGCATGGACGTGTTGTCGTGGCCATGCTCGGCGAACAGGCGTTCGGCGGCATCGAGGATGGCATCGCGAGTATGAGTCGAGCGGGAGGTGGCCATGTGATAATTCAAACGTTTGTTTTAAAACTATACACAATCCGCCTGGATTGAGTATCCGTGTTACCCCCTAGGCATGCGGGAAAGGCAGCCGTGCGCCGATGGTCGTTCCTTGGATTGATTCTTGGGGAAATGCTGTGTCCAGGATACACTTTCAAGGATTCGTTTCTTTTGTTTCTCATGCTTCTAGAGGGTGCGCGATGGCTTCCGTGCGACAGCTGCTGGTGATTTCGTCCCTGGTCATCGCCTGCATTCTCGTGGGCATGCTGGCGATGGGCACCAGCTTGATGGAACGTCGGCTCGATGCCCAGTTGCAGACCGATGGCGAGAACGCCGCCGCCACGCTGGCGCTGCTGGTCAGTGCCCAGCCCGACGCCGCAGCCCGCGCGCGGGTGCTGGACGCGGCCTTCCAGCAGGGGCGCTTCTCCGATCTGACCTTGACGCCGGACGACGCGGCGGACTCCGTCTTCCAGTCCCGCGTTCCGGGACACTCCGCCGGGGATGCGCCGGGATGGTTCATCGCGCTGGCGGACATCCAGCCTCACCAGGCCTCCAGGCGGCTGACTGGCATCGGACTGCTGCGGCTGACTCTGGATCCGGGGCCCGCGCGCGACGCACTCTGGACGCATGTGATGCAATGGACATGGCTCGCACTGGGACTGGCTGCCTTTTGGGCGCTGTTCGTCGTCGCGCTGTCGAACCGGGTTCGAAAGGCTTTGTCCGCCGCCCCGGCCGATGCGCCCGAAATCAAGATCAAGCGCACCGAGCCGGTCGAGGACGCCGAGCTCATGGACGACGTCCGGGAACGCATCGCGCCCACGATGGACGAGCAGATGGCGCGCATCGAGCGGCTGGAAATCGAACTCAACCGCGATCCCGTCACCGGCCTGGCCAATCGCAGCTATTTCCTCAATGAGCTCAAGCGCATGCTGCGGGACGACTCGCGCCAGGGCGCGGTCAGCGGCTACGTGCTGCTGGTGCGCAGCCGGGACATGGCGCGTCTGCAGAACCAGACGGAACGCCAGGAGCTCGACGATTGGCTGCGGTTGCTGGGGCGGCGCATCATCGAATTGCTGAACGAGGCACCGCAGGCCCGGGCATTGCCCGCACGGCTGACCGGCAGCGATTTCGTGGTGCTCTTTCCCGTGGGCGGCGGACCCGAAGTCATGCGGCCGGTGCAGAAATTGCGCGAACTGCTGGAAACCCTGCGGGTCAAGCTCGACAGCCACAATCTGTCGCGCTGGGCCTATGCCTTGACGGACTACACGGTCCAATGCACGACCAAGGAAGTCCTCACGCGTCTCGATCAGGCCCTGATGTGCGCCGAGAGCGCCGGCCACGAGGAAATCGAATTCCTGTCCTATGCCGACCACGAGGACGGCGTGCTGTTGATGGGGGAGGCCTCCTGGCGAACCTTGATCTCGCAGGCGCTGGATCACGACCGCCTGTCGCTGGATGTGCGGCGCGTCCAGTACGAGGGAGACGACATCGACGACCGCCACGAGGCCGCCCTGGCGCTCCAGGAGGACGATCCGGACCAGCCGGTCATGTCGGGGTTCCTGTTCATGCCGGCCGCCGCGCGTCTGGGCTTGTCACCGGCTTGCGACATGCGTGCGCTGTGCCTGGCGCTGAATTGGCTGGGGGAGCATGACGGCATTCTGGTCATCCGCATGTCGATCGCCTCGATCCTTGATGCGCAGTACCTGGAGGAAATACGCCAGATCTGCGACAACGCCGATCCGGAACTGCTGCGGCGCCTGGTGGTGGAACTGGATGCCTACGGACTGAGCCGTCATCTCGAGGCCTTCCGGGCCTTCGGCCGGGGGGTTATCGAGGCAGGGATACATGTGGGGTTGCGCGGCCTGGACCAGCAGCCCGACGCCTTGCGCCAGATCCATGAGGTCGATTTCGCCTATGTGAAGCTGGGCGGAAACTTCGTGCGCGAACTGCTGGCCAGCCCCGGCGGTGTGCAAATGATGGTTGCCGTCACTGAAACCGCCATCGGCATGGGCATGCGTGTCTACGTGGACGATGCGGACGACGCGGCCACCCGGCGCATGGTGATCGAATACGGGGCGTTGCCGCGTGTCGCTTGACCGGCGCGCGATCTTTCGGCGATTTTTCGCACAAAGGGCTTGCAAGACCTGCGGCGTCATCTTATAATTGCTGTCTTGCCCTATGGTGCGTGGCAAAACATGCGTCTCATGATGCGTGGAACGCGCGCCGGGCAGTGGAAGTTCTCGAATTTCAACCCAGGGCGTACTTGGCTGATCAACCGGCTGCCTGCGTTGGCTACCCAAGCGACTAGCCAAGTGTGCCTGACGGGACCAAAACTGGCTGCGTAGCCGGGGATTCATGCCCTGGGCTTCGTTGTTAAGTTGGAACAGGAAAAATCATGATCCAAATGCAGACCACGCTGGACGTGGCCGACAACACGGGTGCGCGTTCTGTGATGTGCATCAAGGTGTTGGGCGGTTCCAAGCGCCGTTATGCCGCCATTGGCGACGTCATCAAGGTGTCCGTCAAGGAAGCGGCCCCCCGCGGCCGCGTCAAAAAGGGCGAAATCTACAACGCCGTGGTGGTGCGTACCGCCAAGGGCGTCCGCCGCAAGGACGGCTCGTTGATCCGCTTCGGCGGCAACGCGGCCGTGTTGCTCAACGCCAAGCTCGAGCCCATCGGCACGCGCATCTTCGGACCGGTCACGCGCGAACTGCGCACCGAAAAGTTCATGAAGATCGTGTCCCTGGCGCCTGAAGTGCTGTAAGGAGCAGATCATGCAAAACATTCGCAAAGGCGACGAAGTCATCGTGCTGTCCGGCCGCGATCGCAGCCGCCGCGGCACCGTGGTGGCCCGCGTTGATGACGACCACGTGCTGGTCGAGGGCATCAATGTCGTGAAGAAACACGCCAAGGGCAACCCCATGGCGGGCACGCCCGGCGGCATCGTCGACAAGACCCTGCCCATCCATATCTCGAACGTGGCGATCTACAACCCCGAAACCGGCAAGGGCGACCGCGTCGGCGTCAAGGTCGTGGACGGCGCCAAGGTTCGCATTTTCCGCTCCAACGGCGCCGTCGTTGGCGCGAAGGCATAAGGGGCGCGCATAAAATGGCTCGTTTACAAGATTTCTATCGCACGAAGGTCGCCGCAGACCTGCAGGCGAAATTCGGCTACCAGTCGGTGATGCAGGTTCCCCGCATCACCAAGATCACCCTGAACATGGGCGTGTCCGAAGCCGTCGCCGACAAGAAGGTCATCGAGAACGCCGTGGGCGACATGACCAAGATCGCCGGCCAGAAACCCGTGATCACCAAGACCCGCAAGGCCATCGCCGGCTTCAAGATCCGCGAGGACTATCCGATCGGGTGCATGGTCACACTGCGCGGCCAGCGCATGTACGAATTCCTGGACCGTCTGATCTCGGTCGCCCTGCCCCGCGTGCGTGACTTCCGCGGCGTGTCGGGTCGCGCCTTCGACGGCCGCGGCAATTACAACATCGGTGTGAAAGAACAGATCATCTTCCCGGAAATCGAATACGACAAGATCGATGCCGTGCGCGGGATGAACATCAGCATCACCACTACCGCAAAGACCGACGAGGAAGCCAAGGCGCTGTTGAGCGCATTCAGCTTCCCCTTCCGCAACTAAGGGGCTGACGTGGCAAAACTTTCCCTCATCAATCGCGACATCAAGCGCGCAAAGCTGGCCGAGAAATTCGCCGCCAAGCGCGCCGCGCTCAAGGCGATCATCGCCGATCAGTCGAAGTCCGACGAAGAACGTTATCAGGCTCGCCTGGCGCTGCAACAGCTGCCGCGCAATGCCAACCCCACCCGCCAGCGCAACCGTTGCGTGGTGACGGGCCGCCCCCGCGGCGTGTTCAGCAAGTTCGGGCTGACCCGTCACAAACTGCGTGAAATGGCCATGCGCGGCGAAGTGCCCGGCATGACCAAGGCCAGCTGGTAGGAGAAACACACATGAGCATGAGCGATCCCATCGCCGATATGCTGACCCGCGTGCGCAATGCGCAACAGGTCAACAAGACGTCGGTTTCCATGCCCTCCTCCAAGCTGAAGGCGGCCATTGCCGCCGTGCTGAAGGACGAAGGCTACATCGAGGATTTCCGCATCGGCGGCGAACAAGCCAAGCCGGAACTGGAAATCACCCTGAAATACTATGCCGGCCGTCCGGTGATCGAGCGCATCGACCGCGTCTCGCGTCCCGGCCTGCGTATTTACAAGAGCAGCACCGCCATTCCCCAGGTCATGAACGGCCTGGGCGTGGCGATCGTCTCGACCCCCCGTGGCGTCATGACGGACCGCAAGGCCCGTGCCAACGGCGTCGGTGGCGAAGTGCTCTGCTACGTGGCATAAGGAGCTGAACCATGTCACGTATCGCCAAATATCCCGTCGCGTTGCCGAAAGGCGTCGAAGCCACCATCAGCGCCGGGCAAATCGTCGTCAAGGGTCCGTTGGGCACCTTGACCCAGTCCCTGGACGGCAACGTCCGGATCTCCCAGGAAGACGGCCAGCTCACCTTCGCCGTCGCCAACGATTCCCGCCAGGCCAAGGCCATGTCGGGCACCGTGCGCGCGCTGGTGAACAATATGGTCACGGGTGTCAGCGCCGGTTTCGAACGGCGGCTGAACCTGGTGGGCGTGGGTTTCCGCGCCCAGCTCCAGGGCAACGCCCTGAAGCTTCAACTGGGTTTCTCGCACGACATCCTGCACGACATCCCCGACGGGATCAAGATCGAGTGCCCTTCCCAGACCGAAATCGTGGTCAAGGGTGCCAACAAGCAGGTCGTCGGCCAGGTCGCCGCTGAAATCCGCGCCTATCGCCAACCCGAACCCTACAAGGGCAAGGGCGTGCGCTACGCGGACGAGCGTGTGATCCTGAAAGAAACCAAGAAGAAATAAGCGCGCAGGCAAGGACGAATCATGGACAAGAAAACTTCCCGTTTGCGTCGTGCCGCGGCCACCCGCCGCAAGATTCACGAGTTGCGCGTGCATCGCCTGGCGGTGCATCGCACGAATCTGCACATCTACGCCAACATCATTTCGCCGGAAGGCGACCGCGTGCTGGTCAGCGCCTCGACGCTCGAGCCCGAAGTGCGCAAGGAACTCGCCAGCCAGAAGGCCTCCGGCGGCAACGCTTCCGCCGCCAGTCTGATCGGCAAGCGTGTGGCCGAGAAGGCCAAGGCTGCCGGCATCGAACTCGTCGCCTTCGACCGTTCGGGCTTCCGTTACCATGGCCGCGTCAAGGCGCTGGCCGAAGCCGCGCGTGAAGCCGGCTTGAAGTTCTAAGGGAATCACATGGCTAAAGCACAAGGCAAGCACGCCCCGGAGCAGGAACGCGACGACGGCATGCGTGAAAAGATGATCGCGGTCAACCGCGTCAGCAAGGTCGTCAAGGGCGGCCGCACGATGAGCTTCGCCGCGCTGACCGTGGTCGGCGACGGCGATGGCCGCATCGGCATGGGCAAGGGCAAGGCCCGCGAAGTGCCCGTCGCCGTTCAGAAAGCCATGGAACAGGCCCGTCGCGGTCTGCTCAAGGTGGCCCTGAAGAACGGCACGCTGCACCACACCGTGGTCGGCAAGCACGGCGCCTCGACGGTGCTGATTTCGCCCGCCGCCGAAGGGACCGGCGTGATCGCCGGTGGTCCGATGCGCGCGATCTTCGAAGTGATGGGCGTGCGCAACGTCGTGGCCAAGAGCCTCGGCTCGAGCAACCCGTACAACATGGTCCGTGCGACCCTCAACGGCCTGCGCGCCTGCTCCACGCCTGCGGAAATCGCGGCCAAGCGCGGCAAGTCGGTCGAAGAGATCCTGGGGTAAGACATGGCACAGAAGCAAATCAAAGTCACGCTCGTGCGCTCTGTCATCGGCACGCACAAGTCCCACCGCGCCACCGTGCGCGGCCTGGGTCTGGGCAAGGTCAACAGCAGCCGCGTCCTGGTCGATACCCCCGAGGTGCGTGGGATGATCCGCAAGGTGGATTACCTGGTCACCGTCTCGGAAGCCTAAAGGAATTCAGATGTCCGTCACTCAACTGAACACGCTCGCCCCCGCCGAAGGTGCCAAGCACCCCCGCCGCCGTGTAGGCCGCGGTATCGGTTCCGGCCTGGGCAAGACCGCCGGCCGTGGCCACAAGGGCCAGAAGTCCCGTGCGGGCGGCTTTCACAAAGTCGGTTTCGAAGGCGGTCAGATGCCGCTGCAGCGCCGTCTGCCCAAGCGCGGCTTCACGCCGATGGGTCGCCATCTGTTCGCCGAGATCCGCTTGTCGGACCTCCAGGCCCTGCCGGTCGACGAGATCGACCTGCAGGTTCTGAAGGCTGCCGGGCTGGTCGGCGAGCTGGTCCGCACCGTCAAGGTCATCAAGACCGGCGACCTGTCCCGCAAGGTCACCCTGCGCGGCATCAATGCGACGGCCGGCGCGCGCGCCGCGATCGAAGCCGCCGGCGGTTCGCTGGCGTAAGGGGCGGCTGTGGCCAAAGCTCAGGCAAATAAGCCCAGTGCGGGATACGGCGACCTCAAGCGCCGTATCCTGTTCCTCGTGCTCGCCCTGATCGTCTACCGCCTGGGGACTCACATCCCCGTGCCCGGCATCAATCCGGACGCGTTGGCCGACCTGTTCCAGCAGAACCAGGGCGGTATCCTGGGACTGTTCAACATGTTCTCCGGCGGCGCGCTGGAGCGTTTCTCCGTGCTGGCGCTGGGGATCATGCCGTACATCTCGGCGTCGATCATCATGCAGCTCCTGGCGGTGGTGGTGCCCTCGCTGGAAGCCATCAAAAAAGAAGGCCAGTCCGGCCAGCGCAAGATCACCCAGTACACCCGCTATGGCACGGTGTTCCTGGCGACCTTCCAGGCGATCGGCATTTCGGTGGCGCTGGAATCCCAGCCCGGTCTGGTCATCGATCCGGGGCTGCTGTTCCGCTTCACCACGATCGTGACGCTGGTCACCGGCAGCATGTTCATCATGTGGCTGGGTGAGCAGATCACCGAGCGCGGCCTGGGCAACGGCATCTCGCTGCTCATCTTCGCCGGGATCGTCGCCGGCCTGCCCGGCGCGCTGGGCGGCATGCTGGACCTGGTGCGCACGGACTCGATGTCCATCCTGTCGGTGCTGTTCATCCTGGCCCTGGTGGTGGGGGTGACCTACTTCGTGGTTTTCGTCGAACGCGGCCAGCGCCGCATCACGGTGAACTACGCCAAGCGCCAGGTGGGCAACAAGCTCTATGGCGGCCAGTCCTCGCACCTGCCGCTCAAGCTGAACATGTCCGGCGTGATTCCGCCGATCTTCGCCTCGTCCATCATCCTGCTGCCCGCGACGGTCACCAGCTGGTTCTCCAGCAACCCGAACATGCGCTGGCTGGGCGACCTGGCGGCTGCCCTGTCACCGCAGCAACCGCTGTACGTGACCCTGTATTCCGGCCTGATCATCTTCTTCTGTTTCTTCTATACCGCGCTGGTGTTCAACAGCCGCGAGACGGCGGACAATCTGAAGAAGAGCGGCGCCTTCGTGCCCGGCATCCGTCCCGGCGAGCAGACCGCGCGCTACATCGACAAGATCCTGATGCGGCTGACGCTGTCGGGCGCGATCTACGTCACGCTGGTCTGCCTGCTGCCGGAACTGATGCAAATGCGCTGGAACGTGCCTTTCTATTTCGGTGGCACGTCCCTGCTGATCATTGTCGTCGTCGCGATGGATTTCATGGCGCAGGCGCAGGCTTACATGATGTCCCAACAGTATGACTCGCTGCTCCGGAAGGCGAACTTCAAGGGCGCTGCGGGATTACCCATGCGCTGAACGAACATGTCCAAGGACGACGTCATCCAGATGCAAGGGGAGGTCATCGAAAACCTTCCCAACGCAACGTTCCGCGTCAAGCTGGAAAATGGCCACATGGTATTGGGCCACATTTCGGGCAAGATGCGTATGCACTACATCCGGATCCTTCCGGGTGACAAGGTCACAGTGGAGCTCACGCCCTATGACTTGTCGCGCGCCAGGATTGTTTTCCGCTCCAAGTAGGTAGCGGCCGGTCAAGAACCAGGAGATCACCATGAAGGTAATGGCATCGGTAAAGCGGATCTGCCGCAACTGCAAAATCATCAAACGTCACGGCGTGGTGCGCGTCATCTGCACCGACCCGCGTCACAAGCAACGCCAAGGCTAAGGCCGGGCATCACGGAATTCACGAGGAACAGTCATGGCCCGTATTGCTGGCATCAATATTCCGCCGCACCAACACGCCGAGATCGGTCTGACGGCCATCTTTGGCATCGGCCGCACCCGCGCCCGCAAGATCTGCGAAGCGACCGGCATCGAATACTCGAAGAAGATCAAGGATCTGACCGACGAGGAACTGGAAAAGATCCGTGAACAGATCAACGGCTACACGATCGAAGGCGACCTGCGCCGCGAAGTGCAGCTGTCGATCAAGCGCCTGATCGACCTGGGCACGTACCGTGGCATGCGCCACAAGCGTGGCCTGCCGGTGCGCGGCCAGCGCACCCGCACCAACGCGCGCACCCGCAAGGGTCCGCGTCGTGCCGCGGCGTCCCTGAAGAAATAACCTGAGGAAAGAACATGGCGAAAGCTCAGAGCGGTGCCTCGCGCGTCCGCAAGAAAGTCAAGAAGAACGTGTCCGACGGGATCGCCCACGTGCACGCGTCCTTCAACAACACCATCATCACGATCACCGATCGCCAGGGCAATGCGCTGTCGTGGGCGACGTCCGGCGGCGCCGGCTTCAAGGGCTCGCGCAAGTCGACGCCTTTCGCCGCCCAGGTGGCCGCCGAGTCCGCCGGCCGCGTGGCCCAGGAATATGGCATCAAGACGCTGGAAGTTCGCATCAAGGGCCCCGGCCCTGGCCGCGAATCCTCGGTGCGTGCCCTGAATGCCCTGGGGATCAAGATCTCCAGCATTTCGGACATCACGCCGGTGCCGCACAACGGCTGCCGTCCGCCCAAGCGTCGTCGTATCTAAGGGGAACATCTTGGCTCGTTACACTGGACCCAAATGCAAGCTTTCGCGTCGCGAAGGCACCGATCTGTTCCTGAAGAGCGCCCGCCGTTCGCTGGACTCCAAGTGCAAGCTCGAATCCAAGCCCGGCCAGCACGGCCGCATCTCGGGTTCGCGCACGTCGGATTTCGGCCTGCAGCTGCGTGAAAAGCAAAAGCTCAAGCGCATGTACGGCGTGCTGGAAAAGCAGTTCCGCAAGTACTTCGCCGAGGCCGAGCGCCGCCGCGGCAACACCGGCGAAACGCTGATCCAGTTGCTCGAATCGCGCCTGGACAACGTCGTCTATCGCATGGGCTTCGGCTCCACCCGCGCCGAAGCGCGCCAGCTGGTGAACCACCGCGCCATCGAGCTGAACGGCCATACCGCCGACATCGCCTCGATGCTGGTCAAGGCCGGCGACGTGGTCGCCGTGCGTGAAAAGGCGAAGAGCCAGAGCCGCATCAAGGAATCCCTGGAACTGGCGACCGGCAACGGCCTGCCCCAGTGGGTCGAAGTCGACGCCGCCAAGCTGTCGGGCGTGTTCAAGCAGGCCCCGGATCGCCAGGATGTCGCCCACGACGTTAACGAATCCATGGTCGTGGAACTGTATTCCCGCTGATCGCGCGCGATCGGCGGCATGCGCCGCCCGCCGTCCTTCGGGGCGGCGGTTGCCGGAACCGGCCTTCGGGCCGGGGCGTCCGGCGGTTTTCCTGGAAGGGACATGCGTCCCTTCCTTCTTGTTTTCCGTCAGCCTTATCGGTGTAACGAGCCGAGGGTATTGAAAAGGAACATCCATGTCCGCACAAGGTTTTCTGAAGCCCCGCACCATCTCCGTCGAAACCCTGGGCGCGCATCACGCCAAGGTCGTGATGGAGCCCTTCGAGCGCGGGTACGGCCACACGCTGGGCAACGCCCTGCGCCGCATCCTGCTGTCTTCCATGGCGGGCTACGCGCCCACCGAGGTCCAGATCAGCGGGGTCGTGCACGAATATTCCACGATCGCCGGTGTGCGCGAAGACGTGGTCGACATCCTCCTGAACCTCAAGGGTGTGGTGTTCAAGCTCCACAATCGCGATGAAGTCACGCTGCAACTGAACAAGCAAGGTCCCGGGGAAGTCCGCGCCCGCGACATCGAGTTGCCGCACGACGTCGAGATCATCAACCCGGATCACCTGATCGCCACCCTGACGGACAACGGCCGCCTGGAAATGCAGGTCAAGGTCGAGCAGGGCCGCGGCTATGTGCCGGGCAACGTGCGCGCCCTGGTGGACGACCGTTCGGCCACCATCGGCCAGATCGTGCTGGATGCTTCCTTCAGCCCCGTGCGCCGCGTCAGCTACGCCGTGGAAAACGCCCGTGTCGAGCAGCGCACCGACCTGGACAAGCTGGTGCTGGACGTGCAGACCAACGGCGTCATCAGCCCGGAAGAAGCCGTGCGCCAGTCGGCCCGCATCCTGATGGACCAGATTTCCGTGTTCGTGTCGCTGGCCGACAAGGATGCCGGCCAGTTGACCACCAGCATGCCGGTGGGCGGCCAGTCGGCCCCGATCGATCCGGTGCTGCTGCGCCCGGTCGACGACCTGGAACTGACGGTGCGTTCGGCCAACTGCCTGAAGGCCGAGAACATCTACTACATCGGCGATCTGATCCAGCGCACGGAAAACGAGCTGCTCAAGACCCCGAACCTGGGTCGCAAGTCGCTCAACGAGATCAAGGAAGTCCTGGCCGCACGCGGCCTGACCCTGGGCATGAAGCTCGAAAACTGGCCGCCCGTCGGCCTCGAGCGCCCCTGATCGCAGTACCGGCATGGGACGGGGCTTGTGTTCCGTCCCATGCTAAAATCGCGCGTTTGCTCAAATTTGGGGCGGACGCTGTCAACCCACCCGGGCCGCGCCTTGTGCGATAGAAGATCCGGGTTTCAGATTCAATAAGGAAATCATCATGCGTCATCGTAGCGGTCTTCGCAAACTGAACCGTACCAGCAGCCATCGTCTCGCCATGTTCCGCAACATGGCGGTGTCCCTGCTGACCCACGAAGCGATCAAGACCACGTTGCCCAAGGCCAAGGAACTGCGCCGCGTGGTCGAACCCCTGATCACCCTGGGCAAGAACCCCACGCTGGCCAACCGCCGCCTGGCCTTCGCCCGTCTGCGCGATCGCGACGTCGTCACCAAGCTGTTCAACGACATCGGCCCGCGCTTCGCCGCCCGTAACGGCGGTTACACCCGCGTGCTGAAGATGGGTTTCCGCCAGGGCGACAATGCGCCCATGGCCTACATGGAACTGGTGGACCGTCCGGAAGCCGAAACGCCCGCCGGCGAATAAGCGCTCCGCCCGCCGCCTTTCAGGCGGCACGCGATGCCACGAAACGGACCCCCAGGGGTCCGTTTTTTCGTCAGGCCGTACCCGGACAAGGCGGGGCCAGCCGAAAGCGCGGCGCGAGGGCGCCTTTTGTTCTGGGTCATGATGTTCCGGGGTTTGCCCGGGTACAATGCAAAAATAATCACCTTGCTCGAAAATCATGACGGATCAGACACTTGGCGGGGACGCCACGCCGGTCGTGCGCCAGGCAGGCGCGCCTACCGACACCGTCGTGGTGCTCACCACGGCGCCCGACGAACTCCTGGCCAAGCGCATCGCGCATTTGCTGGTCGAGGAATCGTTGGCGGCTTGCGCGCAGGTGGGTCCGACCATCGTGTCCATGTACCTGTGGCAAGGCGAACTCGAAGGCACGGACGAGGTCCAGCTCGCCTTCAAGACCACGGCGGACGCGCTGCCCGCCCTGCATGCGCGCTTGCGCGAACTCCATCCCTACGAGATCCCCGAATTCCTGGTGCTGGGTGTGCCGGCGGGCAGTCGCGATTATCTGGACTGGGTCGCCCAGGCCACCCGCCCAGCCGTCCAGGGCGCCACCCGTGACGCCTGACGGAAAGCATCCGTCGCTGTCCCCGAGGAATTCCTCCATGTTGCATCCGCTGGCCTTTTTCCGATGGCCGTTGTCTGGCTCGTCCACGGCCGGGCGCGCGCCTTTGCGCCGTCTGGCGGCCTTGACGGGCATTCTGCTGCTGACGCTGTGCGGTCTGCTGGCCACGGGCGCGGCCCGGGCGGCGGATGATTTCCTGGATCCGGAAGCGGCCTTCGCCGAATCGGCGGCCATGGTCGACCCCTTGACTCTGGACATGCACTGGCGGATCGCGCCGGGTTATTACATGTACCAGGACCGTTTCGAGGTGCGCATCGAGGATGCCCGAGGCGGATTGCTGCTGTTCCGGCGATCGGACCTGACACCGGCCGATGCCGAGAGCCGGACGCCGGCCTGGGCGGACGCCTTGAGGCTGCCGCGCGGGCGGATCAAGTACGACCCCACGTTCGAGAAGGACATGGAGGTCTTCCACGGCGGCGTGACGCTGAGGGCGGCGCTGCGGCCCGGCGCCGTGGGGCCTTTGCGGGTCTCCGTCACCGGCCAGGGTTGCGCCGACGAGGGCTTGTGCTACCCGCCCATGACGAAGACCTTCACCCTGCAGGCCGATGGCAATGGCTATCGGGCGGTCGGCGAGCAGGTCCGTGACCAAGTGCCGCCGCCTCGGGACGAGACGCCTGCCGCCGTTTCCGCCGGCCAGGCCCCCGCTGCCGGCCTGTCGGCAGCGCTGCGCGGCGGCGCCGGATCCGGGGTCGCACCCGCAGGCGAGTCCGCGTCTTCATCGGCGCCCGTGCCCGTCAGCGCGGACGGCGGATCCTTGCTCGATCTGGGCGATGTCGGCATGGCGGCCTGGCTGCACCAGGCGCCGCTGTGGCAGATCCTGGCGCTGAGCCTGGCGCTGGGTGCCCTGCTGTCGCTGACGCCTTGCGTGCTGCCCATGGTGCCCATCCTCCTGGCCGTGATTTCCGGCGGCGGGGGCGCGGTCGGACGGGGGCGCGGCCTGGGGCTGGCGGCCGTCTATGTACTGGGCATGTCCCTGGTGTATACCGCGCTGGGCGTGGCGGCCGGCCTGCTGGGCGCGGGCCTGGCGGCCTGGCTGCAGTCGCCCTGGGTGCTGGGCACGTTTGCCGTGCTGCTGGCGCTGTTCGCGCTGGCGATGCTGGATGTCTTCACCCTGCAGGCCCCGGTGGGCCTGCAGTCGGCGATGCAGGCGCGTCTGCAGCGCCTGCCGGGCGGCCGCGCGGGCGGCGTGTTCGTGATGGGCCTGTTGTCCGCGCTGATCGTCGGCCCGTGCGTGGCCGCGCCGTTGGCCGGCGTGCTCCTGTTCATCTCCCAGACCGGTGATGTGGTGGTGGGTGGCGCCGCCCTGTTCGCCCTGGCCTGGGGCGAGGGCCTGCTGCTGCTGGCCGTGGGCGCCGGGGCTGGCGCCCTGATGCCGCGCGCCGGCGCCTGGATGACCCCTCTGAAGACCGGCTTCGGTCTGCTGCTGCTGGCCACCGCCTGGTGGATGGCCCGGCCGCTCCTGGCCGACGGGCTTTACGTCACCGGCTGGATCGTGCTGGCATTCTGGGCCGCCCTGGTGACCTGGTCGGCCGCCGCACAGGGCAAGGGCAAGGGCGAGGCCGGGCCGCTGCGGCTGCTGACGCGCGCCCTGGCCCTGATGCTGGCGCTGTGGGGGCTGGCCCAGGGCGCCGGGCTGCTGGCGGGTGGGCACGACATGCTGCGCCCCCTGGCGCCGTTTACCGCCGGTACGGGGGGCGTCGGATCGGCTGCCGTAGCGTCCGCCGATCCCGCCGCCATTCGCGCCCGCTTCACGCGCGTGACCTCCCTGGCTGATCTGGATGCCCGGCTGGCGGCCGCCGACCGGCCCGTGATGCTGGATTTCTATGCCGACTGGTGCGTGTCCTGCCTGGAGATGGAGAAATTCACCTTCAGCGATCCCGCCGTGGCCGAACGGATGGGCCGGATGCTGCTGCTGCAGGCGGATGTGACGCGCATGACCGGCGAGGACCGCGCCCTGCTGGCGCGCTTCGGTCTGTTTGGTCCGCCGGGGATCCTGTTCTTCGAGGCCGGTGGGCGCATCATCCCCGAGGCCCGGGTGGTGGGGTTCAGCAAGGCGGATGATTTCCGCAGGGTACAGGACCGGGTGCTGCGATGAAGGGGGCATGGGACGTCCCCCCGTGGACTGTCCTATGCCTGGTGAGCCGGGCGGCATGCAAGCCGCTGCGTGGACAGCGGCATCAATCCCGTGTCAGGTCGTCGGCCGCCCGGACAGCGGCATCCGCTTCGTCCTCGGACACGGCCGGCTTGCGCTTTTCGATGGCGGCGGCGGCCAGGATGCCGATTTCGTACAGCAGGCACAGCGGCGCGGCCAGCAGGATCTGGCTGAGCACGTCGGGCGGCGTCACCACGGCGGCCAGGACGAAGGCGCCGACGACCACGTAGCCGCGCACCTCGCGCAGTTTCTTCACGGTGACGATGCCGGTCTTGACCAGCAGGATGACCGCGATCGGGACCTCGAAGGTCACGCCGAAGGCGATGAACATGGTCAGCACGAAATTGACGTAGGCCTCGATGTCCGGCGCGGGTGTGATGGATTGCGGCGCGAAGTGGGCGATGAAGCTGAAGACGGTGTGGAAGACCACGAAATAGCAGAACGCCATCCCCAGCAGGAACAGCAGGGTGCTGGAGACGATCAGAGGCAGCGCCAGGCGCTGTTCATGGCGGTACAGGCCGGGAGCGACGAAGGCCCAGGCCTGGTACAGGACCACCGGCAGGGCCAGCACGAAAGCCGCCAGCAGGGTGACCTTGATCGGCACCATGAAGGGTGTGATGACACCGGTGGCGATCATGCGTGTGCCCTGGGGCAGCGAGGCCAGCATGGGCTGGGCCAGGAAGTCGTAGATCATCGACGGACCCGGGTAGATGAACAGCACCACGAAGATCCCCAGCACGGCCAGCACGGCGCGCATCAGGCGCGTGCGCAGTTCGATCAGGTGGGAGATGAACGTGTCCTGGGACGAGTCGTCGGAAGCGTCTGTCATGCCGTGCGTCAATGGCTGGATTCGGTGGGGGCCGGCGCGGGCCGGGCAGCGGGCGCGGGATCCGGTTCAGGGACCTGGGCCGCGGCCGGTGCGCCGGCCGCATCGGTCCGGGGCGCTTCGGGCGCGGCGCCAGGCAGTGGATCCAGTGCCTGGCGGGCCTGGTCCAGGGTGTCCTTGATCGCCTGCGAGGGCTGGGTGACGGCGTTCTTCAGGTCATCCACCGACGAGGTCATGGAAGACTGTACGGAACGGGCGGCGTCTTCCATCTGGTGCTTGATGTCGCCGATTTCCTTCAGGTCCATTTCCTTCTGGATGTCGGATTTGACCTCGTTGACGTAACGCTGGGCGCGGCCGAGCAGATGCCCGACCGTGCGGGCGACCTTGGGCAGGCGTTCGGGACCGATGACGATCAGCGCAATGACGCCGATCAGCATCAGTTCGCTGAAGCTGACATCGAACATGGTGGATCCGGTGTGCGGCGGTGGGGATCAGGCGTCGGTTTTTTCGCGAGCCTGGACGTCCACGGTGTCGGGATCCTGGGTCTGCTGGGTGACCGCCGGTTTGGCCGGGGGGTCTTCCTGGGCGTCTTTC
Source organism: Castellaniella denitrificans (assembly GCF_027214045.1). Taxonomy (GTDB): domain Bacteria; phylum Pseudomonadota; class Gammaproteobacteria; order Burkholderiales; family Burkholderiaceae_B; genus Castellaniella; species Castellaniella denitrificans_A. The sequence goes on along the minus strand of NZ_JAPWHE010000001.1, from coordinate 297,069 downwards.
ATGCCCTTTTTGAAGCCCTTGACGGCGCCGCCGAGGTCTTCGCCCATGTTGCGCAATTTTTTCGTGCCGAAAATCAGGGCCACGATGACCAGGACGATCAGCCAGTGCCAGATGCTGAAGCTACCCATGAGAACTCCTTAGGCGGCGGGAGCCGCGCGGTTTGACCAGGGGCGTGCGCCCCCCAGGATGTGGAAATGCAGGTGATCGATTTCCTGGCCGCCCTCGGTGCCGGTATTGGACACCAGGCGGAACCCGCCGGCGGGCAACGGGTTGCAGCCGTTGGCGAAGGCGATTTCCGGCGCCAGGCGCAGCATGCGGGCCAGCCAGTCTCCATCGGCGGGACCGATTTCGGCCAGAGAAGCCAGGTGATGTTTCGGAATCAGCAGCAGATGCACGGGCGCCGCCGGATTGATGTCGTGGAATGCGAGGAATTCGTCGTCTTCGTGGACAATGCGGGCGGGGATTTCGTGCCGGGCGATTTTACAGAACAGGCAATCGTGGCTCATGGGGATCTGCGAGGCAGGGCCGGACATCGACCCGATCAATCTCGTATGTTGCCACATTTTCAGGAGGGGCGGTTTGATTGGGAGCAGGCGGAGGCGCCGTCTGCGGGTATGTCCCGACCTAGTCTTTCGGGCGGGACGCCTTTTCCTCGAGTCCGGACAAGCCTTCGCGGCGGGCCAGTTCGGCCAGTACGTCTTCGGGGCGCAGGTCGAAGTGCGTCAGGGCGACCATGCAGTGGAACCACAGGTCGGCCGTCTCGGCGACAACCCGGTCGCGGGCGCCGTCCTTGGCGGCCATGACGAGTTCGGTGGCTTCCTCGCCGATTTTCTTCAGGAAGGCGTCCGGGCCGCGCGCCAGCAGCTTGGCGGTGTAGGACGTCTGCGGGTCGCCGCCGCGGTCGGGGCGGCGTGTCGCCAGGGTGTCGGCCAGACGGGCCAGGGTGTCGGCGGTGGAGGGCGTGGTCATGTGGAGGAATTCGTGATCGAGTGGGGCTGGATTCGGCCGGCCCGGCGGGTGCGCTCAGTGGCCGTGCGGGTCCGGGCGGCCATAGATGGATGCGGGATCCTTCAGCACTGGATCCTGGTCGACCCAGGCCGGCTGGGCGCCGCTCAGGTCCAGGCCGCGATAAAAGCATCGTTCGCGCCCGGTGTGGCAGGCGATGCCGCCGACCTGGGTGATCCTCAGCAGCAGCACATCCCCGTCGCAGTCCAGACGGATGTCGTGGACCTGCTGGACGTGACCGGATTCCTCGCCCTTGCGCCACAGACGGGCGCGCGAGCGCGAGAAGTACACGGCGCGCCCGGTGCGCACGGTTTCGCGAACGGCCTCGGCGTTCATCCAGGCCATCATCAGGACGGTGCCGGTCCGGGCGTCCTGGGCGATGGCGGGAATCAGGCCCTGGTCGTCGAAGCGCAGGGCCGCTATCCAGTCTTCGGAGGCGCCGGGAGCGGGTCGTGTCGGCGTGCTCATGCGGCGGCCTGAATGGGCGTGGCCTGTCGTACCGGAATGCCCCGGGCGGCCAGGTAGGCCTTGGCCTCGGCCAGAGTGTGCTGGCCGAAGTGGAAGATGCTGGCGGCCAGCACGGCGCTGGCGTGACCCAGGGTGACGCCGTCGGCCAGATGTTGCAGGGTGCCTACGCCGCCCGAGGCGATGACCGGCACCGGCACGGCGTCCGAGACCGCGCGGGTCAGGTCCAGATCGAAGCCGGATTTGGTGCCGTCGCGGTCCATGCTGGTGAGCAGCAGTTCGCCGGCGCCCAGGTCGGCCATGCGGCGCGCCCATTGCACCGCGTCGAGCCCGGTGGCGCGCCGGCCTCCGTGGGTGAAAATTTCCCAGCGCGGGGCCTCGTCCGCGCCGGATACGCGGCGGGCGTCGAGCGCCACGACGATGCATTGCGACCCGTGGTGGCGGGCGGCCTCGGCCACCAGTTCGGGGCGGGCGACGGCGGCGCTGTTGATCGAGACCTTGTCCGCCCCGGCGTCCAGCAGGCGCTGCACGTCGGACACCTGGCGCACGCCGCCGCCGACCGTCAGGGGGATGAAGACCTGGCGCGCCACCGCTTCGATGATGGGCAGGATCAGGCCGCGGTCATCGGACGTGGCCGTGATGTCCAGGAAGGTGATTTCGTCGGCGCCCTGTTCGTCGTAGCGGCGGGCGATCTCGACCGGATCGCCGGCATCGGTCAGGTTGACGAAGTTCACGCCCTTGACCACCCGGCCGGCGTTGACGTCCAGGCAGGGGATGATGCGGCGGCACAGGCCCGAGCGGGCCTGGCCGGCCGGGGTGCCGGTCGGGATCATGCGCCGGCGTCCTCGCCGTCGGCGTCCGGTGCGCCGGTCATTTCGTCGGCGAGGCGTTGGGCGGCGGCGAAATCCAGCGTGCCCTCGTACAGACTGCGACCCAGGATGGCGCCGTCGACGCCTTCGTGGGCCACGTCGCACAGGGCGCGGATGTCGTCGAGCGAGGCGACGCCGCCCGAGGCGATGACGGGGATGCGCACATGCTGCGCCAGGCGCACGGTGGCCTCGACGTTGACGCCCGAGAGCATGCCGTCGCGGCCGATATCGGTGTAGATGATCGATTCGCAGCCGTAGTCTTCGAATTTGCGGGCCAGGTCCAGCACGTCGTGGCGGGTCAGTTTCGACCAGCCGTCGGTGGCGACCTTGCCGTCGCGCGCGTCCAGGCCGACGATGATGTGGCCTGGGAAGGCCGAGCAGGCGTCGCTGAGGAAGCCGGGATCCCTGACCGCGGCCGTGCCGATGATGACGTAGGAGATGCCGTTGTCCAGGTAGTACTCGACCGTGTCCAGGTCGCGGATGCCCCCGCCGATCTGTACGGGGATGGCTTCGTCGACGGTGTCCACGATGGCCTGGATGGCGGCGCGGTTGCGCGGCTTTCCGGCCACGGCGCCGTTCAGGTCCACCAGGTGCAGGCGGCGCGCGCCCTGGGCGGCCCATTGGGCGGCCATGGCGGCGGGGTCTTCGGAAAACACGGTGGCCTTGTCCAGGTCGCCCTGGCGCAGGCGCACGCAATGCCCGTCTTTGAGGTCGATGGCGGGGATGAGCAGCATGGTCGTCGTGGTCGGTGCGGAAAGGATGCGGTGGCGGGTGCCGGGCGGTTTCAGGGCTGCCAGCGCGTGAAGTTGCGGTACATCCGCAGCCCGGGGGCTGCGCTCTTTTCTGGGTGGAACTGTACGGCAAAAATATTGCCGTCCGCAATGGCGCAGCAGAATGGCAGGCCGTGGGTGCTGACGCCGACCGTCAACGCCGGGTCGGCGGGGTCGGCGTAGTAGCTGTGGACGAAGTAGAACGGCGTGTCCTGGGCGATGCCTTCCCAGAGCGGGTGGTCGCGGGTCTGGGTGACCGCGTTCCAGCCCATGTGAGGGACTTTCAGCCGTTCGCCGCCGTCGGCGGCGTGATCGAAGGCCGGCCCCTGGAAGCGGCGCACGCGGCCGGCGAACAGGCCCAGGCCGGGGGTGTCGCCCTCGTCGCTGGCCTCGAACAGCATCTGTTCGCCCACGCACACGCCCAGCAGCGGCTTTTCGCGCGCGGCGCGCAGCACCGCGTCGCGCAGTCCGGACGTGTCCAGCGTGCGCATGCAGTCGGGCATGGCGCCCTGGCCCGGGAACACGACGCGGTCGGCGGCGAGGATTTCGTCGGCGTCCCTGGCGATGTGGATGTCGTGGTCGGGGGCGGCGGCTTGCAGGGCGCGGGCGACGGAATGAAAATTGCCCATGCCGTAGTCGACGATGGCGATGCGGGTCACGATGCGGGGATCCTGGAGCGGTCTGCGGTGTGGGTCACAGCGAGCCCTTGGTCGAGGGGATGGCCCCCCCGGCGCGCGGGTCGACCTCGGTGGCCATGCGCAGCGCGCGGCCGAAGGCCTTGAAGATGGTTTCGCATTGGTGATGGGCGTTTTCACCGCGCAGATTGTCGATGTGCACGGTCGCCTGGGCGTGGTTGACGAAGCCCTGGAAGAATTCGCGCGCCAGATCGACGTCGAAGGTGCCGATGCGCGCCCGGCTGTAGTCCACATGGTAGAACAGGCCGGGACGGCCGGACAGGTCCACCACCACGCGCGACAGGGCCTCGTCCAGCGGCACGTAGGCGTGGCCGTAGCGGCGCAGGCCGGCCTTGTCGCCCGCCGCGGCGGCGAACGCCTGGCCCAGGGTGATGCCGACGTCCTCTACGCTGTGGTGGTCGTCGATGTGGGTGTCGCCGTCGCAGCGGACATCCAGGTCGAACAGGCCGTGGCGGGCGATCTGGTCCAGCATGTGATCCAGGAAGGGCACGCCGGTGTTCAGCGTGCGCGTGCCGGTGCCGTCCAGATTGATGCTGACGCGGATGCGGGTTTCCTGGGTGTTGCGTTCGATGGTGGCGGTGCGCATGGCGATGGGCGGGTCGTTCGGGTGGGAGCCGCGCGGCCTGGCGGGGCCGCGCGGGCGGAGATCAGTGCGTGTCCAGGCGCATCGAGGCGCTGGCGGCGTGGGCATGCAGCCCTTCGCCCGTGGCCAGGGTGGCGGCGACCCGGCCCAGGGTCTGGGCGCCGGCGCGCGAGACCTGGATCAGGCTGCTGCGTTTCTGGAAATCATACACGCCCAGCGGCGAAGAGAAGCGCGCCGTGCGCGCCGTGGGCAGGACGTGGTTCGGTCCGGCGCAGTAGTCGCCCAGGGATTCGGAGCTGTAGGCCCCCAGGAAGATGGCGCCGGCGTGGCGGATCCGGGGCAGCAGTGCCCGGGGGTCTTGGACCGAGAGTTCGAGGTGTTCAGGCGCGATGTGGTTGACGATGTCGCAGGCCTGCTCCAGGCTGTCGGTACGGATCAGGGCGCCCCGGTTGGCCAGGCTGACGCGCAGGATGCCGGCGCGCGGCTGCGCCGGCAGCAGGCGCTCGATGGCGGCCTGGACCGCGTCCAGGTAGTCGCCGTCGGGGCACAGCAGGATGGCCTGGGCAAGCTCGTCGTGCTCGGCCTGGGAGAACAGGTCGATGGCCAGCCAGTCGGCTGGCGTGGAGCCGTCGGCCACGATCAGGATCTCGGACGGGCCGGCAATCATGTCGATGCCCACCGTGCCGAACACGCGGCGCTTGGCCGCTGCGACGTAGGCGTTGCCCGGGCCGACGATCTTGTCCACCGCAGGCAGCGTGCGCGTGCCGTAGGCCAGGCCGCCCACGGCCTGGGCCCCGCCAATGGCGAACACACGGTCCGCGCCGCCCAGGGCGGCGGCGGCCAGCACCATGGGGTTGCGCACGCCGCCGGGCGTGGGCGTGACCATGATCAGTTCGGGCACGCCCGCGACCTTGGCCGGGATGGCGTTCATCAGTACCGAGGACGGGTAGGCGGCTTTGCCGCCCGGCACGTACAGGCCGACGCGGTCCAGCGGGGTGACCTGCTGGCCCAGCATCGTGCCGTCGGGCTCGGTGTAGGTCCAGGTTTCGGCGCGCTGGTGCTCGTGGTAGCGACGCACGCGGTCGGCGGCGGCCTCCAGCGCCGCGCGCTGTTCGGCGGGCAGGTCGTCCAGTGCCGCCAGCCAGTCGGCGCGGGGGATTTCCAGCTCGTCCAGCCGGTCGGCCCGGACATGGTCGAAGCGCGCCGTGTAGTCCAGGATCGCCGCGTCGCCGCGCGCCCGCACATCGTGCAGGATGTCGCGCACGGCGGTTTCGATGGCCTCGTCCTGGGAGGCGTCGAAGGCCAGGAGCCGGGCCAGGGCCGCGTCGAAATCGGGGGAACGGGCGTCCAGGCGGTGGATCAGGGGCATGGCGGAAACCGGTGTGTGAAGTGGTCTATCTTACTGTGTCGCGCCCTGCCGTGTGGCGGCGCGGTCGAAAGCGGCCAGGAAGGGTCGCAGGCGTTCGCCCTTCATCTTGAGCGCGGCCTGGTTGACGATCAGGCGCGAGGAGATCTGGCGGATTTCCTCGACCTCGATCAGGCGGTTGGCGCGCAGCGTGCCGCCCGAGGACACCAGGTCGACGATGGCGTCGGCCAGGCCCACCAGCGGAGCCAGTTCCATCGAGCCGTAGAGCTTGATGATGTCCACGTGCACGCCCTTGGCGGCAAAATGTTCGCGCGCGGCGCGCACGTACTTGGTGGCGATGCGCAGGCGCGAGCCCTGGCGCACGGCCGCCTGGTAGTCGAAGTCCTCGGGGGCGGCCACGCACAGGCGGCAGCGGGCGATGTTCAGGTCGATGGGCTGGTACAGCCCGCCGGGGTGTTGCGCCATGTGCTCGTGCAGCACGTCTTTGCCGGCGATGCCGAAGTCGGCCGCGCCATACTGGACGTAGGTGGGCACGTCCGAGGCGCGCACGATGATGATGCGCAATTCGTCCGAGTCCGTGGGCAGGATCAGCTTGCGCGAGGATTCGGGATTTTCCGGCACGCCCACGCCGGCCGCGGCCAGCAGCGGCAGGGTCTCTTCGAAGATGCGTCCCTTGGACAGGGCCAGGGTCAGGGGTGATTGAGCCATGTCGCCTTTATTGGATGCGTTGGATGTCCGCGCCCAGCGCCTGGAGCTTGTGTTCCATGCGTTCGTAGCCGCGGTCCAGGTGGTAGATGCGTTCCACCGTGGTCTGGCCGCTGGCCGCCAGGCCGGCGATCACCAGGCTGGCCGAGGCGCGCAGGTCGGTGGCCATGACGGTGGCCCCCAGCAGCTGCCCGACGCCCTGGACCACGGCGGTGTGGCCGTCGATCTCGATGTCGGCGCCCATGCGGTGCAGTTCTTGCACGTGCATGTAGCGGTTCTCGAAGATGTTCTCGGTGATGACGGCGGTGCCCTCGGCCAGAGTGTTCAGGGCCATCAGCTGGGCCTGCATGTCGGTTGGAAAGCCCGGGTATTCGCTGGTGCGGAAACCCGTGGCGCGGGGCCGGCCGGCCATGCGGGCGCGGATCCAGTCCGGACCGGTGGCGATGTCCAGCCCGGCGTCGCGCAGCTTGTCCAGCACCGCGCCCATCGTCTCGGGCGCCGCGTGGCGCAGGGTGATGTCGCCGCCCGTGGCCGCCACGGCGCACAGGAAGGTCCCGGCCTCGATGCGGTCGGGCACGATGCGGTGGGTGGCGCCGTGCAGGCGCGGCACGCCCTCGATGACGATGCGGTCGGTGCCGTGGCCCTCGATGTGGGCACCCATGGCGATCAGCACTTTGGCCAGGTCGACGACTTCGGGCTCGCAGGCGGCGTTTTCCAGCACGGTGCGGCCTTCGGCCAGGGCGGCGGCCATCATCAGGTTTTCCGTGCCGGTCACGGTGACCATGTCCGTCAGGATGCTGGCGCCGCGCAGGCGGTCGGCCTCGGCCACGACGAAGCCGTGGTCGATGTGGATGCGCGCGCCCATGGCCGCCAGGCCCTTGATGTGCTGGTCCACCGGCCGCTGGCCGATGGCGCAGCCGCCCGGCAGGCTGACCCGGGCCCGGCCGAAACGCGCCACCAGCGGCCCCAGCACCAGGATGGACGCCCGCATGGTCTTGACCAGTTCGTAAGGGGCTTCCTGGCTCGACACCTGGTCCGCCTGAAGGGTGACGCGGGCCTCGTCCCCGCGTGCCGCGCGCACGCCCATGCGCTGCAGCAGGGTCAGGGTGGTGCCGATGTCGCGCAGGGCCGGGACGTTGTCCAGCTCCAGCGGGTCGGCGGTCAGCAGCGATGCGCAGAGGATCGGCAAGGCGGCGTTCTTGGCCCCCGAAATGGAGACCTCGCCGCGCAGCGGGCGGCCACCCTGGATCAGCAGTTTATCCATTGCGTTGGGCGGTCTCGTATTCGGCAGGCGTCAGGGTGCGCATCGACAGGGCGTGGATTTCCGCGCGCATGCGCTCGCCCAGGGCCTGGTAGACCGCCTGGTGGCGGGCCAGCGTGCGCTTGCCCTCGAAGAGGGTGCTGACGATCAGGGCTTCGAAGTGGGCGCCGTCTCCCTGGACTTCGAGGTGTTCGCAAGGCAGGTTGTCGGCGATGTACTGGCGGACGTGTTCGGGCGTGGGAGACATGGGTCAGCTCCGTAATTTGTAGCCGCGCGCCAGCAGGCGCAGGGCGAACAGGCTCAGGGCCACGGCGACGGCCAGCACGATGGCCAGGCCGCGCCAGGGGGAAACGTCGGACGCCGCGAAGAATCCGTAGCGGAAGCCGTCGATCATGTAGAACACCGGGTTCCAGTGAGAGACTTCCTGCCAGAAGGGCGGCAGGCTGTGAATGGAATAGAACACGCCCGACAGGAACGTGGCGGGCATGATCAGGAAGTTCTGGAAGGCAGCCAACTGGTCGAATTTTTCAGACCACAGGCCGGCGATCAGGCCCAGAACGCCCAGGATCCAGCACGAGAGCACCGCGAAGGCCAGCAGCCAAAACGGCGCCGTGACCGGCAGGCGCACGAAGAACAGCGCCACCAGCCAGACACAGGCGCCCACGGCCAGACCGCGAGCGACCGCCGCCAGGATGTAGGCGGCGAAGATCTGGCGGTGGGAAAACGGTGGCAGCAGCACGAAGATCAGGTTGCCGGTGATGCGGCTCTGGATCAATGACGAGGACGGATTCGCGAAGCTGTTCTGCAGCATGCTCATCATCATCAGTCCGGGGATCAGGAAAGCGGTGTAGGAGATCGCATCGTATACCCGCACGCGGTCCTCCAGCACGTGCGAGAAGATCAGCAGGTACAGCAGCGCCGTCACCACCGGGGCGGCGATGGTCTGCAGGCCGACCTTCCAGAAACGCATCAGTTCCTTGTGCAACAGGGTCGGAAAGCCCGAGCCCATTTCGGGGCGGGCCTGGGTGACGGGGCGGATCACAGTTCGGCCTCCAGCACGGAATCATCGTGCATGATGCGCACGAAGGCGTCTTCCAGATCGGCGCCGCCGACCCGCGCCATCAGCGCCTGGGTGGTGTCCAGCGCCACGATTTGACCGGATTTCAGCATCGCCACCCGGCCGCACAGGGCTTCGGCTTCTTCCAGGTAGTGGGTGGTCAGCAGGATCGTGTGCCCGGCCTGGTTCAGGCGCGTGATGAAGTCCCACAGCGTGCGGCGCAGGTCCACATCCACGCCGGCGGTGGGCTCGTCCAGGATGATCACGGGCGGGCGGTGCACCAGGGCCTGCGCCACCAGCACGCGGCGTTTCATGCCGCCCGACAGTTCGCGCATGTTGGACTCGGCCTTGTCGAGCAGGCCCAGGTTGTCCAGGATCTCGTCGATCCAGTCGTCATTGTGCCGCAGGCCGAAATACCCGGATTGCAGCCGCAGGGTCTCGCGCACGGTGAAGAAGGGGTCGTAGACGATTTCCTGGGGCACCACGCCCAGGGACTGGCGTGCGCGGCGGAAATCGTCCACCACGTCGTGGCCGCAGACGCGGGCGCTGCCCCGGGTGGCGCGGGACAGTCCGGCCAGGATGGAGATCAGCGAGGTCTTGCCCGCCCCGTTGGGACCCAGCAGGCCGAAGAATTCGCCATGCTCGACCGTCAGGCTGACGTCGCGCAGGGCCTGGAAGCCCGCGGACGCGGGGCGGCCGCTCAGGCGGTCGCGCCAGGACCGCTGGCGCGGGGCGTAGACTTTGGAAACGTTTTGCAGGTCGAGGGCGGGCATGGGCAGGCAATGCGCCTCTGAATGGGCGCCATCGGACATTATAAGCGGTCTGGGGATGCGGCCCGTGCGTGGGCGTGAAGGGCGGGGCAATCGCATGAGGCGCCGTCTGACTGATGGCGCGGTCCCGGGAGCGGCGTGTGAGGCAGGGCCGCCCTGTTCGGCGGTCCTCCCTGCGGTCGGACTGCCCGGCCCTTCCTCGTACAGCCGGGCGGCGGGCGAACTCGCCGCTGCGCGGCTCAGACACCCCCGCCGACTGCCCCCGGCTTCCCTTCGGAAGCCGCCGGCGCCTCACGCGGTTGCCCTGCCTCACACGCCGCTCCCGGGACCGGGTGTGCGACCACCGCGCGCGCAGCGTGAAGTTACTTCTTCGTGTTCAGCGCCGCGATCAGTCCGTCGATCCCGCTGCGGTTGATCTCGGAGGCGAACTGGTTGCGGTAATTCTGGATCAGCCAGATTCCTTCCACGTTCAGGTCGTAGACCTTCCAGCCTTCGGCCGTCTGTTCCAGCCGGTAGTCCACCCCGATCGGGGAACTGTTCGGCTGCGAGATCGTCGTGCGCACCACTGCGTCTTGCGCCTTCGGGTCGCCCCTGAACGGCAGCAGCGAAATCTGGGTGCCGGACGTCACGCGCGTGAATGCCCCGCTGTAGGTGCGGATGAGCGTGCCGGTGAATGCCTGCACCAGGGCGTCTTTCTGGGCCGCCGAGGCCTGGCGCCAGTAACGGCCCGCCGCCAGGCGCGTCGTCTTGCTCATGTCCACGTACGGCATCGCGTAGCGGCGCACCAGGTCCGCAATGTGGGCGGGATCGCCTTGCAGCGCCTTGGGGTCGGCCTTTACGGCGTCCAGCATGTTGTTGGCCACGGCTTCGAGGAAGTCGTTCGGCGCGGCCTTGGGGTCGGCCGTGCGCTCCGCCGCGCCCGCGGATGCGGACAGGAGCAGGGCCGCGCCCAGCAGGCATGGACCGATGGCTCGGCGCAGGATGCGCGGGAAAGAAGGAAAACTCATGATCATCTCCGTGTGGCGCCCGTCCGCGCGGCGGCGGGCGGGTTCAGTTCGCGGGTGCCGCCTCGGGGTCGTCGTAGACCGGCAGGCTCTGGCCGCCTGGAGCGTCCTTGCGGTTCAGGTCGTCCGCGGTGGAGGCGCGGATGCTCTTCTGGCGGCTGTCCAGCATGGCTTTGCGGCGCTGCAGGTAGGCATCGCGGATGAAGCTGTACCTGTCGAGCGCGATCTGGTCCACCAGACGGTCGGCTTCCAGCAGGTTGGCGCGGGTGTCCACGATGTACAGGCCCAGGATGGAGTTGCGCACCGGGACGTTGTCGATGGCGAAAACTGCGGCGGTCGGCGTGGCCGGCGCCGTCAGCGTGACGGCGGTGCCGACCCCGTCGCGGACCGTGCTGGGGCCCAGGAAGGGCAGGACGAAGTACGGCCCCTGGCCAAAGCCCCAGACGCCCAGCGTCATGCCGAAGTCGTTGGGAATTTTGCGCGCCCCGTGCATCGAGGCGACGTCGATGCAGCCGCCCAGGCCCGCCGTGCTGTTGAACAGCACGCGGCCGAACGTGTCCACAAAGTCGCGGCCACGGCCTTGAAGCAGGCTGTTGATGCCCGACCAGACGTCGCCCAGGTTGCTGAAGACGTTGTGGATACAGGTGCGCACCGGGCGCGGGGTGACGGTCTCGTAGCCTGTGGCGATGGGCTTGAGCACGGCGCGGTCCACCGTGTCGTTGAAACGGTACATGCCCCGGTTATAGGATTCCCAGGGGTCGTTGGGCGAGGGATGCGGCACCTGCGCGCAGCCGGCCATCAGGGCGGCGGCCGCCAGGGCCAGTCCGGTGCGGGCCGTGAGGCGACGGGAACGCGGCGCGGCCGGCGTCGGGGCGGTGGAATTCATGTGGTGTGTCTCGTGCGGTCGGTGCCGGGCGGCGTCGAAGTGTCGCATATTGTAAGGGAGGCCGGTCAATGGCCGGCGGCCTGGGCGGCGGCGCCCCCCGCGTCCGGCCCCGCTTTCGTGCCTTCTTTTTCGGCCGAACTGTAGAGGAATTTGCTGATGAGGTCTTCCAGCACGACAGCCGACTGCGTGAATTCGATCGTGCCGCCGTCGGCCAGGTTCTTGTCGTCCCCTCCCGGCGTCAGGCCGACGTATTGTTCGCCCAGCAGGCCCGAGGTCAGGATCGAGGCCGAGGTATCCTTCGGGAATGCGTAGGGCTGTTCCAGATCCAGTGCGACCGTCGCCTGGAATCGCTGGTTGTCGAAGCCGATGGCGGCGACCCGCCCGACCACCACGCCGCTGCTTTTCACCGGCGCGCGGATCTTCAGGCCGCCGACGTTGTCGAAATGCGCCTGCACCCGGTATGTGGGGGTGAAGGAAAAGGAGCTCATGTTGCCGGCGCGCAGCGCCAGGAATGCCAGGGCGACCAGGCCCAGCATGATGAACAGGCCTACCCAGAAATCGGTTTTTTCGCGTGTCATGAATTCGTTCCGCAGGTTTCGGTTGGCGAACAGGCCCTAGTGGGCGAACATCAGCGCCGTCAGCAGGAAATCCAGCCCCAGCACCGCCAGGGCGCCGCTGACCACGGTGCGGGTGGTGGCGCGCGAGACGCCTTCGGGGGTGGCGCGCGCCGTCCAGCCCTGATGCAGGGCGATCAAGGTCACGACGACGCCGAAGACCAGGCTCTTGATCACGCCGTTGAGCACGTCGTCGATCACGTCCACGCCGCCTTGCATCTGCGACCAGAACGCGCCCGGGTCGATGCCGATCAGCACCACCCCCACGAACCAGCCGCCCAGGACGCCGACCATGGAAAAGACCGCCGCCAGGACCGGCATGGCGATCACCCCGCCCCAGAAGCGCGGCGCCAGGACGCGGCGGATCGGGTCCACGGCCATGACCTCCATGGCCGCGAGTTGTTCGCCGGCCTTCATCAGGCCGATTTCCGCCGTCAGTGACGTGCCGGCGCGCCCGGCGAACAGCAGCGCCGTCACCACAGGGCCCAGTTCGCGCGTCAGCGACAGGGCCACCAGCAGGCCCAGGGCTTCTTCCGAGCCGTAGCGGTTCAGCGTGTAATAGCCTTGCAGACCCAGCACGAATCCCACGAACAGGCCCGAGACCCCGATGATCAGCAGGGAATGGTTGCCGATGAAGTGGACCTGCTGGGCCGTCAGGCGCGGGCGGCGCAGCACCACGCCGCTGCGCGCCAGGATGGCGCCGAACAGGCGGGCGAAGGCGCCCAGGCCGGTGATCATGGAGACGAAACCATGACCCAGCGCGGCGATGCGTTGCGAGAGCGCGCTCATTGGGTGATCTCGGCGTTCATGCGGCCCTCCGGGCGGCCAGCCAGCGCTCGAAGGCCGGCGTCAGGGGGTAGTGGAAGCCGATCGGACCATCGGGCCGGCCCTGCAGGAACTGCTGCAGGTACTCGTCCTGCGAGGCGGAGAGTTCTTTTGGCGTGCCATGGGCCATCAGCCGGCCTTGGCCGATCAGGTAGACCTGGTCCACGATGGAGAAGGATTCCGCCACGTCGTGCGTGATGAGGATCGATGCGCAGCCCAGCTGGTCCGTCATCGTGCGGATCAATTGGGCCGTGATGCCCAGGGAAATCGGGTCCAGTCCGGCGAAGGGTTCGTCGTACAGGATCAGTTCCGGTTCCAGCACGATCGCCCGCGCCAGCGCCACGCGCCTGGCCATCCCTCCCGAGATCTCCGAGATCCGCAGATGCGCCGCGTGCCGCAGGCCCACCGCCTGGAGCTTGTCCAGCACCCGTTCCAGGATCTGCTGTTCGGAAATGTGGGTGTGTTCGCGCAGCGGGAACGCCACGTTCTCGAAGACGTTCAAATCGGTGAACAGCGCACCGGCCTGGAACAGCACACCCATCCGCTGGCGTACAGCCCGCAGCGGTTCGCCGTCCAGGCGGGCCATGTCCTCGCCGAACACGTGGATGCTGCCTTTCTGGGCCGCCAGTTGGCCGGTCACGGCCCTGAGCAGCGTCGTCTTGCCCGAGCCCGAGCCGCCCATCATGGCCACGACCTGGCCCGGCATGACCTGCAGGTCGATGCCGCGCAGCACGGTGAATTCACCGTAGCCGAGCGAAACGCCATCGAAGGTGACAAGGGGATCTGGGTCGGAATTCATTGGGATCGGATAACCGCATCGGACTAACATGGATTGTACCTGCACCCGCCGGGCCGGCTGAACGAATCCCGCCGCCCGGTCCCGCTGTGTCCCCGGCAGGGAACTTTTTGCGACATTTTTCGTTGGAATGGGTGTGGATGCCGAAGCCGAACTCGAAGACGAACGCCATGCGGTGCGCGCCAGCGCCGGGGACGCGCATGCCTATGCCTGGCTGGTGGCGCGCCACCAGGGCGCCGTCTACCGTTATCTCGCGCGGCTGACCCGCGCCCCGGAAACGGCCCGGGACCTGACCCAGGACACTTTTCTGCGCGCCTATCAGGCAATCCGGGCCTGGCGCCCCGAGGCCAGGTTCCGGACCTGGCTGTTTCGCATCGCGCACAATCTGGCGCTGGATCATCTGCGGCGGACCGGCCGGGCGCGGCTGGAGCCCCTGGAGGCGGGGCAGGACATTCCGGATCCCGCGCCCGGCCCGGATGGCCGGCTTGAAACCGTGCAACGCGCGCGCCGGCTGGAGCGGGCGCTGGGCGCCATCGCGCCGGCGCATCGCGAGATCCTGCTGCTGCGCGAGATCGAGGGCATGTCCTACGAGGACATCGCCCATGCCTTGAACCTGAACCCGGGTACGGTGCGCTCCCGGATCGCCCGTGCCCGGGCGGCCCTGCTGGCCGTCCTGAAAGACTGAGAAAGGAGACGCTCATGCCTTGCCCCCGAACCGTATTGCTCTCCGCCTGCCTGGATCCGGAATGGACCGGGCGCGGGCGCGCCCTGATCCAGGCGCATGTCGCGGTCTGCCCGGTCTGCGCGGCCGAGCTGGAAACCCTCAGGGCCATGACCGGCGCGTTGCGGACGCTGCCGGATCCCGCCGGGGCGCCGGACCTTTCCCATTTCCGGCATCCGGCGACCGCGGGGCGGCGTGTCATGGTCCGGCCATTCAGAGAGGCCATGCGGGCCTGGCTGGGCTGGTTGCCGGCCGGGGTGGCCGTCACGGCGTCGCTGGCGGCCGGCATCGGGCTGGCGAGCTGGTCTTGGCCCGCGGCGAATCCCGCGCCCCCTCAGGCGTCGCTGGCGCGGTTCGATGCGTTCGGCCCGGTGCCGCCGGGTGGCTTGTGCGCCGCCCGTTTGTGCGAAACCCTCAAGGAAAAAACATGAGCCCGAGATTCCGGAATATCCTGCTGGCCGTTTCCCTGGCCCTGAATGTCGGTTTCGTCGCCACTGCCGTCCAGCGGCATTGGCTGGCCGGTGGACAAGAGGCGCCCGCAGCGTCCCTGGCGCAGCGCCTCGGCCTGTCGGCCGGGCAGCGGGCCGTCTGGATGCGGCTCGAAGGTCCGTTCCTGGCGGATCTGGAGGGGAACTGGGCGGCCATTCGCGCACAGCGCCAGGCCTTGCTCGATGAATTGTTCGCCGCGCATCCGGATGCGGCGCGGCTGGATGGCATCCAGGCAAAGATCGCCGCTTTGCAGGATGAGCAGCAGAAGCGCGTGATCCGCCAGTTGCTGGCGGAGCGGGAGGTGCTCGACGCGCGCCAGCGGGATGTGCTCAAGGCGCTTCTGATGCGCGAGTTCGCCGTGCAGGAATCCCGCGCGGAACAACTGCATCGGCACGCGCCGGCGATCCGCTGAGTGCGCGCCGTTTGCGGCGGGCGCGGAACTTTTCCATGGTCGGATCGTTAGAGGAAGTGTCGGAATGACATAGCCCTTTTTTCGGAGCCGCATCATGAAAACCCATTCCCTTCGATTCCTGTTCGCCCTCGGTCTGGCCGTGCCCCTGGCGCTGGCCGCCGGTCCGCTGCAGGCTGCGGAAACGCACGGACACGGCCATGAGCCCCCTGTCGCGCTGACCCTGGATCATGGCCAGAAATGGACCACCGACGGTCCGTTGCGCCAGGCCATGGGCAATTTGCGCCAGGCCGTGGCGCAGGCCTTGCCCCAGGCCCATGCGGGCTCGATGACGCAAGCGGCCTACGATGCGCTTGGTCGGCAGGCCGGTCGGGAACTGACCTATATCGTTGAAAACTGCAAGCTCGAACCGAAGGCCGATGCCGCGCTGCATGTGATTCTTGCCGATGTGGTCGAGGGCGCGGACATCGTGGGCGGCCAGGGCGCCGGCCAGCCCCGCGCGGCCGGCGTCGTTCGGCTGGCCGAGGCGCTGAACCGCTACGGGGCCTATTTCGATCACCCGGGTTGGCAGGACATCCCGGTGCCGTCGGCGTCCTGATGGCGCGAAGGCGTGCCCCCGCCGCCGCGGCGGCGGGGGATGGCCCGACGGTTCAACGCGGCAGGACGGAGGCCCCCATCAGGTACTCGTCGACGGACCGCGCGCACTGTCTGCCCTCGCGGATCGCCCACACCACCAGCGATTGCCCGCGCCGCATGTCCCCCGCCGCGAACACCTTCGCCCGGGAACTGCAGTAATCGTCCGTGTTCGCCCGCGCGTTGCCGCGGCCGTCCACTTCCACGCCGAACGCGTCCAGCACCGAGCGCACCGGCGATACGAAGCCCATGGCCAGCAGCACCAGATCCGCCTGGATGTCGAACTGCGAGTCCTTCACCTCGCGCATCTTCATCTGGCCCGTGGCCTTGTCCTTCAGCCATTCCAGGCGCGTCGCGACCAGTTTTTCGACCTTGCCGCCCTTGCCCTCGAAGGCCTGCGTGCCCACCGCCCAATCGCGCTGGCAGCCTTCTTCGTGGGAAGACGAGGTCCGCAGCCGGATCGGCCAATAGGGCCAGGTCAGCAGCTTGTCCTCTTCTTCGGGCGGGCGGAACATCAGTTCGAACTGGGTTACCGACGCCGCGCCCTGGCGGTTGCTCGTCCCCACGCAGTCCGACCCCGTGTCGCCGCCGCCGATCACCACCACGTGCTTGCCTTTCGCGTTGATCGGCTTGGCGATGCGGTCGCCGTGGTTCACCTTGTTCTGCTGCCGCAGGAAATCCATGGCGAAATGCACCCCGCGCAACTCGCGGCCCGGCACTGGCAGGTCGCGCGGCTGCTCGGACCCGCCCGCCAGCACCACCGCGTCGTACTGCGCCAGCAGTTCATCGGGCGTCACCACGGTCAGTCCGTCTTCCGCGTGTTCGGCGTTGCCTACATAGGTCGAGGGGAAAAACTCCACCCCTTCGGCCTCCATTTGCGCCAGGCGCCGGTCGATATGCGATTTCTCCAGCTTGAAGTCCGGGATCCCGTAACGCAGCAGACCGCCGATCCGGTTGCTTTTCTCATAGACCGACACGCTGTGCCCGGCGCGCGCCAATTGCTGCGCGCAGGCCAGGCCGGCCGGCCCGGATCCGATCACCGCGACCCGCTTGCCCGTCTTGCGCGCGGGCGGTTGCGGCACGACCCAGCCTTCCTGCCAGCCGCGCTCGATGATCGTGTGCTCGATCGACTTGATGCCGACGGCCGTGTCGTTCAGGTTCAGCGTACAGGCCGCCTCGCAGGGGGCGGGGCAGATGCGGCCGGTGAACTCCGGAAAATTGTTGGTCGACAGCAGCACGTCCAGCGCGCGTTTCCAGTCCTGGCGGTAGACCAGATCGTTCCAGTCCGGAATGATGTTGTTGACCGGGCAGCCGTGCGTGCAGAACGGCACCCCGCAGTCCATGCACCGGGCGCCCTGGACGCGGGCCTGCTCGTCGGTCAGCGGCGAGACGAACTCCTTCCAGTGGCGCAGGCGGGATTCGGGCGCCTCGTAGGCCGGCTTGACCCGCGCGAATTCCATGAAACCAGTGATTTTTCCCATGATGCGATGTTCCTTCAGGCGGCCTGGGCCTGGGTCTGGGCCGCTTGCCACAGTTCACCCAGGGCGCGGTGATATTCGATCGGTGTGACCTTGACGAAGGCGTGGCGCGCCTGGCCCCAATCCTCCAGGATTTCCCGGGCGCGGAAGCTGCCGGTGAGGCGGAAATGGTTTTCCACCAGGCGGCGCACGATCGTCTCGTCGGTCTCGCGCGGGCTGTTGCGGTCCAGGCTGTGCCAGAACTGCGGCTCGCCGGCCTGGCGCTGGACCTCGTCGGTCTCCATCGGATCCAGGCGCACCATGCCGGTATTGCAACGTCGCGCGAAGACCTGCTCCGGATCCCAGACGTAGGCGATGCCGCCGGACATGCCGGCTGCGAAATTGCGGCCCGTCTCGCCCAGCACCACCACGGTGCCGCCCGTCATGTATTCGCAGCCGTGGTCGCCCGTGCCTTCCACCACGGCGGCGGCGCCCGAGTTGCGCACCGCGAAACGTTCGCCGGCCACGCCGTTGAAGTAGGCTTCGCCGCCGGTGGCGCCGTACAGCACCGTGTTGCCGGCGATGATGTGGTCCGGGCCGAAGCCGCGGAAATCGTTGGGCGAGCGCAGGATCAGGCGGCCGCCCGACAGGCCCTTGCCGACGTAGTCGTTGCCCTCGCCCACCAGGTCCAGGGTCAGGCCGTGGGCCAGGAAGGCGCCGAAGCTCTGTCCCGCCGCGCCGTTGCACTGGATGTGGATGGTGTCGTCGGGCAGGCCCTCGTGGCCGTAGCGCCGCGCCACCTCGCCCGACAGCATCGCGCCGATGGTGCGGTTGCGGTTGCGCACCGGGGTGATGAAGGACACCTTCTCGCCGCGCTCCAGCGCGGACTTGCTGCGCTCGATCAACTGGTGGTCCAGTGCGTGCGACAGGCCGTGATCCTGCGCGTCGGTGTGATGCACGGGATCCTCGGTGGGCACCAGGTGGAAAATGCGGCTGAAGTCCAGCCCGCGCGCTTTCCAGTGATCGATGCCCTTGCGCATGTCGAGCAGGTCGGCGCGGCCGATCAGCTCGTCGAAAGTGCGGATGCCCAACTGCGCCATGATCTCGCGGACTTCCTCGGCGACGAAGAAGAAATAATTGACGACGTATTCGGGTTTGCCGCTGAATTTCTTGCGCAGCTCCGGATCCTGGGTGGCGACCCCCGTGGGGCAGGTGTTCAGGTGACACTTGCGCATCATGATGCAGCCTTCGACGATCAGCGGCGCCGTGGCGAAGCCGACCTCGTCGGCCCCCAGCATGGCGGCGATGGCCACGTCGCGGCCGGTCTTCATCTGGCCGTCGGCCTGCACGCGGATGCGGCTGCGCAGGCGGTTCAGCACCAGGGTCTGCTGCGTCTCGGCCAGGCCCAGTTCCCAGGGGATGCCCGCGTGCTTGATCGAGGACACGGGCGAGGCGCCCGTGCCGCCGTCATGGCCGGCGATGACCACGTGGTCGGCCTTGGCCTTGGCCACGCCGGTGGCCACTGTGCCCACACCGACCTCGGCCACCAGTTTCACCGAGATCGAGGCGCGCTCGTTGACGTTCTTCAGGTCGTGGATCAGTTGCGCCAGATCCTCGATCGAATAGATATCGTGGTGCGGCGGCGGCGAGATCAGGCCCACGCCCGGCACCGAGTAGCGCAGTTGCGCAATGTAGTCCGTGACCTTGTGGCCCGGCAGTTGACCGCCTTCGCCGGGTTTGGCGCCCTGGGCCATCTTGATCTGGATCTGGTCGGCGCTGCACAGGTATTCGGCGGTGACGCCGAAGCGCCCCGAGGCCACCTGCTTGATGCGCGAGCGCAGCGAATCGCCGGCCGCCAGCGGCACGTCGGCGGCGATGCGATCCGCACCCAGCACGGAGGCCAGGCTGTCGCCCTTGCGCACGGTGGGTTTGCCCGCGCGCATTTCCGCGCGGTAACGCAGCGCGTCTTCGCCGCCCTCGCCGGTGTTGGATTTGCCGCCGATGCGGTTCATGGCCACCGCCAGGGTCGCGTGCGCCTCGGTGGAGATCGAGCCCAGCGACATGGCGCCGGTGGCGAAGCGTTTGACGATTTCCTTGGCGGGCTCGACTTCCGACAGGGGGATGGCGCGGGCCGGATCGACGCGGAACTCGAACAGTCCGCGCAGCGTCATGTGGCGCCGCGACTGGTCGTTGATGAGCTGGGCGTATTCCTTGAAGGTCGAGTAATTGTTGGCGCGCGTGGCGTGCTGCAGCTTGGCGATCGAATCCGGGGTCCACAGGTGTTGTTCGCCGCGGATGCGGAAGGCGTAGTCGCCGCCCTCGTCCAGCGCGTTGGCCAGCACCGGGTCGGCGCTGAAGGCCGCCTGATGGGTGCGCAGGGCTTCTTCGGCCACCTGGAAGATGTCGATGCCCGAGATGTTGCTGGGCGTGCCGGTGAAGTATTTCTTCACCAGACTGTCGTGCAGGCCCACCGCTTCGAAGATCTGCGCGCCGGTGTAGGACATGTAGGTCGAGATGCCCATCTTGGACATGACCTTCTTCAGCCCCTTGCCGATCGCCTTGATGTAGTTCTCGGTGGCCTTGGCGGCATCGGTGAGCGCCGCCGGGGCGCCCGGCTCGGCGTGGGGGCCCACCCCGGCGGCCAGGGTTTCCAGCGCCAGCCAGGGATGTACGGCCTCGGCGCCGTAGCCGCCCAGCAGCGCGAAATGGTGGGTCTCGCGCGCCGAGCCGGTTTCCACGATCAGGCCGGTGCGGGTGCGCAGGCCCGCGCGGATCAGATGCTGGTGGATGGCCGAGGTCGCCAGCAGCGCGGGGATCGCGACGCGCTCCGCGTCCACGCGGCGGTCGCTGATCAGCAGGATGTTGTCGCCGCTCAGCACCGCGTCGGCCGCGGTCGCGCACAGCGACGCCAGGCAGGCCTCGATGCCTTCGCGTCCCCAGGACACCGGGTAGGTGATGTCCAGTTCGCAGCAGCGGAACTTGTCGTTGGTCTGGCGGCTGATGTGGCGCAGTTGCGCCATGGCCGCCCGGTCCAGCACCGGCTGGCTGATTTCCAGGCGCAGCGGCGGGTTGACGTTGTTGATGTCCAGCAGGTTGGGCTTGGGCCCGATGAAGGACACCAGCGACATGACCATCTGTTCGCGGATCGGATCGATCGGCGGGTTGGTCACCTGGGCGAACATCTGGCGGAAATAGTTGTAGAAGGGCTTGGGGCGGTCCGACAGCACGGTCAGCGGCGCGTCGTTGCCCATCGAGCCGATGGCCTCCTCGCCGTTTTTCGCCATGGGCTCCAGGATGAACTTGAAGTCCTCCTGGGTCCAGCCGAACGCCTGCTGGCGGTCCAGCAGACTGGCGGACGGCTCGGGCAGGTCGTCCGCCTTCAGGGCGGGCAGATCGTCCAGCTTCAGGCGCAGGCGCTCGATCCATTGCGGATAGGGATGCGCGTTGGCCAGCTGGGACTTGATTTCCTCGTCCTCGATGATGCGGCCCTGCTGCAGGTCGATCAGCAGCATGCGGCCGGGCTGCAGGCGCCATTTCTTGACGATGCGGTGTTCCGGGATCGGCAGCGTGCCGGCTTCGGAAGCCAGCATCACCATGTTGTCGTCGGTGATCAGGTAGCGTGCCGGACGCAGGCCGTTGCGATCCAGCGTGGCGCCGATCTGGCGGCCATCGGTGAAAGCCACGGCGGCCGGACCGTCCCAGGGCTCCATCAGGGCGGCGTGGTATTCATAGAAAGCGCGCCGCGACTCGTCCATGTCGGCATGTTGCTCCCAGGCCTCGGGGATCATGATCATCATGGCGTGGGCCAGGGAATAGCCCGACATGACCAGCAGTTCCAGGCAGTTGTCGAAGGTGGCGGTGTCGGACTGCCCTTCGTAGACGATGGGGTAGAGCTTGGCCAGGTCTTTGCCCAGCACGGCCGAGCTCATCGCGCCCTCGCGGGCGCGCAGCCAGTTGAAATTGCCCTTGACGGTGTTGATCTCGCCGTTGTGGGCGATCATGCGGTAGGGGTGCGCCAGCGGCCAGGCGGGGAAGGTGTTGGTGGAAAAGCGCTGGTGCACCAGCGCCAGGGCCGAGACGGCGCGGGTGTCGGCCAGGTCGCGATAGTAGAGTCCCACCTGATTGGCCAGCAGCAGGCCCTTGTAGACCACGGTGCGCACCGAGATCGAGGGCACGAAGTATTCCTGGCCGTGCGCGAGCTGCATGCGCTGGATGGCGTGGCTGGCGGTCTTGCGGATGACGTAGAGCTTGCGCTCCAGCGCGTCGGGCACCATGATGTCGTGTCCGCGGCCGATGAAGAGCTGGCGGATGACGGGTTCGCAGGCGCGCACGGCGGGCGACATTTTCATGTCGCGGTCGATGGGCACGTCGCGCCAGCCGAGCACGACCTGGCCTTCGTCGCGCACGGCGCGCTCCAGTTCGCGCTCACAGGCCAGGCGCGACGCGGTTTCCTTGGGCAGGAACACCATGGCCACGCCGTAGTCGTCCGGCTGCGGCAGGATGACGCCTTGAGCGGCCATTTCCTCGCGGTAGAGCTGATCGGGAATCTGGATGAGGATCCCCGCGCCGTCGCCCATCAGTTCATCGGCGCCGACGGCGCCCCGGTGATCCAGGTTTTCCAGGATCTTCAGGGCCTGCTGGATGACGGAATGGCTCTTGTGACCCTTGATGTGGGCGACGAAGCCGACGCCGCAGGCATCGTGTTCTTGTTCGGGGCGGTAGAGACCCTGGGCGGCCGGCAGGCCGGGAGGACAGGAGACAGGCTGGGTCATGATGGGACTCGCGAGGCGGGATACGGATGCCGTTTCGAACGGCAGAAGATGGAAATTACAGCCCCAAGTCCTTGCTGACAATAGGATTTTTGTTGATGTGTCCCCAATTATGAGTCTTTACTCATGCGGTTTATTTATATGGGGACGCATCGATACGGATGAAAACAATACATTGTTGCAGACGGTTTGTTTTCAGGATCCAGTGCGGGCCCAGGCGTAAGGGCGATGGGTTTTTGTCGCCGCCGCGCCCAGGTCATTGATCCAGCGTTGCGCCGCCGTCCACGCGCAGGTCGTGCAGGGTGATGTGACTGGCCTGGTCGGAAAGCAGGAACAGAACGGCCCGGGCGATTTCGTCGGGTGTGGCGATCTTGGCCAGCGGAATGCCCAGACGCCAGCGGGCGGGATCTCCTGCGATGACGGCCTCGCGCGAACTGCCGAGCGCCCACATGGCCCGCTGCATGGCGGTGTCGGTGGAGCCGGGCGAGACGATGTTCACGCGGATGCCGTGCGGTGCCAGTTCCAGTCCCAGGCAGCGGGTGAACTGGGTGGCGGCGGCTTTCGATGCGGCATAGGCGGCCATGCCGGCGCGTGGTGTGGTGGCGGCGTTGGAACTGACGACGGCGATGGCCCCGGCGCGGCGTTCGCGCAGGCGGCGGGCGACGGAACGGCAGATGTGAAAGACGCCGGAGGCGTTGATGTCAAAGCAGCGCGCCCATTGGGCGTCCTCCAGGTCGACGACGTCGCCCATTTCGAGAACACCGGCGACACTGGCCAGGCCGTGGAGCGGCCCCAGGGCGGCCTCGGCCCGGGCGACGACCTGTTCGACCCGGGCGGCGTCGCGCACGTCGAGGGGCGCGGTCCACAGGCGTGTGGACAGATCGGCGACGTGGGCGGCGGCGTCCGCCGCGAGCGCCCGCAGGCTCTGCAGGGCGGCTTCGTCGAGATCGACGGCGGATACGCGGGCGCCCCGGTCGAGCAGTTGGCGGACGACGGCGGCACCGATGCCGCTGGCGGCTCCGGTGACGAGGACATGACGGTCCGGGAAGTCGTCCGGGTGGTGCGCGGCGGGGCCGGCGCCGTGGGGGGCGGGCAGGGTGTTCATGCGCGGGTCTCCCGGGTGGCGGGGGCGGTGGCGTCCTGCGCCAGGGCCTCGAAGATTTCATCCAGGGTCAGGCTCACGCCGCAGCGGCGCGCGACATGGGTGATGGCCATCCGATGGTCTTCCAGGCTGAAGTCGGCGCAGGCGTCGATGGTCAGGAAAGGCTGGATGTCCTGCATGAAGGCTTCCAGCGCGGTCGCCAGGCAGCCGATGTGGGCGTAGACGCCGGTGATGATCAGTTGATCGCGGCCCTGCGCGCGCAGCCGCTCCCGCAGGTCGGATCGCTGGAAGGCGCTGTAGCGCCATTTGGTCAGCACGGTGTCCTCGGGACGCGGGCTCAGGGCCGCGACGATGCGCGCGCCGTCCCGGTGTTCCGGCGCGGTCAGGCCCGGGCCCCAGAAGTCGTTGAGCAGCGCCCGGTCGGCCTCGGGCTGCACGGGCGGCTGGGCGGTGTAGAACACGGGAATGCCCAGGTCGCGGCAGCGGTCGCGCAGGTGGGCGATGGCGCTGATCAGGTCGGGGATCGGTGCCCGCTTCACATCGAACTTGCCCACGAAATAGTCCTGCATGTCGTGGATCAGCAGGGCGGCGCGGTGCGCCTCGGGCCGCCAGCCCACGCGGTTGCGAACGGGATCGCGTGGCATGGTGTAGGACGGCAGGAAGGGAATGCTCATGATGCGGGGCTCCGGAATGGGGGACAACGCGGCGGACGGCTCGAGGCCGCGGATGCATGCGACGGCGGCGTACTCAGTGCAACCCCAGCGCATCCAGGATGGTGCGCAGCTTGTTGCCGGTTTCCTGGTACTCAAGCTCGGGGACCGAGCCGGGTACGATGCCCGCGCCGGCCGACAAGGTCAGCCGGCGGCCACTGGCATGGGCGCAACGGATGGCGACCGCCCAGGCGCCGTCGCCGGCGGCGTCGCACCAGCCCGCGGTGCCGGCGAAATAACCGCGTTCGAAGGGTTCGAGCGCCGCGATGGCGCGCCGGGCGTCCGCCGTGGGCAAGCCGCAGACGGCGGGGGTGGGGTGCAGGGCGATGGCCAGGTCCAGGGCGCTGATGGCGGCGTCGGCCAGTTCGCCTTCGATCAGGGTACCCAGGTGCCAGAGCCGGGCGGTCGAAGTCAGGCCGGGGCGGCTCGGGATGTCCAGCGTGCGGCACAGCGGCCGCAGCGCGGCCTCGATGGCTTCGACTACGACGGCGTGTTCCAGCAGATCCTTGGGCGAGTCCAGCAACGCCCGCGCGATGCGGGCGTCCTCGGTGGCGTCGGCGTGTCGCGCGGCCGTGCCGGCCAGGGGATGCACCCGTACGCGGCGGCCCTCCCGTCGCACCAGCAGTTCCGGGCTGGCGCCCAGGAAATAATCCGGGCCGTCTTCCGATACGGGCAGCGCGTAGGTGTGGCCGTGCGGGCTGGCCCGCCACAGCCGCGCCAGGACCTCGGGCAGGTCCAGCGGGTGCTCCAGTTCCAGTTCCAGGGTGCGGGACAGCACCAGCTTGCGCAGACCGTCGGCCCGGGCGATTCGTTCGAGCGCCGCGCTCACGCCGCGCTCGTAGCCGGCCTGGTCGGGGTGTTCCCGGCGCTGGCGGATGGCGCCGCCGCGCGCGGGCGGCAGGACGCGCGGCGCGTCGATGCGCCGCAGCGACCGGGGTACGCGCAGCAGGGCCGGCGCCGGGCCGGCGGGATCGTAGGGCAGCAGGCCCAGCAGCAGGGGGCGGGCGGCGCTCGCGTCGGCTGCGGCCGGCTCCGATGTGTCCGCTTCGGCGCGCAGTTCGTCCGCCTGCGCGAGCAGGCGGGCGGCGCAGGCCCCCACGTCCTCGCGGGGGGCGGCCCGCAGCAGGCAGCCCCTGCCATGGAACCCCAGGCCCTGCGCGGTGAACAGGCTGTCACCCGGCTGGAAACCGGCCAGGTCGCCGGCGCGCGGGTCCGGGTGCGTGCGGGCAAGCATGTCCATGATCAGCGGCGGGCCTCGATGCGCACCAGGCGGTCGCCACGCGGGTCGTCCTTGCTCTTCTTCACCATCACCCAGGCGTTGCCCCTTGGGTCCAGTGCGATGTGGTTCGGGGCGGATCCGGTGTCGACCTGGGCCTGGATCGTGCCGTGTTCGTCCACGACGGTGACGGTGCCCGCGCCTCGGTTGGCGACGTAGGCAAGGCGGTGGACCGGATCGAAGGCGACGTTCAGTGCGCCGGCCCCGGTCGCCAGGTGCCGCAGGACCTGGCCGTTCCGGGCGTCCAGCACCGTCAGATCGCCCGATTTCTGGGCCGCGACGTAGATCTGTTGCGTCTGGCTGTCGACGGCGATGCCGGAGGCGCCCTGGACACCAGGCACCGTGTGGCGCGCGACCTGGCGGCCGGTGGCCGTGTCGATCGCGAAGACTTCGGCCGTGTTCAGGCTGACGGTGTACAGACGCTGGTGGTCGGCGTCCAGCGCCAGGCTCATGGGCTTGGGCGCCTCGCCCGCGCCGGTCAGCGTGATGCCGGGCAGCGGCTGCAGCGTGGCACTGTCGAACACGTGGATGACGTTGGAGGCGGGCGAGGAGACATAGGCGCGGTGATGCGAGGCGTCGACCAGGACGTCGCGCGCGTGCGGCGTCACATTGTCGGGGAACTGCCTGACCAGGGACAGGTCGGCTTCCCGGTAGACGGCGACCGAGCCGCTGCGGGTGTTCGTGGTCCAGATCTGACTGCGCGCGTCGTCCACCGTCAAGCCGTAGACGGCCTGCACCTGGCCGTCCGCGCGGCTGGCCTGAGGGGCCGGAACGACGGAGGCGACGACGCGCAGGCTGGCCGGATCGATGGCGAGCAGGCGCGATGCCTTCACCGGCGGACGGCCGATGGCCGAGGTCGCATAGAGGCGCAGCGCTCGCTCGCTGTAGGCGCCCTGGTAGACGCCCGCGGGCAGGTCGACGGATTGCGCCGCGACGGACCAGACCGGCGCGGCGGCCACCGGAGACACGGATCGACGCGCGTCCGGACTTGTGGCCGCGCAGCCGGCGGCCAGGGCCAGGGCGGCGCCGGCCAGCAGCATGCGGGCGCCGCGCCGCAGCGCCGGTTGGGAGATGATGGGTGTGTTCATGCGGGTTCCTCGTATGACCGATAGGGTTGAAAGGGGGATTGGGCGGCTGCGCATGCCGCGCGGTCGGCCGCCCGCAAGCGGGCGTCCAGCACGGGGGCGATCCGGGCCGTCGCGGCGGCGCCCGGCAGGCCGGCGTGGGTGCTGTGCACGGTGTGACAGGCCAGCGTGCCGATGTGCGGTTGCCACAGGCTCGGGTCCAGTCCGGAATCGGCGTGCTCCAGGGCGGCCTGGAAATGCAGTGCCGGGCCGTCGTAGCGCGCATGCCGGTGGCCGCGCACCAGGCGGTTGGTGTGGCTGACGGTCTCGAAGACCGCGTCCAGCCGCGCGTCGGACAGTTCGCCCAGCGGGTGGCCCTGGGCGCGCAGGAATTCGATGACGCCGCCGCGGCTCAGGCGTTCCGGCGGCAGGGCGTCCGGGTCGGCGCCGGCGATGTGCAGCAGCGCTTTGTACAGATCTTCGGCGGCGGGTTCCGGGCGGTTGCGCCAGGCTTCGCAGGGATAGGCGTCCAGCAGGGCGACGACGCCCACGGCGCGGCCGCGCACCTGGAGTTCGGCGGCCACGGCCTGCGCCAGGATGCCGCCTACGGACCAACCCGCCAGATGGTAGGGGCCTTCGGCCTGGAGCGAAAGCACCCGATCGGCGTAGGCGCGTGCCAGGGCGTCCAGGCTGGTGGCGGGTGGCTGCCCGTCCAGGGCCAGGGCGGACGCCTGCAGGCCATGGACCGTGCGGGGCGTGGGCAGGGCGCGTGCCAGGGCGCCATAGCACCAGGAAAGGCCGCCGGCCGGGTGGATGCAAAACAGCGCCGGCCGGCCGGCGGCCTCGCGCAGGGTGACGACGGGGCCGAAACCGGCCTGTGCGGCGCCGGCCGTGCGCGCGCCCTCGTCTTCCAGGTGGGCGGCCAGGCGCGCCACGGTGGGGTATTGGAAGACCGTGCCCAGCGACACATCGCGTTTGTCGCGCAGCGCCAGGGCCAGGCGCGCCGCCAGCAGCGAATGCCCGCCCAGGGAGAAGAAATCGTCGTCCGCGCCCGGCAGGTCCGGCAGCCCCAGCACGGCGCGGAAGGCTTCGGCCACCCGGCGCTCGACGGCGCCGCGGGGGGGGCGGGACGCGTCCTGGCCGTGCAGGTCGGGGGCGGGCAGCGCCTTGCGGTCGAGCTTGCCGTTGACCGTGACGGGCAGTGTTGCCAACGATACCCAGGCGGTGGGCACCATGTAGTCCGGTAGCCGGTCGGCTGCATGGGCCGCCAGGGCGTCATGATCGAAGCGTCGGCCAGGCCCGGG
The DNA here is from genome assembly GCF_027214045.1 of Castellaniella denitrificans. Classification (GTDB taxonomy): domain Bacteria; phylum Pseudomonadota; class Gammaproteobacteria; order Burkholderiales; family Burkholderiaceae_B; genus Castellaniella; species Castellaniella denitrificans_A. The sequence continues at coordinate 269,464 of NZ_JAPWHE010000001.1, read as the reverse complement.
CACCACGTAGGCCGCCAGCAGCGTCTGGCCGGGCCGGTCCTCGCGGGCCAGGACGGCCGCCTGGGCGACGTCCGGGTGGGCGGCCAGCACGGCTTCGATCTCGCCCAGTTCGATGCGCTGGCCGCGCAGCTTGACCTGATGGTCCAGCCGGCCCAGATAAACCACGGCGCCGTCCTCGCGGCGCGTGGCCAGGTCGCCGGTGGCGTACAGGCGGTCGTCCGGCAGGTCCGCCGGGGCCTGGACAAAGCGCTCGGCCGTCAGATCGGGCCGGCCCAGGTAGCCGCTCGCCAGTTGGCGACCGCCCAGGTACAGCTGGCCGGGCGTGCCGGGCGGGACGGGACGCAGCCGTTCATCCAGCACGTGCAGCCGGGTGTTCCAGACCGGCCGGCCGATGGGGACGGGCCGGCTGTGGTCATCCGCGCCGGCCGGCCAGTACGACACGTCCACGGCGGCCTCGGTCGGGCCGTACAGATTGTGCAGTTCCGCCCGGATCGTGCGGTGGAAGCGGTCGCGCAGGGCGGCGGGCAGGGCCTCGCCGCTGCAGAACACCAGTCGGGCCTCCAGGCCGCTCGCGGCGGGCTCGTCCAGCACGGCGGCCAGCATGGACGGCACGAAATGCAGCACGGTGATGCGACGTTCGCGCACCAGGCGGCACAGCCAGGCCGGGTCGCGGTGCGCGTCGGGCGGGGCGACCACCAGGCGGGCGCCGCTCAGGAAGGGCAGGAACAATTCCCAGACGGACACATCGAAGGTCGCCGGGGTTTTCTGCAGGATGCGGTCCGCCGGCCCGATGGCATAGTGCGCACGCATCCATTCCAGCCGGTTGACGATGGCCGCGTGGGGCACGATCACGCCCTTGGGCGCGCCGGTGGAGCCCGAGGTGTAGATCACGTAGGCGGGATCCTCGGGACTGGCGTCGGCGTGGGGCGTGTCATCCGCTTCGTCCGTCGCCGCCGGGCCGCCCAGCATGTCCGCCGCCAGCGCCCGTCCGCCCAGGCCTTCGCACAGATCGGCGGGGCCGATCAGGACGCGGGCGCGGGCATCGTCCAGGATGCCGCGCAGGCGCGCGGCCGGCTGGCGCGGATCCAGCGGCAGGTAGGCTGCGCCGCTGCGCAGGATCGCCAGCAGGCACAGCACGCGCCGCGCCGAGCGCGGCAGGGCCACGGCCACCAGGGCGCCGGGGCCCGCGCCCAGCGCGCGCAGGCGCCTGGCCGCTCGCGCCGTCCAGGCGTCGATGTCGGCATAGGTCCAGGCGCCGGCGTCGTCCTCCAGGCCGATATGGCCGGGCTCGGTGCGCAGCCGGTCGTGGATGCGCGCCCAGAGCGTACCGGCGGGTACGGGGTGTTCGGTGCGGTTGGGCGCCAGCGCCCAGCGTTCGTACTCGTCCGCCGTCAGGGTGGGGACGTCGGCCAGGCGGGGCGCGGCCAGGGCGGCCATCAGAAAGGCTTCCAGGCGCCGCAGGTGGGCCTGGGCCTGCGCCTCGGTGTACTGGGCGGGATTGGCCTCGATTTCGAGGCGCAGGCCGCCGCCGTCGGGCGCCGCCCGGAAACCGAGGGTCAGGTCCTCGACCGGTCCGGTGCACAGCACGGTCTGCGAGGCGTCCAGGCCGGCGGCCTCGTAGGGCGCGTCGAAGGGCAGGACGTTCAGGATCGGTCCGTGCAGCCGCGGCAGACCGCCCGGCAGCGCCAGGTCGCGGCGCAGGTGCTCGGCACGGTAGCGGCTGTGGCGTCTCAGGTCGCGCAGCGACCGGGCGGCGTTCCGCAGCGCGTCGGCCAGCGGGGCGTCCTCGTCCGGGGACCAGGCCCAGGGCAGCACGTTCATGATGGTCGCCACGGCCCGGGCGCTCCTGCTGCCCAGGCGGCCCATGACGGGCACGCCCGTCACGCATGCGGACGGTCCCAGGTGGCGCGCCACGTAGGCGGCGCCCAGGGCGGTGAGCATATCGGGCCAGCCGACCTCGGTGGCGGCTTCCAGGGCCCGCAGCGACTCGACCAGTGCGGCGGGCGCGTCGCGCTCCATGCGCAGGCAGTCGTGGGCGCTCAGGGCCGATCCGGCGGCCAGGCTGGCGGCGGGCACGTGGCCCGCGCATTGGGCCAGCCAGCGCTCGCGGGCCTGCGCGCGCTTCGGATCGGCGCGCCAGGCGCGATCTTCTTCCCAGACGGGCGCCAGCGGCGCCAGCGGCGGCTCCCGGTCGGCGGTGCCCTCTTTCAGCGCCCGGTACAGGCCGATGGCGCGGCTTTCGATCAAGGCCATGCCGTAGCCGTCGGCGGCCAGATGGTGCACGCGCTGGTACCAGAGCGCCAGGGCCGGGCCGCACAGGAACAGGACCTGGCGCGACAGGGGATCGCGCACGGGATCGACCGGGCGCCGCAGGTCTGCCCGGATCCAGTCGTTCGCCTGTCCGTGCGCTCGCGTTTCCGGCAGGTGGCGCAGGTCGCGGATGTCCAGGCGCGGCGCGCGCGCGGGATCGAGGCGCTGCGCCGGGCCGTCGGGGCGGTCCTCGAAGCGCAGGGACAGGGACTCGGCCTCGGACAGCGCCTGGTTCACGGCCCGCTCGAAGCGCGGCACATCCAGAGGCCCGCGCAGCGTGGTGCGGTGCGCCGGATTGAAGATCGGATTGGCCGGGTCCAGGCGCTGGGCATACCACAGGCCCTCCTGGGCCTCGGTCAGCGGCGCCCAGGCCGGATCAGCGAATCCGTTCACGCGGCGCCCGCCTGGCCACGCGTCGCGACCGCCCACCAGTGCGCCAGCGTGGCATCGGCGGCGAGATCGGAGAATTCCAGCCGCGCGCCGGCTTCGCGCCATTGCGCGGCGAGCTTCATCAGGCGCATGGAATCCAGGCCCAGGTCCATCAGGTTGTCGTCGTCCAGGATGTCTTCGGGCGATTCGTGCAGCATGCGCGCGATGTCGGCGCGCATGGATTCGAGGCTGAGGGTGCTCATGTCGGTGCTTCGTATCGATGAAGGGTCGTGCGCTGCGATCAATGCGTGGCGCCTGCCTGCGGTTCCTGTTCCAGCAGCCGGGCGCGCAACTGGGCGCGCAGGGTCTTGCGGCTGACCTTCAGGGCGGCGGTGGACGCGAATGCGTCCACGAACAGGATCTGGTCGGGGATCTTGAAGTCGGCGATGCCGCGCGCGCGGATCCAGCGTTTCAGTTCGGCCGGGCGCGGGCGCGCGCCCTTGGGGATGACGAAAGCGCAACTGCGCTCGCCCAGGAATTCGTCGGGCACCGACACCACGGCGGCGTCGAAGACCCGGGGATGCGACAGCAGGTGGTCCTCGATTTCCTCGGCCGAGATTTTTTCCCCGGCGCGGTTGATGTGGTCGCCCGCGCGGCCCTGGACCTCCAGGTAACCCTCGGGCGTCATGCGCACTACGTCGCCGGTGCGGTAGTAGCCGTCGTCGGTGAAGGCGCGCGCGTTGGCCGACGGATTGTCGTGATAGGCGCGGATCGTGTAAGGGCCGCGCGTCAGCAGGTGGCCCGCCTGGCCTGGTTCGACCGGCCGGCCCTCGTCGTCGAGGATCAGGATCTCGTCGTCCGGGCTGATGGGACGGCCCTGGGTGTGGATGATCAGTTCGTCAGGATCGTCCAGGCGGGTGTAGTTCACCAGCCCCTCGGCCATGCCGAAGACCTGCTGCAGCGTGGCGCCCAGCGTCGGGCGTACGCGGCGGGCGATCTCGGCCGAGAGCTTGGCGCCGCCTACCTGGATGGCGCGCAGGCTGCCCAGGTCGCGTCCCGAGGCGGGCGCGCGGTCCAGCCATTGCAGCAGCAACGGCGGCACCAGGCTGGTGACCGTGACGCGTTCGCGTTCGACCAGGGCGAAGCACGATTCCGGGTCGGGCGAGGGGGCGAGCACCACGCGGCCGCCCGCGTACAGCGTGCCCAGGAAGCCGGGAGAACTCATCGGGAAGTTGTGCGCGATCGGCAGCGCGCCCAGGAACACGGCGTCCGCATCCAGCCCGCAGATGCGGGCGGATTCGCGCAGGGTGTAGATGTAGTCGTCGTGCGTGCGCGGGATCAGTTTGGACAGCCCCGTGCTGCCGCCGGAAATCTGTAGAAAGGCCACATCCGAACCTCGCGAAACGCTGGCCGGGACGGCGGCGCCCATGTCGTAGAGCGCGGCCAGGCGCGGGAACGGATCGGCCGGCGCCGATCCGGCGGATGCGCCGGACGGGGCGTCGGGTTCGGCGATCCAGACATGTTCGACGCGCGGCTGGTGTTCCTGGAGTGCGCGCGCCAGCATCGTGTAATCGAAGCCGGCATGCGCGGCGGCGGCCACGTAGGCGCGCGCGCCCGAACCCCGGGCGAAGTGCCCGATTTCCGTGATGCGGTGCGCGGGCAGGGCGTAGACCGGGATTAGGCCGGCGCGGAACAGTCCCATCGCCACGGCGATGAAATCGGGCATGTTGGGCATATGCACCAGCACGCGGTCGCCCTGTCGCAGGCCGGCATTCAGGAACCCGGCCGCCAGGGCGCTGGCGCGTTGGTCCAGTTCGGCGTAGGTCCAGCGCTGGTCGCCGCCGATCACGGCCAGGCGGTCCGGGTGGGTCTCGGCGCGTTCGCGCAGCCAGGCGCCGAAGGTCTCGCCGCGCCAATGGCCGGCCGCACGATAGCGGGCGGCGAATGCGTCGGGCCAGGACTGGACGGGGTGAGGTGGTTCGGTAGAGGCGGGGACGGTGGGTGCCGTGGTCATGGTTCAGGCAATAACAAACTGAGCATGATAATGAGAATGATTATAATCTATGAACATGCGGAAGCCAGTCCTTCGTCGCGGCGCGCGGTCAGCTTTCCAGGGCGGTGCCCCCGTCGCCCAGGTCGTCGAGCCAGTCGGACAGTGCCAGTGTCTTCAGCGGCCAGTCGTCCGGGGGGGACGCCGTTGCCCGCAGGCACAGAGCGGCACAGTGTGTCGGAGACGACCGCAGCAGACGCACCCACAAGCCTTCGACCTCGGGCCTGCCAGAGACCATCGTCCATTCCCCGTCCGCAGTGTCCGCCAGCCGCAATGCCCCCGGCTCGGCCGCCAGTCCCAGCCCGCAAGCCTTGAGGACGGCCTCGCGGCGGACCCACTGGGCGCAGAACATCCGGGGATCGGGCGCGGCGACTGACCCGCGAGGGGCTGGCAGCGGCAGGCCGGTGACCTGCCGCCACAAGTCCGCATCCACCCGTTCCGGGCAATGCTCCACGTCTACGCCCAGCGGCCCGGGGCCGACGCCGACCAGGACGAGGCCGCCGCTGTGCGCGATATTGAAGTGCCCGATGTGCCGCGATCCGGACGGCGCGTCGGGATCGCCGGCCGCGAGTACCGGCTTGCCGCGCGGCTCCGCGACCAGAGGGATCGCGTCGGGTGCCAGACCCAGGCACCGGCCCAGCAATCGGCGGACCAGGGCGCGACCGACCAGGCTGCGCAGGCGGTCTTCGTGGCGCCGCAAGCGGGTGATCCAACGCCATTCGGACTCGGGCAGATCCCGCCGCAAGCGCAAGACACCGGCCGCATCCGGCAGTCCACGGGACAGAATCAGCCCGTAGGGCGCGGGGTCGTTCGGTGCGGGCATGGCGTCGGCGCGGGCGGCGGGCGGGCCTTCAGGCGGCGGCGATCGTCAACGCGCGCTGTGCGCCGGCTCGCAGCGCGTCGCCGTGCTGGATGCCATCGAGAAGCTCCAGGTCGCAGTCCAGCCAGGGAATGTCCGACAGCCGGCGGCGCAGCGCCTCCAGCCGGGGCAGGGTGGGGATGCCATCGTCGTGGCGGCGTGGATGCGCGAGGTCGAGCGGCCGGGCATGCCAGCGCTCATCCGGGCCGGCCATGAGCGTCAGCCGGGGCGAGGCGCCGGCGGTGTTTGTGTCGGGCGGCAGCGTGCGCGGCAGGGTGTCGAGCAAGGACTCGATCCTGCCGTCGCGCCACCAGAGCGAGGGGCTGGCGCAGATCGTGCGGGCGAATCGTCCGGGGTGGCGGGCCAGCGCGTAGAGCGCACACAGGCCGCCGTAGGAATGGCCGTACAGGCTCTGGCGGGCCGGGTCCAGGGGCGCCTGGGCGTCCGCCCAGGCCAGCATCGGGCCCCGCAGCGCGTCCAGGAACGAGTCCGCGCCGCCGCACCGCCATTCGGGCCGGCGCGGATCGGGCCAGCGGCCACCGTCCGGCGCCGGCGGCGTGAAATCCAGCGCGCGCCGCGCCAGCGTCCGCGAGGTGGCCGGGTGTGATCCGGTCCGGCCGCCCGGCAGAGGTATGAAAGGGCCGCGCATGTCGCCGTGACCGGGGATCAGCACGGCGCAGGCCGCGCTGTCTCCGGGTGGCGCATCCAGGGGCCAGACCCAGTCCCCGTCCAGCAGGATCAGCAGCGGCCAGCCGTTGTCGGGCGGCATGCCGTCCGGGACATGCAGGCGCAGACGGCGCGCCTCCGGGGTGCGTGCCGCGAGCGTGGTTTCCCGCAGACTCATTGCGGGAGCCCGGACCCGGACGTCAAGTCCACCAGATAAGTGCCTTCCAGCGGGACGGCCAGGAACCGTTCGTTGATCTCGCGCAGCGTCGCGGCCGGGTCCACGTCGGCGTAGCGTTGCGGGTGTATCCAGCGGGCCAGGGCCTCGATGAACACCACGTGCAGCGGCGAATCGTTGAAAGCGTGCCAGATGCCGTGGCTATTGCCCGAGCGCACCGCCGGCAGCGCGCCGAGGCGGTTGGATGCGATCAGGCCGGCCAGGCTGTCGCGCGCCTCGGCCTCGGCGACCCCGGCGCCGATCGCCAGGCCCGTGCCTTTGCGCGAGCCGGTGCCCGTGGCGATGTAGACCTGGGGGGCGCGCGCGTTGATGTACTCGAAATTCAGCTTGCCCGTGGCCGCCTTGAGCACGTCGGCGCCGATGTTGTGGCCGCCCGCATAGGCCACCATGTCGTTGAAAGTGCCCGTGCCCGGCGAACTGCAGCAGTCCGTGCTGCCCGCATGGGCATGGACGAAGACCGGCGGACGCCGGTCGGAGGGCAGGCCGGCCAGCCGTTCGGCGACGGCGCGCATGTGTCGCTGGTAGAAGTCGATGAAGGCCTCGGCGCGCGCCGGCTGGCCGATGGCCTGGCCCAGGGCGCGCAGGCTGGGCACGGTGTTTTCCATGGGCCGCAGAAAGAAATCAATCACGATCACCGGCACGCCGGCGGCTTCCAGGCGGCCCACCAGCGGCGAGTCGCCGGCTGGCTGGCCGGGCGCCAGGCCGGCGAACGAGGCGGTCATCACCACCAGGTCGGGCCGCAGGGCCAGCGTGCGTTCCACCGAAAACGAATCCGGTGTGTGGCGCCCCACGACCGGCACCTGCGCCAGGGCGGGAAAGCGCTTCAGGGCGGCCTGGTAGTCCGGCGCGAACGAGGTCCGCAGTTCGTCGGACCAGCCCGCCAGCAGGGCGGCCGGGTCCGGCGCCAGCAGGGACAGCGCCTGGAAATGCCGGGCCTGCGCCAGCACCACGCGGTGCGCGGGGCCGGGCAGCGTGACCTGGCGGCCCAGGATGTCGGTGACCTGGATGGGGGCGGCCTTCGCGGCGCCGGCCAGGCAGGCCAGGATCAGCGGCAGGACGCGCAGGAAATCCAGGAAGCGGGACAGGGTCCGTTTTTTCATGAAACCGCCGATGAGGCCGGTGCGCGCAATCCGTCGATCAGCACGTGGGACAGCCCGCGCGAGCAGGTCTCCACCCGGGCGTCGACCTGGTAGACGTCGGCCAGGGACTCGGCCGTGACGACCTGGTCCGGCCGGCCGTGGCCGACCAGTGCGCCTTCGCGGATCAGCAAGGCCTCGTCGCTGCGCTGCAGGGCGATGTTCAGGTCGTGCAGCACGATCAGCGTGGTCAGGCCGTGTTCGCGGGTCTCCTGGGTCAGCAGATCCATCACGTGACACTGGTAGTTCAGGTCCAGGGCCGACAAGGGTTCGTCCAGCAGCAGCAGGCGCGGCGTGCGGATCAGTGCCTGGGCCAGCCCCACCAGTTGCTTCTGGCCGCCGGACAGCTGGTCCAGGTAGTGCATGGCCAGGTGCTCGATGCCCAGGCGCCCGAGCACGTCCAGGATGCGCTCGGGGCTCGCGTCCTGGGCATGCGGGTCCAGGTCCGAGGCGCGCGCGGCCACCATCACGGACTCGAAGACCCGCAGGTGCACGGCCGCCGGCAGGGACTGCGGCAGGTAGACCACGCGCTGCGCGCGGCGTTCGAACGACAGCCTGGTCAGGTCCTGGCCGTCCAGTACCACCTGGCCGCTCGTGACCTTCAGCAGGCCGGCCAGAGCCTTGAGCAGTGTGGACTTGCCGCTGCCGTTGGGGCCCAGCAGAGACACCACCCGGCCGGGCAGCAGCGGCCCGGCGGTCAGCTCGCGGATGATGGGGCGGCGGCCATAGGCGACCGACAGGTCCTGGATCTGCAGCATGGTTATTTGATTTGGCGGCGCAGCACGACCGCCAGGAAAAACGGCACCCCGACCAGCGAGGTGACGATGCCCACCGGCACGATGATGCCCGGCACGATGTTCTTGGAGGCGATCGAGGCCAGCGACAGGATCGTGCCGCCCACCAGGGCGCTGCCCGGCAGGTAGAAGCGGTGATCCTCGCCGAACAGGCGGCGCGCGATGTGCGGGGCGATCAGCCCGACGAAACCGATGGTGCCGACGAAGGACACGGCCAGCGCGGCCAGCACGCTGATGCGCACCAGCGCCGTCAACCGCAGGCGCGGCACGTCGATGCCGAAGCTCGCGGCGCGGTCCTCGCCCAGGCGCAGCGCCGTCAGCTTCCAGGTGTCGCGCAGCGACAGCGGCAGCAGCACGGCGAAGACCAGCAGCAGGATGCCGACTTTGGGCCAGGACGAGCGCGCCAGGCTGCCCATGGTCCAGAATACCAGGCCCTGCAGCGCCTCGGCGCTGGCGACGAACTGCACCAGGGACACCGCCGCGTTGAAGGAGAACACCAGCGCGATGCCGAACAGCACCAGCCCGGACGTGCTCATCGAGCCCCAGCGCGCCACCGCGTCCAGCAGCAGCGCCGAGATCAGCGCGAAGACGAAGGCATTGGCGGCGATCGTCCAGGATGGCGGAACGCCCGGCAACGACAGGTCCAGCACGATGGCCAGCGATGCGCCGAACGCGGCTGCCGAAGAAATGCCCAGCGTGAAGGGGCTGGCCAGCGGATTGTTCAGGATGGTCTGCATTTCTCCGCCCGCCAGGCCCAGGGACAGGCCCACCGCCACCGCCATCAGGGCGTAGGGCAGGCGGATGTCCCAGACGATGACGCGGGTGGTCGGATCGGCCTGCCCGGGATGGAACAGCGCGTGGCTCAGGTCCGGCCAGCCCAGCCCGGACGGCCCCAGCATGAAGTCCGCCAGGATCGAGGCCAGGATGACGACCGACAGCAGCGCGACCAGCAGCCAGCGGCGGCGCAGCATGCGCCGGTAGTCCATCAGAACCGGGGCGGAATTCGTCAGCGTGGCGTCCATGAGGAAAAGGCGGCGGTCCGCAGCGTGGGGCGGCGGGCGCGGAACCTGGTGTGGTGGATGAGCGAGTGTATAGAATGAGAACTGTTTACGACTTCGCCAGTATAGTGGAACATGATCCCGCCTGCCTTCGATCAGATCCTGGAGGACGGCCGCTCGTGCGCCGTGCGCGTCGTCGTGCCGCCCGGCCTCATGCCGGCGCACGGCTGGTCCGTGGCCTATGTGCTGGATCTCAAGCAGTTCGACATGATGCGCGCCGATCCCGGCGGCCTGCCCGGTCTGCTGGTGGGCCTGGAGCCGGGCGTGCCCGAGGACCGCCGCTGGGACTACGTGCCGGCGGGGATGAGTCCGGACATGGGGCAGTCCCTGCGGACTGCTCCGTGCCAGACGAATCCGAACCGCTTGCAAGCGGTGAGGTGGGCGGACGGGCGCGGAGCCGATGACGCCGGTGAAGTCCCGCCCGGTCTGCGATCGGGCGCCGCCCGCTGGCTGCGCGTCCTGGATCGCGTGCGTGCGCGGATCGCCGGCGACTGGCGCCTGGACCCGCGGCGCCAGATCCTGTGCGGCCACTCCCTGGGCGCCCTGTTCGCCCTGTATGTCCTGACCCACCGGCCGTGCGCTTTCGACGGCTACGTGCTGTCCAGCCCTTCCGTCTGGTGGGGCGGCCGCTATGCCGGCCGTCTGCTGCGCCGCCGCCGGCCGTGGCTGTGCGCCCGTGGGGTGCCGGCGCTCGGCGTCCGGCTGACCGTGGGGGAATACGAGCAGGGCCTGGCGCCCGAGGAATGTGGCCTCGGCCTCGACGAGGCGCGGCGCGCCCGTCTCCTGGCCGTGCGCCGATCGCGCGCCATGGTGGATGGCATGCGGGAACTGGCCGGGGAACTGGTGCGGTGCCCCGACCTGCGTCTGGACGCCGCCGTGCTGCCGGGGCATACCCACCGGACCGCGCCGCTGGCGGCGCTGATGCCGGGCTGGCGCTGGCTGCTGGCCTAGTCCGGCGCGACGCGGACGGGGTGTGGGCCCGGCTGCGGGAAACAAAGCCAGAGGGAGGTGGATCCTTGGATTCCTCGGTTTGTAAATAGAAACGATTATCGTTTATATTTACAAGGATTTTTCAAATCCAACCGTAACCCAAGGAAACCGTATGTCCGTCTCCCAGGTCCAGGGCCGTGCCGTCCTGACGCCGATCGGCCTGTTCATTGCCCTGGGCCTGGCCGCCACCACGGCGGACGCGCAATCGTCGGGCGGTGTCGCCCAGCTCGACCGCGTCGTCGTCAAGGCTGAGCAGGCACTCAAGCAAACGCCGGGCGCATCCACCATCACGGCCGAGGACATCCGGAAATCCCCACCCGCCACCGACGTGTCGGAGATCATCCGCACCATGCCGGGCGTGAACCTGACCGGCAACTCCTCCAGCGGCCAGCGCGGCAACAACCGCCAGATCGACATCCGCGGCATGGGCCCGGAAAACACCCTGATCCTGATCGATGGCAAACCCGTATCCTCGCGCGGGTCGGTGCGCTTCGGCTGGCGCGGCGAACGCGACACGCGCGGCGACACCAACTGGGTGCCGCCCGAGCAGATCGAACGCATCGAAGTCCTGCGCGGCCCCGCCGCCGCGCGCTACGGCAACGGCGCGGCCGGCGGGGTGGTCAACATCATCACCAAGCCCGCCTCGGACAGGCTGACCGGTTCCGTGTCGCTGTACGCGAACGCGCCCGAGCACAGCGACGAAGGTTCGACCTCCCGTACCACCTTCAGCCTGGCCGGCCCGGTCTCCGACAGCCTGGATTTCCGCCTGTGGGGCGGCGCGGCGAATTTCCAAGGGGATGCGTACGATATCAACCAGGGGCATGAGTCGGCGCGCGGCGGCAGCAACCAGGGCACGTTCCCCGCCGGCCGCGAGGGCTTCAAGAACCGTGACGTCAACGGCGTACTGAGCTGGAAACCCGCCGCCGGCCACACGATCGACTTCGAGGCCGGCTACGGACGCCAGGGCAACCTCTACGTCGGCGACACGCAGAACACCAATACCAACGACATGGTGAAGCGCGAACTGGGCGGCGAGACCAACCGTGTCTATCGGCAGACCTATTCCATCACCCACCAGGGCGACTGGAACGCCGACACCCACACCCTCGGCTACCTGCAGTACGAGCAGACGCGCAACACCCGCTTGCTGGAAGGCCTGGCCGGAGGCACCGAAGGCGCGTTCAATGACCCGACCAATCCCAAGGTCGATGACGGCGGCTATGGCGACATCAACCTGCGCACGCTGACGGCCCATACCGAGCTGAGCCGTCGCCTGAACTGGGGCGGCATCGACCAGATGGGCACCTTCGGCCTGGAGTGGGTGCGTCAGGATCTGGAGGACTATTCCTCCGACCTGAAGAAACGCAACATCCAGGCGCAGGTGCCGGCGCCCCTGGTCGCCTATCAGCCCAAGGCGCATGCGAACATCTACTCGGTGTTCGCCGAGGACAATCTGTACATTGGCGATCACTGGACCGTGACCCCGGGCCTGCGCTTCGATCATCACAGCCTCCAGGGCAACAACTGGAGCCCTTCGCTGAACCTGTCCTACATGGTCAACGACCAATGGACGGTCAAGGCCGGCATCGCCCGGGCCTACAAGGCGCCCAACCTGTATCAGAGCAATGCCGGCTATGCGCTCTACAGCGCGGGCAACGGCTGCTGGGGCAACCCGCCGGGCGGCGGCAACGGCTGCTTTCTGATGGGCAACCCGGACCTGAAGGCGGAAACCAGCCTCAACAAGGAACTGGGGATCGAATTCCGCGGCCCGGACGGCCTGGGCGCCAGCCTGACCTATTTCCACAACGACTACCGTGACAAGATCGAGGCCGGGCGTTCTCCCGTGTCGTCCTTCGTGGCCGGCGGCAAGACCCAGAACGTCTTCCAGTGGGAAAACATTCCCCGCGCCGTCGTTCAGGGCATCGAAGGCAATCTGACCTGGCCTTTATCGCGGGACTGGCTGTGGTCGACCAATTTCACCTACATGATCGAATCGAAGAACAAGGAAACCGGCGAACACCTGTCCACCATTCCCGAGTACACGATCAACAGCATCCTGGACTGGCAGGCGACGCCGGCCTGGTCGCTGCGCGCCAAGGCCACCGTCTATGGCGAACAGGAAGGACCGAAGTACGACTACTACGGCCAGCCGCTGACAGGCAGCGCCGCCGACAAGATCCCGCCCTACGCCCTGTTCGGCCTGAGCACGCAATACAAGGTCAACAAGCATCTGCGCGTGACGGCGGGCGTGGACAACGTGTTCGACAAGCGCATCTTCCGCGCGGGCAACGCCATCGGCGTGAACCTGACCACGGCGAACTATATCCACGGCGCGGGCGCCTACACCTACAACCAGCCGGGCCGCACCTTCTTCATGGAAGTGACCAGCTCGTTCTGATCGATCCGCCGCTGCGACCCCTAACCCGCCTTTCTCGGCCGCCCGCGCGGTGCCGGGCTGACGCGCCGGGACGCCAGGCGCCCCAGGTGCGCCAGGAAGATCCTTTCCCCCAGCGCCCATTGCCCCGAGAGCGCCGCCTCGATCGGCCGGCTCTGCGATTCGCCCAGGCCGGCGGCCAGGCGGTTGCGCCAGACGGCCTGGCGGGCGAAGGGCGTGTCGCCTTCGCGCCAGTAGTCGGGGTGATCGGTCAGGACCGGGCGGGCGCCCGCCGCGCTCCCCAGGCCCAGCCCCGCATGTTCCGCCGCCGACGACCAGGGCCATTGCGTTGCCGCGCCGACCTGGCCGGTCGAGACGGGCAGCGATTCCAGCCAGATCATGGCCGGAAGCACCCAGCGCCCCGGCTCCAGCAGGGCATTGCGATAGCGGCCCGCGTAGACCCGGGTGCGCATCAGGCCCGAGCCCATGCGCCGTCCCAACGCCTGCATCAGACGCGACAGCGCGGCCTCGTCCCCCGGCGTGGCCAGCAGCGTGATGCGGTCCGGCAGGACGGCCCAGCCGTGCAGGGCCACGGCACCGGGTTCGCCCGCCGCCGCGCGCCCGATCTCCTCCGCCAGCCAGTTGCGGATCCGGTCCAGCGCCGCCGCCGGGGCAGGGCTGTCCGCCGGCGCCAGCGGACGCGCGAAGCGCGCCTCGACCAATTGGGGAATGCGAGGAGCGTAGAGACGGGGCAATCGAGCCATGGTGAAAGGGACGTTTTCGAATTCAAACGATCGTTTGAATTTTCGGCACAAATCAGCGACAATCGAAAAATCGGGCAACTCATTAAAACCAGCGAGGACACAATATCATGCAAACCAGCCAGTCCGCCCCCCTGTTCATCCGCCGCGTGGCGGTGTGCGGCGCCGGGGTCATGGGCGCGCAGATCGCCGCCCACTGCGTCAACGCCGGCGTGCCGGTCGTGCTGTTCGATCTGGCCAAGGACGACGGCCAGGGCGGCAAGAACGGCATCGTCCAGCGCGCCATCGCCCAATTGAAAAAGCTCAACCCCGCGCCCCTGGGCGTCGGCGCCCTGGCCGACCTGATCACGCCGGCCAACTACGACGAGGACCTGGCGCTGCTGGCCGATTGCGACGTCGTCATCGAGGCCATCGCCGAACGCCTGGACTGGAAGCGCGACCTGTACCACAAGCTGGCGCCAGCCCTGAACCCGCACGCCATCGTCGCCAGCAACACCTCGGGCCTGTCCATCACGTCCCTGTCCGAAGCGCTGCCCGAGACCCTGCGCCATCGCTTCTGCGGCGTGCACTTCTTCAACCCGCCGCGCTACATGCCGCTGGTCGAGCTGATCCCCACCGCCGCCACCGAGCCGGCCCTGCTGGACCACCTGGAAACCTTCCTGGTGTCGCAACTGGGCAAGGGCGTAGTGCGCGCCAAGGACACGCCGAACTTCATCGGCAACCGCATCGGCGTGTTCGGCATCCTGTCGGTCTTCCACCACACTCAGGCCTTCGGCCTGCCCTACGAACTGGTCGACGACCTGACCGGCACCCGCCTGGGCCGGGCCAAGTCCGGCACCTATCGCACCGCCGACGTGGTCGGCCTGGACACGCTGGCGCACGTCATCGACACGATGCGCAACCAGTTGCCCGACGATCCCTTCCGCGCGCATTTCGGTGTGCCGCCCGTGCTGGCCGCCCTGATCGAAAAAGGCGCCCTGGGCCAGAAAACCAAGGCCGGCTTCTTCAAGAAGGAAGGCAAGCAGATCCTGCGCCTGGACCCCGCCGCGGGCCAGTACGTGCCCTCCGGCGAAAAAGCCGACGACGAAGTCAAAGACATCCTGAAGGAGCGCGATCCCGCCAAACGCCTGAAGGCGCTGCACGACTCCGCGCATCCCCAGGCGCAGTTCCTCTGGGCCGTGCTGCGCGACACCTTCCATTACAGCGCCGTGCACCTGGGCGACATCGCCGACAGCGCGCGCGAACTGGACCAGGCCATGAAGTGGGGCTTCGGCCACAGCTTCGGCCCCTTCGAGATCTGGCAGGCCGCCGGCTGGCGCCAGGTCGCCGAATGGATCAATGAGGACATCGCCGCCGGCAAGACCCTGTCGGATGCGCCGCTGCCCGCCTGGGCCACCAGCGGTACCGTCTGGGACACGCAGGCCGTGCACACGCCGGAAGGCTCCTTCAGCCCGGCCGCGAACGCCTACGTGCCGCGCAGCGCGCTGCCCGTCTACCGGCGCCAGATCGGCGCCCCGCGCCTGGTCGGCGAAGGCCCGGCCCTGCAACCGAACATCGTCCACGAGGACGACGCCGTGCTGTGCTGGACGCTGCCCGCCCCGCATCCCCAGGATGTGCTGCTGGTGTCGTTCAAGACCAAGATGCACACCCTCAGCCCGGACGTGGTGCGCGGCGTGGTCCACGCCGTGGACCTGGCCGAACGGAACTACAAGGCCCTGGTCGTCGCTCAGCTGGACGATCCGTTTTCCGCGGGCGCCGACCTGAAGGCCATGCTGCCGGCCTTCATGTCCGGCGGCGTCAAGGCCGTCGAGCCGATCCAGAGGGAAATGCAGGACATGGTCATGCGCCTGCGCTACGCCCAGGTGCCCGTGGTCGCGGCCGTGGCCGGCCTGGCGCTGGGCGGCGGTTGCGAACTGTCCGTGCACTGCGCGCGCCGCGTCGCCCACCTGGAAAGCTACATCGGCCTGGTGGAAGTCGGCATCGGCCTGGTGCCGGGCGCCGGCGGCATCACGTTCAGCGCCCGCCGCGCGGCCGAGATCCAGGCGCAGTCCGCGCCGGACGCGCCGCTGCTGGCCTACGTCAAGGACTTCGTCCTGGCCGTGGCCACCGCGCGCGTGTCCAAATCCGCCCTGGAGGCACGCCAGATCGGTTATCTGCGCGATTCCGACCCCATCGTCATGAACCGCCACGAACTGCTGTACGTGGCCGTGCGCGAAGCCGCCAACCTGGCCGAACAGGGCTGGCGTCCGCCGCTGGCCGCGCGCTTCCCCGTGGCCGGCCGCGACGCCATCGCCACCTTGAAGGCGCAACTGGTGAACATGCGCGTGGGCGGCTACATCTCTGACTACGACTTCCACATCGCCGAACAGGTCGCCACGGCCATCTGCGGCGGCGACGTCGATCCGGGCAGCCTGGTCGACGAAGCCTGGATGCTGCGGCTGGAGCGCGAGGCCTTCCTGGGCCTGCTCGCCAACCCCAAGACACAAGAGCGCATTGCCGGTCTCCTGCAAACCGGCAAGCCCGTCCGCAACTGAGGAGACCCGCAATGACCGCCCTTCAACAAGCCTACATCGTCGCCGCGACGCGCACGCCCATCGGCAAAGCCCCGCGCGGCATGTATTCCCACACCCGGCCCGACGAACTGCTGGCCAAGGCGATTCAGGGCGTGATGGCCCAGGCGCCCGGCCTGGACCCCGCCGCGATCGAGGACGCCATCGTCGGCTGCGCCATCCCCGAAGGCCCGCAGGGCCTGAACGTCGCGCGCGTCGGCGTGCTGCTGGCCGGCCTGCCGCAGTCGGTCGGCGGGGTCACCGTCAACCGCTTCTGCGCGTCCGGCCTGACCGCCGTCGCCATGGCGGCCGACCGCATCCGCGTGGGCGAGGCCGACGTGATGCTGGCCTGCGGCACTGAATCCATGAGCCTCGTGCCCACCATGGGCATCAATACCTCCTTCAGCCCCGACGTCTACCTGAAGGAAGAAAACATCGGCATCGCCTACGGCATGGGTTCCACCGCCGAGCAGGTCGCCCAGCGCTGGAAGATCTCCCGCGAGGACCAGGACGCCTTCGCCCTGCGTTCGCACCAGCGCGCCCTGGCCGCCCAGCAGTCGGGCGAATTCGCCGACGAGATGCTGCCGGTGGAAATCGTGCGTCGCGTCCCCGACCTGACCGCCGGCGAAGTCCGCGAGACCCGCCACACCGTCAGCCTGGACGAAGGCCCGCGCGCCGACACCAGTCTGGAGGCCCTGGCCCGCCTGCGCCCCGTGTTCGCCGCCAAGGGCAGCGTCACCGCCGGCAACAGCTCGCAGACCTCCGACGGCGCCGGCGCCCTGCTGGTCGTGTCCGAACGCGCCCTGAAGGAACACAATCTGACGCCACTGGCGCGCTTCGTGTCCTTCGCCGTGCGCGGCGTGCCGCCCGACATCATGGGCATCGGTCCGAAGGAAGCCATCCCGGCCGCCCTGAAGAAGGCCGGCCTGACGCTGGACCAGATGGGCTGGATCGAACTGAACGAAGCCTTCGCCGCTCAGTCCCTGGCCGTCATCCGCGACCTGGGCCTGAACGAGGACGTGGTCAATCCCATGGGCGGCGCCATCGCCCTGGGCCACCCCCTGGGCGCCACCGGCGCGATCCGTGCCGCCACCACCGTCCACGCCCTGCGCCGCCGCAACCTGCAGTACGGCATGGTCACCATGTGCGTGGGGACGGGCATGGGGGCCGCGGGGATCTTCGAACGCTGCTGATCGTCTTCCCGCAGGCCCGAACGCCCCGGCGCTCCCCTCCGAAAGGGAGAGCGCCGGGGCGTTTCACATGGCCCCATGACATAATGACCGGCGATTCCGCCGACCCCGATCCCGCCGCCATGTCCGATCGTCCCCTTGCCGCCGACACGCCCGCACCGCTCATCGATCTGCCCGAATGGAAACGCTTCGCGCTGGCGGCGCAGACCTGCGCGCCGCGTCCCGACGCCCTGGACCTGATCGAAGCGCCCGGCCTGGCGCTGGATTCCAGCGGCCAGCGCCATTCGTCCGATCTCATGGCCGCGGGCGAAGCCCTGCTGCGCGCGCGGGACTTCGACACGCAGCGCGCCCGCCTGCTGGCGGGCGAGCCCGTCAACGTCACGGAAGGCCGTGCGGCCTGGCATACCGTACTGCGCGCGCCGGAGGCGCCGGCCGAGGTGCGGGCGGAACGCGAGCGCATGGACGCCTGGGTGCGGCGCGCCGACGCCGGACGGCGCTGGCGCCACGTCGTGCATGTGGGCATCGGGGGTTCCGACTGGGGCGTGCGCCTGGCCGTCACCGCCTTCGGCTACGCCGGTACCTGGCGCGACGTGCGTTTCGTCGCCAACATCGACGGCCACGCCATCGAGGGCGGGCTCGCGGGGCTGGACCCGCGCGAAACCCTGGTCGTGCTGGTCTCCAAATCCTTCACCACCGCCGAAACCCTGGAAAACGGCGCCCGTGCCCGTGAATGGCTGACCGGCGCCGGCCTGGATCCGGCCGCTCATCTGGCCGCGGTCACCGCCCGGCCCGACCGCGCCCGCGCCTGGGGCGTGCCCGATGATCAGATCTTCAGGCTGTGGGACTGGGTCGGGGGGCGGTTTTCGCTCTGGTCGGCGGTCAGCCTGAGCACCACGCTGGCCGTGGGCGTCGACGTGCTGGAGGGCCTGCGCGCGGGCGCCGCCGCCATGGACGCGCATTTCACCCAGGCGCCCCTGGCGGAAAACGCCCCGGTGCGCATGGCGCTGGCGGGCGTCGCCAACCGCAGCGTGCTGGGCCAGGGATCCCTGAACATCGCGCCCTATGACTCGCGCCTGGCGAACCTGGTGCCTTACATCCAGCAATTGGACATGGAATCCCTGGGCAAGTCGGTGGACGCCGCCGGCCGGCCCGTGGGCGTGCCCACCGGCCCCGCCGTGTGGGGGATGCCGGGAACCGACGCGCAACATACGTTCTTCCAGTGGATGCACCAGGGCAGCGACGGCGCGCCCGTGGACTTCATCCTGTGCCGCGAGGCCGACCACCACTGGCCGGCGCACCACCGCCAATTGCTGGCCAATTGCCTGGCCCAGCGCGAGGCCCTGATGCGCGGCAAGACCCTGGCTCAGGCGCGCGCCGAATGCCTGGCCGAAGGCATGGACGCCGCCCGTGCGGACTGGCTGGCCCCGCATCGCGTCCATCCCGGCGGCCGGCCCAACCATCTGATCGCCTTGCCGCGCCTGTCGCCTTATTCCCTGGGCGCGCTGCTGGCCCTGTACGAACACCGCGTCTTCACCCAGGGCGTGATCTGGGGCATCGATCCCTTCGACCAGTGGGGCGTGGAATACGGCAAGGTCCTGGCGCGCGGCATCGTCGCCGAACTGGACCCCTCGTCGGGCCAGGCGTCGCGCGCGGACACGGCCGCCGCTTCCGGGGCGGCCGACGCCCGGCACGACGCTTCCACCCGGCACTGGATCGAACGCCTGCGGCGGGGGGGATCCCCCTAGGGACTTTCCCTGCCATCCCCGCCCGGGTCATGCGGATTCACTGAAAAACCCCAGGGTTTACCCGGGATTATGTGTCCGACCGAAAAGCCCTTATCGTGGTTTGCGCATGGTGGCCCGCGAAGCCCTCCGGTAGAGTGGCCGCAAGACGCCGGAAAGGCGCTTTCAGACTTCCAATTTAAGACATGAGGGGGCCCCGGTCACGGAGTTGTCCCGCTTCCTTGGAGACAAGACATGAGCAAAACCGTCGCTCCGGTGGATGAAATCCTGCCGATGAGCCAGCTGACGGCCCTGGGTTTGCAGCACGTGCTGGTGATGTACGCCGGCGCCGTGGCCGTCCCCCTGATCATCGGCCGGGCGCTCGGCCTGGACTCGCACGAAGTGTCCCTGCTGATCGCCGCCGACCTGTTCGCCTGCGGTATCGCCACCATCATCCAGTCCCTGGGCGCCACCCAGTGGTTCGGGATCAAGCTGCCCGTCATCATGGGCGTCAGCTTCGCCCCGGTCGGCCCCATGATCCACATCGCCCAGTCCACTCCGGGACACGAAGGCGCGCAATTGCTGTTCGGCACCATCATCGCGGCGGGGATCGTCACCATCCTCATCGCGCCCTGGATCAGCCGGCTGCTGCGTTTCTTCCCCCCGGTCGTGACCGGCACCATCATCGCCATCATCGGCATCACCCTGATGCGCGTGGGCATCAACTGGATCTTCGGCAACCCCTTCGGGCCCACCGCGCCGTCCCTGGTCGATCCCAACTACGTGGAATGGCTCAACAGCATCCGGGCCGCCTCGGGCGCGCCGGGTTCGCCGCTGCCCGCCGTGCCCCAGGGCCTGTCCATCATGCCCACCGTGCCCAACCCCCGGTACGCCAACCTCACCGGCGTGGGCGTCGCCGCCATCGTGCTGGTGTCGATCCTGGTCATCGCCAAGTTCTGCAAGGGCTTCCTGGCCAACATCGCCGTGCTGCTGGGCATCGTCATCGGCGCCGTCATCACGGCCGCCATGGGCATCATGACCTTCGAGAAAGTCGGCAAGGCCCAATGGGTCGACGTCGTCCTGCCTTTCCATTTCGGCATGCCGAAGTTCGACTTCTGGATGATCCTGACCATGGTGTTGGTCATGATCGTGATCCTGATCGAATCCACCGGCATGTTCCTGGCCCTGGGCGACATGACCGGCAAGAAGATCGGCCAGAAGGACCTGGCGCGCGGCCTGCGCACCGACGGCCTGGGCACGCTGATCGGCGGCATCTTCAATACCTTCCCGTATTCCAGTTTCTCCCAGAATGTCGGCCTGGTCGCCGTCACCGGGGTGCGCAGCCGCTACGTCTGCGTGGCCAGCGGCGTCATCCTGCTGGTCCTGGGCCTGCTGCCGAAACTGGCGGCGCTGGTCGAATCCCTGCCCACCGTGGTGCTGGGCGGCGCGGGCATTGTGATGTTCGGCATGGTCACCGCCACCGGCATCCGCATCCTGGGCGGCGTGGACTTCGTCAAGAACCGCAACAACGCCATGATCGTGGCCATCTCCATCGGCATGGGCATGATCCCCGTGGTCGCGCCGAACTTCCGCCAGTGGATGCCGCACGCCATCCACCCGCTGATCGAGTCGGGCATTCTGCTGACCTCGCTGTCGGCCGTGCTGCTGAACCTGTTCTTCAACGGCGCCCCGCACGACACCGACGCCGCCGTGGAGGCCGCCAAGCACGCGGAGGCCTGATCTTCGGGCGATCCGGATGGCTGGCTTGGCCATCCGGTTCCGCTGCCGCGCGTCATGCATCGGGCGCCTTCCTTGAAAGAGGAAGGCGCCCGAATTGTGATCGGCGTCTACAATAAAAAGCCATATTCCCGATAGCCCCGCCATGGCTGCTGAACCTATCCGCTCCGCCGACATGGTCGACAGGCCCGCCGCCTGGTACGTCGCCCACACCAAGCCCCGCCAGGAACGCACCGCCGCCGAACAGCTGCTGCGCCAGGATTTCGAGGTCTACCTGCCGCTGTTCAAGGTCTTCCGGGAACGGGGGCGGCGCCATCGCGCGTCCGCTGCGCCGCTGCCGTCAGACCCGGCTGGTGCAGCCGCGATCACAGCCGATCCCGCGCTGATCGCCCACGAACCCATGTTTCCCCGCTATCTGTTCCTGCGGCCCACCCGGACCACGCAGTCGCTGTCCGTAGTGCGTTCCACGGTGGGCGTCAGCCGGCTGGTCATGTTCGGCCACCAGCCCGCCACACTGGCGGATGGTGCGGTCCAGACCATCCGACGGGCAGAGGAATTGCGTGAAACCGCCGGTCCAGCCGATCTGAGCCCCTACCAGCCTGGCATGGCCGTGCGCCTGCGGGATCCCGTGCTGGGCGGCGTCCAGGCGCTGGTCCAGTCGGTCTCGGCCGATCGCGTCACCCTGCTGCTGGAGATCCTGGGTCGCCCGCAGACCGTGCAGGTGGAGTTCGGGCGGATCGCGCCGCTATAGCCGGACCGGGAGGGGCGGATCAGGCGGCGGCCTGCGCCGCATCCCGTTCCGCCTGCCGCAGCGCGGCCCACAGCACCGCCAGGGATACCAGGAAGAACATCACCCCGTTGTTGCGGCCCAGGATCACCTGGGTCAGGCCGTAGGCGGCGAAGGCGGCCGGCAACGCCGCCCCGCAACAGGCCAGCACCCGCACCGCCGGTTCGGGCGCGCGCAGGCGGCGGCAGAAATACCAGAAACTGGCGATCAGCAGCGCCAGGCACGCGATCAGTCCCAGGCTGCCCTGGTGCAGCCAGATCTCGATGAACTGGTTGTGCGTGTTCGCCAGCGTACCCACGATGGGCGCCACGCGCCCGGCGCCGATCAGTTCCCGCAGATGGGCATCGTACTGCGCGTGCCCCCAGCCCAGCAGGGGGCGTTCCGGGATACTGATCAGCGCGGCCTTCCAGGCCTCCAGGCGGGAACCGACATTGTTCGTGGCATCGCCCCGCTGGCTGTAGGCGTGCCATTCGTCCAGCGCGGCGCCGTAGCGGCTTTCGGCGATGTGGCCGGCGGGCAGGACGGACAGCGCGATCGCCGCGGCCGCCGCCAGGATGGCCACGCCCGCCAGCAAGGGGCGCAGATGCGTACGGCGCAGCAGCGCGACCGCCGCCAGCACCAGCAGGATCGGCAACGCCACCAGGCTGCCGCGCGAGGCGGAGGCGATCATGGCGTAGATCCCCGCCAGCGACCCGGCCAGCAGCAGCGCGGCCCCGCACCAGCGCCGCCGGATCGCCGCCAGGGCGGCGCCCATCAAGGACCAGAACCCCATTGTCAGGGACATGTCGCCGAACGGGATGGCGCTGGTCACAAAGCCCGAGGCGCGGCCATATACCTGCCCCTGGGTCTGCCACGCGGCGACCCCCGCCGTGGCGAACAGCCCCAGCGCCAGTCCCAGCGCCAGCCAGTCCAGGCGCAGCCGCACGCGCCGCAGTCCCGCCAGGATGGGCACGGCCAGCAGGTAACGGGCGCCCTGGTCCAGGTATTTGCCGGAGTCCCCGTGCCACAGCACGGCCAGCGCGTTGATGGCGAACACGGCCAGCAGCAGCGCGCACAGCGTGCGGTCCTCGGCTGTCCAGGGCGCGGCGTCCGGCGCCATCGACCGGGAAGCTTGTCGTCCCGTCCACCAGACCCCCAGGCCGCCCAGCAGCAGCAGGCCGCCGCCCACGGAATAGCCCGAGGGCACCGACAGCATCAGCAGGAAGGACAGCGCGGCACTGGCCGACATCCAGGTCGACAGCCAGGCGGGGGGAGCAGCCGGGGTTGGGGGCATGGGCGCATTGATGACAAAATGTGATGATGGATTGTAGCGGGAGGCGGTATCGGAGGGGGGCCAGGGTGGGCCTGCCCGCATCCTGCGTTTTTTGATCCATCTTAATTCCATCGCAATCCAATTTCCCGCGCTACCCAGTCTCCTGTAAAACCGGGTTGTCACATTCAGTGACATATAAATCCGACAGGAGACAAAAATGTCCATCTTCAAGACCCGCCACCTCCGCGCCGTCCTGGCGCTGTGCTGCATGGGCGTGCCGCCGCCGGGCCTGACGCAGGCATCGCCCGAGGCGCCGTGGGATGATTCCCCGGCGCCTTTTGTTTTGCACGGCGAGTCCTTCGACGTCACCGAAGACCGGCGCATCGCGCGAGGGTTGCAGCTGGAAAGCGCCAGCGGGTTGCGGATCGCCGAGGGACGGACCGTGCGGATGCAAGGCCCCATCCTGGGACATCCCGCCGATCCCCTGATGCCCATCCCCTTCTGGAAACTGGGCCGCGGGCACCTGGAACTGGCCGGCGCCAGCGTCACCACCGGCCAGATCGTCCTGGGCGAAGGCAGCCTGGGCCTGGCCCATGACGATGCCTTGGGTGCGCCGGGCAACAGCCTGGAAATGGCGGCCGGTACCCGTCTGGAACTGCGCCCCGGCGTGCGCGTCGGGCAGATTGTGCAGGTCCGTTCCGCCGCCACCGCCCAGACGCCGCCGGCGCACTGGGGCCTGGCGCCGGTCACCGGCCTGGGCGCCGACGCCGTGTGGCGCGTCGCCTTCGGCGAAGCCACGCTGGCGGGCCACATCCAGATCGACACGCCCATCGTCAAGGATGGCGCCGGTACCTTGCGCCTGGCGGGCGCCGGTTTCAGTCCCGGCCGGGCGCTCTTGACGGTGGCGCAGGGCGGCCTGCGGGTCGATCAACTATGGTGGGGGCCGGTGCTGACGCGCCCCGGCACCGTGCTGTCCGGCGTCGGCCAAGTGGACGAGGCTCGCGTGGCTGGCCAGTTGCGGCCGGGGGCGCCGGATCGGACCGGCACCCTGCTGATCGGTCAGCGCCTGGCGCTATTGCCGGACTCACAAACCCGCATCCGCATCGATGCCGGCGGTCAGGCCGACCGCATCTGGTCATTCGGCACGGCGCGCCTGGGCGGCGGGCTGGTGATCGAGCCTGCGCCCGGCTCATGGACGCCCGATCGCCGCTGGAATATCGTCCAGGCCGATGGCGGCCTGGAATACGGGGCGGACGGCGGTGGCGACCCCGTGCCCGGCGACGGCCGATACACCCGGGTCGTCAGTGCCTTGCGCTACCTGGATCCCGTCCTGGAGTATGGCGCCAACACGGTCACCCTGGGCCTGCGATACAACGCACAGGGCTTGAGCACAGCCGACGCCGCCTGGCGCGGCGCCTTGCTGGGCGACAGCCGTTTTGCGCGGGATGCCGCCCTGGCGCACGGCGCCCACGGCCAGGCCTGGGTCCATACCTGGGCCGCCAACACCGAACGGTCCGGTGGCCGGGGCCTGCCGGGCGACGACCGGGACACCGGCGGCCTGCAGGTCGGCGTCAGCCGGCCCGTAGGGACGGGCGGCTTTCTGTCGGTTTTCATGGGCACCCAGGAAACCCGCCTGACGACCTTGGAGTCGACCGCGTCCGCACACGCCCAGGCGGGCAGCCTGTATCGCGTGCGTGATCGGTCCGCGCACCTGGGCCTGGGTGGCAGCCTGGCACGGCATGGCTGGCGCCTGAGCCTGGGCGCCGCACAGTCCTGGCATCGGGCCGACATCAGCCGCCAGGCCGACCCGGCCGACGCCACGCTGCGCAGCCGTCCCGCCGCGCGGCTGTTTCAGGCCTGGCTGCAGGTCCAGCCGGAGAGGCCGTTTCCCCTGGGCTCGTGGCAACTGGCGCCCTATGCCCAGGTGGTCTGGCTGCGCCTGCATCGTCCCGCTGCGGAAGAAAGCGGGGGATTGGCCGCCGTCACCCTGGGCGCCGGCACGGATCGCCGCTGGATGGGGCAACTGGGTGTTCAGATCCGGCGTCCCTGGGCCGCGCGGCATGGCGACGCACTGATGACGCTGGATCTGGGCGTGCGCCGCCTATGGGGCGGATCCCCCCTGGCCAGTCATCAGGCCTATCGGGCCGATCCGGGGCGGCGCTTCGAAGTCGAAGGCCCGCCCCTGCCGCGTCATGTCCTGCGCCTGGATCTGGGCGTGCAGGCGCCCGTCGCCCGCCGTGTCCAGGTCGCATTAGCCTATACCGGGCAACACGGGGACGGGCAGATGCAGCACGGGTTGTGGCTGGGGGTGAAGGGCGGTTTCCGATAGATCCTGTGGCTATTTCACGGTTTTAGTGCCTGGTCAGGTGATGTATGATCGCGTTCACTCGATGAACATCACCTGGCGCTTGCTGACCGTGTCACAGCACGGCGGTAGCGTGCCCGACACACCGGAATCCTTGTCCCGATGACTCATTACCAACACGAAACCGCCATCGTCGATCCCGGCGCGCAGATTGGCGAAGGTTCCCGCGTCTGGCATTTCGTCCACGTCTGCGGCGGTGCCCGCATCGGCGCGGGTGTTTCCCTGGGCCAGAACGTCTTCGTCGGCAATAAAGTCGTCATCGGCGACCGCTGCAAGATCCAGAACAACGTCTCCGTTTATGACAACGTCACCCTGGAAGAGGGCGTGTTCTGCGGGCCCAGCATGGTATTCACCAACGTCTACAACCCCCGCTCGCTGATCGAGCGCAAGGATGAATACCGCGACACGCTGGTCAAGAAGGGCGCCACCCTGGGCGCCAACTGCACCGTCGTCTGCGGCGTCACCATCGGCGAATACGCCTTCATCGGCGCGGGCGCCGTCGTCAACAAGGACGTCAAGCCCTACGCCCTGATGGTCGGTGTGCCGGCGCGCCAGATCGGCTGGATGAGCGAGCATGGCGAACAGCTGGACCTGCCCCTGAGCGGTCAGGGTGAAACCATCTGTTCCCATACCGGCGCCATCTACCGGCTGACCGACGGTCAGTGCGCGCGTTCCTGATCTCTATCCAAAAAGAACCATGACCATGCAATTCGTCGATCTGCAAGCCCAGTACCAGCGTCTTAAATCCGAAATCGACGCCGGCATCCAGCGCGTGCTGGCCCACGGCCAGTTCATCCTGGGGCCGGAGGTTGCCCAACTGGAAGAGCGCCTGGCCGACTACACCGGCGCCAAGCACTGCATCACGGTGGCCAATGGCACCGACGCGCTGCAGATCGCCCAGATGGCCCTGGGCATCGGCCCGGGCGACGAGGTCATCACCCCGGGTTTCACCTACATCGCCACGGCCGAGACCGTCGCCCTGCTGGGCGCCCGGCCCGTCTACGTCGACATCGACCCTCGCACCTACACCCTGGATCCGGCCAGGCTGGAAGCCGCCATCACGCCCCGGACCCGCGCCATCATCCCGGTGTCCCTGTATGGCCAGTGCGCCGACATGGACACCATCAATGCCATTGCCGAAAAGCACGGACTGACAGTCATCGAGGACGCGGCCCAGAGCCTGGGCGGCAGCTACAAAGGCCGCAAGAGCGGCAATCTGTCCACGATCTCGTGTACCAGTTTCTTTCCCAGCAAGCCCTTGGGTTGCTACGGGGACGGCGGCGCGATCTTCACCAACGACGATGCCTTGGCCACCATCCTGCGACAGATCGCCCGTCACGGACAGGACCGCCGTTACCACCATATCCGTGTCGGCGTGAACAGCCGCCTGGACACCCTGCAGGCCGCCATCCTGTTGCCGAAGCTGGCTGTGCTGGATGACGAGATTGCCGCCCGCCAGCGCGGGGCGGACACTTACACGCGGCTGCTCAGTGCCGCGGGCATCCAGGCGACGCCGGTCATCGAGGCCCACAATGTCTGCGCCTGGGCGCAATACACCGTGCAGGTCGATGGGCGCGACGCCATGCAAGGCGCGTTGAAGGCCGCCGGCATCCCCACCGCCGTGCATTACCCCATTCCCCTGAACCGTCAGCCCGCCGTGGCGGATGACGGCGTTTCGCTGCCCGTCGGCGACGCCGTGGCCGGGCGGGTGATGAGTTTGCCGATGCATCCGTATATGGATGAGGTGGCGATCAGCCGCGTCGTCGAAGCCGTGGCGGAATGCCAGCCAGCCTGAGCCAGGATTCCCTTTTTATCCAAACCGGACGAAAGACATGAAGAACTTCGCCCTGATCGGCGCCGCAGGCTACATCGCCCCGCGCCATATGAAAGCCATCAAGGACACTGGCAACCGGCTGGTGGCCGCTCTGGATCCCAATGATTCCGTGGGCATCATCGACAGCCATTTCCCGGATGCGGAGTTCTTCACCGAGTTTGAACGGTTTGACCGTCACGTGGACAAGATGCGGCGCGTGGGCGATGACAAGCGTATCGACTATGTGTCCATCTGTTCGCCCAACTATCTGCACGATTCGCACATGCGTTTCGCTCTGCGATCCGGCGCGGACGCCATCTGTGAAAAACCGCTGGTACTGAACCCCTGGAACATCGATGGCCTGCAGGAGATCGAGCGCGACACCGGACGCAAGGCCAACACCATCCTGCAACTACGCGTGCATCCCGCCATCATCGCGTTGCGCGACCAGGTGGCGGCGCAAAACAAAGACGGCAAGCACGAGGTGGACCTGACTTACATCACATCCCGAGGCCATTGGTATCTGCAGTCCTGGAAGGGCGATGTGAAGAAATCCGGCGGTATCGCCACCAATATCGGCGTGCATTTCTTCGATATGCTGCACTATATCTTCGGTGCGCTGCAGGCCAACGTGGTGCATGCCAATGCGGAAACCCGCGCGAGCGGTTACCTGGAATACGAACGGGCGCGGGTGCGCTGGTTCCTGTCCGTGGACTACAACGATGTCCCCGAGGCGCAACAGGCCGTTGGCCAGCGTACCTACCGATCTATTACTGTGGACGGCCAGGAAATCGAGTTTTCCGGCGGTTTCACTGATCTGCACACGCGCAGCTATGAGGAAATTCTGGCGGGCCGTGGTTTTGGCCTAGAAGAAAACCGTGTGGCTATCGAGACTGTGTCTACCATCCGTAATGCGTCTTTGGCGTCATTGACGGGAGACTATCATCCGTTCCTGAAAAAATGACTGACGGTGTTTACGAAGAAAGCCATCTGAAAGTCCTGCGTCTGCTGGAAGCAGACCCGGGGCTGAGCCAGCGCGACCTATCCCAGGCGCTGGGTATCAGTCTGGGCAAGACCAATTACTGCATGCGCGCTTTGCTGGACAAGGGACTGATCAAGATGCAGAACTTTCGGCATAGCGAAAACAAACTGGGCTATGTCTATCTGCTGACCCCCGCGGGGATCGCTGCTAAAGCCGAACTTACGCGCAGTTTTTTGAAAATCAAATTGCGGGAATATGAAGCTCTGAGGCGGGAGATCGAAGAGTTGCAACGAGAAAATCAGGTACAAACAGGCTATGACACGGACCGTTGATCATGCTGGGTGTTGTCCAAAACGAGTAGATGGTGTGAGTCACGATGCGTATAGACGCCTGTGTGCCTATTGGCAGCTGGGGGCCTGGTCTTTGGAACCCGCCCTGTCCCAGACGCTCCCGATTGCCGGTTCGCTGCTGATCGCCGGCTGTATGTGCCTGCGGAGTTTAGTTTGTTCGCCGCCTAGTATGGGGTATAGATGGTTTTCAGCCTGTTCCTGACCACTCACCTGGATGCCAGTCAGGTTTCGGATAGTGCCGTACGCGGGCGGCTGGCCGGCGTAATGGCCATATGGTTGGTTCCATTGCCCGCACTGCGTTTCATCGTCCGACCGCTGAGTGACACCTTCTTTCTGGTTCAAAAGCGGAAGGTGGGCCTGATTTGTCAGAGTGCTTTGCTGGGCATGGTGGTCATGATTCCGTACGGTTTCGACTCCTACAGCGCTGCACTGATTGTCAATTGCGCTGCTTATGTGGAAATTTATTTGTTGTATCTGATGCTGTTCAGGCAATACGCCTGCAGGTCGGCAGCGGTTGCTCGGGTCTGAAAGAACACAGGTCACACTGATCGTGAAAATCATTTCTGTGCTTGATTATGGTTGCGGCAACATCCGTTCCGTCATCCGCATGTTGGAGAAGGCCGGTGCTGCGGCCAATCGCGTATCGACGCCGGAAGAGGTGCGTGGGGCGCAAGCGCTTGTGCTGCCTGGGGTCGGTGCCTTCGATCATGGGATGGGCGCGTTGATGGAGCGAGGTCTGGGCCGTGCTCTGGATGATGCCGTCAACAGCCACGCTGTGCCTGTGCTGGGCATTTGCCTGGGGATGCAACTGATGTGCCGTGGCAGTGAAGAAGGGCAACTGCCGGGGCTGGGTTGGTTCGATGCCCAGGCCACGCGGTTTCCCGATCCTGGACTCATCCGGCTGCCGGTGCCGCACATGGGCTGGAATACCTTGCGCATCGCAAAGGACAATCCCCTGCTGCCGGCTGATGAGCCCGAGTCGCGCTTCTATTTCGTGCACTCGTACCGCATCCAGTGCCGCGACCCGGAGAATGTGGTGGCCACATGTGATTACGGCGGAGACTTTGTCGCCGCGTTTTCAAAGGCCAATCTGTTCGGTGCGCAGTTCCACCCGGAAAAAAGCCATCGCTTCGGTCTGGCCATGATGCGTCGTTTCGTGGAGTGGGTCAATGTTGCGGCATAGGGTCATCCCCGCCCTGCTGCTGCGTCAAGGCGGGCTGGTCAAGACGCGGCGCTTTAAGGATTCTGTCTACGTGGGCGATCCTATCAATGCCATCCGCATCTTCAATGAAAAAGAAGTCGATGAACTGATGGTGCTGGACATCGAAGCGACCCGGTCAGGAAAAGGTCCTGATTTCGGTACGATTGAGTTGTTTGCGGGGGAATGCTTCATGCCCCTGGCCTACGGCGGCGGTATCCAGACCATGGACCAGGCCGCCCGAATATTCGACTTGGGTGTGGAAAAGGTCTGTCTGCAGACCGCCGCTCTGTCGGATGACGATCTGGTGACCCGCATTGCCCGCCGCTATGGCAGCCAGAGCGTCATCGCCTCAATCGATATCCAGCGTGACTGGCGCAAGCGGCCACACTTATATAGCAGCAGCACGGGAAAGCGTTTATCCCTGGACTGGCTGGGTCATGCGCGTCGCATGGTCGAGGCTGGCGCGGGCGAAATCCTGCTGAACGATGCGGATCGCGACGGCATGATGACGGGCTATGACACGGGCTTGATCCGGCAGCTCACGCAGTCCGTGTCCGTCCCTGTGATTGCCTTGGGCGGCGCCGGCAACCTGGATAATTTCCGTGATGCCGTCCTGGCGGGCGCATCCGCAGTTGCCGCCGGATCGATGTTCGTCTTTCATGGCCCGCATCGGGCCGTTTTGATTACCTACCCGCGCTACCAGGATCTGGAGCGCCTTCTGGACGTTTCAGCATGAGCAGACCTTATCAGATGTGTACCCGCTGTGTCATGGACACCAGCGCCGGTGACATCCAGTTCGACGCGCAGGGCGTGTGCAATTACTGCACGACATTCCTGCAGCATTCCGGCCACATCATTCATGCCGAGCCCGCAGAGCGGCAGAGTCAGTTGAATGCCTTCGTCGAACGAGTCAAGCGCGATGGCCAAGGCAAGCGATATGACTGCGTTGTCGGTGTTTCCGGCGGGGTGGACAGTTCCTGGGTGCTGGTGCGCGCGGTAGAACTCGGTCTGCGGCCGCTGGCCGTCCACATGGACAACGGCTGGAACTCTGAATTAGCCCAGAACAACATCGCCAACCTGGTGCAGGGCCTGGGGGTGGATCTGCATACCCACGTGATCGACTGGCCTGAATACCGGGCGTTGATGCAGGCATTCTTCGATGCCGACGTGATCGACGTCGAACTGCTGTACGACAATGCCATGCTGGCGGTGAACTACCAGCAGGCGACACAGCATGGTGTGAAATGGATTCTGTCCGGATCGAACCAGGCAACCGAAGGCCTCAGCATTCCCAAGACCTGGAACTGGTTCAAGCACGATCAGCGCAACATCCGGGCCATTGCCAAAGCGCATGGAAATGTGAAGATCCGGACATTGCCGACCTTCGGTACCCTGCAGTATGTGTGGGCTGAATTTGTCCGGCGGATCAAATGGACCCAGATCCTGAACCTGATGGAATACAACAAGTTCGACGCTATGCGGGCCTTGCAGGAATCCCATGGCTACAAGCCGTATCCCTATAAGCACTATGAATCGATCTTTACCCGGTTTTATCAGGGCTATCTGCTGCCGCAGAAATTCGGTGCGGACAAGCGTCGGGTGCATTTTTCGACCCTGATCGTGGCTGGACAGATGACGCGTGAAGAAGCGATCAGGGATCTGGAAAACATTCCCTATCCCAGCCAGGCCGAGCTGGATGATGATCGCCAGTATTTCCTGAAGAAGATGGGCTGGACCGAGGCCCAACTGCAGGACTACCTGAACCGGCCCGAGCGCCCCCATACGGCTTATCCCAGTGAAATCAAATTGTGGAACCTGCTGAAAGACATCTATCTGAGGTTTCGTCGATGAAGCTGATGACCGTGATCGGGGCGCGCCCGCAGTTCATCAAGGCTGCCACGGTATCCCGCGTCCTGGCTGCGCAGTATCCAGCCGCGCGTGAGATTCTGGTCCATACCGGCCAGCATTACGACGCCAATATGTCCGACGTGTTCTTCGATGAACTCGACATTCCCCGCCCGGATCATCATCTGGGGGTGGGTGGCGGGTCTCACGGACAGAATACCGGCCGCATGCTGGAAAAGCTGGATGCGCTGATCATCCAGGAAAAACCCGACTGGGTCCTGGTTTATGGTGATACCGACAGTACACTGGCCGGTGCGCTGGCCGCCGCCAAGCTGCATGTCCCGGTCGCCCACGTCGAGGCAGGGCTCAGGTTTTTCAATCGCCGGATGCCCGGGGAGATCAATCGGGTTCTGACGGATCATGTGGCCGACCTGTTGTTCGCTCCGACTCGGGTCGCGCAGCACAATTTGCAGAAAGAAGGCGTTGTGGATTCAAAGATCCACGTGGTGGGCGATGTCATGTATGACGCGTCTTTGTACTACAAAGCACTGGCCAGAAAGCCAGAATGGTTCGATGCGCTGGGGATCGAAGACTTTGTCTTGTGCACCATCCATCGGGCCGAAAACACGGATGACGCCCATCGGATGCAAGGCATCCTGTCCGGACTGGCAGAATCCAGTCTGCCTGTCGTGTTGCCCTTGCACCCCCGGACCCGGAAACAGTTGGCGCAGTTTCGTCTGAGCTTGCCGGATACGATCCGTGTGGTGGAGCCCGTCGGGTATCTGGAGATGGTGTGGCTGGAGTCGCATTGCCGCCTGGTCGTCACGGATTCTGGCGGGGTGCAGAAGGAAGCCTATTTCTATGGGAAACCCTGTGTCACCTTGGGAGATGAGACGGAGTGGGTGGAGTTGGTGGATGTGGGGGTGAATGTGCTGGTTGGGGCAGATCGGAAGCGCATTGTGGCAGGCATTTCCCAAGTTGATTTGGCTGAATTTGAGGCGAACGGATTATATGGACGGGGAGACAGCGTGCAGCGGATCCTTGAGCGGCTATTCGTGCGAGCATCATCATGTGCAGCCGTGTGACTGATGGTTTGCCTCTGCGTGAATTTTCGAGGAGGCGGTGTGCATATTAAAAACCAGGTTTTAGGTAATGCGCTTATATATCTGGTTGCTAATGTTTTTAATGCGGCTATTCCCTTTATTCTGCTTCCGATTTTGACACGGGTTCTATCGCCGTCAGACTATGGCGTAGTGTCGATGTTCCTGGTAATGCTCAGCATTTTTAGTGCTGTGGTAGGTTTGAGCATGAATGGAGTCATTAGCATACGCTACTTCCAGTTAGGCCGTGCTCAACTTGCAGAGTACATTAGTACGATCACAATCATGTTGGTGTTTACTACCTTCGTGGCAATTACTGCGGTCATCCTGGCGGGTGACTGGATGGCTTACACCACAGGTGTTCCAGTTGGCTGGCTAATTGTGGCTGTGGTCGTTGCGGGGGTTCAGTTCGTTGTCAATATCAAGCTTACGCTTCTGCAGGTAGAAGGAAAGGCGAAGAAATTTGGGGTTCTTCAGGTTTCCCAAAGTTCTATCAATGCGATAGCCTCTTTATGGCTGGTTTTGATCGCTGGAATGGCTTGGCAGGGCAGGTTGCTTGGGCATGCGCTATCGGTAGGCTTGCTCGGGCTCGTCGTCATTTTATGGATGTCCCGGGACGAACTGTTCGTGAAGCCGCACGCATGGAGGGAGCATGGCAAGGATGCATTGCGTTTCGGGTTGCCTTTGATTCCCCATGCAATTGGCGGCTGGCTGTTGATTGCGGGCGATAGATTCATAGTCAAGGAAAATCTTGGACTGGCCGATACGGGAATCTATATGGCCGCCATGCAGGTTGGCATGGGGCTCCATATGGCGTATGAAGCATTTTTCAGATCATGGCATCCAGCAATAACAAAGAGCGTCACAAAAGATGAAGTGAAAAATCGGAAGCTGTTGGTTTTGTCAGTTTATAAAGTCATGAGTGGCGCGTTTCTTGCCCTGAGCATTTACTGTCTGCTTATCTGGCTGGTCTATCCTTGGTTGGTAGGGGAAAGATTTTCTGCAGGAATATGGATAGCCCTGGTATTTGCAGTCAGCGCATTCTTTGGTGCGTGTTATTACTCAACAGCTATATTCATGCATATCCAGAACCGGAATGAACTGCTGGCGATCAATACATTCGTGAGTGGTGGGATCGGATTACTCCTTTCTTTTATCTTGTGTCAGGATTTTGGTCTGGTGGGTGTGGCTGTAGGGATGCTGATTGGAAAAATCTTGGCATTCATATTTTGCTGGATTTCGGCCAATCATGTGTTCCCAATGCCGTGGCTGAGGCCTTTTTCGTGAAAAAATTATTGATTGTGGGTGACTCCCTCTCGATGTCACGTCATCGCGAGGGGGTTGTTTATGAACAGATGTATTCGACATTGCTTGCGTGTAATCTCAAGAACTGGCTCGTGATCAACGGATCTGTGCGTGCCAATACATCAAGGCAGATAATATCTGAAATTTATCAGGAAGAGTATGTTTTGCCCTTGCTTCCCGATGTGGTGGTATTGCAGGTAGGAGTTGTGGATTGTCTGCCGCGCTTGATGTCGAAATACGAACGCCGTATTCTGTGGGTTCTTTCTAGAATCCAAGGCCTCCGTCGCTTAGCGAGATTCTATATCTCCTTTAAGTCAAAGAGAAGGTTATATTTCACTAAAAAAAAACAGATCTCTTTCGTTGGGCCGTCCGAATTCGAGAGCAATATGATGCAGTTTCGTAATCTAATGAGTGGTATTGGCTGCAAAGTGATTGCAATCAATATTCCGCATCCCGGACCGGGCCTGTCAGAACGGACTTTTGGTGTTGGCGAGGCCGTATCCAGATACAATAGTATCATTGATCAGGTTTTTTCAAATTCGGCGCATGCTGTTGTTGATTTGTACAACATGACAAAATCAAACCCATCCTTACTCCAGGATGATGGTTATCATATTCGATGGGAGTGTCATGAACTGCTCTATAAAGCAATATTTGAAAATGACCTTATTCGTGCTTCGATGGAAAATAAATGTCAGATGATTCTGAAGGATGTTTCAGTCTTGTCGGAACCGCATTAAATATTAGGATATTTCAAATAAATGTTTAATGATAAAACCATTCTTGTAACCGGGGGAACCGGTTCTTTCGGGCATGTTTTCGTGCCAATGACTTTGGCTCGCCGCAAGCCAAAAAAGATCATCATCCTTTCGAGGGATGAAATGAAACAATGGGAGATGGCAAAGATTTACAAGTCAGACTCCAGAGTGCGTTTCTTTATTGGCGATGTCCGGGACAAAGATCGGTTATATCGTGCATTGGATGGGGTCGATTATGTAGTTCATGCGGCCGCAACGAAGATCGTTCCAACTGCGGAATACAACCCTTTCGAGTGCATCAAGACGAATGTCATTGGTGCGATGAATCTGATTGATGCTTGCATCGATCAAGGTGTAAAACGCGTTGTGGCGCTTTCCACTGACAAGGCCAGTAGCCCAGTTAATCTTTATGGTGCTTCCAAATTGGCGTCCGACAAACTATTTGTCGCTGGAAATGCCTATTCCGGAGAGCATGGAACAAGATTTTCCGTGGTGCGCTACGGCAACGTCATGGGGTCGCGTGGCTCTGTAATACCTTTCTTCATGTCTCTTCGCGAAAGTGGAGAGGTGCCGATTACGGATGTTCGTATGACTCGTTTCATGATTTCCCTGGAGCAGGGCGTGGAACTGGTATGGCATGCCTTTGATGATATGGTGGGCGGTGAAATTTATGTCAAGAAGATTCCCTCGATGAAAGTCGTGGATCTTGCTCGCGTGATAGCGCCGGATGCGGAACATAAAATAATTGGCATACGCCCGGGCGAAAAACTACATGAGCAAATGATCAGTGCGGAGGATTCTCTTTATACTTATGAATACCCGGAGCATTATAAAATATTGCCTGCCATCAATGGTTGGAGCGATTCTCCGGAGCGAATAAAGGGCGGAAAGATTGTGCCGGAGGGATTTACCTATGCAAGTGATACGAATCCAGAGTGGATGCAGCCAGAGGCATTGCACGCATGGGTTGGGAAAAATCTGAATAAGATAGGTAAGGTGTAGATCATCATGATTCCATATGGACGTCAGGATATCACCCAGGCGGATATAGACGCTGTAGTGGATGTGCTCCAGTCCGATTTCCTTACGCAAGGGCCCAGGGTGCCGGCCTTTGAGCAGGCGATAGCTGCAAAGGTCAGGGCGAAATACGCGGTAGCTTCCAATAGCGCAACGTCTGCGCTGCATCTCGCTTGCTTGGCGCTTGGGCTAGGTCCCGGAGATCTGTTATGGACATCGCCCATTACATTTGTGGCGTCAGCGAATTGCGCCCTGTACTGCGGAGCTCAAGTCGATTTTGTCGATATTGATCCGCTTACCTACAACATGGATGTCGGTGCGCTTGAGTCCAAACTGATCGAAGCCGATCGAATTGGCCGTCTTCCTAAGATCGTGGTGCCAGTGCATCTATCAGGGCAATCGTGTGACATGGAGGCTATTCATGTCCTGGCTGATCGGTATGGCTTCAAAATTATCGAGGATGCTTCACATGCCATCGGTGGAAAATATCAGGAGCAGTATGTTGGGGTTTGTCAGCATAGCGATATCACTGTATTCAGTTTTCATCCCGTTAAGATAATCACTACAGCCGAAGGTGGTATGGCGACCACCAATAGTGAGACCCTGGCAGATCAGATGAAGCTGTTGCGTAGCCATGGAGTTACCAGAGATCCTTCCTTGATGACGCATAAACCTGATGGTCCCTGGTACTATCAGCAGATCGCGCTTGGATTGAATTACAGAATGACAGAGTTACAGGCTGCACTGGGTATAAGTCAACTCGAGCGCCTTGATCAATACGTCACTAAACGCCATGAAGTAGCCCGACGCTATGATCTGGCTTTCGAGGGCCTTCCTATAACTATTCCCGTGCAGCATTCAGGATGTTATTCAGCATATCATCTGTATGTGATTCGATTGCACTTGAAGGACATAAAGATGGCACATGGTGACGTATTTGAAAAATTGCGAGGTCAGGGCATCGGTGTGAATCTGCATTATATTCCGGTGCATATTCAGCCTTACTATAGAAACATGGGTTTCCGTATCGGACAATTTCCGGAGGCTGAAAAATATTACCGGGAGGCAATCAGTTTGCCGATGTATGCGACTTTGTCCCATGATGAGCAGTTGGTTATTCAGAATGCTGTGAAATCAATCATTCAATAAATCAAAAAATTAGGCGTGATTTATAAGACATCATTGCCAGTGAGGTCATAGTAAATGAATAAGAGATACGTTCCTCCTTATGTCATTTTCGAAGTCGCCAACGTTCATGCGGGAGACATTAATTATCTGAGGCGGATGATTGACGCGTTTTCTCGTGTTGAATACGAAAACAAAGGTATAAAATTTCAAATATTCTCACCAGACGGTATAGCGTTGCCGGATTTTGAATGGTATCCGGTTTACAAGGAGCTTTGTTTCGACCGATCGGTGTGGAAAAATATGATCAATGAGGCCGCGAAATGTGGTGATGCCTGGGTTGACATATTTGATTGCTATGGCGCTATTGTTCTGCAGGAAAATATAGATCATATCGCGGGTATCAAGCTGCAGGCCTCCGTGTTGGAAAACCATGAGATACGCACTGCTCTGGAGCAGGTCGAGTTTGGGTGCCGACGATTGATCATCAACGTATCAGGATTGGCGCTGGATGAAGTTCATGCGGCATATGATTATTTCTCTGGTATAGCAGAAAATGTCATATTGCAAATAGGCTATCAGAGTTATCCCACAAAAATATCCAGTACAGGATTGCAGAAAATCCCAGTTTTACACGCTGCTTTTCCGGGAGTTCCCCTCTGCATGGCCGATCATGCGGATGCCAATGAAAGCTTCGCGCTGGAGGTCCCAGTTTATGCCGTAGCGCTTGGGTGTTCGTATATAGAGAAACATTTTTGCCTTGATCGTAAAATGGCAAAGTATGATGGGTTTTCCTCATTGGAGCCAGATCAAATGCGATCTCTATGTGCGTCTTTGAGGAACGCGAGCTTGGCGTCTCATGGGTTATTTATCAGTGAGGATGAAAAGGAATATCTCAGAAAGTCCATTCAGATTCCGATAGCACGTCATGCCATGAGTCCTGGCGATCTGATTTCCAAGTCTGACATAATTTTCCGCAGAACAAAGCAAAACGGTTTGAATTTCCGTGAAATTCAAGATATTCAGAACCGGAAGTATCTTTTGGCCATGAGCCCAGCAGCCAGTGCATCCTTCCACCGAAAGGATTTTCGGCCTGCAAATATTGCAGTTATCGCTGCATGCCGTATGAAGTCTTCCCGGCTGCAGCAGAAGGCACTGCTACCGATTGTTGGTGTTCCTTCGGTTGATCGCTGCTTGTCTCAGTGTCTGGCGATTCCGGCCGTCCATAGGGTGGTGCTGGCCACGTCTGATCTAGAGGCTGATGCTGTCCTGCGTGACCATACCTTTAACGGAGCGGTCGACTTCTGGCAAGGAGAGCCAGATGATGTAATCAGCAGATATCTTGGAGCTTGTGACCACTTTAATATCGATGTGGTCGTGCGGGTGACGGCGGATTGTCCTTTAATACTTCCGGAGATTATTACTTATCTTTTGGAGCAACATTTTATCTATGGCGCTGATTATACGGCAGCCAGGAATGCTGCTGTTGGGACTACTGGAGAAATCATTAATGTCTGTGCCCTTAAAAAGGTGCGGGATTATTTTGGTACTGCCGAATATTCTGAATATATGACGTGGTATTTTCAAAATAATCCAGATCATTTCAAAATAAATCTGGTGCAATTGCCTCCAAATCTGGTGCGGAATTACAGGATGACACTGGACTACCAGGAAGATCTTTCAATGTTCAATTGCCTCTACGAAAAATTAAATAATGAAAAGAGGTTTCATTCTGCTGATGAGGTATTTGCAGTGTTGGATAGAAATCCGGAAATATCAAAAATAAACGGACATCTTACATTAAAATATAAAACAGACAAGAATTTGATAGAAACATTAAATCGGGAAACCAGAATGAAGGCGATATAAGGATGGCCGTTGGCATAGTGTGTGTCGTTGATTAAAACGGATTAAGATATTTTGATGAGATTTTAATGAAAAAATTCAAGACTGAACAAGAGGATTTTTGGGCAGGAGATTTCGGTGTTGAGTACATCAACCGGAATCAGGGGAAGGAGCTGCTGGCAGCAAATCTAAAATTCTTCTCCAGGGCCCTTAAGAGCGCGGGTGGTTTGCGCTCTTGTATCGAATTCGGCGCAAATATCGGAATGAATGCAAGAGCATTACAGCTGCTGTATCCGTCTCTGGATGTTCACGGGATTGAGATCAATTCACAGGCAGCCGACCAACTGAGCGTTGTTTTGGGCGAGAATCGTGTGCATAGAACTTCGATTCTGGAGTTTCAGCCAGAGCGTAAGTGGGACTTAGTGCTAATTAAAGGTGTTCTCATACATATCGCTCCCGACTCATTGGCAGAAGTCTATGACAAATTGGTGGAGTCCTCCAAACGATACGTGCTGGTGGCAGAGTACTACAATCCGGTCCCAGTGGCTATTTCGTATCGAGGGCATGAAAATCGACTTTTCAAGCGGGATTTCGCTGGTGAGATCATGAGCCGGTATCCGCAATTACAGCTTATTGATTACGGTTTTGCCTATCATCTGGATCCGAGCTTTCCTCAAGATGATATCACTTGGTTCCTGATGGGAAAAAACGGCTGATTTTTGGGGGGCTATGATGATTAGATATTGTACGCATTGTGTTATGCCGGATACCAAGCCGGACTTGCGGCTTGATGAGCAGGGGGTTTGCAATGCCTGCCGCAGTTATGAAATGCGCAATGAGGTAGATTGGGATAGCCGCTATAAGTCGTTGCTGGACATCCTGGATAAATATCGCAACAAGGGCGGAACCAACTGGGATTGCATCGTTCCGGTCAGTGGTGGAAAGGATAGTACTTACCAAGTTGTCAGGATGCTGCAGCTTGGTTTGAATCCACTATGCGTGACATCTACAACGTGCGATCTGACAGAGATCGGTCGGAAGAATATTGAAAATATAAAGCAGTTGGGTGTCGATTATATCGAAGTCAGTCCTAATCCAGTCGTTAGAACCAAAATGAATAGGATCGGCCTGATGCAGGTGGGTGACATCTCTTGGCCGGAGCATGTTGGAATATTCACAATCCCTGTGCGCGCAGCAGTGCAATTTAATGTACCGTTGATCGTATGGGGTGAAAATTCCCAGAATGAGTATGGTGGGCCGGCTGCCGCTGCTGAGAATAACGTGCTTGACCGGCGATGGCTGGAGGAGTTTGGTGGCTTGTTGGGGATGCGTGTTACAGATCTTTTGGGCATGGAAGGGATAGAGCAGAAACATCTCATCAATTACAGCTATCCTACCGATGCCGAACTTACACGCGTTGGGGTAACTGGGTTGTTCCTTGGGCACTATATACCATGGGACGGGCTTTCAAATACCTTGATTGCACAAGCCAATGGCTTCACGACCTATCATAAGACGGTGGAAGGATCCATGGTCAGCTATGAGAATCTCGACAACTATCAGACAGGCATTCACGATTATTTTAAATTTTTGAAATTTGGTTTTGGTCGTGCTACTGATCTTGCTTGTCTGCATATCCGTCGCGGTCGCCTCAGCAGGTTGGATGGTTTGGATGCTGTGAAACGCCTGGACGGCATGTTCCCCTGGGAGTATTTAGGGAAAAGCCTAGAAGATATCCTGGAGCCATTGGACGTCACTGTCGATGAATTTATAAAAATCTGTGACAGATTTACGAACAAAAAACTGTTTCAGCGTGACCCTGCAGGCGGCTTGTTGAAAGATCGGCACGGCAACCTGAAGAAAATCAATGATGATAATATCCCATGATCATCGGCATAATAGATTATGGGGTTGGTAATCTAGGTTCTCTGGCCCACTCCTTACAGGGGCATGGTGAGGTTCGGTTGTTGGCTAATCCTCTGGATGCAACCCTGGCAGACCGGTTGATTCTTCCGGGTGTTGGGAATTTTTCAGATTGTGCATTACGCTTACATGCGACAGGCTGGTGGAGTGCACTGCTTGATGCGGTATTGAGGAGATATCAACCTTTGCTCGGAATTTGCGTGGGTATGCAATTGCTTGCGGATTTGGGGCACGAGGGGGCTGAAGGCTCCGATGATGTAGGTGTCTCTGGTCTTGGATTGATCCACGGTGAGGTCCGGCATCTTTCCAGTTTCGGGTGCGAGCTTCGAATTCCCCATGTCGGCTGGAATTCAGTAGAGCTTCTTTCTGGATCGACTGGATTATTTCAGGAGATTCCAAATGGCACGGATTTTTATTTTGTGCATAGTTATGCCTTCGATGTGGTGGATCGAGAAGATATAGTTGCTACCACAGATTATGGTGCGCTTTTACCTGTGGCGATCCGTAAGGGGCTTGTGTGGGGTGTTCAGTTCCATCCGGAAAAAAGTTCCAAGGCCGGACAAATGCTTTTGAAGAATTTCGTAACGACTGAGGTATGTTGAAAGTACGGGTGATCCCTACGCTGTTATGGAAACAGTTCGGGCTTGTAAAAGGTGTCGGTTTTGACAGCTGGCGCCGAGTGGGTTCGGTATTGCCTGCTATGCGGGTGTATGCGGCTCGTGAGGTTGATGAGCTTATTCTCGTTGATATTACAGCGCATCAAGCAGGTAATGATTTGGATTTTGACTCAATCGAAGATTTTAGCCAGGATTGCCACGTTCCTCTGACTATTGGAGGGGGGGTGCGGCATCTCGATCAGGTTGCCGCACTTTTACGTGTGGGTGCAGATAAGATAAGCATTAATACTGCGGCATATGATTACCCTCAGTTGATTTCTCAAATCGCGCGCCGACATGGTGTGCAATGTATCGTGGCAAGTATTGATGTCCGTGTTGATAGTGGTGGAGATTGGAAGTGCTTTAGCCACGCGGGCACTCAACCAACGGGTCTGTGTGCTGTTAAATGGGCTCGCCAGCTGGAAGCCATGGGGGCTGGTGAGATACTGATTACCTCTATTGATCGGGATGGCACGATGGCGGGCTATGATCTTGGCCTGATTGAGGCCATAGCGAGTTCGGTCAATATCCCGATAATCGCTTCCGGTGGGGCTGGTTCGTATCAACATATGGTCGATGCGGTGATACAAGGCGGTGCGGCAGCAGTCGCTGCCGCCAGTATGTTTCATTTTACCGAGCAAACTCCAGCCGGTGCCAAGAGAGCGCTGGCGGAAGCTGGCATTCCTGTGCGTTGGCCATTGGATGTGATTGACAGTACGGGTTGAATCATGCGAAACGCGGTCTTCCGGACTGATGCATCAGTGCAAATTGGGACCGGTCATGTGATGCGTTGCTTGACGTTGGCTGATGCTCTCCGCCGTAAGGGCATCGATTCGACATTTATTTGCCGTGATCATCCAGGCCATTTGGCGACTGTGATCAAGGAGCGCGGTTATGCTGTAAATATGTTACCGGCGCATTCAGGATGGCAAGAGAACGCTGCGCCAGGGCACCTTGCTCATTCTGCATGGTTGGGGTCTACTCAGTCGATGGATTCTGCGGCATGTCGTCCTCTGCTTGAGAGCCTGCGTCCCTATTGGCTAATTGTGGATCATTATGCGCTGGATGAATGCTGGGAGATGTCGCTGCGAGACTGTTACACCCGCCTTCTTGTCATCGATGATTTGGCCGATAGGCGCCATCAGTGCGAAGTGTTGTTGGATCAGAATCTTGGGCATACGGAAGCAGATTATCTATATTTAACCCCAACGCAGTGCAGAAGATTGATTGGACCTCAATATGCACTCTTGCGGCCCGAGTTCTCCGCTACACGAGACTATAGCGTGCTTCGCCGCAGATCTGCGTCTCTAAAGTACTGGTTAATCACGATGGGAGGAGTGGATTCGAAGAATATAACTGGGAAGATTCTGGATGCGCTTGCAGGTATCCAATTGCCTAAGGAGGGCAGAATTACTGTGATCATGGGGGCTAAGGCCCCACATTTGGCTGTTGTGCAGCGGCAAGCTGCAAAAATTGGAGTCCCTGCCGAAGTACTTTGTGGTGTAAATGATATGGCTCGGCATATGGCTGAAAATGATCTGTGCATCGGTGCAGCGGGCGGTACTGCGTGGGAGAGGTGCTGTTTAGGTGTGCCAACATTGCTAGTGGTGTTGGCAGAGAATCAAGTATCAGGAGCGAATGCGATAGTGAGGGCT
Source organism: Castellaniella denitrificans (assembly GCF_027214045.1). Lineage (GTDB taxonomy): Bacteria > Pseudomonadota > Gammaproteobacteria > Burkholderiales > Burkholderiaceae_B > Castellaniella > Castellaniella denitrificans_A. Next base: position 226,686 of record NZ_JAPWHE010000001.1, on the reverse strand, counting down.
GGAGCTGCGGAATTTCTTGCTCTTGATCGGATCGGACTTGATTTGCCGCAGTGGATTCGTGTATTTCAAGAGGACCCAGAACGCCTTGAGCGCATGAGCCAAGCGGGGCTTGCAATGACTGCAGGGACCGGTGCGGAGGATGTGGCTACCTTCCTCGTATCAGGAGAGTATGCCAATGGCCGATAGACGAATTCGAGCAATGATTGAGTCGGATCTTGAGCAAGTCCTAAGTTGGCGTAATCATCCAGATATTCGGGAGCGTATGTTTACGCGTCAGGAGATAAGTCAACTGGAGCATCAGGCATGGTTCGCTGGGCTTCAGCGAGATCCTCTGAGGTGTGCCTTATTGTACGAGGAGGATGGGTTGTCCCTTGGTGTCATAACGTTAAGGCGTCTGCAGGGGATGTCTGTGGCGGAGTGGGGGTTCTATCGAGATCCGTCTGCTCCGAAAGGAACAGGGTTTTCTATGGGTGTTTTGGCTCTTAATCATGCATTCAAATCTCTCAGATTGCATAAGGTGTATGGGGAAGTCATTGGTAGTAATGCTGCATCCATAGGGTTTCATAGGAAGCTAGGCTTTTGTCAGGAAGGATTGCTACGGGATCATTTCGAAACGGATGGTTGTTATGAGGATGTTCTCTGTTTCGGAATGCTGGCAGAGGAATGGGAATCCATCAAGGAGCAAAATCTATGAATAAACGCGCGTCATTCCTGATAGACGGGCGCATGGTCGGGCAGGATCATCCACCTTATATTATCGCTGAGGTTTCTGCTAATCATAACGGAAGTCTTGAAAGAGCCATGCATATTATTGAGCAGGCCAAGATAGCAGGGGCAGATGCCGTTAAATTACAGACCTACACGGCCGATACGATCACTCTAAACTGTGATAATGAAGAATTTCAGATTCATGGTGGCCTTTGGGACGGTAAGACGCTCTATCAGCTCTATCAAGAGGCGCATATGCCGTGGGAATGGCATCGACCGCTGTTTGATAGGGCGGGAAAGCTGGGAATTACAATATTCAGCAGCCCATTTGATAAAAGCGCGGTGGATTTATTGGAAAATCTGGGTGCGCCAGCATACAAGATTGCGTCATTCGAGATGGTGGATTTGCCTCTAATTAAGTATGTGGCAAGTACTGGGAAGCCGATGATAATCTCTACAGGCCTGGCGGACATGGCCGAGATCCAGGAAGCTATCGATACCGCTTACGAAAGCGGTTGTAAGGATGTGGCGATTTTACATTGTGTCAGCGGATATCCCGCACCTGCTTCAGATTACAATTTAAATACGATATCTGATATGACGCGGCGTTATGGGGTGGTAACGGGGTTGTCAGATCATACCCTGGACAATGCTACTGCCATCACGAGCATTGCGCTGGGAGCCTCTATTATCGAGAAGCATTTTACCCTTGATAGGATGGGGGGCGGTGCTGATGATAGTTTCTCCTTGGAGCCGCAAGAGTTCGCCGCACTATGCCGAGATTCCAGGACTGCTTGGTCCGCTCTGGGAAGTATTGATTACGGGCGGAAGTCCAGCGAAGAAAATAATGCCAAATTTCGTCGCTCACTATACTTTGTTCGAGCATTGAGGGCTGGGGAGATTGTTACGGAGCAGTGCGTTAGAAGTGTTCGGCCTGGCTACGGCTTGGAGCCGAAGTTTCTAAGTGAGGTAATTGGCCGACGTGTCTGCCGTGATGTGGAGCGATGTCATCCTGTCACTTGGGACGACTTGGATGGTCAATGATGGTTAGTGCGGTTTCACTTAAAATCTTGTTGAGGACTCTTGGTTGCCCCGGCGTTAAGGCGCTTCCATCCAAGGTTGATGTTCTGTTGGTTCGGCATGATCTGGATTGTGGGTATTCATATAATGGGTATGCGTATTCCCATATACTGGATAGTATTTCAGATGTTCTGGGGAAACTCGGGAAGACTCGCTGCACGGTCGCAACGCCGTATAGTTCTCTGGTAGGCGAAAAAGCGTATGGAAGCCCTTTCTGCATAAATAGAGCATATGCATTAGCTACCATCGCTGCCAAGTTAAAATTTTGCGGTGATCGAACAAGACAAAATATATATGCGAAGAAAAATGTATGGCGAACAGTAATTAAGGCTGTGTCGCCGAAGGTGATCATTGGAATCGCACCTGGGCCTGAACTTTGTTGGGCGGCAAATGAAATGGCTGTTCCCGTGTATGATATTCAACATGGAGTCATCAATGATGGACATGCCGTATACAAATATGTGCTGCGAGATGGTCCAGATGAGTATGTGCCCACTGGTTTCTTGTGTTGGGATAGCACAGCAGCAGATACCCTTGAGTGGGCTCGTGCACGAGGAAAAGAAGTGCATGTGGTGGGGAATCCGTGGTTTCAACGATTTATTCATCGAAAAGGAAATGACACACTCGTTGAAGATGCATTGTCTGGAGACATGTTGGATGTGATCGAGAAAAAGACTATTCTTGTAACGATGCAATGGGGGTTACGTGAATTCTTCAAAGATTCTAATTACTATGAATTTCTCCCGGAACCCCTGATTCAGGCAATAAATAAATCTAAGAATAAATATAACTGGTTGCTGAGGCTCCATCCAGTGCAAGTTCGAAGTGGGATTAAGGGAAAAGTGGTGTCCTTTTTAGAGCGCTCTTTTGGAAGGGAGGGAAATGTTTTCTGGGAGTGGCCAACATCCCAGCCACTGCCGCAGGTTCTGGCAAAATGCGATTTGCATATTACAGACTGCGGGTCGACAACAATCGAAGCGTCGTGGTATGGGATTCCTACTGCTTTATTGAATAACCGCTATGTGAGTGGTGAGGTTCTTGCGGATTATTTTGTGCCAGAGAGGGCGTGTGGATTAGCAGTTTGTGTGCCACAAGAAACATCTCGTATTTTGGAGTGGGTTAGTACCCATGAGCGTGTTGAAGCCGGTACCTGGGTGTGCGGGAACTTGCATGACATCTTGTTTGATATTGTGTCAGATTAGTATGTTGGTTGAATTCTGTTGGCAGTAGATTGTTGAGAAAGAAGTCAGGGCAATTGATTTTCAAAGGCTTGTTTTGAGAATAATAGATTGGTAGTGTGAGTGGGTTTCCTGGGGTTTATATGTTGGCAATGGGTCTGGTTCCAAAAAATAGATGCAGGGTGCCTGGAATTGCGTTCTTTCTATTTGGTGGGAGGAAGTTTGGTGGTATGGAGCGTCGCTACGTACGGCTCGCTGAGGCTCTTCATCAGCAAGGTGTAAGCGTCACTGTACTCTGCACGCATGATGCTTTACTTGGTATGCGTGATTTAAATATTTTTTTTCCCCTTCAATCTGTTAAGGTGGTTGATTTTAAATGGCGGTCAATGCCTGCTGTTTTTCGCAAGATAAATAGAGTCTGGGGTGTTTCAAGGGCACTATTTTTGATGAGATCTGCTCAATATAAGCAGGTTCATATTATTTCCAACCCTGGAGTCATCGTTTATCTATATGCGGCTTTGGGGAAATTTTTACCGTTATTTTCATTTTCTGTTGTTGATTCCAGATTGGGATTTAACCCTAATTGGGTGCGGCGTGCTGTCAAAGCGGCTTGTTCTGTTGACTGTTTGTCTGATTCTATAGGTGAAGAGATACGGGGAGCATGTAAAAATGAAGTGGATCGAGGAAAGGTTCATGTTTCTCCGTGCAGTTTCACTGACTTTTCAGGCGTTAAGTTGCGAGAAAGCAGAGACATCGATGTGGTTATGATGGCTCGTTTCTCTCCGGAGAAAGGCTATAGTCTTTTTCTTGAGGCTGTTACTAAACTCCCCGATGGTTTGGAGATGCATTTGTGTGGTTTTGGTGCGAATCCGCCCAGTACAGAGCGTGCTAGGGTGTATGAATGCCAAAATCCTTTTGAAGTTTTAGCCCGATCCAAGATTTTCTTATCCTTGCAAGATAAGGAGAACTACCCATCTCAGGCACTGTTGGAGGCTATGGCATCTGGATGTGCTGTGATTGCTACTGATGTCGGGGAAACGAGGCGCCTACTTGATGAATCTTGTGCGATACTAATAAGACCAGATGCCGATGATCTGGTATTGTCTATTAAGTACCTGCTTGAAAACCCAATTGAGTCTCGCAGGCTTGGCTTGGCGGCCAGGGCGCGTGTCCTGAATAGCCATACGCTAGAGCGATTTTCGGAGTACTTTAAGAAAGAAATTCTGCATGATGGCGGTTGCGCGTCAGCGGATAAGTAATCTCTGGAGAGCGCTTTAAATGTGCGGACTTGCCGGGTTTTTCGGACCTTTCCGACGTGCTGCGGATGATTCAGCCGAAATTTTACGTAAGCAGGGTTTGTCCATAGCGCTTCGTGGTCCCGATAGTGATGGAATCTGGCACGATGACGCGGTGGGTTTCGGAGTGACGCATAGGCGTCTTTCCATTTCCGATCTTTCTCTGGCCGGTCATCAACCTATGGCATCGCATTGTGGCCGCTACATTCTGGCATTCAATGGCGAAATATATAACCATAGAGAGTTACGGAGTCGCTTAGAGCAAGAAGAGCAGGGCAATACCTGGCGGGGCCATTCCGATACCGAAGTCTTGCTGACTTGTCTTGCGCGATGGGGCCTTGATCGGACTTTGCAGGCGTGTGTCGGCATGTTCGCTTTTGCCTTATGGGATCGGCAGGACCGCACCTTGACTCTGGCCAGGGACCGCATGGGGGAAAAGCCACTGTACTGGGGATGGCAAGGCCAGACCTTGTTGTTTGGTTCCGAGTTGAAAGCATTGCGGGCGCATCCTGATTTTCAGGGAATGATCGACCGTGATGCGTTGACCCTGCTGTTGCGATACAACTATATTCCCGCACCGTATAGTATCTATCGCGGTATCCGAAAACTGCCGGCTGGACATTATGTCGTCATTGGCGTAGGGGATCGGGATGCCATGCCCAGGCCATTCTGGGATTACCGCAATGTCGTGCGGGCTGGATTGGAAACCCCGTTCACTGGAACCGATGGGCAGGCCATCGATGAGCTGGAGGCGCGGTTGATGACGAGCATCCAGGGGCAGCGAGTGGCGGACGTCCCCTTGGGGGCATTCCTGAGTGGCGGGATCGACAGTAGTCTGGTTGTGTCGCTGATGCAGCGGCAGGCTTCGCAGCGGGTGAACACATATGCAATCGGGTTTCAGGCCAGGGATTTCGACGAAGCGGTGCATGCTCGCGCCGTAGCGGATCACCTGGGCACGGATCATGCGGAACTATATGTCACGGAGCAGGACGCTCTGGCGATCGTTCCGGAGTTGCCCCGTATTTACTGCGAGCCTTTTGCGGACAGCTCTCAGATTCCCACTTTCCTCGTCAGCCGGATGGCGCGCCAACATGTAACGGTGGCGCTCAGTGGGGATGGGGGCGATGAATTGTTCGGAGGATATACACCGTATCAGTTCATGCCCAGGCTCTGGCGCTGGCTTCGGATGATTCCTGCGCCGTTGCGCCAGGGCATTGCGGCCATGCTGGTGCCGTTACCAGCGCCTCAGCGAATTGAAAAGCTATTGACGATCCTGGGTGCCACCAGCCGGGAAGATTTATATCTTCGCGTGCGTAGCCATTGGATGGATACGGAATCGATGATTCTGGGTGCGAACGAGCCGGATTCCTTGCTGCGTCATCCTGATACGTGGCGTTTTGTGAAGTCGTTCGAGGTCTGGATGATGTCCCTGGATGCCTGCGGCTACATGCCCGATGACATCCTGGTCAAGGTTGACCGAGCAGCGATGGCCAATAGTCTGGAAACGCGTGTGCCGCTGCTGGATCATCGTGTGGTCGAGTTTGCCGCACGATTGCCGCTTTCGATGAAAATCCGGGACGGTCGGGGGAAGTGGGTGTTGCGGCAGTTGCTATATCGCTATGTGCCGCAGTCTCTGGTGGATCGTCCAAAGGCCGGTTTTGCGGTGCCGCTGGGTAGTTGGCTGCGTGGTCCGCTGCGTGAGTGGGCTGAAGATCTGTTGCAAGAGCCCAAGTTAAGGAAAGAAGGTTATTTCGATGCGAAAAGAATCCAAGAAATATGGCAGGAACACCTCAACGGACGGGCGGATCGGTCCAACCGGTTATGGAGCATCTTGATATTTCAAGCGTGGTTAGCGGATCAATGATCGGACGGATGTCAAAGCCTATCCTGTTCGTGACTACGACCCTCGGGACCGGTGGGGCGGAGCAAATGCTGCTCAAGATTTTGCAGCGGCTGGATCGACGGCAGTTCGCTCCGATGGTGGTTTCTCTGCTGGATGGTGGTACGGTGGGTAGGAGGATCGAGGAGCTTGGTGTGCCTGTCGTTTGCCTGCGCATGGATCGCTGGCATCGGATCGTAGCTGCTCCCTTCGTACTGGCGCAACTGATTCGTCGTCATCGCTTTGTACTGATTCAGGGGTGGATGTATCACGGGAATGTAGTGGCCTGGGCCGGCCGCTGGCTGGCTGGCAGCAAGACGCCTTTGAGTTTTGGCATCCGGCAAAGTTTTTATGGGCTTGCGCGTGAACGCTTTAATACCCGCTGGGTCATGCGCATGAATGCTTGGCTGTCAGGCAGGATGCAGGGATGTCTGTTTAATAGCCGGTTCAGCTTGAAGACACATGGCGATTTTGGTTTTCGGGGTCATAATATGCGGGTGATTCCGAACGGGTTCGATCTGGATGCCTATATGCCCCGTCCGGAACGGGGGGCAGCGTTGAGAGCTGAGCTCGAACTGGGGGGGGCGCCTGTCGTGGGCATGGTGGCGCGGTTCCATCCGATGAAGGGGCATCATGATTTTCTGCAGGCGGCAGCGATTGTGCGTCGAACTTTGCCACAGGTGAAATTCTTGCTGGTTGGAACGGGGGTGACGGGACGCAACAGGCAGCTTGCGGCTTGGATCGAGGAGCTTGATTTGAATAATGCCGTTTTGCTGATGGGTGAGCGAACGGATATTGCCGATCTGAATAATGTTTTTGATATTGCGTGTCTGGCGTCACGGGCTGAGGCTTTCCCGAATGTGATGGGGGAAGCGATGGCGTGCGGGATACCCTGTGTATCCACTGATGTAGGGGATTGTGCTGATATCGTAGGGGTTGCGGGGCGTATCGTGCCGCCAGGAGATCCTGCATCCTTGGCTGCGGCGGTCCTGGAGTTGCTGAATTTGGACCGGCAGGGACGTCAGGATTTGGGGCGGGCTGCGCGGTGTAGCGTTGTTGCACGATTCGATATGCAGGGCGTTGTGCGTCAGTATGAGCGCTATTTTCATTCCTTGGTCGGTTGTTCTGATAGTGATCAAGGTTGATTTGATTCATTTTTTGGATTTGAAAGGTGCGGTTTTGCGTCGCTATGTGAGTTTCTTATTGTCTGCGCTCTTGTTGGCTGGGATTTTCTTTGTGGTCAGGCCAGAAAATCTGCTGGCGGATATGAGCAGGTTCCCGCTTGATATTCTGGCAGGGGCGCTTGTGCTCATCATTGTCAATCAGTTGACTGTTGTGCATCGTTATCGACGTATTCTGAGCCACTTCGGATTCGAGATCCCTTGGGAGCCGATTTTTCGGGCGAGCATCTTGGGTAATCTCGCCGCGTTGGTGGTCATTCCACTGATGGGGCATATGATCGGCCGCCAAGCTGTGCTGCGGCATGCCGGGGTGTCTCCTGTCGAAAATGCCATGATCGTGGCCTATGAGCGGATATTAGTTGCGTTTGTCAGTGCGGCCATGGCTGTGTGTGGAGGGGGCTACCTGTTGGGGCAGGGGGTGTTTGGTCAGATGGCAAATATTCCTTTTATCGAAATCCTGTTGGTTCTGGGCGTGGCGTGGCTTTTGAATCGACGCTTGGGGTGGCGCACATTTGAGCGCCAGCATTTGGCAGCGGTGTTCGCGTGGCGTAATGCTGGCCGCATTCTGGAATTGTTGCTCGTGACGGCAGCAAGCTTGGGGGCCATGCTTTCATGCTTTGCGCTGCTGTTCCATGTCGTAGCGCCGAGCGTGGGGTGGCTGGAACTGTTTGCTATGGCGGCCATTGTCTCGTTCGGCGCTAGCATTCCAGTCAGTTTTGGTGGCTGGGGGCTACGCGAGGTTGCCGCAGTTTATGTTTTGGGGCTGGCAGGTGTGGCAGCGGATGTGGCCTTGTCAGCTTCGATTTTTGTCGGCTTGCTGTCGATTGCGGGGGTGCTGTTGCTGGCAGGTGTAGTGGTCTTGTGGGCTCGAGACACACTGTGGCGTGTACCTAACACGGGGGGGGGGCCTTCTGGCTTGGTTGGGCGTGTCGCATCCGTTTCCACGGAAAATGTGTCTGCCTGGTTGTTGTATATGGCGACGGCGGTGCTGATTTTTTTCCAGATTCATGTGTCGATCTCTGGGACGACTGTGAATCTGAATCTGGCAGATCCGTTCGCTGTGCTGGCGCTTTCCGCAGTGGTGATGGATGCGTTGTCCCAGCGGCAGTGGCCTCGATGGACTGTGCCGGGTTTCAATACTTGCCTGTTGGTGATGGGGGTAGTGTTTCTGTTGGGCTTGGGTTGGGCTTGGTGGCTACGGGGCAGTGTATCGGGGTGGGCCATCGGTAAAGTGATTGGTTGGGTTGTGCTGTTGGGTTACCTAGCAGCAGGATATATGGCGGTTCGTTATTACCATCGTTTGGGATTTCGGCGTCTGGTCGAAATTATGGTGACTGTGTTGTGCGCTGTCGTGATTTGCGCAGTCGTCCTGGCGCCCATGCGCTGGTTTGATGTGCCGGGATTTGTGCAGGATATCCAGACGTCAGGGCTTGAGGCATATTCAGGAAATAGGAATGCGTTGGCGTTCCAGCTTTTGGTGGTTATGGCTTTATATTTTCCTTTGCTCGGGCGGGTGCGATCTGCGCATCGGGGAGGGAAGAAATTTGACTGGTTGCATGTTCTGGCACTTGGAATCTTGATGGGAGGCTTGTTTTTGACGGCTTCCCGGTCTGCATTCATCACGTTCGCAGTGATGTTATGCGCTGTATTGGCACTGCGTGTTGTTGGTTGGCGGATAGTGGTGGCAAGTCTGCTAGTGGGGGCTGTCTTTTGGTGGTTGGCAGGTTTAGTGCCGATGCTGTGGCGTGGGCTGCAGAGCCTGATTAATCTCTGGGAATTAGATGCGCTAGGGGTGTCAGATACGCCAGGGGTGTCAGATACGCTAGGGGTGTCAGATACGCTAGGTACTCTCAGTAGAGGCCGATTCTCGACCGGGGTTAGCGATCAGGGACGAATGGAGATGCTGTTGGCAGCAGTGGATGCCTGGTGGCATCATCCAGTCCTGGGGGGCGGTCTAGGTTCTTTCCTGCAGGACAGCACAAGCAGTTTGGGCTTGCCAATGATTATCCATAATACCTTGTTGTGGCTGATGGCAGAAATGGGGTTGGTGGGGGCTGTGCCTTTTGTCGTCACATTTGTACTGATCATTCGCTCGGCTTGGGGGCGGCGACGGTTAGATACGGTTCGTGCACATGGGCTGCTGTTATTGATGTTGGTTTTCGCAGTGATGAGCCTGTTCCATGAGGTCCTGTATCAACGGACCTTCTGGCTGGGGCTGGGTGGGGTGGCAGCAGTGTTTTCATTATCGAGAAGAACCTCTGTTTCTCTGCGGTAAAGCGGATTTTAATAAGACATTTAATGCTGTTAATAAATTAAGAACAAGAGGTCTTCTGAGTTGAAATATCGAACCGAAATTGATGGGTTGCGTGCGATTGCGGTCTTGTCCGTGATTCTGTTTCATGCCGGCGTGCCGGGGTTGCCTGGCGGATTCGTCGGGGTCGATGTTTTCTTTGTGATCAGTGGTTATCTGATCACGGGGATTCTGCTGAGAGAGCTGGCCGCAGGCACGTTTTCCATTGTGGCCTTCTATGAGCGTCGCGCACGGAGAATTCTGCCGGCGTTGTTCCTGGTCTTGCTCGTGTGTATTCCCTTTGGCTGGTTCCTGATGGACCCCTATGCTTTCTGGCGGTTGGGTCAGGCACTGATGGCAGTGACAGTCTTTGTTTCTAACATCCTGTTTTGGCGAACAACAGATTACTTCACGGCCACGGTGAGCAATCCCTTGCTCCATACCTGGAGTTTGGGGGTGGAGGAACAGTTCTACATTTTTTTTCCATTGTTCCTCTGGCTCGTTTGGCGTTATGCACGCACTTGGTTATGGTGGTCGATCCTTTTGGTCGCTCTGATCTCCCTGGCGATCAGTCAGTGGGGTGTCCAGTCGGGGCGCTTGGTGGCTGCCTTTTATCTGATTCCATCGCGGGCTTTTGAGCTGCTACTGGGGGCTGTGGTGGCCTTGGCAGCGTTCCGGGGGCGAGTTCCGAATCTGAGGCCACTGCTTGCCGAAATGTTGGCTTGGGTGGGCTTGGGGGCTGTCGTTTGGGCTGTTGTGATGTTCAGCAAGGGGACTCCTTTTCCTGGTTGGCATGCGCTGGTTCCGTCTATGGGAACGGCACTGATTCTGGCGTTTGTGCGGACGGACAGTCTGCTGGGGCGCTTGCTGTCGTGGCGGGTGATGGTGGGGCTCGGGTTGATCTCTTACAGTGCCTACTTATGGCATCAGCCGGTCTTTGCCTTCGTGCATATTGCGGGTTGGAGTCCTGGCCGAGGCGCGAGCTTGGGCTTGGTTGGCGCAAGCCTGATTCTGGCTTGGTTAAGCTGGCGCTACATAGAGCATCCTTTTCGTGATAAGGCATGGATATCTCGTAGGGCAATATTCTGGTGGGCGGGGATTCTATCTGCGGGCATGTTGGGCTTCGGCGCTTGGTTGGTTGCGACGCAAGGTGTTTCCAGCCGGTATGCCTCAGAAGAACTGGCATGGTGGCGCTACGCGGATATTGGCTTGCAGTCAGGCTATGTCGTCAAGCGGTTTGATGCGCATGCTGGAGCGTTCACACCGGGGGCTGAGCGAAAAGTCCTGATCCTAGGGGATAGTTATGCTCAGGATTTTTCCAATATGGCGTACGAGGCCGGTGCTTGGCAGGATGCGCAGATTCGGACGATCTATATTCCCGCGATTTGCCAGATGGCCTATGTCGAGGAAGACATCAGCGAACATATCGACCCCATCAATAGGCCGGGGTGCGCCAGAAATCCGACGATTCGTTCGTCGATGTTGCAGATCGGACAAGCGGATATCGTTGTGCTGGCAGCATCTTGGGCACCATGGTCTGCAGAGTTGTTGCCGCAGACGATTGCCAATATGCATTTGCGCCCGGGTCAACATCTGTTTGTTGTGGGTCCAAAGAATTTTGGGGGAACTGATATCCGACGTTTTCTGGCTTTGGGCTGGGAGGGGCGTGCCGCATTGCGTAGTCCGGTTGATCCAGCTGTGTCTCAGGTCAATGCCATTTTGAAACGTGGTTTGCCTGCTGAGGTTTTTGTCGATCAGATCGAGATCATATGTGGGGCGGAAGAGCGCTGCCCGCAGGTGACGGATCACGATGGTTTGATTTCCTACGATGGTGGGCATTTGACCCAAGATGGCGCGGAATATATTGGCAAGCGGATTTTTACAGAATCTGGCTTGAGGTTGGTGCGATGATACGGCGAAGCAGGATGGGTGTGGTATGTGTGGAATAGTAGGGCTATGGCAGACCCAAAACGCAAACAATCTAACGGCTGATGTGCATTGCATGACCGATGCGCTGGTCCATCGCGGCCCCGATGATGGGGGCGTTTGGGCTGATCGGGGTGTTGGGTTGGCATTGGGCCACCGCCGTCTGGCGGTGGTGGAGTTGTCGGTAGCGGGTCATCAACCGATGTGCTCATCCTGCGGCCGGTATGTTCTGGTTTTCAATGGTGAAATCTACAATCATCTGGCCCTGCGGGCTCAGATTGGCGAGGCCGGGCAGGAGTGGCGCGGGCACTCGGATACTGAAACCCTCCTGGCGTGCATTCAGGCCTGGGGGCTGAAGCGCGCCCTGGAGCGGACCGTCGGCATGTTCGCGCTGGCCTTATGGGATCGCCAGAGCCAGGTGCTCAGCCTGGCGCGCGATCGCTTGGGGGAAAAACCCCTGTATTGGGGCTGGCAGGGCGACATGCTGCTGTTCGGATCCGAATTGAAAGCCTTGCGGGCTCATCCGGATTTCCGGCCGACGGTGGACAGAGGGTCGCTGGCGCTGTATTTGCGGCATGGCTATGTACCGACGCCGTGGTCGATCTTCCAAGGCGTGCTCAAGTTGCCTCCGGGCCAGTTCATCGAGATCCCCTTGGGGCAGGGGGTGTTCGCAGCCAAGGCGGCTGTGCCGCAGCCATTCTGGCGTTTCAATGAGACCGTTGCCCAGGGGTGTGAGCAGCCATTCACGGGCGATGAGATGGCGGCAATCGATGCCCTGGAATCGCAACTCTCGGACACCATCGGGCGGCAGATGCTGGCTGACGTGCCGGTTGGGGCGTTTTTCAGCGGCGGGATCGACAGCACTGCCGTCGTTTCGCTGATGCAGAAACTCAGCCCCAAGCCGGTCCGTACTTTTACCATCGGCTTCAGCGGCAGCGAATATGATGAGGCCGCGCATGCCCGGGCTATCGCGGAGCATCTGGGTACCGACCATATGCCGCTGGTCGTGCGACCTGAAGACGCCTTGAATGTTATCCCTCTGTTGCCGCGCATGTATTGCGAGCCGCTGAGCGCGGACTCGCAAATTCCGCTGTATCTGATCAGCAAGCTGGCGCGTCAGCACGTCACGGTGGCGTTGAGCGGCGATGGCGGGGATGAACTGTTCGGCGGCTATAACCGGTACCTGGGCGCGCGGCGCGTCTGGCTGCGCTTGCAGTCCATGCCGGGACCAGTCCGCCATGCGTCCGCGGCGTTGCTGCGCAGCCTGTCCCCAGCAAGCTGGGATCGCTTGTTTGCATTGGCCAAGCCGGTGCTGCCCGAAAGATTCAGGCTGGCGATTCCGGGCACCAAAGCGCAGAAACTGGCGGATGTGCTGGAACTGGATACAGAGATGGATTATTTCCGCCGCCTGACCAGTCACTGGCAGGACCCTGGCAGTATTGTTCTTGGAGGAGAAGAGCATCCGACGCTGATGACGAGCCCGGCCATACAGCCGCAGGCCGATTGTTTCGAGCATTGGATGATGGCGATGGATGCGCAGACATTCTTGCCCGACGAGGTGATGGCGAAGGTGGATCGGGCTGCGATGGCGGCCAGTCTGGAGACACGCGCCCCCTTGCTGGATCATCGGGTGGTGGAACTGGCTTGGCGGATGCCGTTGCGAATGAAGATCAGGGACGGGCAGGGGAAGTGGCTGCTGCGTCAGGTGCTGTATCGGCATGTGCCGCGTGAACTGGTCGAGCGCCCCAAGAAGGGTTTTGGCATTCCGATTGACGATTGGCTGCGGGGGCCTTTGCGGAGTTGGGCGGATAGCCTGCTGGCCGAGGACCGGCTGCGGGCGGACGGCTACTTCGATCCCGCGCCGATCCGGACGCTTTGGCTTCAGCATGTGCGGGGCAGCCATAATTGGCAGTATCAGCTATGGCCGATTTTGATGTTTCAGGCTTGGCTGGCTGATGCTCGGGTGGACGCATGAGGCTGTTGCTGGTTGGCGGATTTGCGGAATCCTTGCTGAATTTTCGAGGGGCGTTGATCGACGATTTGTTGCGGGCTGGGGTCGAAGTCCATGTGGCCGCTCCAGGGCTGAGCCAGGGTGAATGTCGGCAAGCCTTGCTGGCCCGCGGTGCGGTTCCGCACGATATTGCTTTGCGCCGCACCGGCATGAATCCGGTGGCGGATCTTGTGGCGCTGTATGGCTTATGGCGTCTGATGCACCGCCTGCGTCCGGATGTGTTTCTGGGGTATACGATCAAACCCGTCGTTTATGGCTTGCTGGCTGCCCGGCTTGCCGGAGTGGGCAGGCGCTACGCGTTGATCACTGGCCTGGGTTACGCCTTTCAGGCTCGGCCGGAGGGGTTCAAGGCTCGTCTGGTGACCGGCTTGGCGCGAGGTCTCTATCGTTTGGCGCTTTTTGCGGCGGATCGCGTTTTTTTTCAGAATCCGGATGATCAGGCCTTGTTCCGCTCCAATGGGCTGCTGGGCGCTCGGGTGCCCTCTGTGGTGGTCAATGGCTCCGGCGTCGATGTCCGGCATTTTGAAAAGGCCCCGATGCCGGATGGAAGCGTGAGATTCCTGATGATTGCACGGCTGTTGGGAGCCAAGGGGGTGCGTGAGTACGCCCAGGCGGCAAGCCGGTTGCATCGCGAATTCCCAGACGCTGCGTTTCGTTTGGCGGGCTGGATCGATGACGGACCGGACTCGATTGGCGTCGAGGAGTTGCAGGCGTGGATACAGGAAGGCAGTGTGGAATATTTGGGGCGGTTAGCCGATGTGCGGCCGGCGCTGCAGGATTGTTGCGTGTATGTGCTGCCTTCGTACCGAGAGGGAACGCCGCGCACGGTGCTGGAAGCCATGGCGATCGGACGAGCGGTGGTGACGACGGATGCGCCTGGGTGCCGGGAGACGGTCGTCGATGGTGTGAATGGCTATCTGGTGCCAGTCGGATCCAGTGATGGGCTGGCGGATGCCATGCGGCGCTTTCTGGAGGAACCGGCTTTGGCGCGGGAAATGGGCGCCCACTCTCGCCGGATTGCTGAAGAGCGCTACGATGTGCGGCGAGTGAACGCCGAGATGTTGCAGGGCATGGGGATAGTGTCTTGAAAAGATTGCTGGATTTGATGGGGGCGGGATTGGGCCTTTTTCTTCTGTTGCCGGTGATTCTGGCCGTGGCGTGGATGATCAGGCGCTACTTGGGCGGCCCCGTGTTGTTTCATCAGGTGCGGCCCGGTCTTCGGGGACGCCCCTTTCGCATGATCAAGTTCCGCACGATGCGGGATGCGGTGGGCTTGGACGGGCAGCCGTTGCCGGATGCGGAACGGCTGACGCCGTTTGGCCGCTTCTTGCGGTCCACCAGCCTGGATGAATTGCCCGAGCTGTGGAATGTGCTCAAGGGTGACATGAGTCTGGTCGGCCCGCGCCCCTTGCTGATGGAATACCTCCCTCTGTATACGCCGGAGCAGGCCCGCCGACATGAAGTGCGGCCGGGCATCACCGGTTGGGCACAGGTCAACGGGCGCAATGCGCTCAGTTGGGAAGACAAATTTCGTCTGGACGTGTGGTACGTGGATAACCAGTCGCTATGGCTGGATTTGAAGATTCTGTACTTGACGGTGAAGAAGGTGCTGGTCCGCGATGGGATCAGCGCAGAGGGCGAGGCGACGATGTCAAAGTTTACAGGTCGCCATGAATAGGCAGGCCCAGGTCGGCCATACCCTGGCGATCATGGGGGCCAGCGGCCATGGCAAGGTCGTAGCCGAAGCGGCTTTGGCGGCGGGTTGGGGCGCGGTGAGGTTTTATGATCGGGCCTGGCCGGGCAAGCAGCAGGTTGGCCGCTGGGCGATCGGGGGGGATGATGCGGGGCTGGCGAATGAGTTGAGTCGTCTGGATGGAGTGGTGGTCGCGATTGGCAACAATCAAATCCGCCAGATCCTGTTGACACAACTGCACCATGCTGGGGCAAAGGTGGTGTCTATTCTGCATCCGGCGGCGTGCGTGTCCGTGTCAGCCCGTGTAGGACCAGGATCTGTCGTCATGGCCGGCGCCGTAGTCAATGCGGACGCCGTCATTGGCACGGGGGCGATACTCAACACGGCGTGCAGCGTGGACCACGACTGCGTTCTGGGCGATGCCGTTCACATCAGTCCGGGCGCGCATCTGGCGGGTGATGTGCATGTCGGGGATCGGTCGTGGATCGGGATCGGCGCTTCAGTGCGACAAGGAGCGCACATCGGATCAGGGGTCATCGTGGGTGCTGGCGCTGCCGTCGTGTCTGATGTCGGAGATGGCCTGACGGTGGTCGGTGTGCCAGCCCGACCTCTCTCCCGGTGCGGGGAGTGAGTGCGGGAAATCGTTCTCTCGCCCGCGTTTTACAGTTTTACAATGCATTACTCTCGAATCGTTGGATGCTGACGTGCTGAATACACCCTTTCCACCCTGGCCTTCATTCACCACGGAAGAAGCCGACGCGGCTCGCGATGTGATTCTGTCCAATCGGGTGAACTACTGGACTGGCCAGGAATGCCGCGAGTTCGAACGTGAATTCGCGGCCTGGGCGGGAACCCGCCATGCGATCGCCCTTGCAAACGGCACGGTGGCGCTGGATCTGGCGCTGCGAGGGCTGGGTATCGGCGCTGGGGACGAGGTCATCGTGACTTCCCGCACTTTTCTGGCTTCCGCCTCCTGTATCGTCAATGCGGGGGCGATCCCCGTGTTCGCCGATGTCGATCCGGATACCCAGAACATCACGGCCGACACGATCCGTGCCGTGCTGACCCCCCGCACGCGGGCCGTGATCTGCGTGCACCTGGCGGGCTGGCCATGCGACATGGACCCCATCATGGAGCTGGCACGTGAGCGGAACCTGTTCGTGATCGAGGATTGCGCCCAGGCCCATGGCGCGCGCTACAAGGGGCGTCCGGTGGGCTCCATCGGCCATGTGGGCGCCTGGTCTTTTTGTCAGGACAAGATCATGACCACGGGCGGCGAGGGTGGCATGGTCACGACCGACGATCCGGCCCTGTGGAAACGCATGTGGGCCTACAAGGATCATGGAAAGTCCTGGGATGCTGTGTATGAACGCCAGCATCCGCCGGGCTACCGCTGGTTGCATGAGTCGTTTGGCACTAACTGGCGCATGATCGAGGTCCAGGCGGCCATCGGTCGCATCCAGTTGCGCCGCATGGCGGATTGGCAGGCCACCCGCCTGAGGCACGCCCGGCGGATCTGGGAGTGTGCCCGGGCGCTGCCGGGTCTGCGCGTGCCATCTGTGCCCGACTCTATCGAACATGCGGCGTACAAATGTTATGTGTTCCTGAATCTGGATGCGCTGGCGCCTGGGTGGACGCGTGAACGCATCATGCAAGCCATTGCGGATCAGGGGGTGCCTGTATATTCGGGCTCCTGCTCCGAGATCTATCTGGAAAAGGCATTCGACGGTGCGGGCTTCCGCCCGGCGCAGCGTTTGCCGGTGGCGCGTGCGTTGGGCGAGACCAGCCTGATGTTCCTGGTGCATCCGACATTGCGCGATGAACACATCGACCGGACGTGCCAGGTATTGCACGCCGTGATGGCGCAGGCGGCATGAGGGCCGTCGCATGATCAATATCCGGTCGTTTCTGGTATTCGCTTTCGATCTGGCGGCTGTGCTGGTCGCCTGGATCGGGGCGTTCGTGCTGCGTTTCAATCTGGAATGGCCACGTGCCTTTCATGCGGAGATCTTCTACGGCGCTCTGATTCTGATGGTCGTGCAGTTGGCTGCGTGCCGCTGGGCCGGTCTGTATCGCGGGATGTGGAGTTTCGCCAGCCTGCCGGATCTGCGCCGTCTGATCCGGGCGGTGGGGGTATCTGTCATGGCCGTGCTGGCTTTGGCCGTATTCGATGGCCCTTGGCTGTTGATCCCCCGTTCGATCGTGCTGTTGTACCCGTTGTTGTTGATCATGATGATGGGAGGAGGGCGCATCGCCTGGCGGCTGTGGAAGGAATCGCGCCTGTTGCCGGTGTCCGATGCCGAGCGAAAACCCGTGGTGATCGTCGGGGCGGGCACGGCCGGCGCCATGCTGCTGCGCGAACTCGCGCGCAGCCCGGACTGGAAGGTCGTGGCGCTGGTGGATGACGACCGTCACAAGCGTGGCCTGGAACTGAGCGGATGCCGGGTGGAGGGAGCGACCGCTGATTTGCCAGACATTCTGCAGCGCTATGGGGCGCGGCACGTGATCCTGGCGATGCCCTCGGCTTCGGCAGAGGCGCTGCAGGCGGTGACGCGTTTGGCGACACAGGCTGGGGCCGCTCTGTTCACGATTCCCGGCTTGGCGGAATTGATGAGCGGGCGCGTCGCCATCAACATGATGCGCCCCGTGAAAATCGAGGATCTGCTCGGTCGCGAGTCGGTGCGGATCGACAATGACAATGTGCGAGCCATGCTGACGGGCAAGCGCATCCTGGTGACGGGCGCCGGCGGATCGATCGGCAGTGAATTGTGCCGCCAGTTGTCCCGCTTCGAGCCGGCCTGCATCGTCTTGCTGGAGACCAGCGAGTTCGCCCTCTACATGATCGAGCAGTGGTTCGGAGAGCATCGGCCGGAAGTGCCTATCGTGCGTCTGGCGGGCGATGTGAAGGACGAATCCCGCATGGCCCAGGTGTTTGCGGAACACCGGCCCCAGGTGGTGTTCCATGCGGCGGCCTACAAGCATGTGCCGCTGATGGAAGTCGGCAATGCTTGGCAGGCGGTGCGCAACAACGTGTTGGGTACTTTGGTGGTGGCGCGGGCGGCGCGTGATGCGGGCGCGGATCGCTTTGTGCTGATTTCCACCGACAAGGCCGTCAATCCCACCAATGTGATGGGGGCGACCAAGCGCATCGCCGAAATGGTCTGCGAGGTGCTGCAGAATGGCCCCGGCACGACGCGTTTTCATATCGTGCGTTTCGGCAACGTCCTGGGCAGCACGGGCAGCGTGATTCCGAAATTCCAGGCCCAGATCGCGCATGGCGGACCTGTGACCGTGACGCATCCGGAGATCAACCGTTATTTCATGTCCATCCCCGAAGCGGCGCAACTCGTGCTGCAGGCTGCCGCGATGGGGCAGGGTGGCGAGATTTTCGTGCTGGACATGGGCGCACCGGTCAAGATCGTGGATCTGGCGCGCAACATGATTCGTCTGTCCGGCTTTACCGAGGACGAGATTCATATCGAGTTCACCGGCCTGCGGCCAGGGGAAAAACTGTACGAGGAATTGCTGGCCGATGCGGAGGAAACGTTGCCGACCCCGCATGAAAAGTTGCGCATCGCGCGCTCGCGCGCCGTCCCGGATGGGCTGTACGACGGGGTGCTGACGTGGTTGGCGCAGGCGCCTCAAGAGGATGAGGCCGTGCGGACCGGCTTGAAGCGCTGGGTACCGGAGTATGAACCTAGGGGGTGAGGTATCTTTCTTAGTGTGCGGGCCTAGTTGAATCTGCACAGGTCAGGTGGCTCATGCATCCGATCAAGCATACGTGTCCGCTTGAATAGCGTGGACACGCATGCGCCAAGATCATGAGTCCCCCGAGTTTGAACCGCCCCCCGGCGGGCACGGCATGCCTACAGTAAATCCGCCCTGGGCCGGCATCAAAGATGCTCCGCCCGCCTGCCAGCGCCCCGCCTCTGTGATTGCAACGCCACCATTCAGGTATCAGGCCTTGGTTTCAATCTTGGAATCAGATTCTGCTGCTGGATCGGACGTCATATGTGCATACGTCTGAACCGCGGCAAAGGCCTTGATGGTTGATTCCACCGAACTAAGCGTTGATGCAAAGGCCGCTCTCGGTGCCGATTCAAAAGCGCGAGGCAAAGAACCTCCCCCCAGAATACCGGCCGCATCGTACAAAAGCCGGCTGGCTGGATAGGTTTCTCCCGGGTTGGTGAATTGATGAACCACGTAACTTGCAGCGGCCTGGATGGCAGGGACTGCGATGCCACATCCAATTTGTCTGGATTTGACGGCCGCCAGGTCGGCGCCGCCTTGCGTGCCCCCCAGCGCAAGGTTGCAAGCGGTTGTTGCGGCAAATTGTGTGACGTAATGCTTGACAAATCCAGCAACAGCTGTTGCATCGACATTTGAAGTAGACATGGCCTTCCGATTTAAATTACAGCAACATGAACAAAGAGCGGTGTGGCTTGTCGAATCGATTGATCTCTTGAGCCTGCTCGCGCTTTCTATCGTGGGGAAACAGCATGTTGAGATGACTATAGAGTCATAAAAACACTCCTGGTTTATGACACGAAGGGTATCTTTGCGACGTGTGCCGCTCTCCGTCGATCTGCCTGCGTGTGCCAGTGAAAATCTGTCATCAGGCTGGTTGGCTGGTCGTTGATCCGGGGTAGGGTCTGGAAGGCAAAGATGCCGGGTGCCGCGAGCGTGCCGGTGATCGGCAGCGCGACGCGATAACCCGATCTGTTCTGGCTCACTGAGGGTTCCCTTGAAGGGAAACTTGTTTGACCCTACAACATATCAAACTTCTCTTGTGGTAACAACGCGCCGCTCTCCCGGTAGAATATCCTTCCGTTTCCCAACCACTGGACCCTGCGACATGCGCCTGCTTATTGCCCTGCTGCTGCCCTGGCTGGCCTTCTTCACCATCGGCCGCCCCATTTCCGGGATCATCTGCCTGATCCTGCAGCTCACGCTGATCGGCTGGATTCCGGCGGCGATCTGGGCGGTCTACGCGCTCAGCCAGTACAACACCGATAAAAAGATCGAAAAGGCGATGGGCGGCCGTGCCTGATTGCCAGGCGGCCGGGGGCGCCGCGGCCCCGGACAGCCCCGAGGCCTGGCGGACGTTGGTGGCGGCGCTGGATCTCCAGCCCCATCCCGAAGGCGGCTACTACCGCGAGGTCTTCCGCTCGGACCTGGGCGTGCCGTTCCGGGGGGACACGCGCAGCGCGGGGACGTCCATCTATTACCTGCTGGCCCAGGGCGCCTGGTCGGCCTGGCACCGGATCGACGCGGACGAGACCTGGTATTTCCACGCGGGCGGGCCGCTGGCCTTGCATGTGCTGTCCCCCGATGGCGGGCTCGTCACGCATCGGCTGGGGGATCCCCTGCGCCATCCGGAGGCGGTGTTCCAGGCGGTGGTGCCGGCCGGCCGCTGGTTCGCGGCGGAACTGATCCATCCCGAAGCGTTCGCCCTGGTGGGCTGCGCGGTGGCGCCTGGTTTCGAATTTTCCGGCTTCCGGCTGGCTGGCGCCGCGGACATGGCGCCGGCCATGCGCCGCCATGGCGATTGGATCGGGCGCTTGTTGCGATAGGCGGGCGGGTCGCCCGCCTTATGGTTCATGTGGCTCCGTTGTCCGGTCCGTGCGCCGGCGGCACGGTCTTGCCGCTCAGCCGTTCATAATTGTCCCGCAAGAGCAGTCCGGCGTAATAGACATGTTCCCGCATCAGTTGTTCGGCGCGGGCGCCGTCGCGCTCGATGACGGCGGCGACGATGCGGTGGTGGTCGTTGTGGGATCGCAGGATCACGCCGTGGTCGTCCCACAGCATGATCCGGTCCGAGGCGAACGGCGCCGTCTGCGCCTGGGTGGCGAAACGCGTGACCCAGGAATTCTCCGCCGCTTTCAATAGCGTTTCGTGCAGCGTGATGTTCATCCGCTGATAGGGTTGGTGGTCCTCCGGCAACAGCACGCCCTTGGCCAGGATCGCGTCGCCTTCGGCCAGGCAGGCCTTGAGCTTGCTGATGTCCAGGCCGGACAGGCCCTGGTGGGCCGCGCGCCGGCAGGCCAGGCCTTCGAGCACGGCGCGCACTTCGTAGGCGCCGATGATGTCCTCGTATTGATAGACGCGCACCGCGTAGCCGCGCTTGGGCAGGTGTTCCAGCAGCCCTTCGTTGCCCAGATGGGCGAGCGCCGCGCGGATGGGGGTGCGGGAAACGCCGAGTTTTTCCGCCAGGGGGATCTCCTCCAGGCGTTCCCCCGGAACCAGAATGCCTTGCAGGATCCAGTTGCGCAGGGTCTCGGTGACGTGCTCGGCCAGGGTATTCATCAGATTATTGTATACATAGAGCAGAAAAAATGATGAGGAAACTGAGCCTAAGCCCCCGTATTTAAGGGGAAACCCGAATGACTGGCTGGTTGTCATGTATGCATAATAAACCCAGATCAAGAATTTGCATGTATTCCCCCTGGTGTTGACGGGGGCAATACCGGAATCCGGTTTCTTTTGTATACATAAAGGCTTGGGCATGGTGGAACGTTCGGATACGGAACAGCGCAGGATCGCCCTGGTGACGGGCGCGGGCGGCGGCATCGGGACACGGATTTGTCACCGGCTCGCCGGTGACGGCTATCGGGTCGTGGCCTGCGATCTGGCGGCGGAACGGGCGGCGGCGGCGATTGGGGGGCTGCCGGGCGATCACGAGTGGCGCGTGTTCGATGTCAGCGAAGAATCCCAGGTCGAGCGCGTCTTCGACGAGATCGAAGCCGGGCTGGGGCCGATCGCCACCGTGGTGTCCGCCGCCGGCCTGCTGCTGTTCCAGCCCGATGGCCAGCGCCCGCTGATCAAGGCCACGCCGCTGGAGACCTGGGAACGCAGTTTCGCCGTGAATACGCGCGGTGTCTTCCTGTGCGCGCGCGCTTACATCCGCCATCGCGAAAAACGACCGGTCGCCGACGGCCGTTTCATCACGTTCAGCTCGGTGGCCGCGCAACTCGGGGGCTACCGCTCCAGCGCGTCCTACATCGCGGCCAAGTCCGCCGTGCTGGGCCTGACCAAGGCCATGGCGCGCGAGGTGTCGCGCATGGGGATCACGGTCAACAGCGTGTCGCCGGGGCTGATCGACACCGAGATGCTGCGCAGCACGGTCAGCAGCGGCGGCGCCCTGCGGGACGCGGCCGAGGCCATCCCGCTGGGCCGGATCGGCACGCCCGACGATGTCGCGGACGCGGTCGGTTTCCTGGCTTCGCCGCAATCGGGCTACATCACGGGCAGCGTCATTGACGTCAATGGCGGCTATCGCATGCAGTAGGCCGGGCCGGCGTGGCCAGGGCAGAGGTCAAAGAGCAATCCACGAGGAGACAATATGAAATTCAGCATCGTCAAGAAAGCGGCCCTGTGCGCGGCGGTCGCGGGCCTGGGCCTGGGGATGTCCGCCCGGGCGGCCGAGCCCGGCATCACCGATTCCACCATCCGGATCGGCCTGTTCTCGCCCTTGTCGGGCAGCGGCATGGCCTACGGCTTCGACGTGGTCAACGCGGCCAAGATGTACTACGAAAAGGTCAACAAGGAAGGCGGCATCCACGGCCGCAAGATCGAGCTGGTCGTCGAGGACACCCGCTGCAACGCCAACGACCTGGTGGCGGCGGTCAAGAAGCTGGTCGAGCAGGACCACGTGTTCCTGCTCAACGGCGGTTCTTGTTCGGCGGCGGTGGTCGCGGCCCGGGAATACGTCGAGCGCGCCAAGGTGCCCTTCCTGATGCTGAACGCCTCGGGCGACGGCGCGCTGTACCCGCCCTCGAAATACATCTATGGCGCGTTCTCGATCTCGCAGTACGCGGTGGGCGGCTCGATGGTCGAGTTCGCCGTCCAGCACCTGAAGGCCAAGAAGATCGGCTACATCAACCATGACGACGCCTATGGCGGCTGGAATCTGACCGCCGCCGAATTCCAGGCCAAGCGGCATGACGGTGTCTCGCTGAGCGTGCAGTCGGTCAATCCGGGCATCAACGACGTCACGGCGCCGATGCTGAAGGTGCGCGCGGCCAATCCTGACGTGCTGCTGCTGACGACCTACGCCCGCCCGGCGGCGTTGATCATCAAGAAGGCGCATGAACTCGGCTGGAACAAGCCGATCGTGCTGGCGGTCACCGGCACGGCGGATCTGGCCCAGCTGGTCGAGAACGTCGGCGGTCCGGCGGCCCTGAAGAACTTCTACATCCAGGACGTGGTGGCGGGCCTGCCGTCGGACCCGAAGATGCAATGGGTCTACGACATGTACAAGGCATACTACCCGGATCTCGCCGCCAAGCCGGGGCACCCGCAGAGCTACATGCCTTACGGTCTGCCGCCCGCGATGACGGTGGTGCAGGCGCTGAAGGACGCGGGGCCGGAACCCACGCGTGAAAAGGTCCTGGCCGCCCTGCAGCACTTCAAGCTGGAGACGGGCGTGATGGCCAGTCCGGTCGAGTTCACGCCGGACGACCACGCGGCGCAGAAGTCGGCCATCTACCTGAAGTTCGACGGCCAGCACAAGGAACTGATTTCGGGCGCCTTCAAGAGCGCCTGGACCTACCAGCCGAAGCAGTGAGCCCTTCCGCGATGAGGGCCGGGGGCGCCGTCGCGCCTCCGGCGGCGCGGCGCCAGTGGAGTGATCGATGAGTTTTGCGGATATCTGGCTTTTTCTGCAGCAGGGCGTGTGGTCCGGCCTGGTCACGGGCAGCGTCTACGCGTTGCTGGCGGTGGCGGTCGTGATCGTGTTCAAGACGACGGACGTGCCGAATTTCGCACAGGGCGAGATTTTCATGGTGGGCGGCTATGTGGCGCTGTTCCTGATCCTGGTGCTGGACTGGCACTATGCGGTGGTCATCCCGGCGACGCTGGCGGCGGTCGCCGCGATCTGCGCGCTGTTCCAGCGCGTGGTGATGGAACGGGTGATCCAGGCCAAGGGAGTGGGCGTGCAACTGGTGATCGCCACGCTGGGCCTGGCCTACGTGCTCAAGGGCGCGGTGCGCCAGACCGGGCTGGGGGACGCGCCGCGTTCGCTGCCGGCGCTGGTCTCGTCCGATACCGTGATGATCGGCGACGCGGTGCTGACGCGCCTGGACCTGATGATCCTGGGCGCGGCGATCGTGGTGATGCTGGCCTTGTACGGCCTGTTCAACCACACGCGCATCGGCAAGGCGATGCGGGCGGTGGGCATGAATCCCCGGGCCGCCCAGATCGTGGGTGTCAGTCTGGTGCGCATCCGCATGGCGGTCTGGGCGCTGGCCGGCCTGATCTCGGCCGTGTCGGCCATCCTGATCCTGCCCAAGATCCTGATCACGCCGGACATCGGCCATGTGGCGATCCTGGCGTTCGCCGCGGCGATCGTGGGCGGCATCACCAGCATTCCGGGCGCGGTCGTGGGCGGCTTCATCATCGGCGTCGCCGAAAACCTGGTGGGCCTGTTCGTATCGACCAACGCCATCGTCGTGGCCCCGTTCCTGGCCATTCTGATCGTTCTGATCGTCCGTCCGCAGGGCATCCTCGGCGGCAAAGCGCAGGTCAAGAAAGTATGAAAATCAATGTCGACAAATGGGGGCTGGCGGCGCTGGCGGTGGTGCTGGCGGTGCTGCCGTTCACGGCCAGCGGCTACGTGCTGTACATCGTCAACCTGCTGATGATCTATATCGTGCTGGCGCTGGGCCTGCACCTCGTGATCGGCGAGACAGGCCAGTTCGCCCTGTCGCATGCCGCCTTTTACGGGATCGGCATCTACACGGCCGGCATCATCAACAACACCTGGCATCCGAATTTCGTGGTGTCGGTGCTGGCTGCCGGCGTGATCACGGCGGTTCTGGGCTATCTGCTGGGCGCGCTGGCGATCCGGATGCGGGACATCTATCTGGCCCTGTCCACCTTCGCCTTCGGCGAGGCCATGCAATGGGTGTTCCTGAACTGGGCCGAGGTGACCAACGGTTCGAACGGCTACCAGATGTCGCCGGCCCGGTTCTTCGGGCTCGAACTGACTTCCGACCTGGCCGCCTATCCTTTCGTGATCCTTGGCGCGGCCCTGATGCTGTGGCTGACCGTGCGGCTGTCGCGATCGCAACTGGGCGCGGCGTTCCGTGCGGTGCGCGAGAGCGACGTGGCGGCGCGGGCCATGGGCATCGACGCCAACGTCGTCAAGCGGGTCGCCTTCATGTGCTCGGCCGCCTATGCGGGGGTGGCGGGCGGCCTGTACACGACTTTCGCGTCCTTCATCCATCCCGAAAGCCTGGGCTTCTGGACCACGATCCTGATCCTCATCATGATCGTGGTGGGCGGGATCGGTTCGGTGCGCGGCGCCGTCATCGGCGCGGTGATCTTCGGCCTGATCTCGGAATTGCTGCGCCAGGTGCTGTCCTTCCAGGAGATCATCTACGGCCTGATCCTGATCGGTTTCATGATGTTCGCGCCGCGCGGCCTGTTCAGCGGCGGTGCCCGCGCGCGCAAGGCGGCGCTGGGCGAGTCCGCCGGGAGGGCCGGGACATGAGCGCTCAGGCGATGTTGTCGATCAATGGCCTGACGGTGCGTTTCGGCGGCCTGACCGCCGTGGACGACCTGTCCTTCGAGGTCGGCCGGGGGCGGATCCACGCCCTGATCGGTCCCAATGGGGCCGGCAAGTCCACCACGTTCAACTGCATTTCCCGCTATTACGATCCCTCGGGCGGCGCGATCGCGCTCGCGGGCGAGGACATCACGCGGCGGGGCGCCTCGGACATGGCGGCGCTCGGGGTCGCGCGCACGTTCCAGAACCTGGAGCTGTTCAACGAGCTTTCGGTCGAAGAGAACGTGCTGCTGGGCACCTATGCCTACGGCGCGCGCGGCCTGTCCCGTTTGCTGCGCCGCCCGTCGGCCGAGAATCGCGAGTTCGCCCATCACCTGATCGAACGCGTCGGCCTGGCCGATTTCCTGGACGTCAAGGCCTGCGGCCTGGATTTCGGCCGCCAGAAAATGCTGGAACTGGCGCGTGCGCTGGCGATCAAGCCGCAACTGCTGCTGCTGGACGAGCCGGCGGCGGGGCTGCGCAATCGCGAGATCGACCAGCTGGACCGCATCCTGACCGAACTGGCGGGTGGCGATGGGGTGACGGTGCTGCTGGTCGAGCACGTCATGCAACTGGTGATGTCGATTTCGGATCGCATCACGGTGATGTCCTTCGGGCACAAGATCGCCGAGGGCACGCCGGCGGAGATCCGTTCGGACGCGCGCGTGATCGAAGCTTACCTGGGCAAGGGGACCGATGATGAGTGAACCGTTCCTGTCGATCGAGTCCGTCTCGGCTTCCTACGGCAACATTTCCGCCCTGCACGGTGTGTCCCTGGCCGTCCCCCGCGGCGAGATCGTCGCCCTGCTGGGCGCCAACGGCGCGGGCAAGTCCACGACCCTGAACGTGATCTCGGGCCTGGTGCGCCCGACGCGCGGGACCGTGCGGTTCGACGGCGAACCCATCCATCGCCTGGCGGCCGACCATATCGTCCGGCAAGGCATCGTCCAGGTGCCCGAGGGGCGCGAGATCTTCCGCGACATGAGCGTGCGCGAGAACCTGGAGATGGGCGCCTACGCCCGCAAGGACCGGGCGGCGGTCGCGCGCGACCTGGACTCGGTGTGCGACCTGTTCCCGCGACTGCGCGAACGCATCGCCCAGAAGGCCGCCACGCTTTCGGGCGGCGAACAGCAGATGCTGGCCACGGCGCGCGCCATGATGGCCCGGCCCCGCATGATTTTGATGGACGAGCCTTCCATGGGGCTGGCGCCGCTGGTCGTGGAACAGATCTTCGAGACGGTGCGCACGCTCAACCGCGAGCAGGGCATCACCATCCTGCTGGTCGAACAGAATGCGAAGCTGGCCCTGTCGGTGTCCAGCCACGCCTACATCCTGGAAAACGGCGAGGTCGTGCTGCAGGGTGCCTCGGCGGACCTGCGGCACGACGAGGCCGTGCGGCGGGCCTATCTGGGGGGATGATGGCGCTGCTGGATGACAAGCTGGCTCTGGTGACGGGCGCGGCGGGCGGCCTGGGCGCGGCCATTGCGCACGGATTCGCCGCGCAGGGCGCGCGGGTGATCGCGGCCGACCTGGACGGCGCGCGCGCCCGGGATCTGGCCGGCCGCATCCGCGCCGGGGGCGGCCAGGCCTGGGGCGAGGCGATCGATGTGACCGACCGTGAGGCGGTCGCCCGCCTGGCGGCGGATCTGGCCGCGCGCCTGGGGCCGGTCGACATCCTGGTGAACAACGCGGGCATCGCGGGCCGCGCGCGCGTGGGCGATGCGCAGTCTCCGGAAGTCTGGGACCGGGTGCGCTCCGTGAACCTGGACGGCCTGTTCAACGTCACGCACGCCTTCGTCGGGCAGCTCAAGGACACGCGCGGCTGCATCGTCAATCTGTCGTCCGTCGTGGCGTTCGTCAGCGGCATGTCATCGGCGGCTTACGTCGCGTCCAAAGGCGCGGTGCGTTCCTTCACCCAGGCGCTGGCGCGCGATCTGGCGCCGTTCGGGGTGCGTGTGAACGCGGTGGCGCCCGGACTGATGTTGACGGACATGGTCGCGCCGCAACTGGCGACGCCCGGCGGGGCGGACTGGTTCATGACGCGCGCGCCCATGGGCCGGGGCGGGGAACCCGGAGAGATCGTCGGTCCCGTCGTGTTCCTGGCCTCGGAGATGGCCAGTTACGTGACGGGTGTGGTGCTGCCGGTGGACGGCGGATTCTTATCGGCTTGAGGACAGGCAAATGAAAGCTGTGGCATTGGTCACCGGCGCAGCCGGCGGCATGGGACAGGCGATCGTCCGGCGCCTGGCGCTGGATGGTTTCAGGGTGGTGGCGGTCGATCGCGGCGAAGCGCCTTTGCTTGCGCTGGCCGGGCGTCTGCGCGGCGAGGGGATCGAGATCGAGCCGCGCGTGGTGGACCTGGCCGACGAGGCGGGGATCGACGCGCTGATCGGCGGGCTGCCGCCATTGGCGGCGCTGGTGAACAGCGCGGGTGTGTTCGATGAGCGCCCGTTCTTCGACGTGTCGCAGGACGATTTCCGGCGCATGTTCGAGGTGAACCTGATCGCGGCGGCCAGTCTGACGCAGAAGGCCGCCGCGCGGATGGCGCCCGGCGCCAAGGTGGTGAACATCGCTTCGCGCGCCTACCTGGGGGCGCGCCATCACGCGCACTACGTGGCGTCCAAGGCCGCGCTGGTGGGCTATACCCGGGCGAGCGCGATGGAGCTGGCCGAACGGGGGATCCTGGTCAATGCGATCGCGCCGGGCCTGATCGATACGCCGATGCTGCGCGCGCTGACGCCGGAACGGCGGGCGGCCCAGTTGGCCCTGCAGCCGACGGGCAAGGCGGGCACGCCCGAGGACATCGCCCACGCGGTCTCTTTCCTGGCGGGGCCGGCGATGTCCTTTATCACCGGACAGGTGCTGTTCGTCGACGGCGGCAAATCCCTGGGCGGTTCGGGAGCATGAGCATGAATGAAGTGCAATGGGACGAGACCGTCGATGTGGTGGTGCTGGGATCGGGGGCGGCGGGCATGTCGGCGGCGCTGACGTGCCATTTCGAAGGCCTGCGGGCTTTGCTGCTGGAAAAGACCGATCGCATCGGCGGTTCGACCGCGGTGTCCGGCGGGGCGGTCTGGATCCCGCTGAACCCGGGCTCGGCCGGGGCCGGCCACGGCGACGATACGTTCGAGCAGGTCTGGGAATACCTGCGCCGGACCGTGGGCGACGCCTCGTCGCCGGACATGCTGCGGGCCTATCTGGACAACGGCCCCGCCATGGTGGAATACCTGCAGGCGCGCGGTGCGCTGGCGCTGGCCGCGCGGCAATATTCGCCCGACTACTATCCCGACCGGCCGGGCGCGTCGCTGGGCGGCCGGGCCATGGATCCGCTGCCCTTCGACGGCAGGCGGCTGGGCGCGCATTTCAAGGAACTGCGCGATCCCCTGAAAGAATTCGTCGTCCTGGGCGGCATGATGGTGAACGTCACGGACGTCTACCACCTGCTGGGCGCCTGGCGCTCGCCCAAGTCGTTCTGGCATGGCGGCAAACGGGTGCTGGCCTACTGGCTGGACCGCCTGCGCGGCCATCATCGCGGCACGCGTCTGCTGCTGGGCAACGCCCTGGCCGCGTGGCTGTTTCACGCCGTCCTGCGGGAACGGATCCCTTATCGCCTGAATACGCCGGCCCGGCGCCTGCACCGGGACGCGCAAGGCCGCGTCGTGGGTGTCGAGGCCGTGCAGGGCGGCACCGTGCGGCGCATCCGGGCGCTGCGGGGCGTCGTCGTCGCCACCGGCGGTTTTCCCTGGGATGCCGAACTGCGGGCCGCCTGTTATCCGCAGCCCACCGGGCCCTGGTCCATGGCGCCCGAGGGCAACCGGGGCGAAGGCATCGGCCTGGCGCGCGAGGCCGGCGCGGTCATGGGCACGGGCCATGTGTCGCCGGCGTTCTGGGCGCCGGTGTCCCTGTGGCGCAAGGCGGATGGCACGGTGGTCCGCTACCCGCACCTGGTCTGGGACCGCGCCAAGCCGGGCCTGATCGCCGTCAACCGGCGCGGCGAACGGTTCGTCAACGAATCGGCCTCGTATCACGAGTTCGTCAGCGTGATGTACCGAGGCGGCCCGGCGCCGGACATCCCCGCCTGGCTGATCTGCGACCATGCCTTCATCGAGACCTGGGGCCTGGGCCTGGCCCTGCCCGGCGGCCGTCCGCGACAGCATCTGATGGCCGATGGATACCTGATCCGGGCCGCCACGATGCCCGATCTGGCGGCGCGCCTGGGGCTCGATCCGGAGCGCCTGGCCGCGACGGTCGAACGCTACAACGGCATGGCCGCGCGGGGCGAGGACACCGATTTCGGCAAGGGATCGACCGCCTACAACCGCTATCTGGGCGACCCGGCCCACCAGCCCAACGCCTGCCTGCGTCCCCTGGGACGGGGACCTTACTATGCCGTCGAGGTGGTGGCGGGCGATATCGGCACGGCCCACGGTATCCGGACGGATGAGCGGGCGCGCGCGCTGGACGCGCAGGGGCGGCCGGTTCCCGGCTTGTTCGTCGCGGGCAACGACATGCAGTCGGTGATGGGCGGGGCCTATCCGGGACCGGGCATCACCCTGGGGCCGGCACTGACCTTCGGTTGGGTGGCGGGCCGCGCGCTGGCGGCGGATGATTTCTGACCTTTGGAGAAACGCATGAAACTGTATTACTCGTCGACCTCGCCCTTTGTGCGCAAATGCCTGGTCGCCGCCCATGAACTGGGCCTGGCCGATCGCATCGAACTGGTGACGGTCGTCACCATGCCGACCGCGCACAATGATGCGCTGATGCGCGACAACCCTTTGTGCAAGCTGCCGACGCTGATCACCGATGAGGGCCAGGCGCTGTACGACAGCCGGGTCATCTGCGAATACCTGAATGACCTGGGCGGCGGCCGGCTCATCCCGGCCGGTGGCGGCAAATGGGCCGCCCTGGTCGATCAGTCGCTGGCCGACGGAATCCTGGACGCCGCCCTGCTGATGCGCTACGAAGTCGTGCTGCGGCCCGCCGAGCGGCAATGGCCCGCCTGGCGCGAGACCCAGGAGGAAAAAGCGCGCAGCGCCCTGGGCCAGTTCGAACGGCAAGTCGCCGGCTGGCCGGCCGACCGTCTGGACATCGGGGTGATCGCGCTGGCCAGCGCGCTCGGCTACCTGGACCTGCGGTTTCCGGACATGGGCTGGCGCGACGCGTACCCGGGGCTGGCGGCCTGGTTCGCCGGCTTCGATCAACGGCCCTCGATGCGTGCCACGGTGCTGAAGGCCTGACGCGGCGGAGGCGGGCGGCGTTACACCACCAGCGCCACCGCGTTCCGGTATCCCGAGCACAGCGCCAACACCCGAGCTTCCCGAGACCCGGCGTCCTCGTGCCGGTCCATCTCCAGCGGCCGGCGGTCCGCGTCGCGCCGCGCCAGGGACAGCACGGCCTCGCCCACCTGCGTGTCGTACACCAGCACGTCGGCCTCGTTCAGGGCGCGCAGCTGGCTCAGGGTGATGTCGCCCGGGTCGGCGGGGCAGGGGGCGATCCAGCGCAGGCTGGGCGGTGGGGCCGGTTCGTCACCGGCATCGTCCAGGCGGGCGAGCAGTGTGCGCGCCGCTTCGGCGGCATCGTCCGCGCGCAGTTGCCCCAGCACGGGTCCATCGTATAGCCAGTCATAGAAGCGGCGGCGTGCGCCGTGGTCGGGATAGGCCCGGCGGATGGCGGGCCGGTGGTCGCGGGCCAGCCGGGCCAGTTCGCCCAGCGCGGGATCGAACAGGGCCTCCATGCGTTCGCGCAGGCGCCGGGCCAGGACCGGGGCGGCGCCGCCAGATGAAATGGCGATGGTGAGGGGCGTGCGATCGACGATGGCCGGCACCTGGAAGGACGAGAGCGCCGGGTCGTCCACGACGTTGGCCAGGATGCGGCGCGTGTCCGCGGCTGCCTTCACGCGGGCGTTGAGCGCGCGGTCGCCGGTGGCCGCCACGACCAGCCAGGCGCAGGCCAGCCAGTCGTCCTGGAACGGGCCGTCCAGGTGCGCGAGGCGGCCCGCATCGGCCCATGCCCGCAGCGCGCGGGTCAGACGCGGCGCGCCGACCCGCACCGTGGCGCCGCAGTTCAGCAGGGCGCGGACCTTGCGCTCGGCCACCGCGCCGCCGCCCACGACCAGGACCGCGCGGCCGGTCAGGTCGGCGAACAGGGGGTACAGGGCTTTCATGCGGGGCAGGCGTCGGCGGGATGACCGTCGATGGCACCAGTCTCGTGCGACGGTGGGTCGTCGTTCACCCACGGAACGAGCGCCGGATCGGCCAGGGCGACGACGTCGCCGATCACGATCAGGCAGGGCGATTCCAGCTCGGGGCGGCGGGCGGCTCGGGCCAGGCCGGCCAGCGTGCAGCGCACCGCCTTCTGGCGCGGGGTGGCGCCATGGGCAACGAGCGCGGCCGGCGTCGCGCCGGGCAGGCCATGCAGCAGCAGTTCCGTGCCGACGTGGCCAGCCTGGGACAGCCCCATGTAGAACACCAGGGTGCGCCGGCGGTCCGCCGCCAGGGACGTCCAGTCCAGATCGTGGGCGCCGTCCTGGCGGTGGGCGGTCATCAGGCAGACGCCGGCCGCCAGGTCGCGGTGCGTCAGAGGAATGCCGGTGGCCGCCGCGCACCCAGAGGCGGCGGTGACACCGGGCACGACCGTGACCGGGATGCCCTGGGCGCGCAGGGACTCCATTTCCTCGCCGCCGCGTCCGAAGATGAAGGGGTCGCCGCCCTTCAGGCGCACCACGGCGAGGCCGGCGCGGGCGTGCGCGGCCAGCAGCATGTGGATGTCTTCCTGAGGGACGCTGTGCCGGCCCGCGCGCTTGCCCACGGGGATCCGGAGGGCGTAGGGGCGGCAGTGGTCCAGCAGTTCCGGGGAGGCCAGGCTGTCGTGGAACACTACGTCGGCGGCCTGCAGGGCGCGCAGGCCGCGCAGGGTGATCAGGTCCGGGTCGCCGGGGCCGGCCCCCACCAGCCAGACGTGGCCGGGCGCCGGAGCGGTGTCCGGTGCGGGGCCGTCCGTCCGTGCGGGATGCGGGGCGGATGTGGCCGGCGGGAATTCATGCGGTGGCTTTGGGCGCATGGGCGGCCTCCAGGGGGTGGATGGGTTCGGGACGGCCGACGCGCAGGAAGCCGTCGGCGTCCACGCGCAGCGGCCAGCGGCGCACGCGCACGGTCTCGTCTTCCAGGCACTGGCCGGTGTCCAGGCGGAAGTGCTGCTTGTACATGGGCGAGGCGACGACCGGGTGGCCCTGGAGTTCGCCGACGATGCCGCGCGCCAGTACGGCCGCGCCACAGAAAGGATCGACGTGGTCCAGGGCGAACGGGCCCGCCTCGGTCAGGAACACGGCGACCTGTTTGCCGTGGGCGCGGACGGCTACGCCGGCGTCCATGATCAAGTCGTCCAGGCGGCAGACGGGCTGCCAGTCCGGATCCGTGGCGTGGCCGTGGACAAGCGCGGCGGATGGTGGCGCGGCATCCGGGATGCCGTGCCAAGCGGCGCCCTGGGCGCGGCGGTGGGTCGATGGCTTCATGGCAGGCTCCTTCATTCGGCCGGGACGGCCAGCGCTTCGCGTTCTCGCACGGTGGCCGGGCGCGGCTGGCCGCGTTCGCGCACGTGGACGATGTGCTCGTCGGGCGCGTCGCTGTTGATCAGCGGGCGGAAGCGGCGCAGGGCCTGTTCGTCCTTCAGTGTGGCGGCCCATTCGCATTCGTAGGCGTCCACCAGGGCCTGCATCTGCGCCTCCAGTTCCGCACCCAGGCCCAGGCTGTCGTGCACGACCACGTCCTTCAGGTAGTCCAGGCCGCCTTCCAGGCTTTCGCGCCAGGTGGCGGTGCGCTGCAGTTTGTCGGCCGTGCGGATGTAGAGCATCAGGAAACGGTCGATCATGCGGATCAGTGCGTCGTCGTCCAGATCCGAGGCCAGCAGTTCCGCGTGGCGCGGGCGCATGCCGCCGTTGCCGCAGACATACAGGTTCCAGCCTTTTTCGGTGGCGATGATGCCCACGTCCTTGCTCTGGGCTTCGGCGCATTCGCGGGTGCAGCCCGAGGCGGCCATCTTGATCTTGTGCGGCGCGCGCAGCCCCCGGTAGCGCTGTTCCAGGCGGATGGCCATGCCCACCGAATCACGCACGCCGAAGCGGCACCAGGTGCTGCCCACGCAGGACTTGGCCGTGCGCAGGGCTTTGCCGTAGGCGTGTCCGGATTCGAATCCGGCGTCGACCAGTTCGCGCCAGATCGCCGGCAGCTGTTCCAGGCGCGCGCCGAACAGATCGATGCGCTGGCCGCCGGTGATCTTGGTGTACAGGTCGTACTTGCGGGCGACTTCGCCGATGACGATCAGCTTGTCGGGCGTGATTTCCCCGCCCGGGACGCGAGGCACCACGGAATAGGTGCCGTCTTTCTGCAGGTTGCCCAGGTAGGCGTCGTTGCTGTCCTGCAGGGGCGCGTGCCTGGGCGACAGCACGTATTCGTTCCAGCATGAGGCGAAGATCGACGCCGCCGTGGGCTTGCAGATGTCGCAGCCCTTGCCCTTGCCGTGACGGGCGATCAGGGTCTTGAAGTCGCGGATGTCGTTGACGCGGATCAGGTGGTAGAGCGCCTGGCGGCTATGCGGGAAGTGCTCGCACAGGCTATGGTCCACGGCGATGCCCCGGCGCCGCAGTTCACTTTCCAGCACCTGCTTGACCAGAGGCACGCAGCCGCCGCAGGTGGTGCCCGCCCGGGTGCGGGCCTTCAGGTCGTCCAGGGTCGTGCAGCCGTCGGCGATGGCGCCGCATAGGGCGCCCTTGCCGACCTGGTTGCAGGAACAGATCTGCGCCGTGTCGGGCAGCGCGTCCACGCCCAGCGCCGGCGCGGCGCCGGCCTGAGGCGCGATCAGCGCGGCTGGCTGGTCGGGCAGGTCCAGACCGTTGCTGAAATACTGGTCCAGCAGACCGAAGGCGCCAGTGTCGCCCACCAGCACGGCGCCGCGCAGCCGCTTGCCCTTCGGGTCCATGACCAGCTTGCGGTACGTGCCGGCCAGCGTGTCCTCGAACACGCAGCTGACGCTGCCGGGCGCGCGGCCGTGGGCGTCGCCGATGGATCCGACGTCCACGCCCAGCAGTTTGAGCTTGGTACCGGGTTGTGCTCCCTGGAAGACCGGCGTGTCCCGGCCTCGCAGGTGCGCGGCGCAGACCCGCGCCATCTCGTAGCCGGGCGCCACCAGGCCGAAGGTGCCGCCCTGCCAGCTGGCGACTTCGCCGATGGCATAGACGGCGGGATCGGAGCTGCGGCAGTGCGCGTCGATCACGATGCCGCCGCGTTCGCCGATCACCAGGCCGCAGTTGTGCGCCAGGCGGTCGCAGGGCCGGATGCCAGCGGAAAAGACCACCATGTCGGTTTCCAGGAAGTCGCCGTCCGAGAAGCGCAGGCGGTGGCGCGAGCGCAGGCCGTCGCCGATGGCCGAGGTCATCTTCGAGGTGTGGACGTGGATGCCCAGGGCCTCGATCTTCGCGCGCAGCAGGCGTCCGCCGCGCTCGTCCAGCTGCGCCGCCATCAGGTGCGCGGAGAACTCGACGACATGGGTGTCCAGGTTCAGGCCGCGCAGGGCGCGGGCGGCCTCCAGCCCCAGCAGGCCGCCGCCGATGACCACGCCGCGCCGGCTGCCGGCGGCGCATGCGCGGATGTCTTCCACGTCCTGCAGCGTGCGGTAGGGCAGGCAGCCGGGACGGTCCGCGCCCTCGATGGGTGGGATGAAGGGGTTGGAGCCCGTGGCGATGACCAGCTTGTCATAGGGGTGGAACTGATCGTCCGAAACGTGGACCTGGCGCCGTTTGCGGTCGATCCAGGCGGCCCGCGTGCCGCGCAGCACGGTGATGCCGTGCTCACGGAAGAATGCCTCGTCGGCCAGCGTCAGGTCCTGCGCGTCCGCGCCGTCGAAGCATTGGCTGAGTTTCACCCGGTCGTAAGCCAGTCGGAGTTCGTCGCAGAGCACGGTGATGGTGTAGCCGTGTGCTTCGCGCGTCAGTTCTTCCAGCAGGCGGTGGCCGACCATGCCGTGGCCGATGACGATCAGGCGCGGTGCGGAGTGCGGGCCTGCGGCGGAGGCGGGAAGGTCGTGGGGGTTCATGGTGTGCTCCGGTAATCTGGGGGGCTCATGGGGATCAGGGCCGTGCGGCAGAGGCGTCCAGCGCTGGCCGCGTGCCGGGCTCACGCTCGGCCGCCGGTGCGAGCATCGGCGCGGGCGAGGCCGCCCGGTAGGCGCCGGCGACGAAGACGGCGCCGCCGACGATGTTCCCCAGCGTCACCCAGGCCAGGTTCCAGGCCATGCCGCCCAGGCTCACGGTCTCGGGGTGGTTGCCTGCCAGGGCCAGCAGCAACAGGGTCATGTTCGCCACGCTGTGCTCGTAGCCGCTGGCGACAAAGGCCATCAGGCACCAGAAGATGACGATGCAGCGGGCGCTGTCGGAGGACACGCGGGCCGACATCCAGACCGCCAGGCACACCAGCCAGTTGCACAGCACGGCGCGGGCGAACAGGCTGGCGGCGCCGCCGTTCATCTTGTGCGCGGCGGCCGTCATCAGCAGGCCCTGCGGGTCTGTCAGCAGGCCGCCGCCCCCGCCCATGACGAACAGGCCCGCCAGCACGGCCGCGCCGCAGAGGTTGCCGATCCAGCTCACGCCCAGGACCGAGAAGGCTTCTGCCCAGCTGCCTTGGCCCTTGTAGCGGCGCAGGGTCATGACCATGGTGTGGCCGGTGAACAGTTCGGCGCCGGCGATGACGACCAGGATCAGCGCGATGCCGAAGGTGGCGCCCATGACGAGTGGGCGCAGGTCCGGCGGCACGTGGCTGCCCAGGCTGAAGATCAGGATGATGCCCAGGCCGATGTAGGCGCCGGCCAGCATGCAGCCCACGAAGAATCCGTGCGGCGCGCGGCGCAGCAGGTCGAGTTTTGCGTTGGCGGCTTTCACGAAGCCGTCGATGGTGTCGTCGTACATGGTGCTCTCCCTGGTGATGAAAGGACTTCATTCAGGAGTAAGCAATTCACGTGCCAACTTTTCCGGCCGGAATCGGACCGCCTGCCGCAAGGCGCGCTGCGCTTGGGCTGCGGTGCCTGGCGCCGCCGTGCGGCAGGCGTGCAGCGGCTCCTGCACGGGCCGGCCGCGAAGGTCGCCGGCGGGGCATGCCTGCATCAATGCGGTGCCGGGGTGCACCATGGATGGCCGTGCCAATCCCGTCCCTTTGAGCCTGCTGGGGGAGTTTCAGAAAGACGTCGCCGAGTTCTTGCGGGGAGCCTCCAGGGGCATCGATCCGTCCGAGGTGCTGGTTTCAATGGAAGACGGCTCGTTGGCCCTGGTGGCGACCGGACTGGGGGCGGCAACCACGTTATGGGCGGATCTGGCTCGGCCAGAAACGCAGGATGCATTGAGTCGATCCAAAACGGGCTGCCGTGATCGAACGCTGGCAGGCGTCTTCGCGGCAGAATCCCATGTATTTCTCGGCCATCGAATTTCCGACCCATCCCGTTCAATGTGCCTCATGGCCAGGTAGCGGGTGCTTTATGGAACGATCGTCTGTGCCTTCAACGAAGACGGTCAGCAGGGGCTGGATCTGGCGGCGGATTGAGAGCCGCCTTCGTCGAACAGGTCTTCCCCGGAATCCAGCGCCAGTTGTCTGGGGGCCCGGCCCGGCGAGCCCCTGCACGAGGATCGCTGACACGTGGCGGGATCGCGTCCGCCCTGGTGGGGAATACCGTCGTGGTTTTGCGACTGTCCGCCCGTCCGCCGTTTTCCTATCCTGTCTTTTCGATATGAACAGGGGAGACGACATGAGGGAACGACTGGATTGCGCCATTCTGGCGCCGGGCAGGGAAGACTGGGCGGCCGCCTTGCGCGGCCCGCATCTGGGCGGCCGGCTGGTGCTGCACACGCCGCTGCGGCCGTACGGCGCGGCGGCCGACGCGCTGGCCGATCCGGCCATGGCGCGGGGCCGCTACGACGCCGGGCTGCTGTACGTGGACGAATCCTCGATCCGCGAATGGCGCACGGCCCTGGCCGCTCTGGCGGGCCGTCCGCCGGCGGCGCTGCTGGTTTACGCGGTGGGCCTGAGGGCGCCCGCGGTGCGCGACCTGATGGCGCTGGGAGTGGCCGATTTCGTACGGCCGCCTTTCTGTCCGGATGAACTGCGCGCCCGGCTGGACCATGCCCTGAACCGGCTGGCGCCGGCCTGTATTTCCGAACATGTCCCGGCCTATGGCGCCGGTCGGCCGGCCCCGGGCTGCGGGCCGCTGCCGCCGCGTCCGCGCGCCCTGCGGGCGGGCTCGCCGGAACCCCCGGTCACCGAGTCCGAGATCGCGTTCTGCGACACCATCCTGGATCGTTCGGGCGGCGAACTGGAGGCCTACGCGGTGGCCGTGGCCATGCAGCGGGCCACCTCGCGGGAATCCTTTCGCGCCGCCAAATGCCAGGTGGTCGCCCGGTTCGAACGCGCCTACATCCGCGCCGCCCTGGGGCGTCACGCGGGCAACATCACCCTGGCGGCGCGCATGGCCCAGAAGCACCGGCGCGCGTTCTGGGCCTTGATGCGCAAGCACGACATCGATCCGGCGCCCTATCGGCGCGCGCCGGCCCCGGACTGA
Source organism: Castellaniella denitrificans (assembly GCF_027214045.1). Taxonomy (GTDB): domain Bacteria; phylum Pseudomonadota; class Gammaproteobacteria; order Burkholderiales; family Burkholderiaceae_B; genus Castellaniella; species Castellaniella denitrificans_A. The sequence continues at coordinate 188,302 of NZ_JAPWHE010000001.1, read as the reverse complement.
GGCGGCGCGCGCCGGCGGGCGGCATCAGGACCGCTGGCCGGCCTGGTCCTGGAAGTATTCCCGCGTCAGCTTCAGCACCAGCGGGCTCAGCAGGATCAGCGAGACCAGGTTGGGCAGCGCCATCAGGCCGTTCAGCGTATCGGCCAGCAGCCAGGCGAAATCCAGCTGGCTGACGGCGCCGAACGGAATCACGACGACCCAGATGATGCGGTAGGGCAGGGTCGATTTCGTGCCCAGCAGGAATTCCCAGCACTTTTCGCCGTAGTAGCTCCAGCCCAGGATGGTGGTGAAGGCGAACACCACCAGCGCCAGGGTCAGGATGGCCCCGCCGATGCCCGGCATGGACACCTCGAAGGCGCTGGCCGACAGCGCCGCGCCGCTGGCGCCGCTGCTCCAGACGCCGGAGCACACGATGGCCAGGCCGGTGATGCTGCAGATGATGATCGTGTCGATGAAGGTGCCCATCATGCCGATCAGGCCCGATTGCACCGCGTTGGTGGTGGTGCCCGCGGCCTGGGCGATCCCGGCCGAACCCAGGCCGGCCTCGTTGGAGAAGATCCCGCGCGCCACGCCGTAGCGGATGGCGGCCATGACGGCGGCGCCCGCGAAGCCGCCGGTGGCGGCGATGGGCGAGAAGGCGTGCGTGAAGACCAGATCCAGGGCTTCGGGGATGCGCTCGGCGTTGATGGCCAGCACGGCCAGGCCGGCCAGCACGTAGGCCACGCACATGAAGGGCACCAGGGACGCGGCGACCGCGCCGATGCGCTTGATGCCGCCCAGGATGACCAGGCCGATCAGCACCATGGTGACCACGCCCGTCACCCACAGCGGGACGGAGAAAGTGGACTCGAGGGCCAGGGCCATGCTGTTGACCTGGACCATGTTGCCGATGCCGAATCCGGCGAAGCCGCCGAAGATCGCGAACGCCACGCCCAGCCACAGCCATTTGCGGCCGAGGCCGTTCTTGATGGCGTACATGGGGCCGCCGGCGTGTTCGCCGCGGTCGTCCTTTTCACGGAAATGGACGGCCAGCACCACTTCGCAGTATTTGGTGGCCATGCCGACCAGGGCCGTGCACCACATCCAGAACAGGGCGCCCGGGCCGCCGACGGCGATGGCGGTGGCCACCCCGGCGATGTTGCCGGTGCCGACGGTGGCGGCCAGGCAGGTCATCAGCGCTTCGAACGGGCTGATTTCCCCGGTAGCCATGTCGCCCCGGTGGCGGCCGCGCCAGATCATCGCGAAGCCGGTGCCGATGCGCCGCAGCGGCATCAGCTTCAGGATCACCATCAGGAACAGGCCGGTCCCCAGGATGAGGACCAGCATCGGCGGCCCCCAGACCAGACCGTTGATCTGGTTGACGAGTTGATTCAGGGATTCCATGTCTGACACACCCTCCAATATGAAATTTTGGGAATGCTAACACCGTGGTTTCAGGCGAATGGCCTGAAATTCGGATGTAAACAGGGAAAAATTCTGTTGACGCATGAAAAATACCAAAAGCAAGGGTAAACCATGATGCCTGGACAGGGGCTTTCCGCCGGGCCGGCGCCTGCGACATCGTGGTTGCCGGCGCCTTGGACCGACCCGTTTCCCCAAGCCGGGTAAAATCCAGGCAACGTCCCCGCACGGACGACTTCCCGGATCCGTGGTGGACGTTCGTCTCACCGGATCCCGCGCCGTTCTCCTAGGATCCGCTGTGCCCGAACTGAAAAACGACACCTTCCTGCGCGCGCTGCTGCGCCAGCCCGTGCCCTGTACCCCGCTCTGGATGATGCGCCAGGCCGGGCGCTACCTGCCCGAATACAACCAGACCCGGTCGCAGGCCGGTTCCTTCATGGGGCTGGCCCAGAATCCGGAATACGCCTGCGAGGTCACGCTGCAGCCGCTGCGGCGCTTCGACCTGGACGCGGCCATCCTGTTTTCCGACATCCTGACCGTGCCCGACGCGATGGGGCTGGGGCTGCAATTCGTCGCGGGCGAAGGGCCGCGCTTCGAGCGCCCCTTGCGCGACGAGGCCGCGATCCAGGCACTGCAGGCTCCCGACCTGGAGCGCTTGCGCTACGTGTTCGACGCGGTGTCGCTGATCCGCCGGGAACTGGCCGGCTCGGTGCCGCTGATCGGGTTTTCCGGCAGTCCCTGGACCCTGGCCTGCTACATGGTCGAGGGTGCGGGCAGTTCCGACTACCGGCGGATCAAGACGCTGCTCTACAGCCGGCCCGACCTGCTGCATCGCATCCTGTCGGTCAACGCCCAGGCCGTGCAGGCCTACCTGAACGCACAGATCCAGGCGGGCGCCCAGGCCGTGATGGTGTTCGACAGCTGGGGCGGGGTGCTGGCCGACGGCCTGTTCCAGCAATTTTCCCTGGCCTACACCCGCCAGGTGCTGGACGGTCTGATCCGCGAACACGAGGGCCGTCGCGTGCCGGTCATCGTCTTCACCAAGGGCGGGGGACAGTGGATCGAGGACATCGCCGCCACGGGCTGCGATGCCGTGGGACTGGACTGGACGGCCAACCTGGCCGCGGCCCGCCGCCGCGTCGGCGACCGGGTCGCCCTCCAGGGCAACCTGGACCCCATGACCCTGTTCGGCGGCGAGGCCGCCATCCGCGCCGAAGTCCGGCGGGTGCTGGCCGATTTCGGCCCGGTGGGGTCCGGGGGGCACGTCTTCAACCTGGGTCACGGGATTTCCCAGTACACGCCGCCGGAGGCTGTCTCCGTCCTGGTGGACGAAGTCCATGCCGCCAGCCGCGCCTATCATGAATCATGACGCCCGCCAGACGGTGATTTACGCCATGTGGAGCCTGGAAAACGGGGCCCTGCGGCCTGTTTGATGTTCAGAACACCGGTGGGTGCGGGCTTCGGGGCTTTGTGCTTATGCACAAAAATCTCAGACATCAGGGTTTACGCGCATCACTGCAGACAGATTCTTGCTATGTTATGCAAGACATTGTTTTAAAAGCATAAATTGGTCTTTGTTGTGGGCCTTCGAGAGACTTGACCATTTGGACGGCTTGGTGTTGACCCCTCTGCACGGCGATTCTCCACAAAGTTATCCACAGACCGGGCGGGTCCTGGCGGGGGAAACCGTCTATCTGGCCGTGGCGCTGGATGTGCCCCTGCCCGGCCTGTTCGATTATTCCCATGACCGGCCCGTGGCGCCGGGGGTGCGCGTACGGGTGACGTTCGGCCGCCGGGCCATGGTGGGCATGGTGTGGGCCGTCCGCGAGGCGCCCGGCGTGTCGGCGGACCGGGTGCGGCCGATCGACGCCGTGCTGGACGACCTGCCGCCCATGCCGGCCGATTGGCTGCGTCTGGCGGAATTCGCCGCGCACTATTATCACCGGCCCCTGGGCGAGGTGCTGCTGCCGGTGCTGCCGCCGTCGCTGCGCAAGCCCGCCGCCTACACTGGCGCGCGCTCGGCGGGGGGGCCGGTGTGCCGCGCCGACCGGCGGCCCGGCGGCGCGCGCGCGCGCAAGCGCAAGGACGCCGCCCAGGCCGGGCCGGTCGATCCGGCGGCGGGCGCGGCCGGTGCCGCGCGGCTGGTGCCCGATCCGGCGCGGGACGATGAAGGCCCGGTTCTGACCGACGCGCAGGTCCGCGCCCTGGCGGGCCTGCGGGATCTGCTGGCGGCCGGGACCGGCGTGGCGCTGCTGCATGGCGTGACGGGCAGCGGCAAGACCGAACTCTATCTGCGCCTGGCGCGGGATGTGCTGGCGGCGGGCCGGCAAGTGTTGCTGCTGGTGCCGGAAATCAATCTGACGCCGCAACTGGAGCAGAGCGTGCGCGCGCGCCTGGGCGACCGGCTGGCGGTGATCCACAGTCGCCTGTCCGAAGGCGACCGTCTGCGCGCCTGGCTGCGGGCGTCGCGTGGCCAGGCCGACATCTTGCTGGGCACGCGCCTGGCGCTGTTCACCCCGCTGCCGCGTCCAGGCCTGATCGTGGTCGACGAGGAACACGACGCATCCTACAAACAGCAGGACGGTCTGCGCTATTCGGCGCGCGACCTGGCGGTGTGGCGCGGCCATGATCTGGGCATCCCGGTGGTGCTGGGGTCGGCGACGCCGTCCCTGGAGACCTGGCGCCATGCGCAGGAGGGCGACTACCGGCTGCTGTCGTTGCCGGAGCGCGCCCAGGCACAGCCGCTGCCCGAGATCCGTCTGGTGGACACGCGCCGCGCCCGGCTGGAACAAGGCTTCACGCCCCAGTTGCTGGACGCGCTGGAAAGCCGGCTGACGCAAGGTGGGCAGAGCCTGGTGTTCATCAACCGGCGCGGCTATGCGCCGGTGCTGCGCTGCGCGTCCTGCGCCTGGGTCAGCCAGTGCCGGCGCTGCACGGCGCACATGGTGCTGCATCGCCTGGGCGGCAGACACGTGCTGCAATGTCACCATTGTGGCGACGCCATGCCGGTGCCGCGCGCCTGCCCCGATTGCGGCGACCCCGACATCCAGCCCATGGGGCGGGGCACGCAGCGGGTCGAGGAATTCCTGGCTGAACGCTTTCCCGGCGCGCGCGTGCTGCGCATCGACGCCGACGCCACCCGCCTGAAAGGCAGCGCCGAAGCCTTGTTCGCCCGGGCGCACGCCGGCGAGGCCGACATCCTGGTGGGTACGCAGATGGTGTCCAAGGGGCACGATTTCGCGCGCCTGGGGCTGGTGGGCGTGCTGAACGCCGACGCCATGCTGTTTTCCCAGGACTTCCGCGCGCCGGAGCGGCTGTTCGCGCAACTGATGCAAGTGGCCGGCCGGGCCGGCCGGCGCCAGGGCGGCGCCCAGGTGATCGTGCAGACCGATTATCCCGAGCAGACGGTCTATCAGGCGCTGTTGCGGCACGATTACGAGCGCTTCGCCGCCCATGCCCTGGAAGAGCGACGGGACTTGGGCCTGCCGCCGTTCTCCAGCCAGGCGCTGCTGACGGCGCAGGCGGTCCGGGTGCGCGATGCGCTGGACTTCCTGGAAGCCGCCCGCGCCCGGGCGGGCGCGCTGCCCGAAGCCGCCGGCGTGCGGATCCATGATCCCGTGCCGTTGCGCATCGTGCGCGTGGCGCGGGTCGAGCGCGCCCAGTTGCTGTTCGAATCCGACGGACGCGGCGCGCTGCACCGGCTGTTGCGGGCGCTGCTGCCCGGCCTGGACGAACTGGCCCGGGGGGCCGTCCAGCACTGGGGGATCGAGATCGATCCCCAGGAGATCTGATCCGTGGGACCGGGATCCACCCTGCCGCAGGGCCTGAACGCCCGCCAGCGCGAGGCCGTGCTCTACCTGGACGGCCCATGCCTGGTGCTGGCCGGCGCGGGCAGCGGCAAAACCCGCGTCATCACCCAGAAAATGGCCTATCTGCTGCGCGAATGCGGCTATCAGGCCCGCCACGTGGTGGCGTTGACCTTTACCAACAAGGCGGCCCGCGAAATGAACGAACGGGTCCGCGCGCTGGTGGATCCCCGGCTGTTGCGCGGGCTGACGGTGGGGACTTTCCATTCTCTGGGACTGCGGTTTTTGCGCGAGGAATACGCCGGCGCGGGGCTGAAGCGCGGTTTTTCGATCCTCGATGCGACCGATGCCCAGGGCATCATCCAGGAACTGCTGGCCACGACCGACCGCGCCCGTCTGCGGTCGGTACAGCAGACGATCTCCCTCTGGAAGAACGCCCTGCTGGACCCGGACGGCGCGTCGCGGGTCGCGCAAGGCCCCGACGAGGCCGAGGCGGTGCGCGTCTACCGCAGCTACGAGGCGACTTTGCGCGCCTATCAGTCGGTGGATTTCGACGACCTGATCCGCCTGCCCGCGCGGATGCTGGCGGCCGACGAGTCCTTGCGCGCGCGCTGGCAGTCGCGGGTCCAGTACCTGCTGGTGGATGAATACCAGGACACCAACGTCTGCCAGTACCAGCTGGTGCGCATGCTGTGCGGGGACCGGGCCATGTTCACGGCGGTGGGCGACGATGATCAGGCGATCTATGCCTGGCGCGGCGCCACCGTGGAAAATCTGGCCCAGTTGGGGCGCGACTACCCGTCGCTGCGGCTGATCAAGCTGGAGCAGAATTACCGCTCCGTCCAGACCATCCTGGAGGCGGCCAACCGGGTGATCGGCCACAATCCCAAGACCTTCGACAAGACCCTGTGGTCGGAACTGGGGGCGGGCGAACCCATCGTGGTCACGCCCATGGATTCGGATCTGGCCGAGGCCGAGTCCATCGCCATGCGGCTGTCGGCGGCGCGTTTCGAACGCCAGGCCCAGTGGAAGGATTTCGCCGTGCTGTACCGGGGCAACCACCAGGCCCGGGTGATGGAGCAGGCCCTGCGCACGCTGCGGATTCCCTATACGGTGTCGGGCGGCCAGAGTTTCTTCGACAAGGCCGAGATCCGCGATGTGCTGGCCTGGCTGCGGTTGATCGCCAACGAGGACGAGGACCCGGCTTTCATCCGCGCGGCGACCACGCCCCGTCGCGGCATCGGCCAGGGCACCCTGCAGGCCCTTGGGACGGAAGCCGCCCGGCGTGGCGTGTCGCTGTACGCGGTGGCGGCCGACGTGTCCGAAGCCGTCCTGCCGGCACCCCGGCAGCGCGAGGCCGTGCGCGAATTCGTCCGGCTGGTGGATCATTTCCAGGCACGCGCGGCGCGGCGCGGTGGCGCGGTGCCGCCCCTGCCGGGGACGGACGTCCAGGGCGACCTGCTGGCCTTCGATCCGGATCCGCCTGCTTTTGACGTGGGCCCGGTGTCATCGGCAGGCGCGGTCGGGCCGGCCAGCGCCGGCCTGGCGGGCGCGGCGACGGGCATCGACGGCCTGCGCGGAGACGACGCGGGACGGGTGCTGGACGATCTGCTGGGGGCGATGAATTATGAGCGTCACCTGTACGACACGCTGGACGAGCGCCAGGCGCAGTCCCGCTGGACCAATGTGCTGGAATTGCTGGACTGGCTCAAGCGCAAGGCGGACGAGGATGACATGACCCTGCTGGAACTGGTCCAGCACGTCGCCCTGGTCACCATGCTGGAGCGTGCCGACGACGAGGAGCCCGACGCGGTCAAGCTGTCCACTCTGCACGCGTCCAAGGGGCTGGAATACCCCCACGTCTATCTGATCGGGGTCGAGGAAGGACTGTTGCCGCACCGGGGCGGCGACGAGGAGGGGGATGTGAGCGAGGCCGCCGTCGCGGCCCGGGCGCGGCGCATCGAGGAAGAGCGCCGGCTGATGTACGTGGGCATCACGCGCGCGCAGCGCACGCTGAGGATCAGTTGGTGCCGCAAGCGGCGGCGAGGGCGCGAAGACACGATCTGCGAGCCCTCGCGTTTCATCGCGGAAATGGGCCTGGGAGCCGAAGCGCCCGGCCCGGTCGGCGATACCGATCCGGACCGGACGCTGGACCGGCTCAAGGCCTTGCTGAAACGCTGATTACCAGGGCGCGCGGGTGTAGCGCATGTCGCGCGCGCGGGCTTCGGCCTGGGCGTTGATCACGTTGGCGATGAAGCGGCCGGTGGCGCGGGCGGCGCGGCCGAGCGCGCGGCCCGCCGTGCGGATGCCCTTGCCCACTTGCAGGGGCTGGTGCGTGGCGTCGAGCAGGGAGTGGCTGTAGGCGCGTTCGAGCGCGTCGGACAGCAGATTCGGGGTGTGCGTGGCTTGCATGACTGACTCCTGTTTCAGAAGCTTCAGATTTCAACAAGGCCAGTATAGGGTAAACCCTAATCGAAAGATAGGGGAAAACCCTAATCTTGTGTAAGCACCTGAAATCAGCCCCGGTTTATGTTCTGAAAAACAACAGACCCGGGCGCGCAGGCCGGCGCGGCCCGCGCCGGCGTTTCAGCTTGAGGTGGCCTTGCGATAAAAGAACTGCTGGAAAGCCGCCTGGGCCTCGGGCGATTTCAGGCGTTCGAAGAATACCGCCGCTTCGGCGTCCAGGACCTGGTGGACCTCGGCGCGGCCGGGTTCGCGCAGCAGGCGTTTGCTGGCGCGGACAGCCGGGGCGGGCTGTGCGGCCAGCGACCGGGCGCAGGCGCGCGCCGAGGCGAGCGGGTCATCGGCCACGCCGGTCAGCAACTGGCCGGCCAGCGCTTCCTCGGCTCCGAAGGGTTCGGCGCCCAGCAGCCACCGGGCAGCCCGGCGATCGCCGGCGATGCGCGGCAACAGCAGGCTGGACGCGCCTTCCGGGCACAGGCCCAGAGACACGAACGGCAGGCGGAACACTGCGTCGGCCGCGGCGTAGACGAAATCGCAGTGCAGCAGCAGCGTGACGCCCACGCCCACCGCCTGGCCCCGCACCGCCGCGATGACCGGCACGTTCACCGAGGCCAGGGCGTGCAGGAAGGCGATCGAGCCCACGTCGCGACTGTCCTGCGGCATCTGGAATTCCGCCAGATCGTTGCCGGCGGTGAAATGCCCTCCCGCGCCATGCAGGATCACCGCCGCGCAGGCGGGGTCCGCGTCGGCCTCGCGCAGGGCGCGTTCGATGTCGCGGTACATGGCGTCGGTCAGGGCGTTGCGCCGTTCGGGACGGTCGATGAGGATTTCCAGGACGGCGCCCTGGCGTTCGATGCGGATCATACGCGAACCTCCTCGACGAAACCGTCGCGCAGCGCCTGGGCGGCTTCGCGGTATTCGTCGCGCAGGCGGGCGACGATGTCGGCGGTGGGCAGCACGGCGTCGATGTTGCCCACCCCCTGGCCCGCGCCCCAGATGTCGCGCCAGGCTTTTTTGCTGTCGCCGCCGAAATTCGTGTCCTGGGCGGCGGGCAGATTGTCCGGGTCCAGTCCGATGTTGCGCACGCAGGGTTTCAGATAGTTGCCCGGGATGCCGGTGAAGTACGGGGTGTAGACGATGTCGGCGGCGGCCGTGTCGACGATCATCCGCTTGTATTCCGGCTGGGCATTGGCCTCGGTGCTGGCGATGAACCGCGTGCCGACGTAGGCGAAGTCGGCGCCCATCGCGCGCGCGGCCAGAACGTCCTGCCCCCGGCTGATGGCGCCCGACAGGCAGACCGGGCCGTCGAAGATGCGCCGGACTTCGCCCAGCAGGGCAAAGGGCGAGAGCGTGCCCGCGTGGCCGCCGGCGCCCGCGCACACCAGGATCAGGCCGTCGACGCCGGCTTCCAGCGCCTTCTGCGCATGGCGCAGCGTGGTCACATCGTGGAAGACCTTGCCGCCCCAGCCGTGGACCGCGTCCACGACCTGGTTGGGCGCGCGCAGGCTGGTGATGATCAGCGGCACGCGGTGTTCGGCGCAGACCTCCAGGTCGTGCTGCAGCCGGTCGTTGGACTGGTGGATGATGTGGTTGATGGCGTAGGGCGGGATCGGCCGGTCAGGGTCGGCGGCGCGCAGGGCCGACAGGCTGGTTTCGATCTGCGTGAGCCATTCGCCCAGCTTTTCCTGGGGACGCGCGTTGAGCGCCGGCATTGAGCCGATGATGCCGCTGGCGCATTGGGCGATCACCAGTTCCGGGTTCGAGACGATGAACATGGGCGCCGCCATGACGGGCAGCGTCATGGACTGGTGCAGTGCCGTGACGGTGGGGTGGGGCATGAGGATTTGTCTCCGCGTGGGGATGGGGCCGCCCGGATCGACCGGGCGGACGGGCCCCGGCTGGCCCGCCGGGTGGTGCCCCATTCTAAATCAAACAATCGTTTGAAAATAGATGGGTAGGGCACGGCCGGATACGCGGCGTCCGCACATGAAAAAACCCCGGCGCGGGCCGGGGTTGCGGGAGCCGATGGGCCGCGCCGATGGGCGGCCGGTGCCGGATCTTATTTCGCTGCGTCCACCATGTACTGAATGGCGGCCTTGAGCTCTTCGTCGGAGGCTTGCGAGCCGCCGCGTGGGGGCATGGCGTTCACGCCGTTGATCGCGTTCTTCAGCATGGTGTCCAGGCCCGTCTTGATGAACGGTTCCCAGGACGCCTTGTCGCCGAATTTGGGCGCGCCGGCCAGGCCGATGGAGTGGCAGGTGATGCAGACCGACTCGTAGAGTTTCTTGCCGACGGCATTGCCGGCGTCGGCCTGCGCGGCCGGCTTGGCCTCGGCCTGGGCGGCGGCGGCCGGTTTGGCTTCGGCAGGCTTGGCTTCGGCAGGCTTGGCCATGGCGGCCTGGGGTGCGGCGGCCGGCGCGGCGGCCGTTTCGGGCTTGGCGGCGTCGCCGGCGGCGGGTTCCTTGGGTTCGTCGAAATTGGCGCCCGAATGGTTGGTCATGTAGACCACGGCGCGTGCGACCTCGAAGTCGTCCAGCGAGGCGTTGCCGCCCTTCGGGGGCATGGCGTTGATGCCATGGATGGCGTTCTGGACCAGGCTTTCGTAGCCCAGCTTGATGTATTTCGCCCAGGCGTCCTTGTCGCCGAATTTCGGCGCCCCCGCCACGCCCGTGCCGTGGCAGGCCGAACAGGTGGACTGGAAGACCTGTTCGCCGGTCTTGAAGACTTTGGGCGCATCGGCGTCGACCAGCTTGAAGCCGGCCACGGGCTGGATGCGCCGGGCGATGGCTTCGCCCGATTGGCTGTCGGAACCGGCGCCCGTGCGGATGGACGCGCCCACCAGGTTGACCAGCAGGATGATGACCGCGATCGGGATCAGGAAGGCCAGGATGACGGTGACCAGCAACTGACGCGGGGTCTTGATGGCGCTTTCGTGTCCGTGGGCGTGTTCGGGGAGACTCATGATGGGATCCTGGTAATCGTTCGTGTTACAGGCTTCAACCGAAGATTATAGCGACTGGCCTGTGCGGCTGCATGGCGCGCATGGGCCATGCCAGCGCGGGCGGCGCAAACACGCTACAATGGCGTCCCCATGCTGCGCCTGTAGTTCAATGGATAGAATAGGAGTTTCCGAAGCTTCTGATACAGGTTCGATTCCTGTCGGGCGCGCCAGATAAATCAACGAGTTACGAAAACTCGTTTAGGTTGGAAAAGGAGTTGTTGAAGATACGGTAAGAAAAGTGTCCATCTTGGCTTTTTCTCGGGTGTTGGCGTCACCGTCGATCCAGCGGGAATAGACCTCAAAGAACATTTTGGCGTTTGCATGGCCCATTTGACGCGAGACATACGCCGGGTTCATTCCGGCATGCAGGCACAGTGTGGCATAGGTGTGTCTGGTCTGTCGTGCACCACGTTTCCGTATCCCAGCAGCTTTCAATGCGTCGTACCAAACTTGCAGCGGCGCGGCCGTATCGGCAAATTTCCTGCCTGTACTCGGGTTGAGAAACACCAGCCCAGTCTTCGATTCCGTCAATTCTCGTTGTCGTCGCAATGCGCAGAGGGCGAGCGTCTGCAGATCAACATGGCGGATTGCGTGAGTCTTGGTGTCTTTGTCCGTTGCCCGGACACGCGCAGCGGACACCCGCAACTGTTCTCGTCTGAAGTCAACAGATGGCCAGCGCGTGGCGATCATTTCCGAGGGGCGCAGGCCAGTGAAGAAAGCGACCTCGAAGTAGTTGCGCCACACCGGATGGTAGGCCGCAGCCAAGTGGTCCAGGACCGTCATGACCTCATCGACTTCAAGCGGATCTGGGCCAGGCGCTTGGTGCTTGCGCCAGAGGATATGAGTGGTGATGTCCTGTTTGACCTTGCGGGTTCGGAAAGCGTACTCAAAGACCCCCCGAGCAGGGATCATGATGTTGTTGAAGGTCTTGCCCGCCATGGGTGGCAGACGGGCCACGAACAACGCGAATTCCTCGTATTGGATGCTTGCGATCGGCTTGCGGCCGTAGGTCGGCAAAAAGTATCTGTCCAGCGCACGGCGGTATTCAGCAAGGGTCGTGGTGGATATCGTCGGAGCGACCAAGGCGAGCCAATCCTCAGCCACGGATGCAAACGACCGACGACCAGGGCTGACGCTGGCCGACGTGCTGCTAGAGTTCGTCATTGTGCGGTGGTCAAGAATAGTGACGCTTTGGGCAGCGCCCTAAATCAGGGCGTTATCCAAAGCGGCCGCAGCGTGCGGCCTTGTGATCCGGTGCCGCTGTCTACTGGAAGGCGGGCCGGTTGCTTTGATCACAGATGCCCCGCTTGTCGCTGTTCCCGGCAACCTCCCGGCTCGACGCGCTGGCATCTGCTGCAGTCTGTTCCTGCTGCCATAGTCCGATTACGTCGCCATCGTCTAACTGGCGCTTTAGCTGGAAAAGTCCCCCGTGCATGCTATCGTGCTGCGCCCCACTCTAGGGGCCGACAGTTGGACGGGTTTTTATCGGTTTTACTTCAACCCCGATACGCTACAGGTTGCCGCACAGACCAGCGCCGTGATCGGCTGCGGGTGCGGTATTCATCGGTTTCTGGTTTTCAAAGAGCTAGTGCTGTGGGTCAGCAAGTGATGATATTATAAGTCAATGACTAATAATCGTCAATAGCTCTTTTTTATTCGTTGTCCAGCCGTGGGCTGGGCAGCCCGAACAACGCAGGCCGCAGTATAGCAGGCTGCATAGAATTGAAACATATTTAGCAAAATGTCTGATTTCCAGCCCATTCGCGAGGCTTGCGCCCTTGTCGGCAGCGCCACTGCCCTAGCTGAAAAACTAGGTGTGACTGCCGTGACCGTGAGCGACTGGGCGATGAGCAAGCGCCCCGTGCCCATCATCCGCTGTGTCGAGATCGAAGAACTGACTGGTGGGGCCGTAACACGCAAGCAGCTGCGGCCGGACGACTGGTGGCAGATCTGGCCGGATTTGAGGGGGACAAATTGAATGAGTGGCATGGCCACTATGGACATAGTCCGCGTTCTTAGTTTAGCTGCACTTCCTTTTACACTTTATTTTGCATGGACCAAGATTGGCTGCAAAGTAGACGTGAAAGTTACGTATGGTGGCAACAGGCACTCTGCTTATGGCATCAAAGAGATTACGCTAATCAATAGGAAAGACAAATCCATAGCGATCTTTGAAGCATTTGCTGCTTCCTCTGATATGGTTCTCACGCTGAGAACATTTAGCCCACCTCTTGTTTTAAAGGCTTATGAGGCAGTGAATATTGAGGTGCAGGAAGCATCCGCCTATTACGTAGGCGATCAAGAAGTAGATTTGCTGAGCCAGATTGATGATTTGCAGTTAAACGTGTTTTTGGCGACTCCCTCAAAGTTGGTGAAATGCCGGCCCCACGATGTAAGTAGTGCAATAGGCTATGCAAGGAAGCACGGTCGAAAGCTTGTTTGTGTCAGCAGGCATACTTTCAATGGCCGTGTTTACAGCAAAAAGGTTAAATACGCCATATGCTGTACAGTCGATGGGGAGCATAAGACCTTTTTCATAGATTCTGGTGGCTTTATAGATTGGGGCTTCAGACCTAACGGTCTGCACGCGGACCAGCTGGTAAACGCCCAGGCCGTAAAGAATGCATTGGATAGCATCGGTGCGGATCAAATAATCGGGCCGTACATCGTAGAGGCGATGCCGTAGGCAAACTTCCAATAAGCGGTCTTCATCAACAGCATGTCAGATTTCCAACCGATCAGCGTAGCCAGCGATATGGGCGCAGTGCCAGCAGAACTGGGGCATAGTTAGATAACAAGAAAAGGATAGGGTGGTGATGAGAAAGCCTCGGTTATTTATTGCTTCTTCGGCTGAAAAGTTGAAGGTAGCCGACGCCTTTAATGTAAACCTCGACCACGATTTTGAGGCAACAATATGGAAGAACGGTACCTTCAATCTTTCATCTGTGACTATCAATGCAGTGGTGGAAAAGTCCTCCGTCGTTGACTTCGCTCTGTTCGTTTTCGCCCCAGATGATGAAGTACTGATTCGGGAGCAACATCAGAACGTCATACGCGACAACGTGTTGTTCGAACTGGGATTATTCATCGGTGCTATCGGTCTTGAGCGATGCTTCATTGTGAAGCCACGCGGTGTAGAGCTTCGCCTTCCCACCGACTTGCTTGGCGTGACAATGGCGGACTATGAGGCTGATCGCTCGGATGGGGATCTGGAGTCAGCCACCAACACGGCATGCACGCTCATCAAGAACTCGGCTCGCAAGCTAGGCTTGCTTGAACATATTGGTAGCCCAGCTAGGGAGCGAACCCGGGTCAATCCCCAGGCATACGATCTCACCGGCGATGATTTGGAATTTCTCGCCGCATGCGCAGCCAGCTACACGAGGTTTCCGGGTGGCCTGAGCCTATTAAGCATTGAGCACAGCCTAAAAAAGTCCGTCCCTGAGATTAAAAATCACATTGCCGCGATTAAATTAGAACGGTTGGGGTATGTGGAAAAGCGCCTGGCAACCGACGAGCAGGATCATTACGACTACTTTTCTTACCATATCACCGAGGATGGTGTAAATGCGCTGCTGAGTCGGGCTGACCATTGGCCCGATCCGCCACAAAGGTCGGGCGGCAAAGAAGCCAAGTTGGCGGACATGGACGACAGCATTCCGTTTTGAGTTGATGTTCAACAAACGGTAGTTTTTTGGACAGTCTGAAAAAATCACTGGATCTTCATACAGCAATACCGTAAAGTGTTGGTAAACTTGTACAGCTATCTGTGTCCGTAAACTGTCCATGAATCAACGCATCGGGTATGCCCGTGTTTCCACCGACGATCAGCATCTGGATCTGCAGCGTGATGCGCTCCAGCAGGCTGGTTGCAGCTTGGTCTATGAGGAAACAGCCAGCGGGAAAAATGCTCAACGTCCAGAACTGTCCCATTGCCTGAAAGCACTGAGGCCGGATGATACGTTGGTGGTCTGGCGGCTGGATCGCTTAGGGCGTAGTCTGCCTGATCTGGTGCGGATCATTGAAGAACTGCAGGGTCGGGGGATTCATTTCGAGAGCCTGACAGAGAAGATCGATACAGGCACGGCGGGAGGGAAGTTGCAATTCCACGTCTTTGCCGCGCTGGCAGAATTTGAGCGTAGCCTGATCCGCGAGCGTACACAGGCGGGACTGTCGGCCGCTCGGGCACGAGGCCGCAATGGTGGCCGTCCCGCCGCGCTGAGCGACAAACAGATACGCACCATAAAATCCCTGTTGCGCGATCCCACCACATGCGTGGCAGATGTCGCCAGGGACTATGGTGTCTCAAGAACTACCATCTACAAGCACTGCGGCGTCATAAAGCCGCGGATATCAAAAGACGAGAATTTTGAAACAGTTTGAGATACAGAATTCTCATCTTGATAGACGTCTAATTTGGTCAATGGGCTGCAGCATCAAGACTATGCTCATAAGACCCACGAAATTATGAATAGTGAAATAAATATGACCTCAAGAAAAATTAAGACACTCAGCTTATTCTCAGGGGCTGGTGGCCTAGATATCGGATTTCACAAAGCGGGCTTTGATATCCTCGGATGCGTCGAAATTGAACCCGTCTATGCGAAGAGCCTGGCGGCTAATAGCGGTTCTGGCCGTTTCTTTGGTCCCAACCTTAGAATTCACTGTGAAGATATCCGAGATTTCGATCCTGCGCCCTACGCGGGAATCGGTGTTGAATGCGTGATTGGAGGACCTCCATGCCAAACGTTTTCGGCTGCTGGCAGACGCTCTGGCGGAGTATTGGGCACAATCGATGAAAGAGGGCGGCTGTTTGAGTCATATTGCAGAATCTTGAGGGCTATCGAGCCTAAAGTTTTCGTTTTTGAGAATGTATACGGGTTGCCGGGAGCCAATGGCGGGCAGCCATGGCGGGAAATATGTAACGCTTTTGGGAAGCTGGGCTATCAGCTAAAAGCAGAAGTCGTAGACAGCGCGGACTATGGGGTTCCCCAGCACAGAGAGCGGCTGATCATCGTGGGCTATCGCGACAAGAGCCTAAGCTATGAGTTCCCTGTGCCTACGCACGGCCCTGATTCTGAGACAGATAGGCCACTGGTTTCAATCATAGATGCGATTGGGGATCTTCAAGACCCAGATGAGCCCTATCATGAGTTTGATGGCCTCTACGGTCATCTGCTTCCATTGGTCCCGGAAGGCCTGAACTATTCATTTTTCACACGGGAAATGGGCTATCCAAAACCATTCTTCGCATGGCGCTCAAAGTTCCACGACTTTCTTTACAAGGCTGATCGGCACTTCCCGTCCAGAACTATTAAAGCACAGCCTGGAAAATTCACGGGACCTTTCCATTGGAAGAACAGGCATTTTACGATTGATGAGCTGAAAAGGCTTCAGAGCTTCCCAGATAGCTATGAGTTAGTCGGCACGTTTGGAAAAGTGGTAGAACAAATCGGCAATTCTGTACCTCCTGGGCTGGCCGAAGTGATCGCAGTTTCTGTTAAAGAACAGCTACTGCGTCCCTCTAGTCCACTCCGTTATGCCAAGCGGCCTGCTGGGTTTATTTCTACATTCCGAAAGCGGCAGCGTGAGCGGACGAATCATTTCAAAATGGTTGCAAGATCCGAGGTGGCTAGGCGCTTCCCAAATCTCGAGATTATTCAGCGTCCCAGGGCTAGTGTGAAAACGAAATTCTTTGTTGGGTATGAGGGCTTCTTTACCAAAGAGACGCTTTTACAGCCTCCCATATCCGAGATGGGGAAGCGCTTTTATACGGTTAGCGAACAGCGGGCTGGCAGTCACATCGAACTCATGATATCGCCGGTAGCGGGGAAACCGAAGCGAGAAATAGACATAGTAATATCCGGGCTTGAAAAATACTTACTGAGTGTGGATGTGCTGCATTGTAAAGCAGGGTTGATTGGTAACGAAGACATTTTCAGAGTTTGGGACATCATTGAGGATTCGATAACCAAAGATAGCCAGTTCTATACGCTTATTGATATATATGGGCACTATGCGAATAGAGGCGATACCGTAAAAGTAAGTACTACACTCTCTGGCGCGAGAAAGTCCGTGCTAGAGAAATCGTTTGAATTCTTCGGTTCATCGAATAATTGTGGTCAATTTCTTTCCAATACAGATTTTTCCAGCGCCGTTGGCTGCCAACCCAGTCAGGTTAAGGGCTTGGTTTACCAGTTGCGTGAGATGAGATGGGATGTTCGATTGCCCGAGACTCACGCTACTATCCGCGATGAGCGGATGCTTTGTACATATCCTTTTCCGTTGTTATCCGGAAAAGCACAGTTGGAACGGCGTAGGAGCGCGTGATGAAAGATTCTGATATGCAGGTTGAACAGGGAAAATTAGAGCGCTTCAACGCGATATTACAATCTTCTTATTTAGTGGCCGAGGCCGCCCATAAATCTGGTAATTGGGGCGTTCAACGAGAAATTCTCGGTGAAGAACATTATGCAGAAGTGCTTCAATTATCCAAGATCCGGCATGCAGCCCGTGGCATCGCCTTGACGCTTGCTGCATACAAGGTAATCGATTCACGGCAGGATATACGATTGCACAAGTCCGAACACCCCGGTGGCTTTTCTGCGCGCTCAATCGATAATGCCGGAACGGTTCCATTTTTACAGGCCCACAGCCTTTACTACAATGTGGAGACTCATTGGCTAAGCCAAACTTTCTCTTTCGCTGGGCCTTACTTGCCAGACCTGGTTCTTAAAACGCAGCCGAAGTTAGCTGGTCCGTTGATGCTTAAAGTGGTAAATGCAATTCAATCTGCTCAAAACCCGGTGGCTTTCTCAAAAGCTGTTTTGGAGATCATATTCGGTGAGCTCATCGACGCACGCAATCGTGGGAAAATTCCTCTAGAGAAACCTCAGAACTTATCGATAGATCAGACCATCACACTATTGAAGGAGCATTTTTTTCGCGGGTATGAGAAGAATAGTCCTCGCCTTCCACAGGTGGCTATTTATGCGATTTACCAGTGTATCATACCAACGATGAATCGTTATGAAGGACTTACGCTTGGTCCTCTGGAACGCATGAAAGCTGCTAATAGAAAGAGTGGGTCCGTGGGAGATGTTGATGTAAACAAAGACGGTGAACCTTTTGAGGCTGTGGAGATAAAGTTTCAGATTGGTATAAGTCGTGAACATGTTGCTGAAGCCATACAGAAAATAAAAACTGCATCAGTTAAGCGTTATTTAATTCTCTCTACTAGTGGCATCGCTGAAGGTGAATCGAGCGAAGTGAAGAAGCTTGCGGATGGATTTCGGCGTTCCAATGGCTGCGAGATTATCGTAAATGGAGTTCTTGATACACTCAAATATTATCTTCGTTTAATAGACTCTCCTTCTTCTTTTATTAATCGATATACTGCGCTTGTCGAAGGAGATCCGGATCTTGGTTATGAGCATCGGCTCGCTTGGAACGAAGTGTGCGCTAATCGTTAGTATGAGGTTGTGTCCTAGCTATACTCTTTTGCATATCAATATTATGAAGATCCTAGTAGATGAATAGTCTTGAGTTGTAAAGCAAAAGATGTTCTATGAGTGAATCAGCGCGTGAAACCCCTTACGAGGTCAGAATCGCTCCTGTCGGCGAATTAGTCATCATGATTGACACAGGAAATGAACTCACTCGCAATGAGCTGAAGGATATGCTGGCTTCAGCAGTTGCTGGATCTGGTTAAGTTGTATTTGGTTGTCTATGGCCCTGGCCACGCTGCCAAAGTTCTGACTGACAATTTGGCCAGCCTCAAAATTTCGGTCTGATCAGTTGACTTCATCGAATTGCTGGCGAGGATATCAGCGGATTGTTTTGCAGCGGCTCGCTTTCTCGCGTGCTTGGTAGATTTGCTGCACATAGAGACTCTTCTGCACTGACCTTCGCGAATTTCTTCTGACTCACCCCGGCGCAACGCCGGGGACGGGCTTTCGTGAATCAAGCCCCTTTGGGTCTTGCCCCTGGCGGGCTTCAATCCCTTTCGGACAGCGCTGATGGCGCTGCAAAACAAACCCCCAGAACCAGAATTTGAGCCGTACGCCAAGCGCACGGCTGGGGGCGCTCGCCGCGCAGCCGCTGTTCTCAGCCACCCACTCCTGGGCCACCGCTACCCGTCTCCCGTAAGTTCCGCCGCCTAAAACGCCGACTGTACCCCTGCGCTTCTCCCTGCAAGGGGCCGGTACTCACCCGGTCCCTTCGCTGCGCTGCGGGCTGCGGCTTGCGTGCCGTCCCCTTTCCGGTCGGCGCTACGGGGTTCAGCACGGCAAGGCGACGGAACTCACGGAAGACGGCGGCAACACCGGACGGCCAGCGTAGCGCATCGAACATCGAAATCTACGCCCAGGCTCAAGAATCTTCGGATCCGGTCAGCACAGAAAACCTTTCCAACCACGGAAGCGATTTTTAGGACCATGGCCATGCAAGCATCTTTGAACTTCGAGGCTACCCCGGCACTCAGCTATGACGACATGAACGACGGGAAAACCTTGTTTGTACGGGATTCTCAAGGCTGCTACCAGGTCGCCACCGATGCGCAGATCCTGGCCGCCGGTCGAGTCGCTGCACATGGTTTGCTGTCCGACGGTCAGGCCTTGGGCCAGCCCAGGGCCGTTAAAGAGTTTTTCCAAGCGAAATTGACCGGTCTGGGGCACGAGTGCGCCGCAATGCTTTTTCTCGATACGCAGTTGCGGGTGATCAAGTACGTGGAACTGGCGCACGGCACCTTGTCGCATGCCAGCGTCTACCCCCGCGAAATCGTCAAAACCGCCCTTCGCATGAACGCGGCCGCTTGCATCATGAGCCACAACCACCCGTCCGGCATCCCCGAACCGAGCGGCGCCGATATCAGCATGACCAAACAGCTAAAGCAGGCGCTGGCGCTGATCGACGTGCGCCTGTTGGATCACATCGTTGTCGGAGCGACTGACACCGTATCGCTGGCCGAACGCGGCCAGTGTTAACCATCCCCCGGGCGGCGGTGCCGCCCACAGACCACCAGCCACCACAGAATGGAGAAATGAACATGGACAATCCCAAATTGCCACCCTTGCCCGCGTCTTTGGTCGATGTGGAGACAGAGGCCCGCGCATACGCCACCGCCGCCGCCGAGTCCTGCCGCAATGAATTCATTACGTCGCAACTCGAATACCGCGCACGGCTGGAGCAGGCCAGAGCAAAACTCGACGGCGTCTTGCTGGGTGAGGGCTGGGTTGTGGCCTGCGAGGGCGTGTATCTGTCCTTCACGATCACGAACGGCCTTGTATCTGATCCCCGCCACACGACCCCCGATCAATGCATGCGGTTCACGCGGCGCGATGCCGAGCGTATCGCAGCCAGTGTGCGCAACGGTAGAAACACTCGCGGCCGGGCTATCCATATCCTCGACGCCCTGCGCCAAGAACTGGAAGACTGCGCCCGGTCGCTGCGGATGGTCAACGAATTCAAGCTCCGCAGGCGAGGCACGTACGACCAGGAATATCAGATTTATCGGGCATGCGCTGATGACGGGAGCGGCCAGGACATCACGACAGGCCAGCCGCTCAAAACCTATGCCCAATGGCTGAATTCCTGATCTTCAGCAGTACCACTCGCTGGCCTGTTGTCCAGGCAGGCCGCAACAACCTAGAGGAAATCGCACCATGAACCCCTACGAAGCCAAGCAAGCCGCCCGCCGCGCCCGCTATGAAGACCGAGCCGATGCCGCAAGGCACCAGGCCGACTCCATTCACGCCCAGGCCCGCAAGATGGCCGAGGCGATCCCGTTCGGTCAGCCCATCCTGGTCGGGCACCATAGTGAGAGCCGCGACCGCAACTACCGCAACCGGATCCACGACACCTACGGCAAAGCATTTGCCATGCAGGACAAGGCCGGCCACTACGAACGCAAAGCAGCCAGCGTCGGCAAGGGCGGGATTTCGAGTGACGATCCAGACGCCATCGAAAAATTGAAGGCGCAACTGCGCAAGGCCCAGGCCGTCCATGAACTCATGAAGAAGGCCAACGCGCTACTGCGCAAGCACAGGAACGATGCCCATGCAGCCATCGCGGCCCTGACCGGTCTGGATGGCATCACCGAGGCTACCGCCCGCCGCCTGATTGAGCCGGACTATGCAGGCCGTATCGGGTTCGCCTCGTTCGAATTGACCAACAACGGCGCCAACATGCGCCGCATCGCGGCCCGAATCAAAGAACTGGAGCGCGCCGAAAGTCGTGAGGCCGTCGAAAAATCAGGCGAAGGGTACGTATACCGCGAGGATCCCGAGGAAAACCGCGCCATGTTCCTGTTCGATGGTAAGCCGGAGAAGGCGACCCGCGAAATTCTCAAGCGTCACGGTTTCCGATGGAGTCCGACTCGCAGCGCCTGGGTTCGTCAGTTGACCGGCAATGCCCAATGGGCAGCACGGCAGGCCATGCAAGAACTGGAAGCGGCCGCCGCGCAATGAAAACGCCCCGTTCAGGTAAGCGGCCTGAACGGGGCTGCACAGCCACCCACCACATGAAAGGAGAAATGACCATGAGCCACGATCTTAGCAGACTGGCTTGCGATATGCGTGAGTGCCACGACCAGGGCAGGCCCTGGCGTTTGCCACTCATGACTGTGCGCCAGATGGCGGCATTCATGCGGCTGTTGGATGCATACGTGGTGAACGCATAGACGGCGCACCCGGCCAGCCCTTGTGGGCTGGCTCAAAGAAGCAAAGGCCCTGCGGTGCTGACGCACCCCAGGGCCTTTTTACCCAGGGTGCCAAGCGTTACAGATCCGATCGGCGTGGGCGGTGTTCAGTGTTGCGATTGGCTGCTGCCCGCCAGCCCCGCCTGATGCAAGGATCGGCGCAGCTTGTCTAGGCACATGCAAGCTTGTGCATCCCCCCGTCGCTGTCGACGCCGGGGTCGGGCTCTCGTGCTGCGCATCGAGCCCCCGTTCCGGGTCTCGCCCCTGCGGGCTTCCATCCCTCATGCCTTCGCGTCTGGCGACGCTGCGCGCTGCGCTTGCCTGGGGGGCCGAAATGCGGCCCTGTTTGGTGCCGCGCCTGGTGGCGCGACAAAGGGCGCTCGCCGCGCGGCCGCCGTTCAGTGACAGATCCTCGCAGTGGCCGAGATCTCCGTCTCCCGTGAGTTCCGCCGCCTAAACCGCCGACGTGTACCACTGCGCTCCGGCGCTGCGGGGGGCTTTCGCGGCATAAACCGGTCGCTGGCGCTCCCTATTTATTCCACGGTCCCCCCTGCGCTTGTCGCTTCGTGGCCCAGTACGGCACGGCGACGGAACTCACGGAAGACGGCGGCAACACCGGGCGCCAGGATCAATCCCTAAACCTCGATTTTTACGATCCGGCTCAAGAATCTTCGGATCCGGTCAGCAGGGAAAGACCTTTTCAACCACGGAAGTACATCAGGAGAAAGCACCATGGCATCACTGAACCGCGTCACCCTCATCGGCAACCTGGGCAAAGATCCCGAGGTTCGCTACACGCCCGACGGCATGGCCGTTTGCACTGTGTCCATCGCAACAACCAGCACCTGGAAAGACAAAGCCACGGGTGAACGCCGCGAGGAAACCGAATGGCACCGCGTAGTGTTCTACAACCGCCTGGCCGAGATCGTCGGCGAATACCTCAAGAAGGGCCGGTCCGTCTACGTCGAGGGCCGTCTGAAGACCCGGAAATGGCAGGACAAGGAAACTGGCGCCGACCGCTACAGCACCGAGATCGTCGCCGATCAGATGCAGATGCTGGGCGGGGGTGAAGGCGGCACGACGCAGAACATCAACGGGCCGGTCGGGCAAGTCGCTGGCCGGGACATTCGCAACGAATCCGCACCGCAAAGCAAGGGCGGCAAACCCGCGCCGGCGGCGGCTGACGATTCGGACGGCATTCCGTTCTAGACAACAAGGGGCACGGCATGCGGCGGATCCTTCCTGATAAACCCCTGGTCGTTCAAGCGGCGGCGATGGCGTATGTCATGCACCGCACCGGTTGCGCGGAAGCCGAAGCCAAAAAATGGCTGGACGGGGCACAGGGTAATCAGGTCGCTGCCGTGCTGGCCTTCAGAGAGGCACAGGGGGATGCACCGCCACCATGCCCCCCCGCCATTGATGAAGATCCGTTATCCATCTACTATGAACCAGGGCCATACTACGATGTGGCCCGCAGCGCTTGATTCTGACAATGCCGACTATCAGCACGTTTTACGGAATCCTGATCCAAATGTTCTGGAACGATCACGCGCCGCCGCACTTTCACGCGCTCTATGCTGAGCATGAAGTGTTGATCGACATCCGGACGTTGGAGAGTGTGGAAGGCGAGATGCCGCGGCGAGCGCTCGCTCTGATCCTGGAATGGGCGCAGGAACATCGCGCCGAACTTATGGAGGACTGGGAACTATGCGCTCGCAATCAGCAGCCCAACAAGATTCATCCCTTGGTGTAACGCCGCCGATTCAACCGCGCATGCCTTGGCGCGTGACGACGGTGGAAGCCCTCCCAGGGTTTCGGTTGCATGTCCGATTCGTGGATGGCACTGAGGGAACGATGGACTTGACTGCACTCATTCACTCCGCTGGCGCGGGGGTCTTTGCTGCCCTCAGCGATCCATCCCTATTCAACGAAGCGTTCGTCAATCATGGCGCGGTGACATGGCCGGGTGACATCGACCTAGCCCCCGATGCCATGTATGCAGAGATCAAGAAACTTGAAACGGCATGAACAGCCAGTTTTCTAATCCTTCGGGCCGTTGATACGGCCCTTTCTTTTGGCCTGCACTGGCCCACTGCCTTGCCTGGTCGTGGGCTTTTTCATGTCCTGGTCTGCCGGTAGTGCCCGGTCTCAGATACCGGCATGCTGTCGTCCTGTTCCTGCCTGTGGTGGATTTGGCCCTGCCTGTCGTCAGGGTGATGTCATAGCCCACATCCCAGGCTTCGCCTGGGTCCCGCGCTGATGACGCTGCAGGCCCTTAAGGGCCTGCTGGACCCTTCAATTCCCCAAATTCGCTGGCGCTCATTTGTGGCCTTAAAGGGTCCATACATGACGCACCCCTGGCGGGGTTCAAAAGCCAGCGCCAGCGCGGCTTGCAAGAAAAATCGAAAAATCGACACCGTGGAACACGGTAGGCTACAAATCTTCGGAGAGACCCGATCCATGCTGGTGAATCGTTCCACGGCTGTAGCCATTTGGTTCCGTAGACACTGCAGGTTTTCTACTCTGAGAAGCCCATAGGACATATACAGGACATTTCTAAGACATCTATAGGACGCTTCAAGGACATCAACAGGACACATCAAGGACATCAATAAGACGGTTAAGGGATGTTTTCGGCAACCCATCACCTACCGAATGCCGATAGTTGAAAAAAAACCCGGCACGAGGCCGGGTCGAAGGGGGGGAGTCAGTCCATTTCCAGATCATCACCGGTTTCATATTCCGGCGCTTTCAGCGCGTGGCCTGTCGGCGCATGATCGGGGCCAACCAGGTCATGCGCCAGGCCCTTGTAGGGCACTCGGTCAACTGCCTTGGGCAGCGCGGTCGCATCGTCTGTAAACACCACCACCTCATGACGTTCCCGCGAAATGCTGACGTAGTAGGTGTCCTGTGCCGTGGTGCGACTGTAGCTTTCCGCGTTGTAAAACACGCGGTCGCAGGTCAGGCCCTGGGCGCTGTGCGCGGTCGTTGCGTAAGCATGATCGAGATGCAATGGTTTGTCTGTTGTCAGTTCTACCAAGCGGCCGCCAACATCGAGCGTGATGGCGTCCGGATCGATGGCCACGACCTCGGCACGCTGGCCATTGACCAGGTCGGCGGCGGCATTGTTGCGTGTGACGCGCACCCAGTCGCCCACGGACAGTTCCGCTTCATGCTGGTGGTAGACCGAGAGCTTGCTCATCGTTTTTGGGATGATTTCGATGATTTTGTCCGTCTGGGTAGGGGCACCCATGGGCACCACCGAGATCCGGTCAAAGCGGCGTTCACATTCCACGACTCGATACAACTGGCCTCGTTTCAGACCGCACTTGTAGTCGCGCTCAGGCTGCACGACATCCCCCACCGTGTAGTACTTTGCGCATGAGCGTTCCGCTCGTGTCGTGTCGTGGCGGGTGAGCAGCTGGTACCGGTGGCCGCAGCCCGCCAAGCCGCGTTTGGCATGGACCAGGGCGTTGATGGCTTTGCGTGAATCGTTCGTGCCTGTGATGATCAGGGTCTTGGCTTGGTCCTCATGAGGCAGTGCTGTGTATTCTGCGGCGATAGCCTCGTAGCGGGCGCTGCTGTCGCGGGTTTTGTTGCCGTGCTCGTCTTCGCCAAACGAGTCCTGCACGCATGCGATCCGGTCCACCAACGGCAGTGACTGGCTAGCCTGGCCACCGGCGGCCAGCTCCACAGCGCGGCGCAGCCGTTCGCTTTTCTGGCGCTGGATGTCGCCCATCGTCACGGTTCTCATGCCGCGCTCCTGCAGTAGCGCAAAGGCGCGGCCAGCTTCGACGGCCTTCGTTTGGGCTGTATCGCCCAGCACGACGACGCGGGCGCCTGTCGCTGTGATCCTGCCAAGCAGCTTGTCCATCTGGCGCACGGGCACGACACCAGCCTCGTCGATCACCACCACGGTCTGCGGCCCCATTTTGTCCATGATCCGGCGCGGGTCCTTGGCCGTCAGAAACGAGGCCACGGTGTTGGCCGCAATGCCATCCTGGCGCAGGTTGCTGACCTGGGCGCCATAGGGAGCCAGGGCCACCATGTTGTAGCCGCGCTCCTGTAGCAGGCGCTGTGCGCTTTGCAGAGCGAAGGATTTGCCGGTGCCGGCCAGGCCCTGGACGCCTACGATCTGGTCCTGTTCGGCCAGGATCAGACATAGGGCATCGCGCTGGCCAGCGCTCAGGGTACTGCCCTCGAAGGTGTGTTGCAGCACTTCGCGGGTGATCACAGGCGCCACTGCGCCCCGACCGGCGGCTTCCATGTCTGTAATGCGTTTCTCGGCCGCATAGGCGGCCGGAGTCGCATACAGCGGTTCGTCGGCGACCAGGCGACCCTGTGCAATGGCCCGGTCCACTGTCGCCAGAGCATCGGCCAGAGGCTGGCCGCGCTGGGTCGCAACCTTTTGCGCCCAGGCTTTGCGTGTCAGGGGATCTGCTTTCAAGTCTGCCGCCAGTCGGTACTGCGCGGGGTTGCGCAGCAACTGGCCCGCGTCCGCACGGCGGCGCAATGCATCGCTGATGACTTCCGGGGCGACCGTACCGCCGGATTGGCGGATGGCGGCGGCCAGCAGTTCTGAGCGAGGCATCACGCTTTCGCGTTCAGCCAAGTGTGCCACCGCCCAATTCAGGCACTGGTCGGCAATTGCGTGTTCGGGGCGCTCGTCGCGCTGAGCCTGTGGGTCTTCGCGGGAGGCTTCGGGGGCCGTGCGGGCACCAAAATCAATGCCAATGTCTACGGCCTGCTGGACCCAGCTCGCATGCAGGTCCGCGCGGTTGTATTCCTTGGTTTTGTCCTGGCGGGTGGCCAGCAGCGCGGGTTCGCGCTGTTGTCGCGGTGCTTCATTGATGTCCAGGCCGTGCGCAGCCATTGCAGCAGCGATCTGGGCCCGGCGTTTGCTGAACGCCTCAATGGCCTTCCGACTGATGTGGGCCAGTTCGATATGGTGCTTTTCGTAGCGGACCTCGTATCCTAGGCGACGTACCTGGTAGTCCAGCTGGGCGTTATACACCGCGTCGTAGAGCATGCGCCGCTTGACGATTTCTTCGTTCGACAACGATACCCAGCTACCATCAGTCCTCTGGGTGGCGTTCATGATGACGGCGTGGGTATGCAGGGCGGGGTCTGGCGGCGCATCTTCCGTCGGGCGGGCGGTTTCGTGCCGGAACTTGGCGATGATCAGGTTGCCTGTTTCTTCCGTGTGCGTTTTGCCGCGCTCTTTCTGGCGACCACGGGCCGCGTGGCGCTCGATATATGCCAGCGTTGCGGCTACGGCTTCATCATGCGCTTTGAGCAGACGTTCGTCACCGCCCACCAAGGCCTGCAGCGTGATGCTTTTGGGGGCGCTGAATGTCAGGTCAATGCCAGCGCGGGCCTTGCTGTCCTTGCGCACAGACTTGCCCGCTTGGATACCCTGTCCGAACTCGCCACGCAGCATGGCATGAAACCGCTGTGGATCCACATCACCGACGGCGGCAAGGCGGCGAGCACCATCGCCTTGCCACACAGCCGCGCCGCTGTCACGGCTGTAATAGTCATCCTTCTGATCATTGTAGTAGTGCGTGTTATCGGCGGCCGCTTCACGGCGCAGCACTTTGTAGGTGATCATGAGTACTCCTGATAAACAAAAGCCCGCCGGCGGTCAGGAAACTTCCTGCCGCCCGGCGGGCCACGTGAGGATTGGGAGTGGGAGGCTGCGTGCAGGCTTGTCCACAGAAAATGCGGACAAGGTGACTATGCCGCGCTGGTCTTGGGCAGTGCGGAGGCGTCGATCGTGTCCGTTGTCTTGATAGCTTCGCGCATGCCGTCCAACAGCGCGCCGACTTCCGGCGTGAACTGCGTTGCGGTGGGCGCGTTGACTCGACGTAGCTGTTCGGACTCGCAGAAGGGGGCCGTGCGTTGGGCGAACGCCTTGTACTGCATCTGCACCTTGGCAATCGGATGGTCACCTGCGAAGGCGACGTAGCCGACCAGTTCCGGCAGGGCCTGGATCTGAGAAGGGGTGACAACTTTTTCCGTGGTGCGCACCATGCCGTCTGTCGTGTTGCGCGAATCCACGGATCGGGAGACCCTGTAATCTGGACGTTCGATTTCATGTTCGCCCAGGCTGTCGCTCATGTCCTTTGCGGTTTGCGGATCCGTCTTTGAGCCACCCAGCACAACCAGATTACGGAAGGATGCCCGGATGGTGGTGGCCATGGTGCGCCCGTAGATGTATTCCAGCTGGGACGTGCTTTGCAGGCCTGCAACGATGCGCAAGCCGTTCTTGCGGCCCTTGGTCAAGCCCGCTTCCAGGGACGGCAGTGCTTCCAGGCTGGCCAGTTCATCAATGAACAGCCACCACCGCCGATCCCTATCTTCTGGCATCGACAGAATCGACGTGATGAACACGTCCGCCCAGGCCGACACGAGCGGTCGCATGGAGGACGCCATATCTTCGCGCCAGTTGATGTACAGGTTGCCCCCATTCGGATCTTCCAGCCAATCGCGGATGGAAAAGGCACCCGGCTTCATGCAGGTGTGTTCGGATAGCTTGTTTGACAGCACAAACCGGGCCGAAGACAGGGCTTTGCTGGCTTCTGACGAACCCACAAACAGCGATTCGGCCAGGGTGCCGTCAAGAAACTGCTTCAGAACCTTGGGATCCTCAATCGTGCAGAGCCTGAACAGATCCATGATGCTGGCGTCTTCGCCTTGCAGTTGGTGCAACTTCTTGGCGGTTTCGCGCAGCAGCAGTCGACCGAAGTCGTTCCATTCTTCGGCGTTCTTGTCCTGGCTCATGGGGACCATAGAATTTGCCAAGCGCTTCCAGTCGTAGTCTGCGCGGATCTCGTTGAAGAAAGTCCAGCCCTGGCTGCGGATGTCGTAGGGGTTGAGGATCATGTCGCCATCTTTCCAGAACTTCGACATCAAATCTCCGTTGGGGTCGATCACGATCATCCGGTCTCCGCGTCGGCGCACAGAGTCGGCAAGGCGGCGCAGCAGCACAGATTTTCCCGAACCCGTGGCGCCACCGATCATCAGGTGCAGATTCTCGACCTTGCGCGGCATCGGTAACCCTGCGACATCTGCCTGCACCGTGCCACGCTCCTTACACATCCGCGCCAGGGTGCGCGGGGAGACAGACCGCGTGCCGCGGATCCACCGCGAATAGCCAGCACCCTCGAATCCGTCGGATTGATGCGCACGGCCCAGGTAGATCACGAGCGCCAGAGCGAGGATGAGGCCCGCGACTGGCGGGATGTAGAGGACCGGGTAGGTGGAAGTCACACTCAGGAAGTACCAGAAGGCTTTGGCGTCCCAGTCGGCCAGCCGCAGCCCAGAAGACCAGGACGCGGCCATGAGCCACGCCCCGATGGGGAAAACAGACAGGCACACGGCGGCGATACGCCGCCGTGTGATAGGGGAGAGTTGCGGCATGTCATGTCCTTGTGAAAAGGGGCCAGGCAGGGCCAGCCCCGGATCAATCAGCCCAGGTGACCGCCCAGGGCCACACCGGCGAGCAGACCGCCGATGCTGCCGGCCGCGCTGCCCACGATCAGGGCGATCAGTGCCATGCGGCGGGCCGACTGATGGGCGATGGTGGCGTACCGGGCAGACTGACGGGCCAGTTCGGCCAGGTGCGATTCGGATGCTTGGACGGCATCATGGGCTCGCGCGGCCAGATCGTGGCTGATCTCTTTGCCCGATGCGGCCAGGGCCGTCTGCAGGCGGTCGGGCAGCTTATCGATGGAGACGGCCGCCGCATCCATTTTTTTGCCCACTGCCGTCAGGCGTTTATTGGCGTCCTCGATCCGTGTGACCAGGGCTGTGACCTCGCCTACGACCTCCTGGTACACAAAATCCAGCTTCGTGCGGGCGGCGCTGCGTTCGTCGCTCATGGCCGGTCCTCCGTCGCGGCGGGAGCCGACTGCTGGAACAGGGCGGCGAACGCGGCGTCCATCTGCCTGGCAACCGGCTTGGCCAGGGCTTGCAGGGCAATCATGTTGCTCAGGTGGCTGCGCCGCGCCTGGTGCGCGGGGTCCTCCTGGCGCAGCAGCGCCCGGTAATCCGTATCGTCGGCCAGCACGTCCTGGATCGTGGTGCGCAGATCTGCCAGCATTTCGAACACCTCGTTCTCGTAGATTGCGGCTTTCGGGTTGGCGACGAATTCGCCCGTCTTGTCGGCATAGGCCAGGATTGCCAGAAATTCGTCTTCGATACTCACTTCGACCCGATTGAACAGCACCCGAATCCTGTTGGCCGGGACACCCAGGCCGGCCAGGGCGGCCACAGTCTTGATGGTTTCGCGCTGGGCCTTGCCGGTGTTGATGACCGGCAGCACGAAGTAGTCCAGTTCCTCGTAGGCGCCCTCGTACCGGTTCATGGCGGTCAGGAAGTCCTCGATGTTGCTGGCCCCCACATCCACGATGGCATCGTCAATGGCGAGCAGGTCGCGGAACAGCTTGCCGAACTGTTCGCCGCGCAGCATGTCGATGTCCAGGCCGAGGTCGCCGGCGGTTTCGTTCGTGGATTCGATGGCGAAGATCTGCGCCCCGTGCATGCGGGGTGCCAACAGGTGCGAGGCGGTCACGGTTTTACCGACCGAGCCGGAGTAGTTGAGGATGGCGACTTTCATGTGGTGTAACTCCAGTTGAAATGCAATGAATAGGGGCCGCGAATGCGGCCCCTGGTGAGTCGTTGATGCGGTTGCTATTTGCCTTTGCGTAAGGCCTGCCCCTCCCGCCGCAGCGCCTCCAGATCGACATGCATGTTCCGGATATTGCGCAGATCACCAGGCGTTTCGATGCGCTGGGTTTTATGCGGAGTTTCTCTATCGGGGGCTGGTGGTGCTGGGTTCGCCGGCGCCGGGACAGGCATGGCTCCCCGCTTTCTCTTGCGCCAGCGGTATAGCGTCTTGGTCAGGGTGTCGGGCTGCACATCCAGCCCTGCCGCGCTCAGGTCGGAGAGAATTGCCGCCATCGGCAAGCCAGAGGCGGCGAGTTCTTCGAGTTGGGGGAAGATGGCACGCAGTCGCGCTGCGAGGCTGATCCGAGGGTCCAGTTCAGCCAGCACAGCCCGAAACCGCGCGACTGAACGGGATTCGGTCATAGTGGTTCTCGTTTGCTGGTCATCAGGAGCATGTCCACGTCACGGTGCCATGCTGCCCTTGGTCACTGCCGCCATCAACAGAAGCCCAAAACTCAAAGGTCTTGTTGACGCATCCGGGCGCAGGGACAGGCAAGCTGGAGAGGCCAGCACCATCAGTGGGCAGAGTCGCAATGAAAGCCCATGGGGAAACCGGGGTACCGAATTTGTCCAGTTCCCTCACCCGCCAGGTCACTTGAGCCATGGCGGGTGCTGGATTGCCCTCACTGTCCACGACGACTGCTTCGGCGTCAAAGGCGCTATCAGGCCCCATGGGGGGCAGGATTAGCGATGCAACGTGGTAGGTGATTTGAATCGGCCCAGCAATCTCGGTCTCATCTTTCTGGTATTCCAGAACGATTTCATTATTGCGGTCCACCAGGTCATGGCGCATGTTGTCGAGTTTGCGCGAAGGGGCGACTCTGGTCGGATCAAATTGTTTGGCTAGCGGCACCCCGATTTGGAACTTGAAGTTCAGCGTGGCATTGGTGCTTCGCATACCGGCTTCGCCCATCTTGTGATCGACGCCCAGGGTCACGGCCGGGACTGGCGAGTATGTCAAACCGACAGTCCATGCTTTCGGGTCGCTCTGGCGGTTTTGCGCGCCAAACAGACCGACCTCATCTCCGAAATACTGTTCGTACATCAGCTTGCCACCCAGGTGGGGGTACATCGGCAGATAGCCCTCAGCACGGATGTCAAAGCCCGTGGCAGGGCGCTCGAAGTAGCGGGCGAGGTCGGGCGACTTTTTCCAGTCTGAGATGGGAAAGTAGCCATTGGCCGCCACCTTGAAGTTGTCCATCCAGTATTCCGCGCCGAGGCCCAGGCGCTGATGCCCAACAGTCAGATCCTGGTCATAGAACGCGTTCATGCCGAGCATGTAGGGACTCTGTGCGTCAAAGAAACGGCGATACCCCAAGCCGGCATTGATTGTGGTGCGAAACGAGCCCGTGTACTGCGTTGAATGCCGTACACCGAGTTGCGTGAACGCCAGATTCTTGCCGTCTTCATGGATCGGAAACAGCATGTCCAGAGCGCCGCTGATATCGCCGCCCTGGCCTATCTGGCCGACCGACAGCCGCGCAGTGCCAAACTGTGACAGCCAGTCCTGTGCGACGTTCTGCGCCATGCCATGGGCCTGGCTTGCGAGGGAATCACTGGTCGCGCCGGATTGCCCGTGCCGCGACTGATCTGGCAAGGACACCTCTTTGCGGTCCTGTGTCTGGGCTTGATCCGGTATGACGGTCATGTTGGGAGGCAGGGCGGGCTGGCCGACCCCCTGCGCCTGTGAGGCGCTGGGGGTGATCTGCCAGGGTTGTGTGCTAGTGGAGGCCGGTGGCGGCATGTTCGTGGATGCGCAGCCCGCTAGCATGGAGAGCGCAACCATGCTGCAGGTGATGGTGCGAGTGATTCTGTTGAGCATGTTGAGAGAGACCTTTTTCTTTACGTTCATGGCTGGTGGGGTACAGCGAATTAGCGACCTGGAGAGGCCCGGCGGGAGTCCAGCCAAGCGTGGGCGGTGGCCACCGCTTCGCTGTAGGACAGATCGCCCAGGCCTCGACCAGGAGAGCCGCTCTGGGCTGGGAATACGCCACCTCCCACTTCCTGGCCTGCCTCCAGCAGGCGTAGCTGGTAGCCACCGCCCATGTCCTCGGAGCGCGGCAGAATTTCGTAGGAGAAACGGGAGTCCTGGGTAGCCAGTTCCTGCTTCCAGATCCGGGCGATTTCGGGGATGAGCTCGGCCCATTGGGGACCGATCCGATCCAGTGCTTCGGGGATCGTGAATTTCATGTCGATCAGCCAGTCAGGCCGGTCGAGTACGAGAGCGGCAATCAAGGCTTCGGCAGTGGACAGACCAGTGCAGTCGCTCTGTGCAGCCTGGCGGATCTTGCTGAGGATGTTGCTCATGGCAGGGGTCATGGTTGGTTCCTTTGGGCATGACGCAGCAGCCGTTGGTGATAGACGGCTACGACGGGAAGGGGCGAATAGGGTGATGCGGCAGCTTGGGCTTGGCGCCGAGCCTGGGTCGGCAGGCAGCGCTTTTCCAACTGCAGACCGACGACACTCGGTTAGCGTGTCGGGGTTGCGGGGAGGGGGCCGTGCCCGGACGGGCACGGGAGGGGCGCTAGCGCCCTCCGGGGGGCGAGGCGGCGGGCCGAAGGCCCGGACGGGGGGCGGCAGCCCCGCCGCCTGTGGGATGAGGTGATGTCGCTGGACGCGGTTCGCGTCGGAGCGGCTGTCCGTTGCCAGGGGTGCGTTCATCCCCGCGCCGGTAGGCGTGGGGACTGATGCTGAAAGGTTCGTGGATGGACCGAGGTGCGGTTAGTGCCCTGGTCTGTGTCCGTGGTCCAGGGGGGGCTACCTTTTCCCCGCGCCGTCAGGCGTGGGGGACTCTTGTTCTACCTTCGGGGCATCGGCATATCATCGCGCCCCGCTTGTTTGTATCTAATCTGTAACTTTCCGGCGATGGGCGTCCGTGTTATCCACAGGCCCTGTCTGGTAGAAATAAGGTAGTAATAAGGTAGAGCGACACTCGACCCCTGGAAAACCGCATGAATAAAGGCTTTTCGTGAGAGGTGGCGGAATGATATGACGATAAAGCGGAATGATATGACGACAAAGCGGAATGATATGACGATGCGGGCGGAATGATATGACGATGCTCAATCGTCGTTATCCACAGGCTGTTTTTTCGCTCAAGAGCGATGATATGACGATGCCAGGGGGTCACTACAGGCGCGTCCAGGAGGCCATTTCCTGGCCCCTGGCCCCCGTCTCGATACATGGACGGGCGATGATTCCGCAGGCTTCCAGTTCGGCCAGACTGCGTTCCAGGTTGCCCCGGAATTTGCGCATCGGGCTTGTGTACTGCGCCCGGTCCTTGAGGGTTTCCAGGGTGTATTTCTGGCGCTCATCGGACGATGTGCCGATGAGCCGCTGCAGGCTCTTGGACAGGTCATGGCGCAGGTTCAGGCGCTTGGCCCAGTCAAGTAGTGCGAACTCACGGTTGCCGAAAATCTGCGCCCAGCGTGGGTCCGCATACAGGGTGTACAGGCCCGTGGATTCCTGGTAATCGAAGCCGCCGATCATCGCCAGCAGCCGGCAGGATCGAGCCTGGCCGTAGCTGTATTTCACGGAGCCATCCCGTCGGCGGGCCTCGATGCAGATGGTGAAGCGTGAGAGGTCTTTCATGCCATCGTGCAACCAATCGTATGCGCTGCCGCCTGTCGGGCGGCCCATGCCGCGCAGGAAGTCGGCGCGGTTGATGACCGGGGCTTCGCCCACCAGGACCGTGGTCTGCAGATACATGGCGTGCATCCAGATGTCCGAATGGTCTTCGGACAGTTGCTTTCCGGAGCCCTTGAGCAGAATGTTCGGGCCTTCGAGAAACACAGTGTCGTCGTGAATCTGTCTGCATCCTTTGCGAACAGGCGCAAAAATCGCGCTTCTGGCGATGTAGTTGGGAATGGCGCGGACGGACTCATTCAGGCCGGGCAGGAGCATTTTGACCGGCGTGGTGGCCTGTTTTTCGGCGGCCGCCGCCACGGCTTCATCGGCTTTTTCCTTGGCTCGTTGCATGGCCGCTGACAGGCGCTGGGTGGCGGGGGTTTCGTGAAACGGCAGGCAGAAATTTGTTGACATGGGGCAAGGCTCCGGGCGCGAAGGCTCGCCCAGGGTGCGCAAGCCTCGCACCATCCAGGAAAGGGAAGCGCCGCGCCAGGAAGATTCCTGGGCGGCTGGTGGGGCTGCGCGGACGGCAGCAGACGAATCAGTGCAAGGTGCGCCGGCGCGGCTCGTACCAGAGTTCGGTGAGGCGGAACCGCTCGAAATACAGCACGATGTCCACGGTCTGGCGCAGGAACGCCTGGATCGTCGCCAGGTCCAGCTGGCCGCCCGTGGGCGATTGTTTGACCAGGACCGCCAGCCGGTCGAACGTGTCGGCTGCGCTGTTGGCGTGAGTCGTGGTGATCGAGCCCGGATGGCCGGTGTTCAGCGCCGCAAGGTAATCCCACGTCTCCGGGCCGCGCAGTTCGGCCAGAAAGATCCGGTCAGGTGAGAGCCGCATGCAGGCGGCAAGGCAGTCCGTGGCCGACACTCGGCCCCGTGTCCCCCCGTACATCAGGTGGACGCGGTTGCGGTGACGAGGAAGCGCCAGTTCGTGTACGTCCTCAATGGTGATCAGCCGTTCATCGACCGGCACCCGCTCGATGAGCGACCTGGCGAAGGTGGTCTTGCCAGAGCCCGTGGCGCCAGCGATGACCAGGTTCTTGCGGGCCTGGATGGCCTCGTGCAGGAAGCCGGGGATGTCGCCTGCCGCCTGCAGCGCCGACAAACGCTGATCGACCGGTGATAGGCCACCAGCGGCAAACTCGGCGGCGGAATCCCGCACCGACGCAAATGCGCCCTGTGCGGTCAATTCCTCCAGAGTCATGACCGTTTGGGCGTGCTTGCGGATGTTGATCGCGGCCGTGCCGTCGATGCACGCAGGCGGGCTGACCAGCTGGCCACGCTCGCCATTGGGCAGAATCACCGACATGATCGGTGCAGGCGCCATGCTGTTGTAGGCGGCCAGGCCGTTGGCCAGGGCGGCCAGGTGGCTGGCCGAGAGGTCCGGGCATTCATGAAAGTGCCAGGCGCCTCTTTCACGTGTGAACAGTTCGCCAGGCCGGACTATCGCCAGTTCCGTAACAGCAGGGTCGTCCAGGTACTGGTTCACCGGCCGTAAGAACGTTTTGACCGCGATAGCGCGGTCAAAGGGTAGCGGCTCAGTAGACGGGTTTGAGGTCATAGACTTGGCTGAAATCCAGATCGCGGGCGACCATGATGCCGATGCGTTCGCCCTGGTTTTTGTAGAGGGTCGGCGGGATGTCCAGGGACTTTTCGAGGATCTTCGAAATGACCTCCTGGCCACCTTCACGGGTGCCGTCGAAGCGGATGTTGTTGCTGCCTGATTGCCCCTGATTGGCCGCCCAGTTCCCCAGGTCGCCAACCAGCGACAGCAAAATGGCATTGCCGAATCGGTCCCAGAAATGGTTGTCCACGAAACCGCCCAGGCCAGCCTCACCCAATGGCCCAGTGCCAGGGGACCCCAAGTTGAGGATGACACCGGTGGGGGTCTCCAGCCGGTTCCATGTCACAAAAGCACGGGCCTGGCCCTGCACGATGCCGCCAGATTGATAGCCCGTGAACTTGGTGCCAGCGTCGATCAGTTTCACCTTGCCGTTGGCGCTCATCACATCGTGGGTGGCCAGGCAGGTCAGCAGGCCAGCCTGGGTGCTGATCAGTTTGGTTTGCAGGGTGCAGTCGATCATCGTGCCTTGCGTGAGCAGCATGTTCATGTTGCCAAGCTGGCCGGCAACCGATGGGGCCAGTTCCAGCGGCCGCAGCTTGTCAGCCAGAGGCCCAGCGTCAACACGCGGCCCAGTCGGCCCTGTAGTGGATCCTGCCGCGTTCGGTGTCTGAGCCTGACCCTCACCCTGCAGGGGGCTGGCCAGGCGCCGCAGCGCGACCTTGTCGATCATTGGGGCCGGTGGCGCGACCGGCGTAACGTGTACCGGCGGTGGGGGAGGCGGTGCAGCAGGCGCAGCGACCGCCGGTGGCGGTGGTGCCGGGCGCGGCACAGCAGGGGTTTTCAGCAGATTGCTGATGCCACTTTGTTCCGACTCCAGAGCCGCACTGTCGGTCGCCTCTTTGTCTGTGCTGCTGGACCATGAGCGCCAGAGGACGCCTGCCACGACCGCTGTGGCGACCATGACAGCGAGGATGAAGATGGCGCGAGCGCCACGCGGTGCAGTGCGCTGCACGTCGTCCAGTGCTGCGCCGCCACGGTCCAGGTCTTCTGTGCCGAGCGGCGGCGTTTGATGCGTCGAATCAGTCATTTTTGTCCATCCCGTTTGCTGATCGTCAGGTTTGCAGTGCCCTGGCGCAGTTGCCATCTGCTACCTGTGCCGGTCACAGAAATCGTGTGATCAGGGTGTAAGGTTGTCGATGCGAGTTTTGCTTGACCGTCATCGCCCACGGCGTAGACGGTGGGCACGGCACCGGAAAACTGCATCCAAGTCTTGCCGTCCTGTTCCCACATCCGCGAGGGCATCAGCGACAGATCCCCCGTCGCATCGGCCTCAACAGGCTGCAGAATCGGGGCAGGCTCCAACGGCGCGGGTTGCGCCACAGGTTGAGCTACGGCAGAAGGCGCGACCGATGCTGGTGCGGGCTTCAGATCGACCGGATTGGCGGTCGGGAGAGACTGGTCGGCTACTCCCTTGACGATGCGGCGGACCTCCGGAGAGGCCGTGCCGGTATGAGTGGGCGGGGCCACTTGCCCGTATGCGTCGTTGTAAATGGCCAGCACCTGGTCGCCCAGGCGCAGGTGCCACAGCGCCGAGGTGCGATGCAAGACCATCGTCCGACTGTCAGCCATGTGGTAGTTCGTGATCACTTCCTGACCGTCGGGCGTGACGCGGTATACGGCGGGGATGTCGCCTTCGACCGGAAACTGCAGCCAGGTCTGGCGACCGTCATCCCAGGCATGGACCGGCGCGAGCGTAACGTCGCCGCTGCGCGTATATGCCTTCCAGTTCATGGGTGTGCCGACTTGGCGCAAGGCGTATTCCACAGCCTGTCGCTTCGCTTTGGCCGCCTCCTGGCGGATCTCCGATTCAGGGTAGCGGATGACCAGCTTGTACAGCGCCGAAGCATCCCGGTTGTCGTGGTAGGACAGGCGAAACGCGTAATCCCGGCGATCCGTGACGACGATCAGGTTGGTATCAGCGTCTTCAGCGGTTGGCTTGAAAAACAGGTGGTTGTCTTTCTGGGTGAACAGGTATGCCTGGCTATCGCCGAAGACATGGTAGACGTAGCGCTCACCAGGTTCCAGCACGATGTGAGTGGCCACACCGATCACGGCATCGAGCTGGATGACATCGGCCGGGTTGTAATCGACGTATCGCACCCGGCGGTCCGCTTTGGAATAGGTGGGCGCGTCCAGAGCCTGTGCGGCCATCGGTGCGGCCAGCAGCAGCGCCAGTGAAAGGGCGGCCAGTCGGCCGCCCTTGGTGGTTTGCTTCATGGGATGGTTCCTTTTTATCGGGACAGGTCAGCAGCCAGGTCATAGCGCACGACCTGAAATCCCAGCGGATTCAGTCGTGCTACTTCTTCCGTCAGCGGCACATTGATGTACTCGTAGGCCATCGTGGCGATCAGGTGGCGCGTTTTCAGGGCGTTACCCGTGGTGGTGTCGCGCTCGATGGTCGAAAAGCGCACCACGGCGGCCTGGTTGGCTCCCAGCGTGATGGAATGCACCTTCACGTCGATGGCCCCGAGCGTGCCCAGACGTTTGGTCGGATCGTCCGTGCCCTCGAATCGCTTGCCGTACGCGGTCTGGATAGAAGGCGAGGACAGCAGGGCGCAGGTATCGAACTGTTCCTGAATGGTCTGCCAGCTGTAGCCTTCGCAGTTCAGCACGTAGGTGTTGAGAAAATACTTGGCGATGCGCTGACCGTAATCCTCCATGGGCTGGCCCAGGGTGCTGACGTGTTCGATGGCGCCTGTGGCGTTATCGACGCGCACGACGTACATTTCCGGCGGCTGCTTCAGGGGCGTCAACCCCATGACGGCTCCGACCGAACCCAGGGCGAGGATGCCGGCGGCAAGGGTTACACGCCAAGCGCGTCGGCGGCTGGCGACCAATTCGCCCAGATAGTCGCGTTCCAGCCCTCTGGATTCCTCCAGGTGCCGGGCCAGGTCCTGCATTTTGATCTGTTTGGACACGTGTCAGACTCCTTCAATAAGCGGGGCCGTGGCGTTGACTGGAACACGGGGGCCGTCAGCCGGTTGCGGGGGTTGTGGCGCGTGAAACGCGCAACCCGAGAGCACCCCGGCCAGCGCCAGGGCGGCGATGATTTTTTTCATGGAAAAGACTCCTGCCCGCCGCCTAGGGCGGGCGTGTGCATAGAGGAAGGACTACTTTTTTGCGGAAGACGCTGCAGCGCGCGCTGCGCCCCGTGCGCCACCCGCGCCGGGGATCATCCGCATCATTGACTTGATGCGCAGGCCCGACATGGCACCGCTTGCAGCGGAGCCGACGCCGAAATGCGCCCCAAAGCCGCCCGACAGACTGCTGGCCAGGCTTGGCAACATGATCATGATGACGATGCTTGCCAGACCCATCAACGTGGATGCCGCTAGCAGTGTGAAGACATCGACTGCGCCCGCATTGACATCGGTAGCAACCATCTGCATCAGGCCCAGATTCATCTGCAGAAGGAACCCGAGGACCAGGCCTAGAAGCATCGCAAGGAACACAAAATTGAAGGCTGCGGACACCCAGCTGTTGAACATCTGCTTTGTGGGCTCAAAGAGCAGGAAGGCGATAAAGATCGGTGCGGCCGCTACGACCAACGCCATGCCGACCTGACAGACCATCATGAGGACCACCATGATGCCGCCGACAATTGCGATATCGACCTTCATGGCCACAGCGATGATGCTGACCAGCACTTCCCGGCCACTGGGTAGGAACTGGAACCAGGACGAATCGCCCGAATTGGTCATTGCATTGGCCGCTTTGGAGGCTTCAGCTTGCAGCTTATCGACCTCTTTGCCGATGTCTTTGGTGCCGCTGGTCAGGGTCGCCACGTCATCGGGCAGCGACAGCATGGTATCGGCAATGTTTGTCTGGAATGCCCCGGCACTGCCGAAGAATGCGCCGATGATGACGACCATAATGGCTTTCTTGAAGAACTCCGTCACGCTCATCGTGCCGTGGCCGCTGGCCAGCATGTAGGCATATGCCAAGAATTGAATCGTCAGGCCCACGATGATGACGGGCGATAGCGCGTCCCATAATTTTTCCATGGGGCCGTTCACTGCGTTGTTCAGGACATTGCCCGTTTGCGTCAGAATCCAGTCCCCGATGGTGGCGGCGTCAGTCGGTTGAGTGATGGTTGTGTCAAATCCGGCCATGGCACGACCTCACTCGCCCGAGGCGGGCTTGTCGCCAAACCAGCCGCCATAGACCCGCTTGGCGCGGGCCTGTAGCAGATTGCGTTCAGCTTGCAGCTGCTGCTGCGCGAGTTGGATGCGGGTCTGTTCCGCGCTGATGTTCGCCTGTTCAATCGCAATGCGGGCCTGCAGTTCTGCAATCTCCTTGGGGTTTGTGGTCTGGTTGATCTTGTCTTGCAGTGCGTCGATATTGGCCAGGCGCTGAGTCATGGAGTCATAGGCCCGTTGGCTCATGGCCTTGGATGTGGCTTCGATGTTCAGAGCATCCTGCGAGAGCTGCGCCCGGTCGCTGGCGAAATCGACCGGCGCCAGGACTTTATCCTGCGCGGCTTTGACATCGGTATTCAGACTGGATGAGCCTGAGCGGTCAAGCAGGTCGTCGGATTGCGACGGCAGCGCCTGGCGGAACCGGTCGCGCTGTGTCGGATCGCCGACCACGTTGCCAAAGCCGCTCGATTGCGTCATTGCCTTCAGCTGGGACTTCGCGTTTTCCAGTTGGCTTTGCAACGTACTGAGTTGCTTCACAGCGTTTTCATACTGCTGCTGCAACTGGGCGATGGTAGCGGCATCCACGGTCGGGATGCCACTGGCATGGGCGGCGCCTAGGGTACTGACGAGCAGCACCAGGCCCGCTAAGTTCTGTGACCAGCGATTCATTGAGTTGACTCCGGGGAAGGTGGTGCCCGGACGGGCACCACAGAAAGATGCAGCTGGTAGCCGCGGGGATGGAGGAGCTACTTGGTCGCCAAAGCAGCCTGGTACTGCGATTCAGTGATGCGTGTGGCGCGAAGCTGGTCCGAGACCAATTGATCAGCGTCTTCGTCGTAAGCCACGTTGAGCGTCTGAGCCACGATCAGCATGTTGGCCGAATCGCTGATGACGGCGGGCGCCGTGCGGGACTTGTAGCCTCCTCCAAACAGGGCGTCAAAGCCTGTCAGAGTAAACAGAAAGCCCGATTCGCCGTTGCGGGCGATGTGGATCAGATCCGGAGGGCGTTTGCCTTGGGCCTGACCTTGCCAGTAGCCCACGAATTTTTCCCCGGGCGGTGAGTCGGTTTTACACCCGGTGAGGATTGCCAGCGCGGCGGCGCCGACGGCGGCAATGAAGTGTCGTCGTTTCATTTGAGGTAGTTGTTGTGAATGGTGGGGATGGAGACGAGATCGCTGGCCAGGCTGCAGGCGCTGGTGGCCTCCCGTTGCTTCGCGCCCCTGGCAGGGCTTGGCCAGTGGGGCGCTGCCCCTCTGGACTTCCCCGCGTTCGCCACGTGGCAGACGGGCAGGGGTGAAAGCATCCCCTGCCCGCCGGCCGCAAGCGTCGGGTTGATCAGTCAGCGTCAAGGGTGCAGGCTTACGCCCCCAGTCCTCACCCGGTCCCTTCGCCTGACGGCTACGGGCTGCGGCTTGCGGGCTGGCCCTTGACCCTGTCTGCTCATGAAGCAGATCAGAAATCCAGTTCCGGGCCGTCGTTTTCACGGATGGCCTGGGGCTGGTCCAGTTGCGGCGTATCGGGTGCATGACTCGGGTCAGACAGGCCCAGACGCTGGTAGAAATCGTCCTGTTGGAGGTCCGTCTGGTGGCTGATCTGGTCCACCTTGTGCTGGAGGTGATCGCCGACGCCTCGCAGCGCCTTGTTGAGCGGGTCTTGGGCAGTCGCCAGCACGCCAGCGGCGGATGCGGCCAGGGTGGATTCATGCTGTTCGCGGCCCAGGTCTTCATGCTCACGATCCAGGCGGTCTTGTCGAGCCTGTTGATCGTTCTTGCCTGCTTCTGCTGCCTTGTCGGGGCCAGTATTTTTGAAGTTCGCCATGGATTCTCCTATGGTTGTTGCCGCGCTTGTTTCACGGCGGCGAGATAGACAGGTAGCCAGGCTGCGGGATCCTGGCCAGCTTGCGCGACCGCTTGTTCAGCGATTTCGGCCATGTCCGGGGATCCGGAAAAGACCAGCAGTTCGTCTTCGCAGCCCGACAAGTCCAACTGCGCCACGGTGACGCTGGATCCCTGTTTGATCAGGAATTTGCGGCTGGCTTCACCCAGGCTTTTGAGCAGTTCGAATTCCGCCAGCGTCAGCCCGAAACCCTGGATGTAGTCTTCGGCGCGGGCCTTGGGATTCGGCAGCAAGATAAGCGTGGCGGTTTGCTGCACCAGGGACGGGCCGACCGGATTGGATGTGATCGCTCCCGGCTCCTGTGTTGCGAAGGCCAGGACGCCATTTTTTTTCCGAATGGTCCTGGCTGCGTCTTGCATGTCATCCTGAAAGTGTTGATCTTTCAGGGGGTGCTGACATTCGTCGTAGAGATTGATGATGCGCCGACCATCGTGCAGGGCATCGACCCGGTGTTTCAGGTACATCGTCGCGGCGCCGCGCACCTCGTCGTCGTCCAGCAGTTCGGTCAAGTCAAAGCCGAAAATGGCCGGACCGCTTGCACCAGCGTCCAAATCGAGCCGGTCGCTGGCATTGTCGAACACCCATCCATATTCCCCGCCACGGCACCAGGGCGCCAGCCTAGAGTGGATGGTGCTGGCCCGCTCGTCGTCGCTGTACGGATTGGGCAGCAGCGTGTTCAATGTGGACAAGGTCCGGCTGTCGCGGTCGATCAGCGTGGTCAGTTGCTGCACGGCTTGCGTGATGTCGGCGCGCTGGCGTGTCGTGACCGGCTCGCCCCGGCGTTCTGCAAGGAACACGACCAGGCGCGTCATGAAAGCCACGTTCCCCTTCGTAGGCTCCATCTGGAATGGTGCCCAGCCGGTGGATTCGCCCAGGCGGATATTGAAGTAGCGTCCGCCCAGGGCCATGATCAGCACCTGCATGCCCTGGTCCTTGTCCCAGACCACGCAAGTCGCGCCAAACTTCTGGGCTTGCGTGACCAGCATCCCCTGCAGCACGGTTTTGCCGGTGCCGGTCATGCCGATGATCATGGTGTTGCCCGGCCGCCGTTTGCCCGTCTCATCCACGTCTTCGGTCGATGCATGGAAGTTGAAGAAGAACGGGGATCCGGTCTGGGTCTTCAGCATCGTGACGGCCGGCCCCCAGGGGTTGCCCGCCGGCTTGCCGGTCAGTTGGTTGTGCAGGCTGGAAAAGCACAGGAAGTTGAACGACGTGACCGGCACGGGGCGCGGTCGCCAGTGCCAGTTGCCTGGCAATTGCGCCCAGAACGCGGCCTCGAGGGCGCGGGCCATGGGCCGGAACCCGATTGCGTCTTCGGCCATGGCGGCCGATACATTGGCAAGTGCCTGGCGCACGGCGGCAGGGTCAGGACCGTAGACCAGCAGCGTGGCGTGATGGTCGCCCAACCCCAGGCGAGCCGATGTCAGGTCGTCCATCGCGTCGGCCAATTGATTGACTTGGCTTTGCGAATCGTCTCCGGAGTCGATCAGCAGCTTGTGCTGTTTCTTGACCATCTTCTTTGCCGCTGCCCCCGTGTGGCTTCCCCATGATTGTGTGAGCACGAATTCGTGAGGCAGACCCAGCAGGCGATCCAGGTGCCCAGGCTTGGAGTTTTCCGGGTAGTCGCGCAGTTCCAGCATGCCGAAGATCCTGGATCCTTCGACGGTGCGCAGTTCGCCCAGTTCACCCGCACGGGCAAAGATGGGGCGCGCATCGGGCAGGGTGTCGCGGATGCGGTCCTGTGCCACAGGCACCGGCCGATGCCGGCCAGACAGCAGGAATCCCAGGAATTCGGCCGTCTCGCTGAACGCCAAGCCATTGCGATCCACGATGCCGAGGATTTCCGGGTCGTAGCGCACAAGACCTGCCTTGAGGGTGCGGCAGACCTCTTGCAGGCGGTCGATGGATTCTTTTTGCCACAGCGCCAGACGGGCGCGATCCGCCCGTTCCAGGCTGGCGAAGGTGCCTAGCACGGGATCAGCGACCGGGTGAATCAGGACGGTCAGGTACAGATCGTTGACCATCAGACCGGCGGCGTCGAATGTGCGCCGGTATGCACGGTCGAACTGCGCGGCGAAGGGTTGCGTAAACGTGCTGTCGGGGTATTCGGTCACGCGGCGCCGCACGATGTGGGAATACAGGCCCAGCTGGCCGAAAGGCAGGCCGCGCAGCACATTGTGCAGCGCCTCGATCCACTCTTTCAAATCGGCGGCGCTATGGGCGTCAGGTGCACGGCCAGACACTTTAATGACGGTCAGATACTCGTGGTTGTCGCAGGCCACGATCTGATCGGTCACATGGTGAGAGTAGGGCAGGTAGCGCGAAACCAGCCGTTCATCGACGGCCAGCGAGGCGGCAGAGGTCATTGTGATTTCCTTTCGATGAGGCGGACCCAGGGCCGCCGGGTGTCGTAGCCGATAGGCGCGTAGCTAGATCCGGCCCAAAACCGTTTGTTCCGGTTCCTGGCCCGGGTCTTAAATTCCAGCCACAGCACATCGAAGGCCTTGTCATCCTCACGGGTGACGATCTTGATGGTCGGGATCACGATCAACAGCAGGCCCCACCACGCCAGGCCTACAGTCATGGCGATCATGGCCACGACCGAGAATGCGGCGAGCAGCAACGTGGTGGGCACGCCGAGGAACGTCGGTTTGCGTCCCAGGCCTTTGAAGACTGGGTATGTGTTTTCGGGCGTGTTGCTCATGGCTCATTTCCAGAGCAGTACCACCAGTTCGCCGACTGACCCGGCGACGACCACGCCGATACCCCAGCGCACTGCATCGTCTTTTCGCATGATTTCCGCAGAGTAGAGGACGGCGATGATGACCCCGATGATCACGGCGGCAATCGGCAGGATGATGTCCAACTGATCTCGCAGGGCTTCCAGCGTCGTTTTTGCCTTCGACAGACCGCCGACCTGTGCAAAGGTGGCCTGGCTCAACCCGGTCATGGCCAGAGTGGCGGCCAAGCGGGCGGGTGCATGACGCGAGGTCAGTGCGGATTGGAGCAGGTTCAGGATGTAGAGAAAAAAGCGCATAGCAATCTCCAGCCTCCGTGCTGAGGCACGGGGCAATAGTTGAAAAACAAGGGGGGTGAAAGCGGTGTCAGGCGGCGGGGGCCGTCTGTTCCTGTGCGGGTGGTGGCTGAGAGAAGCCGTCAGGTATGGGGTTCGAGGAAAACCCATCCGGGGATCCGGTGGGCGGCTGAGGTGGCGGGGCTTCCCCTGCTGTGACGCTGTCATCCCGCAGCGCCGGCACTTGGATGCCGGCGGCGGCGAGGACTCGGCCGACATACCCGTTGTTGAATCCGCGTGCCAGGTCGCCTGTGTTGTAGCAAGACAGCGCGGCGCGTAGAGCCTGCTGGGTGGGCCGGTGAGTTTTCAAGGCGCGGGCATAGCATTCCGACAGCACTGTTTGGGCCGCTGTCAGATTTGCGCAGGGATCGAATACCGTTTCGG
The DNA here is from genome assembly GCF_027214045.1 of Castellaniella denitrificans. Taxonomy (GTDB): domain Bacteria; phylum Pseudomonadota; class Gammaproteobacteria; order Burkholderiales; family Burkholderiaceae_B; genus Castellaniella; species Castellaniella denitrificans_A. Next base: position 143,462 of record NZ_JAPWHE010000001.1, on the reverse strand, counting down.
CAGTCAGACCCAGCCAGCCCCAATTTCGCACGTTGATCTGCCCCAAGCCCGCATCGAAATTGACACCATCTGCGATCAGGGCGCGGGCGGCTGACACGGCTTTATCCAGTGAGTCTGGTTGGTGTGACAGTCGGTGGGCAGGGTCGTTGACGCCAATCGCGTATTGATTGGCGTTGGATTCATGCCGCACCAGCGCCGAGAGCGTGGCCGGGTGTATGTGCGGGGCGCATGTCAATGCCAGCGCGGCGATGGTGGTCAGCATGCTTGCTTCAGGGCCGCTTCAGCGCGGCGGCCGTTGGTTTCCACCAGATGCTGTGCATCAGCCAGCGCCCGGTCCACGTCGCCTGCCGTCAGATCTTCGCGAATTCGGGAGAGCAGCAGATACGATGTTGCGGGGTTGCTGACGACATCGACCAGGTGGCGCATGATGTCGCGCAGCGCCACGTCGGGGCTGGGGCCGCTGAGGTAAGGGCGCAGATGGTTCAGAAAAGTCCGCAGAGTTTCGGCATCCTTGAGGGCATCCAGAGGGTCGCGCTGGTCGTCCTGTTCCTGGCGCAGAGTGTATTTGTCCAGGGTGGTGATGGGGTTGGTCAGCATGATGGTTCCTATCGTTCGTTGCCGCCGTGGTTATTACCGCTGTAGGAGCGGCGTGGATCGGTCAGTGAGAAGTTCCAGCCGCTGGCCCAGGTGCCGCCATGGTCCGCGTTCCATGCGGCCTGTGCGGCGTCATAGTCTTCCGCCTTCACCCATCGCCCACCCTTGTCGGGAGTGCCGACGTACTTGACGCTCAACTCATAAGTCCATGCATGGTCGTTGTAGGCGACACAGTACGAAGGCAGGGTATTCAGCGTCACCGTCTTGAGTTCGTGAACCTCATAGGACGGTTCGCTGGTACCGGTGTTGGAGTCGTAGCTGTAACCGCGCTGTCGGTACCTGTAGGCGGTCCCCGCGTAGGCGCTGTTCAGATACGCAGGGTCACATTTGCCCGCGCCCTTCGAAATCGCGTCGATCCGCGCCGGCATGCCCTCCGCAGAGTTGCCGGGGCACATGGCGAGAAAAGCGCGGCGGGCATCAACGGTGGCGCCCCAGTCCAGATGGCCATCGTCAAATATCTCGATGCTGAAATATTTCTCCAGGGATGGGTTGCATTCGCCCGGGCGCACGCTGGACGACAGGCACAGCGTGGCTTCGCAGGCCAGACGGACATTACCGGTCAGAAGGTCATCGGCCGGTGAGTCCGCAGCAAACACGGCAGGGGCCAGGGCGCAGGCAAGCGCAGCGGCCCCGGCCCGCATGGTGGGATGGGGGGACATAGGGACTCCGTTGGGGGAAAAGATCAGGGCGCAGAATTGCGCCCTGGGTGCTGCAGAAAGCAGGGCCGAACGGCCTGCCGTTGGTGGTGCTATTCGATAGCCTGCGGTGCCGAGCGATCCGGCAGCGCCGTGGGGCGTTTACTGCGTCCGATCGGTTGCACAATCGGGCCACCGGCGTACCGTTGACCGACTACATCATTGATCCGGGACACGAACTCGTCTCCACGGGCGATGTCGAAGGCGTAGATCTCAGTGTCCTTCGTGTAGCGGTTTGTGATGCGCACCGGATATGCACGGGTCAGCCAGCTGATAAAGCCTGTGCGCGACGTCGCCTCATCGACGTTATGCCAGCGCACGCCAGCCAGCGACCGTTGCCAGGGGAAAAGGCCCTGGTACAACCAGATGCCTTCCTGATTGGCGTACAACCGGATGGTGCGGGTATGCAGCAGAAAGAGGATGACCTTCACCACCGCGACAATGGCGTAGATCACGATGAGCGGAGGAACAATCAGGCAGGGCAGCAGCATGATGCCCCAGTTGATAAATCTGCGAATGCTCAGGATCGGGCTGATGTAGCCGTACCAGGACACCCGGTAAGCATCGTGAAACCCGTCCCGGATGGACGGATCAGTCAGATTTTTTCCGTTCGTTGTGGTGGTCATAGGATCCCCTCCTGGTGCGGTCCTGCGCCTTGCGGATCAGAGCAGCGGCACGCTCAGCCTCCCGCCAAGCAGTATCCCAGATCAGACGGCGCTGGGTAAAGGCCGGGTTGTCGTAGCTTGTGCGGTAATGAGCCTCGTATGCCAGCTGGCATACCGTTGGGATGCCGGGCCTGTTCATGGCATACGCGCCAGAGGCTCGACCCCCAGCATCTGCATTGTGTTTTCGACCTGGGCGCGATGCTCAGGCCTTGCCTGTTGGCGGACAAGTAGAGCGGCTTCAATAGCCCCGGCCCTCGCCTCTTGTAGGCCGTCCAGTTGGTGGACGGCTTGGCGCAGCAGCGCCAGTTCATCGGCCAGCGCATCGGCATGGGTTAGGCGGCGACGGATGTAATCAGAAAATGACAGGCCCGCCAGGGCGGCGGCCTGCTGCAGGCGCATTGCCTGACTGTGGGACACCCGGATGCGGATGACCTCTGACAGGGGTTCAGACATTTGAGAGGCCTCATGGCCAGCGCGGAATACAGGTTCGATTCCTGTCGGGCGCGCCAGTCATGCATGGGTCTGGATACCGGGTCGGGCATATCCCGCTGCCGGGGTGGTCTCGGCCACGACATTGGCGTTTTGCGGTGCGCCGGCCCTTTCGAGTCCGATAGGCGGCGGGTGCGTCCCTATCGAATGGCCTTGCCCCGCTTCCCCGGGCGCCAGGCGAGCGGCCATGCCGCTCGCGGCCTTCTGCTAGAAAATTCAACCCTCCTGAGGACTAGTTTCCGGGGGGATTGGCCGGTGCCAAATAGTTTTCCGCTTCCTCATGCGCTGCAAGCATTCTTTCAAGTGAATTTTCTTCACGTGAAAGCTTCATGGTTGCCGCTCTTCGCAGCAACTCATAGCCATAATCCATGCGAGCCAATGGATGTCCTTTTTCAGCTGCCTCGCGCAACAATCCGAGCGCTTCATTTCGAACCGTTGTGGCGTCTCTGCCATCCGCTCTGGGATTGATGTTTTCTGTCTTATTATTCACTAAGACTTGATAAGCGTATCTGTATTGAGCATGCGTATCTCTCTGTCGAGTGGCCTGGTCATATAAATAACCCATTGCCAAGCGCTTGTTGGCCAATTGTTCTTCAGCGCGACGCTGGGCTAACGGATTGGGTATGGGCTGGCCATTGCGGTCACGAAGCGGGTCGAGTGAAAGCCACATATGCGTATAGGCTTGCCGCGCGTCGGAATTTAATGGCTCAAGTGCGGCAGCCTGGAGGTATTGCTCCGCCTGATCATAATCCGGTAAAGGCAAGCTATCGGGCCAAAGCGAGTTTTCTCCTTGGTAGGTGTTTACCACCAGCATTGCATAGTCATATTGAGCTTGAGGCATGCCCTGCGTGGCGGCCTGGCGTAAAAATTCTACCCCTTCTGCAGCGTCGATCAATGGGTTTTGCAAAAATATCTCATGGACGTATCTGTATTGCGCCTGCGTATCTCTCTGCTGAGTGGCTTGGCCATATAAATAATTCATTGCGAAGCGCTTGTTGTCCGATTGTTCTTCAGCGTGACGCTGGGCTAACGGATTGGGTATGGGCTGGCCATTGCGGTCATGGAGCGGGCCGAGTGAAAGCCACATATGCGCATAGGCTTGCCGCGCTTCGGAATTTGATGATGGCCCAAGTGCGGCAGCCCGGAGGTATTGCTCCGCCTGATCATAATCCGGTAAAGGCAAGCTATCGGGCCAAAGCGAGTTTTCTCCTTGGTAGGTGTTTACCACCAGCATTGCATAGTCATATTGAGCTTGAGGCATGCCCTGCGTGGCGGCCTGGCCTAAAAATCCCACCGCTTCTGCAACGTCGAGATATGGGTCTTGCAGCTTATGCGGCAACGCCGACTCTTCGACGCGACGTGCTAGTTCAAAAGTGAGCTTGGCGTACTCCATCTGAGCGCTTGCGTTGCCATCCTCGGCATAAGGCCGCAAGCAGTGCAAGGCATCTTGCAAATCATTCAGCTGCCGCACAGCATCGCGTTGCAAGATAGGGTTGTGGGTAAATGACCCATTTTCTCCGGCAATCAGGATTGGCGGTTTGCTAAACAGCTCCGCATAACTAATGGCCGCCTGGGCATCGCCATTGGTAGCTGCCCTGCGGAAGAAAATTTCCGCATCTTCGAAACTGGGCCTGACGGAAAAAAAGCCTCTGGCGTTGTTGTAATAGGTGCTTATGACGCGGTTTGCGTATTCGCGTGCCGCTGCGGGGTGGTTTTGTTCGGCCGCGCGTCTCAAATAAGACTCTTCGGGAGATTGAAAGGTATTTCTTAAGTGAGAGTCAAATGCCAGGCCGAACTGGTATTGTGATTCGGCATCGCCTTGGTCAGCCTGATGCCGTAGGGCAATGATGGGATCAAAAACCGCGTTTCCCTGCTGATTATAGAGGTAAGTGGATTCAATCCGCTCTTCCATCGAGTAAGCGGTAGGACATACGGTCGCTTGAGCGGGAGTGGCGCTTAAATCATTGGTGGGAGCGGGTTTGGCAATTCTAGAAGCGTTGCCATAAGCAGAATAGGCGACCGAAGCATTGGAAACCGAGGATATCATTTTTATATAAAACTGAATCGGATATTATAAAAATCCGGTAAAAAGGCAGGGGGTTTGAACTAAGTGATGTGCTGGCCGTGCGGGGTGTGATCTGCCTTTTTTCGCGGAAATCATTTGGGTGAATTGCCATGGCCAGCTTTGGTTTTTGTGGCTTTTTTTTGGCGGTGGTTCCGAAGCATGCCTGGGTTTTTTCTGGCTGTGGCTTGTTACTTTGTTTGAGGCTTGAAGATGTGCCTTCATGAACCCCTGGCCGGGGGTTCGACAGACGGAAGGCGCACGGTGACGCTCAAGCCGGTCTGTCGGGCCAGGTCCGAGAAATCGAGGCGGATTTCCGCACCGATGCGATGGGCGATCGTCTGGACGATGGACAGCCCCAGGCCAGAGCCGATCTGCTCGCTGCCCAGCGTGCGATAGAAGGGATCGAAAACCCGGTCCCGCTCGTCCAATGGAATGCCCGGACCGTTGTCCTGGATGCGCAGTCTGGCCTTCCCGCCCGACACATTCACCGAGAGATCGACCTGCCCGCCCTCTGGCGTGTAGCGGATGGCGTTATCGACCAGGTTTCTGACCACGGCGATCAGGTCCGGCTCGCTCACCCACACTTCGGCGTTCTGCGTGCCCTCGACACCGATGTCGATGTGCTTGGCCTCGGCCAGCGGCATGAGGTCTTCCAGCACGCGGCGATAGATGTCCTGTACCGAGACCGGCGACTGGGGCACGCCAGTGGCCGACTGCGCCTTGGCCAACGTCAACAGTTGATCCAGCAGGCTCCGGCCGCGCTCGATGCCTTGACTCAGCGCCGTCAGCCGTTCGCGTGCCAGAACGGACATTTCCGCGGCCGCCAGCCGCTCCGCCTGCAGCGATAGGGCGGTCAGCGGCGAGCGCAGTTCGTGCGCGGCATCCGCCACAAAGCGGCGCTGGGCATCCATCGACTGACCGACACGGGTAAGCAGGCGATTGATCGCCACGGCGAAGGGGCGAACCTCGGCCGGAAGGTGGCGGTCGTCGACAGGATGCAGCTCCTGCTCCGCCCGTTGATCGATTTCCCTGGAGAGCGCGGCAATGGGCCGGAACATCTTGCGTACCAGGTCGGCGACGATCAACAGCAGCACCGGCACGAGGATCAGGAAAGGCATCACCGTGCGCAGCGCCCCGTCGCGGGCGATTTCATTGCGGAAACCAGACTCTTGAGCCACGGCGATGCGCTCACCTGCCGCGGTGGTCTTGACCAGCACGCGGAAGGTCTCGCTGCCGACTTCCAGCGTGTGCAGTCCGTCGGACAATGTCGCCGGAAGCGGCAGCATGCCTCCCGCATCCACGCCTGCCGTGGAGGGGCCGGCCTCTCCCAGGCGCTGGACGATCACGCGCGCTTCCTCATCGGCATCCTTGAGACGGGGGCCGATGCCCGGCGCGGGCGGCGACAGGTGCTGGCGGTCCATGAGATGCGCGACCTGGCGCAACACTTCGTCCTGCAGCTCGTGGGCCTCGTCCAGGGCGGACAGGAACGAGAAAACACCCGCTACGATCGCCACCACGAGAATGGCCAGCGACAGGGTGAAGGACAGCTTGAGCTGAACCGACGCGTTCAAGCGGGTTTTGAAACCATCCATCCGATCCCCCTGACGTTTTTGATGGCCTCGCTGCCCAGCTTGCGACGCAGCGCATGGATCAGATATTCGACGGCATTGCTTTCCACTTCTTCTCCCCAGCCGTAGATGCGATCCTCCAGATCGCTGCGCGAGAGAATCGCCCCGGGGCGTATCAGCAGGGCCTGCAGCAGGGCGAACTCGCGGCTGGACAGTCGCTGCGGGGCGCCGCCATGGACGCGTGCCTCTTTGGTGGCCGGATCGAGCGACACCACGCCGTTGCCGAGCACCGGTGCCGCCGCGCCGGCCTTGCGCCGCAGAACGGCGCGCATCCGGGCCAGCAGCTCCGCCATCTGAAACGGCTTGGACACATAGTCGTCGGCCCCGCCGTCAAGGCCGCGCAGGCGATCATCCAGGCCGTCGCGCGCCGTGATGATGAGCAGGGGGATCGGGTCGCCTCTGGCGCGCAGGCTGGCCAGCACCTCCAGTCCATCCTTGCCGGGCAGGCCCAGGTCCAGCAGCACCAGATCGTAGTGCTGGCAGCCCAGCGTCGTGAGCGCCGTCTGTCCGTCCTTCACCCAATCGGCGGCATAGGACGCATCCCTCAGCGCGCCTTGGATCGCATCGCCGATCATGGGATCGTCCTCAACCAGCAAGACCCGCATCCCCCCTCCGTTCAGTCATGGTTCAATGTGCCGTCCGGCTGACCGCCGCTTGGCCAGCGGGGTGGCGGTCGTCATGAACGCCAGCCACCAGCGTACCCGATTCCGAGCGGCTTCCATGACTACCGATCTGGGCGGATGCCACCAACATCACGATCACGGCAAGAAACAGGGCGCTGGTCCACATGGCCCCCAGGCCAAGGCCGCCATCGGCCTTGGCCTGGGTCAGAAAATCGCCGAGCGCGGCGCCGAAGGGGCGGGTCAGGATGTAGGCGATCCAGAAGGTCAGGACCGCGTTGCCACCCATGCGCCAGGCGGCATAGGTGACGCCGATCAGCGCGCCGAATGCCACCGCTCCCCAGGTAAAGCCCAGGCCCAATGCCTCGGTCGCCAGATCGCCTGCGGCCGTGCCCAGCGCAAACGTGCAGAGGATGGCGGCCCAATAGAACAGTTCGCGCCTGCGTGTCACGATGTCGTGGATGGACAGCGTGCGCTCGACCCGATGCCAGACAAAGAAAATCGCGGCGAGTACCGCGGCGAACGCGGCGGTGCTGAGGTACAGGCTGACGCCGAGGCCATCGGTCAGCAGGTCGGTGATCTGCGTGCCGACCACGCTGACCAGGACCACCGTCAGCCAGTAAGTCCAGGGGGTATAGCGGCGGGTACGCAACTGCATGAACAAGGCGGCCGCCAACAGAGCCGCCATGATGGTTCGTGTCACGCCTTGGCCCAAGCCGGCGTTGACCGCCAGAAAATCGGCTCCCGTTTCGCCCACCGTGGTGGACATGATCTTGATGATCCAGAATGAAAGCGCGACTTCCGGGACTTTGTTGAGCCAGCCTGTGGAGCCGCCCGCGGGCAATTGGTTCATGATGTTCTCCTGACGAAGTGAAATGGCCGGCCTCAGTCTGGCTGGTCGGACTTAGCCCGCCCATAGGGTTACGCGCGGACCCATCCGAGCGCGATCAACTTGCCGAAAAGTCGATGATGAATGGCGGCGGCGAGCTGGTAACCTGGCTCCAGGTACCAGCGGACCGCACGCAACGCAAGCCAGGCGCCGACTGCGGCGACCGCGATTGCCCCGAGCATGTCGAACGGGAAGTGCACGCCAAGATAGATGCGCGCCCAGGCGATGGGAACGCCCGCCAAGGCCAGCCCGATGCCTCCGCCGCGTTGTCCTCGCTGGAACAGGAGACTGAACGCAACGGCCCACCACAGCGTCAGGTGATCGCTTGGGAATGACGAGTCGGCGGCATGGGGGATGAGTGTGTGCCCCAGGCCGATCATGAAAGGCCGGGGGTGCGACCAGGCCAGACCGATGGCTTGGTTGATCAGGAGGCCCAGTACTCCCGCCGCGGTGGCGACGAGCATGGCCTTGCGGGTGCCTTCGTGGCCACGCAGCCAGCCGATACTGATCGCGAGCGGCACCGCCCAGATGAGATGCTTGGCAAAGAAAATGGCCAGGGCCAGCACCCAGGCGTTGGGATGCTTGGGCGCGTTGAGCCAGAGAAACAGTGTGTGGTTGAGTGATTCCATGAGGTCTCCGGACAGGATCGCCGCACAAGGGTCGATCCGGCCATGCTGGCGAAGCGTGCAAGGATTTGCACAGCGTGGAGACTACGCAGGAAGACTTAGCTCGCACTGAGCCGGGTCCTCGTCATGGGGGGGCGTGCACAACTTGGTTGTGCTGTATTTCCCGTCAGATATCCCGATCCTTGTCCTTCTCCGCATCCGGCGCCGCGCGTCCCCGCGCGGACAGGTGCGCGATGGGCAGGTGCCAGCCGTGGCGGATCGCCATGTAGCGCAAGCCGATGCACAGCGCGCCACCGGCCAGGGCCGGGATTGCATACCCGAACCCCAGTACGCGGCCGATCACGACGATCGACGCGCAGGCCAGCGCCGCGACGGCATACAGGTCGGATCGCAGCACTTGCGGGATTTCCGTCAGCAACACGTCGCGCATCATGCCGCCGCCGATCCCGGTGACCATGCCCAGCAGTGCGGCCATGACGGGGTCGAGTCCGAAGGCAAGCGCTTTTTCCGTGCCGGCCACCGCGAAGAACGCCAGGCCCACCGCGTCGAACATCAGGACGGGCGCGCGCAGACGATCCACACCGGCGTAAAAGACGAACGTGATCAGCCCGGCCAGCACGGACGCCAGCAGATAGTGCCCGGTGGCCAGGGCGGCCGGCGGCACGGCGCCGATCAGCACGTCGCGCGTGATGCCCCCCGCGTTGCCGGCGACGAAGGACAGGACGAGGATGCCGAACAGGTCCAGTCGCCGGTTGACGGCGGCGACCGCCCCGCTGATCGCGAACACGAAGGTGCCGCCCAGGTCCAGGACCTGCACGAAGGTCTGGGTGGTGAGCATCATGGACTCCCGGACCAGGGCGGGGCGGCCGCTCAGGCCGCGCCGAGCCAGGCCAGCGCGCCGACGACCATGGCTTCGACGCCGGTTTCCAGCGTCGGGTGCAGGACCGGCGCGAATTTCGGGCTGTGGTTGACGGGCAGGTCATTGAGCTTGCCCGCCGCCCTGGCCTCGGCGTGGACCGCCGGATCGGTGCCGCCCACGAACCAGAAGACCGACGGCACCTGCCAGGCGGTGCCGAAACAGCCGAAGTCCTCGCTGGCCGGCGCCGGCCCGGTGTGCCGGACCCGGTCGGCGGAAAAATGCTTGCGGAACGCCTCGGCGATGCGGTTGCTGGCGGTCTCGTCGTTGATGTTCAGGGGGTAGCGGTCCAGCGGCGTGATTTCCGGCTTGCGCGGTGCGCCCGAAGCCTCGGCTTCCGCATTGACGATCCGCTCGATGGCCGCCAGTACGTGCTGGCGCACGCCCGCGTCGAAAGTCCGCACGTTGAGCTTGATGATCGCCTCGTCGGGAATGACGTTTTCCTTGGTGCCGGCCTGCAGCACGCCGACCGTGAGCACCGCCGCGTCGGTGGCGGCGACCTCGCGTGAAACGACCGTCTGCAGGCGTAGCACGATAGAGGCCGCCATGACCACGGGGTCGATGCTGGCCTGCGGCATCGAGCCGTGCGCGCCGCGTCCGAACAGGCGGATCTGCAGGCTGTCGGCGGCGGAAGTGATCGGCCCGGCGCTGCCGGCGACGGTGCCGGCGGGCCCCACCATGACATGCTGGCCGAGCACGATGTCGGGCGCGGGAAAACGCTGCAACAGTCCGTCCTCGAGCATGGCCCGGGCGCCCTGCGCGGTTTCCTCGCCGGGCTGGAAGACGATCATCAGGGTGCCTTGCCAGGCCTCGCGCGTCCGCGCCAGCAGGGTGGCGGCCCCGGCCAGCCAGGCCACGTGCATGTCGTGGCCGCACATGTGGCTCACCGGGACCGCGCGGCCCTCGGCGTCCGTTCCCGTCGCGGTGCTCGCATAGTCCAGGCCCGTGTCTTCGGCGATCGGCAGGGCGTCCATGTCGGCGCGCAGCATGACCGTCGGCCCTTCGCCGTTGCGCAGCAGCCCGACCACGCCTGTTCCGCCCACGCCGGTCGTGACCTCGTAGCCGGCCTGTCGCAGCCGTTCGGCGGCCAGGCCCGCCGTCCTCGTTTCCCGCATCGAGAGTTCGGGGTGGGCGTGCAGGTCCTTGTACAGGGTTTCGATGTCCGGCAGCAGCGCGGCCAGATGCGTCAGGACGGCGGTGGCGCCGCGCGCGGGAGCGGGTTGGGTCATGATGGTCTCCTGCCCGGTCGCCGATGGCGGCCTCAGGGTTTCATTCTATGCCGGTCCCAGCGCGTCGTGGAAGCGCGCCACGTAGTCCTCGAAGGAAATCGTGTCGGCGGCCTCGATGGCGGCCTGGTCGGCGATGGATGAACGAGCCGCCGCGTCATAGGCCGCCAGCGTGTCGGCCGGCAGGCCGCGCGCGCGCAGGAAATCCCAGTGGGCCTGGCTTTGGGCCAGGGTCCAGTCGTGGAATTCATGACCGCCGTCGCGCAAGGCCGCCAGCAGCCGGGCCGAGGGCGTGTCGTCCGGGTCGTGGGCCTTGGCGCGCTGCCGGTCCAGGGCGTCGGCGTGGCCACCGTCGCCGGCATGCTCGTCCAGCAGCCGGGCATAGGGCTCGATCCGGTCCAGGGCCTCCTCGGCCCAGTCCCGCAGGTCGATGGCCCGGCCTTCGCGCCGCAGTTGCAGGCCGGGTCGGCGGCCTTCGCGGGCGACCAGGGAGAAATTGTCCTGGCTTTCCTGGCAGAAGCCGGGCGGGGGAAAGAGCGGGCTTTCCTCGACCGCGCAGTACAGCAGGAAGGCGTCCAGGAACCGGCTGGTCTCGATCGCGATGCCGGCGGGCGCCCACGGGTCGATGTCCATGCAGCGGACCTCGATGTACTGGATGCCGCGCTGGCGCAGTACGGTGTTGGGCCGCTCGCAGCGGCCCGTGGTCTGCTTGGGCCGGATGCTGGAATAGTATTCGTTCTCGATCTGCAGGATGCTGGTGTTCAACTGGATGCGCCGGCCGTCGCGGTGGGTGCCGATGGCCTCGTAGGCGGGCCATGGCGTGGTGACGGCGCGGTGGATGCGGGTGGTGAAGGTGTCCAGGTCGTTGTAACAGAGCTGCAGGTCGGACTGGATCGGGCTCTTGTAGCCCAGGTCGCTCATGCGCAGGCTGGTGGCCCAGGGCAGACAGTAGGTGTCCGGGCTGAGCCGGGTGAGGCTGGCCTCGAAACCGGCATGTTGCAGAAAGCTGCGGGACACGGCGGGCGAGGCGCCGAACAAGTACATCAGCAGCCAGGCGTGGCGCGTGAAATTGCGGATCAGGGCCATGTAGCCGGTGTTGCGCCGGTCCTGCGGCGTGTCGCCGTCGGCCAACCGGTCCCAGACGGCCTCGGGCAGCGAGAAGTTGTAGTGCACGCCCGCGATGCATTGCATGACCTTGCCGTAGCGCCAGGCCAGGCCCAGGCGGTAGACGTGCTTGAGCATGCCGGTGTTGGATGTGCCGTACCAGGCGACGGGGATGTCGGCCTCCGGCGGCAGGTGCGCCGGCATGGACTGGTTCCAGATCGGTTCGCCGGGATTGCGCAGGGCGACGAAACTGTGGATGTCGGTCAGTTCGCCGATCAGCGACCCCGCGTCGGGCAGGGGGCGGGTGATGAGTTCCAGCAGGGATTCGGAATAGTCGGTGGTGATGCGCGCATTGGTCAGCGCCGATCCCAGGGCGGCCGGGTGCGGGGTCATGGCCAGATTGCCCGACACGTCCACCCGCAGGCCCTCTTTTTCGATCCCGCGCCGGATGGCGCGCAACAGTTCTGGTTGCGCCGCCAGATGGGCGCGCCGTTCCGAGGCCAGGCTCATGATGAATGGGTACCGGGTTGGTCTGAATAAAAGGGGATTTTAGCTGCATCGCCGCCCCGGATCGCGCGCGCGGATCGGGGATCGGGGCCGTACAATGCGGCCGACGGGCGTCGCGGGCGGGCCGCGCGCGATCGGGACACGTTCGGAGGATGACATGCTCAGGATGCTGGCGATCGGTGGGTGCGCGGTGCTGATGGCCGCTTGTTCGCCGACCTTCGATTGGCGGCCGGTGGCCTTCGGCCAGGCCGGCGCGGCGGGCGTGTTGCCGGATACGCCTCAGGCGCAGACCCGTCCGGTGCCGTTCGAGGACCGGACGCTGAACCTGACGATGCGCTCGGCGCGGGCCGGCGGCGTGCTGTTCGCACTGGGGGCGGCGGAACTGCCGCCCGGCTGGGCCGACGACGCGGCGGTCCGTCGGCGCCTGGCCCGCTGGGCGGTCGATGCCCTGTATCGCAACGCGGGGGCCGAACCGCCCGGCCCGGAAGCCGATCCACAACAGCGGTTCTCCTTCGAGGGCCGTGGTCCGCGAGGTCCGGTGCGGGTCGAGGCGCAGGTCAGGGTGACGGCGACCGAATGGCTGGAGGCCGTGGTGATTGCCGCACCCGACGACCATGCGCACGCGCCGGTGGGTGATTTCTGGCTGTCGCTGCGCTGGCCTGGCGGGGAGGGGACAGCAGCGCCTGGCTCATCGCCGCAGTGATGGCGGCCTGGCGCGTGCGCACGTCCAGTTTGTCGCAGAGGTTGGCGATATGAAAATTGGCAGTCCGTTCGCTGATGCCCAGGATGCACCCGATCTCCCAGCTGGTCTTGCCCTGTGCCGCCCAATACAGGCAGTCGTGTTCCCGTTCTGTCAGCAACTTCATGTGGCGCGTCCCTCCTCCCACGGATCCAGTCATGTCTTGCCGCACACTAACGTGAGCAAATGTATCATCGCCCCTCGGTTGCCCGGGCGAGGAATCCGGAAAACATTGATATGACTTAATTCGAGGTCGCGATGCCGGCACATCCGGGGCGGCTTGCCCGCGTCACAAGACGCGGTGATAGAATGAAAAAACGAATTCGCGCCGATTTGCCTGATCCGCTTGCGGGCGCTCCATAAATCCAGCTAAAGAGGTCTCATGACCAAGACCGCCGTTCCTTTCGCGCCCGCCACCGGGCCAACCGCCTCCGCCATCGATCCGCGCCCCGTGCCGGAAGGCAGCGTCGGTTTCGTCTCCCCCGAATTCCTGCATTTCTCCGAACCCCTGACCTTGTCCAGTGGCCAGGTGCTGCCATCCTATACCCTGGCGGTGGAGACCTATGGCCGTCTGAACGCCGCGCGCAGCAACGCGGTGCTGATCTGCCATGCGCTGAACGCCTCCCACCACGTCGCCGGCATGGACGCCGAACGGCCGGACCAGATCGGCTGGTGGGACAATATGGTCGGTCCCGGCAAGGCCCTGGACACCGACCGCTTCTTCGTCATCGGCGTCAACAACCTGGGGTCGTGCTTCGGTTCCACGGGACCGGCCACGATCAACCCCGCCACCGGCCGGCCCTGGGGGGCCGCGTTTCCCCTGCTCACCGTGGAGGACTGGGTGCATGCCCAGGCGCGCGTCGCCGACCATTTCGGCATCGGGCGCTTCGCTGCCGTGATGGGCGGATCGCTGGGCGGCATGCAGGCGCTCAGTTGGGCGATCACCTGCCCGGACCGCGTGGGCGACTGCATCGTGGTCGCCAGCACGGCGCGCCTGTCGGCGCAGAACATCGCGTTCAACGAGGTCGCACGCCGCGCCATCCTGACCGACCCCGACTTCCACGGCGGGGATTACCACGCCCACGGCGTGGTGCCGGCCAACGGCCTTTCCGTGGCACGCATGGTGGGCCACATCACTTATCAGTCCGACGAGGTCATGGCCTCCAAGTTCGGGCGCGCGCAGCGCGCGCCCGGGCCCACGGGCGACTACCGCTACAACTACGACGTCGAATTCGAGGTCGAGTCCTATCTGCGCCACCAGGGGGAAAAATTCTCCCGCTACTTCGATGCCAACACCTATCTGCTGCTGACCCGGGCGCTGGATTATTTCGATCCCGCGCGCGCGCACGGCGGTGATCTGGCCCGCGCCCTGGCGGCGGCGCAGGCGCGCTTCCTGCTGGTGTCCTTCACCACCGACTGGCGCTTCGCGCCCGAACATTCGCGCGAGATCGTCCGCGCCCTGCTGAAAAACCAGCGCGAGGTCACCTACGCGGAAATCGACGCGCCGCATGGCCACGACGCCTTCCTGCTGGGGGACCGGCGCTATCATGCGGTGGTGCAGGGCTATTACGATGACATTGCCGCCCGCCTGGGCCTGGGCGAACGCCGCCGTGTCGCGGGGGTGCTGGCATGACGGCGATCCAGGACGCGGCGACATCGGCGCCGGACACGGTGGCGGCACAGGGCGACCCATTGCTGCGGATCGACCTGCTGCGGATCGCGGAATGGATCGAGCCGGGCAGCCGGGTGCTGGACCTGGGTTGCGGCGATGGCCGGTTGCTGGACTACCTGCGGCGCACCCGCCAGGTGCGCGGAGCCGGTGTCGAACTCGACGACGAGCGCATGATCGCGGCGGTGCGGCGCGGCGTGCGCGTGATCCAGCAGAACCTGGAAGAAGGCCTCGCACTGTTCGACGATAAGCAGTTCGACACCGTGGTGCTGTCCCAGACCCTGCAGTCCATGCACCATACGGAACACATCCTGCGGGAAATGGCACGGGTGGCGCGCTACGGCATCGTGTCCTTTCCGAATTTCGGCTATTGGCCGCACGGCTGGTCGATCCTGCGCGGACGCATGCCGGTCAACGACCAGATGCCCTATCAATGGTACGACACGCCCAACATCCACCTGTGTACCCTGCGCGATTTCCAGGATCTGGCGGCGCGGTTGGGATTGCGGGTCACGCATCTGGCCGCGTTCTGCGGCAACCGGGAAGTCCACTGGCTGCGCGGCTGGCGCAGCCAGCTGGCGGTCTACCGCTTTGAATCGCCCGGGAGTGTCCGCGCATGACGCAAGGCTGGCGGGTCTATGGCGGCCGGCGCGTGGCGCCGCTGCTGTTTCTGGGTTTTGCCAGCGGCCTGCCGCTGGCGCTGACGTCCGGCACGCTGCAGGCCTGGGCCACGGTGTCCCAGGTCTCGCTGCAGAGCATCGGTTTCCTGACGCTGGCGGGCACGGCCTACACGCTGAAATTCCTCTGGGCGCCGCTGGTGGACCGCTACGCCCCCCCCTGGCTGGGGCGGCGGCGCGGCTGGGTCTTTCTGGCGCAATGGCTGCTGGCGGCTTCGATCGCCGCCATGGGCCTGTTCGATCCGGGATCGGAATTACGGGTTCTGGCCTTGCTGGCGGTCTGGGTCGCATTCCTGTCGGCCACCCAGGACATTGCGTTCGATGCCTATAGCACCGATGTGCTGCGCCAGGACGAGCGCGCCGCGGGCGCGGCGCTGAAGGTCATGGGCTACCGGCTGGCGATGGTGGTGTCAGGCGGCCTGGCGCTGATCCTGGCCGACCAGTGGCTGGGCTGGGGGGCCATGTACATCCTCATGGGCGGGCTGATGGCGCTGGCATCGCTGGCGACGTTGTGGGCGCCGGAACCGGAGCGCGCCGCGCGGCCGCCGCGCACCTTGCGCGAGGCCGTGGCCGAGCCGCTGAAGGAATTCTTCGGCCGCCGGGGGGCCTGGGCCATCCTGCTGCTCATCGTCCTGTACAAGCTGGGCGACGCGTTCGCGGGCGCGCTGTCCACCACCTTCCTGATCCGGGGGGCCGGCTTCGACGTCACCGAGGTCGGCATGGTCAACAAGGTCTTCGGCCTGGTGGCCACCATCGTCGGCGCGCTGGCGGGCGGCGCGCTGATGACGCGCCTGGGGCTGTATCGCGCCCTGATGGCCTTTGGTCTGCTGCAGGCGTTCTCGAACCTGGGCTACTGGATGCTGGCCGTCACCCCGCCGCACCTGTACTCCATGGCGCTGGTCGTGGCGGTGGAAAATCTGTGCGGCGGCCTGGGTACGGCGGCCTTCGTGGCGCTGCTGATGGCCCTGTGCCGGGCGGAATTTTCCGCAACGCAGTTCGCGCTGCTGTCGGCGCTGTCCGCCGTGGGGCGGACCTATCTGGCCGGGCCGTTGACGCCGGTGCTGGTCGCCGGTTTCGGCTGGCCGGTCTTCTTCGTCCTGACCGTGGCGATCGCCTTGCCGGGACTCGGTCTGCTGTGGTGGATGCGCGGTAGGATCCGGGCGCTAGAGAACCTCTGAATGAGTGCCCGTGGCGAACGCCCTGGGCGTGACGCCGGTGTGTGCGCGGAAAGCCGCGATGAAGGATGACAGGCTGTCGTAGCCGCAGGCCAGGGCCACGTCGGTGATGCGGTCGCCGCGTTCCAGCAGCGGCAGGGCATGCACCAGCCGGGCGCGCTGGCGCCACAGGCGGAATCCCAGGCCCGTCTGCCGCTGGAACAGCCGCGTCAACGTCTTGTCCGAGAGGCCCAGGCGACGGCTGAAAGCGCCCAGGTCCGGCGCGCTGTCGGGGTGGTTCTGCAATTGCCGGCACACCGACTGCAGGCGCGGGTCGGTGGGCCAGGGCAGGATCAGCCCGGCATCGGGGCTGACAGCCAGTTGATCGGCCAGCACCCGGGCCAGGCGCCCGTCCGGGCCATCGACGTCGTATTCGATGGGCAGGGTGCTGAAGCGCCGGATCAGTTCGTGCAGCAGCGGGCTGACGGCCAGCACCCGGCAGACGGGCCAGTCCAGCCCCAGGGCCTCGGCATCCAGGTACAGGCTGCGGATGACGGCATGGGTCGATTGCCGCGCCACTTGATGCGCCACCCCGGCCGGGATCCAGACCGCCCGCTGCGCCAGTGCGACGAAGCGGGCGTCCGGTGTCCAGACCTGCAGGTAGCCTTGGGTGGCGTAGGACAGTTGAGCCCAGGCGTGCTTGTGGTGCCGGGGGATCAGGATGTTCGACTGGCTGTCGATGTGCCCATAGACGGGGCGGGGCAGGTGTCGAAGCCCGCCGCGTCTGCCGGGGACGGCTGCGGCGCCGGTGCCCTGGCCGGGTCGTCCGGTTCGCGCAGGGCTTGAGAACGCGCTTTGAGTGTCCGTTCGCGAATGTTTCATAGCTGTTTACCGCCAAACATGGCTTCCAGCCCAGTTTAACCTTCTCTTCGAGAGCCCCGGACCGCCGGAGCACCCACTGCCATGATGTCGAAATTACGTCTGCTGTTCGATCGTTTCACCCTGATCCTGATTGCGGTCGTCACGGCCGCCACGGTCTTGCCCGCACACGGTCAGGGCGCGGTGTTCTTCGAATGGCTCACGGCCGCGGCCATTGCGTTGCTGTTCTTCCTGCATGGGGCCAAGCTTTCCCGCGAGGCCATCATCGCAGGCGCCACGCACTGGCGGCTGCATGGGGTGATCTTCACCTGGACATTCGTGATTTTCCCCATCCTGGGGTGGGTGCTTCGGCCGGTTCTTCTGCCCTTGCTGGGCGAACCGCTCTACGTGGGCATCGTCTACCTGACGGTACTGCCCGGCACGGTCCAGTCGGCCATCGCCTTCACCTCGATCGCGCGCGGCAACGTGCCCGCCGCCGTCTGCGCCGCTTCGGCTTCCAGCATCGTCGGCATCGTCGTCACGCCCCTGCTGCTGCAATGGATGCTGGGCGCGGATACGTCCGCCCTGGGCGGCAGCTCGCTGCTGCAGGCCATCGGCCGCATCAGCGTGCAGATTTTCCTGCCTTTCGTCGCCGGCCACCTGATGCGCCCGGTGATCGGTCGCTGGATGGACGGCCACCGCAAACTCGTCACCAACGTGGACCAGAGCTCGATCCTGCTGGTGGTCTATACGGCGTTCAGCGAGTCGGTGATCGGCGGGCTGTGGCAGACGGTGGATACGGCTTCGCTGGCCTGGCTGGTGGTGGCGTGCAGCGCGCTGCTGGCGCTGGTGCTGGCGCTGAATACCTGGTCGGCGCGCCGCATGGGCTTCAACCGCGCCGACGAAATCACGATCGTGTTCTGCGGCTCGAAGAAAAGCATGGCCACGGGCGTGCCGATGGCCGGGGTGCTGTTCAGCGCGGGCGCCATCGGCCCGGTGCTGTTGCCGTTGATGATTTTTCACCAGATCCAGTTGATGGTGTGCGCGGTGCTGGCGCAGCACTATCTGCGGGCGGGACAGCAGGAAAAGCGTGCGCCCGGTCCGCGCGCGGCGGCTTGATCAGGGGGCCTCTGTCCGGCCCCGCAAGCATCTGAATCGCGATCTGCCGCTGAAAAACCCCGTTGATTCTGCACCAGGCGAATGGCGCGCTATTTCATGCCCTGGCGAAAAGAAATATCATAGGCGCTTTTCAAAAGCGGGGAAGAACAATGAAGAAAGTACTGGTCGCGGGGATCGTCGTGCTCCTGGCGGGTTGCGCCACAAAAAACTATGGCCGCCAAGGCGAACTGACGGATTACGAAAAGAACACCATGAGTTGCCGGGAACTGGCCCTGGAGCAGGCAAAAGTCATGGGGTTTCTCGATCACGTCCAAAAGGAAAGCGAGTTCGACGGGCGGTCGGTGCTTTCTTTCCTGGGTGACTTCGGCATCGGCAATATGATGGAAAAAGACAATGCCATCAAGAGCGCCAACACGCGGCTCAAACAGTTGCAGAGCGTCGCGGCGGAAAAAGGATGTGTCCAGGACGGGCCTTCCGGTGCCGCCGCCTCGCCCACGCAGCCGGCGCGCACGAATTGATCGCGTTGCCGATGCCGGGCCGCGCTGTCGCCGCATAGCGTCAGACGCGCCCAACGAAAAGGGGCCTGGAAATCCAGGCCCCTTTTGATTGGCGGATCCGCGGTCGCGTCAGGCGGTCACATGCAGCAGCGTGCCGACCATGCCGCCGTTGGCCAGTTGCGGGGCGGAGGGCACCGAGTTGACCAGGCTCATGATGGTATTGGCCTGGTTGTCCAGCACCTTGCGCAGCAGCAGATTGTCTTTTTCCTGCATCATGTTGGCCTGTTGCAGGCCGACGGCGGCGCCGACAGTGCCTTCGATGGAATTCGACATCAGGGACTCCTGTGAAAATGGATTTCCATGCCGAGCGGCAGGAAGCGGTCCAGCGAACTTCGTCTCTTCTACGGTCCCGATTGTACTTTCTTTAGGCCGCCCATGACTACCATGCGCCTCGTCGGATGGCCATGCGCCACGCTATGATTGATCACGGCCAACCGGCGATATTTCGAGGACGTGATCATGTCATTGAGCCCGAACCCCCCTGATTGCACCAGATGCTGTGTCGTCGGAGGCGGCCCGGCCGGCATGATGCTGGCACTGCTGCTGGCGCGTGCGGGCATCCCGGTGACCGTCCTGGAAAAGCATGGCGATTTCCTGCGCGATTTCCGTGGCGATACGGTCCATCCCTCGACCCTGCAGATCCTCCAGGAACTCGATCTGCTGGAAAAGTTCGAACAACTGCCTCAGCGGCACGAGCGCCTTCTTCGCGGACTGATCGGAGGGGTCGAGCAGCCTGTGGTGGATTTCAGCGGCTTGCGGCCGTTCGATTATCTGGCGCTGGTGCCGCAATGGGATTTCCTCAATCTGCTGGCCGATGCCGGCAGGCGCTACCAGACCTTCGATCTGCGCATGCGCCATAAAGCCACCGGCCTGATCAAGGAAGGCGGGCGCGTGGTCGGCGTTCGGGTCGAATCACCCGAGGGGAATCATGATCTGCGCGCCGATCTGGTGGTGGCCTGCGACGGACGCCACTCCCTGATGCGCGAGGCGGCCGGCTTGCATAGCAAGAACTACGGCGCCCCCATGGATGTGCTGTGGTTCCGGGTGCCACGCGAGGCACACGATCCGCAGGGCACTTTCGGCATCGCGGACGACGGTCATTTGATGATCCTTCTGAACCGCAACGATTATTGGCAGACGGCGTTCGTGGTGCCCAAAGGCAGCGACGCCGCCTTGCGTGCGCAGCCGATCGACCGTCTGCGCGATGCGGTGGTGCGGCTTGCGCCATTCCTCTCCGACCGCAAGGACAGCATTGAAAGCTGGGATGCGGTCAGCACGCTGGCCGTGCAGGTCGACCGTCTGGCGTGCTGGCACAAGCCGGGTTTGCTGCTGATCGGGGACGCTGCGCACGCCATGTCGCCGATCGGCGGCGTCGGCATCAATCTGGCGATTCAGGACGCCGTCGCCGCCGCCAATGCGCTGGCGGCGCCGCTGCGCGAGGGGCGCCGGATCGACGAGTCATTGCTCGCTTCCCTCCAGCGGCGGCGCGAGCTTCCCGTGCGCGTGGTGCAGCGGGTGCAACTGGCCATTCAGAACCGCATCATCAGCCGGGCGCTGGAGGCGGACGGCGGGCAGCCGCGCATACCCTGGCTGCTTCGCCTGTTGCTGAAATTCCGCGTGGTGCGCAACCGCCCCGCCCGGCTATTCGGTTACGGGCTCCGCCAGGAACATGTGCGCACGCCGTGCATGGGCCAAACCGGAGATGGCGTTGCCCCGGGCGCTCACGACCACTCGTAGTCGATGGTCAGCGGCGCGTGGTCGCTGAATCGCGGTTCCCTGTGGATGGAGGCGGCGCGCGCCCGGGCGGCGATGCCGGGGGTGGCGATGTGGTAGTCGATGCGCCAGCCGACGTTCTTGGCCCAGGCCTGGCCGCGGTTGCTCCACCAGGTGTAGGCCTCGCCGGTCGCGTCCGGGTGCAGGCGGCGGTAGACGTCCACCCAGCCGTGTTCGTCCAGGACCTTGCTCAGCCAGGCGCGTTCTTCGGGCAGGAAGCCGCTGTTCTTCAGGTTGCCCTTCCAGTTTTTCAGGTCGATTTCCTTGTGGGCGATGTTCCAGTCGCCGCAGATGACGAATTCGCGGCCGCTGTCGCGGTGTTCCCGCATCAGTCCTTCCATCCAGGTCTCGAAGTGGTCCAGGAAACGGTATTTGGCCGTCTGGCGTTCGTCGCCGCTGGATCCGGACGGCAGATAGGCGCTGATGACGGTCAGGCCGGGCCAGTCGGCGCGCAGGATGCGGCCCTCGGCGTCGAACTCAGGGCAGTCCATGCCTTCGGTCACGGTGTCGGCCGGGCGGCGCAGATAGAGGCCCACGCCGCTATAGCCTTTTTTCTCGGCGTGATGGAAATGGCCGGTCAGGCTGTCCGGATGGCGCAGGTCGTCGGCCAGGTCGCCGTCCTGGATCTTGATTTCCTGCAGGCAGACGATGTCAGGGCGGGCGTCGGCCAGCCAGTCGGCCAGCCCTTTGCGGAAGGCCGAGCGGATGCCGTTGACGTTCAGGGAAGTGATGCGCAGCACGTGGGTGTCCGGTTGGTCATTGCAAGCTTGAACTTTACCCTACCCGACGCGCGAGACCCGGGACGACGTGCCCGTCAATCGGGTGGGACGACCCGGATTCAGTCGAAGCGGAAGCTGGACACGGTCAGCCCGCCCGCCGCCTCGGTCTCGTGGTGGCAGAGGCTGGCGGGGGCGTCGCCCGATGCGCCGTTGGCGACGAACAGCGGCACCAGATGGTCCTCCATCGGATGAGCGATCCGCGCGGCGGGTGCCGACTCCCAGTCGCGCAGCCGGTCGTGGCGGGCCGCCGCCGCGGCGGGCGCGATCGCCGTCTGCAGCCAGGCGTCGAACCGGACGGAGGGATCGCGGCCCGCCGGACCGAACAGGCGCAGATTGTGATAGCTGAGCCCGCTGCCGACGATCAGGACGTTCTCGTCGCGCAGCGGCGCCAGGGCGGTCCCCAGCTGGCGGTGCCAGTCCGGATCGAAGCCGCGTTCGATCGACAGCTGGACCATGGGGATGTCCGCCTCGGGAAACATGACGTGGGCGGGCACGAAGGCGCCGTGATCGAAGCCGCGTTGTGCGTCGAAATCGACGGAGATGCCGTCGGCCCGCAGCAGGTCCGCAGCGCGCGCGGCCAGTGCCGGCGACCCGGGGGCGGGGTAGCGGATTTCGTAGGTGTGGGCGGGGAAGCCGGAATAATCGTACAGCATGCCCGGCCGCGGGTGGCTGCCCAGCAGCACGCCGCCGCGCGTGATCCAGTGCGCCGACACCATCAGGATCGCGTCGGGCCGCCGGGGCAGGGCGGCGGGAATCGCCCGCAGCGCGGCGGTCAGGGGTGCGTAGGATGCCTGCATGTCGGGCATCCAGGGCCAGGGGCCGCCGCCGTGGGACAGGAAATAGACGGGTTGGCGCATGGGGGGCCTCGTGGGATCGGTGGGCGTGGAAAGCACATCATAGCCCCGCGCGGGGAAGCGCCCCATCGTCAGCCTGCGGTCATCGCGTGCGATGGATGGACAAGCCCGGCCCACCCGTCCGCGGACGCGACCACCCCGCCCAAATATCCGATAATGTGGCCTTTCCCGCACAGAGATCATTCGCCATGCCCGGTTCCCGCGCCCAAGCCTTCGTCCGTTTCGCCCTGGAGCAGGGTGTCCTGAATTTCGGCGACTTCACGATGAAATCCGGCCGTCGCAGCCCGTATTTCTTCAATGCGGGCCTGTTCAACGACGGCGCCAGCGTCGGCCGCCTGGGCCAGTTCTACGCCCAGGCGCTGGCGGATTCCGGCCTGGACTTCGACATGCTGTTCGGTCCCGCGTACAAGGGCATCCCCCTGGCCACCACCGCCGCCATCGCCCTGTCAAACCATCCCGCGCGCGCCGACCGCCCGGTCCCGTTCGCCTTCAACCGCAAGGAGGCCAAGGACCACGGCGAAGGCGGCACGCTGGTCGGCGCGCCGCTGCAAGGCCGGGTCGTCATCATCGACGATGTGATCACGGCAGGCACGTCCGTGCGCGAGTCCGTCGCCCTGATCCGCGCCGCCGGCGCCCGGCCCGCCGCCGTGCTGATCGCCCTGGACCGCATGGAACGCGCCGGCGCGGACGACGCGCTGTCCGAGGGTTCGGCCGTCCAGGAAGTCGAACGGGCCTATGGCATCCCCGTGGTCAGCATCGCCTCGCTGGCCGACATCATGGCGTTGCTGGAAGACGATGCCACCCTGGCCAGGCACCGCGACGCCGTATCGGCGTACCGGGCGCGCTATGGGGTTCAGTGAGATTCTGGGTTGAGTTCTTTAGCCGGCCCGAGCCTGCGCCATTCCCGGGGCGCAGGTCGGCTGGTCCCGGCGATGCCGGGACTGCTCGGCCGGAGCACCGCAATCGAGGCGCTCGCCAAACGCGCGGGGCGATTCGTCCCCCGGACGAATCACAAGCGTCCCGCTTGAACGGTGGCTCGCTTGACTCCTCGTTGCGGTGCTCCGGCCGCCAGCCTCCAACAGCTTCCCAGGAATGGCGCAGGCTCAGGCCTTGATGCTCGATCAACCGTTGCGTCGGGACGGCGTGTATTCTCGTCCGGCGCGCTGTTCGAGCCCGCCGGGCGAGAATACACGCTGGCCGAGATACCGGCTAAAAAACAGTGTCGGCGGAAACGGCGCGCCTTGCGCCACCCGCGCCAGACCGATCAGGAATCCAGCTTCCGCTTCAGCACCTCGTTCACCTGCTGCGGATTCGCCTTGCCCTTGGCCGCCTTCATCACCTGGCCCACCAGCGAATTGAACGCCTTCTGCTTGCCCGCCCGGTACTCCTCCACGATCGCCGGATTCGCCGCCAGTACCGCGTCGATCATGGCTTCGATCGCCCCCGTATCGCTGATCTGGCGCAGGCCCCGCGACTCGATGATCGCATCCGGATCGCCGCCAGACTCGCCCGTCCACATCGCCGCGAACACATCGCGCGCGATCTTCGTCGAGATCGTCCCGTCCACGATGCGGACGATCAGCGCCGCCAGGCGCTGCGGGGACACCGGCGATGCGCCGATGTCCAGATCGTCCCGGTTCAGCGCCGCCGACAGCTCGCCCAGGATCCAGTTCGCGGCCTGTTTCGCCTGGCCGGCCGGCAGGGCCGCCGCCGTGGCCTCGAAATAATCCGCCGTCGCGCGTTGCAGCGTCAGCTGGGCCGCGTCGTAGGCCGACAGGCCCAGATCCGCCTCGAAGCGCGCGCGTTTGGTCGCCGGCAGTTCCGGCATCGCCGCGCGCACCTGTTCGACCCATTCCGGCGCCACCACCAGCGGCGGCAGGTCCGGATCAGGGAAATAGCGGTAATCGTCGGAATCTTCCTTCGTGCGCATGCTGCGGGTTTCGTCGCGGTCGGCGTCGTACAGGCGCGTTTCCTGCACGACCTTGCCGCCGTCCTCGATCAGTTCGATCTGGCGGCGCGCCTCGTGCTGGATCGCGCGCTCCAGGAAGCGGAAGGAATTCAGATTCTTGATTTCGCAGCGCGTGCCGAATTCAGTCTGGCCGCGCGGGCGCACCGACACATTGGCGTCGCAGCGGAAAGAGCCTTCCTGCATATTGCCATCGCAGATGCCCAGCCACACCACCAGCCCATGCAGCGTGCGCGCGTAGGCCACGGCCTCGGCGGCCGAACGCATTTCCGGTTCCGTCACGATTTCCAGCAGCGGGGTGCCGGCGCGGTTCAGGTCGATGCCGCTGGACGATTCCCCGTGCGGCCCCGTGAAGTGCTCGTGCAGCGACTTGCCCGCGTCCTCTTCCAGGTGCGCGCGCGTCAGGTTCACGGTGTGTTCCTGCTCGCCCACGAAGAAGGACAGCTTGCCGCCCACCACGATCGGCAGTTCGAACTGGCTGATCTGGTAGTTCTTCGGCAGATCGGGATAGAAATAGTTCTTGCGCGCGAATACCGACCGTTCGGCCACCCGGGCGCCGATCGCCAGGCCGAACCGGATCGCGCGTTCCACCGCGCCCCGGTTCATGGCCGGCAGCGAGCCGGGCAGGGCCATGTCCACCGCGTTGGCCTGGGTGTTGGGTTCGGCGCCGAAGCGCGTGCTGCTGCGGGAAAAGATTTTCGACCGCGTGGAGAGCTGGGCGTGGGTTTCCAGCCCGATGACGATTTCCCAATCCATTATGCGTGTCCCGGAATCCGTTGGTGCCAGTCGGTGGCCTGCTGATAGCGGTCGGCCAGGGCCAGCAGGCGGCCCTCGTCGAAATAGCGGCCGATGAGCTGCAGTCCGATGGGCAGGCGGCCCGATTCGCCGCCGAAGCCGCAGGGGATGGACATGCCCGGCAGGCCCGCCAGACTGACCCCCAGTGTGTAGATGTCGCCCAGCCAGTCGGCGATCGGGTCCTGGCGGTTGTCCCCGATGCGGCGCGCCACGGCGGGCGTGACCGGCCCCATGATCACGTCGCAGTCCTCGGTCAGCGCCCGGCGGAAATCGTCGGCGATCATGCGCCGCACGCGCTGGGCCTGAAGATAATAGGCGTCGTAGTACCCGTGCGACAGGACGTAGGCGCCCACCAGGATACGGCGGCGGACCTCGTCGCCGAAGCCCTCGGAGCGGGACCGGCTGGTCATGTCGGCCAGGTCGGTGTAAACGGCCGCGCGATGGCCGTAGCGCACCCCGTCGTAGCGCGACAGATTGCTGGAAGCCTCGGCCGGGGCGATCACGTAATAGGCCGGAATCGACAGGCGCGTGCGCGGCAGGGACACGTCCACGCGAACCGCGCCCAGGGATTCGAAGGCCTTCAGGGCCGTTTCCACGGCCGCGCCGACCTCGGGCGACAGGCCTTCGTTGAAAAACTCGCGCGGCACGCCGATGCGCAGCCCCGCCAGCGGGCGTTCGCCGCCCGCCCGGAAGCCCGCCTGGGCGGCATCGAACGCGGCCTGGACGCGGCCGGGCGCGTTGGGCGCGCCGTCGCAGGTTTCCAGGCTGGTCGAGTCGCGGGGGTCGAAACCGCTCATGCTGTCCAGCAGGGGCACCAGGTCGCGGGCGCTGCGTGCCAGGGGACCGGCCTGGTCCAGGCTGGAAGCGTAGGCGATGATGCCGTAGCGCGAGACCGTGCCGTAGGTGGGCTTGATGCCGCTGACCCCGCACAGGGCGGCGGGCTGGCGCACCGAGCCGCCGGTGTCCGTGCCGGTGGCGCCGAGCACCAGGCCGGCGGCCACGGCGGCGGCGGAACCGCCGGACGAACCGCCCGGGATCCGTTCCGGATCCCAGGGATTGCGCACCGGGCCGTAGGCGGAATTTTCATTGCCCGAGCCCATGGCGAATTCGTCGCAGCTGAGCTTGCCCAGCGAGACGGCGCCGGCCTCGCGCCAGCGGTCGACCACGGCGGCGTCGAACGGGCTGACGTAGCCGGCCAGCATCTTGCTGGCGGCGGTGGTGCGCCAGCCGCGCGTCACGAACAGGTCCTTGTGGGCGACGGGGATCCCGGTGAGCGGTCCGGCCGAGCCGTCGGCCAGGGCCTGGTCGGCGGCGCGCGCCTGCGCCAGGGTCAGTTCGTCGTCGATGTGCAGGAAGACGTTGGGATCGGCGTATGCGCGCGCCGCGCGCAGGGCGTCGGCGGCCAGTTCGGCGGCGCTGACGCGCCGGGCGCGCAGGGCTGCGCCCAGTGCCTGGATGCTGCGGAATTCTGAAAGCTGGGTCATGGCATCATTCGATGACGGTGGGCACCAGGAACAGTCCCTGGTGGGCGGCCGGGGCGTTGGCCAGGCAGGCGTCGCGCTGTTCGGGCGTCTGCGCCGGGTCGGGCGCGTCGTCGCACAGGCGCAGGGCGATGTCCTGGTGGGCGGCCAGCGGGTGGGCCATGGGCTCGACACCGGCCGTGTCCACGGCCTGCAGTGTCTCGATCAGGCCCAGGATGCGGTCCAGTTCCTGGCGGGCGCGGATCTGGTCATTGGAATCCAGCCGCAGGCTCGAGAGCCGTGCCAGCCGGGCGATGTCCTGTTCAGTGAGTGCCATGTCGTCTTGCCGGAGGGGCCGCCGCGAGGGCGGCCGGATTGAGTGTGTGCGGATGTGACCGGAAGGGCGAAAACCGGGAATTTTGCAAAACATTCCCCCTAAATCCGGGTCTAACCCCAAAGAATTATAAGTTATCATTGTTGATTCCATGCGGTTTGCCCGGCCTGCGCCTGCGTTCTGGCGGTCTTGGTTCAGTCGGCACCGGGTCGCTCGCGCGGATCCACCAGATACCCCATTTTATTAGTGCGCCCATGTTCGGATTCCTACGCAGCTACTTTTCCAGCGACATGGCGATCGACCTCGGCACGGCGAATACGCTGATCTATGTCCGCAGCAAGGGCATCGTGCTCGATGAACCCTCGGTCGTCGCCATCCGCCATGAAGGCGGCCCCAACGGCAAGAAAATCATCCAGGCCGTCGGTCACGAGGCCAAGCAGATGCTGGGCCGCGTTCCCGGCAACATCGAGGCCATCCGGCCCATGAAGGACGGCGTGATCGCCGACTTCACCGTGACCGAGCAGATGCTCAAGCAGTTCATCCGCATGGTGCATCCGCGCAGCATGCTGGCCCCCAGCCCGCGCATCATCGTCTGCGTGCCTTGCGGTTCCACCCAGGTCGAACGCCGCGCCATCCGTGAATCGGCCCTGGGCGCGGGCGCCAGCCAGGTCTACCTGATCGAGGAACCCATGGCCGCCGCGATCGGCGCCGGCCTGGCGGTGTCCGACGCCAGCGGCTCGATGGTGGTGGACATCGGCGGCGGCACCACCGAGGTCGCCGTGATCTCCCTGGGCGGCATGGTCTACAAAGGCTCGGTGCGCGTCGGTGGCGACAAGTTCGACGAGGCCATCATCAACTACATCCGCCGCAACTACGGCATGCTGATCGGCGAGCCCACCGCGGAACTGATCAAAAAGGAAATCGGTTCGGCGTTCCCGGGCTCCGAGATCCGCGAAATCGAAGTCAAGGGCCGCAACCTCTCCGAAGGTGTGCCGCGCAGTTTCACGGTGTCCTCCAACGAAATCCTGGAATCCCTGACCGATCCGCTCAACCAGATCGTTTCGGCGGTGAAGACGGCCCTGGAGCAGACTCCGCCCGAACTGGGCGCCGACATCACCGACAAGGGCATCGCCCTGACCGGCGGCGGCGCGCTGCTGCACGACCTGGACCGCCTGCTCCAGGAAGAAACCGGCCTGCCCGTGGTGGTCGCCGAAGACCCGCTCACCTGCGTGGTGCGCGGCTGCGGCGAGGCGCTCGAACACCTCGAGCGCCTGGGCGGGGTGTTCATCTACGACTGACATCCAGTCAGGCGTTCCTCGTCATGCGTGAACCGGGAACCCTGAGACTCTTCAAACGTGGTCCCAGCATCGAAGTCCGGCTGGTGCTGCTGCTGGCGTTGTGTCTCGGGATGGTCGTGACCGATGCGCACTGGCCTGTGCTGGGGCCGGTGCGCAGCGCCTTGTCCATGGTGCTCTACCCCTTTCAGCGCATCGCGCTGGCGCCGCGCGACGCGCTGGAGTATTTCGACAGCTGGTCGCACGCGGCCACGCTGGCGCGCAACGAGCAGGACGCCCTGCGCCGCCAGCGCATCGAAATGGCCCAGCTCTCGACTCACGCGGCCCAATTGGCCACCGAAAACGAACAACTGCGCCGCCTGCTCAATATATCCGAGTCCATCGCCCAGCAATCCGTGGCGGTCGAAGTCTTTTACGTTCCGTCCAACGCCTTCAGTCATCGCCTGATCTTCAACAAGGGTTCGCGCGCCGGCATCGCGCCGGGCATGCCGGTGATCGACGAGGGCGGGGTCGTGGGTCAGATCGTGCGCGTCACCCCCTTCACCTCCGAGGCCGCCCTGCTGATCGATGACCGGGTTTCCATCCCCGTCCAGGTGTTGCGCAATGGGCTGAGGCTGATCGCGTTCGGCGGCAACGAGGTCGGCAAGCTCGAAGTCCGCTACCTGTCGACGGGCGTGGATGTGCGGGCAGGCGATGTGCTGGTGACCAGCGGCATCGGCGGTCTGTTCCCGGCCGGGTTGTCGGTCGGCCGCGTGGAGCGGGTCGAGCGCGATCCGGGCACCGGCTTCGCCATGGCGATCGCCGAGCCGCTGTCTCATCCCGAACGCTACCGCCATTTCCTGGTCCTGCGAGTGGACGTGGCCGACGTGCCCCGGCCCGAGGAGATCGAGCATGCCCTCGACGAACAATAGGCGCCCGGGGGGCTCTTCCCTGATGGATCTGGAGCCGGTGGATGCGGGCGCGTTCCAGGGCGCCGCTTCCGGCTGGCTGGTGTGGGGCTCGCTGATCGCGGTGTGGGTGGCGTCGTTGCTGCCCTGGCGGCTCTGGGAACCGGTGCCCGATGTGCTGCTGCTGCTGCTGCTCTACTGGTGCCTGCACGCGCCCGCCCGGGTGGGTTTGACGACCGCTTTCGTGTTCGGCCTGCTGATGGACGTCCAGGATACCGGTCTGTTGGGCCTGCACGCCTTGTGCTATGTGCTGGCCGCCTATGGCATTTTGCGGCTGAGCCACCGGTTGCGGCATTTCAATGCCTGGCTGCAGGCCCTCCAGGTCCTGCCGGTGTTCGTGGCCGCCTTCATGGTGTCCAATCTGTTGGGCGCCTGGCTGAACGGGGCCTGGGAAGGCTGGGAATGGCTGTGGTCGGCGCTGTTCACCGGGGCGCTGTGGCCCTTGCCCGATATTCTGATGTCCCTTCACCCGCGCCGCCTGGGCGGCGACGGCGCGGGCCCCGTCTGACGGCCCGGGGACGGCATGTTCGAATTCCGCAAGACCGGCCATCGCCAGCGGCAGACCGTGCTGCTGCGCGCCTGGGTCGCGGGTCTGTTCGCCCTGGTGTGCCTGCTGCTGCTGGCCGGGCGGCTGTGGTATTTGCAGATCGAACGCTATGACACGCTGTCGGCGCGCGCGGAACAGAACCGCATCACCATTGTGCCCGTCCCGCCCCGTCGCGGGCAGATCGCCGACCGGAATGGCGCGATCCTGGCCCAGAATTTGCGCGATTACACGCTGACGGTCACGCGCGCCCAGGTCCGGGGCGACATCGACGACATGCTCGACCGGTTGGGCGAACTGGTCTATCTGAGCGAAGGCGACCGACGCAAGTTCAAGCGCCTGTACCAGCAGAGCGGCCGCTACGCGCCGGTCCTGCTGCGCAACAATCTCAACGATATCGAGGCGTCCTGGTTCGCCATCCATTCTTATCGCTTTCCGGGCGTCAGCCTGGAGGCCCGCTGGGTGCGTTCCTATCCCATGCATGAATCGGCCGCCCACGTGCTGGGCTTCGTCGGACGGATCTCCGAGGAAGACCAGCAGGCGCTGGAGGACTCCGGCCAGTTGGGCAATTACCGGGGTACGCAGATCATCGGCAAGAAAGGCATCGAGAAGACCTGGGAAAAGACCTTGCACGGCCGCACCGGTATCGAGGAACTCGAGGTCACGGCGGGTGGCCGGCCGGTGCGCGAACTGAGCCGCACGGACCCGGTGCCCGGCTCCAACCTGGAACTGTCCCTGGACATCGGCCTGCAGCGGCTGGCCGAAGCCCAGTTCGAGGGCCGTCGCGGCGCGCTGGTCGCCATCCAGCCTCATACGGGCGAGGTCCTGGCCTTCGTGTCCTCGCCGTCCTTCGATCCGAATCTGTTCGTGGACGGCATCGATGTGGAGAACTGGCGCAAGCTGAACGAATCGCCCGATCATCCGCTCATCAACCGGCCGTTGTACGGCACCTATCCGATCGGTTCGACCTACAAGCCCTTCGTGGGCCTGGCGGCTCTGGAAATGGGCCTGCGCACCGCCAAGGAACAGATCCCCGATCCCGGCTACTTCGAGCTGGCCGGGCAGAAATTCCGCAATGCCGGCGGGGCGGTCTACGGGCCGACCGACATGCACCGGGCCATCGTCGTGTCCTCCGATACCTATTTTTTCTCGCTGGGCGCGCAGATGGACGTGGATGCCCTGCACGACTTCAGCAAGCGGTTCGGTTTCGGCCAGATCACCGGCATTGATCTGGATGGCGAGCGACACGGCGTGCTGCCCTCGCGCGACTGGAAGCGCAAGGCCTACAAAAAGCCCGGGCAGCAGCATTGGTACCAGGGCGAGACCGTGTCGGTCACCGTGGGACAGGGCTACAACGCCTTCACCTTGCTGCAGTTGGCGCAGGCCACCGCCGTGCTGGCCAACGATGGCGTCTATATGAAGCCGCATCTGGTGCGCCGGATCATCGACCCGCTCACCGGCCGGTTCAGCTATCCCGTGACAGGGCCGCAATACACGATCGATCTGAAGCCGGACAATCTGCGCGTGATCCGCGAGGCCATGGTGGATGTGATGCGCAAGGGCACGGCGCGGCGCGCTTTTGCGGGTGCGGCTTACCAGGCGGCCGGCAAGACCGGCACCGCCCAGGTCTACAGTCTGCGCGGCGCCAAGTACCGTGCGCATTCGGTCGATGAGCGCCTGCGCGATCATGCGCTGTTCATGGCGTACGCCCCGGTCGAGGACCCCCAGATCGCGGTGGCGCTGATCGTGGAGAATGGCGGTTGGGGGGCCTCGGTGGCCGCGCCGATCGCCCGCTCGGTGTTCGACTACTGGCTGGATCCGGCGCGCGTGGCGCGGCGCCGAGAGCGCATGCGGGTGGAGCAAGAGGCCCGGGCCGCTCAGGTCGGTCCCGCATCGGCCGCGCCAGGCTGGCCCGATGCGCAGCCGGCGCCCGATGACGAAGGGACGCCCGAACCGGCGCCTCTGCCCGATGAAGCCTCGGCGCCCGAGGATGGCGCCCAGGAGGAAAACCCATGAAACTGATCGTGCTGGCGTTGCGTCGCATGTTCGCCGTGCTGGATTGGCCGCTGCTCATCCTGCTGGTCATCATGGCCCTGGTCGGCATGGCCACCATGCACTCCGCGGTGGGCAACACCGATTGGCGTTTCGCCGACCAGTTGCGCAACTTCCTGCTGGCGTTCACGGCCATGTGGGCTGTCGCGTTGCTGCGCCCGGCCTGGATCATGCGTTCCGCGCCGCTGTTCTATGCGCTCGGGGTGGGGCTGCTGGTGGCGGTCATGCTGTTCGGCGAGACCAGCAAGGGCGCGACCCGCTGGCTGAACCTGGGCATCGTGCGCATCCAGCCCTCGGAAATGATGAAGATCGCCGTGCCGCTGATGCTGGCCTGGTATTTCCAGCGCCAGTCGGCAAACCGTTTCCGCATCCTGGATTTCCTGGTGGCCGGGATGCTGCTGGTGGTGCCGGCGGGGCTCATCATCGACCAGCCGGACCTGGGCACGGCGCTGCTGGTGCTGGCCTCGGGTTTCTGCGTGATCTATTTCGCCGGCCTGTCGTTCAAGCTGCTGATCCCCGCGGTGCTGGCCGTCACGCTGGCGCTGGGGACGCTGGTGGCCTACGAGGACCAGATCTGCCAGCCGGACGTGGACTGGGTGGTGCTGCACGAATACCAGAAATACCGCGTCTGCGTGCTGCTCAATCCTGGCTCCGACCCGCTGGGCAAGGGCTTTCACACCATCCAGTCGATGATCGCCGTGGGTTCGGGCGGTCTGTACGGCAAGGGCTACATGCAGGGCACCCAGACGCACCTGGATTTCATCCCGGAACGGACCACGGATTTCATTTTCGCCGTATTCGCCGAGGAATTCGGCCTGTATGGCGGGGTGACGCTGCTGGTTCTGTACGCGTTGCTGGTCCTGAGGGGGTTGACCATCACCGTCAGGGCGCCCACACAATTCGGGCGGCTGCTGGCCGGCGCCATGTCGATGATGATGTTCGTCTATGTCTTCGTGAACATCGGCATGGTGACCGGGGTACTGCCGGTGGTGGGGGTGCCGCTGCCTTTCATGAGCTACGGCGGCACGGCGCTGATGACGCTGGGCGTGGCGTGCGGCCTGTTGATGAGCATCGGCTCGCATCAGCCGCGTCCGGATCCCTGACCGTCAGCGCGGCAGGGGCGTGCCGTCGTACAGACCGTCCAGCAACCGGGCGACCGGCGCCGGCATGCCGTGGTCGGCCAGGTTCCCGATGCCGACCCAGGCCTGGTTCGCCTCGGCCGGCGTGGGCGCGTCGTCCGGGATCCGCAGCCAGAGGGGCTGGATGCGCAGCCGGAAATGCGTGAACACGTGCTCGATCGAGGCCAGAGAAAGCGGCGGCCCGGCTGCGGCCAGACCGGCGCAGACGGCCTCCAGCGCGGCCTCGTCCTCGAATTGCGGCAGGGCCCACAAGCCGCCCCAGATGCCTGTGTCCGGCCGGCGCTCCAGTAGCACGCGGCCCTCGCATTCCGCGATCAGCATCCAGCAATGGCGCAGCGGCTGCGCCCTTCGTGCGCGCGGTGTCGGCAGTTCGCCCTGGCGGCCTTCGATCCGCGCCCGGCAGTCCGGGCTCAGCGGGCAGCGCGCGCAATCGGGCCGCGTCCGCGTGCAGACCGTGGCGCCCAGGTCCATCTGGCCCTGGGTATAGGCCGCCATGTCCAGATCGGCGGGCGCGGCGTCGACCAGCGCCCGGGCATGCGACCAGAGGCGCCGGGCCGTGCGGGCCGTGGCGGGATCGCCTTCGATGGCGAAATAGCGTGCCAGTACCCGTCGCACGTTGCCGTCCAGGATCGGTGCCCGCTCGCCATAGGCGAAGGCGGCGACGGCGGCGGCGGTCGAGGGGCCGATGCCGGGCAGTTGCGCCAGATCGGCCGCCGTGGCGGGAAACCGGCCGCCGTGTTCGTCGCGCAGCGCCTGCGCGCAGCGGTGCAGGTTGCGCGCGCGGGCGTAGTAGCCCAGCCCGGCCCAGGCCCTCAGGACCGCATCCTGCGGCGCATCCGCCAGGTCGACGACGGTTGGGAACAGGGTCAGGAAACGTTCGTAGTACGGCACGACCGTTGTGGCCTGAGTCTGCTGCAGCATGATTTCCGACAGCCAGACGCGATAGGGATCCCGGGTGTGTTGCCAGGGCAGTCCGTGGCGTCCGGCCCGGCGTTGCCAGGCGGCGATGCGCGACGCGGCGTCGTCCGGGATGGCAGGGTCGCGGCGCGGCATCAGAACCGGGTGCGCCGCGTGACCGACAGGCGCGCGGCGATGGCGCCCAGCAGGGCGACCAGCAGGCCGGACAGCAGCAGGTCGGGCACGGCCGGCAGGCGGATGGCCCAGTCCACGCCGTAGCTGCGGGCGAAGCCGCCCAGGATCGCGTTCAGCGGGGTCAGCGCCAGCCAGGCCAGCAGCAGCGCGAGCAGGCTGGCGGCCAGGCCGGTCAGGGCGCCCAGATACAGAAAGGGTCGGCGGACGAAGGATTCGGTGGCGCCCACCAGCCGGGCGACGGCGATTTCCTCGCGCTGGGTCAGGGCCTGCAGGCGCACGGTGTTGAATACGGTCGCCAGCACGACGACGACCACGGCGGCCGCCAGCATGCCCAGGCCCACCCGCACGAAGGAAAGCAGGGACTCCAGGCGCCGCACCCATTCGCTGTCGAGCTGGATTTCCTGGACCTCCGGCCATTGGCGCCAGACCTGCGCCAGGTCGGTGGCCTGGCGTGCCGGGGCGTCGGAATCGCGCAGGGTGACGATCAGGGCGTCCGGCAGGGGGTTGTCGGGCAGCGCGTCCAGCGCGCGAGCCCAGGTCGGATCGGCGCGCAGCCTGGCCATGGCCTGGTCTCGCGGCATCAGCCGGGCCTGTGCGATCCGGTCGCCGGCCTGTTCGCGCACGCGCGCCAGCAGGGCCTGTTGCGCGGCGGGCGGTGTTCCTGATTTGAGGAACAACGTCAGCTCCGGCGCGACCGCCAGTTGACGGGCCAGCGGCTGGCTGGACTGCAGGACCGAGGCCCCCAGGATGGGCACGGCCAGCATCAGGGCGATGACCGCGATGTTGGCCAGCGACGAGAAAGGGTGCTGGCGCAGGCGCCGCAGCGCCACGCCCAGAGCGTACCGGTGATGTCGCAGCCAGCGATTCATTGGACCCCCTGGATGTCGTCGAAGCGTCCGGCGTCGATGCGCAGGGTGCGCCGCGCGTAGCGGGCCATGAGGCCGGTGTCGTGCGAGGCGATCAGGGTCGTGACGCCGACCTGGTTGAAGTCGCGGAATACGTCCATGATGCGTGTGGCGCTGTCGTGGTCCAGGTTGGCGGTGGGTTCGTCGGCGATCAGGATGGCGGGCCGGCCCACGATGGCGCGGGCGATGGCCAGGCGCTGCTGCTCGCCGCCGGACAGTTCGATGGGCGACAGGTCCTCTTTGCCGCGCAGGCCGACCTTTTCCATGGCGGCGCGGGCGCGGGTCGCCGCGGTGGCGCGGTCCAGGCCCAGTACGGCCAGCGGCAGCATGACGTTGTCGAAGGCGCTGCGGTCGAACAGCAGGTGGGCGTCCTGCAGGATCAGGCCGACGGTGCGGCGCAGGTAGGGCAGCGCGCGGGCCGACAACCGGTCGATGCGGTGGCCGTTGACCGTGACGGAGCCCCGGCTGGCGGGCTCCAGCCCGCCGACCAGCTTCAGCAGGGTGGACTTGCCCGCGCCCGATGGGCCGGAGACGAAGACGAACTCGCCCGGCGCGATGCCGAAATTGACGTCCGCGAGAATGTTGCGCCCCCGGCCGAAGGATTTGAAGACGTGCTGAAATTCGATCATGCGTGCGTGGGCCCTGGTGTATGCCTGGCGGAACGATCCGGGGCCGGTCGGCGGGCTTCCTGCGTCATGGCGTATCGCCATGACGGGAGCAGGGATATCCCGCATGTTTCACGCCTGCGATGGCAGGCTACGATCTAGCCCAGACGGAGCAATTCCACGAGATTGTATTCCGTGTCGTTCAACACCACTTGCTCAAATCGGGAAAGGAAGATTATGAAACTGATGAAACTCGCTGCCGTCGGCGCGGCACTGTTGTTCGCCGGCACGACCGCCCAGGCAGGTGAAACCTATAGCGCCGTCAAGGCGCGCGGCTTCGTGCAGTGCGGCGTGAACGCCGGTCTGCCGGGGTTCTCTCAAGCCGACAGCAAGGGCGTCTGGAAAGGCATCGACGTCGACATGTGCCGCGCCGTGGCCGCCATGGTGTTCGGCGACGCCAGCAAATTCAAGGCCACTCCGCTGACCACGCAGCAGCGCTTCACCGCCCTGCAGTCCGGCGAGGTCGACGTGCTCACCCGCAACACCACCGCCACTATGACCCGCGACACCACGCTGGGCCTGATGAGCGCCGGGGTCAACTACTATGACAGCCAGGGCGTGCTGGTCAAGAAGAGCCTGGGCGTGAAGAGCGCCACCGAACTGGGCGGCGCCGCGGTCTGCGTGCTGCAGGGCACCACCACCGAACTGAATCTGGCCGACTGGTTCCGCTCCCACAAGCTCGACTTCAAGCCGGTCGTGATCAATACCTCCGAAGAAGGTTTCCGCACCTTCGAATCCGGCCGCTGCGACGTCGTCACCAGCGACAAGTCCCAGTTGGGCAGCCTGCGCGCGTCCTCGGCCACGCCGGACGACTACATCATCCTGCCGGAAGACTTCTCCAAGGAACCCCTGGGCCCCATGGTCCGTCAGGGTGACGACGAATGGTTCATGGTCGTGCGCTGGGCGCTGAACGCCATGGTCGAGGCCGAGGAATACGGCATCACCTCGAAGAACCTGGACGAGATGCTCAAGAGCCCCAACCCCAACATCCAGCGCATCCTGGGCGTGTCCGGCGACATGGGCAAGGGCCTGGGTCTGGACAAGAAGTGGGCTTACAATATCATCAAGCAGGTTGGCAACTACGGTGAATCGTTCGAGCGCAACATCGGCATGGGCTCCCCGCTCAAGCTGGAACGTGGCCTGAATGCCCAGTGGGCCAAGGGCGGCGTGATGTACGCTTGGCCGATCCGCTGATCGCCTGATCATCCGGTCTTCGGTCCTTTCGGCCGCCGGGGCGCCCCCGGTGGCCGGATTCCGGCGGCGGCCGCCGCCTTCACCGCCCGTATCCTATGAAAGAAACGACACCTCGCGCACCCAGGGCGCCTCGCAGGCGCTGGTCCTGGAACGATCCGGCCACGCGCGCGCTGATCTACCAGATCCTGATTCTGGGACTTGTCGCTCTGGGCGTGTGGTACCTGGCTTCCAACACGCTGCACAATCTGGCGGCGCGCAACATCTCCACTGGTTTCGACTTTCTGCACGAAGAGGCCGGATTCGCCATCGGCGAGTCGATGGTGGATTATTCCCCTGCGGACACCTATGGCCACGCGGTCGTGGTCGGCCTGCTGAACACCCTCAAGGTCTCCGTGATCGGGGTGATCGCCGCCACCTTGTTCGGCACGCTGCTGGGCATCAGCCGTCTGTCGAAGAACTGGCTGATCTCGCGCCTGGCCGGCCTCTACATCGAGGTCATGCGCAACATCCCGCTGCTGCTGCAGCTCTTCTTCTGGTATGCCCTGATCACCGAGCTCATGCCAGGCCCCCGGCAGGCGCTGCAGCCCCTGCCCGACGTCTTCGTTTCCAATCGCGGCTTCAAGGTCCCCTGGTTCAAGGGCGATGCGATGGACTGGATCTTTGGCGGATTGGCGCTGGCCATCGTGCTGATCGTGTTGCTCGCCCATTGGGCGCGCCGCCGCCAGGACGCCACCGGCAAGATCTTTCCCCTGGGGCGTGCGGCCCTGGGCCTGCTGATCGTCGTGCCTGTGCTGGCTTTCTGGATCAGCGGCGGTTCGCTGGTCCTGGACCGGCCCGAACTCAAGGGCTTCAATTTTCAGGGCGGACTGAACATGTCGCCCGAATTCTCGGCGTTGCTGCTGGGACTGGTGACCTACACCTCGGCTTTCGTGGGCGAGGTCGTGCGTTCCGGCATCCAGGCCGTCAGCCCGGGCCAATGGGAAGCCGCCTCCTCGATCGGCCTGTCTCGGGCGCGCACCCTGCGGCTGGTGATCCTGCCCCAGGCCATGCGGGTGATCATCCCGCCCATGACCAGCCAGTATCTGAACCTGACGAAGAACAGTTCGCTGGCCGTGGCCATCGGCTACCCCGACATCGTGGCCGTCACCAACACCATCCTGAACCAGACCGGGCAGGCCATCGAGGGCATCATGATCATCATGGCCGCCTACCTGGTCGTCAGCCTGTCGATCTCGGTCTTCATGAACTGGTACAACAAGCGCATCGCGCTGGTGGAGCGCTAGATGGACCATACTCTTCCCAGTGCCGACCGCCAGCCGCCGCGCACCGACACGGGCGTGATCGGCTGGATGCGCAGCCGGCTGTTCTCCTCGCCGCTGAACGCGATCCTGACGATCCTGGCCCTGTGGCTGCTGCTGCTGGCGATTCCGGCCCTGATCGACTACCTGTTCATCAAGCCCGACTTCGCCGCCACCACGGCGGCCCAGTGCCGGGAAACCGGCGGCTATTGCTGGGCCTTCGTGCGTGAAAAGCACCGCCTGATCCTGTTCGGCATTTATCCCTACGATGAGCAATGGCGGCCGCTGCTGGCCTCCGTGATCCTGGTGGGAGCGATCGTCTGCAGCTGCATCCGCTGGTTCTGGAAGCCGTTCCTGGGCCTGCTGTGGGTCGTCGCCCTGGTGGCCGTCGGCGTGCTGATGTGGGGCGGCGTCCTGGGGCTGACCTACGTGGAAAACGCCAAGTGGGGCGGCCTGCCGCTGACCCTGATCCTGTCGACCTTCGGCATCGCCTTCGCCTTCCCCTTCGGACTGCTGCTCGCCCTGGGCCGGCGTTCGCACATGCCGGGCGTCAAGGCCGTGTGCGTGGTCTACATCGAACTGATCCGCGGGGTGCCCCTGGTCAGCCTGCTGTTCATGTCCTCGGTGATGCTGCCGCTGTTCCTGCCCGAAGGCTTCGCCATCGACAAGCTGCTGCGCGCCCAGATCGCCATCATCCTGTTCGCCGCGGCGTATGTGGCCGAGACCGTGCGCGGCGGTCTTCAGGCCATCCCCAAGGGCCAGTACGAGGGCGCCGACTCCCTGGGGCTGAGCTACTGGCAGCAGATGCGCAAGATCATCCTGCCGCAGGCGCTGAAGATCGTCATTCCACCGCTGGTGGGGATCTTCATCTCCCTGTTCAAGGACACGTCCCTGGTGGTGATCATCGGCATCTTCGACCTGACCCAGGCGGCCAAGGCGGCCGTGTCCGATGCCGTCTGGCGCGGCTTCAGCACGGAATCCTACCTGTTCATCTCGCTCATCTATTTCATATTCTGCTACTCGATCTCGCGCTACAGCCTGTCGCTGGAACGCCAGCTGGATCAGGGGCAGCATCGTTAATCTTCTCACCCGTGGGACCGTGGTCCCGCCGCAGGAGCCTCCGTCCATGTCGGAACCCATCATCCGCCTGCAGAACGTCAACAAATGGTATGGCCAGTTCCACGTCCTGAAGGACCTGAACCTGGACGTCGCGCCCGGCGAGCGCATCGTGATCTGCGGACCCTCCGGGTCGGGCAAGTCGACCATGATCCGCTGCATCAACCGCCTGGAAGAGCACCAGGAAGGCCAGATCATCGTCGACGGCACCGAACTGACCAATGATCTCAAGCAGATCGAGGCCATCCGCCGCGACGTCGGCATGGTGTTCCAGCATTTCAATCTGTTCCCCCACATGACCGTGCTGGAAAACCTGACGCTGGGGCCGGTGTGGGTGCTCAAGCGCCCCAAGGCCGAAGCCGAGGCGACCGCCATGAAATACCTGGACCGGGTGCGCATCCCCGAACAGGCGAACAAGTATCCGGGCCAGCTCTCCGGCGGCCAGCAGCAGCGCGTGGCCATCGCCCGGTCCCTGTGCATGAACCCCAAGATCATGCTGTTCGACGAGCCGACGTCCGCCCTGGATCCCGAAATGGTGAAAGAAGTGCTGGACGTCATGGTCGAACTGGCCGAGGAAACCGGCATGACGATGTTATGCGTGACTCATGAAATGGGGTTCGCGCGCAAGGTCGCCGACCGGGTGATCTTCATGGACCATGGCGAGATCATCGAACAGAACGCCCCGGACGCCTTTTTCGACAACCCCCGGAACGAGCGCACCAAGCTGTTCCTCAGCCAGATCCTGCACTGACCGGGTCACATCAAGTTACACTACCGGCCGGGCTTCTTGCTACGCTGTTCTCGTTCGCACAACAAGGAGAACGCGATGCGCACAGCAACAGAACGGGCCGCCCGGGTGGCGGCAGTCGGCAGCCTGGCGCTCTTGACGGCCTGCGCCAACATGTCGCCCCAGGGCCAGAACACGGCGGTCGGGGCCGGCGCGGGCGCCGCCATCGGTGCGGGACTGGGGGCGCTGATCGGCGACAGCGGCCAGGCGGCCCTGATCGGCGCCGGCATCGGCACCGTGGTGGGCAGCGTCGTCGGGTACAACTGGAAGACGGTCAAGCAGGACGTCGAGAAATCCGGCGCGTCGAACCTGGGGATTGCCGTCATCGAGATGCCCGACGGCACGCTGAAGGTCAACATTCCCAGCAACGTGTCATTCGATACCGGCAAGGCCGTGCTGAAACCCGCGCTGCTGCCGGTCCTGGACAGTGTGGCCCGGGCCCTGAGCCAGCATCCCGAACTGCGCGCCAAGGCGATCGGCTATACCGACTCCACGGGGACCGATGCCATCAATGTGCCGCTGTCCCAGCGCCGGGCCGGCGCGGTGACGCAGTACCTGGCGGGGCAGGGCGTGGCCGCCGGCCGGCTGACGGCCGAGGGCCGCGGCGCCGCCAATCCGGTGGGCGACAATGCCACCGCCGAAGGCCGCGCCCTGAACCGCCGCGTGGAACTGTTTCTGTACGCGGTGAAGTAAGGCCCCCTTTGGGGGCAGGCGCTTCTTTTAAGCCTTCTGGTAGATTTCCGCTCCCTGGCTGATGAATTCGGCCGACTTGGCCGCCATGCCCCGCGCCAGGGCGGCGGCCTCGTCCAGGCCGTTCTCCCGGGCATAGTCGCGCACATCCTGAGAAATCTTCATGCTGCAGAACTTGGGTCCGCACATGGAGCAGAAGTGCGCCACCTTCATCGAGTCCTTGGGCAGGGTTTCGTCATGGAAGGCGCGCGCCGTGTCCGGATCCAGGCCCAGGTTGAACTGGTCTTCCCAGCGGAACTCGAAGCGCGCCTTGGACAGGGCGTTGTCGCGGATCGACGCGCCCGGATGGCCCTTGGCGAGGTCGGCCGCATGGGCGGCGATCTTGTAGGTGATGATGCCGTCCTTCACGTCCTTCTTGTTGGGCAGGCCCAGGTGTTCCTTGGGCGTCACATAGCACAGCATGGCGGTGCCGTACCAGCCGATCAGGGCCGCGCCGATGCCCGAGGTGATGTGGTCGTAGCCCGGCGCGATGTCCGTGGTCAGCGGTCCCAGGGTGTAGAACGGGGCCTCGTGGCAGTGCTTCAACTGCAGGTCCATGTTTTCGCGGATCATGTGCATGGGCACGTGGCCCGGGCCCTCGATCATCACCTGCACGTCGTGTTTCCAGGCGACCTGGGTCAGCTCGCCCAGCGTGCGCAGTTCCGCGAACTGGGCCTCGTCGTTGGCGTCGTAGCCGGATCCCGGCCGCAGCCCGTCGCCCAGCGAGAAGCTGACGTCGTAGGCCTTCATGATCTCGCAGATGTCCTCGAAGCGCTCGTAGAGGAAACTTTCCTTGTGGTGCGCCAGACACCACTTCGCCATGATCGAACCACCGCGCGACACGATCCCCGTCATGCGGCTGGCCGTCATGGGCACGAAGGGCAGGCGCACGCCCGCGTGGATCGTGAAATAGTCCACACCCTGTTCGGCCTGCTCGACCAGCGTGTCGCGGAAAATTTCCCAGTTCAGCTCCTCGGCGATGCCGCCGACCTTTTCCAGCGCCTGGTAGATCGGCACGGTGCCGATGGGCACCGGCGAATTGCGGATGATCCATTCGCGTGTTTCGTGGATGTGCTTGCCGGTGGACAGGTCCATGA
This sequence comes from Castellaniella denitrificans, assembly GCF_027214045.1. Taxonomy (GTDB): domain Bacteria; phylum Pseudomonadota; class Gammaproteobacteria; order Burkholderiales; family Burkholderiaceae_B; genus Castellaniella; species Castellaniella denitrificans_A. Next base: position 101,784 of record NZ_JAPWHE010000001.1, on the reverse strand, counting down.
CTGTATCGCCGCCCCAGCGGATCGCCCAGGTCATCTTCTCGACTTCCTCGCTGATGTCGGAGCGGATGGCCGAATTGCCGATATTGGCGTTGACCTTGACCAGGAAATTGCGCCCGATGGCCATGGGCTCGACTTCCGGGTGATTGATGTTGGCCGGGATGATGGCGCGGCCCCGGGCGACCTCGTCGCGCACGAATTCGGGCGTGATCCGTTCGGGGATGGACGCGCCGAAGGACTGGCCGGGATGCTGGCGCGTCAGGCGCTCGGCCAGGCGCGCGCCGTCCGGTCCGGTGCGGCGCAGGGCTTCGACGTACTGATCGCGGCGCAGGTTCTCGCGGATTGCGACGAATTCCATCTCGGGCGTCACGATGCCCCGGCGGGCGTAGTGCATCTGGGACACGTTCGCGCCGGCGCGGGCGCGGCGCGGCGCCCGCTTCAGGTCGAAACGCAGCGCGTCCAGCTCCGGGTCCGTCAGCCGGGCGCGGCCGTACTGGCTGCTCAGGCCGGGCAGTTCCTCGGTGTCGCCGCGCTCCAGGATCCAGGGCAGGCGCGGAGCGGGCAGCCCCTTGCGGATGTCGATGGTGGCGTCGGGGTCGGTGTACGGGCCGCTGGTGTCGTAGACCGTCAGGGGCGGGTTGGGTTCGCCGCCGAACAGGGTGGGCGTGTCGTCCTGGCGGATTTCGCGGAAAGGCACGCGGATGTCGGGTCGGGACCCGGTTTCGTGGATCTTGCGGGATTGCGGCAGTGGTTCGATCGCGGCCAGGTCGACGGTGGCGCGGGCGGCCAGGAATTGCGGATTGGCGTTCAAGGTGTAGCTCCAGGTTCGAAAAAATTTCGGAAGTGGAGCCGAGTCGGGGAGGGGGAAGCGCGTTCCGGGGGAAGAGGGTTCCGGAAAAGGCCGGGGAACCCGGGAGGAAACCGCGCACGCTCCCAGCATCGGCATTATCCGTACTGGTACGAAGGGTTTCTCTCAACACGCCGGACAAGCCGGCGAGTACCCCTGCGTGTGGTGCAGTATACCTGTCCGCAGGGCGCGTGGCGGGGTTAGCCTTCTTTTCCTGAAATCAGCAGGCTGTCGATCAGGGCGCCGACGGCGCTTTCCACGACCAGTCGGTCCTTGCGGGTCAGGGTCCAGAATTGCCGGGGGTCGATCGAGGGAAAGGGCCAGGCGCCTTCCCCAAGGGCGCCGATCGCGCCGGGTGGCGGCGTCATGTCGCCCTGGCCGCGGCTCAGCCAATAGATGTCCACTTCCAGGACCTGGGCCAGGCTCAGCAGTTTTTTCGGCGATTGACGGGTGCCGTTCTCGTAGCTGGAAATGGCGCTTTGCGACAGCCCGCAGGCACGTGCCAAAGTCTCCTGCGACAGGCCGCGCAGGAGTCGGGCATGCCGGAGCCGTTCTGCAAAGGTTTCCACCCGCCCATTGGACTAAAAAGGACGATCACATTGGTGTTTATGAAATAATACATTTGTAATTATTGAGCGGATAAGCAGGAGAAAAGGGATGCAGGGCCGCCTCGTTTGGGCATTGGCGCCCGAGGACAATGCCAATTTGCAGTACCTGCGTGCCGCAGGCTGCCGGGTGCGACGGTGTGGCAACCAAGAAGGCCTCGACCGGCAAACGATCGGGGAAGCCCTGCGGGGTTGCGATGCCGCGTTGCTGATGTCGGACGCGGCATCGAACTGCCGCGCGGCGTGGTTGGCGCGCGACATGGGATTGCCGCTGGATCTGGTGGCCTTCATGGGGCCTGCGCGCCGGGGCGAACTGACGGCATTGCTGCAGGTCGGCGTGGACTGGGTGATGCGGCAGGACGATACGCCGGCCGTGCTGGCGGCCATTCTGCGGGCCTTGCACCTGCGGCGGATCGATCGCGCCGGGGACGCGGCGGATCCGCGCCACGCCATCGGGTACTGGACGCTGGAGGATCAAGGCTGGCTTTTGCGGCATCGCGACGGGGCTTCCCTGCGCCTGACCGTCTCGGAGCGCGCGATCCTGATCTGCCTGTTCGAGGCGCCCGGCCATCTCGCCAGCCATGCGATGCTGAACCAGGCGCTGCTCCAGGGGTGGCGGCATGCCCGCGGCCGCCAGCCGCACGACCCCAAGCCGCGCGGCATCGTCAGCCGCCTGCGCTGGCGGGGACGGCAGGCCGGCATGGAGCCGCCGGTGGAGTCCCTGCGCGGCTATGGCTACGTCTGGGAAGTCTGAGTCCGCAATCCTTCAGCGGTAGCGCTGGACGCCCAGGTCGTCATGGCGGATGTCTGTCGGCTTGCCGGACACGATGTCCGCGATCAGTCGGCCGCTGCCACAGGACATGGTCCAGCCCAGCGTGCCATGGCCGGTGTTCAGGTACAGGTTGCCCAGGCGGGTGGGGCCCACGATGGGGGTGCTGTCGGGGGTCTTGGGGCGCAGTCCGGTCCAGAAATGCACATCGCCCGGAGCATGGCTGCCCGGAAACAGGTCATTGAGCACCATCTCCAGCGTCCGTTGGCGGCGTGGGTCCAGGGCCGTGTCGTAGCCCACGACCTCGGCCATGCCGCCGACGCGGATGCGCTGATCGAAGCGCGTCAGGGCGATCTTGTACGTCTCGTCCAGCAGCGTGGATACCGGGGCACGCTCCGGATCGGCGATGTCCACGGTGATGGAATAGCCTTTCATGGGATAGACCGGGATGTCGACCAGACCGCGCAGCAGCAGGGGCGAATAGGAGCCCAGCGCGACCACGTAGGCGTCGGCCCGTTCCAGGCCGGAGACGCATTGCACGCCCGTGACGCGGTCTCCCGACGTCTGCAGCGCCTGGATGGTTTCACCATAGCGGAAGCGCACGCCTTCGGCCTCGGCCAGCCGGGTCAGCGCCTGGGTGAACAGGCGGCAGTCTCCGGTCTCGTCTTCCGGCGTGCGCAGGCCGCCCACCAGCTTGTGGCGGACCTGTGCCAGCGCGGGTTCGTACTGGGCCAGCCGGTCGCCATCGACCAGTTCGTGGGCGATGCCGGCGTCGCTCAGGGCCTGGACGTCGCGTTGGGCGTCGTCCATCTGCTTCTGGGTCCGGAATAGCTGCAGCGTGCCCTGGCGCCGGCCCTCGAACTGGATGCCCGTGTCGGTCTGCAGCGCGTGCAGACACTGGCGGCTGTAGGCCGACAGGCGTAGCATGCGATCTTTGTTGGCGGCGTAGCGGGCCGGGGTGCAGTTGCGCCACATGTCCAGCATCCAGCGCAACTGGAACAGGCTGCCGTCGGGCCGGATGGTCAGCGGCGCATGCGGCGTGAACAGCCATTTGAGCGCCTTCAGCGGGATGCCGGGCGCGGCCCAGGGCGAGGAATAGCCGAAGGACAGCTGGCCGGCGTTGCCGAAGCTGGTTTCCTCAGCCGTACCGTTCTCGCGGTCGATCACGGTGACTTCGTGCCCTTGCCGGGCCAGGTAATAGGCGCTCGTGACGCCCACGACGCCCGCTCCCAGAACCAGAACCTTCATGATGCACCCTCAATGGATTAATTTTTCATGATGATAGGCAATATACCCAGACATTTTTTCATGAAAAAATGAGTTTTTCATGAAAATTAGTTAATGCTGGTGGAAAACGGCGAGGGCGGACAGGGCAAAATCCTGGGGCCGCCGCGCCGATTCCGTTTCCCGGGGTTTCCTGGCCGCTTTCCGCGGATCAATGCGGGTCCGGGCGGCCGCCGATTGCGCCATTCCGGAGAGTGATCATGCGCGTGCAAAAAGAATCCGTCCATGCCCTGGACAAGATCGACCGCCACATCCTGGATTTGCTGCAGCAGAATGGCCGCCTGTCGATGACCGAGCTGGCCGATGCGGTGGGGTTGACGGTTACGCCCTGCATCGAGCGCGTGCGCCGCCTGGAACGAGATGGCGTGATCACCGGCTATCACGCCCGGGTGTCGCCGGCCGCCCTGGACGCGGGTCTGCTGGTTTTCGTGGAAATCAGCATGTCCAGCAAGTCCGGTCGCACCTTCGAGGACTTCCGCCGCGAAGTGCTGTGCGTGCCCCAGGTGCTGGAATGCCACCTGGTGTCCGGGGATTTCGACTACATGGTCAAGGCGCGGATCAAGGAAATCGGCCAGTATCGCAGCCTGTTGGGCGAGATCCTGTTGCGCCTGCCGGGTGTGACGCAGACCAAAAGCTGCGTGGTGATGGAAGAGGTCAAGGAGACCCAGTTCATTCCGGCGCAGCGCTAGACAGGCCCGGTGCGCGTCGTCCGGCGTCGGATGGCCCGCAGGGACTATCCGATGTCCCGCCTCATCCGTACGACGACCATGTTGTCGCGGTGCATCAGTTCCGGGTCGGAGAGGTGGCCCAGGATCTCCGCGATGCGGGCGCTGGGCTGGCGCAGGATGCGGGCCGTGTCGGCGGACGAATAGTTGATCAGGCCGCGGCCGCATTCCACGCCGTGCTCGTCCACGCAGGCCACCACGTCGCCCCGTTCGAAATCGCCTTCGACGGCGATCACGCCGATGGGCAGCAGACTGCGATGCCCCTGGGTCAGCGCGCGCACGGCGCCGGCGTCCAGGGTGACGCGTCCCCGCAGGCGCAGGTGGTTGGCCAGCCAGCGCTGCCGGGCCGAACGGACCGGCAGGCCGGCGCGCAGTTCGGTGCCGATCGGCTCGCCCGAGGCCAGGCGCAGCAGCACGGCGGGTTCGCGGCCGGAGGCGATGATGGTATGGCCGCCGCTGTTGGCGGCGCGTCGCGCGGCCAGGACCTTGGTCAGCATGCCGCCCGTGCCGATGGCGCTGCCGGAACCGCCCGCCATGGCTTCCAGCGCCGGATCGCCCGCCTCGCCCTGGTGAATGAAGCGTGCGTCCGGATGCTTGCGCGGATCGGCGCTGTACAGGCCCGGCTGATCGGTCAGGATGACCAGTGTGTCGGCCTCGATCAGGTTAGTCACCAGGGCGCCCAGGGTATCGTTGTCTCCCAGACGGATCTCATCGGTGACGACCGTGTCGTTCTCATTGACGATGGGCACTACACCCAGGGCCAGCAGCGTGTTCAGTGTGCTGCGGGCGTTCAGGTAGCGGCGGCGGTCGGCCAGATCCTCGTGCGTCAGCAGGATCTGGGCGGTGCGCACGCCATGACGGGCGAAAGCGGCCTCGTAGGCCTGGATCAGGCCCATCTGCCCGACGGCGGCCGCCGCCTGCAGTTCGGACATGAGCTTGGGGCGCCGGGGCCAGCCCAGGCGCGCCATGCCTTCGGCGATCGCGCCGCTGGACACCAGCACCACCTGGCGGCCCGAGGCATGCAGGCCGGCGATCTGCTCGGCCCATTGGGCGACAGCTTCCAGGTCGATGCCCCGGCCTTCGTTGGTGACGAGGGAGGATCCGACCTTGAGGACGAGGCGTTGCGCATCCCGGGCGACGGAAGGCGGAAGATCCGGACGAGTCATGGCGGCGTGAGAAAACAGGAGGTCAGCGAGTGAAGCGGGGATCGTCCGGATCGGTGGCGCCCGGCGCGTTCTGGTCGTCGCCCGTGTCCGGTTCGCCGCGTGTGAAGCGGGGGTCCTCGTCGTGAGCATGGGCGCTGCGCCGCTGTTCGTCCAGCCAGGATTGCAGCGCCCCGGTCAGGGCCTGGGTGCCTTCGCCGGTCAGGGCGGAAATGCCGAAGACCGGCCCCGTCCAGCCGAGTTCATGGCAGATGCGGTCCTGGACGGCGGCGGGGTCTTCGACCATGTCCAGTTTGTTCAGCACCAGCCAGCGCGGCTTGGCGGCCAGGTCCGGACTGTAGCGTTCGAGTTCGCGCTCGATGGCCCGGGCGTCCAGCACGGCCTGGGCGCAGGCGTCGACGTCCGGGTCGGGAGAATGTACGTCCAGCAGGTGCAGCAGCACGCGGGTGCGGCTGAGGTGGCGGAGGAACAAGTGGCCCAGGCCGGCGCCTTCCGAAGCGCCCTCGATCAGGCCGGGGATGTCGGCGATGACGAAGCTGTGCGACGGCGAGGTCCGCACCACGCCCAGGTTCGGGTGCAGGGTGGTGAAGGGGTAGTCTGCGATTTTCGGCCGGGCGTTGGACACGCGCGTGATCAGGGTGGACTTGCCCGCGTTGGGCATGCCCAGCAGGCCCACGTCGGCCAGCACCTTCAGTTCAAGCCGCAGGCGGCGCTGCTCGCCCTCGCGCCCGGGTGTGAACTGGCGCGGCGCGCGGTTGGTGCTGGATTTGAAGTGCAGGTTGCCCAGACCGCCCGCGCCGCCGGCCGCCAGCGTGACCTGGGCGCCGTGTCGGTCCAGGTCGAAGAGCGGTTCGCCGGTGTCCGCGTCGTGGATCACCGTGCCCACGGGCATACGCAGCACGATGTCCGGCGCACCCGCGCCGTATTGATCCGAACCCCGGCCGTTTTCGCCGTTCTTTGCCCGGTGCAGCCGGGCATAACGGAAATCGATCAGGGTGTTGATGTTGCGGTCGGCCACGGCCAGGACGGAGCCCCCCCGGCCGCCGTCGCCGCCGTCGGGACCGCCCATGGGAATGAATTTTTCCCGGCGGAAGCTGGCGACGCCATTACCGCCCTTGCCGGCGATGACCTCGATGGTGGCTTCGTCTACGAATTTCATGGTGGGTTCCGGGGCCTTGGCCCGAGCGGTGTGAGGCGGTCCCGCGCGCGAAGGGCGCGCGTGATTCATTTTATCCAATACAAAAAGGCCCTGCCGGCAGGCAGGGCCTTTGCGCGCATGGCGGCCGGAATCAGCTCGCCGTGTTCACCGAGACGGTGCGCTTGTTCTGCGCGCCCTTGACGGCAAATTGCACCACGCCGTCCACCAGGGAATACAGCGTGTGGTCCTTGCCGATGCCGACGTTGACGCCGGGGTGGAACTGGGTGCCGCGCTGGCGGACGATGATGCCGCCGGCCGAGATCTGCTGGCCGCCGTAGACCTTCACGCCCAGTCGTTTCGATTCGGAATCGCGGCCGTTGCGAGTCGAGCCGCCGCCCTTTTTGTGTGCCATGATGAGCTCCTAAATGCGATGACCGGATCAGGCCGCGACGGCGTCGATGCGGATTTCGGTGTAATTCTGGCGATGGCCTTGGCGCTTTTGGTAGTGCTTGCGACGGCGCATCTTGAAGATTTTGACCTTGTCGTGACGGCCTTGTGCAAGAACGGTGGCTTTGACCGCGGCGCCTTCGACGAAGGGCGCGCCGATCTTCAGCGTTTCGCCTTCGCCGACCGACAACACCTGGTCGAGCGAGATTTCTTGCCCAATGTCAGCCGGTATCTGTTCGATTTTCAGTTTTTGGCCGGCGCTAACACGATACTGTTTGCCGCCGGTTTTTATGACCGCGTACATGGGGATTTCCTGTGAAAATTCCCGGCGATGCGGACCTGCCCCAAGTAAAGTGCAAGGCCCGTTGACGCAAGCGCCAGGATACCAAAGACGGCCTGACTTACCGATAAGCCAGACCAAGCCGTGCATTTTCGCAGAATTCGGCTTGTAAATCAAGGGGGTGTGCCGGCCCATGGCCGGCGTGGCTAGCAGCAGCGTCCTTGCGGATTGCGGTCTTCCCAGTCGTAGCGCTCACGCCAGAACTCGCGCTCCGACGCGGGCGCCTGGTCGGGATGTGCGCGTGCCATGTGCTCCAGGTATTTCTGGTAGGCGTCCGCGCGCAGGATGCCCTTGAAGAACTGGCCCAGCCCGCCGAGGCGGCGGCGCTGGCCGGGCTGGACTTGGTTCGGCATATCAGTGCCCCATCACTGCCGGTGTGGCGGGCGAGGACGCGGTTGCCCAACGGGCCAGCAGGGCTTTTTCCGACGGGGTCGGCAGCAGGCCCGCCGGCGCGAACAGCCGCGATTCGACGCGCGGGTCTTCGTTGCTATCGCTGGGCTGAGTCTTGCGGTAGGCGCGCCAGGCCGTCAGGACGGCCGTGCCCATGACGATCAGGGCCAGCACGACGAAGACGATCGACAGGGATCCCTGCACGAAGGTGTTGTGCACCACGGCTTGCATCGCTTCCACCGTATGCGCGGTGCCGAAGCTCGTCTTGCCTTCGGCCAGCGCGTTCTTGAAGGCTTCGTGCTGAGCCCAGTAGCTGACGGCGGGGATGTTGGAGAAGATCTTTTCCCAGGATGCCCAGATCGTGATGATGGCGATGAACACCAGGGGGGCGGCGACGACCCACAGGTAGCGGAAATTGCCGCGCTTGGCCACGATGGCCATCACTACCGCCAGCGCGATGGCGGCCAGCAACTGGTTGGCGATCCCGAACAATGGGAAGAAGGTATTGATGCCGCCCAGCGGGTCGGTGACGCCCAGGACCAGGATATAGCCCCAGCCCGCGACCATGATCGCCGTGCAGAGCCAGGCGCCCGGCTTCCAGGATGTATCTTTGAATTTGGGAACGAAGTTGCCGATGGTGTCCTGCAGCATGAAACGCGCGACGCGTGTGCCGGCATCCACAGCCGTGAGGATGAACAGGGCCTCGAACATGATGGCGAAGTGGTACCAGAAGCCCATCATGGCGGTGCCGCCAAACCATTGGTGCATGATGTGGGCGATGCCGACGGACAGCGTGGGCGCGCCGCCGGTGCGCGAAATGATGCTGGGCTCGCCCACGTTGCGCGCCAGGTCGGTCAGCATGTCGGGCGTCAGGTGGACGCCCGCCAGACCCAGACCGTTGACAAAGGCCACAGCGGAGTCAACGGTACCGCCCGTCGACGCCGCGGAGACATTCATGGCGAAGTAGATGCCGCGATCGATCGAGATGGCCGCCACCAGCGCCATGATGGCGACCAGCGATTCCATCAGCATGCCGCCGTAGCCCAGAAAACGCGTCTGCTTTTCTTTTTCGACCAGCTTGGGGGTAGTGCCCGATGAGATCAGGGCGTGGAACCCGGAAAGCGCGCCACAGGCGATCGTGACAAACAGGAAGGGGAACAGGGAGCCGGGAACGACCGGGCCGTCGGCGCGGCCGGAGAATTCCGAGAAGGCGGGCACGGCGATTTCCGGTTGCACCACCAGGATGGCGAGGGCCAGCAGGCCGATGACGCCGATCTTCATGAAGGTGGACAGGTAATCGCGCGGCGCAAGCAGCAGCCAGACGGGCAGAATGGAGGCGATGAAGCCGTAGGCGATGATGGCCCAGGCCAGGGTCAGGCGGTCGATGTGGAACAAGGCGCTGCCCCATTCGGATTCGGCCACCCAGCGCCCGGAGATGATGGCGAACATGAGCAGGGCCAGGCCGATGAGCGAGACTTCCAGGACTTTGCCGGGACGCAGGTAGCGCAGGTAGCAGCCCATGAACAGGGCGATGGGAATGGTCAGCGAGACTGAATACACGCCCCAGGGGGATTCACCCAGCGCGTTGACCACGACCAGCGCCAGAATGGCGACGATGATGATCATGATGGCCAGCGTGGCGACCAGCGCCGCCGTGCCGCCCACGACGCCGAGTTCCTCGCGGGCCATCTGGCCCAGCGAGCGTCCGCCGCGCCGCATTGAAAAGAACAGCACCAGATAATCCTGGACGCAGCCTGCGAGCACCGCGCCCACGACGATCCAGATCGTGCCGGGCAGGTAGCCCATTTGCGCGGCCAGCACCGGCCCCACCAGGGGGCCCGCGCCAGCGATGGCGGCGAAGTGATGCCCGAACAGGACGACGCGGTCCGTCGGAACGAAGTCGCGGCCGTTGGAGTTGTATTCGGCCGGCGTGGCGCGGCTGTCGTCCGGCAGGGCGACGCGCCGTTCGATCATTTTCGAATAGAAGCGATAGCCCACCAGATAAGTGCAGACGGCCGCCAGCACGAACCAGACGGCGTTGATGGTTTCGCCGCGCGAAATGGCCAGTACGGACCACGCGGCGGCGCCGATGAGGGCGATGGCTGCCCACAGGGCGATCCTGCCCGGGGTCCAGCGGGCGTCAGCAGCCTCTTGCTGATCGTTCAAGGTGTTGGGAGGCAGCGTGATCGCCGCTGCCGTTGGGGACGTATTCATGAGGGAGTTCCTGCCCGGATGGGCGATGACTGGACTGTGCGCCCTTGACCGGAAAAGCCATCCGACGGCGCACCTGGCCCAGTATAGTCCTAGGGATAACCCTAGAACAAAGAATCCCCGGCCAACTCCCCCTAATTAAGGGTAAACCCTAGCATCAGGATCGATAATCCGCATTGATGCTGACGTATTCGTGCGAGAAGTCGCAGGTGTAGACGGTGTCGGCCACGTCGCCGCGCCCCAGGACCACGCGCACCAGGATTTCGGCTTCCTTCATGACGCGCTGGCCGTCTTCTTCGCGGTAGGCCGGGTCGCGGCCGCCTTGCGAGGCCACGCGCACGTCGCCCAGCCACAGGGTCAGCTTCGAGACGTCCAGGTCGTCGATGCCGGCGTAGCCGATGGCCGCCAGGATGCGGCCCAGGTTGGGGTCGGACGCGTAGAAAGCGGTTTTCACCAGCGGCGAATGGGCAATGGCGTAGGCGACCTTCAGGGCCTCGTCCGTGGAGGCGGCCTGCTCGACGCGGATGGTCATGAATTTCGTCGCGCCCTCGGCGTCGCGCACGATCTTCTGGGCCAGGTCGCGGGCGGCGGCCGTCAGGGCCTCGGCCAGGGCGGCGAAACGCGGATCCTGTTCGGACTCGATGCGCGCGCCGCTGGCGCCGGTCGCGATGAGGATGAAGGAGTCGTTGGTGGAGGTGTCGCCATCCACCGTGATGCGGTTGAAAGACTGGTCGGCGATGCGTTTGGCCAGGCCGCGCAGCAGCGCGGGCGGCAGACCCGCGTCGGTGCCCAGGAAGCCCAGCATGGTCGCCATGTTGGGGCGGATCATGCCGGCGCCCTTGCTGATGCCCGTGACCGACACCGGCGTGCCGTCCAGGTCGATCCGCGTGGAGTGGATCTTGGGCTGGGTGTCCGTGGTCATGATGCTGTGGGCCGCCTCGAACCAGTGGTCCGGACGGGCGTCGTCCAGGGCGGCCGGCAGGCCCGCGATCAGTCGGTCCACGGGCAGCGGTTCCAGAATGACCCCGGTGGAAAACGGCAGGATCTGTTCCGGCGCGACGCCCAGCCGGTCCGCCAGGGCGCGGCAGGTTTCGTGTGCGGCGCGCAGGCCGGGTTCCCCGGTGCCGGCGTTGGCGTTGCCGGTGTTGACGACCAGGGCGCGGATGCCGGCGCCCGCGGCCAGGTGTGCCTCGCAGACCTGGACCGGCGCGGCGCGAAAGCGGTTGCGCGTGAAGACCCCCGTCACCGAGGCGCCTTCGTCCAGCAGCAGGACGGTCAGGTCGCGGCGCCCGGCCTTGCGTATGCCGGCCTCGGCCGTGCCGATGCGGATGCCGGGGACCGGGTGGATGGCGTCTTGCGACGGGATGATCAGGTTGATGGCCATGGCGGGGAGGGAGTCCGTAGCAAAAAAACAGCCCCCATTCTATGCCGAATGGGGGCTGTGCATCCGGGGTGCCCGGGCGTTCCGGCGATCAGGCCGCCGGCAGGCGCGCGTAGGTGGATTGCTTCAGATCGCCCAGGAGATCGAACAGGGTCGCGCGCGCGGCCGGCGCCAGGCCGCCCAGCAAGGACTGGATCCAGGAGGCATGTGCCCGCTGCATGCGGCGGTGGTAGCGGCGGCCCTTCAGCGTGAGGCGGATCAGCGAGCTGCGGCGGTCGGTGTCGTCCTTCAGGCGTTCGACCAGCCCGTCTTTTTCGAGCTGGTCGGTGATGCCGGTGATGTTGCCGTTGGTCACCATCATCAGGCGGGACAGTTCGCTCATTTTCAGGCCTTTGGGGGCGTGGGTGAGCTGCGACATCAGGTCGAAGCGCGGCAGCGTGGTCTGGAATTCGGTGCGCAGCCGGCTGCGCAATTCGTTTTCGATCAGCGTGCAGCAACTGAGCATGCGCAGCCACAGGCGCAGGTCCTGGGGTTCCTGGCCGGTGGCCTGGGTTTCGAGGTCCGGCACCTGGGGGGTGACGGAAGGATGCTGGGTCGCGGCGTATTGGGTGTAGTCGGTCATGACGCGCCTCCGGGCGGACTTGATCAGAGCGTCCCCAGTTTAGGGAACCGCCGGAGGCGTGTCCTTGTCCTGCGTCAAGAAACTTGAAGTCCGGATTATTGAAGTCGCGCAAACACCCGGTCGGCCGCGTCCAGCGTCGCCTGGATGACGGCGTCGTCGTGCGTGGCCGAGACGAAGCCGGCCTCGAAGGCGGAAGGTGCGAAATGTACGCCTTCGGACAACATGCCGTGGAAGAAGCGCTTGAAGGCGTCGAGATCGCTGGCGGAGACCTCGGTCAGGGTGGTTGGCACCGTGTTGCGGAAATACAGGCCGAACAGGCCGCCTTGCCAATCGCCGCTGAGGGTCACGCCATGGCGTCGAGCGCGTTCGACCAGTCCCTGAATGAGCAGGCCGGTCTGCCGGTGCAGGGCGTCGTGGAAGCCCGGCTCGGCGAGGCGACGCAAGGTGACGCGCCCGGCGGCGACCGCCACCGGGTTGCCCGACAGGGTGCCCGCCTGGTAGACCGCGCCCAGCGGCGCGATGTCGGCCATGATGTCGGCGCGGCCCCCGAAGGCGCCCACCGGCATGCCGCCGCCGATGATCTTGGCCAGCGTGGTCATGTCGGGCGTGACGCCGCACAGGCCCTGCATGCCTTGCGGTCCCACGCGCAGTCCGGTCATGACTTCGTCGAAGATCAGGACGGCGCCGTGGCGGGTGCACTGCGCGCGCAGGCCTTCGAGGAAGCCGGGTGCCGGGCGCACCATGTTCATGTTGCCGGCGATGGGTTCGACGATGACGCAGGCGATGTCTTCGGGGTACTGAGCAAAGGCGGCCTCGACGGCGGCCAGGTCGTTGTAGTCCAGCACCAGGGTGTGCTGGACGAATTCGGGCGGCACGCCGGCCGAAGTGGGGTTGCCGAAGGTCAGCATGCCCGATCCGGCCTTGACCAGGAGGCTGTCGGCGTGGCCGTGGTAACAGCCCTCGAACTTGATGATCTTGGACCGGCCGGTATGGCCGCGCGCCAGCCGGATCGCCGACATGGTGGCCTCGGTGCCGGAACTGACCAGGCGCACCTGCTCGATCGAGGGAATGCGCTCGATGATGGCCTCGGCCAGTTCGATTTCGGCCTCGGTCGGCGCGCCGAAGGACAGGCCGTCCACGGCGGCGGCCTGCACGGCGGCCACGACCTCGGGGTCGGCGTGGCCCAGGATGGCGGGCCCCCAGGAGCCGATGTAATCGATGTAGCGGGTGCCTTCGGCATCCCACAGGTAGGGGCCCTGGGCGCGCTGGATGAAGGGCGGGGTGCCGCCCACGGAACGGAAGGCGCGCACGGGCGAGTTGACGCCGCCGGGGATGGCGCGGCAGGCGCGTTCGAAGAGTTCGGTATTGCGGGACATGACGAGGTTCCGGTTGCTGCGGGGGTTCAAGAGGGATCGGCGCTGAACAGGTCGGCGAAACGGCGCGCGGCCGCGCGGATGTCGGGGGCGTCGAACAGGGCGCTGATGATGGCGACGCCGTCGGCGCCCGCCCGGATCACGGGCGCGGCGTTGTCGGGGGTGATGCCGCCGATCGCCACGACCGCCGCGCGGCGCATCCCGCCGGCGGGCGCGCCGTGGATGTGCGTTTCGGCCAGGCGGCGGCCGGCGCGGACGTGGTCCAGGGTGGCGCGCACGGCGTCGGGCTTGACGTCCGACGGGTACAGGGCGCCGAAGGCGATGTAGTCGGCGTCGTCCCGCAGTCGCCGGGCGGCCAGCGCCGTCTGGTCGTAGCAGGAGCAGCCGATCAGCTTGTCCGGGCCCAGCGCCAGTCGGGCCTGGGCGACGGCGCCGTCATCCCGGCCCAGATGGGCGCCGTCGGCGTCCAGGTCGGCCGCCAGGCGCCAGTCGTCGTTGACGATCAGGGGCAGGCCCAGGCGCAGGCACAGGTCGCGGACCGCGAGGGCCTGGGCGCGCAGGTCGGCCTGCGCGCCGTGCTTGCGGCGCCACTGCAGGACGGTCATGCCGCCGGCGTGTGCCTGCCCGATGGCGGCCAGCAGGCGATCGGTGTCGGCCCAGTCGGGTGTGACGCCATACAGGCCGCGCGGGAACCGGAGCGGGCTCATGACGCGGCATGCAGCAGGATGCGCTGCCCCATGCCGGGGTGGAAATGCCGTGCGAGCAAGGCGGTGGCGCTCGTGACCGCCTGGGGGATGGCCTCGTCCGGGTCCAGCCCGCGGGCCAGCAGGCAGCACAGCACAGTGGCCAGCAGGCTCTCGGCGTCGCCCGTGCGCACGCGCGGGGCGGGCCAGGGCCAGCGGCGGCCGGCTTGGCCGCGCGCATGCAGGATCAGGCCGTTCAGCCCGGGGCCGAGCGTCGCGTTGCAGCACAGGACGAGCGGCGCGCCGAGTTCGTGCAGGGCGCCGATCGGGTCGTCGGCCCGGGTCGAGGACAGCAGGCCCTGGCCGGCCCATTGTTCCGGCAGGCGGTCGTCGACGACGACGAGATGCGCCTGGGGCACCAGCAGCTCGAGCATTGCGCCGATGGTTTCCTCGGGGTCCAGGTCCTCCAGGTCGGGGACCGGTGGCGGTGCGCACAATTGCAGCACCAGTGGCAGGGCGCTGTAGTCGGCCGCGATCTGGGCCAGCGTCGAGATGGTCTCGGGGTCGTATTGCGGGCCGATCTTCAGGGCGCCGATGGTCATGTCCTCGAGCAGGCAGCGGGCCTGATCGTCGACCAGGTCCGGAGCCAGGCGCTGGATGGTTTCCGTGCCGGCGGTGTCCTGGACATGGATGGCGGTGGCCACGGAACCCGCGTGCGCGCCCAGGCCGGCGCAAATGACCGCGTCGATCGGCAGGTGACTGGCCCCGCTGGGGTCGAAAGGACCGAAGATCAGGGGCAGGGGGATGGCAGGGGAGTCGGGGGCGGACATGATGGCGGAAAGAGAGGCCGGTCGCCATGGCCGGCGGTTTGTGTACTATGGCATCCATTCTAATCGAATGCTTGAGGCCGGACGCGGGGCGGCCACCCCGTGGATCGCCCCGCGTCCGCCGAATCAGGGAATGAGGCTTTGATTGTCATGCGAACTTGGATGTGTCTGATCTGTGGCTGGATCTATGACGAGGCGGCCGGCTTCCCGGAGGACGGGATCGCACCCGGCACGCGCTGGGAGGATGTGCCGCCGAACTGGGTCTGTCCCGAATGCGGCGCCCGGAAAGAGGACTTCGAACTCATCGAAATCTGATCCGTTTCTGATACTCTAGTGTCATGGGCCTCGGGGCCGGATTACAGGGGATCGTCATGACGACAGTACCGCATGCTTCCGACGCCGGTTCACGCATCGACCTGTCCCGGCAGTTCCTGCTGGCCATGCCGGGGATGGTGTCGGGCGAACTGGCCAATACCGTGATCTATGTCTGCGAACATACGGAACACGGCGCGCTGGGCCTGGTGATCAACCGGCCCACCGATCTCACCATTGGCGATCTGCTGCAACGCATCGATCTGCCCCTGTCGCTGGAAATCGGTCCGGTCAGCGAATCGCCGGTGTTCTTCGGCGGGCCGGTGCAGACCGATCGCGGCTTCGTGCTGCACGTGCCGCGCGGCGAATACAGTTCCAGCATCGAACTGGGGGGCGATGTGGCGCTGACCACCTCGCGCGACGTGCTCCAGGACGTCGCGGCCGGCCACGGTCCCGCCCGGCTGCTGGTGACGCTGGGCTATGCGGGCTGGGGCGCGGGCCAGCTCGAGGACGAACTCGCCCGCAACGCGTGGCTGAACGTGCTGTCGTCCAACGACATCCTGTTCGACACGCCCGCCGAGGACCGCTACGACGCCGCCCTGGCCCAGTTGGGCATCCGCGCTTCGATGCTGGCCAGCGACGCGGGCCATGCCTGACCACGTGCCGAAGCCTCTCCAGTCCGAACAGACGCTGCTGGCTTTCGATTACGGCCTGAAGAAAATCGGTGTGGCGCTGGGCAACACGCTGACGAACCAGGCGCGCCCGTTGTGCATCCTGACGCCGGCCACGCGCGAACAGCGCTTCGCCCAGGTCGGCGCCCTGCTGGCCGAATGGCAGCCCGACCGGGTGGTCGTGGGCCTGCCCCTGACGCTGGACGGGGATGAACAGCCCGCGTCGCGGCACAGCCGTCGCTTCGCGCATCAGCTCGAGGGCCGCTTCCGCGTGCGTGTCGAACTGGTGGACGAACGGGGTTCCAGCCTGGAAGCCCAGCGGATCCTGGGCTCCCGCGCCCCCGACGATGCCATGGCCGCCGCCGTGATCCTGCAGCGTTATCTGGATCATCAGGCATAAGCCCTTCCTCTCGATCGGCACGAAACAGGCGACAGGGGCTGTCCCGTGTCCGATCTCATCCAGTTATGATGTGCGCCATTGCCCATTCCGGGTAGGGGATGCCGGTGGCGCCGTTTCTTTTCCTGTTCCGTTTCATCTGCGTATCGACCTGGGTCCTGCTGGGCCTGTCGACCGAACTGCTGGTGTTTCCGTTCCTGGGCCGCGCCCGGCGGCGCCGGGTCGTGGGCGCGTGGTCGCGGGGCCTGATGCGCCTGTGCGGGGTCCGTGTGCGCCGTCTGGGGGATCCCGTCAGCCATGGCGCCGTCCTGTGGGCGGCCAACCACGTTTCCTGGGTCGATATCTTCGTGCTCAACAGTGTGCGCACCACCTCGTTCGTGGCCAAGAGCGACATCCGGCGCTGGCCGGTGATCGGACTGCTGGTCGCCTGGGCGGGCACGCTGTTCATCGACCGGCGTCACCGGCACGCCGTGCGCGACGCCGGCCGCCAGATGCGCGCCTGTTTCGAGCGGGGCGACGCCGTGGGGCTGTTTCCCGAGGGCACGACCACCGATGGTTCGGACGTGTTGCCCTTTTACGCGGGGCTGTTCGACGCTGCCGTGCGCGCGGGCGTGCCGACGCAGCCGGTGGCCCTGCGCTTCCTGCGGCACGGACGGCGGGCTCCGGAACTGGCCTTCGTCGGCGAGCAGACGCTGGTGGCGAACCTGTGGTGCCTGCTCGGCGCCCGGGGCGTGACGGTCGAATGCGTCTTTCTGGCGCCGATCCGGGCGGCGGAGGGTCTGGCGCGGGCGGATGTGGCGCGGCACGCACAGGCGGCCATCGGCGCGGCCGTGCGCGGCGAATCGGCATGCGCCGGATCCGGTGCGACGAGCGGACGCGACACCGGCGTCAGCGGCAGGCCGCGCAGTCCTGCTGGATGATCCTGTGGTCGCGCAGCCGCAACGCGGTCAGCGCGCGTCCCCAGACGCAGCCGGTGTCCAGGCAGATCGCATCCGCGCGGATATGCAGCCCCAGGGCGGACCAGTGGCCGAAGACCACCGGCTCGGCCGGATCTCGCCGGCCGGGCAGCTCGAACCAGGGCACCAGGCCGGGACTGCCATAGGGCTCGCCCTTGTAGCGAAAATCCATGCGGCCGTCCTCGGCATGGCAGACCCGCATGCGGGTCAGGGCATTGACGATCACCCGCATGCGGTCCGGCCCCCGCAGGGTGTCGTCCCATTGCAGGGGTTCCTCGCCGTACAGATCCCGCAGGGCGGGATGCCAGTCGGGGCGGCGCAGCGCGGTTTCGATCTCGCCCGCCAGCGCCTGGGCCTGGTCCAGGGTCCAGGCGGGCAGGATGCCGGCGTGGACCATGACATGGCCCCGGTCGCGCACCAGCAGCGGCCGGTGGCGCAACCAGTCGATCAGTTCGGCGGCGTCGGGCGCCTCCAGGATGTCATGGAACGTATCGGATTTGCCCGGCGGGCGCACGCCCGCCACCACGGCCAGCAGGTGCAGGTCGTGGTTGCCCAGGATGGAGCGGGCGCGGGTGCCCAGGGATTTGATCAGGCGCAGCGCGCCCAGGGAATCGGGGCCGCGGTTGACCAGGTCCCCGGCGAACCACAATTCCGTGTCGGGAAGAGAAAGTTCGGGGTGGGCCAGCAGGGCGCGCAGGGCGCCCGCGCAGCCCTGGACATCGCCGATGACCCAGACATCGCCCCGGGGTGTTTCTGAATGGGTCATGCGGGATTCCGCCGGAGCCGGCGCTGGCGCAGCCACATGGACAGCGGATGGCGGTGTTCCATGCCGAACAGGGCCAGCAGGGCGGCCGCCAGACCGGCCAGGCTGGGCACCAGGGCCGTGGCCCAGGGCGGCCAGTCGCCCAGCATGCCGGCGTTCAGGGCCAACTGGTTGAGCATGAAGAAGCCCACCCCCAGGATGATGCCCGCGAAGACCTTGAGGCCGACCCCGCCCCGGCGTGTCTGCATGAAGCCGATCGGCGCGGCGATGGTGATCATGACGAGCAGGGTGAAGGGGTAGGCGATCTTGCGCCACAGGGCGACCTCCTGGCGGTCGGTCTGCAACTGATTGTTTTTCAGGTAGTGGATGTAATCCAGCAGGTCCGAGATCGCCATGCGCTCGGGCGTCAGGATGCGGGCGATCAGGCGTTCGGGTGTCAGCGAGGTGGGAATGCTGCGCTCGTCCAGGTGGACGAGCTCGCTGACGGGAGCGGCGGGGATGCTGGCGTCGGCCAGGGCGTTCGCGGATTGCGGGTGGATGCGGGTCTCGGTCAGGTCGCGCAGCACCAGGCGGCCCTGTTCGAACTGCCCGTCGGCGGCCCGGACGACGTCCCGCAGGGTGTCGTCCGCCGCGAATTCGTAGAGCACCACGTCGTCGACGCGGCCCTGGCCGGTGAGCTGGCCGATGTTGATGATGCGGGTGCCGCCCTGGTCGTCCGCCTCTTTGAACCAGTAGCCGCTCGACAGGCGGCCGCCATCGGTGCGGCCCAGCAAGGCCAGGCGGGACTCGCTGCCGCGCAGTTCCGCCGCCGGGGTGATGAATTCCGACAGGATGAAGGCGCCCATGACGAGCGGGATCGTGATCAGCCACAGGGCGCCCAGCAGACGCATGCCGCTGACGCCCGAGGCCCGCAGGATGGTGAGTTCGTTGCGCTGCGCCAGCCCCGCGAGCGCCAGCACCGCGCCGATCAGCAGGCCGATGGGCAGCAGTTCGTACAGGTGGTTGGGGACGTCCAGGGCCTGCAGGTAGAACAGGTTCAGCAGGGTCAGGCGCTGGCCGACCTTGTCCAGGCCTTCGATCAGCGCGAAGAACATGAAAAGGCCCACCAGGGCCACCAGGACGACGGTGGTCGAGCGGTATATTTCGCGGGCGATGTAGCGTCGTGCCGTGCGCATGGCCGGGAATGCGGTGAAAACCTCAATAGTACCCCGAACGGCCGGGGCCGCCCGGGCCTGCTAGGGCACTGCGACCTGGGGCATGCGGGCGCGCACGGTGGCCGCATGGGACTGCAGATAGGCGGTGGCGCCGTGGCGGTCGTAGTAGGCCGGGTTGGGCAGCATGGACGCCAGGCGCGCGGCCTGACTGGAAGACAGACGCGAGGCGTCCGTGTGGAAATAGTGCCGGGCGGCGGCCTGGGCGCCGAAGGTGGCGGTGCCCCATTGCGCCACATTCAGGTAGAGCTCCAGGATGCGTCGTTTGCTCATGACCGCTTCGATCATGTAGGTCAGGATCAGTTCCTGGCCCTTGCGCAGATAATTGCGCGAGTTCGACAGGAACAGGTTCTTGGCCAGTTGCTGGGTGATGGTGGACCCGCCGCGCCGGCGGGCGCGGCCCAGGTCGGCCTGGCGCTGGTTGTAGCGCCAGGCCTTGCGGATCGCGTCCCATTCGACGCCATCGTGATCGACGAAACCACTGTCCTCGGATGCGATCACGGCGCGCTTCAGGTTGGCGCTGATGCGGTCGTACGGCACCCATTCGTGCGCCAGCCGGGCCTGGGGATCCTCAGCCCGCAGGGTGTTGAGCGTGTCCTGCATGACGGGGGTGTTGGACGGGTCGCGGAAATTGAACCAGACCACCATGCCCAGCAAGCCGATCTGATACAGGAAGGCGGCGCACAGCGCCGCCAGCAGGGCGGTGGTGACGATTCTGCGGCCCGGCCGGCTCATCGGGCCTCCGGTGTGCCGGTGGGATTCATGTCCAGGCCGTCGCGGGTGAAGTGCCAGGTCCGCGTGATGGCCAGGATGTCCGTGTGTCGCGCCAGTGCCGGCGGCAGCGGGTCGAAGGGCGCGGCCAGTTCGACGATGCGCCGGGCGGCGCCGTTCAGGACGGCCTGTGTCGACGGCCGGTCGAACTGGATGTGGTCCAGGCTGCCGTCGCGCCGGATGAAGACGGTCAGTTGCAGATCGCCGTAGATGCGGCCTCGCGCTTCGGGCGGATAGTGCTGTGTGCCGATCAGCTCGATGCGCTGGCGCCAGGCCTCTACGTACTGGGCGTCGTCCGAGGCCCGGGCGGACGGGGCGGTGAAGGTCTGCCTGGGCAAGGCGTTGTAGCGTTCGATGCGTGCTTTCAGCGCGGCGATGCGGGCGCTGAGCACCAGGCTGTCCTGCTGGCGGTCGTCCTCTCCCGGATCCGGGCTGCGGCCCAGCAGTTCCTGGGACGGTCGTGCCGCAGCGACCGTGTCCAGGGATTCCAGTCGCGCCAGCAGGCGACGCTGTTCGGCCTCGAGTTCGGCCTGCCGCCGCCGCAGCGCGGCCAGCACGGTTTCGTCGGCGCTGTCCTCGGATGTCCGGGGCAGGGGGGACGAGGCCATCCCCCGTGCCTGGTCGCCGCCGCCGTCCAGGTTTTGCTGGGCCAATGCCTGGGGATTCAGGGGTGCCTGTTCGCTGCGGCTGTTGACCAGGGTGACCTCCAGGGTGGACGACTGCGTCGCCGGCGGCGCGGGCAGGAAGCGCCAGGCCAGCAGCGCCGCGTGCGCGGCCAGGGAAAGCAGCAGGGCCGCCGCCATGCGGCCGCGGCCCTCGCGCCGGGACTCCAGCAGTTGCAACGGCAGCGTGTCCATGTCTGGCGGCTCCTCGATTGGCGGGAATCGGCCCTAGCCCGTTTCCCGCGGGCGGAATTCGACCTCCAGGCCGATCTCGTCGTAGCCCAGGATGTCCAGCCGCACTTCGTGGCCGCGTTCGAACTCGGGCAGGCCGTTGATGCGGGTGACGAAGGGCGCGCAGGCCAGCCGGACCAGGTTTTCCCGCAGCACGTGGGCGCGCACTTCCTTCAGGCCCTGCTGGCGCATCCAGCGGATGCACCAGTAGCGCTCCATCGAGGACTGGAATTCGCTCCACGCCGTGTATTGGGAATCGAAGGCGCCGATCAGGGCGTACAGATCCGCGTCCTTGGGCTTGAAGGGGGCGGCCAGGCGCGCGGAAACGCCGTGCTCGGCCGCCGCCAGGATCTGCCCCTGGTTGATCAGGTCCACGTAGCGGCGCAGCGGCGAGGTCGACCAGATGTATTGCGGCACGGCGATGGATTCGTGCGGCAGCGCCTGGGTGGACATGCGGGTGCGGCCGGTCTGCTGGGAACGGTAGATGCCGGGCACGCCGTGTCGGGCCAGCAGTGCGCCCCATTGCGTGTTGGCCAGGATCATGAATTCGGCCACCAGCCGGTCCAGGGGCGCGTTGCGCTGGCGCGGCACCAGGCGGACGATGGAATCCGGGTCGTCGGGCGGGCCGTCGATCTCGAATCCGTATTCGATGCGGTCATTGTTTTCCGGTTTGCCGCGCGTGCGGTCGCGCACGGCGCTCAGCGCCTGGGCGAATTGCCACAACGGGCGCAGCCAGTGGCCATGCGGCAAGGGGGCGTCGGGGTCGGCCAGCGCGTCTTCCGTGACCAGGCCGCCGATTTGGCCATGGCGCAGGTTGGCGGTCACCCGGATGCGCTCCAGCCGGGTCTCGGTGTCCAGGATCTCGCCGTCCTCCAGGCGTCCGGTGACATAGAGGGACAGGGTCGGGCGCCACTGGCCTTCGTCCAGGGAAAAGGCGGCGATCAGTTCCGGCGACAGCATGGGGATCTTGTCGCCCGGCATGTAGACGGTGGACATGCGCGCGCGCGCCAGTTCATCCAGGGCGCTGCCGCGCGTGACGGCCAGGGCCGGCACGGCGATGTGGATGCCGACGCGAACCATGCCGGGTCCGGGTATCGAGACCGACAGCGCGTCGTCGATTTCCGTGGTGCTGGCGTCATCCAGGGAATAGGCCTCGACCTCGGCCTGCGGCAGGTCCGCCCCCCAGTCCTGGAGTTCCACGGGCGGCCAGTCCGTGCCCCGGGGAAAGTGCGCCGACAGGAAGCGGTCGCGCATCATCGCCAGGGGATGGGGCCAGACGCCCAGCGTCAGCAGCAGCCGTTCCGGGCTGGTGTCTGATCGTTGCACGGCGGCGTCGAATGCCTTCCATTCCAGCGTGTTCTTGTCGGGCCGGTCCAGGAAGGTGGCGGCGACGGGCCGCAGGGCGTCGGGCAGGGTGCCGCCGAGGATGGACTCGGTCCATTCCTCTTGCAGTTCGGCCTGGCGGCGTTTTTTCTCGATCGCGGCCAGGGCGGCCTGCAGGATGTCGGGCGGCGCGGGGCGGAAGGCGCCCTTGCCGCGTCGGTGGAAGTAGGCCGGCGCGGCCGACAGGGCCAGGATCGTGGCGGTTTTTTCCACCGCGTCGGGCGCGTGGCCGAAGTAATCCTCGGCCAGGGCGGCGGCCTCGAATTCCTGCTGCGGCGCGCATTCCCACAGGAAACCGGCGTCCAGGGTGGCAGCCAGGGCTTCGGCGGCGGGCAGCAGGCTGTCGGGGGACGGCCGCTCGAAGGTGAACAGCACGGCGTTGCGCTTGATTTTGCTGCGTTTTCCGCTGGCCGATTCAACCTGCAGCGAGGTGTCGGCTTCGGAGAAAATGGTTTCGGCCTTGAGCTTGCCGGCGTCTTCGTAGAGAACGTGCATAAATGATGAAAAAGGGCGGCGGGGTTCAGGGGGAAGACCGGGGGCGTCGTTGCGCCAGCCGGTCGAGCAGGGTCTGGTGGATGCCGCCGAAGCTGCCGTTGCTCATGATGAGCACCTGGTCGCCGGGCTGCGCCGCGTCGCAGACGGCGTCGGCCAGGGCATCCAGGTCATCGCCCGCCCACAGGCGCCCGCCCAGGCCGGCCAGCACCTGGCGGGGATCCCATCCCAGGGCATGTTTTCCCTGAGTGGCACCGTGGCAGAAGACCTGGTCGGCGTCGGCCAGCGCTTCGGGCAGCCGGGCGGCCATCGTGCCCAGTTTCATGGTGTTGGAGCGCGGCTCGATCACCGCCAGGATGCGGGTCGCGGGGCCGACGCGGCGGCGCAGGCCGTCCAGGGTGGTGGCGATGGCGCTGGGGTGGTGGGCGAAATCGTCGTAGACGGCCACGCCGTCCCGAGTGCCCCGCAGTTCCAGCCGGCGGCGCACACCCTGGAAGCGGTTCAGGGCGGCGATTCCGTCTGCGACCGCGATGCCGACGTGGTGGGCGGCCGCCAGGGCCGCCAGGGCGTTGGCCTGATTGTGGGCGCCGGCCAGGGACCAGTCCAGCACGCCCGCCAGGCGGCCCTGGTGCAGGATGCGGCAGCGCCGGCCGTCTTCCGTTTCCGGTTCGGCGCGCCAGTCGCCGCCGGCGCCGAAAGTCTCGACCGGCGTCCAGCAGCCGCGAGCCAGGACGCGGTCCAGGGCCTCGCTGGCCGCCGGGCGGATCAGGCGGCCCGATGCCGGGACGGTGCGGACCAGGTGATGGAACTGGGTCTCGATGGCGGCCAGGTCGGGAAAGATGTCCGCGTGGTCGTATTCGAGATTGTTCAGGATGGCGGTGCGGGGCCGGTAGTGGACGAATTTCGAGCGCTTGTCGAAGAAGGCCGTGTCGTATTCGTCGGCTTCGATCACGAAGTGGCGGCGGGCGGGGTCGTAACGGGCCGAGACGCCCAGGTCCGGCGCGACGCCGCCGATCAGGAAGTTGGCGGGCCGCCCGGACTGGTCGAGAATCCAGGCCAGCATGGCGCTGGTCGTGGTCTTGCCGTGCGTGCCCGCCACGGCGAGGACGTGCTGGCCGGTGAGCACATGATCGGCCAGCCATTGCGGGCCGGAAACATAAGGCAGGCCGCGATCCAGGATGGCCTCCATCAGCGGATTGCCCCGGCTGACGACGTTGCCGATCACGTACAGGTCGGCGCCCAGATCGGCCTGGCCGGCATCGAAGCCTTCGATCAGGTCGATGCCCTGTTCGCGCAGCTGTGTGCTCATGGGCGGGTAGACGCCCGCGTCGCAGCCCGTCACCCGATGGCCCGCCGCGCGGGCGATCAGGGCCAGGCCGCCCATGAACGTGCCGCAGATTCCCAATATGTGTACGTGCATCGCATCCTCCGGCCTGTATTGTACGGGGCTGGTGCTATGATGGCCGGGCAACACGGATGACTGGATGGATGGTGTTTCACATGGACAGGCGGAACTTCTTGCGCACCACCTCCCTGGCGGCGCTGGGGGTCGTGGCGGGCGCGCGCGGCGCGGGGGCCTCGATCCTGCCGGCCGATCCGGTTTTCGGCCGCTCTTTCGCCGATCTCCAGGGGCATGACCAGGCCCTGTCGGCCTACGTGGGGCGGCCTGTGCTGATGAATTTCTGGGCCAGCTGGTGTGCGCCATGCGTGCGTGAAATGCCCTTGCTCGAAACCTTGCATCAGCGCCATCCCGACCTGTCCGTGCTCGGACTGGCCATCGATACCCGCGTCAACGTCGAACGTTTCCTGCAAAAGGTCACTGTGACCTATCCTCTGTTGCTGACCGGCACCCAGGGCATCCCGCTGATGCGCGAACTGGGCAACAAGGGCGGCGGCCTGCCGTTCACCCTGCTGTTCGACCGCAATGGCCGCGTCGCGGACTCGGTCATGGGCGAGCTCAAGCCGGACGATATCCAGGCACGCCTGACGCAGATACTTTAAGTTTCAATAATTTGGGGTCTGGCGCCCGTCAACCCCGTTTTTATGGACAAATCAGCGTTTTTAGCGTAAAAAGGCGCTTTGAAGGGTATCTCCCTACCCTGAATCAGGCGGCTGCGGGCAGGGCCCAGGACGGCCCGCCGGCAGCAACAACACATGTGGCCGTCGTGGATGCTCCCCGTCTCGCCGGGGTCGGACCGACGGCGCATTTGTTTCCGCCGCAAGGATTCGATCATTGAACGGCCCGAACCCGCATGGGCCAGCACACAGGAATTTATCGTCATGGATCTCCGCAAACTCAAAACGCTGATCGACCTGGTGGCCGATTCGGGCATCGCCGAACTGGAAATCACCGAGGGCGAGGGCAAGGTCCGCATCGTCAAGTTCTCCCAGTCAGCCGCAGTCGTCCCCGCCGCCGCGCCCGCCGCGTCCGCCCAGGTCGTGGCGGCCCCCGCCGCCGCGCCAGCCGCCGCTCAGGCCCCCGCCGCCCCGCAGGGCCATCAGGTCAAAGCCCCCATGGTGGGCACGTTCTACCGTTCGCCCAATCCGAACGCGGCGGCTTTCGTCGAGGTCGGCCAGGCCGTCAAGGAAGGCGATCCCCTGTGCATCATCGAGGCGATGAAGCTGCTGAACGAGATCGAGGCCGACAAGTCCGGCGTCATCAAGGAAATCCTCGTCGAGAACGGCGAACCGGTCGAATACGGCCAACCTCTGTTCATCATCGCCTGAGCATCATGTTCGAAAAGATCCTGATCGCCAATCGCGGCGAAATCGCCCTGCGGGTCCTGCGCGCCTGCCGCGAACTGGGCGTCAAGACCGTGGTCGTGCACTCGGAAGCCGACCGCGAGGCCAAATACGTGCGCCTGGCCGACGAGTCCGTCTGCATCGGTCCCGCGACGCCGCGCGACAGCTATCTCAACATGCCGGCGCTGATCTCGGCCGCCGAGGTCACCGACGCCGAGGCCATCCATCCCGGATACGGGTTCCTGTCGGAAAACGCCGACTTCGCCGAGCGGGTCGAGAAAAGCGGTTTCGTGTTCATCGGGCCGCGCCCCGAAAGCATCCGGACCATGGGCGACAAAGTCAGCGCCAAGCAGGCCATGATCGCCGCCGGCGTGCCGGTCGTGCCGGGCTCGGGCGGTGCGCTGCCCGACGATTCCGGGGAAATCCAGCGTATCGCCGCCGAGGTCGGATATCCGGTCATCATCAAGGCGGCGGGCGGCGGCGGCGGGCGTGGCATGCGGGTGGTCTACACCGAGGCCGCCCTGCTCAACGCGGTGGCCATGACGCGCACCGAGGCCGGCGCCGCGTTCAACAACCCCGAGGTCTACCTGGAAAAATTCCTGGAAAACCCGCGCCACATCGAGATCCAGGTGCTGGCCGACGGCGAGGGCAAGGCCGTCTGGCTGGGGGAACGCGACTGCTCCATGCAGCGCCGTCACCAGAAGATCATCGAAGAAGCGCCCGCTCCGGGCATCGAGCGCGCCCTGGTCGAACGCATCGGCGAACGCTGCGCCGAGGCATGCCGCCAGATGCGTTACCGCGGCGCGGGCACGTTCGAATTCCTGTACGAGAACGGGGAATTCTTCTTCATCGAGATGAACACCCGCATTCAGGTCGAGCACACGATCACCGAGATGATCACCGGCATCGACCTGGTCCAGCAGCAACTGCGCATCGCCGCCGGCGAGAAATTCACCTTGCGCCAGCGCGACGTCCATCTGCGCGGCCACGCGATCGAATGCCGGATCAACGCCGAGGATCCCTACAAGTTCACGCCCAGCCCCGGCCGGATCGTCAACTGGCATACGCCGGGCGGGCCGGGCGTGCGGATGGATTCGCACGTGTTCACCGGCTATACCGTGCCGCCCTATTACGACTCGATGATCGCCAAGCTCATCACCTACGGCGACGATCGCCATCAGGCGATCATGCGCATGGACATCGCCCTGTCGGAAATGATCGTCGAGGGGGTGCACACCAACATCCCGCTGCACCGCGAGTTGATGCAGGACGCCCGATTCGTCGAAGGCGGCACCAGCATCCACTATCTCGAACACAAGCTCGCCGCGCGCGCTTGAGGTCCGGCATGCGAGAGCTGGTGCTGAATTGCCCCGAAAGCCAGGCCGAGGCCTGGTCCGACGCCTTGCTGGAGGCCGGTGCCCTGTCGGTGTCGGTCGAGGACGCGGACGGCGACACGGAGCACGAGCAGGCGCTGTTCGGCGAACCGGGCACGGAGCCCGAGGTCCTCGCTTGGCGCCGGAATCGCCTGGTGGCCCTGCTGGCGGACGGGGACGATCCCGACCATCTGCTGGCCGCGCTGGACGGCCAGGCCGGGCCGGCGCCCGCGGCGGACGACTGGTTCCTGCGCGACGTGCCGGACGCCGACTGGGTGCGCCTGACGCAATCCCAGTTCGGACCCATCGTCGTGGGCGAACGCATCTGGATCGTGCCGAGCTGGCACCGCGACGATGCTGGACTGCCCTCGGTCGGCGCCCGGGACGGCATCGTGCGCATCGAACTCGATCCCGGGCTGGCCTTTGGCACCGGCAGCCATCCCACCACGCATCTCTGCCTGGAATGGCTGGCGGCCCATCTGCAGGGCGGCGAGACCGTCCTGGACTACGGCTGCGGTTCCGGCATCCTGGCGATCGCCGCCCGCCTGCTGGGCGCCGGCCCGACATGGGGTGTGGACATCGACGAGCAGGCGGTGCTGGCCACGGCCCGCAACGCGGCCGCCAATCGAGTGGACGTCCAGGCCGGACTGCCCGATGCCCTGCCCGCCGGGACCAGCCAGGTGGTGGTCGCGAACATCCTGTCGAACCCGCTCAAAATGCTGGCGCCCATGCTGGCCGCGCGGGTCGCTCCGGGCGGGTGGCTGGCGCTGTCCGGTGTCCTGGAACGCCAGGCCGACGAGGTCAGTCAGGCCTATGCGCCTCATCTGCCCTTGCGGGTCTGGGCAGCCCGCGACGGATGGGTCTGCCTGGCGGGACGCAGGGCCTGAAGGGCGGTGGCGATGGACCTGACCACACGCTGCCCGAAATGCGGGACCGTGTTCCAGGCGGGCCTGTCGGACCTGCAGCTGCGCAAGGGCTATATCCGTTGCGTGCAGTGCGCCCATATTTTCGACGGCTATGCCGAGGTGGTTTCCGACGCATCCGAGGCCGGCGCTCCCGCGGCGCCGCTGCGTGCGCCCACCCCGCCCGCGGCCGAGCCGCCCGCCGCGCCGCCACCCCAGGTCATCCGTCCGGGCAGGCCCGTGGCGCCGCCACCAGAACCCACGGCCGCGTTCCGCATTGGCGTCGCACCCTGGCCCGACGACCGGCCTGAACCCCGCATCGGGGAAACGGCCGGCCTGACCGATCCGCGCCCGGTCGAAGAAATTCTGGCCGATGAGGGTTGGATGCCCGATTCCGCGTCCGCGCAGGCTTTCGGCCGGGACGTGCCGCCCGCCCAGGCGGAGCCGTTCGTGGTCGAGGCCCGGCCGGGCCATCGCAGCCAGGGCGGGTCCGCCGCGCCCCTGCTGCGGGACGAGGACGCGCCGGGCTGGTGGGACGCCATCGTGCGGTTCTGCGCCCGGTTGCTGCTCGTCCTTCTGCTCGTCCTGCTGGCCGCGCAGGCCGTCTATGTCTACCGGGCCGATATTGCCCGGCTGCTGCCCGCGTTGCGGCCCGCGCTGGAGCGGGCCTGCGAGCCGCTGCGATGCCGCGTACCCTATGCCCGCGATATCGCCCGGATCGCCATCACCGGTTCCGCGCTCAAGGCGGCCGACACCGATGCCGCGGCCGGCAGGCCGGCGGATGGCCAGGCTTCCGAAGAACAGCATTTCGTGCTGCACGCCACCTTGCGCAACCAGGCCGAGCAGCCGCAGGAATGGCCGACGTTGGTCCTGGACCTGAAGGACGCCGCCGGCACGCTGCTGGTGCGTCGTCATTTGTCGCCCGCCGACTATCTCGGGCCGGCACGCGCCGCCGGGCCTTTCGCGGCCCGGGGCGAAGTCCTGGTGCGTGTCCCCCTGACCCTGAGCGGCGTGCGCATCAATGGCTACCAGCTCGATCTCTTTTATCCCTGAAGGAATACCCTCCCCATGTCCAAGGACGTTCTGATCTGCGGTTCCATCGCCTTCGACACAATCGCCGTGTTCGAGGGACGTTTCCGCGACCATATCCTGGCCGACAACATCAAGTCCCTCAGCGTGTCGTTCTTCGCGCCCTCGTTGCGCAAGGAATACGGCGGCTGCGCGGGCAACATCGCCTACAGCCTGAAACTGTTGGGCGGCAGCCCCGTGCCCGTCGGTACCGTGGGCCAGGACGCAGACGACTACCTGCAGCGCCTGCGCGACCTGGACATCGACACCCGTCTGGTGCGTCTGCTGCCCGACACCTACACGGCCCAGTGCCACATCATCACGGATCAGGAAAACAATCAGATCGCCTCGTTCCATCCGGGTGCGATGCTGCGTTCGGCCGAAAACGACTTGAGCGGCCATTCCGCGTGCTGGGGCATCGTCTCGCCCGATTCCAAGGACGGCATGTTCATCCACGCCCAACGCCTGCATGCCGCAGGGATCCCCTTCATCTTCGATCTGGGGCAGGCAATGCCGCTGTTCGATGGAGACGATCTGCTGCGCATGCTGGACATGGCCAGCATCCTGACCGCCAACGATTACGAAGCCAGCGTGATCGAGGAGCGCACGGGGCGCACCATCCAGGAACTGGCCCGAGGCCTGCGGGCGGTCGTGGTGACCCGGGGCGGCGAGGGCGCCTCGCTGTTCGTCGGCGATGGCCGCACCGACATCCCGGCCGCGCCCGTGACCGGGATCGTGGACCCGACCGGCTGCGGCGATGCGCACCGCGCCGGCCTGCTCTACGGACTGGCGAACGGCTGGTCCCTGCGGGACGCCTGCTGCTTGGCGAACGTCATGGGCGGCTTTAAAATCGCCCACAGAGGTCCGCAGAATCATAGCCCGACGCGCGACGATATTGCGGCGGTGCTGCAGACGCACTACGGTATCGATGCGGGCCTGTTCGCCTGATCGGGATACGGCCACTCATTTTCATTTCAGGAGTCAGCCCATGGCGATCCTCACGCATGCTCTTCCCCCCCGCGCGGCGCGTCTTGCCGCCATCGCCGGGCTTTCCCTTTCGTTGCTGGCATTGGCCGGATGCGCCAATCAGACCGCCTCCAGTTCCGTGTACACCTACGGTCAGGCGCAACAGGAACAGATCGTGCGCTACGGCACCGTGGTGTCCGTGCGTCCGGTGGTCATCCAGTCCGACAAGTCCTCCGGGGTGGGCGCCCTGGGCGGTGCGGCGCTGGGCGGTGTCGCGGGCAGCGCCATCGGCGGCGGCCGTGGCCAGATCCTGACGTCCATCGGTGGCGCCCTGCTGGGCGGCCTGGCCGGCAATGCGATCGAAAATCAGGTCGGCAAGACCAATGGCCTGGAAATCACCGTCCGTCTGGACAACGGCGAAACCCGCGTCATCGCTCAGGCGGCCGATGTGGCGCTCAGTTCCGGCCAGCGCGTCCAGGTCATCAGCGGCGGCGGCCCGACCCGCGTGGTGCCCATGTGATCGATCCGGTTTCCGGATACGCAAAGGCCCGGCATTTGCCGGGCCTTTGTCTTGGTGCCATGGCGCCGGATCGGTCTGAATGCCGATCCGGTCAGGCGCCGAAGGTCGTGAACACCAGATGGTTCAGCACCATCATGGCGATCTGGGCCAGCACCAGCAGCACCAGGGGCGACAGATCCAGCCCGCCCATGCGCGGCAGCATCCGGCGGATGGGATCGAGCAGCGGCGCGGTCAAGGTGTAGAGCACCGGCATGATGGGCGACAGGGGATTGATCCAGGACAGGATGGCCTGAATCAGCGTCACCCAGACGATTACGTTGAACAGCCATTTCAGGCCGACCAGCAGGCCCGACAGCAGCAGAGGGCCAATGGCCGACATGGAGGGCATCAGGCCGCCCATGGCGATCAGCCAGGTCAGCAGCAGGTACAGGATCGCGGTGATCCAGCAGGCCAGGATGCTCGGCCAGTCGAAGCGACCGCTGCCGGGTACGACCCGCCGTATCGGACTCACCAGCCATTCCGTGGTTCGCAGGATGGCCTGGGAGAACGGATTGAAGGGGTGCAGGCGGATCGCGAACGTCCAGGCCCTCAGGATCAGGCCGATGCCGAAGAGCTGGAAAACGATGTCGATCAGGAACTGCAGGATGTCTTGGGCCATGCGGTGCTCGTGGGCTGCTGAAAAGAGGCGTTCATTGTCGCATCAAGCGTGGCCGTCTGGCGAATGAGCAGACTCCTGGGTCGCGCCCGGCGACAAAAAAGGCCCGGCGGATGCCGCCGGGCCTGATTGCGTCGCCCGCCCGTTCAGGGACGCTTGCTCGCGGTGGGGAACGGCCAGGAAGCCGCCGGATTGCTGTCCGATCGGGCATCCGGGGCGGGTGTGTCGGCCTTGGCTGCGGCTTTCCGGGCCGCCGGGGCAGGCTCGGGTTTGGCGGCCGCCGGCGCCGCTTTTTTCGCGGGGGCCTTGGCCGTTTTTTTGGCGGGCGCTTTTTTGGCGGCGGCTTTCTTCGCCGTCGTCTTTTTGGCCACGGCGGTTTTCGCGGCGGCCTTTTTCGCGGCGGGCTTGGCGGCGGTCTTCTTGGTGGGTGCGGCGGCCTTTTTCGCCGCGACCTTCTTCACGGCGGCTTTCTTGGCGGGTGCGGCTTTTTTAGCCACCGCCTTTTTCGGCGCGGCTTTCTTTGCCGCGGCCTTGGTCGGCGCCGCTTTCTTGGCAGCCGCCTTCACGGCGGTCTTTTTGGCGGGCGCGGCCTTTTTCGCTGCGGCTTTCACCGGGGCGGCCTTTTTGGCAACCGTTTTTTTGACGACGGCTTTTTTGGCCGCGGCCTTTACCGGCGCGGCTTTCTTGGCGGGCGCGGCTTTTTTGACGGTGGCGGAGGGGGAGGCTTTTTTGGCTGCCGGGGCGGACTTCTTGGCTGCCGGTTTGGATGCGGACTTAGGGGCTGCGGATTTCTTGGCTGGTGCGACAGAGGCCTTCTTGGCGGTTGCCATCGTCATGCTCCTTGGGATCGAAGAGAGTGTCCACCCATTTGATATGACCCCCACGGAATGCGCGGCTCATCTCAAATGGCGCAGGCGCGCAATATCATGAATACTGCACGCCTTCAAGTCTATCGTAAGCCCTGTCGCGTTCCAAGCATTATTCCTGGCGCGTCGCCGCCTGGGATCGATATTCGATTGCGCCTGTCTCGAAAAAGTCGCGTCGACGCGTTCACCATTGCAGATAGAACATGGCCTTGGCGAGAAACACGATCAGCACGACGTGGCAGAACACGCTCAGGTGGATGATCTGGAAATGGCGGGATTTCAATTTGCCGGTGCCGCTGAGCGTCATGGCGGTGATGAAATGACCCAGCACGCTGAAGGCCAGGATGATCTTGATCCACAGCAGCGTGGCGAAGCTGCTGGCGAAAGGATGCGCGAGCGCCGCACGGAATTGCCAGGCCATGCTCAGGCCGGCGCCGAACAGCACGATCATGGCGAACGGCATGATGCGCCGCGCGCGCCGGCCGATGGCCAGTTCGACGTTGCGCATGGTTTCGCGGCCGAGCGGCTTGCGGATGCCCTCCAGGATGAGGACTTCGAAAAACACCGTACCCACGAACAGGATGGCGGCGAACAAGTGCAGCGTAACGAGTAGTGAGTGGCTCATGTCGGTAGAATGGTGGCTTGCCCGCGGGATGCGCGCGCTCAGGGAAATTGTAGGCCGGCGGTCTCCGCCGCCCCGACGCGGCCCTGCGCCGATCCCGGGTATTGAATGACATTTGTCATGGATGGGAATCAAGCAATGGACCGCATTCGTATTCATGCCTGGGCCGCGTGCGCGGCCGTCCTGGGCGTCCTTTCAGCCTGCGCGCCGATCAAACCGGCACCGACGGCGGGCGGGGCGCAGGCCGCCCGGCCATCCTGCACGGCGGCGGTGGCGGGTGATCCTCTGGTCGGCAACTGGCTGTCCGTCCGCTCTGAGAAAGGCGTCGCGGGCGCGCTGCGCACGCTCTATACGCTGAACCCGGACGGCACCATGAACTATGTCGAGCAGATCAAGCGTCCTCGCACGCCTTCCCAGGGCCTGTATGAATCGGGCTGCTGGGCGCGTGAAGGACAGACGTTGGTCCTGCGCACCCTGGAATCGAACGGCTCGCCCGTGAATCTGGAAGACCCGATCTATACCAATCGGCATCGCGTCGACCGGGTCAACGCGACCGAACTGCGCCTGAGCGGTCCGGGCGGCGCCGTCAAGGCGCGGCGCATGTCGCCGGGCTACCGCCTGCCGTTCTAGGCGCGGCGCCCGGCGCGGGCGCTCAGGCCAGGCTGGCCGCCAGGCGTCGCAGGACCGTTTCGCGGCCCAGCAGGGCCAGTACGGCGCCGATGGACGGGGTGTGCTTGTGGCCGGTGACGGCCACCCGCAGCGGGATCGCCAGTTTCGGCATTTTGGCCCCATGGTCCTTCAGGACGGCTTTCAGCAGACCGTCGAGTTCCGCTTCGGTCCAGCCGGGCAGCGCATCGGCGCGGCGCAGGAAATCGTCCAGCAGGCCCCGTGCCGCGTCGTCCAGGACTTCGGCCCGCAACGCCTCGTCGGCCGGGACATAGGGGCCGCAGAACAGCATGGCGCCTTCGGCCAGGTCTTCCAGGGTTTCGCCACGGTCGCGCAGCAGCGCCATGACGGCCGGCAGGTCGGTCGACGCGGGGTCGCCGCCCCGGCGGACGATACGCGGCGCGACGCGTGAGGCCAGTTCGACCGGATCGAGCGCGCGCAGCGCGTGGGCGTTGACCCAGTTCAGCTTCTTCGGGTCCCACTGCGCCGCCGAGCGGCTGAGGTTGCGCGGGTCGAACCATGCCACGAATTGTTCGCGGGTGAAGAGTTCGTCGTTCCCGTGGCTCCAGCCCAGGCGCGCCAGGTAGTTGACCATGGCCTCGGGCAGATAGCCCATGCGGTCGTATTCCATGACGCTGACGGCGCCGTGGCGCTTCGAGAGCTTTTCGCCGTCCGGTCCCAGGATCATCGGCACGTGGCCGTAGCGCGGCAGTTCGCCGCCCAGGGCGCGCAGGATGTTGATCTGGCGCGGGGTGTTGTTGACGTGGTCGTCGCCGCGGATGACATGGGTGATGCGCATGTCCCAGTCGTCCACCACCACGCAGAAGTTGTAGGTGGGGGTGCCGTCGGGCCGGGCGATGACCAGATCGTCGAGCTCGCCGTTGTCGAAGCTGATGGGGCCCTTGACCAGGTCGTCCCAGGCAGTGACGCCGTCCTGGGGGCTGCGGAAGCGCACCACGGGCCTCACGCCGGCGGGAATCGGCGGCAGGGTCTTGCCGGGTTCGGGCCGCCAGGTGCCGTCGTAACGCGGCTTGGCGCCGACGGCGCGCGCGCGTGCGCGCATGGCTTCGACTTCCTCGGGCGTGCTGTAGCAGTGATAAGCCGTGCCTTGGGCCAGCATGTCGGCGATCACGGCGCGGTAGCGGTCCATGCGCTGCATCTGGTAGAACGGCCCCTCGTCGGCTTTCAGGTCCAGCCATTGCATGCCGTCCAGGATGGCCTGCACGGCCTCGGGAGTGGAGCGCTCCAGATCCGTGTCCTCGATGCGCAGCACGAAGGTGCCGCCGAAGTGGCGGGCGAAGGCCCAGGAAAACAGGGCGGTGCGGGCGCCACCCAGATGCAGGTACCCGGTGGGGGAGGGGGCGAAGCGTGTGCGCACGGGGCGTGAGGAAGTGTCGGTCATGGCGAGAGATCGGTTGGGATTGCTGCATTGCAACAAAAATAGCAGAGAACCCCTGTAGAATCGGAAGGTCAATACTTTATTTTAAGGGACGGCCCGTCCAGGGGCGTCCGGAGTCCTTCACATGCTGCGCCACCGACTGGCGGCCCTGTTCGAGCCGCGCTCCCTGCTGGTCCTGAGCTCCCGCGAGCTGCCCGTCGTCCGCACGCCGCCCGCCCTGCTCGAAGGGCGGATCGCCGTCGTACGGATCGGTGGCGACGGCCGCTGGCAGATGCCCCGGCGGCTGGATTTCCTGGAAGACGGCCAGCGCCTGGACATGGCCCTGCTGTGTCTGGATCCGGCATCGCTGCCGGCCGCACTGGACGCGCTCAAGACGCACCGGCCGCGCGCCCTGGTGTTGTTGCCGCACTCCACGCCGGCGGCCGATCCCATCGAGACCCGCGCCTATTGTCAGTCCTGGGGCCGCATGAACGATTGCCTGGTGCTCGGCCCCGGCGCCCTGGGCGTCCAGCGCCCGCATCTGGGGCTGAGCCTGGGGCTCGATCCGAATGGCGCGCCCGTGGGGCGGGTCGCCCTGGTCGCCCAGTCCCGCATGGTGGCCGCCGCGGTACTGGACTGGGCCGGCGACATTCAGCTCGGCTTCTCCGCCGTGGTGTCGGCCGGCGACGCGGATGGCGTCACCGTGGCCGACATCCTCGAATACCTGTCGATGGACCCGCGCACGGACAGCATCGTGCTGTACCTGGAAGAGGCCGATTCCTCGCGCCGTTTCACCAGCGCGCTGATGGCCGCCGCCAGCGTCAAGCCGGTCATCCTGCTCAAGGCCGGCCGCTCGGACAGCAACCCGGCCGCCGACGCGGTGTTCGACGCGCTGGTGCGGCGCACCGGCGCGGTCCGGATCCGGTTTTTCGTGCAGTTGTTCTCGGCGCTGAAGGTCCTGGTCCACGCCAAGCGTCAGCGGGGACGCCGCATCGCGCTGTTTTCCAACGGCTACGGCGCGGCCCACCTGGCGCTGGACGTCATCGGCGGCGGACCGGTGTCGCGGGCCGACCTGTCCTCACAGACGCAGCGCGACCTGGCGGCGGTCCTGGAACCGGGCGCGGCCCTGGGCAATCCTGTCATCAGCCATGCGCCGCTGGATCCCGCCCGGCTGCAACAGGCCCTGGGCGTGCTGGCGAACGACACCAATGTGGACGGCGTGCTGGTGCTGATCGCGCCGGACGCCCTGTCCGATATGGACGGCGCCGCCGAGGCCCTGGCCCGCTTTTCAGAGGCTTCCTCCAAGCCCATCATGTCCTGTTTCCTGGGCGACGCCTCGATGCGTTCCCAGCGTCATCGGCTCGACGCGGTGGGGCTGCCCGCCTTCCGCACGCCGGAATCGGCCGCCAACGCCTTCGGCATCCTGGCGTCCTACCAGTACAACCAGACCCTGGCGCAGCAGACGCTGCCGCCGGAAATGCTCAGTCGCCCTCCGCGCCTGGACGAAGCCCGAGCGCTGCTCAACGATGCCATCATGTCGGGCCGTTCCGATCTGGACCCGGCCAGTTGCCGCTGGTTGCTGGACTGTTTCCACGTGCCGATCCGCCCCGACGACCAGCCCGTGCCCGACGCCGCGCGCGAGCACGTCCCCATGGCCGTCCACGTGCGCCAGGATGTGCGTTTCGGGCCGTACATGCGGTTCGGTCCGGGCGGGGATGCCGCCCGGCTGGCGTCCCCCCACCGGGAAATCGAGCTGCCGCCGCTGAACAACTACCTGGCGCGCCAGTTGATCCAGCGGGGCAAGTTCTGGTCGCGCGTGCTCGAGCGCGACCTCAGTCCGGCCGCGTTCGAGCAGTTGCGCGAGGCGCTGGAGCGGATCTCCGAGATCGTCAGCGAATTGCCGGGTATCCGCACCCTGACGATCGACCCCCTCTGGTGGGACGATACCAGCCTGTACGCGGGCGACATCCGGGTCGGCCTGGATCCGGGCTACGACGGTGAACGCCCCGAGAACCGCGCCTACCGCCACATGGCGATCCATCCGTATCCGCGCCGCCTGGTCCGGCCGATGATCCGGAAAGACGGCCAGGAATGGCTGCTGCGTCCCATCCGCCCCGAGGATGCTGTGCTGCTGCAGGAATTCGTGCGGGATCTGTCCGACGAATCGCGCTACATGCGTTTCGTGTCGATGCTGCGCGAACTCACGCCCCGCATGCTGGCGCGCTATACCCGCATCGACTACGACCGCGAAGTCGCCCTGGTCGCCACGGCGCAAGTGCCCAATCCGGAAAACCGCGGCCTGTTGCGCGAACGCATCGTGGGATTCGCGCACTATCTGCGCAACGCCGATGGCCAGGGGGCGGAATACGCCCTGGTGATCGCCGACGACTGGCAGCGTCGCGGCGTCGGCGCGGCGTTGATGCGCAGCCTGGTCGACGTGGCGCGTCGCCAGGGCCTGGGCTACATCGAGGGCATCGTCCTGGCGACCAATCGGCCCATGCTGGGGCTGATGACCTCCCTGGGCATGCGCAACGACCCCGACGAGGCAGACCCAGGCATGAGAAGGCTATGGATGCGCCTGGACGCCTGACAGTCCCTGCGGACTGTCAGGCGCCTGGCGCATCCGACCGGCCTGCAGGCCGGGAGGTGGATGAACTCGGACGTGGCACAGTCCACTACGGACTGCGCCACGCCGAGTGAATCGGAGCGCCCTGCAGGGTGCGACGTGGATGGATGCCCCGATCCGAGACGGACTCTGCGGCCCCTCAAACGCCCGTCACCCGGGCCAGGAAGGCCCGGATATCGTCCAGTTCCTGGGGGTGCAGGCCGTGCGGCATCGGATAGGTGCGCCATTCCACCGGCTGCCCCTGCGCGGCCATCGCGTCACGGCTGACCTCGGCGTAGGCCATGGGCACCACCATGTCCATCGTGCCGTGCGCCATGAGGACCGGTGTGCCGGCGTTG
The DNA here is from genome assembly GCF_027214045.1 of Castellaniella denitrificans. Taxonomy (GTDB): domain Bacteria; phylum Pseudomonadota; class Gammaproteobacteria; order Burkholderiales; family Burkholderiaceae_B; genus Castellaniella; species Castellaniella denitrificans_A. The sequence continues at coordinate 64,411 of NZ_JAPWHE010000001.1, read as the reverse complement.
GCGGGATGGCGTTCGGCGGCCAGGGTGTTGCGCAGCGGCAGATAACCTGACAGGCCGATCAGGCCGGCCAAGCGTTCCGGGTGGCGCAGTCCGGTGTACAGGGCCGTGGCGCAGCCTTGGGAAAAGCCGGCCAGCACGATGCGTTCGGCGGGGATGCCCCGTCGATTCTCCTGTTCGATCAGTTCGGTGACTGCATGGCGCGCGGCGCGCAGCCCGTCGATATCTTCCCTCGCGTCCCGGTCCAGTCCGTACAGGTCGTACCAGGCGCGCATCGGCATGCCCTGGTTCAGCGTCACCGGGCGCACGGGCGCGTGCGGGAAAACGAACCGCAGCGCCGGCAGGCCGGGGTGGATCAGTTCGGGAACGATGGGCTCGAAATCATGGCCGTCGGCGCCCAGGCCGTGCAGCCAGATCACGCTGTGCGTGGGCGCCGGACCGGTCGTGCGCTCGATGGTTTCCAGTGTCGGTGTCATCGGGGAGTACCGTCCTCGAAATCCAGTGTCTTCAGCGTCTGGAACAGGGCGCGGAAGTGCTTGCGCGCCGGTTCATGCCCCTGGGGCAGGGCGGCGTTGTCGCGGGCTTCTTTGCGGGCGGCACGGATCTGGGCGCGCAGGGACTGGATGTCCAGGCCGGGAAACCGTTCCAGCAATGGCGTCAAGGCCTCGTCGCTGTCGATCAGGCGGTCGCGCAGCGCCTCCAGCCGGTGCATCGCGCGGGTTTCCTCGCGCGAGCCGTTGGCCCACACGTCGAGCTGGGCGCGCAGGGCCTGGGCGTCGGCCTGGCGCATCAATTTGCCGACATAGTGCACCTGGCGTCGCCGGCCCTCGTTGCTGTGGATGCGCTGCGCCAGGGCGATGGCTTCGCGCAGCGGTTCGTCCAGCGGCAGCCGGGCCAGTTTGGCGGGGGGCAGCGCGATCAGTTCGCGGCCCAGGTCCAGCAGGGCGTGCATGTCGCGCTTGACCTGGGATTTGCTGGGCCGCCGGTCTTCCGGAAAATCGTCCGGCGAGGCGGGCAGGGGCGTGTCGTCCATGGGTTCGGGCATAAAATGGTCCGTGATTGTCTATGATAACCGTCCCGTACCGACGTCCCATACCGAGTGATCCGCCGCATGAACCAACGAACCGATGATTTCCTCGATGTTCCCGCCCAGCAGGCCCAGTTCCGCGAACTGGTGGGCGACGCGTTGCGCCACGCCCGCAAGGCCGGCGCCACGGACGCCGCCGTGGAAATCTCCGAAAGCCGGGGGCTGTCCGTTTCGGTGCGCCGGCGCGCCATCGAAACCATCGAACAGACCCGCGACCGGTCCATGGCTGTGACTGTGTTCGCCGGCCAGCGCCGGGGTTCGGCCTCGACCTCCGACTTTTCGCCCGAAGCGCTGCGCCGCACCGTGGATGCCGCCTGGCACATCGCCCGCTATACCGCCGAGGACCCGGCCGCCGGCCTGCCGGAGCCCGAACGCTTCGCCCTGCATTATCCGGACCTGGATCTGCATCACCCCTGGGCCATCGACGCCGAAGGCGCGGCCCGCCTGGCGATCCAGGCCGAACGCGCCGCGCTGGCGACCAGCCAGGGGATCACCAACTCCGAAGGCGCTTCCCTGGACACCATGGAAGGCCATTTCGTCCTGGGCAATTCGCGCGGCTTCCTGGGGGGCTATCCCTATTCCCGGCACAGCCTGTCGGTTGCGCCCATCGCCGGACGCGGCGACGGCATGCAGCGGGACTACTGGTACACGTCCGCGCGCCGTGCCGACGGCCTGGCCGCGCCGGCCGAGGTCGGCCGCTACGCGGCCGAACGCGCCCTGTCGCGCCTGGGCGCACGCCCGGTCAAGACCGGCCGCTATCCGGTGCTGTTCGAGGCCCCCCTGGCCGTCGGCCTGGTGGGCGCGCTGGTCCAGGCCACCAGCGGCGGCGCACTGTACCGCAAGGCCAGCTTCCTGCTGGATGCGCTGGGCAAGCCTGTGCTGGCCGATCACCTGGATGTGGTCGAGAACCCCTACATCCCGGGTGCCCAGGGCAGTGCGCCCTTTGACTCCGAAGGGGTCCGCCCGCAGGCCCGCCGTGTGGTGGACCAGGGCGTGCTCACGGGCTATTTTCTGTCCACTTACACGGCCCGCAAGCTCGGCATGGCAACCACCGGCAACGCGGGCGGGTCGCATAATCTCAGTCTGCGCTCGCGCCTGACCCGGCCCGAAGACGACTTGCCCGCCATGCTGCGCAAGATGGGGACCGGGCTGCTGGTCACCGAACTGATCGGGCAGGGGGTGAATTACGTCACCGGCGATTACTCGCGCGGGGCTTTCGGTTATTGGGTGCAGGACGGCGTCATCCGCCATCCCGTCCAGGAAATCACCATCGCCGGCAACCTGGCCGACATGTTCCGCGGCATCGTCGCTGTCGGGGCCGATGTCTATGGACGTGGCGCCAAGTCCACCGGCTCTGTGCTGATCGACGGCATGGCGGTCGCCGGACTCTAGGTCACCGCCGGCGCCGGTGGCCTTGTGTCCGCGCCGTTTTCCGTGCGGCGCGGGGACGCGCAGTGTAATATCGAAAAGCTTGGTAGCAACACATGCCAATTATTCCAACAGACAGGAGATCCTTCATCATGCAGCGTCGCGCGTTTCTGAAAAAGGCGGGTCTGGGCGCGGTGGCGGGCACGGCGGCCGTGGCCGCCCCGGCCATCGCCCAGTCGAACCCCCAGATCAACTGGAAAATGACCTCGACCTACGGGCCGTCGCTGCCGCCGCTGTTTTCGACGGCGCAGATGTTCTGCGATCTGGTCAAGGAAGTCACCGACGGGAATTTCAACATCCGCCTGTATCCGGCCGGTGAGCTGGTGCCGGGCTACGGAGTGATGGACGCCGTCGGCAACCGCACCGTGGAATGCGGCCAGACCGCCTCCTACTATTACTATGGCAAGGACCCTTCCTTCTGCTTCGACACGGCGGTGCCCTTCGGCCTGAACGTGCGCCAGATGAACGCCTGGATGTACGAGGGCGACGGCCTGAAGCTGATGCGCGAACTGTTCGCGCCGCGCGGCATCGTCAACTTCCCCCTGGGCAATACCGGCACCCAGATGGGTGGCTGGTACCGCAAGGAAATCAAGACGGTCGGCGACCTGAAGGGCCTGAAGATGCGCACGGCCGGCTTCGCGGGCGAAGTCCTGTCGCGCCTGGGCGTGATTCCGCAGCAGATTCCCCCCGGCGACATCTACCCGTCCCTGGAAAAGGGAGCGCTGGACGCCGTGGAATTCGTCGGCCCCGTCGACGATGAAAAGCTGGGGTTCCAGAAGGTCGCGAAATACTATTACTACCCGGGCTGGTGGGAAGGCTCGGCCCAGGTGTCCCTGTACGTCAACGACAAGGCCTACGCCGAATTGCCCAAGGCCTACCAGCGCGTCATCGACGTCGCTTCGCGCGCCGCGGGCTCGAAGATGGTCCAGGACTATGATGCCCACAATCCCGAGGCCCTGCGCCGCCTGATCGCCGGCGGTGCCGTGCTCAAGAGCTTCCCGCGCGAAGTCATGGACGCCTCGTTCGAGGCCTCCAACCAGGTCTACAAGGAATTCTGCGACAAGGACCCGGGCTTCAAGAAGATCTTCGACAATTACATGGCCTTCCGCGACAACATCGTGCCCTGGTTCCGTGTGGCCGAAGGCTCGTTCGACAATTATCTGGGCGCCGCCCTGGCCCGCAAGAAGTGATCACGGCCGCATGAGCGGGGGCGTCCTTCGGGGCGCCCTTTTTCATTGAGCGGTGCGCAGGCGTCGGCCCCGAAGCGGGCAGTGTTTGTCTAACTTCCGCCAGCCGGGTACAATGGTCGGATTTTCGTTTGAGATCACACCGTACGGGTTGCGGGGCGGGTGTTGCCTGTCCTTTCATAAAGCCCTGGCGGAGCGGACGGAAATCCTTTCATTCAATTCATCAGGAACACCATCATGAAGACCTTTGTGGCCAAGCCGCATGAAGTCAAGCGTGACTGGTTTGTGATCGACGCCAAGGGCAAGGTCCTGGGTCGTGTGGCCAGCGAAGTCGCACGCCGCCTGCGTGGCAAGCACAAACCGGAATTCACGCCGCACGTGGATACGGGCGATTACATCGTCGTCATCAATGCCGCCGATATCGTCGTCACGGGCGCCAAGGCGCAGGACAAGCGCTACTACCGTCACTCCACCTATCCGGGCGGGATCACGGAAACCAACTTCCAGAAGATGCAGCAGCGCTTCCCCGGTCGCGCCCTGCAGAAGGCCGTCAAGGGCATGCTGCCCAAGGGCCCCCTGGGCTACGCCATGGCGAAGAAGCTGAAGGTCTATGCCGGTGCCGAGCACCCGCATACCGCGCAGCAGCCGCAACCCCTGGACTTCTGAGGATAGGCCATCATGATCGGTAATTGGAATTACGGCACTGGCCGCCGCAAGACGTCTGTGGCGCGTGTGTTCCTGAAAAAAGGCACGGGCAAGATCGTCGTCAACGGCCGCCCCGTCGATGAGTACTTCGCGCGCGAAACCGGCCGCATGGTCGTTCGCCAGCCGCTGGAAGTCACCAACCACCTGGAATCGTTCGACTTTCACGTCAACGTCCACGGCGGCGGTGAATCCGGCCAGGCCGGCGCCGTGCGTCACGGCATCACGCGTGCCTTGATCGACTACGACGAAACCCTGAAGTCGCCGCTGAAGCAAGCGGGCCTGGTGACCCGCGACGCCCGCGAAGTCGAGCGCAAGAAGGTCGGCTTCCATAAGGCCCGTCGGCGCAAGCAGTTCAGCAAGCGCTGATTCCGCATCCGGGCGCTGCCGCCCGGCGCGCAGCAAAAACGCCGCTCCGGCTTCCGGGCGGCGTTTTTGCTTGGGCCAGCGCCGAGCCCGGGGTGCCGTGCGCATGCCATAATCTGAGGCGTGAACACGGGCGCGGTCCCCTCAGGCCTTCCGGGCGGGCCCGCCATTTCTACAGACAGGATCCCTTGCATGAGCACGAACACTTCCACCCCCATCAAGGCCGGCATCGTCGGCGGGACCGGCTACACGGGCGTGGAGCTGCTGCGCCTGCTGTCGCAGCATCCCGGCGTGCGGCTGCACGCCATCACATCCCGCAAGGAATCGGGGATGCCGGTGGCCGATATGTTTCCCAACCTGCGCGGCCATGTGGACCTGTGTTTCCAGACCCCCGAGGAAGCCGCGCTGGACCAGTGCGATGTGGTGTTTTTCGCCACGCCGCACGGCGTGGCCATGGAACAGGCGCGCGGCCTGCTGGAACACGATGTCCGGGTGATCGACCTGGCGGCGGATTTCCGCCTGCAGGACGTCGATACCTTTCAGCAGTGGTACAAAATGCCGCACAGCAGCCCCGACGTGCTCAAGGAAGCCGTCTACGGCTTGCCGGAGCTGGACCGTGACCGCATCCGCCAGGCCCGGGTCGTGGGCAATCCCGGCTGCTATCCGACCACGGTGCTGCTGGGGCTCGCCCCCGTGCTGCAGGCCGGCCGGCCCCTGATCGATACGTCGCACGTCATCGCCGACTCGAAATCCGGGGTGTCGGGGGCGGGCCGCAAGACCCAGGTCGGCTCCCTGTTCTCCGAAGCCGCCGACAACTTCGCGGCCTACGGCGTGGCCGGGCACCGCCATCATCCGGAAATTTCCGAATGCCTGGCCCGCATCGCGGGCGCGCCGGTGGGACTGACCTTCGTGCCGCATCTGGTGCCGATGATCCGGGGCATGTTTTCCACGCTGTACCTGCGCATCCTGCCCGACGCGCTGGACACCGATTTCCAGGCGCTGTACGAACGGCGTTATGCCGACGAGCCTTTCGTCGACGTCATGCCGGCGGGCAGCCTGCCGCAGACGCGCTCGGTGCGCGCCTCGAACATGTTGCGCATCGCCGTGCACCGGCCCGCCGGCGGCGACACCCTGGTGGTGCTCGTGGTCCAGGACAATCTCGTCAAGGGCGCCGCAGGCCAGGCCGTGCAGAACATGAATCTGATGTTCGGCCTGCCGGAAACCACCGGGCTGCGGCACGTGGCGGTGCTGCCCTGACGGAGACACGCATGACGCAACCTTCCGCGGCGCGTGGGGGCGGTTTCAGCGCCTGGCTGGTGCGCGGCCTGTCCCGGCTTGTGCTGCTGCTGGTGGTGTTCGTCATCGGGGCGCTGGCCATGCATTTCGGCATGCATGCCGGGGACCGCGCCGAAAACCAGGCGCTGCGTGCCCGGATCGAATCCCTGCGAGCCGAACTGTCCGGTGTCCGGACCGACCTGGCGGCCTTGCGCAGCGAAGCCGAGGTCCAGGCGGGCACCCAGCGCGCGCTCCAGAACAGCAATGCCGAACTTCAGCGCGAACTGGGTCGCACCCGCGATCAGTTGGCGTTCTACGAGCAGTTGATCCCTCCGGGGCCGGCGGGCGCCGTCGCGGTGCGCGCCTTCGACATCCAGGCCGAGGGCGAATTTCTGCGCTACCGTGTGCTGCTGACGCGCAACGCCGCGCCCCAGGCGGATCCCTTCAAAGGCCGCATGCGGTTCGTGGCCAATGGTCGTTCCCAGGGTAAAGCCGTTAAAATCGAATTGAGTCCGCCGGTGGCCCCCGCCGCCGGCGAGACCGCCGCGTCCGCCCCGGGGGCGGATCCGCTGGCCCTGGTCTTCGACCAGTTCCAGCGCAGCACAGGCGTTCTGCGGCGAGTGCCGGATCTGTCGATCCAATCGGTCCGCCTCGAGATCCTCGAGGGCGACACGGTCCGGGCCTCCCAGGATGCCGATCTGAATCGCGTGGTTCCCGACCGCGCAGGAGTCTTGCCTTGAGCACCATCGAACACGCGGATCTCGACGTTCCGCCCAGCCCACTGATCTTCACGGACGCCGCTGCCGCCAAGGTCCGGGAGTTGCTGGTCGAGGAAAACAACCCCGGCCTGAAACTGAGGGTCTTCGTCCAGGGGGGCGGCTGTTCGGGTTTCCAGTACGGCTTCACCTTCGACGAGGATGTGGCCGAGGACGACACGACCATCGAGCGCGATGGCGTCCAGTTGCTGGTGGACCCCATGAGCTTCCAATATCTGGTCGGTTCCGAAATCGACTACAAGGACGACCTGGAAGGCTCGCAGTTCGTCATCCGCAATCCCAACGCCAACACGACTTGCGGCTGCGGTTCCTCGTTCTCTCCTTGACATCGCTTTCCGGCATTCGGGCCGGCAAGCGAAAAGAGGCGCGATCTAGACGGGATACAGACAGCCCGCGATGGTCGCGTGCCGCGCTCCCGTGACGGCCGGCAAGCAGACCGGACGGCCCTGAAGGTGCGCCTGCGCCAGCCAGGCGAAGGCCAGCGCCTCGACATCCTGGGCGGGTACGCCGCAAGCGTCCGTGGTGCTCAATCGGCAGGGCAGCGCCTGGGCCAGCGCGTCCATGAGCACCGGGTTCCGGGCGCCGCCGCCGCACGCCAGGACTTCCCGGGTATCCGGCGCGTGTCGGCGGACGGCGGTGGCGATCGTTTCCACCGACAGGCGCAGCAGGGTGGCCTGGACATCGGCGGGCCGTATGGGGCGGTCATCGCGGGTCAATGCATTGAGCCGGCCATCCAGCCAGGCCAGGCTGAACAGATCGCGTCCGGTCGATTTCGGCGGCGCCTGATCGAGCCAGGGTTCGGCCAGCAGCGCAGCCAACAGTCCGCCGTGGCAGCGGCCTTGGGCCGCCCAGGCGCCGTCATGGTCGTAGGGCCGGTTCCGGTGGCGCCGGATCCAGGCATCCATCAGCATGTTGGCCGGCCCGGTGTCGAAGCCGCGCACCGGGTCTTCAAGCACGGTCAGGTTGGCGATGCCGCCCAGATTCAGGATCGCGCGGCCCGCGCCGCAGCCGAAGCGCGCGGCATGGAAGGCCGGCACCAGGGGGGCGCCCTGGCCGCCGGCCGCGACGTCGCGGCTGCGGAAATCCGCCACCACCGCGATGCCGGTGCGCTCCACCAGCCGCGCCGGCGCATTGATTTGCAGGGTGTAGCCGGACTCGGGCGCGTGGCGCACGGTCTGTCCATGGGCGCCGATGGCGCGGACCCCGGATGCCTGCACGCCGGCGCGCGACAGCAGGTCATGGACGACGGCCGCGTAGCAGTCCGCCAGCGCGTTGGCCGCCCGGGCCGCCCGGGCGAGTTCGTCGGGACCGGGGGCGTTCAAAGCCAGCAATTCATGGCGCAGCCCGTCAGGCAGGGCCAGGCTGACGCTGGCGAGCACCTGGATCGAATCGCCGGCCAGATCCGCCAGCACGCCGTCCACGCCATCCGTGCTGGTGCCCGACATCAGGCCGATGTAAGGCTCGGTGTCCCGGACGGCGGCCATGAGACGGCTTATTCCAGGGCGACCTGGATGCGGCTGTCCTGCAGCCGCGCCATCAGCTGGATCTGGGGCTGGTAACTGGCCACCACGGTCTTGAAAGCCTTGCGGTCCGCCGCGTTCAGTGTGCGTGCCACCGGCAGGTCGACCGCCAGCGGATCGACAGGGCGCTTGTCGATGCGGAATTCGTAATGCAGGTGCGGCCCGGTCGCCCATCCGGTCGATCCCACGTAGCCGATCAATTGACCTTGCCGGACCTGGTCGCCCTTTTTAAGACCCTTGGCGAACCGGCTCTGGTGAGCGTACAACGTGGAATATTTGCCGAAGTTCTTCAGGATGATGACGTTGCCGTAGCCGTTCTGACGGCCGATGAATTCCACCGTGCCGTCGGCCGTGGCGTGGATCGGTGTGCCGGAAGGAGCGGCGTAGTCCACGCCCTTGTGGCCGACCCATTTATTGTGGATCGGGTGCATGCGCATGCCGAAGCCCGAGCTGATGCGGGTGAACTTGATCGCGGTGCGCAGGAAGGCGCCCTTCAGGCTGGCGCCGGAGAAATCATAGTAGCCGCCCGGTTTCTGGCCGCTCTGGAACCAGACGGCGCTGTAGGTCTTGCCCCGGTTGATGAATTCCAGGGCGCGGATGTGGCCGGTGCCGACTTCCTCGCCATCGTGCATGTAGGCGTCGTAGACGATGCGGAAGCGGTCGCCCTTGCGCAGGTCCTTCAGGAAGTCGATGCGGCTGCCCAGGATGTCCACCATTTCCATGGTGACGGCGTCGGGGATCCGCGCCTGGTCGGCGGCGCCGAAAAGGGAACTGGAGATTTCGCCTTCGGCGATGCGGGTTTCGCGCACGGCGGCGATGGTGCGTTCCCGGGCAGTGAATCCCCCGTCCGCGGGCCGGACCTCGAGCCAGGCGGAATCGACCCCGGACTTCACGGTGGTGCCGGGCGTGTGGGCGTAGCGCAGCCACACCATGCGCCCCTGGTCGTCCAGGGCGGCCTGCACGGTGCGGCCCGGGTAGAGCTTGTAGATCGATCGCGCGCGTTCGTCGTGCGTCAGGAAGGCGAGCAGGCCGTCCTCGTTGACCCCGAGGCGATTCAGCAAGTCGGACACTGTGTCGCCGCGGCGGATGCGGGTCGAGGCGATGTAGGGCGCGGCTTTCTGGTCAGACCGGGCGTTCAGGGGCGGCAGGTCGAGCGTCTGGCGGGCCTGGAAGGCGGGTTCCGGCGGGGCGGAAGGCTGGACGACGGCCAATGCGGCCGCGGTCAGGAACAGGCCGCCGGCGGCGAACAACAGACTGCGGGTGATGTGTCGGCGGCGTTGCGGCGGGTGGGCCTCTGGCATCATGGGCGGAGACGATAGGGTGGGTTCAGGCTGCGCGGGTCCTGGGCGGGACGGGGGTTCTGCTAACATGAGCAATCCCCGTCGCCCGGCGGGGCGTCGAATGTGTTGTACAGAAGCTGCGGTGGCACGTTATGCTAGCGCATACTTGCTGTTTTTTCGAGCGGTTTTTCATTTTTCTGATCATTTTCTGATAAAAGCGTATACCATGCCGTCCCCCTCCGACCCCGTCGACCCCCGGATCGCCGAAGATCTGCGCGTGGCCCAGCGGGGTTGCGACGAACTGCTCGTCGTTTCCGAATTCGCCGCCAAGCTCGCGCGCAGCCGCGCCACCGGCACGCCCCTGCGCATCAAACTCGGCCTGGACCCCACGGCGCCCGACATCCACCTGGGCCATACGGTGGTGCTGAACAAAATGCGCCAGCTCCAGGATCTCGGTCATACCGTGATCTTCCTGATCGGCGATTTCACCGCCCAGATCGGCGACCCCAGCGGCCGCAACGCCACCCGCCCGCCGCTCACGCCGGAACAGATCCGCGAAAACGCCAAGACCTACTATGCCCAGGCCAGCCTGGTGCTGGATCCCGATCGCACCGAAATCCGCTACAACGCCGAGTGGTGCGATCCGCTGGGTACACGGGGCCTGATCCAGCTGGCGTCTCGCTATACCGTGGCCCGCATGATGGAGCGCGACGATTTCACCCGCCGCTTCAAGGGCGGCGTGCCGATTTCCGTGCACGAATTCCTGTACCCGCTGCTGCAGGGCTACGACTCCGTCGCCCTGAAGGCCGACCTCGAACTCGGCGGCACCGACCAGAAATTCAATCTGCTGGTGGGCCGCGAACTGCAGAAGGAATACGGCCAGGAACCCCAGTGCGTCCTGACGATGCCGCTGCTCGAAGGCACCGACGGGGTCGAAAAGATGTCCAAGTCCAAGGGCAACTACATCGGCATCACCGAGGCGCCCGACTCCATGTTCGGCAAGCTGATGTCGATCTCCGACACGCTCATGTGGCGCTATTTCGAGCTGCTGTCCTTCCGCTCGCTGGAGGACATCGGCGCCCTGCAGGCGGAAATCACCGCCGGTCGCAATCCGCGCGACGCCAAGGTGCTGCTGGCCGGCGAGATCGTCGACCGTTTCCACGGTGCCGGGGCCGGCGCGCGCGCGCTGGAACAGTTCAACGCCCGGTTCCGCGACGGCGCGATTCCCGACGACATGCCCGCGGTCACCGCCGGGGCGGCGCCCATGGGCATCCTCAAGGTGTTGCGCGAATCGGGGCTGGCGGCTTCGGCGTCCGAGGCCCAGCGCAACATCGAACAGGGCGGCGTGCGCATCGATGGCGACCGTGTCGAGGACAAATCCCTGCTGTTGCCGGCGGGCACCTATGTGATGCAGGTCGGCAAGCGCAAGTTCGCCCGGGTCACCCTGACCTGAGCCGGGAGCCCGCCGTCAGGCCGGGCTCCAACCCACGGAGGATCCCATGAAACTGCACAGCGAATCCTTTCCCGACCAGGGGGTCATTCCCGAACGCAACGCTTTCGCGCGGGTCGATCCGCAAACCCGGGTCGCCCTGGCCGGCAACCGCAATCCCCAGCTGGCCTGGGCGGACGTGCCCGAGGGGACGCGGTCCTTCGCGGTCCTTTGCGTCGATCCGGACGTGCCGACGCGGCCCGACGACGTCAACCAGGAAGGCCGCGAAGTCCCGGCCGATCTGCCGCGCACCGATTTCTTTCATTGGGTGCTGGTGGACGTGGCGCCCGATGCGCGCGCCATCGCCGAAGGCGACTATTCCAACGGCATCACCCCGCGCGGCAAGGCCGGCCCCTTGGCGCTGGACGGCACGCGCCAGGGGCTGAACGACTACACAGGCTGGTTCGCCGCCGACCGCGACATGAATGGCGACTACTTCGGCTACGACGGCCCCTGCCCGCCCTGGAACGACGCACGCGTGCATCGCTACATCTTCACGGTCTACGCGCTGGACGTGGCCGAGCTGGGTGTGTCCGGCCGCTTCACCGGCGCGCAGGCCCTGGAAGCCATGCGGGGGCACGTCCTGGCCCAGGCGTCCCTGACCGGCACCTATACCCTGAATCCCCGACTGCACGCCCTGTAGTCGCCCGGGGTTCGCGCTAGAATGACCCGATTTCCCCGACCTCTCTGCCATTCAGGACCACTACCCCATGTTTGACCGTTCCCGCACCCTCGATCAGGCCGACCCGGATATCTGGGCCGCCATCCAGCAGGAAAATACCCGCCAGGAACAGCACATCGAGCTGATCGCCTCGGAAAACTACGCCAGCCCCGCCGTCATGCAGGCCCAGGGCACGCAGTTGACCAACAAGTACGCCGAAGGCTATCCCGGCAAGCGCTATTACGGCGGCTGCGAATACGTGGACGTGGTCGAACAGCTGGCCATCGACCGCCTGAAGGCGATCTTCGGGGCGGAAGCGGCCAACGTGCAGCCGAACTCCGGCTCCCAGGCCAACCAGGGCGTGTACATGGCGGTGCTCAAGCCGGGCGACACCGTGCTGGGCATGAGCCTGGCCGAAGGCGGCCACCTGACGCACGGCTCGCCGGTGAACGCCTCTGGCAAGCTCTACAACTTCCATTCCTATGGCCTGGACGCCAACGAGGTCCTGGACTACGACAAACTGGAAGAACTCGCGCGCACCCACAAGCCCAAGCTGATCGTCGGCGGGGCCTCGGCCTATGCGCTGCGCATCGACTTCGAGCGCATGGCGCGCATCGCCCACGACAACGGCGCCCTGTTCATGGTGGACATCGCCCACTATGCGGGCCTGGTGGCGGGCGGCGTCTACCCCAACCCCGTGCCGCACGCCGATTTCGTCACCTCGACCACGCACAAGTCGCTGCGCGGCCCGCGCGGCGGCGTGATCATGATGAAGGCCGAATTCGAGAAGGCCGTCAATTCCGCCATTTTCCCCGGCATCCAGGGCGGCCCGCTGATGCACGTCATCGCCGCCAAGGCCGTGGCTTTCGGCGAGGCCCTGCAGCCTGAATTCAAGGCCTATGCCGCCCAGGTGGCGGCCAATGCCCGCGTGCTGGCCGACACCCTGGTCAAGCGCGGCCTGCGCATCGTGTCGGGGCGCACCGAAAGTCATGTGATGCTGGTGGACCTGCGCGCCAAGGGCATCACCGGCAAGGCAGCCGAGGCCGTCCTGGGCGATGCGCACATCACGGTCAACAAGAACGCCATTCCGAACGATCCGGAAAAGCCCTTCGTGACCAGCGGCATCCGTCTGGGCACCCCGGCCATGACCACGCGCGGCTTCAAGGAAGCCGAGGCCGAACTCACCGGCAACCTGATCGCCGACGTGCTCGACAATCCCAACGATGCCGACAACATCGCCCGGGTGCGCGCGCGGGTCAACGAGCTGACCGCGCGCCTGCCGGTCTACCGCTAATCCAACCGGAACGGGCGCCCGAGGGCGCCCGCAGCGCAGATGAAGTGTCCGTTCTGCAGTTGTGCCGATACACAGGTCGTGGATTCCCGGGTCTCCGAGGAAGGCGACACGATCCGTCGCCGTCGCCGATGCACGGCCTGCGACCGCCGCTTCACGACTTACGAACGGGTCGACCTGATGATGCCTTCCATCGTCAAGCGCAACGGAACCCGGGTGGACTTCGATCCGGCCAAGCTGCATGGCAGCATGGCGCTGGCGCTGCGCAAGCGCCCGGTCAGCGCCACGGCGCTGGATGCCGCCGTGGCGCGCATCCAGGAGCGCCTGATGACGAGCGGCCGACGCGAAGTACCGTCCGATCACGTCGGCGAGCTGGTCATGTCCGAACTGCGCCAACTCGACCCCGTGGCCTATGTGCGTTTCGCCTCGGTCTACCGCAGCTTCGAGGATCTGCGCGAATTCGTCCAGGCTATCGACGAATTCCGCCGCGCGGACGATGCCGATGACCCGGCCTGAAATCCCGTTTTCCACCGAGGACCACCGTTGGATGCGGCGCGCCCTGGCGGTGGCCGATCAGGCCCTGTTCGTCAGCAGCCCGAACCCCCGCGTCGGTTGCGTGCTGGTGCGCGACGGCCGCTGGCTGGCCGAAGGCAGCACCCAGCGGGCGGGCGGGCGCCACGCCGAAGCCCAGGCCCTGCACGAGGCCGCGCTCGAGGGCGTGGATGTGCGCGGCGCTACGGCCTACGTCACGCTGGAACCCTGCAGTCATACGGGCCGCACGCCGCCGTGCGCCGATGCGCTGATCGCGGCCGGCGTCGCGCGGGTCGTGGTCGCGCTGCGGGACCCCAACCCCAAAGTGGCCGGCACCGGGATCGGGCGGCTGCGGGCAGCAGGCATCCAGGTCGACGTCGGCTTGTTCGCCGATGACGCCCTGGCGCAGAATCCCGGTTTTTGCGCGCGGATGACGCGGGGCACGCCCTGGCTGTGGCTGAAGTCGGCCTCTTCTTTCGACGGCCGTACGGCGCTGCCGGACGGCCGCTCGCAGTGGATCACGGGTGACGCCGCGCGCGACGACGGACATCGCTGGCGGGCGAGATCCTGCATGGTGCTGACCGGCATCGGCACGGTCCTGGCCGATGATCCCATGCTGGACGTGCGCGCGATCGAGACGCCTCGTCAGCCGATCCGTGCCGTGCTGGACACCCAGTTCGTGCTGGGCGAGCAGGCCCGGGTCATCAACGGCGATCCGGTCTGGATCTTCACCGCGCGGCCCGACGCCGGCAAGGCCGCCCGCTTGGCGGCCCGCAATGTGCGCGTCATCGCACTGCCCGCGGATGCGCACGGCGGCCTGTCCCTGGAGGCGCTGATGCGCTGGCTGGGCGAGCACGAGATCAACGAGGTGCATGTCGAGGCCGGTGCGCGGCTGCAGGGCGCGCTGGTGCAGGCCGGCCTGGTCGATGAATGGGTGGCTTACCTCGCGCCTTGCCTTTTGGGCGAAGGGCAGGGCCTGGCGGCGCTGCCATCGCCGATCACGGGCCTGGACCAGGCCTATCGGTACGAATTCCTGGACGTCATGCAATTGGGCCGGGACATGCGGCTACGGCTGCGCGAGCCGGCGCGCTGGCGCGCGCTGGTCGGGGCTTGTGGTTTGAAAACAGGGTAAATCCATGTTCACTGGTATCGTCGCGGCCGTGGGCCGCATCACCGAGGTCCGTCCCCTGGGAGACGGCGAGGCTGCGGGTGTACGCCTGCGCATCCAGGCCGGCGGCCTGCCGCTGGCGGCCACCCGCCTGGGCGATTCGATCGCCATCCAGGGGGCCTGCATGACGGCCGTCGCCCTGCATGGGGATTCGTTCGAGGTCGATGTGTCGCGCGAAAGCCTGGACCGCACCTGTGGCCTGGACCGGCCCGGCGAGGTCAACCTGGAACACGCCCTGCGGCTGGGCGACAGCCTGGACGGGCATCTGGTGTCCGGCCACGTCGACGGCGTGGGCCGCGTGACCCGTTTCGACGCCGTGGAGGAGTCGACCGAACTGCGCGTCATCGTCCCCGCCCATCTGTCGAAATACCTGGCCTACAAGGGGTCGGTCACGGTCAATGGCGTCAGTCTGACGGTCAACCGGGTGGATGACCAGGAAGAGGGCACGGAAATCTCCATCAATCTGATCCCGCACACGGTACAGGTCACGACCCTGCGCAACCTGGCGGTCGGCAGTCCGGTGAACCTGGAAATCGATCTGATCGCGCGCTACGTCGAGCGCATGGTGGGTGGCATGGGGACGGCGGCGCCCGCCGCAGGCACAGGCATTGTCTGATCGCCAGGCGCTGACGGATTCGACATTATTCTGTTAGAATAGCGGACTTCGTCTGTCGCCATGGCGATCAGACGTACAGGACAGGTGGCCGAGTGGTTGAAGGCGCACGCCTGGAAAGCGTGTATACGTGAATAGCGTATCGGGGGTTCGAATCCCCCCTTGTCCGCCAATGATTTCAAGCCCTTGATCGCATCGCCGCGCTCAAGGGCTTTTGCTTTCCGGGAGATTGCGCAGGCACCGGATTTGCCGGCCTGCCGTCGCTGTTCAGGACCGGGGCGCGATATCCCGCAGCATCTGTTGCGGGCATCCCGCCTGGTCATAGGCCGGGTCGTCGGGGAACCGTCCGGCGCCATCGGCCCAGAGGATCTGCAGCACCCCGATCGAGTCGCCGAAACGGCTGCTGGCCTGCGCAACCCGCTGTTTGATCACGAAAGGGGTCGAGACGTCGCGCAATCGCACCGGGATGCGGACGGCAGGGCCGGGCTGTTGTCCGTCGGCCAGCCCGCCGGTCCGGCGGCCGTAGGCGACGACATCGGCGATCACATCCATGGCCAGGGCGTGGTCCAGCGTGCCGGTCACGATCAGTTCGGCTTGTCCGGACCGGGCCAGGCCGATGGTGTGCAGAAACCAGGCGGCCGGATCCATGTCTTCGTCGGCCACGACCAGATGGGTGTAGTCGTGCCACTTCAGCTTGTCTTCCAGAAAGCCATGCAGCTTGTCGCGGTTCCTGTCCTGTTCCGATCGGGCCACGTGGGTCTGTCCTGTCCGGTTGCTGGCGGATGAAATGATCAGTCCATGCCCGGCACAGTGTTCGAGAACCCGCAGTCCACGTGCAGGATTTCGCCGGTGACGCCGCTGGCCAGGTCCGACAGCAGGAAGGACGCCGCCTTGCCGACGTCCTCGATGGTGACATTGCGGCCCAGCGGGGACTGGGACTCTACGTACTTCAGCATGTTGGAGAAGTCGCGGATGCCGCTGGCCGCCAGGGTCTTGATCGGACCGGCGGAAATGCCGTTGGCGCGCAGGCCCTTGCGGCCCATGGAGCGGGCCAGGTAGCGCACGCTGGCCTCCAGGGAGGCCTTGGCCAGGCCCATCATGTTGTAGTTGGGGATGGCCTTTTCCGCGCCCAGGTAGCTCAGGGTCAGGACCGAGCCGTTGCGGCCTTCCAGCATGGGCAGCGCGGCCTTGGCCAGGGCGGGGAAACTGTAGGCGGAAATGTCGTGGGCGATACGGAAGTTCTCGCGCGTCATGCCGTCCAGGAAGTCGCCTTCCAGGGCGTCGCGCGGGGCGAAACCGATTGAATGGACCAGGCCGTCCAGGCCGTCCCAGCGTTCGCGCAGCGTGGCGAAGGTGGTTTCGATCTGATTGTCGTCGGAAACGTCGCAGGGAATGACGATGTCGCTGCCCAGTTCCTCCGCGAAGCCGCGCACTCGGCCCTCGAAGCGTTCGCCGACGTAGGTGAAGGCCAGTTCGGCGCCTTGGGCGCGACAGGCGTGCGCGATGCCGTAGGCGATCGAGCGGTTGGAAATGACGCCTGTGATCAGGATGCGTTTGCCGTTGAGAATACCCATGATGTGTCCTATGAAAATTTATCCTTGTGCATCCGCGCCTGGCACGCGCAGGCGCTGGCCTGTGGACAAGGAGGAGCCTTTCAGGTTGTTGAGTTTGCGCAGGGCGTCTACCGAGGTGTTGTAGCGCCGTGCCAGCGAATACAAGGTGTCGCCCCGGCGGGTCGTGTGGGTGCGGATGACGGGCTTGGGCCGCAAGTCGGTGGCGTGTGGCCGGTTGACGATGCGGATCGAGCTGCCGGTTCGTCCGGCCGCGGCGGCCTGGGGCGCCGAATCGGCGGCGGGCGCCGGGTAGGAAGCCAGCATGAGGCCGCCGGCCGGGGATTCCCGTGCCGGGATCAGCAGTGTGGCGACGGTGGCGCGGGTCTGCTTCGCGCTCAGTTTGTTGGCCTGACGCAGCTGGTCCAGGGTGATGCCGTGCGCCTTGGCGATGCTGGCCAGGGCCTGGCCCTTTTTGGGGTGGACGACCTGCCAGGACGACAGGCGGCCCGTGTAGGATTCGAGGTTTTCGTTGAAGACGCCGACCTTGTCCAGCGGCAGGTGCAGGGCCGGATTGTGGGCGGCCAGGATGACGGGCCGGTTGTAAGAGGGGTTCAGCGCCTGGAAGTCCTCGAGCGGCATTTCAGCCAGGGCCGCGGCCACGGCGACGTCCATGTCGCGTGTTTTGTGCACCGTGGTGAAATACGGGGCATTGCTGACGTTGGGCAAGGTGATGCCGAATTTGTCCGGGCGGGCGATGATGTTCTTGATGGCCTGGAGCTTGGGCACGTAGTTGCGGGTTTCGTCGGGCATGTCCAGGGCGGTGTACCCGGTGGGCTTGCCGGCGTCGGCGGCCTTGTCCATGGCGCGCTTCACGGCGCCCTCGCCCCAGTTGTACGAGGCCAGCGCCAGGTACCAGTCGCCCTGGAAATCGTAGAGATAGCTCAGGTAGTCCAGCGCCGCCTGGGTGGATGCCACCGGGTCGCGCCGTTGATCGCGCCACCAGTCTTGTGTCAGCTTGTAGTGCTGTCCGGTGCTGGGGATGAACTGCCACAGGCCGGACGCCTGGGACCGGGACAGGGCATTGGGGTTGTAGGCGGATTCGACGAAGGGCAGCAGGGCCAGTTCGGTGGGCAGGCCGCGACGGTTCAGTTCATCGACGATGTAGTACAGGTACTTGCCGGCCCGCTGGCTCATGAGCAGCACCGATTGCGGGTGCGAAGCGTAATAATCGGTCCAGTAGTCGACCCGTTCGTTGCGCAGGTTGGGAATGGCGAAGCCGCGCCGTATGCGGTCCCACATGTCGCGGGGCGGGTGGGTCAGGTCGACGGTGCGAGAGGTGTCTTCCGCCACATAGGCCTGGCGCTGGTCGGCCGTCTGGTGGCGGGTGGCACAGCCGGCCAGCACCACCAGGATCAGCGGCAGGAGAAGTCGCAGGATTTTCATGGGTGGATATCGGGGGAATTTCAGGGCGCGAATTTCCCGATTTTACCCAAGGAATCACATGATTGTGCAAAGGACTTCAGAAATGGCCGGAATCTCCGGGGCCGGACCGGCGCCCTACCTGAAGTCGTTTTTCCATTGGCGCAGGCCGGCGAAGACCGCCTCGGGCGTGTCCAGGGCGGTCCGGGCGTGCCGCGCGACCGCGGCGCGGATGTCGGCCCGGCCGGTGCGCAGGAACGGGTTGGTTTCCAGCTCCAGGCCGATCGAGGACGGCACGGTGGGCAGATCCCGGGTCCGCAGCCGCGCCACTTCCCGGGCGCGTTCCCTCAGGGCGGCGTTGTCGGGTTCGACCTCCAGGGCCCAGCGGATGTTGGATGCCGTGTATTCGTGCGCGCAACACACCAGGGTGTCCGGCGGCAGCCGGGCGAGCTTGCCCAGGGAATCGAGCATCTGGGCGGGCGTGCCCTCGAACAGGCGTCCACAGCCTGCGGCGAACAGGGTGTCCCCGCAGAAGACCGCCAGCCGGCCGGGGTCCATCGGCCCGGCGTAGGCGATGTGACCCGCCGTATGTCCCGGGATGTCCAGCACCTGGAACCGCAGTCCCGTGCCGGGCAGGTCCACGTCGTCGCCTTCGGAAAGGGGCACGTCGCAAGCCGGGATGTTTTCGTGGCGCGGCCCGTAGACGCGCGCCCCGGTTCGCTGTTGTAATGCACGCACCCCGCCGACGTGGTCGCCGTGATGGTGCGTGATCAGGATGGCTTCCAGGACGGTCCCGCCGCGCAGCCGAGCCTCCACGGGGCCGGGTTCTCCGGGGTCCACGACAAAGGCGTGACCGTTTTTCTGTACCATCCAGATGTAATTGTCCGAAAGGGCTGGAATGGGCGTCAGGACGGCCTGGGTGGGGACGGACGGGTTCATGTCGAGGGAGTCAGCGTGGCACCGCAGCGCGAAATGCCGATTGAATTGGCCGAATGGCTGGAAACCCCGGCGGGGCGGTATGTGCGCGCCTGGGAGCAGCGCCAGGTCGACGCCCTGGTCGGCAATGCGTTCGGTTATCATGCCATACAAATCGGGCTGCCGCACTGGAACCTGCTGCAGGCCAACCGCATTCCCTACAAGGCCTGGGCGCACAGTCCCAGCGCGCCGTTCGGCACGCGGGCCGGCCGCCTGGTCTGCGAACCCGAACAATTGCCCTTCGACACGCAGAGCATCGACCTGGTGGTGATGCCGCACACTCTGGAATGGTGCGCGGACCCGCATCAGGCCCTGCGCGAGGTCGAGCGCGTCCTGATGCCCGAAGGCCGGGTGGTGCTGACCGGTTTCAACCCTTATAGTCTGTGGGGCTTGCGGGAATCCCTGCCGGGCCTGGATCTGCGCCTGCCGGTGCCGGTGCCGTCCCAGGTCTCCCCGGCGCGCCTGAAGGACTGGTTCAAGCTTCTGTCATTCGAGCTGGACCGGGGGCGCTTCGGTTGCTACACACCTTTGTGCGCGACCCAGGCCTGGCTTCATCGCTGGCGCTTCATGGAGCACGCCGGCGATCGCTGGTGGCCGGCCGGCGGGGCCGTATACGCGATCGCGGCGGTCAAGCGGGTGTCGGGCATGCGCCTGGTCGGGCCGGCATGGCGCCAGCCACGGCGCCGCCGTGTGCGCCGTGGCGCCGTGGCGCCCGTCGCCAATCGAATCAACGAGGATATCAATGGCTGAACCCAGAGTGGATGCCTGGACAGACGGCGCCTGCAAGGGCAATCCCGGCCCGGGCGGGTGGGGCGTGCTGTTGCGCCAGGGGCCGCACGAAAAATCCCTGCACGGCGGTGAGCCGGAAACGACCAACAACCGGATGGAACTGATGGCCGTGATCCAGGCCCTGCGGGCGCTCAAAAGGCGCTGCGTGGTGACGGTCCATACCGATTCCGCCTACGTCCAGAAGGGCATGACCGAATGGTTGCCCAACTGGAAGCGCCGCGACTGGCGCACGGCGGACAGAAAGCCGGTGAAGAACGCCGACCTGTGGCGGACCCTGGACGAACTGGCCGCCGGGCATGAATTACACTGGCG
The DNA here is from genome assembly GCF_027214045.1 of Castellaniella denitrificans. Classification (GTDB taxonomy): domain Bacteria; phylum Pseudomonadota; class Gammaproteobacteria; order Burkholderiales; family Burkholderiaceae_B; genus Castellaniella; species Castellaniella denitrificans_A. The sequence goes on along the minus strand of NZ_JAPWHE010000001.1, from coordinate 43,992 downwards.
GTGGGTCAAGGGCCACGCCGGCGACCCTGGCAACGAACGGGCGGATGCTCTGGCCAATCTCGGTGTCGAGGATCCGCAGGGCGTTCGCGCCGCCTGAATCCCGCCCCATGTTCATGGCCGTCCCCTGCGGGCCGGCAAGGAATCCCATGCGTCAAATCGTTCTGGATACGGAAACCACGGGCCTGGAGCCCGATCAGGGCCACCGGGTGGTGGAACTGGCCTGCGTCGAGATCCTCAACCGGCGGGTCACCGACCGCCACCTGCATCTGTATCTGAATCCGGACCGCGACAGCGATCCCGAGGCGCTGCGGGTTCACGGATTGACGACCGAATTCCTGTCCGGCCATCCCCGTTTTCCGGAAGTCGCCCACCAACTGGTGGATTTCGTGCGCGATGCCGAGGTCATCATTCATAACGCGGCCTTCGACGTGAAATTCCTGAACGCCGAACTGCGCCGCGCCAAGCTGCCGCCATTCACCGATCTGTGCGCGAGCGTCACCGATTCGCTGATGGTGGCCCGCGAAATGTTTCCCGGCAAGCGCAACAACCTGGACGCGCTGTGCGAACGGTTCGGCATTTCCAATGCCCACCGGACCCTGCATGGCGCCTTGCTGGACTCGGAGCTTCTGGGCGAGGTCTGGCTGGCCATGACGCGCGGCCAGGATTCCCTGCTGGTCGAGGCGCCCGATGACGCGTCGGACGGATCCGGCGCCGGCGCGACCGGGGCGCGGGGCCGGTTCGATGCCTCCGGCCTGCCGGTCATTCAGGTCGATGCCCGGGCGCTGCAGGCCCACGAGGCCTACCTGGACGGTCTGGACAAGGCCGCGGGCAAGCCTTGCCTGTGGCGCCGTATCGACCGCCCCGTCGAAGCGGACGAGCCGGCGGGCTGAAACCGGGTCTTGCGATGCGTGAAAAACATGTATAATTGCGGTCTTTCCAGTCGGCTGATCCCGCGCGCTTCGCGCGAATCCTGAACAGCCCGATTGGGCGGTTAGCTCAGTGGTAGAGCACTGCCTTCACACGGCAGGGGTCACTGGTTCGAACCCAGTACCGCCCACCATCCCCTCCTGTCATCCCCCCCGCTCCGGTTCTTGCCCGCGTGTTTCGTCGCGTACGGGGCGGTGCCCGCGCGTCCCGGCGGTCGCTCGGGATCGCGCTCATGACGGCTGCGCGTGCCCTTCCACCGGTTCCGGCGTGCGGATGCGCCGCGAGAATTCTTCCGCGGATCCTGCCTGGGCGGCGCGGCGCGTGATGTCGGCGCGGGCGCGCAGGGTGTCCAGCGGCAGGCTCGTGTCCAGGCCGCCATGGCTGTACAGGTATTCGGGCAGGTAGCCCGACAGGATCAGCCGGACGTCCAGGGGCAGGCCGGGGACCAGCGGACGGACCATATCGTAGACCAGGGTCGTGCAATTGGCCGTCACCGAATGGTAGAAGCGCGGTTCGTCCGCGAGCCGGTTGGCGCGCTCCACGTAGGACAGGAACAGGGCGCGTCGGGCCTGGGGCGGCATGTGGACCGGATACAGGAAGACCTGTTCGCCCCGGGGGCCGGCGCGCACGTGCAAGATGTCGCGCTCCTCGGCGGCCACGATGGCCAGTTCGAACTGCTTGAGGAAACCGCCCAGAGAGGAAAAGGCCTCGCCGCGCTCCCGTCGGATCTCGACGGAGAACACCAGGTGGCGTCCGTCCGTGAAGCCGAAGGACACCAGGGTATGCGCGATGGCCGGCCCCATCCAGTAGGACAGCGCCATGTCCACCGAGTCCAGTTCATCCAGGTCATAGGTGCCGTCGTGCCAGCGCGCGGTGTAATCCGTGTCGCTGCGCCAGTCGAAATCGCGGATGTCGCGCAGCGTGACGCGTGAGCCTCGCACGCTGCCGCGCAGGGTGCGGGAGACCTCGTCGGCCCATTCGCGGTCATTCGATGGCTTCAGGCTCAGCCACCAGATCGCCAGCGGGACGAAGAAGAGGGCGAGGGCGGCGAGCGTCCAGCGGACCATGGCGGCTTTTTTGTCGGCGTGCGGCTAGGGCGCCGCCGGCCCGCGCACGCGGGGCCGCGCGATGATCCGCTCCATGGAGCCGTCCGTGTCCGGGGCTTCGTCGTCCTCGTCCTCGGAGAAGGCGGGCAGCGGGAAGTCCTCCTCGTCGAAGGCGCGGTCGCCGTCGGCGTCGGCGTGTCCCGTGGGCCGCAGGCCGGTGAAGTCCATCAGCGACCGGTCCATCAGGTGCGAGGGCACCACGTGCGACAGGGCGCGGAACACATTCCAGGTGCGGTTCGTGAAATGGCGGTCCCATTCCTCCAGCATGCGGCCGACTTCCTTGCGCTTGAGGTTTTCCTGAGACCCGCACAGATTGCAAGGAATGATCGGGAATTCGCGCAGCTTGGCGTAGGCGATCAGGTCTTTCTCGCGCACGTAGGCCAATGGCCGGATGATCACGTGCTCGCCGTTGTCGGACACCAGCTTGGGTGGCATGGCCTTCATGCGCCCGCCGTAGAACAGGTTCAGGAAGAAGGTCGCCAGGATGTCGTTGCGATGATGGCCCAGGGCGATCTTGGTGGCGCCCAGTTCGCGGGCGACGCGGTACAGAATGCCGCGCCGCAGGCGCGAGCACAGGGAGCAGGTGGTTTTTCCTTCCGGGATCAGGCGCTTGACGACGGAGTAGGTGTCCTGGCTTTCGATGTGGAACGGGATGCCGCGCGCGCTCAGGTAGTCGGGCAGGACGTGTTCCGGGAATCCGGGCTGCTTCTGGTCCAGGTTGACGGCGACGATCTCGAAATCGATGGGCGCGCGCTGGCGCAAGGTGAGCAGGATGTCGAGCAGGCCGTAGGAATCCTTGCCGCCCGACAGGCAGACCATGACGCGGTCGCCGGCCTCGATCATGCCGTAGTCGCCGATGGCCTTGCCGGTCTCGCGCAGCAGGCGCTTGACGAGTTTGTTCTCGCTGACGCTGCGGCGCGGGGACGCGGCCGGGTCGGCGGGCGTCGTCCGGGCTGCCGGTGGCTGGTTCTGATCGGGGACGGTCGTGGGCGGCGCCGGAAAGGAGGTGTTCATGACGAGGGGCGAAGACGGGTTCAGCGGCGGCGCGACTGTTCGACGCAGACGGTGCAATCGTCGAAGGCCGCCGGTTTGCAGATGCGGATTTTAACGCCCAGCACGTCGGGGAAATCGCGCAGGATACGGTCCAGCGAACGGTCCACCAGGGTTTCCAGCAAATCGGTGTGGCCGCGGGTGGCTTCCTCGACCAGGGCGGCGCGCAGCAAGCGGTAGTCCAGCACCGAGCCGATGTCGGCATCGTCCACGGGGCGCGAGGCGTCGGTGTCGAATTCCGCCCGGATCGCCAGCGGCTGCGGGGCGCGACGCTCGTGATCCAGCATCCCGATCGGTGCCTGGACGCGCAGTTCGTCCAGGATCACGCGCCGGGTATTCATGTGCCCTCCGCAGCGTCGCGGGCCGGCACGGTGGGAGAGACCCGTTTCAACTGGTGGCGCAGGGCGGCGGGCTTGCCCAGCCGTACCGTGTATTGGCGCAGTTCGTCGCGCCGGAAGACGTGCAAGGCCAGTCGCTCGCCGGGGCGGCGCGCGTCCAGCAGGCGGTCCAGGCCGGCGGCGTCGGCGATGCGCAGGCCGTCGGCGGCGATCAGCAGGTCGCCGGCGGACAGGCCGGCGCGATGCGCGGGACCCTGCTCGTAGACGGTCGCCAGGCGCAGGCCCGCCGGGTCGGCCTGGGTGCGGACTTCCAGCGTGGGCCGCGTGTGCTCGGGCTGCGCGGACAACTCGATGCCGGCGCGGGCCAGGGCGGACTTCAGGGGCACGTCCTCGCGGCCGAGGGCGTGACGCGCGATGAAGTCCGTCACGTCGGCGCCGGTGGCGGCGCGGATCAGCGCGGGCATGTCGCCTTCGGCCACCCCCCGGGGCCGGCCCTGGTAGAAGTCGCGACCGTAGCGCCGCCACAGCGAACGCATGACGTCATCCAGGCTGTGCGTGTCGCCGGACTGCCGGCGGATCTCCAGATCCAGGCCCAATGCCACCAGCGCACCCTTGGTGTAATAGCTGACCAGGGCGTTGGGCGAGTTCTCGTCCTGCTTGTAGTAGCGCGTCCAGGCGTCGAAGGAGCTTTCCGCCACGGATTGCTTCAGGCGCCCCCCGGCGCGCATCACCTGGTCCAGCGTGCGGCCGACCAGTTTCAGGTAGGCGGGCTCGTCGATCACGCCCGCGCGCAGCAGCATCAGGTCGTCATAGTAGGACGTGAAGCCTTCGAACACCCATAGCAGTTCCGTATGGTTCGGACGGCTCAGATCGTAGGGGGCGAAGGCGGCGGGCTTGATGCGCTTGACGTTCCAGGTATGAAAGTATTCGTGGCTGAGCAGGCCCAGGAAAGTGACGTAGCCCTCGGGCGTCCCGCGGCCCTGCGCGGGCAGGTCGGCGCGGCGGGTGATGAGTGCGGTCGAGGCGCGGTGTTCCAGGCCGCCGTAACCATCGCCCGTGACCGTCACCAGGAACACGTAGCGCCCGGCGCTGTCCAGGAACGGCGCGCGTCGGGTGTCGGGCTCGAACAGTTCGATCTGGGCGGCGCAGATTTTCTGCGCATCGGCGGCGATGCGCTCCAGGTCCAGGCCGGGTATCCGGCCGGTGAACACCAGGTCGTGGACCGCGCCATGCGCCTCGAAACTGACGCACTGGGGCGTGCCGATCTCGACGGGGTGGTCGATCAGATCGTCGTAGTCGCGGGCCAGGTAGAGGCCGAATCCATGTGTGGGGGCCGCGTCAGGGTGGCCGGAGGCGGATGGCAGGCTGGTGTGGACCCGCCAGCCGCGCGCGTGGGCGGGCGGGCGCAGATCCAGCAGGCAGGGCTGTGTTTCCTGGCCGACCGCGGCCAGGAACAGGCTGCAGCCGTTGAAGAAGGCGTGGCTTTCGTCGAAATGCGCGCCGCGCACGGACAGGTCCCAGGCATAGACCTGGTAGTCCACGGTCAGCGGGCCGGCGCAGGTGTCGCAGTGCCAGGTGTGGCTGTCGGTCTTGCGTGTGGCGACCGGGGCGCCGTCCGAAGAAGCCTGCAAAGTTTCGATCTGTCGGGCAAAATCACGGATCAGGTAGCTGCCTGGAATCCAGGCGGGCAGACGCAGGTTCTGGCCGGCCGGATCGGGGCGAGGAATCGTCAGACGGATGGCGTAGCGGTGACCGGCCGGGTCGGCCAGCCGTACCTGGTATCGGATCATCTGTGCATTTTTCATGTCGGTAGTTTACTTTGGAGGCATCATGAGCGAATCGTTCGTCAAGGTCGAGGTCCGGGGCCGCGTCGGCCTGTTGACCCTGAACCGTCCCCAGGTCCTGAACGCCCTGAGCAACGAGGTCATCGATGAATTATCGGCCGCCGTGCGCGACTTCGAGGCCGACGACGGCATCGGCGCCATGGTGCTGACCGGCAGCCAGAAAGCGTTCGCCGCAGGGGCCGACATCGCCGCCATGTCGGACTGGTCCTACATGGATGTGTACAAGTCCGACTATCTGGGCGGCAACTGGGATGCGTTGCGCCGCGCCCGCAAGCCCATCATCGCGGCCGTGTCCGGCTACGCGCTGGGCGGGGGCTGCGAACTGGCCATGCTGTGCGATTTCATCATCGCCGCCGAGAACGCCAAGTTCGGCCAGCCGGAAATCAAGCTGGGCGTCATTCCCGGTTATGGCGGCACCCAGCGCCTGCCACGTGCGGTGGGCAAGGCCAAGGCCATGGACCTGGTGCTGACGGCCCGCATGATGGATGCCGCCGAGGCCGAACGCGCCGGGCTGGTGTCGCGCATCGTGCCGGTCGAGCGGTTGCTGGACGAGGCCCTCGAGGCCGCCGCGACGATCGCCTCGATGCCGCTGCCCGCTGTGATGATGGCCAAGGAATGTGTCAATCGCGCCTTCGAGACCCCGCTGAGCGAATCGTTGCTGTTCGAGCGGCGCAACTTCCACGCCCTTTTCTCCACCGAAGACCAGAAGGAAGGCATGCGCGCCTTCGTGGAAAAGCGCAAGCCGGACTTCAAGCACCGCTGAGCGCGCGGCCCGGCCATCCTGCGGATGGCCGGGCCTAGCCCGAATGGCCGATCGGTCATTCGGCCCTTACGGGTGTGCCGGAAAACCCTTATCGTCACCAGATACATAATGTCTCGAATGAGCTGATCCTTGTGACGAGGGAGCGATGGCCGAGATCCACCTGCCGCATGGCCGCGACGATGTCCCGGCCGCACCGCCGCCCCCGCATCCGGATGCGGGCCGGGCGATCGAGGTCGACCCTGCGGACCGCGAGGCGTTCCGCAAGGCCCTGGCCCATTGGCCGCTGCTGGCGGAAATCGACCGGTACCTGGCCTGGGGCAAGCGCGCGACGTCCGCTCGCGACGATGATCCGGACGCGCCGCGATGAATATTCTGACTGTGACGGGGGTGCGGGGCGGCGAAGGCGCCACGACGGTCGTGGGGATGCTGGGGGATGCCCTGCACGCGCTGGGACAGCGCGTGCTGCTGGTGGACCTGAATGCGTCGGACATGCTGCGCCTGCATTTCGATGTGGCCCACCGGGACGTGCACGGTTGGGTCGCCGCCGGGTTTCCGCTCGAATGGCGGCGCCAGGCCTTCGAGCTGGCGCCGGGCCTGATGCTGGTCCCGTTCGGGCGCGCGTCCATCGAGGATGCCGGGGGATCGCACCTCCTGCATGGCGATGATTTCTGGGTGCGCGCCCTGCCCGGCCTGAGCGGGGATTTCGACTGGGTGCTGTTCGACTGCCCTTCTTATCCTGGCCGGCAGGTGCCCGCTCTCCGGTTCCACAGCACGCTGGATGTGCTGGTCGCACACCCGGATGTCGCTGCCCATGTGCTGCTGGCGCAGATCGGGCTGGACGCGGCCAGCCATCTGCTGATCAACGAGTTCGAGCCCTCGCGGCCGTTGGCGCGGGATGTCGTGCTGGACTGGCGACTCCACTATGGAGCGCGTGTGCTGCCGCACAGCATATGCCGCGACGAGCGATTGCGCGAGGCCCTGGCATGCAAACAGCCGGTCACGCGCTATCGGCCGGATGCCGATGCCAGCCAGGCCGCGCGTTCCATCGCGCGATGGTGCCTGTCGGCCTAGCGTCAGGACATGTGTGCCGCCATGTCCGGATCGCGCCACCCCAGCGTGGCGCCGCGCGAGACGGCCGCATAGACCGCGGCGTTGCGGCTGTTGACGGACAGGCGCTGATAGAGCGCCTCGGCATGGGTCTTGGCGGTCGCCACCGAGATGTTCAGTTCCCGGCTGATTTTTTTCAGCGGATAGCCCTTGGCCAGCAGGACCAGCACTTCGTACTGGCGATGCGTCAGGTGCAGCATCACGGCTTCCCGGGAAACGAGTTCCGGCGTGAGGGCCTGGGCTCCGTCGAGCGTCGCGGGTATCGCGCGCGCGCCGTTGGTCGCGTGCAGGAGATTGTCGGGCGCGGGCCCGTCGGATTGCGCCGGGGGAGGGGAGCCTTGCTGATCGTACCAGCGTCGCTTCGGACTGCCGCAACCCTCCGGTGGCGGTGTGTCGGCCCGGCCCGTGTCGGGGAGCGGAAAGCATTTGCCGCCCGCCAGAACCAGCAGGACGGATGTCTTCAGCACTTCCTGGGAGGCGTGCTTGGAAATGTACCCGGCCAGGACGGGAGGCAGGTTGAGCAGGGAATAGGGCAGGGTCCGGGTTTCCGACAGCAGCAGGAGACGGCGCGGCGCGTAGTGCTCCTGTGCCGCGTTGACGAGCTCGGTCATCCGGTCATAGGCGTCGGGCACCGACAGCAGCATCAGGTCCGTCTCCGTGCGCGACGGTGCGCCGTGGAAGAGCTGCGCGTAATCGATGCCCGTGCTGGTGAGGGAGCAGTCGAGGGTGCGCAGCAGCGTCAGGAGGCCCATGCGCAGGAGCGCATTGGGTTCCACTACCATGATGGTCGCCATTGTGAGGTCCCCTTGCAAAGGTTCCGGATCGGTGCGCGGCGGCGAGTGCTTATTCTTGATGCTCGGACAAGGCTTGGCAATCTCTGTTTTCGATGCGTGACTGATTTTTCTGTTCGTAACCAATTTCCTCTGAATCAGCGGTGCATTTGTGCGAATTCCTTGACGAAAGTCGGGTCGTGCATGAAATCGATCATGCTGATCCGGCCATCGTCGGTATGGTGGATGAGGATCGTCCGGCTGGCGCGCAGGATCCGCAACTGCGCCAGGCTGACGCCGAAATGAACCGCCAGCGCGTCGGGCAGCGGCTCGTCCGCCGGTTTGCGCCGGTCCAGTCGGCTGAACCGCACGGCGTTGTAGCAGGCCCAGGCGGACAGCAGCAATCCGATGATGGCCGCCACCAGCGTGTAGGCCAGCAGGGCCTGCGCGTCGGGCAACAGCCGGGACACGGCGGGTTCCGTGGCGGCGTGCGCCGGGCTTGCCACGATCGAGCGCACGCCCGAAGCGAACAGAAAGCCGAACGCGGCCCAGGCCAGCGCCGTGAGCAGACCGTCGAGCGAGGAAGCGAGAGCAGAGCGGGGGGTCTTGATGATCATCATGATGTGGGCGCCTTGATGCCGCGGTCGGGACTGTTCCAACGGGCCCGGGCGCGGTGGCGCCTGAGCATGACCCTGGGGAATCCGTACAGCGTGGTGAGCAGGCCGATCAGCCAGTAGGCCAGGGGATACCAGATCACCCAATACAGTGCGCGGAACAGGCCGTGTTCATAGCGGTGGTCGATAAAAACGCTGATGCAGAATTGCAGCAGGCAGGCCGCGGCCAGCGCCATGCCCGTGAAGGCGGGGGGCATCAACGTCTCGACCTGGATATGCCCGGGCAGCGCCACGAACAGGCCGGTCGTCCATAGCGCCATGGACAGGGCCAGGGCGAAGGCCCAGATCGTCGACACGCAATATTCCAGCGCCATGGGCCACAGGCGGCGGTGGCGCCAGGCCCGGATGCCGGGCAGGTTCTTGAGGAAGACCTCGGCGCCTCCCTGAGCCCAGCGCAGCCGCTGCTTCCACAGGCCGCGCAGCGTTTCCGGCATCAGGATCCAGCACAGCGCGCGCGGCTCGAAGAAGATCGACCAATGGTCCCGCTGGAGTTTCCAGCTGATGTCGATATCCTCGGTCACCATGTCCAGGCTCCAGTAGCCGACCCGGTCCAGTGCGCCGCGCCGGAATGCGGCCACCACCCCGGACACGGTGAAGACTTGGCCGTAGACGCGCTGGGTGCGCTTGATCAGGCCCACGATGGACGAGAACTCGCCCACCTGGACGCGACCGATCAGCGTGGAGCGCGTGCGCACGCGCGGATTGCCCGTGACCGCGCCGACCCGAGGGTGGTCGACCAGGGGCGCCGCCAGGTAGACTGCGGCGTCGCGGTGCAGAATGGCATCGCCGTCGATGCAGACCAGGTACTCGCTGCGGGCCGCCAGCGCACCCATGCGCAGGGCCATCGCCTTGCCCTGGTTGCGGGCGAGATGGATGACACGCAGGCGCGCGTGCGTGTCGGCCAGCCGGTCCAGCATTGCGCCCGTGTCGTCCGTCGAACCGTCGTCGATGGCGATCACCTCCACGTGCGGATAGCGCTGGTTCAGCGCCGACAGCACGGTGTCGGCGCCATGCTCGGCTTCGTTGTGGCAGGGGATCAGAATGGAAATCCAGGGCGTCCCCTTCAGGGTCGGCGGAGGGGCATCGGGAGACCAGGGCCAGAATCGTTCCCAGTGCAACCAGTAGTACAGTCCGCCGAATGTCCACAGGCCCGACATGAACAGGGGGTAGAAGAAGACGAAATCCAGGATCAGGTTGCCCGTCCACATCAGGGCCGCCCCGAAGGGCGCCCCTGCGACGAGGCACAGGATCAGGAAGGCGAGCAGTCGTTCCGTCATCGCGGTTTCTCCTCAGCGGTGGGGGTACCAGGCGGTCGAGATCGCGGGCCGGATGTTTTGCAGTGCCGGTTGATCCTGTGCGAAATCGTCGGGGTAATAGCCGAAATGCCGGACGCCGGCCCGCTGCAGGCGCCGCATCCAGCCAGCCAGAATCCGGCTGTCCACGGCGGGCCGGCCCGGCAGGCTCCATTCGCGGGCCTGGAGTTCGAACACGGTGCGGTCCAGTCCGCCCGGACGCCGCCGCATCGCGGCGACCAGGCGTTCGATCCAGGCGTCTGCGCGCGCCATCGGCACCCGTTCCATCAGCGGCATGGCCATGGGTACGGTCCAGTCATAGGCCCGCAGGAAATCGTCCGGGTTCTGCGCGTACCAGGCTTCGCTGGCCGGGTTCAGGATCGGCTCGGCGTACAGGTTGCGGGCGGTCCGTACCTGCGGTCCGCGGATGGCGCGGACGCGCTGCGCCAGCGAGAGGGTGAAATCGACCAGGGCGAGGCTCTTGAAGCGGGTCCAGCGCCGCAGCGTGTCCGGGTCGGCCCGCAGCGCCTGGATGGAGTCGGGCAGGTCGGCGCGACGGTAGGCGGCGAGCGCATCCGGGCCGGCGTCCTCGAAATCGCTCAGCACGGCGTCGTCGTGAAACAGGATGCCGTCGATCGGCGCGGCGCGCGCCATGTCCTCGTACAGGTCCGTGATGGCAGCCCTGGCCCGCGGGTCGAAGGGAGACAGCCTGCGATACTGCTCGGGATCCGGGCCGGGCGGTTCGTCCGGACGCGCGGGGTTCTGGCGGACGACGCGGGCGATGTCGGGCGCCAGATCGAAGCTCAGGACCGGCATCCAGGCGTAGACCTTCACGCGGGCGCGGTTGCGCAACTGCCAGACGGCCCGGTTGAACAGGTCGGCGCGCATCGGCAGCCGCCGATTCGGGAAATAGACCGAGCGCGCCAGACCGTCGCCTTCGGGATCGGCGTAAGCTTGCAGGAAGACCGTGTTGATGCCCAGGTCGGCGATCCGCTGCACCAGGGCGCCCAGGTTGCGGTCCGTCTGGCCGGGGTCGGGGTCGTAGACGTAGTCCAGGTCCACCTGCGCCACCCGGAAGTCGCCCCGGGATTCGGCGCCCACGACCGACCGTGCGAACGTCCGCATGTCGGGCGAGTCCGTCACCAGCATGCGCGGCATGGACAGGGGCGCGTCGACCGGGGCCAGGCCTTCATCGAGCGTCAATGCCATCCGATACCCCTGGGTGCGGATGATGTCCAGCGCTTCGCCGCTTGCGGCGCCGTAGGGCCAGACCCAGACGCGGGGCGTCGTGCCGGTCGCCTGGCGGATCTTGCGTGTGATGCGCCGGACGTCCTCTGTGATCCGTTGCCGGTAGGCCGCGTCGGTTTCGTAGGCGCGCGCGCCTGTGTCGTAGCGGCGCGTGGCGGCGGCCGGTTCCGTATTGCCCTGAGGATTGGCCGGAATGCCGTGGTGCAGGTCGTCGGTGTGCGAAGCGATTTCGACCAGACCCGAACGGGCCATTTCCCGGACGTCTTCCCAGGTGGCGAAACGGTCCCGGGGCACCCGCAGGTCGCCGAAGCGCACGGGCTGGTCGGGCGGCGTGTCGATCCAGCGGCCCACGGGCGCCCACACGGCGGGCCAGTTCATGGCCTTCAGGATGGGGAAGACCCGGCTGGGGAAGCTGCGGTAACCATCGTCGAAACTGAGCAACACCGCCTTGGGCGGCAAGGGTTTTCCGCCGTGTCCGGCGGCCAGGATCTGGTCGACGGACACGGCCTGGTAGCCGTTGTTCCGCAGCCATTCGAGCTGGGCGACCAGTTGATCCGTGCGCACGGCCAGGAATCGCTGGTCGGGATCGCTGTCCTCGACATCATGGTAGGCCAGCGCCAGCACGTGGTTGGCGGGCCAGGGCCTGTCGACGCTGGCCACGGGCCTCTCGTCTGGCGGTGTGAAAGCCGGAATGTCGCGCGCGCAGCCTGCGAGCAGCGTCAGGAGGCAGGCCAGGAAGAGCAGGCGCGGACCGAAGGTGAAGGATCGTGGCATGGGGCGCTCCCGGGTCAGAACCGGACCGTCACGTCGATGAGGAAGTTGAAACTGCGCTCGCGCTGGCCGTCGTAGGGGCGCGAGGTGCCCGAAGCCAGGAAACCGACCTCGAACGTGCGGCTGTGGTGATAGCGTTGGCCATAGCCGATGGTGTAGAGGCCGCCGGTGCCGTATCCCTGCTGCGCATAGGCGCCGGCGGCAAGCAGGAATTGCTGCTCCCAGCGCGTCTCGTCCCGCTGGTACAGCGTGTGCGTCACCCGCAGGGCCGGCAGTAACGTCAGGTCCGACCTGGGGTTGAAATAGGGGGCGTCCTCGGCCGAGTTGCGGGAGGCGGACAGATCCAGCAGCGCATCCACCTGGACCCGGGGCGCGGTGTAGAGGCGCTGGCGGCCCGACAGACTGGCCTCCAGGCGGCGGTTGCCGTCGGAAAAGAACGAGGGCGTCAGGGTCAGGACCCATTCCCTGCGTTCGTCTCCACGCCAGCGCAGAGAGGCGTTCAGGGTATTGGCCGTGATGTCGTGCTTCAAGGCCCGCAGCGGCGTATCGCGCGACAGCAGGGCGCCGCCGATGCCCGCCTGCCAATGGTCGTTCAGGTCCATCAGGGCCGAGAACGCCGCCCCGGCCCGGGTGCCGTGACCGTAGCGGTTGCCCGAGGCCTCGATCTGGGCCGTCAGGTCGCGGCCGCGCCATTCGAGCCCGGCGCGCGCCCAGGCATAGTGGCCGTCCCCCTCGTCGAAGCGCCCTTCTGTGTAGCCGGTGCCGGCGAATACGCGCCAATTGTCATCCAATGGAGGTGAATAGAGCACGGTGTCGATACTTGCGTCCCGGCTGCCCAGCACCTGGCCGCCGGTGGACGCGCCCCGGCTGGCGGTCGTCCGCCACTCGGCCTTTTGATGTGCGCTCCAAGTCTCGTCCAGACGCTTCACGGCCTGGTCTTCCGGGATCCGGGCCATCAGATCGTCACGCAACAGCCTGGCCTGGCGCCATTCCCGCAGGGCGAGGGCGGTCTCGGCCTGGCCGGTTTCGACCTCGATGGACCGGGGCGCCTGGGTTTCGGCGATCTTCAGGTCGAGTTCCGCCTGGCGCGGCAGATCCCGGGCGCGCCAGACTTCGGCCCGCGCGACGCGCAGGCCGACGTTGCCAGGCGCTTCGTCGACCATCCGGTCCAGCGCCGCCTGGGCCTTCAGCGTGTCGCCCTGGTAGAGCGCGCCCAGGGCTCGCGTCTGTTCGGCGTCCAGTTTCGCGGGGTTGGGGCGGCGCATGGGATCGCCCTTGTACATGATCCAGGTGGGCAGCGCGGCCAGCGTCCGGTCCAGCCCTGCGTTGGCGGCGGCGTGCTGGTCGGATTCGGCCAGCGCGTAGTACAGGCCGATCCGGTCGCTCACCCGGGCCTCCGCGTCCAGGCCCGCCGCCGTGGACGCCAGGGATTGCTGGAACAGAGGCGCTGCGGTTTCCGGCCGTCGCAAGGCCAGGTAGGCGCCTGCCGCTTCGCCCAGCGCGTAATCCGGCACGGTCTCGCCGTTCGCCCGCATGGCTTCGTAGTGGGCCGCGAGATCCCGCATGCGGCCGCGCGCGCGCAGGGCTTGCAGCCGGTCCGCCTCGGCGCGCCGCACGTCGTCGCGGGCCTCCGGCCCCAGGGCGCGCCATTGCGGAATCAGTTGGTCGTACTGGGACAGCGCCTGGTCGGCCAGGACGTGCCGGTCCGCTTCGCCCCGTGTGTCGGTCGAGGCGGCGCGTGTCAGCTCGGCCGCCACGTCGGCCTGCAGGGACCGGGTCTGCGAAGGACTGAGCAGGCCGGGATGCGCGGCGGCCAGCCGGAGGGCGCTTTGGGGCAGGCGCGCATCCTGCTGGGCCAGCACGTAGGCGCGCACGACGTAAAGACGGCCCGGGGCCAGCGAGTAAGCCTGGGAGGCGTGTTCCAGGGCCGCATACGGTTGTGCGTTCCGGCCATAGGCGTAAGCCAGTGCGAGATGCGCATCCGGATCGCCGGGACGGCCCGCCACGAGGGACTTGCCGCGTTCAATTGCCTCGTGCGGGCGTCCCGCGTCCGCCAGGGTCATGACATGGCCATAGGCGAACGTCGCCTGGCCGGGAAAACGCCGCTCTCCTTGTCTGAACAGCTCAATGGCCACTGGCCACCGACGCGCGTCCCGGTATGCGCGCGCCACCGCCTCCAGGCGGGAAGCGGGAAGCGTCGCGGGCGAGCCTGCCTGTTCGTAAGCCCGCAGGAGGGCGTTTGTTTCCTCGCCGGTGGCAGGAAGTGCCAGGAGCATACAAAAGGTAAATGCGATGGAGCGCAGGGCGGCGTTCATGATGGGTCTCATGGCATGGGGATGTCAGTGAGAACGGGGACAGGCGAAGCGATAGGTGCCCGCCTGGACGCCCTGGGAGAGGATGAGCAGCTCGATCTGGCACTGATCGCGCGCTCCGATCGACATGGAAAAGCGCGTCAGCGCGGTAGGCTGGTCGGCCGGAAGGTCGACCGAGCCGCTTTGCATGATCCGCGAAGTGCCCGAGGGGCCCTGCCTGACGGCCTGGATCCGATAGTCGATCATGCGGTGTTCCGGACTCTGGACGTAGGGCACGATCATGCCGGCTTGCGCGCCGGTGCCGCTGTCCAGCCATACCTGGAGATTCAGATCCGCCGCCATCATGACCATGCTCCGGAAGAAGGGGAAAAAATCTCTGGCGGGCCATGGAAGTCCCGCCAGAGAGCCTGGCGCAAAGGCCTGCGGACTTACCAGCCCGTCTGATTGAACGTGGCCGTGTTGCCGAACCCGATCTGCACCGCCGTGGCGGACAGGTTGGAGCCCGTCTGCATCACGGTCGCCGAGTTGACCCATCCGTCCTGGTAGAGATCGGCGCTCTGGTTGTGACCGAACTGCTGCGTCACCGTGCTGGTGTTCTTGAAGCCGGCCTGCACGATCTTCGCGTCGGCGTCGTGGGTCCATTTCTGCGTGACGTCGGCGGAATTGTTGATCCCGCTCTGATACACATCGGCCGTCGCGTCCAGGCTGTGTTCCTGGGTGGTGTTCGCGACGTTCTTCCAGCCTGCCTGGACGATCTTGGCGCTGGCATCGCCGGTCCAGGTCTGTTTGACGTCAGCCGAATTGTTCACGCCGTCCTGATAGACATCCGACCGGGCGTTCACGTTGTGGCTCTGGTCCGTGTTGACCACGTTCTGCCAGCCCTTTTGCACGACCTTTGAACTGGCGCCCACGTTGTCGGACTGTTTCGCGTTGGCGTAGTTGTCGTATCCCTTCTGGTAGATATCGATCTGGGCGCTACCGAAGAAATTGTTGGACTGGTTGGCCTTGGCCACGTTGCTCATTTCGATCTGAGTGATGGTGGCGGTGGCGTTGCCGTTGTAGGCCTGCGTGATCTCGGCGTCGTTGTTGAAGCCGTTCTGGTAGGTGTTGCCGGTGCTGCCCGCGAATGCCGCCGTGCCGGCGAAGGCCAACGCAAGACCGGACGCCAGTGCGCAAAGAGAGTGTTTCATGTTGAAGCTCCTTGAGTCGACAAGACCAGTGGGGGGAAAACGCTGTCCGGCGGTCTTGAAACCGGGCGTCGTCGAAAGAAACGGTTCGGGTGCGTCAGCGATACACGGAAAGCTTCAGGCCGCTGCCGATCTGGGTGATCGGCGCCAGCGGGCCCGGCGTGGTGAGCGTCACCGACAGTTGATTGAAATTCCCGATCTGGTTCAGGTTCGCGTAGCTGTTGCTGGCGTATTGCTCCAGCCGCCCGCGATTGGCTACGCCGGTCTGATGGATTTCGCCCCAGATCCCCATCCCGGCCTGGATGATCTGGGCTTCGTTGTTGGCCCCGGCCTGCTGGATCAAGGCCGTGTTGCCCGCCCCGGATTGCGAAGTGTCCGCCCGGTTGTGGAAACCGTCCTGGAGGATGGATGCCGCGGAATCGGCGCCTTTCTGGGTGATTTCGCCGGTGTTCAGTCCGCCTCGCTGGGCGATGTGCGCCCGCACGCCGGCATTGGCCAACTCCAGCGGCGGCAGTTCCCCGGGCGAAAGATCGAAGCCGGCGCCGTGGCTGGCCGGCGGGGCTGCGCTCAGCAGGGCCGCGAGGCCCAGGCTCAGGCAGACGTGGCCGAGGGGGGGGGCCGAAACGTGAAAGGGGTGATGTGTCCATGATTTGCAACTCCTTGATTCAAGTGAGCAGGCCCGGGCCGCATTTCAGGCGGTCATTGGGTCTGGGCCGAGGGGGCCGCGGTGTCCGTGTCGACCGTCTTGCGCGGCGTCACCGTTGTCACTTCGTTGTTTTCGGCGGTCAGGTAGCGCTGGATCAACGCGCTGTTCCAGTCCGCCGGGTTTTTCAGGCGCCACAGATTGTTCTTGATGCCCTGTACCGTCAGGTGCATGACGGCGGCGTCGATGGCTTCCTTCACGGCCAGTTGGGCGGGCTCGTTGTGGGTGTAGCCGCCTTCGATCTCCAGCAGATCGTAGTAATTGACGAAACGGAAATAGCTCGGATGGATCTCGTACGAGAAGATCGTCTTGGTGGTCGAGACACTGTCCAGGATCGCGCCGGTCGCGACGTCCACGGCCCGCAGGCCGATCGTGACCTGATCGACGCTGTATTGCGTGGTCATGCCGATCCCCAGGAATTTCGCGCCCAGGCCGCCGGTCCTCGTGTTGGTGTCATAGGCGATCACGCCGCCCTCCAGGATGATGGAGGCGGGCAGCAGGTTCGGGACGCCGCCCCGGTTCTGCGCGTCCTCGTCCACGGCCCGCAACACCCGGCGCTCGGTCAGCAGGGATTGCAGGCCCTCCCGCTCGACGGGGATGTACCAGCCGGAGTCTTTCAGCGCTTTCATCAGCATCGACGCCGCGCCCTGAGTGACCGCCGTGGAGAACGCGCTGCTGGGGGAAGGCTTGTATTGACCGGTTTCATCCCGGAAGCCGTAGACGGCGGCCACGATCTTTTGCCGCGGAGGCGGCAACTGCAGCAACGCGGTGGCCGAGGGGGTCGGCGGAGTCAGTTGCGCTTCGCTGGAAACATTGACGGGTTTTTGGATCGCGCATGCGGACAGGGTCAGCGCCAGCACCGGAGCGATCCATGAGCCGCGAACCGAAACGAGTGCGCGGGCTCCAGGCATTTTCAGGGTGTCCATGACGGGCCTTTCCGGTTCCGGGTCAGTTGAGTGGGGCGGTGCCGGCAGCGGTGCTGCCAAGGTCGATAGGATGCGAATTGCCGTTCAGATCGATCCAGTAGAGCTTGTCGCCTTTCTGGATCAGGAAGCCGTTGTCCGTTTGCAGGATCTGGCCGATGTTGTCCAGGCCGAGATCGTCCATGGGGTAGGGATAGCGCTTCTGCGCCTGCGCGCTTTGCAGCAGGTTGGGGCCGTTCAGCGGGTTGCCGCCGAAACTGGGGTTGACCGGGGTGTAGAGCAGCTGCCCCGCCGAAACCGGCAGCGGCGCCCATGACAGCGCCATCAAGGCGCCGAGGAGGATCGCGGCGGGCCTGCCCGACCTGGCGAAAGGGGTGTGCGTGGACTGGCTCATTTACATCTCCTCGGGCCCCAAGTCGGCGTCCTGGATGAACTGCCTTTGGGCATTGATGATGTCGATGTTCTCCCGGACCACCTGGACGACTTCCCGACTCTGGTCCTTCGCCCGCGAGCGGGCCGGAGACAGAAACGTGTGGAATACGGTCTGATTCAGATAACTGATCCAGATCTCGCTGCCGAACTGCGCGGTGGGACGTTCGATGATCGTCATCGTGTCCTGTGAGTCCGGGTACAGCGCCTGCCACACTTGCGTGAAGTTGCTGTAGAAGTCCCATCCCATCACGGTGACGGTGCGGTTGATGATCAGCCCCTTCAGGGGATCGCTGTTGATGCGCCCCTCGTCGAGATTGCCCCTGGGCGGCTCGGGTTCTTGCGCGGCCGCCGCCGCGCCCAACAGCGCCGCGACGATGATGCCGATCCGCAACCCCATGAACCGCATGGCGATCCCCCTCTTCCGCGCAATGATCTTTGCCGAACGTGTCGAACTGTGATGTCGTATGGAGAATGTTATGGGCGGGTCGGGCGCCCACCTATAGGCCAGAGTCGCTACGCCGTTTTCCGGGTGGCGGTCGGCCGGCCGTCGGGGAAACGGCGTAGTCCGTCGGGACGGATGTGCCGTAGGCCGCGCGCACGGGCGAACTGCGCTAAAATAGTGCGCCCCTGGCAGGGGAAGTTTGAATATTCCCTGAAAGGGACGCTATAATTTACGAGTTTGACTATCGCCGCGTGTGTGTTCGATCGGCCCGGATTGACGGGGGCTTTCGGCGGATGCGCGGCGGGACGTGAGCGATAGGCCTATGAATGCGAGGGCTGTCCGCGGTCCTGATGGCAGTTCGTCCGACACGCTGGTGCTTGACGAATCGGAACGCGCGCTGATCGCCCGCCGTTCACGGGTCGGCCTGTTGCGGGCGTTGGCGGCGCAGGCATTCACGGGAATGCTGGTGGTGCTGGGCGCCTGGGGAATTGCCGGAAAGGACGCCGGGTTTTCCGCCCTGATCGGGGCGGTGGTTTATTTTGTGCCCAACGCGCTGTTCGCCTTGCGGCTGCTGCTGGGGTATTTCGGGCCTAAACGCCCGGGATCGCTCGCCTTTTTCTGGGGCGAATTCCTCAAGCTGCTGACGGTGGCCGGGGTGGTGGTCCTGGTGGCGTGGCGGTGGGGCGACTGGCTGAACTGGCTGGCCTTCCTGCTGGGCCTGCTGGGCGTCATGAAGGGGTACGTGGTGTTGCTGGCCTTGCGCCGACTGCCATGATTTGAATACGAAAAAGGGTTTCCGATGACCGACGCTGTAACGACGCCTCAGTCCGAATACATCCAGCATCACCTGGTGCACCTGAACAATCTCGGGCACAAGCAGGACATCATCGCCAACTTCGACGTCGTCAACTACGACTCGCTGTTCTGGTCGATCCTGATGGGCGCCATCGTCATCTTCTTCCTCTGGCGGGCCGCCCGCCGGGCCACCACCGATGTGCCGGGCCGTTTCCAGATGGGCATCGAAATGCTCGTGGGCATGGTCCACGAGGAAGCCAAAGGCATCATCCCCAACGAGACCACGCGCAAGTTCGCCGCGCCGCTGGCCCTGACCGTGTTCCTCTGGATCGCGCTGATGAACGCGCTCGACCTCATCCCCGTCGACCTGGCCGGCTGGATCTTCCGCATCACAGGCCTGGGCGCCCACCACGCCGATCCGCTGTACTATCATCGCATCCTGCCGACCGCCGATCTGAACATCCCCCTGGGCATGTCCCTGGGCGTGCTGGTCCTGATGCTGTACTACGGCATCAAGATCAAGCGCCCGGCCGGCTTCGTCAAGGAACTCTTCACCGCGCCCTTCCACGCGCATGGCGTCGCGGCGCTGGTCCTGGCGCCCTTCAATTTCCTGCTGAACCTCATCGAATATGCGGCCAAGTGCGTGTCGCTGGGCATGCGGCTGTTCGGCAATATGTATGCGGGCGAACTGCTGTTCATGCTGATCGCCTTGCTGGGTGGTGCCTGGACGGGGGCGAATGCTTCCAGCATCAGTCTTGCGTTCGGACACGTGCTCGCCGGTTCGGCATGGGCGATCTTCCACATTCTGATCGTGCTGCTGCAGGCGTTCATCTTCATGATGCTGACCCTGGTGTATATCGGGCAGGCGCACGAAGGCCACTAAAAATTCGCCCGGGGTCACCCCGGGCGGGCTCGCGGGGCTTGCCCTGATTTCTGGTTTTTTGATTTTTTGACTAAACAACGTTTACTTACCAAGGAGTTGTTATGACCAACGTTGCGTTCGTTGCTCTCGCTTGCGGTCTGATCATCGGTCTGGGCGCCATCGGCGCCTGCATCGGCATCGGCATGATGGGTGGCAAGTACCTCGAAGCCTCCGCCCGCCAGCCCGAACTGATGAACACGCTGCAGACCAAGATGTTCCTGCTGGTCGGCCTGATCGACGCGGCCTTCCTGATCGGTGTGGGTCTGGCCATGCTGTTCGCGTTCGCCAACCCCTTCGTGGGCTGATGACGGCGCAGGCCTGCGCGTTTGTCGCAGGTCAGGGGTTCGTCGGCGGCCTGCGGGTCGTGGACGGCCGGATTAGGTGCCTTGCGGAATCGCCGCAAGGCACGAACGGGTAAATTAGGAAAACGACCGTGAATTTAAACGCGACTCTCTTTTTCCAGATGATCGTGTTTTTCGTTCTGGGTTGGTTTACGATGAAATTCATCTGGCCGCCCCTGACGAAGGCAATGGATGATCGTCGCCAGAAAATCGCCGACGGTCTGGCCGCCGCCGAGAAAGGCAAAGCCGATCTGGCCCAGGCCCAGGCCCGCGTCAGTCTGATGGAAGCCGCCTCCAAGACCGAAAACCACGCGCGTCTGGCCGAAGCCGAAAAGCAGGCCTCCGCGCTGATCGACGAAGCCCGCCGCGAAGCCGAGGCCGAAAAGGCCCGGATCGTCGCCCAGGCCCGTCAGGACGCCGCCCAGGAAGTCCAGCGTGCGCGTGAAACCCTGCGCGCCGAAGTGGCTGTGCTGGCCGTGAAGGGCGCCGAACAGATCCTGCGTCGCGAAGTCGATGCCAAGGCGCACGCCGAGCTGCTCGACCAGCTCCAGGCGCAACTCTGAATCAGGGCGAGTCATGGCTGAACTGTCTACTATCGCGCGGCCCTACGCCGAGGCCCTGTTCGAATCCGTGCGCGGCGACGCGCGCGGGCTCGAATACTGGTCCGGCGTGATGTCGCTGCTGGCCCAGGTGTCCGGCATGCCCGACGTGCTCGAGGCCATGGCCGATCCGCGCCTGTCCGATGCGCAGCGCACCGCGCTGCTGACCGGTCTGGTGCCCCAGGAACTGCCGGCGCAGGCGGCAAATCTCGTCGCCCTGGTGGTCGAGAACGGCCGCGTCCAGGCGCTGCCCCAGGTGGCCGAGCAATTCGAACTGCTGCGCAACCGGCTGGAAGGCACCGCCCTGGCGCGCATCACCAGCGCCTACCCGCTGACCGATGCCCAGGTGGCCGGCCTGCTGCAGGGGCTGGAGCGCAAGTTCGGCCTCAAGCTCAAATCCCAGGTGACGGTCGACCCGGAACTGATCGGCGGGGTGCGCGTCGCCGTCGGCGATCACGTGCTCGATACTTCCGTGCAAGCCCGGCTGG
The DNA here is from genome assembly GCF_027214045.1 of Castellaniella denitrificans. GTDB lineage: Bacteria > Pseudomonadota > Gammaproteobacteria > Burkholderiales > Burkholderiaceae_B > Castellaniella > Castellaniella denitrificans_A. The sequence goes on along the minus strand of NZ_JAPWHE010000001.1, from coordinate 22,958 downwards.
CCGGTCTGCGCGATACGCTGGCCGCGTGATGGCGGGCCAGCCAACAAGATTCCAGGAGTCTTACCATGCAACTTAACCCGTCCGAGATCAGCGAACTGCTGAAGAGCCGCATCGAAGGCCTGGGCGCGTCCACCGATGTCCGCACGCAAGGCACGGTCGTGTCCGTCACCGACGGCATCACCCGCATCCACGGTCTGTCCGACGTGATGCAGGGCGAAATGCTCGAATTCCCCAACAACAAGTTCGGTCTGGCCCTGAATCTGGAACGTGATTCCGTGGGCGCCGTGATTCTGGGCGACTACATCGGCGTGTCCGAAGGCGACGCCGTCAAGACCACCGGCAAGATCCTGTCCGTGCCGGTCGGCCCGGAACTGCGCGGCCGCGTCGTCGACGCACTGGGCAATCCGATCGACGGCAAGGGCCCGATCAACGCCAAGGAAACCGACGTGATCGAAAAGGTCGCGCCGGGCGTGATCGCCCGCCAGTCCGTGTCGCAGCCGCTGCAGACCGGCCAGAAGGCCATCGACTCCATGGTGCCCGTCGGCCGCGGCCAGCGCGAGTTGATCATCGGCGACCGCCAGACCGGCAAGACCGCCGTGGCCGTCGACACCATCATCAACCAGAAGGGCAAGGGCGTCACCTGCGTGTACGTCGCCATCGGCCAGAAGGCTTCCACCATCAACAACGTGGTGCGCAAGCTCGAAGAACACGGCGCCATGGAATACACCATCGTCGTGGCCGCCGCCGCGTCCGACTCCGCCGCCATGCAGTACCTGGCCGCCTACTCGGGCTGCACCATGGGCGAATACTTCCGCGATCGCGGCGAGGACGCCCTGATCGTGTACGACGATCTGACCAAGCAGGCCTGGGCCTACCGCCAGGTGTCCCTGCTGCTGCGCCGTCCGCCCGGACGCGAAGCCTACCCCGGCGACGTGTTCTACCTGCACTCCCGTCTGCTGGAACGCGCCGCCCGCGTGAATCCCGAATACGTCGAAAAATTCACCAACGGCGCCGTCAAGGGCAAGACCGGCTCGCTGACCGCGCTGCCGATCATCGAAACCCAGGCCGGCGACGTGTCCGCCTTCGTGCCGACCAACGTGATCTCCATCACCGACGGCCAGATCTTCCTGGAAACCGACCTGTTCAACGCCGGCATCCGCCCCGCCATCAACGCCGGTATCTCGGTGTCGCGCGTGGGGGGTTCGGCCCAGACCAAGGTCGTCAAGAAGCTGTCGGGCGGCATCCGGACCGACCTGGCCCAGTACCGTGAACTGGCCGCCTTCGCGCAGTTCGCTTCCGACCTGGACGACGCCACCCGCCGCCAGCTGGAACGCGGCAAGCGCGTGGTCGAACTGCTCAAGCAGCCCCAATACCAGCCGCAGCAGGTCTGGGAACTGGCGGTGGCCCTGTATTCCGTGAACAACGGCTATCTGGACGATCTCGAGGTCGGCCAGGTGCTGGCCTTCGAAAAGGCCCTGAAGGACTACCTGAAGGCCAAGCACGAAGCCCTGATCCAGCGCATCGAAGACGTGAAGGAACTCTCCAAGGAAGACGACGCCGCTCTGGGCGCCGCCATCCAGGAATTCAAGAAGCACGGCACGTTTTAAGTAGCGGCCGGGGCGCGCGGCGCGCGTCCCGGACAGCCCTGACAGGATAGTGGAATGGCCGGAATCAAGGAAATTCGAACCAAGATCAAGAGCGTGCAAAACACGCGCAAGATCACCAAGGCGATGGAAATGGTCGCCGCATCCAAGATGCGCAAGGCGCAGGACCGGATGCGGACGGGCCGTCCCTACGCCACCAAGGTGCGCGCCATCGCGGCCCACCTGATGCAGGCGAACCCGGATTACACCCACCCCTACATGGTGGAACGCCCGAAGCTGTCGTCCGTGGGCGTCGTGCTGGTCACCACCGACAAGGGTCTGTGCGGCGGCCTGAATACCAACATCTCGCGCCTGGTGCTCGCGCGGATCAAGGAATTCGAGCAGCAGGGCGTGCGCGTCCAGGCGACGGCGCTGGGCTCCAAGGGCCTGGGCCTGCTGAACCGCGTCGGCGTCAACGTGGTGTCCTCGGAAGTCCAGCTGGGCGACGCGCCCAACCTGGAACGCCTGATCGGCGCCATCAAGGTCCAGCTCGACGACTTCGTCGACGGCAAGGTGGACGCGGTCTATCTGGCGACCAGCCGCTTCGTCAACACCATGAAGCAGGACCCCAGCTTCATCCGCCTGCTGCCGCTGCCTTCGGGCCTGGAAGACCCCTTCCAGACGGGCTCCCAGGACGAGGCCGCCCTGGAAAGCCAATACGGCTGGGACTACCTGTACGAGCCGGATTCCCAGACCGTGATCGACGAGCTGCTGCTGCGCTACGTCGAGGGCCTGGTCTACCAGGCCGTGGCGGAAAACATGGCCAGCGAGCAGTCCGCCCGGATGGTCGCCATGAAGGCCGCGTCCGACAACGCCAAGAAAGTCATCGGCGACCTCCAACTGGTCTACAACAAGACCCGTCAGGCGGCCATCACCAAGGAAATTTCGGAAATCGTGGGCGGCGCCGCCGCGGTCTGATCGACGCAAGCACCGGCAACCCAGAGATACTTATAGGACTAAACATGAGCAACGGTACCATCGTTCAGTGCATCGGCGCCGTGGTGGACATTCAGTTCCCCCGCGACAGCATCCCCAACATTTACGACGCGCTCACCTTGACCGACGAGTCCTCCGCATTCGCGGAAAAGGGCCTGACGTTCGAGGTCCAGCAGCAACTGGGCGACGGTGTCGTGCGGACCATCGCCATGGGCTCGTCCGACGGCCTGCGCCGCGGCATGTCCGTGGCCGGCACCGGCGCGCCGATCTCGGTGCCCGTGGGCACCGGCACCCTGGGCCGCATCATGGACGTGCTGGGCCGTCCCATCGACGAGCGCGGCGACATCCAGTCCGATGAAAAGCGCGCCATCCACCAGGCCGCCCCGAAATTCGACGAGCTGTCGCCTTCGGTCGAACTGCTCGAAACCGGCATCAAGGTGATCGACCTGGTGTGCCCCTTCGCCAAGGGCGGCAAGGTCGGCCTGTTCGGCGGCGCCGGCGTGGGCAAGACCGTGAACATGCTGGAACTGATCAACAACATCGCCAAGGCCCACAGCGGTCTGTCGGTGTTCGCCGGCGTGGGCGAACGGACCCGCGAGGGCAATGACTTCTACCACGAAATGTCCGACGCGGGCGTCATCAAGCTCGACAACCTGGCGGAATCCAAGGTCGCCATGGTCTTCGGCCAGATGAACGAACCCCCGGGCAACCGTCTGCGCGTGGCCCTGTCGGGTCTGACGATGGCGGAAAAATTCCGCGACGAAGGCCGCGACGTGCTGTTCTTCGTGGACAACATCTACCGCTACACCCTGGCCGGTACCGAAGTGTCCGCCCTGCTGGGCCGGATGCCGTCCGCCGTGGGCTATCAGCCGACGCTGGCCGAGGAAATGGGCAAGCTGCAGGAACGGATCACATCCACCAAGACCGGTTCCATCACGTCCATCCAGGCCGTATACGTGCCCGCCGACGACTTGACCGACCCGTCGCCCGCCACCACCTTCCTGCACTTGGACTCCACCGTGGTGCTGTCGCGTGATATCGCCGCCCTGGGGATCTATCCCGCCGTGGATCCGCTGGATTCCACCAGCCGCCAGCTCGATCCGCAGATCGTCGGCGAAGAGCACTACAACATCGCCCGCGGCGTGCAGCAGACGCTGCAGCGCTACAAGGAACTGCGCGACATCATCGCGATTCTGGGCATGGACGAACTGTCGCCGGAAGACAAGCAGGCCGTGGCCCGTGCCCGCAAGATCCAGCGCTTCCTGTCGCAGCCCTTCCACGTCGCCGAAGTCTTCACCGGCTCGCCCGGCAAGTACGTGCCGCTGGCCGAGACCCTGCGCGGCTTCAAGATGATCGTCGAAGGCGAGTGCGACGCGCTGCCCGAACAGGCCTTCTACATGGTGGGCGGCATCGACGAGGCCTTCGAGAAGGCCAAAACCCTCCAATAAGGATTGCACATGGCGACTCTTCACATCGAAGTGGTCAGCGCGGAAGCCTCGATCTTCTCCGGCGAGGCGGCCTTCATCGCCCTGCCGGGCGAGTCGGGCGACCTCGGCATCCTGCCGGGACACACGCCGCTGATTTCGCGCGTGCGCCCCGGCACGCTGAAGATCCGGCGCGACGACGGCACCGAGGAACACATCTTCGTGGCCGGCGGCATCCTGGAAGTCCAGCCGCATGGCGTGACGGTGCTGTCCGACACGGCCATCCGCGCGGCCGACCTGGACGAGGCCAAGGCCGTCGCCGCGCGCGAGCGTGCCGAAGAAGCCTTGCGCAACACCAAGGAAAAGGCCGACATCGCCGTGGTGGAAGCCGAACTCGCCATGCTGGCGGCCCAGGCCGCCGCCGCGCGCAAGTTCAGCCAGAAACGCAGTTCGCACTGATCCGGCTCCGCAACAACGGAAAGCGCCCCTTCGGGGCGCTTTTCTTTTGTCTCGCGGCCATTGTGCCGCGCCTCCAGGGAGGCGGCCCAGTGGAACACACCCAGGACTTCTGGTTACTCACCGGCCGGAAAGCGGAACCTGTTCCGCTGAAAAGGAGAGCCCCGATGAATTCGATTTCCACGATTGCGCAGGCCATCGCCGAAGGCGCGGCGACACTGGCCCCCGGCCAGGAAGTCCACATGCCCCTGGACGAGCACCGCATGGTTCGGCTGCTGCGCCGCACCGTGACACCCACGCTCGGACTGTCCGTGGCCACGCTTGCCGTGGGTCGCACCGAAGCGCAACAAGCGGCCGCGCGCGAGGCGCTGCTGCGCCTTGGAGCCGATAGCCGCTTCACCCAGGCATTTGCCGGCGGACTGGACGACGAAGGCCGCGATTGCGTCCTGGCTGAGCTGGCCGAGCCGGTCGACGCCATTGCCGTCGAGACCCTGCTGAACCAGATGTTCGAACGCTGCGTGGCACCCACGCACAAGTCCGACACGCCCGCGCGCTGGTCGCGAGTCTGAGCACCACCTCATAAAACCTCATAAAGAAAGACAGATGCCGCAATTCGACGATCCCGATTTCCAGCGCCTGGCCGCCAGCCTCGGAGACGTGACGCCCACGTCCTCGCGTAGCTTCGACCTGGTCTTCGATGACAACCTGTGCGTGACCGTGTCCGTGCATCTCAAACGACCGGATGTTTGCGTCGACGTTTGGTGCCATGACGTGTCGGCGTACGTTGGCGCGCCGCGCCGCGCCCTGGTCGATACGCTGCTGCTGCTCAATCGCTCCGCGCAGGCCGGACAGCCGTTCCGCGTGGGTTTGGACAGCCGCGATTTCATCGTCGTGCACGCTAGCCAGGCTATGGACCGCCTCGAGGGCGGTGCGTTCGGCGCCTGGTTGATCTGGATGCTCGATCAGGGGCGCCGCGTACGCGAACTGGTTCGCACCATCGGTTTCGAGAACAGCCCCCTCGCCTACGAACTGGCCCCGGCGCTTGCCGCCGCATCTCAAGGAGAACAATGATGGCTACGGCAACCTTAGGCAACATAGGCCACCTCACGACGCAATGGAATGACGCGGTCCAGCGCAGCAGCGAGCCTCCCTCGTGGTTTGCCAGGCTGATCGGCGTCTTCTGCACGCCGACCAGCAGCGTCACCCAACTGGTCAACACGCGTGAAACGTTCAAGGGCTTCTTCCAGGCCCAGGTATCGCAACTCGGGGCAGGCGTACCCGAGCACAGCAAGGCAGGCTTCGAGGTCCGTGCCCAGGAACTGTGCGCCTCGATCCTGGAGAACTCGCTGAACACCGCGACGCGAGAAGCCATCGCCCGCGGCGATGGCCGGGTGCCGGACAAGGTGTTGCGCGAGGCCGTATCCAAGGCCAATGCCCGCGCCCAGGAAGCGCTGCAGGAACTGCAGATCCACGCCTCGCACGCGCGGCTGACGGTTGATCGGCAAGTGGATATCCGGCCGCAGGTGGTTCCGCGCAAGGATTCCGAAGGCAAGGTGCTGGGCTTCAACGTGATCCGGCAAGCGCCGCAGATCGAGAATCTTGTGTTCCGCGGCGGCGGCGCCAAAGGCATCGGCAATCCTGGAGCCCTGGTCGAAATGCAGGACGCGGGCATGCTCAGAGGCCTGAAGCACTTGGTGGGCACGTCCGCCGGCGCGCTGACCGCGGTGTGCCTGTCCTGCGGGCAGGACGCGCATGCCTTCCAGGCGTTCTCCGCCTCGGTGGACATGAACGAACTGAAGGGCACGCCGGAAAACTTCGAGGCGCGTTATCCGATGGTCGATGTGAGCTGGCGCGTGGGGTTCCATGCCGGCAGCGCGCTCGAGCTGCTGGACCAGACCTCGGCCAGCGGCGTGTCTCAATACCTGAACGAGAACTGGGACCCGGCCGCCATGCGAGATAAGCTCGCCAGCCTGGGCAGCGAGGAGGCTGTCGAAAGCGCCATCGAACGCCTGGAGCAGTTGCGCACGCAGGATTTTGATGGCGATCGAACGGGCCAGATGGTGACGTTCAAGGACCTGCACCTGATGCATCTGCTGGCGCCCGCGCAATTCAAGGAGTTGACGCTCACGGGGTGGGACAACACCAACAAGCAGGAAACCTACTTCAACGCGCAGAACACGCCGGACATGCCGGTGGCCGTCGCGGGGCGCATCTCCATGAGCATCCCGGTGTACTTCCGGTCCGTGGATTTCGATCCCGGCGATGGCAGGGGCACGCGCTCCTTCACCGATGGCGGGGTCGGCAGCAACATGCCTACCGAGGTCATCACGGACAATCTGCAGGGGAGGGCCCTGGAAGAGGCGCGGGCGCGAACCGCCTTGATGACGTTCGACGAGAACGGCAAGGCTTATACTATGCTGCACAGCAAGCCCGCAGGGCCGGCGAAAGGGCTGGTCGCCTGGGCCAAGGCCCAGTTATCCGGCAACTCGAAACTCTCCGGAATGGGGTACCAGGACAAGACCAAGATCCACGAAGCGGGCCCGAATGCCTTCGTGATTTTCCACGGGGATATCGGCACGTTCGACCTGAACGCGTCGCCAGAGCGGGTGCGCAAGGCGCAGACGCTGTCCACCCTGAAGACCCTGGAGCAGATCGAGCAGCGCCGGGACCAAGCCTACGCGACCGAGTTCGACAGCGCGCAGGATTGCTTCGCTATGCTGACGGATCAGGAAAAGCATGCGATCCGAGACGGTGGCGAGCCGCATCCCGGCAACTATCCGCCGCAGTTCGAGACGGACCCGTGCTATCGGTTCCAGCTTGAGCTGTACGAGCTTGCTTGGGGCAAGGAGGGCTGATTGCGCCGATACTGCGCGAGGGGGCGCACAGGGCGCGACGTGAGCGTCGTTCCCTTGCGCCATGGCCCGGCCGTTGACGAAGCAATTGGCTTCGGCATTGCCCGATAGCTTGATCTGGATTCCGTGCCGCAATCTCCGGGCATTCCGGGCAATGCCGTCTGTTTTTTGCGCTATACCGTGAAATATCCGGGCTAGTGTGATGATCCGCCGGCGGATTCAGCCGTGGGCGGGCCGCAGCCGCAGCCGGTAGCCCAGGTACAGCACGCCCAGCCACACCGGCAGCACGTAGACCGCAGGCCGGGTGTCGTCCAGTTGCGTCATCAGGCCTACGAGCATGATCAGGAAAGCGATGCACAGGTAGTTGGTCCAGGGGTGGAAGGGCGCGGGAAACAGCAGCGCATCGCGCGCGTGCGCCTTGCGAAAGCGCAGATGGACCAGCACGATCATCATCCAGGTGATCGCGGCCGCCGCCGTCGCCACGGCCATGATCCGCATGAAAGCGCCTTCCGGTACGAGGAAATTGATCGCCACGATCAGCAGCGTGCAGGCCGACGAGAACAGCACGCCGACCCACGGCACCTGGCGCCGGCTCAGCCGCAGGAACAGGCGCGGCGCATTGCCTTGTTCGGCCAGGCTGCGGAGCATGCGGCCGTTGCTGTACATGCCGCTGTTGTAGACCGAGATCGCGGCGCTCAGCACCACCAGGTTCAGGATGTCCGGGGCCGCGGGGATGCCCAGATGCGAAAAAATCAGCACGAACGGACTGCCGTTCAGTCCGATCTCGTTCCAGGGATACAGGGTCACCAGCACCGCCAGCGCGCCGACATAGAAGATCAGGATGCGCCAGACCACTTGATTCACAGCGCGCGGGATGCTGCGGCGGGGGTCGTCGGCCTCGCCCGCCGTGATGCCGATCAGTTCGGTGCCGCCGAATGAGAACATCACCACCACCAGGGACAGCAGCAGCCCGTGCGCGCCGTTGGGCAGAAAGCCTCCGTGGGTCCATAGATTGTCGAGCCCCGCGCCGCCGGCGCCGCGCGCGATGAGCACGCCGCCCAGCAGGATCATGCCGACGATGGCGGCGATCTTGACGAAGGCCAGCCAGAACTCGCTTTCGCCGTACAGGCGAACGTTCAGCAGGTTCAGCGCCGTGACGGCCAGCAGCACGGTCAGGGCGCTGGCCCAGGCGGGGAAATCGGGTAGCCAGTAGTTGACGTAGAGGCCCACCACCGAGAGTTCGGCCATGCTGACCAGGACATACAGCAGCCAGTAGTTCCAGCCCGAAAGGAAGCCGGCGAAGCCGCCCCAGTAGCGGTAGGCGAAATGGCTGAAAGCGCCGCTGACCGGTTCCTGGGTGGACATTTCCCCGAGGAAGCGCAGGATCAGGTAGATCACGAGACCGCCGATCAGGTAGGACAGGATGATGCCCGGGCCGACGAGTTGGATGGACGCGGCCGAACCATAAAACAGGCCGGTGCCGATGGCGCCGCCCAGGGCGATCATCTGGATGTGGCGGTTTTTCAGACTGCGTGCCAGGGTTGCGGGCGGCGCGCCGGATGCGGAGGGAGAGGCGGACATGGAAGCAAGGGTGCGGAGTCGAAGAATGGCGCGCGCCGCAGGGGGTCAGGCGCCGGTGTCGTGGAGTTCAGCCGCCGGGCCGTGGGCGGCCAGGAGACGGTGCAGCCGTTCCACCCGCGGGGCGAGCATCGCGCAGGTGTTCGTCCAGGCATCCACATGCACGGCGTCGTGCCGGGGCGGCGCCCAGATGGCGTCAGGGAAGCAGGGGTCGCCTCGCCAGCGGGGAATCAGGTGCCAGTGCAGGTGGGGCACCTGATTGCCCAGGCTGGCGAGATTGATCTTGTCGGGCCGCAGGGCGTCGCGTTGCAGGCGCTCGACCTGGAACACGGCGCGCATCAGATGCAGGCGGTCCAGGGCGTCGATGTCCGTCATTTCGGCGACGTGGCGCTGCCAGACGACGCGCAGATAGCCTGGATACGGGGAATCGTTCACGCGGACGATCCGCAGCCTGTCGTCCTGCCAGAGCAGGGTGTCGTGGTCCGGAACGCAGAGCGGGCAGTCGGAGGAAAAAGCCATGGCGGGGGCGGATGCGGGATGGGTGCCTGCCGCCCGCCGCGCGGGCGCAGGAGGGCGTGTTCAGCGGGCGAAGAACAGTTCGTGCAGGGCGGCGCCGGGGTCCGGCGCACGCATGAAGGCCTCTCCGACCAGGAAGGCCTGGACGCCGTGCGTGCGCATGCGGTCGACGTCCTCGGGCCGCAGGATGCCGCTTTCGGTCACGATCCGCTTGCCCGCCGGCACGTCCTTCAGCATCGACAGGGTGGTTTCCAGGCGCGTTTCGAAGGTGCGCAGGTCCCGGTTGTTGATGCCGATGAGCGGCGTATCCAGGGACAGGGCCGCATCCAGTTCCTCACGGTCGTGGACTTCGACCAGCACGTCCATGCCCAGATCGGTGGCCGCGGCTTCCAGTTCGCGCAGTTGGTCGGGAGCCAGCGCGGCGGCGATCAGGAGGACGCAGTCGGCGCCCAGGGCACGGGCGTGGATGACCTGGTATGGATCGATCAGGAAGTCCTTGCGCAGCACCGGCAGGCTGCAGGCCGCGCGCGCCTGGCGCAGGTGATCGTAGCCGCCCTGGAAATACTGTACGTCGGTCAGGACCGACAGGCAGGCCGCGCCGTGGCCGGCGTAGCTGGCGGCGATGTCCGCCGGACGGAAGTCCTCGCGGATCACGCCCTTGGATGGCGAGGCCTTCTTGATTTCGGCGATCACGGCGGGTTTGCCCTGGGCGATCTTGTCCTCGATGGCACGCGCGAAGCCGCGGATGTCCTGGCGGCTCTGGGCCTCGCGCAGCACTTCGGATTCGCTGCGCATCTGTCGCGCGGTGGCGACTTCGGTGCGCTTGGTGTCAAGGATCCTGGACAGAATGTCGTTCATGCGGAGAACCTTTGGGTGTATTGGCGGAATTGTTCCAGCTTGTCGCGCGCGGCGCCCGAGGCGATCAGCTCGAAGGCCTGGCGGATGCCGGCGGCGATCGAATCGGCGCGGTTGCCGGCATACAGGGCCAGGCCCGCGTTCAGCGCGACGATGTCGCGTGCCGTGCCGGCCGTGTTGTTCAGCGCGGCTCGCACCAGTTGCGCGGACTCGTCGCGGTTGGCGACCTTGATGCTGCGGTTGGACACCATGGCCATGCCGAAGTCCTCGGGATGGATCTCATATTCGCGGACCTCGTCGTCCTTGAGTTCGCCCACCAGCGTGGCCGCGCCCAGGGAGGCCTCGTCCATGCCGTCCTTGCCGTGCACGACCAGCACGTGACGCGACCCCAGGCGTTGCAGCACGCGCACCAGGATGCCGACCAGGTCGGGGTGGAAGACGCCCATGAGCTGGTTGGCGGCGCCGGCCGGATTGGTCAGCGGGCCGAGGATGTTGAAAATCGTGCGGACACCCAGTTCGCGGCGCACGGCGGCGACGTTCTTCATGGCGCCGTGGTGGGCCGGCGCGAACATGAAGCCGATTCCGGTGGCTTCGATGGATTCGGCGACCTGGGCGGGTGTGGAGGCGAAATGGATGCCCAGGGTTTCGAGGACATCGGCGCTGCCCGACGAGGACGAAGCGCTGCGGTTGCCATGCTTGGCGATCTTGACTCCGCCCGCGGCGGCCACGAACATGGCGGCGGTGGAAATATTGAACGTGTGCGAGCCGTCACCGCCCGTGCCGCACATGTCCAGCAGCGCTTCGGGGTAGGGTGTGTCGACGCCCAGCGCGAATTCGCGCATGACCTGGGCTGCGGCCGTGATCTCGCCGACGGTTTCCTTCTTGACGCGCAGGCCCATCAGCAGGGCGCTGGCCAGTTGCGGGGACATGTCCCCGCGCATCAGCATGCGCATCAGTTCCAGCATTTCGTCGTGGAAGATTTCCCGGTGTTCGATGCAGCGGGCCAGGGCCTCGCTGGGAGTAATCAGCGGCATGGAGGTTTCCTTCTGTCTTCGTGTCTGTCGGATGGGCCGGTCTCGGGGTTTCAGCGTTCCAGGAAATTGCGCAGCAACGCATGGCCATGCTCGCTGAGCACGGATTCCGGGTGGAACTGCACGCCGTAGACGGGCAAGGACTTGTGGGCCACACCCATGATCTCGCCATCGTCGGTCTCGGCGGTGATGTCCAGGCATGCGGGCAGGGAGTCGCGCTCGATCGCCAGGGAATGGTAGCGGGTGACAGTGTAGGGCGAGGGCAGTCCCGTGAAGACGTCGGTGCCCCGGTGCGTGATGGGCGAAACCTTGCCGTGCATGATTTCCCGGGCGCGCACGATGCGCCCGCCGTAGGCCGCCCCGATGGCCTGGTGCCCCAGGCAGACGCCCAGGATGGGCTTCCTGCCGGCGAAATGCCGGATCAGTTCGATGGAGATGCCGGCTTCGGCCGGCGAGCAGGGGCCCGGAGACACGCAGATGCGGTCCGGATCGATGGCCTCGATCCCTGCGAGATCGATCTGGTCGTTGCGCACGACCTGGACTTCGGCGCCCAGTTCGCCGAAATACTGCACCAGGTTGTAGGTGAAGGAATCGTAGTTGTCCAACATCAGCAGCTTCATGATCGGGGCGTCCTGGTCAGGTTCGGGAAACGAGCGCGCGAACGGAGGCGGGCTGCGGAAGCCGGAGGGAGCGGGATGTGGGGAATGATACGGACATGGTCTTCCTTGGAGTCAGGAGCCGCCGCACCGGAGACAGATTCACGAAGACCTATGCCTGCCAGAACGGCGGCAAGGTGCGATGAATCACGCATGAGGATGCCGCCCCTAGGAGGAGCGCCACCAGAACGAAGCGTGCACGGTCGCATGTGAAATCATGGCAAACATTCTACTGTGCGGCGCTGAGGCTGTCGAGCTGGGTCAATACCGGATGGACGTGTGGCGGCCGGCTGCTTAGGGCCAAAACCTCATGATGAAAATGGTAATACCACTATCGGGTTTCGGTGGACCGGTGATCGCATGGCTTCGCAAGAGTGTGAAGATTCTTCCAGATAGTGATTGACCCTGGGAATGGTGCATTTCTATAATCCGGAGCATGTCCGGATGCCGGATATTTGGTAAGACCAATAATACGAACCTCCACGCCATGCGACTTTCCGACCGAATCGCGGAACAGCTCCGGGCCCTGATCGACGAACAGGGCCTGCGGCCTGGCGACCGTCTGCCGGCCGAGCGCCGGTTGGCCGAGGCGCTCGGGGTCTCGCGCCCCTCGGTCCGCGAGGCCATCCGCCAACTGGCCAGCCAGGGGCTGCTGCGCAGCAGGCAGGGCGGGGGTACCTATGTCCAGGCATGTGAATCTCCCGTGGACGACTGGCCCGAACGGCATCTGGTGCGTCCGCTGGATGAACTGGTGTCCGACGATCCCGAATACCGCTATGACGTGCTGGAAGCCCGTCACGCCCTGGAGGGCGGCACCGCCTGGCATGCCGCGTTGCGCGCCACGGCCCAGGATCGCCAGGAGATCCGGCGGCGCTTCGAGGACATGGTGCGTTTCCAGAGCCGGGGCGACCCGGACCTGTCGGCGCAGGCGGACGCCAGCTTTCACTTGTCCATCGCCGAGGCGTCCCACAACGCGGTGCTGCTGCAGATGATGCGCGGCGTGTTCGAACTGTTGCGCTCCACCGTCACCGAAAACCGCCAGCGCATGTACCTGATCCAGCATACCCAGGATCAGTTGACGGCCCAGCACCAGGCGCTGATGGAAGCCATCCTGCGCGGCGATGCCGAAGCCGCGCGGGAGACCGTCTGGCGCCACCTGGAGTTCGTGCACGGCAGCGTGCGCAAGCTCGATGAAGACGAGGCGCGCCGTGCCCGTTCCTCCCGTTTGCCCCCTTTCACACTGACATCATGATCATTTCCGCCTCCACCGATTACCGCGAAGCCGCCCGGCGGCGCCTGCCCCCTTTCCTGTTCCATTATGGCGACGGGGGGGCGTATGCCGAATATACGTTGCAGCACAACGTCAGCGACCTGGCGGGCGTGGCGTTGCGCCAGCGGGTGCTGAACGATATGTCGCAACTGGATCTGTCCACGCGGCTGTTGGGCGAAACCCTGTCCATGCCAGTGGCGCTGGCGCCAGTGGGCCTGACCGGGATGTACGCCCGCCGGGGCGAGGTCCAGACCGCGCGGGCGGCGGACCGCAAGGGCATCCCCTACACCATGTCCACCGTGTCGGTCTGCCCCATCGAGGAGGTCGCCCCCGAGATCAGCCGGCCCATGTGGTTCCAGCTCTATGTCCTGAAGGACCGGGGATTCATGAAGAGCGTGCTGGAGCGCGCCCGCGCGGCCGGGGTCTCGACGCTGGTGTTCACTGTGGACATGCCGGTGCCGGGGGCCCGCTACCGCGACGCCCATGCCGGGATGAGCGGACCGTACGCCGCTTTGCGCCGCTACGTCCAGGCGGCGCTCCATCCGCGCTGGGCCTGGGATGTGGGCCTGCGGGGCCGTCCGCACGACCTGGGCAATGTGTCCAGGTATCTGGGCAAGCCGACGGGACTGGAGGATTACATTGGCTGGCTGGGGGCCAATTTCGATCCGTCGATTTCCTGGAAGGATCTGCAGTGGATCCGTGATTTCTGGCAAGGGCCGATGATCATCAAGGGCATCCTGGACCCGGACGACGCGCGCGAAGCCGTGCGCTTCGGCGCCGACGGCATCGTGGTCTCCAACCATGGCGGGCGGCAACTGGACGGGGTGCTGTCCACGGCCCGCGCCCTGCCGGCCATCGCCGATGCGGTCAAAGGCCAGATCGCTTTGCTGGCGGATTCGGGCGTGCGCACCGGGCTGGACGTGGTGCGCATGCTGGCGCTGGGCGCCGACACCGTGCTGCTGGGCCGCGCCTGGCTGTACGCCCTGGCCGTGGGTGGCCAGGCGGGCGTCGCCAACCTGCTGGACCTGATCGAAAAGGAAATGCGCGTGGCCATGACCCTGACCGGCGCGCGCACCATCGCCGACATCTCGCGGGATTCACTGGTGCGCGCCTGACGGGCGCAGCCCGCGCGGCGTGGGGGCCTCTTTTTGCCGCCGGGCCGCCCCAAGGCAAAAAGCGCCCCCCTCGGGGGGCAGCAAGCGGGCGCAGCCCGCGCGGCGTGGGGGCCTCTTTTTGCCGCCGGGCCGCCCCAAGGCAAAAAGCGCCCCCTCGGGGGGCAGCAAGCGGGCGCAGCCTGCGCGGCGTGGGAACCCTTTCCCTTCAGATGGGCTCGTCCAGCCCGAACTGCACCTGTTCGGCGGCGCGCAGCAGGGCGCGGGCCTTGGCCTCGGTTTCCTGCCATTCCTTTTCGGGGTCCGAATCGGCGACGATGCCGGCCGCGGCCTGCACGTACAGCATGCCGTCGCGGATGATGCCGGTGCGGATGGCGATGGCCAGATCCATTTCGCCGCCGTAGCTCATGTAGCCGGCGGCGCCGCCGTAGATGCCGCGCCACACGGGCTCCAGTTCGTCGATGATCTCCATGGCGCGGACCTTGGGCGCGCCGGTCAGCGTGCCGGCGGGGAAGGTGGCACGCAGCACGTCGATGTTGCTCATGCCGTCGTTGAGCTCGCCGCGCACGTTGGACACCAGGTGCATGACGTGCGAATAGCGCTCGATGGCCATGGTGTCGGTGACTTCGACCGTGCCGGGTTTGGACACCCGGCCGATATCGTTGCGAGCCAGGTCGATGAGCATGACGTGCTCGGCGCGTTCCTTCGGATCGGCCAGCAGTTCCTGTTCAAGATGCAGGTCGTCGTCCTGGGTGGCGCCGCGCTTGCGCGTGCCGGCCAGAGGGCGGATGGTGACCATTTCGCGCGCGCGGCCGTTCTCGAATTCACGGTCCTGGCGCACCAGGATTTCCGGCGAGGCGCCCACGACGTGGAAAGTGTCGAAATTCCAGTAGTACATGTAGGGCGAGGGGTTCAGGGACCGCAGCGCCCGGTACAGCGACAGCGGTGAATCGCGGAAGGGCTTGGCGATCACCTGGCCGATCTGGACCTGCATCAGATCGCCTGCGGCGATATAGTCCTTGGCCTTGCGCACGGCGGCCAGGTAGTCGTCCTTCTTGAAGTCGCGCTCCGTGGGTGTTTGCATGCTGGCGTAGGCATACGGGATGACCACGGGCGTGCGCAGCTTTTCTCGCAAGGCCTTCAGGCGGCGGCGGGCCAGGGCGTAGGCCTCGGGTTGCTGGGGGTCGGCATAGACGATCAGGTAGGTTCGGCCCGCCAGGTTGTCGACGATGACGAGCTCGTCGATCTGCAGCAGCATGATGTCGGGCGTGCCCGGCTGCTGGCCCGCCGGGCGCGGTTTGACGCAAGGCCCCAGGCGCGGCTCGATGTGGCGCACGGTGTCGTAGCCGAAATAGCCCGCCAGGCCGCCGGCGAAGCGCGGCATGCCGGGGCGCAGCGCCACGCGGAATCTCTGCTGGAAGGCCTCGATGAAGGCCAGGGGATCGCCTTCGTGGGTTTCCACCACCTGGCCGCGCGTGACGACTTCGGTGGTGGTGCCGGTGGCGCGGATCAGGGTCTTGGCCGGCAGGCCGATGAAGGAATAGCGGCCGAAACGTTCACCCCCGACCACCGATTCCATCAGGCAGCTATTGCGTCCGGCCTCCGGTCCCGCGTGGGCCAGCTTCAAATAAATCGCCAGGGGCGTGTCCAGGTCGGCATAGGTTTCCGCGATCAGCGGAATCCGGTTGTAGCCTTGGGCGGCCAGTGCGTTGAATTCGATTTCCGTCATGGTGGTCTCTGGAAGGGGATAGGGACCGGGACAGAAACGAGACAGCCCGGCCGATCAGGGGTCCGGGCTGCGGGGGCGGGCGAAGCGGGGAGGCCCGCGCGCCAGTTAACCGTGACTACCCGGAACAAAAACACCACCAGCGCCAATAGGCGCCGGCGGTGATCGGGTAGTAGCGGATGATGTTCATGCGTGTTCGGTTTGCGAGGTCGCGTCGGCGGCCCACTGAGCGGCCTCGACAAGGGATTCAACTATAGCATCCACCGGCAGGCTCTGCACGGAGCAGCCTTCGTTGTAGCCGTAGGGCAGGGCCAGCACGCGCATGCCGGCGGCGTTGGCGGCCAGGGCGTCATTGATCGAGTCGCCGATGAACAGGGCCTGGGCGGGCGCAATGTCCAGCAGGTCGCAGGCGTGGAACAGCGGCATGGGGTCGGGTTTCTTGCGCGCGCAGGTGTCGCCGCAGACCACGGCGTCGAAATAGCCGTCCAGGCCCATCTGGCGCAACAGGGGGGCGGCGAATTCGGCCCCTTTGTTGGTGACCACGGCCAGGCGGGCTCCCTGGTCGCGGAAGGCCTGCAGGCCCGCCAGCACGCCGGGGTACAGCCGGCTGCGCTGGCCGTTCAGGGCGCGGTAGTGATCCTGGTAGCGGGCCAGGCCGCGCATGACCATGTCGACGCTTGCGGGGGTCCCCTCGTGGCCCAGGACGCGGATCACCAGCTGTTCCACGCCCTTGCCGACGTAGGTGGCGATGATGTCCGTGGCGATCGGCGCCAGGCCCATGTCCTGGCGCATGGCGTTGGCGGCGTCCGCCAGATCGGGGATGGTGTCCAGCAGTGTGCCGTCCAGGTCGAACAGAATTCCGGAAAATCGCATGGTGTCGCACGCCGGGTGAAACGGCCGGACCGGATCGGTGGCCAAGTGAGTCGTGGGGGCGCCGGGGCGGGTGGGCATGCCGGCGTCGGCGGGCGTCATCGTATCATCACCCGGGGAAACATGTCGTCCCGAGGGGGCGTTCGTTACGAATTCAGCGCGGCGGCGCGTCGCGCGTCGCCCTGCGCGATGCCATCGCGCAGGGCGGTGATCACGCGGGGGTAGTCCGGCCGGCCGAACACGGCCGAGCCCGCCACGAAGGCGTCGGCCCCGGCGGCGCGGATGTCGGCGATGTTGTCGGCCTTGACCCCGCCATCGACCTCCAGGTCGATGGCCTGGCCGCCCTCGGCCCGCCAGCGGTCGATGCGGCCGCGGGCCTGGGCGAGCTTGGCCAGCGTATGCGGGATGAAGGACTGGCCCCCGAACCCCGGGTTGACCGACATCAGCAGGATCAGGTCGAGGCGGTCCATGACATGGTCCAGCCATTCCAGCGGCGTGGCCGGATTGAATACCAGGCCGGCGCGGCAGCCGTGTTCGCGGATCAGGGCCAAGGTGCGGTCGACGTGGCGCGAGGCTTCCGGGTGGAAGCTGATGATGTCCGCACCCGCCTTGGCGAAGGCGGGCACGAGGGCGTCGACGGGTTCGACCATCAGGTGGACATCGATGGGAACGGTGGTGTGGGGTCGCAGGGCGGCGCACACCATGGGGCCCATGGTCAGGTTGGGGACGTAATGGTTGTCCATGACATCGAAGTGGATCCAGTCGGCGCCGGCGGCCACGACATCGACGACTTCCTCGCCCAGGCGGGCGAAGTCGGCTGACAGCAGGCTGGGGGCGATGCGGGCGGCGGGCAGTTCGGTCATGGCGAAGAAAGGTCCGGATATGTCATGATGACGGTTTCGAAGCTCTTATTTTAGTGCACCCCCGGTGCCGCTTCCCCGTATGAAATTCCAATGGTTGTCCGTGGCCGCACTGGTCGTCCTGAGCGCATGTTCCACGGTGCCGCCCGAGGCAACCGCCCCGGGCGGCGAACCCGGCGGCGCCGTATCGGTCGAGCGGCCCCTGGCCGTGCCGCCGCTCTCGGCCCTGCCGGAAACGCCCGCGCGACCCCTGCAGGGGCGCTATGCGGCGGTCTCCTGGGACAGCGTACCGGGTTGGGCGGGCGATGATCTGAACCATGCCTGGAAGGCGCTGCTGAACGATTGCCGGGGCCTGATGCGGCCCGTGTCGGGTTCGCTCGCGCTGCCCGCGCGCGCGGCGCCCCGTGCCTGGCAGCCGGTCTGCCTGGCGGCCGCGCAGTCCGGCCTGGGGGCAGAGGCCGGTGGTCCGGCCGTGCGCCGGTTCCTGCAGGAGCATCTGCGTCCCTGGCGGCTGGACGATGCCTCCGGACAGGCCGCCAGCGGCATGGTGACGGGCTATTACGAACCGCTCATCCAGGCTGCGCGCACGCGCGAAGGAGCCTACCAGTGGCCGCTCTACGCCACGCCGGACGATCTGCTGACCATCGACCTGGGTTCGGTTTATCCGGAACTGGCCGGCAAGCGGGTGCGTGGCAAGCTGGAGGGCCGCCGGGTCGTGCCCTACGACACGCGTGCCCAGATCACTTCCGACCCCGCCCGTCAGCCGGCCGTGATCGTCTGGGCGGCCGATCCCGTCGAGGCCTTTTTCCTGCAGATCCAGGGGTCGGGGCGGGCCGTCCTGCCTGACGGCGGCGTGTTGCGCCTGGCTTACGCCGACCACAACGGCCGGCCGTACGCCTCCATTGGCCAGTGGCTGGCCAGGCAGGGTGAAATGCCGCTGGCCCAGGCGTCCATGCAGAACATCAAGGCCTGGGCGCGCGCGCATCCCGAACGCGTGCCGGAACTGCTGAACGTGAATCCGGCCATGGTGTTCTTCCGCGAGGAACCCATCGTCGATCCTGAGCTCGGCCCCCGGGGCGCCTACGGGGTGCCCTTGCTGCCGCGGCGTTCGATCGCGGTCGATCCGGCTTTCGTGCCGCTGGGTACGCCGGTCTTTCTGGAAACAGGGCCTCAGGGTGGCGTAGAGCCGCTGCGGCGGCTGGTATTCGCACAGGATACGGGCGCGGCGATCAAGGGCGCGGCCCGGGCTGATTTCTATTGGGGCACGGGCGACGAAGCCGGTGCTCGCGCCGGACGCATGAAGCAGTCCGGCCGGATGTGGCTGCTGTGGCCCGCCCGGGCCGGTGCGCCATCGGCACGGTAAGATGATCGAATGAAGCATCACGAATCCATTCTCGTCTGCGGCACTGGCATCGCCGGTCTGGCCTGCGCGCTGGGCCTGGCCCGGGCGGGGCTGACCGCCGCCCTGCTGGGGCCGCGCCAGGTTCCGTCCGCACGGGCGGCGGACGACTATCATCCGCGTGTCTACGCGATTTCGCCGGCCAGCCGCGATCTGCTCGACCGCCTGGGCGCCTGGCGGTTGATGGACGCGCGTCGCGTCACCCCCGTCGAGGCGATGGAGATCCGGGGCGATGCCGACGGCCGCCTGGACCTGTCCGCCTGGCAGGACGCGCGCGACACCCTGGCCTGGATCGTCGAATCCGGGGAGATCGAGCGCGCGCTCCAGCAGGCCGTCCAGGTCATGGGGATCGCCTGGCACGAGGACCGCTTCGAGCGCCTGGAAACCCGCGCCATGGGCGTGCGGGTGACCACTGGACAGGGCCGCGCGCTGGACGCGGCGCTGCTGGTGGGCGCGGACGGCGCGCGGTCCCCGGTGCGGCTGGCGGCCGGTATCGAACACCACTACACGCCTTATGGCGACATGGGTGTGGTCGCGCATCTGGATATCGGCCGGCCCCACCAGAACCGCGCCTTTCAGTGGTTCACGGGCGACAGCGTGTTCGCCCTGCTGCCCATGCCGGATACGGCCGATGGCCCGCAGGCGTCCCTGGTGTGGTCGATGCACGAAGGCCGGGCGCGCGAATGGCTGGCGATGGACGCCGACGCCCAGCAGGCTTTTCTTTCTGCGCATGCCCGGGCCGTCACGGGCGACCGCCTGGGGGCGTTGCGTCTGCGCACCCGCCCCCAGGGCTTCCCCCTGACGCTGGAACACAGTGCGATGACGGCCCCGGGCGTCGTCCTGGTGGGGGACGCCGCGCACCGGGTCCATCCGCTCGCCGGACAGGGCCTGAACCTGGGCCTGGGCGACGTGAAGGATCTGCTGGATGTCCTGCGGACACGCGAACCCCATCGCGCGCCGGGCGATCCCCGGGTGCTTGCGCGCTATCGCCGCCGCCGGGCCGAGCCCGTCTGGGCCATGGGGATGGTTACCGACGGCCTGCACCGGCTGTTCGGCGCTTCGAACGCCCCGACGGCCTGGGCACGCAACCAGGGCATGCGTCTCGTCGATGGACTGCCTTTCCTTAAACGCCGCCTGATCCGGGCGGCCGCCGGCGACTGACCGCCGGCCTGTTTTCAGAGGTTCTTCCCATGAAATTTTCCTTGAGCCTGGGCGTGCTGCTGTTGTGCGGCGGCCTTTCCGTGATGGCGCAGACCGCCTTGGCGCAACCATCCGGCGACCAGGTCCTGAGTACCCGGCCGTCCGGCCAGGACAGGCCGGCCGATCCGGCCGCGCCCGCGCGCGATGGCGCGGCCGACCGTGTGTTGTCCACCGCGCCCCTCCAGTCCGATTCCACCCAGGCCGTCACCCGGACGTTCGAGCAGCGCTTTCCCGGGATTCACGTGGACGCCGTCCGGGTGACGCCCATGACCGGGATCTATGAAGTCCAGGTCGGCATGGACCTGTTGTACACCGATGCCCAGGTGGACTACGTGCTGCAGGGCTCGATGATCGACGCCCACGCGCGCCGCGACCTGACGGCCGAACGACTGGAGGCCCTGCAGCAGGTGGCTTTCGGCAGCCTGCCGCTGGATCATGCGATCAAGCAGGTCAAAGGCACCGGTGCGCGCAAGGTCGCCCTTTTCGAGGATCCCAATTGCGGTTATTGCAAGCAATTGCACCGGACCCTGGAAGACGTCGACAACGTCACGGTCTATACCTTCCTGTTTCCGATCCTGACGCCGGATTCCGCCACCCGCTCGCGAAACATCTGGTGCGCGGCGGATCCGGCCAAGGCCTGGAAGGCCTGGATGCTGGATGGACAGGAGCCGGCCAAGGCCGAATGCGACACACCGATCCAGGACAACCTGGCACTGGGGCGCAAATTGAACGTGCAGGGCACGCCGGCGCTGTTCTTTGCCGATGGCACCCGCGTCAACGGCGCCCTGCCGCTGGAGGCGCTGAAGAAGAAACTGGATGCGCTCGGACAAGAGCCAGCCCCTGCGGGCTGACCCATGCCTGGCGAGTCGGAGCGGCTTGCACGCCGCGACGTGCAGAGGCGTCGCAGCTGGAGATGTCCTGTGACCACCCCGGATGCAGTGATTATTTCAGCAGCGTCCAGGCGCCGTTCTTGACGGTGATGAGTTCGCGGCCGCGCTGGTCGAAACCGCTGTGGTCCTCGGGCGTCATGGTGTAGACCCCCTGGGTGGCGACCAGTTCATGTGTCTGTTCCAGGGCGTCGCGCAGGGCGCGACGGAATTCCGGCGTACCCGGCCGGGCGGATTTCAGCGCGACGGGGATGGCGTTGCGCAGCAGCAGGCCGGCGTCGTAGACGTTGGCGCCGAAAGTCGCCGGCTGTTCGCCGTACATCGCCTGGTAGCGCTGGATGTAATCCTGGGCGATGGGCTTGGACGGATTGCCGTCGGGGATTTCGGGCAGCACGAGCATCAGACTGGCGGCCAGGATGGTGCCTTCGGCCGATTTGCCGGCGAACTTCAGGAAGGCGGGCAGGGCGGCGCCATGGGTCTGGTAGAAGCGGCCCTTGTAGCCTTGCTGCGCGAGCGTGGCCTGCGGCAGCGCGGCGGCGCCGCCCGTGCCGGCGATCAGGATGGCATCTGGGCGGGCGGCCAGCAGCTTCAGGGCCTGGCCGGTGACGGAACTGTCGGTGCGCTGGTAGCGTTCGGACACGGTCAGGTCCAGTCCCTTGTCCTTGGCCATGCGGCTGAAGACCTGGTACCAGTCGTCGCCGTAGGCGTCGGCGAAGCCGATGAAGCCGACGGTCTTGATGCCGCGCCCGACCATGTCCTGGACCAGGGCCTGGGCGATGATGTCGGTGTTCTGGGTGGTCTTGAAGGCCCATTGCTTCTGTTCGGTCATGGGCAGCACCACCGAGGCCGCGCCCACGGGGGCCAGCATCGGAGTGCCGGACTCCGCGGCGAATTGCAGCACGCTCATGGCGTTGGGCGATCCGGTGGGGCCGATCAGGGCGTCGACATGCGCATCGCTGATCAGTTTCTTGAAGGCCGTGACCGTTTGCGTCGGGTCGCTGGCGTCGTCCAGGGTGATGTATTCGATGTCCTGGCCGCCCGCCTTGGCCGGCAGCAGCGGCACCGTGTTCTTCTGGGGGATGCCCACCAGGGCCGTCGGGCCGGTGGCGGACACGACCACGCCGACTTTCACCTGGGCATGGGCGTGCAACGGAATGGCCAGGGCCAGGGCGGCCGCCAGGGCGGTGCCGGGGATGCGGATGTTCACGGCGGATGTCTCCTGAATGAAGCACGGCCCGGGATGACGGGACGAAATAGGACATAGGACAGGCCTTTGCGGGCCTGTCCTATGCTAAACGAATCAGAGCGGCCTGCGGGCCGCGAGGTGGGCGCGAGCCGTAAGGACTGTTGCTAGAACTCGGTCCATTCCTCGGTGTCCGCGGATGCGGGGGCCGGCTTGCCGGGCGCGCGCAGGGCCGGTTTGGCGGCGGCGCGGGCGGCCGGCGCATCGGCCTGGGTGCTCTGGCGAGGCCGTTGCGGCGCGGGGCTGACGACCTTCTCCGGGGCCGAGGGCAGGCGCGCCGGCTGAGCGGGGCGCGCGCCGGATCCGGCGTCGGTCTGGTCCAGGTTGAAGGTGGCGACCAGTTGCGCCAGGGTGGCCGCCTGTTCCTGCAGGCTGGCGGCCGCGGCGGCCGATTCCTCGACCAGGCTGGCGTTCTGGCGGGTGACGTCGTCCATCTGGGTGACG
>NZ_JAPWHE010000019.1 GCF_027214045.1 Castellaniella denitrificans | reverse complement strand
GGCGCTGAAGATGAAAACCCCGGCTGAGGCATTTGCATTAGCCGCCTGATCTGTGCAGGTTCTGATGGGTCAATACACCAACGTCTTGCGCCGCTGGGCCCTCGAGCACGAATGTAATGATCCAACCGAACCTGCTCAGGTCAGGCGCGGATTTCCGGGGCCGAGCATGCCCGCTGCCTTTCCTGGCCCGGGCCAGAAGGAGCGTGATGATGCGCGCTCGCTCCTGGACTTTGGCACCGAGGTGTGGCTTGCCGTAGATCTCTGGGGACTGACCTTATTTTTCTCGAAGAATCTTCTGAAGGGCGAGCCGAAGGGCCCTTGCAGGGAACTACGTACTAGTTTGGCCTATCGGCCTAATAATCTGGGCAACTACAATGGGTTTGCGCGATAAAAGCCTTTGAGTCTTGCTTCAGAGGCGCACCGCACTCAGAACAAAACTTAGCGTCACGCGAGTTAATCTTCGAGCACTTGGCGCATTTATAATCGTACGCACCTTTCAATGCCTTCTGACGCATAAGTGCAATTTGAATTACACACGGTACGGTAACACGATAGGCTGCTCCTGCAATATCCGCAGCACTCCATATGCCAGACAACATCAACCCCATCGGCCCTAAGAATAGTGCAATTGGAGACATCGTGGCTACTTTAAAGCCGAGAATCGAGGCGGCCGCTCCTTCAGCCACAGTTGCTGACTTGAAGTACGTCCAATTGGGCGAGGTGGTAATGTCGCCTGAGACTCGATTGCTCGTAGCCAAGCTAGATTGGAACGACGCACGCGTTTCCGGCGACATTTTACTCAGAGCACCCTCATACAGAGAGGAAATGATGGCCTGCTCGATTTCCTCAATACTAGCTCCCTTGGCAAAGGAAACCTTAAGATGGTCGGCGACATCAGCTACTAACTCGGAATAAGGCACGCCTTTGCCGCCGCGAAACATGTTCGCGACAGAATTGCCTCCAAACAGGAGAATCTCTTCTGCGACTTCATTTCGATCGACTGCTGGATAAAGGCGCGCTTCCTTGCAGGCGATCAAGCGCTTGCAGGCCGATGATGACAATGAAACTCGCCCTTTGCCAGTGTCCGTAATGTAGTCGACTAGAATGTCCAGATCATCAATATCAGCATCACGCAACAACATTTCAAGGCTGGCGGAATTTCCAACAGGTTCAAAAGCCATTTTTTCCTCTATAAATTTAATTTGATCGTTATGGATTCATGGGGCCATTCATGAAAATATCGACATCTGAAACACTCTTAAGAAGCTGTGATTCGTTCACGCCGTGCGCTCGCGCAAGCGCGAGGCTTGTCTCTAGTAGCCGAGTATTCACAGATAGGTCAAACGCCGCTTTAGCAAGGTCACCAAGTCGGTTGAATTCAGCCTCCAATTTCCGAAGAGCCTTTCGGACCTCGGCATCAAGCGCTGAGACGATGCGGTTCATCCGTTCCGCCATGCGGTCTGTCACTTCGCGGGCTTTCTTTCCGAGAGTCGAAGCGATGAATTTTCCAGCAAAGGAGCCGAGAACGGCACCGAGCACTGGCACAGGAATGAGAGTCTGGCCGGCGATCGTGGCAAGGCCAACGATAGCCGCCTCACTGCAAACGAACATGCCGCTATCAACAAGCTCGTCAAGCGAAATTTTCCCTGCATGATAGTCGGCTGCAAGCGATGCCATGCCTTTAGCAGCGGTGACAAATGCGCTCGCAAACGGAGCTGCCATGTCGGCAGAGTTTGTCAGGGCATAGATGGCACCGCCAGCCAATGCTCCGCCAACAGCCCCCTTCGCTGTATCTAAGCCGACTTCCCTCCAGTCGTCAGCAGTGAAATCACCCGTAAATACATTTTTTCCCTCCTTTTGATACTTCTTCCAGAGTTTCGTCGTTAGGGTGAGTGCTGCTGTGACTGCTGCCGCACTACCGGCTGCTTTCAGCCCCTCTCCGAGCGAGGGCTCATGTTCTGTACGGATCTGGTTTTTAATAGACTCGTTCTGCTGCTTGAGGTCCTGTTCGTGATGCCCTACAGTTTCGTCGACTTTGCCCAACTGGACCTCGGCATACGTTGAAACCGAAGGTTGCACAGCGTCTGTAAACGGCTTTCCAGTCAGAGTCTCAATGAGCTCGACCTTCTCCTTGATCGCCCGTACTGTGTTTACAGAGAGATCTCCGGTGTTACCTTTGAGAATCTCAAGAATTTGGGCGTGTTGATCTTTAGGGATGTGGTAAAAGCCGTCCTTTCCGAAGTCCTTGTATTTATCTAAGTGATCGAGGATGTGCTGTAAGCCATTGTTCGTGCCGTTGATAAACTTAGACTGAACATCAATACCTCCGATGCGGTAGTCCATTGGCGCAGTACGGCCAACGCCATCGAAGGTCGCGTTTGGCATCGATTGCGCGAGAAAGTCGCGTGCACGGCGAACACCAACCTCGACGTACTCGGCAACCTCGCCATGCTTTGTATCTGTGCGCCCAAGTATCTTAGACGGGTCGCCTATGAACTTGCGCACTTCGTCCATGGCCCTCATGGCATCGGTGAAGGCGTTGTCTTGGGCAGCTTGCGCCGCTCCTTCAGCCGCTGTGCGTGCATGGTTTATAGCATCAACTAAGATGCCAGTTGCCTGGTCTGGAATAGCAGACGAATCAACGCGAGATGTGGTGTTTGCGGGCATCTCTTAGCTCACTACGCTTAAGAAAATATGGTCTTGTTAAGCAGCGCTGAAAGCGTACGCACATGATTAATGAGCGCCCCAATAGCTTCCTTGTCCTGCTTTGAAAACTGGCTGTAGTCCGCCGGGGCCGATTGTTTGAGCCTGCCAAACAGCCTCTTCATGCCATTGACCTGGACCAATGTTAGATGCCGAAGGGTCTCAATTTCACCAGCGGCAATCTTGAGCGAAGCAATACCCTTTTCTATGGTCAATCGCTTGTCGTGCGCTTCTTCGGCAATTTTGCCGTTCTTATGCCACATGAAAAGTCCACCACCGGCGACCGCAGCACCCGCCAGCCCCCAACCAATTGGGCCCGCGAGAGCGAGCAGAGCACCACCTGCAGACATCCCACCACCGCCAGCTGCGAGTGCACCGCCACCCAACCAGGCAAGTGCTGCGTTCGTTGCAGCAGCACCAGACAGGGACGCGATGGCTGTCCCCGTTGATGCGGTGCCGAACGTCGTTGCAATAGCCATAGCTGCAGTAGGAGCCATGAGCGCGGTTGCAGCGCCGGCAACCGCGCCTACGCCTGCGCCAGCGCCGCCTGCGACAGTTGCGTCGTGCATTTGACGGTCGACTTTTTCAACTACCCCTTTGAAGGCGTGGTACTCAACCTTGTATTCATCAAATGCGCGGTCGAATTCCTTCGGGGTTGCCGCAAGGCTGTTAACGTAAGCTTCCACATCGCCGATTAACAGTTCGCTGCTTTCACGACGCAGGTCATACAGGGTGGTGGCAAGTCCTTGCACTTCCGCCTGACGAGAGTCGTAGTTCTTGGCGGCAGCCTCAAGTTGCTGGCGGGCAGTTGCTACTGCTTCACGATTAAGCATAAATGATCCCGATTCATATTTGTCTTCCCACAGAGGATTCCGGTGCCTAGCCGAAGCTATCTGAGTCCTCCTTGAAATCAAACGTAGCTGTTACTGCATGCTGCAGGCTCCATGAGAAGCTATGTTACTAAATTCTACGATGGGTGATACACCGCATAGCGGCGTTTCCCATGCGTTGTTCGCAGCACTCAGTCTGGCGACGTAGCGGGGTCGCTGCCTTCTTTGCGGCGCCAGTAGGCGTTTTCCTCGCGCATGGCGTCATAGTGCTGGTAGAACTCATAGCTTTTACGGATGACCACGGCCAGGCCGATGATGGCCAACAAGTTCTTGATCATAGGGATCTCCTTGGAGGTAGGGGACAAAGTGTGCGATCGCCTGTTTCGGAAAGGTGAGTGGCATACGTTTCAGGTGCTCGTTGCCGCATTGAGGGCACACCAATGGGATGCCCGCCACAGTGCCGCTGGGCGTCTGGATGATGTACCGCCAGCCGCATGTGTTGCTCTGTAAGGCGAAGGACTTTTGGGGGTGGGCATTCGTGAGCATCCCAGGGCCAGGTAGGCTGCGTGTACTACGTCTGCGCCATACTTGCGGTCCAGCCGACGTACTGTGAAGTGGCCGCGTGCCATGTCCTGAAAGTGGCCTATGAACAGGGTATTGACCAGAGCGCCACCCGCTGCCCCCAGAGCGGGGATGGCTTGGGCGGCAACTTTTTCGGTCACCTGGATGCCGAAGCGATCGGCCACGACGGAGATCAACCGTGCAACAGCTGGTGCGGCTACACCTTCTTCCTGGGTTTGCGTGCCGAGGTGGTCGGCGGCTTGGCTAGCAGCCTGGGCCAGCGCCATGCGCACGGCGTAGTAGCCACTCTCTGTGGCATCGTTGGACTCGGACTTGCCCCCCAGTGCGAAGACGGAGAGGCATGCCTTGCGGGTGTCTATAGCTTGCAGGGATTCGCCCTCGCCGCGGGCGATGGCTGCGATGGAGCGCATTATTAACGTGGTCGAGATGGGCAGTTCCACGGCAAGCCCTGCGAGGCCAAAAAAGCCGCCCACGCCGCCGGTCAGGGGAATGTCCCATTTGTGCCAGCGTTCGGCGTCGCTGCCTCCGGGCGTGCCATCCCGCGTGAAGATGGCCGCGTCGGCAGCTTTGCTGAGGGCCGTGCGGGTCAGGTCACCGATGCGGCCAGACCAGCCTGCAGGTAGTATTTCCAGGCCTCTTTCGATGGGGGTACCGATCAGGTTGGTCATGTGTGCTGCCAAACCGGGGTTTTCGAGCAGTTGGCGTGCGTGGTGCAAGTCGTTGAGGTCGGTTTTGTTTAAAGGGGTGTCCTTATCGCCAAATGTCGCTTTCATGATGGGTTGTCTCACTCGCAGTCAATCGATGGGGCAATTATGAGATTGGCGTGCGACGAAACATGTCGCATGCCGTCATGCTGAGGCGAAGTTGCGATTGTGGAGCTTGTGCTACGATAGATTGTGTTACAGCTAACGTGCTGGCGCTTTGATGGCGGTTCTGTTCGATCCCGTGCTCGGTAAAGAACATCTGATAGAGCGACCACGCCGCCTCTGAGTCTCATGGCTAACCAACAGTCTTCGCAGGACGTTCTGCTGTTCAATCTAGAACTGTTGCGCCGCATTCCGCGCCATGCGCGTGTAACTGCGCGCGAACTGCATGAACAGTTGCAGGCAGCCGGGTTCAAGCGCGACCTGCGTACGGTTCAGCGTCAGCTGGATCTTCTGAGCCAGCATTTTGACTTGGAAAGGGATGACAGCAGCAAGCCCTATGGGTATCGCTGGCTACCGCATGCCAAGGGCCTGTCGATCCCGTCATTGACAGTACAGGAGTCTCTGCTGCTTAAACTGGCTGAGGAGCAGTTGCGGTATCTATTGCCTGCTAGCCTGATGCGCTCCATGGAAGGCTTCTTCAAACAGGCGACGGCCACTCTCGTTAGTAGCGAGGCCCCGTTACTGGAGCGGCAGTGGCGCAAGAAGGTCCGTGTGGTCAGCTCCAGCCAGCCGCTATTACCGCCATCGGTCGATCAGGCGGTCTTCGATACGGTCAGCGAGGCACTCTATCGCAATCGGTGGCTCAGCCTGGATTACCGAAACGCCCAGCAGACGCTGCGCACAGGGCAGCGCGTGATGCCGCTAGGTTTGGCCCAGCAGGGTGCGCGCCTCTACTTGGTGTGTCGCTATCATGGCTACGATAATGAGCGCAGTCTGGCCATCAATCGCATACAGGCAGCGCGTATGTTGGTCGATGGTTTTGTGCGCCCTACGCTCTTTGACTTGCAGCGTTATGACGAGGATGGCCGTTTTGGCTTCGGCGAAGGGGAGCGTATTCGGCTGGCCTTTTCGATCAGCAAACAGGCGGGCTATCACTTGCTGGAATCGCCGTTGTCCGAGGATCAGGTGGTTCAGGAGCTGGAGGATGGATATCGCGTGACAGCTATCGTGGTAGACAGTCTGATGCTGAAGCAGTGGTTGCTGGGGTTTGGTGAAAATGTGTGGAGCGTGCGAAGGGAGAAGGTCGGGGGCTAGCCTGGACGGGTTCTTCAAAGGCACTCACGGTTGAGCCTGCGGACTAGCAAGCTTCTCTTGGCTTAGCATACAGCGCGATGTTGCGGCCTACATCCGTAACCACGAAGAAGGGCGGGCGCCCTTCTTCGGCATGGAGAAAACGGCGATCCGTGCAAACGTCAACGCTTGGTTCAAGCCTGGCGCACGCGAGCCGAACGCAACTACCACCTGCATCAATTATGCGATGACCTCGCAGTGCACGACCAGGCCCTTTGATCATGACTACTCCTTAATCCACCCCGGGGACACCGCGGGCAATACTCAGGTGTTCTGGGGGGTGGAGCTGACCAAGTATGGGTTTGCCAGGAATCCTTCGCCTATCGCGGTTCACGGTATCGGAATCGGCTGGTGCAGCAATACAGGAAACCTCAATAATAACGCCTGGCGTGACAGCGCATCCGAGCACTGGGGGAATGGTATGCGTATTCGGGTCCGGTAGGCCGGGGATGTTGCTTGATTCTGATTGATGCAGCGTGAGGCGCAGGCTCTTCTGCTGTTTAGCGTTCGAAGCTACGCCCCAACAATCGGTCTACTAGGTGCTCATGTACCCGGTACATAGGTGTTTTGCCTGGCGTAATATCAGAAATAAAACCGTGTTGAAGCAGCATTAGAATGGCTGGCCGAAGTTCTGGGTGCTTGTCTGTGTGATACTCGAAGCAAGGCTCGCTGCTGCCGCTCATTATTGTGTTGCTTTCCTTGATAAAGAAAGCACGAAAATTCTGATGCTCTGGTTGAGAGAAATCTTCGCGCATCTCTGCAATGACGGCAGGGAACCGGTCTTCAATCTCTTTCCACCGATTTTTTTCTTCTTTAATCAGTTGTTTCTTGCGCCGTGAATCGGTGAACTTATCCGCAATATACGGACCGACGGCCCCTGTGACTGTGCCAACCAGAAATCCAATGGCTGTCGAGATGATATCCATGCCGCTCCTAAGGGGGCTTTTTCCGTTTTGAGAAACGTACCAAGTGTATCTGAGTCGGAGAAGGCAGGATGCATTCTGTGCCCTTTGATGCGACATTGACAAATCCCCCGATTCCTCCTATACGAGCACAAACCCCCATTCCCGCAGCCACCTCGTTCGCGTAGTCTGCATTTTTCGGCTACCGCCCCCATGTGGACGGCGCCTGGCAACGCCACCTCCCGCGTTCATAGCCATCCCTCTGGCTCGGATCTCCCTATTTATGAGGGGGTACTGTCCTGGGAGGGGCTGATGGAGGGAAGTCGGATTGGGGCTGGCCGAAAGGCCTCAGCCTGTGCGTTTGGCACGCATCTTTGCGAGCTTTGAATCGCCCCGGGTTTTTGAATCGGCCCGGAATCACTAGACACCCACGTGCCTCATAATGAGGCGTTGAGGAGTTGTCATGAGTACGAATGCCA
>NZ_JAPWHE010000018.1 GCF_027214045.1 Castellaniella denitrificans | reverse complement strand
TGCCGTGGAATACTCATGACCAAGATTTAGCCATGAATCTCGCCGCCTGGGAATAATGGGGGAGATGCACCGCTTACCGGCGGTGAGGCCAAGTTAGCTTTGCAGCGGCGTGCCGACTTTCTCGAAGAACAGGGACTGGCCCAGCGGCGCGGGCAGCGCGTGATTCTGGTGCGCAACCTGCTAGGCACACTGCGCGATCGGGAACTGACGCAGGCCGCGAAGGACATTGCCGCCGATATCGGACTGGAGCATCGACCGGTAGCCGACGGGCAGCGCGTGGCCGGCATTTACCGGCGCTCTGTCATGCTCGCCAGCGGGCGCTACGCGATGCTCGATGACGGCATGGGGTTCAGCTTGGTGCCGTGGAAGCCGGTGATTGAGAAGAAACTGGGACAGCAGATCGCCGTGACGGTGCGTGGCGGGAGCGTGTCGTGGGAGATGGGGAGGCAGCGTAGCCTTGTTGTTTGAGATTTGCTTTGCCATTAGCTGTCAACCTCAGTGAATAGTCACTTTCTGAACGTTACTATCCAGTGATGGATAGGCATTGATTCTCAATAGCTGATCAATGGCAGACTGATTTTGAATTCCGTGGCTTCAGAGGTGGAGCTTGCCCGGATCTTGCCGCCATGGGCCTCCACAATAGATTTGGCTATCGCCAGCCCTAGACCCGCTCCTTCTATGCTGCGTTGACGTGAAGCATCCATCCGGTAAAACCTTTCGAAAATTCGGTCAATGTGCTCCGCGGGAATGACGGGGCCCGGATTCTTGACGCGTATCGTCGCGACTTTCTCGCTCGACTCCAGGATCACGTTGATGATGTGTCCTGCCGGTGTATAGCGAATGGCATTGGATAGTACGTTGCTCAGCGCTCGGCGAATCATCAGCCTATCCCCTTGCACGCATATCTGTTTGCCGGAGAGTTTCAGCTCCACCTCACGCTCTTCAGCCCATGCGCCAAAGTAATCGAAGAGATTGCGCATTTCGGCCTCCAAGTCAACCTTGACGAGTTCGGGCTTGAGCAAATTGTTATCTGCTTGCGCTAAAAATAGCATGTCGCCAACCATTTTTGCCATACGTTCGTACTCTTCGAGGTTGGAGTACAGAACCTCGCGATATTGCTCGATGCTGCGTGACTGAGAAAGAGCGACTTCAGTCTGTGTTTTCAGATTTGTAATCGGCGTCCGTAATTCATGCGCAATATCCGCAGAAAAACCAGATAAACGTCGGAACACATCCTCCAGTCGTTCGATCATGTCATTGAATGAAATGGACAGTTCCACCAATTCCGCTGGCACGGTGTGAGGTTCCAGCCGGATATGCAATTGATCGGATTTGATGTTTCGTATTTCCCGGCTGATTCGCCGAATGGGGGCATGCCCTTGATAGACGGCCAACCAAGTGGCCAGAATCGCGATCAGGCAGGCAACAGTCGTGATGATGCGAAGATAGGTGCGAAAGCTTTCCAGATAGTGCAAATGGAAGTTGATGCCAGTTGCAACTGCGATAGTGAATATTTTCGCTCCAGGAGTGCTGTCTGAGATGGTGCGTAGAACGGCTCCTCGGAATGTTTCCCCATGATCTTGCCATGTCCCGACAGTTTCGATGGAAATCTTCTGGACGGGTCGGGAAACTTTCGCGAAACGACCCAGATCTGATCCAGGTGAGGCATAAATCTGCACACCGGTTTCAGAGGAAATATAGTATTGCGCATTGTGGTGTCCGGATACCGCAGTGGCAAACCGCTCTTTCAAGTCGTCAGGCGTGGCATTTGAAGGTAACGTGGCCAAGGTATGCTGTAGAACCTGAACAACAGCATTGAGTTCATCGACATCCTGCTGGACGAAATGCTCATTAATGGACCGCTCAATCATCCAGCCGAAGGTGAGGAGCACGAATGTAATCACAGCCCCTATTGAGACGGTGAGCCGTACTGCCAAGGAAGCGGGGCGTCGAGCCATCTGTCAGTCCGGGAGAGTGACATCCAGCATGTAGCCCATGCCGCGTACCGTATGGATAAGCTTGGGCTCGAAGTCGTCGTCGATTTTTGCGCGCAGGCGTCTTATTGCGACATCAATGACATTCGTATCGCTGTCAAAATTCATATCCCATACCTGGGACGCAATGAGCGACCGGGGCAATACCTCACCCTGACGACGAACCATAAGCTCCAGCAGTGCGAACTCTTTGTTGGTAAGGGTGATGCGTCTCTCCTGGCGTTCGGCACGACGGCGTGGGATATCAAGGACAAGGTCAGCGACCTGCAGCTTGTCTTGAAAAGCGGAGGCGGCACCGCGACGCAGCAAGGTACGTACGCGCGCCAGCAGTTCCGAAAAAGCGAATGGCTTGACCAAGTAGTCATCAGCGCCAAGCTCCAGCCCTTTTACGCGATCTTCCACGCTGTCTCTTGCCGTCAGAAAGAGCACGGGTGTAGAGGACTTCGCATCCCGAAGCGCCTGCACGATTCGCCAGCCGTCCACATCCGGCAACATGACATCCAGAATGATCAGATCGTACGCACCTGTAAGCGCCAAGTGATGTCCATCAAGGCCGGTACGAGCCAGATCCACAATAAATCCGGCTTCTGTCAAGCCTTGACGGACATAGTCTCCTGTTTTGACCTCGTCTTCGACCACGAGCAGCTTCATGGCTGGACACCTCTCTTCATCAACATTATGTGGATGACTGTAATCCTACCGTACTGTCGTGGACATGACATAAGCATTACATTTATGTAATGCTTATGTCATTCTGATGAAATGGATCCACCATTTCGAAGTCGCAATATTTGTTTTTTTGTAGAACGGGGGTCGGTTTGCAATCCGCATTGACTGCGCGATAAGCTTGCCCGCATACCCTCCCTCGGTTAAGGGAGGCTACGATATGTGATCCCGTTGGGATTGGGTCCGACCTGGTAGGTGGCAACCACTTTTTTGGTGCCGACATCGATCGCGCTCACGCTATTGTCAAGGGTATTGGTGACGAAGACATATTTTCCGTCTCCGCTCGCGACTACCCCATGGGCGCCTTTGCCCGTCACCACCGTCTCGATCACGCTCTGGTTTCGGGTGTCGATAACCGATACCGTATTATCCGGCTTAGTGTCGCTTCCCTGGTTGGCCACAAACATCGTATCGCCGGCGCCGGCATATAGCTGGATTGGGCCACGGCCGACATTGATCTGGTTGATGACTTTTCTTGTAGCAATATCGATGACTGCGACGCTGTTCTCATCTCGCAATGAGACATATACCTGCTTGCCGTCCTTTGTGAATGCCACTTGCACGGGCGCTTGCCCAACAGAAATTCTGGCTGTTTCCTTGATGGTTTTAGGATCAATGACGGACACAGAGTTATCGCTGAGATTCGCGACGTAAAGTTCGCGTCCATCCGGGCTTAACCGCAGGCCGTGAGGATAAGCGCCGGTGGCAACTTCAGCGGTAAGTTTCCCTGCTTGGGTGTCCACGACGGACAATTGGTTTGCATCCGCGTTCGTGATATAGGCGTAGCGGCCATCCGGGCTGGTGACGACATGAGCAGGATGGTCGCCTGAAGGCAGCGTTTTCAGCACTTTATCAAGTTGATCTACATCCAGGATCAGCAGGCCAGCATCCCCATGGCTGTCGATGTCAACACCATGCCCATTACCATGCCCGCCTCCTTCCGCTTTTGCTGTGCCGACAGCGAGCAATGTTTTTCCGTCAGGAGCAATCTGCACATTGTGGGGTATGACGCTGATCTGAGTCGTTTTTACATCGCCTGTGTTTAGCGTGATTTTGCTAATGGATCCGTCTCCTTCATTAGCGCTATACACGACTCCGTTAGGAAGGGATGATGCATGGACCATGCTGGCGGAAAAAGCGAGGGTGACAGCCAGAAGAATGGGACGAAGTTTGAGCATGATGCCTCCAATATAGACAGGAAAAGAGAACCTGCTTGCTGACCAAGTGCCAGAGCGAAAGTCTCACCTTTCGGACGAGATCAAGCGAAGCAATATCAATGCGACACCGGCGATGCCCTTGCATCGTGGCGAAGAAACTTCGACCGACGGGTCGGAGCTCTTCACAACAGGGCCGATAGTCGAAACTATATGGTTTCGCTTCTGACGTAACTATTACCCTGAGATTACATGTTTGTAATACATGTCCCTGCAATGTATGCAAGGTGCTGCATTGCCTGGGTTTTCAATGGAATTTCAAGAAAGTCAGGAGTGCAATATGAAGATGACAAAGATGTAATGTTGAAGCAATCCGCCTGACAGGTATGGATCGCTATAGTGGTGTCATCGTTGGATATGTAAATTAGCTCTGGCGAGCATTCAGGCAACAGGAGTTTCGAGAAATGAAATGCGATATGAAGACCATGTTGAAAGGTGGCCTAGGGCTGGCTGTGCTGGTTGCGTTGGTTTACGCGACGTTACCGACCGCGCGTGAGTGGATTGTCGCCGCAAGCCCCTTTTTATTCTTCTTGATCTGTCCGTTGATGATGCTCTTCATGATGAAGGGAATGCAATCATGTCATTCCGAGCATAGCGGAAAGAAAAACGAACCCGCGCCTACGCCGGTTCGTGAATCGACTACTAAAACTAAACATTTCGGATGATGAGTAGTTGAAGTGACATCGATCCGTTTTTTATTAACCATGCTGGTGCTGACACTGGCATGGTTGCTTGGCGTTGGTGCCGCACAGTCCTTTGAAATGTCGGCGGGTTCCACGAGTGTTGTGGCATCGGTGCCTACCTCTTCAGCCAGAGGCGTCTTCGATTCGCTACGAGGCTGGTTTGGTGGCGAGAATTCCGACCAGGAGTTGTTGCCGCCGGACGAAGCGTTCAAATCGTTCGCAAGCGCAAGCGATCCCAATACGCTGGTCGTCACGTTGGTAGCAGCCGAGGGCTACTATCTTTATAGGGATCGAATTACCTTCGATCTGCAAGACTCGTCGCCGGACGTCTCGATCAAGGGCGTTGCGCTACTTCCCGGGCAGATCAAGGACGACCCCACTTTCGGGCAGGTCGAGGTGTATTACGGATCCGTCCAGATTCCAATTACGTTGAATAGAAGCAGTGGGTCGGCAGTCAACTCGCTGGATCTACGAGCTTCTTATCAGGGCTGTAACGATCCGACCGGCGTTTGCTACCCCCCGATAGAGAAAACACTGTCTGTGGCGCTCGTGGACACCAGCCAACTCCCTGCCGCTCCAGATAGCGCTATTGTTGTTGCGTCAGAGCAAAGTGGGACGAGCAACAGCATTCAGCAGAGTGCCATCAAGGCTCCTGTATCGGAGACAAGCCTTGTAGGAGAACTGTTCGCCAAAGATAATGCATGGGCTCTCATTGCTGCATTCTTTGGCTTTGGGCTGGTATTAGCGTTTACTCCCTGCATGCTGCCCATGATACCGATCTTGTCGGGACTGATTATTGGACAAGGGCGCTCCATGAGCCGCCGCCATGCCTTCGGTCTTTCCTCGGTCTACGTGCTGTCGATGGCCGTCACCTATGCGATTGCGGGTGTGGCCGCGGGGCTGGCAGGCACGATGCTCGCGGCCTATTTGCAAAATCCATGGGTATTGGGAGCCTTCGCCGCCATCTTCGTGCTGCTCGCCCTGTCAATGTTCGACTTTTATCAGCTCCAGATACCAACTTCCATTCAAAGTCGTCTGACAAGCGCAGCCAACCAATCTGCAGGTGGAAAAGTTCTGAGTGTATTCGTGATGGGCGTATTGTCCGCCATCATCGTCGGGCCTTGCGTTGCGGCGCCGTTAGCCGGTGCGCTGCTTTACATTGGGCAGACCGGGGATGTCGTGTTGGGCGGCGTTGCGCTGTTCTCGCTAGCTATAGGAATGGGGGTTCCGCTTCTGATCTTTGGCACGACAGCGGGTGCGCTTTTACCTAAGGCTGGTCGGTGGATGAAATCCGTGCAGCACTTTTTTGGCGTCACGATGCTTGCTGTTGCCATTTACATGATTTCGCCAGTCATACCTTCCGTTGTCCATATGAGCTTATGGGCCGCTTTGCTCATCATAAGCGCGATGTACCTGAAGACGTTGGAGCCGCTGCCTGATGATTCGCCCGGATTTGCGAGGTTTGGCAAAGGGGTAGGATTCATTGCTTTAGTTTCTGGCCTCGCCATGCTCATCGGGGTGTTATCAGGGGGCAGCGATGTATTGCAGCCGTTAGCAGGCTTACGGACGGGTAGCGTTGCAGTCGCACAGACGAATGGTTCACCCGAGCTCCAGTTTAAGAAAATCACGAGTCTGGCTGATCTGGATTCGCAGGTAAAGGCAGCTTCGGGGCATTACGTCATGCTCGACTTCTGGGCCGACTGGTGCATATCGTGCAAGGAAATGGAGCGCTTCACGTTTACGGATATTCAGGTGAGAAATCGTCTCAAGGATGTCGTTTTACTTAAGGCGGACGTGACTGCGAACAATGCGGACGACCAGGCATTGCTTAAGCGTTTTGGGCTCTTTGGCCCGCCCGGAATTATCTTTTTCGATCGACAAGGAAAAGAAATCAACTTTCAAGTTGTTGGGTTCCAATCCTCAAGAAAATTTCTAAATTCTTTGAGGGCGGCGATTCCACTTTGATTTCTGTTCTTTCGATGGCGGAAAAGCGATAAGCAATAGAACGGTCATTTGACGGACAACCCCGGCATGATTCACGCCTGCTCCGAGCTACAAAAGGTGAGCCACACTATTTCAATTCAGTTATTTTCTATATGACATGCATCCTAAATTAAAAAGCTTTCTTCTCATTTTTGGTTACCTTGTGACGAATGCCGTTATGGCATCGGAAGTTAGGCAGACATCTATCGCTGAAGGCCCTGTTTACATGTTGGGTAAACACTCTCATAACCAAACTCCTCGACTTGAGGGCTTGCAAAAGATGTTTCTTGATACGCCACTTATCGAACACCTGCGTATCAATTCAGGTTTTGGCTACCGGCTTCATCCCTTATCGGGCGAGTGGGCAGGCCATCAAGGTCTTGATTTTCCAGCCCCTAAAGGTACGCCTATCCGTGCAACTGCTCGGGGGAAGATCTCCTTTATTGGAACTCAAAGCGGATATGGAAAAGTGATCTTCGTCGAGCATAATTATGGTTATTCAACGGTCTATGCGCATCAAAGTCGTTTTAAGAATGGCCTAAGAAAAGGGGTTGGGATAGAAAAAGGACAAATCATTGGGTATGTTGGTTCGACCGGAATATCCAGTGGTCCTCATTTGCATTACGAACTGCGCGTCAATAATCGGCCAGTAGATCCCATCCAAGAAAAACAACAACTGGTCTCACATGTCCAAAGATGAAGCTATGTTTGTGCGGTATGAAGGTGGAAATGAAAGTGAGGTTTTGGCTCTTTCTTCTTTGACTTGGGATAGGGCTGATCCATTGATTACAAAAAAGTAATCAACCTGTCATTAGCCTGACAGCCGCACTTGATTAAAGTTAAGTAATGGCGTCTGTCGTTTCAATCTTCGACAGGCAAATGTCAACAAAAAATCAATACACAGGATTCTCACGCGTGAAACGTCTGCCTACGCTAGCTGTTCCCGTACCGTTCATGCCTCGCCGCCGCTTTGTCCAAGGGTTGGCAGCGGGAGGTGTACTTCTTGGCCTGTCGCCTTATGCCCGAGCAGTTGGTGCGCAGTCAACTCGCACTAGCACGGGTTCCGCACAGATACTGGTCGGAACCGAATTTAATTTGGAAATTGGCGAGTCGCCCGTCAACTTTACCGGTAATCCAAGAATCGCCACGACGGTGAATGGTTCGCTACCGGCGCCCACCTTGCGTTGGCGCGAGGGCGATACGGTCACTATCCGGGTGAAAAATCGTCTGAAGGAAGCCACCTCCATCCATTGGCATGGCATCATCCTGCCGTATCAGATGGACGGCGTGCCAGGGATCAGCTTTGCGGGGATCCCGCCGGGCGAAACCTTCACGTATCGGTTCAAAGTGCAACAAAGTGGCACCTACTGGTACCACTCCCACTCGGGCATGCAGGAGGCCACCGGAGTCTATGGGGCGATCATTATCGATCCGGTGGACAGAGACCCTATACGGGCCGATCGTGAGTACGTGGTTCAGCTATCTGACTGGACCGACGAGGATCCCATGCGGGTGTTGGCCAAGCTCAAGATGCAAGGCGACTACTACAACTACAGCCAACCCACTGCCGTGGATTTCTTCCGGGACGCCTCGCAGATGGGCCTGAAGGCTGCCATCGACAAGCGCAAGATGTGGAATGAGATGCGCATGAGCCCAACGGATTTGGCCGACCTGTCTGCCAATGTGTTGACCTATCTGATGAACGGCACGACGCCCGCGGGCAACTGGACGGGTCTGTTTCAGCCAGGAGAGCGTGTGCGGTTGCGTTTCATCAATGGAGCCGCCAACACCTTCTACGATGTGCGCATTCCCGGTCTTCAATTGACTGTGGTGCAAGCCGACGGCGTCAATGTCGAGCCGGTTACCGTCGATGAGTTCCGGTTCGGTCCGGGGGAAACCTACGATGTGCTGGTGCAACCGAAAGATGATGCCTACACGGTTTTTGCACAAGCCATGGACCGTACAGGCTACGCCCGCGGGACGTTGGCCGCCCGCGCAGGCCTGGAAGCACCCGTACCAGGCCTTGACCCCGTTGAATGGCTGACCATGGCGGACATGATGGGCGCTATGGGAGCTGGCGGCATGGCGGGTATGAGTCATGGTGTGGCTGGCCAGCCTTCGATGGGTGGCATGAACCACGGCGGCATGGCCGCAATGGACCACGGCAATATGGCTGCGATGAACCATGGCGGGATGCAGGGCATGCAGGGAATGAGTCATGCAGGCATGGCCGGCATGAAGCACGGCGCCATGCCGGTGGCCGGCGCCAGCGCCCAGGTGCGCCATGCCAGAACGGAATACGGGCCGAGCATCGATATGCGGGTAGACATGCCGCGCACCAACCTGGACGACCCAGGCATCGGCTTGCGCAGTAGTGGCCGACGCGTATTGACACTGTCCGATCTGCATACCGTGGGTGGGCCAATGGATTCGCGCGGCGCAGAGCGTGAAATCGAGCTGCACCTGACTGGAAATATGGAGCGCTACGCCTGGTCATTCGACGGGGTGGAGTACGGAAAATCGACGCCGGTTCATTTCAGCTATGGCGAACGGGTCAGAGTCATATTGCACAACGACACCATGATGACGCACCCCATGCACTTGCACGGTATGTGGAGTGAGTTAGAGACACCGGACGGACAGTTCCAGGCCAGGCGGCACACGATTCCGGTGCAGCCGGCTCAGCGGATCAGCTTCTTGGTGACGGCGGATGCCCTTGGGCGCTGGGCATGGCATTGCCATCTGATGTTGCACATGGACGCGGGGATGTTCCGCGAAGTGGTGGTGGCATGAAGAATATGAACAATCCGTTAGGCATTCTGGTTATGAATAGTCAATTGAAGAAGAAGTTTCTTGCGGCGACCATCATTACAGCGGGGATGACGCCCATGCTTGCCTACGCGCAGGCAGATGGGGGTCATACCGGCCACGCGTCGGAATCCTCAAAGGCTACCAATACGCCGGTGACGGCTCCAGGCATGAATCACGGTTCGATGAACATGCCCGGCATGGATCATGGTTCGATGGATATGTCGGGCATGAATCACGGTTCGATGGGCATGCCCGGCATGAACCATGGTGCAGAGCAAGCTCCAGCACAAGGTCATGACGCTATGAAGGCGCCGACGAAGCAGGCTGAAACAAGCAAAGGTTCTTCCGCCATGTCGGGGATGACGCACGGCCAGCCGAGCTCCAGTGCACCAGCCTCCGTCCACAATATGGACGCCATGGATCACGGCGATATGCAAATGCAAGGCGGTTCGGCACCGCCGGATGCCCGTGACCCGAATGCGTATTCCGATGGTTACGTGCGCAATGCGGGCAAGTATGCGTTGCCACCCTCAGAAAAGTTGGTCATGTCCGACATGCACAACTTCGGTTCGGTGAGTTTCGACCGGCTGGAGTACGTCAGGGCACGAGGCGAGGAATGGGCTGCCTATGAAGGTGAGGCGTGGTATGGCAGTACCTATAACCGTGCCGTGATCAAGGCTGAAGGCGAAGTGGCGAGCGGCAAGCTGCAAGAGTCCAAGACGCAATTACTGTGGCGTCATGCGGTGTCAACATTCTGGGACACAGAGCTGGGTGTGCGTTTCGATCATGGTCAAGGAGCGCCAAACCGGGAATGGTTGGCATTCGGCTTCAAAGGACTGGCGCCTTACTGGTTTGAAGTTGATGCTACCGCTTATGTTGGCCCGAGCGGCCGCACTGCTCTGGGGTTAAAGGCGGAATACGACATCTTGCTGACTCAAAAGCTCTACATTCAACCGAGCGTGGAAATGAATTTTTATGGCAAGGACGATGAGCGCTGGGGCATTGGCAGCGGCTTGACAGACGGCACGGCGGGCTTGCGCCTTAAGTACGAAGTCACGCGTCAGTTTGTCCCGTACATTGGCGTTGAATGGTCCAGTAAATTCGGGAAAACAGCGGATTATGCGCGAGCAGCAGGCGACTCCAAGCAGGAAACCCGTTTTGTGGCCGGCTTGAGCTTTCGATTTTGATGCCGCCTTATACCTTTTCACATGGGCGGCTTAAAACGGCTGCCTGCCAAAACAATCTCTTCAATAGACTACTCACAT
Organism: Castellaniella denitrificans; assembly: GCF_027214045.1. Taxonomy (GTDB): domain Bacteria; phylum Pseudomonadota; class Gammaproteobacteria; order Burkholderiales; family Burkholderiaceae_B; genus Castellaniella; species Castellaniella denitrificans_A. Next base: position 6,046 of record NZ_JAPWHE010000018.1, on the reverse strand, counting down.
GAAAAAACCCCTTTCTATTTTGGTTTTGAGCATACTTCCTGCCTTCGCACTTGCAGCGGGCAACCATGCTGGCGGGCATGGCGCACCGGCGCATGGTATGCCTGGTCACGACATGTCTACGATGTCCAAGGCATCTTCGCCAACAGGCCAACCGGGCGACCCAGCCAAAGTCACCCGAACCGTTGAGTTGACGATGGACGACACCATGCGGTTTACGCCTGATGAGATCCAGGTAAGTGCCGGGGAGACCGTTCGTTTCTTTATCAAAAATACCGGCAAGATTCCCCATGAAATGGTGATCGGATCCCTTGCCGAACTGAAGGCTCATGCGGCTGAAATGAAAAAAATGTCGGGGATGCAGCATACCGAGCCGAATATGATTACATTGGGCCCCGGCAAAATCGGCGGCCTGGTATGGCAGTTCGATCAGGCGGGCACTGTGGATTTTGCCTGCCTGATACCGGGCCATATGGAGGCCGGGATGCTCGGCAAGGTAAAGGTCAGTTGATCCAATGTCCCAGAAGAAGTTGATCTTTGGGGTGGCGGGCGTCGTCGTCGTCATCATCGGCGCGGCTGCCATCCTTTACAGTACGATGCGGCCAACAGGCTCGGCATTCATTGACCCTGCGGATCAGTCTCTGGTGATTCAAGGTAAGGCGATCTATGCGAAAAATTGCGCGGCTTGCCATGGCGAGTCGCTGCAAGGGCAGCCCAGCTGGCGCGAGCGCATGGCCAATGGCCGGTTGCCCGCGCCGCCGCACGATAAGACAGGCCATACTTGGCATCATCCCGATGTGATGTTGATCGATATGGTGAAAAACGGTTTGGTTCCAGGCAAGACGGCACCACCTGGTTACCAGAGTGATATGCCCGCGTATGGTGCGGTGCTGACCGATGAGGAAATCATTGCAGTGTTGGCTTATATCAAGAGCACTTGGCCACCCAAGGTCTTGCAGGCCCAAAAAGAAGTGACTATGCAACGGCGCGATTAGAGCAGTACCCGCCATTGCGGTGCTTGCGACCATCCAATCAACCTATTCGATCACGGAGCTTTGCTCATGAGAATCTGGCTAACCGCTGCCGCTTTGGCGGCAGCTTCTACTTTTGCACATGCGAGTCAGAACGTCATCACCGTTTATCAGGATCCCAACTGTGGCTGCTGTTCGGGCTGGGTCGAGCATATGCGGGACGCTGGCTTTGAGGTAAAGGCCATCAAGACGACCGGCATGGTTTCGATCAAGCAAAAACTTGGCGTGCCGATGAACCTTAGTTCGTGTCACACGGGCGTCGTGGACAGTACAGGGCAGATCATTGAGGGGCATGTGCCTGCCCGCGCCGTGCATAAGCTCTTGGCGGACTCCTCGGTCAAGGGCGTTTCCGCCCCTGGCATGCCTTTGAACTCTCCTGGAATGGGTATGCTCGACGGCAACCTCGTTACCGTCGATTTTTCCGGTAAACCCTTTTCCAGGGATTAGCGCTTACCGGAGGCCTCTTATACCGATTTTCGCAGCCTGAGAGCGTTAAACACCACCGATGCCGAACTCAAACTCATCGCCAGGGCGGCGAACATCGGGGAAAGCAGCAGGCCTACGAACGGATACAGGACCCCGGCGGCCAGCGGCACACCCAGCGCGTTATAAATGAACGCAAAACCCAGGTTCTGCTTCATATTGCCAATCGTTTTTTCGGACAAGTGGCGGGCAATGGAGATGCCGCGCAAGTCGCCTTTGACGAGCGTGACTTGGGCGCTATTCATGGCGACGTCAGTGCCGGTGCCCATGGCAATGCCTACATCCGCCTTGGCCAGGGCAGGAGCATCATTGATGCCGTCGCCCGCCATGGCAACAATCCGGCCTTGCGTCTGAAGCTTGCTGACAAGCTCCAGCTTGTCAGCCGGCTTGACTTCACCGTGCACCTCATCGATACCCAACTGTTGCGCCACCGCGTTGGCGGTGGCGACACCGTCACCCGTGGCCATGATGACGCGAATGCCAGCGTTCTGCAGTTCTCGCACGGCTTCTGGTGTGCTTTGTTTGATCGGATCCGAGACGGCCAGCAAGCCGAGCAAGCGACTGTCCGCCGCCAAGTACATGACGCTCGCGCCTTGGGTGCGTAATGATTCGGCGGTATCGGCCATGACGCCGGCATCCACCCCTTCCTGATCCATCAGCGCGGTGTTGCCCAGGATGAGGCGTTTGCCGTCCACCTTCCCGCGCACGCCGATGCCGCTGCCGGATTCGAAGTCGTTGACGGCGCTGAGGCGCAGCCCGCGCCCGCGCGCGGCGTCGACGATCGCGTCGGCGAGCGGATGCTCGCTGCCCTGGTCCAGGCTTGCCGCCAGTCGCAGCACTTCGTCGGCGGGCAGGTCGCCGGCGGGAACAGCTTGCTCGAATGCCGGGCGCCCCTCGGTCAGGGTGCCTGTCTTGTCGACGATCAGGGTATCGACCTTGCGGAGGTTCTCGATGGCTGCCGCGTCGCGAAACAGCACGCCTTGCGTGGCGCCACGGCCGGTGGCCACCATGATGGACATGGGCGTAGCCAGTCCCAGGGCGCAGGGGCAAGCGATAATGAGCACGGCGACGGCGTTGATCAAGCCATACACCCAGCTGGGTTGCGGGCCCACCAGTCCCCAGACAATCAGGGTAAGAATGGCAATCGCCACAACCGCCATCACGAAGTAGCCGGCCACCTGATCCGCCATGCGCTGCATTGGCGCACGAGAGCGCTGCGCCTGAGCGACGAGCTGAACAATTTGCGAAAGCACGGTGGCCGAGCCGACTTTTTCAGCCCTGATCACTAGGGCGCCGGAGGTATTCATGGTCGCACCAATCACCTTGTCGCCGGGGCGTTTGCTGACCGGCAACGGTTCGCCGGTGAGCATGGATTCATCCAGGGAACTGGCGCCTTCTTCCACCATTCCATCGACAGGCACTTTCTCACCGGGACGCACCCGCAAGCGGTCGCCTTCGTGGACATGGGCAAGGGGGATGTCTTCTTCCGTACCGTCCGCGTTGATTCGGCGGGCTGTTTTCGGAGCGAGTCCCAGCAACGATTTGATGGCCGCGGAGGTCTGGGAGCGCGCGCGCAGTTCGAGCATCTGGCCAAATAACGTGAGCGAGATGATGACCACCGCCGCTTCGAAGTAGACGGCGATCCGGCCCATGGACATGAAGGTTTCCGGGAAGACTTCCGGTGTTACCGTAGCAACAACGCTGTAGATGAAGGCTGCGGCTGTACCTAGACCAATCAGCGTCCACATATTGGGGCTGCGGTTGATGACCGATTGCCAGCCCCTTATAAAAAATGGCTGGCCGGCCCACAGTACCACTGGAATCGACAACACCAGCTCAATCCATGTTTGGGTGGCCATGCTGAACCAGCCGAGTTGGGGGCCGAACATGGCCAGTACTGTCACGACGACCGTGAAGGGCAAGGTCCACCAGAAGCGCCGCGAAAAATCCTTCAGCTCTGGGTTGTCGTCTTCCAGGGTGGGCATCAGTGGTTCTAGCGCCATGCCGCATTTCGGACAGCTTCCGGGATGGTCTTGCCGGATTTCTGGATGCATGGGGCAGGTATAGATCGTGCCGGGCGCGGCTTCTTGAGAAGTGGCTTCGTCCTTCCTTTGCGGGGCGATGAACTTTTCAGGATCGTGCTTGAATTTTTCCAGACACTTCGTGCTGCAAAAATGGAAATGCCTGCCTGCATGCTCAAGGTGATTGGGCGAATCTTTTGTGACGTGCATGCCACATACGGGATCCGTCAGCCCGGAGGCATGGCCGGATGATTCTGCGTGGTGGTGCTTATGTCCCGAAGGTGAGCTTGTATTTGTCACAATGGCCTCTGCTGCAAGACTGGACGACGGAGTCACGAAGCCGACAGCGCCCCATGATGTACGTATACTCATTACATCATGCCATATGAAACTTGATTTGCCCTGACAATTCGATTACTCATCAATTACATTTTTGTCATTTTCGGATAAATGGTTGTCCTTCTGATAGCTTACGTAGTATTGGGTTGAATCAATATTATTTATGCCATTATTTTCAATTTCAAATGGATGTAAGAGGAGCGCTTGACGATGCCACTGACCTATCATGACGCACTCCGCATGATGTTGCACAGGCTTTGGTGCATTGATTGCGTCATGTTGATAGCTTCCGCCAGTGTTAAGGTTCTAAGTGAGGTTCGATGGAATTTCGACACCTACGCTGCTTTATAGCGGTAGCAGAGGAATTGCACTTTGGGCGTGCTGCAGAACGATTGCATATTGAGCAATCCCCCTTGTCTCGAACAATTAGGGAGTTTAAAGTGGACCCCGAAATCGAGACAGCGGTTTAAGCTGTAATCCGAGGAGGAAAGCAGCGTGACAGAGGTTAAGAAACGCAAGGTTCACAGCGCAGAATTCAAGGCGAAGGTGGGCATGGAAGCGATCCGCGGGGAGAAGACGCTCAACGAAATAGGACAACAGTACGGTGTGCATCCCGTGGTGGTCAGCCAGTGGAAGAAGGCAATCCAGGAACAGGCAGCCACGCTGTTTGCCAGCAAGCGTGGCCCAAAGCCTGCAGAGCACGCCGACGAGGACCGCTTGTACAGCGAGATCGGGCGCCTGAAGATGGAATTGGATTGGCTCAAAAAAAAGTCCGGACTATGAACGCAGACGTACGGATGAACTGGGTCATGCAGGACACGTCCCTGTCGATTACTCGCCAGTGAGAGCTCGCGCAGGTGCCCCGGGCAACTTTCTATGGCCGCAGGCCCGCCAATCTGGCCAGTGATGAAGACTTGCTGTACATGCGGCTGATCGACGAGGAGTACACCCGCCACCCGTTCTACGGCAGCCGCCGCATGGTGGTATTTCTGCAGCGTGGGGGCCACGAAGTGAACCGCAAACATTGCCCGTCGTGTGACGAAACTATCAAAATCGGCTTTCCAAACCATCCGCTCAAGTTTCTTGACATCCACTGTTTTGCCAGTCTTTGTGGTCGCTGAGGGACCTTTCCAATGTCCAATGAGCGCTCAATAATCGAAATTATATTTCTCGCTATATCGGAAAGGCTGAGATGATTCGTTAGCATTAGCTCGACTAGGTTGTACTTGTCACCACCGAGCTCGAATGATTCCTGAGTTAAAGGGGCATTCTGCATTAACCTCTTGAACGCGGAAAATTGGCGCCACCTGGTAGCTAGCGGCATGGACGAAAATTGTTGTTCAAGAGCCGCCCGATATAATGGTACGCTTACCTGCAATGACTTAGTTTCACGCATCGCGGCATTGACTTTATCACTCACAATTTCGGAGACTGACCGCTTTTCGAACCCAGGCAATAGTTCAAAAAGCACGCTAATGGTTCCATCCTCGTAAAGCCGGATCATTGGAGTACAAAGAGAGTACGCGTCATCACCATCTAAGCGGATTGCTACAGGGCTGACCTGGATTCTCACACTATCCACCGGAAACGAGGATGCGCCATTCGAAAACTTGCTATCAGAGTTCAGAAGGTGGAGCGCCTTCCATACACCCATTGTTGCTGCGTCAGTTGGATGGCATGCCAAGAATTTCTCAAGGCCAATAATTGAACTTCCTTGTCCATCTAATGATTGCTCTATCAGCAGCTTGTCGCAGGTGACCGAACGCTCCGACCGGTAATAGAGCGCACCTCGACTGCAGAGCGCAAAGTTGAACGCATCGGATTGGACCAGTATGCGGCATGCACGTTCTAAGTCAACGCGTTCGGAAATCTTCGAAGAGTAGAGGAAACAAATATTGCCGTTGTATCTATGCTCGGGCGATCGACGACGTTTCAAAAAACTCTGCATACTCATTTTTGAACTCTATAAATCATTGGTCTTCATTATCCTAATTTGCGCTAGTAAAGTTGCTCACTTCTGGGCCAATATGCAAAGTTTTGTTATCTATAGAGTCTCTAAAGAAACATACCTCAGCTGAGGAGGCTGTGTCTGCTCCTGTGTATTGACCCAGTAAAAACCTGCTCAGGTGATAATTGAAGAGGAAATCACCATGAGCATAAAGATGGAAGACGAGA
>NZ_JAPWHE010000017.1 GCF_027214045.1 Castellaniella denitrificans | reverse complement strand
CCTCCCCGCCCCGGGCCCCCGCGCCGGCCCCCCCCCCGGCCCCCCCCCGCCCGGCCCCCCGCGCCCCCCCCCCCCCCCCCCCCCCGCCCGATGGATCCGGGCGGTCGGACTCAGACGTGCAACGCCTGACCCAGCGCCCGCAGGGCCGCTTCCTGGATCGCCTCGCCCTGAGTGGGATGGGCGTGGATCGTGTGGCCGACGTCTTCCAGCCGCGCACCCATTTCGATGGACTGGCCGAAGGCGGCGGCGAATTCCGACACGCCCCCGCCCACGGCCTGCCAGCCCAGGATCAGATGATTGTCGCGCCGCGCCACGACCCGCACGAAGCCGTCGGTGGATTCCAGCGTCATGGACCGGCCATTGGCCGCCAGCGGGAAGGACGCGTCGATGGCGTCGATGCCCGCCTCGGCCGCCTGCCGCGGCGACAGCCCCGCCGTGACGACTTCCGGATCGGTGAAGCACACGGCCGGGATCGCGGCCGGCACGAAGCGCCGCGTGTGGCCGGCGATCTGCTCGGCCACGCATTCGCCCTGCGCCATGGCGCGGTGCGCCAGCATGGGCTCGCCCGTCAGGTCGCCGATGGCCCAGACCCCGGTCATGGACGTGCGGCAGCGGTCGTCCACGCGAACCGCCAGGCCATCCATGTCGAGCATCAGGGAACTGAGTCCGAAGCCCCGGCTGCGAGGCTTGCGGCCGACGGCCACCAGCACTTGCTGAGCGGGCAACACATCCTCGGTCTTGCCCGACTGGACCCGCAGGCCCTTGCCGTCCTCGGTCAGGCCCAGCACCTGGGTCTGAAGATGCAGGCCAACGCCCAGAGCCTTCAGCGCGGCGTGCACCGGCTTGACCAGATCGGCGTCATAGATCGGCAGGATCCGGTCCTGGGCCTCGATCACGTCGACCTTCACACCAAGCTTGCGGTAGACAGTACCCAGCTCCAGGCCGATGTACCCCGCGCCGACGATGGCCAGGGATTTCGGCAGTTTTTTGGGCGACAGCGCTTCGGTCGAAGAGATCACCGGGCCGCCGAAGGGCATGAAAGGCAGCGCGGCGGGCTCAGACCCCGTGGCGAGCAGCAGGTGCTCGCAACGGATGCGCTGGGGCGCGCCGGCCTTGCCTTTGGCGACGGGATCAACGTCCACGGTCTTGCCGTCGACGATGCGCGCCCAGCCCTGGACGACCGTGACCTTGTGCTTTTTCAGCAATGCGCCGACGCCGGTCGTGAGTTTCTTGACGATGCCGTCCTTCCAGGCGACGCTGCGCGCCAGGTCGATCCCGGGCGCCTCGGCGCGGATGCCCAGCGGCGAATCCCCGGCATAGCCCTGCAGCGCGTGGAATTGCTCGGCCACGTGGATCAGCGCCTTGGACGGAATGCAGCCGATGTTCAGGCAGGTTCCGCCCAGGGCGTCGCCCTCGACCAGCACGGTGGGGATGCCCAACTGGCCCGCGCGGATGGCCGCCACGTAGCCGCCGGGGCCGCCGCCGATGATGAGCAAAGTCGTATTGATGGGATTGGACATGCTGCTTACTCCACGAACAAGAGCGCCGGGCACTCCAGGTAACGCCGGATGCACTGGATGAACTCGGCGGCGTGCATGCCGTCGACCACGCGATGATCGAAGGACGAGGACAGGTTCATGAGCTTGCGCGCCACGACCCGGCCCTCCTGGAACACGGGGCGTTCGACCACGCGGTTGACGCCGACGATCGCGACTTCAGGGTGATTGATGACCGGCGTGGACACGATCCCCCCGAGCGCGCCAAGACTGGTCAGCGTGATCGTCGAGCCGCTCAGTTCGTCGCGCGCCGCCTTGCCCTGACGGGCGGCTTCGGCCAGGCGCGCGACTTCCGCCGCGCAGGACCACAGGTCCAGGGTTTCCGCGTGATGCAATACCGGCACCATCAGGCCCGATGGCGTCTGCGCCGCCACGCCCAGGTGCACGGCGCCATACTGGGTCACGACCCCCGCGTCGTCGTCGTAACGGGCGTTGATCTGAGGAAATTCACGCAAAGACAGCACCATGGCGCGCGCCAGGAACGGCAACAGGGTCAGCTTGCCGCGCTCGGCGCTATGCAGGGCGTTCAGCCGCGCGCGCAGCGATTCCAGTTCCGTCACGTCGATTTCCTCGACGTAGGTGAAGTGCGGAATGCGGCGCTTGGCCTCCTGCATCTTCTGGGCGATCTTGCGCCGCAGGCCGATGACGGGAATTTGCGTTTCCTGGTCCTGGGCGGCGTAGAGCGCGCCGGTGGTGCGGTTCGAAGTCGCGTTGCGATCGCGCGCCAGCCAGGCGTCCAGGTCGCCGTGCGTGATCCGGCCGGCGGGGCCGGTGCCCGGCACGTACTGCAGGGTGATGCCCAGGTCCCAGGCCCGGCGGCGCACGGCAGGCGAAGCCAGCGGGCGCTGGCCCTCGGGGCGGGACGGTGCGTGGGAGGCCGCGTGCGGCGCCATCGCGCCGCGCGCGGCGGACACCGGAGCGGATTCGCGTTCTGAGGCGGCCGGGACCGCCGCCCGCCCCGCGGGGCGGGACTCGGCTGATTCAGGACGGGATGCGGGCGCCGGTTCCGGCACGTCAGGAGCCGACACGGCGACCGGCTCGGTGACGGATGCCGCCCGGGAAGTCGCCCCGACCGTGCCTTCGTTGCCCTCGCCCTCGACCTCGAGGCGGATGAGTTCGGACCCCACCGCCATGACGTCGCCGACCTTGCCGCCCAGCGACATGACGCGCCCATGCACCGGGGACGGCACCTGGACGGTGGCCTTGTCGGTCATGACGTCGGCCAGGATCTGGTCCTCGACCACGGCATCGCCCGCCTGGACGTGCCATTCCACCAGTTCGACTTCCGCGATGCCTTCGCCGATGTCCGGCATCTTGATGATGTGAATGCCCATTATGCCTCCCGGAACACGCGTTTGAACGCCTCCGCGACCCGCTTGGGGCCGGGGAAATAAGCCCATTCATGCGAATGGGGATACGGCGTGTCCCACCCCGTGATGCGTTCCACGGGGGCTTCGAGATGATAGAAACAATGCTCCTGGACCAGCGCGCACAGTTCGGCGCCGAAACCGCTGGTGCGGGTGGCCTCGTGCAGCACCACGCAACGACCGGTCTTGCGCACCGAATTCAGGATCGCGTCCATGTCCAGCGGCCAGAGGCTGCGCAGGTCGAGAATATCGGCCTCGATGCCGGCCTCGCGGGCTGCGACCTCGGCCACGTACACCATGGTGCCGTAGGTCAGCACGGTCAGGTCCCGGCCTTCGCGATAGAGCGAGGCCGAATCCAGCGGCACGGTGTAATAGCCTTCGGGCACGTTGCCCAGCGGATGCTTGGACCAGGGCACGACCGGCTGGTCGTGATGGCCGTCGAAGGGGCCGTTGTACAGGCGCTTGGGCTCCAGGAAGATGACCGGATCGTCGTTCTCGATGGAGCTGATCAGCAGGCCCTTGGCGTCGTAGGGGTTGGACGGCATCACGGTGCGCAGGCCGGTCACGTGCGTGAACAGGGCTTCCGGACTCTGACTGTGGGTCTGTCCGCCGAAAATCCCGCCGCCGCAGGGCATGCGGATCGTCAGTGGCGCGGTGTAGCCGCCCGCCGAGCGGTAGCGCAGGCGCGCGGCCTCGGAAAATATCTGGTCGGCCGCCGGATAGAAATAGTCGGCGAACTGGATCTCGACCACCGGCCGCAGGCCATAGGCGCCCATGCCGATGGCCGCCGCCACGATGCCGCTCTCGGAAATCGGCGCGTCGAACACACGCGACTGGCCGTATTTGGCCTGCAGGCCCTCGGTGCAGCGGAACACGCCGCCGAAATAACCGACGTCCTCGCCGAAGACGACGATGTTATCGTCCCGTTCCAGCATGACGTCCATGGCCGAGCGCAGGGCCTGGATCATCGTCATGGGACGGGTCTTGGTTTTTTCCTGTGCCATGCTCACACTCCCAGTTCCTGGCGTTGCCGGCGCAGATGTTCCGGCATGTCCTTGTACACATCCTCGAACATGGTCGCCACGCTGCTGGTGCGCCCAGTGGCCAGCGTACCGTGGGCCTCGGCCTTTTTCTGGGCGGCCACGACCTCTGCCTCGCAGGCCTTCTGCAGTTCCTGATGTTCCTGTTCCGACCAGATGTCGCGCTTGAGCATGTAGTTCTTCAGGCGCGCGATCGGGTCGCCCAAAGGAAACCGCGACCAGTCGTCGGCCGGCCGGTACTTGGACGGATCGTCGGAGGTGGAGTGCGGGCCGGCCCGGTAGCTGACCCATTCGATCAGCGTGGCGCCGTGGTTGTTGCGCGCCCGTTCGGCGGCCCAGCGGGACACAGCGTGGACGGCCAGGAAATCGTTGCCATCCACGCGCAGCGAGGCCACGTTCGAACCGATGCCGCGCGCCGCCAGCGTGATGCCCTCGCCGCCCGCGACGGACTGGAAGGTGGAGATCGCCCACTGGTTGTTGATCACATTGAGGATCACCGGCGCCCGGTACACGTGCGCGAACAGCAGCGCCGTCTGGTAATCCGATTCGGCCGTGGCGCCATCGCCGATCCAGCCGCAGGCGATGCGGGTGTCGCCCTTGATGGCCGAGGCCATGGCCCAGCCCACCGCCTGGGGCATCTGCGTGCCCAGGTTGCCCGACAGGGTGAAAAACCCCTTTTCCGGCACCGAATACAGCACCGGCAACTGGCGGCCTTTCAGCGGATCCTGATCGTTGGAGAAGATCTGGCACATCATGTCGAACAGGGGATAGTCCTGGGCGATGAGCAGGCCTTGCTGACGGTAGGACGGGAAATGCATGTCGCCCTCGCGCAACGCCAGCGACTGGCCGATGGCGATGGCCTCCTCGCCCAGGCACTGCATGTAGAACGAGGTCTTCTTCTGCCGCTGGGCGATGACCATGCGCGCGTCGAAGATCCGCGTCTTGACCATGGCACGCAGGCCGCGGCGCAGCAGATCGTCGTCCGGAAGGTCCTCGGCCCAGGGGCCCTGGGCCTCGTCATGCTCATCGAGCACGCGGATCAGCCCGATGGCCAGGTCGCGGGTGTCGTAAGGCGTGATGTCGATGGGGGGTTTGCGCGCCGCCCCGGCGGGCTGCAGGCGCAGGTAGGAAAAGTCGGTCGCCTGACCGGGACGCCCCGAGGGTTCGGGCACGTAGAATTTCAGAGGTGTCTGTGTCATGGTCGCAAAAATCTTTTGGATTTTTCACAAGCCCGCAGGAGAATCCCCGCGTCCGGGGCGTTCTCGAAAGGACCACAGTCGTCTTGTGGACGGCTGCCGGATCATCGCCGATCCCGCATGTTCGCGCAAGACCGCGAAAACCACTAGGTATGCCTGGGCAACGACAGGACGACTCCAGCACACTGTACAACGACGGGCCGGTGCCGCGCGACCTTGCACCGCTCCGGCGCCACGGGATGCCCGGGTGCCGCATAATAAGGCTTGTCAGGCATGCCTGATTCCAGAAGCGCCTCATGATCACGAAACACACGCCTGAAAATGACCTGCATGCCTGGCTGCGCGAGCAAACCCGTACGCGCCACCAGACACTGGACAGATCGCCCCTGCTGAACGCCCTGCTGCAACCCGGGCTGGATCCGGACACTTATGTGCGCTGCCTGCGGCATCTGCATGCCGCGCACGCCTCGACCGAGGCCTGGCTGGCCGGCCTGGCCAGTCACGCACCCGCAGCGCTGCCCGCCTATCAGTCGCGCCTGCCCGCGCTGCGCGAGGACATCGAACAATTGACCCGACACGTGCCGGACGCGGCTCGCGAAACCGCCGCGCCCGCCCGCGCCTCCGATGCGGCAATCCAATCGAAGGATACGCCAGGCGACGGGACGGTCCTTCCTTGCTGGCATGACGGCATTGCCGCCTATCTGGGCATCCGGTACGTGCTTGAAGGCGCCACGCAGGGCGCGCGGTTCATCACGGCCCGACTGCTGAAGCACTGTCCGCTGATGCTTGAAAAAAGTCGATCATACTGGGATCATCAGGCACACATGTCGCAGCATTGGCATGCACTGCTGGAATATCTGCGGACGGAACAACGGCACATCGAACCCGGCGCGCTGCGCCAAGGCGCCGACGCCACCTTCTCTCATTTCATCCAGGTATTCAGCACACATGCCCATGGCACTGACCGATCCTGTTTTCACTGACTGCCTGACCGCGCCATTGCACCTCGCCGGCGGCATCCAGCCGCACGGCGGGTTGCTCGTGCTCGACGACCAGCAGCGCTTCGTCGGCGCTTCGACCAACATCGCCGAATGGCTGGACAAGGAAGCGGCGCAATTGATCGGACAGCCCTGGCAAGCCATTTTCCCCAGCCTGCCGCTGCCCGGCGCGCTGAAGGAAATGAACCATCTGGGAATCGCGGGCAGTCATTTGCGGGCGCTGAAGCTGGGAAACCGGGACCTCGTGCTCGCCGGCCACCACTGGGCGAATCGCACGCTGATCGAGATCGAATATCGCCAGAAACACATAGAAGGCGAACTGCCTGACGAACTGGCCCAGTCCCGTGGCGCCCTGCTGGCGGCATGCACCGCGGCGCTGGCGACCCAAAGCACCCCCGAACAGGCCGCCGAGTGCCTCATGCGTCACATTGCCCTGAGCACGGGCTTCGACCGCGTCATCTTGCTGCAATTCCTGCATGACTGGCACGGCAAAGTCATTGCCGAAGCGCTCAAACCCGGCATACGCGGTTACCTGGGCCAGCATTTCCCCGCAAACGACATTCCTCAGAACGCCCGCTCGCTTTACGTGATCAAGCGTCAGCGGCTCATCGCCGACGCGCACGCCGACCCGGTCCCCATCATCCATCCCGGCTCCGAACCCCTCGACCTGACCCATTCCGAGCTGCGCGCCGCGCATCCCGCCCATATCCAATACATGAAAAACATGGGGGTGGCCGCATCGTTCAGCGTCTCGATCGTGGTCAACGGCGCGCTGTGGGGGCTGGTGGTATGCCACAGCCTCCAGCCCCGCCGCTTGCCGTTCGCCGTGCGGCTATTGTGCGAACACATGGCCAATACCGCCGCCTTGCACATCGGCGGGCTGCGGCAGCTCGGCCGCGCGAACGCGCGCCACGAGCACTCGATGTATCGCGCACGCCTGAAACAGGACCTGCAAACCCGCGGGCCCACCGACGACGCAATCCATCAACAACTCGAGCGCGTCCGACAGGCTTTCAAGGCGGACGGCGCCTGGGCTTATTTCAGGCGGACGGACTACCATTGCGGCCAGTTGCCCGCGACCGAACCGCTCAATGACCTGAAGCGCTGGCTGCAAAGCAACGCCACGGCGCCGGTCCACGGCTACAACCGCATACCCGATGACCTGGCGCGGCACGGCGCCCTGGTCCGCCATGCCAGTGGCGCGCTCCACATCCAGGTCGACGACGACAACTTCATTGTCTTGCTGCGACACGAACAACCCGAAAACATCGAATGGGCCGGCCCGCCCGACAAGCCGGATACCCATATTCCCGGAACAGCACTTTCCCCCAGGCGTTCGTTCGATGCCTGGAAAGAGCAGACCCAGGGCCAGGCGCTGCCTTGGGAGGATTACGAATACGAGGCCGCGAGTGAATTGCGGATCCTGTTGCGCGAATTGCTGGATTACCTGCAACTGGAACAGCAAAGCCTGACCGATCCTCTGACGGGCCTGGGCAATCGGCAGCAGTTGCAGAACTATGTGGAAAAAATCAGTCTGACCGAATCCGGCCCGGAAACCTTCGTTGCGGTTTTCCTGATCGATCTGGATCGCTTCAAGCCGGTAAACGACACCTACGGCCATTCGGCCGGCGATCAGGTGCTCATCGAAGCCGGTCAACGCATGAGCCATCTGCTGCGCGATTCCGATCTTCTGGCCCGCCTGGGCGGCGACGAGTTCGCGATCGTGCTGCCCAGGCAAAAGAGCCTGGATGCCCTGCGGGCGCTGGGAGAACGGCTGATCCAGGCCATCGCCCGGCCGTACCGGCTCGACCAGGACAATACACGGATCAGCGCCAGCATCGGCGCGGCGGTCCTGGAACCCGGCATGACGCTCGAGATGGCCCTGCACAATGCCGACATGGCCATGTACCGGATGAAGCATGGCGGTGGCAACGGATTCGCCCTGTTCGAGGGCGACACGCGACCGACGCACCCCGGCGCCTAGAAACGCCGCCCGTGCCAGTAGCGTCGAGACGCATCCAGGGCGCCGGACAGCGCCAGCCCATCCGCGCGCGATCGGGCATCGACTCCACCCTGCAAATCGGTGCGCCACAGGCCCGCGCCCGCCCGACGCCAACGCGCCACCACAGCGGCGTCCGGATGACCATGGCGATTCCAGGCGCCCACCTGGAAAACCACATGCCGCGCCGCCACGACATCGACGAAGGCGGCGGACGACGATGTCCGCGAACCGTGATGCGCAACCACGACGATGTCGGCCGGCGTCAGGCCGCGCTCGACCAGGGCCGCTTCGGCACGCCGTTCGATGTCGCCGGTCAGCAGCAGACTGTGGTGCGCCCCTCGTATCCGCAACACGCAACTGCTGGCGTTGGCCGCCACGCCTTTGCGGCGCGCACGCGCATCCAGCGGCCAGAGAAACTCGAATTCGACCCCGTCCATGCGCCAGCGATCGCCGAAGCGGCACGGCGAGGCCGCCTGCGGCAGGGGCGTGGTCTCGGCGCCCAGCTTGAGGGTCTCGGCACGCAGCCAGGATTCCAGATCGAACGACGCGAAAGCCTGCCTCGCCGGCACCGCCGCCAGTACGCTGCGCACCCCGCCGGCATGATCCAGGTCGGCATGGGACACGATCAGCGCGTCCAGTCGGGCCACGCCGAGCGCCTTCAGGGCCGGGACGACGGTGCGGGCGCCTTCATCCGCATGTCGCGCATGGCGCGCGCCCGCGTCGAACAGCAGCGAGTGCCGCGCCGTGCGAATCAGCAATGCGCTGCCTTGCCCCACGTCCAAAGCGTGCAGATCCCATTCTCCATCGCCGGGACGGTCCGGCGGCCACAGCAACATCGGCACCAGCGCGAACCAGGCCCAGGCACGATGGCGAAGCGGACAGGCCCCCGGCCAGAGCGCCACCGCCACTCCGGCCATGCCCAGCAGATACACCCATGCCGGTCCGGCGGGCACAGGCCAGGCGGGCAAGGCGGCCAGCCATTCGGTCGGCCGCATCATCAGAGCCAGCAGGCCATGCGCCAGCCAGGCCAGGATGGCCGCGACGGACTCCATGCCCGGCGCCAGCGCCACGGCGGCCAGCAGCAGCGACAGAGGCGTGACCAGCAACTCAATGACCGGAATGGCGTAGGCATTGGCCAGCGGGGACACCAGCGAGACCTCATGGAAGGTCCAGGCCAGCGGCGCCGCCAACGCCCAGGTCACGGCCCATTGCAGGCGCGTCGCAAGCTTCAGGCCACGGAGCCAGCGATCGCGCCGCAGCCGCGGGGTCACGGCGGCGGCGCGATCGCTCGCCGCAGACTGCTCTTGCGCCCTCGCCCCGACCGCCAGCAGCACGGCCACCGCCAGAAACGAAAGCCAGAATCCCCCCGACAGCACCGACCAGGGGTCCGTCGCCACGACCGCCACGGCCGCCAGCGCCAGCACCCGCGACCCGCTGATGCGCAGTTGAAGGGCCTGGGCGCCCGCCACCACGGCCAGCATCATGAAAGTGCGACGCGCCGGTACGCCCCAGCCGGCCAGCAGGCAATACAGCCAGGCGGTCAGCAGCGCCGCGACAGCGCCCGCCCGCCGGGCCGGCCAGCGCTCGGCCAGGACACGGCCGCGCCAACGCAGGCGGCGCCACAGGAACGACACCGCCAGCGCGGCCGCTCCGGCCAGCATCGTGATGTGCGAACCGCTGATGGAAACCAGGTGGGTGATGCCGGTGCGGTTGAACACCGTCCAGTCGGCGTCGTCCACGCCGTCCTGGTCGCCGATGGCCAGGGCCCGCAGCACCGGACCGTAGCGCAGATCCCTCAGAGACGGCGCCATGGCCTCGCGCACCGCATGCCGCGCACGCCCGGCGATCACGGACAGGCCGGCCCAGTCCTCGTCGCGCAGCCATTCCGGTGTACCCCGCACGCTCCCTTGCGCGCGGATGCCGGCGGCGAAGGCGTGGGCCTCGGCATCGAAGGCATGAAAGTTCAGCGCGGCGCGCACCGGTCGCAGCACCAGGGCCATGCGCCAGACCTGTCCGGGCTTTACTTCAGGAAACGGCGTTTCGGGCGGCCGAGCGGGCGCATAGGGACCGCGCCAGCCAGCGGCGGGCCAGCGCACCCGGATCCGCTCAGGAGCTCCGCCAGGATGCGCGTCCAGCACCACGGCCTCGAAATCCAGCCGGTCCGGCTGGAGCCGGGGCAGGCTGTCGACACGCAAGGTGACGCGCGACACCTTGTCCACATTGATTGCGGCCAACGACTGATCCAGGCGCGTCTGGGCGCACAATACAGTGAAGACGAAACCGGACCAGGCGCTCAGCAGGCAGAGCATCGGACCCCGCAGCGCGGCGAGGACACCCGCCCGCGCCCGGCCGGGCCGCGCCGCCGCGCGCGCATGCGCGCGCCACATGGCCCAACCCGCCACGCCCAGCACACAAGATGCCAGCGCCAGGGCGCCACCGCCTGGCAAATCGGCCAGCCGATGGGCGCCGAGCACGCCGGCCAACCCCGCCACCACCGTCGCACGCCCGAGCATGCCTTCCCCTGGAAATTGAAATCTTCCGTCAGAGTAAGGGGAGAAGCAGCCGCCGCGACGCGCAACGCGCATGACGGTCCGGCGGGGAAACTACGCTGAGCCCGGCCGGTTGAGGACATGCACCAGCCGGGGCAGCACCCTGCGTGCATTGGCGGCGCACCGTTCGATCAAGACATCGGTTTCCAGACCGCGCAATTCGGCCAGAACCCGGGCGATGCGGAACGTTTCCGCCGGTTCGTTGCGCGCAGGCCGGGGGTGGCCGTCGGGGCCGCGCCCCAGCCAGGCGGGCGGGATGTCGGGCGCATCGGTTTCCAGCACCAGAGCCTCGACCGGCAATGCGGCCGCCAGACGGCGGATCTGCAAGGCGCGCTCGAACGTCATGGCACCACCCATGCCCAGGGCGAAGCCCTGCGCGATGAACTGTTCCGCCTGCTGGAAGCTGCCATTGAAGGCATGGGCGATGCCGCCGATGGGCGGGCGGCGGCGCAGGTGCTTGAGCAGCGTGTCCTGGGACCGGCGCACGTGCAGCAGCACCGGCAGGCCGTGGCGTTGCGCCAGATCCAGTTGGCTCGCATAGAACCGTTCCTGGCGTTCACGCAATTCCGGCGTATTGAAGGCCGGCACGAAAAAATCCAGTCCGATCTCGCCGATCGCCACCAGTTTGGGATCGCCCCGCGCCGCCGTCAGCGCGGCATCCAGCGCGTCCAGGTCCGCCTCCGCAGACCGATCGACGTACAAGGGATGGATGCCCAGGGCGTAGCAAGCGCCCGGCGTGGCATGCGCCAGATCCCGTACGACTTCGAAATTGGCGCGCATCACGGCCGGAATCACGATGATTCCGACGCCCGCCCGCCGCGCCCTTTCGATCACGGCCGGCCGGTCGGCGTCGAATTCCGGGGCGTCCAGGTGGCAGTGGGTGTCGATCAGCATGGGTCCTCCGTTCGAACGTCCGCACGGGGGGCACTCGGACCTGGCGGCTCCGCGCAGCCGCGAGCGGCCGGATACGGCGCTTCAGCCGGCCTCTTCCGTGTCCTCTGCGAGCAGCCCCGCCTGCATGTGAAAGCGTCGGTGCGCCAGGGCCGCCAACGCCGGATCGTGGGTGACGATGACAAAGGCCGTGCCCAATTCCCGGTTGATGCGCGCCAACAGGTCGAACATGTCGGCGGCCGTGTGGCGGTCCAGATTGCCGGTCGGCTCGTCGGCCAGCACGCAGGCCGGGCGGGTCACCAGTGCGCGCGCCAGGGCCACGCGCTGACGCTCGCCGCCGGACAACTGGCCCGGAAAGTGCGCGGCCCGGGCCGACAGCCCGACCTGTTCGAGCATCGCGGCCGCCAGATCCCGGGCCTGTGCGCGGGGCATGCGGCGCACGATCAGGGGCATGGCCACATTGTCCAGCGCCGTGAATTCCGGCAACAAGTGATGGAATTGGTAGACGAAGCCCAGAGATTGATTGCGCAATCGACTGCGGCGCTTCTCGTCCAGCCCCGAGGCGGCCTGACCGGCGACCCACAGTTGCCCGGTGTCAGGCTCGTCCAGCAGGCCCAGCACGTGAAGCAGCGTGCTCTTGCCCGAACCCGAGGCGCCGACGACGGCGACCATCTCATGGGCATGGACCGTCAGGCTGACGTCCCGCAGAACCTCCACCCGTCCGGCACCCTCGTCGTAGGTCTTGGCCAGACGCTCGGCGCGCAGCACGGCGTCGGCGGCAACGGAATCAGTCATGACGCAGCACTCGGGCGGGTTGCAGGCGGGATGCCCGCCAGCTGGGATACAGCGTGGCCAGCAGGGACAGGACCAGGGACGTCCCGCCGATCACGGCGATGTCGCCCAACTGGGGATTGGACGGCAGTTCGCTGATGAAATAGATCTGCTGGGGCAGGAACTGGATGCCCAGCAGATGCTCGATCCAGGGGACGATCACATCTACGTTGTAGGCGACCAATGTGCCCAACGCGACGCCCCCCAGCGTGCCCACCACGCCGATCAGGGCGCCCTGGATCAGGAAGATGCGCGCGATCTCGGCCGGCGTGGCACCCAGCGTGCGCAGGATGGCGATGTCCGAACGCTTGTCCTTGACCGCCATCACCAGAGAAGACAGCAGATTGAAGGCCGCCACCGCCACGATCAGGGTCAGGATCAGGAACATCATGCGCTTCTCGGTCTGCACGGCGGCGAACCAGGTGCGGTTGTTCTGGGTCCAGTCCATGGCCCGCACGCCCGCCGGCATCCGGCCGAGCAAGGCGTGGGCCACCTGGGGCGCGCGCTGCATGTCGTCGATGCGCAGGCGCACGCCGCTGACGCCGCTGTCGCGGAACACCCGGGCCGCGTCCCGCACGTCGATGAACACCAGCGTGGCGTCGTATTCGTAATAGCCGGAGGAAAAGATCCCCGACACGGTGAACTGGCGCATGCGCGGCGTAAAGCCCGCCGGCGAAATCGAGCCCTGGGGCGCCAGCAACAGGACCGTGTCGCCCACCGTCAGCCCGAGGGACTGGGCGATCTGGCTGCCCACCACCATGCGGAAGGCCCCTGGCGTCAGGCTGTCGAGCGTGCCCGAGGCCATCTGGCCGGCCAGGTCGGACACTTCCGGTTCGATGGCCGGGTCGATGCCGCGCACCTGGACGCCGCTCAGGCCCTGGCCGCGCACCAGCATGCCCTGGGCCGCGACAAACGGGGCCGCGCCGCGGACCGCCGGATCCTGGCGGGCCGCATCGGCCAGGTCGCGCCAATGTTCCAGCACCTGTTCATGGTCGGCACCCGGCACGTACAACTCGATGTGGGGCAGCACCGACAGCATGCGGTCGCGCACCTGGGTCTGGAAACCGTTCATCACCGACAGGACGATGATCAGGGCCGCCACCCCCAGGCCGATCCCCGCCATGGAGCTGGCCGCTACGAAGGACACGAAGCGATCGCCCCGGCGGCCGCCCCGCCCCGCGCGGGCCAGGCCCGCGTAGCGCGCCCCTATCCACCATTCATACGCCATGCGACTCGCCATCCTCGTCCGTTCGATACCCTACAATTCCGCCATGCACATCGTGATCCCCGGGGCATTGCCCGAACCCGAAGTGGCCGCCGAACTGGCGCCCCATCTGGCGCAACGCGCCCCCACCCTGGCCCGCTGGCTGGGCCGCGGCACGCCCCGGACGGCGTCATGTCCGGCTGCGGACACCTGGTGCACGCCGCTGGAACACTGGCTGCTCCAGGCACGCGGATTCGCGCCGGCGCAAGACGAGCATATTAGCGCAGGTCTGGGGCCGCTGCGCCTGTCCGTCGCGGACGACGAACCCGTCTGGCTGGCGGAATTGATCCACATGGCGCCCTCGCGCGACGGCGCCGCCCTGCTGCCGGCCGACACGCTGGCGATCACGGCCGAACAGTCCGCGGCCCTGATGGACACCGCCCGCGAACTGATCGAAGACAGCGGCATCGCCCTGACGCAGGACACTCCAGACACCTGGCGGGTGCGCTGGTCCGGACCCGTCCGCCTGGCCTGCGCCAGCCCGGCGCTGGTCGCCGTCAGCGCCGTCAACGACTGGTGGCCGCAGGATCCTGCGGCGCGCCCCTGGCGGCGCCTGGTCAACGGCCTGCAGATGGCCTGGCACGAACATCCGGTCAACCTGCGGCGCCAGCGCGATGGCCTGGCGCCGATCAACAGCCTGTGGTTGTACGGCGGCGCACGCCGCACCCAGCTGGGCCGCCCGCTTCCGGACGAGCTGCGCATCGAGACCGCCCTGCAGGCCCATGCCGTCGCCCAGGACTGGGGTGGCTGGATCGAGGCGCTGGCGGACCTGGAGCAACGCTGTTTCACGCCCCTGGCCGGCGCCGCGCCCACCCTGGTGCTGACCGGGCGCGAACGCACGGTGGAACTGGACGCGCGCGCCGGCTGGCTGCGGCGCCTGCGACCCCTGGACTGGAGGCGCTGGTGGTGCGCCCGCTGATTCTGGCGCGCGACGCCGATCCGGTACGGACCCGGGCGCTCGTCGCGGCCGGCGTCCACCCGCTGCTGGCCCGCCTGTGGGCCGCCCGCGGCCTGGACCAGACCGGCCCCACCGAATGGGCCGCCCTGATCCCGCCGAACCGGCTCACGCATGTGGACCGGGCCGGCCAATTGCTGGCCGACGCAATCCAGGCGGACCGGAGGCTGCTGATCGTGGCCGACTATGACTGCGATGGCGCGACGGCCTGCGCCGTGGCCGTGCGTGCGCTGCGCGCGATGGGCGCCCAGGTCGACTTCCTGGTCCCCAACCGCTTCGAGACCGGCTACGGCCTGTCGCCGGCCGTGGTCGAACTGGCTCTGCGCCACCCGGCCGGCAGGCCGGATCTGCTGGTGACGGTGGACAACGGCATCGCCAGCATCGAGGGGGTCGCGGCGGCACGCGCCGCTGGAATCGAGGTCATCGTCACCGACCACCACCTGCCCGGCCCCGCGTTGCCCGACGCCCTGGCCATTGTCAACCCCAATCAGGCCGGCTGCGGCTTTCCATCCAAACACCTGGCCGGCGTGGGGGTGATCTTTTACGTCATGCTGGCCCTGCGCGCCGCGCTGCGCGCGCGCGGCGCCCTGCCTCCCAGGGGTGGGCCGAAACTCGAAACCTACGCCGATCTGGTGGCCCTGGGTACGGTGGCCGACGTGGTGCGCCTGGACGCCAACAACCGGCTGCTGGTCGGCCAGGGACTGAGGCGCATCCGCCAGGGTCGCATGCAAGTCGGGCTGGCCGCGCTGTTCGAGGTCGCCGGACGGAATCCCGCTCGAGCCGGCACGGACGATCTGGGCTTCGCCCTGGGGCCGCGCATCAACGCCGCCGGCCGCATGGCCGACATGAGCCTGGGCATCCATTGCCTGCTGGAAGACGACCCCGCCCGTGCGCTGGAACTGGCAAAGGCGCTGGACGGAATCAACCGAGAACGCCGCGCGCGGGAAACCATCATGCGCGAAGAAGCCCTGGCGCATCTGGACACCCATGCCCAGGCCCGCGCCGCCAGCGTCTGCGTCTGGCAGCCCGGGTGGCACCCGGGCGTGATCGGCCTGGTGGCCTCGCGCCTGAAGGAAACCTACTGGCGCCCGGCCCTGGCCTTCGCGCCCGATGACGGCGATACCCTGCGCGGCTCGGGCCGCTCGATTCCCGAGGTCCATCTGCGCGATGCGCTGGACCTGGTCAGCAAGCGCCTGCCAGGCGCCATCCTGCAGTTCGGCGGCCACGCCATGGCGGCCGGCCTGACCCTCCGGACCGCCGCCTTCGATGACTTTTCACGGCATTTCGACGACGCGGTGCGTACCCTGGGCGCCCGTGAATCCTTCGAACCGCGCCTGGATACCGACGGCTCGCTGGAACCGGACTATATGACCGCGGAGACCGCCAGCCTGCTGGCCGACCAGATATGGGGGGCCGGATTCCCGCCGCCACTGTTCCAGGACCGGTTCCGCGTCCTGCACCAGCGCCTGCTGAAAGACACGCATCTGAAGCTGTTCCTGGAGCGCGACGGCCAGCGTCTGGACGCCGTCTGGTTCAATCACGCGGAACCCTTGCCCGACCTCATCGAGGCCGTCTACCGGCTGGACTGCAACACCTGGGGAGGCCGCACCAGCGTACAACTCCTGATCGAGGACGCCCGGGAAGCGGCCTGAGGCCCCAGGGCAAGCCAGTCAGCCCCCGCGGCCCCCCGGTCGATCAGGCCAGACGGCCAGCAGCAGGCCCGCCAAAGCCAGGCCGAAGGCCAGGGCCTGCGGCAGCCCGAAAGGTTCTCCCAACATCCAGACGCCGACGCAGGCCGATCCGACCGGCAACATCACGGTGAACACCCCCGCGCGCGAGGCCGGCACCCGGCGCAGGCCCGTCATCCACAACCAGATGGTCCAGCTCGATGCCAGTCCGTAAAACAACAGCACCCACCACACCGTCCAGGGCACCGCGCCAAAATCAAAACGCCATGCGGCCCAGGCGCCCGCCGGCAGCATCAGCGCAAAACCCCACAGATTCATCAGGGCGCTGATGCGCCGGGACGAAAGAACGGCCGTCAGCCGCTTGCCGATCACCGCGTAGCAGGCCTCGCACAGGACCGCGCCGCCCAGCAATGCGTAGCCCAGCCAACGGCCGCCATGGCCTTCATCGACCGGCGCCCCTTCGGAACCTGGCCGGGTCAGCGCCAGGAGAGCGATCCCGGAGACCGCGCAAGCGATGGCAGCCAGCACCCGGGGTCGGATCGCCTCTCGCAGCACCAGCCGGCTGAGCACCGCGATCGTGGCCGGAATGGCCGACATGACGACGCCGGCCGCCACGGCGCCGCTGTAGCTGACGCCCAGGACCATGAAGACCGTGAACAGGAAACTGCCGATGAAGGCTTCCAGAAACACCAGCAGACGCACGCGCGGGGTCGGCGGAGGCTCGGAGGACGGCCGGCGCAGCCAGTGCAGCATGCCCGCGCCGCCGATGCCGAAACGCAACCAGCCCAGCAGGAAAACGGGAAACACGGCGGCGAGCGGCTTGCTCAGGGCTACGCAGGCGCCGACCACGAACATGCTGGCCGCCAGGCTGGCGTAAGACAACCAGGACGCGACCCCGCCCTCCTGAGGATCGGGGCTTGCGGCGGACTCACCCACGCGGCTGCCGGGACGACAGGACGATGCCGCCGATGATCAGGGCGAAGGCCAGGGCGTGGAAAGGCTTCGGCGTTTCGCCCAGCAGGCCCAGCGACAGCAGGGCCGCGATCAGCGGCGTCAGATTGTTGAAGAAACCCGCCAGCGTCGGGCCCACGCGCTGCACCCCGGCCCCCCAGCAGCGAAAGGCGATGATCGCCGGACCGACGGCGACGAAGGCCACGGTCAGCGCCAGCGGCCAACCCCACTCGATACGCCAGTCCGTCACGCCCCATTCCAGGGCGGCGAACAGCCCAGACCAGGCCACGCCGTAGACCACCTGCCCCAGAAGGAAACCGGCCCAATGCGCCCGCACCGGCGCATCCGTCGGCACCCGGGTCAACTGCCAGCTATAGAAGGCCCAGACGATGGTGGCGAGCACCATCAGCAGATCCCCGATGACAAAGCGCAACGCCAGCAACTGACTCCACTCGCCCTGGGACAGAACGACGGCCACGCCCGCCAGCGACAGCGCCGAACCCGCCACCTGGGCCGGCCGGATCGCCACCCCGTGGAATACCCGGCCCACGATCAGCATCCAGACGGGCATGCTGGCCGCCACCAACGTCACGTTCACCGGCGTCGAAGTGTGCAGCGCCAGGTATTGCAGCGAGTTGTAAAGCCCGACCCCGAGCAGGCCAAGCACGGCATAGCGCCGCCATTCCCGCCAGACGGCGCTGCCCGCCCCGAGCACCCGGTGGCCCAATGGCAGGAGCAGCGCCAGGGCCAGCGACCAGCGCAGGAAATTCAGGGTCAGCGGGGGCACCATCTGGGACACCGCACGGCCGACGACGGCGTTGCCCGCCCACATCAGGGGCGGAATCAGCAGCAGGACCACCGTGCCGGGATTGAGTCGTTCGTTCATTCAGGTTCTGGAAACGGGCATCAGCGGGAATTCTAACTGCAAGAAGCCCGCACCCCGCTGTGCGGCAAAGCTGGGGCCCTCAAGTTCTTGACATAAAACTCTTCAAGCATTATCATATAAGTGCTTGATAATCAGCGGTTTTCAATTCTGGCTGCATTTTTGCCAGTCTACGCGGGATTCTTCCCGCCGTCCCCTCGGGGGTCTCGTACCCCTGCCCGGATTCCGATCGTCCCGCGACCCCGCCCGCATGCAGCGCCCAAAAAGCGCCGCGTGCCCGCTGACTCTTTGTCCCACTCACCGGAGCACACCACAATGGCTAAAGAAGAACTGCTCGAAATGCATGGATCCGTGACGGAAGTCCTCCCGGATTCCCGTTTCCGCGTGACCCTGGACAACGGACATCCCGTCATTGCCTACACCGGCGGAAAGATGCGCAAGCACCACATCCGTATTCTGGCCGGCGACCAGGTCACCCTGGAAATGTCGCCTTACGATCTGACCAAGGGCCGCATCACCTTCCGCCATCTGAACCGCGGTCCCGGCGCTGGCAGTGCGCCGCCGCCCCGTCGCCGTCATTGATCGCCGGCTCCGGCCAGTCTCTTTCCCCATCCGACGCGGCTGCAAAAGCACGGCTTCGCGTCCTCCGGCGGCGCCCTTCCGCGCCCCTTTTTTCCCAAACGACCTCAGTGGCAGTCCGGCACCGTCTGGTCAAGATAGACCTCGAAGGCGATGTCCCGAGCCTGCTGACGCGCCAGTTCGCGCAACCGCTGCGGCGACGTCGCCCGGCGCACGGCCGCCTGGCGGGGCGCGGACAGATCGTCTCGCATCAGCCGCGTCAACACCTGGGGTCGATAGGGCGCCAGTCGCGACGAGAATTTCCGCCACTCGGGAAACGCCAGCAGTTGCTTCATGAAATCCTCGTCCTGCACGGCCGCGTCGCACTGGCCGATCCGCAGCGCCAGCAAAGCGTCGGCCGCCGAAGCATAGATCTGTTCGATCGCGCCGAAACGGGCCGATAATTCGCCGGACACGCGGCCGTCCGCACTCAGACAGACGGTCCGCCCGCTCAGGTCGGACCAGGCATGGATGTCGGTATCGGTACGCATGATCGCCATGGGGCCGGCCGACCAGACCAACCGCGAAACACGCACCCCTGCCTGGGGCCCGCCTTCGCCGGACCATACGCCCACCCAGACATCCAGCGTGCCATCGGCGACTTGTCGCGCAGCCTGTGCGGCGGACACCGCCTGCAAAGGCGCGGCGCCCTGCCCGACCTGTCCGGCCAGGACTTCGACGCGTGCCGTGGTGCGGACCTTGGCACCCGGCACCCGGGGCGCGGGCACCTCGGCCACCCCAAGGCTCCATCCATCGCCCGCGGCCGACAGCGGTGCGCCCGAGGCGGCGCCGGACCGGGGAGTGATCAGCGCCCCGGCCACCAGCAAGGCCAGCAGGCCGGGCCGGGAGAACGCATTCGGAAAGTCTTTCATGTCAATCGGCCGATTGCCGGGCCTCACACGTATTGATAGCGCAGCACCTTGCGCTTGATATTTTCCAGGCACACTTGGTCGATCAGCGTGGCCAGAATGGCGATGGTCAGAATGTTGGCCATCACGCCCACCATGTCCGCCGTCTCGCCCGCATAAGCCAGCGAACGACCCAGCCCCTGACCGAAACCGATCAGCATTTCGGCCGAGATCAGCGCCCGCCAGGCGTTGCCGAAGGCCAACTGGGCCCCGGTGATCAATTCCGGCATGACGGCTGGCAGATAAACACGCCTCAGCATGTCCCAGGGGTTGGCCCCCATGACGCGTGCGGCGGACACATGGGTCTGCAGCACGCTCTCGGTCGCGTTCATCACCGACAGGGCCGCCGGAAAGAACGCCGCCAACGCGATCACGACGATGATGGGCACGTTGCCGAAACCCATCAGAATCAGGAACAGGGGCACCCAGGCAATCGAAGGGATCGACTGCAGCACGATGATGGCGGACTTCAGGACTTCGCGGAAAAACACCAGCAGCCCGCCGGCCAGACCGAAGCCGATGCCGAACAGCAGCGCGAAACCATAGCCGACACCCAGCCTCCCCATGCTGCCGGCCAGGATGGCGCGAAACTCGGCGGTCTGGATATCCTGCCATACGCGTTCCAGCACTTTGGGCACGCCCGGCATCAAAAAGTCCGGCAGGGTCCAGGCGGCCATCTGCCAGAACAGCAGGATGGCGGCGATGGCGATCAGCATGGCCAGCTTGCGCGCGGCGGGAGAAAGGCGTCGTTTTTTACTCATGGATTCCAGACATGGCATGGCCGAGCATACGCCCGGCCATCAGGATTTCAGCCCGTTCACTTTCCGCAGCAAGCCGCGGCCTGAGCGCACAGGCGCAGTGAACAGGGCGCCACATTATCGCACCCTGCCCCCCATCAAAGCTTGCGGGCGTGCTGCCAGTCCAGATCGACGATGGACTTCACCTCGTAGGGCTTGCCATCCTTGGTCTTGAGCGAGCCCTGCGCCTGCATGATGTCGGCCACCTCCTGCATGCGCGACAAGTCCTGCGGCGTCAACGCGGCGCTGAAGGTCTGGGTCTGGATCGCCTTGCTGATGACCTGCTCGCGAGGCACGTCGCCGTGCTCCAGCGTCTTCAAGGTCGGCTCGGCGATGAAATAGCCGGCGATCAGCTTGGCGGCCTCGTCGGGCTTCTGCTGCAGCAGGTCGATGGCCTCACGCTGAGCGTCCAGCGATTTCCAGACCTGATCTTTCTTGTTCTTCAGGGTCTCGCCCGACGTGATCGTCACCATGCAGGGGAAGGGCCAGACCTCGCCAATCTCGTAGATCTGTTTCACCGGTGCGATCAACTGGGCGATGCTGGCCTGGGGCTCGAACAGGAAAGCCGCGTCCACGCGCTTGCCGACCAGGGACTGCACGGCCACCTGCGGGCTCACGCCCAGGATGGACACGTCCTCGGGCGCCAGGCCCGCGTTCTTCAGCACCACGCCGCGCAGCACCGTATCGGCCGTGCTGCCTTCTTTCTGGGAGGCCAGGGTGTGTCCCTTCAGGCCGGCCACGTCCTTGATGCCCGCGTCTTCGCGCACCACCAGCGCATGGAAGCCACGCTGCGCGCCGCCGACGACCTTCAGGTCCGCGCCACGCGAGGACCAGGACGCGGCATTGGTGAATCCCAGCACACCGGTGTCGAGCTGGCCGCCGACGATGGCCTTGATCAGGTCGGTGCCCGACTTGAACTCGACCAGTTGCACGTCCAGTCCCTGCTTTTCGTAGAACTTGCCTTCGTAGGCGGCGATGGCCTGGGCGTCGTCCATGACGCGAATGTAGCCGACCTTGAAGGGCTCGGCGGCCTGCGCCTGGGACGCCAGCGCCAGCGCGGCGAACAGCGGGAGCAGGAAGCGGCGGCCCGGCCTCAGAAAACGATTCAGTTTCATGCTGCGAGTTCCTCGGGAATGGAAGATGAGTGTTCGGTGTCGCCGACGATGCCCAGCAGGCTCAGAATTTCCCTGCGCATGGCGGCGAAATTCGACAGATCGTGGGTCTTGTCGGTGTCCGACAGGTGAAATTCCTTGAGCACGCGCGACGGCCGGGCGCTGAAGACCAGGATGCGGTCGGCCAGGAACAGCGCCTCGTCCACATCGTGCGTCACCAGCAGCACCGTGGGCCGGGTTTCGCGGATCAAGGTGCGCAGGGCGTCCTGCAAGGTCATGCGGGTCAGCGCATCCAGCGCGCCGAAGGGCTCGTCCAGCAACAGCACCTCGGGGTGCGTGATGAAGGCGCGCGCCAGGGCGCAGCGCTGGCGCATGCCGCCCGAGACCTGGTGCGGGAAATAGTCCTCGAACCCCTTGAGCCGGACCTTGTCGAGCCACAATCGCGCCTGGCGCCGGGCCTCGGCCCGGCCGATTTTCTGCAGTTCCAGGGCCATGGCCACATTCTGGACCAGGGTCAACCAGGGATACAGGGCGTTTTCCTGAAACATCAGCATGCGGCTGGGATCGGGTCTGCGCACCGGCCGGCCTTCGGCCAGCACCTGCCCGGCCGAGGGTTTTTCCAGACCCGCGGCCATGTGCAGCAGCGTGGACTTGCCGCAGCCCGACGGACCGACCAGCGCCACCAGTTCGCCCGGGGCGATGTCGCGTTCGAAGCACTCCACCACCCGCAGGTCGCCGAAGTGCTTTTCAACTTGTCTGAAGGAAAGGTTCATATGCGGAAAATCGCCGGCAGAGGATTGATTCAATGATGTTCAATACTTTAACGATCCGCCTTAATGAGCAACAACGATTTGTTAACCATTTCTTTATTCAATATGGAAATATAGAAAACCTGGACAGCATTGACTCGATAACGGACCGGAGCGCTACGATAGGGCATCCCCACACAGGAGTCGCCATGTCCACCCCGCCCCCGCCGGACCCGATCGGCCGGCTGCACGCCGTTCACGCCGAGACCCGCCGGCGACTCCAGGGAGCCCTCGGCCGCGCGGCCCACTGGCCCGCCCTCGCCGCCTGGATCGATGGTCCGGCGCGTGCCGCGCACGACATCCTGGAACAGCGCCTTTTTCCCGCGCTGATCGAGTCCATGGCGGGATCCGACGCCGTCTGCCTCAAGGCCATGACCGGCGGTCTGGTCCGGGACCGGGCCGACCTGGACCGACGCTGGCGCCAGACGGCTCGACCCGCCCTGGATGGGGTCACCGTTGCGGCCGTCGGCGTTGACCTCGCGACATGGGCTGACGACTACCTGGCCTGGCTGGCGCGTGCCGACGGGGAACTGCTGCCGATGGCGGCCCGCCTGCTGGACGATGCCGCCCTGGACGCACTGGCCGTCGACTGCGCGCGGCTCGACGACGGCGCCTGAAATCTGCCCGGCCCCATCCCGTCGCAAGGGTCTTTTCTAGTGGTTTGCCCCTGTCGACGCGATTACCGATTCTTGCCTATACTCCGCTCGTTCAACTGCCATTCAGTCAGCAGATTGTCAGCCGGACGCCATCGCCTTTTCCGCATGGCGCGCCCCACAACCCCGGAGACCCCCCCATGAAATTCGCGACCTCCCGCATCGCCGCCGCCGTCGGCCTGTCCCTGACGCTGGGTCTGGCTGCCGCCACCGTGCACGCCGCCCCCATCGTCGTGAAATTCAGCCACGTCGTGGCCGAAAACACCCCCAAGGGCCAGGGCGCGCTCAAGTTCAAGGAACTGGCCGAGGCCGCCCTGCCGGGCAAGGTCGAGGTCCAGGTGTTCTCCAATTCCCAGCTCTTCGGCGACGGCAAGGAAATGGAAGCCCTGCTGCTGGGCGACGTGCAGATCATCGCGCCATCCCTGGCGAAATTCGACCGCTACACCAAGAAACTGCAGATCTTCGATCTGCCCTTCATGTTCGACGACATGGCGGCCCTGGACCGCTTCCAGGCCAGCCCCAAAGGCCAGGAACTGCTGGATTCGATGAAGTCCAAGGGCATCAAGGGCCTGGCCTACTGGCACAACGGCCTCAAGCAGCTCTCCAGCAACAAGGACAAACTGGTGCGCCCCGAGGACGTCAAGGGCCTGAAGTTCCGCATCCAGTCCTCCGACGTGCTCGAAGCCCAGTTCCGCCAGTTGGGCGCCAACCCCCAGAAGCTGGCTTTCTCCGAGGTCTACCAGGCCCTGCAGACCGGTGTGGTCGACGGCGCCGAGAACCCCTGGTCCAACATCTATTCGCAGAAATTCCACGAGGTCCAGAAGACCATCGCGATCACCAATCACGGCGCGCTGGACTACATGGTGATCACCAATTCCGGCTGGTGGGACGGCCTGCCCGAGGACGTGCGCGCCGGCCTGCAAAAGGCGATGGCCGGGGCCACGGCACACGCCAACAAACTGGCCGCCGAGATCAACGATCGCGATCAGAAGCTCATTGCCGAGGCCGGCAAGGCGAAGATCCAGACCTTGTCCAAGGAAGACGTCGCCGCCTGGCGTTCCGCCCTGAAACCGGTCTGGGACAAATTCCAGGATCAGATCGGCAAGGACATCATCGACGCAGCCGTCGCTTCGAATCAGCAATAAGGCGCGGGATTTCCCGACCGCCTGGACACGGCCGCTTTCCAGCGGCCGTTTCGCATTCTGGACAGGAGATTCTTCCATTGTGAAAAACTGGCTGGAACACATCGAGGAAGGCCTGATCGCCTTTCTCCTGGCCGCCATGACCGTGGTGACCTTCGCC
>NZ_JAPWHE010000016.1 GCF_027214045.1 Castellaniella denitrificans | reverse complement strand
TCTCGTCTTCCATCTTTATGCTCATGGTGATTTCCTCTTCAATTATCACCTGAGCAGGTTTTTACTGGGTCAATACATGCCCGTGCTGAGCGACGGGCCAAACGGCCGGATTCTTCGGGATGGAACCCAGTGTGCCCCGCCCTCTCCGGCCCGCCTATTCGCAATCCCCGTCCTGGCTGGAAGTGTCCGGCCCGCCACGGACGACGGCGCGGGACCCTGCCCGGAAATCAGCCGATGCGCACGCGCAGGGTGCCCAACCCCTCGATGGCGCCTTCGAGCCGGTCGCCGGGCACGACGGCGCCGACGCCCGCCGGCGTACCGGTGTAAATCAGGTCGCCGGCCTTCAGTTCGAACAGGGTGGACAGGTAGGCGATGGCCTCGGGCACCGACCAGATCATGTCCGACAGATCGCCCGACTGGCGCGGCTGGCCGTTGACCGACAGGGTGATCGCCCCCTTGGCCATCGCGCCGGCGGAAGCGGCCGGATGCAGTGGCCCGATGGGGGCGCTGTGATCGAAGGCCTTGCCGGTCTCCCAGGGACGGCCGGCTTTCTTGGCGGCGCCCTGCAGATCGCGGCGCGTCATGTCCAGGCCGATG
Source organism: Castellaniella denitrificans (assembly GCF_027214045.1). Lineage (GTDB taxonomy): Bacteria > Pseudomonadota > Gammaproteobacteria > Burkholderiales > Burkholderiaceae_B > Castellaniella > Castellaniella denitrificans_A. Next base: position 25,254 of record NZ_JAPWHE010000016.1, on the reverse strand, counting down.
GCGTAGCCCCAGATACATGCGGCCGCCTGATCGGGCGTCAGGTCGCGGCCGCCCGAGCCCAGCGCGGCGACGAGCTCGACCTCGTGGTGAAGATCCTGGGTGAGCGGCGGATACGGCAGCACGCCCTCGGCGCCGTCGGACACGCTCAGGACGGCGTCGGCGGGCTTGGCGAAGAAGAACGGCGGCTCGCGCCCCGAATCGCCCATTTCGCGCGCGTGTTCCGCGTAGTTGCGGCCGACGCAATAGATGCGCCGCACGGGAAAACGGGCCGAGGAGCCCTCGACGGCCACGGTGGCCGCTTCGGGACGGGGAATCACGGTTTCACGCATCATGGACTCCGAAAGAGAAGCGCCCGGCAGAAGCCGGGCCGCGAGGACTGCGTCCGGGATCGCCTCAGGCCTTGGCCTGTTCGTAGCGTTCGGCGGAGTCGCGGATCTCCTGCTTGGCGGCGTCCACGCCCGACCAGCCCTGGACCTTGACCCACTTGCCCTTTTCCAGGTCCTTGTAGTGCTCGAAGAAATGCTGGATGCGCTGCAGTTCCTCGGCCGGCAGGTCCGCCGTCGATCCAATCTGGCGGTACGGCGGGTAGAGCTTGTCGACCGGGCGGGCCAGCAGCTTGGCGTCCTTGCCGGCTTCGTCTTCCATGTTCATCACGCCCAGGGCGCGGCAGCGGATCACCGAACCGACCTGCACCGGGAAGGGCGCGATCACCAGCACATCCACCGGATCGCCGTCTTCAGACAGGGTCTGGGGAATGTAGCCGTAGTTGCAGGGATAGTGCATGGCGGTCAGCATGAAGCGGTCCACGAACACGGCGCCGCTGGCCTTGTCGACTTCGTACTTGACCGGATCCGCGTTCATCGGGATTTCGATCACGACGTTGAATTCCTCGGGCAGCTTGTCGCCGGCCGGCACTCGATCTAGGCTCATGGGGTTCCTTGATAGTTCAGACAGAAAAATCTATTTGCGCGCGCCGCCGTCCGAGGTCTGTGACATGTCCACCCCGGGAATGGGCGCGGTGTCGAAGTACTCGTCCTCGGCTGACGCGGATCCGGACGCGGTGGTCGTCGCGGCGCGCGGTTCGGGCGCCGGGGCGGACACGGGAAGCGCGTCGGCGTCGGTCTCGTCCTGGACGTAGACGCCGCTGGCCGCATGAGGGACGGGCGGCGCCGGTTCCACTGGCGTCGCGTCGTCCGACTCGTTGAAATGAGGATCGCCGCGCGTATCGGCGGCCGGCAGCAGGCGGCTGACGGAGGGAATCTCGGCGTCCGCCGCCTGGCAGGCCAGCCGCCAGTTGCGCAGGGCCTGGTCGGGGTGGCCCAGCGCGTCGTGCAGGTTGCCCAGCAGGGCGTGAATGTGGGTGTCGGCGCGCAGGGCCAGGCTGCGTTCCAGATAGTGTTCCCCCTGCCCCCAGAGCTGGGCCGCCAGGCAGAGCTGGCCCAGCGCCGCCAGCAGGCCGGGATGGTCGGGATTGGCTCTCAGCCAGAGCTCGGCATGCCCGATACGCTGCCCCGCCTGGGCCGCATCGCATTGCGCGTACAGACGCAGCAGGCGATCGTCCAGGTGACGGTCGAGCGCGGCTTCCAGGATGCGGGCCGACTCGGCCGGATGGCCCAGCCGCGCGCGGGCCTGGGCGCCGGCCAGCGCCACATCGGGATCCAATCGCTCGTCTGCGCTCAGGTTGCCCCAGACGGCGTTCCAGCCGGATTCTTCGACCCCGGCCAGACGCTGGGCCGTCGATTCGCGGATGAACTGGCGGGCCTGGGTTTCATCGATGGCGCTTCGGCGCAGCAACAGGCGCGTGAGTTCGTACACGCGGTCCGCATGGCCCATCTGGCGATGCGCCCGCAGCAGAAGGCGGGTGCCGTGCAGGAAACGCGACGAGGCGTCCTGCAACGGTTCGAGCAGCGCCAGGGCTTCCTCTGCGCGGTTCTGGTCCAGGTACATTTCCGCCGTCACCGTGTCCACGGCCTGTCTCAGGCGGGAATCCTGGCCGGCGCCCTCCTGGGCGAGCCGCAGGGTCTGGTCGCGCCGCGCGGTTTCTCCCAACAAATGCAGGGCGCGGGCCGCGCTGAGTCCGGCGAGGACCTTCCGGTCGGCCGAACGGGTGCGCGACAGCAGGTTGGACAGGTCTTTCTCGGCCTGGACGTAACGGCCTTCGAGGACGTTGATCCAGCCACGTTCGAGCAGTTCGATATCGCGCTTCTGGGCGCGGCGTCCGCGCCAGGCGCGCAGCCGGCCGGGGCTGGTGCCCAGCCAGTTCACCGCGCGCAGCAGCCAGTGCAACGCCAGGAATGCCGCGAGCGCCAGCACGACGGCCAGCGAAAGGGACAATTCGATGCGCCACGGCTGGGCGACGATGAGCACGTTACCGCCATGATCGCGCAAGACCAGGGCCAGCGCCACCGCGGCCGCGAAGAGAATCAGGGTCCAGATCCAGGATCGCATCGCGCGCTCCTCAGACCGTGCCGGCGCTGGCGGGCGCCGCAACGGGTGGCGGCGCTGTCGGAGCGACATCGCCCTGGCCGGAATCGTCGGGGCTGGGAGTGTCGGGGGCCGGATCGTCGGGAGCCGGGTCTTCGGGCATGGCCCCATCCTGCTCGTCCTGCGCCGCGGCGGCATCCCGGGCCGCCGCAATCGCGGCCAGGCTGTTGTCCACCGTCGGCAACTTGACCTCGATCGCGGTGTCGCGCAGTTCGCGGGCGATCCTCAGGGCTTCGCGGGAGGACTCGGCGCGCATGTCGTAGCGCTGGTCGATGGCCTTGGACAACTGGTCCAGTTCGGCCTGCCAGATGCGCGACTGGTGCATCATCAGGGCCAATTGGGCAGTCACGGCCCGCTGTTTCAGGACTTCGCGGAAGCGCAGGGCCTGATCGGGCGACATCAACAGCGCGGCCGCGTCGTCCACTCGACGCACGTCGAACAGGGCGCGCAGATCCTGCGACACCATGCCGGCCGCGTCGCGTGTCCATTGCCAGGCGTCGGCGGCCACCGCACGCCAGCCCTCGGGCGCAGGCTCCACCGGAGCCGGGGCCGCGTCCCGCGCCCTGGCAGCGGGAGTCTGGGTCGGCGCGGGTGCGGTCGCCTGGCCGGCGGCGTCCGGGATCAGCAGGGGCGCGCTCCCGACCAGGTCGGACAAGCGGTCGATCCTCGCCGTCAAGGCCGGGAGGTCGATCGTCGCCACGGCACGCAAGCGGTCCAGATCGCCATTGATCGACTGCTGCAAGGCCGCCAGCCCGGGACGATTGGCGCGCGCCAGCTGGGCCTGCGCGGCTTCGAGGGAAATGATCGCGTTGGCGACATTGCCGCCCAGAGAGAGCTGCTGCTGCGCGATGGTGACCAGGTGATCGATATCGTTGAGCAGCAACAGGTCCGAGCCGCTGTCCGTCATCATCCGCAGGGCCTGGTCGAGCTCCTGCACCTGGCCCGCGGTGGTATCCAGGGCGTCACTCAGTTCCTTGAGCCGGGCGGCCTGCGCCTGGACCTGGGCCAGTGCCTGGCCCGCCTGGTCGCGGGTTTCCTGGACGATCTGGACGCTTTGCCGGTGCTGTTCCTGCAGGTCGGCGCGCAAGGCGCGGTACTGGCGGTTCTGGTAGAACAGTGCGCCACCCAGGACCAGGGCGAGCAGGACCAGCAGAATCACCGCCATGGCGGCCCCCCCCAACCGCTTCCGCCCCGCGCCCGCCTGGGCCGTTGCCAGCGCGGAGGCGGGCGTCGCCGATTCTGGGGTCGGTGCGGGCGAGCTGTGATCGGTATCGGTCATGGCGGCGTACGGGTCCTTCTAGGCTGATCTCGCAGATGCCAATATAGCCTGAAACAGGGCGGCTTCATCAGGCGCGCTCAGGCGCACGGTCAGCGCCCCGGCGGGATGATCGGCATAAATGCATTGTAAACGCCGCGCGATGCGCTCGTGCAGGGTGACGATCCTCAGGGCTGCCGGCCAGTCCATGTCCTGACGGCGCAGGCTCTCGGCCACGGCGTCAACGGCTTCGAGGCTGGTCAGCAGCAACGTACAGGCGCCCGGCCCCGCCAGGACGGCGCACGTGGCGCGGTCCCACATCACCGGTTCACGACGGTACAGGGCATGGCATTCCACCTGCCAGCCCCGCTCCCGGAGCTGCCGCGCGAGCCAGTCGCGCCCCCGCTGCGCCCGGAGGATATGCGCACGTCCCGGTGACAGGCGCGCAGTCTCGATGACGGTCAGCAACGACTCCGAATCGGGGGGTGCGCCTTCGCCCGGCGCCAGGATCGCATCTTCGGGGACATGGTCCCGCAACGCCCGGGCCGTCGCCGCCCCCACCGCCGCGGCACGGACGCCGTCCGGCCAGGGTGTGGCGGCGCGCCTGTCGAAACAGGCATCCACCGCCTGGCGGCTGACAAATACGCAAAGATCGCCCGCCCGCAGCGCTGGCGCGGCCACATCCAGCCGCCCGATCGCCAGGGCGGGCGCCTCGATCACCCTCAACCCGGCCGCGCGCAAGGCATCGGCCAGTGGCGCGTTGCGTCCCTCTGGGCGCGTCAGCACGACCGTGACGTGCGGCTCCATCCGGATACCGATCAGGACGCGGCAGGGCCGGAGAGACGGGCCAGGATCTCGTTGGCACCCTGGTCGAGCAGATCCCGGGCAACGTCCGCCCCCAGCGCTTCGGCGGCATCGGGCGCGCCTTCCGTTTCCGCGCGCAGGATCCGTCCGCCGTCGGGTTCGGCCACCAGCGCCCGCAGATGGAGGCGCCCATTGCGCAGTTCGGCGTAGGCCGCCAGGGGCACCTGGCAGGACCCTCCCAGTGCGCGCGACACGGCGCGTTCGGCCAAGGCGCAGGCGGTCGTCTCGCCGCAGGCCAGCGGCGACAGCCAGTCCCGCAGGTCGGAGCGATCCGCCAGGATCTCGATCCCCAGGGCGCCCTGTCCCGCCGCCGGCAGGCTCAGCGTCGCCGGCAGGACGGCACGGATCCGTTCCGCCAGCCCCAGACGTCGCAGGCCGGCGGCGGCCAGCACGATGGCGGCATAATCGCCCCGGTCGAGTTTGGCCAGACGGGTGTCCAGATTGCCACGCAGAGGGTTGACCACCAGGTGGGGATAGCGGGCTCGCAGCTGGGCCTCGCGGCGCAAGCTCGAGGTGCCCACGATGGCCCCCGGGGGCAGGTCGTCCAGTGAGCCCGCAGTGTTCGACACCAGCGCGTCGCAGGGATCGGCCCGTTCCAGGATGGTGGACAGGGCGAAGGGCCGCGTCAGGTCGACCGGCACGTCCTTGAGGGAATGCACGGCCAGGTCCGCGCGCCCGTCCAGCAAGGCGGTTTCGAGTTCCTTGACGAACAGGCCCTTGCCGCCGACCTTGGAGAGGGTCCGATCCAGGATCTGGTCGCCGCGCGTGGTCATTTCCAGCAACTCGACCCGGCAGGCCGGATACAGGGCCTGGAGGCGGGTCTGCACGTGGCGGGCCTGCCACAGCGCCAGACGGCTGGCCCGCGTGGCGATCACAAGGGTTTGGGGGGCCGGAGCATCGGTCATGCGGTGTACCTCGAGAGCAGCAGACGAAGCAGCAGGCCCAGCGCGGCCAGGACGGCCAGGCCTTGCAACAGGGTGGGACGTTTCAGGTTCATGATTTTCACATTGAAGTCCGGGCGGTCGCCGCGCGCCGGCCCAGCCAGATGCCCAGGCCCATGACGAGCAGGGCCCCGGCGATTTCAGCGATCAGGCGTATCGGTCCCCGGACGGTGTCCAGCCAGCCAGCCAGCGCGGTATCGGTGATCAGCATCCCGCCGCCGATCCAGCCCAGCAGGCCGGCGCCCAGCGTCACCACCAGCGGATACTGGTCGATCAGCTTCAGCACCAGGGTACTGCCCCAGACGATGATGGGCACGCTCAGCGTCAAGCCGAAAACGACATAGGCCAGACGGTGATCGGCGATGGCATTGTGGGCGGCGCCCGCAATGGCGATGACGTTGTCCAGGCTCATGACGAAATCGGCGATGATGATGGTGCGAACGGCCGCCCAGACGGAGCGGGCGCCCTGGATTCTGCCATGCGCGTCATCGCCCGGGAGCAGCAGTTTGACACCGATCCAGAACAGCAGCAACGCACCGACGATCTTCAGCCCGGGCAACGTCAGCAGCGTCAGCGCAAAGGCGATCAGGGCCACCCGCAAGGCAATGGCACCCGCCGTGCCCCACAGGATGCCCTGCAGGCGCCGTCGGGGTTCCAGCCGGCGGCAGGCGAGCGCGATGACGACGGCATTGTCGCCGCCCAGCAGGACGTCGATCAGGACGATCTGGAGGACCGTGCCCCAATGCATCTGCCCAAGCCATTCGAGCATGCCGGCCCCGCCTCCCGGTCGATCGAGAATGAAACAATGAAAAAGAAAAGGCCCCACGCCGGGGGCCTGGACGATCGGCGCGCGGTTCCAAACCGTACGCGCCGACCTTCAATTACAGCACGGTTTTGAGCAGCTTGCCCATTTCCGAAGGGTTGCGCGTGGTGCGGATCCCGCAGGCTTCCATGATTTCGAGCTTGGCATCGGCGGTGTCCGCGCCGCCCGAGATCAGGGCGCCGGCGTGGCCCATGCGTTTGCCCGGAGGCGCCGTGACGCCGGCGATGAAGCCGACCACGGGTTTCTTCATGTTGTCCTTGGCCCACTGCGCGGCGTTGACTTCGTCGGGACCGCCGATTTCGCCGATCATGATGACGGCGTCCGTGTCCGGATCATCGTTGAACATCTTCAGCACGTCGATGTGCTTCAGGCCGTTGATCGGGTCGCCGCCGATGCCGACCGCGCTGGACTGACCCAGGCCCAGTTCCGTGACCTGCGCCACGGCCTCGTAGGTCAGGGTGCCGGAACGGCTGACGATGCCGATGCGGCCCTTGCGGTGGATGTGGCCCGGCATGATGCCGATCTTGATTTCGTCGGGCGTGATCAGGCCCGGGCAGTTGGGGCCCAGCAGCAGCGTCTTGCGATTCTCGGCGCGCATGCGGTTGCGGACTTCGAGCATGTCGCGCACGGGAATGCCTTCGGTGATGCAGATGGCCAGATCCAGATCGGCCTCGACGGCTTCCCAGATGGCGGCGGCGGCGCCCGCGGGCGGCACGTAGATGACCGAAACGGTCGCACCGGTGGCCTGCTTGGCGTCCTTGACGGAGGCGTAGATGGGGATGCCCTCGAAGTCCTCGCCGGCCTTCTTCGGGTGCACGCCGGCGACGAAGGCGGCGCGACCGTTGGCGTAGTCGCGGCACATGCGGGTGTGGAACTGGCCGGTCTTGCCGGTGATCCCCTGGGTGATGACCTTGGTGTCCTTGTTGATCAGAATCGACATGTTCTATTCCCTGTGATGCTTATTTCGCGGCGGCGACGACGGCGGTCGCGGCCTCGGCCATGGTATCGGCGCTGATGATGGGCAGACCCGAAGCCGCCAGCATCTTCTTGCCCTGTTCTTCGTTGGTGCCCTTCATGCGCACCACCAACGGCACGCTGAGGTTCACGGCCTTGCAGGCGGCGATGACGCCCTCGGCGATCACGTCGCAGCGCATGATGCCGCCGAAGATGTTGACCAGGATGGCCTTCACGCCGTCGTTCTTGAGCATGATCTTGAAGGCTTCGGTGACTTTTTCCGCCGTGGCGCCCCCGCCGACGTCCAGGAAGTTGGCCGGTTCGCCGCCGAACAGCTTGATGGTGTCCATCGTGGCCATGGCCAGGCCCGCGCCGTTGACCAGGCAGCCGATGTTGCCATCGAGCTGGATGTAGGCCAAGTCGAACTTGCTGGCTTCGATCTCGGCGGGATCTTCCTCGTCCAGGTCGCGGTAGGCGACGATCTCGGGATGGCGGAACAGCGCGTTGGAGTCGAAGTTGAACTTCGCGTCCAGGGCGACAATGTTGCCCTTGCCATCGCGGTTCAGGGGGTTGATCTCGACCAGGGAGGCATCGGTTTCCATGTAGCACGTGTAGAGCTTCTGGCACACATCGATGAACTGGTCCACGGAATCGGCCGGCATGGCGACACCCTGGGCCAGCTTTTCGCCATCCGCCCGGGTGAAGCCCTGCAGGGGGTCGATCTGCACGGTGACGATTTTTTCAGGCGAAGAATGGGCGACTTCCTCGATATCCATGCCGCCTTCGCTGGACGCGATGAAGGCCACTTTCTGCGTGGCGCGGTCGGTCACGACGGACAGGTAGTACTCCTTCTGGATGTCGGCGCCCTCTTCGATGTACAGGCGACGCACTTTCTGGCCCTCGGGGCCGGTCTGGTGCGTGACCAGCTGCATGCCGAGGATCTGGCCGGCCAGGGCCCGGACGTCTTCGAGCGTCTTGGCGACTTTCACGCCGCCGCCCTTGCCGCGCCCGCCGGCGTGGATCTGCGCCTTGACGACCCAGACAGGACCCCCCAGCTTCTCGGCCGCCGCCACGGCCTCTTCGACCGAGAACGCGGGAATGCCGCGCGGGACAGTCACGCCAAACTTCTTCAGCAATTCCTTGCCTTGATATTCGTGAATTTTCATGAGTTACCTGTCAGTAGAGAAAAAAGAAAGTCGCCGGCCCGCCGCTTCGGCGGGTCTAGGGCTCGTCGGAATGCGCCTCGGAGGGGACGTACCAGGGGGAATAATGCATGCGCACCACCGGGCCATCCACCCGCAGCGCGTGACACCCCCCCAGTTGGAAAGGCCGCTCACCGCTGTCGGACTGGCCCTGGCGGCCGGCCATGGTCTGGATCGCGGCGGTGGGCAGCACGTTGGTCAGTTCCGTGACATGCGTGCAGCCGGCCGTGCGGCCGAAGCGCTCGCGCACGTGCTTGCGGAACTGGTTGAGCAGATTCAGGCCGACCAGGTCGCCATATTCCGGCGCGATGGCGCTGCAGAACTCGCCATAGGGCGCAGCCTCGTAGACGGCCTCTGAGGCTGTGATGGTGAAGCGGTCGTCGATGGTGACGCGCAGGCGCATGTGATGCACCGGCGCGCCCGCAGGATGGACACCGCCCCCGCGAATCGGGAAATCATAGGCCTTGGTGTCGACGAGTTCGGCTTCCAGATCCCATTGCCCGTCATCCCGGGCATAGGATTCGACGCGGATGGAGCGCGTGTGGACGGGACGGCGCGGACACGCCGGATCGGACAAGGGCATGGGGGGAGGACGGAAAGGCCGGAAATTCGTAAAACCTTTCGATTATATACCGGCTATAAGCCTCCGATTATATCGAAGGCTCATGCCCCACCCTGGCCCGCGCGTCCGGTCAGGCCGCCTCGCGCAATGTCCGGGCCGCCCGGACCATGGCCTGCAGCGCCGCGCGCGTCTCCGGCCAGCCACGCGTCTTCAAGCCACAATCCGGATTCACCCAGAGCCGTTCGGCGGGCAACCGGCGGGCGGCGCGGCGCACCAGGTCCACCATCCAGTCCTCGCGCGGAACATTGGGCGAATGAATGTCGTAGACCCCCGGCCCGATATCGTTCGGATAGGCGAAATCCTCGAACGCCTCCAGCAGCTCCATATTCGAACGCGAGGTCTCGATCGTGATCACGTCGGCGTCCATCGCCGCGATCGAGTCGAGGATATCGTTGAATTCCGAATAGCACATGTGCGTATGGATCTGCGTGTCGTCGCGGACGCCGCCAGTGGACAGCCTGAAGCTGTCCACCGCCCAGCCCAGATAGGCGGCCCAGTCAGCGCGCCGCAGCGGCAGGCCCTCGCGGATGGCTGGCTCGTCGATCTGGATCACCGTGACGCCGGCACGCTCCAGGTCCTGCACCTCGTCGCGCAGGGCCAGGGCAATCTGGCGGCAGGTCCGCTCGCGTGGCTGGTCGTCACGCACGAAGGACCATTGCAGGATCGTCACCGGGCCGGTGAGCATGCCCTTGACGGGCTTGTCCGTCAGGGACTGCGCATAGGCCGACCAGGCCACGGTCATGGGCGCCAGGCGCGCCACGTCGCCGTAGATCAGGGGCGGTTTGACGCAGCGCGAGCCGTAGCTTTGCACCCAGCCGTGAGCGGTGAAAGCGAAGCCGGCCAGCAGCTCGCCGAAGTATTCCACCATGTCATTGCGCTCGGGTTCGCCGTGTACCAGCACGTCCAGGCCGATTTCCTCCTGGAAGCGCACGACGCGCTCGATTTCCTCGCGGATCGCTTTTTCATAGGCGGCATCCCCCAGCGCGCCGGCGCGCCAGTCGCGACGCAACGCGCGGATTTCCGGCGTCTGGGGAAAGGAACCGATGGTCGTCGTGGGATAACGCGGCAGGCCCAGACGCCGCTGCTGGGCGGCGATGCGCAGGGCAAACGGCGCCCGATCGCGGTGCACGCTACCCGAATGCGACAGGCGCTCGGCCACGTCCCTGCGATGGATGCGGGTGGATGTGGCACGATCCCGCACGGCCTGTCGGGCGGCCGCCAGCGCCTGTCGATCCTCGGCATCGGCATCGTCGTCCACCAGGGCGCGCACCAGGCGCAACTCGTCGAGTTTCTGCACGGCGAAGGACAGCCAGCCCCGCAACTCCCTGTCCAGTCCGGTTTCCAGCCCCAGGTCGATGGGAACGTGCAGCAGCGAGCACGAGGGCGCCAGCCACAGGCGGTCGCCCAGCAGGCCGGCCGCGGCGCGGACCTGTTCATGAATGCGGTCCAGGTCTGCTCGCCAGACGTTACGGCCATCGATCACGCCCAGGGACAGCGCCTGATCGTCACGCAGCGTGGCCAGCACGGCCTTCAACTGACCCGGCGCACGCACCAGATCCACGTGCAACCCCTGCACCGGCAAGGCGCGGATCACGTCCAGATTGTGTTCGACACCGCCGAAATAGGTCGCCAGCAGCACTTTCGGCCCCTGCGCCGTCAGACGGGCGTAGGCACCGGCCAGCGCCTCGCGCCAAGGCTGCGGCAGGTCCAGCACCAGAATGGGCTCATCGATCTGCACCCATTCCACCCCCTGGGCGGCCAGGCGCTGCAATACCTGCTCATAGACCGCCAGCAGGCCGGGCAGCAGGTCCAGCTTGGCGGCGTCGCCCGCCCCGGCCGCGTAGGCGTCTCCCTTGCCCAGCCACAGCCAGGTCAGCGGCCCCGGGATCACCGGACGAACGCGATGACCCAGCGCCTGGGCCTCGGCCACTTGCTCGAAAAGCGACTCGCGCGCGATGCGGTAGGTCTGGCCGGGATGGAGCTCCGGCGTGATGGAATGATAATTGGTGTCGAACCATTTGGTCATTTCGCAAGCCGCCGCCGGCGTGCCCGAGGGCGCGCGGCCGCGCGCCATGCGAAATAGCGTGTCCAGTTCGACCGGCGCATCATCCGGCTGGCCGAAGCGCGCCGGCACGGCACCCAGCAGCGTGGTCCACTCCAGAATATGGTCGTACCAGGCGAAATCGCCGACCGGTACCCACTGCGCGCCAGCCGCGCGCTGGATCGCCCAATGACGGGCCCGCAGTTCGCGGCCCGTAGCCAACAGGCTGTCCAGATCGGACTTGCCTGCCCAGTAGGCCTCCTGGGCACGTTTCAGCTCCCGTGCGGCACCGATCCGGGGGAACCCCAGATTATGAATGATCGTCATGATTAATCCTGTTAACATTAAAATTATTCAATGAACGACATTCTGCCTGGGAAATCGGCAAATAAAAAATCAAATCACACCCAGATAACATGAAAGAAATTCATGATTGAGCTTCGACACCTGGAGACACTGCTGGCCATCCGCGATGGCGGCAGCCTGCAAGAGGCCGCCGAGCGGCTGCACCTGACCCAGTCGGCCCTGTCGCACCAGCTACGCGACCTGGAAGTGAGACTGAAGGTGCCGCTGCTGAACCGGCGCACCCGCCCCGCCCGCCTGACGACGGCGGGGCTGCGGCTGGTGGCGCTGGCCGAGGATGTGCTGCCGCGCGTACGCGCGGCGGAACAGGAATTGCGCCGCCTGGCCGCCGGGCGCGCCGGACGCCTGCACGTCGCCATCGACTGTCACTCGTGTTTCCAGTGGCTGATGCCGACGCTGGACGCGTTCCGCAAGGACTGGCCGGAAGTCTCCCTGGACCTGACGGCCGCGTTTTCCTTCGCCCCCCTGCCCGCCCTGGCACGCGGCGATCTCGACGTGGTGATCACCTCCGATCCCGACCCGCTGGAACCGGTGGTCTATATGCCGCTATTCGCCTACGAACTGGTGCTGGCGGTCTCCAGCCAGGGGGCGCTGGACGGGACCGACCGGATCCGGCCGGAGGATCTGGCCGACCAGGTGCTGATCACCTACCCGGTCGATCGAGCACGGCTGGACGTCTACACGGCGTTCCTGGACCCGGCCGGGGTGGAACCGGCCGCCGTGCGCACGGCGGAACTGACCCCGATGATCGTGCAACTGGTCGCCAGCGGCCGGGGCGTGGCGGCGCTGCCCAGCTGGGCGCTGGACGAATACAGGAATCTGCCGGGATTGAGCATCCGTCGGCTGGGCACGGGCATCTGGCGCACGCTGCAGGCCGGCGTCCGCGTCGAGGATATGGAAACCGCCTATATCCAGGCATTCCTGGAACAGGCGCGGCGCACATGTTTCGAGACCCTGCCGGGTATCCGTGCGCCAGGCTGACGCACCGGGCGGGCTCCGCCGGACCGGGCAGGCCCGAATCAATCGGACTGACCTGATCCGGCCCGATCAGGCCGGCCCGTTCAATCCGGGCCGTCCCCCGACGGGTCGTCCGGATCGAAGCCGTCCCGGCCGCTCAGCAGACGCCGGATGCAATCGGCGGCGAACCCCCGCCCCGCCATGAAGCGGTATTGCCGCGCATATTCCCGGGAATTGGCGGGCGGCTGGCCGAATCTGCGCGCCCAGACGGCGCGCGCGCGCTCGTCTTCGGTCGAGCGCAGAGAATCCCGCAGATCGGCGAGCTGATCGTCCGCCAGTCCCTGCTGGCGCAAGGCGCCCAGGATGCGTTGCGCGCCCTGACGCGTGGCGGCGCGGTGGGCGTAAGCCTGGGCGTAGCGCTGGTCGGACTGCCAGTGTTCGCGCGCCAGGTCGTCGAGCACGGCCTCGATGGCGTCGGGGTCGTCGCACCAAGAGGACAGCTTACGGCGCAGTTCCTGGCGGGAATGTTCCCGCCGGGAAAGATAGGCCACGGCCCGGGCCTTCAGGCTGAGGCCGCCACCCGAACCGCGCCCGGGCGGATCGGCGCCGCCGGACACGGTGGTGAAGCCGTCGTTGGCGTCGGCCCTATTCCCCATCGGCGGCGGAGGCCGCGGGCACGGCTCGAGGCGCAATGCCCAGGTGTTCGCGTACGCGGTTCTCGATTTCGAAGGCCATGTCCGCGTGTTCCTTGAGGTAGTCGCGGACGTTGTCCTTGCCCTGGCCGATCCGTTCGCCGTTGTAGCTGTACCAGGCGCCGGACTTGTCGATCAGGCCGGCCTGGACCCCCAGGTCGATGATTTCGCCTTCTCGGGAGATGCCGGCACCGTACATGATGTCGAATTCGACCTGTTTGAACGGCGGCGCGACCTTGTTCTTGACGATCTTGACGCGGGTTTCGTTGCCGACGACTTCGTCGCCCTTCTTGATCGAGCCGATGCGGCGGATGTCCAGACGCACGGAAGAATAGAATTTCAGCGCGTTGCCGCCCGTGGTGGTCTCGGGATTGCCGAACATGACGCCGATCTTCATGCGGATCTGGTTGATGAAGATCACCATGCAATTGGCGCGCTTGATTGTGGCGGTGAGCTTGCGCAGCGCCTGGCTCATGAGGCGGGCCTGCAGGCCGGGCAGCGAATCGCCCATGTCGCCTTCGATTTCGGCCTTGGGCACCAGCGCGGCGACCGAGTCGATCACGATCAGGTCGACCGAGCCCGAGCGCACCAGGGCGTCGGTGATTTCCAGGGCCTGCTCGCCGGTGTCGGGCTGGGAGATCAGCAGGTCTTCCAGGCTGACGCCCAGACGCGCGGCGTACTGGACGTCCAGGGCGTGCTCGGCGTCGACGAAGGCGCAGGTGCCGCCGATTTTCTGCATTTCGGCGATGACCTGCAGGGTGAGCGTGGTCTTGCCGGAGGATTCCGGACCGTAGACCTCGACCACCCGGCCGCGCGGCAGGCCTCCGACGCCCAGGGCGATGTCCAGCCCCAGGGAACCGGTGGACACGACCTGGATGTCGTGTTCGACCTGGTTGTCGCCATAGCGCATGATGGAGCCCTTGCCGAACTGCTTTTCGATCTGCGACAGCGCGGCGGCCAGCGCCTTGGCGCGTTCGGGGTTGGCCTTGCCGGAGCGTTCATCCATGAGGGAATTCCTATCGTGAGAGACAAACCGCCGGGACCGTGGCCAGAGAACTGCCGGGTCCGCCAGCGGCGGGGTTCGGGAAATTATGGCATTAAATTATACTGTATGAAAATACAGATGTGCCAATCCGGTCCCGGCCGGAACGATCGGTCCGGACGCCGTGGACGGTCCGGCCCCTCGCCACGCCCATCGTTTACCCTAAATGACCCGCGGAACCACGCGTGCCACAATGACGTCAGTCCGGGCCGCCAGCGCCCACCTCCCTGGATGTCATTCCCGCCATGCGTATCCTGATTGCCGAGGACGACAGCATTCTCGCGGACGGACTGTCCCGATCGCTGCGCTACGAAGGCTATGCCGTGGACGTCGTCAGCGACGGCTCCAGCGCCGACTCCGCCCTGCAGCTGCAGACCTTCGACCTCCTGATTCTGGACCTGGGCCTGCCGCGCCTGGACGGCCTGTCCGTGCTGCGCAAGCTGCGCCAACGCGGCACTCCCCTGCCCGTCCTGATCCTGACGGCCGCCGACTCCGTCGAACAACGCGTGGAAGGTCTGGACCTGGGGGCCGACGACTACATGTCAAAGCCCTTTGCCCTGAGCGAACTGGAAGCCCGCGTGCGCGCCCTGATCCGCCGCCATGGCGGCGCGCGCGCGTCCATCCTGCATCACGGCCGCCTCTCCTTCGACCTGAACGGACGCGTGGCCACCATCGACGAGGCGGCCATCGAACTGTCCGCCCGCGAAACCAGCCTGCTGGAAATTTTTCTGTCGCGCAGCGGCCGCATGATCAGCAAGCACCAGCTGGTGGACCTGCTGTGCG
This sequence comes from Castellaniella denitrificans, assembly GCF_027214045.1. GTDB lineage: Bacteria > Pseudomonadota > Gammaproteobacteria > Burkholderiales > Burkholderiaceae_B > Castellaniella > Castellaniella denitrificans_A. Next base: position 10,231 of record NZ_JAPWHE010000016.1, on the reverse strand, counting down.
AATGGGGCGAGGAAGTCACCACCAACGCCATCGAGGTCTACATCCACCGGCTGCGCAAAAAGATCGAACCGGCCGGCGTCCATATCCTGACCGTGCGCGGCCTGGGTTACTGCCTGGAACCCGACAGCCGCGCCGTGCCGGCGGACACCGCCGCCGTCGGCTGACGGCGCGCCGTCATGTTCGCCGACCCGGTACCGCGCAGGCCCCGCCGGCACGCGACCCTGTTGGGCCGCATCCTGCTGTGGATGATCGTGCCGCTGTTCGTCCTGTGGTCGATCGGCATCGTCATCACTTACTTCATTTCCCTGAACATCGCCAACTCGCCCTACGACCGGACGCTGTCGAGCCACCTGCGCCTGCTGCGTCACGAAGTCGAGCAACAGCGACTGGCCGGCGGCGTGACGCTGTCCGAATCCGCCCGCACGGTGCTGGCCGGCGGTGCGGACGAATCCGCCACGAGCTGGCAGATTCTGGACGCCAACGGCCACCTGCTGGCGGGCGACCCCGCCATCCCCATCCCGGAAAACTGGGGTTACGACATCGACCAGATCCGCTTCCGCAACGCGTCCCAGGACCACCAGTCCATCCGCATGGCCTATGTCTGGGGAGGCCGGGACCGGGACGGCACCGGCTTTCTGACCGTGGTGGCCGAACCGGCCGAGGCGCGCGCCACGCTTCAGCAGGAGATCCTGACCGGCATGCTGACCCCCCAGCTCATCATCCTGCCCCTCGCCGCCATGCTGGCCGGGCTGGGCCTGACTCAAGGCCTGGAGCCCTTGAGCCTGCTCCAGGAACACATGAGGCGGCGCAAACCCAACGACCTGTCGCCCATCCGCGACGACCTGGCGCCGGCGGAAATCGTGCCGCTGATTGCCTCCATGAACAACGTGCTGCAGCGGCTGTCGGACACCATCGAATCCCAACGGCGCTTCGTTGCCAACGCCGCCCACCAGCTGAAGACTCCGCTGGCCGGCATCCGCACGCAATGCGAACTGGCCTTGCGTGAACAGGAGCCCGAACGCATCCGCGACAGCCTGCAGCAGTTGATCACCGGGTCCCAGCGCGCCACCCGGCTGGTGAACCAGCTGCTGTTGCTGGCGCGGGCGGAATCCATCGACCCCACCCAGTCGCGCACCACGGAAATGCTGGACCTGCTGCCCCTGGCCGAGGCCTGCACCCTGGACTGGGTGGAGACCGCCTTGCCGCGCCGCATCGACCTGGGCTTCGAATCGTCCGGCGAGTCGCTGCCGATTTTCGGCAATGCGGTGATGATCCGCGAAATGCTCAACAACCTGATCGACAACGCCCTGCTCTACACGCCCAGGGGCGGCCGGGTCACCGTGCGCGCCCTGCCCGAAGGCGACCGGGTCTGCCTCGAGGTCCAGGATTCCGGCCCCGGCATCCCGGCCGAAGAGCAATCCCGGGTCTTCGACCGTTTCTACCGGATCCTCGGGCACGGCGCCGAGGGCAGCGGCCTGGGCCTGGCGATCGTACGCGAGGTCGCCGAACACCACCACGCCACCATCGCTTTCCTGCCGCCCGGCAACCACCGCGATCCGACCAGCGCCGGCACCCGGCTGCGCGTTTCTTTTCCACGCGACGACGTGCCCAGGACCCGCACATGAACCGAGCCCGCCCCATGCCGCACGATCCGATGGACGAAGCCAACCGTCCCATGACCCACGAGGAACGCCGCGTCATCCTGGCGTCCTCGATGGGCACGGTCTTCGAGTGGTATGACTTCTACGTCTACGGTTCCCTGGCGGCGGTCATCGCCCAGCACTTCTTTTCCGGCCTGAACCCCACGGCGGGCTTCATCTTCGCCCTGCTGACCTTCGCGGCCGGCTTCGCTGTGCGCCCCTTTGGCGCCCTGGTGTTCGGCCGCCTGGGCGACATGGTCGGGCGCAAGTACGCCTTCGTGGTCTCGATCCTGATCATGGGGTTGTCCACCTTCCTGGTGGGCGTGCTGCCTTCGTCGGCTTCGATCGGCACGGCCGCACCCATGATCCTGCTGCTGCTGCGCCTGCTTCAGGGCCTGGCGCTGGGAGGCGAATACGGCGGCGCGGCCGTCTACGTGGCCGAACACGCCCCGCCGGGCCGGCGCGGATTCTTCACCAGCTGGATCCAGACCACCGCCACCACCGGCATGTTCCTGTCGCTGGTCGTGGTCCTGGGCACCCGCGCCACGCTGGGCCAGGAGGCCTTCGACGCCTGGGGCTGGCGGGTGCCGTTCCTGATTTCCGTGCTGCTGCTGGTGATCTCGGTCTGGATCCGCATGCGCCTGCACGAATCGCCCGCCTTCACCCGCATGAAGAGCGAAGGCCTGGTCTCGCGCGCCCCCATCAAGGAAGCCTTCGGGCGCTGGCGCAACCTGCGACTGATCCTGCTGGCACTGATCGGCCTGACGGCCGGCCAGGCCGTCGTCTGGTACACCGGCCAGTTCTACGCTCTGTATTTCCTGACCGAAACCCTGGGCGTGGACGCGAACATCGCCAACATCCTGGTGGCGCTGGCCCTGCTGCTGGCCTGCCCGTTCTTCCTGGTGTTCGGCGCCCTGTCGGACCGGATCGGCCGCAAGCCCATCATCATGGCCGGTTGCCTGATCGCCGCCCTGAGCTACTTCCCCGTGTTCAAAGGCCTGACCCACTACGCCAACCCGGCGCTGGAACGCGCACAGAACCAGGCGCCGGTGTACGTCGTGGCCAATCCGAAGGACTGCTCGCTGCAATTCAACCCCGTGGGCATCGCGTCCTTCACCAGCGCCTGCGATCTGCTCAAGGCGTTCATGGCCGGCCATTCGGTCCACTACGTCAACCAGCACGCGCCCGAAGGCACCACGGCCTACGCTCTGGTGGGCGAACAGCGCATCGATTCTTTCGACGGCACCGCGCTGCCGCGCGCCGAATTCGCCCGTCGCAACGCATCGCTGCAGGAAGAACTGCGTCAGGCGGTGCGCAACCACGGTTACCCCGCCTACGCCGACCCGTCCCAGATCAACTTCACCATGGTGTTGCTGCTGCTGTTCTTCCTGGTCCTGCAGGTCACCATGGTTTACGGACCGATCGCCGCGATGCTGGTGGAAATGTTCCCCACCCGCATCCGTTACACCTCCATGAGCGTGCCCTACCACATCGGCAACGGCTGGTTCGGCGGCTTCCTGCCGCCGGTGGCCTTCGCCACGGTGGCCACCACCGGCAATATGTACGATGGCCTGTGGTATCCGATCGCAGTGTGTGCCATGACACTGGTCGTGGGCCTGCTGTTCGTCAAGGAAACCCGGCACAATGACCTGAACGCGCCCTAGCGGATGACCGTCCGCCGGCATGGTCCCGAATGAAAAATCACCCAGGAATATTATTCAAGCTTGAATTTTAAGCATATTGTCAGACATCAATATAAAAACAATTCTTAAGAATTAAGAATATTGTCAGAATAAACAAGCCAGGATTTTTAAGAAAACCGTCAGGTATTTCTTATATTGATCGCAATCAATGCGTGGCATCCCTTGAAGAATAGAATCAATACGTGCCTGAAATAATCAGAATCACGCGATCTTCAAGGAGTCATCATGAAAGGAATACAGGAATTCGACGCCCGTCGCAGGACATGGCTGAAAAACAGCGCCATGGCCGCCACGGCCGGCATAGCGGCCATTGAAATTCTGCCCGGCACGGCCGCGCAGGCGGGCGAAACCAGGCACACGGGGAAAACCACCGCCAACATGCATGCCGGCGGCGCCGTCCCGGTCGAAAAACTCGAGCACATCCGGCCCAAACTGCTGCCTCCGCCTTTCGTGATGGAACACGAACAGGCGACTCGCGCGGCGCCGCGCGTGGTCGAGTTCACGATGACCATCGAAGAAAAAGAAGTCGTCATCGACGAGGAAAACGGCACGACGCTGCAGGCGATGACATTCAACGGCTCCATGCCCGGTCCCACCATGGTGGTTCACGAAGGGGATTATCTGCAACTGACACTGATCAATCCCGCCACCAATACGCAGCAGCACAATATCGATTTTCATGCGTCCACCGGCGCACTAGGCGGCGGAGAGCTCACGCACGTCAATCCGGGCGAGCAAGTGACGCTGCGGTTCAAGGCAACCCGCTCCGGAACCTTTGTCTATCACTGCGCGCCGCCCAATATGGTGCCATGGCATGTAGTTTCCGGCATGAGCGGCGTCGTCATGGTGTTGCCACGGGACGGGTTGAAAGACGAAAACGGCCATCCACTGCGCTACGACCGCGTCTATACAGTCGGCGAATTCGATCTCTATATTCCGAAGGATGAAAACGGAAATTACAAGAAATACGGCACCGCCCTGGAAGGCTACGGCGACATGACAGCGGTGATGAACGGCCTGATCCCCACCCATGTGGTTTTCAACGGAAAGGTCGGCGCCCTGACAGGGGCCAACGCCATGAAAGCCAAGGTGGGAGAAACCGTTCTTATCATCCACTCCTCCGCAAACCGGGATACGCGGCCGCATATGATCGGCGGGCACGGGGATTATGTATGGGAACTGGGAAAATTCAGCAACCCGCCCGCACTGAATCTGGAAACATGGTTTATCCGGGGCGGATCGGCCGGCGCCGCGCTCTATACATTCCGGCAGCCAGGGGTTTATGCCTATCTGAATCATAATCTGATCGAGGCATTCAATCTGGGCGCCGCAGGCCATTTCAAGGTCGAAGGCAATTGGGACGATGACCTGATGAAACAGATCAGCGCGCCTGGTCCGATCCGGGCTTGACGCAGCCCCGGGGTCGAGCCGCGCCGCCGCCAACATCCGGATCGCCGGGGACGAACGCCGATTCAGAGTTCCGTCAGGCGTTCGGCACTAGAATGGCGGCGCACGCCGATGGCCGTCCGGGCGCCTCGTTCCCCCTTTGTCCGCCCGGACACCCCGCCGGCTGCCGCCGTCCACGCTCCCGCGAGCTTTTCATGTGCGCGGACGGATGCCCTCACGGCCCGGACTCGTCCGGGCCGTTTTTTTGCCCTTCGACGCCATCGAACGCATGGCGGTGGCGATGGTGCAGATCGGGAAAATGCGGGTGGCTGTGCGTCATGATCCCATGCCGGTGCGGATGCGCATGCGGCTCCGACCCGTCCCATGAAAAATCATGCTCATGACGGTGATGCTCGTCATGCACATGCGGATGGTCATGCTCCAGCGGCTCGTGCGTATGCATATGCACGTGCCGCTCGGTCAGATGCAGCCAGACGCCCGCGCCCATCAGCACAGCCGCCAGCCAGAAAACCAGCGAGCCCGATTCCTGGAAGCCCAATACGGCGATGGCCGCGCCGATGAAGGGCGCGGTGGAAAAATAGGCGCCTGTCCGCGCGGAACCGAGGCCCCGCAATGCAAGCACGAACAACACCAGGCTGACGCCGTATCCCGCCAGCCCGATAGTCATCGCCAGCATCATGCGCGGCCACGCCGGCGGCGCCGCGCCCAGCGCCAACGCCAGCGCAAGGTTCGTCACTCCCGCGACCAACCCCTTGGTGCCCGCGATGAAAACGGCATCCGAAGCCGAGACCTTGCGCGTCAGATTATTGTCCAAGGCCCAGCACAGGCAGGCAGTTGCCACGAAAAAGCCGCCGAGCGTGCCGCCGGATGCCGTATCGCCCGGGCTCGGCCAGGCGAGCAACAAGCCGCCCAGGACGATGAAAACCATGCCCAGCACGACACGCGGGCCGGCGTTTTCGTGAAAGACCACCCACGCCAGCACCGCCGTCAGCACGGCTTCCAGGTTGAGCAGCAGCGAGGCCTCGGCGCCCGAGGCATGCGACAAGCCCGTGATGAACAGCACGGGGCCCAACACGCCACCGCTGACAATGGCGCCCAGGAACCATGGCCAGTCCCCCGCAGGCATGCCGGACGGGGCGAAGCCGCGATCCCGGATGAGACGCATCGTCCACAGACCGATGCCGCTGCCCAGATACAGCAGTCCCGCAAGCAGAACCGGAGAAGTCTCCGCCGCCAGCCATTTGGAGAAAGGCGTGCTGGCGCCGAACAGCAGCGCGGCCCCCAGCGCCGCCAGGATCGGGGAACGGATCATCATGGTTTCACCCGCGAATCAGGCATCCGGAATATCTAGCCCTGTCCGGCCAGCCACGCCTGGAACATCAGCACACCCCAAAGCGGATACTGTGCGTTTCGTCGCCCCGAAAGATGCGCCGCCCAGGTCCGCCGGATCGGCGCCGGATCGAAGAAGCCTTCGCGCCGCAGGCGCGATTCGTCCAGCAGGCTTTCCGCCCAGTCTCGCAGCGGACCGCGCAGCCAGTCCCCGATGGGCACGCTGAAACCTTGCTTGGGTCGTTCGATCAGTTCACGGGGCACGTGCCGGTACAGGACCTGCCGCAGGATCCACTTGGCGGTGCCATCGCGCAATTTCATCGACTGCGGAATCCGCCAGGCGAATTCCACCACCCGATGGTCCAGGAACGGCACGCGGCTCTCCAGGGACACACCCATGGCCGCCCGGTCGACCTTGACCAGGATGTCGTCGGGCAGATAGGTGAGGGTATCCAGGGCCATCAAACGCTGTATCCCGTCCAGGCCCGGCAGCGGCAGCGGCCGGCCACGCAGGCAGGTCGGCGGTTCGCGTCCGCCGATCACCAGGTTTTCCGGCTCCCAGCGCGAGATCGACTGCAGGTACAGATCGTCGATGCGCCCGGCCGCCAGCTTGCGTGCGCCCTGATGCAGTTTCTCGCCGGGCGCGGCGCGCAGCGATCCGGGCAGTACCGGGCGCAGCGGCCCGAGCACGGCGTTCCAGGTCTCGGGCGACAGCGCGCGGATGCCGCCGGCCGCCAGTTTCCGCAAGACGGGCGGCAGGCGGCCGATCCGCTCCCAGTGCCGGCTGTTGCGCACGTAGCGACCATAGCCGGCGAACAGTTCGTCGCCCGCATCGCCCGACAGCGAGACCGTGACGTGCCGGCGCGCCAGTTGCGACACCAGGAAAGTCGGAATCTGCGACGCATCGGCGAAGGGCTCGCTGTACAGGTCCGGCAACCGGGGGATGACATCCATCGCCTGTTCCGGCGTGACGTACAGTTCCGTATGGTCGGTGCCCAGATGCCGCGCGACCGCGAGGGCGTGTTCGGCCTCGTTGTAGCCCGGTTCCCGGAAGCCGATGGAAAAGGTCTTGACCGGGCGCGCGGACTGAGTCTGCATCAACGCCACCACGGTGGACGAATCGATGCCTCCCGACAAAAAGGCGCCCAGCGGCACGTCGGCCAGCATCTGCTGGCGCACGGCGGACTTCAGCAAGTCTTCCAGCGCGTCGGTAGCTGCGTGATCCGATCCGGAGAATGGCGCGCGATTGCCGGACACGGCGACCTCGGCCAGCGACCAGTAGGCCTCCACCTGCGGTTCGCGCCGCTGCGGCGATACGGTCAGCAGGCAGCCGGCCGGCAGTTTGAAGATGTCGCGGTAGATGGAATGCGGCGCCGGGATGTAGTTGTGCCGCATCAGCAGGCACAAGGCGTCGCGGTCGACCTCCGCCGCGCAGTGCGGATGCGCCCGCAGCGCCTTGAGCTCGGAGCCGAACAGGAAGCAGGCCTCGTCCCCGTCGCCCTGCCAGCCGTAGTACAGGGGTTTTTCGCCGAGACGATCCCGCCCCAGGGTCAGGATGCGTGCCTGGACGTCCCAGACGGCGAAGGCGAACATGCCGATGCAGCGTTCCACTGTGGCGCGGATGCCCCAGGCCGCGAAACCGGCCAGCAGCGTCTCAGTGTCCGAATGTCCACGCCAGCCAGGCGCCAGCCCGGCCCGCTCCAGTTCCCGGCGCAGGTCCAGATGGTTGTAGATCTCGCCGTTGAAGACGATCACGTGGCGCCCGGAGGGGCCCGTCATGGGCTGGTGCCCCGCCGCCGACAGATCCAGGATGGACAGGCGTCGGTGGGCCAGTCCGACACCGGACCCGTCGGTCCAGACACCGGAGTCGTCCGGCCCGCGCGACACGATGGTGTCGGCCATGCGCTCCAGGACAATGGCGGCCAGGCGCGCATCATGCCCCCGGCCGATCTCCAGAAACCCCACCAAACCGCACATCGCGCCTTTCCTTTCAATCATCGCCCGACCGCCGGCCCGTCCGGCGCGCATGGTACATTTTACGGCCGCCGACCACCCGTCCACCCCGATCCGCGTGGACGATCATGCCGGGCCCCGCCATGGACTCAATCCCGCTCCAAGAAGAACACGACACCGGCTCGTTCGAAAGCCATTTCCGCGACCCCGCGCTCGCGGCCGAAACGCCGCTCGGCTGGTTGCTGGGCCGCCGCCTGGAAATCCTCGACGCCCTGCGCGGCCTGCTCTCCGGCGGACAGGCGACGGCCCGGCTGCGCCTGTGGGTGTTCCTGGAACTGGCCGCCCTGCCTCAGGGCAGGCTCCAGCGGGAGGATCTGAACCAGTTGTTCTTCAGCCTCCGGCCCGAGGCCCTGGACACGACGCTCAAACGGCTACGCGACCTGAACCTGCTGGTCTGGGACGCCACCGCCCAGGATTACCACCTGTCCGCGCTCGCCCAGCAATTGCAGAGCCTGTTGGCGCCGCTGGCGCGCGGGGCCGGCGAGGACGATGAAATGGCGGTTCTGCTCGCCCAGGTGGCCGGCGCCCAGGCGCTGGGTCTGTCGGACGCCGGTCAGATCCAGCACCTGCATGCCCAGCTGGCGCGGCGGCACGACGAATTCGCGGACGTGATCGCCAGCGGCTCTGAGGCCCGCCTGCGGGACGCCCAGCCGCGCTTCGAACGCGCCCTGCAACTGGTCGATCGGGCGGGCGAGGCGCTGACCGCGCTGATCCGAGGCGACCACGACGACCCGCGCCTGGAGCGCGAGGCGCGCGCGCTGGGACGCGGACAGGCGCGCCTGCTGTCGATGGCCAGCCAGTTCACGCGCGCGCTGCAGCAGGCCGACCGCCAGCGCATCACCCTGGGCAGCACGGGCATCACCAGCTCCGACGTCCGGCAGTGGCTGCAGACGCGCGGCGACCTGCACGAACTGCTGGGCGACGCCCTGTCGGCCAGTCCCCACCCGGTCTTCGTCAGTGGCCATGAACTGGTCGACGTGGCCGAGGCGGAATTCGATCGCGACCGGCCCGATCCGCGCCAAGCCCAAGGCTTGCCGCCGGCCACGCAGGCCGCGCCCGGTACGCTGGAAGCCCTGCGCATGCCCGAAGAACTGGAAACCCTGATCGGCCAACTGGCCCGCTGGACCGAAGCCGCGCCGCCCGGCGCACCGCCACCCGCCCGTCCCGTCACGGACGCGGTGCTGGGCGGCCGCTACGCCCAGGCGGCCTACCGGATGCAATTGCTGCCACTGCTGGGCGACGAGCAGGCGCGCGCCCTGCGGGGGTTGACCGGCGATCTGGCACGCTCGCCCTGGCGCGCCGCGCTGCGACCGGATCTCCAGCCCACACCGGACCCCTATGTCGCCCGCATCAGCGCGGGCATCCTGGAACCCGATTCTCCGGACGAATCCCATGCATGAACCCCTGGACGACGCCGCCCTGCTGATCGCCGAACTGCTGGCCAGCCGCTGGTTGCCCCGGCGACACCCGCGCGTGCGTCGGGCACTGATCGACACGGAGTTGTGGCAGACGGTGCAGGACCGCCTGGCCCTGTCGGGCTTGCGCCTGGTCGACAACATCCACGCCGATCACGTCTGCGTCGCGCTGCTGCGCGGCGCCGAAACCGCGGTTTTCGGCGAGACCGGCCTGAACGCCAACAACAATGCCCGTCTGCCGCGCGACGCGGTCTCGCTGCTGGTGCTGCTTTGGTCGCTGATCGTGCTGCCCAAGCGCGAGCGCCAGGCGGCACGCGCCGCGACGGCGGAAACCGAAGGCCAGACGGAAATGTTCACGACCGAGCGCCCGCTTCCGAGCGCGGCCAGCGTCAGCCCGATGGTGTCGTACAAAGCGCTGCTGGCCGATTTCGGCACCCAGCTGGGCCGCAAGACCCGCATGGACGGCAACCTGAAACGCCTGGAGGCCCGGGGGTTCATCGTACGCAAGGGCGACGACATCGGCGAAGGGCCGCTGCTGGACCTGCTGCTGGACTATGACGCCCTGGCGCCACGCATCCTGGAAGGCGCGCTGGGCGACGTGCTGGCGCGCGCGCGCCCGCGGCCGGGGACCCCTTAGGGGGCGGGGGGCGAGGGCGGATGTTTCACCGGGAATCCCGGGAACTGGGGCAGGGGGCTTACTGCCAGCCGCTGACGCGGCCCCGGG
>NZ_JAPWHE010000015.1 GCF_027214045.1 Castellaniella denitrificans | reverse complement strand
TCTCGTCTTCCATCTTTATGCTCATGGTGATTTCCTCTTCAATTATCACCTGAGCAGGTTTTTACTGGGTCAATACATGATTGCCGGGTTCGAGGCGATGGGGCTTGACTTCCGTCAAGGGCACTCGTGCCACAGCATGCAAAATACTCATTTGAAAGAACCAGCATATTGCTCGCAGAGTCATAGAAACACGACCCGCAACCCGTATTGGAAATGCCGTCGTCTGATGCAGGAAGGATCCCATGCCCGTTACGCAGCTCCCGGGACACCTGACCGCGGTCCACGGCTCGGTCGTCGATGTCCGGTTTTCCGAAGGTACGCTACCCGCCATCAATGAGGGCATTGCCATCGAGCGTGATGACGGCGCGCCGTTAATCGCGGAGGTTCAACTGCATCTCGATGCCATGACGGTTCGCGCAGTCGCGTTGGACAACAGCGCCGGCCTCTGCCGCGGCGCGTCCGCGCACCCGTTGGGCGCACCGATCCGTGCACCGGTTGGCGAAGCCGTGCTCGGCCGTTTGTTGAATGCCGTCGGCGAACCTGCCGATCGCGGTCCGGCCCTTCCGGCCGAAACGCCTTATCGGCCCATCCATGCGTCGGCGCCGCCGCTGGACCGGATCGGCTCTACCCAGGAAATCTTCCATACTGGCATCAAAGTCATCGACCTTCTCGCACCGCTCGTCAAAGGAGGCAAGGCCGCCATGTTCGGCGGCGCCGGGGTCGGCAAGACCGTGCTGATTATGGAGTTAATCCGCACTGCCGTAGAACGTCACTCCGGAACGTCCGTCTTTGCCGGAATCGGCGAACGCTCGCGCGAGGGGCATGAACTCCTCCTCGAACTTAGAGAGTCGGGCGTTCTGGCACGCACGGCCCTCGTGTTCGGGCAGATGAACGAACCACCGGGCGCCCGCTGGCGCGCGGGCCTGACGGCACTGACCATCGCCGAGCACTTTCGCGACGAAAAACACGAGAACGTACTGCTGCTGATCGACAACGTCTATCGGCTGGTACAAGCCGGTGGCGAAGTCTCGGGCCTGCTTGGACGCCTGCCATCGCGGGTCGGCTATCAGCCGACGCTCGCCAGCGAAATCGCCGAACTGGAGGAACGCATCGCCTCGGTCGCGGGCGCGGCGATCACGTCGATTCAAGCTGTCTATGTCCCCGCCGATGATTTTACCGACCCAGCCGTCGCCGAAATCTTCAGCCATCTCGATTCATCGATCGTGCTGTCGCGGGAGATGGCCAGCGAGGCGATGTATCCCGCCGTCGATCCGCTCGCCTCGACCTCTACCCTCCTCGATCCCCGGCTTGTCGGCGAGGCGCATTACCGGATCGCACAGGACGTGCGCAAAACCATCGCGCACTATCGCGATCTTCAGGAGATCATTGCGCTCCTTGGGATCGAGGAACTCAGCGCCGCCGATCGGCAGGCAGTCAAGCGCGCACGGCGTCTGATGCGCTTCCTGACTCAGCCTTTCATGGTCACCGTCGCCTTTACCGGCAAGCAAGGCCGCACTGTCGAGATTGCCGACGCGTTGGCCGGATGCCGCGCCATCCTTGATGGCGAAGCCGATAACTGGGCGGAGCGTTCGCTGTACATGATCGGCGACCTCGACGAGGCACGAGAGCGCGAACGCGCCAACGCCAAGGCGGCCTCATGAAACTCACAGTGACCACGCCGTTGATGATTGTTGCCAAAGCCGACAACGTCGCGCATGTGCGCGCGGAGGATGAGACCGGTGCATTCGGCATTCTGCGCGGACATGCGGATTTCTTGACCGCATTAGCCATCTCGGTGGTCAGCTGGCGCGACGAGAGCGGCGGAGAGCATCACGTCGCTGTCCGCGGCGGCATGCTTGCCGTGAGCGACGGAAACATGATCAGCATTGCGACGCGCGAAGCCGTCGCCGACGATAATCTACACCGGCTTGAGGCCGAAGTGCTTGCGAGCTTCCAGCGCCGCAACGAGGAGGAACTCACGGCACGCACCGATGCACAGCGCCTGTACCTCGCGGCCATTCAGCAGATTTACCACTTCCTGAGGCCCGACCGCCCCGGATCCGTTCCTCGTCTCGAGCGCCCAATGTCGCAAGACGAGCCCACATCATGACGCCCGAGCCAGAAAATCACGAGCGGCTGGGGCAAGCGGTCAAAAGACGTCAAGAACGTCGCGAGCGCTGGCAGCGTGAGGGCGAACGCTCGCTGGGCCAGAACCTTGCCATGATTGGCGCGCTGGGCTGGACCATCGTGGTCCCGACCTTGCTAGGAATATTTGCCGGTCGCTGGCTCGATCGGGCCTTCGATAGCGGGATCTTCTGGACGCTGGGCCTGCTGATTGCGGGTCTGGCGATTGGTTGCATCGTTGCCTGGAGGAGGATGCACAGCGAATGACCCATCACATGCTCAGCGCCCATCTCGAATCCACGGCCCTGATGGCTTTGGCGGGCCTGTTGTTTGGCCTGCTGTATTTTGCCGCCCTCAAGCGCAGCGTGGCGCTGCTTGTCGACGGTAAAGGCTGGTTTGTTCCGCTGGCCCTGACCTTGGGACGTCTCGGCGCCGCAGTCGTCTTCTTACTGATCGCGGCAAAACTCGGCGCAGTACCGTTGCTTGGCGGATTCGCCGGGTTCCTGATGGCGCGCGCTCTGGTGCTGCGTGCGCAAAGGAGGCGCGGCTGATGCAATCCTCGCCTCTCACGAGCACGCTGCTTTTTCATATAGGCCCCGTGGCGATCACACGACCGGTGCTGACAACGTGGATCATCATCGCCGTGCTGGTTTTCTTCTGCCGGTTCGTCACGCGCAGTATGGCAATCCTGCCCGACGGGCGACAGGCAGTGCTCGAGGGGATCGTTGTCGGCATGACCGATCAGATCGAGAGTGTCATTCGAAAGGACGCACGGCCGTTCCTGCCCCTGGTGGGCACGCTGTTCATCTTTCTGACGGTGGCGAATCTTTCGGGCGTGCTTCCTGGGGTAGAGGCGCCGACCAGCAAGATCGAGACGCCGGCCGCGCTGGCGCTCATCGTGTTTTTCTCGGTGCACTATTTCGGGATTCGATCGCGTGGTTTGCGCAGCTATCTCGTCAGCTTCGCCGAGCCCAAGCTGATCATGCTGCCGCTCAACATCCTCTCGGAAATCACGCGCACCTTTTCACTGATGGTGCGCCTGTTCGGCAACGTCATGAGTGGCGAATTCGTCATCGGTCTCGTCGTGGCGCTGGCGGGCCTGTTCGTTCCGATCCCGCTCATGGTGCTCGAAATCCTGGTTGGCCTCGTACAGGCCTACATTTTCACCGTACTCGCAACCGTTTTCATCGGTGCTGCTGTCGGCAGCGCCGAGAAGGACTAAGGAAGTTCAATGGATCCCAAGCTTATTTCGATCATTGGCGCCGTCATCGCCGTCTCGATCGGATCGATCGGTCCGGCGCTGGCAGAAGGCCGTTCGGTCGCAGCCGCCATGGACGCGATTGCGCGCCAGCCCGAAGCGGCCGGAACGATTTCGCGCACACTCTTTGTGGGCCTCGCCATGATCGAGACCATGGCGATCTATTGTCTCGTCGTGGCGCTGTTGCTGTTGTTCGCCAACCCGTACGCTGGGTGAGTGATGCATCTCGACTGGTGGACCATAGGCCTCCAGACCATCAACTTCGCCATCCTGGTCTGGCTGCTGCATCGGTTTCTCTACAAGCCGGTGCTGGCCATGATCGACGCGCGAAAGGCGGAGGTCCGCCGGCAGCTAGACGCGGCGAAGGAGAGGGAGGATAGGGCGAAGGCTCAACTTGTCGCCGTCGAGGCCGAGCGCGCGGGCATCGCCGCCGAGCACGAGGCCGCGCTAAAGGCCACCGCCTCGCAGGCGCAGGAGATGGCAGAGGCGCGGCGCGCACAAGCCGAGCGCGATGCGCAGGCGCTGGTCAATGCGGCGCGCAAGACGCTCGAAAAGGAACGCGAGCAGGCGCTGGATGAAGCCCGGCGCCTGGCTCTCGACCTCGGTGCCGACTTCGCGCAGCGGCTGCTGGCGGAGGTGCCGATGCAGTACAGAGCGGAAGCCTGGCTCGATCGCATCGAACACCATTTGAACACGCTTCCCGCAGCTGAGCGTGAATCCCTGACGCACCAGCTTGCCGACACCGACGGCCAGTCGCTGAGAGTTGTGACCGCATGCGCGTTGCCACCGGCGACCAGAGACCAGTGGAAGGATCGGCTGCATCAGGCACTCGGTGTGTCTGCCAGCATGATGTTCGAAGTCAACCCGGACCTGATCGCCGGAGTGGAATTACATTTGCCGGCAGCGATCTTATATTTTTCGTGGCGGAGCGCGCTGGCGGATGCGCGGTCCGAGGTAGGCGCCGATGCCCGGCCTCGTTGAAGAACTGAAAGGCTGGACACAGGAGAGCCGCCGGAAGCTGTCGGCGCTCCCGCTGGTGCCCCATCTCGAACATATCGGCCGTGTCCTGCAGGTGGGCGACGGTATTGCGATGGTCTCGGGTCTGCCGCAGGCGCGACTCGATGAATTACTCGTCTTTGAAGGGGGCGTGCGCGGCCTCGCCGTCGATCTCGGCGCCGACGCCATTGGCTGCATCCTCCTGGGTGATACCGCCGGCATTCCCGCCGGCAGCATCGTCCGCGGCACGGGTGAGGTGGCTCGCGTGCCTGTCGGAGACGGCCTGCTTGGCCGCGTCGTCGATGCGCTTGGGGAGCCGCTCGACGGCAAGGGAGCGATCGAGGGTGGACAGTTCGCGCCCGTGGAGCAGGCGGCACCGGCCATCGTCGATCGCGGATTGGTGACCAGGCCGCTGGCCACCGGCCTTCTGGTTGTCGATGCGATGATCCCGCTCGGCCGGGGACAGCGTGAACTCATCATCGGCGACCGGCAGAGCGGCAAAACCGCTATCGCAGTCGATACGATCATCAACCAGAAATTCAGCGATGTCATTTGCGTCTATGCCGCGATCGGCCAGAAGGCCTCCAGCGTCGCGAGGGTGACCAGCGCAGTTCATCGATACGGAGCGCCGGAGCGTTGCATCTTTGTGGTCGGCGAAGCCAATGCGGCACCGGGCCTGCAATGGCTTACGCCATATTCCGCCTGCGCCATCGCCGAGTATTTCATGAGGCTGGGCCGTGACGTGCTGCTCATCCTCGACGACCTGACCAAACACGCCGCCAGCTATCGGCAGGTTTCATTGCTGCTGCGCCGCCCGCCGGGCCGAGAGGCCTATCCGGGCGATATCTTCTACATTCACTCCAGGCTGCTCGAACGGGCGGCGAAGCTCGCCCCCGAGCGCGGCGGCGGCTCACTCACGGCGCTGCCGATTGCCGAAACTCAAGCCGGAAATATCAACGCCTATATCCCGACAAACCTGATTTCCATCACGGACGGGCAAATTTATCTCGACCCCCGGCTTTTTTACGAAGATCAGAAGCCGGCCGTCGATGTCGGCAAAAGCGTGTCACGCGTCGGTGGCAAGACGCAAGCGCCAGTGCTCAAAGCGGTCTCGGAGAGCCTGCGCCTCGACTATGCGCAATTCCTGGAACTAGAAGTGTTCACCCGCTTCGGAACCATGGTGGACGAGCGAACCCGCAAGGTCATCGAGCATGGATGGCGCATTCGCGCCATTCTCGGCCAGCGACAATTCGCGCCGCTCTCGCTCGGCGAGGAAGTCGCCTTGTTATGCGCACTGGCCGATGGCGTGCTCGACCCGGTGCCTTTGAATCGCATCAATCGCTTTCGCTCAGAGCTTGCTCCGTGGCTTGCCGAACATTGCCCCGGGATCCTTGCTCTTGACGATAAGGCCAAACCTTTGCCGGACGTGGTCCGCGCACAGCTCAAGACGAGCCTCACGGAGCTTGCGCAATCCGTGACCGCACAGATTGCGCGGGAGGCACGCCCATGACCCGCCTTTCTGAACTACAGAGCCATATCGCCAGCATGAACGAATTGCAGGACATCGTCGGGGCGATGCGCTCGCTCGCCGGCATGCGGGTACAGGAATCCCAGCACGCGCTGCCGAGCATACGCAGTTACGCCCAGTCTATGGCCGCTGCCGTTGGCAGTGCGCTTCTGCTCATGCCGCAACCCGTGACAGAACCCCATCAAGCGCCCGGTCGTCGCGCCCTCGTGCTGTGCACTGCCGAGCATGGCTTTGTCGGTGGCTTCAATGAACGCTTGCTCGATGCGGCCAAGGCAACGCTCACACCCTCCGATCTGCTGTTCGTGCTGGGCAGCCGCGGTGCCGCGATTGCACTCGAGCGCGGTCCCAAGATCACCTGGACGAGTCCCATGGCAACCCGGCTGGCCGGCGCGCCCGATGCCGTCAATCGATTGACTGGCGAACTCTATGCTCACATAGCGCGCGGCGACGTCGCGCGGGTCGAAGTCATGTTCTGGCGCTACCATCAGGGCGCCTTATCGACCATCGAACGCCGCTTGCTCCTGCCGCTCGACGAGACGCCTTTGGCCCCCCCAAAGGCCCGTCGGGCTCCGCTCCACAACCTGCCGCCACATCCTCTGCTGGAACAATTGATGGCAGAGTATGTCTTCGCGCGACTGACCGAGGCTGCCGTGGAATCGATCGCGAGCGAAAACGCGGCCCGCTTTGCCGCCATGGAATCCGCACACGAGAATGTCGGCAAGAAGCTTGCGGGATTGCAAGAGCGCGCGCGGCATGCGCGGCAGACGGAGATCACGTCGGAATTGCTCGATCTGACGACGGGTGCGGAAGCCGTGCGAGGCGGCGGCCTGTTGGGTTAAACAAGCTGCCGGAGGCGGCGGGGCAAGCCACCGGTGCCAGGCGCCCGATCACTCCCACTCTATTGTAAACAAGACATTTTTATCTTTTATATTCAATGGCTTATTTTCCTGCTAATTGGTAATACCATGAAAAATACCATGCTCAGAAAAGGCTTAACAATATTTTGAAAAATTGCCTACTGAGCGCTGCCGCACAGCTCCATAGGCCGCTTTCCTGGCTTTGCTTCCAGATGTATGCTCTTCTGCTCCTGCAGCTAATGGATCACCGCAAACAGGTTACTCGCCTGGGGATTCCCTTTCGACCCGAGCATCCGTATGAGACTCATGCTCGATTATTATTATTATAGAAGCCCCCATGAATAAATCGCTCATCATTTTCGGCATCGTCAACATAACCTCGGACAGTTTCTCCGATGGAGGCCGGTATCTGGCGCCAGACGCAGCCATTGCGCAGGCGCGTAAGCTGATGGCCGAGGGGGCAGATGTGATCGACCTCGGTCCGGCATCCAGCAATCCCGACGCCGCGCCTGTTTCGTCCGACACAGAAATCGCGCGTATCGCGCCGGTGCTGGACGCGCTCAAGGCAGATGGCATTCCCGTCTCGCTCGACAGTTATCAACCCGCGACGCAAGCCTATGCCTTGTCGCGTGGTGTGGCCTATCTCAATGATATTCGCGGTTTTCCAGACGCTGCGTTCTATCCGCAATTGGCGAAATCATCTGCCAAACTCGTCGTTATGCATTCGGTGCAAGACGGGCAGGCAGATCGGCGCGAGGCACCCGCTGGCGACATCATGGATCACATTGCGGCGTTCTTTGACGCGCGCATCGCGGCGCTGACGGGTGCCGGTATCAAACGCAACCGCCTTGTCCTTGATCCCGGCATGGGGTTTTTTCTGGGGGCTGCTCCCGAAACCTCGCTCTCGGTGCTGGCGCGGTTCGATGAATTGCGGCTGCGCTTCGATTTGCCGGTGCTTCTGTCTGTTTCGCGCAAATCCTTTCTGCGCGCGCTCACAGGCCGTGGTCCGGGGGATGTCGGGGCCGCGACACTCGCTGCAGAGCTTGCCGCCGCCGCAGGTGGAGCTGACTTCATCCGCACACACGAGCCGCGCCCCTTGCGCGACGGGCTGGCGGTATTGGCGGCGCTGAAAGAAACCGCAAGAATTCGTTAACTGCACATTCGGGATATTTCTCTATATTCGCGGTTCAGCAGGCATGTCCCCTTTGAGGGCGACCCGACGACAGGATAATCGACCTTATGGTGCGCAAATATTTCGGCACAGACGGTATTCGTGGCAAAGCCAACGAAGGCGCGATGACGGCGGAAACCGCCTTGCGCGTCGGCATGGCGGCTGGCCGTGTCTTTCGTCGCGGTGACCACCGCCATCGTGTCGTGATCGGCAAGGATACGCGCCTGTCGGGCTATATGCTTGAACCCGCGCTCACAGCCGGTTTCACCTCGATGGGCATGGACGTATTCCTTTTTGGCCCGCTGCCGACAACGTATAGGAAGAATAAACGCCCTTTTCACCCAAGTCCAACAGCTTTGGACCGCAGTTGACTCTTTCGACACCCCTGCGATGCAACCCAATCCGGCTGACGGGGAGCCAGCAACGCTGAAAATTTACCCTCCTCTTTCCCACTAGCGGCTCCTTTTCCGACAACCAGCACGGCGGATCCCTGCCGCGGCGCTGTGAACGCAGCATTTTGATTGGTATCGTTGGCCTTCAGGCTCGTCAGTCAAACAGACCCAGGAGCAGCTCAGCCGGTGGCGCCCGGCTTTCGGGTAACGCCCTGGTCCCGCTGGTTTCGGCTTTGTGCTTCAGGTGATCAAGGATCTGCTTGATCACTATAGGGTCTTCAATGCAGGCGATGACTTTCATGGCGCCGCCGCAGCCGCTGCAGGTCTCGATGTCGATATTGAAAACACGCTTGAGCCGTTGCGCCCATGTCATCGACGCTCGCCGTTGTGCTGGTGTTGCCGGTTCATCAGCCACCCTGACCTTGTTGCCCCTGCCCCGTTTTGCCGGCGTGACCAACGCCCGGTGCCGACTGTTGGGTGCGAACACCCCGTGGAAGCGGGTTAGGTTGACTCTGGGCTTCGGTACCAGGGCGGCCAGCCTTGCAATGAAATCCAATGGTTCGAAAATGACGTGCGTGGTGCCGTCCCGGTACGGCGTCTTGAGCTGGTAGCGCACGTTGCCGCCTCGTGTTAACGACAGCCGCTTCTCGGATACCGCCGGGCGGCTGATGTACCGGCACAGCCGTTCGAGCTTCTTGCGTTCATCGGCCCTGGCCGCCACGCCGGCGTGCAGGCTGGACCCGGCTACCTTGCCAATCCCGTCACCGAACGGATCACCACTGGTCGGCAGAGTTTGCAAAGTGAACACCTTTCGCCCCGCCTGTGAACCGACAGCGATACGGTAAGTGATCGAGTGCCCCAGCAGGGGTGTCATCGGGTCGTCATCCACCGCATCCGAGGCCAGATAGCTGTTTTCGACATCCCGTTCCAGCAGGCCTTGCCGTTCCAGATAGCGACCCACCCGGTGGGCGATGGTGTGCGTCAGCTGGGTGAGCTCTGGGCTGGTCGGCGCCTTGACCCAGCGGAAACGCGCTGAGCCGTGGGATTGCTCGACATACACACCGTCGAGAAACAGCATGTGGAAGTGAACATTCAGATTGAGCGCCGATCCAAAACGCTGGATCAGGGTGACCGCGCCCGTCTTGGCCACTTGGTGGGTATGGCCCGCTTTCTTGACCAGGTGCGTGGCAATGACGCGGTAAACGATGCCCAGCACCCACCCCATGATCTCGGGCCGGCTGGCAAACAGGAAACGCAGCTGAAACGGGAAGCTCAACACCCACTGACGCATGGGTTGTTCAGGCAGTACTTCATCAACCAGCAAGGCGGCACTTTCGGCCATCCGCCGCGCCCCACAGCTCGGGCAGAAACCGCGACGCTTACAGCTGAAAGCGACCAGGTGCTCGGCGTGGCAAGACTCGCAGCGAACCCGTAGAAAGCCATGCTCCAGCCGCCCGCATTGGAGAAATTCTTCAAATTCCCGTTGCACATAGCCCGGCAATTCCTTTCCCTGCTCTGCCATAAGCGCAGCGAATGCCGGGTAATACTCGTCAACGATCTGATAGAGAAGGGTTTGCTCGGGTCGGTGGCTCTGGTAACGACCAGTATCCCGATCCCGGCTGGCCGTCCTGGCCGCCACATGAGGCATGTTCCGCGTCCTTGCAATACTGTGTTTACATACAGTCTATCGCTTAGCGGAAAGTTCTTTTACCCTCAGCCGAAATGCCTGCCGTTGCTAGACATTGCCAGCCAGTGCCCGTCACTCCCACTCGATTGTAAACAAGCACACAAAACCCTTTAGTGACAACAATTTGCAAGAACTATCAGGCTCAGTGCCATGAAAAATACCATGACCAGATCATGAGGTTGAACACGGCTTGCGCCGGCAGCGTTCACGCTCCTGGTCGGCGATCTCGCCCGGCTGCAATGCTAGCTCAGCATCGGTCATGCGCTCCAGCACGTCGCGTAGGCGGATGGTGCAAGGAATGGGCGGCAGCTCGAACTCATAGCCGCCGGCGATCATTTCGGCCGCAATCTCCTCGGTGATGAAAAACGGCTCGTCGTCTTGGTTCGGCTTCTTCATGCCCTTTCCTCCTGGCGCTCATCCTGGCCGACAGCGGCCAGGGCATCGGCTTCCGTCAATGCGTCCTCCACGAACGCGCCGTGCTGCTTCGCTTCGGCCTGGCTGACCTCGGCCCATATCCGTTTCACCTGGGCCGCACTGTACCCGGCCAGCTCGGCGGTCTTGTTGATGCTGTAGCCGGACTTGCGCAGCGCGACAACTTGGGCGCGGCGCTTCGGATCAGCACGGCGGCCCTTGTACCGCCCGGCCTGGCGGGCCAACTCAATGCCTTGGCGCTGGCGTTCGCGCCTGTCCTCGTAGTCGTCGCGGGCCATCTGCAAGGCCAGGCGAAAAAGCATGATCTGCACGGCTTCCAGCACGATCTTGGCGACGCCCTGGGCCTCGGCCGCCAGGTCGGATAGATCGACCACGCCAGGGACGGCCAGGCGTGCGCCTTTGGCCTGTATCGAGGCCACCAGGCGCTCGGCCTCGGGCAAAGGTAGGCGGCTGATGCGGTCGATCTTCTCGGCAATGACCACCTCGCCGGGCTGTAGGTCGCCGATCATGCGCAGCAGCTCAGGCCGGTCGGCGCGTGCGCCGGATGCCTTCTCACGGTAGATGCCGGCGACGTAGTAGCCGGCGGCCTTCGCGGCCGTAGTGATCGCCTCTTGGCGTTCCAAGTCCTGCGCGTCGGTGCTGACGCGCAGATAGACCCGCGCCACCATCGGCGCGGCTACTGGCTTCGTCCTGCGCATACTTGCGGGCTCCTTTGGGCATACTCAAATGCACCCATCTTAAACTGGCAGGCCAATTTATCACATATCGATCTAAATGCGCCTAGCTCATTTTTACAGCTTAAATGAGCTATTGAGCACACTCCATATTTCGACTATTATTGAAACATGGAAACGATAAATGCTGTAGCCGCCCTGGCGGCCATCGCTCAAGAATCGCGCCTCGCGGTGTTCCGGCTTCTCGTCCAGGCCGGCCCCGCCGGCATGGCCGCCGGAAAAATCAGCGAAGCGGCCGGCATCCCGCCGTCTTCGCTATCCTTCCACCTGAAAGAGCTGGCACACGCCGGCATGGTCACGTCGCGGCAAGAAGGCCGATTTGTGATCTACGAGGCGAACTTTTCGACGGCCACTAACCTGGTGGCCTTTCTCACGGAAAACTGCTGCGGCGGCCAGGTGTGCAACCTGTCTTGCACCACGGAAGCCGGGAAGGTGTTGGCATGAGACTTCGCCATCTTTCCGACCCCGATTCTTTGCCCGCTTTGGACAAATCCTTTGCCATCGAGCGCCCGGCGCTCGGGCTGGCACCCGACGCCCCGCCGGTGCGTATCCTGCTGCTGTATGGCTCGCTGCGCGCCCGCTCGTTCTCACGGCTGGCCGTCGAGGAAGCGGCCCGGCTGCTGCAATTCTTTGGCGCAGAAACACGCATCTTCGACCCGTCCGATTTGCCGTTGCCCGATCAAGTGCAAAGCGACGATCACCCGGCCGTCAAGGAGCTGCGCGCCCTGTCCGAGTGGTCAGAGGGACAAGTCTGGTGCAGCCCGGAACGCCACGGTCAGATTACCAGTGTCATGAAGGCGCAGATTGACCATCTGCCGCTTGAAATGGCCGGCATCCGGCCGACCCAAGGCCGCACCCTGGCCGTGATGCAGGTATCCGGCGGCTCGCAGAGCTTCAACGCCGTGAACACCTTGCGTCTGCTCGGCCGCTGGATGCGAATGTTCACCATTCCGAACCAGTCGAGTATCGCCAAAGCGTTCCAAGAGTTCGACGCGGCGGGCCGCATGAAGCCCTCGCCGTACTACGACCGAATAGCCGATGTGATGGAAGAACTGGTGCGCTTCACGGCGCTGGTACGGCCGCACCGTGAAGCACTGACAGACCGCTATTCCGAACGGAAAGCGGCCGGCCACGTCATCGACGAGGCCACCGATCTTTCATCCATCGCCATTGCTCCCCAGCCACTACCAGAAAGCGAAACATCATGACCGAAAGAATCTATAACGTCCTCATCCTCTGCACCGGCAATTCGGCGCGCAGCATCATGGCCGAAGCTCTCATCAACACGATGGGGCAAGGGCGCTTCCGCGCCTACAGCGCCGGCAGTCACCCAACCGGCAAGGTCAATCCCTTCGCCGTCGAAAAGGTGGAGTCGGTGAATTACCCGACCGAGAATCTGCGCAGCAAGAGCTGGGACGAGTACGCCACGCCCGACGCACCGAAGATGGACTTCATCATCACCGTCTGCGACAACGCCGCCGGCGAAATGTGTCCGGTGTGGCCTGGTCAGCCGATCTCGGCGCATTGGGGATTTGAAGACCCGGCCGCCGTCGAAGGCACTGACGCCGAGAAGCGCCGGGCCTTCGAACAAACCTTCCGGCACATGATGAACCGCGTCCGCCTGTTCGTGAATCTGCCTCTCAAAATGCTTGACCAGACGGCCATCAAGCGCGAGCTGGCGAACATCGGCAAGACCGAGCAGGAAGCATGAGCGCCGGCGCACAGGCCATCGCCGCGAAGCCGCGCCAGGCCCCGATGAGCGGCTTCGAGCGTTACCTGACGCTGTGGGTGGCCCTGTGCATCGTCGCCGGTGTTGCGCTCGGCCAGGGCCTTCCTGACGTGTTCCAGGCCATAGGCCGCATGGAAGTGGCCCAGGTCAATTTGCCGGTGGGCCTGCTGATTTGGGTAATGATCGTCCCGATGCTGGTCAAGATCGACTTCGGGGCGCTGCACCAGGTCAAAGAGCATTGGCGCGGCATCGGCGTCACGCTGTTCGTGAATTGGGCCGTCAAGCCATTCTCGATGGCCCTGCTGGGGTGGCTGTTCATCCGACAAGTGTTCGCTCCGTTCCTGCCGGCCGATCAACTGGACAGCTACATCGCGGGCTTGATCTTGCTGGCCGCCGCGCCCTGCACGGCAATGGTGTTCGTGTGGAGCCGCCTTACCAACGGCGACCCGCTTTTCACGCTCTCGCAAGTGGCTCTGAACGACGCCATCATGATCGTGGCCTTCGCGCCCATCGTCGGCCTGCTGCTGGGCATGTCCTCGATCTCGGTGCCTTGGGACACGCTGCTGATTTCGGTCGTGCTCTACATCATCGTGCCGGTGATCCTGGCGCAGCTCTTGCGGCGGCATCTGCTCAAGCAAGGACAGGCCGCCTTTGAACGGGCCATGCAGAAGATCGGGCCGTGGTCGATGGCCGCGCTGCTGCTGACGTTGGTTCTACTGTTCGCCTTCCAGGGCGAGGCCATCATCCGGCAGCCGTTAGTGATCGCCATGCTAGCCGTGCCGATCTTGATTCAAGTGTTCTTCAATTCCGGGTTAGCCTACTGGCTGAACAAGCGGGCGGGGGAAAAGCACTCTGTCGCCTGTCCTTCGGCCCTGATCGGTGCCAGCAACTTCTTCGAGCTGGCCGTGGCGGCCGCCATCAGCTTGTTCGGTCTGCACTCCGGCGCTGCATTGGCAACCGTGGTCGGCGTCCTGGTCGAAGTGCCGGTGATGCTGCTGGTCGTGCGCGTGGTGAATCGCTCGAAGAGCTGGTACGAACGAGGTTGAACATGAGTAGGAAAAAACTGAGGAAATGATTGCAGATTGCCGCGCCGGCCGCTTCCTGGCGCATTCGATCACTGACCTGGAACACCTAGTATCCATGCTTGCTGAGGTCGCCCGATGACAGACCCAAAGAACCTAGAGAACAGGCTGCATGAGAAGGCCGACCCGGCCCGCGCCGTTTCCACTGGTCGGGTGCGCTACACACTGGCCGAACTACTGGCCGACGCGGAAGCATCCGGGGCTTACCCGCTGCCGCCGGAGGAACGCGAATGGATGGATGCGCCGTCTGTGGGTCGGGAATGGCCAAACAGTGAAGATTGAAAAAGGCGGCCAGTTCGAGTGGCCGCCCTTTCGTCATTAGCTGCACGCTTGGCGCAAGGCGTTCATTGCTTCTTGAAAATCAGCCTGTGTCGCCCGGCCCGTTTCAGCTTGGTAGTACACCACCATAAAAGCATTAGCGACGGCTTCGGCCAATGGCCCAAGGCTCCGCGCTTCCGCTTGGTTGATGTACTCCAAAGAAGAAAGAATAGCCGCTGCTTGATGCACTGCTTGCCCTGGTTCGATAATATGTTGTGTTGTCATAATTCACCTCTCCAGTAGGTGTTGATTGAAAGTGCCGGGCTGGTTGTGGCCAGCCCGGTGCGCCTACAGGTACAGCCCCGCCGCCTCCGCGAATGCTGACCGCTCATTCCTGCCGCCATTAACCTCAATACTTATCGGCTTAGTTTCGCTCTCTCTCATAGGGTCTGGCCGTGATACAAAAGCGGCTGTTTCTGTCTCTGCATCGACCTCGGTCGATTGATCACCCAGCGGCGAAATAAATACCTGGCTGACTTCTTCCCTTGGCGCTTCATCCAGGGCCGCCAATGCGGCCATGTATGTTGATGTCGTCATCGTGCTAACTCCTGACTTCGTTACTATCTGGGCCAGAATCGGCGCCCAAGCTATTGCCCTCGAACTGGCCAGATTGGCTTGCTTCTTTCGGCTCCATGCTTTCGCGTATCGAAGCAGCCAGTTTTCCGCCTGTGGTTTCGCTCACTCGCTCCTGGAATCCCTGCTTCACTTGAGAGCCGACACCCTTGGCTAACTCGGAGGCCGTGCCTGTGGCCAGCTTCGCGGCCTTGGCAAAGCCGCCACTGCTTGAGCTACTGCCGCTGTCACCAAAGCCAGCCGCTTGGGCGAATGGGCTACTGCCAGCAGTACCCGCTTCACCACCACCGTTTCCGCCACTGCTGACAACTGACCCCATGCTGGACATGTCACCGCCGGTTTCCATACTCGCTGATGCTTTCTGAAAAGCCGCTTGGAGTGCACTTGCACCTCCGGCTGCACCGGCTGCGGCACCCATAACCGCTTTACCTGCCAGGGCAGCGCCGCCAGTTGCCATACTGGCCGCCGTCACCGCCGCCCCAACTGCCGCACCCGCACCGAAGTTTCCAATTCCACCGGCTGCGCCAATACCACCACCAGACACAAGACCAGAAATCATCGGCGGAACTTTGTTGACCAAGAAAAGCAAGATGACCGATATAACCAACATCACGGCCAGTTCCTGGGATGCCATGTTCTCGCTGATTTGCGTGTAGTAGTGATTGATGAACTCTTTGCCAATCGCAACCAGAAGCACCATTGCCATAAGCTGTGCGGCCAGGCCCAGCACGGTCTTGTAGTAATTGATCGCCATGTCGGAAGTCCAACGACTTCCACCAAAGCCAAGGAAGAACACACCGGCATACAACAGAATCCAGGCTGATGCGAGCAACAGCAACAGGTTGACCGCAATCAACGCCAGGACAAACAAAACAGCCAGGGCCATTAGCTCCATGACCAGAGCAGTTGCCATCTGCCGCCATCCCAGCTCCGAGGTGGCCTGTACTGTGCGGTTGTATAACTCGAAACCAAGATCAAGGATGCTGGAGGGCCCAAGATTGCTATTGGAAAGTCCCCCCGCCTGCGCGCCCAGAGTTTGCAATGACTGAACAATCGTACCGGCGATATTCATGCCCTGGTTCGCATTCGTCAGCAACCACCAGAAAAAGCCGGTGAAGATCGTGAAGCGAACGAACTCCGCGAAGAACTCGCCAATGTCGGCCTTGCGCAAAGCCATCATGCCGAATGTCCAGACCATCGAAATCACAACCAGCGTCCAGAACAAACGCGATGCAGCGGACTCAATAGCTGGCCCCCATGTTGCGGCAGCATCATGAAAACGCTTGAGCACATCATTCATAACACCGCTGCTACTTAGCTCCTGCGCCATTGCAGGTTCAGCCAGCACCATTGTGGCGACCATCATCAAGCCACCTAGAGCAATTTTCTTTCTCATGGCGACCACCTCAATAATCATCTTTAGGGCTGGGCTTGAACTCCCACTGACGCATCTGCTTGGCCTTCTGGAATGCTCTGCATTCCTCGGTAAAGGCCTCTCGGTTCGCTTCGCTGCGCATTTCATTCAGTGCTGCCTGGAACGCATCGGGGGCACACGTCGCCGCATTTGGTTCGGGCATCCTTTCCTGTTCACATCCAGCCAACAACAGCAACGTAGCCGCGGTAGTAAAAAAGATTTTTTTCATCTCACCGCCTCCCTAGTAGTTGTCTGCCGGACTCGGGCGAAACGTCCAGGTACGCATTTGCTCGGCCCTGGCATCACCTCGCGCCTCGGCATCGAGTTCTGCTGCAATCCGGGCTGCCTCCGCGTTGTGTTGGGCGGTCAACATGGTGCGAATCTGCAAGAGCTGATTGGCCTGCTGGCTGGCGAGCTGGTTGGCGTAGCCGATGGCCTGTAGCTGGCCAGTTGCACCCTGGGCCGCGCCTTGCAGCCGCTCCAGGGTACGGGCGTCATCCTTCAAAGCCTTTTGCTGGTCGGCAACGGTCTGGAACAGGGCATCGTTGGCCTTCTTTTGCGACTCTGACGCCAGGCGGCGGTTCTCTTCCATCGCTGCCTTTTCGGCCGGCGTGCATCCGCCGCTGCCGTTGAAGCATGGCGAGCTGCGGTAATAGGCCACGTCCTG
The DNA here is from genome assembly GCF_027214045.1 of Castellaniella denitrificans. Classification (GTDB taxonomy): domain Bacteria; phylum Pseudomonadota; class Gammaproteobacteria; order Burkholderiales; family Burkholderiaceae_B; genus Castellaniella; species Castellaniella denitrificans_A. Next base: position 18,565 of record NZ_JAPWHE010000015.1, on the reverse strand, counting down.
AAACTTGGCCAGGTAACGATCCAGGCTGCCTAGCTGGTTCTCGTAATAGGCCAGCGTGTTTTGCGCGGCAATCAGCCGGTTGATCGTAGTCTGCGCCTGATCCCAGATATACGCGGCTGGGGCCATCGTGTTCTGGAGCTGATTTTCGTACTGCTGCAACTGGGTCTGGTACTGCTCAATCTGCTTGAGCGTCTGCGCCACCGACTCGATGGCCGTCATGATGTTCTGGGCCAGGTTGCCGCCGTCGATGACGGGGATACCAGCTTGCACAGGGGCGGTGGTAGTGGTGATAAAGCCGGTTGCGAGTGCAACGGCTAGAGCGGTTTTTTTAGCCGCTAAAATTTTGGACTTCATGGTCGTACTCCGTCGATGAAAAGAAGGCATTGCCTTGACCAAGCGTTGTGCTTGTTCTCGGCAACGTTTCATCGAAGAGCTACGCCACTAGCTGATCGGTATTGCCCTTGGCGCTGAGGCCCGGACTTACAAACGTAAAACTACTCTGTTTTTTTATCGCTTTCGGACAAGCCAACTTCCCGGCCAATCTCTTCAAGCTCTAGCGGCTGTACTGCCGCCGTCAGTATTTCGCGTATTTCCGCGTCGGTGCTCCTATCGTTGAGCGCTGCTCGAACTTTCAACGCACGGTGCACCTCGGCGGGTAAATTCCTGATAAGCACATTTGCCATATCAATACCCTTTTGGTGTACCCGACAACCATGCTATCAAAGATATTAAAAATAGCAAGACCTATACTCTTGCAACCGGCGGTAGCCGATCAGCCCCGCAGGGCAGGATTCCCGTTGAGTGCCCCCGGCGCGAATAAGGGACAGTGAAGATAGATAACCGGCTTGCCGGTTAGCTAACTTCACCCATCCTGCCCGCATTTCACCCACTATTGAAAATCTAGCGCATATCGAACGTAAAGCGTTTTATCGTCAAACAAACACCGATTCTTGGCAACATAACCGTAATCGTCACCAAATCGGCCTGCAATCGACATAGTCGCTTCAAAATCGCTGCTCAATCGGCTTTAAATCGGAACCTAAAATGCCAACAATCGACACAAACCATTCGCCCCGATGGGGCGAGTTGGACGCCAAAAAAGAAGGGCATAACCCGCCCCTCAAGTGTCAATGAACACAAGAAATTTGCCTCCCCTCCCGTCATACCACTAAGGCGACGTATTGATACTTGAGGGGCAACCTTTCCTGATGTTGACACCTTCACGCAGGTTACTGGTTATGGGCGTCCAACACACACGGCTCATTCCTGCTTGGTAATAATAAGAATAATAATCTTCTTATTATTCTTACCGAACGAATGGGCACTGCTTAGCCATTTCACGTTTCGAGCCAAGGTTTCAGTACAGATAACTACAAGTGCACACAGCGGCCCTCCAGCACCGTTAGACGCAGATTCTGCTTCAGCTCATGGAATAAGGGACTCCGGGTTGTTTTCCCCTCTCACAAGGCGTTTCAGCGGCCACTGAAGCCGCCTTCTCTTCTTGGCGTTAAACCATCGGCCTATGGCCGATTGATAAAGCCCGCCAGGGCTTTATTGGCAAGGTCAGAACGCGCCCTCAAGGCGCGAGCTGCACCGCGCATGATGGATTATCTTTAGATAATCTTGGATGGATTTCCCAAACTGCCCGCAAAGCAGCGCACCGTCTGGGTTTTCCAAATTGGGACGGGGAACGTTACGACGGCAGAAGGGGAGCGTTACGACGGTAACAAGGGAACGTTACGACGGTAAACGGGTGCAGTTGCCGTGGGGCCAGGCCTCTTGATCTCCCATTTTCCCTTGGCGTATTCGTTCACTACCCAACCCACGGCGGCAAGTTCGGCCAGTGCCTTCCGGGCAGTCTGACGGCGTTTTTTCATAGCTTCGGCATTGGCTTCATCTGGCCAGACATAGCCGCAAAGCGTGTCCAGTTCCACGCGCCCGGATTTGCCGGGGTCGATCCAGCCGCATAGCCGTTGGTGCATCAGCCGTGCCGGATCAGTCTGTAGCACCCGCACTTCCGCCATGTCGATACGGGCATATGGACGATGCCCCAGGATCGCTTCGGCAATACGCGGATTCAGGGCAACCCATAGCCTGCCGTCCGTCTCGTCAAAAGCATGACTCATCAGGTGGAACGCGGCTTGCCGCCGTCCCTTCGTCACAAGGATGGTGACGTTCGACATGCGCAGCAGGCTGGCTTTGAGCGCCTTGATGTTGTCGCCGCTATCCGTCATGCCCGTTTCTGAGAGCAGTTTGGTCAGGCTCTCACGAACCACCAAGCCGTCTTGCTCAATGGCTTCGAAACGGGGTTCAAGGAATAGCCGTAGCTGTCGCCCCGTCTCACTGGTCGGTTCCGGGGTTAGCAAGATGCCGTTCGGGCCGCCAAGGGCCACGATGCCTTGCAAAAGACGCATATCATCGGCCCCGAGAGGTTCGAATCCGACGAAACGCATGGATTCGTCCTCGCCAAAGGTGTAGGTCACGTCCAGCTTGCAGCGTTTGCGATCGCCACGCTTGAGGCTGCGGAACAGGCCAGGTGCCAAACAGTGCGCGGGATCATGTCGGACGTGGGTCAGGTCATGCTTAGGCTTCTTCACGCTGTCTCCTTTTCACCTTGCACTGCCGCTCCAGTACAGCAGGCTTCAACACGCCGCCGTCGTGCCGTCTAAACCAGAGTTCTTGAAAAGGTGCGCCATAGTTGGCCTTGCTGACGCCAAAGCGGACAAAATACCCACGCTGACAATCATCGACCCCCAGTATCTCGGCCTCGCCTTGCGTCATGCCGGATAGGTACGATTGCCAACGGATGTTATCAACCAGTACGGACGATCCACGACTGGCCTGCTGTTGATCGCCCGACCCCATCATGGCTGCGCTTTTACTCGCGTGGTGCAGAAACACAATGGAGCAGCCTGTATCAGCGGCTATGGCCTCCATGTGCCCAACAACCTGCGCCATCGGCCCGCTAGCGTTCTCCTCCTCAATGTGGAAGCGCCGCAAAGTGTCCAAGATCATCAAGCGACGACCTTCAGCGGCTCGTTTGAGAGCATCGAACCAGCTAGCAGCCATGATGTTTGGGCATTTACCGATCAAGGGTTCAATGAGCAAACCATCAGCCACGGCTTGCCGTTCCGCTGCGCTGAGGTGTGCCCCAAGGGCGTGCAGACGATGGTGAATAGCGGCCGGTGGATCTTCAGCAGGCAGATAGACCACTTGCCCGGTGGGAAACTCGCCTATTTCAAGTAAATCAGGCCCGCCTGCAATCTGTGCAGCCAATTGAAGGGCCAACATGGATTTACCAGCCCCACCAGGCGACACAAGAGCACCAACAGTGCCAGCAACCATATTAGGCAGAACATAATCAATGGGTGGCGGCAATTCCGTGAAAGCCGCCATAAGATCAAGAGCCATATAACTAGCCCTCTATAGGGCCAGGTCGCGCAGCTTGATCACCCGATGATTTACGTGCCTCAATCCACTCTTCGACCTCTGACAAATCCCAGGCGACATTTCTACTGGTTAACGCGATACGGCGTGGAAAATCCCCTCGCTGCTCCAGGTTATAAATTGTTCGTGTCGAAAGCGGGATCATCTCCAGGAGCTTCTTCCTGTTGATGAGGGTCTTTATATTTTGCATGGGTCAATACCTCTCAAATGAATAGTTGCTATTCATCGAGTAGCTGCGCGAAGCAGCTAATCGGTAATTGACCTGCCCGATGCCAATGGCGGCCTTATTTATAAATTCACGGCATCAACTTCAATGCTATCAAAGATAGCAAAAACATCAACCCTTACTGCCTCCCGAAGTCCACTCATCAATCATATCGGCCCAATCCTGCAACATCGCCGCCCGCTGCTCGCGGTACTCAGCCTTGTTGTAGACAGCCCTCACGCCCTTCTGCTCGTGCGCCAGGCACTTCTCGATCCAGTCGGTGTTGTAGCCGGCCTCATGCAACAGCGTGCTGGCTGTGCGCCGCAAATCATGCGGTCCGAACTTGGTAAGTGACTTCCCATCTTTCTGCGCCGCCTTGTAAGTCAGCGTCAGCACCTGGTTAAGTGTGGCAGCGCTCATCGGCGCATCCGAGTCGTACCGTGATGGCAAAACGAAGTCGGAACCACCGGCAAAGGTTTTCATGGCAATGAAAATATCCAGAGCCTGCTGGGACAGAAATACCAGGTGCGGGTTACGGCGTTTCATCCGCTCCTTTGGAATCGTCCACAACGCTTCGCTGAAATTGATCTCGCTCCAGGTCGCATTGGTCAGCTCGCTCTTGCGCACCATCGTCAGCAATAACAGCTTGGCCGCCGCACGGTTTGTTGGGCTTGTGCCCACTCGCTCCATGTACTGGTACATCAGCCCAATTTCTTCTGGCGTCAACGCTCGGTCACGTGGCTCGAATCGAGCGATGCTTGTTGGGCGCACCAGTTCTGCCGGGTTTTCGACCTTCTGCCCACGCTCGATGGCCCAGCGAAATACCTGCAACACGATTTCACGCACATGAACGGCGGTGGCCGGTGCGCCTCGCTCAACAATGGCATCAGCCAGCGCCCGCAAGTCTTCGTGGGTGATCTCCACCAGCTTCTGATTGCTGAATTTCGGCTTCAGCTCACGCTCATAAACCGAGCGGCGCATATCGCGGGTGGAGTCGGCCATCTGGTAGCCACGCAGCCACTTCTCCGCCCAGGCACCGAACGTCTCTGCATCTTTCACCCGCGCCTTGTCTCGGGCTTTCTCCTTGGCCGGCGACTTGCCCGCCGCAACCATCTTCTTGGCGTCACCCAACAGCTCGCGGGCTTCGGCCAGGGTGATGCCACCGACACCATAACGCCCAAAGGTGATGGTCTCCTGCCGACCGTTGATTGAGTAGTTGTAACGGAACGAGATGGAGCCGGCTGGAGTCACTGCCACATAGAGACCTTCCCGGTCATTCACTTTGTAGAGTTTGTCCCTGGGCTTGAGATTGCGCAGCTTGGTATCGGTCAGCATGTACCTTGTCCTTCTTCGTCTCCGATACCATGCTGAAAAAATCTCGAATTTATCGTATTTTTTCTTACGAAACAGTAACTTATAGAATATTAATACCATGAACACACAAAAGAACGCAGCATGGTATCGGCATCAATCATGGCATCGCCAAACCATAATACCAGCTTTAATGCCATGCTCAAACGGTGCTTGGCGCTTCCTCCCGTTGCCAGATCGTGCCAAACACAAACAAAAAAAAGCCCGCAATTACGCGGGCTTAGCGGCATTTCATGCCATCAGGTGCCTGGCTGTGCCAGACGCGGAATCATTCCCACTCGATCGTCGCCGGCGGTTTGCTCGACACATCGTACGTGACCCGGTTGATTCCGCGCACTTCGTTGATGATCCGCGACGACACCCGTTTCAGCAGCGCATAAGGCAGTTCCGCCCAGTCCGCCGTCATGAAGTCGGTGGTCTGCACGGCGCGCAGGGCCACGACGTAGTCGTAGGTGCGGCCGTCGCCCATCACGCCCACCGACTTGACCGGCAGGAACACGGTGAAAGCCTGGGACGTCAGGTCGTACCAGGACTTGCCGGATTCGGGCTCGATGGTGTTGCGCAGTTCGGTGATGAAGATGTCGTCGGCGCGGCGCAGCAGATCGGCGTATTCGCGCTTGACCTCGCCCAGGATGCGCACACCCAGGCCCGGGCCGGGGAACGGGTGGCGGAACACCATTTCCGGCGGCAGGCCCAGGGCCAGGCCCAGGTGGCGGACTTCGTCCTTGAACAGTTCGCGCAGGGGCTCCAGCAGCTTCAGGTTCAGGGTCTCGGGCAGGCCGCCAACGTTATGGTGGGACTTGATGGCGACGGCCTTGCCGGTTTTCGAGGCCGCCGATTCGATCACGTCGGGATAGATGGTGCCCTGGGCCAGCCAGCGCGCGGATTTCAGCTTGCCCGCCTCGACCTGGAAGACCTCGACGAATTCGCGGCCGATGATCTTGCGCTTGGCCTCGGGGTCGCTGACACCGGCCAGCTTGCCCAGGAACTGCTCGCTGGCGTCGATGTGGATGACGCGGATGCCCAAGTGCCGGGACATGGTGTCCATGACCTGCCCGGCCTCGTTGAGGCGCAGCAGGCCGTGGTCGACGAACACGCAGGTGAGCTGGTCGCCGATGGCCTTGTGGATCAGGGCAGCGGCCACGGAAGAATCGACGCCGCCGGACAGGCCCAGGATGACTTCGTCGTCGCCGACCTGTTCGCGGATGCGGGCGACGGCCTCGGCCACGTAATCGGGCATGTTCCAGTCGCGGGAGCAGCCGCAGATCTCGGTGACGAAGCGTTCCAGGATGGCCTGGCCCTGGGCGGTGTGGGTGACTTCGGGATGGAACTGGACGGCATAGAAGCCGCGTTCCTCGTCGGCCATGCCGGCGATCTCGCACGAGGGCGTGGAGGCCATGCGCTTGAAGCCCGGCGGCAGGGCCGTGACGCGGTCGCCGTGACTCATCCAGACCTTGAGCATGCCATGGCCTTCGGGGGTCTCGAAATCCTGCAGGCCGGTCAGCAGGCGGGTATGGCCGTGGGCGCGGACTTCCGCGTAGCCGAATTCGCGGTGGTCGGAAAATTCGACCTGGCCGCCCAGTTGCATGGCCATGGACTGCATGCCATAGCAGATGCCCAGCACCGGCACGCCCGCCTGGAAGACGGCGGCGGGGACTTTCATGGATTCCTCGGCGTAGGCCGAGGCATGGCTGCCCGACAGGATGATGCCCTTCAGACCCTGTGCCTGTTGTTCGCGGATGAAATCGTCGCCCACATCGCCCGGGTGGATTTCACAATAGACGCCGGTGTCGCGCACGCGGCGGGCGATGAGCTGGGTAACCTGTGAACCGTAGTCCAGGATGAGGATGCGCTGGTGGTGCATGATGGATGGGCGATCGGGTGGGCTGTTCAAGGCGTTAATGTAACCCAGGCGCGCCCCGGGTGTCCCGGCGCGGCGGCGCCCGCCGCTGATCGGAAAGCGGCAAGCGCCAGGTCTTGGTCCAACGCCCGCGTGCCGGTTACATTACAAGCCTGAAGGAGATCGCACCTCATGGCATTCCGCCCTATCCGCCTCCCCCTGCCCCTGGCCGGCCTGCTGGCCCTCGCCGTCGCCATGGGCATCGGCCGTTTCGCATTCACGCCCGTCCTGCCGATGATGCAAGCCGATCTGGGGCTGAGCCTGGCCCAGGGCAGCTGGCTGGCCAGCGCCAATTACCTGGGCTACCTGCTGGGCGCGCTCCTGGTCACTCACTTGAGCTGGTCGCCCGCAACCTTGCTGCGGTTTGGTCTGTGGCTGGTGGTGCTCATGACGGCGGCGATGGGCCTGGACAGCCACTGGCTGGGCTGGCTGGCGTGGCGGCTGCTGGCCGGTGTGGCCAGCGCCTGGGTGCTGATCGGGACGTCCGCCCTGTGCATTGCGCGCCTGAACGCCACGGGACAGACAGAACGCAGCGGCGTGGTGTTTGCCGGCGTGGGCTGCGGCATCACGTTCGCCGGGCTGGCCTGCATGGGCCTGACCCTGGCGGGAACGGCGGCTTCGCAGGCCTGGCTCTGGCTGGCGGCGGCGGCCCTGGGCGGGCTGCTGGGCGCCTCGATGCTGTGGCGCACCACGGACGCCGCGCCGAACGCAGCCCCGGCACCGCCCTCCCCCGTCTCCAGCGGCTCGGCTGCGTCCGCTGGACAGCCGTCGCCCAGCGAAACGCCCGCTTCCCTCCCCGCGGCAACGGCCACCGATCCACACGCCGCCACGCCCTTGCATTGGGGCCTGATCCTGTGCTATGGGGTCTACGGTTTCGGCTATATCCTGCCGGCCACATTCCTGCCGGCGCAGGCGCGGCTGCTGATCCCGGATCCCTGGCTGTTCAGCCTGGCCTGGCCGGTCTTCGGGCTGGCGGGCGCAGTGTCCACCGTGATGGCCAGCCGCCTGACGCGCCGCTACACGCGGCCTCAGATCTGGGCCGGCGCTCAGGTCGTGATGGCGGTGGGCGTATTGCTGCCTGCCGTGTGGCACACCCTGCCGGCGATTTTGCTGGCCGCCTGCTGCGTCGGCAGTACCTTCATGGTGATCACCATGGTGGGCCTGCAAGAAGCCCAGGCCGCCGTCGGCCAGGCCGGCGCCAAGCGCCAGATGGCGGCCATGACGGCTTCATTCGCCCTGGGGCAACTGATCGGGCCGATCTTCTTCAGCCTGACGCACGCCTGGTTCGGCGCATCGCTGGAATTCGCCCTGGTGCTGGGCACACTAGGTTTGCTGGCAGGCGCCATTCCCATTCTGCGGCTGCGCAGTCCCGCCGCTTCGCCTCGGGGGTCATGATGCATACGCCCCGAACCTATGTGCTGATCCACGGCGCCTGGCATGGCGGATGGTGCTGGTCGAGGATAGCCGAACGGCTGCGCAGCCACGGTCATCGTGTCTGCTCGCCCACCCTGCCCGGCCTGGGCGAACGCCGTCAGGAACCGGCGGACGGCATCGGTCTGGAAACCTTCATCCGGGATGTGTGCGATACCTTGACACGTGAACAACTGCGCGATGTCATCCTCGTCGGCCACAGCTTCGGCGGGCTGGCGGTGGCAGGCGCGGCCGACCGTCTGCCTGAACGCATCCGCAGGCTGGTGTTTCTGGATGCTTTCCTGCTGCCGCCGGGCGTATCGGCCTTCGACACGCTTCCAGCCGATGTCGTGGCCAAGCTGGAAGACCGGGCCGCAGATTCGAGCAGCCTTGCGCCCCCCAGGCCCGACAGCCTGGGCCTGACCGATCCGGCGGATATCGCCTACGTCCAGGCACGGCTGACGCCCCATCCGATCGGCACCTACCGCGAACCTCTGCGCCTGGCCCATCCGTTGGGAAACGGCCTGCCGGTGACTTATCTGCGCTGCGTCCAGCCGCTCTTTCCGGGCGTCTCGGAGGCCTACCGTTGGGCACGCGAAACGTACGGAGATCTCTGGTCCTGGGCGCAACTGGCCTGCGGCCACGAAGGGATGATCGACGCGCCGGAACGCGTGGCTGGGGCCTTGCTGGCTGTGGACTGACCCGGACGAGGTCTTGTCAGGCCATCAAGCGGCCAGCCGCTGGTAGGCCAGCGTAGCGAAGATCGCCGCGCCCTGCGCCAGCAGCGCATCGTCGAAATCGAACTCGGGATGGTGGCAGGTCAGGCCATCGTGACCCAGGAAGAAATACGCACCCGGGCAGTCATCCAGCAGGTAGGCGAAATCCTCTGATGCCATCAGCGGCGCAACGGGATCGACGATCCGGTCCGTGCCCAGCACGGCGGCGGCTGCGCGCTTGACGTGTGCCACCGGCCCGGCCTGGTTGATCGTGGGCGGCGAACTGAGCAGGTGGCGGAATTCGATCGCGCAACCGTAGCCTCGCGCTATGCCCTCGCACAGGTCGCGCAGCCGGCTCAGCACCCGGGATTGCGCTTCGCGAGACAGAGTGCGCACAGTGCCGCGCAGCACCGCATGATCGGCAATGACGTTGATGGCGCTGCCCGCCTGGAACTGGCAGACGCTGAGCACGGCCGTGTCGAAGGGGCTGACGTTGCGGCTGACGACGGACTGCAGGGACTGCACCAACGCCGCGCCGGCCACGATCGGGTCGTTGGCCTGATGCGGCATGGCGGCATGGCCGCCGACGCCCCGGATGTGGATCTCGAACAGGTCGCAGGCCGACAGGATGGCGCCGGTGCGCACGCCGATCCGCCCCGGACCGATGCAGTTGTTGTTGTGCAGGCCGTAGAGTTCATCGCAGGGAAAGTCGCGGAACAGGCCGGCTTCGACCAGTGCCTTGGCGCCTGTCAGGGGCTCCTCGGCCGGCTGGAAGATGAAGACGATGCGTCCGGCGAAGTCGGGATGGGCCGCCAGGTGGCACGCTGCGCCCAGCAGGATGGCGGTATGGCCGTCGTGGCCGCAGGCGTGTGCGACACCGGCATGGACCGAGCGATGATCGTGCGCGCCCCCATCCGGCATGGGCAGGGCATCCATGTCGGCGCGCAGCCCCAGGGACGGCCCCGCCCCCCGGCGTCCGTCCAGGACTCCGATGACGCCGGTGGTACCGCCGTACCCCGCATGCACGACAATGCCCCAGGAGCGCAGCAGTTCGGCCACACGGGCCGCCGTGCGGTGTTCCTGGTGGCCGAGCTCGGGGTGCCGGTGGAAATCCCGGCGCCAGGCCTGCATGGCTTGCGCCAGGCTGTCCTCGATGCGCACGCCCGCCGAAGCGGTATGGACGCCCGGGACCGGGTCGCTGGCGGCCACGCGTTCAGTCCGCCCGATAGTTGGGGGCTTCCTTGGTGATCTGCACGTCATGCACGTGCGATTCGCGGACCCCGGCGGCGGTGATCTCCACGAATTCGGCCTGGGCGTGCAGGTCCGAGATCGTGGCGCAGCCGCAATAGCCCATGGAAGCCCGGATGCCGCCCACCAACTGGTAGATGATGGCGATCACGCTGCCCTTGTAGGGCACGCGGGCCTCGATGCCCTCGGGCACCAGTTTGTCGACGTTGTTGTTGGGATCCTGGAAATAGCGGTCGGCGGAGCCGTCCGCCATGGCGCCCAGGCTGCCCATGCCGCGATAGGACTTGTACGAACGCCCCTGGAACAGCACGACCTCGCCGGGGGCTTCCTCGGTGCCGGCGAACATGCCGCCCATCATGCAGGTGGAGGCGCCTGCGGCCAGGGCCTTGGAGACGTCGCCGGAATAGCGGATGCCGCCGTCGGCGATCAGAGGCACACCCGTGCCTTCCAGGGCCTGGGCCACGTCGGCGATGGCGGTGATCTGCGGCACGCCCACGCCCGCCACGATGCGGGTGGTGCAGATGGAGCCCGGACCGATGCCGACCTTGACCGCGTCCGCGCCCGCCTCCACCAGCGCGCGCGCGGCGGCGGCGGTGGCGATGTTGCCGCCGACGACCTGGATGTTGGGGTAGTGTTTTTTCACCCAGCGGACGCGTTCGATCACGCCGGCCGAGTGGCCGTGGGCGGTGTCGACCACGATCACGTCCACGCCGGCGGCGGCGAGTTTTTCCACGCGCTGGTCCGTGCCCTCGCCCACGCCGACGGCGGCGCCGACGCGCAACTGGCCCTGGGCGTCCTTGCTGGCCAGCGGATGCTCGGTGTTCTTGACGATGTCCTTGACCGTGGCCAGGCCGCGCAACTGGAACTTGTCGTTGACGATCAGCACGCGCTCCAGGCGGTGGCGATGCATCAGGGCCTGGGCTTCTTCCAGGGTGGCGCCCTCGGTCAGGGTGACCAGGCGGTCCTGCGGCGTCATGACCTCGCGCAGGGACACGTCCAGGCGATCCTCGAAACGCAGGTCGCGGTTGGTGACGATGCCCACCAGCTTGCCGCCCTCGACGACCGGCAGGCCGGAGATGCCGTGCTGGCGCTGGAGCGCGATGGCGTCGCGCACCTTCATTGTGGGGGTGACTGTGACCGGATCGATCACGATGCCGAATTCATGGCGTTTGACGCGCGCGACCTCGCGCGCCTGATCGTCCGCGCTGAGGTTCTTGTGGACGATGCCGATGCCGCCTTCCTGGGCCATGGCGATGGCCAGGCGCGATTCGGTCACGGTGTCCATGGCGGCGGACACGAGCGGGATATTGAGCTGGATGCCCCGGGTCAGCTGCGTGACGAGGCGCGTATCGCGCGGCAGGACCTGGGAAAAGGCCGGGACCAGGAGGACGTCGTCGAAGGTCAGGGCTTTCTTGATCAGACGCATGGATGAACTCCGCACAAAGATCGATTATAGCGTTCCTGCAAAGGGTTTTCCCGCCCCGGCCCGGATGCCGCGGCGCGGCCGGGGGCCGTGGGGCTCCCCGGCCATCCCGGACCCGGGGTCCGGGATCGTGACCGGGCCGTCAGTCCAGGTAGGCCCGCGCGTTGCGGAACATGCGCATCCACGGCGTGTAGCCACCGTGCGGGGCGTCGTCGCCGCCCCGGTCGGCCGCGCTCCAGCGTTCCGGCCGCCAGGACATCATGACGTTGCGGGTCACCCGTTCCGGGTGCGGCATCATGACGGTGTAGCGGCCGTCGGCCGTGGTCACCGCCGTCAGGCCGGCCGGGCTGCCGTTGGGGTTGGCCGGATAGGATTCCGTGCGCGCGCCCCGGTTGTCGACGAAGGCCATGGCCTCGGCCACCCGGGCGGCGTCGCCCTGGCGGCTGAAATCGGCGAAGCCTTCGCCGTGCGCCACGGCGATGGGCACGCGCGCGCCGGCCATGCCGGCAAAGAAAATGGACGGTGAATCCAGGACTTCGACCAGCGACAGGCGCGCCTCGTATTTTTCGGACACGTTGCGGGTGAAGCGCGGCCAGGCGTCGGCGCCCGGAATGAAGTCGGCCAGCGCCGCCATCATCTGGCAGCCGTTGCACACGCCCAGCGCGAAGCTGTCCGGGCGCGCGAAGAAGGCACCGAACTGGTCGGCCAGCGCCGCGTTGAAGCGGATGGTGCGCGCCCAGCCCTCGCCGGCGCCCAGCACGTCGCCGTAGCTGAAGCCGCCCACCGCCACCAGGCCGCTCATGCCGTCCAGGCGGATGCGGCCGGACAGCAGATCGGTCATGTGCACGTCCACGGCCTCGAAGCCGGCCGTGTCGAAGGCCCAGGCCATCTCGACCTGGCTGTTACAACCTTGTTCGCGCAGGATGGCCATGCGCGGGCGCGCGCCGGTGGCGATGAAGGGCGCGGCGATGTCGTCCTGGGGATCGAAATCCACCTGCGGCGAGAGGCCCGGGTCTTCGGTGTCCAGCCAGGTGTCGTATTCGGCCTGCGCGCAATCGGGATGGTCGCGGCGCGCCATGATGCGCCGCGTGGTTTCGCTCCAGGCCCGGCCGAGTTCGGCCAGAGGGCGCTGATAGACGATGGCGCCGTCGCGGAAGACCTGCAGTTCCCGGCGCGCGTTGGGCATGCCCACCACGTGGGTGCAGTTCGACAGACCCGCCTGGCGCAGGTGGCGCAGCACGTCGTCGCGATGCGCGCGAGGGACCTGAAGCAGCCAGCCGGCCTCTTCATTGAACAGGGCCGCCAGATTGCGTTCGTGATTCTGGACGGCGACCTGGTCGGCGCGGATCTTGTAGTCGCCGGCATCGGCCGTGTGCGGGTCGATGGTCAGCATGTCCAGGTTCAAGGACACGCCCAGGCGTCCGGCGAAAGCCATTTCAGCCGCCGCCGCCAGCAGGCCGCCATCGGAACGGTCGTGGCACGCCAGGATCCAGCCCTGGGCCGCCAGTTCACGCAAGGCCAGGAAGGCGGCGCGCAGCAGCGCGGCATCGCGCAGATCCGGGGTTTCCGAGCCGATCCCGCCATAGGTATGGGCCAGCACCGAACCGCCCAGGCGCTGGCGGCCTTCGCCCAGGTCGATCAGCAGCAGCACCGAGCCGTCCGCCGCCTCGCGCAATTGCGGCGTCAGTGTGGCGCGCACGTCGGCGACCGGCGCGAAAGCCGTGACCACCAGCGACACCGGAGAGACGACCTGATGGTCGCCGGCCTGGTCCCGCCAGGCGGTGCGCATGGACAGGGAATCCTTGCCCACCGGAATCGACAGGCCCAGGCTCTGGCACCAGTCGCTGACGGCGGACACGGTGTCGTACAGGGCCGCGTCCTGGCCGGGCGCGCCGCAGGCGGCCATCCAGTTGGCTGACAGTTTGATGTCTTCGAGACGGGCGACGCCGGCGGCGGCCAGATTCGTCAGGGCCTCGGCCACGGCCATGCGGCCCGAGGCGGCCGGATTCAGGACCGCGATGGGGCTGCGCTCGCCCAGGGCCATGGCCTCGCCCGCCACGCCTTCGTGGTCACGCAGGGTGACAGCGCAATCCGCCACCGGCACCTGCCAGGGACCGACCATCTGGTCGCGCGCCGTCAGGCCGCCCACGGTGCGGTCGCCGATCGTGATGAGGAAGGATTTGTTGGCCACGGTGGGGTGACGCAGCACACGCTCGATGGCGTCCGGCAGTTCGACGCCGCTGAGATCCAGCGGTTCGCCCGCCACGGCGGCGTGCTGGGCGCCGCGCTGCATGCGCGGCGGCTTGCCCAGGATGACGTCCACCGGCACATCCACGGGACGCAGCCCGGCCGGCGTCACCTCGCCCGCCGGCCGGTCCAGGCCGGGCAGGCCCTCGTCCAGAGTGACACGCAGGCGGCGTTCCTCGGTGGCGATGCCGACCACCGCGTAGGGGCAGCGCTCCCGGTCCGCGATGCGCGCGAAGCGGTCCAGATCGTCGGGCCGGATGGCCAGCACGTAGCGTTCCTGGGATTCGTTGCTCCAGATCTCGGCGGGCGACAGACCGGATTCCTCCAGGGGCACGCGCCGCAATTCGAATTCCGCGCCGCGCCCGGCGTCGTTGACCAGTTCCGGAAAGGCGTTGGACAGGCCGCCCGCGCCGACATCGTGGATCGCCAGGATGGGATTGGATTCACCCTGCTGCCAGCAGCGGTCGATGACTTCCTGGGCGCGGCGCTGCATTTCGGGATTGCCGCGCTGCACGGAATCGAAGTCGAGTTCGGCCTGGTTGGTGCCCGCTCCCATGCTGGAGGCCGCACCGCCGCCCATGCCGATGCGCATGCCCGGGCCGCCCAGCTGCACCAGCAGCGAGCCCGGCGGCAGCGGGTCTTTGTGTGTCAGCCGCGCGTCGATCTGGCCCAGGCCGCCGGCCAGCATGATGGGCTTGTGGTAGCCCCAGCGCGTGCCGCCGGCCGTCTGTTCGAAGCTGCGGAAATAGCCCAGCAGGTTCGGCCGGCCGAATTCGTTGTTGAACGCCGCCCCGCCGATGGGGCCGTCGATCATGATGTCCAGCGGCGTGGCGATGCGATCGGGGGCGCCGCCCGCGTCCTCCCAGGGTTCGACAGCGTCGTCCACGCGCAGGTTCGACACGGTGAAGCCGGTCAGACCCGCCTTGGGCTTGGAACCGCGCCCCGTCGCGCCCTCATCGCGGATCTCGCCGCCCGCCCCGGTCGCAGCCCCCGGGAAAGGCGCGATGGCTGTCGGATGATTGTGTGTTTCGACCTTCATCAGCGTGTGGGCCACGATGTCGTGACGCCGGTAGACGGTGTCGGCGGCGTCGCCCGCATGAAAGACCCGCGCCGGTCCGCCGGCCATGATGGCGGCATTGTCCGAATAAGCGACGACCGTGCCTTCGGGCTGGGCGGCGTGGGTGGCGCGGATCATGTCGAACAGCGTGTGCGGCTGGGCCTGGCCGTCCACCGTCCAGTGGGCGTTGAAGATCTTGTGGCGGCAATGTTCGCTGTTGGCCTGGGCGAACATCATCAGCTCGACGTCGGTGGGATCACGCCCCAGGTCGCCATAGGCGCGCAACAGGTAGTCGATCTCGTCTTCCGACAGGGCCAGGCCCAGCCGCGCATTGCAGGCTTCCAGAGCGGCGCGACCCTCGGTCAGCACGGGCACGGCCTGGACGGGCAGGCCATCCAGCTGGGCGAACAACGCCTGGCCATCGAAACCGTCGTCCACCACGGTTTCGGTCATGCGGTCGTGCACGCAGGCGGCCACGGCGGCCAACTGGTCCGCGTCCAGCGCGCGCGTACCCAGCAGGCGGCGCTCCGGCACGATGGTGTAGCGCACCCCGCGTTCGATGCGGCGGACTTGGGGCAGGCCACAATGGCGGGCGATGTCGGTCGCCTTGCTGGCCCAGGGGGAAATGGTGCCCAGACGCGGGATCACCAGGAAGCGCGCCGCGTGCCGTTCGGCGGACGGGACTTCTATCGTTCGTCCGTCGTCCAGCAGCGCCCTCAGGCGTGCCTGACCCGCTTCGTCCAGCGCGCCGTCGATGCCGACGAAATGGCAGGTCTGCGCGCGGATGTCGGCCACCGGCAGATCCCGGGCGGCCAGGCCGCGCAACAGGCGCTCCCGACGGAAATCGGACAGGGCGGATGAACCGGGGATGATCAGTACGGTAGTCACGGCGGGACGGCTCGATGGCATGGAAACCGTCTATTTTAGCCGCCTTCAAGGCGCCGGATAGCCAATCTCCATGATGTCGAGTTCCTCGATCCCGGAGGGCGTGCGCAGGGTCACGGTGTCGCCCTCGCGCGCCTTGATCAGGGCGCGGGCCACGGGCGAGACCCAACTGATCTTCCCGGCCAGGGGCTCGGCCTCGTCCACGCCCACGATGGTGATGGTGAATGTCTCGCCCCGGCTGTCACAATAGCGCACGGTCGCGCCGAAGAACACCTGGTCGCGGTTGGGTTGCCGGGACGGATCCACGACCTCGGCGGATTCCAGGCGGCGCGTCAGATAGCGGATGCGCCGGTCGATTTCCCGCAGCCGCTTCTTGCCGTACAGGTAGTCGCCGTTCTCCGAGCGGTCGCCGTTGGACGCCGCCCACGAGACGACGGACACGACCTCGGGCCGCTCGACGTTCATCAGATGCATCAGCTCGTCGTTCAGCGCCCGGTAGCCGGTCACCGTCATGTAGTTCTTCGTCCCGGCGGGCAGCGCGCGGGATTCGGGCAGGTCATCGTCCCCATCGTCGTCCGACTCTTTGACGAAAGCCTTGTTCACAGCGCTCTCCTGAAAAAGCGGGTCATAGCCAATCCCGCCAGACGGGCACCAGACCGGCGGGCAGCGGCGGCGCCCTGCCCAGTTCGGTGCGGGGAATGCCCGGCGCGTGGAAATCCGAACCGCGCGAGGCTTCGAAACCGTAAGCTTGCGCGGCCTGGGCATAGCGCGCGCACTGGGCCGGCGTGTGACCGCTGGCCACGACCTCCAGGCCGACGCCCCCCCGCGCCTTGAATGTATCGAACAGCGCGTCGAACTGCTGCGGCGTATAGCGGTAGCGCCCGGGATGCGCGATCACGGCCTTGCCGCCGGCCGCGCGGATCCAGTCCACCGCCGACTCCAGGGCCGGCCAGCGTATCGGCGCGAAGGCCCGCTTGCCATCGCCCAGATAACGGTCGAAGGCCTGCTGCAGGGATTTGCAATGGCCTTGTTCCAGCAGGTGCCGGGCGAAATGCACGCGTCCGATCAATTCCGGGTTGTCCGCGTGCCGCAGGGCGCCCTCGTAGGCATCATCGATGCCGCAGTCCCGCAACCGTTCAGCGATTTCTCCGGCGCGATCGAAGCGGCTGCGGCGGATGGCGCCCAGACCGGCCTTCAGGTCGGTCTGTTCCGGATCGATGTTCAACCCCAGCACATGGATCGTGCGTTCGCAGAACGTCACGGAGATCTCCACGCCGGGAATGAAGCCCAGGCCCAGTTCGCGCGCCGCGGCGGCGGCCTCGGCCAGGCCGGAGGTCTCGTCGTGATCGCTCAGGGACCACCAGTCCACGCCCTGGGCGTAGGCGCGCGCGGCCACCTGCGCGGGCGGCAGGACGCCGTCGGAGCGGGACGAATGGCTGTGCAGGTCGACGTTCAAGGCCATGGTTTCGATGGGCGGGCGGACGATGGGCCGTCTGGAGGCGTCAAGCCCTCAAGGCGCGAGCAGGAAATCGCGCACCGACGCGATCTGGTCCGCGGCGCGCAGCGTGGGCGCGTGTCCCACGCCGTCGAATTCCACCAGACGGGCGCGTGGATTGCGTTCCGTCATGAGCCGCGCGGTGTCGCGCGTCAGGATGTCGGACTGCGAGCCGCGCAGGATCAGGGATGGCACGGACAGATGCTCCCAGGCCTGCCACAGCAGGGTTTCGGCGGCGACCGCGGTCTCGGACGTCTGCAGGGCGAACGGCTGGGCCAGGCGCAGATCATAATGCTTGACCCAACAGCCGTCCCGCTCGACGAACACGTGTTCGGTCAAGGCTGCCCAGCCGGCGGCGTCATGCGGCCCGAAGCCGGCGGACACCGCCCGCACGTAATCCACCGCTTGCTCGAAACGGTCGAAGCGCAGATCCTGGCCGACGTATTCGCCGATCCGCACCAGGCCGCCGACATCCAGGGCGGGACCGATGTCGTTGAACACCATGCGGCCCAACGGCACGTCGGCCGCCGCGCCCAGCCCCCATGAGCCGCGATCGGGACGCAGGACGGGGGACACCGCCGCCATGCCCGCCAGCCCCAGGCCGATCAAACCGCCCATGGAAGTGCCGACCCAGTCCAGCCGCGCCGGCTTCAGCCGGGCGACCAGTGTCACCAGGTCGGCGACATATTGGGGAATCACGTAAGCGTTGGGATCGATCAGCCAATCCGAGCGACCCCGCCCGACGATGTCCGGGCAGACCACGCGGTATTCGCGATCGAGCGCGCGCGCCAGCGGATCGAAATCCCGCCCGGTGCGGGTCAGACCGTGCACGCAGACCAGCACTCGGTCGTTGTCCGGATCGCCCCATTCCCAGTACGCCATCCGGTGCAGGCCCGCCGGGCTGGCGCAGGCGACGAAATCCAGACGTGGCTCGTCGGCCGGGCTGGAGCGGGCGGCGGGGAAAGCGGAAGACATGGGACACCTCGTGGCGGACGGATCCTGGTATTTAAACATGACGAGGCGCGGGGCGGGCCCCCCCCCCCCCCCCCCCCCCCCGGGGGGCGGGGGGGGGGGGGGGGCGCCCGGCGGCCGCCCAGCCTGTCTGAGGCCGGCCATGGATGCACTGTTTCTGCTTTTGCCGATTTCCCTGCTGTTCGTCCT
>NZ_JAPWHE010000014.1 GCF_027214045.1 Castellaniella denitrificans | reverse complement strand
GCTGCTTGACCATGTCAGATGATCGTGTGCTTTCAGCGTGTTGAGCTTGCCGACCCCGGCACCCGCCGCATTCGCAGTGTCGGCGTCAGTTCCGGCCATCCGCAAGAAAACATCCTGCAAATCGGGCGCCTTCCAGTCGCCGCCGCCGAGGTCAGCAATGCGGCCCCAGCCCTTCGCCCAGGATCCTGAAGCAACGGTCAGGCCCTGCTCACGGAACCAGGCAATCAGCCGACGCTGCTTCGGATCGGACTCCGACCAAACTCCGCCCGTGACCGGCATTTCCCATGCCCGGGCCGTAGCCGCGAAATGCTGCGGGATCGTGGCGCACAGCGGGTTTCGGTAGCCGGTGAAGTACGCCGTGTTTGTCCAGACCCAGGGCATGCAGCCCATGTCGGTGACGATGATCGGGCCCTGGTCAGCGACAAGAGCGTCGACCTCGGCGAAGGTGGCGCCGGGGATGCCGGAGATCAGCGGCTTGTACGCAGCCCCGACCCATTCCGCCGGTCCCTTGCCGATGATGTAGATCGGCCCGATGTCCAGCGCGGGCACGTCCACCTGGGCATACATGGGCAGATGCGCGCGCAGCAGCCGCCCCTCGATCGCCCAGGCGCTGTTCGCGGCATTGCGGCGTTTGAACGTGCCGGTCCCCGTGTCGGCCCAAGTCGAGTACGCCCAGGCCATAGCCGCCGGATCGGTGCTGCCCGCGAAATCGGTCGCGATGGTTTCCAGGGCCTTATTCATGTCCTGCACGAGCTGCAGCCCAGGCAAAGGCGGTGTGGTCGTGATTTGCACAGCTTCTTGGGTCATGTCGACTCCAAAACAAAAGGCCCGCTCAGGGCGGGCCGGGGTTGATGCGAAGGAAAATCAGAATCCCTGGCTCAGCCAGTTGATGACGGCGGCCTTCGGGGTGGATGCGTTGAAGATCTGAATGTCGAACCCGGTTTCGTCCGAATTCGTCAGCACGTAGCGGTCGCCGTCCACGGCATCGAACAGTGCGATCTGGACATTCGGCACGGCGTGGAAGATCTTTTCGTATTCGATCCGCAGGCCGGTAGTCGGCACGGTTATGCCTTCAGCCTTTTGGATCAGATCCGGCACGTCCACGACCCACGTGAAATGCTCGACAAATGGCACGATCAGCAGGTCATCAGTCTCGATCACCAGTCGGACCTGGAAATACCTCGCATTGACCAGGCCAGGCGTGTAGTTCAGCCACGGCCCGTAGACTCCATCCTCGCCGGCGGTCCGATGCTGCGGCGTGGCTATCCAGTGCTGGGCATTCGATGCGTTCAGGATGTCTGGGTTGGCCAGGACATCGGCCATGCTCAACACGTCTTCGCCGAAATTCAGGGCGTAGGCATCGATATGGAAATCCAGCCGCACGGGCGCGACGAAACCAATGTCCACGGTCTGTGCAGACGTATACACGCCGCGCGGCTGAGCACCGCCGTACCACAGCACATCACGCACGGCCAGGATGTCAGGCTCGTCCAGGACATCACCGGCGCCCACCAGGGTCAGCATGTCATCCCAGACGTAGGCGCCCTCGCTGAGCACGCCATCCCAGGCCGGATCCTCGACCTCGGTCAGCAGGACATTGCGCACCAGCGCGGCCCCCGACACCAGCAGGCTGTCTGGCTGACCGTAGATCGCCTGCCCCTTGTAGACGTAGCGCGCAGCGACCCAGTACAGGCCGTTGCCCGCTGTCAGGGATTCGAGCATGGGCGTGACCGCCACCGTGCGCGAGTTCGCCCAGGACTCGCCGACACGGATCTCGTAGTCGGGCTGCCGGACATCCACGACGCGGCCCCAGGTCAGTACGGTCAGGCCGTCACGAAACACGCTGGTCAGGCCGGTCACTGCGGGCAGCGGTGCGCGCAGGCCCTGAACCGTGTAGCTGCGCATCGCTGGCTTGCCCCGGCCCAGCACTGAAACCGGCGTCACTGTGATGTCCAGCACGTCGCCCGTCTGCGCCTGGATCGTCATCTTCCGATCGACAACGCGCACGGCGGGCTGTGCGGCGCCGTTGACCGCGATCACGACATCAACCGGCATGGCGACCGAGAGCGCCCAGCCAATCTGCACGCTGTTGATGTCGGCCAGGACGTTGACGATGCCCTCCACGACCGTGATGCCGAACACAATGCCGGCCAGCAGCGCACCATCACGCGGCGGCGTGTAGCCGTACGGGTTCGTCTCCGAAGCGTAGTATTCGGGCTCGTCATCGACCGCCGAGAACCGCACGCCATCCTGGGTCGGCTGCACGTCCACGATCTTGAACCGCCGCCCAGGGGTTGCCAGGGGGTCGAAGAAGAACGCCCAGTCGAGCGCCGGCACATCCTCGAACCCGGCATCGCCGGGCAGCGCAAACCCCGTCATGTCGCTGGTGATCGTGACGGTGTCGGTATCGGTTGCAATCCCGGCAACCACGACAGTTTTCATGTTGCCCTCGGGGTCGCGCAGCATCATCGTGCCCGAGCCGGTGGGGACAGATTGCGAGAGCATGATCTGGTTGCCAGACCGCCCCACTAGGCGCCCGGAATATCCCCACACGGTCAGGTCGTGGCTGATCTGGACGACGTCGCCGCGGCTGGCCACCCAGCCCTCGATGTCCGTCTCCCAGGTCGTGCGCCGGCGGTGCCAGACCTGGGAGGCCGCGATCAGATTGGCTTCGCGTCCGGCCATGTCGGCGACCGTGCAGCCGTCCAGATCGAGCTGCAGGGGGTTGTTCGTGGTCGTGGCGCCCGGCACCTGAACCCGAACCTCGTCCATCTGGTAATCACGATTCTCGTTGTCGAAATTCAGGACGATCTCGTCGGGCGTGTCGTCATTGATATACGCGACCTTGAAGCTGCCGGCCTTGATGTTGAACGGCCCGAACATCGCCACGACCGGCTGATCAGCGGCATCCCACACCACACCCAGTTTGCCGGTCTGCCACGTGGGCGAAGCGCGGCCGGCGCGCGCGATCATCTGCAGGACCTGGGCGCTGCTCATCTTGCGGTCCAGGACATAGTCGAACGTCAGCTTTTTCAGGTCACACCACGCGCCCCAGGCCTTGATCGCCTCGATGTCGATCTGTGCGTCGGTGAGGCCGGCGCCATAGATCCGCCCCTTGCCCTCGATGGACTTGCCCATCGCGAACCACAGGTACCACCAGGCCGGATTGCGCGTGTGCTGTACATCGAAATGATCTCCAGTCCACACCGGCGCCTGCGCCTGGGCCATGGCCGAGAACTCATCGATGGCGCCATTGAGCTGGCTGGTCGCCTTGATCCGCAGCGCGACCCGCAACTGGCCTGTGTAGTCTGCGTCGTCAGTCTGGAAGCACAGGATCTGGGAGACGGCCGTCTCATTGCTCTGACGACTGCCCTTGATGTCTGCGGTGCTTTTCCAGATGCGGACCTCGTACTGGCCTTTCGCGACGGCCCAGGACACGGTCTTGCGCGTCGGCTCCTGGCGGGCGCCGTAGATGCGCACGCCCGGGCTCGTGACGTAGCCCAGCAGCGGGTCCGGCGCAATGCCACGCCATGGGCGGCCCTGGCGGTACGGATGAGGTAGCCAGCGCCAGACGCCAACGCGCTCACGTGTGCAAATTGGAGTGTCGCCGTTCGTGCACCAAGCCGGAGAGATGACCACTGTCTCCCCGTCCGTGTGATCGGAGGGGTTCGTGGAGCCATACTGGATTTGCTGGTAGTAATACGACCACGTGCTATCGCCCTCATTGATATACCGCTCTTGGAATGACCAGTAATGCGTCGCGTAGATGGCGTCCGTGATTGAGCCGGCATCGATCCAGGCGGTATCTCCCACTTTGCGGTACTGGACTGCCACATCAACGGACATGCCGCCGATCGAGCCTTGATCGTTGATGTTGAACAGTTGCGCGGCCAGATCCACAGAGATCGAGGTTGTGTCCAGCGGCGTGGTGCGGCTGTTCACCACGCCGGATTCCAGCACGAACCCATCCAGAGTATCGACGTTGCCCGGGAACATGGACAGCTTGCCGTCCTCGTCGGACACCTGGATCTGGACGTCCTGGTAATCATTGATCGAGGTCGCGCCGATCTTGAAATCCGTGAGCACACACTGGCCCGCTTGCAGACCGAAGTGGAAGACCTGATTCAGGTATTGCGTGTCGCCGACGTACTCGGTGAAATACTTGGCGCCAAGGTCCGGGACAACCTTATGACGCCCGAAAATGAGCGTCATCGGCTCCCACAGGCGCAACTGATTGCGGCCGCCCGAGATCGAGTAGGTCGGCGAGGCGTCGTACTTCGCGCCTGTACCCAGGGCTTCGGCGGTTGCGGTCGGCGGCGGCAGCAAGGCATTGATCAGCAAGCTGCCGCCGATCATGATGCCGGCAGTAACCAGCGAATACCCAACCGTCCCGGCAACAAATCCCATTGCGCCGGCGAGATACGGCGCGGCAACAACCAGCGCGATCATCGCGACCGTGCGCAACACCTTCCCGCCACCGCCGCCGCCCTGGGCGATGGCGTGAATCACGATCTGGTCACCCGTGCGCGGGATCAAGCGCTGCCACAGGTGATGTGGCACCACGCGGCCATTGTGCTGAACGCGGAAAGCTGAACGCGGCAGGACAATGCCATTGCGCTCGACGTACGCACCCAAGGTCTCGCCCTGCAAAAAGGCCGCGACGGTAAGCGTGCGGCCTTCGGGCGTAAACGGGTGCGGCTGGACGACCAGCGGCGTTACTTCGTTGCGATCCACCGGTAATATCCTTCCAAGGAGTAGGCCCAGCGGGTCAGATCCCGCATTCGCTGGCAGACCACCATGCCAGCCGATTGATCGTTGTGCAGTACCCAGGTTTCGCCGCCGATCAAGGCAACGGCGCCGCAGTGAAAGAACCGGCCCCGCGCCACGAACAGCACCGGCTGGGCGTCAATGGGCGCATCCACGCGCTCGGCATACGTCGCCTTCAGCCGGTCCAACTGCTCAGCCTGGCCGCGAAGGGACGTTTCGTGCGCGGTCGGGATGCCGGGATAGATGCCCAACACCTCGTTTGCGACCTGCTCAGCCAGGTTCATGCAATCCGCCACTCCTGGGATGTAGGGCTGGCCGATGTATCGTCCGCTCCAATGCGCCATCAGTACGCTCCCGGCGTAGTTTTCGGGTCATACCGCACGGCCACGGCAGGCAGCATCAGCGTGTTCTGAAAGCCCAGGTCAGCGGTGACGGCCAGGTTGTCGATCGAGATCCCGGACATATCCAGCGTCATGTCGTACTCGAAGACGTCCGGATCACTGCGCAGCGCATGGATGATCCGGCACTTCGCGCCCTTGCCGCCGCGGCTATATTCCAGCCACTGGGTGAGTTCGCGGCCGATGTTGTCGACGCGCAGTTGGGCCTTGGGCACCTGCTCGGCCACGTCGTCGGGCAGCACCAGTTCAAATGGACAGGCCACATATTCATTGCCGCGCGCAGTGATGTTGACCGTGTCGTTGACCACGCGCACCGGATCATCGAGTTCCGGATGCTGGATTTCCAGCAAGACCAGGAACGGCTCATCGGCGGACGTGGCCAGGAGATTCCGGCGTCCGGCGGAGGTGTAGGTGTTGGGCATAAAAAAACCGCCTCGCGGGCGGTCGGTCAGAGTGTCGTAAGCCTCAGGGGATGATGTAATCCAGGTCCGGCCTGGTTCCGGTCAGCGCCTGAACCGTGTCGGCGATCTTGGGGAAGTCCATCTTCAGGAAATCGGCACGTCCCCTGATTCGCTTCTCGTCCCATTCCCCCGCCAGTGTGTCATCGACGCTGGCCTGAAGCATACGCGCATGCATCGAAAGCAGCATCCAGGCTCTGACTGTCTTGCCAGCAAGATCAGCCCCGAGCAGACCAACCTTGCCGGCCATAGCTGGCCATACCGTCAGATCAGGCGCCCGCAATGCTCGCACGATTGCCATGCTCTTTCCTGAGTCCGGAGGGACGCACGCCTGCATATACAGACTGCCCAGCATTTCCGCATACACGCCCATCTCAGCGCCAATGGCAGCCGCAATGGCTTTCGCTTCATCGTTCATGATCATGTCATCCCGGCGGCGCATGAGGCGGGCGTTGTAGAGCGCACCCAGCAATATCGCCACCAATCCAATTGCGCTACCCAGCGCATCTCCAAACCAATTCGGCATGGCTTCCCCCCTTGTGAGGGATTCAGCTTACCGCCCCAGGGTTTCGATCTGGCAGGTGGCCTGCCAAACAGCCCCCTGCGGTTCGCCCCACTTCCATTTGCCGGAAACGAGCCGGGCCTGGACGCTGTTGCCTGTCAGTGGCTCGGTCCAGGTGAACCAGGCTGCGCCGCCGGAAAGGTCAGCAGCGATCCAGGCATCCAGCGCATTCTTTTCGGCCAAGCTCATCACGATCACCGTGGCGTCCCGGGTGACGATGGGTGTGGAATACCGCGCGCGCTGCTTGGCGATGCCGTTGTCCATCTCGGAACGCAGGACGCCGTAATCCGCTTCTTCGCCGTATCCAGCGACGATGAGCCGGGCGTATGTGGGCCAGGTTGCCATGCGAAATCCCAATGAAAATGTCCGCCAAAACTTGGAGCCCTGGCGGGCGGGGTGGTACGTTACTGGTTCCTACGCCTGTAACTTACCGGAGAGAACTATGGCGATTGCCGCTCAAAGCATCCGAAACGCTCTTATCGGTTTCTCAGAAAAGGGGATTGACCCCAACAAGCTTGCGGGGCTGATCGGCCAAATTGTGGATGATCATGCTGCCCTAGCGCGCGTCGTAAACCAGCAGGCCGCAGCCATCAAGCGCCTTGAAGAGCAGATCCAATCTTTGAAGAAATCGAATCCACCCGCCGAATAACTGCTGTCATCCGCTCAGCAATCTCGTCATCAGACCCGGCAAGATTGCCTTGATCGTCATACAGATCACGACGCGCCTCCTGAGCCAGCGTATGCGCCAGAGCGATGAGCAATTCGTTCGTGATTTGCTGTTGGCCTATCCTTCCAAACCCGCCCATATCAACCTCCAAGTAAAAAGCCCCGCTCAGCGGGGCATCATCAAGTTGTCAGTGCACTACGCAACTGGCTCCTGATCGACTGGTTGCGCATCACCTTGGTCATCACCACATCAATCACCCACTGCTCGCCGTTGAAGCGTGGCTGGCCTTGCTGCGTGGCCTGCATCTGCTCGCCGCCCTGATTGATCAGGTTGATGGCGACGTTCGGGGCAACGCCCCCGCCATGCGTTGACACCCCAAGCCGTCCATCCGGACCGCGCTTGAGCGGCATGATGGCCTCGGGGCCGGCTTCTCCCATGAGACCAAAAGCGCCGCCCTTGGCGAACTGAAAGAGCGTCGGGCTGCTGACGATGGTATTTCGGTAGTGCTCAAGGTCAGATCCAGGGCCGAACACGTTGCCCTTAGCTGACGGCATGACCGGCAGCGCCCAGGATGATGTGGCAGGCAGCGACGATCCGCCAAACATCCCGGACAGCGCGCCGCCCAAAGCACCAGCCAGCGGCCCCGTGATGGACTGCTGGATCATGATCCGCACCATGTCGCTGATGATGCTGTCGGCCAAGTCCTTGAAGGAGAGCTTGCCGGTCGTGACAAAGGTGGTCAGCGCATCTTCCATGCCCCGGAAGCTGTTCTGCACCATCTGGCCGATGGATTGGTAGACGTTCGCCGACTCATCGTGATAGTTGATCAACGCATCTTTCGCGCCTAGCAACCAGTCGCCCTGCTTTTCCTTCAGCCGGGCGTAGAAGTCCACCGCCATCTGCTCTTCGCGCTCCATCGCGGCCCTGAGCGCGGCTTCGTCTTGTTCGGACAGGCCAACGGAGGAGTTGCGCCGCTGTTCAAGCAAATCTTGATACTTGTCGCGGATTTCCTGCAGCGACTCATTGACCCGCCGCGCCCAGTTGCCCTGCCCCATGGCTTCGAGCTCGCGGTTGTATTTCGTCTGCGCGATGGTCAGGCGGTTCTCGACCAGATCGCCGATCTGACCGTACCGTTTTTCCACATCCGCCAACCGGGCCATGCCATCGGCGGAGCCCATCCAGTCCTCGATGCTGTCGTACAGGATCTTGCGTTTCGAGCCTTTGCCGGATTTGCTGCCGCCGGACGGCTTTACCGTAACAGGGGCAAGCTGCGGCGGATCGAACAAGGGCATGTCGAACGCATCGTTCAGCCCACGCAGAGCCTTGTCGCGCTCACGGCCCATCATCGCTTGCCAGTAGGACCGCTCTTGAAGCAGGCCGCGCATCTGGCCCTCATAAGAGTCTTTCGGGTCCCCAACAATAGCCATGCCACCGCCAGGGCGCCACAGCCTCAATTTGTCGTTTTTGGTCCCCTCTAGCTTCTCGATCTGCGCGTTCACCTCCGCCAACTGTTGCGCCGCTGACTTGGCAGGATTCGTCAGACCGTACTTCCCGAGCGCATCGAAGAATCCGTCGGAATAGCGCATCCCGAGCGCGAACTGATTGGTCAGATTCAGAACCTCTTCAGCCACATTCGCCAGCAGCCCGACAAACTCTTGAAAGGACCGTCGGGTTTCTTCCGACCCCAGGCTGGCGGTCAGAGAATTGATATCTGATGTCAACCCGTCAATCGAGCCGTCGCCACCCGTCATCAGGTCGCTGACCTGGTTCTGAAGCGCCTGCATCGCGCCGCCCAGCGTGTTCCGTGCCGCAGCAGCAGCGCCCCCGTAGGACGATTCCAGCGCCTCTATGACGATGCCCTGGGCTTCAGCAATGCGGCCAGTGTCCTCCAGCGCCTTGGCCATCTTCTTCTGATCGTCGGTGAACCGGAAGCCCTGACGCGACAGCGAAGCAAGGCCCTCGCTCGGAATGTCCAGCGCCCGCCCGACGGTCTCTGCGGCCTGGGTGACGCTCATGCCCATGCGGATCGACGTATCGATCACCGCCTGCATCGCACGCGGAAACATTTCATGCGCGATGTTCGAGTAGGACAGCAGTCGCGTCTGCGCTTGGTTGATCTCGCCCGCCGTGAAAGTGGACATGGCTGCCATGTCGGAGGCCATCGCGTTCAGCTCAGCCCGGGTGAAGCCAGCGGCCATTCCCGTGGACTTCAGCACGGCGGCCAGCTGCGCCTGCTCCATCTGCGCGTTCTTCGTCTCGCTGATGAATTTGCCGAAGATCGCGCCCAGCGACAGCGTGCCGCCGATGCCGGCGATTGCGCCAAGACTTCCTAGACCGCGCATCAAGGTGCCAAGGGACGAATTCGCCATGACCACCGCCTGGCGCATCCTGTCGGTTTCTGCCTTGACCCTTGCTGCAGCCGCCCCGACGGCGGTCACGCCAGCCGCGCCAGATGCGCCGGCGCCCCTCAGGCGATTGAGAGCCTGCTCGACAGCCGGGCCAGACTTGGCAAGGTCGTTCAGGTCCTCCTTGGCTTTACGGGCCTGAGAGCTATCAACCTCAAGGCCGAAGCTTACGATGTCATCTGCCATTTCTTGCGCCCATGAAAAAGGCCCTGCATAAGCAGAGCCTGGGGATGAAGAGGCCCACTAGACAGGGCTGAAAATAAAAGCAGCCATGATATTATTTCATCGCCTCAAAGCATGCCAGTCCACCAAGCAGCAACACAGAACACTGCTACGGCACACATGGTTTTCAGCGGAAATACGTGCAGCGCACTTATCCAAAATGAAATTTTTCTGCGAGAGGTTTCTTCTGACTTTACGATTTGGCCATCTTTAAGAAAGGGAAGCCAATATTGTTCCATGTGGCCGTCATCGAAGAATGAACTGTGACCGCCACGATGGTAACGATCATGGACAGCCTGGGTCTTGAAGCCACTGGTTCCGCTTGATCCATACCCCCAAGACGAAGCCTTAGCCAACACGGGCCAGAAATCCGACACTGCGACTTCATTTACAATCGCGCCGACCCTAGACTCTACTTTGTCCCACCTGTACTCAGTCGAGATAATCGAGCCGCACAATATCACCCGATTGACGCGCACGTCAGTCGCATCCTCAAGCATCTTAGCCAACAAGTAAGTACCAAAGCTGTGCGCTACAACAGACACTCGCGGCTTAGGCTCACGCTTCAAAATACCACGGAATTCACGCTCTATTTTCTGTAGCGGCTTCGCACGCGTAAACAGCGGACAAAGAAAACGGAAAACATCCATATATCCGTACCCGATCGGTACGGCGTCAATTCCCAGTTCAACCAACCGGTCTCGCAATCGTTCCTGCCACTCTGCGTGAGTTCTAATACCATGAATCAGAACAACAACATCACCACCATCGCCCGCTGACTTTCCAATCTCAAGCCCTAGGAGAAATGCATGCTCTGCAATCTGACGCTCTCTATCAGAGGACAAGGCAGCCAGGTGCGCCTGAACATCTGCCAACGTCTGGGCGGTAGCCTGACTTTTGACACGCCTAGCAGCCTCACGCATTCGCAGAACGCTCCTGTGTGGGGGCATACATCAAACAGACTTGGTCTAGCCGAACCTCAACATCAATACCCAACCTAGTATCGAACATCACCTGAGGGACGTGAGACACCGAAGGATAATCGCCAATACCGCCCATTGCGTCAGACTCGACGCGGACGAAGCGACGCATAAGTCCCATCTGGACCAAGCTTGACAAAACGAGCACCAGAGCACGATTTGAACTCGGCTTCGCTATATCGAACAAACGGCCGGCTTTGAACTCAGCGTTGATGGGCAGCCCCGGACTATCCAAAAATTGGCATAGCCGAAGAATCGCCTCTCCTTCCTCTGGAAACTCAGCGATTAAAGAGTCGTATTTGCTCAAGAACGTGCTCATAGTCGCTCTTCGCGCACTTAGCGGGTAGAGCAAATTCATTAGGCTCTCCCGACAATATTACGTGGGTCTCGGCCGACATTTTTTGCGTTGGTTTGAAATATATATTCGTCGAATCACAGTAGGCGTTTGCGTCACCACCCAACAACACATCCAGGCTATCAGAAACAGCGTCATCATCACTTAAATCGCTGCCCACTCGACCAGTTGCGCCGCGAAGCACATTTCCTGCCGCGTTTCTCATCGTCGCGTCCACGCTCCGAATTTGCTCTGACAGTGCCTTACGATTCTTCCAAATATAGTCTTTACCGGTTGTGATGGAGTGCTCGGTAAACTCCAAGGAATCTATCAGTCCATCTATTCTTCCGAAAAAATCGTATATATCCTGTTCATATTTCGTGGTATTTCTACGAGAGGCAATCCTGATCTCCAGTGCGCCGCTAATATGCAGCCTTGCTATGTTTACGGCTCGTTCGTTAATGCGGTCGTACACCTTTAGTAGTTGCGTGCCGCGCTGCTCTACTCCAAGATACTTGGTGTATACCCTAAGCTCCACCTCTTTGATGACGAGAGCAAAGTCCTTGTTACTACCCGACTCCCATCGGACATCAACTATTTCTGTGCCCTGAGGATCCTCTACAAGCTTCGAGGCGCCAATAAGCCTATCTAATCCCCGCGACCTAAGCTCTCGGTCTACTTTGCCCCTATCCATCATCGCTCTGGCAGCTGATGGATCACAAGAGTACAGAAATACGTGCTGTCGCCCGTATTCCTCTGCCTCCTGTACAAGTTTTTCCAGATCATTGTTCGAAATCGCTTCATCCTGAAGGTGCTTTAGCAACCTCAGATTGCGCATAGCCGTCCAACTGCCTGCAGAGTGGTGTAGCCCCTTGCTCTTCAAAAAAGCAGAAACAACAGCAAGGCTGGTGGATATTTCCAACAGGTTAATCAACAGATGTGAGCGCTGCAAATCGACTGGCATACGTGGGGTTCTCCGACTCTTCGGAGGGCAGCATACCATTACATTATGTTTCATGGACAGAGGGAGTTCCCTACATCCATCCCGCTCAACGTCCCCCTGCCTCGCCCGGCGCGCCTCCTGTCTTTCCATGCAGCAGGGAAAGCGCCCGGTGGCAGAGTCAGATGCTTATATTTCTTGTATAAAACTTATAATTAACTTATAATTTGTCCATGAACTCGATCTTCTGGACCCCCAAGGCAGCCAAGCAACTGCGCAAGATTGACCGCCAACATCAGGCGACGATCCGCGATGGCGTCAGTACCTTGGCTGCGATGCCAGACTGCCAGAACATCAAGGCGCTGACGAACCACCAGTACGGCTACCGCCTGCGCGTCGGTAACTACCGCGTCTTGTTCGATTGGGGCATCGAGGTCAAGATCATTGAAATTCAGGAAGTGAGGAAACGCGATGAACGCACCTACTAACATCCAGATCATCAACGGGCCGGGCGGCACCCCGGCCTTCGTGGTGATCCCCTATGATCAATACATGGCCGACCGCGCCCAGGGAGACGGCCTCATCCCTCATGATGTTATAAGCCGCACCGTGGATGGAGCCACGCCCGTGCGCGCTTGGCGCGAACACCTCGGCCTCACGCAGGCCGAAATGGCGAAACGCCTAGGAGTCAGCCAGTCCGCCTATGCCCAGCAAGAAAACAGCGAGCGCCTGCGCAAAGCCAGCATCGAGAAGATCGCGGAGGCGCTTGGCATCTCGCCTGCGCAACTGGATATATAGCAGCGGGGCGGCCCACTACTGTCAAAAAATAGCCGCCCGTAGGCGGCTTCATATGCTTTCATGCTGGCTACGCCTTGTCTTCATACCCTGGCGGGATCCAAGACTGATCGCGCTGCGTAATCCGACCAGTCACGCTGGACTGCAGATCCACAAGCCCCACGTTATTCTTGACCATTGGCGTTAACTTACAGCCGCAGTGACAACACACCACGGCCTCATTGCGCACAAACTCCGCACAATCTGGGCAGGTCACATGAGTCTTCGGAGACGGCCTTAACCGCTCTTCGCCCCTATCTGGGAGACCTACAACAGCCAAGAGTCCAACAGGCCCAAATAAAAGACCAACAACAAACCAGCACGTAGTGCAGCGATACTTTTCGCTAGCCACGAATGCCGCAAGGAATGCGCATGCCAGCCAGGACATGAGCGCCCAAGATGCGAACGACATCCCCAATAAGGCCATCAATTCGTGCATCCGTGCCTCCGTAAGTTGTTGTTACGGAAACTATACCCTACTCCCGCCTCATTTCCTCCAGCGCCGCCGCCTCCATCGTCCGGATGTCCTCAAATAACCGGTCATATTCGTCCCGCTCCAGATCCATCCGGTCCATCTCGTGGAACAGCACGTTGTAATCCAGCCCAACCACACCGAGAGCGCCCGCACGCCATTGCGACGACAGCCTGGAGAAGAGCGCCACGGCCTGGACATTCTCCGGCCACAGCGGCACATCCCGCTCATAATCCGACGCGGAAATACCGAACGCGGCCGCCGCGCTCCCGCCAGGATCCTTCCCGTACAGAAACGCGGCGACCGCCTTCAGTTTCCCCGACGGGCCCCGGCCAGCTCCCGCAGGTAGACGGTCAGGAATTCGGACGCCGCGCCAGGGTAGTTATCCAGCAGCACGGCCAGCGTTTCCTCGGAGAACTCGACGTCCTTGTCCTTCCAGCCTACCAGAACCTCCTGGACAGCATCCAGGTCGAACTTGTGGGCCGCCAGGAACGCTTCGCGCTCGGCCGCAGTCTTGTGCCGAAATTCGCAGTCGATGTCGAAGGGCTTGCCGTCGCCGGGCGGCTGGATCGTGACCTTGGCCCGGAAAGTGGGGTTCGGCGTCAGTTTGATGGCCATGAATCCCCCTTACACCAGCGGCTTGTAGCGCATGAAATCGGGCGCCGCCATGGTCAGCACCAGCGGGTTCGTCATCATCTGGCCCTGGTCCAGGGACGGATGCTTGTCGAAGCCGACGTACATCATGTAGACGATCTCGGAGCCGTTGGCCAGAACCAGCTTGATAGCCTGCGGCGTGAGCGATGCGTCAGCCGCCACGAGCGCCTTGAAGATGTCCGTGTCGCCGCCGTCGTCGGTCGTGCGCATGGACAATTTCTTGGCGTTTTTCACGGTCGGGATCTGGCGCTGGATGCGTTCGGCTAAATACTGGAACTGGTAGAACTGCTGGTCGCCGCCGTCCATGGCGGGCTGGGTGATCTTCGGAATTTCCAGCCAGGTGGTGACCTTCTTAGCCTTTGCGGTATTGGTCGCCGCCGGGAAGTTGGTGGTGTTGGTGGTGTCGAACCCGCCCAGATCGAAGGCGTCGGTGGTCGATCCTTCAACCCGCAGAATCATGCCATCCAGTTGCGCCCAGGGCGACGTCATGGCGATGTAATCGCCATCGGTGTAGCCGTGAGCGACAGCGCTGGCGACGGCAGGGTTGGCGTTGGTGATTGCAGTGATGCTGACTTCGGTCGCCAGCGCGGTGCCCAGGAACAGGCGGGCGCCGTCGGGGAGGGTTTCTCCGGCCATGATGTAGCTCCAAAAAAGAAAAGCCGCACACGGCGGCACAGATGAAAAACCCGGCGCGGAGCCGGGTCAGTGAATGAAGAGTGACGGCTGCAACTGGGACTCCAGTGCTTCGCGCCGTCGCCTGAAATCGGGAATGGCGTACTTACGCTCCAGCATCAGGCGCGATCCGAAGGACGCTTTGACCTGGGTGGAGACCTCCTCTGCCACCAGCGCCTGAAGTTGCTGATACAGGTTCTGCGTGCGCTGGCTTAGTGCATCACGCATGCGGTAGAACTCGCGGATCAACCGGACCTTGAATGCCACAACCTCGTCTGTGTTGCGCATCATCGAAATCAGCAGAGCGGCCTGCTGCTCGTTCAACATGGCGTATTCGGTCGGGGCGCCGCCGCCCTGTGGGCGTTTCACCACCCGCATTTCAAATGCCAGTGGGCCGAACTCCTGGAGGATGGCCGCATGCTGCCGGATCAACTGGATGACGCTCTTGTGCCTGGCCTTCATGCCGCGCGCGATCACGAGGCTGGATGCCAGGGGTTCACCGCCGATGACGGAGACCAGTGGCTCGAATGGTGTTTGCATATTCACTCCCTGCAATGCCCTGGAAATGAGGATGGCCGCAGCAGCGCCCCAGGGAAGGCGATTTCGGATGCCTCCTAGCTGCGGCCAAAACAAAGGCCGCCCAACCGGACGGCATGAAATTGATTGATGAACGGGTTACTGAACAGCCGTATACCGGCAGTCCATCGGGATCGTGTAGGTGCTGGTGTCCTGCAGGGCCGGGCGCTCGCGCATGGGCGTCGCCACCATCACAGTGAACCCAGCAAAGGTCATCCGGGCCTTGGCCGGGTACTGCGCGGCGATCGCTGCGGTCAGCGCCTCCGCTGCGGTCGGGCCAGTGCCGGCAGGACAGACGACGTTCACCTGAAACAGCCCTCGGTATTCGCTCAACTGCCCGGCCATGGTGTTGTCGACCGTGTCGGCCGGCAGCAGGAAGCAGCGCAGGTACGGGCCGGTCGCGGGCGGCTTAAACGCCACGTTCTCGAAGGCGACCGGAATGGCCGGCGTCTGTGCAGCAGCCCAGTCGGCCAGCGTCTTCTCGAAGGCGGCACGGATGATGGCTTTCAAAGCTGACCCCTGACGTAATCTCGGATGGCATTGGGCAGGTTGGCGATGGTGATCCGCACCATGCCGGCCGGCGCCTTCGTGTGCGACCAGCCTTCGTATTCAATCCGCTTGGCATACGGCAGCGCAGTCGTGATGTAGAACTTCGGGCCGGCCTCCTGACTTTTGACCGCTGCGGCGATCTTGGTCAGCGTGGCGCCGCCGGCCTTGTCGGTCGTGTCGGTTGGGCCGTTCTTGGGCACGCTGACGCCGAACCCCCAGGAGCCGCGCAAGCGCCCGGTATCTACTGGCGTATTCATAACCACGCCCTGGGCGGCCAGAATCAGCGCCTGGCGCACGGCCTTGTCGATGTTCCCGTTGGCTTTCTCGACCAGGCGGGATAGGTCTACAGCGCCGCTCATCGCCGCAACTGGCATTCGTAGAGGACCGGCACGCCAGCGGGCGCCGTAGCCTTCACGCTCACCACCGTGAAACTCTCCCCGAATGCCTGAACACGGAACCCGGGGCCAATAGCCGCTGGGACGCCTTCGGGCGACAGATACAGCTGCTTGTCCCCTGCTTCGATCAGGCTACCGGCCGTGAATGCCGCGCCAGACTGATGCAGGCCGAAGTCGAACACCACGCCAGTGCAGGGATGCTCGATATCTGGCTGTGTCACCATGCCCTGTCCGGGGATGTATTCGGACGCCCCGGGCTGAATGAGCGTCACCGGGCCGCCCGCATCCAGCAGGGCCGCGTGGGCGCTCTCGGCGATCTGGGGGTAGTCGATAGCCATGTCAGCCCTCTGCCTGCGCCGTCGCCACGTCGAACGGGCCGGTTATCTCGACTTGCTCCGGCGCAAGCACCAACAGAACCCGATTCGATTCCCCGACCCCAATCCGAACACGGGCCGCGACCGCATGCGTCAACTGCACGCCATCCACAAACACCTTGCCGTGGCCATGGCCCGTCATTTCAATTTTGATGGTCTGGCTCATTTCAGTCGTCCTCGTCTTCCACCGCTGCGTCTTCGATCAACTGCGCCTTGCACATTTCCAGCACGCCCACAGCCAGCGCAAACGGAACCGTGCCGTCGTATTTGTGGATCGCTTCCAGCACATCGCGCACCATGGCGCGTGAAAGATCAGCGGGGCCTGATCGAAGCAAGTCCATCACGCCCTCACCACCGGAACATTCCATCCGCCGCCAGAAACCCAGCGACGCAGCAGCGAATCGACAGCGGCAAACCGCTTCTGTCCGCCATTGACCGGCTCGGCATAGGTGGTGCTGATCGGGCCCACGGTCTGGCTCACGATGGCGCGCGGATCGACGTCCTGCCACAGGTCACCAGCCTTGCAGGCCAGTTCGCAACAGGCCGACACAATCTCACGCGGCACCACGCCAGGCGCCGCAGTGCGCGGCCAGGCCAGCGCCTGAGTATCGGTCGATTCGCCGCCCTTGAAGCTGTACTGCGCGTCCAGGTATTGGGTGGCGCGTCGAAGCCGGGCCTCTTGCGCGGGCTCGTCGCCGGCGAAGGTCAGGCCGTGGGCGGCGGCGTAGGTGGCGCAATCAGCCGCGCTCACGTAGCTTTCCGCGTCCGCCTTGCCGGTGCCGTCCTCGACGATCAGCGCCATGGCTTACGCCCCCTCGCCGCCCTGGGCTGCGGCGTCCAGGAGCGCCTGCAGATCGGCCTTCTTGGCCTTCGGGTCGAACTCGATACCAAGCTCGATGAGCTTGCCGCGCAGTTCGGCCACGCCGAGCTTGTCGCTTACGCCCTCGCCGCCCTCGCCGCCCTGGGCTGCGGTGTCTTGGCGCTTGGCGCACTGCGTCCAGCCCAGTTTCTTGTGCTCAGCCAGCGTATTGGGATGCACTTCCAGATAGTCAGCGCCTTTGCTGACCGGGATCAGATGGGACATTTCGCATTCTCCAGAATGCTGGGGCCGAAGCCCCAGCGGTTCATCAGCCGATCAGCAGGGCGACGTGTTCGGGCTTCACCACCGCGCAGCCCCAGGCCAGGCAGACCTCGTACTTCACCTGGCGGTACTGGCGGTACACCCGGACCTCGAACGTCATGCCGGTCACGGGATCCGTGATGGTCATGGCGTCGTCGGCGGAGTCACCACCTTCCGGCACGGCGGGCGCGCGGGCGGCCAGTACGATGGCACCCCGGGCAAACGCAGCGTTCGGCGTGTAGTTCGCGCCGATGGTCATCGCGCCACCATCGGCCAGGGCGGCCAGCAGGCCGGGCTTGCCGATACCGAGCGTGGCCGGCCCGGTGATGCCAGTATTGACGACATACTTGTTGGTGTCCCCGTTGAAGGTCACGATGTCGCCAGCCAGCACGGTGCCGGTCCCGGTTTTCAGCACGATGCCGGAGACGCCCGCAGCGTGCGCACCATCGGCCACGTAGCCCGCGCCAGTGCCCTTGGTATGAAGATTGATGCCGCCCGAATAGCGCAGGGCGAAGTTCTGCACGCGATCGGTCATACCGTTGCGCAGCATGTCATTGGTGCCGGCTTCGTTCACCTTGAAGAGCACCGATTGCTTGCCGCGCAGATTCGCCATGGCCATGGAGCCCAGCACCAGCTGGCGGTCCACGATGGGCGCGCCGTTGACGTCCAGGATCTGGGCCACGCCCGCGAAGTCGGACAGATCGCCAGCGGTGCCAAACGGCGCCGTGCCAGCCGTTCCATGGGCCCGCGAGGCGCCCGCCATGGCCGCCAGGGACAGATCGACTTCCACGGCATTGACCAGCTTGCGCATGGCGTCGGTGAACTGATCGGCCAGGATCTGGTTATAGACACCGGTCGAGCCGACTGCCCGCTGCTCTTCGCCGTTCCAGCGCACCGGAGCCGCCTTGGACTTGGTGATGGTGACGTCCGTGTGGTCGACGGTGGTATCGCCCGAGTTCGCTGGTTGCGCGCCCGGGGTGATGTCTTCCAGTTCGCCCGCTTCGCCCAGAGGCACACGGACGGTTTGGCCGACGGCGGCCCGCTCGGCATTGGAGTCGCGGCGAACCGCAGGGATGAAGCCGACCATTTCACGGGAAACCGTATTCAGGGCGGCATACAGGGTCGGGATAATCCCAGTCAGGGTGTTAGCCATGATGTTGATCCTTGAAAAATGAAACGAAGGTTGAATTGCAGGATCATCCGACCCTGATAGCGCCAGGCCTCATCCGAGGCGCCAGCCGGGGCAATGCGTTAATCGGTGAGCGTAACGGCCTTGTCGCCGGTGACGGCGGCCATCTGCTCGGAGGGAGACAGCTTGGAAAACTGCTCGCGGCTCATGGTGCGGGCGCCACCTTGACCGCCGCCACCGCCGCCAGCCCCGCCGCCGTTCGCGCCGGAGGACTTCAGGATCTGTTCCTTGTAGGGGTAGCCATCGACCAGCACCTGCAGGGCTTCGTCGAAGTCGGCCAGTTCGCCCGGGCGGGCCGCGGAGAAAATCTTGTTGCCGTTGGCGTCGTACGCCACGGTCTTGCCGTCCTCGACCTTGAAGGCCTGACCGAAACGGGCCTGCACCAGATCGGCGGGGATGGCGAATTTATCGGCGATGATCTTGGACCGGGCAAAGCTGCCGCCGATCTTCTCGGCGTAGAGTTGGTCTTCCAGCGCCTTGGCCTTGCTGTTCGCCTCGTCCAACTGCGCCTGGAAGGCCTTGCTGGCTTCGGCCTTCACTTTTTCAACCTCACCGGCGTCGATAAGCTTCTTGCTGTCCAGGTTGGCGACCGTTTCCAGCGCCTTGATGGCGGCGGCCGGATCCTCGATGCCTTCGAAACCCTTGAGCGCCTTCTCGGCAGCCTCTTTGGCTTCGCGGTGGCTCTTGGCTTCGGCGTTCAGGCGGCTGATCGTGTTGCGAGTTCCGGGGGCGTCGAACGCCACTTCCTTGCCGTCGTCTTCGACGTACACTGGCTTGCCGTCCTGCACCTCGGCGTAGGTCTTGCCGTCCACTTCCAGGATTTTGAGCTTCATTGCTTTGCTTCCTCGGCCATCCGGCCACTATGGGCATCTGCCCAGGGCGCCTGCTGCCGTCCGGCGATCAGGCATAGAAAAGCCGCCCACAGTTGCCTGGGGCGGCCAGAAAGAAGAAACCCGCCGAAGCGGGTCTATTTGATGGGTTTCAACTCAACATTCATCGGCACGATCAGCCCGCGCTTGTAGCACTCGGCGCAGATATTCTTGTGGATCAGTGTGCCATGTCCGGTTTCAGTGACGCCAGCCCGGATCGTAGCCGCAGCGCGCCCGCCGCAGCGGTTGCACTGAAGCATCCCTGGCGGGCGATCCATGCGGCGGATCCTGCGGCGCGTCTTTTCCTTCTCATCGGGCGCGGCAGGCGGGACGATGTAGAGCATCGGCTCATTCTATCCCCGCTCGCTCGAAAGCAGCGTGATTTCGTTCGGCCAACTGGTCCAGCGTGAGGAGCCGCCCCTTGTCGTTGTGGAAGGCCTGGATATCCAGCCCGCCATCCCTGAACAGCTTCCCGCGCGTCGGGCCCAACACATCATCCTGGACGCTGGCCGGCTGGCTTTTCAACCATGGGCCATAGGTCAGGTTTGCGTCCACATAGCCGTCCTGGCTCGATTGGGTTCCGCTGAATTTCGTCTGTCCCTTGAGCAGCCGCAGGCCTGTCGATCGGCATTGCCAGTGCGCGCGCCCAGGACCCCCCAAGTACGGATACTGGTGGCCGACCGGCTTATGGCCGGGCGTGTATTCCAGCCCAGAGCGGAGCCGGCAAATATCGCTGGTGCGCCCGTCCAGGGTCGAGATCCAGACCTCGTTTCCCAGAATGCCGTCGTTCGCCTCAAAAAAATCCTCACGCGCTGACTGCGCCGTGTGGCCCAATGCCGTGCGGACCACACGCTCGACGCTGCGCCGGTCGCCTTCCAGCAGGCCGTCCGCATAGTTGTTTGCCCTGGTGCCCCTGATCTGTTTCACGATCTGGCTCGTCGTCTGCCCGGACAGATACCCGGTGCGGATCGTGTCGCGGATGCGCATCATGCGGCCGCTCTCCATGCCAGCGGCCCACTCTTTCAGCAGTCTGCCCTGGAATGGCCGAGACAGCGCGGCCGCCCGGGTCTGGGCGGCCGTGATGCCGGCGAAGTCGACCTCGGGCACGGCATGCCGGTACAGGTTTCGAATGAACACCGCCTCAACCGGGGCCAGATCCTGCATAGCGCCCTTGATGCCTTGATGGACCGCCGCATAGGCTTCAGCGTTCAGCGTACGCACCGACTGCAACACCTCTTCGATCTGCTTCAAGCTGGCCGAGGCCGGCAGGCTATCGAGCGCCACCGCGATGCGCTCCATGAGCGCCGCATCAGTGCGGTTCAGGATGGCGACAATGCGGCGAACCTCGGAATTCGAATAGCGGGTCAGGTCGATCTGGTGGCGCGTCATCGCGTCCAGGACGCTGCGCGGGAGCGATGCCATTACAGCGTCCCCAGCGCCGGACCGTCAGCCTGCGCACGTTCGATTTCAGCCGTCGGATCCAGGTCCGGCGCCAGCATGCCGCGGCGCTGCTGCTCGCGGATCGCCGTCTCCTTGCTGATGAGCCCCGCCTGCTGCATGGACAGGATCAGTTGGGCCGATGCGTCGGTCAGGGTCGCGGCACCGAAGTCCTTGAAGAGGCTGACGTGGCCACCCTGCGCCTCGCCCACCCAGTCCGCCATGAATTGCAGGCATTGGTCCAGGCTGTCCTCGAAAGCCTCGGTGATGCGCTGCAGTTCGGACTTGTTCGCCTCGGCATCGTTGTTTGCCTCGGTGGCGGAGCGCTGACCAGGCTTGGCGACCAGCAGTTCCGCGCCGGTCTGGATCATCTGGTCTTCCAGGTCCTGCAGCGACTGGCGGCCGGCGGCAATCGCAGCGCCGCCATGTTCGACGAACTTCAGGTCGCCGCCCTCGGGAATGCGAACGGCAGATGAAGCGCCGACGGTCAGCTCGAAACCTTCGTCACTGGTGATGGCGGCCAGGATCGGCACCCGGGCAACATGCAGGATCGTGTCCTGGTCGCTTTGGCTCTGCCAATGCTTCACGTTCAGGTGCGCCAGATCCAGCAGCGGCGACACGCCGGCCATGAATCCGGTCTTGCGGCCATAGAACGGCACAAACGGGATTTTCTGCAGGGTTGTCACGCCAAAGTCCGTCAGGACATATTCGCCCTTCTCGCCCTCTTCCCACAACTCCCATGAGCCGGGCCGCAGCACACGCACCCGATCGACGGCCTTGGTGCCATAATCGCCGTCCTCGACCTCGGCTGATTCGGACAGCCGCAACTGGGTCAGGACCGTCACGCCGCTCAGACGAAACGAGCGCCAGCCAAGGATCTGGTTGTGGTTGTAGCGCACCAGATACGGGCGGGCATTCACCGCCCGTTCATCGGCAACCGTCCTCACGCCATCGGTGCGCGGATACTCGACCAGCACGCCCGCAGTCCCATAACCCAGCGCCTCTTCCATCATGCCGGCGGCAAACGTGTGCAGGTTCGTGCCCTGCAGATCGGCATCGTCGCACCACTCACGGATGCGGGCGGGGACATCATCGCCGTAGGTCAGCGCCTTGGAGAACGGCTTTCCGGCCATGACACCCAGAGTGCGGGCGAGCGCCGGAAAGAGCGTAGCCGTGGACAGCCGTGCCTGATAGCTCTCGGTCGACTCGTTCGGCCACTTCGGCAGCCGTCGCGCCGCAGCCGCCCGCATCGCTCGCGTGCCGCCCAGCAGATCGGCGACAAGCTGCCAGTCTTCGGCGTAGCCTGCGACCTGCGCGGATGGTTCTTGGACTTTGAGTGCCATTACATTCTCAGGGGTTGAACGATAGCCGCCCCGCGCCGCTTGATTAGCGGCGCCAGCGCATAGCGGCTCGCGTCGATGTAGTGGTTGTTCTTGTCCACGATGTCTGTCAGCACATCACCGGTCAGCCGATCGACCTTGTAGCTGTACGTCCTCGCCTCGTGGAGCGTCTTCGTGCAGCGCGGATGGATCACGATCTCGCGGTATGACCGCAGGTGTGCTATGCCGTCCTCGACGCTGCCCTTCCACTTCTCCACGCCGACAATGCGCGGCAGGCACTTGCGTGTGTCACGGCCGTTGCTCTTGACGTGGCTGATAGTCTCCGGCCGGGCCGAGTCGGCGCGCACCGCGTGGCTCTCGATGCCCGGCAGCCGGGCAATCATGAAGTCCGCGATGTCGTCGTTCTCGAGCCCGACCTTTCCGGCCTCATGCTCGATGTACAACCGCTGATCGTGAATCCAGCACTTGACGCCTGCCGTCGGGTCCTGGCTGAAACCCCAGTCGATACCGAAGTACGGGCCGTCCCAGTCGGCGGCCGGCGTGAACTCGGCCACTCGGTACTTGCCGGACAGGATCTGCGCCTCGCTGTTCTCACGGTAGGCGCCATCCCAAATCCAGGCGTAGGTCTGGTCGTCCAGCAGATTGCGGTCGTTGAGCCGTTCCTCGTCGAGCTCGGGTGGAAACCAGGGGTTGTCCGTGTAGTTCAGTTCGGCGATCCGGCTGTTGACCGGCGGGCTTTTCCGGAACCGCTTGTCGGTCGGGCTGCCGTCCTTTTCCGGGTTCCAGGTGACCCAGATCTCAGAGCCAGCCTCGCGCACGGTCGGGCGCAGTTTGATCCACGCCGTCTCGCTGACGTCCTCGGCCTCATCGACCCACGCGATCAGGATGCGGGCCTTGGACTTGATGCTGTTCAGGCTGTGGCGCAGACCGGCAAAGGCGTATGACACCCGCCGATTCTTCGTGCGGATGTACTTCTCGCCGATGTCGAAATAGGCGTCGAGCCAGGGCACGGACAGGATCGCCTGCTTGACCTCCTCCATCGAGGAGTCTTCCAGCGAGTTCATGTACTCGCGACCGCACAGTATCTTGCCCGAGACGCCGGCCTCGGCGAACATGTACGCCCGCACAGCCGTCATCAGGGCGAAACTGCGCGTCTTGCCGCTGCCACGCCCACCATGGGCGCCGCGATACCGGGCCGGGCCGCTGAAAACCGGGATCAGCTTCGGCGGTAGCTCAATCCTCGCTTTGCTGGACATTGGGGGCCACCAGTTCGATCGTGGTGGGCATGGTCGGGATGGGACCGCCGTTGGGGCCGCTCACCTCTCGTTTGTTCGTGAACATGCCGCCCTGCTCCTTGGCGGCCTGCTCGAGCACAGCCGCCGCGGCCGCCACGTTGCCTCGCGCCATGTGCCGGTCGTAGATCTTGCCCAGGGCGCGCAGCCGGAAGGCCTGGTCCGCGATGGGGATCTCTGCCACGGCCTCACGAAACTTCTTGCGGGTGTCCTCGAACAGATCGCGCCACTTTCTCGCCAGCTTGGCGCCAGCCACCTTCGTGGGGTCGTACTGGGCGACCTGCATGCGCGACACATCGATACCCATCTCTTCCTTCAGGGCCGCCGATACCTCGCTGGGGGTGTCGTAGCAGGCCAGCGCTTGGACGATGAAGCGCTTGGCCGCATCGGTAAGCGTTGCCATGCAAAACTCCTTTCAGGTCAGGCGGCGGCCCTCAGGCAGGTGCCGCATGCGTGCGCGATGCTGGCGCCTGAGACGGCCGGCGGATGCTTGGCTGCCTCGACCATCCGCGCCACCTGGGCGCTGGCGCCGTAGCGCTGCACCACGCCGACGAACTCCTCGACGTCATGGCCGCGCATTGCCAGCCGGGGCATGCCGTCTTTCGTGAACTTGGGCGCCCCGAATTCATCCTGCTCCTGGCCGATGTGATAGAGCTCGTGCTCGATCAGCGCGCAGAACTCGGTGTCGCTGCACTGGGCGCAGTAGTCGGCGGCCAGGGTGATCAAGAATTCCGGCACGTGCCCGAACCACTCGCGCAGTTGCTGCTCCTGGCGGGCCTTCTGCCAGCCGCCGGCGCGGATCATGACCTGTTCGGCCTGGCCCACTACCGTGCGGCCGCGCTTGGTGAAGGCCGACGACGCCCACAGGAAACCGATGTCGGCGTCCAGCAGGTGGGCATGGTCGGGATTGTGGAGCGGACCGGTGTCGGCCAGGATGGTGTCTTGCACCCAGGCGGCCACGTCCGGCGCTGGCGCCAGGATCGTGTCATACAGGTCGTCGGCCAGCGGAGTCTGTGGTGGCGAAGGTCGAGAGTTGATGGCAGCCCCTTGCATCAGTCGATCAACCCCGCTACAAAGGACTTTTTACGCATCGGAACTAAATATGCCAGACGCACAGAAATCAGACCTGTCCGATCTTCCTATGCACCATCTTCTTTTTTTGAAAGTTCGTGACGGCGGAGGGCCAAGTGTTGCTCACAGCGTTGCTGAGCTGCACGAAATATCGGTCGACGCTGTGAAACAAGCGTGCCGCATTGCTTGTGAGGAACAGTTGCGGGAGCGCGGTGAACTGCAACCCTACGAAGTTTCAGTTTACAACTGGGCGCGCTCGTGATTGTCAGAATGCTGTCGACCTAGAAGCCCCTCCCAGCTCTCTGGGGGGTTTGTCGTGGTCTTTGGCGCCATCCCTCGGTTAGCGACGGCTGGCACTCCTGAGCCGATAGGCAACTTGTAGCCCATGCCGATATCGTCCGAATCTTTGCGCCTGAAAGTCCGAAGATCCAGCGGTGCGCACTGACCATCAGGTAGGCTGAGGCGCAGCCATGTCCGGCCCGATATCGATCACGACAGCATGGCGGCCTGGCTTAGTGATGTTCAGCAACTTGGCGATCTCAGCGGCGGACTGGCTGTGGTCGTAGTGGACGTAATCAGCGCGGGCCGTATTGGGGAGATCGCTCTTTGGCGCACCAGGGCGGCATGCATTTCCATTCTCATCGATCAAACAGTCCCCG
Organism: Castellaniella denitrificans; assembly: GCF_027214045.1. GTDB lineage: Bacteria > Pseudomonadota > Gammaproteobacteria > Burkholderiales > Burkholderiaceae_B > Castellaniella > Castellaniella denitrificans_A. The sequence goes on along the minus strand of NZ_JAPWHE010000014.1, from coordinate 24,408 downwards.
CCGAAACCCACGAACAGCCCTTGCCGCCTTGCCAGAACATCGATCATGTCGCGGTTCTTTTGGATATGACCCATGCTCCACTGACGGCCTTCTTCCAAATCATCCAGCACCGGAGCAAGTATGAATTTCAAGATGCGGAAGTAAAGACGACGAATCATTTTCGTTTCCCAAAAACACCGCGCCCCACTCAGCATTCACCAAGCGGGGCGCGAAACGAGGCTACGAACAGCCCCGGGAGGAGACAACCAGATAGCCGTGGTTTGCGGTGGCGTTACAAAACTCATCCGAAACCACGGAACTAAAAACTAGATTTATCTGTCAACCTTACTTCTACCTTAACAGCAGAAGGATGGATCTATGAAGTGCCCTGTATGTAAAGACATGGATCTGACCATGTCATCGCGCCAGAACATCGAGATCGATTACTGCCCACAGTGTCGCGGAGTGTGGCTGGATCGTGGTGAACTCGATAAGCTGATTGAGCGTAGCGCCCAAGAAACCTCGCCAACACCCCAACATCAACAGCCCTCACCCCCTGTACGCGACTACGACAGGACATATTCTGGTTACGAAAAACGATACAAAAAGAAATCGTTCTGGCACGAAATCTTTGATTGATTCGATCGGCCGGAGATCAACCCGGGCGGCCTGCAATGCAGGACTTGCGCCGCACCCACGAAGGGCCGGAAATGAAAAACCCGCCTCGATGGGCGGGTACGTTTTCTCAGGGCGTGAGGTCTCTGCCGATATTCTGGCAGTTAGCGTGGCAACTCTCAACAACTCCATGTGGCAGATTGCCACGCCACACATAGAACGCGGATGTCTCGCCATCCTTGATCTTGGCCACATGCCCAGAGTCGATCAGATGATCCAGTACGCGGCGCACGCCCTCACGCACAGCGTTTCTCTCCCTCTGCGACATTGTCCGCCCGCGTGACACATCGCGCACGATCTGGGCCATGCGATATTCACGCCCTGGGTACGGCCGCATCAAGCCCAGGATTTCAGGCGCATACTTCACACTCAAACTCCTTGAAAACCTCGATCTTGAATTCGTCCAGGCAGGCCGCGTACTGATCCCTGGTGATCTTCAGGTCAGCCCTGGCGCGCCGCTGGCGGCTGTTTCCGATCCGAACCCATGCCGGCCGCATTTCTCCCTCGTGCATTTCCATGTGGCGCTCCCACTGGTCATAGCGGGACCGGTGCGTGTACTCGTACTGCAGCACCCGGCGGGTGAGTTGCGACATGTGGTCGAAGATGACCTGCACCCGGGCGGCCCGCTCGGCATTGAAGATGATCTTGGGCGGCAGGTCGTCTGGCTCAGATTCCCAGTCCGGGGCCTTCCAGCCGCGTTCCGCCGAATAGCAGCGGCTCGGCTCCCTGGGTTCCGGCGATTCGCCAGCCCAGCACCAGGCAATCCAGTTCTCGATCTCGGCGCGCACGAAGGACGGATACTGCATCACCGCCTCCAAATGGGTGAATTCTCGTTCCCATTCCCCGCCCTGCCGGCGGTCGCCTGCATCTTGGGTTCCGCCAGCGCGGCGCGGTCCAGGTTGTGACGCATCATGGACAAAGGCTTGATCGTCAGCGGCCTGAACTCGGGCGGCGTCCGGCGGCCCGCGACCGGCATGGAATCCAGCCAGGCGCGGATGAATTCGGTTTGATCGCCCACGCATGCGCGGCCGGTCTCGACTTCGATGGCGTAGACCAGGGCGTTGATCTTCTGCAGCGGCTCCTTGTGGCCGGCCTTGCGCAATGCCTCCCTGGCGCGCTCGTGGGTGTGGGATTTTCGGTGGAGGTAGTCGGCCATCAGCAGGCGCCCCCGATTTCGATCATGACAAAACCCTCTTTCTTTGCGTCCAGCACGCGATCGAGCGTCACCGGCACAAACCGGCTGTCGTCCACGCCCAGGGCCTTGGCGATGCCGTCGAGACTCGCCTTCATGGCGGCGTGCAGGTTGTCCAAGTCCCGGCGGATCCTGTCGGGCGCGGCGAACGTGATCTTCACGGGGATCTGCTCCGGCAGGCACACGGTGTTGCGACCCACGGCCTGCTTGGCCGACATGGCGCCATCCATTCGGGCCCGGGCCTTGGCTGCTTGAGTTCCGGCCCAGTGTCGGCCGTTCTTGCGGTTGGGCATGAGCCTGGAGTCCGGCCAGGGAAGAACGATGGTGATGTGGTCTAGGGCTTGCATCTTGCGTATCGCCCCGGTATTGAATCTTTCCGCACGCTTGAGAGCCGCCAGTTGATCAGTTGCCGTGGGAGGAAATGCCAGGTCTTCCAGGGTCATACTTCTTCCTTCTTCAATCTGAACTGTCGAATCACTTCTTCTTCCAGGTATCTCTGTGCGGCCTTGCCGCGGCGTCGGCCGATGGCGTCCAGTTCAGGCTTGCGCTGGCCGTAGGGCAAAGAAAGGATGTGGCGGGCCTCGCACTCGCGCCGGCGCCGTTCGATTTGTTGGGGCGTCATGCGGACACTTCCTCGCCCAATGCACGTTTTGTCATCGTGACGGCAATGGATGCGTAGGCCTTCGGGTTGGCAATGATCTTCTTGGCCCAGGCTTTCGGGTCGCACGGTTTTTCTATCGCGGCGGCGGCCATGGCCTTGATTCCGGCGTCGGCTTGTTCCTTGGTCGCGGCGGTACCGCCAGGGGCTGGCAGCGCGGCGGTAGGCGCCGGAACGCCATCCCAGGATTGGCGGGCCAGTTGGATGCTGTACGCGGCTTCCCAGCGACTTTTGAGCGTCTGCCAGGACTGGTTGAGCATGTCGTAGTTGCCGATTTCAACGGCAGCCCAGTACACGGCCGGATGCGGCCAGACGCCAATCTCACCAGCGCGGCGACCTTGCATGCCGGTCACGGCCAGACGAAACGCCACTTCCGGCTCCAGCCAGGGACGGCATAGCCGCTTGAACTCGGGCAGCGTCGGCGCGAAAGGACGATTTCCGCATGCAGCCAGCCCTGCGGACACCTCGTCGCCAGTGAAGCCGGCAAGCTGCTCAGCCCAGGCCCGAACCATCGTGGCTTTGTCGATGCCGTCCCACTGCTGCATGAATTTCGAGCCGTACAGCAGGTGCAGGCGTTCGATCACGCGGGCTGCCCAGGTCTCCGGGATCGGTTGGATTTCAGCGAGTTGCATCGATTGTCCCCATGTCGATTTCGGTTTTCCCGCGCGCCAGGTCACGGATGATCGCGGCGTCAGCGGCGTAGCGGTCCTGGCGGCTTGGGGCCTGATGCGTCCTGCTCAAGCCGGACGATTTCTCGCGGCGCACCCAGTTGCGCCACGTTGCTTCCCAGTCGACCTTTCTGGCGTCGGCGCCGCCCTTCGCCGCCCAGTAGTCGCGGAACGAGTCGGCCACCCGCAGCGCGTCATCCGGCGTCCAGCTGGGTTGCTCCAGCAGCGCCCAGGACATCCAGGTGTCCGGCAGCCGCCAGTCGGTCGGCAGTCGCGTGGCCCTGGCGGCCTTGGGCGCAGGCGGCTGCGCAGCAGGCGCGTCCTCTCTCTTTTCTCCTGGAGATTGGAGATTGGTGTCTGGTGATTGGTGAGCTTTCGGTTGGGTTTCTGAATCGGAACCCGGAGATAACCCAGTGGGTTTCTGTTGGGTTACTGAATCGGAACTATTGGGTTTCTTCGGCGGGCGTCCGCCTTTCTTTCCGTTTTCCTGCGCTGCGCTGATGCGCTTGTTCGCGGAAACGATTTCGCGTTCCACCCTGCGGTGGAGCCAGACGCCGTCTACCAACTCGAAAAATTCTTCGAGAACGACATCCACGGCGCGGCACTCCTCATCTGAGCGAGCCCTCGCCAGGCGGTGCGCCTGGTCGGCCTGGATTCCCCGTTCTGTCGAATAGTATCTGTCGAGCAGGATTCTGTAGGCGCCATGCTCCATCATGGACAGGTGCCCTGTGTCTTTCGCATAGTCACCCAGGTGGTGTTCGTAGTAATTCATGCTGGTGCGACCTCCATGCAAGCGGCCATCAGCGCACCATCAGGCACCGCGCAGCCACGATCCAGCAGGATCTGGACGCACTCGCGCTGCAGATCGCGCTGAGTGCCATAGCGGGCCTCAAATTGAGCCTTCCAGGGGTGTACGGCGACGACACCAGGAATGCCGGCGTCCTGATGATGTGGACCACACAACGGCAGAACCATCCAGTGCGCCCAGGGCTTCGTGCGGCCGTCGATGTGATGCACGGAGACGAAGGGCGTAAACATGCCCTCCTTCGCGCAGGCAATGCAGCCGATCTCCCGGCACAGCATGTCGTGGAAGCGTTTCTGCTCGGCGGTGGGTGCACGGCCTTTCATCCCCTACCCCTTCAGCAATGCCTGCAGCTGGCGCAGCGTTTCCAGCGCCTTCCTGTCGTCGTTGCTCTTCTCTTCGATGCCGACTGCGACCGTGTCGATGTCGTCCGCGGCTTGGCGCAACAGGTCGGCCGCCTGGCGCACGCTGGCCGCGATATTGCCCAACGCCTCCATGGCGCCCAGCTTCTCGGCGGGATTCTTTTCGGCCTGGACCGGCTTCAATGCGGGCATGGTTTCCTTCTCCTTGATGGCGACCTGGCGGAATGATCCGGAGACGACTTCGTTCACGAGGCCGGATTCCTTCAGCGCCCTGAGGCACCCGCGCAGGACATGGATGTCCACGCCGGCGCCGGTTTCTTTGTGAATGGCCGAGCAGATATCGAACGCCGTGGCGCTGGCGGTTTGGCTCGACGGGATGAATTCGTAGACCTTCCTGGCAATGGAGGTCTGACCTTGCAAAAGGCTGCTGCGGCGCTGGGGGCTGAGGCTCATGCCGCCCTCCCGATGCTGGTGGGCGACCACCGCACGCCCTTATCCGCCCCGAACGCATGGGCGAGCTCGATCAGGTCCGACAGCTGGCGCACGGTCATCTTGCTGGTGCGCTGGCCCAACAGCACCATGCCGCCGTCGATACCCATGGCCATGCGCGTCTCGCGGCGCAGACTGGCCGTCAGAATGTCTTTGACCTCTTCGGGCGAGACCTTCACCAGAGCGCCATTGACGACGAAATCCACTTGCCGGCTGATGTCCGTCAGGATCGACCACAGAATGTCGTTCTGGGCCAGCGTGCGCGTCTTGGCCTTGATCTCCACGCGGTAGCCGTCAGGGGCAGTCGCCGCCAGGTGCGCGACATTCCTGCGGGCCGTCGGATTGGTGAGGTAGATGACCTGGCGTTCCATCACCCCACCATGCCCTTCATCCGCTGCACGACCTCTGCAACTTCAGTCATGACGTGATTGCCGGCGTTCTCAACGCGTCCGACCTCACGCTGATCAACGCGGCCGTCGGCCAGGGAGTCGTAGATTTCCTTGCCAAATACGCCGCTGGCGATCATGAAGGCCGCAACCTTCTCCAACATGCCCATGTCGCACTCGGATGACCCGGCCGGCGCCTTCACCAGCAAGAGCCCGCGCTGCCGCGCCCAGGCCCGCAGGATCCTGTCGTCGTCCGTGAAATCGGTGATTCGCACGGCCTCCTCCAGCGTCAGGTGATGCCGCTTGCCCTCCTTCGGCGGTGTGCGGTTGACCTTGTTCCTCAGCACCGCCGCAGAAATGTCCACCCGAGGCCCCAGGGATTCCGATCCGCCGGGATAATCGTGGACGACGTGGTAGGCCGCATCGGCTGTGTTCATGTGTGTCTTCCTCGAACGTATTAATTGACGGCCGGCCGGCCTACAGTGGAGCCATGGAAATGGAAACTACGAAGACCGAAGCCCTGCTCAGGCAGGCCAAAGCGATCTGCCAGGAGGTGACGGGCCGCGAGGATGTGTCCGATGACCTCCTTTGCAGCGTCTTTCGACGTCTGGAACTGGAAGCCGATCTTGTGGACGACGATCTTCTGGACGCGCTCGATGCGGCCCAGCAGGGGCTCATGCACTGATGTGTCGGGCGGCCCGATGGGGATGCGGGTGTCGACCGGATCGGGGCGCCAGGGGTGTTGGGCGGCCGGATCCACCCGGGTATGCTTGGGAGCGCCAACAACCAAACGTTTCCGGGAGGAACCGACCATGGACTTGATGGGCTTATTCACGGGCGTCACCCAAGGCATCAGCGCCTACAAGACGGCGGTGGAAACGCTCGATGAAGCGAAGGTCGCGGCGGCCACCAATGAGCTTCAGGTTCAACTGACGCATCTCGGTGCTGAGGTAATCGCCATGCAAAAGGAGAGCCTTCAGGCCGCCGAGCGCGAGCGCGCGACCTTGCGAGCGAAAAATGAGCTTGAAGATCGGGTTCGAGAGCTTGAAACACGCATTAGCGAACGTGCGCGCTACGAGCTTGTTGATGCTTTTATGGGCGCGTTCGTCTATCGCCTGAAAGAGGCGTCCGCTGATGGAGAGCCGATGCACTACGTATGTCAGACATGTCTGGACAACAAAGCGGTGAAATCCGTAATCCAGCGACACGCAGCCGCAGGCAGCGACGCTTATTGCCCGACTTGCAAAACCACGTTTCACCTCAACTGGTTTCGGCAGAAATGAGGTCTCACCCATGGCGCCCTCCCCGCTTGTGATAGTTCATCAGGGCATGGATATGACCGACGACGTAGCCGCCAGCGAACGCGACGACACCGATCAAGAAGATGGTCAGATCAGACATTGGCGGGCTCCTTGGGGGTGCGGTTCGCGCGCGCCTCAGCCGCCAGCACCCGGTCAGCAATCCGCCGCGAGAGCGGATCGGGCCATTTCTTGACCGCCTGATAGGAGATCCCGATGGCTTTGGCTGTTGAGGAAATCGAGCCGCCAAGTCGCTCGATGGCTTCGGTCTTTTTCATACCCACATTGAACCATAGTTCATGCAAACAATGCAACTATAGTTCTTGCCACATGGGTTACTTTTAAACCATGGTTGAATACAAAGACAGGCTGGCCGAAGCCATGAAGAATGAGAACGTGTCCACCAACGATCTGGCGGGCGTTCTCGGCATGACCTATCAGGCCGTGAAAAAAGTCCTTGATGGAAAATCAGGAGCTTTCAATGCCATCAACCACGCCAAAGCCGCTGCACATCTGCGCGTCACCAGCGACTGGCTGGCGCTTGGCATAGGGCCGCGCAATGTGGGCGATGAGCCACAAGCGCCAGAATCCAAGAAATCGAACACGGATATCACAATTCGCCAGTACGACGCGGCTGGATCCATGGGCCACGGCCTGGATTTGCCCGACCAGCCGGGGGTGATCCAGAACCTACGTGTCAACAAAGAATGGCTGTCGAAGAACATCAGGGCCTACAGCGCGGCGAAGAACCTGTGCGTGGTAACCGGGTTCGGGGACTCCATGCAGCCCATGTTCAACCCAGGCGATCCGCTGCTGGTGGATCTGGGCGTCACATCCGTGGAATTCGATGCGGTGTACTTCTTTCGCGTGGATAACCTGGGCTACGTCAAGCGTCTGCAGCGCATCCCTACTGAGGACGGCCTGGTGATCCGGGCGATTTCTGAGAACAAGGATGCCTACGATCCGTTCAACATCACCGAAAAGATGGACTTCCAGGTGATCGGGCGCGTGTTGAAGGTGTGGCGCAGCCAGGAGTTCTGAGGCCGCGCCTTCTGATGCGGCTTCGGCCTGTAGGCCCAGCAAACACTGATGAGGGGGTACCGCAAATGATGAATGGCTCAGGAATGTTATTGCCGCTTGTCGGCTATCTCGTACTGATCGGGATCCCGGCAGCGGTCATTGTGGGAAAGGCCGGGTACAGCAAGGCCTGGGTGATCTTGGCATTCATTCCGGTGGTGAACCTGATCGCGCTTTGGGTGTTCGCGTTTTCCAAGTGGCCCGCGCTTCGCGGGTAGCGGCCTCGGACTCTGAGAAACCCTGATTGATGACGTGCTGGTGAGGGGTTACTTTGGGCCTGTAAGTAACAAAACCTTAATGACAGTGTGGGAATGTGAGGGACTGATTGATGGAAGTGGTTGTAGTCTTGGTCGTCCTCGCGGCGCTCATTCTAGTGCCGGTTATCGCCTTCGTTAGGTGGCAACAAAAACGCCGTCGGGCTGCGTTACTGCTGAAGTACGGCGACGAAGATATCGTTGACAAGATCATGCAACGCATGATGTGGCAAGGACAAACCGAAGAGCAACTATCTGACTCCCTTGGCAGCCCGGAGAGCACGGATAGGAAGGTCCTGAAGCACAAAGTGCGCGAAATCTGGAAGTACAACCGCCAAGGCAACGCAAACCGTTTCAACCTGCGCATCACGCTCGAAGATGGGGTTGTCGTTGGGTGGGACAAAAAGGGGCAATAGGTCACAAGGGAAGAAGATGAAAAAGATCATCGCAGCCGCCGTCCTCGCCGTCTTCGGCGTCATCGCAACGGCACCAGTCTGGGCACACAGCGGCGGTACCGACAAGAACGGCTGCCACATGAACCACAAGACCGGGACCAGGCACTGTCATTGAAGTCGACAAGGCCGTCCTACAACAGGCCCGCAGGGCCAACACAAGGAGGAGCAGATGGCTAGGTTTATTCTGAATCGAGACCAACAGCCCAACGGAGACAACGAAGTCCACAACGCGACGACGGGCTGCAACTGGATGCCGGCGCCGCACAACCAGATCAACCTTGGCGAGTACCCCAACTGTCACGGAGCCGTTGCTGCCGCCAAGGCCGCATATGGCAATGCACGCATCAATGGGTGCGCCTACTGCTGTGCGATATGTCATACCACTTAAGCCGCAGGCGGTACAAGAAGAATGCGGCTCTTGACTGAGTCACGGCCTAACCAGCATCAACAACCACAAAATCAAGCACTCCGCGAGAGATAGAGACTCATGAAAGGCAAGAACATTACCGATGTCTGCAAGCTTTTTGCATACCCGATGCTGAGCGGATTCTTAGGTGCTGGGCTATTCATGCTCATTCTGAACTGGGCGCGCCCGTTCGGAATGGCTCCGTCGGACGCAGTCTCGGTAGCCAACACCTACATCGTCTTCACAACGCTGATTTTTACTGGCTTTGCCGTCGCCGTTGGTGTCATGGGTTATCTATTCACCCAGCAATTCACCGCAACGAAGCATGCTCAATTAGCGGAGGCGCTTGAGGACCTGTGCCGAAAGATTGCGACGGAGGAGCAAAAGGGCACAAAGCTTCTGGAATCCCTCATGGGAAACGATGATGTGCGCCAACATCTTGACGAAATGCTAAAATCTAAAGTAGACGCCCTTCTCAGAGAGACTGCGGCCGACTGGAAAGACCAAGCCAGTAATGCAGCCGCAATGGCTGCAGTAGCGGAAAAGTTTACTGGCCTGGATCAAGGATCTGTGCGCCCGCACCCCCCTGGGTCGGTCAGACAGACAGCAATGATGGGCATCAGGCGTCCACCTAACGGAACAGGGAGGTAACAATGTACGACATCGCTACCCGCACATTCCAAAATGCCGTCGACTTGCTTCACCTCCTAAGGGACGAATACTCCTTCCCATATAGCGCCCCGATAAATGTGGATCAAGTGGCCGAAATGCTTGGGATACGTATCGAGTACGAAGACATGCCCAACGATGAGGTGGGGAGCATCAAATTCACGGATGGATCTCCGGTCGTCACAATCGACCGCTTCGAGAACTCTTACGAGCCAAGGCGGCGATTCACGCTTGCTCATGAAATAGGACATTACTGCCTCCATTCTGATCAAGCGCGCCAGGGCTTTACTGACAACAGAAAGACCATGAGCAGGACAGCGTCCTATTGGGATAATTTCGAATTCGAAGCGAACAGCTTTGCTGCTCAGTTGCTCATGCCAAAGCCGCTACTTGTGCAGGAAGGCGTTCAAATTATCGGCGCGTACAACGAGGCGCATGCTCCTGAAAACGGCATGCCTGTGGATAAATTCATTTCTAAAATGGCAAGCCGATTCGTGGTGTCTCAGAAAGCTATGACCTATAGACTGAAGAATCTGAAACTAATAGAGTAGGCATGCCCTCCATCACAGCCCTCTCCGGAGGGCTTTTTCATGCCTGAGGGGCAGTGGTTACTTCGGGAGGTACTTCAGCAAGCTGGTCGCTATGCTTACCAAGACTCCAATCACAGCGCCTGCGCCAGCAGAAATCCACAGGATGCGACTCAGCTTCTCTGCTGTCTTTGTTGTTTTTTCTTCGACGTTCGAGAGGCGCTCCTTAATGCGAGCCTGTCCCTCCTCAATTCTACCGAGGCAGCGCTGGATGTCTCCAAGTTGCTGCCAGATGAACGGCTGCATGTCGGATGGCATTGCCGGAGATGGAATGTCCCTCGGATTGGTCTCTCTTTGACGAGGAGGCCCCTCTTGGTAGAAATCCTGACCCTGCCTGCTCATGCCAACCCCTTGGCAAGCCATTCCCACAGGTCGGCCGGCGCCCGCCCGTTGTAGGTTGTGACGCGCAGTACGACACCAGACCCCACTGATCCATCGCGGATGCCGATCTTGGTGGAAACCTCAGACGTAGGGTCGTCCGTCGTAACAAAAAAGCCATTTGCGTACGGGAACACCGCGCCCTCACCATAGACCTCATTGGCCTTGGCGAAAAGCTCGTCCTGCTTGTAGGACGGCGCGACGTAGTGTACGAATTCCATAGCCTTATTCTACCTTGGCTGTCTAGGCGCACTGCCAGAAACAAACGCTAAAAAAAATGCCTTACTGCTTATATGCGGCCATAAGAACCTACGTCAAGCCCCCCTCACCACCAGCCGGCTAGAGCGGCTTTTTTGTGTCCTAACCCAGCACCCGCAGACCCGTCCGCTTGACGAACTCCTCGTAGCTGATGGGTGCGCCGGGCCGCGCATCTGGGCTGTTGGCCAGCCAGTGCACCCAGGAACGGCCTGTCGTGGCGTCGAAGACGACCTTGAACGTGTAGTCGGGCACCGCGACCCTCGCGGCCCCGATTGTCTGGGGGTGATCGCCATAGACTGGACCCGAGATCACATACACGTCACCCTTGGCGCGCATCACATACTTGCGGGTGTCCTGCTCGATCTTGTTCCAGGCGCCTCGATTCGCCTGCGGGGCCTGCGGGATCATGTTGGCCAAGCTGAAGCTCTGCGCCATCGCCTGGTCGTCGGGCATGTCGCCTGCCGGCGCCATGTGGCCGCGATCAAAGCCCGACCCCCTGTAGTCGTCCAGCCCTGCCCGCTCGGACGCCGGCAGGCGTGCCTCTTCGTAGAAGCTATCGGTGCGCGCGATGCTCTGGGCGGCGATAAGCGTTTGTCGGTTCAGGCGCTCGGCAACCAGCACCGGGGTTTTCCGCTGGCCGCTGTACAGAATGGCAAAGGACGAGAAGCATAGCTCGCGCTGGGTCGGCCTGGCCGGCACGACGGGCGGCGTCTGATGGGGGAAAAATTCGCGGCACTGCGCGAAAGACGTCTGGATGTGCCCGTCATGCGCCGCCGGCGCGGCCTGCCGGGTGCTGGCGACGTCCTGCCGCGGCTGGGCCTGCTCCAGATTCGCCAGGATCCGGTCGACGCCGATCTGGTCGAGTAGCTGCGGATGCAGCGCCCACAGCATGGCGGCGAAGGACACCGCCGCCGAGAGAAATGCCGTCTTGAGGAGCTTTGCGAAGCCGCCGCCTGCCTGCTTCTTGCGTGGGGCCGACCTGCGCTTTGCGGTACGGCGGCCCGCCTGTTTCTTTGTTGCCATGGCCGCCGATTATAGGAAACCTATTCTGCCTTCCATCTGCAGGCGGTTTCAGTCCTACGCGCGCTTCCTGGCCACAGCCTTCTTCAGGACATCGTTCATCCGGGTCTGCCAGCCAGGGCCGTCAGCCCTGCCCCTGATCTGAGCCCGGCCAGGCCCGGCTCCCCACTCGCTCCAGAGCCGGATCAGATCGGCACACGCGCCACCCTCGGGCGGCTTTTTTGTGTTCTTTGCGTGAACTTTTGTTCCTCGTATTGAACTATGGTTGACAACTCTTTATGAACTATGGTTCAATTACTCCAACGCATCCCCAAGCCTAGGCCCCAGGGCCAGCGACAGGGATGCAGCAAGACCCCGCTCTTTAACACGACGAATCACAGAAACGCCCCGCAACCGCTGCGAAGCGATGCGACAGGGAGACGGCAGCCCTGGGCAGAAAAGACGCCGAAGATCACGACCGCGACGGGCGCAGAACCTGGCGCGCAAGTGTTCCGCAATTCCCCCGAATTCGAGGAAATTGGGACGCCAGTAATCAGCCGATGGCGAGTAATCGGCAGATGACCACCGGGAGAAGTCCGGGACACTGCGAGCCTGCATAGCAGGGAGTTGCGCAGGGCAATACATCACGGCCTGTTCGCAGGCCGCATCCGAAGCCGCATTCAACCGAGTGCTGCGCCGGATGACAAGGAGAACGAGATGGAAATCAGCCAGACGAAACAGGTCAAGGTAGACGCCAAGACCATCAATATCCACATGAAGGTCAGCGATCGATTCAGCTACCAGATTCTGGACGCCCAGGGCGACATCCTGCACGAACAGGATGACGGATATGTGCCCGACTTCATGCCGGGCGACCACTACGGCGATTACGTGATTCTGGAAATCGACATCGATACCGGCGTAGTGAAGAACTGGAAGAAGCTTGATGCTTCCGATATCGAGGCGGTGATGGAACCCAATCATGACCACTGAAACAATGGCTGAAGAAGCCTTACGGTCTGGCGTGTCCACATTTCGCGGCCATCCAATCGTATGGCGCAACGACATGTGGGTCTACGCAGATAACGGAAAACCGATTCCGGGGTGGGGCGGCGAAGTCAGGCCTTGCGCCGTTTGTGGCCAGAAAGAGTGGTCGGGCGACGGCGCGGTCGATCAGTGCCTTGGGCTCCTTCCGGGCGTATCGAATGCCTGTTGCGGCCACGGTGACCCCACGAACTCATACATCCAGTTCACCAATGGGCTATTCATTCGTGGGTTTCGAGTCGTTCAGGCTCGGAGGGCAAATCATGACCACTGAAACCCAGATCCTGACGGACGAGCAGATTGCTCAGACGCTCAACGATGCCGGAGTGACTGAGTATGCCGACGTGCCGCTCAGATACGACCTTGAGATCGCCCGCGCCATCGAAGCCGCCGTCCTGCAATCACCTGAGATACAGGCGCTGAGGAAGGATGCGGAAAACTCGACGGGATACGCGAAGCTGCTTGCGGGGGCCGCTGCCATCCTGGAGAACGCGACCGAATCCATGGAGAACGGCGGACGCGATGAGTGCGCCGCTCATGAGGCCAGAAGCATGGCGCAGACCATCCGGCTGGCCCTGATTTCAGACAATGAATACCAGAGCGACGTCCAGGCGGCGGCGGGCGGTCTGACTCAAACGCCGCTTGAATACTGACCCCTCAACGCCTGCATGACTCGGATATGAGCAGTGCCGAGGTCCAGGCCGCACCCGGTTGCGTCAAGCCGGGGCCATCGCACAGGCTGACGAACTGACCCCAGAGATTAACCCTAGCGGTGACGTTTGCCGGGATTTTTCTTGTGATGGATATGCGGGCCACGCTCTTTACTCACATGTTTGCTGCTTCGAGTGGTAAGGGTCACGCCTTTTGGGAGGACGGGACGGGGAGTGCGCTTACGGTCGGCTTCAGTAACGATCTTATTGCCCATGGAAATCTTCCTCAAGTTTAGGTAAAGCCTGTCATTGTCACACATTTGTACTCAAACGCCAGCCTGCAGGCGCATAGGCCCATTCCCCGCATGGTGAAAGCCGGGGTCATCCACCTAACCCGGCCGTCTCGCACGGCCGCCGGACTCGGGGTAACCGGCACCCAACAAACCCGCAGCCAGAGCGGCCCGCAAGGGATCGTCTGGACGTCCCAGCCGGCGGTGGGCGCATAGGCAAACACCGGCATTCAGAGCGCCAAAAAAGCGGCCTGCGATCATCGGCAGACCCCTTCTCCTTTTCCAAATCTGATTCTTCCCCTACCCCGTAAACCAGGTCGGCCTGGCGGGTAATGCGAGAGCGTGGGGTGGACGAGGTTTCAGTTTGGCCCCGGCGTGATCTGGACGCCTGGCCCACGAAACGGGCCAATTCCCATCAGCCTTCCGCAGACAGCACGGCGCGGCAAGCGTCGGCGGCTTGTCTCCTTTCCCATTCTGCTGAGTACGTGCGCAACCGGTGCCATATCCGGGGGCTTCGTGCTGTCTGCCGAGGGCTGAGCTCCTGAACCCGCCAATACCGGACGGTCATGAACGGACGTGACGGCGGGGAACGCAAGCAGACCCTCGACCTTTTTTGGAGACTGACATGAGCGCAGTGGATTCGCTTTTCATGTGGCTGGCGGCTGTCTCATTTGCTGCCGCTGGCGACGCGCTGTGGGTGAGCAGGATCCGCCCTGCCCTGGCGCCCCGCTTCGGCTGGCGCAACCTGGACCCCGACGAATTGATCCCGGCGAAGGCCTGGATCGGCGCCCTGGCTGTGCTGGCCATGTTTTTCGTCGTCGTGCCGTTTGTCGGCGCGGCTGCGGGGTACTGACATGGGCTGGCAGCATCTGGGCGGACCCAGCGCAGAGCCGCCAGACGACGAGGCCCCCGAAGACGACGAGCTCAATGGGCCGGACGATAACGAATACGCCGCCGATCTGCTGGCAGACGCGGCTGAGGATTTATGGCTGAAAAGCCGAGGATATTGAAAATGAGCGAAGTCGCAGAAGTCGAAACCACTGAACTGGATCTGTTGCCGCCGGCCGAAACCGCGCTGCAGGTCTACCAGCAGCCCCAGGGCCTGGATCCCTACATCGAGCGCATCCGTGCCGAGGTCATGGGCCATACGCCGGTGCTGACCACAAAAAAGGGCCGGGATGCCATCGCCAGCCTCGCATTCAAGGTGCGCCGCGCCAAGACGGCGCTTGATGGCATGGGCAAGGATCTGGTGGATGGCCTGAAAGACATCCCCAAAAAGATCGACGCCGAACGCAAGCGCATGCGAGAAACGCTGGATGCCCTGGCAGATGAAGTGCGCCAGCCACTGACTGAGTGGGAACAGGCGGAGGAAAAGCGGATTGCCGAACACAAAAGCAATGTGGCCTGGTTCAGCCAGCAAGCCGAGGCTTGCACAGGCCAGGACGCCGCAACCATTCGCGAGACCATCGCCCGCGTCCAGGCCGTAAAGATCGGCGATCCGTGGCAGGAATTCGAAACCGAGGCGCTGCGGGCGAAGGCGGACACCCTCGAAGACCTGACCGCCGCCCTGGCTGCCCGCGAGAAATACGAAGCCGAGCAAGCCGAACTCGCCCGCCTGCGCGAAGAAGCCGAGGCCCGGCGCATCCAGGACGAAAAGGACCGCATCGCCCGCGAGGCAGCGGAGCGGGCCACTCGGGAGGCCGAGGCCAAGGCCCGGGCCGAGCGCGAAGCCGCGGCCCGGCGCGAAGCCCAGGCCAAGGCCGCAGCAGAACAGGCCGAACGCGACCGCCTGGAAGCCATCGAGCGCCAGAAACTGGCCGAGGCCCGGGCCGAAGCCGAGCGGCTGGCCGCCGAACAACGGGCCAGGGACGCCGCCGAGGCCGCACGCAAGGCCGAAATCCAGCGCCAGGCTGATGAAGCCGCCCGCATCGAGGCCGAACAGAAGGCCCGCGAAGCCGACCGGGCACACAAGGCCAAGACCAACAGCGCCGCCGTCGCCGCCCTGGTGGCTGGTGGGCTGACCGCTGAGGCCGCAAAGCTTGCCATCACCCTGATTGCTCAGGGCAAGGTGCCGGCAGTGCGGATCAACTATTGAGGACGCTATGAGCGCAATTCAACAAGCCATGCTGGCTGTCATGCGTGACGCCGCCGAGGTCGGCATCGGAAAAGACGACAAGAACGAGCACCAGAAATACCGATATCGCGGGATTGAGCGCGCCATGAACACCATGGTCGGCATCTTGATCCGGAATAAGGTACTGGTGCTGCCCAGCTACGAAACCATCATGGAGAAGGATCTCCCCACTCAGAAAGGCGGCTCGGCGGAGTACGTCAAGGTGCGCGGGAAATTCCGCTTCATGTCCGCTGAGGATGGCAGCACCGTCGAGACCGAGTATTTCGGCGAGGCCATGGACTCCGGCGACAAGGCCACCACGAAAGCGCAGAGTGTGGCGTTTCGAACGGCCCTCTTTCAGACCTTCGTCATCCCGACCATGGCAATTGACCCAGAAGAAGATGACGGGCAAGCCGAGGTCGTATCACCCGAAACCCAGGCGCTGCTGAATGAGGCCCAGGCCGCCGCAGAAACCGGCATGACCGCCTACAAGGCGTTTTGGGAGCGGATCTCGAAAGAACAGCGCACGGCAATCGGCGCCGAACATGAGGCGTTCAAAAAGATCGCCGCCATGGCTGATGAGCAGGTGCCGGCATGATCGTCTACAACGCCCCTCA
This sequence comes from Castellaniella denitrificans, assembly GCF_027214045.1. Lineage (GTDB taxonomy): Bacteria > Pseudomonadota > Gammaproteobacteria > Burkholderiales > Burkholderiaceae_B > Castellaniella > Castellaniella denitrificans_A. Next base: position 8,102 of record NZ_JAPWHE010000014.1, on the reverse strand, counting down.
GGGATCGGCCGAATGGCTGGCCTGCCGCGCCGGCGTAATCACTGCCAGCATGTTCTCCACCGTCCGCGCCAAGGTCAACGGTCTGGACGCCAAGCAAACCCTGTATGTCGGCGCGATCCTAGCTGGCAGGACTGAGGCCCACGCCCGCGAGATTGCGGGCTACAAGGCTGCGCCAAAGGCTGATGTGGTCGGCCGGGCGATTGCTGGGGAGCGCGTGGGCGAATGGTCAGACGCCGCCAAAAACTACGCCTTCCGGCTGGCCGTCGAGCGCATCGCTGGCGAACCGCTGGACGAGGGTTTTCAGACCTGGACGATGCGCCGTGGTCACGAGATGGAGCCAGAGGCCCGTCGGGAATTCGAAGCCCAAAGCGGGCTGATCATCGAGCCTGCGGGGTTTGTCACCACCGACGACGGGGCCTTCGGCGCCAGCGCGGATGGATTTGAAGGCAAAAGGGCTGGGGCCGAATTCAAGTGCTTCATTGCCCCGGAGAAGCTGCGCGCCTTCTGGTTTGACAATGACGCCGCCAGCGTCACGGATCAAGTGCAGGGCGGCGCGTGGATCACTGGGCGTGACCTTTGGCATTTCGGCCTGTACTGCCCCGCCCTGGCTCCAGTTGGAAAACAGCTCTGGATGTACACCTACGAGCGCAACGACAACTACATCGAGGCCATGGAGCTTGATCTGATCGAGTTCAAGGGGCTGGTCGATGAATACGAAATCAGACTAAGGAAACAGTAATGGCAAGCGTCAATAAAGTCATTCTCGTCGGCAATCTGGGGCGCGACCCGGAAGTACGCTACAGCCCCGATGGCGCCGCCATCTGCAATGTGTCCATCGCCACCACCAGCCAGTGGAAGGACAAAGCCAGCGGTGAACGCCGGGAAGAAACCGAATGGCACCGCGTGGTGTTCTACAACCGCCTGGCCGAAATCGCCGGCGAATACCTTAAAAAGGGCCGTTCGGTCTATGTCGAGGGCCGTCTGAAGACCCGCAAGTGGCAGGACAAGGAAACCGGCGCCGACCGCTACAGCACCGAGATCGTCGCCGACCAGATGCAGATGCTGGGCGGGCGGGACGATGATGGCGGGCAACGGGAAGCACCGCAAAGGACGGCCCCGCAGCGCCAGGCCCGGCCTGCCGCCCCAGCCGCGCCCGCTTCCGGCAGCTTGGCGGACATGGACGACGACATCCCGTTCGCCTGCCTGGGTGCTGGGCGGGCCTGGGCTGTCATCTAAAGGCTTCTATGCGCCAGGACACTTTCAATACATCACTCTTGCAGACAATTGATATGGAAGGGCGTTTGAGCACTCTTCTTCTGCCACATCCAAGGAAGACATGATGTCTTGAAGTTGGTGAATCCATGCTTGATAAATTTCGAGCCGTTCCTGTTCGTTTTCCGGGTGTTCGCAAAATTCACGCCAGCGGCTTGCCTTGTGCTTCAGTCGATCAAGAGACATAAGCGCCCTAAGCGCAGCTAAGGCAGCATCACCGCGCAGAGCAGAAAGCGGCTCAATGTCAGACAAATCGTATCCGACATCTGTTTCGGCAATGCTTAATTGGAGATCCTCAATCTCCCTTGGGAAAACGCCGACCCATGCGCCATTTAGGCGCCTCATCAATACTTCTAACTTCGCTCTAAGGCTAGCCAACCTTGGGCTCATCTTGGCGGCAGCAAACACTGCGCGCTTTCGGGCCGCTTCGTTTTGGGCGGATTGATTAGATAGAGCGACAAAAAGAGCGACGATTACAGCGCCAACTGTCCCAAACGCAGTCATCACCTGAAGCCATTCGATCTCTGCCAACACCCCAGGCCTGATCGTCCATAGCCACCCGGCAACGCATCCGGCAGCGAACACAAGCGCCCATTCGGCGTAGCGCTTTCCATTGTCCATGATTCCGCCTCCTTTGTTTGGCGAAATCATACCCCCCAACCCCGCGCACCCAGGCCCTCGGCCTCGGATAGTCGCGCCTATACCAGATCAACGGGCACTCAAAAGCCAGCAGCGGCCCCCCATTCCTGCGCTGCTGGCTGCCCACCCTATTGGAGATTGAGATGACCCAGCAAACCGTAGAAATCGCCGATCTGGTCAAGCCGAAATTCAAGGCCGGTCAGATCGTGTACCTGCGCCACTCCGACACCCACGGCATCGAATCCATCCGACGCGTCCTGATTGAAGAGATCAGATTCACCGTCTCCTTCAAGCGCGGCGGCGGCAACAGCCAACACCGCCAGACGGACTTGGTCTATGACCTGCTCAACGCCGGTCAAGCCAGGGAAAGTGACCTGTTCGCCAGCCCCGAGGATGCAGCCAGGGAGCGGACATGAGCACACAGCGCGGCGCGACCGCAACCTACAAATGCGCAAATTGCGGCGACCCGTTCACGGCCCGCACCGCAGACCGAAAGCGCGGCTGGGCGCGGTTCTGTTCGAAGTCCTGCAAAGCGATCCGGCAGGAAAAGCGCACCGGACAACACGCGGCGCACAAGATGCGCGAGGCAGGTGAATGCTTCCCGTCTCATGCTGATGGAGATGTCCAATGAGCAACCCACACCGCAAAGCGGCCCGGGCCAAGCGCCAGAGCCGGTATGTTCCGCCTGCTGGCCTGATCGGCTTCCTCGAAGCCTATGACCATGATGACCTGCCTGATGGCGCATGGCAGGCCATGATCGAGGACGGCGTCGAGGCCTACAACAAGGAATTCGGCGCGCACATTGCCCCATTTGATGGCTTCATGGCGTACGCCGAGGCGAAGAAATGATGGGCTGTCCAATCGCCCTGCCGCTGCGCATTGACGTCGATTTCAGCGCCAAGGTGGCCCATCTGCTGGACCAGGCCTCTGGCCGCATCGCTGGGGATCCCGGCGTCCTGCATCCGATCTACGACGGCACATTCCGTCTGTCCTGCCCCATGCCTGACGGCTACACGCCCCGCATGAACCACTGGGGACGCGAGTTGTCAGCTCGGGTGAACCGAAGCGGCTGGCTATTCGAGATCACCGAGGAATCGGACGGCGTGTCAGGAGGCTGGATGGCCTCATGCATCCCGCCTCACATGTACCGAACCTTTCTGTCCGCGTGGCTGGCATCGAACCAAGCGCGGCAACTGGAGCTTTTCGCATGATCGACGCCCGCACCCTCTTGCTTGCCGAGCAAGCCCACCGCGCTGACGGGAGCCACGCCACGGCGGATCTGCTGCGTGAAGCCGCCAGCACGATCACCAGCCTGCGCACCGCCTTGCGTCTCGCCCGCGCTCAGATCGCCGCCGAGCGTGACGCGCTGATCCAGACACACGGTATCGGCGGCGTGATCCCGGACAGCGACGAACTTGGGCTGGCCGGCGTGGCCGATCTGAATGCCGTGCTGGCTCAAGCTGACGAGGCTTTGAAATGACCATCAACACACAGAAGCTGCGCGACCTGCTGGCAATTCTCGAAGACGACGTGGGCGCAGTTCCCATCCTACTCGACCACATCGAGGCCCAGTCAGCGGAAATAGCGCGGCTCAATGCGATCCAGGCTTGGCAGCCCATCGAGACGGCGCCGAAGGATGGGACAGCTATTTTGCTTGGGAGCAGCGACGGCGCATGGATTGCAAAGTACGACCCTGTCTACCCGTCCGGATATAGGCCGAAGAATCCGTGGTTCAGCCTGATGCTAAATCGCGATTACATGGGCAGGGTGCCGAACGCCAAACCCACCCACTGGATGTCGCTCCCTGCTGCACCGTCCGCCCTATCAGGAGAATCCAAATGCTGATGACTCAGGAGCACTACGACCTGATGGCGGCCTTCGAGCGCTTCCATTCCGGGCGCTTCGACCGGGAAGACAAATCGCTGTGGCCGAAGGGCGTGATCTATCAGGACGGTCTCGTGAATGAGATGTTCCTGGCCTTCCGGCATGGCTACGCCTACTCCCAGGCCGACACTCGCGCCGACATCCAGAACGTCGAAGCGTCACGTGATGTATACCGCAACGATGCCCGCACTTTGCACGCCGCACTTGAGCGCATGGTTGCAATGTACGAATCCGAGTTCGACCACGAAAACACGCATAAATGGCGTCCAGACTGGCTTGTTGACGCGCTGGCATGCAGGAACGCCCTATCGGGAGAAGGAATATGACCGAAAACTACAAGCAATTGCGCGATGCGCTGGCCGCTGGGCCTACGCCGGGGCCGTGGGATTACGGCGCAGACCCATGCCCCAACAATGAGGCCGCGTTGGCTATCTGCAAGCAGAATATCGACGCCCACACGAAGCCGAGTAGCGGGTATTTCTTCGTCGTTTATGTAGGCGATGGACGGCGCACGGCACTTGTTGGTCATGGCCCTGACGGGGAGGCTAATGCCCGTTTGATCGCAGCCTGCCACCCCGAAACCATCCGCGTCCTGCTGGCCGATTACGACCGGATGCGGGATGCGCTGGAAACCATCGCCGTCTACCCACATGCACGTGATCAGGAAATGAGCACTGCGGCCATGCGAAAAATCGCCCGCGCCGCACTCGCACAGGAACAGGGAGGCAGCGATGACTGAAGAACTGAAAATCCAGAAGCTGGAAAAGGTGGGGTACATCGGCGGCTGCCAGTCCAGCGCATCTGGCTATGCCAGTTATATGGGCAGCAGGTGGTCTACGCCGACGCCTGAGCGGGTGGCTGCATACGCGCTGGAAAAGCTGGAAGAAGCGAGGAAAAAGGATATCGAGGCGCACGAGCGAAATATACCGCTCATGGAAATCAACAAGGCGGTTGAGCAAAAGATCACGGCCCTGATGAAAGAAGTGGGCATGCCGGACGGATGGAGCGAGGTGGACCGCAAAAGCCGGGCTCGATTCCCGAAGCAGATACGCCACAGCGCTGGATATATCAGCGACCTGATGCGCGAAGTCCGCACTGATGACGGATTCGCCTACGCCACATCCACCTATGAGCGCCTGAAAGCGTCATACACGCAATACGCGGAACGCGCCAAACTCGAAGCCGAGCAGAAGCGCACCGAGGCCGAACGCCAGCGCAATGCCGAAGAATCGAAGCGCCGGGCGGACATGGAGCTTGCCGCCATCCTTGTCCGCTACGGCCTGGACGTGATGTCCACGTGGCGCGATGTCGTCGATGAATTGCGCGCCAAGGATAAATACCTTGATCTTGCGATTGCTGGCCAGCGTGTGCGCTGTGATTGGAGCGGGGGGCCGGGTGAGGTTGAAGACGCCCTCGGGCGGTTCGCAATACAGGATGCCCGCGACCAAGAAATATACGACGACCTTTCATGCCATCTTGAGGACTTCGAAGATGGGCGGTGCTTCCGCGACACCGAATGGAGTTATGGAGCGCTGTTCGGGCTGGTCGAAGACAAACAGCTTTTGAATGATTGCCAGCTTGCCGAGCAGCGGGCGGGAGACTGACCATGACAACCAAGACTGACGATATCAAGCTGCCGCCGCTGCCGGAACACATGCAGGATGTGGCTGCATGGCTTGAGGCCCATAATGACGCCGAGATTGCGCGAGACATCCTGAACTACGCCCGCGCCGCAGTCGAAGCCGACCGTCGCGCCCCTGTAGCGCAGGGGACGCCACAAGTTGCCGATGCGGAGATCGAGAAGATCGTCATAGCTCTTGGCGCCCGTTGGAATGGGTCGGTATGGGCGGTTGAGGACGCTGACTTGCACCCTTTGGTGCGCAGCCTGCTGTCTCGCCACACGAGCGCTCCCGTTGCCGCCCAGGCGCAGCCCACGGGCTACGAAGAAGCTGGCAGCTTCATCTGGGACGGCGATGAATGGCGTATGGCCGCTGCGAAATACGGCGAAGATCCCGATGTCGTCACGCTGTACAAGCGCGTGAATGCTCAGGATGAGCCTCAACCATCCGGAAATTCCGGAGAGTTGCCCACCGCCCAGGATCGAGAGGATGCGACATACCAGCGTGATGTAGCCATAGGAATGCTGGCCCACTGGGTGGTCGCCATAGAGAAGAACGGAACAGGGTGGGACGATTGGGACGAGCACTTTAAGAATGCCAGGTTCCGAGACACCCCTATTCGAAAACTTTTGGATGAAGCCATCGACGCCGCCCGCGCAGCGAAGTGGGTTGACCATGGCTGACTTACCCACAGCCGCGGTGGAAAACCATCTGGAAAACCCTATGACAGATTTGCGACAGCGAGGGCTGGCGCGGGTCGAGAAGACTTTGAGCGGGGAATGATCATGAGCACCAGGACCATCATCGAGATCAATCACGATCATCTGACGCCCAGCACGTGCGCGTCCTTGTGTTCTCTGGTCAGCCAGCTTGGGCTCTCAACAATCACGGGCGAGCTCAGCCGCCTGGATGGCGGGCCGATCAACTGGGGCGTCGGCGTTCGGATCCTGGGCCAGCGGCATCACTCGGAAACATTGACTCTGGAAGTGAAATGACAGACTACAGCAAATTCGACAAAGCCCTATTGGCGGCGATCATCAGCAAGCCAAAGAATTTCACTGAGCTGACAACGATGCGCCCGCTGGTCGCTTTGGCCCAGTCTCTGGGCGCGAAAAACGGGTTCGGGCATCCGGTGCCCACGGATCGCATCTTCGACCGTCGCCTGCAGGCCCTGCGCCGGGCTGGGAAGATCCGCTACGCCGGGACGAAATGGGAAATTCTGCCGTGACCGATGAAATCGCCCAGGTCATCGAAACGACCCGGAAAGCATGGAACATACCCCGCTGATGCGGGGTTTATTTTGGGAGGCTGTATGCTGATATGCACCCCGGAAGACATCGAGCGCATCACCGGCAAGACGAAATTCAAGGCCCAGGAGCGGGCGCTCCGCGAAATGGGTATCCCATACTTGGAACGCAAAAAGGACGGCCCTGTAGTCGCTGTCGCGGTCGTGGAGGCCAAGCTTGGCGTGAGAGTGGCCAGTCGCGGCACACCAGCTCCGCAGTTGCGCCGGCCCACAGCATTGAGGGGATCTGGCCATGAGGCCACGCAAAAAGGATAGGCATCTGCCGGCGTGCGTGTATCAGCGCCACGGCGCGTTCTACTACGTCAGCAAGGGCAAGTGGATGCGCCTGGGCAACGATCTGCACACCGCCTTGCTGGAGTACGCCAGCATCGTGGCCGTGCCGGAGAAAGGCTTCCCTGCCCTGGTCGACAAGGCCCTGCCCCACATCACGCGAGACGTGTCGGCATCAACCGCCCGAATCTATCAGCGCTGCGCCGGGATCCTGAAAGAGACATTCGCCGAGTTCCGGCCCGAGCAAGTCACGCACGGCGCGATCGTGCAGATGCAAGACATGTGGCGCGAGCGTGCAGCAACCGGGAACCACCTGCTGACCACGCTCAAGCTGATTTTCCAGTGGGCCATGGATCGAGAAATCGTGGAAGCGAACCCGACTCTATCGGTCAAGCGGCTTCCCGGAAATCAGCGCGATCGGCTGATTACCTGGGCGGAATACCAGGTGATCTACGCCCGGGCGCCGGACTGGATCCAGGTCATCATGGACTTGTGCTACCTGACCGGCCAGCGCATCGGCGACGTACTCAAGATCGAATACGGGCACTTGCTGGACGACGGCATTTTCTTCGAACAGGAGAAGACCGGCAAGAAGCTGATCGTGGCCTGGACGCCAGAGCTTCAAGCCGTGACAGAGCGTGCCCGGAAGTTGAAGTACAGCGTGAAATCGGTCAAGTACCTGTTGGCCGGGCGCGCCGGCAAGAAGCGGTTTCACACCAACGTCTGGAGGCACTTCAAGGCGGCGGCGCGCGCCGCCGGCGTGCCGGATGTGACGCTACACGACTTGCGGGCAATGTCGGGCACCGAGGCCGACCGAGAGGGCAAAAACGCGACCGAACTGCTGGGCCATACCGACGCGCACACGACCAGAATCTACCTGCGCGACAAGGCCCCGAAGCAAGTCAGCGGGCCATCTAAGCCCGGCAAAAAATCGGCGTAGTTTTGGACGTCCAATAGAAATCGACTTCACGACCTCTGGAAACCCGCATGAATAAAGGCTTTCCAAAACGATGATGTAATCGACCATCGCCTGCCTGTATTGACCCATCAGAACCTGCACAGATCAGGCGGCTAATGCAAATGCCTCAGCCGGGGTTTTCATCTTCAGCGCC
>NZ_JAPWHE010000013.1 GCF_027214045.1 Castellaniella denitrificans | reverse complement strand
CGTAAGACCTAGGGTTAACCCGGGTGCCTGGCGGCGAAGAAACGAGACTATAGCACGCTTTTTTAATGGCGTGCAAATGATGTCATCGAACCGTCATGAAATTGCAGGATCCGCGGCGGATGCGCGTCTGCGAAAGCCCATCAGAAGCAGGGAGGCCAGAATCATGGCAACGGACAGCCAGGGTAGTACCGCCAGCCCCAGGGTCTGCGTGACCAGGCCCCCGAGCGCCGTCCCGGCCGCGATGCCTATCTGCATGCCCGACTGGTTCAGCCCGACCAGGACGCCCCTGGCCTCCGGGACGAGCGCCGCGGCCCTGATCTGCTGGGCCGGCCCCGCCGCCCATGCGGTCGCGGACCACATCGTCAGCACGGCGGCCACCGCATACAGCGATCCAGGCCACATCCAGGCCGTCAGAGGCAAAGCGGCCAGAAAACCCATTTGCAGGAGTTTCGCCCCGACGAGCGTGGCGTGGAAGCCGTATTGGTCCGTGCGGCTGCCGCCGAGCCGCGAACCGACGAGACTGGCCAGCCCGAACATCAGCAGGATCGGGCTGAGCGACGCCCCGGAAAGATGCTGGACCTCGATCAGGTAAGGCGTCAGGAAGCTGTAGGTCATGACATACCCCGCCATCCAGAGCACCGTCACCATGAGCCCTCCGAGGACGGCGGGGCGACGCAGGAGCGCAAGCTGCGCGCGCAACGGAATGGAAGCCGCGGGGCTCAGGGCGGGCAGGACGAACCAATGGCTCAACGCCACCGCCAGACTCAGCAGGCCGACCAGGGGAAAGACGGCATGCCACCCGTACCGTAACGCGATCTCCCGTCCAATCGGGACCGCGACGATCAAGGACGCCGTAAACCCCATGATGACCGTGGCGATGGCCCGCCCCTGGCGCCGGGAACCCGCCAGCGCGGCGGCCGTGGACAGGGCGGTGACGACGGCCGTGCCGCCCGACAACGCCTGCAGGATGCGGACGGGGACGAAAGTCCAGAAGTCATGGACCTGCAAAGTGAGCAGGCTGGCAAGCCCGTAGGCGAACATCGCGGCGATCATGACCGTGCGCCTTCCGATTTGGCTGGTCAATGCCACCACGACAGGCACGCCCAGGCCATAGACGAACGCGTAAAGCGTGATCAACTGGCCGGTCAGCGCGACCGGCGCGCCCAGCCCCGGGGCCACCAGATCCAGGATGCCGGCCAGAATGTATTCATTGGCCCCCGCGACGAATGTCGTCATGGCAAGCAAGAGAATCTGGTATTGAAGGCGGATTTTCATGATTACAAATCTATGATTTGGAATTTATCGATGCATAAGGACGGACTGCCGCCCCCTGGCGATCGTTCAGCGCCGCTAGAGAACCCGGATGATCGCCGAGGCCACCGCAGCCACGGCCTGTTCGTCCCGTTTGTAGAGCGTGTATTTCCCGACCCGGGCGGCCTTGACCAGACCCGCGTCGCGCAAGATCGACATGTAAGTGGAAGCCGTGGATTGATTGACGCCGAGGAGTTCGGAAATCTGCAATACGCAGACCCCGTCGGTCACGGGGTCGAGCCCGGCGCTGGCATTGAAATGCCTGCGCGGGTCCCGCATCGCCGACAGCACGGCACGCCGGTGTGCATTGTCGAGCGCCTTGAGAGCCAGATCCAGATCCATGCGGGCATACTAGATGACATATCGCAAATCGTCAAATCGTTTGATGTCTGTCCGAGGAACGATGCGGCGGCACCCGGGCTCGGCCAGGCGCCGGGAACGCCCCCGACGCCCCCCCCCGCGCCGCTTGTGTCTTACGCCCGCAGGGCCTGGATGGCGGCGGCCACCCCTGCGCCATAGGCCGGGTCCGCCTGGGTGCAGTGATGGATGTGGCGAGCCTGCACTTCTGCCGAGACCCCGGCGATGGCGCGGGCCGTGTTGTCGAACAGCGCCTGCCTCTGTTCGGGCGTCATCAGGCGGAACAGCGCGCCCGGTTGCGAGAAGTAATCCGTGTCCTCGCGGTGATTCCAGTGGTCGGCCGCGCCTTCCAGGCTGAGCGGCGGTTCGCGGTAATCGGGCTGCTCGGCCCATTCGCCGGAAAGATTGGGCTCATTGCCCGTCAGGCCGCCGTGGTTGCCATCCACCCGCATCGCGCCATCCCGGTGATAGCTGTGGAATGGGCAGCGCGGCGCATTGACCGGAATCTGGTGATGATTCACCCCCAGGCGGTAGCGCTGGGCATCGCCATAGGAAAACAGGCGCGCCTGCAGCATGCGGTCCGGCGAAAAGCCGATGCCCGGGACGACGTTGGCCGGGGTGAAGGCGGCCTGCTCGACTTCGGCGAAGAAGTTTTCCGGGTTGCGGTCGAGTTCCAGGACGCCGACCTCGATCATGGGATAGTCGCCATGCGGCCAGACCTTGGTCAGGTCGAAGGGATTCAGATGATAGCCGCCGGCGTCCTTTTCAGGCATGACCTGGATGAACAGCGTCCAGCGCGGGAATTCGCCCCTGGCGATGCTGTCGTACAGATCGCGCTGGGAGCTTTCGCGATCCCGACCGATCAGCTCGGCGGCCTGGGCGTCGGTCAGGTTGCGGATGCCCTGTTGCGACTTGAAGTGGAACTTCACCCAGAAGCGTTCGTTGGCGGCGTTGATGAGACTGAAGGTATGGCTGCCGAACAGGTGCATATGGCGATAGTCGGACGGAATGCCGCGATCGCTCATGACGATGGTGATCTGGTGCAGCGCCTCGGGCAGGCCGGTCCAGAATTCCCAGTTGTTCTGGGCACTGCGCATGCCGGTGCCCGGGTCTCGCTTGACCGCGTGGTTCAGATCGGGAAATTTCAGCGGATCGCGGAAAAAGAACACCGGAGTGTTGTTGCCGACCAGGTCCCAGTTGCCCTGCTCGGTGTAGAACTTCATGGCGATGCCACGGATATCGCGCTCGGCGTCGGCCGCGCCGCGTTCGCCGGCGACCGTGGAAAACCGCGCGAACATCGGGGTCCGCTTGCCGATCGCGGAGAACAGCGCGGCTCGCGTGTAGCGGGTAATGTCGTGGGTGACGGTGAAGGTTCCGTAGGCACCCGCGCCCTTGGCGTGCATGCGGCGCTCGGGGATGACCTCGCGGTCGAAATGAGCCAGCTTTTCGAGCAGCCAGACATCCTGGAGCAGGGCCGGACCGCGCGGACCCGCCGTCTGGATGTTCTGGTTGTCGGCGACGGGCGCGCCGGCGGCGGTGGTCAGTTTCTTCATGGGGCATCTCCTGTGCAGTGGCGCCGGACGGGCGGCGCCAGGTCGGGGGTATCTTGGCGCCCGGGCACCGGGCACCTCATGGAGACAGTCTAACGAGGCTTTTACGATAAATAAAATTGAATATTGCTCTTTATTTGATAGTCAACAGCTATCTTGATGGCACCGCATCGGGCCCATCGCCCACCAGGCGCCGTGGATCACGCCGGCAGTTCAGTCGTTTCCTTGATGGACTGCAACGCGAAACTGCTGCGGATATCGACAACGGCCGGGTGCCGCATCAGCGTGTCCATCGCGAAACGCGAAAACGCCGCCAGATCCTGGACCTGGACCCGCAGCAGGTAGTCCATGTCGCCCGACATGGCGTAGCACTGGACGACTTCAGGCCAGCTCTGGACATCGCGGGCAAATGCGGACATGGCGCCATGTTCGGCGCGATGCGATTTGTCCAGGCGGACGAAGACATAGGCCAGCAGGCCCAGGCCGAGCTTTTCGGGATCGGCCAACGCGACGTAGCGGCGGATGTAACCCTGGTCTTCCAGGCGTTTGACGCGGCGCAGGCAGGGGCTGGGCGACAGGGCCACCCGCTGGGCCAGATCCTGATTGCTGATCCGACCGTCGCGCTGCAGATGCGTCAGGATCAGGCGATCTGTCCTGTCCAGGTCATCAATAGGCATCATATTGTTTCAACCGCGAATTATTAGATGAATGATTGCGTCACATTAAGGAATCGTACCGCATGTTTGCAATCTTTCCCCACACTGTTTTCCCTAGAATTTCACAAAGCATGCTGAAACCACATCACGGACGGAGAGGTCTTCATGAATACATCCTTCACTCCCTGGGACAACCCCATGGGCACCGCGGGCTTCGAATTCGTGGAATACACGGCGCCGGACCCCGCCGCGCTGGGTCGCGTGTTCGAAGCCCTGGGCTTCCGGCCCATCGCCAGGCACCGCAAAAAGGCCGTCACACTGTACCGTCAGGGTTCGATCAATTTTCTGATCAACGCGGAACCCGATTCGTTCGCGCAGCGCTTCGCGCGCCAGCACGGCCCGTCGATCTGCGCCATCGGCCTGCGCGTACGTGACGCGGCCCACGCCTACAAGCTGGCCCTGGAACGCGGCGCCTGGGGCTTCGATTCGCACAGCGGTCCGATGGAGCTCAACATCCCGGCGATCAAGGGCATCGGCGACTCCCTGATCTATCTGGTGGACCGCTGGCGCGGCAAGTACGGCCACGGCGGCATCGGCGACATCGGGATCTACGATGTGGACTTCGAACCCCTGGACCACGCCACAGCCCATGACGACCTGAGCCACGCGGGCGCCGGCCTGCTCCGCATCGACCACCTGACGCACAACGTGCATCGCGGACGCATGGAGGAATGGGCCGAATTCTACGAGCGCATCTTCAATTTCCGCGAAATCCGCTATTTCGACATCGAAGGCCAGTTGACAGGGGTGAAATCGAAAGCCATGACCTCGCCCTGCGGGCTGATCCGCATCCCCATCAACGAGGAAGGCGGCGAGACCCCGGGCCAGATCCAGGAATACCTGGACCAGTACCGTGGAGAAGGCATCCAGCACATCGCGCTGTCCACGGACGATATCCACCACACGGTGGAGCAACTGAGCGGCCGGGTGAAATTCCTCGGAACCCCCGACACCTACTACGAACTGCTGGACAAGCGGCTGCCGGGCCACGGCGAGGACGTGGCCCGCCTGCGCCGCAACCGCATCCTGCTGGACGGCGCCCCGGGGGGCGGCCTGCTGCTGCAGATTTTCACCGCGAACCAGATCGGACCGATCTTCTTCGAGATCATCCAGCGCAAGGGCGACGAGGGCTTCGGAGAAGGCAACTTCAAGGCGCTGTTCGAATCCATCGAACTGGACCAGATCCGTCGGGGCGTGCTGCAGTCCTGACGCGCGCCGCGGGGGCGCCCTACAATGGCCGGCAAACGGTCCGCCCGGCGGCGCCCTCTTCCCGGAACCCTGGCATGCTCCATTACCTGAACACCATCCGGCTGCGCAGCACGCGCATGTTCCTGACGATCACGAGGATCATGCTGCCGGTGATGGTGATCGTCTACATCGCCGACCGCCTGGGCCTGGTGCGCATGGCCGGCGAGACGCTGACGCCGGCCATGGCGCTGCTGGGGTTGCCGCCCGAGGCGGGCATCATCTGGGCTACCACCATACTGACCAACATCTACGGCGGCATGGCTTCGATGGCGGCATTGTCCGACGGCATGCACATGACGACGGCCCAGGTCAGCGCGCTGGGGGCGATGATGCTGTTCGCCCACAATATCCCGACCGAGCAATCCGTCGTGCGGCGCGCCGGCGCCAGCGCGCTGCTCACCGGGGCGCTGCGCATCGTCGTCGCCCTCTGCTACGGCGCCGCCGTCAGCTGGACCTGCCGGGCGCTGGACGTGCTGCAGGACCCGGTCTCCCTGGCCTGGATGCGCCAGGACGCGGGGCTGACCCAGGGACCGCCGGATTTCTGGCCCTGGGTCCTGTCCACACTGCAATCGCTGGCACTGGTCCTGGCCGTCATCGTCGGACTGGTGCTGCTGCTGGATGTGCTGGAGCGTCTGGGCATCACGCGGCTCGTGACCCGATTGCTGACACCCGTGCTGCGCCTCTCGGGCCTGGAAGAACGCGCCGCGCCCCTGACCACGGTCGGCGTGCTGCTGGGACTGGCCTACGGCGGCGCGTTGATCATCGACGCCGCCGAACGCGAGAACTACAGCCCGCGCACCCGGCTGCTGGCCCTGTCGTGGCTGTCGCTGTGCCATGCCCTGATCGAGGACACGCTGCTGATCCTGGCGTTGGGCGCCAATCTATGGGTGATCCTGGTGCTGCGCGCCCTGGCGACCCTGGGCGTGCTGGCGGCCCTGGCGGCGCTGACGCGCCCTGATACCGCCTGGGGGCGCCGGCTGGCGGCGTCGGCCCCCCAGGCCTCGCCCCCCTGACGGTGACCGGCGCCGCACCCCGGCGCGATGCCCTGCGCGGACGCGCGGGCAGGCCTCGCCGGCCTCAGCGCAACAAGTGCGCGTAGCGCTGGCGGAATTTCGCCAGCTTGGGCGCGATGACGAACTGGCAATAGCCCTGCTCCGGGTTTCGCCGGTAGTATTCGCGGTGCAGTTCCTCGGCCGGCCAGAAGAAGCCCGCCGCTTCGATCCGTGTGACGACCGGATCATCGAAGACCGCCTGGGCCTCGGCGCGCGCGGCTTCGGCCAAGGCCCGCTGCGCCTCGTTTCCATAAAAGATCACGGAGGCGTACTGAGGCCCCGCATCGTTGCCCTGGCGGTCGAGCGTGGTCGGATCGTGCGTGCCGAAGAAAACGTTCAGCAGGAGGTCGTAACCGACCCGTTCCGGATCGAAGGTCACCTGCACGACCTCGACATGGCCGGTGTCCTGGCGGCAGACCTGTTCGTAAGTCGGATGGTCCACGTGGCCGCCGCAATAGCCGGGCCGTACATCCAGCACACCGTCCAGGGCGCGGAACACGGGCTCCAGGCACCAGAAGCAGCCACCGCCGAAAATCGCAGTCTCGAATACGGCGTTCCCTTGAGTTTCCATGCGGTTCTCCTTTGCTCGCGCGTGCGGCGCCACGATCAATCCGCCGCGTGGGTGTCTTTCAGCGACAGAATCCACAGCGCCAGGCGCTGCGCATCGACGTCGGACAGGCGGGTCTGGGCCGGCATGGGGATCGCACCCCACTGGCCGCGGCTGCCTTCGCGCATGGCGCGGACCAGATGGCCGGCCGCCTCGTGCCGACCCTGGAAGCGTTCGGCGATGGCACGGAATGGCGGCCCCACCCTGCGGGCATCGACCTGGTGGCAGCCCAGGCACTGGCGCTGGCCGGCCAGCGCCAGGCCGTCGCCCGTCGCGCCGCCAGCCGCCCTGGCATTCGCCGCGCACAGCGCCAGCGCCCCCGCCAGCGCGATTCCGATCGCCTTTCCACGCCCCATGGCCCGACTCATCCTCTCGTCATGTCCGATCACGGTATTATCCATGATTGTGTCTTTCCTCCCGGTCGCGCCCATGCCTTTCCCCCACATCGATCCCATTGCCCTGCAGATCGGCCCCTTGGCGATCCACTGGTACGGACTCATGTACCTGGCCGGCTTCGGCCTGGCCTGGTTGCTGGGACGTTGGCGCATCCAGCATCACCCCTCCCCCGCCGGGCTGACGCTGCGCGACCTGGAGGACATCATCTTCTACGGCGTGCTGGGCGTGGTGCTGGGTGGGCGCCTGGGCTACGTGCTGTTCTACAAGTTCGATGATTACCTGGCGCACCCGCTGTCGATCTTCGAGGTCTGGCAGGGGGGAATGTCCTTCCACGGCGGACTGATCGGCGTGACGCTGGCCATGCTGTTCTTCGCCCGACGGCGCGGCCAGCCGCTCCTGGCGATCGGGGATTTCATCGCCCCACTGATCCCCTTGGGTCTGGCGGCCGGGCGGCTGGGCAATTTCATCAATGGCGAATTGTGGGGCCGTCCCACGGACCTGCCCTGGGGCATGGTCTTTCCGGGTGCGCACGACGGTACGCCGCGCCACCCGTCGCAACTGTATGAAATGGGGCTGGAGGGCTTCGCCTTGTTCACCCTGATGTGGTGGTTCGCCCGCAAGCCCCGCCCGACGGGCCAGGTGAGCGCGGTGTTCCTGATGGGCTACGGGCTGTTCCGGTTCCTGGTGGAGTTCACACGCGAGCCTGACGATTTCCTGGGATTGCTGGCCGGCGGACTGTCGATGGGGCAGTTGCTGTCGCTGCCCATGATCCTGATCGGCCTGGCCCTGTTCATTTGGGCAGCAAGACGATCGTCCCCTGAACCGACACGCTGATCCGTTCGCGGCCGCCCTCGACGGGCGCGACGGCCTTGTCGGCGGCCAGGGCGCTCATCATGCGGGGCATGGGCGCGGGCGGCATGGCGCCCTGCCCACCCAGGTCGACCGTGCGCAACCGATAGCCTGCAAAGCCGAGGGCCCGGGTCAGCGCCTGGGCGCGGGCCTTGAACGCATCGACAGCCTGGCCCAGGAGCTTTTGCTCCTCGGCCGCACGCCGTTCGTGCGAAACCGAAAACGACAGGCCGGCGATCGGCATGCGGTCGCCCAGACTGGCTGCGAGTTTCGAGACAGCGGGGAAATCCCGGGATGCCAGAAGGATTTCGGCCTGACCCCGCCATTCTGCGATCTTGCCGTCTCGGTCGTTGGTCGGCCAGATCCGGTAGGAGCCGCTGCGGGCCTCGATACCCTGGTGTCCCTTGGCCTGTTTCATGACCGACTCCAGGCGCTGGTTCAGAGCCTCGGCGACCTCGGACTGGGATGCGCCGGCCAGATCCGCCGCCAGGGTGATTTCGACCGCATCCTGCGCGATCTCGGCCGATGCCTCGGCCGACAGCGAGGCCCGGGGCTCATCGGATCCGGCCTCGTGGGCCGCAGCGGGCATGGCCACGGCCGCCAGGGCCAGGGACAGCCCGGCCAGAAGTTGTTTGCGATTCTGCACGCCTCGATACATTTGCCACTCCTGAAAGACGAAAGCCCGTCGCGATCTCACGACGAGCTTTCTGGTAATGCCCCGCCTGTGCCGTCTAGGCCGGCATCCCGGAACCGAGGGTTCACGGTGGTCGCCATCAGTCAGGCTTCGGGCCGTCCAGTGAAGGCAGCGCTCCCATCTGTCAATCCGGCAACCTATGCCTATAGCATTGGTTCAAGGAATGTATGGCCAGGTCACGAACACGGCAGGGACTTGAACGACCGGATGACCTGGCGCATCCGGAGGATAAAGGGTTAAACGGCGGTACCCAGGACTTCGTCGAGCACCTCGTTCATGGATTCGATTTTACCCTTGAAATCGCCCAAGGCAATATTCCCGAGGGGACCGTCGGGCGCGCGCATGCTGAGCAGTTCGTTGGCGATCTGGATGGCCGCCATCACGGCGATGCGTTCGTTGCTGGCGACCTTGCCGACGCCCTTGATGGCCAGCATGCGCTGGTCCACCAGCCGCACGGCGGCCAGCAGGGCGTCTTTTTCTTCGGGGGGGCAGGCCAGCGAATAATCGCGGCCGAGGATGGCGACATCGACGCGTTCCATGTTGCGCGGCTCCTTGGTGAATGTGTGAACAGGCCCTAGGCCTGCGCGCCGGGCAGACGCTCGAGGATGAGTTCGATCTGCTGCTGGGCGCCGCTGGCGGCATCGCGCAGGCGGTCGCGCTCGGACTCGACCTGGATCAGCCGCCGCTGCAGGGAATCGGAGCGGATCTGGTGGTCGCGCACCTCGGACTCCAGGGCCGCCCGGTGCTGTCCGGATTCCTCGCGCGCGGCCTGGAGTTCCTGGTCATGGCGCGCCAGCCGTTCGGACATGCGCGCGAATTCCTGACCTTCGCGCAGTTGCTGGTCTTTCAGAGACTGGCATTCCTGCTCGAGTTGCCGGACCTTGGCGTGCAAGGCCGCGCGTTCTGATTGCAGATCCCGCGCGAGCTGGGCGACTTGGCGGATGCGCTGGGACAATGCGTCGAGGTCTTGGAGCATGCGGTCAAACCTTCTGGAGTGCAGGCGCGATGCGCCACGCAAGGAATTGAATCATACTTGTTCAGGCCGTGGGGTTTTTGGAACCGGCGCGTCCGCCGTCCGGCCGGCGGATTCATCGCGCCGCCCGCCGGTCCGGTGACGCAAATAGCGGTTTTCGCGGCCCCGGCGGAACAGCAGGCCCGACAATTCGTTGAGCGCCAGGGAATAAACCTCGCGCTTGAATTCGATGACGGCTTCCAGCGGCACCCAATAGGCGTTCCAGCGCCAGGCGTCGAATTCGGGCGTATCGGTGGCGCGCAGGCTGACGTCGCTGTCGCGGCCCACCATGCGCAGCAAGAACCAGATCTGTTTCTGGCCTTTGTAGTGGCCGCGCAGTTCGCGGCGCACGTAATGATCCGGCACGGTATAGCGCAACCAGTCCCGGGTCCGTCCCAGAATGCGCACATGTTCGGCGCGCAGGCCGGTTTCCTCGTGGAGTTCGCGGTACATCGCCTGCACGGGGGTTTCCCCGTGCTTGATGCCCCCCTGTGGGAACTGCCATGCGTGTTCCCTGATGCGTTTGCCCCAGAAAACCTCGTTTTTCTGGTTCACGAGAATGATGCCGACATTCGGACGGTAGCCTTCGCGATCCAACATGGGGCCACCTCGGTTGTGAATTCAATACAATTACCGTCGATTATACGTACCAACCGGAATCCCTACCATGCGCGCCAGCCAGTATCATCTGAACACCCTGAAGGAAGCCCCCGCCGAGGCGGAGGTCGTCAGTCACCAGCTGATGACGAGGGCTGGCATGATCCGGAAAATCGCCGGAGGCGTCTATACGTACATGCCGATGGGCCTGAAGGTCCTGCGCAAGATCGAGGCCATCGTGCGCGAGGAAATGAACCGCGCCGGCGCCATCGAACTGCTGATGCCGGTCGTGCAGCCCGCCGAACTGTGGCAGGAATCGGGCCGATGGGAACAATATGGCGCCGAACTGCTGCGCATCAAGGACCGCCACCAGCGCGACTTCGTGCTGCAGCCGACCTCCGAGGAGGTCATCACCGACATCGCCCGCAACGAAATTCACAGCTGGCGCCAGTTGCCGGTGAATTTCTATCACATCCAGACGAAATTCCGCGACGAGCGCCGGCCACGTTTCGGCCTGATGCGCGGACGCGAATTCACCATGAAGGACGCTTATTCCTTCGACCGCGACGAGACCGCAGCCCAGGCCAGCTACGATGCCATGTACGCCGCCTATCAGCGCATCTTCACGCGCCTGGGCCTGACATTCCGCGCCGTGGCGGCCGACACCGGTTCGATCGGCGGTACACGCAGCCACGAATTCCAGGTCATCGCCGACACAGGCGAGGATCTGATCGTCTACAACCCGGATTCGGACTACGCCGCCAATATCGAGCTGGCCGACGCGCCCTGCCTGCTGGCCGAGCGCGAACCGGCGCGCGAGCCCATGGAAAAACGCGCCACGCCCGACGCGCCCAAGTGCGAGATCGTGGCCGAACAGCTTGGCTTGCCGCTGTCGCGCACGGTCAAGTCCGTGGTGCTGGCCACCGACTCCGCCGAAGGCCCCGCCCGTCTGTGGCTGCTGCTGATCCGGGGCGATCATGAAACCAACGAAATCAAGGTCGGCAAGTTGCCGGGCTTCGGCGAGGGTCACCGCCTGGCGACCGAGGCCGAGATCGACTCGGTCTTCCATTGCGCCCCGGGTTACCTGGGCCCCGTGGGGCTGGACCCGGAGGCCATCACCGTGATCGCCGACCGCACGGTCGCCCACATGGGCGATTTCGTCTGCGGCGCCAACGAGGCCGGCTACCATCTGAGCGGCGTGAACTGGGGCCGCGACCTGCCCGAGCCAGCCCTGGTCGCCGACCTGCGCAATGTGGTGGCCGGCGACCCCGACCCGCGCGGCGGCAGCCTGGCGATCCAGCGCGGCATCGAGGTCGGCCATGTGTTCTTCCTGGGGGACAAGTATTCACGCGCCCTGAACGCCACCTTCCTGGAAACCGACGGCAAGCCCGCCTTGATGCAGATGGGCTGCTACGGCATCGGGATCAGCCGGATTTCGGCCGCGGCCATCGAGCAGAGCCACGACGGGCGCGGCATCATCTGGCCGCGCGCCATCGCGCCGTTCGAAGTCGTGTTGTGCCCCATTGGCATCGGCAAGAGCGACGCCGTGCGCGAGGCCGCCGAATCCTTGTACCAGGCGCTGCAGGCGCAGGGTGTGGACGTGATCCTGGACGATCGCGACACCCGCCCCGGCATCATGTTCGCCGATTGGGAACTGATCGGCGTGCCGCTGCGCGTGACGCTGGGCGAGCGCGGCCTGAAGGACGGCATCGTCGAAATCCAGGCGCGCCGCGACGAGCAGCCGCAGCGCATCGCCCAGGCCGATGCCCTGTCGTGCATCCTGGAACGCCTGGAGTCCCTCTAAACAAGGCGATCGGAAAGCAGGCGCCGTGAGCAGACCGCCCGGGACCGCGGATGCCCGCGGCGCCCGTGTCACAAGGCCTCACCAAAAAATGAATCCGGATCGAACCAATCCCCCCGGCGAGCTGTCCATTCGCGTATATTACGAGGACACCGATACCGGTGGTGTCGTGTACTACGCGAACTACCTCAAATTCTTTGAACGCGGTCGCACGGAATGGCTGCGCGCGCTCGGGATGGATCAACGCACTCTCGCAACACAGGAACAGATGATGTTTGTGGTCAAGCATGCGGACATTGCCTACCGGCAACCGGCCCGCCTGGACGACCGCATTATCGTCAGGACTTCCGTGACCGGATTGGGTGCCTCGACGATCCGGTTCGCCCAGCAGGCCCTGCGCGGCGACACACTGCTCGCCCATGCGGACATCCAGGTCTGCACGGTACACGCCCTCAGTTTCAAACCCATCCGTCTCTCCCCCTCCATCAGGGATCTACTGGAAAACCATGCAAGCCTCTAGCGATTTGTCGCTGCTGTCACTCATCGGCAACGCCAGCCTGCCCGTGCAGATCGTGATGCTGATCCTGCTCGGCGCCTCGGTCCTGTCCTGGACCTATATCTTCAGCAAGCGCGCGGCCCTGCGGCGCGCCGACGAACAGACCCGCCGCTTCGAGGACGATTTCTGGGCCGGCGGCGACCTGACCGTCCTGCAGCAGGCCATCGCCAGCCGTCGCAACGAGCACGGCGCACTGGCCCGTATCTTCGACGCCGGCATGACCGAGTTCGTCAAGGCGCGCCGCTCGTCCAGCCGCGGCGACACCCTGCTGGACGCACCCCGGCGCGCCATGAAAGCCGCCCTCCAGCGCGAGATGGACGGCCTGGAGTCGCATCTGAACTTCCTCGCCTCCACCGGCTCGGTCAGCCCCTACATCGGACTGCTGGGCACTGTCTGGGGGATCATGCATGCCTTCATGGGCCTGTCCACGATGCAGCAGGCGACCCTGGCCGCCGTCGCCCCGGGGATCGCCGAAGCCCTGATCGCGACCGCCATCGGCCTGTTCGCCGCCATTCCAGCCGTACTGGCGTACAACCGCTACACCAATCAGATCGACCGGCTGTCAATCCGCTTCGAAAGCTTCGTCGAAGAGTTCCTGAACATCCTCCAGCGCCAGGTGCACTGACATGACTTCGCTTGGCAGCCGTCGCTCGCGCCGCATGAAGAACGACATCAACGTCGTGCCTTACATCGACGTCATGCTGGTCCTGCTGGTGATCTTCATGGTCACCGCACCCATGATCACCCCGGGCCAGATCGAACTGCCCTCGGTCGGCACGGCATCCGATGTTCCTGTCCAGCCCATCGAGGTGCAGATCGACGCCGAAGGCGCGCTCGCGCTGCGGGTCCGCGAAGGCGGCGCGTCGTTCCGTCCCATCGACAAGGCCAACCTGCTGGCCGAGGTCCGCGCCGTCGCCACGGCCGACACGCCCGTGGTGATTTCCGCCGACGGCAAGGTGCCCTACGAATCCGTCATGCAAGTCATGGACCTGCTGCGCAACGGCGGGATCGGCAAGCTGGGGCTGCTGGTCAATCAGAACGCCCCGGCCGCGCGCTGACACCCACTCCATGAATCTGTTCGACCGCTTCTTCCGCACCGATGCCGACGACGGCACGCCCACCGGCGGGCGCGACGACCGACGCGGCCTGATCCTCTCCCTGGCCGCGCACGGACTGCTGGTCCTGCTGATGGTGGTGGGCTTTTCAACCGCGCCGGACAACCCCGGCCCCGTCCAGGTCGAACTCTGGGCCCAGGGCACGGTGGCCGACGCCGCCGCGCCCCAAGAGCAGCCCGAGCAACAACAGCCCGAGCCCCAGCCGAAACCCGAACCCAAACCGGAGCCGGAGCCGACGCCCCAACCCGAAGACAGCGCGCGACAGGCTGCGGAACAGGCCGCCCAGGCCGAGGCCGCCCGGCAGGCGCAACTGGCCGAGGCACAGGCGCGCGCCGCCGAGGCCGCCCAGGCGAAGGCCGACGCTGAAATCGCCCTCGCCAAGGAACGCAAAGCGCGCGAAGAGATGGAACGCCGGCTGGCTGAGCAGGCCGCCAAAGAGAAGGCCGATAAAGCCGCCGCCGAACAGGCGGCCCGGGACAAGGCGGCCAAAGAGAAGGCTGAAAAAGAAAAGGCGGAAAAAGCCGCAGCCGAAAAGGCGGCTGCTGAAAAGGCCGCCGCCGAACAGGCCGCCAAGGAAGCCGCGAAGGAAAAAGCCGCAAAAGCCGCGGCCGCGAAGGCCGCCGCTGAAAAAGCCGCCGCTGAAAAAGCGGCTGCCGAAAAAGCGGCCAGGGAAAAGGCCGCAAAGGAAAAAGCCGCCAAGGAAGCCGAGGCCAAGCGCCAGGCCCTGCGGGCCGCCATGCGCGGCGACGCCCTGGAAGCCGCCGGCATCCCCAACGGCAATGCCGACCGCAACCAGCGTGGAGGCGGCGGCAGCGACGGCTACGCGGCCAAAGTACGCGCCTGCGTCCAGCCCGGCGTGGTCTACAACGTGCCCCCGCGCAACGGCTCGGCCAACCCCACGGCCAGCTTCCGTACCCGGCTGGGGGCCAACGGACAAGTCCAGGGCGTCGACCTGACCCGATCCTCGGGCAATCCCCGTTTCGACGACGCCGTCCAGAAGGGGATCGTGGCCTGCTCGCCCTTCCCGAAACCGCCTGGCGGCAAGTATCCGTCGTATATTGACGTGGACTACCGCATGTACGACTAAGGAGATCGTCATCATGACCGTATTCACAGCCTCCGGCTTCATCGGCCGCCTCTGGCGGCGAGCCGCTTCGGCAGGCCTGGGCCTCGCGCTGGCCGCCGCGGGCGCCACGGCGGCACACGCGCAATTGCGCGTCGACATTTCAGGGGTCGGCGCCACCCAGTACCCGATCGCCATCGCCGATTTCGCGGGCGCGGCCAGCGCCACCTCCGCCCCCGAGGTCATCCGCGCCGACCTGACACGCTCCGGCCAGTTCCGGCTGATCAGCGCCTCGGGCGCCGGACTGGACGTCCAGAGCAAGATCGACCATGGCACCTGGCAGGCGCGCGGCGCCGACTACCTGGCCTACGGCACAGTCGCGCAGAACGGCGGTCAATACACAATCAGCTACCGCCTGGTGGACAACGTGCGCAAGATCGAACTGGATCAGGCGTCCTACAGCGGCACAGAAGCGGAAATGCGCCGCATCTCCCACCGGATCGCCGACCGGATCTACGAAAAGATCACCGGCGTGCGTGGCGTGTTCTCGACCCGGATCGCCTACGTGTTGCAGACGAGCAACGGGTATGAGTTACAAATTGCTGATGCCGATGGTCAGAATCCGCAGGTGATGCTGCGATCCAAGCAGTCGATCATCTCGCCCGCCTGGTCGCCGGACGGCTCGCGGTTGGCCTACGTCAGCTTCGAATCGGGCAAATCCGTGATCTACATCCAGACATTGGCGACCGGCCAGCGCCAGCCAGTCGCCAATTACAAGGGCAACAACAGCGCGCCCGCCTGGTCGCCGGACGGCCGCCGCATGGCCATCGTGCTATCAAGAGACGGCATTTCCCAGATCTACACCATCAACACGGATGGATCCGACCTGCGGCGGGTCATGCGCTCGCCGTTGATCGACACCGAGCCGCGCTTCACGCCCGATGGCCAGTCCCTGGTGTTCACCAGCGACCGGGGCGGCAGTCCGCAAATCTACAAGGTGCCGGCAGGCGGCGGCGACGCCCAACGCCTGACCTTCTCGGGTAGTTACAATATTTCACCTAGGGTATCGCCGGATGGACAGCAACTGGTGTACGTTACTCGCAGAAACGGTGCCTTCAGGATTGCAAGCCTCGCCTTGAACTCGGGTTCCGAACAGATGCTGACGGATGGCCCGGACGATCAATCCCCCAGCTATGCGCCCAATGGAATGCAGGTGCTTTACAGCGCCATCCAGAACGGTCGCAGCGTACTGGCGGTGACCTCGATCGACGGGCGCGTGCGCCAGACTCTGTCGGTGCTCAACGGCAAGGTCCGCGAGCCGGCCTGGGGCCCTTTCACAGACTGATTTTTTCGTGTGACTCTTCTTTCTTCTAAAGGACATTAAATGAGCTCGCGCATCACCAGGACCCTGACCATCGCCGCCATCGCCGCCTCGCTGGCCGCCTGCAGCTCCGTGCCGCTGGACCAGAACGGCGCAGGCAACGGCTCCGATTCGGCGTCCGCCGGGCAAATCATGGATCCCTTCAATCCGCAAAGCCCGCTCGCGCAACAACGCTCGGTCTACTTCGACTTCGACAGCTACACGGTACCCGAACAGTACCGCAGCGTCGTCGAGATGCATGCCAACTACCTGACCAGCCACCAAGGCCAGAAGGTCCGCGTGGAAGGCAACACCGACGCTCGCGGCAGCACCGAATATAATCTGGCCCTGGGCCAGCGCCGTTCGGACGCCGTGGCGCGCATGATGACCCTGCTGGGCGTCAATGCCAACCAGATCGAAGCGATCAGCTTCGGCAAGGAACGGCCCAAGGCCCTGGGCAACACCGACGCCGATTACGCCGAGAACCGCCGCGCCGACATCGACTACCAACGTTGATCGTCAGCCAGGCCGTGACAGCGCCGTAGCGGCCCCCGCTACGGCGTTTTTTCTTTTCTCACGGCGGTTTTCTCATTTGGACGGAACAGTAGACTCATGACCTCATCGACCCCTCGCCTGCACGCTCTCTCCGCCGCCCTGCTGGCCTTGACGCTGGTGGCACCCGCCGCGCAGGCCTTTTCCGACGACGAGGCGCGCCGCGCCATCCTGGAACTGCGCACCCAGATCAAGCAGATGAACGACCAGAACCAGCAGGCCCGGCTGCAACTGGCCGACCAGATGGACCTGCTGCACCAGGAAATCGCCTCGCTTCGAGGGCGCATCGAGGAACTGGGCCAGCGAGCGTCCCCGGCCGGCGGCAACGGCGGCAACGCACCCAAGGCCCCGCAGACCGGCGATCCGCAGGAGCAAGCCGCCTACGAGGCCGCCGCCGATCAGTACCGGAACGGCCGCTACAAGGAAGCCGCATCCAGCTTCTCGACCTTCCTCCAGTCCTACCCGAACAGCAATATGGCCGGCGACGCGATGTTCTACCTGGGCAGCAGCCAGTACGCATCCAAGGACTTCAAGAACTCCATCCAGACGATGCAGTCGCTGGTGAAGAATCGCCCCGAGGATCCCCGGGCGCCTGACGCCTTGCTGGTCGTGGCCGCAGACCAGATCGAACTCAACGACATGAAGGGCGCCAAGGCCAGCCTGCAGCGCATCATCAAGGACTACCCCGGCAGCGCTTCCGCCGAGACGGCCAAGAGCCGTCTGAAATTGCTGTAATGCCAGCCCCGGGCATCGAACCGCCGCACCACATCCTGCCCTGCCCCGACGGCGACCTGCACTACACCCAGGCGGGCACGGGAGCGGGTGCGCCGATCCTGCTGATCCATGGCTCGCTGTGCGACTACCGCTACTGGCGCTGGCAGATCCCCGCCTTCGCCGAGACGCATCGCGTCATCGCGCCCAGCCTGCGCGGCTGCTGGCCCGACGCGCGGTCCCATCCCCGCGCGGAGTACGCCGTCGACCGCCATGCCGGCGATCTGGCGCATCTGCTGCGCGCGCTGGACGAGCACGGCGGCGCACACATAGTCGGCCATTCCCGAGGCGCACAGGTGGCCCTGGCCCTGGCGGTCCAGGCACCGGAGCTGTGCCGGTCGCTGACACTGGCCGATCCCGGCTTCCGCTTCGCGGACGAGCCGGAAACGCCCGTCTTCTATGCCGACGCAGTCCGGAGACTGCGGGACGGCGATACGGAAGGAGCGATTGAACAGTTCATCGACACGGTGAACGGCGTCGACACCTGGCGCAAGATGGTTGGCTGGTTCAAGGACATGGTGCGGGACAATGCCACGACACTGCTGTCGCAGATTCTGGAGGCCAACCTGCCGGTGGACCCCCGGCACGCCGCCGCCCTGTCCTGTCCGGTGCTGCTGATTGGGGGCGCGCAAAGCCCCGCCAAGTACGGCACCCGCCAGGATCGGCTGCAGCGGCTGCTGCCGCAGGCCCGGCGCGAGCGTATCGCCCTGGCCGCCCACGGCATGAATCTGGCCAACCCGCGGTCCTTCAACCGCACGGTCCTGACATTCTTGGCGGGCGCCTGAGCGCACCGCACGACGTCAGTGTTTCGTATGCCCGCCCATGCCCTGCATGGCCTTGGGCGACTTGACCTCGCAGGTCGCGGAGAACCCCTCGCCGTTGGCCAGCGTGAAATCCAGCCGCACGGAATCCCCGACCTTCAGACCGGCGCGGGGCTTTTCCAGCATCAGGTGATAGCTGCCCGGCTTGAACGCCAGGTCCTTGCCCGCCGGAATGGCGACCTGATGGACCATGGACATCTTGCTCATGCCGTCGGATTCCGTGGTTTCATGCAGCATGACCATGCCATAGTCGGGCGAATGGGCACCCGTCAACACGGCATCCGTGGCGCCCGCGTTATGCGCCACGAAGAACCCGCCCGAAGGCGCGGGCGACGGAATCAAGCGGATCCAGCAATCGGACGCCTTCACATTGGCGGACGTCTTGGCGGACGCGGCCGCCGGCGTATCGTGCCCATGCCCCCAGGCCGAGGCCGCCAGCAGCAGGCCGGCCGAAATTCCCAGTGTGCGCGTCAAGATTTTCTTCATTTCACTACCCGATGATATTGCCCGCGGGCCGTTCAGACGGCCCTGCGGCGGAACTGGCCGGAACGCCGGCTGGAACGGCCGGGAGGCATCCGCTCCCCGACCGGGCAAGTGTACTATGGGCTTTTCGACTCGCCCTTGCGCCATGTCCAAGCCATCCGAAATCGCCGCTTCTCCCGGAGTGCACGACGCCGGACTCCCCGAGGCCCGCATCAGCCTCGAGGCATTCCGCGAGTTGCTGGACCAACTGCATCCTTTCGCCGGCGTGCTGGGCATCGAGATCCTGGACATCCGGCACGGACAGGCGACCTTGCGCCTGCCACCCAACCCGGCCAACCAGCGGCTGGGCGGCATCGTGGCCGGACCGATGCTGATGGGCCTGGCCGACCTGGCCCTGTACGCGGCCGTGGTCGGCGCCACCGGAGTCGCGGAAGCCGTCACCGCCAGCCTGACGATCAATTTCCTGCGGGGCGCGCCGGCCGGCGGCATCGTGGCCCAGGCCCGGATATTGAAAACCGGCCGCATGACGGCCGGCGAGGCGCTGCTGCTGCCCGAAGGCGGCGGAGAACCGGTGGCCCAGGTGGTCAGCACCTGGTCGGTCCCCCGGAAAAATTAATTCTTCGTCAGTTTCCCGACCACGCCCTCGACGTAGTAGTCCATGGCGTTCAGGCCCTTGTCGTCCAGCGCGCCATCGGCCAGTACCACCTTGCCCTCATTGGTCTTGATCGGCGCGGCAAAAACGTTCAGGGAGCCGTTGGCGATGGCGTCTTCCTTGGCCTTGAGGTCGGCCTTCAGGGCGTCGTCCACGGCCGGACCGAAGCCTTCGAGGGCCACCATGCCTTCCTTGAAGCCGCCCCAGACCTGATCGGATTTCCAGGTCCCGTCCAGCACCGCCTGAGCCTCGCGGGTGAAATACGGGCCCCAATGGTGGGTGACGGCGGCCAACTGGGCGTGCGGGCCGAATTTCAGCATGTCGGAATGGTAGGCGATGGCCCATTTGCCACGTTCCTCGGCCGCCTGGACGGCGGCGGTCGAATCGGTGTGGTGGGTGACGATGTCCGCACCCTGGTCCAGCAGGGCCAGCGCGGCGTCGCGTTCCTTGCCCGGGTCGAACCAGCTGTTGACCATGATGACGCGCACCGTGGCGTCGGGCTTGACGCTGCGCAGGCCGCGCGTGAAGGCGTTGATGCCCTGCAGGACCTCGGGGATCGGGTAGGCGCCCACATAGCCCACCACGCCGGTCTGGGTCTTGTGTCCGGCCAGGATGCCGGCCACGTAACGCGCCTGGTAGAAGCGGGCATTGGTGGTGGCGACGTTCGGCGCGGTCTTGTAGCCGGTGGAGTGCACGAACTTCACGTCCGGGAACTGCCTGGCGACCTTGATGGTCGGGTTCATGTAGCCGAAGGACGTGGTGAAGATCAGCTTGTTGCCCTGCTGGGCCAGGTCGCGGATGACGCGCTCCGCGTCGGCGCCCTCGGGCACGTCCTCGACGAACTGGGTCTTGATCTTGTCGCCCAGTTGCTGCTCCATGTATTTGCGGCCCAGGTCCTGCTGCCAGGACCAGCCGGCCTCTCCCACGGGGCTGACGTAGACGAAGCCGATCTTCAGGGGCTCTTGGGCGGCGGCGGGGCCTGCGGCCCAGAGGGACGCCGCGGCGGTGGCGGCCGCCAGGGTTTGACGAATCAGGCGAGTTTTCATGGGGGGTCTCCGTGGACGACAACGATCAGTGATTGGGATTGAACACGCGCCCCAGGGACGCGGGCATGTTGATGCGGATCCAGTTCACGTTGCGCGAGATCAGGACCAGCACCAGGATGGTGGCCAGGTAGGGCAGCATCGACAACAATTGGGAAGCGATCGGCACACCCAGCGCCTGCATGTGGAAGGTCAGGATGGTGATGCCCCCGAACAGATAGGCGCCGACCAGCACCCGCAGCGGACGCCAGGTGGCGAACGGCGTCAGCGCCAGGGCGATCCAGCCGCGCCCGGCGACCATGTTCTCGACCCACATCGGGGTGTAGACCAGCGACATGAAGGCGCCGGCCAGGCCGCAGCAGGCCCCGCCGAACAGCAGCGCCGCCAGGCGGATCCGGCGCACCGGGTAGCCCAGGGCATGGGCGGATTCGGGGGATTCGCCCACCGCGCGCAGGATCAGCCCGGCGCGCGTGCGGTACAGGAACCAGGTCAGGCCGGCGGCCAGCGCCAGGGCGCCGTAGACCAGGGGATGGTGTTGAAAGAGGGCCGGGCCGACGAAGGGCAGATCGGCCAAGCCCGGCACCGACCAGGAAAACGCCTGGATCGTGGCGCCGACGTAGGGCATGCCGATGAAGGCGGACAGCCCGACGCCGAACAGGGAAAGGGCCAGGCCGCAAGCGACCTGATTGGCCCCCAGCCAGACCACCAGCCAGGCGAACAGGCCGGCCAGCAGCGCGCCGGCCGCGGCCCCGGCCAGGAACCCCAGTCCGGTGCTGCCTGACTGCACGGTCACGGCGAAACCCAGGGCTGCCGCCACCAGCATCATGCCTTCGGAACCCAGATTGATGACACCGGATTTCTCGTTCACGAGCAGCCCCAGGGCCGCCAGCATCAGCGGCGTGCCGGCGTTCATGGCGGCCGCGATCAGAGGAGCCAATACGTCCATGGTCAGCGTCTCCAGCGCAGGCGTTGATGGATCAGGACATCGCAGGCCAGCAGCGAGAACAGCAGGATGCCCTGGAAGATGCCGGTGATGGCTTCCGGCATGCCCAGCCGCGTCTGGGACAGTTCGCCGCCGATGTAGAACAGGGCCATGACGAAACTGGCGAAGATCACGCCGATGGGATGCAGCCGCCCCACGAAGGCGACGATGATGGCGGCGAAGCCGTAACCGGGCGAGACCGAAGGCGTGAGCTGGCCGATCGGGCCCATGATTTCACAGGCGCCGGCCACGCCCGCAAGGGCGCCGGAACCCAGCATGCAGCCCCACAGCGCGCGGCGCGAGGAGAACCCGGCGTAACGCGCGGCGAGCGGCGCCAGGCCGCCCACCGTCAGGCGATAGCCGGCGAACAGGCGCGACAGCAGCAGCCAGGCCGCCAACGCCGCGACCAGCGCCAGGCCGAAGCCCAGGTGCAGACGCGTGCCCGGCCACACCGGGAGCAGGAAGCCGTCGTCGAACAGCCTCGACTGGGGAAACCCGAAACCATCGGGGTCGCGCATCACGCCATGCACCAGATAGCTGAGCAGCAGTTGCGCCACGTACACCAGCATCAGCGACACCAGGATCTCGTTGGCGTGATAGCGGTCGCGCAGCCAGGCCACC
Source organism: Castellaniella denitrificans (assembly GCF_027214045.1). Lineage (GTDB taxonomy): Bacteria > Pseudomonadota > Gammaproteobacteria > Burkholderiales > Burkholderiaceae_B > Castellaniella > Castellaniella denitrificans_A. Next base: position 44,872 of record NZ_JAPWHE010000013.1, on the reverse strand, counting down.
AGCGCCGCCCAGGCCGCGCCGCCCAGGGCTCCGGCCAGCAACGCCAGCGCGATCATCAGCGGTCCGCCCCCGCCGCCCGTCCCGTCGTCGAAACGCAGGATGAACGCGCCGGCCGCGATCGCCCCGACGACCAGTTGGCCTTCCGCCCCGATGTTGAAGATATTGGCCCGGAAGCACAGCGCCAGGCCCACCGCGCACAGCAGCAGCGGCGCCATCTTGACGCCGATCTCGGCCCAGCCATGAGAGCTGGCGAGCGGCTCGACGAAAAAGACGGCCAGGCCGTCCAGGGGCGGCTTGCCCACGGCCATGAACATGAGCACGCCGCACAGGGCCGTCAGCGCGACCGCCATCAGAGGCGACAGCCACACCATCCGGCGCGAAGGCTCGGCGCGGGGAATGAGTTCAAGCATGGGCGGCCTCCGGGACGGCGTGGCCGGCGGGCGATCCGGCCGCGTCGGCCCCGGGCCACAGGCCGCTCATCCACTGGCCGATCCGTTCACGCGTGGCCTCGGCGCGGCCGAGCGGGGGCGACAGGCGCCCCTTGGCCAGGACGACCAGGCGGTCGGACAGCTCGAACAATTCGTCCAGTTCCTCGGAAATCAGCAGGATGGCGCAGCCCGCGTCGCGCAGCGCCAGGAGTTCGCCCCGGATCTGCGCCGAGGCGCCCACATCCACGCCCCAGGTGGGTTGGGCGATGATCAGCAGCCGGGGCTGGCGCACGACCTCGCGGCCGACAATGTATTTCTGCAGGTTGCCTCCCGAGAGGCTGCCGGCCAGGGCCTGTGGACCGGGCGCCTTGACGCGAAAACGTTCGATGATGCCTTCCGTGATGCGGCGCACGGCACCGGCACGGATCCAGCCATGCCGGACTGTGTCCGGCCCCTGGTGGGAAAGCAGCAGGTTGCGCGCCAGGGACAGTTCGGGCACCGCGCCGCGACCCAGGCGTTCCTCGGGCACGAAGGCCATGCCGCGCATGCGCCGCCGGGCCGACGAATGGCGGCCGACCGGCTGGCCATCGAACAGGATGCTGTCCGGCGCCGCGCGGGTGTCCTCGCCCGAGAGCACACCCATCAGTTCCTGCTGGCCGTTGCCGGACACGCCCGCCACGCCCAGGATTTCGCCCGCGCGCAGGTCGAAGCCAATGTCCGCCAGGGGCGTGGCGAAAGGATGCGCGGGCGGCAGGCTCAGGCCGCGCACCTGGAGCAGCACCGGCCCGGCCGCGTGCGCACGGTGTTCGTGCACCGGCAGGTCGGTGCCGATCATCAGGCGCGACAGGCTGGCCTCGGTTTCCTGGCGCGGGTCGCAGACCCCGGTCACCCGGCCGGCGCGCATCACGGTACAGCGATGGCACAAGGCGCGGATCTCGTCGAGCTTGTGGCTGATGTACAGGATGCTGCAGCCTTCGGCCGCCAGTTGGCGCAGGACCTCGAACAGGCGCAGCACCGCCTGCGGCGTGAGCACCGAGGTCGGCTCGTCGAGGATCAGCAGGCGCGGTTTTCCCAGCAGGGCGCGCACGATCTCGACACGCTGGCGCTCGCCCACCGACAGGGTATGGACATGGCGACGCGGCTCGACGTCCAGGCCATATTGCGCCGCTGTTTCGGTGATGCGTGTTTCGAGGGCCTGCATGTCCGTGCCCGGCGGCAGGCCCAGGGCGATGTTTTCCGCCACCGTCAGGGTGTCGAACAGGGAAAAATGCTGGAACACCATGCCCAGGCCCAGGGCCCGCGCCGCCGCCGGGTTGGCGATCCGGACTTCCTGGCCGTCCCAATGGACCGTGCCTGCGTCCGGCCGGACCACGCCGTAGATGATTTTCATCAAGGTGGACTTGCCGGCGCCGTTTTCGCCCAGAATGGCATGGATCTCGCCGGGTTCGACGGTCAGGTCGACCGCGTCGTTGGCCCGGACCGCCGGGTAGGATTTGCTGATATTGCGTAAGGCCAGTCGCGGGGGCATGCAGGCATCCTGTTCGAATCGTTCGTGAAACACCCGGGATGCGAAAAATTCTACTCAGGATGCGCGGGGCCACCTAAAGGGGATAAACCCCTAGCCTGGCTGGGCGCGCGCAATCCGACACCGCCGCGCCAGAGGGCGGCGGACGGAGAATACCGGAACATCACTCGATATGAATGGCCGGTATTATTGCATGATGATGATGCGTCGTGCCGGGGGCGATGACGGGCTCTTTCAGGCCTCGAAGGCCATGCGCCCGGCGAACCACAGGAACAGCACGCCCACCAGCCCGCTGCCGGCGCGCGCCAGCCCCTGGCGCCGCCGGAACGCGGCCGCCAGGCGCGAACCGCCGAAGATCAGGACGGACAGGTAAGCGGCGCTGCAGATCTGCAGGATGGTCGCCAGGATCAGGAAGGACAGCGCGGGATGCGGATAGGCCGGATCGACGAACTGCACGAAAAAAGACAGCAGGAAGAGAATGGCCTTGGGATTGAGCAGGCTGAGCAGCAGGGCCTTGCGAAAGGGGCTGCCCGGGCCGCCGGCGACCGCGTGAACCTGCGCCGGCGCCGGCCGCCAGGCCGACATCAGCAGCCGGATCCCGAGGTACGTCAGGTACACCGCCCCGGCGGCCTTGAGGGCGATGAACACCATGGGCAGCAGCCGCAGCACCGACGCCGCACCCGCCGCCGTCAGGGTCATCAGGATGGAATCGCCGATGAACACCCCGAAGGCGGCCTGGTAGCCGGCGCGCACGCCGCGCCCGGCCCCGGTGGCGAGCACGAACAGGGAATTCGGTCCCGGCAACAGCACGATGAAGACCGTCCCGGCAAGGTAGGTCCAGACGTCCAACACACCATATTGCGCCAGCATGGCAGGCCTCGCTACCGGGGAGAAGGCGATATTCTATCGCCGCTGCGATCAGGCGCAGGCCATCTGTTCGGCGACACGCATCGACCCGGTGGCGGCGTGCCGCTCGTGCCAGGACAGGGCCTCGCCGATGAGATGCGGCGTATGGCCACCCCGGGCACAGGCGCGACGGAAGTAGTCCATCAGCGCGTCCCGGTAGTCCGGATGCGCGCAGCACTCGATGATGCGGGGCGCACGCTCCCTTGGCGCCAGATTGCGCAAGTCGGCCAGCCCCCACTCGGTCACCAGGATGTCCACATCGTGCTCGGTATGGTCCACATGGGCCACCATCGGCACGACGCTGGAGATGTCGCCGCCCTTGGCCACCGACTTGCTCACGAAGATCGACAGGTGGGCATGGCGGGCGAAGTCGCCCGAGCCGCCGATGCCGTTCATCATCCGGGTGCCGCCGACATGCGTGGAATTCACGTTGCCGTAGAGGTCGAACTCCAGCGCCGTGTTGATGGCGATGACGCCCAGGCGGCGCACGATCTCGCAATGATTGCTGATTTCCTGGGGACGCAGCACGATCCGCCGGGCATATGCGTCCAGGCGCTCCATGAAACGCCGGTACACGGGCTCCGACAAGGTGATCGACGAAGCCGAGGCGAAGGACACGCGGCCCGTGTCGATCAGGGCGATGGCGCTGTCCTGAAGGACTTCGGAATACATCCGCAGGTCGCGGAACGGCGCGTCCACCAGCCCGTGCACGACCGCATTGGCGATGGTACCGATACCGACCTGAAGCGGCAGCAGCGTGTCCGGCAGGCGGCCGGCGGCCACCTCGCCCCCCAGAAAGCCGATGATGTGGCGGGCGATCGCCCGGGTGTCCTCATCGGGCGGCTGGACGTTGGAAGGACTGTCGGGATGGCCGGTGACGACGATGGCCGCGATGCGCGACGGATCGACGGGGATCGACGTCGTGCCGATACGCTGATCCGGCCTGGTCAGGGGAATGGGCTTGCGCCCGGGCCGGTCCTCGGGCAGATAGATGTCGTGCAGGCCCATCAGGCTCATGGGCATGCTGGTATTCAACTCGACGATCACCTGATCGGCCTGGGCGACGAAACTGGCGGAATTGCCGACGGACATGGAAGGCACGATGCCGCCGTCCGGCAGAATGGCGACCGCCTCGACCACGGCGATGTCGAGCTTCGGCAGATGGCCGACGCGCAGTTGTTCCACGGTTTCGGACAAGTGCTGATCGATGAACATGACCCGCCCTTCGTTGATCGCCCGACGCAGCCGGGCGTCGGACTGGAACGGCAGGCGGCGCGCCAGCAGCCCGGCATCGGCCATGAGGCCATCGCTGTCATTGCCCAGCGACGCGCCCGTGACCAGGTTCAGCCGCAAGGATTCATGCCGCGCCCGCTCCGCCAGCGCGGCGGGCAGGGCCTTGCAGTCCCCGGCGCGGGTGAAGCCGCTCATCCCGACCGTCATGCCGTCGCGAAACAGGCCGGCGGCCTGGGCCGCCGTCATGATCCTGCGCTCAAGCCCGGCACATTGCAGGCGCTCCATCATCATGGTCTCCTCGTCTATTCGTGTGATGACACGACCGAGAATATCATCGCCATTATTCATGGAGTAAATCTATACAATTCTATTTATTCATAGAAAGGACACCCGCCTTCATGGACATGCGCGCGCTCAGCTACTTCATCGAAACCGCCAGGCGGCAGAATTTCACCCATGCCGCCGCGGCCCTGGGCGTCACGCAATCGACCGTCAGCAAAATGATCCGGCAACTGGAAGACGAGATCGGCGCGCCGCTGCTGGATCGGGAACGACGGCCGGCCCGTCTCACCGACATGGGCCGCGTGGTCCTGGCGCGCGGGCAGGACGTGCTCGCGGCGCACCGTGCCTTGCTGCGCGACATCGCCCGCACCCAGGCGCTGGAACTGGGCCGGCTGGACCTCGGCCTGCCGCCGATGATCAACCGTCTGTTCACCGCGCCCCTGAAGGAATACCGCCAGCGCTATCCGAAGATCGAGGTCGCGCTGCACGAGGACACAGGACAGGCCATTGAGCGCCAGGTGGCGGAAGGCCGCCTGGATCTGGGTTTCAGTCTGATGCCGGTGGCGCCGGAACTGGGTCTGCGCCCGCGGGTCGTCGCCCGGCACAGGATTCTGGCTGTCGGCCAGCCCGGGCTGATGCGGCCGCTGCCGCCTGCGCCGAGCATCGGAGATCTGCGCGGACGGCCGCTGGTTCTGCTGGAAGACGACTTTGCGCTGTCCCGCCTGCTGGACCGGCAATTCCAGGCCGCCGGCTTCGAGCCGCTGATCGCCGCCCGCAGCGGCCAATGGGACTGGACCTTGTCCATGGCGCAGGCGGGCATGGGCATCGCATTGCTGCCCGAGCCCTTCATCCGGACACCGGTGGAGCCGGGGCTCGAGGCCCGTCCCTTGGGGCCCGACACACTGAGCTGGGACATCGCCCTGCTGTCGGCGGACTGGCCGATGCTCAGCCACGCGGCCCAGGCCTGGGTGGACCTGTGCCGCAAGCACATCGACGGCCCCTGGCCCCGGATGGAAGAAGACGTCGGGCCAGGCTGATTCGCGGCGCCCGGGCGGGTGGCACGAACCGGAAATAAAACGGCGGGCCGGCACAATCCGGCCCGCCGCGCCCGGCGCATGCTCCGGAAATCAGGCCACGGCCTTTTCCCCGGCATCGACCGAACTGCGGATCAAATGGTCGAAGGCGGCCAGGGCGGCCTTGGCGCCTTCGCCGGCGGCGATGATGATCTGCTTGTACGGAACCGTCGTCGCGTCGCCTGCCGCGAACACGCCGGGCACCGAGGTCTGGCCCCGGGCGTCAACCACGATCTCGCCATGCTTGCTGAGCTCGACCGTCCCCTTGAGCCACTCGGTGTTGGGCACCAGGCCGATCTGGATGAACACGCCTTCCAGTTCGACCCGATGCGCATCTCCGCTCGCGCGGTCCTTGTAGCCCAGGCCGGTCACGCGCTTGCCGTCGCCATGGATCTCGGTCGTCTGGGCCGAGGTGATGATGGTCACATTGGGCAGGCTGCGCAGCTTGCGCTGCAGCACTTCGTCGGCCCGCAGCGCGTCGCCGAACTCGATCAGCGTGACATGCCCCACGATGCCGGCCAGGTCGATCGCCGCCTCGACGCCGGAATTGCCGCCACCGATCACCGCCACGCGCTTGCCCTTGAACAAAGGACCGTCGCAGTGGGGGCAGTAGGCCACGCCGCGGTTGCGGTATTCGTCCTCGCCGGGCACATTGATCTGGCGCCAGCGCGCGCCCGTCGACAGGATGACGGTCTTGGACTTCAGGACCGCGCCACTGGCCAGTTCGACCTGGATGGACCGGCCCGGCACCAGGCGGCTGGCGCGCTGCAGGTTCATGATGTCGACCTCGTAGGCCTTGACATGCTGCTCCAGCGCGACGCCGAACTTGGGCCCCTCGGTTTCCAGCACGGAGATATAGTTCTCGATCGCCATCGTGTCCAGCACCTGGCCGCCGAAGCGTTCGGCCACCACGCCCGTGCGGATACCCTTGCGCGCCGCGTACACGGCCGCCGCGGCGCCCGCCGGGCCGCCGCCCACCACCAGTACATCGAACTCGTCACGGGCGTTCAGGGCCTCGACCTTGGCGGCGTCGTCGCCCGCGTCCAGCTTGGCCAGGAATTCCTCGACCCCGGCGCGGCCCTGATGGAACAGCTCGCCATTCAGGAACACAGCGGGCACGGACAGGATCTCGCGCCGCTGGACTTCGTCCTGGAACAGGGCGCCGTCGATCGCCACGTGGCGGATGCGCGGATTCAGGACGGACATCGCGTTCAGCGCCTGGACCACGTCCGGGCAATTCTGGCACGACAGGGAGAAATAGGTTTCGAACGTGTAGTCGCCCGGCAGATTGCGGACCTGGTCGGCCACGGCCTCGTCCAGCTTGGGCGGATGGCCGCCGACCTGCAGCAGGGCCAGCACCAGCGAAGTGAACTCATGGCCCAGGGGGATGCCGGCGAAACGCACGGCCACGTCGGTGCCGGCGCGGGCGATTTCGAACGACGGCACGCGCGCCCCGGAAGCGTCGGTCGTCAGGGTGATCTTGTCGGACAGGCTGGCGATGTCTTCCAGAAAGGCACGCAGCTCTTGCGACGGGGCGCCATCGTCCAGCGACGCGCGCAGTTCGACGGGCAGCGTCACCCGTTCGAGGTAGGTTCCCAATTGTCCTTTGAGGCTTGCATCCAGCATATTCACACCTTTTTGGAAAAAACCGTCCCCCCGGACGATAGCCGCATGGTATCGCCCGATCAGAAAACGCGGGGGAGAAAATCGGCGGCCCGCGGTCGGGCCGCCGAGGCATCACGGGGCGCGCATCCTGGCCGGTGCGCGCCGATCCGGTGATGGAAAGGATCAGATCTTGCCGACCAGGTCCAGCGAGGGGGTCAGTGTCTTGGCGCCTTCTTCCCACTTGGCCGGGCAGACTTCGCCCGGATGGCTGGCGATGTACTGGGCGGCCTTGACCTTGCGCAGCAGTTCGGAAGCGTCGCGGCCGATGCCGTTATCATGGATTTCCAGAACCTTGATTTCGCCGGCCGGGTTCACCACGAAGGTACCGCGCAGGGCGATGCCCTCTTCTTCGATCAGCACGTCGAAGTTGCGCGACAGGGCGTGGGTCGGATCGCCGATCATCGGGTAGTTGACCTTCTTGATGGCGTCGGACGTATCGTGCCAGGCCTTGTGGGCAAAATGCGTATCGGTGGACACGGAATAGACTTCCACGCCCAGCTTCTGGAATTCGGCGTAGTGATCGGCCAGGTCTTCGAGTTCGGTCGGGCACACGAAGGTGAAGTCGGCCGGGTAGAACACGAACACGGACCACTTGCCGGCGACGGTCTGCTCGGTGACGTCGACGAACTTGCCGTTGTGGTAGGCGGTGGCCTTGAAGGGCTTGATGACGGTATTGATCAGGGACATGAAAAAAGCTCCTTGTTCAGGGTTCAGTGAAAAGGCCACGAGGGCAACGGAGACCAGTGTAGGCGAGCCCTCATGATAAGTAAAATTGATTGTTTAAATAGAGTCGATTGTTATCAACTATCAAACCCACGGGCGAGCGCCCGCCGAACCCCACCTCCCGGAGGAATCCCCATGCCAGCGGCGCACCCCGCCTTTGCGCGCGTCCTGTTCTTCTTCCTGCTGGCCCTGTGCTGCGCCGGACCCGCGCGCGCGGCGCACGTCCAGGTGGACGCAGGCCATGGGCCGGAACAGCCGGGCGCGACGGGGGCCAGCGGCCGCACCGAATACCTGTACAACCGGGACCTGGCCGCCGCCCTCGCCCGCGCGCTCGCGGCGTTGGGTGACCTGACCACCCGGATCGAGGGCATCGGCGCGGACATCCCCGCGGCCCGGCGCGCGGCGGGCGCGCCGGACGCCGACCTGCTCGTGTCGATCCACCATGATTCGGCGCAGGCACGGTTCCTCGCAGCGGGCCGCCAATCCGAATTCGCGGGCTATTCGATCTTCGTTTCGGCGCTGAACGCCCATCCCGGACGCAGTCTGGCGTGCGCCCGGCGCATTGGCGAACGCCTGCGGTCCGCCGGTGAACGGGCCTCCGGCTACCATGCCGAACCGGTCGAGGGCGAAAATCATCCTTTCATCGACCGCCACCTGGGTGTCCACCGCTACGATGACCTTGCGGTGCTGCGGAACGCGTCCATGCCCGCCGTCCTGGTGGAAGCGGGCGTCATCATCAATCCCGAGGAGGAGGTCCGCCTCGGGCGGCAGGAAACGATCGCACGCCTGGCCCGCGCCATCGCGCAGGGGGCGCATGCCTGTCTGGGGAATCGTCGGCATCAGGAACCGGACCTTGGGGCCACACCTGGGCGTTTTTAATCGTGCCAGGCCGCGAGCAGGTATTGCTGGATGTCATTGACCGAGAAGTGTGTCAGGTCCTTGCCCAGCTCGCCGACGACGGCCTGCCCCACCGCTGCGGGCATGTGTTTCCGTATCCACCCCAGCACGTCTGTCGGTGCGACAAAGATGACGCCGCTGGTCCGCTTCAGGTGGATAGCCTCGTCAATCTGACGCATCATGGCCTCCAGAAGCTCGGCCTCGGCCTTCTGATGCAGATCCGGCTGTTCCACTGCGCTGCGCGCGGTGCCGTATCGCGGCATGACGCGCCCCGGCCGGTCGCTGCCCAGTTCGTGCGTGAGTTCCCCCGGGTTGGACAAGGACCAGATGACAACCAGGTCCGGATGGCGCGCATCGCCCCGGTTGCGAAGCAATAACGCCTGCTTGCCGTCGCAGACCGCGACCCAGCAGTTTTCCGGTATCCGGATCTTGGAATTCTTCATGGCCATGTACGTCGTTGGACGTCCCGCGTCGATCAATGGAAACAGCCGCCGGACCCGTGGCAGGGCGACAGTCATGAGACAGCATGAACCGTCGAACGGCATGGTTTTTGATTTTGGTCAGGTTCTTGTGATGCTCCCCGCGCAGGCCGCACTCAGAGATTGTTTTTGCGGGATCTCTTTTTGCCATCGTCTCTACAGTCACAGACCGTCCATTCAATTTGCGTACTGTAATATATGCTTACGAGGGTACGGCCCCCAACTGTCCGCTTTGGTTGAAAAAAGGAATATGAAAAGAATATTACTAAGCGCAATTCTGTTCCCCGCTGTTTGCTTTGGTGCGTACCCGCATATCGACGAAGATACCGAAGACACCGACACCCGGGGTCGTGGCAATATGCAGTTTGAAATCAATACCGACTACAGCTATAGCCGCATAGACGGCGACGGGGGGCGCTCCCGGGAAAATCAGGTCAATGCCACATTAAGCTACGGCTTGACGGACCGCCTTGATATCGCCACCACCATTCCCTACCAACGGAGCAGCGATGGCGCCTCGACGCAGTACGGCATAGGCGACATGTCGATGGAGTTGAAATGGCGCTTTTATGAAAGCGGCCCGGTCAGCCTGGCGCTGAAACCGCAAATCACGCTGCCAACCGGCGATGATGAAAAGGGCCTTGGCAACGGCCGAAACGGCTATTCCATGGATGCCATGGCAAGCTATGAAATGCGATATTTGACGATTTCGGGCAATCTTGGCTATGCCTACGCCGACAATAAATTCGGCACCCGCAAAAATATCTGGAACGCTTCCGTTGCGGCCGAGGTCGATGTTGCGTCCAGAATAAAGCTGTCGCTGGACGTGGGCAGCTATCGCAATGACGACCCAAATAGCAATACCAATCCCGCGTTTGCCATTATTGGACTTACTTACAGCCCAACCAAGAGTCTGGATCTGGATATTGGATTGAAGAAGGGGATTAATAAGGCCGAGGTCGACCATTCCTGGGGGGCCGGGCTTGCAGTCAGTTGGTGAATGAACGTGGTGTCCCGGCGTTTTTCAGATCAGTGCCGGCTGTATCGGATCGAATTCCGGGCCATCGTCGAAGCCGTGGATCGGCAAGCCCGCAAAGCCCTTGCTGCCAGATTGGAACTGTTGGTATCATGCGTCGCCACTGTACGGGCTGAAACGACACGAAATACTAAGGACAACCATGCGGTGGAATAACAAAATTTTGGGGAAACTGGCAATCTGCCTTTTCCTCACTTCCGGTTTATTGGGCTGCCACGGCAACCCCACACTGTCAGGCCGGGCCGCACACTACGAATTTTCCATTGAGCACGGCGCGCTTAAAATGAAAGACGGCGTGGATCTGGCGGTCACCTACTACCGCCCGGTCGCCAAATCGCCTGGGGAAAAATTCCCCGTGATCATGGAAATGGTGCCTTACCGCAAGGATGACTTTTTCACGTTGGGCGATTATGAGTACGGTTCCTATTTCGCCAAACGCGGCTACGTCGTTGCCCGGGTCGATGTGCGCGGCACCGGAGGCAGCGGGGGTCATATCCCCGTAAGCGAGTATTCCGAAGCCGAGATTTCCGACGCGGAAGAACTCATTGCACAGCTCGCCAAAAAGAGCTGGTCGACTGGCAATGTGGGCATGTATGGCATTTCATGGAGCGCCTTCAACTCCCTGATGACGGCCCACAGAAAGCCGCCCGCACTCAAGGCCATTATTGCGGCTCACGGGTCGACAGACCTGTTTTACAACGACGTTCACTATATTGACGGCGCCTTGCACATCGATTCCTATGCGCATCAAATCGATACCGATAACGCAATGCCGCAGAGCCCCGGGTACCGCATTGACGAAGACTATTTCCGGAACCGCTTCGACCGGGAACCCTGGATATTCACCTGGCTGCGCCAGCAGCAGGATGGCGATTTCTGGCGCAAAGAATCGCTGAAATTCAAGACCCCGCTGGAAGTCCCGGCCTACCTGATCGGCGGGCTGCTCGACGGCTACCGCGATTTCGTCATGGAAGTCAGCGAAACGTCCAAGGCACCGACTATCGCGGAAATCGGCCCCTGGAATCACGCATGGCCCGAGTACGGCGTGCCCGGACCCAACTACGAGTGGCGGGAAAAGGCCGTCCGCTGGTGGGACTACTGGCTCAAAGGCATCGACAACGGGATACTGGACGAATCCAGCCGAAGAATGGCATTCATGCGCACCGGCCACGCGCCGGCCACAGACCTGGCCACCATCCCCGGCTACTGGCGTTGCAGCAAACAATGGCCTGTAGAGGGCGGCACCACCCGGCGCCTATACCCACAAACGGCGCGGCAACTCGTTGGCACACCGTCCCCGCAAGGCGGTGTCGAAACCCTGCGCTATCGAGCCGGCGCCGGGATGGCTGCCGGCGGATGGTGGGGCGAACAGACAGGCGACATGGCCGCCGACGACGCCCGCAGCCTGGTCTACGACTCGGCTCCTTTGACCGAAGCCCTGGAAATCATGGGCATGCCGCAAGTGCGCTTGCGCGTAGCCGCGGACGCCCCGTTCTATCAATGGACCGTGCGTTTGGAGGATGTGGCGCCGGACGGCCGGGTGTCCCTGATCAGCGGCGCAATCATCAACCCTGCCCAACGTCATTCGCGGCTTGAACCTGAAGCGCTGATACCCGGCGAACCGACGACACTGTCCACGTCGATTCACTTCACCACATGGCGTTTCAAACCCGGCCATCGTATCCGTCTGGCTGTCTCGAATGCCCAGTTTCCCATGGTCTGGCCCAGCCCGACACCTGGCTTCACCCGTCTCTTTTCAGGTGCCGATACATGGATTGAGCTGCCGGTGGTTCCCACGCAAAGCGAAACCAGTCCATCCTGTGTGCTGCCCCCGCCGGAACCGAGCGATCAGGCCCCTTTTGGAAAAGCATCGCCAGGCAAGGGCCCTGTTTTCGAGAGCGTTCGCAATGAACAAACCGGTGATTCGACATTCACCACCATCAACGACACCCGTTGGACCCTGTACGACAACACGTACCGATCATCGGAACTGTATCGATGGGATGTCAATGACGCAGCGCCCGCCAACGCCCGATTCCGTGGCGAGCGCAGAAACGTGTTCACTATATCCGGCATGGAAGTAGACTTTTCAACCCTGTCGCGGATCGAATCGGACGACACCTATTTCCACGTCACTTTCACCAAGACCCTGCGGCAAGACGGCAAGCTGGTCAGGGAAAGGACGTGGACGGACCACATTCCGCGGCGGTATCAGTAGCGATCATATCCAGCGCACTCACGGGCTTGCCGCCCCGCGATTTTGAATGGCTGATGTCTTCGACTGCATCGAGATGCCCTACAACCCGAAACGGCGTCATAGCCATGCCGGCGATCTCTCACCGGCATGGTTTGAGCATCCGCACTGTTGAAGACCGGGGCCGCCTGGAAAACCCGGGCCGATTCCGCTTTGCATCTAACACCCAAATAGCTAGACTGAGCGGTATAGGTGGTACGAAGCGTATGCATGCACGCGCAGGGGTGTGGTCATGTCGGATACAGTCAACGAAGTCATCCAGACGCACTATTCCCGTCCGGATATTGGCAGTGTGATATTGGGGGCCTTGGAAAAGGCGGGCAAGGACCTGAACCGCCTTACGCCTGAGGACTTGGTACCCATCGACCACTTTCACATTCGCGGCCGGGTCGCCACCCTGGAATTGGCTCGCGCAGCCGGACTTGATGCGAGCATGCGCGTTCTTGATGTCGGAAGTGGCGTGGGCGGGACTTCCAGGTGTCTTGCCAAAGAATTCGGCTGCCACGTCACGGGTATAGACCTTACAGAGGAATATTGTCGCGCCGCGACTTTGCTCACAGACAAGGTCGGCCTCTCCGAGTTCATTGACTACCAGCAGGGTGATGCGACTAACTTGCCGTTCGACGACGGAGCATTTGATGTTGTCTGGACAGAGCATGTGGCCATGAACATCCCTGACAAACCTCGGTTGTACAAGGAGATGTACCGGGTTCTCAAGCCTGGCGGGACGCTCGCCATTTACGATGTGCTGGCCGGCCCCTCGGGACCGGTACTGTTTCCCGTTCCGTGGGCGCGCACTCCTGAAAGCAGTTTTCTTGTTCGGCCCAGCGAGTTACGGACCCTGCTGGAAGAAGCTGGATTCACTATTTCTGACTGGTCCGACACGACTGACGCCGCCCGCTCTTGGTTTGTTGCCTTGGCCGACAAGATTCGCAAAGAGGGTTTCCCTCCCCTAGGGTTCCACGTCCTGATGGGGACGGATTTTCAATTGATGGCTCAGAACCAGGGTAGAAATCTGCAAGAAGGGCGGATTGTTCTTGGGCAGGTGGTCGCGTCGAAATAGCCAACAACGGTACTGGACGGGCTCGTGCACCGATAAGGGCATGTTAGCTTGTGGCATGAAAAACCTGGGTAGGGATGGATTTCGGGATCGATACGGGCTGGCCGTGGGGCGGACGATGATTTCGCTCACGTCCACGCCATCGGGTTGCGCGATCGCGTAGGCAATGGCCGGCGCCACCGTGCGCGTGGGCGATGAAAGCCACTCGCAGTTCAACCGCGAATTCAAGCGCTTATTCGGCCGCAGCCCCGGCGAGGAAGCACGCGAAATGCGCTCGGCATTCGCGCTGATGGAGCCCGCCCGGCTTGTGGAGGCCGCAGCGATGCACAAAGGTCGATCTTTTTGCTCAACGCTCGGCTTGTGCCAAGCATTGTTGCAACAATGCCCGTAGCGTAGGCCATGTTGGGTGGCCATTCTGCCGCAAGAAACCACCCTGCCCATAGCCCCTCTCCTCAGCGCCAATTTCGGCGGGACACCCGCACCAGCACTACGAATAGCCATGTTTCGAAGCTCAGAACCGAGCGGCGGATGTTGAACCCTCAGTGGCGTTCGACACCAGACTTGTAACAAGACCCACCCGCCTCTTGAAACCCAAAGAATCGTCCTTATAATTAGCACTCGATGGGGCTGAGTGCTAACAACGCCTCGCCCCCGCACCTTCAATTTCTACGTACAGGAGTTCCTCCATGGCACTGCGTCCTTTGCACGATCGCGTGATCGTCAAGCGTCTGGACAACGAGCGCACCACCGCCTCGGGTATCGTCATCCCTGACAGCGCGGCTGAAAAGCCCGACCAGGGCGAAGTCCTGGCCGTCGGCCCCGGCAAGAAGACCGAGGACGGCAAAGTGATCCCGGTCGACCTGAAGGTCGGCGACAAAGTGCTGTTCGGCAAGTACGCCGGCCAGTCCGTCAAGGTCGATGGCGAGGAAGTGCTCGTCATCCGCGAGGAAGAAGTCCTCGCCGTGATCCAGTAAGCCACCTCACCGTTCACTCCCAAGGAATTTCAACATGGCTGCAAAGCAAGTTTATTTCGGTGACGATGCCCGCACCCGCATCGTCCGCGGCGTCAACATCCTCGCCAACGCCGTCAAGACCACCATGGGTCCCAAGGGCCGCAACGTGGTGCTGGACCGCTCCTTCGGCGCCCCCACCGTCACCAAGGACGGCGTCTCCGTCGCCAAGGAAATCGAACTGAAGGACAAGTTCGAGAACATCGGCGCCCAACTGGTCAAGGAAGTCGCCTCCAAGACCTCCGACAACGCCGGTGACGGCACCACCACCGCCACCGTGCTGGCCCAGTCCATCGTCGAGGAAGGCCTGAAGTACGTGGCCGCCGGCATCAGCCCGATGGACCTGAAGCGCGGCATCGACAAAGCCGTGGCCGCCGCCGTGACCGAGCTGCACAAACTGTCCAAGCCCTGCACCACCAGCAAGGCCATCGCCCAGGTCGGCTCGATCTCGGCCAACAGCGACACCTCGGTCGGTGAAATCATCGCCAACGCGATGGACAAGGTCGGCAAGGAAGGCGTCATCACCGTCGAAGACGGCAAGTCGCTGGACAACGAGCTGGACGTCGTCGAAGGCATGCAATTCGACCGCGGCTACCTGTCGCCCTACTTCATCAACAACCCCGACAAGCAAGTCGCCGTCCTGGACGACCCGTTCATCCTGATCTTCGACAAGAAGATCAGCAACATCCGCGACCTGCTGCCGGTGCTGGAACAGGTTGCCAAGTCCAGCCGTCCGCTGCTGATCGTGGCCGAGGACGTCGAGGGCGAAGCCCTGGCCACCCTGGTCGTGAACAACATCCGCGGCATCCTGAAGACCACCGCCGTCAAGGCCCCGGGCTTCGGCGACCGTCGCAAGGCCATGCTGGAAGACATCGCCATCCTGACGGGCGGCACGGTGATCTCCGAGGAAACCGGCCTGTCGCTGGAAAAGGCGACCCTGGCCGAACTGGGCCAGGCCAAGCGCATCGAAGTGGCCAAGGAAAACACCACGATCATCGACGGCGCCGGCGATGCCAAGAACATCGAAGCCCGCGTCAAGCAGATCCGCGCGCAGATCGAGGAAGCCACCTCGGACTACGACCGTGAAAAACTGCAGGAACGCGTGGCCAAGCTGGCCGGCGGCGTCGCGGTGATCCGCGTGGGTGCGGCCACCGAAGTCGAAATGAAGGAAAAGAAGGCCCGCGTCGAAGACGCCCTGCACGCCACGCGTGCGGCCGTCGAGGAAGGCATCGTTCCGGGCGGCGGCGTCGCTCTGATCCGCGCCAAGGCCGCCGTGGCCAAGGTCAAGGGCGACAATACCGACCAGGAAGCCGGCATCAAGCTGGTCCTGCGCGCCATCGAATCCCCGCTGCGCACCATCGTCAGCAATGCCGGCGACGAAGCCAGCGTGATCGTCAACGCCGTTGAAAAGGGCGAAGGCAACTACGGCTACAACGCCGCCACCGGCGAATACGGCGACCTGGTCGAACAGGGCGTGATCGACCCGACCAAGGTCACCCGTACCGCGCTGCAGAACGCCGCCTCGGTCGCCAGCCTGCTGCTGACCACCGAAGCCGCCGTGGCCGAAATCGTCGAGGACAAGCCTGCGGCCCCGATGCCCGACATGGGCGGCATGGGTGGCATGGGCGGCATGGGCGGCTTCTAAGCCCCTGCCCTTCCCGGTCCGGCGCTCCGGCGCCGGCCGGGCCTGTCCCACCTCGCAGCCTGCATGCTGCTCGGATTCGTCAGGCACAAAATAGTCCGAAAGGACTATTTCGTGTCCTGCCTCATCCCCGTCGCGGTTTGCCGTGGCGGGGATTTTTCATGATGGCGTTCCCGCCTCCATGCGCGCGGCACCGGGCTGATTCCTTCCATTACAATGCCCACATCATCCGGACTTGCCGACCCATGACCCAGCCCTCCCCCTATAAAAGCACCGGCGGACTGCTGCGCATCGCGCGCGCCATCGGCTATTCGCTGCAGGGACTGGGCGCGGCATGGCGCCAGGAGGCCGCGTTCCGCCAGGAAACCGCGCTGGCCGCGATCGTGATCCCGCTGGGCCTGTGGCTGGGCGACACCGCCATCGAACGGCTGCTGCTGGCCGGGGCGCCGGTGCTGGTGATGACGGTGGAACTGATCAATTCCGCGATCGAAACGCTGGCCGACGCGATCAGCACGGAACATCACCCCCTGCTGGGGCGCGCCAAGGACATCGGCAGCGCCGCCGTGCTGCTGACGCTGCTGCTGGCTGGCGCCACCTGGGCGGCGGTGCTGGCGCCGCGCTGGTGGCCTTCCTGAGCACAAGCGCACGCCCGGCCCGCAGGCCGCCACCGCTGCGCGACCCCGACAACCACGCAACTGGACAGACCGTCCGATCCGCTCATGAACTTCACCGACAAGCTGAACCGCGCCTGGGTCGCCCAGGATTCCCTGCTGATGGTGGGCCTGGACCCTGATCCACGGCGTTTCCCCAGGGAACTGGCGGGCCGCTCGGACGCGGTCACCGAGTTCTGCCTGCGCATCGTCGAGGCCACCGCGCCCTACGCCTGCGGCTTCAAGCCTCAGATCGCGTATTTCGCCGCGCTGGGGGCCGAAGACCAGTTGCAGGACATCTGCCGGACGATCCGCGAGCGGCATCCGGACCTGCCCATCGTGCTGGACGCCAAGCGCGGCGACATCGGCAGCACCGCCGAGCAATACGCCCGCGAGGCGTTCGAACGCTACGGCGCCGACGCCGTCACGGTCAATCCCTACATGGGACGCGATTCCGTACAGCCGTACATCGATTACGGTGAACGCGGCGTCATCATCCTGTGCCGCACATCCAACGCCGGCGGTGCCGATCTTCAGGACATGCGGCTGGCCAACGGCACGCCGCTGTACCTGCATGTCGCCGATCAGGTGGCCCGCGTCTGGAACACCAACGGGCAATGCGCCCTGGTGGTGGGCGCCACGTTCCCCGAGGAAATCACCCAGGTCCGCCGCCGGGTGGGCGACATGCCCTTGCTGATTCCCGGCATCGGCGCGCAAGGCGGCGACATCCGGGCCACGGCGCAGGCGGGCCGCACGGCGGCGGGCACGGGCATGATGATCAACTCGTCACGCGCCATCCTGTACGCCAGCGCCGATGAGGACTGGGAACAGGCGGCCGCCAGGACCGCGCTTGCCACGCGCGACGCCATCCGCGAAGCCTTGCGGGACGGCGCGTGACGCTCGACTATCGCCGCCTCCACGACACGGTCCGCGCACGATTCGAATCCGATGCGGCCCTGGAGGCCTTCCTGCCCCGGCCGCTGACGTCCGATGCATTGAAGCGCCAGGGCGACGACCGCTATCTGTCCGCCATGACCCGGCGGATCTTCCATGCGGGCGTGCAGCACGCGATGGTCGACGCCAAATGGCCAGAGTTCGAGCAAGCCTTCCAGAGGTTCGACCCCGAGGCCATGGCATGGCTCGGCCCGGAACAGATCGAAGCGCACATGCAAAACGAGCGGCTCATCCGCGATCGCGCCAAGATCAAAAGCATCCCGGAAAATGCCCGGTTCATCCTGGACATCCGCCAGGAACGGGGCGCCGGCTTCGGCGCGTTCCTGGCGGACTGGCCGGATACCGACACCATCGGCCTGTGGCGCCTGCTGGCCAAGCGGGGTGCCCGCCTGGGCGGGCGTTCCGCCGCCGGATTCCTGCGCCTGGCCGGAAAGGACACGTTCCTGCTGACCAGCGACGTGATCGCGCGCCTGGTGGCGGGGGGCGTCATCGAACGCGAACCCACGAGCCAGCGCGATCTTCGGGCCGTGCAGGATGCCTTCAACACATTGCGGGAGGACTCGGGCCGGCCGCTGTGCCAGCTGTCGGCCCTGATGGCCCTGAGCATCAATCCGGCGTTCTGAGGCCGCACCCCCACGCTCGCGGGACCGCCCGGCGGCGAAATGCAGGCCGGTTCTCAGGCCTTGCCCAGCTCCACCAGCGCCGCCTGGAGAGCGCGGCGCACCGCCGCGGCGCGCACCGCATCGCGGTCGCCCTCGAAAACCTGGGTGACGGCCCGGGTCACGATTCCGGATCCGGCGCGACGCGCAATGCCGAAACACACCATGCCGACCGGCTTGCCGGGCGTGGCGCCGCCCGGCCCCGCGATACCGGTGGTGGACAGCGCCAGTTGGGCCTGGGGCACCGCTGCCAACACACCGCCGGCCATTTCCATGGCGGTTTCCTCGCTGACGGCACCGAAGCGTTCCAGGGTGTCGGACGACACCCGCAGCTGTTCAACCTTGGCGGCATTGCTATAAGTGACGAAGCCTCGTTCGAACCACAGACTGGAGCCAGGGCAGGACGTGATGGCGCCTGCCAGCAGCCCGCCGGTGCAGGATTCAGCCGTGGCGCACAGCCAGCCGGCGGCGCGCAGCGCGGCGCCCACCTCGCCCGCCAGGGCGCGCGTTTCGCGTTCGTTCATGACAACATCCCCAGGCGGACGAGCAGCGCCCCCGCCAGCAAGGCATACAGGGCTGCGACGATGTCGTCGATCATGACCCCGAAGCCGTTCTTGAAGCGCCGGTCGAACAGGCTCACCGGCGGCGGTTTGACGATATCGAAGAAGCGGAACAGCGCCACCGAAACGGCCTGGGACCAGAAATCGTGCGGCATCAGCCACAGCACCAGCCAGATGGCGACGATCTCGTCCCAGTTGATCCCGCCATGATCCGGCACGCCCAGGTCATCGCCGCAGCGCTGGGCGGCCCAGCAGCCGATCCCGAAGGACAGCAGCAGCACCAGAATCATCCAGCCGTCGGAAAGATCACGCAGCAGAACGGCCCACAGCAGCCATCCGGCCAACGTACCCCAGGTGCCCGGAGCCGGATAGATCAGACCCGAACCCAGGCCAAAGGCCAGGATCCGCTCGGGGCGTGAGAAGACCCAGGCGGCGGACGGCCTGAGGATGGGCCGGGCCGGGCCGGAGTCTTTCGGAAGGTCGGTACCCATCATGCAATATCCTCGGACGGTCCGCTGAAATGATCGAAGCCCCGGCGTGCCACCGGTACGGTCCGCCCCGCGCCATCCAGCACGCGCACGCCCTGGCCGCGCACCAGCGTGCCCACCCGGGCCACCGGCACGCCCAACTGGCGACCCAGCACTTCGATCTGCTCGCGCCACAGCGGCCGGGCAGTGAAGCACAATTCATAGGCGTCCCCCCCGGACAGCATGGCTTCGCGGCGCAGGGACTCGTCCAGGCCGGCCAGCGCCGGATGCGCCGGCAAGGCGTCCAGCCACAGTTCGGCGCCGCAATGGCTGGCCTGGAGAATATGGCCGAAGTCCTGCAACAGGCCGTCGGACACGTCGATGGCGGCATGGGCCACACCGGCCAGGTATCTGCCCAGCTTCAGACGGGGAACGGGACGGTCCAGCGCGGACCGCGTGGCCCGCAGGCGTTCCGGATCGGGAGGCAAGTGGCCGAGCACCAGGCGCAAGGCCAGATCGGCCGCGCCCAGCGTGCCGGAGACCCAGACGTCGTCGCCAACGCGGGCCGCGTCGCGGCGCAGGGCGTGCGAACGCCGGACCTCGCCCAGCACGGTGATGCTGAGCACCACCGCGTCGCCGCGTGTAGTGTCCCCCCCCACCAGCGGGCAGCGGGCTTCGCGGGCCAGGGCATGGAAGCCTTCGGAGAAGGCCGCCAGCCAGGCATGGTCCACGGCGGGCAGCGACAGGGCCAGCGTGCAGGCCAGGGGCCGGGCACCCATGGCGGCCAGATCGGACAGATTGACGGCCAGGGCCTTGTGGCCCAGGGATCCGGGATCGGTACCGGGCAGGAAATGCCGGCCCTCGACCAGCATGTCGGTGCTGACGGCCAGTTCGCAACCCGGCGACAGGGGCATCAGGGCGCAGTCGTCGCCCACACCCAGCATGCGATCCGGAGGCGGCCGTTTGAAATAACGCGCGATCAGGTCGAATTCGCCATTCGACTGCATAAATCCGCCCCGTGCCGCATCAGCGGCGCGCCGTCGCCTGGACCTCGGGGGCGCGGACTTCGGCCGCGAGCTTGTCGAGCACCCCGTTGACGAATCGATAGCCATCCGTGCCGCCGAAGGACTTGGCGAGTTCGACGGCTTCGTTGATGGCCACGCGATAGGGAACCTCGACGTGCCGGACGAGCTCGAAGCTGCCGATCAGCAGCACGGCATGTTCGATCGGGGAAAGCTCCCCCAGCGGCCGGTCGATGTAGGGCACGAACCGTTCACGCAGTTCGACGGCCTGGGTGGCCGCCCCTTGCAGCAGCGTCTGGTACCACTGGGCGTCAGCCTGATCGAAGTCCTCGCCGTCGCGCACATGGGCATCGATCTCGCCAAGTTCGGCCAGGTCGGTGCCGCCGCGCAGCAGCCAGGCGTACACGCCCTGCAGAGCGAATTCGCGCGCCAGGCGGCGCGCGCTACGGGCATTGGCGCGGCCGGCGCGCGCGGGCTTGGATTCAGTCATCCACGTCCTCTTCGTCGTCGAAGTCTTCGTCCTCGTCTTCGTCGTCTTCCGATTCCGGCTCCAGGGCCGCCACCAGATTGGCCATTTCGACCGCGGCGCGGGCGCAGTCGCGGCCCTTGTCGGCCGCGCGGGCCTGGGCCTGCTCGTCGGTGTCGGTGGTCAGCACGCCATTGGCGACCGGGATGCCGGTTTCCAGCGCGATGCGGCTGATGGCCGACGCCGATTCGTTGCTGACGATCTCGAAGTGATAGGTTTCGCCGCGGATCACCGCGCCCAGAGCGATCAGGGCGTCGAATTCGAAGGTCTCGGCCATCTGGGCCAGCGTCACGCCCAGCTCCAGCGCGCCGGGCACGGACACCACCATGACGTCGCGCTCGTCCACGCCCAGCGCGGCCAGTTCGTCCAGGCAGGTCTGCAGTTCGGCCGTGCCGATTTCCTCGTTGAACCGAGCACGCACGATGCCGATATGCAGGCCTTCCCCGTTCATGTCGGGGGTCATCACGTAGGGGTTCATAGTCGCGATTCCTTGATCAGATCGCGGCGTCGGATACGCCGGGTTCGTTATGGTAACCCGTAATCGTCAGGGAGAACCCTGCCATGCTGGGCATTTTGCGCGGTCGCGCCAGCAGCCGGGCCTGGCCCACGCCGAGGTCGCGCAGGATCTGTGCGCCGATACCGAACGTGCGCAGACCGTGGCGTTCGCCGTCGCCGGCCGGCCACCCGGCCCGGGGGTCGCCGCCGCGGGCCCAGGCGTCGAACTGCGCGAACAGCAGATCGGCGCCGCCATGGCAGTTCAACAGCACCAGCACGCCGCTGGGCGCCTGCGCGATGGCCTGCAGCGCCTGGGGGATGGTCCAGCTGTGGCGGGTGGCACCCTCGCAGAGCAGGTCCAGCACGCTGGCGGGCTCGTGCACGCGCACCAGGGTTTCCTGGTCGGGGCGGATGTCGCCATGCACCAGCGCCAGATGCGGCGCATTGGAAGCGCGGTCCCGGTAGGCCACCGCATGAAACGATCCCCAGGGCGTCGCCACCGGACGCTCGACCAGGCGCTCGATCATGGATTCGTGTTCGCTGCGGTACTGGATCAGGTCGGCGATGGTGCCGATCTTCAGCCCGTGTTCACGGGCGAAGACCGCCAGATCCGGCAGACGCGCCATGGTGCCGTCCGGCTTGAGGATCTCGCAGATCACGGCGGCCGGGGTCAGGCCCGCCATGGCGGTCAGGTCGCAGCCGGCCTCGGTATGGCCGGCGCGCACCAGCACGCCGCCCTGGACGGCGCGCACGGGAAAGATGTGCCCGGGCTGGACCAGGTCGGCCGGCCGGGCGTCGCGCGCCACGGCCGCCTGAATGGTGCGGGCGCGGTCGGCGGCGGAGATGCCCGTCCCCACGCCTTCGGCGGCCTCGATGGAGACGGTGAAATTCGTGCCGTAGCGGGTGCCGTTCTGATTGGACATCATCGGCAACTGCAGTTGTTCGCAGCGTTCCTGCGTCAACGTCAGACAGACCAGTCCGCGCGCATGGGTCACCATGAAATTGATCGCGTCGGGTGTGACGAAATCGGCCGCCAGCACCAGGTCGCCCTCGTTCTCGCGGTCCTCTTCGTCCACCAGGATGACCATGCGCCCGGCCCGCAGCTCGTTCACGATCTCCTGGACGGGGGAAATGTCGAAGGACGGCTCGATCGAAGCCGCGCCGGATGCCATGTTCATGCCATGCCTGCCAAATTGGAAGTGAATACCGTCATTTTAGCCCTTGGCGGCCTCCGGCCCGCCCAACAGGGCATCGGCGAATTCCGCCGCGACGAAAGGCTGCAGATCCTGCATGCCCTCGCCCACGCCGATCCAGTACACGGGCACGGGCCGCACCCCCTGGCTGCCGGCCGCCACCGCCGCCAGCGTCCCGCCCTTGGCCGTGCCGTCGAGCTTGGTGACGACCAGGCCGGTCAGGCCCAGCGCGGCGTCAAAGGCGCGGATCTGCGCCAGCGCATTCTGGCCGGTGTTGCCATCCACCACCAGCAGGACCTCGTGAGGCGCCGACGCCTCGGCCTTGCCGATGACGCGTTTGATCTTCTTGAGTTCTTCCATCAGGTGCAGCTGGGTCGGCAGCCGGCCCGCCGTATCGACCAGGACCACGTCCGCCGACCGCGCGCGCCCGGCGTTGACCGCGTCGAACGCCACGGCCGCCGGGTCGCCGCCTTCCTGGGCGATGACGGTGACGCCGTTGCGCGCGCCCCAGGCCACCAGTTGCTCGCGGGCCGCCGCGCGGAAGGTGTCGCCGGCCGCCAGCAGCACCGAGGCCCGGCGTTCCCGCAGCGCATGGGCCAGCTTGCCGATGGAGGTGGTCTTGCCCGCCCCGTTGACTCCCGCGATCATGACCACCATGGGCGCGGCCTCGCCGACGACGAAGGGCTTTTCCAAAACCTTCAGGTGCTCGGTCAGGATGTCGCGCAGCGCGGCGCGCACGGCCTCGGGCTGCTCGATGCGCTGACGCCGTACGCGCGCGCGCAGTTCCGCCAGCAGTTTTTCCGTGGCCTCGACCCCGGCGTCGGCCATGATGAGCGCGGTTTCCAGTTCCTCGAACAGGGTCTCGTCAACCTTGACCCCGGAAAACAGGCCGCCCAGGCTCTGGCCCGTGCGCGACAGGCCGCGCCGCAGCCGGCCAAGCCAGGATCCGGTGGACGCGGACTCGGGGGACGCCGGTTCCTTGGCCGACCGGTCCAGCCTGGCCAGGGGATCCGACGTCTCGTCCGGCCGGTCCGACCAGGCATCGGGGGGCTGCGTGAGCACCCCGGCCGGCGCGGGTCCGGCGCCATCGGTGAATTCGGATACGGGTTCCGCCGCCCGGAGCGGCATCTCGGGCGGGACCGCATCGGGGACGACGGCACCGGACGCGGTGGCGCCCGGCGGCAACTCGGTCGGCGCGACCGGCGCCACTTCGGGCGCGTCCTGAACCTCCGGCGCGCCGGGGATGCCGCTCTGTGCGGGCACCGATTCCTGAGGCGCGGGCGCCTTCTTGCGTTTAAAGAAACTGAACATAGGCTTTACACTGAAAACGATCCGGCCAAGGCCCGGCACGGACCGAGTGCCGTGAGATTCACGACCCGTCGACCGCGCATGAAAAAACACCAGATCCGTATTGTAGGCGGTGCCTACCGCCGCACACCCATCGCCGTCCCGGAAGGCGACCACCTGCGCCCGACGCCCGACCGGGTGCGGGAAACCCTGTTCAACTGGCTGGCGCATTTCTGGGATGGCGTGTTCGCCGGCCGTCGGGTGCTGGACCTGTTCGCCGGAACCGGGGCGCTGGGCTTCGAGGCCGCTTCCCGGGGGGTCGAAACCGCCCAGTTGGTCGAGCAGGCCCCGGCCGCACTGGCCGGCCTGCGGGCCGTCCAGGCGCGCCTGAAGGCGCCCGCCATCCGCATCCACCCGGGCGAGGCCTGCGCTTTCCTGCGCGCCCAACCGGCCCCGTCCTACGACCTGGTGATGCTCGACCCACCCTTTGGCGCGGGCTGGCTGCCGCGGCTGCGGCCCCTGCTGGACCGGGCCTTGCTGCCGGGCGGCCTGCTGTACCTGGAATCGGAGGCCGCCCTGGACGCACTGCCGCCGGGATGGGAACTGCTGCGCCAGGGACGGGCCGGCCAGGTCCACTACGGGTTGATCCGGTTTGCTGCAACGCAAAAAAGTATGAATAATAGCCAGTCAACCTATTCGGAGACCGCATGATCACCGCCGTCTATCCGGGCACTTTCGACCCGCTCACCCGAGGACACGAGGATCTCGTGCGACGGGCGGCCAGCCTGTTCGACCAGGTCGTCGTGGGCGTGGCCCACAGCCAGAACAAGCGGCCGTTCTTCACGCTCCAGGAACGCCTGGAAATCGCCGAGGAGGTCCTGGGGCACTACCCCAACGTGCGGGTGCGCAGCTTCGGCGGCCTGCTGAAGGATTTCGTGCGCGAGCAGGACGCCCGCGTCATCGTGCGCGGCTTGCGCGCCGTGTCGGATTTCGAATACGAATTCCAGATGGCCGGCATGAACCGTCACCTGCTGCCCGAGGTCGAGACCTTGTTCATGACCCCGTCGGACCAGTACCAGTTCATCTCCGGCACCATCGTGCGGGAAATCGCCATCCTGGGCGGCGACGTCAGCAAATTCGTGTTCCCGTCCGTGGAACGCTGGCTGCACGCCAAGGCCAAGGCCCTGCGGGAAGCGCAGGAAGCGGCAAACGGCCAATAGCGCCTAGCCGGGCCAGTTCACGGGCCCGGCGTCGGGATGCACTTTCACCAGCCGGCAGGGCTGGCCCAGCCATTGGGAAAACCAGGCCGAGGCCAGTTCGCCCTCGTCCACGACCCGCACATCACGCCCGCCGATCCGCGCGCTGCGCTCGACGCTGTCGTCGTCCTCGATCACGTCCAGCGGCACATCCAGGCGCAACATGCCTTCCGCGCGGATCACCAGATAGCCGAAACGCAGGCTGACCTCCAGCGCCGCCAGGCCGGGCGCCCGGCCCGCATCCAGCCAATGGTCCCGGTCGTCGACCGCCAGCCAGCGGCGGTCGTAGGGCCTGGCGGCCTCATCGGCCAGGGCGGTCGCCCCGGCGATCGGCTGAAAAACGGATTCGGTCGTCATCGTGTGGTTTCCATCGTGATCATTGTCCCAGCAGGCCCTTGATGGCCTTGCCGATCCGTTCCACCGGGTCGGCGCCGGATGCCGGCGACAAGGGGTTCTTCGAAGCGGTGCCGGGTGTGTCGGATTCCGGCGACGGCAAGGCCTGGTCGATCAGATCCTTGCCCTTGAGCAGTTCCATCAGCCCCGACTTGAGGGCGCGCTGGATGGAAGGATTGCGGATGCTCGACCAGTTCACCTCGTATTCCGGGTGGCTCCATGCGCCGCTGATGCGGATCGGGATGGTCGCACCCAACAACGGCGTCAGCGCGACATCCAGTCCCTTGGGCAAACGCGACGCCACCTGGGCCTGCAGCACCAGATCCAGGCTGCGCCCGGGCACATCGATGCGCGCCGGCTTGCCTTCGGACAGCCGCACCAGGTCGGACACCACGGACAGCCTGGACAAGGTTCCCTGGCCGTCCTTGAGATCGAGGCGGGCGTCCAGACTGCTGAATGCGGTGCTGCTGCGGCTCTCGAACGGCGAAGCCAGGGCGTCCAGACGGCCTTTCAGGACGTTGCCCAACGCGGCCGCCACATCCGTCAAGGTCCGCGCGGCGTCCACGCCCTGTACGGCACCCTCCCGCACCTGGACGGACACACGGCCCTGCAGCGCGCGCTGCAGGGCATCCGTCGTGTCGCCCTGGGCGCGCAAATCGATCTGCGCCGCGCCCCGACCCGACAACAGATTCCGGCCCATCGAGGCCTGGATCAAAGGCGCCACGGCGACCTTGTCGAGATTCAGCTTCAATCCGAACGTCCGGTCCGACGCCGCGCTGAACTGGCCCGACAGCGTGCCTTCGTACAAACCGGCCGCCAGTTTGGGTATGGTCAGCGCATCCTTCTGGATGCGGGCCTGGACGCTCACGCCCGTCAGTTGCACGTCGCGCACCCGCAGATCCCCGATCCGCACGTCGCCCTCGACGTCCAGACCCCGCAAGAACGACAGATCGATCGGCTCGGGCGCCGCGGGCGCGGTGTCCCGGCCCTTGTCCCGACCCGCGTTCCCGCCTTTGTCGGTTGTCTGATCGGTGGCCTGGCCCGCGCCGGCGGGCTTGCCGGCGGCGCGGGCGGGCGATGCCGGCAGCCAGCGGTTCAAGTCGAGCTTTTCCGCGTTCAGGGTGAAATGCGTTCGGGGCTGGGGCGTGGACAACTTCGTCGTCTGGGACTTGAAGGCCGCCTGCCCGCCGTCGATCACGGCGTTCAGATCCGCCGACAGCAGGTCCTGCACCAGATCCAGGTGCACGCTGCCGATCATGGGGAACTCATAACCGCCGGATGGCAGCGCCTGGTCGCGCACCCCCATGTCGCCTTTGATGGCGCCCAGGGAGCCCTTGCGCAGGGTCGTGTTCCAGGCCAGCGGCGAGGTCAGCTTGAGGCGCAACAAGCGTTCTCCCTGGGTGAGCCCTCCGTCCAGACTGACCGCGCGAAACTGCCATTCGCCGGCGTTGCCCGACAGGCCCTCGAGACCGAGCGACACGGCCAAGGTGTCGTCGCCGGCCCATTTCAGGGTGCCGGTCACGGGATCGGCCTGGGCGGAATCGGGCGAGATCGCCAGGGCGGGCGCGTCCAGGGCCAGATCCAGGGCGCGCTTGCCATCCTGGCCCACGGCGCGCAGGGCCAGTTTGTCGACCTTGAGCGCGGTGTTGCGCTGGTCCAGGCGCAATTGCGCGGCGGTCAGGCTGGCCTTCAGTCCCTGGACCGGATGGGCGCCGACGATATTGCCGCTCAGGGCCAGTTCCAGATTGTCGGCGGAAAAGCGCCGGGCCTGGCCGTCGTAGGCCAGATTGCCACGCAACGTGGCCTGGGACTGGTCCAGGTTGCCCAGGCGCCCGTTCAGTTGCACGTTGATCTTCTGCGCGGAATAGCCGCGCCCCCCCGGGTTCAGGCGCAGCAGCGCCTGGGCCTGGAGCTGGGCGTTCTGCACTGGATCGTTGCCCGTGATCACGGACTTCAGGGACACATCGAAGGGCTGGTCGTAGGTGACCCTGCCGGTGCTCGCTTCGATCTGGTCGAAAGTCGTGGCCAGGCCATCGCGCTGGTCGACATACTGGACCCGGCCCGACTTCAGTTCCAGGCCGGCAATGTCGATGTTGAACTCCGACCGGGCGCCTGGCGCCGCCGTGGCGGCCGCCAGGGGCGCGGCCACCGGCGCGGACGCCCCGTCAGCCCCCAGCAGGTCGCTGAAATTGAAGCGGCCCCGCGCATCCCGCACGACATAGGCCTTCAGGCCCGTGACGGCCACGTGATCCACCACCAGCCGATTGGACAGCAAGGGCCAGATCGCCACCGCGAAGCGGGCGCTGTCGATGGACACGAAGGTGTCCTTGGCGTCCCGGTTGGACAAGGCCACGTCGCTGACGGACAGGCCGATGCGGGGGAACAGCGACAGGCCGATGTCGCCATCGATGGTCAGCGTACGCGCGGTGCGTTCGAACACCAGGGATTCCAGCCTGGCCTTGTAGGCGTTCGGATTGAAAGTCAGCAGGAAGATCGCCAGACCGACCACCGCCAGCAGCAGCGCCACGACCAGGCTGAACAGCACCCGCTTCAACCAGACATTCATTTTTTAACCCACACCCTCGATCGGCAGTCCGCCACCGGCCGGACAACAACCGGAATGCTAACCCATGCCCGCGCCCGGCACGGCCTTTTGCAGCGTCCGGCCGCATTCTATTGCACCGCATTGCATTTCGTAGAAGAATGCGATGAGCTCCATATTATTAAAAGTGATATGGAAATGCATTCATCCATCTGGCGCAGACCTTATATTGAGACCGCAACCGCCGGTACGATGACCGATTGCGCCAAGCCGCCCCATACAGACGCCGCACAGGAGACTTTTCATGACCCGCCGTTTCGAGACCCTGGCCATTCACGCGGGCTACGCCCCCGACCCCACCACCAAATCGGTCGCCGTGCCCATCTATCAGACCACCTCGTACGCGTTCGACGACACCCAGCACGGCGCGGACCTGTTCGACCTGAAGGTCGCGGGCAACATCTACACCCGCATCATGAACCCGACCACCGCCGTCCTGGAAGAGCGCGTCGCCGCCCTGGAAGGCGGGGTGGCCGCCCTGGCCGTGGCCTCCGGGATGACGGCCATCACCTACGCCATCCAGACGCTGGCGCAGGCGGGCGACAACATCGTCTCCACCAGCAAACTCTACGGCGGCACTTACAACCTGTTCGCCCACACCTTCCCGCGCCAGGGCCTGGAAGTCCGCTTCGCGCCCCACGACGACGTGGCCGCACTGGAGGCCCTGATCGACGAACGCACCCGCGCGGTGTTCTGCGAGTCCGTCGGCAACCCGGCGGGCAACATCATCGACATCCAGGCGCTGGCCGAAGCCGCTCACCGCCACGGCGTGCCGCTGATCGTGGACAACACGGTCGCCTCGCCCGCCCTGTGCCGACCCATCGAGTGGGGGGCCGACATCGTGGTGCACGCGCTGACCAAGTACATGGGCGGGCACGGTACCAGCATCGCCGGGGCCATCGTGGACAGCGGCAAATTCCCCTGGGCCGAGCACCGCGACCGTTTCCCCATGCTGAACGAACCGGACCCGTCCTACCACGGCGTGGTCTACACCGAAGCCTTCGGGCCGGCCGCCTTCATCGGCCGCTGCCGCGTCGTCCCCCTGCGCAACACCGGCGGCGCGATTTCGCCCTTCAATTCCTTCCTGGTGCTGCAAGGCATCGAGACCCTGGCCCTGCGCATGGAACGCCACTGCGCCAACGCCCTGGCCGTGGCCCGCTTCCTCAAGGACCATCCCCAGGTCGCCTGGGTGAACTACGCCGGCTTGCCGGACCATCCGGAACACGCCCTGGCGGAAAAATACATGGGCGGGTTGCCCGCCAGCATCCTGTCCTTCGGCATCCAGGGCGGTCTCGCCGCAGGCGCCCGATTCATCGATGCCCTGCAATTGATCCTGCGGCTGGTGAACATCGGCGACGCGAAGTCCCTGGCCTGCCATCCGGCCTCGACCACGCACCGCCAGCTCAGCCCCGAAGAACTCGCTCGTGCCGGTGTCGGCGAAGACATGATCCGCCTGTCCATCGGCATCGAGCACATCGACGACATCCTCGACGATCTGCGCCAGGCGCTGGACGCCAGCCGCTGACCCCGGCCCGCCCCCCCAAGACATCAAGGAAACTCCATGCAGCAACACCGACGCATCCCCGCCGGGAGGCCGCCATGCAGGTAGGCATCCCCCGCGAAACCCTGCCGGGCGAGACCCGGGTCGCCGCCACCCCCGAAACCGTCAAGAAGCTGGTCCAGGCGGGCCATCGGGTGAGAGTCGAACGAGGCGCCGGCACGGCCGCCCGATACCCCGACGCCGACTACGAGCGGGCGGGCGCCGAACTGACCGATGCCCAGGCCGCCCTGGACAGCGAGCTGGTCCTGAAAGTCCGTCGGCCGGATGCGGCCGAACTGGCCCGCATGAAACCGGGCGCCGTGCTGCTTGGCATGCTGGATCCCTTCGATTCCGACGGCCTCGCGGCCCTGGCCGGCGCCGGCCTGACGGCCTTCGCCCTGGAGGCCGCGCCACGCACGACCCGCGCCCAGAGCCTGGATGTGCTGTCGTCCCAGGCCAATCTGGCCGGCTACAAGGCCGTGTTGCTGGCCACCCAGTATTACGGCCGCATGTTTCCGATGATGATGACCGCGGCCGGCACCCTGAAGGCGGCCCGCGTGGTCATCCTGGGCGCCGGCGTGGCCGGCCTCCAGGCCATCGCCACCGCGCGCCGCCTGGGCGCCGTGGTCGAGGCCTCCGACGTGCGGCCCGCCGCGCGCGAGCAGGTCGAATCACTGGGCGGCAAGTTCATCGACGTGCCCTACGAGACCGACGAAGAGCGCGAGATCGCCGAAGGCGTGGGCGGCTATGCCCGGCCCATGCCGGCCACGTGGATGGCGCGCCAGGCCGCCCTGGTGGCCGAACGCTGCAGACAGGCCGACATCGTCATCACCACGGCCCTGATCCCCGGCCGTCCCGCGCCCACTCTGATCCAGCCGGACACGGTCGCCGCCATGAGGCCCGGCTCGGTCATCGTCGACCTGGCCGTGGAGCGCGGCGGCAACTGCCCGCTGTCGGTGCCGGGCGAAGTCATCGAGCGCGACGGCGTCACCCTGGTGGGGCTGACCAACCTGCCCGCGCTGCTGGCGACCGACGCTTCCGCGCTCTATGCGCGCAACGTGCTCGATTTCCTGAAACTCGTCATCGACGCCGAGGGCCGCTACGCCCCGCCGGCCGACGACGACATCGTCAACGCCTGCCTGGTCTGCAAGGACGGCCAGGTCCTGAGGAGCGCCTGATGGAAGCCGTCAACCCCACCCTGATCAACATCATCATCTTCGTGCTCGCCGTCTACGTGGGCTTCCACGTGGTCTGGAACGTAACCCCGGCCCTGCACACCCCGCTGATGGCCGTGACCAACGCCATCTCGGCCATCGTCATCGTCGGCGCCATGCTGGCGACCGGCCTGACCGACGGCGGCCTGGCGCAGTCCATGGGCGTGTTCGCCGTGGCTCTGGCGGCGGTGAACGTCTTCGGCGGCTTCCTGGTCACCCAGCGCATGCTGGAAATGTTCAAGAAAAAGGAACGCAAGGGAGGCCAGGCATGATCTCGGCCAACCTCGCCATCCTGCTCTACCTGGTCGCTTCGGTCTGCTTCATCCAGGCGCTCAAGGGCCTGTCCCATCCCACCACTTCGCGCCGGGGCAATGCCTTCGGCATGATCGGCATGGCGATCGCCATCCTGACCACGGCGGCGCTCATCGTCGGCCTGGCGCGCGAAGGCGCGACCGTCGCGGGGCTGGGGCGTGTGCTCGCCGGCCTGGTGGTCGGCGGCGGTATCGGCACCCTGCTGGCGCGCAAAGTCCAGATGACCAAGATGCCGGAGCTGATCGCCTTCATGCACAGTATGATCGGCCTGGCGGCCGTCGCCATCGCCATCGCCGTCGTCGCCGAGCCGCACGCCTTCGGCATCGCGATGCCCGGCGCGCCGATCCCGGTGGGCAACAGGCTGGAACTGTTCATCGGCACGTTCGTGGGCGCCATTACGTTCTCCGGTTCGGTGATCGCCTTCGGCAAGCTCTCGGGCAAATACAAGTTCCGCCTGTTCCAGGGCGCGCCGGTGGTCTTCCCGGGCCAGCACCTGTTGAATCTGCTTCTGGCGGTGCTGATGCTGGCCTGCGGCTTCTGGTTCATGGCGACGCAGTCCTGGCTGCCCTTCATCGCCATGACGTCCATCGCCTTCCTGCTGGGCGTGCTGATCATCATCCCGATCGGCGGCGCCGACATGCCAGTAGTGATTTCCATGCTGAACAGCTACTCGGGCTGGGCGGCGGCGGGAATCGGCTTCTCGCTGAACAATCCGATGCTGATCATCGCGGGCTCGCTGGTGGGCTCTTCCGGCGCGATCCTGTCCTACATCATGTGCAAGGCGATGAACCGGTCGTTCTTCAACGTGATCCTGGGCGGCTTCGGGGCCGAGCCGTCCGCGGCGGGCGCGGCGGGCGACGGCGCGCAGCGCAGCGTCAGGTCCGGCAGCCCGGACGACGCCGCCTTCCTCATGAGCAACGCCGAGACCGTCACCATCGTCCCGGGCTACGGCCTGGCCGTGGCGCGCGCCCAGCACGCGCTGAAGGAACTGGCCGAGAAACTGGCCGCGCAGGGCGTGACGGTGAAATACGCCATCCACCCGGTGGCCGGTCGCATGCCGGGGCACATGAACGTGCTGCTGGCCGAAGCCGAGGTCCCCTACGACCAAGTGTTCGAAATGGAGGACATCAACGGCGAATTCGGCCAGACCGACGTGGTGCTGGTGCTGGGCGCCAACGACGTGGTCAATCCGGCGGCCAAGAACGACCCGAACTCGCCCATCGCCGGGATGCCGATCCTCGAGGCCTACAAGGCTCGCACCGTGATCGTCAACAAGCGCTCGATGGCGGCGGGCTACGCCGGACTGGACAACGAGCTGTTCTACATGGACAAGACCATGATGGTGTTCGGCGACGCCAAGAAGGTCCTGGAGGACATGGTCAAAGCCCTGGAATAGGCCCCCGCCCGCCATGCCCGGGAAAGCCCGCATATGCGGGCTTTCCCCCAGTCCGAAAACACCGGTTTCCGGGCGGGATCGTTTAAAATCCGTCCTTGTCGCACTCACGCGTCGCATCTCGGCACGCAGCCCAAGACCATGGCCTTCCAGGAAGACGATCCCTGTCTGGTATCGCAATCGCTCGAAATCAGCTCCATCCTGCAAGGCCTGCTCAGCCAGCGGGTCCTGGTGCGTCTGGACATCCCCGGCAAGGCCGTCTCGATCATTTCCACGCTGCTCGAGGTCGATGCGAAGGCCGGCACGCTGCTGCTCGACAACGCCTCCGAGGACCAGATCAACAACCAGTTGCTGCGCGCCACCGCCGTCCGTCTCCAAGGCACGCTGGACCGCGTGATGATCGAATTCTCGGGGCCGCTGCGCCCCGCGATGCACGAGGGCAAGCCGGCGCTTTCGATGGCCTGGCCCACCCAATTGCGGCGCATCCAGCGGCGCGAGTTCTTCCGCGTCGACATCCCGGCCAGCAACCCCGCCCATTGCCTGATCGAGCACGAATCCCTGCCCTCGGGCAAGGCCCGTTTCCGCATCGCCGACATCAGCGCGGGCGGTCTGCAACTGGTGGACCACGACGACCTGCTCACCGACGCCGCCGTGGGCACGATCTTCGAGGAATGCACGCTGGAACTGCCCGACGCCGGCGAACTGGATGTCGCGCTGCGCGTGCTGCGCTCCACCCACCTGACCCAGGACAACGGCAAGCCCCAGCACCAGCTCGCCTGCCGCTATTTCAACCTGCCGGACAACCGCCAGATCACCATCCAGCAATATATCGGCGCCCTCGAACGCGCCGTCCTCGCCCGCCGCTGGGGCATCGAATAAGACAAGGGGCCGGGGAAGCCCGCTCGGTAAATATATTGATTGAATATTTACCGCGCCTGTGAAATCATCCCCGTATCGGATCCATCCGCGATCCTGAACGGCATCCATCCATGAACGCTTCCTCCTGTGACGTCGCCATCGTGGGCGGCGGCATCATCGGCCTGAGCTGCGCCCTGTACCTGCGCGAAGCCGGGCACGACGTCGTCATCATCGAGCGCAACGACCCGGCCAGCGGCGCCAGCCGGGGCAACGCGGGCGCCCTGGCCTTCGCCGAAATCCTGCCGCTGGCCTCGCCGCGCATCCTCCGCAAGGCGGCGCGCTGGCTGTTCGACCCGCTGGGCCCACTCAGCCTGCCTCCCGCCTACCTGCCCCGCATCGCCCCCTGGCTGCTGCGGCTCTGGCGGGCCAGCTGGCCCTCGAATTATCAGGCCAACATCCAGGCGCAAGTCGCCCTGATCGGACTGGCCCAGGAGGAAATGCTGGCCATGCTGGACCGCACGGGGCTGGACCGCCACTTGCACACAGAAGGCGTGCTGGAAGTCTACGAGGGCGCCGAGCGCTTCGCCGCTGCCCGGGAAACCGCCCGTCAGCGGTTGGCCTACGGCATCGAAAGCCAGCCCGTCCAAGGTGCCGAACTGGCCGACCTCCAGCCCGGCCTTTCGTCCCGTTTCACCCATGGCATGCTGGTGCCCAGCTGGCGCAACGTCGACGATCCCCAGGCCCTGGCCGTGGACATCGGTCTGCGGGCGCAGGCGCTCGGCGCCCGGCTGCTCCGCCGCGAAGTCCGCACCGTCGAACCCGCCGCGGACGGCGGGCGCCTGATGCTGGACGATGGCACCGCGCTGCGGGCGCGCCGGATCGTGATCGCCGCCGGCGCCTGGTCGCACCAGTTGAGTGGCCCACTCGGGGATCCCATCCCCCTGGAAACCGAGCGCGGTTACAACACGACGCTGCCACCGGACGCCCTGGATCTGCGCCGCCAGATCACATTCTCCGATCACGGCTTCGTGATCTCGCCCCTCACCTGCGGCATCCGCGTGGGCGGCGCCGTCGAACTCGCCGGCCTGAAACGCCCGCCCGACTACCGCCGGGCCCAGGCCATGCTGGACAAGGCCAAGGCCTTCCTGCCTGCGCTGCGCACCGAGGGAGGCGAACAGTGGATGGGCTTCCGGCCCAGCCTGCCCGATTCGCTGCCGGTCATTGGCCGCGCCCGTCGCCACCCGGACATCTTCTACGCCTTCGGCCACGGCCACCTGGGCCTGACCCAGTCGGCCGCCACCGCCCGCCTGATCCGGGACCTGGTCGGCGGCCAGACACCCGCCATCGATCTCGCGCCCTACCGGCCGGAACGTTTCTTCTGAGGACACATCATGCATCGCATCGCCATCCTGGATTCCCACACGGGCGGAGAGCCGACCCGGCTGGTGCTCGACGGGTTTCCCGACCTGGGCGCGGGCTCCATGGCCGAGCGCCGGCAACGGCTGGCCGAACGGCACGATGAGTGGCGCAAGACCGTCATCCTGGAACCGCGCGGCAACGATGTGCTGGTCGGCGCCTTGCTGTGCGCCCCCGTGGACCCGGCCGCCACAGCCGGCGTCATCTTCTTCAACAACACCGGTTACCTGGGCATGTGCGGCCATGGCACCATCGGCCTGCTGGCCTCGCTGGCCTGGCTGGGCCGCATCGAACCGGGCGAACACCGCATCGAAACCCCGGTGGGCACCGTCACCGCCACATTGCACGAAGACGGTTCGGTCAGTGTGCGCAACGTGCCCGCCTATCGCCACCGCAAGGCGGTCGCCGTGGACGTCCCCGGCCATGGTGTCGTGCACGGCGACATCGCCTGGGGTGGCAACTGGTTCTTCCTGGTAGACGCGCCCGACCGGGTCGTTCCCGGGGCGGACAGGGCCGCACTGACGGAATACACCTGGGCCATCTGCCAGGCCCTGGAAGCCCAGGGCATCCGGGGCCGCGGCGACGCGCGCATCGATCACATCGAACTGTTCGGCGCCGATGAGGACGCCGACAGCCGCAACTTCGTACTGTGCCCCGGCAAAGCCTACGACCGTTCGCCCTGCGGTACCGGCACCAGCGCCAAGCTGGCCTGCCTGGCCGCCGACGGCAAGCTCGCTCCGGGACAGATCTGGCGCCAGTCCAGTATCATTGGCAGCCAGTTCCAGGCCAGCTACGAGCCGGGCGAGCATGGCGAGGTCATTCCGACCCTGCGCGGGCGCGCCCACATCAGCGGCGAAACCACCCTGATCCTGCAGGACGACGACCCCTTCCGATGGGGCATCGAGTCCCGCCCCTGAATTTCCGCGCCATGACTTCCGCAACCCCCACCGTCAAAATCCGCGCCACCGAGGCGGCCTACGATCGCATCGAACAGATGATCGCCACGCTGCAGCTGGAACCCAACCAGCCCATCGTGGAAAGCGACCTGATCCAGATGACCGGCCTGGGCCGCACGCCCATCCGCGAAGCCCTGATGCGCCTGATCGCCAGCGGCCTGATCGAACAGCAGCCCCGGCGCGGGCTGCGTGTCAGCGAAATCCGCATCGCGGAACACCTGATCCTGATCGAGACGCGTCGGGTGCTGGAACGCTTGATCGCGGGATCGGCCGCCCGTCGGGCCACGGCGGGGCAGCGGTCCGCCCTGCTGCAATGCGCGCACGACATGACGGAAGCCGCGCGCCGGGGCGACCTGGCGGGCTACATGCGCGCCGACCAGGCACTGGACCGCGTCACGCACGAAGCCAGCCGCAACCCCTATGCCGTGCAGGCGATCATCCCGATGATCATCCAGTGCCGGCGCTTCTGGTACGCCTACCAGCACGAGGGCGACCTGGAACGCGGCGCCCGCTGCCACCTCATGCTGGCCGAAGGCATTCACGCCAACGACCCCGATCAGGCCGTCGCCGGCGCCGACGCGCTGATGGACTACCTGATGGAATTCACCCACACCGTGATAGAGGGATGAAAAAAGGCGCCCGACGGCGCCTTTTTTCATCCTCAGTTCACATACCAGATCGTCTTGATCTGCTGGTACTGGTCCAGGGCCTCCAGGCCATTGTCCCGTCCGCCGAAGCCGGACTGCTTGTAGCCGCCGAACGGGGTGGTGATGTCGCCCTCGGAAAACCCGTTGACCGACACCGTGCCCGCCTGGATGGCGCGCGCCACGCGCTGGGCGCGGCCCACGTCGCGTGTGTACAGGGACGCCGCCAGCCCGTACTGGCTGTCGTTGGCCAGTTCGATCGCCTCGGCTTCGGTCTCGAAGGTGGTCACGGCCAGGATGGGGCCGAAGACCTCTTCGCGGAACAGGCGCGACTCACGCGCGACCCCGTCGAAGATGGTGGGTTCGACGTACCAGCCGCTGCCCAGATCCGAATGGATGCGACCGCCGTGCGCCAGACGCGCGCCCTCGGCCGCCGCGCCTTCCAGGAAACCGCGCACCTTGTCGAAATGCGCGCGCTCGACCATGGGACCGATCTGCACGGACTCGTCCGTGGGCAGGCCGACCTTCCAGTTCGACAGGCGGGCGCGCAGTCGATCCAGCACAGCGTCCTTGACGCCGGCCTGGACGATCAGGCGCGAGCCGCAGCTGCAATTTTCGCCCATGTTCCAGAAGGCGGCGGCCAGCACGTGGTCCACCAGGCCGTCCACGTCCGCGTCGTCGAAGATCACCTGGGGGCTCTTGCCGCCGCATTCCAGGACGATTTCCTTCAGGTTGCTTTCGGCGGCGTATTTCAGGAAATAGCGGCCGACCTCGGTGGAGCCGGTGAAGGACACCATGTCCACGTCCATGTGGCGGCCGAGCGCCTCGCCGACCGACTCGCCCAGGCCGGTCACCAGTTGCAGCGCCGCCGCCGGCACCCCGGCTTCGTGGGCCAGCTGGGTCATGCGATAGGCGCTCAGCGACGTGAGTTCGGCCGGCTTGACGATGACCGAATTGCCGGCCGCCAGCGCGGGCGCGACCTTCCAGGCGTACATCTGGGCCGGGAAATTCCAGGGCAGCACGGCCCCCACCACGCCGATGGGTTCCTTGACGATCAACCCCGTGGCGGCCGGCCCGGTCGGCGCGATACGGCCGAAGCACTTGTCGACGGCTTCCGCGTACCAGCGGAAGGTGTCCAATGTGGCCGGCAGGTCCGTGTTCAGGCATTCGGTGATCGGCTTGCCGGCGTCGATGCAGTCCAGCGCCGCCAGTTCCTCGGCGTGGGCCGTCATCAGGTCCGCCCAGGCCAGCATGATGCGCTTGCGTTCCGCAGGCGCCAATTGCGACCATTCGCCGGACTTGAAGCTGGCGCGCGCCACGCGCACGGCCAAGTCGATGTCGGCGGCTGTGCCCGACTCGATGGCGCCGATCACGCTGTTGTCGATCGGCGTGGTGTTGTCCATCCGGGCGCCCGGCACGTCATGTCCGGGAATCAGGTGGCCGGCCCACAGGCTGCCTGCACGGGCCTGGGCGAAAATCTGTTCCTTGGTCTGTGGCATGGTGGTCTCCTCAGCCCTGGTAGGCGTTCAGCAGCGCCAGGAAAGCGCGTTCGTCCTGTTCCGACAACGGGGCCAAGGGCAGGCGAACCGGGCCGGCCTCGACGCCGTGGCGGCGGCAGCCCAGCTTGGCCTTCTGGTTGTAGTCGCCGGACTCCATCGCCTGGATCACCGGATACATGCCGCTCATCAGGCTGCGGACATCGTCCCACCTGCCCTCGCCGGCGGCCTTGACCATGGCGGCCTGCTCGGCCGGGAAGACATTGGCGCCGCCGCTGATCCAGCTGCGCACGCCCCAGAACAGGAAATCGGCCGCCATGTCGTCGGAACCGCTGATGATCTGGAAATCCGGGATGCCGGCCTGGATCAGGGCCAGGGCGCGGTTGAAGCTGCCGCTGCTTTCCTTGATGCCGACGATGTTGGGGATGCGCGCCAGTTCGATCACCGTGTCCACGGCGATCTGCACGCCCACCCGTGCCGGGAAGTCGTACATGATGATGGGCAGCCTGGTGGCCTGCGCGACCGTACGGAAGTGCTGCGCGATCCCGGCCTGCTCCGGCAGGCTGTAGGGCGGCGTGGACAGCATCAGGCCGTCGTAGCCCAGGGCCTCGGCCTGATGGGCGTTGCGGATGGCCTGGGTCGTGGACAGGGCGTTGATGCCGGCGATCGCCGTCACGCGGCCCCGGGTGGCTTCGGCCACCGTGCGCAACACCCGTTCGCGCTCGTCGTCTTCCAGCGCATAGTATTCGCCCGTGGTGCCGCAGGCCACGATACCGGCGACGCCCGCCTCGATGAAGCGATTCACCAGCGTGCGCAATGCGTCCACATCGACGCCGCCATCCGCCGCGAACGGGGTGACGATGGGAACCAGGACTCCTTCGGTTTTCATATGCATTCCTAAAAGCAAGAAAGACGGCCCGGACGGCCGGGCCAGGACGGGGCGCGAAGCCCCGGAATCGACATCAGAATCCCACGACGCGCTGGGGCAGCCAAGTCGCCAGGGCCGGGAACAGCGCCACCAGCGCCAGGGTCGCGAACTGGACCAGGATGAAGGGCACCACGCCCTTGCAGACCTGACCGTATTTCATGTCCGGCGGCGCGATCGACAAGAGATAGAAAATCGAGGACGCCATGGGCGGAGTCAGGTAGCTGGTCTGGATGACGATGATCATCAGCGTGCCGAACCAGATCGGATCCACGCCCGCGGCCGTCAGGACGGGCAGGAACAGCGGCACGCAGATCAGCACGTTGGCGGTCCAGTCCAGCACGAAGCCCAGCAGGAACACGATGAACAGGAACAGCACCAGCGTGCCCGACACCCCGAGGCCCATGTCGGAGATCAGCCCCTGGATCAGACGCGAACCCCCGTTGGCGGCGAAAATCCCCGTGAACATGATACCGCCGGCCACGATCAGCAGAATCATGGCGGAGATCCGCACCGTGATCGCCAATGCTTCCCGCATCATGGGCACGCTGAACTTGCCGTAGCTGATGCACAGGATCAGCGCGCCGATCGCGCCGACGGCCGCAGCCTCGGTGGGCGAGGCGATGCCGGCCATCAACGAGCCCAGCACGG
Organism: Castellaniella denitrificans; assembly: GCF_027214045.1. Taxonomy (GTDB): domain Bacteria; phylum Pseudomonadota; class Gammaproteobacteria; order Burkholderiales; family Burkholderiaceae_B; genus Castellaniella; species Castellaniella denitrificans_A. The sequence goes on along the minus strand of NZ_JAPWHE010000013.1, from coordinate 5,190 downwards.
CCACGATCAGCAGCATGGTCGGCACCAGTCCGCTGAAGGTGATCTTCAGCTTTTCCATCACCGGCAGGCGCATGTCCGGATCGTCTGCGCGCGGGCCTTTCTTCGGGTCCAGGACGCAGACGAAGACGATGTACAGGACGAACAGCCCCACCATCATCAGGCCCGGGAACAGCATGGCGGCGAACAGCTCGCCCACCGAGATCTGCGCCAGCGAGGCGTACACCACGGCCACCACCGAAGGCGGAATCATGGTGCCCAGCGAACCGCCCGCGCAAATGGTGCCGGCGATCAGCGAATTGTCGTAGCGAAAGCGCTGCATGGCGGGGATGGCCATCAGGCCCACCATGACCTCGACCGCGCCCACCACACCGGCGGCGGCTGCGAACGTGGCGCCCATGGCGACGGTCGCCACGGCCAGGCCGCCGGGCAGACGCCCCAGCCACAGCTGCATGGTGCGGAACAGGCGCGCGGCGATCCCGGAGCGCTCCAGGATCGCGCCCATCAGCACGAACATGGGAATGGCCGAGAGAATATAGTTGGTGGCCGCCGAGTACAGGCCGCCGTAGAGTTGATTGAACACCTGGTCGCCAAAGGCGAACCAGCCCCCGATCAAAGCGGGAATGATCAGGGACAGGGAAACGGGGATGCCCAGGAACACCAGCAGGAACATCCCCGGGAACATCAGGGCGGCGACGGTCGGATTCATCAGTGGTCCTTCTTGGCGTCGGAATCCAGGCCGCGGAAGGCACGCAGGCCTTCCACCGCCAATTGCAGGGTCAGGGCGGTCAGCCCGATCGCGAAGCACAGATAGAACGGCCACATCAGCGGCGCCCATGGGCTGACCGTCTCGACTTCATGCCGTACCCAGGCCCGCCAGGTATGCGACGCCGCGATCCAGGACAGCATGCCGAAGAACGGCGCCAGGACCAGCAGATAGGCGACGCCCTGGACCCCACGGCCGAAGCGGGCGGGCAGGCGGTTGCGCAGCACGTCGATGCGGATGTGCGCATCCTCCCGCAGGACGTAGGCCACGCCCAGCAGGAAGACGGCGCCGTTGGCCATGTAGGCGACGTCGAAGGCCCAGACCGTCGGCGCATCGAACACGTAGCGGGCAAAAACCTCGTAGACCATGGACACGGTCAGGACGGCCGCCGCCACGCTGGCCAGCTGGGAAGCGCACCAGGACACGCCGTTTGCGAATCGGGTCAGGGCTTTGAGCATCTCGGCCTCGCTGTGTGCGATCGTGGATCAGTCGCGCATCAGGTAGTTGCTTTCGGCTTTCCAGCGCTTGTGGTAGGCCTCGTAGTCGGCGAGCACCTCGGCCATCTCCGGCTTGCCGGCGGCCTTCTGCGCCTCGGCCGTCTTGTGCATCCAGTCATAGCCCGCGTCGGACAGCTGCTTCACGAATTCGGGGCTGAGCGTGATGATCTCGTTGCGGCCACTGCGATATTTTTCCATTGCCTTCATGTCCGCGTCATAGAAATAATCCAGGCTCTGCTCGGTGGTCAGCTGGGCGGCGGCCTCGATCAGCGGCTTCAGGTCCGCCGGCACCTTGTCCCAGGTTTCCTGCTTGACGACCACTTCCCACATGAAGGTCGGCTGGTGCACGCCCGGCACGACGATGTACTTGGCGGCCTGATGGAAGCCTTCGGGCATATTGGCCGACGGCGGGGCCCACTCCACGGCGTCCACGCCCTTGCGCTGCAGCAGCGTATAGATCTCGCCCGGCGGCACCACGGTCGGCACGGCGCCGAAATAGTCGCGCATCACTTCGGCCCAGGGACCGGATGTGCGGTACTTCAGGCCCTTCAGGTCTTCCGCGCTGCGGATGGGCTTGTTGGCATGCGCCATGATTTCGGAAGACCCGATGCCGACGATCATGGTCTTCAGGCCCTGGCCGGCGCGCAGCTTTTCCAGCTTTTCCTTGCCGCCACCCTGATACAGCCAGGACTTGTAGGCGTCGGGTCCCATGCCGCCCGGAAAGCCTGAGAAAATGGCGTTTTCAGGGTTCTGATTGACCAGATAGCTGGACGTGGAATGGCCGGCCTCGACCACGCCGTCGCGCACCGCGTCGAACACTTTCAGGGCCGGCACGATCACACCGGCGCCAAAGGGCTGGATCTCGACCCGCCCGGATGTGATGGTCTTGACGTTGGAGGCGAAGCGTTCCAGGAAATTCTGATAAAAGGGCGAGCCTTCGGGCACCGAAGTCGGCACGCGCCAGGTCACATCGGCCGCCGTCGCGGCGCCAGCCGCGCACAGCGTGAAGGCCGCCACGGCCAGGGTACGGAAAATCTTTTTCATGGTCTCCCCCTTGAAATTGGAATACGCGACGATCGGAAAACACGCGCGATGCAGACAGTCTAATATCCAATAAATATATTTACAACATATCGAGGGTAAATACCAATGTCGTCAACGTGGGTTCATCATGCCGGACCCCGGGGGCGGAGCCCGCGCGAAACATGCAGGATATGCTAGGCTCCTTTGCCCACACTCACAGGAATCCCGCCATGCCGACCATGCATATTGAATTGTTCGAGGGCCGCTCCCCCGAAAAGAAACGCGAACTCGTCCGCGCACTGACCGAGCGCACGTGCGAGGTTCTGGGCTGTCCGCCGGACTCGGTGGACATCATCCTGACGGAAATCAGCAAGGACCGATGGGCCACGGGCGGCGTTTTCTGGTCCGAAAAGGGCTGAGGCCCTCGGGCGGCAATACCCGCGCGTCGCGCGGGCCGTGCCGGGGCGCCCACGAACGGGCCGCCGCGATCGCCGCTACTGGCCGACCAGGCGTTCGACCTTCTGACGCAATTCGGGGTTCTCGCGCACGGCGCGACTGATGCCGTTGTATTCGGCGACGCTCATGCCGCCCGCCTCGACCTGATCCACCATTTTCTGATCGGCCTCGACGCGCACCGCCTGCTTGGCCTGCGCGTCCTGAGCCGCCTCCAGCCTGGGCTGGTATTCCGCCGCCACGGCACTGACCTTGCGCACGGCGGCCGCGTAGCGCTGCAATTGCTCGTCGGTCGGCCGGTCCACGGCCTCGTAGGCCGTCTGTGCATCCACTGTCCGGACGGGCGCCAGAGGGCCCGCCAGACCCAACGCGATGACGGACGCGGCTAAAAAACCCTTCATCACCTGATTCATCCTGTACTCCTGCGTGGTGTGATCGACCATTTCATCATCGCGACGAAGGTGGCGCGTTTCAAGTTTCCCGATGTATGAGCCTGTGTCGCCATGACACCGGGATTTCCCTCCCCTCCCTCGCCGCCAGACCGCGACCACCGGGCTTCATCGCAAAACCCCTATCCAAACTATCAGGGTTCCGCGATGCCCATGAGGCCAACACTTCGTTACGTTAGCGGGGCGCCTTGCCAGGCGCGGGGCATCGCGCATCACACGCCGCCGCCTCTCTCGACAACAATACTGGAGACACCATGCAAGAACAGCCGCTGGCCGGCAAGCCATCCAGGAGCCGCTACACTGGGGCCTTGCGGTTTCTGGATGGGTGCAAAACATGGATACGGATTTCTGGCTGCAGCGCTGGGAGCAGGGACAGACCGGCTTCCATCAATCCCGCGTCATGCCCTTGCTGCAAAAACACTGGTCCGGACTCGGTCTGGCACCCGGCAGCCGGGTGCTGGTGCCCCTGGCCGGCAAGACACTGGACGTGACTTGGTTGGCGCAACAGGGCCACGCCGTGCTGGCCGTGGAGCTGTCCCCGATCGCCGTCGGGCAATTCTTCGAGGAACACGCCCTGAGGCCCGAGATCCGGTCCACTCCCCTGGGCACCCTGTACCGCGCCGGACCGATCGAGTTCCTGTGCGGCGACATCTTCGGCCTGGACGCCGAGACCCTGGCGGGCTGCGCGGCCTGCTACGACCGCGCGGCCCTGATCGCCCTGCCGCCCGTGCTGCGTGGACGCTATGTGCGTCACATCTACGGGCAGCTGCCCGCCGGCTGCCGTACGCTGCTGCTGACCCTGGACTATCCTCAGGCGGAAATGGACGGTCCGCCTTTTTCCGTGCCGGAGCCCGAAATCCAGACGCTCTACGGGGACCGATGGCACATCGAGCGGCTGGAGACCCGCGACATTCTCGATCAGGAACCCAGATTCGCCGCGCGCGGCGTGTCCCGCATGCAGACCAGCGTCTTCCGCCTGACGGCCTCCTGAGCCGCGCAATACCCTCCTGCCCCAGGCCTGCGCACGGACCGTGACGAAGCGCCGTTTTTCACGAAATTCCCTTACGAACAAAGAGGTTATGCACAGATAAGCCAAATATTGGGGCTCTTATTGCCCACTGCTGGACCGATCAGAAATCCAGGGTTATCCCTAAGATTGAGGGCATTCTTCCCACGCGCGGCGCAGGGCGCCGAACCCTCATGAAAAACCTCAAGATCAGCACGCGGCTCGCCGCGGCTTTCGGCTTCATCCTGTCCCTGGCGCTGATCCTGGCGCTGATCGGCATCTGGAACGCCATCACCGCCCAGTCGATCGCCGCGGAAATCGGCCAGCGCCGCCAGGCCGGTCAGTTGATGGACCAATGGACCCGGGCCATCGATGTCCGAGCCAACCAGGTCATGGCCTACGCGCTGATCTCCGACCCCGCGCTGGTCGAATATTTCAAGGAAGAAATCAGCGGCGCGGCCGTCAGGATCAAGAACTACGCGGATCAGGCCGATGCCTTGTTTACCGTGCCCGAATCCCGGCGCCTCTTTCAGCGCATCATGGAAGAGCGCGCGAACTATCTGACCATCCTCGACGCCATTCATAAAGCGCTGGCCAACCGCCAGACCACGGTCGCCACCGATATCGTGCACGAGCAGTTGCCTGCGATCAACAAGACCTACCTCGCCAGCATCGAGGCGCTGCGCGCCTACCAGCAGGAACAGATCGACCTGGCCCAGCGGCAAGCAACGGACCAGGCCGTGCTGAGCGAACGCATCCTGGCGCTGGCCGCGATCCTGGCCCTGATCCTGGGGCCGCTGTTCGCCTGGCGCGTCATGCGCGCCATCACGCAGCCTCTGCGACACGCGGTCGCGGCCGCTGAAGCCATTGCGCGCCGGGATCTCAGCCACGTCATCCGCGTGGACTCGCACAATGAAATCGGTCAGTTGCTGAACGCCCTGGCCACCATGACCCGCAACCTGCGCGGCGCCCTGGGCGAAGTGCGCGAGGGCTCGGACG
>NZ_JAPWHE010000012.1 GCF_027214045.1 Castellaniella denitrificans | reverse complement strand
CGGAGGAGCCGAAACAGCGCCGAAGCACACTCGCGTTGCCGCGTTGGTCCTCATCTGACCGCACGCCTGCGAATGCGATAGGGCCGGGAGAATACCAAGCGGATGCAGTCCAAAAAATCACCGGGGCGATGGGAAATGCTTACGCATCAAATGTCGCGGACGTGGGCGCTCTTTACGGCACAACACCAGACATCACTGGCACAGCGGGCGCTGGCGCGTCTCTGAAACGCATCAATTTCGATTCCAGCCGTGTGGCGCGCACGTCAAGCGAGACGCGTGGCGCATCAGCACGAGTACTGCCTGTCGTGCTCGTCTAAATCAGGACCACCGGCGCGACGCGGACGTGGTCCGGGGCGGTCTCTGCCGCTCCATACATACCGGTCCGGTTATTCGCACTGCCGCCGGCGCCGTATAGCGCCAAGCCGCCGCCTGCGCCGATCTGAACCGATCCATATGTGCTGCTTGACCATGTCAGATGATCGTGTGCTTTCAGCGTGTTGAGCTTGCCGACCCCGGCACCCGCCGCATTCGCAGGCGTGCGGTCAGATGAGGACCAACGCGGCAACGCGAGTGTGCTTCGGCGCTGTTTCGGCTCCTCCGATCGCAGCTGTCACCGGTGTGTCTGCCGGAGTCCCGGCGAGCACGTTTGACATAACCGTGAGGTTCGATCCGTACGCGTTACTGGACAGACCTGCCTTGCTCTTTGCAGGAAATTCGGTCGCCTTGAGGGTGTCTCCCTTGTATGACCCAGTTCCCGCCGGATTCGCAGCAAGGCAGTCAGACCAGGATCAGGGGTGCTACGGCACTATTCTGACTGCGCGTCTCGACGCCGCCAAAGATTGACCGATTGCTGCCGTATGCGGGCGTGACTGCGCCAAGATACATGAGAGCCGCGCCCGCATAGCCGCCCTGTGCGGCCCACACAGACGCGGCTTCGCGCATCAGGATGCCATCAGTATCGACGCTGTCCGATTGCCACGATCCAATCGCGCGCGGATTCGCAGTCACGCAGTCACTTTCATTTTTTTCAAACCCTTTGCCCCGTCAGCCGGGGCTGGAGTCGTTATGCAAACCGTCTATCAACTTGATGATCAGGGCCTGCTGCTGCACGAGCGCGAGGCGCCCACGAAGGGGCACCTCCAGGTCATGGTCGCGCCGCCGGAGGTCCCGGCCGGGCACGTCGCGCGCTGGGTGACCGCGCTGCATCCGGTCGTCGACACCAAGACCTACGGTGACCAGGGCACGGGGTCCTGGGAAGTCATCGAGGACCATCGCAAAGACGAACTGTGGATCGACCACGGCAAGCCGTACACCCTCGGCGAGGACGCGGACGGCCAGACCTACGACGGCCTGGGTCCGTTGCCGGCCTGGCTGTACACGGAAGAGCCGCCGGCGCCCGAGCCGACGCTTGAAGAAGCGCAGGCTGCGCAGCTCGTGCTCATCAACGCTGGCTTTGAACAGGCGGCCAAGGCACTGACCGCAGGCTACCCCGAGGCGGAACGCTTGACGTGGCCAATCCAGCAGTCCGAGGCCCTGGCTTGGGCGGCGGACAATGCTGCGGCGACGCCGTACCTCGACGGCCTGGCGGCGGCGCGCGGCATTATGCCGGAAGATATGCGGGCACTGACGCTGGCCCAGGTCCAGGCGTTCCAGGCTGCGAGCCAGCAGTTGGTCGGCACGCGCCAGCGGCTGCGCGATGAGATCAATGCTGCGGCGACCGTGGCGGACGTGCGCGCTGTGGTGTGGCCGTCAGGCGGCCAGGCGTAGCTGCTCGGATTGCCAGCGGCCCAGCTTGCTGCGCATGAGCTGCTGGGCGAGGTCTCTGCCTCTGGGGTTGTAGTACCGCATGAGCATGCGGGTGTCCCGGTGCCCGGTGACTTTGGCCAGCGCGTGGGCCGGGTACACATCGGACAGCATCGTCGTGGCCTCGTGCCGCAGGTCGTGCAGGCGCAGGTCGGCGAAGTAGGCCCGCACCGGCCGGCGTCCGTGCTGCTTGCACAGCGCCTCGTACTGGCGGCGGGCGCGATCCCGGGCCCGGGCGAAGGCGCGGGTCATGGCTCCGGCCGTCACGCTGAAGATCCGGCCGCGCATGGGCCGGCCGGCGAGCCAGCGGCGCAGGGCGTCGCGGGCGAACGGGGACAGGGGCACGTAGCGCGTGTCGCCGTTCTTCGTGTCTGTGAGCGTGACCACGCCGTGCGTCAGATCGATCTGCTCGCGGCGCAGCATCACGATCTCGGACCGCCGCATGCCGGTCTCGACGGCCAGCCGCAGGATCGTGGGCAGGGTGTCGGAGCGGGTTGCTCGGATGATCCAGTCCAACTCACTGCGCGGGCAGGCGGCCGCGTCCAGGCCGTTCAGCCGGATCCTGGTGAACAGTCGACGGTCGCGGGCATCGTCCACCACCGGCCGGGTGACAAGCTGCACGGGGTTCGCGAGCCACGTGTAGCCCCACTCTTTGCGGGCCACGGTGTAGAGGTGGGAGATCAGCGCCAGCCTGCGATTGACCGTTCCTGGCTTGCGGTCGCGCAGCCACTCGTCGCGCAGGCGCTGCAGGTCTAGCGCGGAGACCCGCGCCAGGTTGCGATTGGCCAGGGCGGTGCGCAGCCAGATCCGCGCGACGGACTGCTCTTGCAGATGGCTTTTCTTCCGGGCCGACACCTCGGCCAGGTAGCGCTCCAGGGCCTGGGCGAGGGTGGGGAGATTGCGCACCAGGCGCAGGCGGCGACGGTCGTTCATGGCGGCGGGCAAAAGACCCCGTTGTAGGCCACGCAACAACATATTTCAACAATGCCCGTACTCGATGCGGGCTTTTTCATGGGAGTTCGAAATGGCAGAACCTGCATCGAGTATCGCCACGGCCGGGGCGGTCGCGGCGGCCGTTGGGTTCGCGGCGTGGCTGTCGCGGCTGGACCCGGGCGCTGTTGCCGGCGCTTTCGCTGGGGCGGTGACGTTCGCGCTGACCGCAAAGGACACGGCCCGAGTGCCGCGCATCATTTATGCGCTGGTGTCCCTGGTCGTGGGCTACGCGGCCGTGCCGGACGTGGCCGCGCTGTCGCCGATCAAATCGCCGTTCCTGGCCGCGTTCCTCGTGGCCGCGCTGGTGGTGCACACCACGATCACGGTGATCGACAAGATCAAGACGGCGAGTTTCCGCGAGGTCTGGGACTCGCTCGTGTCCGCATTTCGGAAAGGGGGCTGACATGGCCGCGCACATCATTTTGCTGGCAAATCTGATTTCGGTGGCTGTGCTGATGTGCTATCGGCGCGGCAGCAGCCGGTACAAGCCGCTCATGTCCATCCTGGCGTACTTGTTGCTGGTGTCCTTGGGCGGACAGGCGATCGACGTGTCGCTCAACGCTGGCGGCGCGTCAGCATGGGACGCTGCAGTGTCGACGCTGATCGCTGTCGTGGTCGTGCGGGCGCGCGGGAATGTGGCAGCCATGGCGAGGTGCGGGCTATGACGAATCGACTGTTGGATCTGCCGATCACGCCCCATGATTTCGTCGGCCAGATCATGGAGCCCGCCCTGGACTTGCTGCCCGCACGCATGGGCTCGATCGAGGCCCGCGTGATGCTGCTGGCCATCGCTCTGCAGGAGTCCGGCTTGGCGCACCGCTGGCAGGTCGTGGACCTCAGGAGGCCGGCGATCAAGGGGCCGGCGCGCGGACTGATGCAGTTTGAAAAGGGCGGGGGCGTCAAGGGCGTGCTGACGCATGCAGCCAGCCGGGACTATGCCGCCGACGTGTGCCTCGCGCGCGGGGTTGTGGCCGCGCCGGCGCAGGTCTATGACGCCCTGGACCAGGATGACGTCCTGGCTGTGGCGCTGGGCCGGCTGCTGCTTTGGACGGATCCGCGGGCGCTGCCGGCGGCTGACGATGTGCTGGGCGGCTGGAATCTCTATCAGCGTGTCTGGCGGCCCGGCAAGCCGCATCCGGAGAAATGGGCGGGGAATCACGCGGTCGCGCGCGCCGCGCTGGGGGCTGCATGATCGCCGCTGCTATCTGGGCCGTCGCCAAGGCCTACTGGCGCCCGCTGGCCGTGGCCTGCGTCCTGCTGGCCATTGCGGCCGGCATCGGCTGGTATGGACACTCCCGGTACCGGGCCGGCCGGGCGGACGAACGGGCCAAGGCCAGACTGGCCGCTATTTCCATCGAACAAGGAATGCAATATGAAGCTGATCGAGCCGACGCCCAATACCGTGGAGCCGTGCTGGCCCGCGAGGCTGCGCAGCGTGATCTTGTGGCTGTGCGCGGCAGGCTTGATGAGTGGGTGCGCCGATACGGTCGTGATCCCGCGAATCCCCGCGCCGGCCGCCGATCTGATGCAGCCGGTCCCGACTGGATCGGAGGTTTTGCAGCGTGCTACGGGGAATATGCAGACCTGGCAGCAGATGCTGCAAAGTGGGCCGACCAAGTGAACGGGCTACAGGGGTATGTGCGAGCGGTGAGGGTGGGGCGGTAGCTATTTACAGGGAAATGCCTGCATTAGTGCCTCGACAACAAGCATCGCTGCCGGCTGATTCCATTTTTCCGGGTTCGCGAGCAGGTGCTTTCTCGTTACGCCCATCAGCTGGCCGAGCCTGGCGTTCGACGGAGAGCAGAAGATCAGCCCGTCACCAAAGTCGCTGATACCAGAAATGTAGCCAATAAGGTACGACTCGTCTGCGAGGTCTAAAGATTGCTTGCTGCCATGCTGAACCCTGTCGCTACCGTCAGACCATTTTTTTAACTGATACCCGTCAACAAAACCGGCTGAAGCGACGGGGCAGGACAGCGCCAGACCAAAAACGAGAAGAATGGCAGCGAACCCTTGTGAACGCTTCATGAGCCCCACCCGAAAGTTATTGTTCTGATTTATTGTACGAGCACTGACGGCGCATCAGGCCTACGATTCGCGGCGGTGATCCCAGGTGCGGCGCTCGGGTTGCGCGACTACGCTGCTGAATAGCTTTTGGAAATTTCGACCGTTGCGCCGCATGCTTTGCATGTGGCTGTGCGGAGCGCCGGCTCCTCCTTCCCCCCGCCGCCCTCCCATGTCCCGTTGAACTTGGAAAGCTCAGAAGGTCCTTGCCAGTGGGGCCCACTCCAGCTGGATCCCTTGTCGAGAATTTTGGATGTCTCTTCAATTCCACATGCTTGGCACGTGAGCTTATAGGTGACGCTGTCGATAATTCCCATTCTCGATCTCCTTCATGACGCTAGGCAGTGGTACCGTCATCGCAATCCTACCGCTCAATCCTAACCTCAAACCAAGCCTCCGTCTCCCCCATGGCCTGGAACGCATCGCCCCGCGCACGCCCGGCCGCAGCGATCCAGCGCTTGGCCAGCGCCACATCCTCAGGCGCCATTTCATCTTCTGCAGTGTCCTCCGCCGTCGTCCAGGCCTTGTAGGCCGCAAGCACCTGCTCCGGGCCGCCAAGGGCGCGTTCCAGTGTTCGTCGGAAGAGGTGTTCGGCATGGGCCCGCGCCAGTTCGGTTATGTCGGCGGGTGCGTCTTGAAGGGTGATCGTGTACATGATGGTGGCTCCTGTAAATAGCTGTGTTTTTATACAGTCTTGCGGGGTGATTCAGCAAGCCAAAAATAGGGCAAAAAGCTGTCCAAAACTCCAAACGTAGACACACAAAATCAAGGGGTTAGCGTCTCCACCGACCACCAGGCTATTGGACATTTCGACCCCTGGATTTCCTTATAGATCAATCTGATACGTCGTTTTTCCGATCAATTGGTCGAATACGTGATCGTCGTCGCCCTGGTGGCCGTCGCCGCCATCGCGGTCTATCAGCTGTTCGGCCAGGTGATCCGAGCCCAGACGGCGGCCATGGCGCGGGAAATCGCTGGCGAGGATGGTTCCGAGCAATCCCGCATCGCCCAGACGGCGGCCGAATCCGCCGCCGCGCAGGCGGCCGCCAAGTCCTTGAAGTCTTTCACCGGCAATGCGGTGGCGGGGCAGTGACATGGCTGCTCTTCATCGCTCTTCCCGCAACCAGCGGGGCCAGGTGCTGGTGCTGGGCATGCTGCTGGCGACCGTGCTGGGCCTGGCCTGGATGCGCTATTTCGCCACTGGCCAGGTCCTGGCGGCCAAGACCCGGCTGGTCCATGGCCTGGATGCCGCCGCCTACAGCGGCGCCCTGATCCAGGCCCGTACCCTGAATTTCCTGGCATACTTGAACCGTGCCCGGATGGCGCACCAGTTGGCCATGGCGCACCTGGTCACGTTGGGCAGCTGGGCGCACTATGCCGGCATGGAATCGCGCCGCCTGGCCCAGGGCAATCCGCCCGCCCACCTGATCGGCATGCTGTTCGGCGCTGACCATGGCCGCGCCTACCTGGCGGCGGCCTCGGCGGTCGGCCTGGAAGCCCAGGCGCGGGCCGGGGGCGCACTGGGGCGTGCCTATGCCGCGCACGAGCGTTTCGTGCACGAACTGTCGGCGGACCTGTCCCGTGTCCTGGTCCGGGATCTGCCCCAGGCACGCCTGGAGGCGATGCGGGCCGTGCTGTCCGCCCACTATCCGGAACGCAAACCCGGCGACCTGCGGCCCGTGGTGACGGAAGACGCATGGCCAGGCCTGCTGCGTCGCCGTGCGCCGGACGCGCCCTTGTTCGACTGGACGCGGCAGTTGGCCAGTCTGTATCCGTTTCTCGATCCCCGTGACCATACGGCGCGCAATCCCTGGCCCGTCAGCGGCCGATGTCTGCAACTGCGCCACGAATTGAGGCGGCGCGGCGGCACCGCGCTGGACGATTCCGGCCGCTGGCGGGCGGGGGACACGCAGTCCTTCCACGCGGTGCGATCCAATCGCTGGATCGGCTGCTACTACCGCGAATACGCCATGGGTTGGGCCTGGATGCCGGCGCGGCCGGGTCAGTCGATGGACGCCGATCACGTCGATGCGCCGCCGGACGATTTCGCCGACCAGGATTTCTGGCGCTGGGTCCGTTCGTCGACGCAATGGGACCTGGTGGGCGGCCGGGACAATCCCTTGGCCAATTCCTATGCGCTGCGCGACAAGCAGGCCTGGACGTCCCGTGGTCTGGGCGACTATCTGGACGTCGCCGCAGGGAAGGGGCGGGACGCAGCGTCGGGATTCGTGGTGCGCCTGGAATGGCCGGATGCGTCGGCGGGCCGTCCGGTCCGCGCCCGCAGCGCGGCGGAAAGCCTGTTTTCCCGTCCTGGGCGACGTCCGGACGGCCTGGACGAAACCCCCAGCCTTTTCCATCCCTACTGGCATGCGCGCCTGGCTGCGGGGTTGTCGGATGCGCCGGGAGACTGACATGCTTATTCATGCGCGGCAGGGCGGCCAGGCCCTCGTCGAAACCCTGGTCGTGCTGACCGTTCTGGGCAGCCTGTGGCTGGGCATCGCCTGGCTGGGGCGCCTGCAGGATGTCGGTCTGCAACTGGCTCACGCCAGCCGTCGCGCCGCCTTCGCCCATGCCCATCAGGGCCTGGCGCCGGAGGCGCTGGAACCCGGAGGGGAGGGCTATCTGGGGGCGTCGGGACACCGTTGGCGGACCCGGCGGGGCCTGGACTTCCTGGCGGGCGAGGCGCGTCTGGTCGTCGAATCGCTGGGCCCCATGACCGGACGGCAGGCCGGCGATCCCGTGGCCGGGGCGGCGGACCTGCGCAGGGAACTGCGATTGGGTGATCCGACCGTCTGGCGCGCCGGCGCCTGGACCCGGACCGCCGGCGAGGCGGAAACGACGGGGAGCCTGCTCGATTTCGACCGGCTGGGGCTCGGCCTGCGCCGTCACACCGCGATTCTGAGTGGCGATGGCGCGGCGGCAGGCGATGCCGATGCACAGTCGCTCTTGGCGGGCAGTCCGCGCGCCTGGAGCGCGGCGGCGTCGGCGTCCCAGGCGGCGGGCCGTGCGGCACTGGGCCGCCTCCGGGGAGTGGATGCCGCCTGGGGCCGCGTCGAGCCCGATTGGGACTGGACCGGCCCCTGGACGGGCGGCGTACCGCGTCCGCACCTTCAAACCTGGAGGCAGCCATGAATCCGTTCGTGCCGGGCGTCCGTTCGTCCGCGATGCTGGCGGCGATTCTGCTGTTGAGCGCCGGTTCGGCCTGCGCCCTTCCCGGATCCTGGGATCCGGCCCGGTCCGAGGCTCTGGCGGGGTGGGTCTGGGCCGCACCCCTGGCTTTCGATCTGCCGGGCGCCCGCCTGCGGATGAGACGTTTCCGGGCGCCGATGGCACCGGTCGACGCGGCGCGGCGGCTGACCCGCGCGGGGGAATCCCGATTCGAACGGTTGCAGTTCTCCGGCGCCGTGCTGTTCTTGTCAGGCGTTCATGAGGGACGGCACTGGATGGCGCAACTGCGTCCGGCCGATGAGGGCGACCCGGGCACGATCGGCGTGCTGTCCAGTCTCGGACCCGACGAACGTCCCACGGTCGGCTTCGATCCAGAGGCCCTGGTGCCCGCCGGCGCACGGCGCGTGCTGCGCGCCTCCAGCCGCCTTGCCGATGGCGCCGGCGAGTTGGCCAGCTATCTGTGCCCGGGGTCATATCCACGCGTGGCGGCCGCCGTGCGGCGCGCCTTGTGGGCGCAGCGTTGGCGGCCGTTGGCGGCGCCTGGAAAGACATCCGGATCCGCTCAGGATGTGGCGGTGCGGCTGGCCGGGGAATGGGCGCGCTGTTGGGTGTGGGCGACCCGCCGCGCGCGCCGGCCCGGCGCGCCGTCATCCTGTATGGTTCTTCGGGTGCCCGTGCCTTGCCGGCGTGGGCCAGGCCCGAAGGGCAGTTGGCCCGGCCGGGCAACGGCTGGTTCGACTTGCCCGGGGAGCAGGATCTGGCCAGCGCCTGGATGCGCGCCCTGGCCGGGCAGGTCGTGTCGGCGGCGCCGATGGCCGATGAAGATCCCCCGGTCGATCTGGCCGGCGATCCGGTTTCTGCCGGTCAATCCGCCCGATTTGAAGAGGGGGCGCGGCCATGAGGCGCGTGTTTCCTGTTCGCGGCCTGTATCCGGCCTTGCTCCTGTCCTTGGGGCTGGCATCGTCCGCTCCGGTCGTGACCGCCGCCGCCCTGGCGGTCGCCGCCGAAACGCCACTGGCGCTTCAGGCGGGCGAGGTCCGGGTACTGGGGATTCCCGGTGTGGCCCGCGTGGCGGTGGGTGACGGCAAGATCCTGAACGCCGTCAGCACCGACGACCGCGAGGTCATCGTGTTCGCCCGCAAGCCCGGTTTCAGCACCTTGCATGCCTGGACGGCGGATGGACAAGCTTATCGGTATGCGGTGGAGGTCGCGCCCGAGGGCGCGCGCCAGCTGCAGGATGAGTTGCGGAGCCTGCTGGAACGTATCCCAGGCGTCCGTGTGACGCCTCTGGGGGACAAGCTGCTGGTCGAGGGGGACGAATTGTCGGACAGCGATCGCCAGCGTCTGGCGGAGCTGGGTCGCCGCTATCCGCAGCTTCTGGACTTCACCGGCACGGTCGGCTGGGACCGGATGGTGCTGCTGGACGTACGCGTGGTCGAGGTGCCTCGATCGTTGCTGAGGGAAGTCGGGCTGCGCTGGGGCTCGAACGCCACCGGGGGCGTGAACGCCGGCCTGGGCTGGGACGGCGGTTCCCGCCGCTACGCCGACCGGCCCGGGGAAACCGTGCTGCCCCTGGCGTTTCCTTCGCCCCAGGCCGCCGGCTACTTCGGCGTCAATGCGCTGCTGTCGGCGCGCATCGACCTGCTGGCCCAGGACGGACGGGCGGTGGTGCTGGCCCAGCCGCAGCTCCTGGCGCGCAGCGGTGCGACCGCCGAATTCCTGGCGGGCGGCGAAGTCCCTTACAGCACGGTCGACGGCAACGGCAATACCCAGACGGCTTTCAAGCCCTACGGCGTGTCGCTGCGCATCACTCCGTCCATCGAGCGCAGCGGCGCCGTGCGCTCGCGTCTCGAAGTCGAGGTCAGCGCCATCGATCCATCGCTGTCCGTGCCGGGCGGTCCTTCTTTGAAGACCCGGCGCACGGCCACGGAGTTCAACGTGCGCTCGGGTCAGACCCTGGTGCTGGCGGGCTTCCTGTCGCGGGACGCGGCCCGCAATGTGGACCGTCTGCCGGGCCTGGGCGACCTGCCCATTCTGGGCGCCCTGTTTCGCTCCACGCGTTTCCAGCGCAACGAAACGGAACTGGCCATCCTGGTCACTCCGCAATTGGTGACGGCGGATCACCCCGATCTGCGCCAGCGCGTCCGGCGCGCGGACGCGATTCTGGACCGGGCGTTTCCGGCCTCGCCCATGCTGATGGCGCCCATCCGTCCGGTGCGGGGTTCCACAGCAATGGGATTCCGGTCGGGCTGGAATCCGCGCGCCAGCGGCCCAGGATCCCAGTGGCAAGGAGGGGCCGTCGAACCTGCACACGCGTCCGGGGAGTCGCCATGAATCCGATTGAACTCGACCTGCGTTTCGAGGACGGGCGCCACCTGCGCGAACGTCACGTCCTGCCCCTGATGATCGGCCGCGACGCGGCGTGCGGGCTCGTTTTGCGCGCCTGGCGGGTGGGGCGCCGGCACGCGCGCCTGCTGCTGCGCCAGGACGAGGTCTGGATCGAAGACCAGGGTTCCCTGTTCGGCACCACCGTCAATGGCGAACGGGTCGCCTCCTATGGTCCCCTCGAGGCCCATGACGAGGTGGTCATCGGTCCGTGCCTGATGCGCGTTCGGCCGGTGGGAATGGTTTCCGCGCCAGAGCCCGCAACCGCGGCGCCGTCGCCCGGCGCCGATGGGCCGGGCAGCCTTGAGGCGGGCGAAACGCGGGCCTGTATCGACCGTGAAGACCCGCATGCCGGTCCGCCTTCCCGGCCCGCCTCCGGGGGCGTGGCGGATGAGTCGCGGACAGACGGGGAAGCGGGAGTCCAGGCCGTTCATGAGGCCAGTCCCGGCGGACAGGCCCATCGGCGCCGTCTGCACGAGGGCCTGATCGCCGCGCTGCAACTGCGTCGCCGCGACATCGGCGGCATGAGCGATGCCGCCTTGCGGGTCGAGGCCGCCGCGGTGCTAGCCGGCTTGATCGCGGCCGACGAAGCCTTGCCCGCGACGCTGGACCGCGAGGCGCTGGCCCGGGAACTGGTGGACGAGGCGGTCGGCTTGGGGCCGCTCGAACCGCTGCTGGCCGATCCAGGCGTCACCGAGATCATGGTCAATCGTCACGACGAGATTTTCGTCGAGCGGGGCGGGCGCCTGACCCGCGCCGCCGCCAGCTTCAGTGGCGAGCAGGCGGTGTTGGGCATCATCGACCGGATCGTGGCGCCGTTGGGGCGGCGGATCGACGAAAGCGCCCCCATGGTCGACGCCCGCCTGCGCGATGGCTCCCGGGTGAATGCCGTGATCGCGCCCATCGCCTTGCGGGGACCCAGCCTGACGATCCGCAAGTTCCCGGCCAAGCGCCTGGGCATGGCCGACCTGGTGGCCGTCGGTGCCCTGGACGAGGCCATGGCCCGGTTCCTGACGCATTGCGTGCGCCAGCGCAAGAACCTGATCGTTTCCGGCGGCACGGGTTCGGGGAAAACCAGCCTGCTGAACGTTTTGTCCAACGCCATTCCGGCCGGCGAGCGTGTCATCACGATCGAAGATGCCGCCGAACTTCGCCTGGACCATGCCCATCTGGTCAGCCTGGAGGCCCGACCACCCAATCCGGAAGGACGGGGCCGTGTCGAGATCCGCGACCTGGTGCGCAATGCCCTGCGGATGCGCCCGGACCGCATCGTGGTGGGAGAGTGCCGGGGCGGCGAAGCGTTCGACATGCTGGCGGCCATGAACACCGGGCATGAGGGCTCTCTCACCACGCTGCACGCGAACAGCCCACGCGATGCGCTGAGTCGCCTGGAAACCATGATCTTGATGGCGGGCATGGATCTGCCGCTGGCCGCGATCCGCGAGCACGTCGCTTCCAGCATCGATTTCATCGTCCAGTTGGTGCGCGTTGCCGATGGCCGCCGCCTGGTCAGCGCGATTGTCCAGGTGACGGGCCAGGAAGGAGGACGTATCCAGTTGCAGGATCTGTTCCTGGGGCGCGCCGGGCCGCCAGCCGTGTTCACCGGCTGCGGTCTGCCGCCCGACGGTTTCGAGGGGGCGGCCGCCCTGGAAGCGAGCTTGTTCTCCGGCCGGACGGTCGTCCACGGCCGCACAACACTCGACGAAGCAGCCTCACCGGAGGGTGTTCCATGACGGTCCTGATTTTCGTGACGTTGGCGGCCAGCGCCTCGCTCGTCGCCTGGTGGCTGCTGGTGCAGGCGGACCGGGCGTGGACATGCTACGAGGACCGTCTGCGCAACGAGACCCGGCGCACGCTGGACGCGTCCTTCCTGTTTCTCGATATGGCGCAGTTACGGCCGGTCGCGGCGGCACTGGGCTTGATCCTGATGTTGACAGTGGCCTGGCTGGCCGGCCGCTGGTGGGGGGTGCTGCCCGTGCTGGCCGGCTTGGTGTGCATGCCGCCGCTGATCCTGCGCCACATGCGCCACCGCCGGGCGCGGCGTTTCGACGCCCAGTTGCCCGATCTGCTCCAGGCTTTGGCCGGCGCCTTGCGCGCAGGGGCCGGAGTTCAGCCCGCCCTGCGGCATCTGGTGGCCCAGTCCGGACCGCCCCTGTCCCAGGAATTCGGCTTGATGCTGCGAGAGCAGCGGCTGGGGCTGGGCTTCCAGGACGCTCTGCTGCAGTTGCGCATCCGCATGCCGACCGAGTCCTGTGGTCTGGTGGTATCGGCGCTGGGTATCGCCAGCCGCACCGGCGGCGGCCTGGCCGATACGCTGGAAAGCATCGCCCAGACGCTGCGGGCGCGGCAGCACTGGCTGGGCCGGGTCGAGGCGCTGACCGCCCAGGGCCGCATGCAGAGCCGCATCATGGCCGGCCTGCCGGCGGCACTGGCCTTGGTGTTGAACCACCTGGAGCCCGAAGCCATGGCGTTGCTGTGGCGGACTTGGTACGGCTGGATCGTGCTGATGGCGATCCTGACGCTGGAGTGTGTGGGCATCCTATGGATCCGCCGGGTGGCGGCGATCGAGGTCTGAAGGATCCGCGCCGTCAACGCCGAGTGCTTGGCGGGATCGATCTGCGAGCGCGTGCGCTCATCGAAGGAGACGACATGGCATGGCTCTGGATCGGTTTGTCTCTGGCGGCGCTGGCCGCCTGCCTGGGTCTGTGGGTATTGGGCGCCCCCTGGGCCGCCGCACATGATGCGGCCCGTACGCGTCCGCCCGCGCTCTGGTGGCCCTGGGTGATGGCGCTGGCACCCTGGTGCGAGCCCTTCGTTACTTGGCGCATGCGCCGGGAACTGCGACGCTGGGGGCCGCGCGCCGGGCTGGCCGCCCATTGGCGTGCGGACCGCTGGCTGGCGGCCTGCGTGCTGGCGGCCGGTTGTGGGGCTGTGCTGGCAGGGGCGGGAGCGCTGATGGCGACCGCGCCGCCAAGGGTCGGCATGCTGTCGGCGCTTGCGGGCGCGGCCCTGGGTTTTGTCTGGCCCGATCAGATTTTGCGCCGCCGCGCCGCCGCCCGGAGGGTACGGATGATGCGCGAGCTGCCCTTCATGCTGGATCTGCTCACCCTGTGCGTGGAGGCCGGCCTCAGCCTGCCGGCGGCTCTGCATCAAGTGGCCGGCCATGCGCCGGAAGGCCCGTTGCGGCAGAGCCTGCGGGACGCGGCCGCACTGGAGCGCACCGGCATGGATCGGAAGCGCTGGCTGTCGCACTGGGCGGAGCATGCGGACGTGCCCGGCGTGCGCGCCCTGGTCTCGGCGCTCTCCCAGGCCGATGTGATGGGCATGAGCCTGGGCCCTCTGTTGCGGGCACAGGCCGAGCGTCAGCGCAGCGAACGCTTTCTGCGTGCCGAGAAACTGGCACTGGAGGCGCCTGTCAGAATGCTGTTTCCCATGGTGTCATGCATCTTTCCCTGCACATTCCTGATCATCGGCTTTCCTGTGGCGGTAAAGTTGCTGGACGCGGGGTTCTGATGGCGTGTCATGGCGTGCGACGCCACGAGGTCCGAAGGACGAAACCCTACCGGTGGCTGGCGTGGCGCGGTCCTCGGGAAACGGCGGTGTGGCTGGATGCGCAAGAACCTTTGCGGCTGTATTGCGCGCGTTCCTTCGCCGCGCGGCTCCTGGGCCTATGCCTGTGGCCGGGCTGGGGCGCCCGGCCCCGGGGGTTGCTGCTGCCGGAGTGCCGTATCGTGCACACGACGGGTCTGGCGCGGGCCGTGGATCTGGTGTTTCTGGACGCCGGGGGGCGGGTCGTGGGTCTGGCGACCCGGGTCGGCCCATGGCGTTGGGTAGGGAGTCGTCGCGCCCGGGCCGTCGTGGAGTTGCCCGGGGGGTACTGTGTCCGGACGGACTGGCGTGATCAGGTCGAAGCCGCCTGGCTGGCGCGGAAGATCGTTGTGTAGATGGGGTAGAAACTGCAGTACAGCAAGGCCGTGACCACGATGTCCAGCGGCAGGGACAGCCAGGCCAGCAGGGCCGTGGACATCCCGGCGCCGGCCAGCCCGTCCAGCAGGCCGCGCAGGCCGAAGAACACGGCCGCCCAGGTCGCCACATAGACGACGATGGGGTACTTGTTGCGCCAGCAGGCGACCATGGAATAGAACAACGCCCGGCGCAGGGGCAGGGCGTGCCAGCCCACCAGCGCGGGCGTGTGCCAGAACAAAGCCGACAGCAGCACGTAGAACAGACCGAACACCGTCAGCGGACCCTGCATGGCCTGGGCCAGGGCGGTGTAATCGGGCTGTCCGGCGGTGTCCAGGACGTCGAGCATCGAGGACAGAAAAGGCAGCACGGCGGCCAGCGCGGCCAGAAAGGAGCAGCCCAGGTAGGCCAGGCCCAGTTTCAACAGCGCGCCCGTCACGCCCGGCGTGCGCAGCGGGTGCAGCCACATCCCGGGCATCATCCGCACGCCTTCGTCCAGATTGCGGCAGGCGCACAGCGTCAAGAAGGTCAGCAGCGGGGTCAACAGGACCAGCGCGGTCTGGCCCAGCACTGGGATCAGTGCGCCGATGTTGATGAAGAAACTGGTGGCGATGCTCCAGAAGAGCATCGCCATGGGCTGGCGGCGGAACAGCCGGATGCCCTGGGCGATCCAGGACCAGCCGGCGCCAGGGGGCAGAATGGCGGCTTGAAGGGGTGTTGTCATGGGCGGGGCAGATCGGGCGCGGGTTGCTCGGTGCGCAGCCGTAGGATGCGTTCGAAGTGGCGCGGGTCGTGCGGCTTGAGCGTCTGGGCCGGCCGAGGCAGGTGGAAGTCGTACAGGCGGGAAATCCAGAATCGCAGGGCGGCCGCGCGCAGCATCACGGGCCAGGCGGCGCGCTCTTCCTCGGTGAAGGGGCGCACGGCGTGGTATGCCTGCAGCCAGGCTTCCAGGCGCCGGCGCACGAAGGCCCCCGTCGCCCGGTGGATGCACCAGTCATTGACGCTGACCGCCACATCGAACAGCCAAGTGTCGCAGCCGGCGAAATAGAAATCGATGAAGCCGCCCATATGGGGCGATTCGAAGGTGCCGTCGAACAGCACGTTGTCGCGGAACAGGTCGCAATGCGCCGGGCCGAAGGGCAGCTTCGCGGCGGCGCCTGCGGTGGCGAAAGCGATCTGTTCGTCCAGGGTGCGGCGCAGCAGTTCGCCCTGGCTGGTGTCCAGAAAGGGCGTCAGGGCGGGCGCGGTGGCCTTCCACCAATCCAGGCCGCGCAGGTTGGGCTGATGGATGGGGAAGTCCCGCGCGGCCAGATGGGCCCGGGCCAGGGTCTGACCGGCCAGGGCGCAGTGGGCCGGGCCGGGTTCAGGCTCATAGCCGCCGGACAGGCGCGTGACGATCGCGGCCGGTTTGCCGTTCAGCGTGGTCAGGCGTGTGCCGTCGAGCAGGGTCTGGGGTTCGGGCACCGGCACGCCACGTCCGGCCAAGTGGTGCATCAGTTCGATGTAGAACGGCAACTGTTCGCCGGTCAGGACTTCGAACAGGGTCAGCACATAGGCGCCCCGCGTCGTATCGAGGAAGTAATTGGTGTTCTCGATGCCGGCGGTGATGCCGCGCAGGGCGACCAGCTCGCCCAACTGGTAGCGCCGCAGCAGGGTGCGGGCGTCGTCTTCGGTGACGGGGGTGAATACGGCCATGGGAATACGCATGCGGCCGCGAAAGGCCGGGGTTCGGGTCGGAATCGGTCAGCAGGAATTTTAGACGAAAAGCTTAGACGAAAAGCCGGCCTGCGCCGGCCGACGGCCTGGGGGTCTGGGCATCGCGGCCGCGCGGGCCTTTCGTGCCCGGGTAAAATGACCGATTAGCCAGGAATATCCCGCATGTCCCAATCTTTGCCCGGCATCGGCGGCGATGCCGATCCCGCCGTCCCGTCCGTTGACCCGGAAACGGGACCCTGGCGCCTGTGCGTGGCGCCCATGATCGACGTCACGGACCGGCATTGCCGCTATTTCCATCGACTGCTCGCGCCCCGCGCCCGCCTGTACACCGAGATGATCACCACGGGCGCTCTGCTGCACGGCGACGTGGGACGGCACCTGGACTTCGATCCGGCCGAACATCCCGTGGCCCTGCAGTTGGGCGGCAGCGAACCGGACGCCCTCGCGCAATGCGCCCGGCTGGGCGAGCGCTGGGGCTATGACGAGATCAACCTGAACTGCGGCTGTCCGTCCGAACGGGTCCAACGCGGCGCCTTCGGCGCCTGTCTGATGGCCGAACCGGCTCTGGTCGCCGATTGCGTCCGCGCCATGCGGGACGCGGTTTCCGTGCCGGTCACGGTCAAGCATCGTCTGGGCCTGGACTACGACGAGTCCTATGGTTTCGTGCGCGATTTCGTCGGCACCTTGTTTGAGGCCGGCTGCCGGGTGTTCATCGTCCATGCGCGCAACGCGGTCCTGAAAGGCCTGTCGCCCAAGGACAACCGGGAAAAGCCGCCCTTGCGCTATGCGGACGCCGAACGTCTGCAACAGGATTTTCCGGAGGCGGCGTTCGTGCTGAACGGCGGGCTGGCCGACGTCGAGACCTGTCTGGACTGGATGACACGCCTGGATGGTGTGATGCTGGGGCGGGCGGCCTGGCATCATCCGGACATCCTGTCCGAACTGAGCCGTCGCATGGCGCCCGATCGGGCGCTGCCCGCGCCCGAGGCCGTCCTGGATGCCTGGATCGACTATGTGACCGCGCAGCATGCACGTGGCGTGCCGCTGCACATTCTGGTGCGCGGCATTCTGGGGTGGCATACGGGCCGGCCCGGCGCGCGGCAATGGCGGCGCATGCTGTCGAATCCCGCAATGCTGCGGGCGGAAGGCCCTGGTATCCTGCGCCGGGCCTGGGAGGCATTGGCCTGATCAACGGCCTGCCGCGGCCTGGATGCGTGGCGGCATACGGCCGGTGGCCTGGATCAGGCCTTGCGGGCCGGGGTGTCCGTCGTGTCTGAGGGCCAGTCGCGTATGTAGGCCTTGAGCATGTCGTTCTCGAACTGCTGGGCTTCGACGATGGCGCGCGCCATGTCATAGAACGAGATCACGCCCATCAGCGTGGGGCCGTCCATCACCGGGATGTAGCGGGCGTGTTTGTCGAGCATGAGGCGCTGGACCTCGTCGGCGTCGGTGTTGGGCGTGACGCTGACGGGCGCGTCGTCCATGATGCTGCGGACCGTGAAGTCGCCCGCCTGGCCGTCGTGGGCGTTCAGGTGGTTGATGATTTCGCGGAACGTCAGCATGCCGACGAGTTGGCCGTGGTCCATGATGACCAGCGAGCCGATGTCGAGCTGGCTCATGGTGGCGATGGCTTCGCGCACGGGCATGTCGGGTGTCCCCGTGTATAGCGTGTGCCCCTTCACGCGCAGGATTTCATTGACTTTCAACATGTCGATTCCCAGTGATGCCGTGCTTCGGCTGTTTGTTCATCATTGTGCATCATCGCTTCGTTTTTCGGTAGCGTCCGCGCTGAAAAGCGCATCCAGTACGGGAGGGTCGTCCAGCAGGGCGCGCGCCAGGGCTTCCTGGATGCCTGGTCGCAGCCCCGTCTGGGCGCGGTCGATCAGCAGCCGGTCCACCAGCGGGCCGATGTCGGTCCGGACCGGATCGCAGGCCAGCACCCATTGATCTCCGTCGGCGACCGGGACGGCGTAGCCCAGCTCGCGCAGGGCGCCGAGCATGTCGCGCAGGGCGTCTGGGTGGACCCGCAGGTGTTTTTCCAGGTCATCCAGGCTGCGCCCCGGAGGCTGGGCGTCCCGCGCCTGCCACAGGATGTGCAGGATTCTGATCGCGTCGACGGCCTGGGCGCCGACCTGGCGCCGCAGCGCCCAGCGATGCAACCGCAATGCCGGCAGCAGCGAGGCCGCCGTGGCGCCCATCAGCACGACCAGCCAGGACAGGTAGATCCACAGCAGGAAGATCGGCAGGGTGGCGAAGGCCCCGTAAATGACGGTATAGGAGGGAAAGCGTGTCAGGTAGGCGGTGAAGCCGGCCTTCATGATAGCCAGCACCGCCGTCGTGCCCAGTCCGCCCAGCGCGGCGTCGCGCCATAGCACGCGGCAGTTGGGCACGAACACGAACAGGGCGGTGAAGCCCATGACCGACATCAGCAGGGGCACCAGGTTGAGCAGCAGGCCGACGCCTTCGGGCAGGTCGCCGATGTAGCCCAGGGATTCCCGCGCCAGCACCGAACTGGCCCACAGGCTGGCGCCCATCAGGATCGGCCCCAGGGAAATGATCGCCCAGTACACCAGCAGCCGCTGGCGCATGGGGCGCTGGCGGGCGACGTTCCAGATTTCGTTGAAGGCCTCGTCGATCGTCATGATCAGCAGGATCGAGGTCACGACCAGGAAAGCGCCGCCCACCGCCGTCAGCCCGGATGCCTGGGCCGCGAACTGGTTCAGGTAGCGCATGATGGTGTCCGAGACCGAGGGCGGCAGCAGGCTTTCGCTGAGAAAGATTTCCAGCGCCTTGTGGAATTCGGCGAACAGCGGAAAGGCGGTGAACAGCGCCAGCACGACAGCCAGCGTCGGCACGATCGCCAGCACCGTGGTGAAGGTCAGGCTGGAGGCCACCCGGGTCAGTTTGCGGTGGCCGGCGAAGTCGAGCGTGAAACGCAAAACGTCCAGCACGCGGCGGCGGCGCTCGATGAGAGACGGGGCTGGCGTTTGCGGTGTCGTCATGAGGCGGGCACGAGGTTTCGAGTCATAATACCAGCATGGAAAGCGTGGAAATCAAATTCAATACGGGCCTGCATGGACTGGCTTGCGTGTGTCTGTTTGGCCTGATCGCCCTGTGCGTGGGCTGGGAGTTGTGGTGGGCGCCGCTGCGCCCCGGCGGCACGCTGATGGCTCTGAAGGCGGTGCCCTTGCTGTTTGCCGTCAGCGGCGTGCTGCGGCGCAGGCTCTATACGCTGCAGTGGGTGTCCATGCTCAGCCTGCTCTACCTGATGGAAGGCGCGGTGCGTGCCTGGTCCGATGTCTCGCCGGTCTCGGCGGCGTTGGCCGGTCTGGAAATCCTCCTGTCGCTGGGCCTGTATCTGGGCGCCATTCTGTACGTGCGTCCCGCCAAACGGGCGGCGCGCCATGGCTGAGGCACCCCCCATATCGCTGGACGGGCTGCGCGCGGGCTGCTCGTTCGCGGCCCTGCCGCGCGGTTTCTACGCCCGGGTGGATCCCCGGCCGCTGCGGGCGCCGCGCCTGCTGCACGCCAATCCCGACGCGGCGGCCTTGCTCGGCCTGGACGCCGACGCGCTGCGATCGCCCGAGTTCCTGGCCCTGTGTTCCGGCGCCGGCCGGCTGGCCGACATGACGCCATTGGCCACGGCCTACAGCGGTCATCAGTTTGGCGTATGGGCCGGGCAACTGGGCGATGGCCGCGCGCATCTGCTGGGCGATGTCCGGACACCCGAAGGCGTCTGGGAAATCCAGCTCAAGGGTTCGGGCCGTACGCCATTTTCCCGCATGGGTGACGGCTGGGCCGTCCTGCGCTCCAGCGTGCGCGAATACCTGGCCAGCGAAGCCATGGCCGGCCTGGGCATTCCGACGACCCGCGCGCTGGCGCTGGTGGCCTCCGATGATCCGGTGGTGCGCGAAACAGTCGAAACAGCGGCCGTCGTCACCCGCCTGGCACCCAGTTTCGTGCGCTTCGGCCATTTCGAGCACTGGGGGCATTCCCATCATGAACAGAAGGCGCTGCTGGACTACGTCGTGGATCATTGGTATCCCGAATGCCGGGAGACGTCCGGAGGCGAGACGGACGCGCCCGCCACGGCCTGCCGGCTGCTGACCGAAGTCACGCGGCGCACGGCGCGCCTGATCGCCCAATGGCAGCTCGCGGGCTTCTGCCACGGCGTGATGAACACCGACAACATGTCCATCCTGGGCCTGACGCTGGATTACGGGCCGTATGGTTTCATGGACGCCTTCCAGGCCAATCACATCTGCAACCATAGCGACACGGCGGGTCGCTACGCCTGGAACGCCCAGCCGGCCGTGGCGCGCTGGAACCTGTACCGCCTGGCGGGCAGCCTGCTGGTGCTGGGTTGCGAGGCGTCCGCGCTGGAATCCTGCCTGGCGCCCTTCGAGGCCGAGTTCCTGGCGGCCTATCGGGACGGCCTGGCGCGCAAGCTGGGTCTGGATGCCTGGCGGCCGGACGACGCGGCGCTGGAGGACGACTGGTGGAGCCTGCTGCACGCGCAGCGGGCCGATTTTACGCTGGCCTTCCGCCGGCTGGCCGACGCCGACCGTGACGCCGGTCCCTGGCTGGACTTGTTCCCCGATCCCGCGCCGGCGCGGGCCTGGCTGGACCGCTACCTGGCCCGGCGCGCCGGGCAGGGCGGGGACGCCGATGCGCGCCGCGCCGCCATGAGCCGGGCCAACCCAGTCTATGTGTTGCGCAATCATCTGGCTCAACGCGCCATCGAAGCGGCGCAGCGGGGCGACGCCTCGGAGATCGACCGCTTGCTGACGCTGCTGCGGGATCCGTACGCGGAGCGTCCCGGTTCTGATTTCTATGCCCGGCCTCCCGCCGCCGACGAGCCGGCGGTGCCGGTGAGCTGTTCTTCGTGACGGCCTGGCGCGAGCCGGCCGGAGGCCGCGTCCGGCGCGGCGATCTGGGCGAGGGGCCGCGCGGCGGGATAGTCTTCGATGAAGCAGGGGCGGCCGAACAGCCAGCCTTGCGCACGGCGGATACCCAGGACCGACAGCCATCGAGCCTGAGCCTCGGTTTCGACGCCTTCGGCCGTGACCGAAAGGCCCAGCGCGCCGGCCATCCGGCCCAGATGCCGGACGATTTCCCGGGCGGCGCGGGAGTCGTCGATGCAGCGGGTCAAGCGGTGGTCGATCTTGATGCCGTCCAGCGCCAGTTCGACCAGGGACTGGAGATTGGCGTAGCCGGTGCCGAAATCATCCAGATGCACCTGGATGCCCCGGGCGCGGATCGCCCGGATGACGGGACCGCAGCGTTCGGGCGACAGCAGGCAGCGCTCGGTCAGCTCCACGCTCAGAGCCGTGTCGCCCAGTGTCAGGGACAGGTCCGATAACAGCGCCGCCGTCTCCATGGTTTCCGCGTCCGCCGCCGACAGGTTGATCGACAGGCGGATGGAGCCTGGAATCCGTTGTGTGATGCGATCCCTGGCCGCCAGGAGGCAGACCTGCCTCGTGATGTCCCGGATCAGGCCGATGCGCTCGGCCGTGGGAATGAAGACGTCCGGGCCGATCGGTGCCCGGGGCCAGCGGATCAGTGCCTCGACGCCGACGGTCCGGTGATTGCGCAGGTCGACGATGGGCTGGTAGGCGAGGCGGAATTCTCCCTGTGCCACGGCGTGCCGCAGGGTGGCCTCGAGGACCGGGCTCGACTCCCGCGCGGTGGCGTCCGGGCCGACGCTGGCCCCCGGAGCGTACGGGAAACCTCCAATCTCCCGTCCTGGTGCAGTTTCTTCCATGCGGCGTGGCCTTTGGTTTTTCGATTCTAGTCAAATTGTTTTGTTACGGATAACATAGTCATTCATCGAATAAAGGTGGGAACGCGACCGATCTGCATGGGTGGCATGTCGGTTCGCGGCATTCATGGATTCCTGATTGCCTGGGGCAATCTAATGTCCGTACCCGGGTACGGAGTCAAGGAGTTCATGAGGTGATGCATTGAACATCGGTCGTGCCGCGAAACTCGCCGGCGTGAACGTGGAGACCATCCGCTACTACCAGCGCCGCGGCCTCGTTGCGGTGCCGGCCAAGCCTCTGGGGTCCCATCGGCGCTATTCCCACGATGTCGTCGAACGGATTCGTTTCATCAAGCAGGCGCAGGCCTGGGGCTTTTCGCTCGACGAAATCGCCCTGCTGCTGCAGCCGCCGCAGGTCGTGCAATGCGTGCAGGTGCAGGAACTGGTCCAGGAGAAGATCCACTTCCTGCAGAACCAGATGCGGGACCTGGGCAGGATGGTCAGAGGGTTGGAATCCCTGCTGGAGCAATGTCGCGGGCAGCCGGGCTGCGCCCAGTGCCCGCTGCGGATCCATTCGTTCCGCCAGTCTTTGGACATTCTGGTGCCGCCGGCATAGACATGCCGAACGCGTCCGTCCCGCGTCCGGACATGCCGGGAGCGCTCGCCAAAGGATGCGATAATCAGTTCTTGGGAAGCCCGTTCAGGGCTTTCCTCGCGCAGGCGGGGCCGATGGCGTGTGCCGTCGGTCAGGCTCCGATGGCTTCATTTCATAGAACCTCCCATGTCCGGAAATACCCTGGGTACCCTGTTTCGTGTCACCAATTTCGGCGAGTCGCATGGCCCGGCCATCGGTGCCGTGATCGACGGCTGCCCGCCGGGCATGCCCCTGTCCGAGGCCGACATCCAGACCGAACTCGACCGGCGCCGGCCGGGCACCTCGCGCCACGTCACCCAGCGCCGCGAACCGGATACGGTGGAAATCCTCTCGGGCGTCTTCGAGGGCGTCACCACCGGCACGCCCATCGGCCTGCTGATCCGCAACACCGATGCGCGCAGCAAGGACTACAGCAACATTGCCGACACCTTCCGGCCCGGCCACGCCGACTACGCCTACTGGAAAAAATACGGCGTGCGCGACCCCCGCGGCGGCGGCCGTTCCTCGGCGCGCCTGACGGCGCCCACCGTGGCGGCCGGCGCGGTGGCGCGCAAATGGCTGATGCAGGAATACGGTGTGCGCATCCGCGGCTACATGAGCCAGCTCGGGCCGATCCCGATCCCCTTCGTGTCCTGGGACGACGTGCCGCAAAACCCCTTCTACGCGCCCAATGCCGGCATCGTTCCCCAACTCGAGGACTTCATGGACCGGCTGCGCCATGACGGCGATTCCATCGGCGCCCGCATCGAGGTCACGGCAGACGGCCTGCCCGCTGGCTGGGGCGAACCTATCTACGACCGGCTGGACGCGGACATCGCCCATGCCATGATGGGGCTGAACGCCGTGAAGGGCGTGTCGATCGGTTCGGGTTTCGACTGCGTCGCCATGCGCGGTT
This sequence comes from Castellaniella denitrificans, assembly GCF_027214045.1. Classification (GTDB taxonomy): domain Bacteria; phylum Pseudomonadota; class Gammaproteobacteria; order Burkholderiales; family Burkholderiaceae_B; genus Castellaniella; species Castellaniella denitrificans_A. Next base: position 44,555 of record NZ_JAPWHE010000012.1, on the reverse strand, counting down.
CCGAGCACGGCGATGAAATCGGCCCCGATGGCTTCATGGGCAACCATGCGGGCGGCGTGCTGGGGGGGATTTCCTCCGGCCAGCCGCTGCAGGTGTCGCTAGCGGTCAAGCCCACCTCCAGCATCCGCATCGAGCGCCGCTCCGTGAACCGGGCCAACGAGCCGGTCATGGTGCAGACGCTGGGCCGCCACGATCCTTGTGTGGCGATCCGCGCCACGCCCATCGCCGAGGCCCTGCTGGCCATTGTGCTGATGGACCATGCGCTGCGCCACCGGGGGCAGTGCGCCTGAAGGAGCGATCATGATCCGGGCCCTTCGAACCCTTTTCGCGATTGGCCTGGCCGTCCTTTTGACGGCCTGCGCCCAGGTGCAGACGACCCAGTCCGGGCTGGTGGGGGTGAATCGCACCCAGACCATGTCGACCCTGGTGTCCGAGGCCGAACTGGACCAGCAGGCGGCGGCGCAGTATCGCCAGATCCTGTCCCAGGCCAAGGCTCAGCGCGCCCTGGACACGTCGCCCGCGCAGACCAGGCGCGTCCAGACGATCGCCCGCAAGCTCATCGCCCAGGTCGGCACGTTCCGGCCCGACGCGCGCAACTGGGCCTGGGAAATCCACGTCCTGAAGTCCGCCGAGGTCAATGCCTGGTGCATGCCGGGCGGCAAGATCGCGGTCTACTCCGGCCTGCTGGACAAGATCCAGCCCTCGGACGCCGAACTGGCGGCGGTGTTGGGACACGAGATCTCGCACGCCCTGCGTGAGCATGCGCGCGAACAGGTCTCGCGCCAGATGGCCGCCAATGTCGGGTTGTCGATCCTGTCCGCAGTCACCGGCAGCCAGGCCGTGGCCGATCTGGGCTCGTCGCTGACGCAGGTCATGTTCACCCTGCCCAACAGCCGCTCCAACGAGACCGAGGCCGACCGCATGGGGGTGGAACTGGCCGCCCGGGCCGGCTACGATCCACGCGCCGCCATTACCCTGTGGCAGAAGATGGAACAGGCCGGGGGCGGGGGACAGTCGGAAATCCTCTCCACGCACCCCTCGTCGCAGAGCCGGATCGCGGACCTGAAGCAGGCGTCCGAGATCGTGCTGCCGCTGTATCAAGGCAGGAAAAGCTGATTCAATCTGGTACCAAGTACCCTCAATACTAGGATAAGCGCTGGCCTTGTCCAGGGAAATCACACTGGCATAATGGGTTCATTCCGTCCGCGCCCGAGCGCGGACAGCCCCCCCGTTTTTTCGATCATCGAGGCCAGATCATGCCCCAAACCCTGTACGACAAACTCTGGGACGCCCATGTGGTGCACCAGGGGCCGGACGGCACCTGTCTGCTGTACATCGACCGCCATCTCGTTCACGAAGTCACCAGCCCGCAGGCTTTCGAAGGACTCGAACTGGCCGGCCGCAAGCCGTGGCGGGTCTCCGCCAATCTGGCCGTGGCCGACCACAACGTGCCCACCACGGCGCGCAGCGAAGGCATCCAGGATCCGGTCTCGCGTCTGCAGGTCGACACCCTGGACAAGAACTGCGAAACCCACGGCATCACCGAATTCCGCATGAACGATCGCCGCCAGGGCATCGTCCATGTCATCGGGCCGGAACAGGGCGCGACCCTGCCGGGCATGACTGTAGTCTGCGGCGATTCGCACACCAGCACACACGGCGCCATGGGCGCGCTGGCCTTCGGCATCGGCACCTCCGAGGTCGAACATGTCCTGGCCACGCAGACGCTGCTGATGAAAAAGAGCCGCAGCATGCTGGTGCGCGTCGAAGGCAAGCTGCCCTTCGGCTGTACAGCCAAGGACCTGGTCCTCTACGTCATCGGCCGGATCGGCACGGCGGGCGGTACGGGCTACGCCATCGAATTCGGCGGCGGCACGGTGCGTGCGCTCTCCATGGAAGGCCGCATGACGGTCTGCAACATGGCCATCGAGGCCGGCGCGCGCTCGGGCATGGTGGCCGTGGACCAGACCACGATCGACTACTTCAAGGGCCGACCCTACGCGCCCGAAGGTGCGCAGTGGGACCAGGCCGTGGCCTATTGGCGAACCCTGTGTTCCGACCCGGACGCGGTTTTCGACCGCGTGGTCGAGATCGATGCCGCGCAGATCGCGCCCCAGGTCAGTTGGGGCACTTCGCCCGAAATGGTCGTGCCGATCGACGCACGGGTGCCCGATCCCGAAAAAGAAAAGGACGAAGTCCGCCGCAGCGGCATGGAGCGCGCGCTGCAGTACATGGGGCTCGAGCCCGACACGCCGATGACCGATATCCATGTGGATCGCGTGTTCATCGGTTCGTGCACCAATGCGCGCATCGAAGACCTGCGCGCCGCCGCCGCCGTGGCCAAGGGCCGCCGCGTAGCCGCCAATGTCCGTCAGGCCATGGTCGTGCCGGGCTCGGGCCTGGTCAAGGCCCAGGCCGAACGCGAGGGCCTGGATCGGATTTTCCTGGCCGCCGGATTCGAGTGGCGCGAACCGGGCTGTTCGATGTGTCTGGCCATGAACGCCGACCGGCTGGAGCCGGGCGAGCGCTGCGCCTCGACCTCGAATCGCAACTTCGAAGGTCGCCAGGGGCAGGGGGGGCGTACCCACCTCGTCAGCCCCGCCATGGCCGCCGCCGCCGCGGTGGCCGGCCATTTCGTCGATATCCGCCGCCTGAGCTAGGAGCCGCCATGCAAGCATTCACCACGCACAAGGGCCTGGTCGCCCCCCTGGACCGGGAAAACGTCGACACCGACCTGATCATTCCCAAGCAATTCCTGAAATCCATCAAGCGCACGGGCTTCGGCCCGAACCTGTTCGACGAACTGCGCTATCTGGACCATGGTGAACCCGGCATGGACAATGCGCGCCGGCCGCTCAATCCGGATTTCGTGCTGAATCAGCCGCGCTATCAGGGCGCTTCGATCCTGCTCGCACGCAAGAACTTCGGTTGCGGGTCCAGCCGGGAACACGCGCCCTGGGCCCTGCAGCAATATGGCTTTCGCGCCATCATCGCGCCGTCGTTCGCCGATATCTTCTTCAACAACAGCTTCAAGAACGGCCTGCTGCCCATCGTGCTGCCGGAGTCCCGGGTCGCGCGCCTGTTCGACGAGGTCAAGGCCTTCCCCGGCTACGTCCTGACCATCGACCTGGAACGCCAGCGCGTGATCGCGCCCGACGGCGACGAATCGCCCTTCGAGATCGACGCCTATCGAAAGGAGTCCCTGCTCAAGGGCCTGGACGAGATCGGCCAGACGCTGCAGCGCGCCGACATGATCCGCGCCTTCGAGGCCGATCGCCTGGCGCGCCACCCCTGGCTGGCCAAGCGCATCCCCGGCTGATCCGTTCAACATCCCCCACTGGAAGAATTCATGAGTTTCCGCATTGCTGTGTTGCCGGGCGACGGCATCGGCCCCGAGATCGTCGAACAGGCGGTGCGCGTGCTGCGCGCGCTGGACCTGGACCTGGAACTGACCGAGGCCCCCGTGGGCGGCGCGGCCTACGCCGCCCACGGCCATCCGCTGCCCGAAAGCACCCTGGCCCTGGCCAGACAGTCCGACGCCGTGCTGTTCGGCGCCGTGGGCGACTGGAAATACGACCATCTGGAACGCGCCCTGCGCCCGGAACAGGCCGTGCTGGGCCTGCGCAAGGCGCTTGGGCTGTTCGCCAACCTGCGTCCGGCGATCCTGTATCCGGAGCTGGCGAACGCCTCGTCCCTCAAGCCCGAGGTGGTGGCAGGGCTGGACATCCTGATCGTCCGCGAGCTGACGGGCGACATCTATTTCGGCCAGCCGCGCGGTGTGCGCACCCTGGAAGACGGCCCGTTCGCGGGCGAGCGCCAGGGCTACGACACCATGCACTACGCCGAGTCCGAGATCCGGCGGATCGCCCATGTCGCCTTCCAGGCGGCGGCCGGCCGCCAGGGCCGCCTGTGCAGCGTGGACAAGGCCAACGTGCTGGAAACCTCGCAATTCTGGCGCGACATCATGATTGACGTGGCCCGCGAATATCCCAAGGTCGAGCTGTCGCACATGTACGTGGACAACGCCGCCATGCAGCTGGTGCGCGAGCCCAAGGCATTCGATGTGGTGGTGACCGGCAATCTGTTCGGCGATATCCTCTCCGACGAGGCCGCCATGCTGACGGGCTCCATCGGCATGCTGCCTTCCGCTTCGCTGAACGCCAGCCGTCAGGGCCTCTACGAACCCAGCCATGGTTCGGCGCCGGACATTGCCGGACAGAACGTCGCCAATCCTCTGGCGACCATCCTCTCGGCGGCCATGATGTTGCGCTATTCGCTGGACGCGGCGCCCGCCGCCGACCGCATCGAAGCCGCCGTGCAGGCGGTGCTGGCGCAAGGCCTGCGCACGGCGGACATCCACGAGGCCGGCACCACGCGGGTTTCGACCATTGAAATGGGCGATGCCGTGCTGAAGGCATTAAACTGACGCATTAAACTAGGCATTCACACTTCCACTTTTTTACGGTTCAGGCAGATATTCATGGCTCAGGCAGTCGGTTTGGTCGGTTGGCGCGGGATGGTCGGTTCGGTGCTCATGCAACGCATGCGCGACGAGAAGGATTTCGACTTGTTCGAACCGGTCTTCTTTTCCACCAGCAACGCGGGCGGCGCGGCGCCGTCCTGGGCGGCGGGCGCAGGCCCTCTGCAGGACGCGCACGATATCGACGCCCTGCGCAAGCTGCCGATCATCGTCACCGCCCAGGGTGGCGACTACACGTCGGCCGTCTACCCGAAGCTGCGCGCAACCGGCTGGACCGGCCTGTGGATCGACGCCGCCAGCACCCTGCGCATGAAGGACGACGCCATCATCGTGCTCGACCCGGTCAACCGCCCGGTGATCGATGCGGCCCTGGCACGCGGCGTGCGTGACTTCATCGGCGGCAATTGCACCGTCAGTTGCATGTTGATGGGCCTGGCCGGCCTGTTCAAGGCCGACATGGTCGAATGGATGACCTCGATGACCTATCAGGCCGCCTCGGGTGGCGGCGCGCGCCACATGCGCGAACTGCTGACCCAGTTCGGCATCCTCAACCAGGCCGTGGGCGCGCAACTCGCCGACCCGGCTTCGGCCATCCTGGATATCGACCGCGGTGTGCTGCAGGCCCAGAAAAATCCCGATCTGCCCCGGGAAAATTTCGAGGTTCCCCTGGGCGGCAGCCTGATTCCCTGGATCGACAAGGACCTGGGCGACGGCATGTCGCGCGAAGAATGGAAGGGCGGCGCCGAAACCAACAAGATCCTCGGGCGCGGTCCCGGCTTCGGCGCCGACCCCGTGCCGGTCGATGGCCTGTGCGTGCGGATCGGCGCCATGCGCTGCCACAGCCAGGCGCTGACCATCAAGCTGCGGCGCGACATTCCCCTGGACGAGATCAACGACGCCGTGCGCACCGGCACCGACTGGGCCCGCCTGATTCCCAACGACCGTGAGTCCTCCATGCGGGACCTGACGCCCGTGGCGGTGACCGGCACGCTGGACATCCCGGTGGGTCGCCTGCGCAAGATGTCGATGGGCCCTGAATACCTCAGCGCCTTCACGGTCGGCGACCAGTTGCTGTGGGGCGCCGCCGAACCCCTGCGTCGCATGCTGCGCATTGCCCTGGGCGAACTCTGATCGAAAAAAGAACAGCATGGAAAAAAGCCCCCACGCCCCGTCCTTGACGTGCGCCCCCCGCGCGGCCCGCAGGCCGCCAGGACTCGCCGGACATCGTCCGGTCCCGGAGGTCCGGACGGTGTCCGGGTTCATCCGTCTGGCGGCGGGTGCCCTGGCGCTGGCTTTCCTGTCAGGCGGGGCGGCCCAGGCCGCGACCTTCGGCCATGCGCGCCTGGCTTCCGACGCGGGTCAGCCCCTGCTGATCCTGGTGCCGGTATCCGGCCTGACGGATGCCGACCTGAAGGCGTTGTCGGCCCGGCCCGCGCCGGCCGCCGATTGGTCCCAGGCGGGGCTGACGCCGCCGGTACCGCTCGACAGCCTGTCCGTTTCGGTTGGCGCCGATGTCCGGCCCGGCGGGCGCCGCGTGCTGCGGGTCGGTTCCGGGCAGGCCTTCACCGGCAATCTGGCGGATCTGCTGCTGGACGTGCGCACGGCCACGGGTGAACAACGCTACCAGGTATCCCTGGTTGCGCCGGGTCCCGCCCGCTCCGCCGCTTCGTCCAAGGCCGCGCCGCCGGCGGAGCGGGGCGGGTCGGCGACCACCCTGGGGGCATCCGCCCCGCATACCAGCACCCGCCGGGTGCCGACCGGCGCCATCGCGGTGCGCCGGGGCGATACGATGTTCGCCATCAGTCGCCGCCACGCGGTCGACGGCGTTTCCATCTATCAGCTCATGATGGCCCTGCAGCGGGCCAATCCTCAGGCCTTCATCCACGACAACGTCAATCTGGTGCGCGCCGGCTCGTCGCTGGCGGTGCCGGACATCAACGACATGCTGTCGATTTCCGACGCCGAGGCCCGCCGTCAATTCCAGGCCCAGGCCGCCGCCTTTGCGCGGATGCGCGGGCGCCTCGCGGGCGCGGCGGCGTCGGCGGGTGCGGGACAACCGGCCGCCGCGGGCGCCGTTGCCCCTGCCGAATCGCGGGCGACCAACCGGCCCGCCGGCTCGGCGGGCGACCATCTGCGCCTGAGCGAATCCGGGCACAAGGGCGCCGACGCGGCCGCCGACGCCCGTGCGGCCCGGGGGCATGCCCTGAAAGACGCCGAGTCCCGGGTCGAGGAACTCCAGGGCAACGTGCAGAACCTGAACCAGGCGCTGCAGTCCCAGGGCGAGGCCGCGCGCAGCGCCGCCGCCAAGGGGGCCGAGGCCATCGGTCACTCGATTCAGCAGATTGCCGGCGCAATCAGCGAGGCCAGCCAGGAGGCCGCCGCCCAGGCCAATCAGGAAACCGGCTCGGGCGGGAAAACAGCCGCTTCCGGCACGACGGACGCGGCCGGTGCGCCGGCTCCGGGCGCCGGTTCCGGGGGCGCGCCCGCAAACGGCGGCGTGGGTTCCGGAGGGGCCGCTTCCGCCGGATCTGGCGCGGCCCCGGCCGCAGCGGGCGATGCCAGCCCCGCCATCCAGGCGGCCGAACTGCAGCCCTCCGAACATGCCCAGAGTCGGGCTTCGTGGTTGCAGGACCACTTGCTGGGCGTGATGACGGGCCTGTTGGCCCTGATCGTGTTCATCATCGCCTGGTTGCTGCGCAGGGCCAATGCCGCCCGGGACGAGGCCGACGCCGGCCCCAGGGTGACGGAATCCATGGTAAACGAACGGCTCCAGGACATCGATCTGAACCTCGAACCGGGCGAATACCGCCCGCCGCAACGCTGACCGGACGCGGGGGGTGGCAGCGAAGGCTCTTTGCCCACCCTGTCGCCTCATCACGCCTACCGGAAACCGACCTCCATGGGACGCATCGCGCTCGGGCTGAGTTATGACGGCCGGGGCTGGCGGGGCTGGCAGACCCAGCCCGGCGGCCAGACCGTTCAGGACGCCCTGGAGTCGGCGCTGCGCCGATTCCTGGCGGCGCCCGCCGTCGCCACGATCTGCGCCGGCCGCACCGACGCCGGCGTGCATGCGCTGCAGCAGGTCGTGCACCTGGACACCGAGGCGGTCCGGCGCGACGAATCCTGGGTGCGCGGGCTGAACGCCCTATTGCCCGAGACCGTGGCCGTGCAGTGGGCTTGCGCCGTTCCTGGCGATTTTCATGCCCGTTTCGATGCCAGGGCCCGCACCTATTTTTACGTGTTGCGCAGCGCCCCGGTGCGTTCCCCCGTCCTGCATGGGCGGGTCGGCTGGGTGCACGACCCGCTCGACGACGGGGCCATGCGCGCGGCCGCCGCGCTGCTCGAAGGCGAGCACGACTTCAGCGCCTTTCGCTCGTCCGAATGCCAGGCGGCCAGCCCGGTGCGCACGCTGCACTCGCTGGAGATCCATCGCAACGGGGATTTTCTGGTTTTCGAGTTCCGCGCCAACGCCTTTCTCCATCACATGGTGCGCAACCTGATGGGCGTGCTGGTCATGGTGGGGCGAGGCCGGCGCCCGCCGGAATGGGCCGCCGAACTGCTGCGTGAGCGCGACCGGCGGCGGGCCGCGCCCACGTTCATGCCCGACGGCCTGTATCTGGCGCATGCGGATTATCCGGGCGCACGCCTGCCGCAGCGCACGGCCCGGGAGGCCTTGCGTCATCATCTGGGCAGTCTGTAGGGGACTGCCCTAGGTCCCGCCTCATTCCGAGGCGGAGAGCCTGGCGCTTCGTATAGAATTGAGCGATTTGATTGCGGACGGGGCATCCGCGCCGTTCCGTTGCCTGTTTCATGGAAGCACGATGAAACCTCTTTTGACGATCTCCCGATGGATCGACGGGCTGAACACGGCAGTCGGCCAGGCCGTGACCTGGCTGGTGCTGCTGGTGGCCGTGGTCAGCGCCGGCAATGCCGTGATGCGCAAGCTCTTCAGCCTCGGTTCCAACGCCTGGCTGGAGTTGCAGTGGTATCTGTTCGGGGCCATCTTCCTGCTGGCGGCGGGCTATACCTTTCTGCGCAACGAGCATGTGCGGGTCGATGTGCTGTCGCAGAAACTGCCCGAGCGCACCCAGGTCGGGATCGAGATCTTCGGTGTGGTGTTCTTCCTGTTGCCGGCCGCATGCCTGGTGTTCTGGCTGTCGATCCCGTTTTTCTGGGAATCCTGGATCACCCATGAGCTGTCCTCGAACACCGATGGCTTGATCCGCTGGCCGGCGAAACTCCTGATCCCGGTCGGCTTCGCGCTGCTGATCCTGGCAGGGCTGTCGCACCTGATCAAGTGCGCGGGTTTTCTGCGTGGCCTGTGTCCCAATCCGATGAAGGTCTCCAGCGGCAAGAGCGACGAGGAAACCTTGGTGGAGGACATCCTGGCCCAACGCCAGGCCGACATCGAAGCCGGACAGGGGCGCTGAGCATGGAATTCATCCTCGACAATCTCGCGCCGATCATGTTCTTCAACCTGATCGTGTTCCTGCTGCTGGGATTTCCGGTCGCTTTTTCACTGGCCGCCACCGGCGTGCTCTACGGCCTGGTGGCCATCGACCTGAACCTGATGAGCCCGCTCCTGTTCCAGGCGCTGCCTCAGCGGGTGTTCGGCATCGTCGGCAACGACACGCTGCTGGCTGTTCCCTTCTTCACGTTCATGGGACTGATCCTGGAACGCTCCGGCATGGCCGAGGACCTGCTCGACACGGTCGGCCAGCTCTTCGGTCCGCTGCGTGGCGGGCTGGCGATCGCGGTGGTGTTCGTCGGCGCGTTGCTGGCCGCGACTACCGGCGTGGTGTCGGCCTCGGTCATTTCCATGGGGCTGATCTCCCTACCCATCATGCTGCGTTATGGCTATGACCGGCGCCTGGCCGCCGGCGTCATCGCCGCGTCCGGGACCCTGTCGCAGATCATCCCGCCCTCGTTGGTGCTGATCATCCTGGCCGACCAGCTCGGCCGCTCCATCGGCGACATGTACCGGGGCGCCATGCTGCCGGGCCTGCTGCTGTCCGGGGCCTACATGGCATACGTCTTCCTGGTGGCCATCGTGCGGCCCGGTCATGCGCCGGCGCTGCCGCCTGAGGCGCGCGGCTTCGTCGACGCGCGCGGCCGACGCGGCCTGCGCTCCCTGGCCACCCTGACCCTGATCGCAGCCGCCGCCGCCTACCTTGGCTCCGATCATTATTTCAGCGCCCACACCGACGTGCCGGTCGACGAGCGCGTCGTCATCGTGCTGCTGATCTGGGGTGCCGCCGCCCTGGCCATGGCCCTGGTCAACCGGCTCCTGCGCCTGAACCTGCTGTCGGCCCTGGCCGAGCGGGTCGTGTTCGTGATGATTCCGCCGCTTGCCCTGATCTTCCTGGTGCTGGGCACGATCTTCATCGGCGTGGCCACGCCCACCGAGGGCGGCGCGATGGGCGCCATCGGGGCACTGATCATGGCGGTGTCGCGCGGCCGCTTCTCCATGAAACAGTTGCGTCAGGCCATGGAAAGCACGGCTCGCCTGTCCTGCTTCGTGGTGTTCATCCTGGTGGGCTCGACCATTTTCAGCCTCAGTTTCCGGGGCATCAACGGCGACCTCTGGGTCGAACAGTTGCTGCTGCACGTGCCGGGCGGCGAGGTCGGCTTCCTGATCGTGGTCAGCGTGATGACCTTCTTCCTGGCCTTCTTCCTGGACTTCTTCGAACTGGCCTTCATCATCGTGCCGCTGCTGGGCCCGGTGGCCGACAAGATGGGCATCGACCTGATCTGGTTCGGCGTGCTGCTGGCGGTCAATATGCAGACCTCCTTCATCCACCCGCCGTTCGGCTTTGCGCTGTTCTATCTGCGGTCCGTGGCGCCCAAGGAAGACTACCGTGACCGTGTCACGGGCGAACTGATTCCCAAGGTCACCACGGCCCAGATCTACTGGGGTTCGATCCCGTTCATCATCATCCAGATCCTGATGGTGGCGGCGGTGCTGGCCTTCCCCGGCATGGTGACCCACTACAAGAGCAACGCGCCCGCTGTCGATCCGGCCAGCGTCACCTTCGGCCAGGACAGCGCCTATGGCCAGGACAGTTATGGCGCGGGCGACGCCGGGGCGGCGTTCCAATGATCACGCAAACGGCCGCTTCGAACGACGCCCCGTCCGGACCGCGCCGCACGCGCGTCAAGATCTGCGGGCTGACCCGTCCTCAGGACCTGGACGAGGCCGTGGCGGCCGGCGTCGACGCGATCGGCCTGGTCTTCTATCCGCCCAGCCGCCGCTGCCTGACACTGGAGCAGGCCGCCGACCTGCGCGCGCGGGTGCCGGCCTTCGTCGACGTCACGGCCTTGTTCGTCAATCCCGATGCCCAGGCGGTGCGTCAGGTCATCGAGGCCGTGCGTCCGGACCTGTTGCAGTTTCACGGCGAGGAATCTCCCGGCTTTTGCGCCGACTTCGGCATGCGTCACATCAAGGCTTTCAGGGCCGGGGCGCCGGGATTGGAAACGGCAGCGACGCTGGCCCGGGCTTGCGAGGCCTATGGCCAGGCGGCCGGCTGGCTGTTCGACAGCTACAGCGCCGGCTATGGCGGCAGCGGCAGCGGTTTCGACACCACGCTGCTGGCTGATGTGTCGCGTGGCCCGGGCGTGCCGGCCCTGGTCCTGTCGGGGGGGCTGAAAGCGGAAACGGTGGGCGCGCAGATCGCCGCTCTGGAGCCGTTCGCCGTGGACGTCAGCAGTGGCGTGGAATCGGCGCCCGGGATCAAGGATCCGGCCCGCATCCAGGCTTTCATGCGGGCGGTCCGCGCCGCCGACGCCGCCGGGATGCCCTGAGGCGCCGGGCGGGAAGGGGGGCGCGGGCCGGTTTGCTTGTCAGGCGGCCGCCCGGCGGGCCGAACGGTTGGCTGCCAGGGCCGCCAAGGTGCATGCGGCGCCCGACAGCAGGTACAGGCTGATTCCGCCCAGGCCGTAACGGTCCGAGACGCCCAGTGCGACCAACGGCGCGAAAGCCGCACCCAGCAGCCAGGCCAGGTCGGCGGTCAGCGCGGCGCCCGTGTATCGGCATGCCGGCAGGAAATTGGCCGTGGCCGTGCCCGAGGACTGGCCGTAGGACAGGCCCAGCAGGGCGAAGCCGATCAGTACGAAGGCGTCCTGGCGCACCGCGCCACCGCCCAGCAGCCAGGGCGAGGCGAGAGCGAAGACGCCGATCAGCGCGGCGATCAGGCCCAGCGTGTGGCGCCGGCCGATACGATTGGCCAGGTGTCCGGAATACAGCATGGCTCCCAGGGCGACTGCGGCACCCAGGAGCTCGATCGAGAGCACCTGGGGCACGGCCCTCTGGTGCTGCAGGACGAGCCAGGACAAGGGGAACAGCGTCACCAGGTGGAACAGGGCGTAGCTCGCCAGCGAGGCGAAGGCGCCGGTGACGATGTGCCTGCCCTGGGTGCGGACCATTTCCAGGGTGCCGATCGGGCGCAGCTCGCGCTCTTCCAGCAGGCGCGAGAATTCGTTGTCCATCACGAGCCGCAGGCGGGCGAACAGGCCCACGACATTGATGGCGAAGGCCACGAAGAACGGGAAGCGCCAGCCCCAGCCGATGAAGTCCGCAGGATCCAGGCGGGTGTACAGGTACAGGAACAGGGCGCCGGCCACGATGAAGCCGATGGGCGCCGACAATTGCCCCAGCATGGCGTACCAGCCGCGCCGTCGGGCAGGCGCGTTCAGGGCCAGCAGCGAGGGCAGGCCATCCCAGGATCCGCCCCAGGCGACGCCTTGCAGGCAGCGAAAGAGTGCCAGCAGGACGATGGCGTGCACGCCCAGTGTCTCGTGGACGGGCAGGAAGGCGATGCCTGCCGTGGCCGTGCCCAGCAGGAACAGCGCCGCCGTCAGCTTGACCCCCCGCCCCCAGCGTTTCTGCACGTGCATGAAGAGTGTCGTGCCGAAGGGCCTGGCGATGAAGGCCAGGGCGAAGATGGCGAAGGCATACAGCGTGCCGGTGAGCGGGTCCGCGAATGGAAAGAATACCTGGGGAAACACGATCACCGAGGCGATCCCGTAGGTGAAGAAATCGAAGTATTCCGACGTACGGCCGATGATCACGCCGACGGCGATGTCGCCCGGCGATACGGAGGGGTGGCCTTCGGCATGGCGGGCGGCCCTGGCCTGATCGTCATCCCGGGCGCGCGGTCCGGGCAAGCGGGTGCTGAGGGTATCTGCTGTCATCGGGTCCTCCTGGTCTGCGATGCGGGCCGCCGCGCGCAGGCGGCCTTGCGCATAGAATCCCATTTCGGCCGTGGGGTTCGCCATTGGACATTACCCTCAGTAACCACTTCGCTCGAAGGGGCATGAGTCAAAATGTCCAATTTTCACCTCGACCTTTCAAATCTATAGTATCGGCCTCCGCTTGAATACACCTGAAATCGGCACACAAGGCAATGAGGCACGACAAGATCCTGAAAATATTGCTGGGCATCGGCCCGGTCCTGATGCTGGGCGGCTGCGACGCCGTGCTGCTGAACCCGTCGGGCGACGTGGCGTTGCAGCAGCGCAATCTGATCTACACGGCGACCGGCCTGATGCTGATCGTCATCCTGCCGGTGATCGTCGCTACGATCCTGTTCGCCTGGCGCTACCGGGCGGCCAACCGCAAGGCGCGCTACGACGCCGACTGGGACCATTCCACCCGCCTGGAGCTGGTGATCTGGTCGGTGCCGCTGCTGATCATCATCGCGCTGGGCAGCATCACCTGGGTCAGCACCCACCTGCTCGATCCTTATCGCCCGCTGAGCCGGATCTCGGCCGACAAGCCTCTGGCCGCCCATGTCGAGCCGCTCACCGTCGAGGTCGTGGCGCTGGACTGGAAGTGGCTGTTCATCTATCCGGAGTACGGCTTCGCCACCGTCAATGAACTGGCCGCGCCGGTGGACCGGCCGATCCGTTTCAAGATCACGGCTTCCTCGGTGATGAATTCCTTCTTCATCCCCGCGCTGGCCGGCCAGATCTACGCCATGCCGGGCATGCAGACCATGCTGCACGCGGTGATCAATGCGCCCGGAGAATACGAGGGCATGTCCGCGAACTACAGCGGCGCCGGCTTTTCCGGCATGCATTTCCGCTTCCACGGCCTGGACCAGGCCGGATTCGACGCATGGGTGGAAAAGAACAGCGCAGCAGGCGGCGTCCTGGACCGCGCGGGGTATCTGGACCTGGAGCGGCCCAGCGAGAATGACCCGGTGCGCCGCTGGGCGGCCGTCGATCCCGACCTGTACCGTCTGATCCTGAATCGCTGCGTGCGGCCCGGCACGACCTGCATGAGCGATCTCATGCAGCCTATGGAGAAGTAAAGATGGATTTGCGAACCTGGATCCTGGGCCGGCTCAGCCTGGAAGCCATCCCCTATCACGAGCCGATCCTGGTGGCCACCTTCGCCGGTGTGGCCGCGGTCGGACTGACCGTCCTTGTCATGATGACGCGCTACCGCCTCTGGGGTCCCTTGTGGCGCGACTGGATCGTGAGCATCGATCACAAGAAAATCGGCATCATGTACATGGTGCTGGGCGTGGTGATGCTGCTGCGCGGCTTCGCCGACGCGGCCATGATGCGCCTGCAGCAGGCGGTGTCCTTCGGCGACGCGCTGGGCTATCTGCCGCCGCATCACTATGACCAGATCTTCACCGCGCACGGCGTGATCATGATCTTTTTCGTGGCCATGCCGTTCATCACCGGGCTGATGAACTACATCGTGCCGCTGCAGATCGGCGCGCGCGACGTGGCCTTCCCGTTCCTGAACAATTTCAGCTTCTGGATGACCACCGGCGGCGCCGTCCTGGTGATGATGTCGCTGTTCGTGGGCGAATTCGCCCGCACCGGCTGGCTGGCCTATCCGCCGCTCTCGGGCCTGGACTTCAGTCCCGACGTGGGGGTGGACTACTACATCTGGGCGCTGCAGGTCGCCGGGGTGGGCACGCTGCTCTCGGGGATCAACCTGGCGGTCACCATCATCAAGATGCGCGCGCCGGGCATGAAGCTCATGAAGATGCCGGTCTTCACCTGGACCGCCCTGTGCACCAACGTCCTGATCATCATCACGTTCCCGGTGCTGACGGCCACGCTGGGGCTGCTGGGCATGGACCGCTACCTGGGCACCCAGTTCTTCACGAACGACCTGGGCGGCAACCCGATGATGTACGTGAACCTGATCTGGATCTGGGGCCACCCGGAGGTCTACATCCTGATCCTGCCGCTATTCGGCGTGTTCTCCGAGATCACCTCCACGTATTGCGGCAAGCGCCTGTTCGGCTACACATCGATGGTGTACGCGACGATCGTGATCACGGTCCTGTCCTATCTGGTCTGGCTGCATCACTTTTTCACCATGGGCTCGGGCGCCAGCGTGAACTCCTTCTTCGGCATCACGACGATGATCATTTCGATCCCCACGGGAGCGAAGATATTCAACTGGCTGTTCACCATGTACCGGGGGCGCATCCGTTTCGAACTGCCCATGATGTGGACGGTGGCCTTCATGATCACTTTCGTGATCGGAGGCATGACGGGCGTGCTGCTGGCCGTGCCGCCCGCCGACTTCGTGCTGCACAACAGCCTGTTCCTGATCGCGCACTTCCACAATGTCATCATCGGCGGGGTGGTGTTCGGCCTGTTCGCCGCGATCAACTACTGGTTCCCGAAGGCCTTCGGCTTCCGACTCAACGTGTTCTGGGGCAAATGCTCGTTCTGGTGCTGGGTCGTGGGATTCTGGGTCGCCTTCATGCCGCTCTATATCCTGGGCCTGATGGGCGTCACCCGACGGCTGAGCCATTTCGAGGATCCCTCGCTCCAGATCTGGTTCCAGATCGCCGCGGTCGGGGCCTTCCTGATCGCACTGGGCATCGCCTTCTTCCTGGTGCAGATCTACGTCAGCTGGCGCGACCGCGAGTCGCTGCGCGATCATACGGGCGACCCCTGGGATGGCCGCACGCTGGAATGGTCCACCTCGTCGCCGCCTCCGGACTACAACTTCGCCTTCACGCCGCGCATCCATGAACGCGACGCCTGGTGGCACATGAAGCAGTCGGGCTACCGCCGGCCCGAGAGCGGCTTCGTCGACATCCACATGCCGAAGAACACCGCTGCCGGGTTCATCCTGGCCGCGCTGAGCTCGGTCCTCGGTTTCGCCCTGATCTGGCACATGTGGGCGTTGACGATCGCGTCCTTCGCGACCCTGGTGGCCGCCGCCATCTACCATACCTTCAACTACCACCGCGACACCCACGTCAGCGCTTCGGACGTGGCGCGCGCGGAGGAAGCCCGAACCCTGCAGCTGGCACGCCATGTCTGATACCCATATCCTGCACTCGCCCGCGGCGGGCGGCCCGGCCGCCGCCGACGATTCCCGATTCATCGTCCGGGAACCCCATCATCCGGAAAACGGCACGCTGCTCGGTTTCTGGATTTATCTGATGAGCGACTGCCTCATCTTTGCCTGCCTGTTCGCCGTGTATGGCGTGCAGGGCAGGGCGTACGCCGGCGGCCCCACGGGCGCCGACCTGTTCGACCTGCCGCTGGTGGCGCTGAACACGGCCATGCTGCTGTGTTCGTCGATCACCTACGGTTTCGCCATGCTGGAATCACAGCGCGGCCGGGTGCGCGGGACACAGGCCTGGCTGGTCGTGACCGGACTGTTCGGACTGGTTTTCCTGGGTCTGGAACTGTATGAATTCCATCACTTGATCGAGCATGGCGCCGGTCCGTGGCGCAGCGCCTTCCTGTCGTCCTTCTTCACGCTGGTCGGCACGCACGGCCTGCACGTGACCTTCGGGATCGTCTGGCTCGTCACGCTGCTGTTCCAGCTCGGCCGTCATGGCCTGATCCCCGAGAACCGCCGCCGGCTGATGTGCCTGTCGATGTTCTGGCACTTCCTGGATGTGGTCTGGATCGGCGTCTTCACCTTTGTCTATCTGATGGGAGTGCTGCCATGAGCAACGACCGCACCACGTCCGGGCACGATATGGCCCACGCCGGAGAGGGCGGCCACGCGCCCAGCACCTTCCGGGGCTACATGACCGGTTTCGCCTTGTCGGTGATCCTGACCGTGATCCCGTTCTGGCTGGTCATGGACGGCGTCCTGGCAAACTCCGGCGCCACCGCGCTGGCGATCCTGCTGATCGGCGCCGTGCAGATGGTCGTGCACATGGTGTATTTCCTGCACATGAGCCCCCGTTCCGAAGGCGGCTGGACCCTGTTGGCGCTGATTTTCACCGTCATCATCGTGGCCATCGCTTTGGCGGGGTCGTTGTGGGTGATGTACCATCTGAACGTCAACATGATGCCGGGGCACTTGCACGACATGCCGTCGATGTAGGTCGCGCGCGGACGCGGTCCCGCCACCACCGGCGACCGCTCCCTGTACACCACCCGACCCGCTTGCTTCCGCCCACCGTGCCTCAACACCCCTCACGCCCCTTGCCCATGGGATGGCTCGTCCTCTGGACCGTCCTCCTGGCAGCGGCACTGGGCGGCTTCGCCGCGCTGGGCTCCTGGCAGGTCCACCGGATGCACTGGAAGCACGCGCTCATCGACAGGGTCGACGGCTTCCTGCGTGCGCCGCCCGTGCCCGCGCCCGGGCCGGATGCCTGGCCCGGTCTGCGGGCCGACCAGGATGAATACCGCCGGGTCGAGTTGCGGGGCGTGTTGCTGGATCGCGAGATTCTGGTCCAGGCCAATACCCGCCTGGGCGCCGGCTTCTGGGTAATGACGCCCCTGCGGCGCGAGGACGGCAGCCTCGTTTTCGTCAATCGCGGTTTCGTCGACGCGGCGCACCGGGACCCCGGCCGCAGGGGCGCGGCCGCGCCGGCCGGCAGGGTCCGGATCGAGGGCCTGTTGCGCCTGTCGCAGCCTGGCGGCGGTTTCCTGCGGAACAATGCGCCGGCCGAGGGGCGCTGGTATTCCCGCGATGTGTCCGCCATGGCCAGGTCTATGGGACTGCCGGCCGTCGCGCCGTATTTCGTCGATCAGTCGACGGACGGGGAGGGCGCCGCCGCTGGCGTTGCCACGGCGGAACCGCTCCGCTGGCCCGTGCCCGGGCTGACGGTCGTGCATTTCCGCGACGAGCATCTCAGCTACGCGCTCACCTGGTATGCGCTGGCGGCCATGACGGCGGCGGCCATGGTCTACGGGGCACGCCTGGAATGGCGGCGCCGACGGGCGGCGGGGAACCCATCATGACTGTGCGCCGACCGAGGTTTCCGGACGGTTCGCACGTGGCGGGCCGGCAGAACCTGCGCCTGCTGGTCCAGTTGCGCTGGATCGCAGTGCTGGGCCAGGTGCTGGCCATCGTCGTGGCCGTGGACGGGTTCTCCCTGGCGCTGCCGCTGTTCGACATGGCGCTGGTGGTGGGCTTGCTGATCCTCTACAACTGCTTCAGCCAGTGGCGCCTGAAATGGCACCTGTCCGTGAGCCAGATCGAACTGTTCCTGGCGCTGCTGGTCGACGTCATGGCGCTGACCGCCCAGCTCTACCTGAGCGGAGGCGCCACCAATCCGTTCATCTTCCTCTATCTGCTGCAGGTGGCTCTGGCCGCCGTCCTGCTGCGGCGGCGCACGACCTGGATGATGGCGGGTGTGACTTCGGCCGCGTTCGCCGGGCTGGTGCTGACCCGGCATCATGGCTACACCCTGCCGCTGGATCTGGGCGGCGGGCTGGACAGTCCCTTCGTGCTGGGGATGCTGGTCTGCTTCGCTCTGAACGCCGTCCTCCTGGCGGCCTTCATCACCCGGATCACCCAGAACGTGCGCGCACGCGACGCGCGCCTGGCGGCGCTGCGACAGCGCGCTTCCGAGGAAGAGCATATCGTCCACATGGGTTTGCTGGCCTCGGGCGCAGCCCACGAGCTGGGCACGCCCCTGGCGACCCTGGACGTGATTCTGGGCGACTGGGCGCATGCGCCCGCCGTGGCCGCCGACCCCGAACTGCGGCAGGATGTGCGGGACATGCAGGCGCAGGTGCAGCGCTGCAAGACCATCCTGGGCGGCATCCTGATGTCGGCCGGCGAGGTGCGCGGCGAGGCCCTGACACGCACCACCGTGACCGCCTTCCTCGACGGGCTGGTGGCGCAATGGCGCCAGGCGCATCCCGCGGCCCGCCTGATGTACGAACGCCGGATCGACGCGGACGCGGCAGTGATCGCCGATCAGGGCCTCCAGCAGATGGTGTTCAACGTCCTGAACAACGCCCTGGAGGCCTCGCCCGCTCTTCAGCGGCTCACCGCCGTGCTGGAAGACGGCCAGCTCACGCTGGAAGTCCGCGACCGGGGGCCAGGCTTCGTCCCGGAGATTCTGCGCTCGCTGGGCAAGCCTTATCGGTCCACCAAGGGACAGCCGGGCAGAGGGCTGGGCCTGTTCCTGTCGCACCAAGTGGCGCGATCCCTGAGCGGCACCCTGAGCGCGAGCAACCTGCCCGAGGGCGGCGCCTGCGTCACGATCCGCTTCCCCTTGTCCGCCCTGACGCCGGAGGATGCCGATGGCCCCGCCGAATGAAACGGCCGCCGACGCGCGGCGCCTGCTGCTCGTGGTCGAAGACGACGAGTCGCTGTCGCATTCCCTTGCGCGCTCATTCGAGCGCCGCGGCTACCGCGTGCTGCGCGCCGACAGCCTGGAGTCCGTCGAGACGCTGCTCGCGCAGGGCCATGTCCCCGGCTACGCCGTCGTGGACCTGAAACTGCAGGGCGAGGCCTCGGGACTGGCCTGCGTGCGACGATTGCATGCGCACGCCCCCGGGATGCTGATCGTGGTGCTTACCGGCTTCGCCAGCATCGCCACCGCCGTCGAGGCGGTCAAGCTGGGCGCCTGCCATTACCTGGCCAAACCCTCGAACACGGATGACATCGAGCGTGCGTTCGCCCGGACCGAGGGTGACGTCGAGGCCGCCCTGGCGCCGCGCCAGGCCTCGATCAAGACGCTCGAATGGGAGCGCATTCACGAAGTGCTGGCCGCGACCAACTTCAATATCTCCGAGACGGCCCGCCGGCTGGGCATGCATCGCCGCACGCTGGCTCGCAAGCTGGAAAAGCGCCAGATCCGTTGAGCCGCTTCCGTTTCATGGCATCAATCGCCGGATGGGGCGGGGCTTTTGGGCCCTCGCAAGAGGCGGCTCCTTGTTTATTGGCTGATGATTTCGTTATTCAACGTCCAACTGGCATTTGGTGCCTCGACAACCCCCTTGTTGCGTGTCCAAGCTACAATAATTGCCGCCGCAGGGATATCCCTTGCAGAAAATATTGATGTCGGCGGGTAGACTGGACGCCGCATTGCCCGATCCGGACACGACCCGGCATCGTTCCCCATTCAAAGGAGCCCCTTCATGAACCTGCATTCCGTCCTTCGCGCGCTTGCGGGCGCAGCCGCCGTGGTCGGCGCGCTGGCCAGCGCGCAAGCCCAGGCGCAATCCGTGGCGGTCACCTCCATCGTCGAGCATCCCGCCCTCGATGCCGTGAAGGACGGCGTGCACGAGGCCCTGGCCTCCGCCGGTTACACCGAGGCCAAGGGCCTGAAATGGCAGTTTCAGACGGCACAGGGCAATACCGCCATCGCCGCCCAGATCGCCCGCAAGTTCGTGGGCGACAAGCCTGATGTGATCGTCGCCATCGCCACGCCATCGGCACAGGCCGTGGTCGCCGCCACCAAGTCCATCCCCGTGGTCTATTCCGCCGTCACCGATCCGGTGGCCGCCCAGCTCGTGCCGGGCATGGAAGCTTCCGGCACCAATGTGACCGGCGTGTCCGACGCCCTGTCGCTGGAAAAGCAGATCGATCTGATCAAGAAAGTCGTGCCCGAGGCCAAGAAGGTCGGCATGGTCTACAACCCCGGCGAGGCCAATTCCGTGGTCGTGGTCAAACGCCTGCGCGAACTGCTGCCGCAGTCGGGCATGAGCCTGGTCGAGGCGACCGCCGCCCGCACCGTGGACGTGGGCGCGGCGGCCCGCAGCCTGGTCGGCAAGGTCGACGTGATCTACACGAATACCGACAATAACGTCGTTTCGGCCTACGAGTCCCTGGTCAAGGTCGGCAATTCCGCCAAGATTCCGCTGGTGGCTTCCGACACCGACAGCGTCAAGCGTGGTGCCATTGCCGCCCTGGGCGTGAACTACCATGACCTGGGCGTGCAGACCGGCAAGCTCGTGGTGCGCATCCTCAAAGGCGAAAAGCCCGGCGCCATCGCCTCCGAGACCAGCTCCAAGCTCGAACTGTACGTCAACACCGGCGCGGCCGCCCGGCAGGGCGTGACCCTGTCCGACGCTCTGGTCAAGTCGGCCGCCCAGGTCATCAAGTAATTTCACGCGCGTCGCGCATCCCCGGGCCGCCTGAGGGCGGCCCGGCTTTCATGGCGGTGCCCGGCGCGGAGCCGCATCCAGAGATTTCCATTCCATGTCCATCTATTCCATGTGGGGCGCTCTCGAGATCGGGCTGATATTCGGCCTGGTCGCGCTGGGGGTCCTCATTTCCTTTCGCGTGCTGAACTTCCCCGATCTGACGGTGGATGGCAGCTTTCCGCTGGGCGGCGCGACGGCCGCCATCCTGATCCATCATGGCATGGATCCCTTCATGGCGACCGGCGCCGCCACCCTGGCCGCCGGCTTTGCCGGCATGGTGACGGGCTGGCTGAACGTCCGCCTGAAGATCATGGATCTGCTGGCCAGCATCCTGATGATGATCGCCCTCTATTCGATCAACCTGCGCGTCATGGACGCGCCCAACGTGCCGCTGATCACGGATCCCACCGTGTTCACCGTGTTGCAGCCCCCAGGGATCGAGGACTACGTCGCCCGGCCGCTGATCCTGCTGGCGCTGGTGGTGGGCGCCAAATTGCTGCTGGACTGGTTTTTCGCCACCCAGGTGGGCCTGGCGATGCGCTCGACCGGTTCGAACCCGCGCATGGCGCGCGCCCAGGGCATCCGCACGGACAACATGGTCCTGCTGGGCATGGCGATTTCCAATGCGCTGGTCGGTCTGGGCGGCGCGCTGTTCGCCCAGTCACAGGGCGGGGCGGACATTTCCATGGGCATCGGCACCATCGTCATCGGACTGGCCGCAGTCATCATCGGCGAATCCATCCTGCCCAGCCGCCGCCTGATGCTGGCGACGCTGGCCGTGGTGATCGGCGCCGTACTCTATCGTTTCTTCATCGCGCTGGCGCTGAATGCGGACTTCGTGGGCCTGAAGGCCCAGGATCTGAATCTGGTCACGGCCGTGCTGGTCACGGTTGCCCTGGTGATCCCGCTCGCCAAGCAGCGTTTGCGCAAAAAGAGGGCCTAGGGCCTGTTCATACAAAGAGACCCTGACATGTTGAGCGCCCAGAATCTTCATCTGACCTTCAACCCCGGCACCCCGATCGAAACGCAGGCCCTGCGTGGCATGTCTCTGGACATTCCGGCGGGCCAGTTCGTCACCGTGATCGGCTCCAACGGAGCCGGAAAGTCCACTTTCCTGAACGCCATTTCCGGTGAGCAGGGCGTGGACAGTGGCGCCGTCCTGATCGACGGCGAAGACGTCACCCGTCAGCCCGTATGGGACCGCGCGCGCAAGGTCGCCCGCGTTTTCCAGGATCCGATGGCCGGCACCTGCGAGAACCTCACCATCGAGGAAAACATGTCCCTGGCCCTGGGCCGAGGTCAGTTCCGCAGCCTGCGCCAGGCCGTGCGCGAGGAAATGCGCGTGCTGTTCCGCGAACGCCTGGCCATGCTGGGGCTGGGGCTGGAAAATCGTCTGACCGATCGAATCGGCCTGCTGTCGGGCGGCCAGCGCCAGGCCGTCAGCCTGCTGATGGCGGCCCTGCGACCCTCCCGCATCCTGCTGCTGGACGAACATACGGCGGCGCTGGATCCGCGCACCGCCCAGTTCGTGCTGGATCTGACCGCCCGCATCGTGGCCGAGCACGGTCTGACCACGATGATGGTCACCCACAGCATGCGCCAGGCGCTGGATGTGGGCGACCGCACCGTCATGTTGCACCAGGGCCGTGTGGTCCTCGACGTTTCGGGGGACACTCGTCGCGGCCTGGAAGTCCCCGATCTGCTCGCGATGTTCGAAAAAGTGCGCGGCGAGGAACTCGCAGACGACACCCTGCTGCTGGGATGAGGCAGGACACAAAAGGGTCCCTGCGGACCCTTTTGTGCCTGCCGAATCGGAGCCGCGTGCAAGCGGCGACGTGGGGGAGCTGCGGCGATGTGGAAAAAGGGTCCCTGCGGACCCTTTTGTGCCTGCCGAATCGGAGCCGCGTGCAAGCGGCGACGTGGCGGGCGAGAATCAAATTGACAAAAAAAGCACCTATTGTCAAAATGCGCCGATGTCACCGAAGCTGAGTCCCGAACATATGATCGCGCGGCGCGCCAGGATACTCGACGCGGCACGCTGGTGCTTCCTGAATTTCGGCTTTTCCCGCACCTCCATGGGCGATATCGCTCAGCGCGCGGGGATCTCCAGGACGTTGCTGTACCGCGGCTTCAAGGACAAAGAAGACCTCTTCATGCAGGTCTTCGACGACTGGATGCTGTCGCGCCTGCCGCTGGCCCTGGAGGCGGTGCGGGCGCCGGGGTCGCGGCGCGAACGCCTGTTTGCGGTCTGCCGGCGCGTGCTGCTGGAGCCCTGGTCCGAAATGGAGGCCGCGCCCATGTCCAGCGAGTTTCTGGATGTCTGCCAGGGCTTGAGTCCGGAGGTCGCCGGACGGCATCGGGCGTGTCTGCTGGAATGTCTGAACCGGGTATTCGATGATCCGGAAGTCGCCCTGGTGTTCCTGCTGGCCCTGGAAGGCCTGATCGAGGACAAGCCCCGCCTGGATGTGCTCGGGCGCCGGGTCCGCATCCTCGTGGATCATTTCACGGCTGACGGCACATGACACATGAGCCATGCGCGGTATCGAATCGCAAGGTTTTTTACCTTTATACTTTTGGCTTGCCCGTGGGACCGGCGATTCCGGCACCTCAGCATGAACGGGCGGCCATCCTTCGCTTCACCCAATCGAAAAATCAACGTTTCTGGAGCTTTTCTATGGCCTTTGATCGACTGACCGCCGGCCGGATCTTGCGACCCCTGGCGCTGGTGTCGCTGCTGACCCTGGCGGCCTGCTCGGGCGAGCCTCAGCAGGGGATGGAGGGCATGAAGGTCCCGGTCAGCGTGATCCAGGTCCAGCCCCAGGCCGCCGTCATCCGCACGGAATTGCCGGGGCGCGTACAGGCCATCGAAGACGCCGAAATCCGTGCCCGGGTCAACGGCATCGTCCAGTCCATCGATTTCGAGCAGGGCGGCACGGTCAAGGCCGGCCAGTTGCTGTTCACCATCGATCCGGCCCCGTACCGGGCGGCACGGGACCAGGCCGCAGCGCAGTTGAAGAACGCCCAGGCCGCGGCGCGCACCGCGCGCCTGCTGGCGCAGCGCTACACCGCGCTCATCAAGCAGCACGCGGTCAGCCAGCAGGACTACGACAATGCCGTCGCCCAGTCGCGCCAGGCGGAGGCGGCGGTCGCCGCGGCCCAGGCCGCGCTGGAATCGGCCAAGATCAATCTGGACTATACCCGGGTGACTTCGCCCATCGACGGCACGATCGGCAAGGCCCAGGTCACCGTGGGAGCGCTGGTCAGCGCCACGTCCGCCACCTCGCTGGCGACCGTACAACGCCTGGACCAGGTCTATGTGGATATCACCCAGCCGGTGGCGCAGATCGCCACGCTGCGTCGCCAGATCGCCGACGGGATCGTCAAGCCGGACGCCAACGGCGATGCCCAGGCCGAAGTCCTGATGGACGACGGCACCGCCTATCGTCATTCGGGCAAGCTGCTGTTCTCCGGCGTGGCCGTCGATCCGGGCACGGGCCAGGTGAACCTGCGCGCGGTCTTCCCCAATCCGGAACAGATCCTGCTGCCGGGTCTCTATGTGCGCGTGCGTCTGGTCCAGGGGGTGGATCAGCAGGCCCTGGTGGTGCCCGAACAGGCCATCCAGCGCACCTCCGACGGCAACAGCTCGGTCGTCCTGGTCAAGGACGGCAAGGCGGCCTTCACGCCGGTCCAGGTGGGGCCGCTCACCAGCAAGGGCTACATTATTTACAAGGGCCTCCAGGCGGGTGACCAGTTGATGGTCGAAGGCTTCCAGAAGGTCCGTCCCGGCGCACCCGTTCAGCCCATGCCCTGGAAGGCGCAGGGCGGCGCGCAGGCGCCCGCGGCAGGCGGCCAGTCCGGCGCTGGGAAATCCGCCGACGGCAAGCCCGCGGGCGAGCAGCCCGCCGCCACCCAGGCCCACTGATCCGGCCTCGGCCGCCCGATACTCCTCCGGATTTCACGCGAGCTCTCATGCCACAGTTTTTCATCGAACGACCGATCTTCGCCTGGGTGGTGGCGCTGGCCATCGCCTTGGCCGGCATCCTGGCCATTCCCAACATGGCCGTGTCGCAGTATCCCGATGTCGCGCCCCCCACGGTGAACATCAATGCCACCTATCCCGGCGCCTCGGCCTCCGAGGTCGCCACCAGCGTGGCCAGCGTCATCGAAAACGAGCTGAACGGAGCCAAAGGCCTGCTGTATTACGAATCCGTCAGCGATTCCAATGGCCAGGCCGAG
Organism: Castellaniella denitrificans; assembly: GCF_027214045.1. Lineage (GTDB taxonomy): Bacteria > Pseudomonadota > Gammaproteobacteria > Burkholderiales > Burkholderiaceae_B > Castellaniella > Castellaniella denitrificans_A. Next base: position 19,507 of record NZ_JAPWHE010000012.1, on the reverse strand, counting down.
ATCACCGTCACGTTCGCGCCGGGCACGGATGCCGACCTGGCCCAGGTGGACGTGCAGAATCGTCTGTCCAACGCCACGGCCAAGCTGCCCGCGGCCGTGACGCAGCAGGGCCTGCAGGTCAGCCAGTCGAATTCCGGCTTCCTGATGGTGATCACGCTGTCGTCCAAGGATGGCTCCATCGACCAGTACGCGCTGGCCGATTACATCACGCGCAACATCCAGAACCCGATGTCGCGGGTCAAGGGCGTGGGGAAATTCCAGCTCTTTGCCGCGAGCCGCGCCATGCGCGTCTGGGTCGACCCCCAGAAACTGGTCGGCTACGGCCTGAGCATGTCCCAGGTCAACAGCGCCCTGGCTTCCCAGAACATGGTGATCTCCGGCGGCCTGCTGGGTTCGCCGCCGAATCCGGATTCGCAGCGCACCGTGGCGCCCTTGACCGTCAATGGCCAGCTCACCACGCCGGAAGAGTTCGGCGACATCGTGCTGCGGGCCAATCCCGACGGTTCGTCGGTGCGCATCCGCGACGTTGCCCGGGTCGAACTCGGTTCGGACAACTACCAGTTCGGCGCCCGCTTGAACGGCAAGCCCACGGCGGCCTTCGCCCTGTCGCTGACGCCCTCGGCCAATGCCCTGGAAACGGCCAAGCTGGCCAAGGCCAAGATGGCCGAACTGGCCCGGTTCTTCCCCGACAACATCACCTACGAGATTCCCTACGACACGTCGCCCTACATCGACCTTTCCATCGAGCAGGTGGTCCACACCCTGTTCGAGGCCATGGTGCTGGTGTTCGTGGTGATGTTCGTGTTCCTGCAGAATGTGCGCTATACGCTCATCCCCGCGCTGGTGGTGCCGGTGGCGATGATGGGGGCCTTCACCGTGATGCTGGTCCTGGGATTCTCCATCAACGTGCTGACCATGTTCGCCATGGTGCTGGCCATCGGGATCCTGGTGGACGATGCCATCGTGGTGGTCGAGAACGTCGAGCGCATCATGGCCGAGGAGGGCCTGTCGCCCAAGGAGGCCACGAAAAAGGCCATGCCCCAGATCAGCGGCGCCATCATCGGGATCACGCTGGTGCTGACCACGGTGTTCCTGCCCCTGGCCTTCATGTCCGGTTCCGTGGGGGTGATCTACCGCCAGTTCTCCGTGGCCATGGCGGTGTCCATCCTGTTCTCGGCGCTGCTGGCGCTCAGCTTCACCCCGGCGCTGTGCGCCACCCTGCTCAAGCCCATTCCCAAGGGCCACCACGCGTCCAAGGGCGGATTCTTCGGCTGGTTCAACCGCGGCTTCGAGCGCACCACCCAGGGTTATACCCGCTGGGTCACGCGCAGCCTGAAGCGTGGGCTGCGCATGATGCTGGTGTTCGCCCTGCTGGTGGGCGTGCTGGGCTGGATGTATGTGCGTCTGCCCACATCGTTCCTGCCCGAAGAAGACCAGGGCTACGTGATCGCCAACATCGAACTGCCCTCCGGTGCCTCGTCCAACCGCACGGTGGAAATCATCGAGCAGGTTGAAAAGTACTTCATGGCGTTGCCGCAGGTGGCCAACATCATCGCCGTCCAGGGCTTCAGCTTCAACGGCAACGGTCTGAACGCGGCCATCGCTTTCGTGCCCCTGAAAGACTTTTCCGAACGCAAGGGCCCGGGCGATTCCGCGCAGGCGATTTCCGGCACCGCCATGGGCAAGCTGCTGTTCGGCCTGCCTGATTCCATGGTGATCTCCATCACGCCGCCCGCCATTTCCTCGCTGGGCAACGCCTCGGGCTTCGACCTGAGGCTGGAGGACCGCAGCGGCGTGGGCAGCGAAGCCCTGCAATCCGCCACCCAGCAGTTGCTGCAGCTTGCTTCGCAAAGCCCGATCCTGACCGGCACGCGCATCACCGGCCTGGGCGCGGGGCCTCAACTGAAGGTGGAAATCGACCGCGCCAAGGCCGCCGCCCTGGGAGTGGACTTTTCCGAGGCCGCCAACCTGATCTCCACGGCGATCGGCTCGGCTTACGTCGGCAAATTCACCAACCAGGGCTGGGTGCAGAATATCTGGGTCCAGGCCGAACAGAGCGCCCGCATGAACCCGGACGACATCCTGCGGCTCAATGCGCGCAACGCCAGTGGCGAAATGGTGCCGCTGTCCTCGTTCGTGTCCCTCGAATGGACCCGGGGTCCGGTCCAGGTCGTGCGCTACAACGGTTATGAGTCCGTCCGGATCGGCGGTTCGGCGGCGCCGGGTTATTCCACCGGCCAGGCCATGGCCGAAATGGAGCGCCTGATCACCCAGTTGCCGTCCGGGCTGGGTTATGAGTGGACCGGGCTGTCCTATCAGGAAATCCAGGCGGGCAGCCAGTCCGCGATCCTGATGGGCTTGTCGATCCTGGTGGTGTTCATGGTGCTGGCCGCCTTGTACGAAAGCTGGGCCATCCCGCTGTCGGTGATGCTGGCCGTGCCATTGGGCATGTTGGGCGCCGTGCTGCTCAGCAGTCTGATGGGCAAGGACAACGACGTCTACTTCATGGTCGGGATGGTGACCGTGATCGGCCTGGCTGCGAAAAACGCCATTCTGATCGTGGAGTTCGCCAAGGATCTGTATGCCAGCGGCGCAGGACTGGCCGAGTCGGCCATCGAAGCCGCGCGGTTGCGCTTCCGGCCGATCCTGATGACGTCCTTCGCCTTCATCCTCGGGGTGGTGCCTCTGGTGATGGCGACCGGCGCGGGTGCCGCCAGCCAGAATGCCGTGGGTCTGGGCGTGCTGGGCGGGATGCTGGCGGCCACGCCACTCGCCGTGATCTTCGTGCCGACTTTCTTCGTGGTGATTCTGAAATTGTTCAAGACCAAACCGAAACTGCTGGGCCACCAGGCGCCGCACATCCCTGCCGCCGACGAATCCCGCTCGGGAGATCAGGCATGACGATCCGACGATTCTCCCTGCGTATCCTGGCCGTTTCCGCGCTGGGCCTGGCGCTGGGCGCCTGCTCGCTGGCGCCCACCTATCATCGGCCCGACGCGCCGGTACCCGAACGCTTCCCGGCCGCCGACACCGGCCAGGCCGCATTGCCGGCCTGGCGGGATTTCTTCCAGGATCCCCGGTTGCAGGCCTTGATCGAACTGGCGCTGAAGAACAACCGCGATCTGCGCATCGCCGTGGGCCGTGTCGAAGAGGCCCGCGCCCAGTTCGGGATTGTCCAGAGCGACCGCCTGCCGACCATCGGCGCACAGGGCACGGGGCAAGTCACCCGCTTGCCGGCCGACATGCGCAACGGTGGTGCCGACGCCAAGTCCGTCAACCGCAGCTACATCGCGGGCGTGGGGATGACGGCCTTCGAGCTGGACTTCTTCGGCCGCGTCCGCAATCTCAGTGAAGCCGCCTATCAGTCCTACCTGTCCACCGATCAGGCGCGCCGCACCGTCCAGCTCGGACTCATCGCCCAGACGGCCGAAGCCTATTTCAGGCTGCGTTCGGCCCAGGTGATGCACGACTTGATGGACAAGACCCTTGAAGCCCGCAAGGGCACGCTGGACCTGGTCCAGTCGCGTTTCGACGTGGGTGTCGCCTCCGATCTGGACCTGGCCCAGGCCCAATCCCAGTACGACACGGTGCGCGCCGACCGCATCGCCGCCGAGCGCGCCATGACGCAGGCCGGCAACGCCTTGCAACTGATCCTGGGCATGCCGGTGCCCGACGGCCTGCCCGAGCCCCGACCGTTCGGCCGTGAACAGCTGCTGCAGTCGCTGCCTGCGGGCCTGCCGTCGCAATTGCTGGAACGCCGTCCCGACATCGTGGGCGCAGAACACGACCTGATGGCGGCCAATGCCCAGATCGGTGCGGCCCGCGCGGCCTTCTTCCCGCGTATTTCCCTGACCGGGTTGCTGGGTTTCGCCAGTCCCGAACTTGGCGCCCTGTTCGGCGGCAGCCACCGCTACTGGCAGTTCTCGCCCCAGATCCAGATGCCGCTGTTCTCTGGCGGGGTCAAGGGCAATCTGGACCTGGCCAAAGCGCGCAGCAACATCGCCGTGTCGGCCTACGAGAAAGCCATCCAGACCGCGTTCCGCGAGGTTGCCGACGGCCTGGCCGGCGAGGCCACGTACAGCGGCCAGCTCGACGCGCTGCGCGCCACCGAGGAATCCGCGCTCAAGGCCCTCAAGCTTGCCCAGATCCGTTATGAGACCGGCGTGGACAGCTTCCTGCAGGTGCAGTCCGCGCAGGTCGCGCTGTACGGCGTGCAGCAGCAATTCATCCAGCTGGGCACCGATGCGTTGTTCAATCGGGTGGAACTTTATAAAGCGCTGGGCGGGGGCTGGTCGGCAGACGACCTGCCGGAGGCATCCTGATGGATCTGGGCGTCAACATCGATCATGTCGCAACGCTGCGCCAGCAGCGTCTCACGACGTATCCCGATCCCCTGCAGGCCGCGCTGCGCGCCGAGGACGCCGGGGCCGACCTCATCACTCTGCATCTGCGCGAGGACCGGCGGCACATCCAGGACGCCGATGTGCGCGCCATCCGGCCAGCCCTGCGCACACGCATGAATCTGGAATGCGCCATCACCCCGGACATGCTGGAGATCGCCTGCGACATCCGTCCCCAGGACGTCTGCCTGGTGCCGGAAAACCGGCGCGAGCTGACCACGGAGGGTGGTCTGGATGTGCTCGGCCACTATGAAGAGGTCGCTTCCGCCGTGGCGCGGCTGCATGACGCGGGCATCCGCGTATCGCTGTTCATCGATCCCGAGGCGAACCAGATCGCCGCCGCCGCGCGCGCGGGCGCCCGGGTGATCGAGTTGCACACCGGCGCCTACGCCGATGCGCCCGACGTCGAGACGCGGGGAGCCCAGCTCGAACGTCTGCGCACCGCCATTGCCACCGGCGTGGGCGAGGGCCTGCGGGTCAATGCGGGTCATGGTCTGCATTACGACAACGTCGAGCCCATCGCCGCGCTGCCCGGCATCTCGGAATTGAACATCGGCCACGCCATCGTCGCCCAGGCCGTGTTCGACGGCTGGGAACCCGCCATCCGGCGCATGAAGGCCCTCATGATCCGGGCTGCCCGTCCCTAGTGTCCCGTATCCCGGAGCCTTTCCCATGTCTTCGTTCTTCGATGTCCTCCTCGGCCGCCGGTCGGTCAAGTTCGTTCAGGTGCCCGGCCCGAGCGACGATCAACTGGATCTGATCTTGCGGGCCGCCTTGCGCGCGCCCGACCACGGCGCCGTCAAGCCCTGGCGCTTCGTCCTGGTGCGTGGCGCCGACGTGCCCGCCCTGGTGGACGTGGGGGTGCGTGCCGGCATCGCCGCAGGCAATCCTTTGCCTCAGCCCAAGGTGGACAATGCCCGCAAGTGGCTGTCCAAAGTACCGCTGGTGATCGCCCTGGGCTGCCGCCCCGACCCCGCCGGCCGCATTCCCGCGGATGAAAGCATGCTGGCCGTGGGCGCGGCGGTGATGAACATGCTCAACGCCGCCCATGCGCTGGGTTTCGGTGCTTTCTGGAGCACCGGCCTGGGCACCTACCTGGACGGGGTGGGCGAGGCGCTGGGCTTCGACCCCCTGGACGAGCGCTTCATGGGCTATCTGGCCATCGGCACGCCGATCGATGCGCCCGGTCCGGTCGAGCGGCCGGATTGGCGGGATCACGTGTCCGATTGGCACGCTCCGGCAAACACCTGATCTTCCAGTCCTTCCAGGATCGGGCAATCGGGCCGCTCGTCCCCATGGCAGCGCCGCGCCAGTTCGCGCAGGGTCGCCGCCATGTCATGCAACAGGGCGGCCTTGGCTTCCAGCGATTCGATATGCGCCAGGGCCAGGCGCTTGACCTCCGAACTGGCGCGTCCATGATCGCGCCACAGGCCGGTCAATTCCGCGATCTGCTTCAATGAGAACCCCAGGTCGCGCGCGCCCCGGATGAAGCGCAGCGCGTGCAGATCGGCCTCGCCGTATTGCCGGTAGCCGGCGGCGCTGCGGGCTTGCGGGACGAACAGCCCCTCCTGTTCGTAATAGCGGATCATCTTGGGGCTCAGGCCGGTGCGGGCGGCCGCTTCGCCGATCGTGAGCGGCCCCTTGGCGTTTGAGGCAGTGCGGTTCGTGGGGGTTTCAGACATGACGGGCCTCCAGGGGCAGCCATTTCAGGCGCAGGGCGTTGACGACGACGAAGACGCTGGACAGGGCCATGGCGCCGGCCCCCAGCATGGGCGAGAGTTGCAGTCCCGTGAAGGGATACAGGGCGCCGGCCGCCACAGGGATCAGGGCGGCGTTGTAGGCGAAGGCCCAGAACAGGTTCTGGCCAATGTTGCGCAGTGTCAGCCGCGACAGCGTGATGGCGCGGGCGACCGAGTTCAGGTCTTCGTTCATCAGCACCACGTCGGCCGACTCGATGGCGACATCCGTACCCTGTCCGATGGCGATGCCCACGTCGGCGGTCGCCAGCGCGGGCGCGTCGTTGATGCCGTCGCCCACGAAAGCGAGATCGCCGGCCTCGCGCCGCAGCGTCCGCAGCAGCTCCGCCTTGTGCTCGGGCAGGGTCTGCGCATGCACGATGTCGATGCCCAATTCGCCGGCGACGGCCCGTGCGGCGGCCTCATGGTCGCCCGTAATGAGCGCGGTCTTCAGCCCCAGCGCGTGCAGGCGGTCGATGGCCGCGCGAGCGCCTGGACGCAGCGTGTCGGACACCGCCAGCACGCCCGCCAGGCGGCCGTCGCGTACCGCCAGGAAAACGGTCTTGCCTTGCGCGGCCAAGGTTCGCACCTGAGCGCTGATGGTGTCGTCGAGCGGCACGCCCCGCTCGCGCATCAGGGATTCATTGCCCAGCAGCCATTCGCGTCCTTCGACCCGGCCCCGAACGCCCGCGCCGGTGAGCGCGGTGAATTCCCCGACCGGGGCAAGGGCCAGTCCTTCGGCCTTGGCGGCCGCCAGCAGCGCATGCGCGATGGGGTGTTCCGAGGCGCTCTGCACCGAGGCCACCGCTGACAGCAAAGCGGAGCGGGACAGGTCGTCCATGGGCAGGGCGTCGCTGAGCGCAGGGCGTCCCAGGGTCAGCGTGCCGGTCTTGTCGAAGGCCACCACCCGGACGTTGCGCAGACGTTGCAGTGCGTCGCCCTGGCGGAACACGATGCCCAGGCCCGCCGCGCGTCCCGTGGACACCATGATCGAGATCGGCGTCGCGAGCCCCATGGCGCAAGGGCAGGCGATGATCAGCACTGCCACGCCGGCGATCAGCGCATGCGTCAGTTGAGGGGACGGCCCCCACAGCAGCCAGCCCAGGAAGGCCAGCACGGCCAGGCCCATCACGGCTGGCACGAACCATCCGGTGACCCGGTCCACCAGGCGCTGGATCGGCAGCTTGGACCCCTGGGCCTGTTCGACCAGGCGGATGATGTGCGCCAGCACCGTGTCGGCGCCGACCTGGGTGGCACGCATCACCAGCCCGCCGCGCGTGTTCAGCGTGCCGCCGATCAGGGGGTCGCCCGCGCGGCGCGTGACCGGCATGGGCTCGCCCGTGATCATGGACTCATCCACCCAGGACTCGCCCTCGACGACTGCGCCGTCCACCGGGATCTTCTCGCCGGGCCGGACCCGCACTTCGTCGCCGACCTTCAGCGCATCGATGGGGAGTTCAGTCCATTCGCCGCCACGCCGCGCCCAGGCGGCGCGCGGCCGCAGGCCGATCAGGTGCCGGATGGCGGAGCCGGCCCGTCCGCGGGCTCGGGCCTCCAGCCAGCGGCCCAGCAGGATCAGCGTGGCGACGACGGCGGCGGCCTCGAAATACAGATGACGGGCTTCGTCGGGGAAGAGGGCGGGCGCGGCCGTCACCAGCGCGGAATACAGCCAGGCGCTGCCCGCGCCCAGGGCGACCAGCGTGTTCATGTCCGGTCCCAGATGCCGCAGGGCCTTGAACCCCCGGGTGAAAAAGGCCCGGCCCGGCCCGGCCAGCACGGCGGTGGCCAGCGCGAACTCGGTCCAGGCCAGCACGCGCGGATCGACCAGAGTCTGGATCGCATGGTGCAGGGCGGGGATCAGGTGTCCGCCCATCTCGACCAGGAACACCGGCAGCGTCAGCGCCAGGGCCATGAGGAAGCGCCGGCCGGCTGCGGCGTCCTCGTCCGCGTCGCCATGCGCGTGGACGGGGGGCTCGTCTCGGAGCACGTGCGCCTGATAGCCGCGTTTCTCGATGGCGGCGACCAGGGCCTCGGGATCGGCGCCCTCGGCCGCGAGGGTGACGTGGGCGCGGCGCGTGGCCAGGTTGACGCTGGCCTGGGACACCCCCGGAACCTTCGCCAGGGCCGTTTCGACCCGGCGCACGCAGGACGCGCAGGTCATGCCCTCGACCTCCAGGTCGAGGGTGGATGGGTCGGGCAAGGTGGACATGGTCGGACTCCGGTTCATGAAGAGGATTGTAGGATGAAGCTTGACCTTATGGTAAGGTCAAGGGCCGCCTCAACTTTTGCGTGGGCCGCGCGGTCCTGATGCCGGGGCGCCGGAACCTCTGCTTGAGCCTCCCTCCATGTCAAGGTTTAAGATCCCACCTATCCCATTCCAGGAGCCTGTTTCATGAAGACCGAATTCATCGTTTCCGACATGACCTGCAACCATTGCGTGCAGACCATCACCCAGGCCGTCAAGGGCGTGGCGCCGGATGCGGTCGTACTCACGGACCTGGCCGCCCACCGCGTCACGGTCGAGTCGACGGCTGACGCGGCGGCGCTGCGGGCGGCGATCGCCGAAGAAGGCTACGACGTTCAACCCGCTTGAGACGGAGCATCACAATGAGCGATCGAATCATCGACTGCGATGTCGCCATCGTCGGCGCCGGGTCTGCCGGCCTGCCGGCCTACCGCGAGGTCGTCAAGGCGGGCCTGAAGCCTTTGCTGATCGAAGGGGGGCCGCATGGCACGATGTGCGCCCGGGTGGGGTGCATGCCGTCCAAGCTGCTGATCGCGGCGGCCCAATCCGTGGCCGACATGCGTCATGCGGACGGTTTCGGCATCCGGCTGGACGCGCCTCCCCGGGTGGACGGCGCTGCCGTGATGGATCGTGTCCGGCGCGAACGCGACCGTTTCGTGGGCTTCGTGGTCGATGACGTGGAGGCCATGCCGCCTGAACACAGGCTGGACGCTTCCGTGGAATTTCTGCGCGACGGCGTGTTGCGGGCGGGCGACGGTCGCGAGGTGCATGCGCGGCGGATTGTCCTGGCCACAGGCACCCGGCCGAATGTGCCGGACCTGTACCGCCCCTTGGGTGATCTGGCGATCGTCAACGATGATGTGTTCGATTGGCGCGACCTGCCGCGCAGCGTGCTGGTGGTCGGCTCCGGCGTGATCGGAGTGGAGCTGGGTCTGGCGCTTTCGCGCCTGGGCGTGCGGGTGCGGGTGCTGAACCGCTCCGGCAGCTTTGCCCATCTGGCCGATCCCCGGGTACGCGCGGCCGCAGTGGCTTTGCTGTCGCCGGCACTGTCCCTGGTTCAGAACGCCCGGGTCGCGTCGGTGCGCCGCGAGGGCGACCAGGCCGTGGTGGGCTGGTCGGTGGACGGTGGTCCGGAGAGCGTGGAACGGTTCGATCGTGTGTTGCTGACGGCGGGGCGCGATCCCGTCCTGGAACCGCTGCGTCTGGAGCGTACCTCGATGCCGCTGGACGAGCGCGGCCGGCCGCGTTTCGATCCGGCCACGCTGCAGGTCCAGGGACAGCCGGTCTTCCTGGCGGGCGATATCACCGGCCGTCACGCGATCCAGCACGAGGCGTCCGACGACGGCCGGCAGGCCGGGCGCAATGCGGCCGCCTGGCCCGATGTGCGGGCGCTGCCGCGCCGTGCTTCCATGGCGGTGGTGTTCAGCGATCCGCAGATCATGCAGGTGGGCGGCGGCTATGCCGCGCTGGGTGATCCGGAGGCGGTCGCCATCGGCGAAGTCGATTGGACGCGACAAGGCCGTTCGCGCGTGATGCTGCGCAACCAGGGTCTGCTGCGTGTCTACATGCGCAAAGCCGACCGGCGCTTCCTGGGGGCGGAAATGGTCGGACCTGACGCTGAGCACGTCGCTCATCTGCTGGCCTGGGCTCTGCAGACGGGACTGACCGTGCCGGACATGCTCAATCTGCCGTTCTATCACCCGACCATCGAGGAAGGCATCCGCACGGCGCTGCGCGACGCCGCGCGGCAAACGGCCTGAGGACTCAATGCAGCAATGGTTTCAGGGCGGCGATCAGTTCTTCCTGGGACTCGCCGTCCGATGCCAGCCAGACGGCCTTGCCCTGCTGGTCGAAAGCGTAAATGCCACGGCTGTGGGCGACTTCGTAGGGCTCGTCCGGATGACGGGGATCGGGGCGTGCGATCTGATAGGCGACCCGGTAGCGCCGGGCGAGCGAAGCAATGGCCTTTTCATCGCCCGTCAGGCCGATGGCATGGGGGTCGAACTGGTCCACGTAGGTCTGCAGGATATCGGGTGTGTCCCGGTGGGGGTCGATGCTCACGAACAGGATGCGAACCTGGTCGGCCTTGTCGCCCAGGGCCTCTGTCACCTGGGCCAGTTGCGCCATGGTCGTGGGGCAGATGTCCGGGCAACTGGCGTAGCCGAAGAACATCAGCACCACCTTGCCGGCGAAGGCCTGCTGGGTGACGGTGACGCCGCCCGCGCCTTGCAGCGAGAACTTCAGGTCCGGCAGGAAACCGCGGACCGGATGGACGGCGGCCAGCGCCAGGCTTGCGCTGGCCAGCCACAACAGCAGGCCTGTCAGCAGGTGACGCACGAAAGTGCCCTTTTTGGCGCTGGATGAGACAGGGAATGGGCCGGTCCCCGCGAACCGACCCGTGCCTGATGAATAAGAACGGCGTGCAAGCCGAGCGATGGACTGGAAGCTCATGTCACACCTCCGCCAGCCCGCTGTGGCGCAGCAGGGCATCGATGCTGGGGTCGCGGCCGCGGAAAGCGCGGAAGGACTCCGCTGCGGGGCGTGAGCCGCCGACCGCGATGATTTCGTCCAGGTAGCGGCGGCTGGTGTCCGGATCGAACACGTCGCGCGTGCCGTCCGGGCCGGGCCGTGCGGTTTCCTCGAAGGCGGCGAAGGCGTCGGCCGACAGGACCTCGGCCCATTTGTAGCTGTAGTAGCCGGCACCGTAGCCGCCCGCGAACAGGTGCGAGAAGGCATGCGGGAATCGGTGCCAGGCGGGTGGAATCAGCAGCGCGACTTCCTGGCGGACCTGGTCCAGGGTGTCCAGGACCTCGCTGATCGACAGGCCGCTGGCGCGAGTGTGGATCAGCATGTCGAACAGGGCGAATTCCACCTGACGCAAGGTCTGCAGGCCGCTCTGGAAATTGCGTGCGGCGATCATCCGGTCGTACAGATCGCGGGGCAGGGGTTCGCCGGTGTCCATGTGGCGGGTCAGGGATTGCAGGACATCCCATTCCCAGCAGAAATTTTCCATGAACTGGGAAGGCAGTTCGATGGCGTCCCATTCGACGGCGGCGAAGGCCGCAGCGCCCGGATCGTCCACGCGGGAAAGCAGCGTATGCATGGCGTGGCCGCTTTCGTGAAAGAGGGTGATCACATCGTCGTGGGACAGCAAGGCCTCGCGGCCGTCCTGCGGCGCGGGAAAGTTGCAGGTCAGCCACGCCAGCGGCGTGTGCACCCGACCGGCATGCGCGCGGCGGCTGCGTTCGCTGTCCACCCAGGCGCCGCCCTGCTTGCCGGGGCGGGCGTACAGATCGATGCCCAGCCGGCCAAGTTCACGGTCCTGGGCGTCCAGCACCTGGTAGATGCGGGCGTCCGCGTGCCAAGTGGGCGCGTCGGTGGCTTCCAGTCGTACGCCGAACAGGGTGCGGATGACTTTGAACAGTCCGTCGAGCACCCGGGATTCAGTGAAATAGGGGCGCAGTTCTTCGTCGGAATAGGCGTAGCGGCTTTCGCGCAGACGTTCGGAGGCGTAGGCGATGTCCCAGGGTTCCAGGGGATCCAGCCGCAGTTCGCGGGCGGCGAAGGCGCGCAGTTCGTCCAGGTCGCGCTGGGCGCTGGGCCGGGCGCGGGCGGCCAGTTCACGCAGGAATTCCAGCACCTGGCCGGCGTCGTCGGCCATGCGGGTTTCCAGGCGCAGGCTGGCGAAATGCGTGTGCCCCAGCAGGCCGGCCTCTTCGGCCCGCAGAGCCAGCAGTGTTTCGATGGATTCCGAATTGTCGAAGTCCGGATCGCCTTGGTCCGATGCCCTCGTGGCGTGCGCGCGGTACAGGGTCTGACGCAGTTCACGATCCCGGGCGTGGAGCATGACCGGAAGGTAGCAGGGCATGTGCAGTGTCAGCTTCCAGCCGGATTCCCCCGCCGACCGCGCCGCCTGGGCCGCCGCCGCGATCACGTCCGTCGGCAGCCCCTCCAGGCGGGCTTCGTCGGTGATCAACAGGGACCAGCGATCGGTGGCGTCCAGTACATTCTCGGAGAATTTCTGGGACACCTGGGCCTGCAGGTCGGCGTTGCGCGCATAGGTCTCGCGGGCGGCGCCTTCGAGTTCGACGCCGCTCAGGCGGAAATCGCGCAGTGCCAGTTCGACGATGCGGCGGCGGGTCGGAGACAGGGCGGCGAAGGCCGGGCCGGCCGCCAGCGCGCGGTAGCGTTCGTAGAGGCCGCGATGCAGACCCACCCAGGTGGAGAACTCGCTCATCAGGGGCAGGCAGGCATTGTAGGCGGCGCGCAGGTCCGGCGTGTTGATGACACTGTTCAGGTGGCCGGCGATCGACCAGGCGCGGTGCAGGCGCTCGGACGGATCCTCGATCGCTTCGACAAGATTGTCCCAGTCGGGAGGGTCGGTGCGCGTTGCCGTGGCTTCGATCGCGCTGCGAGAGGCTTCGATCAGCTCGCGAATGGCAGGTTCGATGTGTTCGGGCCGGACGGCGCCGTAGTCCACGAATGCCTCGGCCGGAACGAGGAGGGGATTGCCGGTGGTGCGGATGCTGTTCATGCGAAACCAGATGGGGGCGGAGCCCCTGTTTTTCAAGCGCTTGGCGCGTGTCTTCAAGCCTGCAGGGTACGCTCGGCCGCTTCGATGGTGTTGACCAGCAACATGGCGATGGTCATGGGGCCCACGCCTCCGGGCACAGGCGTGATCGCGGATGCGACGGCGGCGGCCGAATCGAAATCCACATCGCCGACGAGCTTGCCGGATTCGAGCCGGTTGATGCCCACGTCGATCACCACCGCGCCGGGCTTGACCATGTCTCCGGTGACGATGCCGGGACGGCCCGTGGCCACCACCAGCACGTCGGCGCGGCGGGTCTGGGCGCCCAGGTCGCGGGTCTTGGAATTGCATATCGTCACGGTCGCACCCGCCGCCAGCAGCAGCATGGCCATCGGCTTGCCGACGATGTTGCTGGCGCCCACGATCACGGCTTCGGCGCCGCGCAAGGGCACGTTCTCCGATTCGAGCATTTTCATGACGCCGTAGGGCGTGCAGGGGCGGAACAGCGGCCTGCCGGTCATCAGCAGGCCGGCATTGCTGACATGGAAGCCATCCACGTCCTTGGCCGCGCTGATCGTTTCGATGACCAGACCGGCGTCGATGTGGCCGGGCAGGGGGAGTTGCACCAGGATGCCGTGGATGGCCGGGTCGGCGTTGAGCGTCTCGATCACGTCCAGCAACTCGCCCTCGGACGTGTCGGCGCCCAGCGGAATGACGCGCGAATGCATGCCAGCGGCCGTGCAGGCGGCGGCCTTGTTGCGCACATAGACCTGCGATGCCGGGTCTTCGCCGACCAGCACCACCGCCAGTCCGGGCTTGACACCCCGGGCCTCGAGCGCGCGCACGCGCTCGGCCACCTGGCCGCGCACCTGGGCGGACAGGGCCTTGCCGTCGATCAGGCGGGCGCTCATGTCAGGCTTCCTCGGCGCGGGCCAGGGCGATCTTCATCAGATCGGCCACGGTGGTGACTTCGAGCTTTTCCATGATGTTGGCGCGGTGGGCCTCGACGGTCTTGATGCTGATGTTCAGGTCGCCGGCGATCTGCTTGTTCAGGCGGCCAGCCACGATCCGTTCCAGCACCTGCTGTTCGCGGGCCGTCAGGCGGCCGAGCACGGCCTGCTGGTCGCGTTGGGCGTGGGCCTCGCGCACGCGCTCCCGGGCCTGTTCCAGCATGCCGGCCACCAGCGCCCGCAGGTCGGCCTCGTTGAAAGGCTTTTCCAGAAAGTCGACAGCGCCCTTTTTCATGGTGGAGACCGCCATCGGCACGTCGCCATGGCCGGTGATGAACACGATGGGCAGCGGCGCCTTGCGGGCGATCAGGGCTTCCTGCAGCTCCAGGCCGCTCATGCCGGGCATGCGGATGTCGGCGATCAGCACGCCGACCTGCTCGGGATCGTAGGCGGCGAGAAACTCCTCGGCGCCCGCGAAGCTGCGCACCGCGTAGCCGTTGGCCTCGAGCAGCCAACGCAGGGAATCGCGGACCGCCTCGTCGTCATCGACGATGTAGATGGTGCTGGGAATTTGGGTATCGCTCATGCGTGCTGTTCCTCCGTGATTTCCGTGGACTGGGGGCGCGGGGGGGCCTTCGGCAGGGTGAAGCGGAAGATCGTCCCGCCCTCCGGGTTGGGGCTGGCCCACAAGCGCCCGTGATGCGACTCGATGATGGTGCGGCAGATGTTCAGGCCCATGCCCAGGCCTTCGGATTTGGTGCTGTAGAAGGGTTCGAACAGCCGTTCGGGATTGCGCAGGCCGTGGCCCCGGTCGATGACGGCGATCTCGATTTGTGGATGCTGATCGGTGATCCGGACGTGCAAGCTGCGGCTTTCGCTGTGTTCCATGGCCTCGACGCCGTTCTTCAGCAGGTTCAGCAGCACTTGTTCGATCAGGATGGGGTCGGCCAGGACTTCGGGCATGGGGTCGGGCAGGTTCTGGACGATCTCGATACGGCGCTTGCGGGCATCGATGTCGGCGAAGCCGACGGCGTTTTCCACGATCCGGCCCAGACCCACGGCCTGGCGGCGGGGCTCGCTGCGCTTCACGAATTCACGGATGCGGCTGATGATCTTGCCGGCGCGTTCGGCCTGTTGAGAAGCTTTTTCGAGAGCCTGGAGCAGGGATTCGGTCGGAGCCTTGCCCGATTTGAGCATCGCAACGGCCGCCATATTGTAGTTGCTGATGGCCGTCAGCGGCTGGTTCAGTTCGTGCGCCAGGGACGAAGCCATTTCCCCCATCGTGGTCAGGCGGCTGGTGAGCTGGGCTTTTTCCTGCTGCACGCGGGACTCTTCCTCGTGTTTGCGTCGCTCGGTGATGTCGCGCGCCACCTGGAGGCGCACACGGCGGGAATCGGTCCAGGCCAGCATCCGGTGGTGGACTTCGAACCAACGCTGGGCGGTGGCCGAGAACAGTTCCATGGTTTCGTCGGTGAAGCGGCCCAGGCGGCCGCCCAGCAGTTCCGCGTGGCCACCGGTCTGGGCGCCGAACAGGCGCCGGTAGGTGCGGTTCGCAAACAGCAGCTCCAGGCCCTCGGGCGTGTCCGCGACTACGGAGATCGCATCGTCCAGGCCTTCGAGCACGGTCATGAAGCGCTCGTGCGCGGCGGTCAGGGCCTCGCGGATGCGCTTGGGTTCGGTGATGTCGGTCATGGAGGTCATCCAGCCGATCTGTTCACCCTTGGGGTCGCGCAAAGGCGAGACGTACATGCGCGCGGTGAAGCGCGAGCCGTCGCGCCGCTGGGCCTCGATTTCCAGGCCGCTGCTGGGGGTGCGCCCCGACAGCAGTTGAGCCAGGGTTTCCCGGTGGTGGTCGTGGCGGCCCGGCAGCCAGTAGGGAAAGGGGGCGGTGCGGCCGATGAGATCGGCCTCGTTCCAGCCGATCATGCGACAGAAGGCCGGGTTCACGTAGGCGATGCGACCCTGCATGTCGAACACGCGCATGCCTGTGGACATGGAGTTCTCCATGGCGCGGCGGAATCCGGTCTCGGCGATCAGCGCGGCCTCGGCCTGGGTGCGGAAACGGGTGTAGCGCCAAAGCGCCAGCAGGCTGAATACAATCACCAGGGAAAGAGCGAACACCACCATCATCAGACGCTGCTGACGGGTTTCCTGGTCGATGGTGACGAACATCACACTGTCGCTCTGCAGGCGCTGCAGCCAGATGAAAGCGCCCATGACGCACAGATAGAGCACGAGCACGATCGCCGGCGTCAGCCAGTACAGCCGGCGGCTGTGACGAGCGTGTTCATAGAACGTCGTCGGAATCAGGGACTTGCGATTCGGGGAGGCCATGGACATGAGGGTATCGCGATTGCGCCATTTTAGACGCGAAAACGGCATTCAATTTTTCACATAATAAAAATACATATCATCTAATGAAATTTTGCTTGTGCTGTCGCAGGCTCTTTCCTAGAATGGCTGCAAGTGCCGGCTCCCGGGACGTGTCCGCGTCCGGGACTTCTGTCGCAGTGCCGCTGGCGCATTCCCCCCCTTCTTACACATTCAGGCTGGCGCGATGTGTGGTCGCGTCATCGAGCCACACCACAGGAGACACACACCATGTCCTCTCTTGACCAAGTCCACGCGGCCGCGGCGGATGTCGATCAGCAGGAAACCCAGGAATGGATCGATGCGCTGGAGGCGGTGCTCGACCGTGAAGGCGCGGAGCGTGCCCATTACTTGATCGAGCGCCTGATCGACTTGGCCCGCCGAAGTGGCGCCCATATCCCTTATTCGCTGAACACGGCTTACGTCAACACCATCCCGCCGGGACTCGAGCCGCCGCACCCGGGCAACATGGTCCTGGAAGAACGCATCCGTTCCTACATCCGCTGGAACGCGATGGCCATGGTGGTCAAGGCCAACAAGGTCGAGCCCGCCGATGGCGGCAGCCTGGGCGGCCACATCGCCTCTTTCGCCTCGCTGGCGACCATGATCGAATGCGGCCAGAACCATTTCTGGCACGCCGAGTCGCCCGACCACGGTGGCGACCTGGTGTACTTCCAGGGCCACTCGTCCCCGGGCATGTATGCGCGCGCCTTCCTCGAAGGCCGCCTGACCGAGGAAAACCTGAACTACTTCCGCCAGGAAGTCGGCGGCAAGGGCAAGGGGCTGTCCTCTTATCCGCACCCGAAACTGATGCCCGACTTCTGGCAGTTTTCGACGGTGTCGATGGGCCTGGGCCCCATGATGGCCATCTACCAGGCCCGTTTCCTGAAATATCTGCACGCCCGCGGGCTGGCCGACACGGCCCAGCGCAAGGTCTGGGTCTTCGTGGGCGACGGCGAGATCGACGAGCCCGATACCCTGGCCGCCATCGGCCTGGCCGCACGAGAAAAACTCGACAATCTGATCTTCATCGTCAACTGCAATCTGCAGCGGCTGGACGGCCCGGTGCGCGGCAACGGCAAGATCATCCAGGAACTCGAGGGCGCCTTCCGCGGCAATGGCTGGAACGTGCTCAAGCTGATCTGGGGCGGTTACTGGGATCCTCTGTTCGCCCGCGACAAGGAAGGCCTCCTGCGCCGCATCATGGAAGAGACCGTGGATGGCGAATACCAGGCCTACAAGGCCAACGACGGCAAGTTCGTGCGCGAGAAATTCTTCGGCAAGCACCCCAAGGTGCTGGAAATGGTCAGCCGCATGAGCGACGAGGACATCTGGCGCCTGAACCGCGGCGGTCACGACCCGCACAAGGTCTATGCGGCCTTCGCCGCCGCCGCCGGCCACAAGGGCCAGCCCTCGGTCATCCTGGCCAAGACCATCAAGGGCTACGGCATGGGCCACGTCGGCCAGGCCAAGAATCCCACTCACCAGCAAAAGAAACTGGACATCGACTCGGTGCGCGAATTCCGCGACCGTTTCAACATCCCCATTCCCGACGACAAGATCGAGGAAATCCCCTTCTTCAAGCCGGCTGAGGACTCGCCGGAAATGAAGTACCTGCATGAGCACCGCAAGGCGCTGGGCGGTTACCTGCCGCATCGCCGCGTGAAGGCCGACCAGTCCCTGCCCGTGCCGCCCCTGGAATCCTTCAAGGCCGTGCTGGAGCCCACCGCCGAAGGGCGTGAAATCTCCACCACCCAGGCTTTCGTGCGGGTGCTCAATCAGATCCTGCGCGACAAGGACCTGGCGCCGCGCGTCGTGCCCATCCTGGTGGACGAGTCCCGCACTTTCGGCATGGAAGGCCTGTTCCGCCAGATCGGCATCTACGCCCCCGAGGGCCAGAAATACGTGCCGGTCGACAAGGGCCAGGTGATGTACTACCGCGAAGCGGAAAACGGCCAGTTGCTGCAGGAAGGCATCAACGAGGCCGGCGGCTTCAGCTCGTGGGTTGCCGCGGCGACGTCGTATTCCGTCAGCAACACCATCATGATCCCGTTCTTCATCTATTACTCGATGTTCGGGTTCCAGCGCTTCGGCGACCATGCCTGGGCGGCGGGCGACATGCTGGCGCGCGGCTTCGTGCTGGGCGGCACGGCCGGGCGCACCACGCTCAACGGCGAAGGCCTGCAGCACGAGGACGGCCACAGCCACATCCAGGCTTCCCTGATCCCCAACTGCGTGGCCTACGACCCGGCCTTCGCCCACGAAGTCGCCGTCATCATCCGCAGCGGCCTGCAGCGCATGATGCATGACCAGGAAGACGTGTTCTTCTACATCACGGTCATGAACGAGAACTACGCCCAGCCGGGCCTGAAGGCCGGCGACGAGGAAGGCATCCTGAAGGGGATGTACAAACTCCAGTCCAGCGCCAAACCCGCCAAGACCCATGTCCAGCTGATGGGCTCGGGCACGATCCTGCGCGAGGTCCTGGCGGCCCAGGAACTGCTGGAAAAAGATTGGGGCGTGACATCGGACGTCTGGAGCGTGACCAGCTTCACGGAGCTGCGCCGCGACGGCCTGGACGCCGAGCGCCACAACCTGCTGCATCCGGCCGAACCGGCCCGGGAAGCCTACGTCACCCGTCAGCTCAAGGGCACGCAGGGCCCGGTCATCGTCTCGACCGACTACATCAAGGCCTATGGCGACATGATCCGACCGTTCGTGCCGAACGGGCGCGGCCTCAAGGTGCTCGGGACCGACGGCTTCGGCCGCTCGGATTTCCGGTCCGAATTGCGCAAGCACTTCGAGATCGACCGCCACTTCGTGGTCCTGGCCGCTCTGCGCAGCCTGGCCGATGAAGGCACCATCGACATCAAGAAGTGCGCCGAGGCGATCGCCAAGTACGGCATCGACCCCGACAAGGCCAATCCGCATTACGCCTGAGGAGGACGAACAACATGAGCAATATCGTGGAAATCAAGGTCCCCGACATCGGCGATTTCGATACGGTCGAAGTCATCGAGATCCTGGTGGCCGTGGGCGATACGATCGAGGCCGAACAGAGCCTGATCACGGTCGAATCCGACAAGGCCTCCATGGAAATCCCGGCCTCGCAGGGCGGGGTGGTCAAGGCCCTGAAGGTCAAGCTGGGCGACAAGGTCGGCGAAGGCTCGGTCATCCTGGAGGTCGAGGCCTCGGGCGCCGCCGCCCCCGTGCAGGCGCCGGCCGCTGCTCAGGCGCCCGCGCCCGCGGCCCAGGCCGCCGCCCCCGCTCCGGTC
>NZ_JAPWHE010000011.1 GCF_027214045.1 Castellaniella denitrificans | reverse complement strand
AGGGAACTGGCCTGCTGTTCGGTGCGCGAGGACAGGTCCAGGTTGCCGGCGCTGATCTGCGCCGAGGCCGAGGCGATGGAACTCGCGCCACCCCGCACCTTGCTGACAATTTCGGCCAGCCGGTCGCGCATGTCCCGCATGGCGAATAACAGGCTGGCCTGATCGTGGGGTTTCAGTTCGATGGGCACGGCCAGATCGCCGGTCGCGATGCGGTTCAGGATCGCCGTGGCGTAGGCGGGCTCGCCGCCCAGTTGGCGCAGCAGCGCCCGGGTGATGAGGAAATTGGCCAGCGCCGCCAGCAGGCTGAGCAGCACGATGCCGCCGGCCAGCAGGATGCGGGTGCGGGACAGGGCGTCGGCACGGTTGTTCAGTACCGCTTCCAGTTGTTCCAGGGCGGCCTGGTTGAGTCGGTATTGGGCATCGATGGCTTGTGTGTAGCGGGCGAAGAAGTCGGCGGCGGAGAATTTCATGGACTGCGCCTGGAGGACTTCCTTCTGGGTCAGTTCGATGGCCGCATGAGCCTCTTGAAGCGCCGCTTTGCCGGGCTCGGCCAGTCCGGCGCCGAGTTCGGGGTATTGCCGGATGGCGCTTTCCAGTGCGTCATTCAGGGCGATGTAGTGTTCTTCCGCGCGGTTGATCAACACCATGACCCGCAGGCGCTCGGCGTCGGACCCCTCGTGGCGCGTCAACAGGCCCGATCCCAGGGCGCGGGTCTGGCCGAACAGCTCGGTCAGCATGGGCACTTGGTTCAGCGCCGTGTCGATCAGGTAATAGCCTTTGGCCTGCGGATCGAAGCTCAGGCCGTAGTGCTGCAGCAGCAGGGATCTGACCCGGAGCAGCCGGGCGATCAGCTCGACGTGGGCCTGGAAGCTGTCGGCGGGGGAAAGGCTTTTCCGGGCGACTTGTCCCTCCAGGGACGTCCATCCCTGGATGACTTCCTGCCAGGCGGCCAGGAGCGCCGGCGCCTGGATATCCTGGCGCAGCGCCGCGTCCAATGCCTCGAAGGCGCGGTCGGTGTCGTCCTGCAGGGCGGCGCGGCGGGCATCGGCGGATACGTCGCCGTTGAGCGTGATCATCGCCAGCCCCCGGTGTTGCTGGGCCAGTTGCAGGGTCTTCATCAGCAGGCGCATGGGTTGTAGCCCGCTCGACTCCAGCCGGGTGGCTTGGATGGTCTTGCCGGATTCGTGGACATACAGTGCGAAAGGAATGGCGACCAGCACCACACCGAACAGCGCCAGCACGGCGAATTTTTGCCAGAGGCGGAGCCGGTTCAGGGCGGCGTCCAGAGAACTTTGTTTCATGTGGGCGTTCCGGTCGATTTCGCGTTCCAGGATGGGGCGCGGGCGATGGCTCAATTGTTTAGCAATTGTAAAGTTGAGCCGGAGGGAAAAAGCCGGACCGGAACAGGATGACCAGGAAGAATGAAAGGCTTTTAACCTGGGTCAATCTTTTGAGCGGGGGAGCGGAGCATCTTGCGTCTTTGGCGCCACAGGGGAAAGCGCATGTCTTCCGCCCATGAGGCGAGGTGCGGCCGGCGCGAGTCTAGAGTCCCCCGGCGCAGGCCAGTGTCGTGCCGGTCACGTAGGAAGCCGCGGGCGAGGCCAGCCAGACGATGGCCTCGGCGATCTCGGCCGGCTCCGCCAGGCGCCCCATGGGAATCCGGGGGGCGACGCGCGCGGGCCTGTCGGGTTCGCCGGCGGCCGCGTGGATGTCCGTCAGCGTGCTGCCCGGGGCCAGTCCGCAGACCCGGATGCCTTCGGCGGCCACTTCTTTGGCCAGCCCCAGGGTAAAGGCCTCAAGCGCGGCCTTGCTGGCGGCGTAGTGCACGTATTCGCCGGGACTGCCGGTGCGGGCCGCGATCGAAGAGATGTTGACGATCACGCCGCGCGTGCCATGGCGCCTGAAGTTGGCCAGCGTCTCCCGCGCGCATTGCATGGCGCCCAGCACGTTGACCCGGAAGACCTGCTCGATGGTCTCCTCGGTCGTGTCCCTGAACGATCCGATCGGGCCGGTGATGCCCGCGTTGTTGATCAGGCCGCGCAGCGGCCCGATTTCAGTCTCGATCGTTTCGAACATGCGGCGGATGTCTTCGCCTCGACCGACGTCGCCCTGGACGATGGCGGCCCTGCGCCCGATGGCGCGTATGGATTCCGCGACGGAACGGGCCGCCCGTTCGTCGCGGGCGTAGTTCAGGACGATGTCGTGGCCCAGGCGCGCGGCGGCCAGCGCCGTCGCCGCGCCGATGCCGCGGCTCGCCCCGGTGATGAGGAGGGTGTTCGGCTCGGCGCCGTCCGTGTGGCGATTGTTCATGGTCTGTGACCCCTGTGGAAGGCGTGCGAGGAACAGCCGGATGAGGCGTTCCGATGGCGCATGTGGAAAGGCGTTCAATCCCCGGACGGCATGATTTTCAGTCGCCCGGGGGATTCCGCCGGGAGCGTCGCGTTGCGCAGCCATTCAAGGGCGTAGGGCCACAGAATGTCGCGGAAGCGCTCGTGGAAGAACGCGAAGTGGCCGATCGCGTCCAGGCCGACATCCCGCGGGGCGATACGCAAGTGGCTGCGCCGGCTGGCGCTGTAATACCGCAACAGACGATCCAGCGCCGCTTCGGTGCCGTAGGGATCGTCTTCGGCCCCCAATGCGAGGATCGGCGCGCCGATCGTCCTGAAATTGCGGGCCAGCTCGGCCGCTTGCGGCAGGCCGTCCGTCGTCAGGGCACCCCGGCGGACGGAGTCCTCGAAGCGTGGACCCATGCGCGCCCAGTCCAGCGCCACGCCTTTCGGCGTGTCTTCCATCCAGCCCAGCCGTTTGGCGGGGACATGGCCCAGCAGTGTCGCCAGGACAGGCATCAGGATGTGCCATTTCAGGAACATGCCCCGCCGTTTTTCAGCCTGGTAGTCCCGCCAGTATGCGAACTGGGCGCCCATGGTGAAGATCCGGCGCACGCGGTGCGCCGAGGGCGCCAGGCCGATGACGAAGCCGCCGATGGAATGCCCGATCACGTCGATGGCCTGGTCCGGGAAGTCCAGGGCGGTGTAGCGCAGCACCCCTTCGAAATCGTTCAAGCCCCAGTCGACCCAGTCGGCTTTGAATCGGCGCAAGGGGCCCCGGCGCGATTCGCCGATGCCGCGGTAGTCATAGGTCACGACGTCCCAGCCCTGCGTGTGCAGGTATTCGGCGAATCTCGCATAGTACCGGCAGCGCACCGAGGTCGCGGGATTGATGATGGCCACCGGAGGCGGGTGGCCTACCGTCCTGGTATGGCGCCATTGGCGGCCTCCCAGTGGATAGCCGTCGGCTGCGGGGATTTCGATGGATTCCGGCATGGCGTGTCCTGGTGTTCAGTGGCGGGGGTCGAGCATTTCGCCGATGACCGCGCCGATCTTGCGGACCGCCCATTCGGTGCGGGGCGTGAAAACCGAGGCATGGCTCAAGCGCATGCAGTTCCGGTATTTCCCGGCCGCGGAGAAGATGTTGCCGTGCGCGATGACGATGCCATGCTCACGCAGCATGGGGTCGAGGGCGTGTGTGTCGAATGATTCCGGCAACTCGATCCACAGGGTGAACCCGCCTTGTGGATGACTGATGCGGGTCCCTTCGGGGAAGTGGCGCCGTACCCATTCGGTCATGACGTCGCGCTGGCGCTGGTACTGGCGTCGCATCCGGCGCAGGTGCGCCGGATAGTGCCCCTTTCGAAGGAACTCGGCGACGGCGATCTGTGGCAAGGGAGCTGTCGGGCCCGAACTGGTGTATTTCATGCGCAGCACCTGGTCGAAATACCGCCCCGGTGCGATCCAGCCCACCCGCAGCCCGGGCGCCAGGGTCTTGGAAAACGAGCTGCACAACAGGACCCGGCCGTCCTCGTCGAGCGCCTTCAGGGCGTGGGGACGGGGCCAGCCGTAGACCAGGTCGCCGTAGATGTCGTCCTCGATGATGGGAACGTCGAAGCGTTGCGCCAGCCGGAGCAGGCCCAGCTTGCGATGGTCGGGCATGGTGTAGCCGAGCGGATTGCTGGCATTGGGAATCACCAGGATGGCCTTGACGGGCCAGCGTTCCAGCGCGAGTTCGAGGGCTTCCAGGCTGATCCCCTGGACGGGGTCCGAGGGAATCTCGAATGCCTGCACGCCCGTTTCCTTCAGGATCTGCATCGTGCCGTGATAGCTGGGGGAGGCGATGGCCACGATGTCGCCAGACCCGCACAGGGTCCGTATTGCGCACGACAGCGCTTCCTGGCAACCGGTCGTGACGATCAGCGCGTCTGGCCCGGCCTGGTAGCCCGCGTCCACGGCCAGCCGGGACAGTTGCTCGCGCAGGGCGGGAACCCCCTGCATGTCGTTGTAGTGCAGGCTGGCGATCCCGGCGTGCCGTCCCTCCCGGGAGAGCGCCGCCTGCAGAGGGCGCAGGCTGGGACTCTCGACATCCGGCATGCCCCGGCCCAGCTGAATCGTTTTCCCTTCGCGTTCAAGCTCCAGCAGGTCCTGGACCTGCCCCCAATCCGACACGTCGATCGGCCGCAGCGTGGGTTTGCCCATGCTGGGCAGCCCGGACTTCGGGCGGGCCATCGGCACGTACCAGCCGGAACGGGGCCGCGCCTCCGCCAGGCCGGACATTTCAAGCCAGCGGTAGGCCTGCTGGACGGTCGTCAGGCTGACGCCGTGCTCGGTGCTCAGGGCTCTCACGGAGGGCAGGCGGCTGCCGGCCGCGTACAGGCCTTGTTCGATACGGCTGCCGAGGGTATCGGCGAGATTCAGATAGCGGCTCATCGATCGTGTGGTCCGTGCCATGGGATCCCGAAGGACCGTCCGTCACTGTAGGGGTGTTCGGGCTCTGGAAGAAGATACAGATCCAGGAATTTTCAGCAATTCAGAGGGTGTTTTGTCCATTGTGTATCGAAAAAAACCATTATGACTGTGTATTCAATACACAGGCGCGATCCGTGAAGATGGTTCCGTCGGTCCATGGGGGCCGATCGCCCACAAGAACGGAACATGATGCCTGCCACCGACCTGCTGCTCGCCTTCTCGCTGTTCGCGCTGATCTCATCCATCACGCCCGGACCGAACAACACCATGCTGCTGGCGTCTGGCGCGGCCTTCGGATTCCGCAGGACGCTGCCGCACATGCTGGGCGTGACGGGCGGTTTCTTCCTGATGGTGCTGTCTATCGGCCTGGGATTCGGCGCCCTGTTCAAAGCCTTGCCCGGCCTGCAGGGCTGGTTGCGATACTTGGGGGCGGCCTATCTGGTCTATCTCGCCTGGAGGGTCGCGGGATCGTCGTCCGTCGCGCGTGTGGATGGCCGCCGCGTCGCCGGCGAACCGCTCGGCTTTCTCGGCGCGGCCGCCTTCCAGTGGGTCAACCCGAAGGCCTGGACCATGGCCGTCGCCGCCGTTGGCACCTACATGCCGCCGCCGGGGTATCTGGCAAGCGTGTTGGTCATTTCCGCACTTTTCGCCGTCATCAACCTGCCATGCGTCAGCCTCTGGGCCGGCTGTGGCAGCCTGATCCGCCGCTGGCTCGATCATCCATCGCGCCAGCGCGGATTCAACCGGGCGATGGCCGTCCTGCTGCTCGCCTCCCTGTATCCGATGCTGAACCAGGGCTGATGCGCTTGCGGACGCCCGACCCGAACCCATGGAGCCGCACGATGAGCGCCGATGCTTCCTTGACCCCCTCGGCCCGCTGGACCATCGTCCTTTCCGGCGGAATCCTCATGGGCCTGTCGCTGGGAATCCGGCATACGCAGGGCCTGTTCATGCAGCCGGTGACGTCCGGCCACGGCTGGTCGCTGGAAACGTTCGGGCTGGCCCTGGCTTTGCAGAACCTCGTCTGGGGCCTGGCTCAGCCCGTGACCGGCCTGATGGCCGACCGCTACGGCTCCGGCAAGGTGCTGTGCCTCGGGATCCTGGCGTATGGCCTGGGCCTGTATCTGATGGCGCAGGCCCGGGGTCCTGTCGGTTTCACGGCCGCCAACGGCGTGTTGATCGGCATCGCCCTGTCGGGCACGGCCTTTGGCACCGTCTATGGCGCCCTGTCCCGTATTTTCGAGCCGCGGCTGCGCAACTGGGCATTGGCCGTCGCCGGCGCCATCGGCGGCCTGGGGCAGTTCTGCCTGGTGCCTTTCGTTCAGCGTCTGCTCGCCGAGGCGGGCTGGCGAAACGCGGCGATCGTCCTCGGCCTGCTTGTGCTGGCGAGCCTGCCGCTGGCCGTGCCGCTGCGCGCCCGGCTCCGGGAAACGCAGAGGGGGGTGCCGGACCTTCCGGTCGGCGCCTCCATCCGGGAGGCGATGCGTCGCCGGGGTTTCTGGCTGTTGAACCTGGGGTTCTTCGCCTGCGGCTTCCAGTTGGCTTTCATCGCGACCCATCTGCCCGCCTACCTGCTGGAGCATGGGCTGAGTCTGGCGCAGGCCGGTACGGCGCTGGCCTTGATCGCGCTGGCGAATATTTTTGGCACCTACGCCTGCGGTCGATCGGCCGGACGATGGCGCATCAAGCACCTGCTGGCGGGGCTGTACGCGGTCCGGGTGGCGGCCATGCTGCTGTTCCTGGCGATACCGGCCACGGCGGCGAGCGCCTATGCCTTTGCCCTGGTCATGGGGTTCCTGTGGCTGGGCACCGCCCCGATGACCAACGAACTGGTGTTGCGGATGTTCGGCTTGCGCTACATCGCGACCCTGTTCGGCATTGTGTTCCTGGGCCACCAGGTCGGCGGTTTTTTCGGCGTGTGGCTGGGTGCGTGGGTCTATGACCGCATGCATTCCTATGAATGGCTCTGGATCGGCTCGATCGCCATCGGGTGCGTTGCCGCCGCCGCGCACTGGCTGATCGACGACTCGCCTCTGGTGGCATCGGATGGGCCGGGCCTGCGCGTGGTGCGGTCATGAGGGCGGCGTGGTGCGGAGCGCTCGGGCGCGTTCTGCTGGCCGGGGCGGGGGCCTGGGCGCTGGGGTGGACATTCCTGGCCTGGCGGGAGATCGACCTGCTGCTTGTTTTGTTCAACCGGACTTATGGATGTGGATGATGAGTGATGGTTTTGCTTCGACGAGACCGGCCTGCTGGAGGCGGGCCGTGGTTGACGGGTGTTCCGTCATTCTGCGCAGCGTTCGATGCCGGTTGGGACGCCGCGGGGATCTGTGCCATCTGTTCGAGCTGGACGACTACCTGCTCGAGGACATGGGCCTGTCGCGCGATTGGTTCATCGCCGAGCGCCGCAGGCGGGGCATTCTGCCGGGGTTCCTGGACATGGGTGGCCGCCGTCTGGTCCGTAGCGGCATCCGGCATGCGCGGGGGATGCGCGACGGCTTCTGGTGAGTCGTGTGAGGGCTGTGGACGACAAAAAGGCCACCTGAAAAGTGGCCTTTTTGCGCGGCGAACCGCATGAATCTTTGGTGGAGACGAGGAGGATCGAACTCCCGACCTTCGCATTGCGAACGCGACGCTCTCCCAGCTGAGCTACGTCCCCGAAAGACGTGCATTCTAGCACAGAAAAATATCAATGCGAGCCTTTGGGCAGTCGCCCCATCAGATAGAACTCATCGTTGGGGCGCATGGACATGAAGTTCACCATCCGGTTGCTCAGGCCGAAGAAAGCGGCGATGGCCGCGATGTCCCAGATGTCCTCGTCGTCGAAGCCGTGGGGATGCAGGGCCTGGTAGTCGGATTCGTCGATGTCCTGCGCGTTCAGGGAAACCTTCACGGCGAAGTCCAGCATCGCCATTTCGCGGGGACTCAGATCGGCCTTGCGGTGGTTGATGGCGACCTGGTCGGCGATCAGCGGGTTGCGGGCGCGGATACGCAGGATGGCGCCGTGGGCGACCACGCAATACTGGCAGTTGTTGGCACCGGAGGTCGCCACCACGATCATTTCGCGTTCGGCCGGGCTCAGGCCGCCGTCCTTTTCCATCAATGCGTCGTGGTAGGCGAAGAAGGCGCGGAATTCGGCGGGGCGATGCGCCAGGGCCAGGAACACGTTGGGAATGAAACCGGCTTTTTCCTGGACGGCGAGGATACGGTCGCGGATGTCGTCGGGCAGATCGTTCAGGTCGGGGACGGGGTAGCGGCTGATGGGAGGTTTCTTCATGGCGGTCCTGTCGGTGGCTATCGGAGAGGAAGGAAATCCCGATCCGTCCACCGTAGCACAGGCGCGTCGCCGCCGCGATGGCCCGACGGGCCGGGGCGCCGCGCCATGCGGCGACGATATAATGCCGGATTGATTCCAATCTCAGGCTTATCCGGACCCCCCATGAGCACTACCATTCTTGAAAACCTGCCGGTCGGGCAGAAGGTCGGCATCGCCTTTTCGGGCGGGCTGGACACCAGCGCCGCGCTGCTGTGGATGAAGAACAAGGGCGCGCTGCCCTTTGCCTATACGGCGAACCTGGGGCAGCCCGACGAGCCGGATTACGATGAGATCCCCCGCAAGGCCCTGCGCTACGGCGCCCAGGGCGCACGCCTGGTCGACTGCCGCGCGCAGCTGGTGTCCGAAGGCATCGCCGCCCTGCAATGCAACGCCTTCCATATTTCCACCGGGGGGGTGACGTATTTCAACACCACGCCCATCGGCCGCGCGGTGACGGGCACGATGCTGGTCTCGGCCATGCGCGAGGACGACGTCCACATCTGGGGCGACGGCAGCACCTTCAAGGGCAACGACATCGAGCGCTTCTACCGTTACGGCCTGCTGACGAATCCGGACCTGAAGATCTACAAGCCCTGGCTGGACCAGCAGTTCATCGACGAGCTGGGCGGCCGGGCCGAAATGTCGCAGTATATGCAGGAAAACGGCTTCGACTACAAGATGTCGGCGGAAAAGGCCTATTCCACGGACTCCAACATGCTGGGCGCCACGCACGAGGCCAAGGACCTGGAACACCTGGATTCCGGCATCCGCATCGTCCAGCCCATCATGGGCGTGGCGTTCTGGAAACAGGATGTCGAGGTCAAGGCCGAAGAGGTCACAGTGCGCTTCGAACAGGGTCAGCCGGTGGCCCTGAACGGGGTGGAATACGCCGACCCGGTCGAACTGATGCTGGAGGCCAACCGCATCGGCGGGCGCCATGGCCTGGGCATGAGCGACCAGATCGAGAACCGCATCATCGAGGCCAAGAGCCGCGGCATCTACGAGGCCCCGGGCATGGCGCTGTTGCACATCGCCTACGAGCGCCTGGTGACCGGGATCCACAACGAGGACACGATCGAGCAATACCGCATCAACGGCCTGCGCCTGGGCCGCCTGCTGTACCAGGGCCGCTGGTTCGACCCCCAGGCCATCATGCTGCGCGAGACCGCCCAGCGCTGGGTGGCGCGCGCCATCACCGGCGAGGTCGCACTGGAATTGCGCCGGGGCAACGACTATTCCATCCTGGACACGCGTTCGCCCAATCTAACCTACCATCCCGACCGCCTGACGATGGAAAAGGGCGAGTCCATGTTCTCGCCGCTGGACCGCATCGGCCAGTTGACGATGTGCAACCTGGACATCGTGGATACGCGCGCCAAGCTCTTCACCTATACCCAGACAGGCTTGCTGACCAAGACCGGCCAGTCGGACATTCCCCAGTTGAGGCAGGATAAGCCGGCCAAGTGATCGGGCCGCGTCCGCGATCCGCAGGCAGGGCACGGGGCTCCCTTTGGGGAGCCCCGGTTCATTCGGAGGCGATGCAGGGGGACTCTTCTCGCCGCAGCAGTTCGCGTTTGCGCGCGACGCCCCAACGGTAGCCCGATACGTCGCCGTCGCGCCGCACGACGCGGTGACAGGGAATGGCGACGGCCAGGGGGTTGGCGCCGCAGGCCCGCGCCACGGCACGCGCGGCTTTGGGCGCGCCGATGCGGGTGGCGATTTCCGCATAGCTGGCAGTGGTGCCCGGCGGGATGTCGCGCAGCGCTTGCCAGACCCGCTGCTGGAAGGCGGTGCCGCGCACGTCCAGGGGCAGGTCCAGTCCGATGGCGGGCGCCTCGACGAATCCCACCACCTGGGCGACCAGCCCTTCGAAGCCGGCGTCGCCACCGATCAGTTCGGCCCTGGGAAACTGGTCCTGCAGGTCCCGCACCAGCCGGTCGGGATCGTCGCCCAGCAGGATGGCGCACAGGCCAAGCCGGCTTTGCGCGACCAGGATGGCGCCCAGCGCACATTGGCCGACCGCGAAGCGGATCACCGCGCCGACGCCGCCGGCGCGGTAGTCCCGGGCGCGCATGCCCAGCACCCGCCCGGCGGTCTCGTAGTAGCGGCTGCTGGAATTGAAGCCGGCTTCGTAGAGGGCGTCCGTGACCGATCCGCAGGCCGCGTCCAGCGCTTCGCGCAGGCGGCGCGCGCGGAATGCGGCGGCGTAGGCTTTCGGGGTGAGGCCCGTTTCCGCCTTGAAAACGCGGTGGAAGTGATAGGGACTCAGGCGCGCCTGCGCGGCCAGCGTTTCCAGCGAGGGGGGCGCTGCGGATGATTCGATGGTGCGGCAGGCCTGCGCCGCCAAGGCGGCGTGGCGGGCTTTCATGGCGGCACGGACCGGCCTGACGTGCGGAGCCAGCGTCGCGTCGCCGGTGTCGGTTCCGGTGCCGGACGCATCCGTGGCAGGGGAAAAGGCTTTCATGACATCGTCCTTTTGTGTCGCGATACCTGTCAGCTTAGACGGGATGCGCGCCTGGAACACTCCGTTTCTTGCGGTGGGAAGATCGACGGCCCGTGGCGCATCCTGGAAGACCGGACGCCGGCGCGCATGGGGCGCGTGCTCAGCCCGCCTTGCGGAAGGTGAGGTTGATGCGCCGACCGCCCAGCAGCGGGTGAGGCGGCCCGCTGAGCGGCAGGATTCCATGGTAGCGCAGGCGGTCCGCGCCTCCCCAGACGGCGACGTCGCCATGATGCAGCGGCACACGGGCCGCCCGGTCGGATCGCGCGTGGCCGCCGAACAGAAAGACGGCGCTCATCCCCAGCGAGACCGAGACGATGGGCGCACCGAAATCGCGCTCGTTCCTGTCCTGATGCAGGGACATCCGGGAGCCCGGCAGGTAACGGTTGATCAGGCAGGCGTCCGGCGCGAAGCCGGAGAATCCCGCCGCCGACGCGGCCTCGCGCGCCAGACGGTCGAACGCCTCCGGCATGGGCGGCCAGGCCCGGCCGCTTTCGGGATCGATCGGGCTGTAGCGGTAGCCGCCCGGGCCGCTGGTCCAGCCGAGCGCGCCGCAGCCGCTCAGGGCGGCCGACATCGTGAGGCCGCCCGGCGTGCGCATGTGGCGGAAGGGCGCGGCGGCCTCGACGGCGGCCAGGGCCGCCAAGAGCGTCTCCACATGGGGGAGGGCGAAGCCGCGCAGCACCCAGGCCTCCGGCCCCAGGTGGGTACGTCGTCCGGGGTCGAGATCGCCGAACAGGTCGGAGGGGGTCATGAGACGATCCTGGCCTCGATGGGTCCGGACGCGGGCCTGTCCCTGCGCCGCCGCTGTTTCAGGCCGCCGGCGGAGGCGTGGCGTCCTCGTCGCGCCTGGCCGTGTCCGTGGTCTGCAGGCGGTTGCTGTCGGCGAAATCGCAGGCGAACTTCCAGGCCAGCGGCTCGAGTTGGCGCAGGCGGTGGTCGATCATCACGCAGGGCAGGCCGTCGAGGGTGCGCGGCATGGCGTAAGGGGAGTAGGACAGGGGGTTGGCGATGGAACCCGCCGGGCGGAACTGGGACAGAACCCCTGCCAGGCGCTCGGCCCAGTCGCTGGGCCGAAACCGCTGGCCCTCCAGGGTCTTGCCATGGATGATCAAATACTGGACAGGGTGGCTCATGTGGTGGTTCCAAAGAGGGGACACGGCCCTGGATGAAGGCCGCGCGGCATCCCCTTCGCCGCGCATTGTATCCGATCATGCGGCCGGTGTTTTGCGCGCGCTCCGGGCGCACGGTAATATGATCGTTTTACTCAGGGTTTGACATGTCTGCCGCCAATCCGACCGGGCCTTTGCGTCATTTTCTGCAGTTGCGTGATTTTTCCGAGGAAGAGATCCTCTACGTCATCGACCGGGCGCGCCTCATCAAGGACAAGTTCAAACGCTACCTGCCGCACCATACCTTGCATGATCGCAATCTCGCCATGGTGTTCGAGAAGGCCAGCACCCGCACCCGGGTGTCGTTCGAGGCCGGCATGTATCAGTTGGGCGGCTCGGTGATCTACCTCACCACCGAAGGTTCCCAGCTCGGTCGCGCCGAACCCATCGAGGACACCGCCCGCGTGGTGTCGCGCATGGTCGATCTGGTGATGATCCGTACTTTCGAGCAGACGCGCATCGAGCGCTTCGCCGCCCATTCCCGGGTGCCGGTCATCAACGGGCTGACGAATGAATACCATCCCTGCCAGATCCTGGCCGACATCCTGACCTTCGTCGAGCATCGTGGTCCGATCCGGGGCCGGACGGTCGCCTGGATCGGTGACGCCAACAACATGTCCTACACCTGGCTGCAGGCGGCCGAGTTGCTGGGCTTCACGCTGCACGTGTCGGCGCCGGCCGGCTACCGCCTGGATCCGTTGCGCGTGGGTGACCAGCCGGCATCCATCCTGCGCGAATTCGACGACCCCCTGGAAGCCTGCAAGGGCGCCGACCTGGTCACGACGGATGTCTGGACCAGCATGGGCTACGAATCCGAGAACGAGGCCCGGCGCCTGGCTTTCGCCGACTGGTGCGTGGACGCGCGCATGATGGCGGCCGCCAATCCCGATGCGCTGTTCATGCATTGCCTGCCGGCGCATCGGGGCGAGGAAGTCACCGGCGAGGTCATCGACGGCCCGCAGAGCGTGGTCTGGGACGAGGCGGAAAACCGCCTGCACGCGCAGAAGGCGTTGATGGAGTTCCTGTTGCTGGGCAGATTGTGACGAGCCCGGGCACAGGACGGTCCTGACGGTATGTCCTGTGCCCGGCGGATCCGGGCGGCGTGCAAGCCGCGCGAGGGGAGCCTAAGGGCAAACAAAAAGGACGCCGAGGCGTCCTTTTTTCTGGCGCAAGCCCCCGGGGCCTGGATCAGGCCAGAGCCTTGATCGCGGCCGACAGGCGGCTCTTGTGGCGGGCGGCCTTGTTCTTGTGGATGATCTGCTTGTCGGCGACGCGGTCGATGACGGCGCTGGACTTGCGGAAGATTTCGTTGGCGGCGGTCTGGTCGCCCGCTTCGATGGCCTGGCGAACGCGCTTGATGGCGGTGCGCAGCATCGAACGCATGCTGGCGTTGTGTTTGTTGTGAGCGACAGCCTGGCGGGCGCGCTTGCGGGCTTGAGCGGAATTGGCCATAAAGGTATCTGTATTCGGGGTTGCGTCAAAGACAGCGATTCTAGCCTATGTGCGTCGGCGTGTAAAGTCTTTGGGGCGAAAACCGAATAAAAACAAGGCGCTGAAATAGGTCAGGACAGCGAGGGCCAGCACCGCCGCCAGCCAGGCGGCGCGGGCGCCAGGATGAGCGCCCAGAGCGATCCAGTCCAGGTGGCGGCCGGCCGCCAGCAGCACGGCGGCCAGGGCGGCCAGGGCCGGGAAGAGGCGCAGGCAGAACCGGGGCCAGCCGGACAGGGGGATGTACATTCCCCGCCGGCGCAGCAGGATCACCAGCGTCAGGGCGTTGGCGCTGGCCCCCAGGCCGATGGACAGGGCCAGCCCCGCATGGGCCAGCCAGGGCACCAGGGCCAGGTTCATCAATTGAGTGAACACCAGCACGGCGATGGCGATGCGCACCGGGGTGCGGATGTCCTGCTTCGCGTAAAAGCCAGGCGCCAGGATCTTGATCGCCAGCAGGCCGAGCAGGCCGACGGCATAGGCCATCACGGCCAGCCGGGTCTGGGCCACGTCGGTGGGGGAGAAGGCGCCGTAGTTGAACAGCACGGCCACCAGCCCGTCGGACAGCAGGGCCATGCCCAGGGCGGCGGGCAGGCCGAGCAGCATTACCAGGCGCAGCCCCCAGTCGAGCAGGGCGTTGTAGGCGGCATGATCGTCGCGGGCGTGGGCGGCAGACAGGCTGGGAAGCAGCACGGTGCCGAGAGCCACGCCCAGCAGGGCCGTGGGAAATTCCATCAATCTGTCGGCGAAGGACAGCCAGGTGACGCTGCCCGGCGCGAGCCAGGTCGCGATGTTGGTGTTGATCAGCAGGGACAGTTGTGCGACCGATACGCCCAGGGTGGCCGGCAGCATTTGCCGCAGGATGCGGCGTACCGTCTGATCGCGCCATGCCGCCCGCAGGCCCTGGCCCCAGCGCGGCAGCAGGCCCAGGCGCCCCAGGGCGGCCCACTGCACGGCCAGTTGCAGCACGCCACCGATCATGACGCCCGCCGCCAGGGCGTGGATGGGCTCGGCCATGTGGCCGGACAGCAGCAGGCTGGCACCGACCATCGACAGGTTCAGCAGGACCGGGGTGAAGGCCGGTATGGCGAAGCGGCCGAAAGTGTTGAGCACGCCGGAGGCGAAGGCCACCAGCGACATGCAGACGATGTAGGGAAACATCATCCGGGTCATCCACACGGCTTCGCCGAATTCGTGGGCCCGGGCGGCGTTGCGCATGCCGCTGGCCATGGCGGTGACAACCCAGGCGGCCCCGAGCATGCCGGCGAGCGTCACGCCGCAGAGGGCGATGAACAGCAGCAGGGCCACCCGGTCCAGCAGGCATCGCAGCGATTCATGGTCGCCACGCTGCCGGGCTTCGCCCAGAATGGGGACGAAGGCCTGGGAAAAGGCGCCCTCGGCGAACAGGCGGCGCAGCAGATTGGGGATGCGGAAGGCGACCCAGAACGCGTCCGTCAGCGGTCCGGCGCCATAAGCCGACGCGATGAGCACGTCGCGCAGCATGCCGGTGACGCGGGAAAACAGGGTCAGGCCGCTGATCGTCGCGGCCGAACGGAGAAGGCTCATGTCACGGGCAGGTTGCGCAGCGTGGGGGCCTTTTTGCCGCCGGGCCGCCCCAAGGAAAAAAGCGCCCCCTCGGGGGGCGGCAAGCGGCCGTAGGCTGCGCAGCGTGGGGGCATTACTTAGGCGCCATGCGGATGGCGCCGTCCAGGCGGATCGTCTCGCCGTTGAGCATGTCGTTCTCGAAGATCGAGAGCACCAGCCTGGCGTAGTCCTCGGGTCGGCCCAGGCGCGAGGGAAATGGCACGCTGGCGGCCAGGGAGTCCTGGACTTCCTGGGGCATGCCGAACAGCATGGGCGTGCCGAAGATGCCCGGGGCGATGGTCATGCAGCGGATCCCCAGGCGCGACAGGTCGCGCGCGATGGCCAGGGTCATGCCGACGATGCCGGCCTTGGATGCGGCGTAAGCGGATTGGCCGATCTGTCCATCGTAGGCGGCGACCGAGGCGGTATTGACGAGTACGCCGCGTTCGCCGGTGGCCTGGGGCTCGTTGGTCGACATGGCCTGGGCGGCCAGACGGGCCATATTGAACGAGCCTGTCAGGTTGATGTCGATCACTCGGCGGAACAGGGACAGCTCGTGCGGACCGTTCTTGCCGACGATGCGCGAAGCGGGCGCGATGCCGGCGCAGTTGACCAGGCCGCGCAGCGTGCCTTGCGCCGTGGCGGCGTCCACGGCCGCCTGGGCATCGGTCTCGGAGGTGACGTCGCAATGGACGTAGCTCTGGCCGAGTTCGGCGGCCAGGGCCTTGCCGGCTTCGTCCTGGACATCGGCCAGGACCACGCGCGCGCCCTGGGCGACCAGGGCGCGCGCCGTGCCCGCCCCCAGGCCGGAGGCGCCGCCGGTGATGAGAATGACTTGGTTGCGGATGTCCATGGCGGTGTCCGGTGACGGTCAGGCGGCGTGGTGCGCGCGCAGGATGCCGAGAATGCGGTCGCGGATCTCGTCGACCGAGCCCACGCCCGATATCTGAGCGTAGCGGGGCGCTTCGGCCGCGCCGGTGGCGGCCCAGCCGGCGTAATAATCCACCAGCGGACGGGTCTGATCGCGGTAGACCGACAAGCGGTGGCGCACGGTTTCCTCGCGGTCGTCGTCGCGCAGGATCAGGGGCTCGCCGGTCTCGTCGTCGAGACCCTCGCGCTTGGGCGGGTTGAACTTGACGTGGTAGGTGCGGCCGCTGGCCACGTGCACGCGCCGGCCGCTCATGCGCTCGATGATGTTTTCTTCCGGGACACAGATTTCGATCACGTAGTCCAGCGGCACGTGGGCGTGCTTCAGGGCGTCGGCCTGCGGAATGGTGCGGGGAAAGCCGTCGAACAGGTAGCCCGTCTTGCAGTCGGGCTGCCGCAGGCGGTCCTGCACCAGGCCGATGATGATGTCGTCGGAGACCAGGCCGCCGCTGTCCATGATCTTCTTCGCTTCCAGACCCAGCGGAGTCTGCGCCTTGACCGCCGCGCGCAGCATGTCGCCGGTCGAAATCTGCGGGATGCCGAACGCCTCGGTGATATAGGCCGCCTGGGTGCCTTTTCCCGCCCCGGGGGGGCCGAGCAGAATCAAACGCATGA
The DNA here is from genome assembly GCF_027214045.1 of Castellaniella denitrificans. GTDB lineage: Bacteria > Pseudomonadota > Gammaproteobacteria > Burkholderiales > Burkholderiaceae_B > Castellaniella > Castellaniella denitrificans_A. The sequence continues at coordinate 73,087 of NZ_JAPWHE010000011.1, read as the reverse complement.
TTTCCTCCGATCAATCACTCTTTTTGAAATTTTTCCGATTATGCCGCAACGCAGCAAGTTCTGCAGGGATTCAGGCCCGATCTGGCGGTAACGCGCCGTCGTCCAGCAGGGCGCGCACCCGGGCCAGATCCTCGGGGGTGTCCACCCCGCGTGCCGGTACGGCGTCGACGGTATGGACCAGGATGGGAAAGCCTTGTTCCAGGGCACGTAACTGTTCCAGTGATTCGACGCGCTCGAGCCTGCCCGGAGGCAGTTCGGGGAACTGGCGCAGGAAGCCGGCCCGGTAGGCGTACAGGCCGATATGCAGCCAGGCTGGCAGCCCGGGGGCCAGACGCCGCTGGCCATCGGCCAGCGCATCGCGGGCCCAGGGAACGGGGGCGCGTGAAAAATACAGGGCGCGGTCGTTGGCGCCAAGCACGACCTTGACCGCGTTCGGATCGAACAGGGTATCGGCGTCGAGGATCGGCGCCGCACAGGTGGCGATGGCGGCGTCCGGGTGCCGCGTCAGCAGGGTCGCCACGGCGTCGATCAGGGCAGGATCGATCAGTGGTTCATCGCCCTGGACATTGACCACGACGTCATCGTCGTCCAGCCCCAGCGCCGTGGCGACCTCGGACAGACGATCGGTGCCTGTGGGGTGATCCGGACGCGTCATCAGGGCCTCGACGCCGTGTTCGGCCGCAGCGCGGGCGATGTCCGCATGGTCGGTGGCGATCAGGATGCGGGCGGCGGCCGAGCGGGCGGCCTGCCGCGCGGTGCGCACCACCATCGGCAGGCCGCCCACGTCGAGCAGTTGCTTGCCGGGCAGGCGGGTGGACGCGGCGCGTGCCGGGACAATGACGATGAAGCTCATCGGGCGATCATGCCGCGGGCGCCGGCGTTTCTTCCAGCGGGCGGGCCTCCGAGGGCAGCATGATGGGCACCCCGTCGCGGATGGGGTAGGCCAGCCGGTCGGCGGCGCAAACCAGTTCCTGTCGTTCTCGGTCGTGGCGCAGCGCGCTTTTGCATACGGGACAGACGAGGATCTGCAGCAGGCGGGTTTCCATGGCGGCGCGGATATCCGGAAGAGAGGCGAAGCCTAGAGTGTAATGCCTGCCGCCGTGCTTGTGCGGTCGCGCGCGGCGGTCCGCAGCGCCTGGTCGAGCGCGTCCAGCCAGCGCGGGTCGGAAAAGAGCGGGGCCGCACGCACTGCCCACAGGCGGGCGTCGTGCGGAGGCACGCACTTTACGGCGTCCTTGGGGGTGATCAGGACTGGACCGGGAGGCAGGTCGCGCAGCGCGACCGCCGGAATCGTCCGATGGTCGGGGACGCGCAGTGTCCGGGAAAGCGTGACACCGGCGGCGCGCAGCATGGCGAAGAAACGTTCGGGCCGGCCGATGCCCGCCGCGGCGGAGCAGGGCGCGGCGCCCTGTTCCGCCCGCCAGGCGTCCCAGCACAGGTCGCGTCCGCTGGCCAGTTGCGTGACGCGTTCCGGCCGCAGGCGCATGATGACGGCGTGCGGCGCGGTCGACGGGTGTCCGTGGGGCGTGGGTTCGTCGGCTGCCAGGTGGGTGACGAGCCAGTCGGCCCGCGTCAGGCGGCCGGGGGGCTCGCGCAGGGGGCCGGCGGGGAGCAGGCGGCCGTTGCCGATACCGCGTCCGTCCTGGACGATGATTTCCAGGTCGCGCGCCAAGGCGGTGTGCTGCAGGCCATCGTCTGCGATGAGCACATCCACGTCCGGACGGGCTTTCAGCAGGGCGGCTGCCGCCAGCGCGCGCCGTGGGTGGACCGCGACCGGTGCGCCGGTCGCAGTGTGGATCAGCGCCGGTTCGTCGCCCAGACGCACGGCTTCGGCGCCGTCGTCGCTCAGGCGCGGTTCCGGCCCGACGGCTGCGCCATAGCCACGGCTGACGATGCCGGGATGCCAGCCCCTGGCGCTCAAGGCCTGGCAGACGGCGATCGTGACGGGCGTCTTGCCGGTGCCGCCGACCAGGATGTTGCCGACGACCACGACGGGCACCGGGGCCCGCCAGGCGGTGCGCGCCCGTGCCCGCAGGCGGCGCGCCGACAGCAGGCCGTAGAGCCAGGACAGGGGCAGCAGCAGCGTGCTCAAACCTGCGCGCCGGCTCCAGATCGCGAGCATGAGGTCCTCGAACCTGCGGCTCATGCCCCCCTTCGTACCGAGGTTCATGTCGCCCTCCATGGAGCGGCCAGGCGCATTCACGGCCGCGCCTGGGTCAGGAAATGGACTTTGCCGATGTGCGCCAGGCGGGCGGCTTCCAGGGCGCGGACCACGGCGGCGTGCGATGCCTGGCCATCGGCATCGATGCGCAGGGCGATGTCCGGTTTGCCTGAGGCGGCCTGGCGCAGACCGTCCGCCAGCGCGGTGTCGTCCGCCGCATCGATGTAGTGGCCGTCCAGCGCGTACAGGCCGTCGCGGCTGATGGCCAGCTCAAGGAAGGGCGAGGCGTCCGGCGCTTCGGCCTGGGCCTGGGGCAGGACGACCTGCAACTGGCGGTGACGGGTGAAAGATGTCGAGGCCGCCAGGAAGATCAGGATCACCAGCAGCACGTCGATCAGCGGGATCAGGTTGATCTCGGTTTCGTCGTGGTCGCGGCGGTGGTGGAAGTTCATGAGGAGGCGCGTCGGCTGATCAGGCGGTTCAGGGTTTCGGCCTCGCGTTCCATGGTGTGCAGGAAGTACTCGACGCGGGAACGGAAATAGCGGTGGAAGGCCAGCGCGGGGATGGCGATCAGGATCCCGAAGCCCGTGTTGTACAGGGCGATCGAGATGCCGCGGGCCAATTGGGCCGGGTCGCCGCCGGCCGGATCGTAGGCGCCGAAGATCTCGATCATGCCGACCACGGTGCCGAACAGGCCCAGCAGCGGGGCGATCACGGAGATCGTCGCCAGGGCGGGCAGGTAGCGGTTCAGGCGCCAGGACACGTCGCGGCCGACGGCCTCGACGGCGGCCAGCCGCCAGGCATCGTCCTGATGCCGGTGGGCGGCGATCTCGGCGAGGATGCGGCCCATGGGGCTACCCCGCGCCAGGCGCAGGACGGCGTCGGGCTCGTCCTGTTGGCGGCGCACGAGTTCGAGCACCTGTTCGGGCAGGCCGGCGGGCATGACCTGGCTGGCGCGCAAGGCCAGGAACCGTTCTATGATGATCGCCAGCGTCATGACCGAGGTGGCGACGAGCAGCCAGATCGGCCAGCCGGCCGCGTGAATGATGTCCAGCACAGTCCTGATCCTTGGGGTGCGGGGCCGGGAATCGGCGCAAATGCGTATTCTAAAGCCTGAGCGTGAATCAGGGCGCGGCTTTCCCGCCAGTATCCACAGTTTCTGTGGATAATTCTGTGTACAAGAGTCCGGATGCGCATGTTTCATGGCCCTTCGTACTGGATTGGTTATTTTTTGCACACTGAGCGCTGCATTTTCAATGAATTAAAAATCAATGACTTACGCTCTTTTTTTGAAGTGAATTTTGATGACTCCTCCTGATGAGCCCGAAAATAGGCGGGTTTGACAAGTCAGGGCTTTCTGTGGATAGGTTTTAATGAATTTTTCTGCTCAAAGGTTTGCGGAGAGCGGCTTTCCAGCCGATGACGCGGTTCTGACCGTGTCTCAACTCAATCGCCGGGTGGCGCGATTGCTGGAGGATGGCGTGCCGCGTCTCTGGGTGGCGGGCGAAATTTCCAACTTCACCCGGGCCGCTTCCGGGCACTGGTATTTTTCCATCAAGGACGAGACAGCCGCCGTGCGTGCGGTGATGTTCCGGGGACGCGCCCAGGCGGTCGGATTCGTGCCCGAGGCGGCGGGCGGACGCTACGAATTTCGCGTCCAGGTTTCGCTCTACGAGCCCCGGGGCGATTACCAGGTGCAGGTCGAGTCCCTGCGTCAGGCGGGCCGGGGCGATCTGCACGAGGCCTTCCTGCGCCTGCGTGACCGGCTGACCGCCGAAGGCCTGATCGATCCGGCCCGGCGGCGTCCGCCGCAGCCTTTGCCCCGGACGGTTGGCGTCGTGACCTCGTTGTCGGCAGCCGCCTTGCGCGACGTGTTGTCGGTCATGGCGCGCAGGGCGCCGCACGTGCGGGTCATCGTCTATCCGGCCCAGGTCCAGGGGCGCGATGCCGCGCCCCAGCTCTGCGCCGCGCTGGCGCGGGCCGCCGAACGGGCCGAGGTCGACACGCTTTTGTTGGTGCGCGGTGGCGGCAGCCTGGAGGATCTGTGGTGCTTCAATGACGAGACCCTGGCACGCCACATCGCCGCCAGCCCGGTGCCGGTCATCAGCGGGGTCGGGCATGAGACGGATTTCACCATCGCCGATTTCGTGGCCGACCTGCGCGCGCCCACGCCGACTGCGGCGGCCGAACTGTGCTGCGTGGATCGTGCCCAGGTTCTGGTGCGTCTGCTGGCCGCGCGCGACCTGCTCGCACGCGGCCAGCGGCGGCGTCTGGAGCACGCGGCCATCCGGCTGGACCGTGCCTGCGCCCAGCTCGTGTCCCCGGCCCAGCGTTTGCAGTTGCGGCGCCAGCGTCTGGCGTTCGCCGCCCGGCGGCTGCAGGCCGGCATGGACCGTCTGCTGCGGGAACGCCGCCCTCAGCCGCCGGTCGCGCTGGAACGCCTCTCCGCCGCCATGGGCGGTCTGCTGCAGCGTCGCCATCGGCGGCTGGACGCGCTACTGGCCGCCCTGGGGGCGCTGGACCCGCACCGGGTGCTGGGACGTGGCTACGCCCTGGTCCGCCGCGCCGACGGGAGGATCGTAAAAAATGCGTTAGACTTGAAGATTCATGAGCCCATCGAGATCGAATTCGGCCAGGGTCGCGCCCAGGCCGAGGTCACCCGGGCCGATTTTCTTTGAAGGAACTGTCATGGCTTTTACCCTGCCGCCGCTGCCCTATGCGATGGACGCACTGGCCCCCCATATTTCCCAGGAAACGCTGGAATACCACTACGGCAAGCACCATCAGGCCTACGTGACGAACCTGAACAAGGCGATCGAGGGCACCGATCTGGCCTCCCTGAGCCTCGAAGACGTGATCCGCAAGTCCAGCGGCGGCGTGTTCAACAACGCGGCCCAGGTCTGGAACCACACTTTCTACTGGAACAGCCTGTCCCCCAAGGGCGGCGGCGAACCCTCGGGCGCCCTGCGCCAGGCCATCGAAGCCAAATGGGGCAGCGTCGACGCCTTCAAGGCCGCCTTCACCCAGTCCGCGGCCGGCAATTTCGGTTCCGGCTGGACCTGGCTGGTCAAGAAGACCGACGGCACCCTGGACATCGTCAACACCAGCAACGCCGGCACCATCGTCAATACGGACGACAAAGCCCTGCTGACCTGTGACGTGTGGGAACACGCCTACTACATCGACTATCGCAATGCCCGTCCCAAGTACCTGGAAAACTTCTGGAGCCTGGTGAACTGGGACTTCGCGGCGGCCAATCTTGGATGAGACCGGACATGAAATGGTCCCTGCGGACCATTTCATGCCTGTCGAATCGGAGCGCCTTGCAAGGCGCGACGTGGAGAGATGCCACCATTTGAAAATGGCCCCCGCCTGACGAATCCCGGTAGGGAGCACCTCTGAAGACGGCGGACGCAGCCATGCGTCCGCCGTTTTTCAATACGGAAAAAGATGACGCATGACGGATCCGCCGCTTCCGCGGCCTCTGGTTTGTTGCCCGAAAACATACAGAATGAAAACATCTGGCGACTTTCCGTTGCGCAGGCGCTGGCCGGTGCGAACGCGGTGGTGGTCTACGCAACGGGCGCCATCGTCGGTGATCGGCTGGCGCCCTCTCCGGTGCTGGCGACTCTGCCCATCTCGATCTTCGTGGTGGGGATGGCGGCCTGCATCCTGCCCGCTGGCTCGCTCGCCCGGCGGCACGGCCGGCGCGCCGCCTTCCTGGCCGGGACCGGCGCTGGCGCGCTGGCTGGTCTCTTGGCCATGTGTGCCGTCCTCCTGGGGTGGTTCTGGCTGTTCTGCGCGGCGACCTTCTTCGGCGGCGGTTATGCTGCTGTGGTGCTGTCGTTCCGCTTCGCGGCCGCCGACGGGGTCGCGCCCGCGCGGCGCGCCCGCGCGCTTTCGCGCGTCATGGCCGGGGGTGTCGTCGCAGGTATCGTGGGGCCGCAATTGGTCACCTACACGATGGACCTGTGGACGACGCACCGGTTCGCGGCCACTTTCCTGGTGCAGGCCGTCGTGGCGGTGCTGTCAGCCCTGATTCTGCTGGGGGTGCGACTGCCCCCGCCGACGGCGGGAGAAATCGCGGGTGGGCGACCCCTGGGACGGATCGTGCGCCAACCGCGTTTCATCGCTGCGGCGATCTGCGGGGCGGTGTCCTACCTGCTGATGAATTTTCTGATGACCGCCGCGCCGTTGGCGATGCACCTGTCCGGGCATTCCCAGGAATCGGCCAACTGGGGGCTGCAATGGCATGTGATCGCCATGTACGGACCCAGTTTCTTCACGGGCGGCCTGATCGCGCGCTGGGGAGCGGGTCGCGTGGTGGCGGCGGGCCTGCTCATGACCGGACTGTCCGCCGCGATCGGGCTCGGCGGCGTGGACGTGCCGCATTTCTGGACGACGCTGATTCTGCTGGGCCTGGGCTGGAACTTCGGCTTCGTGGGTGCGTCCGCCCTGGTGCTCGAATGCCATCGGCCCGAGGAAAAGACGCGGGTGCAGTCGCTCAATGATTTCATCGTGTTCGGCCTGATGGCGATCGGCTCGTTTTCGTCGGGCGGGCTGCTTTCCGCCTACGGCTGGGACATGGTCCTATGGGTGTCCTTCGGGCCCCTCGTCCTGGCTTTCGCCGCGCTGGCCGCGATGGCTCGGGGCAAGCGGGCCGATTCCGCGAAGCCGCGCAACGCGGCGTCCTGAGCGGCCCTGGAAAAACGTTTTCAGCGTGTGACATGAGCGCCCGTGCGCACGCCTGCGCGGGCGAACCAGCCCAGGTTCATTTCCAGGGCGCGAGTGATAGGCGCCGTGGGGCAATGCGGATCCAGGCTTTGCGGCCGCATGTCCTGGATGTCGACGATACGCCCGTCCCGGTCGATGAAGGCGATCGACAGGGGAATGAGGGTGTTCTTCATCCAGAAACAGTGGATATCCGGTTCGCCCAGTTCGAACAGCATGCCGGTGTCGGCCGCCAGCGCGGTCCGGTGCATCAGCCCTTCGCGCAGCGTCTCGGGCGTGGCGGCGTGTTCGACCCGGATCGTGTGGCCGCCGACATGCAGCGTTATGGTCGGCAGCGGCGGCCGGGCCGTCGCCGGACGTGGGGACAGCGGGCCGGTCAGCAGCAGGGCGGCGGCCAGCATTTTGTTGAGAAAGGCAAAAAAACGGGGCCCGCCCGGGGCCCCGCATCGCGTTAAAATGGAAAAGAACATCCGGGCCCCATTCAGGCGGCGGAGATGTTCAGGGCTTGTTTGCCTTTCGGACCCTGCGCGATATCGAAAACGACCTTCTGCCCCTCTTTCAGGGTCTTGAAGCCGTTCATCTGGATGGATGAAAAATGTGCAAAAAGGTCTTCACCCCCATTGTCGGGGGTAATGAAGCCAAAGCCCTTGGCGTCATTGAACCATTTGACCGTTCCCGTCAACTTTTGTGACTCTCCGGTGTTTTCGATGGATTCCGACATGCAAACTGCCTCTCGACTATAGTGTGGGGTTTGAACGGACCCCGGCCGTCCGCGCTGGACGTTCCGCAGGACACGACGATCATGCTGAATTCCGCGTCATTCAGTCAACTATGGAAACCACTAGGTTCTGATCCGCATGCCGACCGATATCCAAAATCAGCAGCAACTGGTGCGTGAAACCGCGCCGGTGCGCCTCGCGCCGCCGCCGATGTATCAGGTCGTGTTGCTGAACGACGACTACACGCCGATGGATTTCGTCGTGCACGTTTTGCGGCGGGTTTTCCACAAAAATGGCGAGGAAGCCGAACGCATCATGCTGCAGGTCCACCACGAGGGCAGGGGCGTTTGTGGCATTTATACACGCGACGTGGCGGCCACCCGGGTCGACGCCGTGCTGCACCTGGCCCATGCCGACCAGCATCCCCTGCAATGTCTGATGGAACCCGTGCCGTTTTTCTGAGGCCCGGCTCTTTTCCCCGCCCGTCCTGCCCTGCGCCCGCGCGGCCCTTAGGGACGATCCCAAGTCCCCGAGCGCCAAACGGCGGGCTGTTTTAGTCATAGAATAGGCATAACGGATTGCTTGATCCGCTCCGATATGCAATGGAGGAAGCGTGATTTCCGAAGAGCTCGAAGTCAGCCTGCACATGGCGTTCGTCGAGGCCCGCGCCGCCCGACACGAATTCATCACCGTGGAGCACCTGCTGCTGTCCCTGCTGGACAACACCTCGGCCGTCGAAGTCCTGCGCGCCTGCGCGGCGGACATCGAATTGCTGCGCCAGGATCTGCGCAAATTCATTGTCGAGAACACGCCGGTCTTCCCCGGCGAGGGCGATGTCGACACCCAGCCTACGCTGGGATTTCAGCGCGTCATCCAGCGCGCCATCATGCACGTATCCTCCAACGGGTCCAGCAAGAACGCCGTGACCGGCGCCAACGTGCTGGTCGCCATGTATGGTGAAAAGGATTCGCACGCGGTGTATTTCCTCGTGCAGCAGGGCGTGTCCCGTCTGGACGTGGTCAACTACCTGTCACACGGCATCACCAAAGTCTCCGAGGAGCCCCCGGCCGCGGACAGCCCGCGTCTGGAGCCGCCGGCCGCCGACCCGAAATCCGAACAGCAGAAGTCTCCCCTGGAAACCTATGCCACCGATCTCAACGCCGAGGCCCTCAAGGGCCGCATCGATCCGCTGATCGGCCGCGAGGACGAGGTCGAGCGCGTCATCCAGGTGCTGTGCCGCCGGCGCAAGAACAATCCTCTGCTGGTGGGCGAGGCCGGGGTCGGCAAGACGGCCATCGCCGAGGGTCTGGCCTGGCGCATCACCCAGGGCGATGTGCCCGAGGTCTTGCACGAAACCCAGGTCTACGCGCTGGACATGGGCGCGCTGCTGGCGGGCACCAAATACCGGGGTGATTTCGAACAGCGCCTGAAGCTGGTGCTCAAGGCCCTGAAGGACAACCGCCACGCGGTGCTGTTCATCGACGAGATCCATACGCTGATTGGTGCGGGCTCGGCATCGGGCGGGACGCTGGACGCTTCCAATCTGCTCAAGCCGGCGCTGTCCTCCGGCCATCTGAAATGCATCGGCGCGACCACTTACACTGAATACCGGGGGGTCTTCGAAAAGGATCACGCGCTGGCGCGGCGTTTCCAGAAGATCGACATCCCCGAGCCGACGGTCGAGCAGACCATCCGGATCCTGCGCGGCCTGAAGGCGCGCTTCGAAGCTCACCACCAGGTGCGCTATTCGGGGGCGGCCATCACGGCGGCGGCGGAGCTGGCCGCGCGCCACATCAGCGACCGTTTCCTGCCCGACAAGGCCATCGACGTCATCGACGAGGCCGGCGCCGCCCAGCGCCTGCTGCCCAAGTCTCGCCAGAAGAAGCTCATCGGCCGCGCCGAGATCCAGTCCACCGTGGCGCGCATCGCGCGCATCCCGCCGCAGAATGTGTCCACGGACGATCGCAACAAGCTCGCCACGCTCGAGCGCGATCTGAAGGCCGTGGTGTTCGGACAGGATCAGGCCATTGCCGCGCTGGCCGCCTCGATCAAGATGGCGCGCTCGGGCCTGGGGCGTCCCGACAAGCCCATCGGCTGCTTCCTGTTTTCCGGCCCGACGGGCGTCGGCAAGACCGAGGTCGCGCGCCAGTTGGCTTTCGTCCTGGGGATCGAGCTGCTGCGCTTCGACATGTCCGAATACATGGAGCGCCATACCGTGTCGCGCCTGATCGGCGCGCCGCCGGGCTACGTCGGCTTCGACCAGGGCGGCCTGCTGACCGAGGCCGTGAGCAAGCAGCCGCATTGCGTGCTGCTGCTCGACGAAATCGAAAAGGCGCATCCGGACGTCTACAACATTCTGCTGCAGGTCATGGATCATGGCACCTTGACCGACAACAACGGACGCAAGGCCGATTTCCGTAACGTGATCCTGGTGATGACCACCAACGCGGGCGCCGATACCTTGAACCGCAACGCCATCGGCTTCGCCACGCCGCAGCGCGCGGGCGACGAGATGGCCGAGATCAAGCGCCAGTTCACACCCGAGTTCCGCAACCGGCTGGACGCGATCATCGGCTTTGCACCGTTGCCGCGCGAGGTCATCCTGCAGGTCGTGGACAAGTTCCTCATGCAACTGGAGGATCAGCTCCACGACAAGCATGTCGATGTGTTGTTCACCCAGGCGCTGCGCGACTATCTGGCACGGGCCGGATTCGATCCGGCCATGGGTGCGCGTCCCATGCAGCGGTTGATCCAGGACACCATCCGCCGGGCGCTGGCCGACGAATTGCTGTTCGGCCGCCTGGTGCATGGCGGACGGGTCGAGGTCGATCTGGATGCCCGGGAACAGGTCGTGCTGAATTTCCCCGAGGGCGGCGAGGGCGCGGGGACCGTGCCCGAGCCTTCAAGGCCTGAGCCCGAGCTCGTGGATTGAGGCCCCTGATCGCCTGCCCGCATTGCGACACGCTGCATGTCCGGCTGGAACCGGGCGTGCGCGGCCGGGCCGATTGCAGCTGCTGTGGCGCGGTGTTATACCGGCGCGGCTGGCTTTCCCTGGATCAATGGGTGGCGCTGGGCTGGACCTGCCTGGCCGTGTTCGCCATCGCCCAGTGGTTTCCCATCGTCCGTCTGTCGGTCCAGGGCCTGGAGCTCAGTCTGACGTATTGGCAGGCGCTGCGTCTGTGCTGGGACCGCGGTTATTACGGCGTCTCGATCATGACAGGGCTGGCCGGGTTCTGGCTTCCTCTGTTGCAGATTGCGTTGACGCTATGGGTGATGCAGGCGATCGCGTCGCGACGTCTGCCGCCCGACCTGGGGCCGACGCTGCGTCTGCTGGGGCGTCTGGCCCCGTGGTCCATGGCGACGGTGCTGATCCTGGCCATTCTGGTGTCCGTCGTCAAGATCGCCGGCCTGGCGCGCCTGCAGGTGGAACCCGGAATGCTGGGGTTTCTTGCGCTTTGCTTCCTGCTGACCGGGTTGGGGCGATGGGACGCGCGCGCCTTGTGGCGCCAGGCCGAGGACGCCGGCCTGGTGCCTGTGTCCGGCGCTCAGGGTCGGGGCAGGGTGTGCGACGCCTGCGGCTGCGTCCAGGCGGCGCAGGTGTCCGGCCTTTGCCTGCGCTGCGGGGCGGCGATGGGCCATGCGCGTCATGGCAGCGCAACGCAGGTCTGGGCACTGCTGCTGGCGGCGGCCGTGTTCTACATTCCGGCCAATGTCCTGCCGATCATGGAGGTCCGGACGGTGATGAGCCGCAGCGAGCACACCATCCTGGGCGGCGTGATCGAGCTCTGGCGCTATGGCTCCTGGGACCTGGCCATCATCGTTTTCGTCGCCAGTGTGCTGGTGCCGGTGACCAAGCTGCTGGCCCTGGCTTTTCTGTTGCTGCGCGATCGCCCTCTGGACGCGAGGATTCAGCGGCAGCGCACGCGGCTGTATGCCGCGGTCGAATTCGTCGGACAGTGGTCCATGCTGGACGTTTTCGTGGTCGTCCTGATGGCGGCCATGGCCAACTTTCCGGGCCTGTCCCGGATCAGCGTCGGGCCTGCGGCCCTGAACTTCGGCGCCGTGGTCGTGCTTACGATGGCGGCGGCCATGCGCTATGATCCGCGTCGAGGCTGGGATGCCCTGCGGGATGCCCGGCCAGTCAAGGAGACCCATGGACACTGAGGACCAGCCCACCCAGAAGCCGGACGATCCGGCGGACGCCTCGCGGCCCGCCGCTGATGTCCAGGCGCCCGTCATCCGGCCAGGCCGTTCGCTGCGCTGGTCCTGGGTCTGGCTGGTGCCGCTGCTGGCGGTGGCGGTCGGGTTGTCCCTGCTGGCGTCGGTCTGGGTCCGCAACGGTCCGGTGATCACGATCAGCTTCCTGTCGGCGGCAGGCATCGAGACCGGTCAGACCAAGCTGCGCTATCGCGATGTGGTGGTGGGGGATGTGTCGGACGTACGCGTGGCGGGGGACCGCCAGCATGTGCTGGTGGATGTGCAGCTCAGGCGCCAGGGGTCGGAATACATCACGCAGAAGGATTCCAAGTTCTGGATCGTCCGCCCTCAGGTCAGCCTTGCGGGGGTTTCGGGCCTGGACACGCTGCTGTCCGGGGTCTACATCAACGTGGATGCGCCCACGACGCGATCCAAGGGTGCGACGGTCCGCGATTTCAAGGGGCTGGTCAATCCGCCGGAGGTGCTGAGTGGCCAGGTCGGCACACGGTTCGTGTTGCACGCGGATTCGCTCGGCTCATTGCGGGTCGGGTCTCGCATCCACTACCGCCGCATCGAGGTTGGCCGCGTCGTCAGCTACGACATGGCGCCCGATGGCCGCTCGATCAAGTTGCATATCTTCGTCGAAGCCCCCTACGACCGCTACGTGACGCCGGACACGCGCTTCTGGAACGACAGCGGCGTGGACATGTCGGTGTCGCCCGATGGCGTCCAGATACGCACCAGCGGTCTGTCGGCGATCCTGAATGGCGGCATCGCCTTCGCCCAGGCGGACGAATCCAGTTCCTATGACGGCGTCGTCGACAACGCGCCGGCCGCCGCCGGCAGCGTGTATCGGCTGTTCGGTACGCGTGACGCAGCCCTGGCCGATCCGGATGGCGATCCAGTGCCGATCGAGCTGCGTTTCGACCAATCGGTCCGAGGGCTGCGTGTCGGGGCGGACGTCGATTTCCGCGGGATGTCGATCGGCAAGGTGATCGACATCGATCTCGAGTTCGACCGCGCGCGTCGCCGTTTCTATTCCCGGGTTCGGGCCCAGCTCTATCCGATGCGGTTCAGCGAAGCCTATCGTGATCTGGCCGATGCGTCGGACGGCCGCCTGGGCGAGGCCTTGCTGCGGCCGCTGATCGAGCGCGGCCTGCGGGCCCAGCTGCGCACCGCCAGCCTCCTGACCGGCCAGCAGTATGTGGCCCTGGATTTCTTCCCCGGCCAGGCCCATGCGGCGCCTGACATCCCCGGCGACTCTTCCAATCCCAAGGGGTTCCTGGTGCCCACGGTACAGGGGGATTTCGATCGCCTCCAGGGGCAGATCGGCAATATCGTCACCAAGCTGGACAAGGTGCCGATCGAGGCGATCGGCCGCGACCTGCGCGGCACCCTGGAGTCCTTGAACCGCCTGCTGCGGCGACTGGACACTCAGGTGGCGCCCCAGGCGACCCGGGCGCTGACCTCCGCCAGCGCCTCGCTGGACCGGATCGGCGAGGTGCTGGCCCCCGACGCACCTCTGCTGGGCGGGCTGCGAGACACCCTGGGCGAACTGGATCGGGCGGCGCGCGCGCTGCGCCTGCTGTCCGATACGCTGCAGGCCCGTCCCGACACGCTGATCCGTGGGCGGGCACCCGATGCGCTGCGTTGAGACACCGATGAGGACCGCATCATGAAAAAGATCCTTGCATGGGGATGCCGCTTGAGTCTCGCGGTCCTGCTGGCGGGCTGCGCGGCGCCGCCACCCCGTCACTACAGTCTCGCCGCTTCCGCGACGGACCGGGCGGCGTCCGGAGACGTCAACCAGGCGGTGGGCACAGGCCTGTTGCTTTCGGTGGCGGGGATTCCGGCCGAGGTCGAACGGCCCCAGCTGGTGGTGCGCGATCCCGCACGGGATCCCGCGGTGCAGGTGCTGAACGATTCGCTCTGGGCGGCGCCGTTGGTGGATCAGATCCGCGATGCGCTGGCTTTTGATGTCGGCCGCCGCCTGGGCGCCGTGGACTTGCGCCGTCTCCCGGGCGCGGCGACCCTGCCGGCCCGGCGTGTCGAGGTGCGGATCGACCGCTTCGACATGGTCTGGGGACGTTTCGTGGCGCTGGACGCGGACTGGACGGACCGTGCGCCGGGCGCCGATCGTCCCCGGTTCTGCCGGGCCTCGGTGCGACTGCCCGCCGGCGAAGGCGTGGCGGCACTGGTGGAGACCCAGCGCCGGGCGCTGGATGACCTGGCGACGCTGATCTCGGCCGTGGCTTTGGGGCAACCTGTAGATTTACAAGGAAAAACAACCGTGTCAGAATTTGGTTGCACCTGACTGTTTTCGGGTTAACCATAATGGCGGATTCAGGTGCAACCCTCTAGCATGGCGCCTGATCCGGACTGGTTTCCCCAGTCGACGCTACCAACGTGGAATACCTCGAACATGGCTACTGTAACCCTGGGTGTGAAGGTCGATGAGGCGCTGCGTGAGCGCTTGCGGGCTCTGGCGGATTCACTGGGTTGCACGCCGCACTGGCTGCACAAGCAGGCCCTGCTGAGCTACATCGAGGCCATCGAGCGCGGTCAGTTGCCTGCGGAAATCGACCGCCGTCCGGAAGGCGAGCCCGCAGTGGAACATCCGGTAGAACCCGAACCATTGGCGCCGTTTCATGAGTTCGCACAGGAAGTCCTGCCGCAGTCCGTGCTGCGTGCCGCCATCACCGCCGCTTATCGTCGTCCGGAGCCGGAATGCGTGGCCATGCTGGTGGACCTGGCCGAGTCGTCGCAGCCCGATCAGGTCGAAGCGCTGGCCCGCCGGCTGGTCCAGACCCTGCGTGACAAGCGCAAGGGCGGGGGGGTGGAGGGCCTGATCCAGGAATTCTCCCTGTCCAGCCAGGAAGGCGTCGCCCTGATGTGTCTGGCCGAGGCCTTGCTGCGCATTCCCGACCAGGCCACGCGCGACGCGCTGATCCGCGACAAGATCAGCCATGGCGACTGGCGCGCGCACGTGGGCGAATCCCGCTCGCTGTTCGTCAACGCCGCCACCTGGGGGCTGCTGGTGACCGGCAAGCTGGTCAGCGTCAACAGCGAACAGAACTTGTCCCAAGCCTTGACGCGCCTCATCGCCAAAGGCGGCGAGCCCCTGATCCGGCGCGGCGTGAACATGGCCATGCGCCTGATGGGCGAGCAGTTCGTCACGGGCCAGACGATTTCATCCGCTCTGGCCAACAGCCGCAAGTTCGAGGACATCGGCTTCCGCTATTCCTACGACATGCTGGGCGAGGCCGCCACGACGGCGCAGGACGCCGAACGCTATTTTCAGTCCTATCAGCAGGCCATCCACGCCATCGGCAAGGCCTCGCAGGGACGTGGGATCTACGAAGGCCCCGGCATCTCCATCAAGCTCTCGGCCTTGCATCCGCGCTATTCCCGCGCTCAGCGCGACCGGGTAATGGACGAACTGCTGCCGCGCATGGTCGAGCTGGCCGCGCTGGCGCGCCGTTACGACATCGGTCTGAATATCGACGCGGAAGAGGCAGACCGCCTGGAACTGTCGCTGGATCTGCTGGAGGCCTTGTGTTTCGACGAGCGCCTGAGGGGCTGGAACGGCATCGGCTTCGTGATCCAGGCCTACCAGAAGCGCGCGCCTTTCGTGATCGACTTCGTGATCGACCTGGCGCGTCGCAGCAAGCATCGCCTGATGGTCCGCCTGGTCAAAGGGGCCTATTGGGATTCCGAGATCAAGCGCGCGCAGGTCGACGGCCTGGAAGGCTACCCGGTCTACACGCGCAAGATCCATACCGACGTGTCGTACCTGGCCTGTGCGCGCAAGCTGCTGTCCGCTCCGGAAGCCGTCTTTCCCCAGTTCGCCACGCACAACGCCCAGACGCTGGCCTCGATCTACCACATGGCCGGCGAGAACTACTATCCCGGCCAGTATGAATTCCAGTGTCTGCACGGCATGGGAGAACCCCTGTACGAAGAAGTCGTCGGGCCGGTCGCCAAGGGCCGTCTGAGCCGGCCTTGTCGCGTCTACGCCCCCGTCGGCACGCACGAGACCCTGCTGGCGTATCTGGTGCGTCGATTGCTGGAAAATGGCGCCAACACCTCCTTCGTCAACCAGATCGGCGATCGCGACCTGCCCATCGACGCGCTGGTGGCCGACCCGGTCCGCAAGGCCCGCGCCGTCCAGCCGCTGGGTGCGCCGCACGATCGCATTCCACTGCCGCGCGACCTGTACCGGGCGCACGAGGACCGCGCCAACTCGGCCGGCCTGGATCTCAGCAATGAACACCGCCTGGGTTCGCTGGCGGCAGCCCTGCTGGGCAGCGCGACGCAGATGTGGCGCGCCGGGCCTGCCGGTGAATGGCGTGACGAGCGCGCCCTGACCGTCCTCAATCCGGCGGACCGCCGCGATGTGGTCGGCCAGGTGGTCGAGGCCGACGCGGACGATGTCCAGGCCGCCTTGCGTCGGGCCGAATACGCGGCGCCGATCTGGCAGGCCACGCCGGCCGCGGAGCGGGCGCAGTGCCTGCGGCATGCCGCGCAGTTGATGGAAGACGAAATGCAGTCGGCCATCGGACTGATCGTGCGCGAAGCGGGCAAGTCCTTCCCCAACGCCGTCGCCGAGGTCCGCGAGGCCGTCGATTTCCTGCGTTATTACGCGGTGCGCATCGAAGAATCCTTCTCCAGCGACAGCCACCGGCCCCTCGGACCCGTGCTGTGCATCAGCCCCTGGAACTTCCCGCTGGCGATCTTCACCGGCCAGGTGGCGGCGGCCCTGGCTGCGGGCAATGTCGTGCTGGCCAAGCCGGCCGAGCAGACCGCGCTGATCGCCGCCTACGGCGTGTCGGTGCTGCATCGCGCCGGTATTTCCGCCGACGCGGTCCAGTTGCTGCCGGGCCGGGGCGAGACCGTCGGCGCGGCCCTGGTCGCCAGCCCGGCGGTGCGCGGCGTCATGTTCACTGGTTCGACCGAGGTTGCGCGGCTGATCGCCGCCACACTGGCGGACCGCCTGGACGGGGCCGGCCATCCTGTTCCCCTGATCGCCGAAACCGGTGGGCAGAATGCCCTGATCGTGGATTCTTCGGCCCTGACCGAGCAGGTCGTGTACGACGTGCTCAGTTCGGCCTTCGATTCGGCGGGCCAACGCTGTTCGGCGCTGCGCATATTGTGCGTGCAGGAAGACTGCGCCGACCGTACGCTGGAGATGCTGCGCGGCGCCATGAAAGAACTGCGCGTGGGGCGTCCCGAACTGTTGTCGACCGACATCGGTCCGGTGATCGATGCGGAGGCCCAGGCGGTGATCGAACGCCACGTTCAGGCCATGCGGGCGGCCGGCCATGCGGTCGACCGGTACCCGCTCGACGCGGAGCAGACGCGCTTCGGCACCTTTGTCGCGCCGACCCTGATTGAAATCTCCGACATCGCCGAACTGGAGCGTGAAGTTTTCGGCCCCGTCCTGCACGTGCTGCGCTATCGCCGCCAGGATCTCGACGCGGTGATCGACGCCATCAACGAGCGTGGCTATGGCCTGACCTTCGGCGTCCATACCCGTCTGGACGAGACCGTCCGCCACGTCACCGAACGCATTCATGCGGGCAATATCTACGTCAACCGCAATATCGTCGGTGCGACTGTGGGTGTCCAACCCTTCGGCGGCGAGGGCCTGTCGGGTACCGGTCCGAAGGCCGGCGGGCCCCTGTATCTGCATCGCCTGCTGGCCGACCTCCCCAGTTCCCTGCCGGTCGAGGGTGTCGTGGGCAAGGGCGCCCGGCCGCTGACGCTGCCCGGTCCCACCGGCGAGACCAACCAGTATCACCTGAAGCCACGCGGCACGGTGCTGTGCCATGCCGCCAGTGTGGCCGGCGCCCAGGCGCAGATGGAAGCCTGTCACCGCACGGGTAACGATACGCTGTGGGTGGACCATCCCGAGGCGCGCGCTTTCCACGCGGCGCGGCCGGCGGGCGCCGCCGTGCGCTGGGTGGCGGCGGACGCCGCCGTGCGCTGGGTGGCGGCGGACGCCGCCGTCACGGCCGATTTCCAGGCGGTGCTCTACGAGGGCGACAGCGACGATCTGCAGGCCTTGTCCCGAGCGCTTGTCGGCCGTCCAGGACCGATCGTGCCGATCCTGGCGCGTCGCGCCGACGAACTGGCCGCTGGCAAGGCCTATCCGCTGGAAATGCTGGTCCGCGAGGTCTCGGTGTGCGTCAACACCGCCGCCGCCGGCGGAAACGCCAGCCTGATGATGGTTGGATGAGACAGGCGAGGAACAGTCCCTGCGGACTGTTCCTCGCCTGTCGAATCCGAGCCGCTTGCAAGCGGCGAGGTGGAGGGATGCCCCGGCTTTGGGCTTCCTCGCCTGTCGAATCCGAGCCGCTTGCAAGCGGCGAGGTGGAGGGGCTCTGGTCGAGTCCCCCACGACAAAAAGGGCTCCGAGGAGCCCTTTTTGTCGTGGGGAGACCGATGCCGCTCAGTCCTGACGGTCGGTTACTTCCACCAGGTGGTAGCCGAACTGGGTGCGGACGGGGCCCTGGACCACGCCCACTGGTGCGCTGAAGACGACCTCGTCGAATTCGCGCACCATCTGGCCGCGACCGAAGGTGCCCAGGTTGCCGCCGTCGCGGCTGGACGGGCAACTGGAATGTTCGCGGGCGATGGCCGCGAAGTCGGCGCCGCTTTCGATGTCGGCCTTCAGCTTCAGGCATTGTGCTTCGTTGTCGACCAGGATGTGGCGGGCGGATGCTTGGGTCATGAGGGTTTTCCTATGTGATTGAGCGGTGGGATTCGAACGTCAAGCCCATAGCTTAACCCGAACACCGCGGAAAAAAGGACGGCCCCGCTGGGCCGTCCGGTGGCATTGCGGGGCGGACAAGGCCTGTCGCCAGGCCCCGTCCCTCGGGCTCAATGCCCCAGATACGCGGCCTGGATCTCCGGCGAGGACAGCAGCTCGCGCGAGGAGCCCTCATGCGACAGCTTGCCGACCTCCAGCACGTAGCCGCGGTCGGCCAGTTTCAGCGCCATGCGGGCGTTCTGTTCCACGATCAGGATCGTGACGCCGGTATCACGCACTTCGCGCAGCACCTGGAAGATATTGCGCACGATGATCGGGGCCAGACCCAGGCTGGGCTCGTCCAGCAGCAGCAGGCGCGGTTTGGTCACCAGGGCGCGGCCGATGGCCAGCATCTGCTGTTCGCCGCCCGACAGCGTACCGGCGAGCTGGTCGCGGCGTTCGTGCAGGCGCGGAAAGATCCTGTAGACGTGTTCACAGCTTTCATCGATCTCGGCGGTCGGGCGCGTGAAGCCGCCCATGCGCAGGTTTTCCGCTACGGACAGAGTGCCGAATACGCGGCGGCCTTCGGGGGATTGGCCGATACCCAGGCGCACGATGCGATCGGCTCCCATGCGGGTGGTATCGTGCCCGGCGAAAGTGATCTTGCCCGATTGCGGCGTGATCAGGCCGCTGAGCGTGCGCATCAGCGTGGTCTTGCCGGCGCCGTTGGCTCCCAGGATGGCCACGACCTCTTTTTCCTGAACATGCAGGGAAATGCCCTTGAGGGCCTGGATGTGACCGTAGCTGACGCGCAGGTCTTCGATCTGGAGCAGAGGAGCGGTCATGCGTTCACCTGGTCTTGTGCGGCGTTCATCAGCGGATCGTCCTCATCGTCGTCCTGACCCAGATAGGCCTCGATGACGAGCGGATTGCTGCGGATTTCGGCGGGCTTGCCCTCGGCGATCTTCTTGCCGAAGTTGATCACGACGATATTGTCGGTGACGTTCATCACCACGCTCATGTCGTGTTCGACCAGGATCACGGTGACGCCGGCGTCGCGGATGGCCCGGATGGTCTCGTTCAGGCCGGCCGACTCCTGTTCGTTCAAGCCGGCGGCCGGTTCGTCCAGAATGATGAGCTCGGGATCGGCGACCAGCGTGCGGGCCATCTCGACGCGGCGCTGGGCGCCGTAGGGCAGTGACGTGGCGATCTCGTGGGCCACGTCGGTCAGGTCAAGCTGGCCCAGCACCGTCATGGCGCGTTCGACCAGCTCGCGTTCTTCGCGGCGTTGGGCGGGCGTATTCAACAGGCCTTGCCACCAGGACTGGCGCATTCGCAGGTGCTGGCCGGCGATCACGTTTTCCAGCACCGTCATGTCCTGGAACAGGCGGATGGTCTGGAAGGTGCGGCGGATGCCGGCTTCGGCGATGCGATGCGGCGCGAGACCGGTGATCTCGCGGCCATGCCAGCGGATATGGCCGTCGGTGGGCCGGTAGACCCCGGTGATCATGTTGAACACCGTGGTCTTGCCGGCGCCGTTGGGGCCGATCAGGCCGACGATTTCGCCTCGCCGGACCTTGAAGCTGAGGTTGTCGACCGCGCGCAGGCCGCCGAAGCTGATGCCGATGCCGTCGAGTTCGAGAAGGATGTCGGACCCGGCGTCGGCGGACGGCGGGCTGGAAACGGCTGTGTTCATATGATCCCCTTGCGAGCCGGCCAGATGCCTTGCGGACGCAGGATCATGACGAGGATCATCGCCACGCCGAAGGCCAGATAGCGGTATTGGGCGAATTCGGTGAAGATCTGCGGCACCACGAACATCATGGCGGTACCCAGCAGCACGCCGGGCACGGAGGCCTGGCCGCCAACCAGCACGATGGCGAAGAGCACCACCGAATCGGTGAAGCGGAATGAGCCCGGGCTGACGGCCGATAGCTGCATGGCGAACAGCGTGCCGGCCAGCCCGGCGATGCCGGCCGCCAGGGCGAAGGCGGCGACCTTGTAGTTGCGGGCGTTGACCCCCAGGGTGGTGGCCGCCAGTTCATCGTGCTTGATGTAGCGGAACGTGCGTCCCAGGGAAGAGCGGTCCAGGTTGCCCATCAGCCACAGCACCACGGCCAGGACGACCCAGTTCAGATAGAACAGGTCGCTCTGGGTGCCGAACATCTGCCCGAAGAGCGTCGGACCGCCGACGCCGAACAGCCCGTCGGCGCCGCCGGTCAGGCCGAACAGATTGTTCTGCATGGCCAGCACGAAAATAGCGTTGAAACCGATCGTGACCACCAGCAGGTAGTCGCCGCGCAGCTTGACGATGGGCGCCGACAGAATGGCGCCCAGAGCCGCGGCCAGCACGATCGCCACCGGGATGGTCCAGAGGACGGGCCAGTTGAAGGACAGCGACAGGATCGCGCAGGTATAGGCACCGATGCCGAAGAAGACCGCGTGGCCCATGTCGTACATTCCAGCCCGGCCAAGGACGATGTCCTGGGACAGGGCGACGATGGCGTAGATGGCGAAGATGCCGCCGATGGTGATCCATGCGGGCGACAGCAACTGCGGGATCAGCAGGCCCAGGATCCACAGCGCGGGGCCGGCCAGGCGCAATGCGCGGGTCGTGCCTGTGGAAGTGGCCCTGGAGGCTTGGTTCATGTTTTTGTCCATGGGTTACACCTTTTCCGCGACGCGTTCGCCCAGCAGGCCGGTGGGGCGCACCAGCAGGATGGCGATCAGCAGGGCGAAGGTAATGGCGTCCTGCCAGGAACTGGAGACGTAGCCGGCGGCGAAGGCATTGAACAGGCCCAGCAGCAGGCCGCCCAGCATGGCGCCGGGAATGTTGCCGATGCCGCCGATGATGGCTGCGATGAAGGCGCTCAGTCCGTAGGACCAGCCCATGGTGAAGTAGGTCTGGCGATAGTAAAGGCCGATGAACAGGCCGCCCACTGCGCCCAGGACGGGGCCGATGATGAAGACCATGGCGATCACGCGGTTGACGTTGACCCCCATCAGGCGCGCGGCGTCCTGATCGATGGCGGTGGCGCGGATGGCGGTGCCCACGCGGGTATGGTGCACGAAGAAGTACAGCGCGGCCATCAGCACGAAGGCGCCGACGATGATCAGCAACTGGACGAAGCTGATGTGGGCGCCGCCGATCTCCCAGTTGATGTTGGGCAGGAGGTTGTCGGGAAAGACCTGGACGTTCGGGCCCCAGATCAGCATGATGCCGTTCTGGATCAGCATCGAGGCGCCCAGGGCGGACACCACGGCCGACAGGCGCGGCGCCTTGCGCAGAGGCTTGTAGGCGAACTGGTCGAGCAGCGTGCCGGCCACGGCCACGACGATCATGGCGATCAGGAATGCCAGGATCAGCAGGACCGGCGTGGACAGGCCGCCGAAGACGCCGGAGGTCAGGGTGGTCAGGCCGATGAAGGCGCCCAGGATGCACAGGTCGCCGTGGGCGAAGTTGATCAGCTTGAGCACCCCGTAGACCATGGTGTAGCCCAGCGCGATCAGCGCGTAGATGCCGCCGACCGTCACCCCATTGATGAATTGCTGGAGGATAAAGTCCATCGATCGGTTTCCAGAGAGAGCCGCTTCGCGGCGGGCGCGCCGTTCGAAGCCGGGCGCTGCGTAAAGGACGGCGCCCGGCCGGAGGCGCGGGCGCTGTCAGGGACGGCGGGCTCAGTTCGTCGGATAGACGGTCTTGTAGCTGCCGTCGGCCTGGACTTCGAAGGCGGACATCGGGCTGCCGATGCGTTCGCCCTTGTCATCCCAGTTGAAGGGGCCGGTCAGGCCGGGGAAGGGTTGCTTCATGCCATGCAGCCAGGGGATGAGCTTGGAGGTGTCCACGCTCTTGGTGGCCTCGATGGCGGCGAAGACCGCGCGCAGGCCGTCGGCGTTGGTGAAGGTGTAGATGCTGGGAGGCGCCGAGCCGAATGCCTGGGTGTAGTCGGCCAGGAATTTTTTGGCTTCCGGGTAGGGCAGGTTTTCCGGGGCGGGGACGTTGACGATGATGGCGCCCTGGGCCGCATTGCCGGCGATCTTGGCGAAGGCCGCGTTCTGGTTGGCGTCGCCGCCGATGAAGGCCGCGTTCATGCCGAGCTGTTTCATCTGCGCGCGGATCAGGCCGCCGTCGGTGTAGTAGCCCGAGAAGAACAGGGCGTCCGGGTTCTTGGATTTCAGCTTGGTCAGCACGGCGCTGTAGTCTTGCGTGCCGGCGTTGATGAAGTCGTCGGCCACGAGGTTGCCTTTCTGGTCCTGGACCGCTTTTTTGACGCTCTGGGCCAGACCGGTGGCGTAACTGGAGTGGTCGCTCAGCACCGCGATGCGCTGATACTTCTTGACGTTGACCATGTAGTTGGCGGCGAAGATGGCTTCGTCGCTGTTGGGCGGCGCGTTGCGGAAGAAGGTCTTCCAGCCGCGCTGGGTCAGCTCGTCGCTGGTGCCGTCGGAGGTCTGGATGACGTTGGCGGCGGAATAGATCGGAGCGGCGGCCAGGGCGGCGCCACTGGTGTAGGTGCCGATCACCGCGGTCACGCCTTCGTTCACCAGTTTGCGACCGCAGATGGCGGCCTGCGAGGCCTTGCCTTCGTCGTCGCACACGATCACCTGGATCTGACGGCCCAGCAGGCCGCCCGCCGCATTCTGCTGTTTGACCAGCAGTTGCACACCGTTCTCGATGCCCTGGCCCTCGGCGGCGTATTCGCCGGTGATGGGGGCTTGCACGCCGATCTTGATCGGGCCGTCGGCGGCCATCGCCGTCCCGGCGCCGGTCGCCAGCAGGATCGCTGCGGTGAGGGTGGAAAGTTTGGTCAGCCTGCTCATGTCTGGATTCTCCTTTGTGACGGATCCAATCGCGTGATGGGTCGGGTAGAGCGCGTACGATGCAAATGGCCTCTTTCCGGGGGATTCCCTTGTCTCGATGGAAAGAGGGCCTGGTCCTCCCGGATCCTGCCGTCGATGAAATCGGCGGAATCGCGCGAGGTGTTCTGATTAACCCCGTCAATCAGGTAAACCTTCGCTGGGGAGAAAAGGAGCAACCTGAAAGACGGGCGAAGTATAACCATCTGAAATCCGCGAGTGCAACCAGGGATATTGCCTAGATGAACGCCTTGGAATATTCAATCGGATTCAGCCATTCTGGACTGATTACATAATATATTGATAATATTTTTTGTAAAAACTGGGATAAACCCTGACTGCAAAGCGATGAGGCACTGTCAGGAAAGTGATTTCAACGCATTGAAAAAAAGAGATTATTTCTTATTGGGGAAATTTTCGAATGGTTTTTGGCTGAATGCCGGATCCGCCGGTCCGATTTTTTACCGGGTGCCAAAGTCGAATCGAAACATGGCTTGCCCTATGGAATATTGGTATAAACCCCGATATAAAAGTCCGCTCAGGATGGGCAGTCGGGCATTCAACGGGGAATATCCGGATGCGCGTCATGGGATTCAATGGCGGCCGGTACTGCCGAAGCCGCCTTCGCCGCGTTCGGTGGCCGTGGCAAAGGCTTCGACCACGTGCAGCCCGACCTGCACGACCGGCTGGAACAGCAGTTGGGCGATGCGTTCGCCCGGCTGGATGTCGTAGGGCGTGTCGCTGTCGTTTGTCAGCAGAACCTTGATTTCGCCATGATAGTCGGCGTCGATGACGCCAATGCCCTGGGCGACGCGGATCCCATGCTTGAGTGACAGGCCCGAGCGCGAGGCCACGATCGCCACCAGGCCGGGATCCATCATATTCAAGGCCAGGCCGGTCGGCACAGGCAGGCGCGCGCCGGGAGCCAGTGCCTGCGGTGCTTCAAGGCAGGCGCGCAGATCCAGGGCGGCGGAGCCGCCTGTGGCGTAGTCGGGCAGGGGGATCGCGTCCGTGCCCAGCAGGGGGTTGACGATACGGGCCTGGATGAGTCGTCGTTGCATGATGATGAGGATCCGTGGTGAAAAGAGATGTCGCGCGGCCCCGGCGGCGCGCGTTTGCGGTGGGTCGGGGAGTCAGCGGGGCAGATGCCCGGCGATCCAGGCGATCAGTTGCCGGGCGGCCAGCAGCTTGGACTGACGGGCCAGAGGATGGGCGCCGGCCTCGTCGAAGATCACCAGTTCGGTGTCTTCCGTGTCCATGGCGTCCTGGGCCAGATTGCCGACAATGACGGGGACGCCCTTGCGGGCGCGCTTGGCCTGGGCGTGTTCGGCCAGGTGGTCGGTCTCGGCGGCGAAGCCCACGCACCAGGGGCCGTCGGGCAGGGCGGCGACTTCGGCCAGGATGTCGGGGTTCTGAACGAAGTCCAGCCGTGGCGGCTGGCCGCCGGGCTGTTTCTTGAGCTTGACGTCCGAAGGATTGGCGATGCCCCAATCGGCCACGGCCGCGACGGCGATGAACAGGTCGGCCTTGCCAGCCCGCGCCATCACGGCGGCGTGCATGTCGGCGGCACCGCGCACGGCGATGCGTTCGACACCGTCCGGGCAGGGCAGTGCGGTCGGGCCGGACACCAGGGTCACGTGGGCTCCGGCTTCCGCCGCCGCCCGGGCCAGGGCATAGCCCATGCGGCCGGATGAGCGGTTCGTCAGCACCCGTACCGGATCGATGGTCTCGCTGGTGGGGCCGGCCGTCAGCAGCACGCGGCGGCCTGCCAGCGACTTGGGCTGGAAGAAGGCGATCAGGGCGCGCAGGATCTGGTCGGGTTCCATCATGCGGCCCGAGCCGGTCTCGCCGCAGGCCTGGGGACCGGCGCCCGGACCGATCAGCGTCACGCCATCGTCGCGCAACTGCGCTGCGTTTCGTTGGGTGGCGGGATGGGTCCACATTTCGTGGTTCATGGCCGGCGCGACCAGCAGCGGGACCGTGCCGCGCGCCACGCACAGGGTGGTCAGCAGATCGTCGGCCAGGCCATGCGCGGCGCGGGCCAGGAAATCGGTGCTGGCGGGCGCCACCAGGACTGCGTCAGCGCCGCGCGTCAGATTGATGTGCGCCATGCGGTTGTCCATGCGGGCGTCCCAGGCGTCCACCCAGACGGGGCGGCCGGACAGGGCCTGCATCGTGGCCGGCGTGATGAAGCGGGTGGCGGCCTCGGTCATCACCACGTCCGCGGTGGCGCCCTCGTCCTGCATGCGGCGCAGCAGTTCGGCCGATTTGTAGCAGGCGATGCCGCCCGTGAGCCCCAGGATGATGCGTTTGCCAGACAGGTCCATGGGGCCTCCTTCAGGATGGGCGCGCGCGGCGGGCGCGCAGGATTTCGTCCAGGATCAGCAGCGCGGCCCCGCAGGTGATGGCCACGTCGGCCAGGTTGAAGGCAGGGAAGTACCAGTCGCGCCAGTAGAACAGCAGGAAGTCCACGACGTGTCCGTGCAGCAGGCGGTCGATGGCGTTGCCCAGGGCGCCGCCCAGAATGCTCGCCAGGGCCGCGCACAGCAGGCGCTCGGTTGGGTGAGT
This sequence comes from Castellaniella denitrificans, assembly GCF_027214045.1. Lineage (GTDB taxonomy): Bacteria > Pseudomonadota > Gammaproteobacteria > Burkholderiales > Burkholderiaceae_B > Castellaniella > Castellaniella denitrificans_A. The sequence goes on along the minus strand of NZ_JAPWHE010000011.1, from coordinate 47,103 downwards.
GTACAGCCAGCGCAGGATCAGAACGGCCGCCGCCGCGGCGATGCCGGTGAACAGCCAGCGCTGGGCACCGCCCCCATCGGCCAGGAAGCTGAATGCCGCGCCGGTGTTGTGCAGCAGCGTCAGGTCGAAGAAGGGCAGCACGGGAATGCGTCGCGCATAGTCCAGCGTGCCCGAGATCCATGCCTTGGTGAGCTGGTCCAGCAGGACCAGTACCGCCGCCCAGGCCAGCCAGCCGGCGAGTGGTCGCAGGCGGGCCGGTCGCCGCCCGTCCGGCGGATGTGCGGCCGGATCAGGCATGGGCTCGGGCTTCGCCATCGCCGTACAGGTTGTCCACGCAGCGGCCGCACAGTTCCGGATGCGCCGGATCCCGGCCCACATCGGCGCGGTGATGCCAGCAGCGGCCGCATTTTTCGTGTGTCGTGGCCCGCACCTCGACCCCCAGGTCGCCATCGCCCGCTACGGCACGGGCCGCCGAAGTGATGAAGACGAACTTCAGGTCGTCTTCCAGCGATTGCAGCAAGGCCAGGTCTTCGGCCTGGGCCGAGACGGTCACTTCGGCCTGCAGCGAGGCGCCGACCTTGCCTTCGGCGCGCACGGCCTCGATGTCCTTGTTGACCTGGTCGCGGATTTCGCGGATGCGCGTCCATTTGGCTCGCAGCGCCTCGTCGCCCTCGGGCAGGGTGGTGAAGGTTTCCAGGAAGATGCTGTCGCCGGAGCCGAAGACTTTCCAGGCTTCCTCGGCCGTGAACGACAGGAACGGGGCCATCCAGCGCAGCAGCGCGTGGGTGATCTGGTGCAGCGCGGTCTGGGCGCTGCGGCGCGCCAGGCTCTTGGGGGCCGTGGTGTAGAGGCGGTCCTTCAGCACGTCGAGGTAAAAGCCGCCCAGATCTTCGGAGCAGAACAGTTGCAGCTTGGCGACCACGGGGTGGAATTCATAGACCTGGTAGTGGCCGAGGATCTCTTTTTGGAGCTGGGCCGCGCGCGCCAGGGCGTAGCGGTCGATCTCCAGCAGATCCTCGTAGGCCACGGCGTCGGTCGCCGCGTCGAAATCGCTGGTGTTGGCCAGCAGGAAGCGCAGCGTGTTGCGGATGCGGCGGTAGCCGTCCACCACGCGCGCCAGGATCTTGTCGTCGATGCCCAGGTCGCCCGAATAGTCGGTCGATGCCACCCACAGGCGGATGATCTCGGCGCCCATCTTGCCGCTCACGTCCTGCGGCGCCACCGTGTTGCCCAGCGACTTGCTCATCTTTTTGCCCTGGCCGTCCACGGTGAAGCCGTGGGTGAGCAGCCCGCGGTAGGGCGCGCGGCCGAAGATGGCCGAGGCCAGCAGCAGGGAGCTGTGGAACCAGCCCCGGTGCTGATCGTGGCCTTCGAGGTACAGGTCGGCCTCGGGGCCGCTGTCGTGATGCATGGCGGGATGCGAGCCGCGCATCACGTGCCAGAAGGTGGAGCCCGAGTCGAACCAGACTTCCAGGATGTCGGTGCTCTTGGTGTAGTGCCTGGCGTCTTCGGCGCCCAGGATGTCCTCGGCCGTCACGCGGCTCCAGGCCTCCACGCCGCCCTGTTCGATCATGTCGGCCGCCTGGTCGATGATCTCCATGGTGCGCGGGTGCAGTTCGCCCGTGTCCACATGCAGGAAGAAGGGAATGGGCACGCCCCAGCTGCGCTGGCGCGAGATGCACCAGTCGGGGCGTCCCGCGATCATGTCGCGCAGGCGGACCCTGCCGTTCTCTGGGTAGAAGCGGGTCTGCTCGATGGCTTCGAGGGCGATCTGGCGCAAGGTCTTGGCGGGCTTCTGGGCCGGGTCGGTGAACACGCCCTCGCCCTCGTCCATGCGGATGAACCACTGCGCGGCGGCGCGGTAGATCACCGGCGTCTTGTGGCGCCAGCAATGCGGGTAGCTGTGGGTGATGGTGGTGGTGTCAATCAGGCGGCCCGCGGATTTCAACGCGTCGAGGATGGCGGGCACGGCTTTCCAGATGTGCTGCCCGCCGAACAGCGGCAGATCGTCCGCGTACACGCCGTGGCCCTGCACGGGGTTGAGGATGCCTTCGTACGCCAGGCCGTTGGACATGCAGGAATTGAAGTCGTCCACGCCGTAGGCGGGCGACGAGTGCACGATCCCCGTGCCGTCCTCGGCCGTGGCGTAGTCGGCCAGATACACGGGAGAGAGGCGGTCATAACCCTTGTGCACGTGCGCCAGCGGATGCCTGAAGGGCATGTGGTCGAGCTTTTCGCCCCTGGTCGTGGCGACGACCCGGCCTTGCAGTTTCCAGCGTTCGAGACATTTCTCGACCAGCGCCGAGGCGACGATGAGCAGGCCGAGTTCCGTATCGACCAGGCTGTATTCGAGCGCCGGATTGACGTTGAGCGCCTGGTTGGCGGGGATGGTCCAGGCCGTGGTCGTCCAGATGACGATGAACGCGTCCTTGTCGAGCCGGTCCAGGTTGAACGCGGCGGCCAGTTTCCCGGGGTCGGCGGCCGGAAACATCACGTCCAGCGTCTGGCTTTTCTTGTCGGCGTATTCGATTTCGAACTCGGCCAGCGACGAGGCGCAGTCGAAACACCAGTACACGGGTTTGAGGCCGCGATAGACGAAACCGCGTTCCATGACTTTTTTCAAGGCGCGCAGTTCCAGCGCCTCGTTCGCATGGTTCATGGTCTTGTAGGGGTGATCCCAGTCGCCCAGTACGCCCAGGCGCTTGAAATCCACCATCTGCTGCGCGATCTGCTCGGTGGCGAAGGCGCGGCTCTTTGCCTGCATCTCGTCGCGCGGCAGATTGCGGCCATGCAGTTTTTCGATGGCGTTCTCGATCGGCAGGCCGTGGCAGTCCCAGCCCGGCACGTATACCGCGTCGAAGCCTTCGAGCTGGCGGCTCTTGACGATCATGTCCTTGAGGATCTTGTTGACCGCGTGGCCGATGTGGATCTTGCCGTTGGCGTAGGGCGGGCCGTCGTGCAGGATGAACAGGGGCTCGCCCCGGCGGGCGTCGCGCAGCCGCTTGTACAAGCCTTTTTCCTCCCATTCCTTGATCCAGCCCGGCTCGCGCTTGGGCAGATCGCCGCGCATGGGGAAGGGGGATTCGGGCAGGTTCAGGGTGTCTCTATAGTCCATGGGAGGCAAAATAGTCGCGAGCGCCTTGCGCATCCTGGCGGATGGCGGCGGTCAGGGAGGTCAGGTCGGGAAAGTATTCCTCGTCGCGCAGGAATTCGAGGAATTCGACGCACACCAGTTTACCGTAGGCGTCCACCCGCCGATCGAGGATGTGCGTCTCCAGCAACAGCGCGCCGTCGCGGGTGACCGTGGGCCGCACGCCCAGGCTGGCGACGCCCGGCAGCGGCCGTTCGTCCAGTCCGTGGACGCGCACCACGTAGATGCCGGAACGGGCCGCGCAGGGGGCGGGCACGCGCAGGTTCAGCGTCGGAAAGCCCAGGTCGCGGCCCAGCTTGCGGCCGTGGATGACGTGCCCGCCGATGCGGTAGGGGGCGCCCAGCAATTCGCCGCTGCGTTCCAGATTGCCCACCGCCAGCGCGGTGCGCAGCGCGGAACTGGAAATGCGCTGGCCCTGGTCGTCCCCGACATCGGCCAGGGTCCGTACCTCGAAGCCGTGCTCCCGCCCCATGCGGCGCAGCAGGTCGATGTCGCCGCTGCGTTTGTGGCCGTACCGGAAGTCTTCGCCGACCAGCAGCCAGCGCGTGTTCAGGCCGCGCACCAGCAATTCGCGGATGAAGTCCTCGGCGCCCATGTCGGCCAGGCGCTGGTCGAAGCGCTGGATCACGATCTGGCGCATGCCGTGTTCGGTGAGCAGGACGGTCTTGTCGCGCAGGGAACTGATCTGCGTGGGGATCAGTTCCGGGCGTTGCCCCTTGCGTGCGAAGAAAGCGCGCGGGTGGGGCGCGAAGGTCATCACGGTGGGCACGAGCCCGAGCGCGGCGGCCTGTTCCCGGACCTGGGCGAGGATGGCCTGATGGCCCCGGTGCACGCCATCGAAATTGCCGATGGTCACGGCGCTGGGGGCCGTGGAGTCGTGCCGGGGCAGGTGGCGGTAGAGGCGGAATTCGGTATTCACAGGCGAGAGTTTACAATTTTGCGTTTATGCCCAGGATTCCCGCCGGGCAGCATCCTCTTCTTTCCTGCTGGAGACCCTGCGCATGCCGCACCCCCCCGACCGGCCGATCCGGGTGGCCATCCTGATTTCGGGCCGCGGCTCGAACATGCAGGCGCTGGCCGAGACCGTCGCCACCGAAGGCCTGCCCGTCGACATCTGTGCCGTCCTGTCCAACCGCGCGGATGCGGCGGGGCTGGACTGGGCGCGCGCGCGCGGCCTGCCCGCCGAAGTCCTGGCACACCGCGACTTCGACAGCCGCGAGGCCTTCGACGCCGCCTTGCGGACGCGGCTGGACGCCCTGGCGCCCGACTATATCCTGCTGGCGGGCTTCATGCGGGTGCTGGGCGCCGATTTCGTGCGCCATTTCGATGGCCGCATCGTCAACATCCACCCCTCGCTGTTGCCGGCATTTCCCGGCCTGCATACTCATGAACAGGCCCTGGCCCAGGGCGTGCAATGGCATGGCTGCACCGTGCATTTCGTCACGCCGGTGCTGGATCATGGGCCGATCATCGCCCAGGCCGCCATCCCGGTGTGTGCCGACGACACGCCCGAATCGCTGGCGGCCCGGCTGCTGCCGGTCGAACATCGGGTCTACGCCCAGACGTTGCGCTGGCTGGCGCAGGGCCGCGTGCGGCTGGGGACGGATGGCCGCGTCTCGGTCGAGGGCGCGTCGCACCGCGCCTGGGCCGGTCCGGCCCTTTTCCAGGAGAATCATCATGAGCAGGAATGACACGCGGGATGGATCCCGCTCCCGGCCGCGCGCCCGCATGGACGCCGCCGACGGCGGACGCCGTTCCGGGTCGCCGGACCGCCCCCGCGCCGCGCGCGGCGAAGAAGGCCGGGACGTCCGGGCGTCCCGGGGCAAGGATGCCGCGCGCGGCCAGACCACCGCGCGGCCCTACGTGATGGCGGCGGCGCGTATCGAGCAGGTGCGCCAGGTGCTGGGCGAGGCTCTGCAATGGAAATACCCGGCCGACGCCGTCCTGTCGCACTGGTTCCGCGCCCACGCCAACGCCGGGATGCGCGACCGGGGAGAAATCGCCGAGGCGGTCTTCGATGTGCTGCGTCATCTGCGGCGCTATCGGCAGTTCGCGGAAATCGGCGCGGGTTCGGGCACGCGGCGCCTGGCGGTCCTGGGTCTGGCCTCCGTCTGGCCGCGTGAAACCCTGGACACCGGCCTGGACGAGCACGAGCGCGCCTGGCTGGACCATGTCCTGTCCCTGTCCGCCGCCGGCCTGCCCAGGGCGGTGCGCCACAGCGTGCCGGATTGGCTGGACGAGCGCCTGGCGGCCCTGCCGGATGCCGAATCCCTGCTCCAGGCCCTGAACACCCCCGCGCCCCTGGATCTGCGGATCAATCCGCTCAAGGCCGAGCGCGACGCCCTGCTGGCCGCCTGGGCCGATGGCCCCGAGGCGCGCTGGGCGGCGCGGCCGACGCCGTATTCCCCCTGGGGCATCCGCATCCAGGGACGCCCGCCCGTCAACCGTTGGGGCGCCTTCGAGCGCGGCGAAATCGAAGTCCAGGACGAAGGCAGCCAGTTGCTGGCGGCGCTGGTGGCGCCCCGGCGCGGCGAGATGGTCATCGACTATTGCGCCGGAGCGGGGGGCAAGACCCTGCTGCTGGGCGCGCTGATGCGCTCCACAGGCCGCCTCTACGCCTTTGACGTGTCGGCCGCCCGCCTGGCCCGGGCCAAGCCGCGCTTCGCGCGCAGCGGGCTGTCCAACATCGTGCCGGTGGCCATCGCGGAACGCAACGACCAGCGCGTCAAACGGCTGCGAGGCAAGGCGCACCGCGTACTGGTGGACGCGCCATGCAGCGGCCTGGGCACGCTGCGCCGCAATCCCGACCTGAAATGGCGCCAGCATCCCGAATCCCTGGCCCAACTGCGCCAGACCCAGGCGGCGATCCTGCGCGATGCGGCCGCTTGCGTGATGCCGGGCGGGCGGCTGGTCTACGCCAGTTGCAGCATCCTTCCGGAGGAAAATGAACTGCAGGTCGAAGCCTTCCTGGCCGGGCATCCGGAATTTTCCCTGCTGGATGCCGGCGCCATCCTGGCGGATCGTGACATCCGTGTGTCGCTGGACGGTCCGTATCTGCGGCTGCGTCCCGACGTTCACGGCACCGACGGTTTTTTCGCCGCCGTCATGGAGCGCGCGAAGGGAACCCCCGAATAAGTCGGGCGGAAAACGGCTGACGCGGCAAAACCGCCTGGGCTAAACTGAAAATATCTTTCAGTACCACGCGGGCTAGACCCGGAGACGATGAACACTTGGCTTTCCTTTCTTAAGGGCGGCATGCTGGACCTGGGCCCCTGGGGCCTGGTCGGCGTGACGCTGGCGCTGACTCATGTCACCATCGCGGCGGTGACCCTGTACCTGCATCGAAGTCAGGCGCACCGGGGACTGGACCTGCACCCCGTCGTGGCGCATTTCTTCCGCTTCTGGTTGTGGATGACCACCGGCATGATCACCCGTGAATGGGTCGCCATCCACCGCAAGCATCACGCCAAGTGCGAACGCGAAGGCGATCCCCATTCGCCCGCCGTGTTCGGCCTGGCCCAGGTCTTCTTCCGCGGGGCGGAACTCTATCGTGACGAGGCCCGCAATGCCGAGACCCTCGCGCGCTACGGCCACGGCACACCCGACGACTGGATCGAACGCCACCTGTACGGCCGCCACAATCTGCTGGGCGTGGGCCTGATGCTGATCCTGGACGTGACCCTGTTCGGTGTCCTGGGCCTCACGGTCTGGGCGGTGCAGATGGCCTGGATTCCGTTCTGGGCCGCCGGCGTGATCAACGGCCTGGGCCATGCCTGGGGCTATCGCAATTTCGCCTGCCCCGACGCCAGTACCAACGTCGTGCCTTGGGGCCTGCTGATCGGCGGGGAAGAACTGCACAACAACCACCATGCCTACGGGACCTCGGCGAAATTCTCCTCGCGCTGGTACGAGTTCGATCTGGGCTGGGCCTACATCCGCATTCTGCAGGCCCTGGGCCTGGCCCGGGTGCGCCGGGTCGCGCCCCGGCTGCGGCTGCGGGCGCCGGAATCCGCCGATACGCTGGGACAGGATCAGCTCCAGGGAATCATCGCCCACCGCTACGAAGTCCTGGCGCGCTATTCGGGGGTCGTCAAGGCGGCCGTGGCCCACGAGATCAAGGCGCTCCAACTGCGCCAGCGGCGTGGCGAGCGCCTGCTGCTCAGGCGCTGCCGAAAATGGCTGGTGCGTGACGCCGCCGCGCTGGCGCCCCAGGAGCGGGCCCAGGTGGACCGCGCCCTGTCGCTCGCGCCCGCGCTCGCAACCCTGGTGCAGATGCGCCGCGAATTGACCGCCTTGTGGGAATCCTCCAGCGCCAGCAGTGAGCAACTGCTGGCCGACCTGCGCGCCTGGTGCCAGCGCGCCCAGGCCAGCGGCATCGACGGCCTGGAACAGTTCGCCCTCCGGCTGGGTCGCTACGCGGCATGATGGATGGAATGCTCGAAGGGCTGAATCCGCAGCAGCGGGCCGCCGTCACCCTGCCGGCCGAACACGCCCTGGTGCTGGCCGGCGCGGGCAGCGGCAAGACCCGCGTCCTGACCACCCGCATGGCCTGGCTGATCCAGACCGGCCAGGTCGGTCCGCACGGCCTGCTGGCGGTCACGTTCACCAACAAGGCCGCGCGGGAAATGCTGACGCGTCTGTCGGCGCTGCTGCCCATCAACACCCGGGGCATGTGGGTCGGGACCTTCCACGGCCTGTGCAACCGGCTGTTGCGCGCGCATCATCGCGAGGCGGGTCTGCCCCAAGCTTTCCAGATCCTGGACAGCGCCGACCAGCTTTCGGCCATCAAGCGCATGCTGAAGACGGCGGGCATCGACGACGAACGCTTCCCGCCGCGCGATGTGCAGCGCATGATCAATGGCGCCAAGGAAGACGGCCTGCGTCCGGATGATCTGGACACCCGCGACGCCCATGCGCGGCGGCTGGCCGACCTGTACCAGCGCTACCAGGATCAGTGCGAGCGCGAGGGCGTGGTCGATTTCGGCGAACTGCTGCTGCGCGCCTACGAACTGTTGCGGCGCGAGGCGCCGATCCGCGAACACTACCAGCGCCGCTTCCAGCAGATTCTGGTCGACGAATTCCAGGACACCAACGTCCTGCAGTATCGCTGGCTGATGCTGCTGGCGGGCGCGAGCACGCCCGTGTTCGCGGTGGGCGACGATGACCAGTCCATCTACGCTTTTCGCGGGGCGAACGTGGGCAATATGGCCGACTTCGAACAGCGTCACGCCCAGGGACGCGTCATCCGCCTGGAACAGAACTACCGTTCGCACGGCCACATCCTGGACTCGGCCAACGCCCTGATCACTCACAACAACAATCGTCTGGGCAAGAACCTGTGGACCGATGCGGGCGAGGGCGAGCCCCTGCGCGTGGTCGAGCAGGCCTCGGACACGCTGGAGGCCCAGTGGCTGGTGGACGAGGTCCGCGCCCTGATCCGCGACGGCCGGCCTGCTCATGAAATCGCTATCCTGTACCGCAGCAACGCCCAGTCGCGCCCGATCGAGCACGCCTTGTTTTCCGCCCGTGTCCCGTATCGGGTCTACGGTGGACAGCGATTCTTCGAACGCCAGGAAGTCAAGCATGTCCTGGCCTACCTGCGACTGATCGACAATCCGGACGACGATACTTCCTGGATGCGGGTGGTGAACTTTCCCACGCGAGGGATTGGCGCGCGCACCCTGGAACAACAGGCCGACATGGCGGCGCTGCAGGGCACCAGCCTGGCTGGCGCGGTCGCGTTCGTGCCGGGCAAGGCCGGCTCCAGCCTGGCTCGTTTCGCCACGCTGATCCGCGAACTGGCCGAGGAATCCCGGACACTGGACCTGCCGGAACTGATCGGCCATGTGGTGCACCACAGCGGCCTCGAAGCCCATTACCGGGCTGATCGCGAGGGCCAGGATCGGCTGGAAAATCTCCAGGAACTGGTCAACGCCGCCGCCGCCTTCGTGGCCGAGGAAGGATTCCAGGGCCTGCCCGCCGGCCGTATTCCCGAGGCCGCGACCATCGCCACCGATGCGGCGTCCGATCCGGATCGGGCCTTCGATGCCGACGTGCAGCCGTCGCCCGCCGTCATGTCGCCTCTGGGCGCCTTTCTCAGCCACGCCTCGCTGGAAGCCGGCGACAACCAGGCGCAGGCCGGCGAAGACGCCGTGCAGCTCATGACCGTTCACGCGGCCAAGGGCCTGGAATTCGATGCGGTGTTCATCACCGGGCTCGAGGAAGGCCTGTTCCCTCACGAAAACAGCCTGCTGGATCCCGGGGGCCTGGAAGAAGAGCGCCGCCTGATGTACGTGGCCATCACGCGGGCGCGCGAGCGTCTGACGCTGACCCTGGCGCAAAGCCGCATGCTGCACGGCCAGACCCGCTACGGCATGCGCTCGCGCTTCCTGGACGAAATTCCGGAGGAACACCTGAAATGGATCACGCCGCGCCAGCGTCCGGAATCGGCCCAGGCGCCCTGGAGCGGCGCATTCCGGCGGGGCCTGGGGGGCTGGCAGGGCGAGGCGGGCAGTACTTTCGCACCGCGCACCCCCCGCGCGCAGTCATCCGGAGTGACGGTGGGCGAACAATGCTTCCACATCGGCACGGGGGTGCGCCATGGCCGGTTCGGCGAAGGCACCGTGGTGGCGTTGAGCGGCAGTGGTGCCGACGCCCAGGCGCGCATCGAATTCCGCGACGCCGGCACCAAGACCCTGGCCCTGGGGGTGGCGAAGCTGGACGTTCTGGATTGATGTCCGGGGACCGGTCGCCACCGCCGGGCTGACGGCCTTTCCGGCGGATGACCATCAAAAATCAGGGAAATCCCCAGGGTGGGCGCTATACTGGCCTCGGATATTCGACCGCGGGTTCGCCATGGGGCCTTTCAAGTTCGAGCAGCATCCTGTCATGTATTTCGCGGATTTTGTGTTCTATCCGCTGGTGATCTTGGGTGGGGCGGCCGTGCTGGCCGTGCATGCGGGCGGTTCGGCCCGGGTGTTGCTGGCGGCCGCAGTGCTGGGGTTCCTGACCTGGAGCTTTGTCGAGTATGCCCTGCATCGATTCATCCTGCACGGACTGTGGCCTTTCAAAAGCTGGCACGAGACACACCATGAGCGTCCTTTTGCGTTGATCGGCTCTTCAACGCCGGTCAGCATGACGGCGTTCGCGGTGCTGGTGCTTTGGCCGGTGTCCGCCGCCGCAGGCCCATGGATCGCCCTGGCGGCGACCCTGGGCATGACCGCCGGCTACCTGCTGTATGTGGTGGTTCATCACGCCGCGCATCACTGGAGGGCCCGGCCTGGCTCCTGGATGTGGGTTCGCAAGCGCTGTCATGCCCTGCATCATCGGCCGGGCGCTTCGGGCTGGTACGGCGTCACCACATCGTTCTGGGATCGTGTTTTCGGGACCGACGATTCCGGCGGCGAGCCTTGATCGTCTTATCCTGACGCCGATCAGCGTCGCGCCCAGCGCCGGTGCAGCCGCTGTGCGGTGGCGTCCAGCAGGAAGCCCAGCGCACCGATCAGCACGATCACGGCCATCAGCTCGGAATAGGCCAGGCGGTCGCGGGTATCCAGGATGAAATAGCCCAGGCCGGAACTGACGCCCAGCATTTCGCAGGGCACCAGGATGATCCAGACGATGCCGATGGCCAGGCGCAGACCGGTCAGCATGTGGCCCAGGGAGCCGGGGATCACGATCCTCCAGAGGATTTCCCGGCGCGTGGCGCTCAGGCTGCGCGCCAGCATCAGCCAGCGCGGGTCCAGTTGTCGCACGCCCGCGCTGGTGTTCAGGATGATGGGCCAGACGGCGGCGAAACTGAGCAGGAAATAGATGGGCGCATCGCCGATGCCGAACAGCATCACGGCGACCGGCATCCAGGACAGGGGCGAGACCATGCGCAGGAACTGGAAGGCGCCGCTGGTGGCCAGCTCCAGTTTCTGCGAAGCGCCGATCGCCAGCCCCAGGGGGATGCCGAACACCAGTGCCCAGAACAGCCCCACGGCCACGCGCCGGAGGCTGACCAGGGTGTGCACCGTCAATTGATTGTCCAGGACCAGGTGGGCCAGGCTGGGCAGGGCCTTCAGCGGCGAGAACAGGCCGGCCATGGTCGTTTCCTCGCCGGCCATGCCGATGCCGGCGGCCCAGAGCAGCAGCAGAACCAGCAGTCCGCCCAGGCTCAGGGCCAGGCGTCTGTGGGCGGGCAGCGGGGTGGTTTGCATTTTCATGGGTTTCAGGTCCGTCCGCTCGCGAGCCTAGGCGACCGAGAAGGTTTCCGTGCGCGTGTAGCCCTCGATGCCGAAGGCGGCCGGCCCGCCCTGGGCCTCGATGGCCTTGCGCACATAGCGGTCGTCCACCAGGTCGCGGGCGACTTCGGCGGGGTCGAGATCCTTCAAGAAGGCGTTCTCGCCCAGCACATAAGTGGATTTCAACATTTCCACCAGTTTTTCCGTGTAGCTGGGAAAGGGGTAGGGCTGAAAGTCGATGCGTTGTTCCTTCCAGTCGGCGTGGCGGATCGCGCCGCTGCGGACGTATTCCGCGTCGCGCTCGGGCGAGGGCAGCAGCACTCGCGCCAAGGTCGAATGCTCGTGGGGTGTATAGTCGGCGGGGTTGCCACGCTCAAGGATCTTCACGGTTTCCTCGCGGTGGCCCCGGGTCCAGGCCTGTGCTTCGACGATGGCGTCGACGACCTTCTGGGACCATTCGGGGCGCTCCTGCAAGTCGCGCTCGTGCATCGTGACCACGCAGCAGGCGTGGTTGCGCCAGACGTCGCCGGTGAAGCGCCAGACTTTGCCCACGCCCAGTTCCTCGGCCTTGGCGTTGAACGGCTCGGCCACGATGTAGCCGGAAATCCGCTTCGTGCCAAGAGCGGGGAGCATGTCGCCGGGCGACATGACCACCAGCTTGACCTGTTGTTTGGTCGGTTCTCCGTCACTGATGAATTCCAGCCCGGCCTCGCGCAGCATGGCTTGCAGGACGATGTTGTGTACCGAATACCAGAAGGGGATGGCGACCGTGGTACCGCCCAGGTCGGCGAGGCTGGCGATGTCGGGCCGCACGGTCAGGCAGGAGCCTTCCATATGATTCCAGGCCACCACCTTGGCCGGGGACTTGCTGCCGTAGCGTGACCAGACGGTCATGGGCATGAGCAGATGGACCACATTCACCTGACCGCTCAGGAAAGCCTCGACGATCTGCGACCAGCTACGGAAGCGCCTCGGCTTTTCCACCCGCAGTCCGCGCTTTTCGAACAGGCCGTTGTGATGCGCCACCAGCAGCGGCGTGGCGTCGGTGATCGGCAGATAACCGATGCGCACCGGCGCATCCGGTTCGGCAGCGCGAGCCGCCTGGCCCGCCTGCAGCAGCGGCAGGGCGCCGGCCATCGTGAACAGCGAAGACAGTTTCAGGAATTGTCGGCGGCCGGCCAGGGCGCTGGCGGCGGCGCCGCAGCAGGGATCGATCAGTTTCAGGGTCATGATGCCGGATTGGATTTGGGTGGGCGGGCGGCGCGCAGGGCTTGCAGGATCTGGACGCGCAGTGAGGTGAGGTGGGGATCGGTCTCGTCCCGTGGGTGGGGGCGGCCGGGCCGCCACTGGCCAATCAGGCTGCCCGGCTGGCCGCCCAGCAGCAGAATGCGGTCGGCGAGCAGCAGCGCCTCGTCGATGTCGTGGGTCACCAGGATCGCGGCGGCGCAGTGGCGCGCGCTGATTTCCAGCAGCAGGGTCTGCATTTCGCCGCGGGTCACTTCATCCAGGGCGCTGAAGGGCTCGTCCAGCAGCAGGATTTCGGGCGCGCGCGCCAGGCTGCGGGCCAGAGCGGCCCGCTGGGCCATGCCGCCCGACAATTCGTCGGGGTAGCGTGTCCGGGCGTGCGTCAGGCCGACTTCCGCGATGGCTTGTTGAACGCGCGTGCGGCGCAGTGCCTCGTCCAGCCTGGGCTGATGGCGAAAATCCAGACCGAAGGCGACGTTCTCCTCCAGGGTCAGCCAGGGTAGCAGGCAGGGGTCCTGGAAGACGAAGCCTACGTCAGGGGCGGGACCGGTCAGTTGACGGCCGCGCAGGCGGACCTGACCGGCTTGCGGTTGCTGCAGACCCGCCAGCACCCGCAGCAGCGAGGACTTGCCGACGCCGCTGGGACCCAGCAGCGCGACGATTTCCCCTGCCTGCAGCTCCAGGGAAAAATCCTGCAGGATGCGGTGGGGGCCATCCCCCGGCCGCGCATAGTCCAGTGCCACGTCCGTGGCGCTGAGCACACCGGTTTCGATGGCGGAGGTCCCGGCGATCGGGGCGGCAAGCTCGGTGGCGAGACTCATGCGTCAGGCCGCCTCTCGTTCGAGCGCATGGATTTCCTTGCGCAGGTGCTTCAGGGCCGGTGTCACGATGGCGACGAACAAGGCTTCGCGCAGGCGGCGCTGGGCGGGGTGGCTCATCAGGTAGCCGGCGGCTCCCGCGTGCAGGGCGGCCGATTGCGTGGCCCGCAGGCTGAGTTCCGAGGCCCGGGCGCGGGCGCGCAGGATGTCCAGGAGCAGCGCGTCCCGGTCCAGGCGCGCGAGCCGCACGGTTTCCGTCAGCAGGGCCCCGGCATCCTGGCCGAGCGTGTCCTCTTGGTCGTCCAGGAACGTGTTGACGTGGCTCAGCCGCTGGTTGGTTGCATGGATGGTTTCCAGGCTGGCCCGGACCAGCCCCTGCCCCATGCCGATCTGCATCAGCAGGAAGCCGGGCTTGATCCGGCCGATGTAGTCCTCGAAGCCCGCGGGCTCGGCCAGCACGTCCGTCGCAGGAATCAGCGCGTTCTTCAGGTGCACGCCGTAGGTGCCGGTGCCTTCCATGCCGGCGAAGGCGGGGCAGGGGCGCAACGTCAGCGCGGTCGCGCCCGGCGGCACGGCGAACATGATGTAGCCGCCTTCCTCGACAGCCGCGGCGGCGATGACCAGGTGATCGGGCCCCAGGTTCGAGACCCAGGGCAAGGCGCCGTTCACGCGGTAACCTTCGCCGTCGCGCCGCGCGCGCAGGTTGATGCGTTCGATGCCCGCGAGATGCTTGACGCAGTTGGACATGCCGGTGCCGGCCAGGATCTCACCCCGGGCGATGGGTGACAGATAGCGTTCGCGCGCGGCGGCGTTGTCCGTCTGATGGAAATACCAGGCGCAGGCCGACTGGCACCAGGCCAGGAAAGCCGTGGAGCCGCAGACGCGGCCGACGCGGGCGATGATCTCGATCTGGGCCGCGAGGTCCAGGCCCAGGCCGCCCGATTCGACGGGCAGCGCGGCGCCGAAGCCGCCCAGGCGGCCCAGCGCTCGCATGAAGTCGCCCGGATACCGGCCCTGATCGATGGCTTCCGCCTGGGGCGCCAGGCTTTCCCGGATCAGGGCGTCGATGCCGTCGCCATGGACGGCGGGCAACAGGTCGGTGGACATGCGGGCCTCCAGGATCAGGCGTAGGCCTGCAGTTCCGGGTTGATGGGGGTGCGGGCCAGATTGTTGGCGTAGTTGCACAGTGTCGCCAGGCTTACGCCCAGCACCACGTCCAGGGCCTGGGCGTCGTCGTAGCCTGCCGCGCGCAGTGCGGCCAGTGCTTCGTCGGACACTTGGCCGCGGTGCTCCAGAACTTGCAGGGTGAATTGCGCCAGTGCGTTCAGCTTGGGATCGGACAGGGCCTGGGTGCCGCGCAGGGCCTCGACCAGTTCCTGGGGGAGTTGCAGCTTCTTGTAGGCGAGTTTGGTGTGGCCGGCCACGCAGAAGCCGCAACCGTTGTAGGTGGCGGCCGTGATCTGCACGACTTCGCGTTCGGTGGGGGTGAGGCTGTTGCGGCCGTTGATCGCGCCGACGACCTGGTAGGTTTCCAGGGCGGTGGGCGCGTTCGCCAGGACGCCCAGCAGGTTGGGCAGGAAGCCGTTGGCCTGGGCTGCGGCGCGCAGGCGGTCCTGGGCTTCGGTTGGAGCGGATTCGACGGATTGGATGGGGAGGCGGCTCATGGCGCGGATCTTTTGAAGGGACGGTTATAAGACCAGTCCATTCTAAGGATCGTCATCCTCATGCCGAACGAATATAAGAGTATTAAATTATTCAGCCTTGGAATATGCAGGAAAATCAGCGTGCTGCCGGGGAGGCTCAGGTTTTTTCCAGTGCCTCGAGCTCAGTCTGCAGATCCAGCCATTCCTCTTCCTGGCGCTGGAGGGCCTTGCCCAGTTCGCCGTGTTCGGCCATCAGGCCCGGACGGGTGTCCTTGTGGGCATCCGTATAGAAATCCGGATCGGCCATCAGCGCGTCCAGTTCCGCCAGCCGGGCTTGCGCCCTGGACATCGCGTCTTCCACCCGCTTCAAGCGGGCCTCCAGCGGCTTGCGGCGGGTGGATAGTTCCTGCCGGGCCTGTGCCTGTTCACGGCGCTGCGCCTTGCGGTCCTGGTTCGGGGCCGGCGCTGCCGCGCGCGCGACCTGGTTGCGCTGCGCCTGGCGCTGCTGCAGCCAGTCTCGGTAGTCTTCCAGGTCGCCGTCGAAGGGCTGGACCCGGCCGTCGGCGACGATCCAGAAACTGTCCACGGTGGTGCGCAGCAAGTGCCGGTCGTGGGATACCAGCAGCACGCTGCCGGGGAACTCCGCCAGCGCGCGCGCCAGGGCCTCGCGGGTGTCCACATCCAGGTGGTTGCTGGGCTCGTCGAGCAGCAGCAGGTTGGGCTTGCGCCAGACGATCAGGGCCAGTGCCAGGCGCGCCTTCTCGCCGCCGGAAAAAGGCGCCACCGGCTGGCTCACCATGTCGCCGCCGAAACCGAAGCCGCCCAGCATGTTGCGCAGTTCCTGTTCGCGTGTGTCCGGCGCGATGCGCACGAAGTGCTGCAGAGGACTCAGTTCCGGATCGAGCACGTCCAGTTGCTGCTGGGCGAAATAGCCGATCTCCAGGCCCTTGGCCGGCCGGTAGCCGCCCGCCAGGGGCCGCAGTTCGCGGGCCAGGGTCTTGACCAGGGTGCTCTTGCCGGCGCCATTGACGCCCAGGATGCCGATGCGGCTGCCGCCGCGCACCATCAGGCCTACGTCTTCCAGGATGGCGCGCGCCGCGCCGGCGCCGCTCGCCGGATAGCCCAGGGTGGCGTCCTCCAGCGTCAGCAACACGTCGGGCGTCTGCGCGGGTTCGGGCAGACGGATGTCGATGCCCGACTCCACGGCCAGCGGCGCCAGGGTCTGCATGCGCGCCAGGGCCTTGACCCGGCTTTGCGCCTGCTTGGCCTTGGTGGCCTTGGCCTTGAAGCGGTCGATGAAGGATTGCAGGTGGGCCGCCTCGCGCGTCTGGCGCTGGATCGCCAGGCGGTTCTGGCGCAGCCGCTCGGCGCGCTGTTCCAGGAAGGATTCGTAGCCGCCTTTGTAGCGCACCAGCTTGTCCTGCTCGAAGTGCAGGATGACTCGCGCCACCGCGTCCAGAAATTCGGTGTCGTGGGAAATCAGCAGCACCGTGCCCGGATAGCCGGCCAGCCAGCGTTCCAGCCACAACATGGCGTCCAGATCCAGGTGATTGGTGGGCTCGTCGAGCAGCAGCAGGTCGGAGGGTGCCATCAGCGCGCGCGCCAGGGCAATGCGCATCTGCCAGCCGCCTGAAAAACTGGCGACCGGCCGGGTCCATTCGTCCGGGGCGAAACCCAGGCCGGCCAGCAACTGTTCGGCGCGCGAAGGTGCGCTCCAGGCCTCGGCCTCGACCAGGGCGGCCTCCAGTTCGGCGATCGCATGACCCTGATCCGGGTCCAGGGCGGCGCGGCGCGCCTGCAGATCGCGCAGATGGTGATCGCCGTCGATGACGAATTCGCGTGCCGGACGATCAGTATCGTGCAGGATCTGTTCGACGCTGGCCAGTCGCCAGGATGCGGGGATGTCCAGCGTGCCCGCATCCGGGTCGATCAGGCCTTGCAGCAGGGCGAAAAGCGAGGACTTTCCCGCGCCGTTCTTGCCGACGATGCCGACGCGTTCGCCCGGGTGGACGACGAATTCGGCGTTTTCCAGCAGGACCTTGACACCGCGCCGCAGGGTCAGGCCGGCGGCGCGGATCACGAGGCCAGCTGCGCGCGGCGCAGCAATAGGATCTGGTCGGTGGTGGCGGCCGTGTCCAGCCAGACGGGTTCCAGCTCGGGGAATGCGGCTTCGAAGTGCGCCCGCTCGTGGCCGATCTCCAGTACCAGCAGGCCTTCAGGGGCCATGAAGCGGGGCGCGTCGGCCAGGATGCGGCGCACCAGATCCATGCCGTCGGCGCCGCCGGCCAGCGCCAGCCGGGGCTCGTGCCGGTATTCGGGCGGCAGCCCTTTCATAGATTGCTCGTTGACGTAGGGCGGGTTGCAGACGATCAGGTCGTAGCGGCGGTCCGCCGGCACCTGGGAGAGCAGATCGCTGCGCAGCGCCTGGACACGGTCCCGCAGGCCGTGCAATTCGATGTTCGATTGCGCAACCGCCAGGGCGTCGGTGGACACATCCACCGCGTCCACGGTGGCGTGGCCGAAGGCGTGGGCCGCCAGGATCGCCAGGCAGCCCGAGCCGGTGCACAGGTCCAGCGCCTGTCCGACCGCGTCCGGGTCTTCGATCCAGGGCGCCAGGCCTTCGGCCAGCAATTCTGCAATGGGCGATCGAGGGACGATCACGCGCTCGTCCACCAGGAAGCGCTCGCCCTGCAGCCAGGCCTCGCCCGTCAGATAGGCGGCGGGCTTGCGCGTGTTGATGCGCTCGTGGATCAGGTCCACGCAGCGCTGCCGTTCGCGCTCCAGCAGGCGCGCGTCCAGAAAGGGGTCGAGCGTGTCGGGCGGCAGGTGCAAACCGTGCAGCAGCAGATAGGCGGCCTCGTCCCAGGCGTTGTCGCTGCCGTGGCCGAAGACCAGGCCGGCGGCGTGAAAGCGGCTGATGGACCAGCGCAGCAGATCGCGCAGGGTCAGGAGTTCGGTATGTGGAGAGGACATGGTGTGCGTGGGGAACGGGGTCGCCCGCGCCGTCCGGCGCGGACCGGATGGGGTCAGGCCAGCAGTTTTTCCAGCATGCGGCGGTAGATGTTCTTCAGTGGCGCGAGACTGTCCAGGGGGATGCGCTCGCCCGTCTGGTGGATCGTCCGGTTCAGCGGACCGAATTCGACGACTTGCGGGCAGATCCGGGCGATGAAGCGCCCATCCGAGGTGCCGCCTGTTGTGGACAGCTCCGCGTGGACGCCGGTTTCTTCGGCGATCGCCGCTTGCAGGGCTTCGCACAGGGTGCCCTGAGGGGTCAGGAAAGGCAGGCCGCTGATCGTCCAGGCGATGTCATAGTCCAGACCGTGACGGTCCAGCAGGGCGGCCGTCCGGGCTTGCAGTCCTTCCGGGGTGCTGGCGGTCGAGAAACGGAAATTGCAGTCGATCACGGCGACGCCGGGGATGACGTTGCCTGCTCCGGTGCCCGCGTGCAGGTTCGAGACCTGGAAGGTGGTGGGAGGGAAGTACTCATTGCCTTCGTCCCATCGGACCGTCGTCAGTTCGGCCAGGGCGGGCGCCAGTTCGTGGATCGGGTTGCGGGCCAGGTGCGGGTAGGCCACGTGGCCCTGGACGCCGCGCACCGTGATCCGGGCCGACATCGAGCCCCGGCGGCCGTTCTTGATCGTGTCGCCCAGGACTTGCATTGAGGTCGGTTCCCCGACCACGCAGTAATCGAGTGTTTCGCCACGCGCTTCCAGGGCGCGGCAGACATGGACCGTGCCGTCGGTCGCCGGGCCTTCCTCGTCCGAGGTGATCAGCAAAGCGATGGAACCCGGATGGTCCGGATGGGCGGCGATGAACTCCTCGGTCGCGACCACGAAGGCGGCGATCGAGGTCTTCATGTCGGCGGCGCCCCTGCCCACCAGCATGCCGTCGGTTTCCGTGGGCATGAAGGGGGGGCTGGGCCATTCGATTTCCGGCCCGGTGGGGACGACGTCCGTGTGGCCCGCGAACACCAGCAGGGGGCCTGCCGTGCCGCGGCGCGCCCAGAGATTGCTGACCGGACCGCTGGGCAGCGATTCGCAGGTGAAACCCCATGGCCGCAGGCGGTCGGCGATCAGGTCCTGGCAGCCGGCATCGTCCGGCGTGACGGAGGGACGAGCGATCAGGGTCGCGGCCAGGGCGCGGACGTCGGCGTCTGCCATGCTTCTTGGCTCCTTGAGTCGTGTGGGACGGCTGCGGGCACTAGGCCCGCAGCAGGTCGTTGATGCTGGTCTTGGCGCGGGTTTTCGCGTCCACCCGCTTGACAATCACCGCGCAGGCCAGGCTGTGGCTACCGTCGGCTGCAGGCAGCGAGCCCGGCACTACCACGGAACCCGCCGGCACGCGACCGTAGTGGATCTCGCCGGTGGCGCGATCGTAGATGCGCGTGCTCTGGGAAATGAAGACCCCCATGGCCAGTACCGAATTTTCCTCGACGACGACGCCCTCGACGATTTCCGAGCGGGCGCCGATGAAGCAGTTGTCTTCGATGATGGTGGGGCCGGCCTGCAGGGGTTCCAGCACCCCGCCGATGCCTACGCCACCAGACAGGTGGACATGGCTGCCGATCTGCGCGCACGAGCCCACCGTCGCCCAGGTGTCCACCATCGTGCCTTCGCCCACGCGCGCGCCGATGTTGACGTAGGAGGGCATCAGCACTGCGTCGGGGGCGATATAGGCGCCGCGCCTCACCGTGGCGGTCGGGACCACGCGAAAGCCGGCCTGCTGGAAGTCCGATGAGGAATAGTCCTGGAACTTCAGCGGAACCTTGTCGTAGTACAGTTGGGGCGCCTGGCCCATGACGCGGTTGTCAGACAGCCGGAAGGACAGCAGTACGGCCTTCTTGATCCACTGGTGGACCTGCCATTGGCCGTCGACCTTTTCCGCGACGCGCAATGTGCCATCATCTAGGCCGGCGATCACTTGGTCGACGGCCTGGCGCAGGGCGTCGGGGGCCTGGCCGGGGTTCAGGGACGCACGGTCTTCCCAGGCGGTTTCGATGAGGTTCTGGAGGGCGGTATGCGGCATGATGGCGGAGTCTGGTCGGTGTCTTGTAAGAAGTGAACCAGAAATTTTAGCAGCGTGGCGCCCTCTTGCGACAATCAGGACGCGTCCCAGCCACCGCCGATCGCCCGGATGAGCTGGACGGCCGCCTGCGCGCGCAGGCCGTCCAGCTGCACGAGGGTGCGCCGGTGCCGCAGCACGTCGCGGTCGGCGTCGATGACTTCCAGATAGCTGACCGACCCGGCTTCATATTGGTTTTTCGAGAGTTCCGCCGCGTGGGTTGCGGCGGCCACGGCGGTATCCTGCGCTTCGGTCTGTTCGCCCAGCAGGCGCAGCGCGGACAGGCCATCCTCGACTTCGTCGAAGGCTTTGAGCACGCTCTGCCGATAGAGGGCCACGTCTTCCTCGTAGCGGGCGCGGGCGCGGTCCACGCCGGCCTGGCGCCGTCCGCCGTCGAAGATCGGCAACGTCAGCGCCGTACCGATCAGCGGGCCGAGCAGAAAGCTGCGGCTCGACCAGCGCAGCAGTTCGTCCAGTTCGGACGATTCGAAGCCGAAGGTGCCGGTCAGGACCAGTTGCGGGAACAGGGCGGCCCGTGCGGCGCCGATCCGTGCATTGGCGGCCGCCAGCGCTCTTTCGGCGGCGGCGATGTCGGGGCGCCTTTCAAGCAGGGAGGAGGGCAGTCCGGCCGGGATGGCCACCGAAATCCTGGCCAGTGGCTGCCGCGGCAGGGAAAAATTCGCAGGTGGCTGTCCCAGCAGCAGCGCCAGTCCGTGCTCGGCGGCGGCGCGTTGCCGCTCGACGCCGAGCGCCTCGGCGCGTGCCGAGGCGAGTTCGGACCGGGCCCGTGCGACGTCGAGCTCGCTGATGTCGCCTTCGTGAAAACGGGTCTCGACCAGCTCCAGGCTTATTTGACGCAGGGAGATCGTGTTGTCGTAGAGCTGGGTTTCACCGTCCAGTCGCCGGATCAGGAAATAGGTCTGCGCGACGTCGGCCTGCAGCGCCAGCCGCACAGAATGGTACAGCGCCTGGACCCGTTGAGTGTCGGCGCCAGCCGCGTCGATTTCCGAGGCTACGCGGCCGAACAGATCGACTTCGTAGGACAGGCCGGTCTGTGCGCGCCAGAGCGTGGTGGTGACGCCCGTGTCGACCGAGTCTCCGGCCGCGTTGGCGGTGCGCTGGCGGTTGGCGCTCAGGCCGGCCGTCAGCTCCGGAAAGCGGTCGGCGCGCGCGTTCCGCTGCATCGCGCGCGCCTGCTTCACGCGCGCGGCGGCCGCCTTCAGATCCTGATTCGCCCGCATGGCTTGCTCCTGCAGGGCATCCAGTGCCTGATCCCTGAAAATGGCCCACCAGCGGCCCCGTGCCAGGTCGTCGGCCGGCTGGGCCTGCTTCCAGCGCTGCCGTTCGGCGGCGCTCAGACGGGCTTCCTTGAAGACGCCGGGCACTTCGACGGTGGGCCGTTCGTATTTGGGGACGATGGCGCATCCGGCGAGCAGAGCGGCCAGCAGGCCCGACACGGCGGCGAGAGAAAGTCGTTCGATCATGAGCGGATTTCCACTGTGGGTTTGGTGGCGGGGACGAGGGCGCCGGGGGTTGCCGGTTCGGCATGCCGGGCCGGGGAGGATCGGCCGGAGAGCCGGCGCAGCAGCACGTAGAACACCGGGGTCAGGTACAGGCCGAACGCGGTGACGCCCAGCATGCCGAAGAAGACGGCGATCCCCATCGCATGACGCATTTCCGCACCAGCGCCTGTGGAAAGGACCAGAGGTACGATTCCCATGATGAAGGCGATGGATGTCATCAGGATGGGACGCAGGCGCAGACGGCTGGCTTCCCGGGCGGCCTGTGCTGCGGACATCCCCTGCGCTTCCAGTTCGAGGGCGAATTCGACGATCAGGATGGCGTTCTTGCAGGCCAGGCCGACCAGCACCATGAGTCCGATCTGGGTGAAAATATTGTTGTCGCCCCGGGTCAGCCAGACGCCGGCCAGGGCGGCGAGCGCGCTCATGGGGACGATCAGGATGACCGCCAATGGCAATGTCAGGCTTTCGTAGAGCGCGGCGAGCACCAGGAAGACCAGCAGGACGCTGATGGGGAACACCCAGATCCCGGCGTTGCCGGCCAGAATCTGCTGGTAGGTCAGGTCCGTCCATTCGAACTTGATGCCTTTGGGCAAGGTGTCCGCTGCGATGCGTTCGGCCGCCGCCTGGGCCTCGCCGGACGAGTAGCCGGGCGCGGGGCCGCTGTTGATGTCGGCGGCCGTGTAGCCGTTGTAGCGCACCACCATCTCCGGACCGTACGTCGGCGTCAGGGACACTAGAGAGCCCAGCGGCACCATGGCGCCCGAATCGCCGCGTGTCTTCAGCCGGAGAATGTCCTCCGGGCTGGACCGGAAGGGCGCGTCGGCCTGGGCCTTGACCTGGTAGACGCGTCCGAAGCGGTTGAAGTCGTTGATGTAGAGCGAACCCAGGTAAATCTGCATGGTGTCGAACACGTTTGTGACAGGCACGCCCAACTGCTTGGCCTTGACCCGGTCGAGATCCACGTCCAGCTGGGGCACATTGATCTGGTAGCTGGAAAACGCGGGACCCAGTTCCGGCGCGTGTGCCGCCTTGTCCAGGAAGGCCTGGACCGCGTCGTTCAGGCGGTCGTAGCCCAGGCCGGCCGTGTCCTCGATCTGCAGCTTGAAGCCGCCGACCGTTCCGAGACCCATCACCGGCGGGGGCGGGAAGACTGCGGTGAAGGCTTCCTGAATGCTGGCGAATTGCCGGCTCAGCGCGGCCGTGATGGCCTGCGCGGATGTCGCACCGTCCCGGCGTTTGTCGAAATCGTCGAGCGTCATGAAGACGACGGCCGCGCTCGAGCTGTTGGTGAAGCCGTTGATCGACAGGCCCGGGAATGCGACGACGCTCTTCACGCCCGGCTGGGCCAGGGCGATCTCGCTCATGCGCCGGACCACGGCATCCGTGCGTTCGAGCGAGGCGCCGCTTGGCAGTTGCGCGAAACTGACGAGGTACTGCTTGTCCTGGCCGGGTACGAAACCGCCCGGGACGAGGTAGGCGATCCCCGCCGTCAGCGCGAGCAGGATCAGATAGACGCCCAGGGTCGCGCCCTTGCGTCGCACGACTGCGCCCACGCCCCGCGCGTAGCCGTCCGAGGCGCGCCCGAACATGTGATTGAAGACGCGGAAGAAACCGCCCAGGACGCGATCCATGCCCCGGGTGAGTGCGTCCGGCCTGGCATCGTGGGGTTTCAGCAGCAGGGCCGCGAGCGCTGGCGACAGCGTCAGCGAATTGAATGCCGAGATGACCGTCGAAATGGCGATCGTCATGGCGAACTGCTTGAAGAACTGCCCGCTCAGCCCCGTCATGAAGGCCAGCGGTACGAACACGGCGACCAGCGTCAGGGCGATGGCGATGATCGGCCCGCTGACTTCCCTCATGGCGCGATAGGTGGCGTCGCGGGGGCTGAGGCCGGTCTCGATGTTGCGCTCGACGTTCTCGACGACCACGATGGCGTCGTCCACGACGATGCCGATCGCCAGCACCAGGCCGAACAGGGACAGTGCGTTGATGGTGTAGCCGAACGTCAGCATCAGGGAAAACGTGCCGATGATCGAGACGGGCACTGCCAGCAGCGGAATGATGGAGGCGCGCCAGGTCTGCAGGAAGACGATGACGACGAGCACGACCAGGGCGATGGCCTCGAGCAGCGTCGACACCACCGCCTTGATGCTGGACCGGACGAACTGTGTGGGGTCGTAGACGATGCGGCTTTCGAGAGAGGCCGGAAAATCGGCCGACAATGCCTTCATGGTCTGGCGCACGGCGTCGGAAATGGCCAGGGCGTTGGCGCCCGGGGCCTCCATGATCGCCATGGCGACCGCCGGCTTGTTGTCCAGCAGGGATCGCAAGGCGTAGTCCGAGGCTGCCAGTTCGATGCGGGCCACGTCGCGCAGCCGGATGATGCCGCCGTCCGCGGAGGACTTCAGGACGATGTCGCCGAATTCCTCCTCCGTTCGCAGGCGGCCCTGCGCGTTGACCGAGAATTGCATGGCGACGCCGGGCCCGCTGGGCGCCGCGCCGATGACGCCTGCGGCCACCTGCACGTTCTGTTCCCGGATGGCGGCGACGATATCGCTGGCCGTCAGGCCACGCTCGGCGATTTTCTCCGGGTTCAGCCAGACGCGCATCGAGTAGTTGCCGGCGCCCCACAATTGCACCTCGCCCACGCCCGGGATGCGCGCCAGCCTGTCCTTGACGTTCAGGACGGCGTAGTTGCGCAGATAGGTCAGATCGTAGCGTTGGTCGGGCGAGACCAGATGCACGACCATCGTCAGGGTGGGAGTCGCCTTGGTCGTCGTCACGCCCAGGCGCTGAACGTCCTCGGGCAGGCGCGGCAGGGCCTGCGCGACCCGGTTCTGCACCAGTTGCTGGGCCTTGTCGGGGTCCATGCCCAGGTGGAAATTGACCGTCACCACCAGGTTGCCATCGCTGTTGGCCTGCGACTGCATGTACAGCATGTTTTCGACCCCGTTGATGGCTTCCTCAAGCGGTGCCGCCACCGTTTCCGCGATCACCTTGGGGTTGGCGCCGGGAAACTGCGCGCGCACGACGACCGAGGGCGGCACGACCGCCGGGTATTCCGAAATAGGCAGGCGGAAGACGGCCAGCAGGCCGGCCAGCAGGATCAGGACCGACAGGACCGCCGCGAAGATCGGCCGGTCGATGAAGAATCTGGAAATGTTCATGGAGAGGCGCTCAGGATCGGTGCTGTTCGTCCGGCGACTGGCCGGGCAGGGGGGCGGCGGCGCCTGTCGCAAGCGCACCGCCGTCGGCGTGGACTGGTGTCGGCGCCACGGTGTCGCCCGGGCGGATGCGCTGCATGCCGTTCACCACGACCCGGTCTCCCGCCGTCAGGCCGGTCTGGATGACGCGCCAGCCCTCCCGGTTGGCGCCCAGGGTCACTTCCCGGTAGGCTGCTTTGTTCTCGTCATCCACGATCATGACGAAACGCTTGGCCTGATCGGTGCCGATCGCCTGCTCGCGCAAGAGCACGGCATCGTGGGGGGTGCCCGCGCTCATGCGGATCCGCGCATAGAGGCCGGGCCTCAGCCGGCCGTCCGGGTTGTCGAACAGCGCCCGCACGCGGATCGTGCCAGTCAAAGGGTCGAGACTGTTGTCCAGAAACGCCAGCCGGCCCTGGCGGGGGTATCCCGGCTCGTTGGCCAGGCCCATGGACACGGGGACGGCCGTCCGGACGCCTGAAGCGGCCGTGCCGCTCATCTCCAGGAAGGCCTGTTCGTCCATCTCGAACGAGGCGTAGAGCTGCGAGACGGAGACCATGGTGGTCAGCGGGCGCGCGTCGCTGGCGCCGACGACGTTGCCTTCGGTCACCGCCGCTTTCGAGACGCGCCCGTCGATGGGGGCGGCGATGCGGGTGTGCTCCAGATCGAGTTGTGCCGATCGCAGGGTGGCCTGGGCGGCCTGCACGCGGGCGGAAGCCTCGCGGGCCGCATTGCGCTTTTCCTCAAAGTCCCGCCGGGCGATGGCGTTGCTGGCGAGCAGCCGTCGGGCCCGGGCCAGGTCCGTGCCGGTGTAGGCGGCCTGTGCCGTGGCCGCCGTCAGCTGTGCTTGCGCCTCGTCGACGGCGGCCTGATAGGGGCGCGGATCGATGGCGAAGAGCGGATCGCCGCGCCGGACCAGCGTGCCGTCCTGAAAGCGGACCTGGGTCAGGGTGCCGGACACCAGGGGCCGGATCTCGACCCGTTCCACGGCCTCCAGGCGTCCGGAATATTCGTGCCAGTCCGTGATCGTCTGATACTGGATCGTGGCGACGTCCACCGGGATCGCGGGTGACGGAGACGAATGGCCGGCATCGGCCAGTGTGCCGGCGCTCTCGCGCATCAGCAGCAGGCCGCCGGCGAGCAGCAGGCCGGCCAGTGCGAGTGCGGCGTGTCGTACATGGAAAGAAAACATGACGGGATTCCTTTTGAACAGTGCGCTATTATTTGTTTTTCGCGAATTTGGATAAATATCCAATTTTTTCCATCACTGTTCAAAATAAAATAACAATGGCGCACGGCAGGTGCCGTCCCGCGTCAGGAGCACGGATATGGATCATCTTCAAGCCATGCGCGTTTTCACTCGGGTCGTCGACGCCAATAGCTTCACTCTGGCCGCCGACAGCCTGAGCATGCCCAGAGCCACGGTGAGCACGATCATTCGCAAACTCGAACGGCACCTGGGCACGCGGCTGCTGAATCGCAGCACCCGCCGCCTGAGTCTGACCCCCGATGGCGCGTCCTACTATGAACGCTGCGTCGGCATTCTGGCTGACGTCGAAGAGGCCGAATCGTCTTTCCGCGACCGCGCGCGCGGCCCGCGCGGCCGTCTGCGCATCGACGCGCCGCCCTCCCTGGGCCGGCTGGTCCTGATACCGCGGCTGTGCGATTTCCATCACCGCTATCCGGACATCGAACTGGTGGTCGGCCTGAGCGACCGGCCGGTCGACATGGTGCAGGATGCCGTCGACTGCGTACTGCGGATCGGTGAATTGCGGGATTCTTCGCTGATCGCCAAGCGCATCGGCGTCTTCAAGAGCGTGACCTGCGCGGCGCCGGCCTATCTGGAACGCTACGGGAAGCCGGAGACGATCGACGACCTGCCGCGTCATCGGGCCGTCAACTATTTCGTGACCCGGACCGGGCGCACCATCGACTGGAGTTTCAAGGTCGGCAACGAGGTCGTGACCGTTCCGGTCAAGGGCTCATTGGCCGTCAACGATGCCGACGCCTACGTCAACGCCGGGCTGACGGGGTTCGGCATGATCCAGCCGCCGCGCTATATGGTTGCGCAGCATCTGGATCGCGGTGAGCTCGTCGAAGTCCTGGAGACCTGGTCGCCGCCGCCGATGCCGATTTCCGTTGTCTATCAGCAAAGTCGGCATCTTTCTTCCAAGGTCCACGTGTTCGTCGACTGGATCACCGAGGTCTTCAGCGGCTGCGTGCTGATGGACAAGTGCAGGGGCAACTACCCCCTGGATCAGGATTGCCGGTTCGCGGGCGAGCGGGCGATGCCCAATGGGCTGCAGGAGATCATGGAGCGGCAGAATCTGCTGGAAAGCGCGTACTAGACCGGACTTTTTGGTCGACGGAAGTGGGGGGGAGGGGGCGCAGGATGAAGTGGAAGCCGCGTGGTGCGAACGGAGAGACTTGAACTCTCATGCCTTACGGCGCCAGAACCTAAATCTGGTGCGTCTACCAATTCCGCCACGTTCGCCAGGCAAGCTGATCATTATAGCGTGATTCGGCGCGGTTTCCCGGTCGTCTACGGGGCGCTCCACTTTCCGCTAAAATACCCCGTTTATTGTTCATCATTCAATAGGTTCCGAATGCAGCCCGTGGTTGAAAAATTGTCCGGCCTGGAGCGCCGCGTTGATCTGACCGTTTCGGTCGCCGACATCGAAAAGGAAGTCCAGGCCCAGCTCAAGCGCGTCGCCAGGACGGCGAAGGTGCAGGGCTTCCGTCCCGGCAAGGCGCCTCTGTCGGTCATCGAGCGCAGCCATGGCCCGTCGGTCCGCTATGACGTGATCAACACCCAGATCGGCAAATCCCTGGACAAGGTGATCGAGGACGCGAACCTGCGCGTGGCCGGCACCCCCAGCCTGGAAC
Organism: Castellaniella denitrificans; assembly: GCF_027214045.1. Taxonomy (GTDB): domain Bacteria; phylum Pseudomonadota; class Gammaproteobacteria; order Burkholderiales; family Burkholderiaceae_B; genus Castellaniella; species Castellaniella denitrificans_A. The sequence continues at coordinate 19,348 of NZ_JAPWHE010000011.1, read as the reverse complement.
CCAAGGTCGAAGGCGCCGAGGACGGCGTGATGGCGTTTTCCGCCACCTTCGAGGTCTATCCCGAGATCCAGTTGCCGGACCTGTCGTCCCTGAAGATCACCCGCAACACTGTCGAGGTGGGCGACGCCGAGGTGCAGCAAACCCTCGACATCCTGCGCCGCCAGCGCACGATCTTCAAGCCGGCCGCCGATCGCGCCGCCCAGAGCGGCGACCGCGTCACGCTGGACTTCACGGGCACCATCGACGGTGTGGCCTTCGAGGGTGGCACCGCCCAGGACTTTCCCTTTGTGCTGGGTCAGGGCCGCATGCTGCCCGAATTCGAAGCCGCCGCCACCGGCCTGAAGGCGGGCGAGACCAAGGTCTTCCCGCTGGCCTTCCCCGAAGACTACGGCAGCCCCGCCGTGGCCGGCAAGCAGGCCGAATTCACCATCACCGTGAAAGAAGTCGCCGAGCCTGAACTGCCCGAGGTCGATGCCGATTTCGCCCGCGCCCTGGGTCAGGCCGAAGGCGATGTCGACGCCCTGCTGGCCGATGTGCGCGCCAACGTCGAACGCGAAGCCCAGGCCCGCGCCAAGAACCGCACCAAGGCCAGCGTCATGGACGCTCTGGCGGGTGCCTGCGATTTCGATCTGCCCAAGGCCCTGGTCGACAACGAGGTCGCCAGCCGCACCGCCGCCGCGCGCGAGGAACTGAAACAGCGTGGCCTGCCCAACGCCGACAGCATCCCCATTCCGGAGGACACGTTCCGTCCGGAAGCCGAGCGCCGCGTGCGCCTGGGCCTGCTGGTGGGCGAACTGATCAAGTCCGCCGACCTCAAGGCCAAGCCGGAGCAGGTCCGTGCCCGCATCGAGGAATTCGCCAAGAGCTACGAGCAGCCCGCCCAGGTCGTGGCCTACTACCTGTCCGATCGCCAGCGCCGCGCGGAAATCGAATCGCTGGTCCTGGAAGACAACCTTGTCGAACATGTCCTGGCGTCCGCCCAGGTCACCGACGAGGCCGTCGATTTCGACACTTTGATGGGTGCCCGCTGACATGAACCGGTTCACCGATTTCTACGCGTCGATGTACGGCGGGGACTCGGTCGTCCCCACCGCTCTGGGCTACGTGCCCATCGTGATCGAGCAGTCCGGTCGGGGCGAGCGATCCTACGACATCTACTCGCGTCTACTGCGCGAACGGGTGATCTTTTTCGTGGGGCCGGTCAACGACCAGTCGGCCAACCTGGTCGTCGCGCAACTGCTGTTCCTGGAATCGGAGAACCCTGACAAGGACATCTCGCTGTACATCAATTCCCCGGGCGGCTCGGTCTATGCCGGCATGGCGATCTTCGACACCATGCAGTTCGTCAAGCCCGATGTCTCCACCCTGTGCACGGGGCTGGCCGCCAGCATGGGCGCGTTCCTGCTGGCCGCGGGTGCCAAGGGCAAGCGCTATGCGCTGCCCAATTCGCGGATCATGATTCACCAGCCCTCGGGCGGCGCCCAGGGCCAGGCCTCGGACATCCAGATCCAGGCCAAGGAAATCCTCAGTCTGCGCGAGCGCCTGAACAACATCCTGGCCGAACGCACCGGCCAGGATATCGAGCGCATCGCCGTGGATACCGAACGTGACAATTTCATGTCCGCCGACGACGCGCGGGAATACGGACTGATCGACAAGGTACTGGTTTCGCGCATCGACGAAGCCAAGTGATTGGATAGCCATGACCGAAAAAAAAGGTTCCAGCGAGGACAAGGCGTTGCATTGTTCCTTCTGCAACAAAAGCCAGCACGAAGTCCACAAGCTGATCGCGGGGCCTTCCGTCTTCATCTGTGATGAATGCATCAGCCTGTGCAACGACATCATCCGCGAAGAGTCCCAGGACGAGGCGCGTGCCGCCGTGCGCAAGGAACTGCCCACGCCGGAGGAAATCAAGTCCTTCCTGGACGGCTACGTCATCGGCCAGGAAACGCCCAAGCGCAATCTGGCGGTGGCGGTCTACAACCACTACAAGCGCATCCGCTACCAGGACGCCAAGGACGGTGACGTCGAGCTGTCCAAGAGCAACATCCTGCTGATCGGACCGACGGGATCGGGCAAGACCTTGCTGGCCCAGACGCTGGCTCGCATGCTGGACGTGCCCTTCGTGATGGCCGACGCCACCACGCTGACGGAAGCCGGTTATGTTGGCGAGGACGTCGAGAACATCATCCAGAAATTGCTCCAGAACTGCAATTACGAAGTCGAGAAAGCCCAACGGGCCATCGTCTACATCGACGAAATCGACAAGATCTCGCGCAAGTCCGACAACCCTTCCATCACTCGCGACGTCTCGGGCGAGGGCGTGCAGCAGGCCTTGCTGAAGCTCATCGAGGGCACGGTGGCCTCGGTGCCGCCACAGGGAGGGCGCAAGCACCCGAACCAGGACTTCGTCCAGGTCGACACCACCAATATCCTGTTCATCGTGGGCGGTGCCTTCGACGGTCTGGAAAAGATCATCCGCGACCGTAGCGAGCGCTCCGGCATCGGCTTCGCCGCCACGGTGCGCGCGCGTTCCGAGCGTGGCGTGGGCGAACTGTTCGCCGAGGTCGAGCCCGAAGACCTGATCAAGTTCGGCCTGATTCCCGAACTGGTCGGCCGCCTGCCGGTGGTCGCCACTCTGGAAGAACTGACCGAGGACACGCTGGTGCGCATCCTCACCGAGCCCCGCAATGCCGTGGTCAAGCAGTTCCAGAAGCTGTTCGAGATGGAGGACGTCGAGCTGGACGTGACGCCCGAGGCGCTGACGGCGATCGCTCGTCGGGCCATCAAGCGCCGCACCGGTGCGCGGGGGCTGCGCTCCATCATGGAACAGTCCTTGTTGGGCACGATGTACGAACTGCCTTCGCGCCGGGACATCAATCGCGTGATCCTGGAAAAAGAAGCGGTCGAAGGCCAGGGGACGCCGACGCTGGTCAAGGGGCCACGGCCCGACCGCCAGGCCGAGGAAAAGTCCCTGCGCTCGGCCGCCGCCTGATCGCGCGCCCGGCGTCGACCTCGACCCGGCGGGCGGGGCGGCTGCGCAGCGGTCGGTTCCCGTATACTGGCAGTGTGTCCCCGGCTCTTGAAAAGCGCCTGTACGGCACCATATTCATCAGCAGGCACCATACGAAAAAGGAAGCCCGCGCTTCCTTTTTCTTTCAGATTCAATAGCTTGAGGAATCAACCATGTCTGCTAGCCAGATCCTGACCCAGGAACCTGTGGAACTGCCGCTGTTGCCGCTGCGCGACGTCGTGGTCTTTCCCCACATGGTCATCCCCCTGTTCGTGGGGCGGCCCCGTTCCATCAAGGCGCTCGAACTGGCCATGGAGGCCGGCAGCAGCGTCATGCTGGTGGCCCAGAAATCCGCGGGCAAGGACGAGCCCACGCCCGACGACTTGTACGAAATCGGCTGCGCGGCCAACATCCTGCAGATGCTGAAACTGCCCGACGGCACCGTCAAAGTGCTGGTCGAAGGCCTGCAGCGCGCCCGCGTGCACGAAGTCACCGATGCCGAATCGCATTTTTCCGCCCGCGTCTCGGGCATCGAAGAGGACCAGTCCGATCTGGCCGAGGCCGAGGCCCTGCGCCGCGCCGTCGTGGCCCAGTTTGAACAATACGTCAAACTGAACAAGAAGATCCCCCAGGAAATCCTGACGTCCCTGTCCGGGATCGAGGAAGCCGGCCGTCTGGCCGACACCATCGCGGCCCATCTGCCCCTGAAGATCGAGCAGAAACAGGCCCTGCTGGACATGTCCGTCGCGTCACGCCGCCTGGAAGCGTTGCTGGCCCAGCTGGAATCGGAAATCGAGATCCTGCAGGTCGAAAAGCGCATCCGTGGCCGCGTGAAAAAGCAGATGGAAAAGAGCCAGCGCGACTACTATCTGAACGAGCAGGTCAAGGCCATCCAGAAGGAACTGGGCGAAGGCGAGGAAGGCGCCGACCTCGAGGAACTCGAACGCCGCATCGCGGCGGCGCATCTGCCCAAGGAGGCCCGCAAGAAGGCCGACGCCGAGTTGAAGAAACTCAAGCTGATGTCGCCCATGTCGGCCGAGGCCACCGTGGTCCGCAACTACATCGACACGCTGCTGAGCCTGCCGTGGCGAAAGAAGAGCCGCGTCAACAACGCGCTGAAGAACGCGGAGGAAGTCCTCGACGCCGATCACTACGGGCTGGAAAAAGTCAAGGAGCGGATCGTCGAGTATCTGGCGGTGCAGCAGCGCGTGGACAAGCTCAAGGCGCCGATCCTGTGCCTGGTCGGCCCTCCGGGTGTGGGCAAGACCTCGCTGGGCCAGTCCGTTGCCCGCGCGACCAACCGCAAGTTCGTGCGCATGGCGCTGGGCGGTGTGCGAGACGAAGCCGAGATCCGAGGTCACCGGCGCACCTATATCGGTTCCATGCCGGGCAAGATCCTGCAGAACATGGCCAAGGTCGGCGTGCGCAACCCGCTGTTCCTGCTCGATGAGATCGACAAGCTGGGCGCCGATTTCCGCGGCGACCCTTCCTCGGCCCTGCTCGAAGTACTCGATCCGGAACAGAATCACACCTTCCAGGATCACTACATCGAGGTCGATTTCGACCTGTCGGATGTCATGTTCGTGGCCACCAGCAACACGCTGAACATCCCGCCGGCCCTGCTGGACCGGATGGAAGTGATCCGCCTGTCGGGTTATACCGAGGACGAAAAGGTCCACATCGCCTTCGACCATCTGCTGCCCAAGCTGATGAAGAACAACGGTGTCAAGGAAGGCGAACTCAGCATCTCCGAAGACGCTGTCCGGGACATCGTGCGCTACTACACGCGTGAGGCCGGAGTGCGTGCGCTGGAACGCGAAATCTCCAAGATCTGCCGCAAGGCCGTCAAGCGGTTGCTGAGCGACCCCGCCGTACGGGATCGAAAGGCCGACGACCAGGCGGCGATCGTAGTGGACGCCGCCAATCTGAACGATTTCCTGGGTGTGCGCCGCTTCAGCTTTGGCGTGGCCGAAAAGGAAGACAAGGTCGGCCAGGTCACCGGCCTGGCCTGGACGGAAGTCGGTGGCGACTTGTTGACCATCGAGGCGGCCGACATGCCGGGCAAGGGCGTGGTCTTGCGCACGGGCTCGCTGGGCGATGTGATGAAGGAGTCGGTCGAAGCCGCCCGCACCGTGGTGCGCGCCCGCGCCCGCCAGTGGGGCATCGCCGACCAGGCCTTCGAAAAACGTGACCTGCACATCCATTTCCCGGAAGGCGCCACGCCCAAGGACGGCCCCTCGGCCGGTGCCGCCATCACCACAGCCATGGTGTCGGCCCTGACGGGCATCCCGGTGCGCGCCGATGTCGCGATGACGGGGGAAATCACCCTGCGCGGCGAGGTTCTGGAAATCGGCGGCCTGAAGGAAAAACTGCTGGCCGCCCATCGCGGCGGCATCAAGACCGTGATGATTCCCGAAGAGAACGTCAAGGATCTGGCGGAAATTCCGGACAACGTGAAAAACCACCTGGAGATCATCCCGGTGCGCTGGATCGACCGGGTGCTTGAAGTCGCGTTGCAGCGCATGCCCGTGCCTTTGTCGGACGAGGAAGTCGCCCGGCTGGCGGCCGAGGCCGTGGCCGCGGCCAAGTCGTCGGAGGCCGGCAGCGGTGGCGTGATGAAACACTGAGCCGTTCCTTGGGAATGTGACAAGGGCTCCCTGACAGGGAGCCCTTGTTGTTTCCGGTTCCGCGCGGCGGGCGATGTGGCCGTCTGTGAATCGCGCGGGCAGAAGGGCGGTGGCCCGCCGCTCAGTGTAGCGGGGTGGTGCGGATCAGGCCGACGGCGATGCCCTCAATGGCGAAGTCGTCGCCCGGCCCCACGTCGATGGGCTGGAAATCGGGATTCTCGGGGAGCAGGCGGATGCGGCGGCCCTGGTGTTCCAGACGCTTGACGGTGACGTCGTCGCCCAGGCGGGCGACCACGATCTGGCCGTGGCGGGCCTGGGGCGTGCTGCGCACGGCCAGCAGGTCGCCATCCAGGATTCCGGCGTCGCGCATGCTGCTGCCGCGGACGCGCAGCAGATAGTCGGGCGCGGCGTCGAACAGGTGCGGGGCCAGCGGGATTTCGCGTTCGACGTGTTCAGCCGCCAGAACCGGGCTGCCGGCCGCGACGCGGCCCACCAGCGGCACCAGGCGGCTGTCGGATGACGCGATCCAGGTCGGGGCGCCGGGCGGAGCGGTCGGCCGACCCCCGGCGTGAGCGGTTGCGCCTTCGGGGACTGCGGGGTCGGCATCGGCGGCGGCCGCCAGGGCCTGCCCGGTGAGCTGGATGCCGCGCGAGGTGGCAGCTGACAGGTGGATGTAGCCCTTGCGTTCCAGGGCGCGGAGGTGGTCTTCGGCTGCGTTGGCGGAACGGAATCCCAGCTGGCGGGCGATTTCTGCCCGGGTTGGGGGACGGCCCGTCTGCTGGATGGCCAGCCGGATGATGTCCAGGATCTGGGACTGTCGGGCGGTGAGTTTCAGGGCCATGTCGCGCTACTGGATGGAAACACAGCCCATATTGTGACGGAAGGAGGCGGGCGGCGCAAGCGCCAGGTCGGTGCGCACGAAACGACAACGGGGCCCCGAAGGGCCCCGTTGTGGTCGAGGCATATGCCCCGGATCAGTGTTTGATGACTTCGGCCACCGCGCGGGCGACGTAATCGATGTTGCCGCTGTTCAGCGCGGCCACGCAGATGCGGCCGCTGCCGACGGCATAGATGCCGAAGTCTTCGCGCAGGCGTTCCACCTGGGGCTTGGTCAGGCCGGAGTACGAGAACATGCCGCGCTGAGCCTTGACGAAGCTGAAGTCCTGGTCCACGCCGTGGGCCTGGATTTTTTCGACCAGTTGGTGGCGCATGGAGCGGATGCGGTCGCGCATGCCGGACAGTTCGTCGGCCCACAACGCATACAGTTCGGGCGTGTTCAGCACGGTCGAGACCAGCGAGCCACCGTGGGTGGGGGGGTTGGAGTAGTTGGTGCGGATGACGCGCTTCAACTGGCTGAGCACGCGGGTGCTTTCATCGTCGCCGCTGGTGACCAGGGTCAGTGCGCCGACACGCTCGCCATACAGCGAGAAGGACTTGGAGAACGAGGAACTGATGAACATGGTCATGCCCATGCTTGCGAACAGCCGCACCACGGCGGCGTCTTCCTCGATGCCGTCACCGAAGCCCTGATAGGCGATATCCAGGAAGGGCACCAGTTGGCCGACCTGCAGCGTGCTGGCGATCTCCCGCCATTGGTCCAGAGTGGGATCCACACCCGTGGGGTTGTGGCAGCAGGCGTGCAGCACCACGATGGTGCCGGCGGGCAGGGCGCGCAGCGAGGCCAGCAGGCCGTCGAAATCCAGCCCGTGCGTGGTGGCATCGTAGTAGTCGTAGCTGACGACCGGAAAGCCGGCGGTGGCGAACAGGGCCTGATGATTGGCCCAGCTCGGGTTGCTGATGGCGACCTTGGCGTCGGGCAGGATCTGCTTCAGGAAGTCGGCGCCGACCTTGAGCGCGCCTGTGCCGCCCAGGGTCTGGACAGTCAGCGAGCGGTGCTCGGCGATCAGCGGCGAGCCGGCGCCCAGCAGCAGGGCCCGGGCGCCGGTGTTGTAGCCGGGGATTCCGTCGATCGGCAGATAGTTGCGCGGTTCGGCCTGTTCGAACACGCGGGTCTCGGCCTGGCGGACGGCCTTGAGCAGGGGAATGCGACCCGCGTCGTCGTAGTAGACGCCGACGCCGAGATTGACCTTGGTGGACCGGGTATCGGCCTTGAATTGTTCGTTCAGGCCCAGGATGGGGTCGCGCGGAGCGAGTTCGACGGATGCGAAAATGGAGGACATGGTTACCGGGAGGACAAGGTGGGAGAAGTCTTGGTCACGTGGGCCAACAGTGTGATAATAAGAGGTTTACCCGAACAGTGTCCAGTTGAGCCCCATGCCCAGTCAGGCCAAATCACAGGCCGCGGCACGACAGGCCCGGTCCCAGGCCGATCCGTCGCCCGCATCCCGGTCCGCCCCAGAGGCCGGACCGGGGTTCGTCCACTATCCGGACAGTCCATTCCAGCTCTTTCAGCCCTATCCGCCGGCCGGCGACCAGCCGGCCGCGATCGATGCGCTGGAGGAGGGCGTGCGCGACGGCCTCATGTGCCAGACTTTGCTGGGGGTGACGGGCTCGGGCAAGACCTACACCATGGCCAACCTGATCGCCCGCACCGGGCGGCCGGCCATCGTGCTGGCGCCGAACAAGACCCTGGCCGCCCAGCTCTATGCGGAAATGCGCGAATTCTTCCCCCGCAATGCGGTGGAATACTTCGTGTCCTACTATGATTACTATCAGCCCGAGGCCTATGTGCCCTCGCGCGACCTGTTCATCGAGAAGGACTCGTCCATCAACGAGCACATCGAACAGATGCGCCTGTCGGCCACCAAAAGCCTGCTGGAACGACCCGACACCATCATTGTCGGTACGGTGTCCTGCATCTACGGCATCGGCAATCCGGGCGACTATCATGCGATGGTGCTGACGCTGCGCACGGGTGACCGGGTCGGTCGCCAGGAGGTCCTGGCGCGACTGGTATCCATGCAGTACGAGCGCAACGACATGGAGTTTTCCCGGGGAACGTTCCGGGCGCGGGGCGAGGTCATCGACGTCTTTCCGGCCGAGCACGCGGAGCACGCGCTGCGCATCACGCTCTTTGACGACGAGATCGAATCCCTGGGCCTGTTCGATCCTCTGACGGGCAAACCGGTCCAGAGTCTGATGCGTTTCACGATCTTCCCCAGTTCCCACTATGTGACGCCGCGCGAGACCGTGCTGCGCGCCATCGAGACGATCAAGGAGGAACTGCGCGGCCGCCTGGCCGAGCTGACGGCGGCGGGCAGGCTCGTCGAGGCGCAGCGGCTGGAGCAGCGCACCCGGTTCGATCTGGAAATGCTGCAGGAACTGGGCTTCTGCAAAGGGATCGAGAACTACTCCCGGCACCTGTCCGGCGCCCTTCCGGGCGAGCCGCCGCCCACGCTCATCGATTACCTGCCGGCCAACGCATTGATGTTCATCGACGAGAGTCACGTCACCATCGGGCAGTTGGGCGGCATGTACCGGGGCGACCGGTCACGCAAGGAAACCCTGGTCCAGTTCGGGTTCCGTTTGCCCTCGGCGCTGGACAACCGGCCCCTGCGGCTCGAGGAATTCGAGGCGCGCATGCCGCAATGCGTGTTCGTGTCCGCCACGCCCGGTCCCTACGAGGCGCAACACGCCGACCAGGTGGTCGAGCAGGTCGTGCGTCCGACCGGCCTGGTGGACCCGGAGGTCGAACTGCGCCCGGCCGCCACCCAGGTCGACGATCTGCTGGGCGAGGCCAAGCTGCGCATCGCGCGCCATGAACGGGTGCTGGTGACCACGCTGACCAAGCGCATGGCCGAGGATCTGACCGAATACCTGGGAGAAAACGGTCTCAAGGTCCGTTATCTGCATTCCGACATCGACACGGTGGAGCGGGTCGAGATCATTCGCGATCTGCGCCTGGGAGCCTTCGACGTGCTGGTCGGGATCAACCTGCTGCGCGAAGGGCTGGACATTCCTGAGGTTTCCCTGGTGGCGATCCTGGATGCCGACAAGGAGGGCTTCCTGCGCTCGGAGCGCAGCCTGATCCAGACCATCGGCCGGGCGGCGCGCAATTTGAACGGACGCGCCATCCTGTACGCCGACCGTGTGACCGACTCCATGCGCCGGGCCATGGACGAAACCGCCCGTCGCCGGGAAAAGCAGGAGGCGTTCAACCTCGAACACGGCATTACGGCCCGGGGGGTGAGCAAAGCGGTGCGCGACTTGATCGACGGGGTGGCGGTGGCCGCGGCGCCAGCTTCAACCGAGGCCGGTTATGATGAATCCGCCCTGCACGATGAGAAGTCCCTGGCGCGGGAGATCCGCCGCCTGGAACAGCGCATGAACGAGCATGCCCGCAATCTGGAATTCGAGCAGGCCGCCTCGGTACGCGATGCGCTGCGCGCCCTGAAGGCCCGGGCCTTGATGGAGTGAAACCGGGGCGGGTTTGCTCTTCGGGGCGCATCGCCCTCCGGCCGGGTCCAGACTGCGGCCAGGCCGCATCCGTCCCGTTGCGGCAGCGTTCCGGAAGTGCTTCAAGCATCAGGTTTTTTTGCAGTTTTCCACAGAAAATGCTTGCTAATTTCCGGGTTTTCCCGCACACTTTTACCTATCATGCATAAGGTACTTTTTGTCTGTACGGGCAATATCTGCCGTTCCCCCACCGCCCAGGGTGTTTTCCAGCACTTCGTCGACGAGGCCGGGCTTTCCGACGCGATCGCCGTCGATTCCGCCGCGACGCATCACTTTCATGTGGGAGAGGCTCCGGACGCCCGCGCCCAGGCAGCCGCGCGAAAGCGTGGCTACGACCTGTCGGCGCTGGTCGCCCGACAGATCCGCACCGATGATTTCCGCGAGGCCGACCTGATCCTGGCGATGGATTGGGAAAACCTGTCTGCGCTGCAGCAGCAGTGCCCCAAAGTCTACCAGCACAAACTCATGCTGCTGATGCGCTTTTCGAATGAATTCGAGGAAGCCACGGTCCCTGACCCCTACTACGGCGGACCCGAAGGCTTCAACAAGGTGCTGGACTACATCGAAGACTCCTGCCAAGGCGTCCTCGAACTGGTGCGCAAGCGCGCGCTGCAATACCAGGCCGCCTGATCTCCTCGTTTTCCACACCAGGGGGCGCTCTCGGAGCGCCCCCTGGCATTTCCGGATAAGGCTGATGAGGGAGGGGCGGATGCCCCTGATGCGTGGTCGGAATTGACAAGGGTCAAGTTCCGGTTTTTTTTGAGCTTAAAACCGAGTGTTTTAGTCGGGTAAGGAGGTACACTTGACTTGAATAGTCGGGTATTTGCCATGCCCACGTTTTCTCCGCATCCACAGAGGACTTCACCATGCGTTTGACGACCAAGGGACGTTTCGCCGTCACGGCAATGATCGATCTGGCCTTGCGCCATCACAGCGGACCAGTGACGCTGGCCGCCATCAGCGCGCGCCAGAATATTTCCCTGTCCTACCTGGAACAGTTGTTCGGCAAGCTGCGGCGGCATGAGCTGGTCGACAGCGTGCGTGGTCCGGGCGGCGGCTACACGCTGGCCCGGCATGCGCGCGACATCTCTGTGGCGGACATCATCTTCGCCGTCGACGAGCCGCTGGACGCCACCAGTTGCGGGGGCAAGGAAAACTGCGACATCGGTCGCAACGGCCATACCGGCAAATGCATGACCCACGACCTGTGGGCGACTTTGAGTCGTAAAATGCTGGAATACCTGGACTCGGTTTCGCTGCAGGACCTGGTCGACCAGCAACGGCTGCGCGAATGGCAGGAATCCGGCCACATGCGCAACGGACGCGCGACGATCCCGATCACGCCGGTTGCGGCCGATTCACCAGTCCAGGAGCCCGTATCGGCCTGATTTACCGGAGTTTCAATGCCACAGGATCCGTCCCCGATCTACCTGGACTATTCCGCTACCACACCCGTCGACGAGCGAGTCCTCCAGGCCATGCTGCCCTGGCTGAGCGAACGCTTCGGCAATCCCGCTTCGCGCAGCCACGCCTGGGGCTGGGATGCCGAAGAAGCCGTCGAACGGGCGCGCGGGCAGGTTGCGGCCCTGATCCATGCCGATCCGCGGGAAATCGTCTGGACTTCCGGCGCCACCGAGTCCGACAATCTGGCGATCAAGGGCGCGGCGCGGTTCCATGCCGGCCGTGGCAGGCATGTGGTCACGGTTCGAACCGAACACAAGGCGGTGCTGGACCCTTGTCTCGAACTTGAACGCCAAGGCTTCGAAGTCACCTGGCTGGATGTGGACGCCAACGGTCTGGTGGGCCCCGATGCCTTGGCCGCCGTCCTGCGCCCCGACACGATCCTGGTGTCGGTGATGCTGGTGAACAACGAGATCGGGGTGATCCAGGATGTCGCCGCACTGGCGGCGCTCTGTCGCGATCGCGGCATCCTGTTCCATACCGACGCCGCCCAGGCCACGGGCAAGCTGCCGATCGATGTCCAGGCGCTGGGCGTGGATCTGATGTCCCTGTCGGCGCACAAGACCTATGGTCCCAAGGGGGTGGGGGCCTTGTACGTGCGCCGCAAACCGCGCGTGCGCCTGGAGGCCCAGATCCACGGCGGCGGCCATGAACGCGGCTTGCGTTCAGGCACGCTGCCCACCCACCAGATCGTCGGCATGGGCGAGGCGTTCACGCTGGCGGGCGAATTGATGGACACCGAAATTCCCCGCATCCGGGCGTTGCGCGACCGCCTGTGGGACGGTCTGCGCGACTTGCCGGATGTCTATCTCAACGGCGATCCGGACCGGCGCGTGGCGCACACCCTGAACATCAGCGTGGCCCATGTGGAGGGCGAAGCCCTGCTGATGGCCGTGCCGGAACTGGCCCTGTCCTCGGGCTCGGCCTGTACTTCGGCCAGTCTGGAGCCTTCCCACGTACTGCGCGCCCTGGGGCGCAGCGACACGCTGGCGCACAGTTCGCTGCGCCTGACCCTGGGGCGCTACACCACGCGGGACGAGGTGGACAGGGCCGTGCGGTTGCTGCGTGACCAGATCGGGCGCTTGCGTGAGCTGTCTCCCCTGTGGGAAATGCGTCAGCAAGGCACCTTGGGCGCCTGGGCGGAGCAATGCCGGTGACAGGGCTGTCGTACGGGCCGCGGGTCCTGGATCACTACCTGCATCCGCGCAACGTCGGTTCTTTCGACGTGGATGATCCCCGGGTGGGCACCGCGTTGGTGGGCTCGCCCGAGCTCGGTCAGATCCTGAAACTGCAGATCCGGCTGGAAGGCGTTACCATAGAATCTGCCTGTTTCCGGGCGTTCGGCAGCGGTGAAGCCATCGCGGCCGGATCGCTTGCGACCGAATGGCTGCGCGGATGCGACCTGGAGCAGGCGCTGGCCATCGGCAGCCAGGACATTGTCCAGGCCCTGGACCTGGCGCCCGACAAGCTGCATTGCGCCTTGCTGGCGCAGGACGCCATCCGCGCGGCCGTGGCCGATTACACTGATAAACACCCGGTTCCACCGACAACCATCGTTCCTGAGGCACATCATGGGAATCACCCTGACACAACGGGCCGCTGAGCACATCCAGCGCCACCTGGAAAAACGCGGCAAGGGCCTGGGCTTGCGCCTGGGGGTCAAGCCCTCGGGCTGCTCGGGCATGTCCTATCACCTGGAATACGTGGACGCCCCCGACGCGGAAGACCAGGTCTTCGAGCAGTTCGGTGCGCGCGTGTATGTGACGTCAGACAGCCTGCCCTATCTGCAGGGTACGGAACTGGACTACGCCCGCGAAGGCTTGAACGAGGGCTTCCGTTTCAACAACCCCAACGAAAAGGCCGCTTGCGGCTGCGGGGAATCCTTTACTGTCTGATGATGCGCGGCGCGTGACAGGGGGCCGGACGAGCGTCTCCCGTCCGCCGGTCCGGCATGAAAAAGGCCAGTCCAACGGAACTGGCCTTTTTCATTGTTCGAGCGCGAATCAGTCCTCGCGCCGCAGGTGTGGGAACAGGATCACGTCGCGGATGTTGGGACTGTCGGTCAGCATCATGACCAGCCGGTCGATGCCAATGCCGCAGCCCCCCGTGGGGGGCATGCCATATTCCAGGGCGCGCACGTAGTCCGCGTCATAGTACATGGCTTCCTCGTCGCCCGCATCCTTGGCGGCTGCCTGGGCCTGGAAGCGTGCGGCCTGGTCCTCGGGGTCGTTCAGCTCGGAAAACCCATTGGCGATTTCGCGTCCGCAGGCGAACAGCTCGAAACGTTCGGTGATGCCGGCCTGCGTGTCGGAGGCCCGCGCCAGTGGCGAGACTTCCACCGGGTAGTCGATGATGAAGGTCGGGTGCCAGAGTTTCGATTCGGCGGTTTCCTCGAACAGCGCCAGTTGAAGCGCGCCCAGGCCCGCATGGGCCAGGGCCGGGCCATCCACGTCCGCGCCCAGGCGGCTCAGCTCGCCGCGCAGATACGATTCGTCCTGAAGCTGGGCGGGCGCATAAGCGGGGGCGTGTTTCAGGATCGCCTCGACGATGGTCAGCCTGTCGAAGGGCCGGTCCAGATCCAGGGGATGGCCCTGGTAACTCAGGCTCGCGGTGCCGCGCACGCGCCGCGCGGTTTCGCGGATCAGGGCTTCGGTGTAGTCCATCAGCCAGCGATAGTCCGTATACGCCGCATAGAATTCCATCATGGTGAATTCAGGATTGTGGCGCGGGCTGACGCCCTCGTTGCGGAAATTGCGGTTGATCTCGAAGACCCGCTCGAAGCCCCCGACGATCAGGCGCTTCAGGTAGAGTTCCGGGGCGATGCGCAGGTACATTTCCATGTCCAGCGCGTTGTGGTGGGTGATGAAGGGCTTGGCCGCCGCGCCGCCGGGTATGGGATGCAGCATCGGGGTCTCGACTTCGAGGAAGTCGGCTTCCGACATGATCTGGCGGATCGCGGTGACGATGCGGCTGCGGGCGAGGAACGTCTCGCGCGTGCCCTCGGTCATGATCAGGTCCACGTAGCGTTGACGGTAGCGCAGTTCCTGGTCGGCCACGCCGTGGAACTTGTCGGGCAGGGGGCGCAGGGATTTCGACAGCAAGCGCAGCGACTGCACGCGCAGCGACAGTTCGCCCTTGCGCGTCTTGAAGACTTCGCCCTCTGCGCCGACGATGTCGCCGATATCCCAGGACTTGAAGGCGGCATAGGTTTCGTCGCCGAGCACGCCCCGGTCCAGGTACAGCTGCAGGCGCCCTGTGGCGTCCTGCAGCGTGGCGAAGCTGGCCTTGCCCATGATGCGCTTGAGCATCATGCGTCCGGCGACGCGGGCGCGCCGGCCCTGGGCCTGCAGGGTGTCCTCGTCCAGATCGCCGCAGTCCCGGTGCAGATCGGCGGCGTGGCTGTCGGGATGAAAGTCGTTGGGGTAGGCGGGGCCTGCCTGGCGCAGCGCATCCAGCTTGGCGCGGCGCTCGGCGATCAGACGGTTCTCGTCGGGGGCTTGGGTTTCGATCGAAGTCATGTCGTGAGAATGGGCTCAGACGCCTTGCTTGAGGCTGGCCGTGATGAAGGGATCCAGATCGCCGTCCAGGACCTTCTGGGTGTTGGAAATTTCCACGCCGGTGCGCAGATCCTTGATGCGGCTCTGGTCCAGGACGTAGGACCGGATCTGGTGTCCCCAGCCTACGTCGCTCTTGGCGTCTTCCAGTTTCTGCTGTTCGGCCATGCGCTTGCGCATTTCCAGTTCGTAGAGGCGCGATTTCAGCATCTGCATGGCTTCGGCGCGGTTGCGGTGCTGGGAGCGGTCGTTCTGGCACTGCACGACGATCCCGGTGGGCTGGTGCGTGATGCGCACGGCCGAGTCGGTCTTGTTGATGTGCTGGCCGCCGGCGCCGCTGGCGCGGTAGGTGTCGATGCGCAGGTCCGCCGGATTGATGTCGATCTCGAAGGAGTCGTCGATTTCCGGGTAGACGAAGACGCTGGCGAAGGAGGTGTGCCGGCCGTTGGACGAATCGAAGGGACTTTTGCGCACCAGACGGTGCACGCCGGTCTCCGTACGCAGCAGGCCATAGGCGTACTCACCTTCGAATTTGATGGTGGCCGACTTGATGCCGGCGACTTCGCCTTCGGATTCTTCCAGGACTTCGGCTTTGAAATCCTTGCGTTCGCCGTAGTGCAGGTACTGGCGCAGCAGCATGGAGGCCCAGTCCTGGGCTTCGGTGCCGCCGGCGCCGGCCTGGATGTCGACGAAGCAGTTCAGGGGGTCGGCCGGGTTGTTGAACATGCGCCGGAATTCGAGCGCCTCCAGGCGTTCGCCCAGGGCGGCGCAGTCCTGCTCGATGGCTTGCAGCGTGGCGTCGTCGTCATCCGCGCTGGCCAGTTCGAACAGGTCGCGCGCGTCGTTCAGGCCGCGCTCCAGGTCGGACAGGGTGCCGACCACGGTCTCCAGGGATTTTTTTTCGCGACCCAGTTCCTGGGCGTGCTGCGGATCGTTCCAGACGTCCGGGCTTTCCAGTTCGGCGTTGACGACATGCAGGCGTTCGGCCTTGGCATCGTAGTCAAAGATACCTCCGGAGCAGGCCCTGACGCTCGGCGTAATCGTCGATGCGGGCGATGATCTGGTTCTGGCGTTCGGCTTCCATGGAGATGTCCTGTGTCGATGTCTGGCCGGCGCGGCGGGGGCGCGCGCCACCGTATCCGGCGGAGCGCCCCGATGTCCGTGCGCGCCGAATTACGGGGATAATCAATTATTTTAACGCGACCGCGCAAATGGGCATGGGCCCGGGGGCGGCATGGGAGAGGGCAGGCATGGACGGGACTTCTTCGGACGACGGGCGCCGGGTGCCGGCGTCTGCCGCGACCACCGCGCTGCGGGCCGGCGGCGCGGAGCCGCCGGCAGGCTGGCGCGCCGCGCTGGCCGGTCTGTCGCCGGCCTATTTCGGCCTGGTGATGGCGACCGGGATCGTTTCGCTGGGCGCGGGCATGATGGGCCTGCCGCTGGTGGCGCGGTTGTTGTTCCTGCTGAACGTGGCGCAATATGCCGTATTGTGCGTGTTGTATGCGTTGCGGGCGTTTCACCACCCCCGCCGTTTTTTCGGCGATATGGTCGATCATCTCAAGGGGCCGGGTTATTTCACCACGGTGGCCGGCACGGGGATCCTGGCGAGCCAGTTCATCGTGCAGACCGACAACATCCGGGTCGGTTTCATCCTGTGGGCCGTGGCGGTGGCGCTGTGGCTCGCGCTGACCTACACCATCTTCACCGCCTTCACGGTCAAGCCGGAAAAACCCACGTTGGACCGAGGCATCAGCGGCGCCTGGCTGCTGGCGGTGGTGTCGACCCAGTCGCTGGCGGTGTCCAGCGCGCTGTTGGCCGCGCGCATCGGACAGCCTTTCCGGCTGGAGCTGAATTTGATGGCCCTGTCGATGTGGCTATGGGGCGGAATGCTCTATATCTGGATGATGTCGCTGATCTTCTATCGTTACGTGTTCTTCCGTTTCTCGCCCGACGACCTGGCGCCGCCGTATTGGATCAACATGGGCGCGATGGCGATCTCCACCCTGGCCGGTTCGCTGCTGATCCTGAACGCGCCCGACGCGCCGTATCTGGTGTCGTTGCTGCCGTTCCTGAAGGGGTTCACGGTGTTCTACTGGGCGACCGGCACCTGGTGGATTCCGATGCTGCTGCTGTTGGGCGTCTGGCGCTATGTCTTCCAGCGTTTTCCATTCCAGTACGATCCCCTGTATTGGGGCGCGGTGTTTCCGCTGGGGATGTATGCGGCCTGCACCTGGCAGATGGACCACGCCATGGGGTTCGGCTTTCTAGCGGCGCTGCCCCGCGGCTTCCTGTATGTGGCGCTGTTCGCCTGGGTGCTGACGTTCGCCGGGATGCTGGGTCGGGTGGCGCGGATCGTGCGTGCGCCGGGGCGGGCCGGTCCCGCCTGAGGCCGCTGCGCGCGCAGGGTGCTCAGGCGGCCAGCCGGGGCGGGGTTTCCTGGGGTGTCGCGGCCTCCAGCCTGAATTGCGTCAGCGTCTGGCGCAGATCGGTGACGCGGGCGCGCTGTTCGGCCACCACCTGTGACGCGGCCTGGGCCTGGCGCGCGCCGCGCGCGCCGATGGCCTCCAGGCGGCGCGCCGCCTGCGCCGTTTCGTGGATGGACAGGGCCTGGGATTCGGTGACGGCGGCGACCTCGTCCATGATCTGGCGGCTGCGGCCGGTGGCCTGGACGACACGGTCCATGGCCTCGCGCGCCTCGGTGGCCAGGGTCGCGCCCTCGCGGCTGTCGCGGATGGAGGCCTCGATCGTGGTCTGAATCAGCGCGGCGGCCTGGTCGCACCGCTGGGCCAGCGACCGGACTTCGGCTGCGACGATGGCGAAACCGCGCCCATGGGCGCCCGCATGGGCGGCTTCGACGGCGGCATTGAGGGCCAGGATGTTGGTCTGGAATGCGATCTCGACGATCTGCCGGGCGGCGTCTTCGACGCGTTGGCCGCTGCGTGAAATGCCGTCCATGGCCAGCGCCAGCCGGGCGACCGCTTCGGCGCCCGTGCGGGCCTCGCGGTCGCCTTGTTCGCTCAGATCTCTCGCTTCGACCGCCCGATTGTGGTTCAGCCGGACTGTTTCGTCCAGGCTGTCCATGGCGGAGGACACCTGCCCGGCCATGGCGCACTGGTCGTGGCTGTCCCCGAGGACCGCCTCCTGGCCGCAGGACAGGACATCCACGCCGGCATTGACGTGCGCGAAATGGTCCGTGACCCGGTTGAGCGTACGGTTCAGGCCCTGGCGGATGCCTTCCAGGGCGTGCATCAGGCGACCCATCTCGTCGCGGCCCGCGCCTTCGATCGGGGTGGACAGGTCGCCGGCCGCCAGATGGCCTGCCAGCGCCACGCCCAGATCCAGGGGCCGCTTGACTGAGCGATAAAGACCGCGCAGGGCCAGCATGCCGCAGAGCAGCAACGCCAGCACCGCGCCGGTGGCAATGTGCCCGGCCGTCCGGCCGTCCGCGGCGACCTGGTCGACGCGGGCTTCCATCCGCAGCGCCTGGTGGGTGTCGAACGCATCGATCAGGGCGGTGATTTCAGCCTCGGCCTGTGTGTATTGCTGGTTGAAGATCAGCGCCTTGGCGAGCAGCGCGTTGGGCAGTGCGATGCGCACGCCGCCCTTGCCGTCGTCCAGTTCGCCTTTGGCGGTCCCCATGGCCTCGCGCTGAGTGGCGGCCAGTGTCATGAGCCGCGCATGGGCGTCTTCGAACAAGGCCAGTTCGTCCGCGTCCAGACCAGCTTGTCTGAAGCGGGTGCCGGCGTCGGCCTGAACGCCGCGGGCGTCGGGCGCGCGGCCTTCCAGGACGGCCAGGTGTTCCTGGTAGCGCTGTTCGAATTCCGGTTGCTCGCTGGCAACGAAGGCGGCGGCGTCCCTGGCCAAGGCGGCGGCCTGGGCTTGATACCAGCCGGCCAATTGGCTGGTCCGGTAGCGTGCGGCTTCCGCTTCGCGCAGGGTGTCGGCCGTCCGCCGCAAATGGGCGACGGCGCCCATGACCAGACCCGCGCACAACGCCAGCACGGTCATGAACAGGATGAAACGGATCTTGAGTGTGAATGCAAACCGCATGCGGGCAATCCCTTGGTCTGAAGCGCCCGGACCTGACGGTCCGGGCTTGCGCTGGGATTATGGCGGTTGCGTATGACAGCCGTGTGTCGGCCGCTCAGCCGAGGAGCCTGGGCAGCCAGAGGCTGACGGCCGGGACGTAGGTGATGAAGGCCAGATAGGTCAGCAGCAGGAGCAGCCAGGGCAGCGCGGCGCGCACGACCTGTCCGATGCTCATTTTGGTGATGCCG
>NZ_JAPWHE010000010.1 GCF_027214045.1 Castellaniella denitrificans | reverse complement strand
AGGGAACTGGCCTGCTGTTCGGTGCGCGAGGACAGGTCCAGGTTGCCGGCGCTGATCTGCGCCGAGGCCGAGGCGATGGAGTCGGCGCCGGTGCGCACATCCTGCACGGTCTGCTGCAGGCTGAGCATCATGTCGTGCAGATTGTGTTCCAGCACGGTGATCTCGTCCTTGCCCTGAGGCGTGACATTGTGGTCGAGGTTCCTTCGTGCGACGAAACCGGCCAGTTCCACGGCCCGCCCCAGGGGCTGCGCGATGGAACGGCTGATGCGCCAGGCCAGCAGGATGCCACAGGCCAGCGCCAGGATGGCGATCAGCCCCAGGACGAGCAACATGCGCTGGCCGGCCTGCTGACCTGCGGCGAACAGGCGCTTTTCATTTTCCTGCTGGAAGGCGTAGACCGCGTCGATCGAGCTCTGGTAGGCGCTGATCAGGCCCGGCATCTCTTGCAGGAAGAACTGGTTGGCTTTGTCGGCGTCGCCTTTCTGCTGGTCCTCGATGGCGATCTTGCGCCGGCTGGTGTAGTTCTTGCGTGTCTCCAGCACTTTGGCGTACAGGGCCTTGGCCTCGGGCATCCTGATGCGCGCGCCGATCTGGTCCTGCAGGTCGGTGATCTGTTTCGAGGTGGCCGCCATCTTTTTCTGCATGGCGTCGCGCGCAGCGGGGTCGGTGATGTGCGTCATGGCGAGCGTGCGCTCGCCGTTGACTTCGACGGATCGCGCCCATTGCAGGACCATGGCGTTGATCTCGTGGCGGTTCCGGACGACCTCGCTGTCGTTCAGACTGTTCTGGGTTTGCCAGGCGCCCAGTCCGGCCAGCAGCGCGACGATCAGGATCAGGATGCCGAATCCGAGCGAAAGTCTGGTGCTGATTTTGATGCTGCGCATGTTCATTGAGGCTCCTTGGAGTCGGGTGTGTCGGGTGCAAAAAAGGTGCGGCCGCTCATGCAGAAACGGGATTCATGCAAAAAAAGGATGGAATAACACTATCTTTAACATGGGTTAAATACATAGAGAGCGTCGAAATGGCCCCCGGAAGCCGGGTATTTAGGTGGAAAGAGGTCTGGCCGGGTCCTGTGGCGCGGGGCGCGCGACCGTTTCGGGTGCCCTATACTGCATCCGCATGAAGCCCCCTCCGCCACGACGGCCGCTCCGCGCCCTGTGCCCGCTCTGGGTCTGGACCTTGTGTCTGGCCCTGGTGCTGCGCGCATTGGTGCCGTCGGGCACGATGCCGGATTTCGGGAACCGGGATGGCTTCTTTCCGGGGCTGGTGCTGTGTCCGGTCCAGAATCCAGGTGTGCCGGTGGGGGGGCATCATCGCTCCGATGACCTTCCCCGGTCCCACGCCAGCCCCTTGTGCCTGCTCGTCCAGCATGCCGGCGGCTCGCCCTTGCCGGGGGCGGCTCCGACGCTCGCATCGGCCGCGCCGGCGGCGGTTGCGCCGGTCTCGCCCGGGATTTCCGCGCCTGCGGCGCGGCGCGTACGCCGGGTGCCCCTGGGATCCCGGGCGCCCCCTCTGCCTTTCATCCGGACCTAGGGAACCTCTGAATTCATTTGAAAGGCATCATCATGAAAATTTTTCTTGCCGCGGGCTTGACGGCCCTGCTCGGCCTGGCGACAGTCGCCCAGGCCCACATCACCCTGGAAACGCCCCAGGCCGCCGCCGGCGGCTACTACAAAGCGGTGCTGCGTGTCGGCCACGGCTGCGACGGCGCCGCTACGACCCGGCTGCGCGTGCGCATCCCCGATGGCGTGCTGGCGGTCAAGCCGCAGCCCAAGGCCGGCTGGACCCTGGACCTGACCCAGGGCAAGTATGACCATCCCCAGACCCTGCATGGCGCAGCCGTGGACAGCGGCGTGCGCGAAATCGGCTGGCGCGGCGACTTGCCGGACGCGTATTACGACGAGTTCGTGTTTCGCGTCTATCTGTCGGACTCTTTCAAGGCGGGGCAGACCGTGTATTTTCCCGTCGTCCAGGAATGCGGCCAGAGCGTGTCGCGCTGGATCGACATGTCGGGCGATCCCGATGCGCAGGGCCCCGCGCCGGGCGTGAAGATCGTGGCGCCCGCCCATGAGGGTACGGGCGGCGGCCACGGCCATCACCATTGAAGGCCTTGCTCGTCCTGGCCGCCTGCCTGTCGATGTGGGGTCAGGCGGTCTGGGGGCATGCCGCGCTGGTGTCTGCGGACCCGGCGCCCGGGGCCGTGCTCGAACAGGCGCCGGGCTTCGTCGTCCTGGTGTTCAGCGAACCGGTCAGCGTCACCGCGTTGCGCCTGATCGGTCCCCGGGGAGCGGCCAAGGTGGTGGCGCCGATGGATGCCGGGGGGCGCCGGATTCGCGTGTCGCTGCCCGGCGACGCGGCCCGGGGCGCCTACCTGCTCAGTTGGCGCGTCGTGTCGGCGGATGGACACCCCGTGGGCGGCACATTGGACTATGCGGTCGGCGAGTCCGCCGGCCCGGCTGGGGCGGCGGGCGTCTCCGCCGCGCCCGGCGGACGCCAGGCGGCCATCTGGCTGAGCCGCTGGCTGGGCTACGTCTGCCTGTTCGTCTGTGTGGGCGCGGCCGTGTTCCGAGCGTGGAATCCATCGGACCGCCAGACCTGGGCCTGGCCCCTGGTCTGGGTCGGGCTGGGCCTGCTGCCCGTGAGCCTGGGCCTGCAGGGACTGGACCTCTTGGACTTGCCCGAATCCGCCCTGTTCCATGGGGCGGCGTGGAAGGCCGCCCTGGGCAGTCGCTCTGCCTGGACGCTGGGCCTGTGCGCCCTGGTCTTGCTGGCCTCTGCGGGGGCTTTGCACACCCGCAGGGCCGCGCTGTCGCGGGCATGCGCGGTCGGCGCCCTGGCGTTGGCGGGCGTGGCGCTCGCCGCCAGCGGCCATGCCGGCACGGCGCCGCCGCAATGGCTGTCGCGTCCGTTGGTCGCGCTGCACGTGGCGACGGCGGCGGCGTGGCTGGGGGCGTTCGTGCCGCTGATCCGCGTGTCGGGCGCCGGCAGGGGCGGCGCTGCGGGATTGGCGCCGCTGGCCTGGTTCTCCCGGTGGATCCCACCGGTTGTGGCCGTCCTGCTGGCGAGCGGAGCGGGGCTGGCGTTACTGCAACTGAACCAGCCAGGTGACTTGTGGCGCACGCCGTACGGCATCGTCCTGAGCGCGAAGCTGGCGCTGGTGTGCGGGTTGCTCGCCATCGCGGCGTTCAACCGCTGGCAATGCACGGGGCCCGTCCTGGCGGGCGAGGCGCCGGCGCGCCGGCGACTGCGGCGCGGCATGCTGCTGGAAACCGCCGTCGCCGTGGCCTTGCTGGGCGTGGTGTCGCTCTGGCGCTTCACGCCGCCACCCCGCAGCCTGGGTGCTGCCGCCGACCTCCTCGACGGCGCGCCCGGCCGGTGGCATGGCCATGCTTCGGCGTCCTTCACGCTGTCCGGGGATAGGGCGCAGGCCGTCGTGACGCGATCCGGGGAGACATGGTCCGTGCGGCTGACCGATCCGGCCGGCAGGCCGTTCGTCGCCCAGGGGCTGACGCTGGCGCTGAGCAATCCGCAGGCGGGCATCGAGCCGCTGCGCCGCACCGCGCGCCTTCTGGCCGATGGACGCTGGCATGCCGGAATGGGGCCTCTGCCTTCGCCGGGCATCGGGCACTGGCGGCTGGGCCTGGAGATCCTGGTGGACGATTTCGATCAAGTGACGCTGGAGGGGCCGCTGCCTCCCTGAAGCAAGTTCGGCCCGTTGCATGAGCCGGCCACGCTTTGAAGCGATGCGGCGCGGATTCGCGGGCAAGGGGAGATGCGCTCAGGGCCGGAATATTTTCAGGACTTGGCTGCAAGAGATTGCGGCGCCCTTTAGAATCTCCGGTTCGGGGACCCCGCATTCACACAAGGCCTGACATGAGCTCACTCCAGAAAGAAATCGATGAACGCACCAACCTGACCGGGACCAACCGGTTCGAACTGCTGCTGTTCCGCCTGGGCACGGATGCCGTTCTGGGCCAGTCGGAGCTCTTCGGCATCAATGTGCTGAAGGTCCGCGAAATCGTGACCCTGCCCACCATCACGCCGATCGCGGGCGCGCCGAAGTTCTCGCTCGGCGTGGTGCACCTGCGCGAACAGGTGATTCCCGTGTACGACCTGCCCGCGATCATCGGCTGCAAGCTGTCGGCCGCGCCGAGCCTGATGCTGGTGACGGAGTACGCCAGGACCACGCAGGCCTTCACGGTCGAGTCGGTCGAGGACATCGTGCGGCTGGACTGGAACCAGGTCATCTCCGCCGAGAACACCGGGACAGGGCCCAGCCTGATCACCAGCATCGCCCGGCTTTCCGAGGGCAGCGGCGATGAGGCGCGCCTGGCCCAGGTGCTGGACGTCGAGGCCATCCTGCAGGCCATCACGCCCGAGCAAAACCGGCACCAGGTCGATCCCAGGGAAGTCGGGGACAAATTCGCTCTCAAGCCCGGCACCGTGATCCTGGTGGCCGACGACTCTTTCGTGGCCCGCGCGCTGATGGAACAGACCCTCAAGGCCATGGAAATCCCCTACGAGATGACCAAGTCCGGGCAGGAAGCCTGGAACCGTCTGAACACGCTGGCCTCGGCCGCCGAGGCCGAGGGCAAGACCATTCACGACAAGGTCAGCCTGATGCTGACCGATCTGGAGATGCCCGAAATGGATGGCTTCACGCTGACGCGCAACATCAAGCAGGACCCGCGATTCAGCGCCATGCCGGTGGTGATCCATTCGTCCTTGTCCGGCTCGGCCAACGAAAACCACGTGCGCAGCGTCGGCGCCAACGGTTACGTTCCCAAGTTTTCCGCCGAGGAACTGTCCAGCGCCATCCGCAAGGCGCTGGGGCGCTGATTTTCATCATCTGGAGTTGAACATGCAAGACATCGTCATCGTTGAAGCGTGCCGCACCGCCGTCGGGGATTTCGGCGGAGGCCTGAAGGACGTCGCCCCCTGCGAACTGGGGGAACTCGTGGTGCGCGGCGTGCTGGCGCGCGCGGGCGTGGCGGCGGAGGACGTCGGCCATGTCGTCTTCGGCCACGTCATCAACACCGAGCCGCGCGACATGTACCTGTCGCGCGTGGCGGCCCTGAACGCGGGCATTCCCCAGGTCGTGCCGGCCTTCAACGTCAACCGCCTGTGCGGTTCGGGCCTGCAGGCCATCGTGTCCGCCGCCCAGGTGCTGATGCTGGGCGACGCGGAGGTCGCCATCGGCGCCGGTGCCGAAAGCATGAGTCGCGCGCCCTACATGGCGCTCGGCCAGCGCTGGGGCTCGCGCATGGGCGACTCGCGCCTGGTGGACATGATGACCGGGGCCTTGTCCTGCCCGTTCGAGAAATACCACATGGGCGTCACGGCCGAGAACGTCGCACAGAAATATGGGATCAGCCGCGAAGACCAGGATGCCCTTGCGCTGGAATCTCACCGACGCGCGGCCCATGCCATCGAGCAAGGCCATTTCAAATCGCAGATCGTGCCGGTCGTGCAAAAAACCCGCAAGGGCGAGGTCGTGTTCGAACAGGACGAGCATGTGCGCTTCGATGCCACGGCCGACAGCTTCAGCAAGCTCAAGCCCGTCTTCGCCAAGGAAAACGGCACGGTGACGGCGGGCAACGCGTCCGGCCTGAACGACGGCGCGGCCGCCGTGCTGCTGATGACCGGACAGGCCGCTCGGGCACGGGGGCTGACGCCCATGGCGCGCCTGGTGTCCTACGGCCATGCCGGCGTGGACCCCCAGTACATGGGGATCGGTCCGGTGCCGGCCACGCGCGCCGCCCTGGCGCGCGCCGGCCTGACCCTGGACCAGATCGACGTGATCGAGGCCAACGAGGCCTTCGCGGCCCAGGCCTGCGCAGTCTCGCGCGAACTGGGTTTCGATCCTGCCAAGGTCAACCCCAACGGCAGCGGCATCAGCCTGGGGCACCCGATCGGCGCCACCGGCGCGCTGATCACGGTCAAGGCGCTGCACGAACTGCGGCGCGTCCAGGGCCGCCATGCGCTGGTCACCATGTGCATCGGCGGCGGGCAGGGTATCGCCGCCATCTTCGAGCGCCTGTAGTCCGTGGCACGCGCGACGCGCGGGCCGGCCGTCGAGGCCGACCTGCCGACCCTGTCCGAAGAGGCCGGCATCCGCTACCTGCATTTCGACTCGGAATGGATCCAGGGCGCGATGCGCATCGCCCGGCCATCCGAGCTGGTGTTGGCCTATACCCAGCAGATGATGGCCTGGCTGCTGTTCGTCACGGCCGGCGCCCGCGACCGGGTCGGCATCCTGGGGCTGGGCGCCGGCTCGCTGCTGCGCTTCACTCTGCGGCATACCCGCTCCCCTGTGGACACGGTCGAACGCAATCCCGCCGTGACGGCCCTGTGCCGGGCCTTCTTTCGGCTGCCGGGCGGCGCACGTTCCGTCGTCGACCACGCCGACGCGCGCGACTGGGTGGCCGAGCCGGGCAGGGCGGGGCGTTATCGGGCGCTGATGGTGGATCTGTACGACAGCCGGGCCGAAGGACCTGTGTGCGGCGATCCGGATTTCTACCGGGATTGCTACCGGATCCTGGACGAGCCGGGCGTGATGAGCGTGAATCTCTTCGGCCGCCACGAAAGCTTCGAGGAAAACCTGCGTGGCATCCGCGCGGCCTTCGGCGGGCGCGTGCTGTGCCTGCCGGAGATCGACGAGGGCAACACGGTGGCACTGGCCTTCAAGGGCGATGCCCTGGACCTGTCGCGCCAGGACTTGCTTGACCGGGCGGAACGGCTGGAAGCGCGCACCGGTCTGCCGGCGCGGCGTTGGGCGCGCTCGCTGCTGGTCGG
Organism: Castellaniella denitrificans; assembly: GCF_027214045.1. Lineage (GTDB taxonomy): Bacteria > Pseudomonadota > Gammaproteobacteria > Burkholderiales > Burkholderiaceae_B > Castellaniella > Castellaniella denitrificans_A. The sequence continues at coordinate 88,267 of NZ_JAPWHE010000010.1, read as the reverse complement.
CGGCTGAAAGCCGGTCTTGCTTGTCGGCTTTGGGTGTTTGACAGCCTGAGAAATCCACCCTAAAATTGCGTTCTTTCCTGAAGGCGGTTAGCTCAGTTGGTTAGAGCGCTACGTTGACATCGTAGAGGTCGCTGGTTCGAATCCAGTACTGCCTACCAGAATTCCGCGATGGCCGCCTGGCCGTGCCAAAAAGCCGCCTAACCCATTGGTTTGGCGGCTTTTTGCTGTTTCACAACAATCCACGCGCTCCTGTGTGCCAGGCTTGCCTGGAATCCGTCGTGTTTCCCGCATCAAATTGATTGTTGCCCGTCCGGTTGCTACACTTGGAAATTACCTCCTGCACGGCAAATTCAGGCTTTTTATCGACGCGGCGCAGGCCGCGTTTCGCATTTTCAGGATACGCTCAATGGTTTGCATCACCCTTCCCGACGGTTCGCAGCGCGAATTCGACCATCCTGTTTCCGTGCACGAGGTCGCGCGCTCCATCGGGACCGGGCTGGGCAAGGCGGCGCTGGCGGGCAAGCTGGCCGTGGACGGCCAGCCGGCGCGGCTGGTGGATGCCAGCCACATCATCGATCATGATGCGGGCCTGAGCATCATCACCGACAAAGACCCCGAGGGCCTCGACCTGATCCGTCATTCGACGGCGCATCTGCTGGCCTACGCGGTCAAGACCCTGTTTCCCGACGCCCAGGTCACCATTGGTCCGGTGATCGAAAACGGCTTCTATTACGATTTTTCGTACAAGCGGCCCTTTACGCCCGAAGACCTTGAGGCCATTGAAAAGAAGATGGCCGAACTGGCCCGCCGCGACGAGGCCGTGACGCGCGAGGAATGGGACCGCGACGATGCCGTGAAATTCTTCCGCGGCATCGGCGAGGCCTACAAGGCCGAGATCATCGCCTCGATTCCGGCCAACGAAAAGATCAGCCTGTACCGCGAGGGCGATTTCATCGACCTGTGCCGCGGCCCGCACGTGCCGTCCACCGGCCGCCTGCGGGTGTTCAAGCTCATGAAGGTCGCCGGGGCCTATTGGCGTGGCGACAGCGGCAATGAAATGCTGCAGCGTATTTACGGCACCGCCTGGGCTCGCAAGGAAGACCAGGATGCGTACCTGCACATGCTCGAACAGGCCGAATTGCGCGATCATCGCCGCATCGGCCGCGAACTGGACCTGTTCCACTTCCAGGACGAGGCGCCCGGCCTGATTTTCTGGCATCCCAAGGGCTGGACGGTCTGGCAGCAGGTCGAACAGTACATGCGCCAGGTGTATCAGGACAATGGCTACCAGGAGGTCAAGGCGCCGCAGATCCTGGACCTGTCCCTGTGGAAGAAAACCGGCCATTGGGACAACTACAAAGAAAACATGTTCACGACGGAGTCCGAGAACCGCGTGTATGGCCTGAAGCCCATGAACTGCCCGGGCCACGTGCAGATCTTCAACGCCGGCTTGCACTCGTATCGCGAACTGCCCCTGCGTTATGGTGAATTCGGCCAGTGCCACCGTAACGAGCCTTCCGGCTCGCTGCATGGCATGATGCGCGTGCGCGGCTTCACCCAGGATGATGGTCACATCTTCTGCACCGAGGACCAGCTCCAGGCCGAATGCGCCGCCTTCACCCGGCTGCTGCAAAAGGTTTACGCCGATTTCGGTTTCACCGAAATCCTGTACAAGGTCGCCACCCGCCCCGAAAAGCGCATCGGCGCCGACGAAGTCTGGGACAAGGCCGAGCAGGCCCTGAAGGACAGCCTGGATCTTTCGAATTGCGAATACGAGGTATCCGAAGGCGAAGGCGCCTTCTACGGCCCGAAGATCGAATACACCCTGAAGGACGCCATCGGCCGGCATTGGCAGTGCGGCACCATCCAGGTGGATTTTTCCATGCCGCAACGCCTGGGGGCCGAATATGTCGACGCCCAGGACCAGCGCCGCACGCCCGTGATGTTGCATCGGGCCATCCTGGGCTCCCTGGAACGCTTCATCGGCATGCTGATCGAGAACCACGCCGGGGCGCTGCCTGCCTGGCTGGCGCCGCATCATGCCGTGGTCTGCTGTATTTCCGACAGTTCCGCCGCCTACGCCGAACAGATCGCCCGGGACCTGAAGCAGCAGGGCCTGCGTGTGTCCGCCGATATCCGGGGCGAAAAGATCACCCGTAAAATCCGTGAACATAGCCTGCAGAAAATCCCGTATATTCTGGTCGTCGGCGACAAGGAGCGCGAATCCGGCGCCGTATCCGTGCGCGGGCGTGGCAATCTGGATCTGGGTACGATGCCGGTGGCGGACTTCACCGCCCGGCTGAAGCACGAAATCTCGACCCGCCAGCAGGGGACCGAATCGGCCCAGGCCTGATTCTCCCCTTTTCATCAACTCACAGGAGTTCTAGACATCGCAACCGAAAAGAAACACCGCGTCAACGGTGATATCCGCATCCACGAAGTCCGCCTGATCGGCGTGGACGGCGAACAACTGGGTATTGTCCGCACGTCCGAGGCCATGTCCATGGCGGAACAGAACGACGTCGACCTGGTCGAAATCGCCCCCACGGCCAGTCCTCCGGTCTGCCGCCTGATGGACTACGGCAAGTTCAAGTACCAGGAACAAAAGCGTCAGGCCGAAGCCCGCGCCCGCCAGAAGATCATCCAGGTCAAGGAAGTCAAGTTCCGGCCTGGCACCGACGAAGGCGACTACCAGGTGAAACTGCGCAATCTGCGCCGCTTCATCGAGGATGGCGACAAGGCCAAGGTCACGCTGCGTTTTCGCGGCCGTGAAATGGCGCACCAGGAACTCGGCATGCGCGTCCTGGAACGGGTGCGCGACGATCTGGGCGAACTGGTCCTGGTCGAAGCCATGCCCAAGCTCGAAGGCCGTCAGATGGTGATGGTGCTGGCGCCCCGCAAAAAAGCTTGATGGAGCGGTACTTGCGACAGTCCCCGGCGGGCTGCCGCAAACCAGGCGGATCCGGGCGTCTCGCACGGCGCGCGGCGGGGTGTCGTCATGGTTCGAGAAGTCCCGGCAGGACCCCAGAGGTATCACAGAGGCATTCATGCATTTTCTGTTCGTCATCGATCCATTGCCCGCCCTGAAGGCCTGGAAGGATTCCTCCGTCGCCATCATGCGCAGCCTGGCGGCGCATGGGCACGATTTCAGCTTCGCCACGATGGGCGACCTCTATGTCCTGGAAGGCCGCGTGCTGGTTTCGGCCACGGCGATGCGCCTGCGTGCAGACGCCGACTGGCAAGGCCACGACTGGTGGACGCAGGATGCCGCACCGCGCGAATGCGCGCTGGCCGACTTCGACGCCGTGCTGATGCGCAAGGATCCGCCCTTCGACATGGAGTACGTCTACGCGACGCACTTGTTCGACTACGCGGCGTCCCAGGGTGCGCGCGTGTTCAACGCCGGGGCGGCCATCCGCAATCATCCGGAAAAGCTCGCCATCACGGAATTCGCGCAATACACGGCGCCCACGCTGGTCAGCCGCGACATGGCGAGGCTGCGCGCCTTTCAAGCGCAGCACGGCGACGTCATCGTCAAGCCTCTGGACGGGATGGGCGGCAGCGGCATCTTCCGCCTGAGGCCCGACGAGCCGAATCTGGGTTCGATCCTGGAGGCCCTGACCGGCATGGGTGAGCGCACCATCATGGCGCAACGCTATATCCCGGAAATCCGGGACGGCGACAAGCGCATCCTGATCATCGATGGCGAACCGGTGCCCTTCGCCCTGGCGCGTGTCCCGCTGCAGGGCGAGACCCGTGGCAACCTGGCGGCCGGCGGCCGGGGCCGGGCGCAGCCTCTGTCGGACCGGGACCGGGAACTGGCCCGGGCCGTGGGCCGGCGGCTGGCCGGACGCGGCCTGCTGCTGATCGGTCTGGACGTGATCGGCGACTACATTACCGAGATCAACGTCACCAGCCCCACCTGTTTCGTGGAAATCACCGAGCAGACCGGTTTCGATGTGGCCGGCCGTTTCGTGGACGCCCTGGTCCGGATTGTATCCGGGCGGCCTGCGGACCGCGGTGCGGCCGCCACGCCATGAGCACCCGCATCGCGCTGGTCATGCACGATCCTCTGGGCGCCGCCTTCCAGGCCTGCGCCAGGCATGTGCTGGGCCGCGTGCCGGACCTGACGGTTTTCGACATCGAGCCGGATGCCGATCCGCCCATCCAGACCGGACGCATCCTGGACTGGATGCGCGCACGCGGGCCGGGCGAGCCCGTCCTGATCCTGTGCGACCTGTATGGGGCGACGCCGTTCAATATCGCGGCCCAGGCCCAGCGCCAGGCGCTGGAGGACGGCTACATGGTGCATCTGCTGACCGGCACCAATGCCTGCATGGTGCTGAAAGCCTTGACAGACCAGCAGGAAAACCCCGAATCTTTCAGCGAGCGCGTGCGTCAGGGGGCGCTGCGCGGTATCGTGAATGCGGAACCCCCGTATGATTGCTAGTGTGAGCGGACCCTAGGAACCCATCCCCATGCCTTCCATCGATCTGGTGATTTCGAACAAACTGGGACTGCATGCGCGCGCGGCGGCCAAGCTGACCCAACTGGCGGGGCGCTACCGCAGCGATATCTTCATCTCGCGGGGGGCGCAGCGCGTCAACGCGAAGAGCATCATGGGCGTGATGATGCTGGCCGCGGGACTGGGTGTCACCGTCAAGATCGACGCCCAGGGCGAGGACGAGGCCCAGGCGCTGACCGACATCCGGGCGCTGTTCGAGGGCCGCTTCGGAGAAACCGAATAGGGTCTCGTTGCGCATGAATACGTCGGAACCTGTTTCTTCCACGATCGCCTCCACCGTGTGCCTGTACGGCCAGGGGGTGGTGCGCGGCTATGCCATCGGCCGGGCCGTGGTCATGAGCGCGGCCTCGCTCGAGGTCGCCCACTACCGCATCGCCCCCGAGGACATCGAGTCCGAGCAGCGGCGTTTCACGCAGGCGGTGGACGAGACCGTGCACGATTTGTGCCAGATGGCCGAGGACCTGCCGGCCGACGCACCTCGCGAACTCGGCGTGCTGCTGTCGGTGCATGGCATGTTGCTGCAGGACCCCATGCTGACGCAGTCCGTCTGCCAGTTGATCTCTGAACGCCAGTACAACGCGGAATGGGCGCTGACGACCCAGGGCCAGATCCTGGCGGAGCAGTTCTCCCTGATGGAGGACGCCTATCTTCGCGAACGCGGCGCGGACGTGCGCCAGGTGATCGAGCGCGTCCTGCGGGCTCTGTCGGGATCCGGGCATTGGCTGCCCAATCTGGATGCCGTGGATGTCGACGGCAGCCTGATCGTGGTGGCGCGCGATATTTCTCCGGCCGACATGATGCGGCTGCGGGGCGGCCGTTTCGGCGCCTTCCTGACGGACCTGGGGGGGGCCACCTCGCACACGGCCATCGTGGCGCGCAGCATGAACGTGCCGGCCGTGGTCGGCATGGGGGCGGTGCGCGCGCTGGTGCGCGACGGCGACCGGCTGATCGTCGACGGTCTCAACGGACTGGTCCTGGTCAACCCCTCGGACGCCGTGCTGCACGAATACCAGGAGCGCCAGGCGGCCTTCCTGCGCGAGCGCGACGAGCTCAAGGCGCTGCGGTTCGCGCCGGCCGTCACGCTCGACGGCGTCCAGATCCGCATGGAGGCCAATATCGAATTGCCGGAGGAGGCCGCCGACGCGCTGGCGGCCGGCGCCGAAGGCATCGGGCTGTTCCGCAGCGAATTCCTGTTCATGGGGCGTCCCGACCTTCCGGACGAGGAAGAGCAGTACCAAGCCTATGCCTCGGTCGTGCGTACCATGGCGGGCCGGCCGGTCACCATCCGGACGCTGGATATCGGGGCGGACAAGACGCTCGACGGCGAGGTGACGGTGGCCACCAATCCGGCGCTGGGCCTGCGTGCGATCCGGTACTGCCTGGCCAATCCGGAGATGTTCAACACCCAGTTGCGCGCGCTGTTGCGGGCTGCCGCCCACGGGCCGATCCGGGTGCTGTTTCCCATGGTGTCGCACATGCACGAGATCCATGCCGCCCGCCGCGCCCTGGCACGGGCCGCAGAGGAACTGCGCGCCGAAGGCCTGCCCCATGACGCGGACATCCAGGTGGGCGCCATGGTCGAGATCCCCGCCATCGCCATCGCCATCGAACCCTTCGCCGAGGCGCTGGACTTCCTGTCCATCGGCACCAACGATCTGATCCAGTACGTGCTGGCGATCGACCGGGGGGACACCGATGTCGCGTCCCTGTACGATCCGATGCATCCGGCGGTACTGCGGCTGATCGCGCACACCATCAACGCCGGTGAACGGGTGGGCAAGCCCGTATCGATCTGCGGCGAGATGGCCGGGGATGTGCGCGTCACCCGGATGCTGCTGGGGCTGGGACTGACGGGATTCTCCATGCATCCGCAGCAATTGCTGGACGTGAAGAAGGAAATCCGCAAGGCGCATTCCAACGCCCTTCGGGTCAAGGTCGCCTCCGCCCTGAACCGGGCCGAACGCATCGATCTGTCCTCTCTGGATGCCTGAGCCGGGCATCGGCGCCTTTTTCCTGGTTCCTGGTCCGGCGGTTCATTGGTAGAATCTGTCGGCGGCAATACCCCGATTGACGACCCTGATATTCCCGGGCCACTTCTTGCGACTCGATTCTCTTCCACGTACTGTGCGGCAGAAGGCCTTGCTGGCCTTCACCCTGGTGGTGTTGCTGGCGATTGGCAATGTCTCCATCGTTCAACTCCTGCTGCGGGAAAGCGATGGCGTGGCCGCGACACTGAACGTGGCGGGCAAGATGCGCATGCTCGGTCAGCGCATTGGCCTGGAGACGCTGGCCGCGCGCCGGAACCCGGATCCGCCCGATCCCGCATCGACGGATCTGTCCGCCGCATTCGAGGCCGCGCACGATGCATTGCGCTTCGGCGGACACGTGTTCGGCCTGGACATTCGCCCCGTGCCGGCGGCGCTGGCGCCGCAATTGCAGGACATCCGCCAGGCCTGGCTTCGTTACCGGCGCGCCGTCGACGCGCTGGCCGATGCGCCGGTCGAGGCGCCGGGAGAGCGGGCCGCCGTGGCGGACTTGACCCGCGCCGGCGCCGATCTGCTGGCCCGGACCGAGGCGCTCGTGGACAGGCTGGTTGCCCGGGCCAAGGAAATCCAGCGCCGGGCCCTGTATAGCGCCTATGCGCTTTTCGCGCTGGATCTGCTGTTGCTGGGGCTGGCCGGCTGGGTGGTATCCCGGCGGATCCTGCGTCCCATCCAGACTCTGGCGCGGCAGTGCCGTGCCCTGGCGGCGGGCGATCATGGTGCCCGATCTTCATTGCCGCCCGGCGACGAGCTCGGCGAGCTCGGCCGGGCCTTGAATGATTCCGCCGCCCATATCGAGCAACTGCTGCAGGACGTCGAAAAGGAGCACGCGGCGCTGGCCGACGCCCAGGCCATGTTCGACGGCCTGTCGGCCAATACGGTGGCCGGCATTTACATGGTGGACGAGACGTTGCGCTTCACCTATGCCAACGAGCGGATGGCGGACATGCTGGGCTATTCCCAGGCCGAGTTGATGGACGGCTTTCCCCTCGAACGCCTGTTCGTCGGGCCGGCCTACGAGACGGTCCGCGCCCAGGCGCTGGATCGTTTCGAGGGGCACGAGACGAGGACGCGTTATGAGTGCGCGGCGCGGCGCGGCGATGGCGAACAGATCGAACTGGAAATTTTCGGTTCCCTGATGAAGCTGCACGGTCGGCCGACGCTGATCGGCATCATGTTCGACATCACGGAACGCAAGCGCGCCGAGGTCTCCGCGCGCAGGGCCGCGCTGGTCTACGCACACACCAGCGAGGCCATGGTGGTCACCGATGCCAACGGCGTCATCCAGGATGTGAATCCGGCATTCACGGCGGTGACAGGCTACGGCCCGCAGGATGTGCTCGGGCGCACCATGAGCGTGCTCAGCTCCGGTCGCCATGGCGAAGATTTCTACCGGGCGATGTGGGCCGATCTGCAGGCGACCGGCCGCTGGAACGGCGACATCCACAATCGACGCAAGTCCGGTGAGGAATACGTCGAGCGCCTGTCGATCAATACGTCCTACAACGAGGACGGCAGCGTCAATTGCCGCATCGGCCTGTTCTCCGATGTGACCGAGAAACGGCGCCGCGAGGCTTCGATCTGGCATCAGGCGCATTACGATCACCTGACCCAGCTTCCCAACCGGCAGATGTTCGAGGAAAACCTGCGCCGCAGCATCCAGCATACCCGGCAGGGGGGATTGCCGTTCGCCTTGTTGTTCCTGGATCTGGACTTGTTCAAGGATGTCAACGACACCCTGGGGCACGAAGCGGGTGATCAACTGTTGCGCCTGGTGGCCCGGAGGCTGAGCGAATGCGTGCGCAGTTCGGACCTGGTGGCGCGGCTGGGCGGTGACGAGTTCACGCTGCTCATTCGCGATCTCCAGAATCCGGACGACATCTTTTCGCTGGCCGACAAGATCCTGGATTCCTTGTCCCAGCCTTTTTCCCTGGGCGGGCATACGGTACGGATATCCGCCAGCATGGGGGCGTCCTTTCATCCGCGCGACGGCGACAGCGACAGTGAACTGCTGCGTGCCGCCGACCTGGCGATGTACGCCGCCAAGGAGCAGGGGCGTAATCATTTCCGTGTCTACTCGGCCGACATGCGCGGGCTGGGGCCCGCGCGTATCCGGCCTCAGTCCGGGTAGGCGGTTTCCCCGTGCTCCGCCGCGTCCAGGCCCTGGCGTTCCTCGTCGGGCGCGGCCCGCAGTCCGATCAGGCGGTCGACCAGAAAGGCGCAGACCGCGGCGCTGAGCGCCGCCCACGCCAGGCTGACCAGGACGGCCTCGGCCTGCAGCCAGACTTGACGCAGCAGCGCGTCCAGACCCGACGGGCCGGGGCCGCCGAGGTCGGCGGAATAGAAGATGCCCGTCAGAATGGCGCCGACGATGCCGCCCACGGCATGGATGCCGAAGACATCGAAGGCGTCGTCGATACCCAGCAGGCGTTTCAGGCCGCTCACACCCCAGAGTGCGGCCCAGGAGGCCAGCACGCCGATGACGAGCGAGGCGCCGGGCGCGACCAGGCCGGCGGCCGGGGTGATGCCCACCAGCCCGGCGATGGCGCCGGAGGCCGCGCCCAGCAGCGAGGCCCGGCCCTTCAGGATGCGTTCCGCCAGCGCCCAGGCCAGCACGCCGCTGACGGCGGCCAGCAGCGTATTGGCCACGGCCAGCACGGCTTGTTCGTTGGCGGCCAGCGCCGACCCGCCGTTGAAGCCGAACCAGCCGATCCACAGCAGCGCGGCCCCGGTCAGGTTCAGCGGCAGGCTGTGGGGCAGCATGGGTTCCCGGCCATACCCCAACCGGGGGCCGACCCAACGCGCGCCCACCAGGCCAGCCACCCCGGCGCTGATGTGGACGACGGTCCCGCCGGCGAAGTCCAGGGCGCCGCGCAAATGCAGCCAGCCGTCGCCCGCCCAGACCATGTGCGCGATCGGCATGTAGCCCATCGTGAACCAGAGTCCGGCGAATGCCAGCGCCGCGCCGAATCGCGTACGTTCGGCCATGCTGCCGGTGATCAGCCCGCAGGTGATGGCCGCGAAGGTCGCCTGGAACAGGGCGAACAGCAACTCGGGAATCGTGCCGAGCAGCGGCAGGGGCGCGGCGTCTCCCGCCCGGTACAGGCCGGCCAGTCCCAGGCGCGTCCATCCGCCCAGGCCGCCGAATCCCTCGGTGAACACCAGGGAATAGCCGTAGGCGAACCACAGCACCGTAATCAGGGCGCAGACGCCCAGCGTCTGGGTCATGACGGACAGTGCATGTCGCTTGCGCGCCAGGCCGCCATAGAACAGTGCCAGACCCGGCACGCACATCAGCCAGACCAGCAGGGTCGAGGTCATGGTCCAGACCAGATCGCTCTTGTCCATGAGAAGAACTCCTTTTTCGTTGAGGTCAGAGGGCGGCTTCGCCGGTTTCGCCGGTGCGGATGCGCACGACATGTTCGAGAGGGGAGACGAAAATCTTGCCGTCGCCGATCTTGCCGGTACGGGCCGCCTGACACAGGCATTCCACCGTCATTTCGACCTGGTCGTCCGGGACGGCGACCTGGATTTGCAGCTTGGGCAGGAAGTCGACCTGGTATTCCGCTCCCCGGTAGAGTTCGGTGTGCCCCTTCTGCCGGCCGAATCCCTTGGCCTCCGTGACGGTCATGCCCTGAATGCCGGCGGCTTCCAGCGCGGCATGGACCTCCTCCAGCTTGAAAGGTTTGATGAGCGCGGTGACGAGTTTCATGAATGCTCCTTTGCAGTGTGCTTGCATCGGAATTCAAGCAAAAGGCGTGCCAACTTTTCCTCGGCGCGCCGGCAGGGGCTGTGAAGGGAGGCTGCGAGGGGGCGGGGAGGCGGCTGCGTCGATCCTTGCACCGAACGGGTGCGCGACCGCCCCGGACCGGTGCGCGGGGATGTCCGGCACGTCGCTGCGTGCATGGATCGTGCCTGTGGCGGAGTTGAAAGCCGGAACGAGGGCTTCAGGGCCGGGTTCCCGGATTGCCACGGTTTTGTGTCCAGTTGTTGACCGCAAGGCGGACCGCCGTGCGGCGGCCCGGGCCTGTTTCCCCGGGAGCGGGGCGGTTGGGGGGCGTCTTGCGCGCCCGGCCGTCCGGACATCAGTCATTACATGTCAGGGTTTACCCGCGATTCTGGGTGGCTAGAATTGTAACCAAGCCGGTTGTAACAGACTGGTCCTCGAAAATGATCCGCACGTCATCCTGCGGAATTTTGTATAGGGAAGATCATGAACACGACGCGTAAAACGCTGACGCTGGCCGCCATGGTGGCATCGCTGAGTCTGTTGGCCGCTTGCTCCAAGAGCGATGACGCTTCGGCGCCGCCACCGGCGGCTCCCGCGCCTTCGACGGCGCCGACCCCGGCTCCCGTGCCTCCCGTCACGCCCGCTCCGCAGGAACAGCAGAGCGCCCCGGCCGACCAGCAGTCCATGCAGGACAAGATCAAGGAATCCGCCGCGGCGGCCAAGGAAAAGGCCGCCGAAGTCGGCCAGGCCGTGTCCGACAAGGCGGGCGAGCTGGCCCATGAGGCGGGTGAGGCCGCCAACAGCGCCCGCGAATCCGTGAAGGAAGGCGCGGCCAAGGCCGATGCCGCCATCCAGGGCGCCGTCGGCGACTCGAACAGCGGCGCGAAGTAGGCGCGACGGGGCGGGACGGATTCGTCCCGCCCGCCTCCCATGATGCGTTCTTCGACCCTATAGTGGCGGGGAGCATGCGGGAGGAGCCGATGTCGCTTGCCGTTCTATCCAGCCGGGCGCTGTTCGGGCTGCAGGTCCGCCCGGTGCAGGTCGAAGTCCATGTGGGCGGCGGCCTGCCCACTTTTTCAATTGTCGGCCTGCCGGGCGCGGGCGTGCGCGAAAGCCGTGAGCGGGTACGCTCGGCGCTGCTCAGCAGCGGCTTCGAATTCCCGGCGGGGCGCATCACCGCCAACCTGGCGCCCGCCGACTTGCCCAAGGATTCCGGCCGCTTCGATCTGCCGATTGCGCTGGGCGTCCTGCTTGCTTCGGGGCAGGTTGCCGATGTCCGGGGACAGGCGCCCGATGTGCGGCATTATGTCCTGGCGGGCGAACTGTCGCTCACCGGCAGTATCGTGCCGGCGGACGCGGCGCTGGCGATCGCGCTCTCGGTCGCACGCGACGATCCCGAGGCCGTCCTGATCATGGCGCCGGCCTCGGCCGCAGTGGCCGCGCGTGTGCCGGGCCTGCGGGTGCTGGCGGCGTCGGGCCTGGACGAAGTCGTGGCGCATTTCTCCGCTCGGCTCGAACTGCCCGCCGCCGCGCCGGCGCGCGACGAGCCGGCCGACGAAGTGTCCGTGCCCTGCCTGTCGGACGTCCGGGGGCAGGCGGCGGCGCGCCGTGCCCTGGAATTGGCGGCGGCCGGAGGACATGGCCTGTTGATGAGTGGCTGCCCCGGCGTGGGCAAGAGCATGCTGGCGCGGCGCCTGCCCGGCCTGTTGCCGCCCCTGAGCGCCGAGCAGGCCCTGGAGGTCGCCGCCGTGCACGGGCTGGCCCGGTCGGATCCCACCGTGTCCCGGGTGCCGCCGTTTCGCGCACCGCATCATGGCGCGTCCATGCCGGCGCTGGTGGGCGGAGGCGCCAGGCCGCGGCCAGGAGAAATCAGTCTGGCCCATCACGGGGTGCTGTTCCTGGACGAACTGCCGGAATTCGGACGTCAAGCCCTGGAGGCCCTGCGCGAGCCGCTGGAGACCGGCTGCGTCACGATCGCCCGGGCCGCTGGCGGCTGTACTTTCCCTGCCCGTTTCCAGCTCGTGGCCGCCATGAATCCCTGTCCGTGCGGCTGGCATGGGCACCCGCATCCCCGGCGGGAATGCCACTGTACGCGTGAAGTCATCGCACGCTATCGGGCGCGGATCTCGGGGCCTTTGCTGGACCGGATCGATCTGCATGTCGGCCTGGGCGTGGAGCCTGCGTGGATGGACGCGCCGCCTGGAGAGCATTCGGCGCAGGTCCGGGAACGGGTGTGGGCGGCCCGGCGCCGGCAGCATGCCCGACAGGGCTGTCTTAACGCCGCGCTGGATGGCGCGGCACTGGACCGCCACGGCGATCCGGGCGCCGAGGGCAGGGCGCTGCTGATGCGCGCCGCGTCGACCTGGGGCTGGTCGGCGCGTGCCGCGCGTCGCACCCAGCGCGTGGCGAGGACCCTGGCCGATCTGCAGGAGCGTGACCGGGTCGAAGCCGGTCACATGGCCCAGGCCATCCAGTACCGCTCGGATGTCGCCGCATGATGCGTCGCGGGGGACGCGCGGGAACGGGTTGGCGTGCCGGGTAAAATGTATTTTTATTCGCAAATCCCAGGAGGCCGCGATGATCGCCCCCAATCAATTGTTCGATGATTTCCAGAAGAACATGTCAGAATTCCTGGCCAAGACCCCGGCCGCCGACATCGAGCGCAACATGAAGGCCTTCATGACGCAGGCCTTCTCCCGCATGGACCTGGTCACCCGGGAGGAATTCGACATCCAGGCCGATCTGCTGGCCCGTGCGCTGGAGCGTGTCGAGTCCCTGGAAGCCCGCGTCCAGGCTTTGGAGCAAGATGGCGAATAGCGGCCTTTCCGCCGCCCGACCGTCCCAAGGCGAAAGCGCCTCTGACGAGGCGGCAATCGGTCGAAGGGCCGCGCGGCGCGGGTCCCGGCCGCAAGTGGACAAGTCCAAAGAAAGTGCCTTATAATCAATGGCTTTTCCCAATGGGTAACCAGTGGGGGAAGCAGGATTCGCGCATGCAGGTTGCGCACGCCGGGTCCGAAACACATGCGAATGCCAGGTCTGACAAGCGCCCGGACCCCGGGTCACCTGGATTTGCCAAGCCAACAGAGTATCGTCATGCCCAAGATGAAGAGCAAAAAAGGCGCTTCCAAGCGCTTCAAGGTGCGCGGCAGTGGTTCCATCAAGCGCGGCCAGGCTTTCAAGCGTCACATCCTGACCAAGAAAACCACGAAAAACAAACGTCAGCTGCGCGGTTCGGCCGCTGTCCATGAAACCAACGTCGCCTCCGTGAAGGCGATGCTGCCTTTCGCCTGATCGGAGATTACACATGCCTCGCGTCAAACGCGGCGTCACCGCTCGTGCACGCCATAAAAAAGTCATCAAGGCCGCCAAGGGCTACCGCGGCCGCCGCGGCAACGTCTTCCGGATCGCCAAACAGGCGGTCATGCGCGCCGGCCAATACGCCTACCGCGACCGCCGCAACAAGAAGCGCACTTTCCGCGCCCTGTGGATCACCCGCATCAACGCGGGCTGCCGCGAACTGGGCGTGACCTACAGCGTCTTCATCGCCGGTCTGAAGAAGGCCTCGATCGAACTCGACCGCAAGGTCCTCGCCGACATGGCCGTGCACGACAAGGCGGGTTTCGCCGCCGTTGTGGCCCAGGCGAAATCCGCGCTGGCCGCCTGACCGACACAGTTTCGTTTTCGATTCTGTATCATCGCAAACGGAGCTCCATCGGGCTCCGTTTGCGTTTTGGAATGCACCATGGACTCATCGCTCGACGAACTGATTGCCCAGGCCCGAGACCGTTTCGCCCAGGCCGGGGACGCCGCCACGCTGGAAAATGAAAAAGCCGTCTTCCTGGGCAAGCAAGGATCGCTGACCGCGCTGCTCAAGGGCCTCGCGGCGCTGCAGGGCGAGGAAAAGCGCACGCGCGGCGCGCAGATCAACCAGGCCAAGCAGCAGGTCGAGGCGCTATTGAATACGCGGCGCGGCGAACTGGCGCAGGCCGAACTGGACCGGCGTCTGGCGGCCGAGACCATCGATGTCACCCTGCCGGGCCGGGGGCGCGGCGTCGGCGGCATCCATCCGGTGATCCGCACCTGGCAGCGTGTCGAGCAGATCTTCCGCTCCATCGGTTTCGATGTGGCCGACGGCCCCGAGATCGAAAACGACTGGACCAATTTCACCGCCCTGAACAATCCGGAAAACCATCCGGCGCGCTCCATGCAGGACACGTTCTACGTGGACATGAATGATGCGGGCGGGCTGCCGCTGGTGCTGCGCACCCACACCAGTCCCATGCAGGTGCGTTATGCCCGCATGAACAAGCCGCCCATCAAGGTCATCGCGCCGGGGCGCACCTATCGCGTCGACAGCGACGCCACGCATTCCCCCATGTTCCATCAGGTCGAGGGCCTCTGGATCGCCGAGGACATCTCTTTCGCGGATCTCAAGGGCGTCTATACGAACTTCCTGCGGGCCTTCTTCGAGACCGACGATCTGACCCTGCGCTTCCGGCCTTCGTTCTTTCCGTTCACCGAGCCTTCGGCCGAGATCGACATGATGTTCACCTCCGGCCCCAACCAGGGCCGCTGGCTGGAAATCTCCGGCTCGGGCCAGGTGCACCCACAGGTCGTGCGCAATTTCGGGCTGGACCCGGAACGCTACATCGGTTTCGCCTTCGGCTCCGGACTGGAACGCCTGACCATGCTGCGCTACGGCGTGGACGACCTGCGCCAGTTCTTCGAGGGCGATCTGCGCTTCCTGCGCCAGTTCAACGACTAGGCCCCAGGCCTCAGCGACACGGAATCCGAATCATGCAATTTCCCGAATCATGGCTGCGCGCCTGGGCTGATCCTGATATCGACGGCCAGGAGCTGGCCCATCGGCTGACCATGGCCGGCCTCGAGGTCGAGGACGCCGAACCTTACGCGCCGCCGTTCTCCGGCGTCGTGGTGGCGCGCATCGACTCGGCCGAACCGCATCCCGACGCCGACAAATTGCGCGTCTGCCGGGTCGACGATGGCTCGGGCGAGCCGCTGCAGATCGTCTGCGGCGCGCCCAACGCGGCGGCCGGTCTGATGGTGCCCCTGGCCCGCGTGGGCGCGGAACTGCCGGGCGGCATGCGCATCGGCCCCGTCAAGATGCGTGGCGTCGAATCGCGCGGCATGCTGTGTTCGGCCCGCGAACTGGGGCTGTCCCAGGACCATGCCGGACTGCTCGAATTGCCCGCCGATCTGACGCCGGGACAGGACCTGCGCCAGGCCCTGGACCTGGACGACACGATCTATACCCTGAAGCTGACCCCCAACCGGGCCGATTGCCTGTCCATCCTGGGCGTGGCGCGCGAGGTCGCGGCCTTGACGGGCTGCGCGCTGCGCGCGCCGGATGTTCCCCAGGTCCCCGTGACCCTCGAGGACCGCCTGCCCGTGACCGTGCAGGCCCCGGACCTGTGCGGCCGTTTCGCCGGGCGCATCGTGCGCGGCGTGAACGCCCGCGCCGCCACGCCCGAGTGGATCAAGTCCCGCCTGGAACGCGCCGGCCAACGACCGGTGTCGGCGCTGGTGGACATCTCCAACTACGTCATGCTGGAACTGGGGCGTCCCACCCACGTTTTCGATCTCAAGCGGATCGAGGGCGGTCTGACCGTGCGCTGGGCGCGCGACGGTGAACGGCTGGCACTGCTCAACGACCAGACGGTCGAACTGGCACCCGACGTGGGCGTCATCGAGGCCGGCGGATCCCTGGAAAGTCTGGCCGGCATCATGGGCGGCCAGGCCTCCGCCGTGAGCCTGGATACGACCGATGTCTATCTGGAAGCGGCCTTCTGGTGGCCGGAGGCCATCATGGGCCGCCCGCGCCGCTACAAGCTCAACTCCGAGGCGGGCCACCGCTTCGAGCGCGGGGTGGATTTCGCCACCATTCCCGAGCACCTGGACCTCATGACGTCCCTGATCCTGGACATCTGCGGCGGCCGGGCCGGCCCGCTGGATGACCGGATCGTGAACCTGCCCGCGCGCGAACCCGTGCGCATGCGACTGGCGCGCTGTGCCCGCGTGCTGGGGATCCCTCTGGATGCCGGGGCCGTCGGCGACGTGTTCGCGCGCCTGGGCTTCGCATTCGAGCGGCAGGGTGACGATTTCATCGTCACGCCGCCCGCCGCGCGCTTCGATCTGATGATCGAGGAAGACCTGATCGAAGAGGTCGCCCGCATCCACGGCTTTGACCGCATCCCCGACCGGCCGCCGGTGGCGCCGGCGGTCATGCGGGCGGCTCCCGAGACCCTGTACGGTCCGCATGCGCTGCGCGCCGCCCTGGCCGCACGCGATTACCAGGAAGTCATCAATTTTTCCTTCGTCGAGGAATCCTGGGAACGGGACTACTGCGGCAACGCCGACCCCATCCGTTTGCTCAACCCCATCGCCAGCCAACTGGCGGTGATGCGTTCCGGCCTGATCGGCGGCCTGCTGGCCAACATCGCCCACAACGTCAAGCACCGCCAGACGCGCGTGCGGGTCTTCGAGCTGGGCCGCGTGTTCGCCCGCGACCCTGCGGTGGCGGACGGCGGTCTGGCCGTCGCGGGTGTGGCACAGCCCACCCACCTGGCCGCCGCGGCCTGGGGGCCGGTTCTGGACGAGCAATGGGGCGAGCCGGTCCGTGCGGTGGATTTCTTCGACGTCAAGCGCGACCTGGAAGCATTGCTGGGCGCGCGCGCGGCCGGCCTGCGCTGCGAGGCCGCCAGCCACCCCGCACTGCATCCCGGACGCAGTGCACGGCTGCTGCTGGACGGCGACGCGATCGGCTGGCTGGGCGAGGTTCATCCGCGCTGGGCGCAGGCCTTGGGCCTGCCGCATGCGCCCGTCGTCTTCGAACTTGATGCCGAAGCCGTGTCGGAACGTATCTTCCCCCATCCCCGGGAACAGTCCCGGCAGCCCGTGGCGGTGCGGGATCTGGCGATCTGGGTCGATGCGGATGTGCCGTGGCAGTCGCTGCTTGATACACTGCGTCAGCGGATCGCGGCCGACGATACCCTCTCCGTGGTCAAAGACATTAAACTGTTCGATATCTGGCGCGAAGCCGCGACTTCACAGCAACGCAGCCTGGCGCTGCGCCTCTGGCTCCAGGGCCGCGACGCGACGCTGGAGGACCGCCAGGTCGAACATTGCGTGCAAAGCCTGCTCGACGCCCTGACCGAGACACATGGCGCGCGCCTGCGCTCATAGGAGAAATCGTTGGTGAATACGGATCGGACGCTCACCAAAGCCCACCTCGCCGAACTGCTGTTCGAACGTGTGGGCCTGAACAAGCGCGAAGCCAAGGACATCGTGGACACGTTTTTCTCCGAGGTTCGCGACGCCCTGGTCCAGGGCACCGAGGTCAAGCTGTCGGGTTTCGGCAGTTTCCAGGTGCGCAACAAGCCGCCTCGGCCCGGCCGCAATCCCAAGACCGGCGAGGTGATCCCGATCGCCGCGCGCCGGGTGGTCACCTTCCATGCCAGCCAGAAGCTCAAGGACGGCGTGGGTTCCGATGGAGACGCCGCATGACGTCCGCCACGCCAGCGGCCGCGCTGCCGCCGATCCCCGCCAAGCGTTATTTCACCATCGGCGAGGTCTCCGAACTGTGCGGGGTCAAGCCGCACATCCTGCGTTATTGGGAACAGGAATTCGTCCAGCTCAAGCCGGTCAAGCGGCGCGGCAACCGCCGCTACTACCAGCACCATGAAGTCCTGCTCGTGCGCCGCATTCGCGACCTGCTCTACGAACAGGGCTTCACCATCGCCGGGGCGCGCAACCGCCTGGGCGACAGCGGCGATGCGCCGCATGATCAGGACGCCGCCGTGCGCCTGAGCGGCGCCGAACTCCAGGCCCTGCGCGCCGACCTCCTGGCCGCGCGGGACCGTTTGGCCCAGGCGCTGGACGGCAACCGCCGGGACCATCAGGCGGCGGGGCTGCTGGATCTCTGATTCCGTCCATATGCCGGATGGCCATGAAAACCCCAGCCACGCGGCTGGGGTTTTCATGGGGCGACGACGGGACTGCTTACCGGTTTTCCAGGTGGACGGGCTGCTGAACGACCGTGCCGACAGGCGTCGGGCGCAGGCCGGCCCATAGCGCCAGGGCCACCAGACAGAGTACGACGGCGATGCCCAGCGCAGCGGCCACGCGGCCGCGCCGCAGCCGGACGCCACGCTGCGCGCGCCGATGACGGGACCCGTCAACGGCCGTCGGGCGCTGCGCGGCGCTGTCCGTCGCGGATTCGCCCATGACGGGCGGCTCGTCCATTTCTATGCCCAGGCTCTGGCGGATGCGCTCCAGAACGGCATCGGGCACGGGCTGCGCGGGCAGCGCGTCGACGATCCCCAGGAAATAGGCCTCCCATTTCAAGGCGCGGGCCGCAGCCGCATTGTCATGGGCCAGGCGCGACTGGATGTCCGCCACGCGGTCGGGCATGTCCAAGCCCAGCACGTAACGGGCGATCTCGTCGTCGGAGTAGGAGCGCAGGGGCTTCATGCGCGCACCGCCGCGTCGATGTGTGTCAGGGCGGCGTCCAGGGAAGCCTCGATGTCGGGCTCGGAGCGATCCAGGCGGGCCGCGATGCGGGCCGGATCGCCGCCGTGCAGATAGGCCTGCAGCAGGGCATCGAGTTGCGGGCCGGGCAGGGAAGCCAGGGCGCCGGCCACCGTGCCCGCAGGCGCGTCGGGCGGCAGGTCCAGACGGGGCAGGGGGGTGTTCTCCGCCGGGTGGCGGCCTTCGGCGCGCATCTGCCGCGCGTGAGCGGAGGCACGGTAACGCAGGATGCTGTAGATCCAGGCGCGCGCCGTGCCGATGGCTGGGCTGTAGCCGGCCGCATTGCGCCAGATCAGGACGAAGGTTTCGTGCAGCACGGTGTCGGCCGCGTCTGGGTCGTCCAGCATGGCCAGCGCCAGGGCGCGCATGGCGGGGGATTCCTGGCGATACAGCGCCAGGAAGGCGGCGCGATCGCCGGCCGCGCAGGCACCCAGCTCCGCCTCGAAATCGAAAACCGAAACAGTCATACAATCTTTCCCGTTCACCGGGTCTCGGAACGCGTGGGTCGGGCGGCGCGTTCCCCAGGGATGACATTATTGTATGCGGTCCCGCCCTCGCGCACCCCGCCATCCGCCATTCGCCTGATTTCCGGATATTTCCATGCGCTTTTCCCATACCGGTCCCGCGCCCGAGCGGCGCGACGACTGGCTGACCCTGAAGACCCTGTGGCCGTACGTCTGGGCTTTTCGCGGCCGGGTCGCACTGGCCTTCGCCTGTCTGGTCGCGGCCAAGGTCGCCAACGTCGCCACGCCGGTCTGGCTGAAGGATATTGTCGATGCGCTGGGCGTGGCGCCGACGCTGATGGCCGTGCCGCTGGCGGCCCTGCTTGGCTACGGGCTGTCGCGCCTGGCCACCTCGGTATTCGGCGAACTGCGTGACGCCCTGTTCGCCCGCGTGACCCAGGGTGCCATCCAGCGGGTCGCCAGCCAGGTCTTCCGCCATCTGCTGTCGCTGTCCTTGCGTTTCCACATGGGCCGGCGCACCGGCGGCTTGACGCGAGACATCGAACGCGGCACCAAGGGTATCGGCTTCCTGCTCAATTTCACGGTCTTCAACATCGCACCCACGCTGCTGGAGATCGCCATGGTCACGGGCGTGCTGCTGTGGCGCTACGACTGGATCTTCGCCGCGCTGACGCTGGGCACCATCGCGGCCTACGTCCTGTTCACGCTGAAGGTCACGGAGCGACGCATGGCCTACCGTCGCACCATGAACACCCTGGACAGCCAGGCCAACGGCCGGGCGGTCGATGCGCTGCTGAACTACGAGACCGTCAAGTATTTCGGCAACGAGGATTACGAAAGTCACCGCTACGACGCCGACATGGCGCGCTGGGTGGACTCGGCCGTGCGCAACCAGGTGTCGCTGAACCTGTTGAACATGGGGCAGGGCGTCATCATCACGCTGGGGATGACCGCGCTCCTGTGGCAGTCGGCGCGCGGGGTGGTGCAGGGGCATATGACCGTGGGCGACGTGGTGCTGGTGTCGGCCTACCTGACCCAGTTGTACGCGCCGCTGAATTTCCTGGGCTTCGTCTATCGGGAGATCAAGCACGCCCTGGCCGACATGGAACGCATGTTCGACCTGCTGGGCAACCGCCAGGAAGTGGCCGACCGCCCCGACGCCGTCGAATTGCGGACGGACCGGGCCAGCCTGGCCTTCGAGGCTGTGGATTTCGCCTACCAGCCGGACCGCCAGATCCTGCATGGGGTCGGCTTCAGCGTGCCGGCGGGCGGCTCGTTGGCGGTGGTCGGCGCCTCCGGCGCCGGGAAGTCGACCTTGTCGCGCCTGTTGTTCCGTTTCTACGATCCCACGGCGGGCAGCGTGCGGGTGAATGGCCGCGATATCCGCGAGTACACACAGGCCAGCCTGCGTGCCCATATCGGCATCGTGCCTCAGGATACCGTACTGTTCAACGACACCATCGGCTACAACATCGCCTATGGCCGTCCCGACGCTACACAAGAAGACGTCGAGCAGGCGGCGCGGGCCGCCCACATCCACGATTTCATCGCGTCGCTGCCCCAGGGCTACGAGACGCCGGTCGGCGAACGCGGATTGAAACTGTCGGGCGGGGAAAAGCAGCGCGTCGCGATCGCCCGGGCGCTGCTCAAGTCCCCCCCGATCCTGGTTTTCGACGAGGCGACCAGCGCCCTGGACACGCGCACCGAACGCGCCATCCAGTCGCAACTGGAGCGCATCGCCCAGGGCCGCACGACACTCATCATCGCGCACCGTCTGTCGACCATCGTCCATGCCGATCACATCCTGGTCATGGACGCGGGGCGCGTGGTGGAACAGGGCACCCACGAGTCGCTCCTGGCGCTGGACGGTCGTTACGCCCGCATGTGGCATTTGCAACAATCCAGGCCCGAACGGGATATTGGGGTTTGACCTATATCGTACCAAAGAGGTACTATTTGGTTTTCAACGCCCGACCCTGGAACAGCCGATGCTGCGGATCAGCAAGATCGTCGATTACGGAATCCTCGTGCTCACGCACATGGCCTCCCGTCCGACGCACGTCTGCAGCGCGGCCGAACTGGCGGGCGATCTGGGTCTGGGCCAGCCCGTCGTCAGCAAGGTCCTGAAACTGCTCGCCCAGCGCGACCTCGTCGCCAGCACCCGGGGCGCCCACGGCGGCTACCGGCTGGGCCGCGACGCCGACCGGATCAA
Source organism: Castellaniella denitrificans (assembly GCF_027214045.1). GTDB lineage: Bacteria > Pseudomonadota > Gammaproteobacteria > Burkholderiales > Burkholderiaceae_B > Castellaniella > Castellaniella denitrificans_A. The sequence goes on along the minus strand of NZ_JAPWHE010000010.1, from coordinate 66,747 downwards.
CGTGGCCGAGATCATCGACGCCCTCGAAGAGCAGCCCTTCGGCCTGACCGAATGCACGGCGCTTCCGGGCGCCTGCAGTGTCGAAGGCGCTTGCCACATCCGCTCCCATTGGCAGCGCATCAACCGCATCGTGCGCCGCACGCTGGAATCCGTCACCGTGGCCGACATGCTCGACGGCGAGAGCCCCGGCGCGCCGGCCGCGCCCGCGTCTTCCGTCCTGGTGCCCGCGCCCAAGCCCGGCTCGCGCCGGGCCATCCCGAATATCACGAACTGGAGTCTGTCCAAATGAGTACCGTCAACGACAAGCTCGATTCCTTTCTCGACCGAGACTACGAGGCCGGCTTCGTCACGCAGATCGAATCCGAGACCTTCCCCAAGGGGCTCGACGAGGATGTGATTCGCCGCCTGTCCGCCATCAAGCGCGAGCCCGAATTCATGCTCGAATGGCGCCTGAAGGCCTATCGGGAATGGCTCAAGATGACCTTGCCCAAATGGGCCAAGGTCCACTATCCCGACCCCGATTTCCAGGACATCAGCTATTACTCGGCGCCCAAATCGAAAAAGGACGGTCCCAAGAGCCTGGACGAGGTCGACCCCGAACTGCTGCGCACCTATGAAAAACTGGGCGTGCCGCTGCACGAACGCGCCAAGCTGGCCGGGGTGGCGGTGGACGCGGTGTTCGACTCGGTCTCCGTGGCGACCACCTTCCGCAAGCAACTGGCCGACGTCGGGATCATCTTCTGTTCGTTCTCCGAAGCCGTGCGTTCGCATCCCGACCTGGTGCAGAAATACATGGGCTCGGTCGTGCCCCCCGGCGACAATTTCTACGCGGCGCTGAATTCGGCGGTGTTTTCCGACGGTTCCTTCGTCTACATCCCCAAGGGCGTGAAATGCCCGATGGAACTGTCCACTTATTTCCGCATCAACAACGCCGACACCGGCCAGTTCGAGCGCACCCTGATCATCGCCGACGAAGGCGCCAGCGTCAGCTACCTGGAAGGCTGTACGGCGCCCATGCGCGACGAAAACCAGTTGCACGCCGCCGTGGTGGAACTTGTCGCGCTGGATGATGCCAAGATCAAATACTCCACGGTGCAGAACTGGTACCCCGGCGACGAGAACGGCGTGGGCGGCATCTACAACTTCGTCACCAAGCGCGGCGACTGTCGCGGGCCGCGTTCGCGGATTTCCTGGACCCAGGTGGAAACCGGATCGGCCATCACCTGGAAATATCCCAGCGTGATCCTGCGCGGCGACGATTCCACCGGAGAATTCTATTCCGTGGCGCTGTCCAACCATCACCAGCAGGCCGATACCGGCACCAAGATGATCCACATGGGGCGCAACACGCGCAGCACCATCATCTCCAAGGGCATCTCCGCCGGACACGGCAGCAACACCTTCCGCAGCCTGGTGCGCATGACGCCCAAGGCCGAGAACGCGCGCAACTACACGCAGTGCGACTCGCTGCTGATCGGCAGCAAGTGCGCCGCGCATACCTTCCCCACCATGGAAGTCCAGCATCCCAGCGCCAACGTCGAGCACGAGGCCACGGCCTCGCGCATCGCCGAGGACCAGCTTTTCTATGCCATGCAGCGCGGCCTGTCGGCCGAGGACGCGGTATCGATGATCGTCAACGGCTTCTGCAAGGAAGTCTTCAAGGAATTGCCCATGGAGTTCGCCGTCGAAGCACAGAACCTGCTCGGCGTGAGTCTCGAAGGCAGCGTAGGTTAAGGAGCCCTCTCATGCTGAAAATCGACAATCTGCACGCCTCGATCGAGGACAAGGAAATCCTCAAGGGTCTGAGCCTGGACATCAAGCCGGGCGAGATCCACGCCATCATGGGGCCCAATGGGGCCGGCAAGAGCACGCTGTCCCAGGTGCTGACCGGCCGCGAGGCCTACACCGTCACGTCCGGCAGCATCGAATTCGAAGGCCGCGACCTGCTGGAACTGAGCGTCGAGGAACGCGCCCGCGCCGGCATCTTCCTGGCCTTCCAGTACCCGATCGAGATCCCGGGCGTCTCCAATGCCTACTTCATGCGCGCCGCCGTCAACGCCATGCGCCGCGAACGCGGCCTGCCGGAACTGGACGCCATGGATTTCGTGAAAAAGGCCAAGGCCGAGATGAAACTCGTGGGCATGCGCGACGAATTCCTCTACCGCTCGGTCAACGAGGGTTTTTCCGGCGGCGAGAAAAAGCGCAACGAAGTCCTGCAGATGGCGTTGCTGGAACCCAAGCTGGCCATCCTGGACGAGACCGACTCGGGCCTGGACATCGACGCCCTGAAGACGGTGGCCGACGGCGTCAACCGCCTGCGTTCGCCCGACCGTTCCATGATCGTCATCACGCACTACCAGCGCCTGCTGGACTACATCGTGCCCGACTACGTGCACGTGCTGGCCCAGGGCCGGATCGTGCGCTCGGGCGGCCGTGAACTGGCCCTGGAACTGGAAGAAAAGGGCTATGGCTGGATCGAGGGCGCCGCGCCCGCCGCCAAGCCCGCCGCCCGGGGGGCTGCGGCATGAGCGGACAGCATCTGGCCAGTCCGGCGGATGCCGGCCTGCAAGTCTGGGCCGACGTGTTCGGCCGGCGCGCCGGGAGCCTGCCCGGTGCCGGGGTGACCTGGCTGGCGGACGTCCGCCGCCGGGCCCTGGACCGCTTCATGAGCGAAGGCTGGCCCACCCCCCGCATCGAGGCCTGGCGCCATACCTCGCTGGCGCCGCTGGCCGCCGCCGTCTTCGACGACGGCGACGCGCAACCGGTCGCCGAACAGATCGCCGCGCTGAAAGCCGGCGCGCCGGGTCATTGGCTGGTGTTCGTCGACGGCGCCTTCGACGCCGCCCTGTCCGACATCGGCGCGCTCCCGGCCGGTGCCACGGTCCTGCCGTTGTCGCAGGCCTGGTCCGATCACGCGGAAGTCCTCCGCGCCGCCTACGGCGATGCGGCCGAAGGCCACAGCACCAGCGCGCTGAACCTGGCGCTGGCCAGCGACGGCGCCTGGATCCGGCTGGCGCAGGGCGTCGCGGTCGAACAGCCCATTCATCTGGTCTGCGCGGCGGCCTCGCCGCGCGCGGCGCACTTCCTGCGGCATCTGATCCAGGCCGAGGCCGGTTCCCAGGCCACGGTGGTGGAACATTACGTGGGCGCCCCGGAGGCGGCCAATTTCCGCCATGCGGCCACGCGCCTGCGACTGGACCGCGACGCGCGCGTCACGCACCTGAAGCTGCAGCAGGAATCCGCACAGGCCTGGCACCTGGGCGAGATCGACGCCACCCAGGGGCGCGGCTCGACCTTCGTCTCGCATTCGGTGTCCCTGGGCGCGCGGCTGGCGCGCCACGACATCGCCACGCATTTCGCCGACGAGCGCTGCGAGACCCTGCTGAATGGCCTGTACTACGTCGACCAGCGCCGCCATGTCGACCACCACACCCTGATCGGCCACGAAAAGCCGCGCTGCGTCAGCCACGAGTCGTATCGCGGCATCATGGCCGACGCTTCGCACGGTGTCTTCAGCGGCCGCATCCTGGTGGCGCCCGGCGCCGACGGTACCGACGCCATCCAGCGCAACGACAGCCTGCTGCTGTCGCGTCTGGCCAAGTCCGACGCCCGTCCCGAACTGGAAATCTATGCCGACGACGTGAAATGCGCCCACGGCGCCACCGTTGGTCAGATCGACGAGGACAGCCTGTTCTACCTGCGCTCGCGCGGCCTGGACGAGGCCCACGCGCGCGACATCCTGATCTACGCCTTCGCCGCCGCCAGCGTTGCGCGCATTGAATCCGACCCGCTGCGCCGGCGGGTGGAGCGCGCCGTGCGCGCCCTGCTGCCGGGCGGCGCCGCCCTGGAGGAAGCCGCATGAATGCGCCGCTGACCTCGCAGCAAAGCGTCCGGCTGGCCAACGGCCCCGCCGGGGACGACCGCCTGGCGTCGCCCTGGGCGGCCGATTTTCCGATCCTGGCGCGCCCGGTGCGCAAGCGCCGCCTGGCCTATCTGGACAACGGCGCCACGACCCAGAAACCGCGCGCCGTCATCCAGGCGCTGGAGGCGTTCTACGAACAGTCCAACGCCAATATCCACCGCGGCGTGCACTGGCTGTCCCAGCATGCCACCGACCTGTACGAGCAGGCGCGGGACCGGGTGCGCATGTTGTTGAACGCGCCGGACAGTCAGGAGATCGTCCTGACGGCCGGCACCACCGCGTCCATCAATCTGGTGGCCCAGTCCTGGGGCCAGTCGCTGCGCGCCGGCGACGAGATCCTGGTCACGGGCATGGAGCATCATTCCAATATCGTGCCCTGGCAACTGCTGTGCGAGCGCACGGGCGCCGTGCTGCGTCACGCGCGCATCACCGACACCGGCGAGCTGGACCTGGACGACTTCCGCGCCCAACTGAATCCGCGCACGCGGCTGGTGGGGGTCGCCCATGTGTCCAACGCCCTGGGTACGGTCAATCCCGTGGCCGAACTGGTGCGCCTGGCCCACGAGGCCGGCGCCCTGGCCTTGATCGACGGTGCCCAGGCCGTGGCGCACGCCCCTGTCGATGTGCAGGCGCTGGATTGCGATTTCTATGCTTTTTCCGGCCACAAGCTCTACGGCCCCACCGGCATCGGCGCGCTCTACGTGCGCGGTTCGATCCTGGCCGACCTGCCGCCCTGGCAGGGCGGCGGCGACATGATCCGTACGGTCAGCTTCGAGGGCAGCACCTGGGCCTCCGGCCCGCAGCGCTTCGAGGCGGGCACGCCGAACATCGGCGGGGCAGTCGCGATGGGCGCCGCCATCGATTACGTCCTGTCCATCGGTCTGGACCGCATTGCCGCTCACGAGGCCGCGCTGCTGTCCGAGGCGACCGCGCGCATGCGGGAATTGCCGGGCGTGCGCCTGATCGGGACCGCCGCCGACAAGGCCGGCATCCTGTCGTTCCTGGTGGACGGCATCCATCCGCACGACCTGGGCACGATCCTGGACACCGACGGCGTGGCCATCCGCGCCGGCCATCATTGCGCCATGCCCCTGATGTCGCATTTCGGCATTCCCGGCACGGCGCGCGCGTCCTTCGCCCTGTACAACGACGGGCGCGACATCGACGCCCTGGTGGCGGGCGTGCGCAAGGCGCAGAAACTGTTTGGGGTATGAACCGATGAGGGATAACGACGACGGCCTGCGCGACCTGTACCAGGAAGTCATCTTCGATCACAACCGCAAGCCGCGCAACTTCCATGCGATGGACGATGCGTCGCACCGCGCCGACGGGCACAATCCGCTGTGCGGCGACCAGTTGACGGTCTACGCCAAGGTCAGCGACGGCATCGTCCAGGACGTCAGCTTCATCGGTCACGGCTGCGCCATTTCCACGGCGTCCGCTTCCCTGATGACCGAGGCCGTGCGCGGTCAGCCGGTCGAACAGGTCGAGGCGCTGTTCCGCGACATCCATGCCATGCTGACCGAGGCCCACCCGGACTGCGACCTGGGCAAACTCGAAGTCCTGTCCGGGGTGCGCGAATTCCCGTCGCGGGTGAAATGCGCCACTCTGGCCTGGCATACCCTGCACAACGCCATCACCCGGGCGGGCGATACGGCTGTCACTGAATAACGCGATGAACCAAAGGTAACCTCATGAGCTTCAATCGTCAGGAAGTGATCGTCAACCGGGACTGCCCGGCGGTCACCGTCCCCTACGGCTCGCCCGTCACCATCGAGGCCGGCTGCGAGGCCGTCATCACCCAGCAGCTGGGTGGCACCTACACCGTCATGGTCGAGGGGAACCTTTACCGCATCGAGGGCAAGGACGGCGATGCCCTGGGCTTCGAGCCGGTCGAGGAGGTCAAGCATGTCCACCAGGGCCCCGCCACGGCCGAGTCCGTGGAAGAAGCCGCCTGGGCCATGCTGTCCACCTGCTATGACCCGGAAATCCCCGTGGACATCGTGAATCTGGGGCTGGTGTACGAATGCAAAGTCGTGCCCGCCAGCGTCCAGGACCGTTTCCGCATCGAGATCAAGATGACCCTGACGGCGGCCGGCTGCGGCATGGGCACCATGATCGCCGACGAGGCCCGCAACAAGCTGCTCAACATCGAAGGCGTGGACGAAGCCGCGGTCGACCTGGTCTGGGATCCCCCCTGGAGCCGCGAAATGATCAGCGAGCCCGCGCGACTGCAACTGGGCCTGCTGTAGTCTTTTGCACGCAGGGCTTGTGCGCCGCAGGAGATCGGATCCCGTGGACCGAAGTGTTTGATCTTTCGCAGCATGGCCATCGGCGGGGTCATCCTCCTGTCATGAATTTCATTTAAGGTACGCGGTATTGCAATTTGACCCGCTGTGCCTTTCATGTCTCTTGCCCTGGATCCCGAGTTGTGCGAGCCGCCGATGATCGATCATGACCGCCCCGGGGGAGCGGACGTTGTGGCCACCCTGCTGCTTCATGGGGATCTGAGCGCCGTCTTCCAGCCCATCCTGTGGATGCGGGAAGGGACGCTGCTGGGGTACGAAGGACTCATCCGGGGCCCGCAGGGCAGTCCGCTCCGGGCGCCGGACCGCCTGTTCGAGGCGGCGCGTGCGCGCCACCTGGGCATCCAGGTCGAACACCGCGCCTGCCGCGAGGTGGTGCGCCGCTTCGCGGCGCTGAACCTGCCGGGCCGGTTGTTCCTGAACGTCAGCCCCATGGCCTTGCTGCACGCGGCCGACGGGGCGCTGGATCTGGCTGTGTTGCTGGCCGAGTCCGGCCTGGATCCCGGTCGACTGGTGATCGAAATCACCGAGCAGGACCAGGGCGAATGCTGGGCGGACCTGCCTCCGGCCGTCACCCGGTTGCGGGTCAGAGGCGTCCAGTTCGCCATCGACGACCTGGGATCGGGATTGTCCAACCTGGGGCGCTGGCTGGATCTGCGGCCCGAGTTCATCAAGACCGACAAGGTCTTCACGGCCGGCATCCAGGACGATCTGCTGCGCCAGCAGGTCTTGCGTTCGGTCTGCGACATCGCCACCGTGGCCGGCGCCGTCGTCGTCGCCGAAGGCGTCGAGACGCTGGACGAACTGGCCTGCGTCGCCGACTTGGGGGTGGCCTGCGCCCAAGGCTACTATATCGAACGGCCCGCGGCCGAGCCTTCCCGGACGCGCTGGTCCGATCTGACCGCCAGCCTGGCGGAACGCCGGCTTGCCGATTCGCGAGGCGGCCTGGAATTCGACCCGGCACACGACGGGGTCGAGGGCAGGGCGCTGCAACTGTTGCGCCGCGTGCCGTGCGTATCGTCCAACATGCCCAACGAGGCGGTGTTCGACCTGTTCCGGCGCCATTCCGAACTGCACACCATTCCCGTGGTGGACGGGGAGGTGCCGGTCGGCGTGCTGACCCGGGCCAGTCTGATCGAGCGTTTCTCGCTGCCGTATCAGCGCGAACTGTATGGCCCCAAACCCTGCCGTCTGTTCATGGACGCCTCGCCGCTGATCGTGGACATGCACACGCCGCTGATGACGCTCAGCCGCTGGCTGGCCGAGGCCGAGGGCCATCAGTTGGCCAGCGATTTCATCATCACGGGGCGGGGACGCTACCTGGGCATCGGCGCCAGCCAGGATCTCCTGCAGGCACTCAACCGGCTGCAGCTGCGTGCCGCGCAGCACGCCAACCCCTTGACGCAACTGCCGGGCAACGTCCCCATCGACAGGCGGGTCCAGCGTTTCCTGGCCGATGGGCAGCCTTTCGTGGTGTGCCATGCCGACCTGGACCACTTCAAGCCCTTCAACGACGTATTCGGCTACCGCTGCGGCGATGACGTGATCCAGCTATTGGGCCGGATCCTGTCGGCGCATACCGATGCCGGCCGGGACTTCCTGGGCCATATCGGCGGCGACGACTTCATCCTGCTGTTCCGCAGCCCGGACTGGCGGGCACGGTGCGAAGCCATGCTGGGCGATTTTTCCCTGGGGATGATGCGTCTGCTGGAAGAGACCGGACAGACGGTGGACGGCGGCTACGAGGCCGAAGATCGTCTCGGCCATCGCCGCCATTACGGACTGCCCACGCTGTCGCTGGGCGCCGTGCCGGTCGAGCCTGGCGCCTACCAGTCGCGCCACCAGATCGCCCAGGCGGCCAGCGAGGCCAAGGCCCAGGCAAAAAAACACGCCGGTCCCTGCCTGTACGTCGAGCGCAGACGGCCCCATCCGCAACCCGCGCCGCAAGCGGTGTAAAAATTTCTATGCTAGAATCACGTTCTTTCGGGGCGTAGCGCAGCCTGGTAGCGCACTTGCATGGGGTGCAAGGGGTCGCGAGTTCGAATCCCGCCGTCCCGACCAGCATTATCAAGGGCCTGCAGAGTTTTCTCTGCGGGCCCTTGTCATTTAGGATGCCGGCCGCCTCCCCGCGCCCTCGGTAAGCATGCAGCATGCATTGCATCGGCTGTGGCAGGGCATGCGGTGATTCCCGTCTCGGCGCGTCGCGCCGGCGGGAGTAAGATAGTCCCAAAACTGATGTCTTGTCGCCGCGCGGCTTTGCGCCGCGCCGGCGGATTGGGGGCGGCATGGCTGGACAGCGGGCGATCTTCCTCATGACGGCGATCCTTGCCATGGTCGCGGGTGCAGGCCGACCGTCTCCGGCGCTGGCCCAGGCCGCCAATTTCCACCCCTGCAATGCCCAGCCCGCCCTGCCGATCTGTCAGCACGGCTATGGTCGGCGTGTCGCCGCGATGCGCTGGGGCGCGCCGCGCGAAGCGCTGGACCCGGATGCCGCCGTCAAGGCGCCCTTGATCACGCGCGATCCGGCCGGTGAAATCGGAAAGCTCAGGTCGACCACGATCTTCGTGGAGGACATGGACAGGGCCGAGGTCCTGTTCGCGCGCGACGCGGATGTCGTGAGGCCGATCGCCTCCATCGTCAAGCTGATGACGGCACTGGTGGTGGTCGATGCACGCCTGCCCATGGACGAGATGATCACCATCGATGCCAGCGACGTCGGCGTGCCCAGTGAACTGCCCTCGCGCCTGGCCGCCGGCGCGCGCCTGAGCCGCGTCGATCTGCTGCACCTGGCGCTGGCCTCGTCCGAAAACAGCGCGGCGCATGCGCTGGGGCGGACCTATCCGGGCGGCATGACGGCCTTCGTCGAGGCGATGAACGCCCGGGCGACCGTGCTGGGCATGAATGATTCCCGATTCGTCGAACCCATCGGCCTGTCCAATGAGAATGTGTCCTCGGCCAGGGATCTGGCCAGGCTCGTGCATGCGGCATCCCGCCAGCCATTGATCGGCGAGTTCACCACGGATGCCCGGTACAGCGTCGACGGGCGGACATTCCACAATACCAACATGCTGGTGGGCCGGCCCCGCTGGGACATTCTGGCGTCCAAGACCGGCACCACCCGCGAGGCCGGCGACTGCCTGGTGATGATGGTCCGGCTCGGCGGTCGCAACCTGGCCATGGTGCTGCTCAACGCACAGGGTATGAGCGGCTCGCGCTTCGGCGACGCGGTGCGCTTGCGGCGAGTCCTGGACAGCCGGATGGCGGCGAATTAGAGTCTTTTCCATTGAGGACGGAAAGGGGATTCCATGTTGAAGAACGCGGGAATCGCGCTGTTGCCCCTGATCGAGGGGGTGCGGTCCATGGGGTTGCGGTATCTGGCCGACACACGCCGATTGGCCGATGGAATCCGGGCGGCGCCATCGGGACTTTTTCTGCGTGAGCTTCTGGAGTCGCCCGCCGTGGTCGGGGCGGTCTGGCCCAGCTCGGCGCGCCTGGCGCGCGCCATGGCGGCGTCGGTCGATCCCCGGAGCGACGGCCTGGTGGTGGAACTGGGGGCCGGCACCGGCGTGGTGACCCGGGCGCTGCTTGAACGGGGCGTCCCTGCGGAGCGCCTGCGCGTGGTGGAGCGCTCGCCGGCGTTCGCGCGGCATCTGCGCCGGCGCTTTCCCGAATTGACGATCCTGGAGGGCGATGCGGCCCGGCTGTCGGAGGTGCTCGATGAAAGCGCCCAAGAACGGCCGGTCGACACCATTGTTTCCAGCCTGCCGCTGCGTTCCCTGGATCCGGCCGTCGTATCCGCCGTGCTTGATCAATGCCGGCTGCTGCTGGCGCCGGGCGGCACATTGGTACAGTTCACCTATATCCTCAAAGGCCTGCCCGCCGTCGGGCTGTCGGAAGGGTTTTCCGTACGCGACGACCCGATTGTCTGGGCCAACCTGCCGCCCGCCCGGGTGATCGTGCTGGAACGGGCGGAGTAGCCGGGATCGCGCGTGGCCGGGCGCGCGACGGACCGCCGCGGGGATCGGTGAGGCGAATGCGGTGGCATGCGCTACAGTCGCTTTTCACCGATGGAGATGATGCATGACCCGCAAGACGATCAATGTCGCGTTCACGTCCGATGAATGGCGCGGCGTCGCACTGTCCAACTTCAGCCTGTCGCCGTTCGAGCTGGATGGTGTGTCGCTGGCCTCCGTGGAGGGCTTCATCCAGGGCATCAAGTTTCCCCCGGGGCACCCGGCCAGGGAGCGGGCCTTTGTGTCGTCGGCCTGGGAAGCCAAGGCCTGCGGCCAGGGGGCGGACAAGCGGTTCGCTTATTGGGGCGGGGCACAGATTGAATTTGGATCCGATGCGCATCACCGGCTGGTCGAGCGGGCGCTGCGCGCGCGCTTCGTCCAGAACGAGGGCCTGCGCCGTGTGCTGGCATCGACCCGGGGCCTGGACATCCTGCACCAGACCGGCGAAGCGCCGGAGCCGGAACGGACTTCGCTGCCGGCGGCCCTGTTCTGCCGCATCCTGAGCGACATTCGCGATGCCGCGCAGGAGCCCGGGGACCTGGCGGAACGGATCGTGGCGCAGACGACCGACGCCCTGATCTATGCCGATCGTGACGGCAGGATCGTGCGCTGGAACCCGGCGGCGAGCCGGCTGTTCGGTTTTTCGCCGGAAGAGGCGCTGGGCGCCAGTCTGGACCTGATCATCCCGGAACATCTGCGCGCCGCCCACTGGGCCGGGTATCATGCCGCACTCGCCAGCGGCCGGATGAAGCTCCAGGGCCATCCGACCCTGACACGGGGCTTGAGAAAGGACGGCGGCAAGTGCTATGTGGAGATGACCTTCGCGATGGTCCGGGACGATGCCGGCGCGGCGATCGGCTCGGTCGCCATGGCGCGCGATGTGACGGAGCGGGTGGAAAAAGAACGCGCCGCGCGGGGGCGACGAGAGGGCTGATTGCGGCTTTGCGTCGGTGTCAGGCCCCTGCGCATCAATGGGACAGCGTGCGGCCTGGTCGGCAGTCTGACTACCCGGGTCCCGGCGGCTGCGCGATGGCAGCGGATGTCAGAGTTACACCTCCTGTGGGCGCGCGTGCCGCCGTTGAGGCAGAAGGGCGTTATTTGGTAACAGTGCTGGCTTTAATGTGTTCCAGCCCCCATAGTGGCCGTGGGGATATTTTTCCCTTCCAAAAAATTAGGATTTACATTGAAAACAGAAATCGGTATCGTGAAGTGGTTCAACAACGACAAGGGCTTCGGCTTTATCATGCCCGAGTCGGGCGGCAAGGACCTCTTTGCGCATTACAGCGAAATTCAAGGCTCTGGTCATAAAAGCCTCGAAGAAAACCAGCGAGTTTCGTTTGTAGCAACGCAGGGCCAAAAAGGCCCGCAAGCATCAAACATCCAAATAGTTTGATCGCTCTGCTCGCCTGAACCGGCGGGCAAATAGAGTGGCCATATGAGGCCGAGCTCCTTGAAACATTGGGCTCGGCCTTTTGCATTGGGCGCCGAGATTTCCGACAGCCGCACTCCGGATCGGACCCGGCTGGTGCTCAGATTCCGGTCGTGCAGGCGTTGATCGTTCGCAAGTAAACGAAGATTTATTACGCGATGTGGTCTATGCTGATGAACTGACTGAAACAAATTCGTTCCGGTCACTGACAGCAGGGAAGAAATGGACAAGAAAGATAAAGATCGGATGCAAGAGGCGGTGAAGCCCGCAAATCCCAAGGCCGTGCCGAAACAGCCGCGTTGGCCTGGACTGGGCGGCAACTCAGGGATCAAAAGCGCCAAGTCTGTGCATAGCCGCATGCCAACGGGACGCGGCTCGGCGCGGGGTCGATAGACGGGGTTACTGTCTACTCCCAAGCCCGCCACGCCAGAAGGCGCGGCTACTCAGTATCTCCACCGCGCCCCTTTCTTCGGAAATTCTCATCGTCCTTGCAGTAGGCCAGAGCATCGCCCACTATCCCGACCAAGCGGTACAGGTTCTCGGGTTTGTCGAGCAGGACTTGGTCGCTGGCGCCGATCTGCAAGCCCGCGCGCGCGATCTCTGAACGGTGAGTATCGGTCAATGACACAATGAACTGCACGGCTGGATGTTTTTTGTCACCCCAGAACCGGAACAGCCAGCGGTTAGATTTTCCCCCATGCACGATTGAGAAATAGGACTCAGTGTCTCGGGCCTGGAGATACTCTCCCGGCAGGATGTCGCAGCAGATTTTGAACAGATTGCGTTCATCCGCAGTAGTAATGATGCGATCGTTTTCTGGATCTACGACAGGAGCGTCTTCATCCGCCACAACCTCCACGGGGACTGCGGCCGGTATAACCTCTGGTGCCGACAGGCTGGTGGCCACCATAGAACTGACGGATTGAGCTACCGCCTGCTTGACGATCGATTGAATGCTCTCCAAGAACTTGCTGGTCATGGTTCGTTGTGTACCCGAGCGAGTGGCGACGTATTTCACAAAGTCCAGGTCGCAGTCACGCAGCGCAGAGGTGATGGCATCCTTGAAAGCGTGCAGGTAGACGTTTTCTTCCGCCAGGGCGCGTAGCGCGTCAGGCTCCAGGTGGTCATAGTGGAAGCGCTCAAGCTGCTCGGCAATGTCTTCAGTTTCACCGGTGAAATCGACCACCAGGAACGGGTCGCGGTCCATGATGTTGCGATTGTCCAAGTCTGTGAAAAACCGCCACTCCCGGCCGTTGGTGATTGCAGCGACGGCGACCTCGGGTGTGGCGTTGTAGTAGCGTGAGAGCTGAGGGCAGTGATTCGTCAGATTGGCCGCATAGGCCTTGGCCTCGATGAACAGTACGGGAATGCCGTTGCTGAACAGTGCATAGTCGACGCGCTCACTTGCCTTGGCCCCCGGAAAGTCTGCGCCGTACTCAGCCTTGACCTTGGTCGGATCGTAGGGACTGAAACCCAAGATATCGAGCAGTGGAAGAATTAATGCCTGTTTGGTAGTTTCTTCGGTCGTGCAATGCGCGCCGACATTCTTGACGTGTTCGATATGATTCTCAATACGTCGCCTAAATTCCTGCATAATCCTCTCCGTCTTCCCTGCTAAAAATATTTTCACACGATCATAACGCTTTGTTACCTTCCATCAGAAAGTAATCCTCTCGTCTGCGCTCATCAATCAGGGTTTTTCAGAGGCCGACGCTACACCAAAAAACGCGGTCCAGATACAGTCTCACTGTTGAGCCAGTCGCTCCCTTTGTTCTGGGTTCAGGTCGATACCACCCTTGCGGGCCGCCTCGAACGTTCGTCGAAATTCCATGGGCCTGGAGTTCTCCTTAAACGGCGCTTGAGGATTTCCGGCGCTGGCTAGAACGATGGCCCCAATGTTGCATACCTCCGAGCCCGGCGATCAGTTCCGGTGCATCGTAGGCTTCCAGAAGTTGGGTGATCGCATAGAGCGGTGACCTTGGCGGAATCCCAGATGCAAAAAAGCCCGCGTTGGGGCGGGCGCAGGCAAGACCGGTATGTCAAATTTTTCCCCGCCGAACAAGCATGGCGATGGCGGGATGGCTTGGAGAACCGCATGAATTCTGGTGGGCCCCCCGAGAGTCGAACTCGGCACCAACGGATTATGAGTCTTGCACATCAGAAAGCAGCATAGGCAGTTGTCCTTTTAACTCAATGACTTGCAGCGCCAGCCGCGATTGCAGTCAGGACAATATGCTGTATGAGCATACAGTATTCTGCCGATTTTGGGCACGTTTTGGGCACACTTCAACGGTGCGATATTGCCCGCACATACCCCTGCAGCCCGTTCACCGACACAGCTTCTCGACGGTCTCATTGTGCGCCACCACTTGTCGGGTGATCCCCGGCGGCGTGGCGTCCAGTTCCTGGACATCCTGCCACCAGATTGGTCGGGCGATGTCGCAGTAGTTACCGGCCGGGCCGGCGCACCCACCGTTCAGCGCGATCACGGACAGCAGGATCATCCAGCGCATCGATTTTCTGAGCCACAGCATTGGCTTTCCCCTTCGCGGCTGCATCGCGCCGCCGTTGATCCAACTCTGCACTCCGGCGCGCCGCCCGGCCGCCCGCCGCGTAGGCCCCGGCCAGCACCAGCAGAGCGGCGCCCAGCATGAGCAGCCAGCCCTGCACGCGCGACCACAGCGCGGCAATCACGGATACCCCCGCCGGAATTGCGTCCACGCGTAGCCGTACATTTCCCGCAGGCCGGCCCAAGTCACCCGATGATCCACGATCAGCAGCAGGATGGGGTACAGCAACGGGGACACCAGCAGGACCAGCAGCACGAACGCCCGGTATGCGGCGGCGCGCATCACAGCACCCCGGCCTTGTGCTTCGAAACCTGCGACCATGCGATGAACACGGCCAAGGCCACCAGCACCAGCCCCACCACCACGCGGCTGATCTGGCCGGACGACAAGCTATCCTGCTGACGGGTGATGGCGTCCACGACGGCCGGCGCGGCTTCGGCAAGCTGGCTGATGCCCACGCCAGCGGTCGCGGTGGCGCCCACGGTCTCCCGCGTCACGGGGACGGGCCCGGCCGCACGCTTGGGTGGCTCGACCCCGGCCAGCGCCAGGCCCTTGTCGATTGTCTCGGCGTCGTACCAAGTGTTCGCCGTGTTCAGCGGGCCTTTGGTGTTTTCGTGCCGGATGATCGCTTCGACCAGCGGACGCAGGTCCGCGTAGCTCTGCATGTCCAGCCGGTCATTTGCCGCGCGGCCGGTCTGGACGGCCACGGCGCGCACGTAGGCGTTCGTGTAGTTCTCCTTCGGAGGAGCCCACCTTCCGATGATCTGCCGGATGGTCCGCAGCCCGTACTTATCCTGGTAGGTGATCAGCGTGCGGGCCAGCGCGCGGATGCCGTAAGCCGCCGACGCGAACGTGGCGAAATCCTTGTCGGGCTGATCCTTCGCCAGGCCTTGCCATGGATCGCCGTGGCGGATGTTGCCGGGGTTGTGGTTGCGAATTCCTCGGGATTGTTTCATTCTTCGGCCTCCATACGGCTGTTCATCTGGTGCTGCATAAGTTGCATTCGCAGCTGGCTTTCCAGTTCGTCACGCTTCATGCGGGCGACATGTTCCGCGTGTTCGTCGGCGCGTCGGGCCGTGTCTCTGCGATCCTGCCGGCGCTTGAAATAGCTGTTGATGGCGAAACCGCCCACGGCGACAGTCAGGCCGACGAGGCCCAGCCAGTCCACCCCGGACCACCACCCAGCAGCCCCGCCGATTGCACCGGCCACGGTGGCTTTGCTGGCGTATCCAGCCACGGCGGTGTCAACGGCGTCCAGGCTCATGCGGCGGGCTCCGGTTGCAACAGTTCGGCTTTGCGTGTCGCATCGATGATCCCGAGCGAGATCATCAGGTCCAGGCCCATTCCGACTGCGGGGTCCGACAGATCCACGAACTGAGCGGCGATCAGGCTGTCATAGGCCCGTTGCATGTCGATGCTTTCCGACGCCCGTACGGCGGCATATTCTGCGTTCGTGAAGCGCGTCAGGTATTCGCGGCTGGACAGGATCGTGCGTGGCTGGGGCGGTTCCGGTTCCGGCGCGGGCGGATCTTCGGGCGCCGGCGGATCGACCATAGCAAACCCATCTTCGATGCTGACCAGTTTCCCGGAGGCCATCCCGGCCAGCGCCTCGTCGTACTGCTCATCGTCAATTTCGATCCATGCCGGATCGCCGGACATATCAGCGCGGGATACCCCGCCAATGGTTGCGTATGGCATTATTTGATCCTCCGGTAGTACACGGCCGAGATATTGCGAGGACGCGCTTCGTCGCCGCCGCTTGATCCGGTTGTTGATGCTGAATTCGCTGAATATCGATTAGGAGTTACGGAATTTTGAACGTCAGCGCTCCCTCGCACGGCTCCGGCATGATCGTGTTCAGCGTTCTGGCTGAGTTGTGTGATTCCTTCTGTGGCGCCAGGACGAAAGAATTCACGGGTCGTATTGACCAGTCTGATCGTCTGTCCGTCCATCGGGCTGCCAGCCAGACTCACAACAGCAGTGGCGACGATGTTCGGGCTGCTGCCCGTGACGGTCTCCCCCGTCAAAACGCCTTCGTTGTAGCCACCCACCCCAGTCTGACCCGCAGTGCAGAGGATGTACCGATACCGGAGATCATTCGTGGGCGGCGGACTGTGGGGTGTGATGTAGCCGCCGATGGGGGTGCCGAGCCACTGTAGATCCGTGGTCGCGTCATCCAGGATGCGATGCTCGTAATCCCATCCGTCGTCGGCAGCATTGCGGCGCCACAATGTGTTCGTGCCGCTGTCCGCCCAGGTCATGCCGGACCATGTTTCCGCAGGCTCCGTGGGACCGAAATGATCGGAGGAAGCGGGCCGCAGGATCGCATCATTTTGCGCCCGTGGATATAGCCAGCACTGCCACTTTGTTCCATCGAGACACACGAACGCCGCGAAGTCTCCGGTCTGTGTCGTGATATCCGCTCCGCCAGGAAGAATCAGATTCGTGCCATTGGTGAGCGTGAGGGCGTCAATGAACCTCACAAGCACCATCCGCCCAGGGAAAGCCCCGGAAATCCCGGTAATGGTCGTGGTGCCGGTCACATCGAACAGCGATCCCTCGATGGGGAAGGCTATGGTGGCGGCAGATGCAACATCAGCGCCCTTCATCATTTGCTCAAAGCGCAGCGCATCGCCCTGTCCTTGGGGGGCGCCAGCATTTCGCAGCCGAAAGCCCCCGAAGTTCAGGCTTCCAGTGATCGGCGTTTGACCATCTGCGGCAATGCTTGCCTGGATGGCCGCCACCATGTCATTGAGAATCGCCATCCAGTCATTGGGCAGCGCACCCATGCCATTGACCGCCGGGTTCCAACTGTTCTGCGGTACCGTGTAACCGCCACTTCCGTTTCGGGGCATTGTGGGTACTCCAAAAAAATGCCCCGCTCGATCGCGGGGCGCTTAGAATTTCGATATGAAAGAAACGATCTGGGGCTTTGACCCTATATTCCTGGGGTGGCTACTGGCGGCGGTTATCCTGGCTTGGTGGAACAGCCGCAAGAGCTGATCCGTAGATAGCGGCTGGAATGGCAGCTCCTTGTCGCGGCGCGCGCGGCTGAATCAAGGCTCCACGCACACCCAGGGCCTTGCGTTGGCCCAAGGCCGCCTCGATGGCCTTGATCTGATCGCTGATCCCCAGCAGTTTGAATCCACGGCCGGCGCTGCCCATCATGTCCAAGACGCGTCCGATCGCCGCGGCTGCGGTGTTTGAGTTGTTGACCGCAGAGCCCACGGGCTGATTCACCATCAAGCGTCCCACACGGCCGATTGCGTGCAGTTGCCGGATTTCGGCCGGATCGAAGAATGCGCCTAGTTTTCCATCGCCCAGCGCCTTCAATGCCTTAGCGTACTGATCCGCGCTGAACCTCGCCGCCCCGATGTCATCGGGCTTTCCGGACAGCGCCCGATCCTTCAGGTGTTGCGCGATCCCCGAGCGCACCGATTCGCGCGCAGGCTGATTTTCGGCCAGCAGGCGCCCAAGGCGGCGAACATCTGCGTTCGAGGCGGACTGACTGGCGATGTACTGCTGGACGAATTTTTCAGGCGCGAGATCCCCAGCCTCCAGGGCTTGCAGGGCCGGGGTGTTCTCGATCTGGCGCTTCATGGCCCGCGTGGCGCCTCGGGCTCGGTTGAATGCCCCCACGGCCTGTTCGCCCAACGCGGAGTTTCCAGGCTCGGCTGGCAGCATTCCTGGGTTCACGGCGCGCGCGCCAACCGCTCCGGTCTGTTCTCCCAGGCCAAGGATCGGCGTGTCATCCAGCGCCTGACGCACGAGGCCCAGGGCGTAACGTGCCGATCCGTCGCTGGTCCCGCGCTGCAGAGCCGACATGCGGGTTTTCAGTTGCTCTGCATAATCCACGGTGAAAGGAACCCGACCCTGTGCGATCTGGTTCAGGTGGTTGCGCACGTCGGCGGGAAGGGCGCCTGCCACAAGGTTATCGTCCAGCAGTTGGCCCGCGCGCTGGGTGAAGGCCGCTCCATCAAGCGGGAAACTTCGTCCGGCGCTGTCGCGGGCCTGAGAGTACAGGGCGTTGATGTTGGACCGCTGCGTGTTCAGCCGGGACTGAAGCGCCCCCGTAGCGGATGCGCCCACGGCGGCCGGGTCGCTGTTCGGGTTGAATTCGTTGAGCGCCCTCACCAAGGCCGCATTGTTCTGGTTCTGGATGTCCGGCAGCCCGGCGCCGCCCAGTTGGGCCTGCATCTTCGCCAGGTTCTGTTCGCGGGTCACGATGTGGGGGTCCTGGGTCAGCATGCCGCGCGTGGGTGTGGCGCCCTGAACCTGCTGGAAGTCGGCCAGCCTGGCCAAGGCCTGAGGATTCAGGTCGCCCGTGCGCAACGCTGCCGCCGCTTCCGCCATCAGTTGCTGCTGTACGCGCGGCGGGACGGTCTCCCACGCGATGCCGGATTGGGCGAGAGAGGATTTCACGCGATCCAGCACCTGGGAAGGCCGCATGGCGGCGATGCGGTTGCCCACGCCCTGCACGATCCTCTGTCCGGCGGACGCGGCCATGGGAGCAGCCAAGCCACCCGCCAGACCAGCCATCATTTGCACGGGAGCGGGCGCCCCAGCTTCGCGCGCTGCGCCCCCGGCGGCCCCTGCGCCCCCAGCAGACACGACCTGCTGAGCGGGATTCATCGCGAGCCCCAGCAGCCCGGCTTGGGTCGCCCCGCTTGTGATCTTTGACAGCGCGCCAGCACCTCCGGAAAGCCCCCCAGCGCCAGCCATGAGCCTGGCGGTGTCGCCAACGACGTTTTCCACGGCCCCCTGAGGCTGAGGCAGGCCCAGCGCATCGGCGCCACGCGCGGCCATCTGACCGGTGGATTCGGTCGCCTCGGGCAGCCCCATCGCGCGCGCCGCCGGGTTCACAACCATCCGGCGCAGCGGCTCGGTGAATATGTCCGCCACCTGGCCCAAGCCTTCGAGGCCGTAGCGCGCCGTCAGGCCGACTTGGCGACCAAGACGGTCAACGATCCCCGGCTGGTCCTGCTCCTGAGTGGCTTGTGCGGGCTGCTGTGGCTTTGCTTGCAATCCCATGCGTCCGTAGATTTCTTCATCTGTAAATCCGGCCTCACGCGCTTTCTGAATGCGCGCGGCCATATCGGCATTGCCCTGGATACGAGCCAGTATCTCTTCGTCATTGAAGCCAGCATCCCGCGCCTTCTGGATGCGCTCCGCCATGCTCATTTTCTGTTCCAGGGGCAGTGTTCCAGCCTGGGCGGCCGGCATGATGAAATCCAGAGCCTTCTGGGTCCAAGACGCGCGGCTGTCGTATGCCGGCACTCCTGGGCGCAGAAACTGATCCGTGAACAACCGGCCGGCAGCCTGAGCATCCGGCGCGGCCCGCAAGGCAGGCAATACGCGCCCCTCTGGGGTGTCCTTCAATTCGTGCAGCAGGAACTGGTAGTTCGCCTCAGGGTCGCTCACATCTGCCTTGTTCTCAGCCGCCCACTGCTCGAACGCTTGACGGCGCGGGCCGGTCCATTGTGCCCAGCCGAATCCGCCGCGGCTGCCGGGCACCGCCGGATTTTCTTCGTTGATGGCCTGCAGCCCGGCCGATTCGTGGCCGAGTTGGCCCACAACGCCGGCGGCTTGCTGGGGCGTCAAGTTCAGGTCCGATGAGAGCCGCCGGATGACGATGGGCGCGAGAGTTTCCCAAGCCATGTCAGAACCCTAGAATGTCGTTCAATTGTTGTGCGCGATCCGGTTCCTTCTGCGGGAACATCGGATTTTCATCTGCATATTGACGCGCAATTTGGTTGAAGCCAGCATCCAGACGCCCGTTTTTCTGTACGTATTCATCTGCGAGCTTGGCGATGTCGAGTTTCCGTTTCTCCAATTTTCGAAAGGCGTCGACCATTAAGCGATTGCCCTCCGGGGAGCGATCCAGGCCGATGTTCGATTCTTTCAAGAAATTCAAGTCGCGATCCGAAACGGCCCCAGGCAAACCCATGCCTGAATCTGGGGAGCGCATCAGCAGGGCCATGCGGTTCTGCACTGCAGTTAACAGTTCGCCCCCTGCGATCTTGTCGGCATTCCCGACGCCCATCGTCAAAGCCATTTGACGAACGGCCTGTTCCGCGCTTCCCAAACTGCCAGTCCTAACACCGGAATCCAAACCTACTTGAGCCAGATCCAGTAGCCCGAGCATTTGCTGAGCGCTCTGGGCCTGAGTCGAGAGGTCGTCATAGCGCTTGGCGAACAGCTTGGCCGATTCCGTATCCCATGCTTTTTCGCCCGCGCCCACGTTGACGGTGGTGCCGCGCGTGCCTTGCAGCACCGCATCACGATACGCGGGAGTGCCGGGTTGCAGGCCTGCCGCTTCAAGGTTTTGCATGAGGGATGTCGGGCGCTGTCCAGGGTTGACGTTTTCCAACACGGCGCGCTGAAACTCGGGTGTTCCGGGCTGCAGGCCCGCAGCGGTCAGGTTTGACTGCAGACTGGTGGGAGCCTGTTGAGAGGCTGTTGCCTTCAGATAATTTCCCGGCCCCATGGCTTGGTATGCCATCAGGGAACGCTGAGGATCGTTGGGGAACAGCAGGGGCATGATGGGCTTGCCGGACAAGGCTTGCCCAAGCTGGGCCGCGTTCTGGTTCGTCGGGCCTACAGAGCCGCCTGCTGCGCCGGAGGCCAGCACCTGACCGATCATCTTGCCCTGATCTTGCTGAGGCATGAATAGCGACCTGTCGTAATCCTGCTGGGATTTCTGGATGTCGGCCAGCCGGTCCGGGATCGAGTTCATCGTCCTACCGCCCAGATAGGATTTCAGCCCCTGGGACAGGTACTGTGTCCAGGATGGCGCGACGTAATGCCCCGAGACCATCTGACCTTGGGGAATTTCGGAGCCCTGATCCATGAGCGCACGGCCCATCTGAGCGGCGCGCTCCAGTTCGAACTTCTTGCGCTGCAAATCTGGCGCAAGAAGGGGGGATGTGAATTCTTGCTGTGCCATCAGATTGCTCCATAATTCACGGTCTTGAAGCCGCCGATCTCGCTCACGGCGTGCGGTGCGACCTTTTCGACTTCATCAGCCATGTAGCCCATCTGAACGGGGCCTCCCCAGACGTATCGGTACGAGTAGATCGACAGCCCATGGGCGCCGGTGCCAACTCGCTTGATGTCTCGCTTCAGGCGACGGTCGGAAAACAGAGCACCAAATCCGCCCGCTGCGCCGGCGCCTTGCAGCAGACCGCTGCCGATTCCGAACAGGCCGCCGAGCATGTTTCCACTGGCCGCTTGGTCTGCGTTGTAAGCTCCGAGTTGCGCCTGATAGCCAGCATTCGCCGCGCCCAGCATGTCCGCGCCGCCGGTCGTGGCCTGTTGCGCGAAGCCAGGAAACTGCGGCATGGAGACCTGGTTTCCGGTTCGGAGCGCATTCAGTTCGTTCAGCGGCAGCGATCGAGCCCACGCTTGTTCCTGCAGGGCTTGCTGGCGCCCCTGCTGAGACTGGTTGAACTGCATGCCCTGCTGCTGCATGCCCAGACCGATGCCCTGCAGTTGGGCCTGGGTCAGCGCGTCGTTTCGCTGCTGTCCGAATTGGCCCATAGCGTTGTTGTACGCCTGGGATCCCTGGGTGATGCCTTGCTGAGCCAGTTGCGCCCGCAGGGCTTCCTGCTGCCGGTCCAGATCGGGATTCATGCGCTGCATGATCAGATCGGCCGCATTGTTCGTCGCCAGATTCGGGTCGTATACCCGACCAGCAGAGGGCAGATTCGACATGTCGAAGCCCTGGCCCATGGTTTCGTTCACCCGGCCTGCTGCGGAGTTCTGGGCGTCAAACAGGCCCATCTGCAGCTTGTTTTGCTGGTCCAGCAGCGCCTGCATTTCCGGGGAAAGCTTGATGGTCTGGGTCCAGTTGTCGCCGCCAGACCAAAAATCGCTTGCATTGGGGGCGACAGGCGCAGAACCATTAAATCCTGAGCCGCCGTCTCCACCAACATAGTTCACCGGGGTCTCTTCAGGCCAATTTCCCAGCAAGCCACCCCCTGCGCTGTTTCCGGCTTTTGCCGCTTGGTTCGCCAGGGCCTGGTTATAGGACGCCAGGGCGGCATCATACCCGGCTTGATTGAACGCGCGGTCGTTCGTCCAGGTGGAAGTGCCCCAGGGGGTGTACTGGTTCGGACGGTTGGCCTGGGTCGCGTATTTCGCAGCGGCGAGGTTCCCGGCTGCCGTTGCTTGGGCTGCGCCAGCGTAGTCAGGTGCGTCAGGAGCGTCCCCTTTGCCACCGCCGGCCGGCTTGATCAGGCCGCGAAAATCCGGCCGAAAAGCGCGATAGGGAAGGGCAGGGACGCCCAGGATATCAAGGGTTCGCATAGGGTAATTCCTTCAGCCAGCGGCATTTTTCCGCTGTCATGGTGTAGATGCACAAGTCGCCTTCGGGATGTGCGTCTGAAAGGATTGCTTCCAGCTCGAAACCCAGGTGTTCATCGAATCGGCGGGCGCGCTCATTCACGGACGACACTACCCCGGTGATGCGCCGCGCCTTCAGTTGGACAAAGGGGTAGTGGAAGATGACGGAAAGAAAGCGTCGGTCCAGCCATCCCCGACCTTCACCGGCGATGTGACAGAACACGTTCACGCCGTTGAAGTCCTGGTACAGGACGCCAGCCACGATTTGGCCCGCCTTGACCCTGCCTATGGCCTGCGCGGTGCCTGGCGTGTAGCGCGTGTTCATGGCACGTTCGCACACCCAGGGGCCAATCACATCGGGATCGAAAATAATCCCGTCCTGAATCATCTGGCCGCCGGCAAAGATCACAGCAAGCCTCCGCGGGTGTAGACGAAATCGGTGGCAGACCATTCGACGGGGGAGAAATTGTTCTGCACCAGCAAGCGCAGGCCGGCAGCCTTGGCGATATTGCCCACCGTCAGCCAGTCCTGGACCTGTTGCAGGGAACCCCCCCAGACCATCGAGCCCCAGACCATCGAGCCCCAGACCATGCCGTCCGGTGCGTTTGCTGTGAGCGCGCCATCCGGAACGGCAGGGAGATAATCACCGTTCAGCGCATACAAGATCGATGGATTACCACCGGTGGCGATGTATGGCCGGACCATCGTGAAATACTTGGTCTGGACCTTGGTGCCGAAGTGTCCGAAGGCCTGCAGGCAGTCGGCGGTGATCGGCTTGGCGTCGTCCGAGCTCCCAGTCCAGGCCATCATGACCTTGCCATTGGTGCCGAAAAACAGGCCCAGTTCCGAATAGCACCAGCACGTAGCATCCCAGCCGCTGAACTTCGCCCACGACCCTGTCAGCGTGTTCTGCAGGTACTGAATATTCTCTGTTTGCCCCGGAACATTCAGCACCAGGGCGGAATAGTCGGAGGCCAGGCACAGTTCCCAGCCGAATGTCGATTTGTAGGTGTTCGCGGCCAGCCGAATCTGGTTCTGGATTTTGTCAGTAAGGGCTACGCGGCGATCCACCGAGGCGGACAGAAGACCCCGGCCCAGGGGGAAAACTCCGTCCTCGCAGATGATCAGCAAGTCTCCGCCGAACTTGATCGCGCACCGCTGGCCAATCGGCCGGCCCAGGTAGAAGACACCGATCAGAGACCAATTCCCGAGTGTGGACGGATCGAATCCTGCGTATACCGCGACCTCGCCATTGCTGGAAATGACCACCATGTGATCGTCCGAGCCATTTCCGGAGTCGATGGTCCATGTCTTCGCCGTGACGATATGCCCCCCGCGCTGAAAGATCTGTCCCATGTCGATCGCCGTGGCTGCGCCGCCGATCTGCGCTGGCGGCAGATACCATAGGGACATCGAGCCCTTCTCAACCAGGTACAGACGGCCTTTGAACACCAGTCCGTCGACGATGCGAGTGGTGTCCGCAATGCCGGTGATGCTGGGCGTGCTGCTGCCGTCAATAGAGGTCCAGGTTGTCCCGTCGAACAGCAGCGGTTTGTCTGCCCCATTGAAGGCATACAGGAAAGATCCTCCGGCGGTTGTGGCGGAGACGATCTGGTAGCGCGCGCTGGTCTGTCCGCTGACATCGGGGGCCCCAACCGTGCCCGATGAGGTGATGTTGTAGATCCCACTTCCGGCCGCCGCGTACAACTGGGTCACACCGTCAGGCGGGTTGTATTCCCAGATCGTTTCCACGTTGCCCGTGATGCCGTCCGCGTGCGTCAATGATCCGCGGCGAACAGAAACCTTTCCCGGCTCCGGCCACCAGTTCTCCATGATTACCGCGTCCGTTGGCGGCATGTCGGCGATGGCATCGCGATCATTCAGGCCGCCCACAGGCGCGGGAATCGTCGTAGCGCTGGTCTGCGGCATGCGCCCAAGGGAGCGACGGCGCTTCACCATTGCGGACTGCCCCAGCTCCCGTCAGGGATATTGCGGTTGGAGAGGAACTGATTGGCCGGACGGCGGGAGATCGACAGTGCCGGCGAGCTCGCATCCTGGGCCTTGCACTGGTCCAGCAGGTTCTGGAACTGAGAATCCTCCAGGCTGAAATCGAGCCCCTTGGCTTGCAGGAAAAGAACCTTTGCGCCCAGCACCATCAAGGAATCGTCGTAGATCGTGGTGTCGGTGTCGGCGGTGAATGCAGCCTTGGGGGTGCCGTCCTGGCTCAATACCCAGTTCTTGCTGACGTACTCGAAGGCGAACAGCAAGCCATCGGGCGGGGGGGGATTCAGCGCGATGCAGTTACCCAGGATGCGGAACCGCTCCCGAGGACCGCTGTACACGATGCCGGACTTGAAGGACTGCCATGCTTGCCCGGACTGCGGACCCATCAGCGGCCAGCGGTTCGTGCGGTCCCATTCCGTCTGCGGGATCTGCTTCTTC
The DNA here is from genome assembly GCF_027214045.1 of Castellaniella denitrificans. Lineage (GTDB taxonomy): Bacteria > Pseudomonadota > Gammaproteobacteria > Burkholderiales > Burkholderiaceae_B > Castellaniella > Castellaniella denitrificans_A. Next base: position 41,722 of record NZ_JAPWHE010000010.1, on the reverse strand, counting down.
CAGTCGTCAGGCAGAGGATATTCAACCTGGGAGAACTGCAGGTCGAACGTTCCCGAACGGTCCGCCGGCATGTTCATCGTCAGTTGCGTTGGGGAATCCACGCTGACGATCTGCGCGAACGGACGCGCTCCGGTGCCCCAGATTCCCCACTTGGGAGAGAGTCCTGACGTGTCGGCCACCGTCACCACCGCGCTGTTTTCCGTCAGCATGGCGGCCATCGTGGCGGCCTTGGTGGTCAGGATGTGTTCGCGCACCAGACGCTGCCAGTCGTGGTCGCGGGTCAGATCACCGCCCAGGCGCGACATGAGCGCGAACACCTGACGCACGGTCTGATCGTTATTCCCCACGACGCCCGAGATATTGGCAAGCCCCAACTCTGCGAGGGCCTGACGGACCAGTTCCAGCAGCGTCATGGCGGCTTACTCCGTGACCTTGCGCGGGCGCCCGGGGGCGCGTTTCTCGGTCTGGTCGGCCGCAGCGTCGGCATCGGCGGTCTTGGTGGCATTCTCGGCCTTCAGGGCCTCGTTCGCTTCTTCCAGCAGACGGATGCGCTCCTGCATGGCTTCGCGCTCCCGCGCCCATTCGGTGGCCGCAGCGTCGGCATCGGCGGATTCCAGGAACTGCTTGGCCCGTTCACGCAGCTGGTGATAGCCAGGCCCCAGCCGCTGGATGTTGCCGTCCGACACGCCGGCCAGCGACTCGACCGTCGTGATGTTGACGTGCTTCAATTCTTTGACCTGGCTGCGGGTGACCTGCGGCCATTCTTCCAGGGGGGTCCCCTGTTCAGCGATTTCCAGGCCGCGAGAAAACGCATCCCAGGCCCTCGGAAAGCGCTGCTTGTCCTGATCGGACGCCACGCGGGCGATCACCGTGCGAGTGTCCCCCGGCGTCTGGATGCGCACGAAATCCTTCTCGTCGAAGATGGGGCGGCCCGCCTCGGCCGATTTGAAATTGTTCTGGACCGCGTCCCGATAGAACTCGACCAGCGCGCCGTTTTCCTGAATCATGGTGTTTATCCTTCGCGGGATTGCCGCTGAAAAGAATGGGGCGACCCGAAAGCCGCCCCTGTTGGTGGTGAATCAGCGAATGTCACGCTGTCGTGGTGATGTCGATCTCGCGCGGATTGGCGGTGCCGGTGCTGGTCGCCGTGCCGTTGGCCGTACCCGTGAGAGTCACCTTGATCTGCAGGGCATCCACGGCGGCCTGAGCAGACGCATCGATCGCCTGCGCAATGGCGTTCGCCAGAGCAGGCGCACACCCCAGGCCGATGAAGGTTTCAGGTTTCGTTGCCATGTCGCCTCCTTAAACCGACGACGCGGCGAACCAGCCTTGGTCTCCGCTCGACATTGCTACGGGCGGGGACGTGTAGCTGCCGCCGCTGCTGGCCGCTTCGAACGTGGCCGCGTTGATCGCGCAGGCCGTCGTGCTGGCCGAAATCGAGCCGCCGGCCTGGGCGTAGACGTACCGTTTGCCGTCCGAGCCCCAGACCTGGGAGCCCAGGCGGTGGCCGGAACGGCGCTTCGTGTCGGCGCTGTCGATTTTCTGCAGCAGCGCCACCCCGATTTTCGGGGTATCGGTGAACTTCGTAGCCATGATGATTTCCTCGTGTGGTTGGAAGATGCGGGCCGAAGCCCGCATCGCAATCAGTTGGAGAGCACGCCGTTGAACTGGCTTCCAGAGCAGGTCAGGTTGCCCGCCCAGCCGATCAGGCGCACCACCGCATCCTGGTTGACCGATTGCCGGTCATTGCCAAGGGGCACGAAGTTGCGCTGACGATGGGGCCGGAACTTCAGATACGACGTATTGATGAAGTACATCGTCTTGGCGGGCATGTTGCCGCCGATCCCGCCGTCGAAGATCACGTCCGCGTTGGCGCCCGCGCCGTGGTACTTCAGGCTGGTGAAGCCGGCGCCGGCCAGGCCTTGGCCCGAGTCGTTCGTCACGCGCTGGATGGCCTGCAGCGCCGACTGGTAGTAGTCGAACGCCTCGTTATCCGCCACGATCAGATCCACGCGATCGGTACCGCGTGCGCAGGCCAGGGCCAACTTGTTCATACCCGACAAAATGGTGCTGGCCGACATGGCCGCGCCGACATCGGACGTGCAGGAGATTTCCTGATTGCGCCAGAAGTTCCAGGTCCCGCGGTCAATGCCGCCATAAACCCCGGAGGTCGGGGTGGTGGAGATCGCGGCCAGAAGGCCCGTGATGTCCTTCCCGCCGTTGCCGGTACCATCGCCGTACAGGCCGGCCGAGATCGCGTTTCGCAGCTTCGTTTCGGCAACCTGCACGCGACCGGCCAGCAGGTCGATCATCTGCTCGCGGCCGGCGTTCTGGATGATCTCCAGGCCGCTGATCGTGACAGCGCGGGCATACTGCTTGAAGTCGTACTCAGCCGCGCTGATCGGGGAATCGGGCGTGATGTCGATCACGTCATACCCGCTGTACGAGCCCGAGGACGTATCCCCATCGTCGTACACGATTTCTTCCATGATGTGCGTGCCGCCCGACACGAGTTTCACGTTGCCGCGCTGGCGCAGCTTCATAAGGAGCGCATTGTTGTGCTCCAGGTTGTCCGCCAAGGCGCGAGACCGGGCGGCGATGGTGGTGGCGAGCAGGTCGCTTACCTGAGAGTTTGCGAAAGCCATGGTAATTTCCTCGTGTTAAATGAGCCCGTCCATCGCAGCGGCCACGGTATCTTCGAGGCTTGCGTTGGCGGACAATGCACCAGATGACGAAGGCGCCGATCCTTTGACGCTGCCTGCGGCGGATTTCGCCCGGGCCTTGCGTGCTTGCTCGGTTGCCTGTTTTTCGGCTTCGGTGCGCTGTTGCTCAACGAGGGATTTCCTCAGGTCGGCTCGCGCCCATACTGCCTTGTCGTAGGCCTCTTGCAGGTCTTGAGCCATGCCGGATTGCAGCATCGTGCTCATGTCCTGTTTGACGGCCTCGAAATGCTCATGCCCGGGGGCCTGAGCAAATTCTTGGATCTGAGACAGCACGGCTTGATTCTGCTGCTGCAAAGTCTCGTGCTGGAATTGTTGGAGTTGCTGACGCTCTTGCATCAGTCGTTGGACCTGCGGATCAACCGGCGCGGCCGGCGTGAGGTCCTTCAGATCGATCTGGCAATCCCGGGCGATGCGGGCAATGGCCTCACGCTTCTGGTCGGGCGTGCCGTAGGTCAGCGTACGGTGGGCATTGAACAGGTATTCCAGGGCCTGCGCAGGCTGCACGCCGGACTGCTTGATCATGTCCATGTTCGGGCCGACGACGCGCTCGTATTCCTGTCCCAGTTGGGCGTAGGGCTTGTACTGCTCGATGCCCTTGTGATATTCGGTCTCGCGGCGCTGAATCTCGGCCTTGACCTCGGCGGGAAGATCGGCCCACTTCGAGGCCACGTCGGGTTTCCAGGAAGAGGGGGCGGCGTCAGCGGGTTGGGTTGGCTGCTCAACGGCGGGTTTATCGTCCTGCTGCGCCTCGGGCGAAGCCTGGTCCGCAGGTTTTTCCTCGGGTTTGACTTCGGACGCGCTTTCGGCGGCCGCCGTGGGCGTAGGCAGTTCGGCGGCAGGAGCATCCAGCGTTTCAGGCTGAACCTCGGGCGCTTCCAGCGTGCCGGCCTCCATCGCATCCATGGCCGCAGCAAGCGCGGCCTCTGGACCTGCGTCGTTGGCATCAGGGGTGTCGTTTTCAGTGGTCATGAGGATTACTCACAGTTGGTTGATAGTCAGAATCCCTTGCTGGCCATGACGGCAGCAACGGAGCGCCGGTAGTCGTCCCGGGAAGGATTGATGGTCTTGTGCGGGGTCAACTTTTCGTTGCCGACCTCGATGCAGCCGTGCTCGCGCAAGTGGGCGCGGTGCTGGGCGCGCCCCTGGATCATTTCGCCCGTGATCATCGACTTGTATGGCTGGATGTCGCCCATAACAAAAGGCCCCGCACTTTGGCGGGGCTGGTACTCGTCTTTCGGGATCAGCTTCAGGGTCACGGGGTCCTGCACCCAGGTCTGACGGGCCATATCAAATCGCTCCGAATGGGTGAATTTCGCGTTTCTTTTCCACATACGCGGCGTGTGCGGCTTCCCGTGTTGGAAAGCATCCAATGTGAATCTGCTTTCCACCTATGCCAATATGGGCGTGCCAGGGATTCGCCTTTTGCGCCCTGTAGTGCACGCCCAGCGTTCCAGATTTATTGTCTATTCGAGCGCGCCGCTGATTTTGCACGTTCTGGGCGTTGTCGCATTCGCGCAGATTGGAAATTCGGTTATCTGCCTTGTTTCCGTTGATGTGGTCTATGCCATCCTTCGGGAAGTGCCCATAGACGTACAGCCATGCCGCCCGGTGCAACATGATCCTGTGGCCGCCGATCAAAGCTCTGAGATAGCCTTCGATGTGCTTGCTGCCCATGACGTCGCCGCGCTCATGATTGCCGGGGCTTTCTTGTGCCCATGTAAAGATTCCGGTGGCCGGATCGTAATTGCATATTTGCTTCAATTCTTCCTGAGTAATCACGGCTTGATCTCCCTCGCAATTTCTCCGGTAGCCGTTTCCGTGGCGGCATTTTCGACTTTGGCCTTGGATGTGATATTTGCAATTTGGATCTTCGTGGCTTCTTGCAGTTCCGTCTTCCAGCGCTCGAAGTTCAGCTTTTCAGCTTCGATGGCGGCCTGCTGCTGCGCCTGCACATCGGCCCGATGCTGGTCGACCCGCGCCTGCATCTGGGCACGCTGTTGCTCAAGCATGGCCTGCATCTGCATGCGCTCGCGCTCGATCTGCATGTCTGCTTGTGCCTTTGCCTGCTGGGCCTGGATATCGGCCTGCAGCCTCATCTGGTCAGCCTGGGCACGCTGCTGCAGCTTCGCCATTTCGACCTGCTGCTGTGCCTGTGCTTGGGCCTGAGCGCCCGCATTCGGGTCAGTCGGCGGGCGATTCTCGATCTGCTGCTGGAATTGCTCGAACGCAGCCTCAACCGGGCGGCCGGCCTTGAACGCGCGCACACCCATCATCAGCAACTGCATCGCCAGCGGGGCCAGTTCAGGTACGGCTTGGGATGCCTCGACGGCCTGTTTGATGAATCCGCCGGCCGCGCCCAAGAACTCGACCGTATCCTGCTTTTCCTGAGCCTCGTCGATCGCCACCATGGAATCAGCGGCAATCTCCACCCTGTACGAGCGCAGCGGCTCGGTCTTCATGAGCGCGATGGCTTGTTCAGCGTTTTGCGCGTCCAGCGTCTGATCGATGCCTGACATCGCCAGCAGCGTCTGCGGCGAGTACAGGTCCATCATCATCTGGGCCTTGATGCGCAGGATTGCCGTGGCGAATTCCGCAATGTCCTTCTGACGGTCCTGCAGGCGCAGGCTGCCGAATTGGCTCTTGATCTGCTGCGCCTTGGCAGTTTCTCGCGCGTCGGTGGCGCCTCGGATGATGTCGCTGATGCCGGTGATCTCGTAGATGACCTGCTTGATCTGGTCGCGGGCCAGATACGCTTCGCGCAGCGCCATGGCCACGTCTTTGATAGGCACCCAGGAAATCGCGCCGGAAGCGCCGCCCTTTTCGCTGAATGCCGCCCAATTTTCAACCGGGATCAGGCTGTTGTCGGGCGATTCGAGAATGCGGGCCAGAGCAGGCTGAGCGGCATCGTAGGAGCCCACCAGGCGCAGGGCATCCACCAGACCAGATATGCGCGTGGTGATGCGGTCCAGCTCGTCGGCTTGGTCCTGGTACAGAACAAAGTCGGGCACCGGAGTCAGTTGGTCACTGGTCTGAGTCGCGTACAGCGGCTTCGGGCACGGGAAGAAGCCTTCCAGGCCATACGGATCCTCTTTCTCGTCCAGCAGCTTCGGATAGCCCTTGGCGACCCAGTAGACCGCCTTGCTGGCCTTGTCCCAGATTTCCCAGACTTCGGCCTTTTTGGCGTCGTCCGCGCATTGCTTCGCATCGCCTTCGTCCACGCCGATTGGGGCACGAGTCAGAGGCACTTCGCGGAAGTCGGCGCCGAACCGGGCAATTCCGTCCTTGCGCGTCATGTACACGCGGCGGGCCACCCATGGAACGTCTGACCAAATGCGAGCCTCACCCGTACGGAAATCCTCCCAGTAGACGTAATCGACGCAGGCGCGCTCCAAAATGTCCGGGGTGGCTGGGGTGGCGGCTGCATCAAGCTGCGCCGTCTGGGCTTGATCCTGAGGTGCCTTGGCAGTTTCCGGCCGGTCAACCTCATATTCCTCGAAGCGCACCCAGGCCACGCCGCGGCCCGGCAGCAGCCGGTCCTTGATCGCCTGCTTCATCGCCTCGTCGAAATCCGGGTATTCGCTGATCTCGTACTGCAGGGCGCGTTCCAGAATCTGCGCAGCCGTGCGAGAAACCGGATCGGCGTCCTTGTTGCGGCGCGTGACATCGGCTTTCGGCGTGCGGGCGTAGGTCGCCGGCAGGATCGTCTCGACGTTGGACCAAAGGATGTTGAAGCGCGACCCTTCGGCCATCAACTCGCGTTCGTCACGGTAGCGGCGGACCACCTTCTTGCCGCGCGCGATCCAGGCCTTTTCCTTCGCATCCTCGCCACGGGCCGCAATTTCGGCCAGCCAGCGTTGTGCTTTATTGTCGGGAGAGACAGGTTTCTTGGTAGCCATCACACGAGGCTCGACAACGCGATCCGACCCGAAGCCGTGAAGCTGTGGCCGTTTTGCACGTTCAGCACTGCCGCGTTTTCCACCGCCAGCTTGCCGTCGGCGGTGTAGGGCAGCCCATTAACCCAGGACACGATGGGACTCATGATCTATCTCCTGATGGTTCATATCCTTGCGCTCCCGCGTGCTGACGTTTTCCAGAGCTCGTCCAGCGTGACGCCGGTGCGCATGCGCCCGCCTTTCGTCGCTTGGACCGCGTACTTCGCGTCCTCTGGCTTCGCTGGGGCGGTGTATTCCTGCATCACTTGACAGCCGTATGAAAAGGCATCAGACGGGTGGGATGCCCAGTTGTGCAGAGGCTCTTTGCTGAAGACCTGCAACTCCTGGTTGAACTCGAATTCCCAGGCCTCCAGGCCGTCGATTCCGCCCGTCTTGTTCGGATCGTCGCTCTGGCATGCTGACTCTGCGAACTCGCAGCGGTCGATGATCGCGCGGGCCGCTGAAATCCGGTCCTGCTTGCTGCTGATGGGGACGATTCGGACGTGGTCATGGCCAAACGCCTTGATGAAGCGCTCGACACTGGTGTGTTTGCTCTGGAACGTCTTGGCGCGGGCGTCGTGGGGCAGCCAGATGCAGTCCAGATTGTCGCCGGCGCCCAGGTCAACCAGTTTTGCGCGGATCAGCGGTATCCAGTCGTCCGCGTCCAGGCCGGAATCCCCCAGGTACGCCAGCAGCTTGAAACCGCCCATCACCGGCTGCCAGAACCACCAGGACGCGGTATCGCGGAAACCCAGGTCAGAGGACACGACAATGCCGGCACCAGCGGGGTCGTACTGTACGCCGTCATGAATGCGGCCAGCCTTGCGGGCCTTCGTGACCCAGCGCCCCAGGATCGAACCTTCGGACACGCCGTAGCCGCCGCCCCAGATGTGCTCAGCCTTGATCGGATCGTTACGGTAATCCGCCTCCATGTCGTCGCGCAGGCTGGTTTCATCGAACCATGGGTTGTCGTGCCAGTTGGCCTCCACGCAGATCGCGTTGGCGGGCGGGTTGCGCCGGAAGAATTTGTCCACCGCATCGGTCTTGTAGCGCGGGTTCCAGGAAAACATCAGCTTGGCGTTTTTCTTGCGCAGAGTGGGGCGCAGCAGATCCAGGCTGTGCTGTGAGAGGGTCTGGGCCTCTTCGACCCACACGCCGTCGAAATCCTCGAGGGATTTGATGTTCTCGGCGTTGTAGGACTGCATGCCGCGATACGCGATCAGGCCTCCATCAGGCCCCCGGGTCTCGTACTCGAGGGCGTCGAACCCGCCGATGTTGCGGTGCTGGATCTTTGATTCGATCAGCGTCTTGACCGAATCCTTGATGCTGTTCTGGACTTCTCGGACACAGACCCAGCGTTCCCCATCGGCCACCAAGTCAACCACGCGGCCTGCGAAAAAATGGGACTTGCCCGACCCTCGGCCACCGTGGGCGCCGTAGTAGCGGAAATCGTTGCTCAGCAGAGGCACGAACACGCGGGCGACCGGGACCGTGATGACGCTCATTTCGGGTCCACCACGACGTATTCGATGCGGCTGACGGTCTGGATGGCGCCGCCACCGGCTCCGGTGTGTTCGATGCGGTCACGCCAATTCTTCGGGTCGCGGTTCTTCAGCCAGAAGATCGCCGCAGTGGTGTCTGGCGGCAGGTGGCGGTCCACATCAACCACCTCGACCGCCTCATCATTCGGCCCACGTCGGACTTTGAACGCTTGTTGCTCCGTGAAGCTGTATCCGGTGGCCCGCATGTACAGGCTGCGCTTGACCCGGGCATCAGCGTGTTCCTTGCCGATGTTTAGGGCCTGACAAAACGTCTCGGACTCGACCTTCCAGCGGTACAGCGTCCGCACAGACACGCCGAAGAAATCAGCTATTTCCGCGTCGGTCGCGCCGAGAACACACAGGCGCCAGGCCTGTTCGTCATACTCCGGCTTGTATTTCGATGGCCTGCCGCCATTGGACGCACCTTTCGCGCTCGTCTTAGCGGACTGAGCGGATCTGGTGGTCTTTGTGGTCATTTGTCGTTCTGGTGAGTGCTGCTCTGCTCAGGCCGCCAAGTCATCCTTCTGACCTTGATCGTGCGCTTGCCCTGCATCAAGGCTTTGACGATTCGATGCCGGCCGTCGATGATCGATCCAGTCCAGCTCAGCAGGATGGGGAAGGACAGATCGGCTTTCATGACCCTGCGCAGGTGGCCCGCTGCTTCGTGCAGAGTGGCGTCACGCCACACGTAGCAGCCGTCCAGATCAAGCCCGGCAAGCGGCAGGTCGAACACGGGAAGATCCTTCGATGCATCCACCAGCCGGGCCACGTCGTAGCGGTTGCCGTCGCGATCCTCGAAGTAGTCCTGCAGCGGATCGATGCGACTGAACTTCAGGACGGGCGGTTTGGTCATTTCGAGCAGGCAGCAAAAAGCCCCCGGCGATCACTCGCAAGGGGCTTGCTCTGTCGCGCTGCTATCGGGCACGCGCTGTCCGCCGAAGGGCTTTCTACTCACCCCGTAGGGCGGCCTCAGTTTGTCTTGCGGTCATTTTACCCTGATATTCCAGAATATCAACGGCTTGGCGGAATCGTTCGACCGCATCGCACAGCAGGGCCTCCCAGGATAAGAATCTGATCTTGAGCACGGAGCACACTCGGCGCGGGTCTGCATTCTCGGCCCAGTACGCCCGGATCAGCGCGCGGTCCTGCACGCTCACGCGGTAAGCGCACATGCACCAGTGGCGTTCCATGATCATCGCGTCGTCCACGTCGATTTCAGGCCTGGGGTTCGACTCGCGGTATCCGTCATGCATGCCTTTGCCGTTTGCGGCCGCCGCGTTCTGGCACACACGGTACGTTGCCGACTGGGCAGGGCGGTATTGGTCGCGGTAGTACATGCCCCAGTTTTCCAGGCGCTGGACGAATGCGGGGTCCAGGTCAGATAGTCTCATGCGTACCCCTTGCGTCTTTGTATCGCGCGGCGCTTGGCCCTGAGGCGGGCGCGAGCCAGATTTATTTCATAAGGCGAAAGTATTCGCGCAATGACGTCCGATATTTCCGTTCTCGTCATTTCTCTGCCGACTATTGCATCCTGAGAATCTCTCAATATCGCCTCCCAGTATTTTTTTGGCGCACGCAACATATCCTTGCCGCGCTGAACGTGGAGGATCATTAGGACAAGATCCCGCACGTTCGATGACGTTAACGCTACCGGTTTTTCCTTGAACGGAATCATGCTTCCTCCTGCGCAATCGCCCAATGCAGGATCGCCAGCGCATCGGCGGCGTTGTCACTGTCCGGCCGGAATCCACGACGCTTGGCCTCGGCGATCATGTCCGGCTTCTTCGCCCGGCCGGAGCCGGTCCAGTGCTTTTTCACGGGGGGCACGGCCACGCCCTGACACTCGATGTTGCGCACTGCCGCGCAGGCCAGCACCTGCCCCCAGAACGCGCCGTAGACGTTGCTGGCCTGACTGCTGCTGTGGCCGAACACCACCCGTTCGTAGACGATGTGGTGGATCTGTTCTCGGGTCAGCAGGTCGCCCAGCCATGCGCGGAAATTGACGAACCGTTGACCGTCGTGCCACTGGTTGCGCTGGATGAAATGCTCTGTGCCGTGGGAAATGCTTCCATCACGACGCCGTACGGACCATCCGGTGTAGGTCCCGAGGTCCAGGGCCAACAGGTTCCGAGCGTGCATGGTCGGCTTCTCGCCCGTTTGGGCACCACCCCATTCTTCCGTGAAATCAAGCGGTTGCGGCTGGATTGGGCGAGTTTGAGCACCACCCCCGGCGACTCGTCCGGGGGCCTGCAGGCGCTCCAGCAACTCGGGTGCGGCCGGCGGGAATGCGAGGTCTTCGAGGGTCATTCCAGGCTCCCGATGATGTCGAGCGGGATGCGCCGGCTGTCGGGCGTGTACTGCAGGCTGGGCGCGTGGTGCCAGAGCGAAATCCGGCCCTCCCACTCCCCGTGGCGGTTCTTGTCGCAGATCAGGAGGCTGTCGGGCTGGCTGACCAGTTCGTCCGGAATCGAGCTGCCCGGCACTTTCAGGGCCTTCTCGACCAGCCGTTCCTTTTTCTTGTTCCGCCAGACGGTCAGCATCTGGTCGACCTGGTCCACGATGGCGCCGGACCCCTTCGCGCTGAACTTGCCCGGTACCGCGTCCTCGCTCTCGCCCTTGCGCGCGTGGTGGACGAGGTGGATGTGCATGCCGTGATCCTGGGCCAGTCGGCACAGCAGTTCCACGAAGTCCTTCTGGCCGTTGTAGTCGTCCTCTCCCTGGACGACACGCATCAGGCTGTCCACCACAAAATGCCGGATCTTCAGCACGTCGCCGCAATAGCGGATCACGGCCGCCAAAGCCTGGGGGCTGGCCCGGCCCAGTTGGTCGTAGATCCACATGCGGCCGGTGAGCCAGGACATCAGCCGGCGTGCAGCGGTTTCCCCGGGCTGGTCGTTCTGCGCGGTCTGGCGCAGCATGCGGCGCAGCGTCTTGACCGGTCGCATTTCGAACGAGGCGATGCAGGAGCGTTCGTCCTGGGCGGCGAATCCCAGGCAGGCCTGTCCCAGCATCTCGGATTTGCCGTGCCCGTTGATGCCCTGCCACAACGTCACCTCGCCCGGGCGGAAGCGGATCAGGTCGTGGGTCTTCGACCAGGGCAGCTTCGCCCCGGTGATGCGCTCGGCCTGCTGGGTGCTGGCCACAAGCTGGTCGGTCCAGGACTCGGCCGGCATGACCTTGACCTGGGGTTCGGTCTCGGCCATGTAGGCCGAAAAATCGGTGTTGTCGGGGGTGATGATGAGGGTCATAGGTCGAAGAATCCTCGGTTGGATTTCCAAGCGCGCAAGCCCCATTCGCCGGCGGCGATGGCCTTCGCGGGTTCAAATTGCGAAATGCGTTCCAGGGCGGCCACGGTGCGGGCATGGTCGTTGCCGTGGATCTGGACGACCATGCCACGCAGGCAGCGCAGATCCACGGTGGCCGGGTTGTCCTCGGGCAGGATCACGATGTCGGGACTGCCGCCGTTCTCCATCGCACGGTCTGGGTGGGTGTACGGCCCCCAGGTCGGCGCGGTTTCGATGACCGTGACGAACGCACCGGCCGGGCAGTAGCCTTCCAGGCGCATTGCGATCAGGGGCTGGTGGCCGGTCATACCGCGTCGCTCCATGCCTCGGCAGCGGCTGGCGCAGCGTCGGATTTCAGAGGGTAGAACGTGTCCCAGGCGTGCAGGATGGACTGCTCCATCACGGCCTTCACGTCGTGGCCACCGTCCTGCAGGGCTTGCAGCTTCGCCACAGCCATGTCTCGTGCTCGGTCGGTCAGGGGCTTCTTGCGCTTCTTGCGCAGCGCCTCGAATTCACGCCACAGGTCAGCAGGCACCCAATCGGGTTTCTGCCATCCAGGCCCCGAAGGGGGATGGGGGTTGTCTTTTATATTTCTCTGTCCCTGTCCCTCTCCCTGTCCCTTGGAGTGCGTTTCCCCGGGGACAGAATCGGGACTATCAGGCGGATTCCCTGGGACATCGCCACTATGTCCCGCATCATTTACGCTCTTGTCGTCGGGACTGGCATTACCTGTCCCTGGGACATACAGGACTTGTCCCTGGGGACATCCGAGGGACACCCATGTATCGAAGTCGTGAATTTGCAGGTCTGTCCCGTGCCGCTGGTTGTGCTTCTTGACCCGAGCGCATTCGGTTTTCCAGCGTTGCTCCAGCTTGGCCTTGAGAGCATCCATCGCCTTTTCCGCCACGACAGGGTGATACAGTCTGCCGTCACTGCACTTGATCCAGCCATGCAGGGCGCCGTCTCGATGCTTCGCCCATTCGCCCACTGCGCGACCGAAGCCTGCCAGCGCGGCGAGGGTCTTGTCGTCGTCGGGCAGGCTGGCGGCCGGCACCTGATGCCAGGACGCGCACCACAGCAGCACGGCGCAGCGAAATTCCTCCCCGGTGACGTGGATCGCCAGATCGCTGTCACGCAGGCGCACGACATCCAGGGGCAGGAAAGCGAAATCCCGCAGGTCGCAATCTGCGGGGGTCAGGGGTGTGGGTAGATCGTTCATGCCGAACCCTTCATGAAAGTCATCCAGTGGGTTAGATTCAGCCTGCCGACGCGATGCCCGAAAAGAGGCCTCTCGGGCGTGCATGCCAGGATGTCGCGCAGTGGCACCTGGGTTTCGTTCCATTTGAAGATCAGCGTGCCGTAGGGGCGCAGGACGCGGAAGCACTCAGCGAAACCCTGGCGCATGTCGTCCTGCCAGTCCGCGCCCAGCTTGCCGTACTTGGCCGCCATCCAGCTACGACGGCCGGCGCGCACCAGGTGTGGGGGGTCGAACGCCACCAGCGCGAACTGCTCGTCCGGGAACGGCAGCGCGCGGAAGTCCATGCGTGCATCAGGGTGGATGTGCACGGCCCGGCTTCCGTCTTCTCGGTGCGTGCGGTCCGTGACCACGATGGATTCGTCGCGCATGTCACCGAACAGGCAGCGCTGGTCCTGGGGGTCGAACCACATCATGCGGGGTCCGCAGCAAGGGTCAAGAATCGGCAGGTCCATCATGCAGCCTCCCCGTGCACCACGCGCGACAGCGGCATGATGGCGACCTGGTATTCGGCCTCGGTCTCCTTCGCCCACTGGTTGCGGCGGATCAGCTTCGAGCGGGTGGCGTCGACCAGTTCCCATTCGAGCTGGTGGCGTTGCTCTTTGGTCAGCAGGCCGCCCTGATCGTGCTTGCGGTGGCATTCCGGGCAGGCGGGAAAGGCGAGGGCGTCGGAGGTCTTCAGCCCCAGGCCCTTGCCGAAATTGACGTGTGCACATTGGCTGGGCTCGTGCCGGCCGCAGATCGCGCAGTCCATGCTGGCGATCAGGCGCCGGTGCTTCTCGCTGCGCCAGGGCTTGGATTTGGGGAACATCATGCTGTGGACTCGCTGAGAGACAGGTCGACCCCGCGCGGCTCGAAATCGGCCCGGATCGCGTCGATGTAGCGGGCGATCTGGCTCCGATCCATGATCGACGTGACGGGCCAGTAGGCCATCACTGCCAGCTTCGTTTCGTAGGGCAGGGGCTTGATGGATTTGTCGTACGCTTCGCGGAAGTCCGGGGCTTCGGCGCGCAGGATCGGCACACCGAAATGGAGCTTGCAGTACCGCTTCCAACCGGCCGCGTCGTCGTGCGGGAATGCCTGGGCGATCATTTCGTAGATGACATGCGTGCCGGCGTTCTGGGCGCCCGTGCGGGGCGGGGGGGTGATGCGTACCGTCCAGCCATCCGGGGCCTGCGTGATGGCCCTGGTGGCGAACTCGCGCACCCTGGAGGTGGTCAGCGTGTAGACCTGGCGTTCCATGTCAGGCCTCCAACATGCCGGCGCGCTGCATCCGGCCGGCCAGCGCCTGCATGGCTTTCTGCGCTTCGATGAACTCGCGCTGCAGGCGGGCGCGCTCGTCCTCGGGCTCAATCGGCAGAGGGTCGCTGTACCCGGCTTCGCGGGCCAGATAGTTCATTGCGGCGTGACAGCCGACTTGGCGCCCGGCAGCCAGCAGCCACAGGACTTGTTCGGGACTCAGCTTCTCCGGCCGGGCCTCGTTCAGGCAGGCCAGCATCAGTGTGTGGGCGGCCTGCGGCGTCTTTTCTGGCCAGAGGCGGCAACCCACGGCTTTCGCGCCCCCGCAGGCTTTCACGACGCCGTCCAGGGCGTCCGTGACCGATTCGTAGAACAGACTGTCCTGGGTCATTTCCATTCCCGTACAAAAAATATGGAAGGATTTGTAAGGCCCGCTTCCGGGCAAAAAAATAGGATGGAGGCCATGGAAAACACCTCACATCCGACCAGAGTCACCACGCAAGACAGCGTGGATATAGCCGACTACGTAGCCGCCGCCGAAGCCAGCCAGGGCGATGAAGATGATGGTCAGGTCGTCAGGCATGGGGCGCCTCCGCAGGTTGGGGCTGCTGGGCGAGCTCGGGCCAGATCGCGGCCCAGTCGTCGGGACGCAGGTCACGGCGGGTCACGACGCCGCCGGTGGCACGTTCGATGGCGGCGCAATGCTCGACCGGCACCCGTCCGCGCGCCTTCCACATGCTGGGTGCGCTGGACGAGACACCGACCATTTCTGCAAGGCGGGAGACCCCACCGACAACCTCAACAGCTTTCAGAAGGGCATCCATATGATTCTCACGTTTTCTCACGATAGTGATTCTACGTGTCTCACCAACGTGAGTCAATGCTGTGCGACGATCACAAGCGTGAAAACCATAGCCGAACGACTCAAAGACGCCCGGGAAAAATGCGGCCTGACGCAGCCTCAGTTGGCTGCGGGTGCCGGCGTGTCCGCTGGAACCATAGGAAATATCGAGGCTGGGACCAGAAAGAACCCGCGTGAGTTACTTGCTATTGCCAAGGCGCTTGGCGTGTTGCCGCAATGGCTACGCGACGGTAGCGGGCCCCGTTATCCGGACGCTGCGGACAATGCAAATATCAGCGAGGGGCCGTCAATCAAAGGCCATGTGCCGCTGCTGACATCCGTGCAGGCGGGGGAGTGGGCGGAAATTGCCGGATCCTTTTCCCATGATGACGCCTTGGACTGGCTACCTTGCCCCGTAAATCACGGGCCGCGCACCTTTTGCCTGGAAGTGGAGGGGGAGAGCATGCGGAACCCGGGAGCGAAACCAAGCTATGACCCGGGCGATGTGATATTTGTTGATCCAGACAGGTGCGAAAAGCCCCTGGATCGAGTGGTAGCGCGCTTGGAAGGCCAAGGGAAGGCCACATTTAAGCAGTACCTGGAAGAGGACGGCAGGAAACTGCTTAAGGCCCTGAACCCAGACTGGAAGCCGCGCTACATCGAGATCAACGGTAATGCCGTGATCTGCGGAGTTGTGATCGGAAAATGGGTGCCGGAATGAACGACAGAATATCCGCTGATCCGCTGGAAAATCTCCAGAGAGAGCACGAACTTGAATTTGAGTTCGAGCATCAGGAGAAAAAGCGTCAGCAGATGCCCACCATGTTGGAAGAAAATCTGCGCGCTATCAGCGGGTTTTCGGAACAGTCAGCCGAGGCTGTTTCATCCATCAATGCTCAGATGGAAGAGCTTCGGAACCAGGTTCGAGGCCTGGAAAACCAGATGGTCTACATGCTTGAGAAGTCCAGGCCCACAGGCTGGGGTACCGTATTCCTGGGCGCCATTTGTGCCATGCTGGCGTACGCGCTGTTCTTCCGTGCCTAGAAAATCGTCCTGCGGAGATCCGCGATAACCGCCTGTGTGGCGGTTTTTTTTCGCCTGGTGGAATCCCTACATCCTTAATTCTCACAATCGTGTTGACACGATAACTCACGTATGTGAGAATTCTCCCATCGCCCAACCACGGGCATGGGAGAACGAGATGTCCAACATCCTGCCGAGCCTGCCGACCTACGGTAGCGCCTTCACCTCGAACGCCGACCGGCGCTTCGACATTCGCACCTGCGACATTCCAGGGATCGCGCAACCCGTCAGCATCCGCGCCGATTCCTTCCTGGTCCTGCTGGATCTGGACGAAGCCACGGCCCTGGGCACCCGCCTGATCGCCGCCGCTGATCACTACCGCAAGGCCGCTCGGGCCGCTGAAACCGTCGCGGAAGGGGCCTGACATGAACAAGCACACGCCTGGACCGTGGGGAAATCATCTCGTAGACGATACGGTGGTGATCATTCCGCGACGCCCGCTTCCTCGGGAGTTGAGCGTACTGGGGCATTCTGATGTAGCGGACGCCGAGGACTACGCCAATGCTCGACTGATCGCCGCCGCGCCTGATCTGCTGGAGGCCCTGATCGTGGCGGAAGCAGCGCTGAACCGCATCCGTTGCACAAGCCACACGGTTCCATGGGAAGACACAGGCCCCGCCGTCGAGCAGGCCCGCGCAGCCATCGCCAGGGCGCGAGGGGAGGCGACATGCTGACCACCACCAAAGGCCCGGGCGACCCGGAAACGTGGCCCTGCGACCCAGCCGCCGTCATCGATCTGGGCGGCGATCACATCCGCGATGTCCTGGCCGAGCGTGTTCAGTTTGATCCGGTGGGCCGGGACCGCGAACAGTTGCTGGCTGCGATGGCCGAGGAATTCGTCCTGGACGACCCCGACTGCCAGGACGAAGCGATCACGTACCTCGCGCGGCACGTTGACGATCCGGACTTCCCGCTGTACCTGCGCGACCGGATGAAAGCCGCGTTTTCCGACATCGCCCGCACCACCGATATCCGACTCGAAATCGAGCAGTCCCGCCGCCGGCGCGCTGCTGAACTCGCTGACATCTGATTTCCCCCGACAAGGACCACACCATGACCGAAAAG
Source organism: Castellaniella denitrificans (assembly GCF_027214045.1). Taxonomy (GTDB): domain Bacteria; phylum Pseudomonadota; class Gammaproteobacteria; order Burkholderiales; family Burkholderiaceae_B; genus Castellaniella; species Castellaniella denitrificans_A. Next base: position 24,759 of record NZ_JAPWHE010000010.1, on the reverse strand, counting down.
ACCATCACCGTCACGATCCGCAACCGCTGGAACGACGAACCGATCTACACCACCGAAATTCCGGGCGACACGCCAAGCGGCATGCAGACGCGTGTCGCGCTGGAGAGGGCAGTCAGCGACCGCGCGGACCTGGGCGACGCGAACCTGTGCGACGCGAACCTGTGCGACGCGAACCTGGGCGGCGCGAACCTGGGCGGCGCGAACCTGGGCGACGTCGTCAACCTCTGGGATACCACCGGCGACCGCCGACACATCAAGAGCCTGCAGATCGAGACGTGGGGCGTGACGTACACCGCCACCCACATGCAAATCGGCTGCCAGCTTCACACGCTGGAGCGCTGGTGGGGTTTCAGCGACGAGCAGATCAGCAAAATGGATTATCAGGCACTTGAATGGTGGGGCCGCTGGAAGCCGGTCCTGCAACAGATCATCGCAATGTCTCCGGCAGATCCGGGCGGCGAGAAGCCCTTCGAAGAAGCCGCCGCACCGGTCGAGGCCACCGAATGAACGCCCGCCTGATCCTGGCCCGGCGCCGCGCCGGCATTCACCCGGGCTTTGTCCGGGCCATCGAATCGAAGCCGGACCTGCCCGCCGAAATCTACGCATACCCGGCCGCTGCGCGCCGTGAAGCCGCGAAGCAGTGGCGGCTGCTCGAACTGCCGGCCGACCCCAGCACGCTCGAACCCGCGCCGAAGGCCGTCTGCGGCTGGCTGGTCGCGGCCTACGTGGCCCTGGGTGTTGCTCTGTGGGTCGTGGCTGCAACCGTTCCCGGAGCCTGATATGGCCGTCAACAAGATCGAAACCGTCCAGGCCCTGGTCCTGAACACCCAACCGGCGTTTGAAGCCGTGCTGTGCGACAAGTCGATCGCGTTCCAGCGCGAGGCCGAGTTCGCAATGCAGGCCATGCAGGCGAACGACTACCTGATCGACTGCGCCACGAAGAACCCGCAGTCCGTGATTGATGCGGTGACGAACATCGCGGCGATCGGCATCAGCCTGAACCCGGCCAAGAAGCATGCCTATCTGGTGCCGCGCAAGGGCAAGATCTGCCTGGACATCAGCTACATGGGCTTGATGGATCTTGCAATCCAGTCTGGATCGATCCGCTGGGCGCAGGCCGTGCTTGTGCATGCCACCGACCGCTTCTCAATCATCGGTGTGGACAAGCCGCCCGTGCATGAGCGAGACCCGTTCGCCAAGGACCGGGGCGACGTCATCGGCGTGTATGTGGTCGCAAAGACCGCCGACGGCGACTACCTGACCGAGACCATGACCCGCGATGAAATCGACGGGATCATGAACAGGTCCGAATCGGTCAAGGCGGGCAAGACCACGCCCTGGAAGACAGACTACGGCGAAATGGCTAAAAAGACCGTGGTGAAGCGGGCGCAGAAATATTGGCCAAAGACTGACCGCCTGGAAAAGGCCGTGCACTACATGGACACGGACGGCGGCGAGGGCATCACCCTGAATCCTGACGTGCTGCAACTGACGCCTGACCAGATGGATGACGTCCTGGCGCGCATTGCCGAGTTCACGGACGCGGACGCCCTGGCGACCTATTACCCAGAACTGGTCAAGTGGCTGCGCACGAGCGCCAGCATGTCCCAGTACGAACACATCAAGCAGGCCGTGGCCGACAAGGGCGCCGATCTCAAGGCCGCGCAGGGAGCGCCGGCATGAGCTTCCAGGTCATCGAATGCGAACAGGGAAGCCCGGAGTGGCACCGCGCGCGCGCCGGCGTGATCACCGCCAGCATGTTTTCGACCGTCCGCGCCAAGGTCAACGGCCTGACCGCGCAGCAGTCGGCTTATGTCGCCGCACTGAAGATGGGGCAGACCGAAGCCCAAGCGCGCGAGGCAGCAGGGTACAAGGCCGCGCCGCGCGCCGAGGTCATCCAGCGCGCCCTGGAAGGGGAGCGGGTAGGGGAATGGTCCCAGGCCGCCCACGATTACGCCACGCGCTTGGCGATCGAGCGGATCAGCGGCGAGGCCTTGGACGAAGGTTTCGAGACCTGGGCGATGCGCCGTGGTCGTGAACTGGAGGCCGAGGCCAGGATGGAACACGAAATCCAGTCCCGCCTGTTCGTGCAGCGGGCCGGTTTCGTCCTGACCGATGACGGGCTGTTCGGTGCCTCGGCCGACGGACTGATCGAGCCGGACGCCGGCGCTGAATACAAGTGCTTCCTGGGCCCCGTGAAGCTGCGCGCGTTCTGGCTGGAAAACGATGTGTCCAGCGTCATCGAACAGTGTCAGGGCGGTCTGTGGATCACCGGCCGCCGCCGCTGGCACATCGGCCTGTACTGCCCGGCCCTCGCCAGCGTCGGGAAGCAGCTTTGGTGGCGCGTGGTCGAACGCGACGACGAGTTCATCGAGGCCATGGAATCCGACCTGCTGGAGTTCAAGACCCTGGTCGACCAGTACGAAGCCAAGTTCCGCGCCGACGCCACTGCGGCCGCCGGCTCAATCCTCACCCTCACCACCGCATAGGAGCATATCCATGACCGTAGACGGCGAAAGCCAATCCACGCCCCAGCGCTTCACGAAGCGCCCGGTTGTGATCGAAGCAATCCAGTACACGGGCAAGCCCCTGAATGCCTACGACATCGGGCAGTGGGCGCATGCCGGCCGCCCGCCGGAGACCAACGCGATCGTCCTCAACCATGTCACGTATCTGGTGATCCGAACGCTCGAAGGCAACATGGTGGCCCAGCCTGGGGACTGGATCATCAAGGGCGTGAAGGGCGAGTTCTACCCCTGCAAGCCCGACATATTCGCTGCGACCTACAACCCGGAAATCGTGCTGACCGAGGCGGATGCCGCGGCGGACCTTGCCGGAACCCCGCGCCCCGACCATCCCACCATCTGAGGAATCCCCATGCTGTCACTCGCTCAACAAGTCGGCCAGTTCACCAATTTCAACCTTCGCACGGAAAAGCACGGTCCCGACAATGTGCCGGGCGCCGATTTGAAAGTCACGACAACGCTCAGTAATGACGTTCTTGCCGAGTTCCACCCGACGCTGAAATCCATGCTGTTCCGCAAGCCGAACCCGGGCGAAGAAGACTTGGTCGATAAGGCTGGCGAAGCAGGTGAGACCCGCCTGCGGTTCGGCAGCAACATCAACGCCATCCGCTGGGTCCATCAGATCGTCGGCGCCGGGTTCACGGTGCACTACGGCACTGGGAAATCCGACATCGAACTGACCGACACCACCATCGACGGTTTCGTGATCGAGCCCATGGACGGCGGCAGCGTCGTGGTTTCGTTCCGCGTGAAGTGCAATCCGGACGAAAAGCAGGTCGGCAAGCTCTCGACCCTGATGGGCGGCGAAATCGAATTTTCCCTGGTGCCGCCGGAAGACGGGCCGATTCAGTAACTCCCCTCCCAGGCCAGGCTGGGGCGCATGGCGCACTCCCTTCGGCGGCTGCCCGTCGTACCTGGAACCGGCAGTAGCGGCGCAGATAGTGATCTGCATCCCGGGGCCAGCACCGGGGCCCCAACATCGGAGAAAGACATGAGCAGCAAAGCACGGATGCAGCGGTATTGGGCCGTTGTGGACGATCACGGCGCGATCTACGGCATGACCGTCTACGCGACGTATTCGGAGGCCCAGCGCGCCCGGCAGTGGTGCATGGACAACCTTGAAGGCGGCTACCGGATCACCGCGCTGGCTGCCCACCCTATTGGAGATTGAAGATGAGCAAATTCAGGACCGGCGACGAGGTCTACAACGAATACGGCCATGTCGCGCGGTATGTCATGCCTGCCGAGGCCGGTGGCCACATCGTTGAGCCGCTCTACGAAAACGACGAAAACGACGAGGACGAGGAGGCGAGCTACGGCAGGCCCGAGGCCTGGATTCACGTATTCGCCAAGCCAACGGCGAAGAAACTGGATCAGGAAATGGCCGACGCCATGCTTGCAGCCAGGGAGCGGACATGAGCGAGCTCGAATATTGGAAAGAATGCGTCAGCATCGCAGCCGACGAATGCGATCTGAAGCTGACAGATGATCAGATTGCCGCGCTCGCAGAGAGTGTCCAGGGTGGCCACGAAAACTACGGGATGGCCTTTTATACGCCGCCGCCATCCGATTACTACGACAGAATCGAGCGCGAATGGAAGGCCAAATACGAGGCCCTGCGCCGCGACTTCGATGCCTACCGAAATAACGCCGAAACTGCCGTCAAGAAGGCGCTGCGCCAGTACGACGATGCCAACGTGAGCATTGGCGAGCACGGCGAGGTGTTCCTCTACGGCGGGAGAGTGGAGCAAATCCAATGAGCAAGCGCAGCCGCCAGAGGCGCCAGAAGCCGGGCCGGGATTTTCCGGGACCGTGGGAGGAATGATGATCGACGCCCGAGCCCTACTGCTGGCCGAGCAAGCCCACCGTGCTGAGGGCAACCACGCAACAGCGAATCTGCTGCGCGAAGCTGCCAGCACGACCACCAGCCTGCGCACGGCCCTGAAACTCGCCCGCGCCCAGATCGCCGCCGAGCGTGATGACCTGATCGAGTGTCACGGTATCGGCGGCGTGATCCCGGACAGCGACCGCGAGGGGCTGGCCGGCGTGGCCGATCTGAATGCCGTGCTGGCCCAAATTGACGAGGCTTTGAAATGACCATCGACACACAGAAGCTGCGCGACGGGCCGTACCTGCGCGACGGCAAAGAAACGATGCGGATTATGAACGAGGCTGCAGACGCCATGGACGCCCAGGCAGCGGAGATAGCCGAAGCCAAGGGCCAGATCGAACGCCTGGACCGACAGAACGCAGGCTTGCGAGCTCAACATGATCGAGACAGCAAAACCCTGCGGGAGTACGCCCAGGCGCGTGATGGCCTGCGCCGGGCATGCGCAGCACTGGAAGCCGAGAAAACACGTCTGCGCTATGCGCTGCGCTGGGCTGCTGGGGCGCTGCAAGAAGCTTGCCGCAGGCCGACCATCATCACCGAAAAAGACCGGTGGCGGATCGACCACGAAACTCGCACCACAGGCGAAATTCTTGCAGCGGCGGACGCCGCTCTATCAGGAGAATCCAAATGCTGAGATTCATCATCAAGAACAAGTGGCGCGATGGCACAAGTGGAGCCGAAGGCGAGTATCTGAGGACACTCGACATCGACGTGCCAGATCTCCAAGACGCCCTGACTGTGGGCGGCTACGGCGAATCCTGATACGACATGGCATCGCTAGTCGGCGTCGAGGTTCTTCCGAAAGGAGCAGGAGAATCCCATGACTGACCGAGAACTGCTGGAATTGGCCGCGAAGGCCATCGGACGCACTACCCATGTGAGCCAGCCGGACATGCCCGGCATCGTGCTGGATAGCCTGACGTATTGGTCGCCTCTGGAAGACGACGGCGATGCGCTGCGGCTGTCTGTAAATCTTGGCATCAATATCAACTACGGCAACCGCGAGGCAGGAGCGGTCATGGCTTTTGATTTTTCCGGTCGATTTGAGGACTGCGAGGAAGAAGGCGATCCGCATGCCGCTGTCCGCCGCGCCATCGTCCGCGCTGCCGCTGCAATCGGGAGGGCCATGCCATGACTGATAAATACGAAGACCTGTGGGCCGCGCTTGCCGATGGCTCATTGCGCCTCGATCACATGGCGGTAGCCGAAATGGAAGGGGTGCGCTGGATGAGTGGAAGGAGGCTGCCCGCAGGCGTACCGTCCGTTGAATTGCACGGCATTCGGGGTGGCGCTCGGGTGCATGGGTGTGTGGCCGTAGAGCCCGAAACCATCCGCGCCCTTCTGGCCGATTACGACCGGATGCGGGATGCGCTGGAAACCATCGCCGTCTACCCACATGCACGTGATCAGGAAATGAGCACTGCGGCCATGCGAAAAATCGCCCGCGCCGCACTTGCACAGGAACAGGGAGGCAGCGATGGCACTGACTAACCAAAACGGAACCCCGATCTTCCATCCGGGCGAGCTTCAGGAAATGAGGATGCGCAATGCGCTGGCCCAGACACAAGCAACTACGAAAGACCCGGATGTGCTTTCCAGCGCAGTGCGAAACGCAGAACGGAACCGAAAGGAACATCATGACAACCAAGACTGACATCACCCTACCGCCGCTGCCGCCTTATGACAGAATTGTTCACGGCGTCAGAGAAACCGGCAAGTTCTGGGGCGAGAGCTCCATGCGCGACTACGCCCGCGCCACAGCCGAAGCCGCAGTCGAAGCCGACCGCCAGGGCCGGATGCCGAGCGATGCGGACTTGCTCAATCTTTGGTACTCACTGCCCAACCCCGGAAGGTCAGAAGATGAAGCCATTGTTTATGGCCGCGCCCTACTCGCCCGCTACGGCAGCGGCCAGCCTGCCGCAAGCGTGGGGCCGAACGCCCACATTGACGACGATGCAGTAGATCACTTCGCCGTCGCCATGAAAGACAAGCTGGCCCAGGCCCGCGCCAAGGGGCGGCACGGCTGGCATGAGTGCGATCCGGCCGACCTGTCGCAAATGCTGCGCGCGCACGTCGAGAAAGGCGACCCGCGAGACGTGGCGAACTTCTGCATGTTTTTGTGGAGCCTGGGACAACCGATCAGTGCCGCCCCTGTAGCGCAGGAGCCGGTGCCATATGGCGTCATTGTTTGCGACAAGCGTATTCCCAATGCCTTGGAAACTTTCGTCCCACAACGGTTCTTTCGTGAGGCGGAATGGCCTGACGCAGATTACTCAAAGGTGGTGGTCTACGCCCATGCGCAGCCCAGCGCCCAGGATCGGGAGGATGCGCAGCGGTGGCGTTATTGGTTTCAGTGGTTCCAATCATGCGACGATCCGGGTGAGCCGGCATACCCGCCTGATGTGGACGTCATTTGGCATGCACGCCCAGACATGGAATTTGTCGAAGCGCTGGACATCGCCCGAGCGAGAGGTGGCAGCCATGCATAGCTTCGATCCATTCGCCGGCCTGATCCACCAGATCGAAGGCTACCGCCCGCCTCCCGCGCGGAAAATGAACATGCCGCGCATAGACCCCTACGAACGCATCCTCGCGGTCCAGCGCATTGCCCGCGGCGAGAGCCCGTCCGCGATTGCAGCGGAACTCGGCGTCACGAAGGGCTGCGTGATCGGCTGGCAGAGGAAGGCCCGGGCCGAAGCGGAAGCAGCGGAGGCGGAACGTGGCTGATGTCTATGTCCCCGCGCCATGCCTCGCTGACGCCCGCCGCGTGCTTTCCGGACAGGATCCGGACGCGGCCCGGCGGGCGGAGTTGCGGTGGCCGGGCCGGGTGTGGCGGCAAGCTATCCGGTTGGCTGCCGCAGAAACGGAACATGAGGTCCAGCATGCAGCCTGACGAAACCGCGATCAGCCTGGCCGAGGCCGCGCGCCGGCTGGGCCTGTCATATCAAACCGTGTTCGCCCGCCGCCATGAAATCGGCTTCCGTCTGGAAGGGTGTCGGGCCTGGAGGGTCTGGCCGTCCCGCCTTGAAGAAATTACCCGCCCGCGCTACAAAGTCACACGGCTGGCGCTGCGGTCAACAGGAGATTCATCATGTCGATCCGACAGCGTAACGGCACCTGGTGGCTTGATATCCGCACGCCAGGCGGCCAAAGAATTAGACGCTCTACTGGCACGAGTAGCCGGCGCGAAGCCCAGGAATACCACGACCGGCTGAAAGCCGAGTTGTGGCGCCAGGATAAGCTGGGCGAGGCCCCCGACATCGTTTTCGACACGGCGGCCCTAGCGATGCTCGAAATCTCGGAAGGGCAGAGCGACTACAAGGCCAAGGCCAGGCACGTCATGTACTGGCGCGAGGCACTGGGTGGCGACACGCCAATTCGCTCTTTGACCTCCGGCAAGATCATGAATTCCTTGCCCACGCACACGACCCACAAGCACCGCAAGCCGACGCCGGTTTCGGCTGCGACGAAGAACCGCTACCTGTCCACTATGAAGCGCATTCTCAGCCTTGCCGCAGGGCGCGACTGGCTGTCGAAGGCGCCGAAGCTTGAGAGGTTCGAGGAGCCGTCCAAGCGCGTGCGATGGGAACCTCGGCCTGTCATCCAGTCGCTTATCCGGGCTATTTCGATCCCATGGATGCAAGATGTGGCCCTGGTGGCCGTGGCCACAGGCATGCGGGAGGACGAACTGCTGGGCCTGCTGCCGGCAGACGTGAACCTGGAGAACCGCACAGCATGGGTGAGGGCGGAGCAGGCGAAGTCAGGCTGCGCCCGGTCAATCCCGCTGAATGGGGATGCGGTGGCGGTCTTGCGCCGGCGCCTGCAGGGGGCCGTTCGCTATGTCTTCGAGCGCAGGCCACGCAAGGGAGATACCCCGGGGCGTATCACCCAGATCGACTCCAGGTGTTTCAAGCGGGCATGCTCAGAAGTAGGCCTCGAGGATTTCCGGTTTCACGACCTGCGGCACACCTGGGCGTCCTGGCATGTGCAGGCCGGCACGCCTCTGCTGGTGGTCAAGGAACTGGGCGGATGGGAAACCATCGAAATGGTGCAGAAGTACGCGCACCTTGCACCCAGCCACTTGGAAGCCCACGCGAACGCGGTCACGTTTTGGGCACACCATACCCCAGAAACGGAAATCGCCACCGGGCAGGGTGGCGATAAGGTACTGATTCAACATGATAATTCTGGTGGGCCCCCCGAGAGTCGAACTCGGCACCAACGGATTATGAGTCCGCTGCTCTAACCAGGCATGAGCTAGAGGCCCGATCCCGCCCTGCGCAGGGTGCGCCCGGGGCCGGAAGTCCGGCATTATCGCATAGGGTTCGGCTGAACAAGTCCCCGCGCCAATGGTAATCTGGTCGCCGGACATAAAAACAGCAAGCCCGGGAGGGCTATTCATGCGGCATCCTTTCCCACGCATCGCCCTGGCGGCGCTGATTCTCTGCGGCTCCGCCTCGGCTCACGCCCTATCTGTGACACGGTTTTCCCCGGAGGGCATGATGGCCCGGATTGCCCGGGTGCAGGCGGATTTCGATGCGCCGGCCGTGGCGCTGGGCGATGCGGCGGCGGCCGATCCGTTCCTGATCGCCTGCGACGACGACGCGGTCACGGGATCGGGCCGTTGGGCCGATCCGCGGCATTGGGTCTATGTCTTCGACAAGCCGCTGGCGGGCGCGGTGTCGTGCCAGGCCAAGCCCAATCCGGATTTCCGCGATCTCCAGGGCCAGCCGCTGGCAGGCGACGCGCGCCGTTTCGCCACCGGCGGGCCGCGTGCCCGCCTGGTGAGGCCCTGGGACCGCACGATCTCGGAGGATCAGGTCTTCGTGCTGCGGTTCAACGCCGCGCCGGACACGCGGTCCTTGCTGGACCATGCCTATTGCGAGGTCGAGGGCCTGGGCGAGGCCGTGCCGACGCGCCTGGTGACCGGCGTGGATCGCGCGCGGATCCTGAAAGCGGTGGCCGGCGTCGACGAGGCGGATGCCTGGGATGACGCCCGCTTGCTGCAGTGCAAACGTCTGCTGCCGCCCAAGGCGCAGGTGCGGCTGGTGGTGGAGGCCGGCGTGCGTTCCGAGGGGCGGGATGGACGACCGGGTGTGCCTTCCACGACCGGTTTCGCGGAGGACTTCCAGGTCCGCGACGCGTTCAACGCGGTCATGAGCTGCACGCGGACGAACGCGCAGGCGCCGTGTTCGCCGCTGTTTCCCATTCTCGTGGCCTTCTCCAGGCCCGTGCCCCGGGACCTGGCGGCACGCGTCGCACTGGACACCCCGCAGGGGCCGCGCGTGGCGCGACAGTTCGGCCCCGATGGCGAGGATCCGTCGGGAGACACGGTCGAGACCCTGCAATTCGATCCGCCTTTCGAGGAGCGGTCGACCTTGACGCTGACGTTGCCCGATACGCTGCGCGACGAGATGGGATTGCCGCTGGCCAACGCGGACCGCTTTCCCCTGACGATCGGGATGGACGCCATGCCCCCGCTGGCGAAGTTCGCCTCCGGCGATTTCGGCATCGTCGAACGTTTCGCCGAGGGTGCGCCGGGCCAGGAGCGGCCCGCGCTGGCGCCCCTGGCCCTGCGCCGGGTCGAGCCCCAGTTGCGGACCCGGGATCTGGTCCTGTCCGCCGGTCAGGTGAGCGACCAGGTGATCACGGACGATGTCCGAGCCCTGCAATGGTATGCCCGGGTCGCGAATCTCCAGGACGGCCGGATGACGGCCGGCCAGTTCGAGGACCGGCTGGCGCTGCGCCCGCCGCGCGCGGCCCGGGAAGGCGAGCCCCTCGTCGACGTGCGCTCCCGTTCCGTGTTCGAACCCAAGGACGCGGTCCGGACGTTGACGCTGCCCGGCGTCCAGGATGCGCAGGGCAAGGACATCGAAATGGTCGGCATTCCTCTGGCCGATCCGGGGCTGCACGTGCTGGAGGTCGCCTCGCCCCGCCTGGGCGCCGCGCTGCTTAAGCGCGAAGGCGCGTCCTCGGACGATCAGGTCATGCATGTGCGTTCGGCGGTGCTGGTGACGAACCTGGCGGTCCACCTGAAAGCGGGGCGCGACGACACCCTGGTCTGGGTGACGTCGCTCGACCAGGGCCGTCCGGTCGGGGGCGCCCGGGTGGCGGTACTCGATTGCGACGGGCAGCGTCTGCTGGACGGGGAGACCGACGCGCGGGGGCTCTGGCATGCGGATACGCCCGTGCCGACGGACAAGTACTGCGAAGGCACGGGCCAATCGGGGGTGTTCGTCACGGCGCGCATCGCCGCCGATCATCCCCAGGCCCGTGGCCGGGCGGATTTTTCCTTTGCCTGGTCCGGCTGGAGCAGGGGCATCGAGCCCTGGCGCTTCAACGTGCCGGTCAACCGCTCCCCGGATCCCGATCTGGTGGCCCACGCGGTGCTGGATCGCACGTTGCTGCGGGTGGGGGAAACGGTGTCCATGAAGCTCTTCCTGCGCCGCCTGGGCCGCGACGGGGTGGAAAACCTGCCGGCCGGCCGCCTGCCCGCGCAGGTGCGGCTGACGCACGAAGGTTCGGGCGATGCCGAAACGCTGGCGCTGGACTGGAAGACCAGCCCCGGCGGGGGGCAGTACGCCCTGCTGGACTACACGATCCCGCGCAAGGCCCGCCTGGGCACCTATTCGATCGAACTGCAACCAGTGGCGCGCGGGTCGGCTGACGACTGGACTCCCTGGCTGCATGCCGGCGATTTCCGGGTCGAGTCCTTCAAGCTGCCGCTGCTGACCGGCTCGCTGAAGATCGCGGGGGACGATGCGCGGGCCGCAGGGCCGCTGGTGGCGCCGCAATCGGTGCGCGCCGATCTGCAACTGGCCTGGGTTTCGGGAGGGCCGGCCCGCGACCTGCCCGCCACGCTGTCGGCGGTGGCGCGGCCCCTGACGCCGAGTTTCGCCGGGTACGGCGATTTCAGCTTCGGGGTGGAAGGCGTCGCCGGAGAGGATGCAGCAGAGTCCGGCAATCCGGAATCCGCCGGCGCCGCGGCCTCCGGCCTGCGGCGGCTGATCCTCGACCGCCGTCCGTTGCGCCTGGATGCGCAGGGCGGGGTGCGGGTGGACCTGACGGATCTGCCGCGCCCGGCCGAGCCCCAGTCCTGGCTGTTCGAGGCTTCTTTCCAGGACCCCGCCGGCGAGATCCAGACGCTGGCCCAGACGGCGCAGGTCTGGCCTTCGGCGACGGTGGTCGGCTTGCGGACGGGGCGCTGGCTGTCGCGCGGGGAAAAATCCCACGTCACGCTGCTGGCGCTGGATACGGCCGGGCGCCCGCAGGCCGGCGTGCCGGTCCAGCTGGATGGCCGTGTGCGCACCACCTACAGCACCCGCAAGCGGCTGGTGGGCGGCTTCTACGCCTACGATTCCCATGAGCAGGTCGCCTCCCTGGGCACCCTGTGCCAGGGGATGACCGACGCCAAGGGGCAACTGGAATGCCCGGTCAGCCTCGACCGGGACGGCCGGATCGAATTGTTCGCCCAGGCCCGGGATGCGCAGTCGCGCGTGTCGCGCGCCTCGACTTCGATCTGGGTGTGGGGGGACGAGGCCTGGTTCGGCGAGGGCAATGACGACCGGATCGACGTGATCCCCGCCAAGGCCGACTACAAGCCCGGCGAGACCGCCGAGTTCACCGTGCGCATGCCGTTCCGCCAGGCGCGCGCGCTGGTGGCGGTGGAGCGCGAGGGTGTGCTGGAGACGCATGTGGTTGAGCTCGACGGCGACGCGCCCGTCGTGCGCCTGCCCGTGCGGGCGGGCTGGGGGCCGAATGTCTACGTTTCGGTGCTCGCTGTACGCGGCCGGATCCGCCAGGTGCCCTGGGCGTCGTTTTTCGATTGGGGCTGGCGTCATCCGCTGGACTGGATGGAGGCGCGCTCCGCCCGCTCCGACGACGCGCCGGAACCCACCGGCCTGGTCGATCTGGCCAGGCCGGCGTTCCGCTTCGGCCTGGCGGGCATCCGGGTCCAGAGCGAAGCCGACCGCCTGCAGGTCAAGGTCGAGGCCGACCATGACACTTATCAGGTGCGCCAGCGCGCCCAGGTCCGCATCCAGGCGACCCGGCCCGATGGCAAGCCGGCCGCCGGGGCCGGTGTGGCCTTCGCCGCCGTGGACGAGGCTCTGCTGGAGCTGCGCGACAATGCCAGCTGGGACCTGCTGCGCGCCATGCGCGTGGAGCGCGACTACGGCGTGGAGACCGCCACCGGACAGGGCGAGGTCGTCGGCCGCCGCCATTACGGCCGCAAGGCGGTGGCGGCGGGCGGGGGCGGCGGCTTCAACGCCACGCGGGAACTGTTCGACACGCGTCTGCTGTGGCGCGGCGACCTGACGCTGGATGCGCAGGGTCAGGCCACGCTGGAGGTGCCGCTGAACGATTCCCTGACGCGCTTCAGGCTGGTGGCCGTGGTCGATCAGGGGCCGGACCTGTTCGGTACCGGGTTCTCGGACATCGTCAGCACCCAGGATCTGCAAGTGGTGTCGGGACTGCCTCTGGTGGCGCGCGAAGGCGACCATTACGAGGCGCGGGCGACGGTGCGCAACCGCACGGACCGGCCGATGGCGCTGTCGCTGTCGGCGAGCGTGACGCCGGCGGACGGGGCCGGACAGGCCTTGCCCGGGCAGACGCTGCGGCTCGAACCGGGCGCGTCGAAGACCGTGGCCTGGCCGGTGACGGCGCCGCCGCTGTCGGGCCAGTCGGAAACCGGAACGCTGAACTGGCTTTTCGAGGCGCGCACCACAGAGGGTGAGGCGGCATCCGACCGGATATCGGTCGCGCAGACGCTGCTGCCCGCAGTGCCGGTGACGGTGCGCCAGGCCGCGCTGCTGCGGATCGTGGGCGGCGTGCCGCAGCGGGTGCCGGTGGACGCCACGGCGCGGGCGCTGACCGATGCCGCTGGCGTGGCGCGCGGCGGCGTCCGGGTCAGCCTGCAATCCAGCCTGGCGGGATCCCTGCCCGGCGTGCGCGCCTGGCTGGACGCCTATCCCTATGCCTGCGTCGAGCAGCTCAGCGCCAAGGCGCTGGGACGGCGGGATCCGGATGCGTGGCGGGCGTTGATGCGTCTGCCCGACTACCAGACAGAATCCGGCCTGCTGTCGTATTTCCCGGGTGGCCGGGGCAGTGTGGTCCTGACGGCGCATCTGCTGGAGCTCTCTGCGCGGGCCGCGGACGACGCCTACCGGTTGCCCGCCGGGACGCGCGAGGGCATGCTGGCCGCGTTGCAGGACTATGTGTCCGGCCGCCTGACGGAGGACGGCTGGGCGCCTGTGCGCGACGAGTTCTGGCGCAGGCTGATCGCCGTCGACGCGCTGGCGTTGGCCGGCGCCTGGCAGCCCGGCATGCTGGACAGCTTCGCGCTGGAAATCAGCGGCTGGCCGACGGCTGCCGTGGTCACCTGGCTCTCGATCCTGCGGCATGTGCCGGATCTGGCCGACCGTGAAGCGCTTTCGACCCAGGCCGAAGCCGTGTTGCGCGCGCGCTTGTCGAGGCATGGGACGGCGCTGGTCCTGGCCGACGACACGGTGGACTCGGGCTGGTGGCTGATGAGCAATCCCGCCACGGCCCAGGCCCGCTTGCTGATGACGGTGCTGGACCGGCCCGGCTGGCGCGAGGATCTGCCGCGCCTGTTGACCGGCCTGCTGTCCATGCAGCGCGGGGGCGCCTGGTCCACGACCACGGCCAATGTCCTGGGCACGCTGGCGGTGGATCAGTTCGCCCGCAGGATGGAAACCCATGCGGGCGAGGGCGCGGTGCGCGTGGCCCTGCCTCCGGGCGAGCCGGCCGTGCTGTCCTGGGCCGATATGCCTCTGGCGGATGGCGTCCGTCGGCAGTCTCTGGATCTGGCTTGGCCGCGTGGCCGCAAGGGCACGCTGGAAATCAGCCAGCAGGGACAGGGAGGCGGATGGGCCACGGTCCTGGCGCGCGCCGCCGTGCCCTTGACGCAGGCCAGGGACGCCGGCCTGCGGGTCGAGCGCACGGTGATACCGGTGTTCAGGGCGCGGCCGGACCGCTGGTCGGTGGGCGATGTCTACCGCGTTCGCCTGCGCGTCCGGGCCCGCGAAGCCCTGGCGTGGTCCGTGATCAGCGACCCGGTGCCGGCGGGGGCGTCCGTTCTGGGCGGTGGCCTGGGGCGTGATTCCAGTCTGTCGACGGCGGGTGAAAACCGGGAAGACTGGTGGAACCGGCCCAGCTTCGTCGAACGCGGCGCCGGCGTGTTCCGGGCCTACTACGAAGTGATGGAACCCGGCGAGCGCACACTGGAATACACGGTGCGGCTGAACGTGCCGGGGGATTACCAGTTGCCGCCGACGCGCGCCGAGGCCCTGTACCAGCCGGATGTCTTCGGTGAGGCGCCCAACGCCTCCCTGCGTGTGGAGCCTCAGCCCTGATGGGCCGGATGGAACCGTGGGACCGGATGCGCCGCCGGGTCCGGCGGGCCGTCGCGTCCTTGCCGGGCCTGGCCCTGATCCTGGCGCTGGCGGCGCCCCTGGCCCGGGCGCAGGTTCCGGTTCCGTTCCCGCCGGACTACGCGGCAGTCCGGGCGGACTGGCGTCCCTCCGACGCGCGGCTGCTGGCCTCGGACGGACGGGAACTGCAGCGCCTGCGTACGGATTTTTCCAGCCGGCGTGGCGACTGGCTGCCTCTGGCCGAGGTCTCGGTCGCCTTGCAGCGGGCCGTGGTCCTGTCCGAGGACCGGCGTTTCTATGAACATGGCGGGGTGGACTGGCTGGCGAGCGCTTCGGCGGCCTGGTCGTCCGCCTGGGGCGATGGCGTCCGGCGGGGCGCCTCGACCTTGAGCATGCAGTTGGCGGCCTTGCTGGATCCCGGGCTGCGGCGCGGGCCGGGCGGGAGGGATGTCCTGCAGAAGATCGACCAGATGTGGGCGGCCCGGGCGCTGGAATCCCGCTGGTCGAAGGCCGAGATCCTGGAGGCTTATCTGAACCTGGCGGCCTGGCGCGGCGAACTGGTCGGGGTCGATGCCCTGTCGCGCGTGATGTTTCAGAAACACGCCGCCGGCCTGACGCTGCGCGAAGCCGCCCTGGCCGCCGTGCTGCTGCGCGGTCCGAACGCGCCGCTCCCGACGCTGGTTCAGCGCGGCTGCGCTCTGCTGCGCGAACTGGGCCGGCCCGGTGAATGCCGGGGCCTGCGGGATTTCACGCAGGCGGCCTTGTCGCGTGTCCATCAGGCGCGTTTCGACGCGCCGGCGCTGGCGCCGCATTGGGCCCGGCTGTTATGGGACGCCGGCCAGGCCGATGCGCGGGGCGAGATCCGCTCCACCCTGGATTCCGTGCTGCAGGAGACGGCGGTGCGCGCCGTGCGCCGGCATCTGGAGGAATTGCGCGGCACGGGGGTGACCGATGCCGCCGTGGTGGTGCTGGACAACCGCAGCGGCGCCGTGCTGGCCTATGTGGGCTCGTCCGGTGCGCTGTCCGAGGCAGCCGACGTGGACCATGCGAGGGCCATCCGCCAGGCGGGTTCGACCCTGAAGCCTTTTCTGTACGGCATGGCGCTTGACCAGCGGCGCCTGACGGCCGCTTCATTGCTGGACGACAGCCCGGTGGGACTGGACGGAGGCGGCGGGCTCTACGTGCCGGACAACTACGACCACCGGTTCGGGGGCTGGGTCAGCGCGCGCACGGCGCTGGCGTCCTCCTTGAACGTGCCGGCCGTGCGCACGCTGATGCTGGTCGGTCCCGATGCGCTGGCAGGCCGCCTGGTCGCCCTGGGCCTGCCTTTGACCCGGGGCGGAGATTATTACGGCTATAGCCTGGCGCTGGGCTCGGCGGACGTGACGCTGCTGTCCCTGACCAACGCCTACCGGGCGCTGGCACGCGGGGGCGACTACGCGCCTGTGAACCTGAAAGCCCGGCCCGGCGCCGGTCCCCAGGCGGGGACCCGGCTGTATTCGCCCGAGGCCGCCTGGATCATCGGCGACATGCTGGCCGACCGTCCGGCGCGCGCCCGGACCTTTGGGCTGGACAGTCCGCTGACCACACGCTTCTGGACGGCGGTGAAGACCGGCACCAGCCGCGACATGCGTGACAACTGGTGCGTGGGCTGGTCGGCGGACTACACGGTGGGTGTCTGGGTGGGCAACAGCGCCGGGGCCAGCATGCGCAACGTATCGGGCGTCAGCGGCGCCTGTCCCATCTGGCATGATGTGTTCGACCGGCTCTACCGGGACCATGTGCCCGCGGCGCCCCCCAGACCAGCGGAAGTCACCGCCCAGACAGTGGTGTTCGGCCAGGGGTTGGAGCCCGCGCGCGTCGAATATTTCCTGGGGGATACGGCCCAGGCCCGGTTCGCGCCGCCGGCCATGCGAGCCGGCCAGGGAAGCCCGCGCATTGCCGAACCGGTGGACGGCACCATCCTGGCCCTGGACCCCGACATTCCCTGGGACCGCCAACGCCTGCGCCTGCGGGCGGCGGATGCCGGTTCGCGGCCGGTGGCCGCACACTGGTTCCTGGATGGCGAGCCTTATGGCAGGGTCCACGGACCGGATCTGGCGCCGGACTGGACACCCAGGCCGGGCTCGCACGTGTTTGAGTTGCGGGACGCGCGCGGCTCGGTGCTGGATCGTGCCCGGGTGGTCGTCCGGGGCGGACGCTTCGCGACAGGCGCCGAGCGGCCGGCCGGGAACCATCCTGATGCGCCGGGTACCCATTGATGACAGCCTGAATAGGCGAGCATGAAATGATGAACAGGATGAAAAGGAAACGAGGAATGCGCAATCGGCAGTTTGGATGTGGGCGATGGGTGAGGGGTTCGGTGGTGTGCGCGATGGCGGCGGCCTTGGCCGGCTGCCAGACCTTGCCTGGCGCGAAGGGCGGCATGGAAAAGGCGGACACCCGGGTCACGGCATCGGCTCAAGCGCAGACACAGGCGGTCGGGGCCCCGCACGCCATCGTCGAAAACCGGCAGGCGCTCGATCTCCGGGTGTTTCTGGCCGACACCCGGTCCCGGCCCGGCTGGACGCCGGTACCTCTGAAACCGTCCGGCATGCTGTACGTGCAGCCGATGGCGGTGATCGATCGCGGCGACCTGATCGGCATCCAGTCGGCGACCGACCAGAAAGGCGATGGCGTGCTGGTGCTGATCCTGGGCGACGAGGGTCTGCGCAAGCTGCGCGAGGCCACGGCGGCCAATCCGGGCCTGCGTCTGGCCCTGGTCGTGGGCCACACCATGCTGGCCGCGCCGGAGTATGCCGCGCCGATCACCCAGCAGCAGCTCGCCTTCGGTGTGGGCTCCGCCCACAATGCCGAACTAGCCGCGCGCTCGGTGGCCGGGGTCGACGCCGCGCCCATGGGCGCGTTCTGAGGCCGGGGAATCACGCGCCCCGCCTGCGGAGCGGGTCGCCACCCGTTGTTTTTTCGACGCGCCCGGCGGGGCGCTGAAAATTCCGCTTGCCCGAATTTCGTTCGATCGGTGAAAATCTACGCATTGCGTATATAGGAGCCGGTCATGGCGATTTCCCAGCAAGTCTTCCTGCGCGACGCGATGCGCCGCCTGAACCTGACCCGCGATGTGTTCGCGGCCCGTATCGGAGTCAAGCGCCGCGCCCTGGATACCTGGCTGTTGCCGGAAGGCTCCCAGGAAGCCCGCGCCATGCCGGAAGTCGTCTCCCGTTTCGTCACCGAGATCGTGGAGAACAGCGCGCTGATGGAAAAATACGCGCAAAGCGCACAGTCAGGCCCCCTGCGCGACCGCATCGCCACCAACAACAAGCATCAGCTTCTGTCGGTGGATCAATTCACCCGGGAATCCGTCGAGGAACTGTTCCGCGTGGCCGATCTGATGCAGCCCATCGCGCGCCGGCGCAAGGTTTCCCGCGTCCTGGAGGGCGCGGTGCTGGGCAATCTGTTCTTCGAGGCCAGCACGCGCACGCGGGTCAGCTTCGGCGCGGCCTTCTGCCGCCTGGGCGGTTCGGTATGCGATACCACCGGCTTCACCTTTTCGTCCATGGCCAAGGGCGAGTCCATCTACGACACCAGCCGTGTGATGAGCGGCTACGTGGACGCCATGGTGATCCGGCACCCGGAAAAGGGCTCGGTGGCCGAATTCGCCGCCGCCACCAACATTCCCGTGGTCAACGGCGGCGATGGCGCGGGCGAACACCCCAGCCAGGCGCTGCTGGACCTCTATACTATCCTCACGGAATTTTCGCGCCTGGGAAAATTGCTGGACGGGGCGCACATCGTCATGGCCGGCGATCTGAAATATGGCCGCACGGTGCATTCATTGATCAAGCTGCTGTCCCTGTATCGCGGCATGAAATTCACCCTGGTTTCGCCACCGGGCCTTGAAATGCCGGAATACCTGCTGGACCAGGCCAGCCGCAACGGCCATGTCGTCGAACAGACCCATGATCTGGCGGCGGGCCTGAAAGGCGCCGACGTGGTCTACGCTACCCGGGTACAGAAAGAGCGCTTTTCCGGCGAGAACCTGGAAGGCTATACGGCCGATTTCCAGGTCAACAAGGCCATCGTGGACGCCTGCTGCGGCCCCGACACCATCGTCATGCACCCTTTGCCGCGCGACAGCCGCGAGGGCGCCAACGACCTCGGCACCGACCTGAACCATGACCCGCGCCTGGCGATCTTCCGCCAGACGGACAACGGCATCCCGGTGCGCATGGCGATCTTCGCCGTGCTGATGGGGGTGGAGGGCCTGGTGCAGCATTCGCTGCGTGACGTCACCTGGTCGCCGCCGTCCCACATCGGCCCGGACGACAGCGTGTTCCACGGGATCGACTGATCGGGAAAGGGGCGGCGGACCGCAGGCCGTCGCCCGGCATGCGGCGGCACGCAATAGTCCGCAGGGGGCTATTGCGTGTTCGACCGCTCTCCACCCAGGGCCGCCACCAGGTCGTCCAGCATGCGCGCCAGTTCGCCCGCCATCAGGGCGAAGTCGGCCTCGAACTGCTCGGCCTCGTTGGCGGCCTGGGCGTCCTGGTGTTCCTTCAGCACGTCCAGGGGTGCGACGCGCTTGATGTCCAGGTTCTCGGTCAGCACGAAGGAAACCCGGTCATTCCAGGTCATGGCCAGGCGCGTGCATTGCTTGCCGGCCTGGACGTGGCGGCGGACTTCGTCCAGCTCGACCGTCTGGCGCACGTAGCGCACGGTGGCGCGAGACTCGCCGGTGGAGCGCAGCTCCGTGTCCTGGTCGATGGTGAAGCCGGCCGGCGCCTCGTCCTCGGACAGCCACAACGTCATGGCGGCGCCCGGCGACATCTCCACGTGCAGCGGCACGATGGGGAAGGGGGTGAGGGTCTTGGCCAGCAAGCCCAGGACTTCGTCGCTGCGCGCGGTGGCGGCGGCGTCGATGGCCACCCAGCGGTTCACGGTATCGATCCAGACGCGGGTGTCGTGAGCGATGACGAAGGCGCGCGGCAGCAGCTCCATCGTCATCTGCTCCTTGATTTCCTTCATCTGCTTGCGTCCGGGCTTGTAGCCCTGCTGCTCTTCCATCTGCAGGGCGCGCGCGCGGCTGGCCTGGTTCACGACCGTGGCCGGCAGCAGTTTCTTTTCCGTCTGCAGGCGCAGCAGGATCTGGCCGTGCTGCGCATAGGCCAGACCGCTGTCTTCGCGTGGGGGCAGCCACCCCGATACCTGGCTGTCCTGGCTGCCGCCGGGCTGGAAGGCGAGGGGTTCCAGGGCCGCTTCAAGGTCGGCGGCGGTCAGGGAAGCGTTGGGGGCGAGACGGTAAAGTTTGAGATTCTTGAACCACATGGTCTTGTCGAGCGGGCCGGCGGGCGGCGGTGAAAACGGGACGGGAGGCCTCTCTGATTCAGAGGGCCCCCAATCAGAGGGGCCTCAATTGTACGCGCTAAAAAAAGGCGGCCGGTTCAGCGGGCCTGCGTCCGCGCCCAGATCTTCAGCCCCGGGTGCCGCCGGTCCTTGTCCGACAGGACGGGGGTATCGATCGGCCAGGGGATCGCCAGGTCGGGGCAGTTCCAGGCCAGGCCGCCCTCGTCGGCCGGATCGTAGTAGTCCGTGCACTTGTACTGGAAGGTCGCGGCCTCGCTGGTGACGCAGAAGCCGTGCGCATAGCCGGGCGGGATCCAGATCTGGCGGTGGTTTTCGGCCGACAATTCCACCGCTACGTGTTGTCCGTAGGTGGCGGACCGGGGGTCGATGTCCACGGCCACGTCGAAGACGGCGCCATCGATCACCTGGATCAGTTTGCCCTGCGGCCGCGTTCGCTGGAAATGCAGTCCGCGCAGCACGCCGCGCGCGGAGCGCGAAACATTGTCCTGCACGAAATCCAGATCGATGCCGGCTTCCGCTCGGTAACGGCGGGCGCTGAACGATTCCAGGAACCAGCCGCGTGCGTCGCCGAAGACTTGGGGTTCGATGATGCGCACGCCGGGCAGGGCGGTCTCGATGACCTTCATCGTCCGGCGCCCTCGCGCGCCAGGGCCAACAGGTATTGCCCGTAGTCCGTCTTGTCCAGCCTTGCGCCGCGCGCTTCCAGTCCGGCGCGGTCCAGCCAGCCATTGTTGAAGGCGATTTCCTCCAGGCAGGCGACCTTCTGGCCCTGGCGGCGCTCGATCGTCTGCACGTAGGTGCCCGCGTCCAGCAGGCTTTCGTGCGTGCCCGTGTCCAGCCAGGCGAAGCCCCGGCCCAGCAGCTTGACGTACAGGTCGCCGCGCCGCAGGTAGGCGTTGTTCACGTCGGTGATTTCCAGTTCGCCGCGCGCCGAGGGCCTTACCCGGCGCGCGATGTCCACCACGTCGTTGTCGTAGAAGTACAGGCCGGTGACGGCATAGGGGGATTTCGGCCGCTCGGGTTTTTCCTCGATGGACACGGCGCGCCCGCCGGCGTCGAATTCGACCACGCCGAAGCGCTGCGGGTCCGCGACCCGGTAGCCGAAGACCGTGGCTCCCGAGGCCCGCTGGGCGGCCTCGCGCAGCATCCCGCTGAAGCCGTAGCCGTAGAAGATGTTGTCCCCCAGGACGAGGCAGACCCGGTCGTCCCCGATGAAGTCCGCGCCGATCAGGAAGGCCTGCGCCAACCCGTCGGGCGAGGGCTGCTGCGCATAGGACAGGGTGATGCCGAAGTCCGACCCGTCGCCCAGCAGGCGCCGGAATCCCGGCAGGTCGTCGGGCGTCGAGATCACCAGCACGTCGCGGATGCCGGCCAGCATCAGTACCGACAGCGGATAGTAGATCATCGGCTTGTCGTAGATGGGCAGCAGTTGCTTGGACACGCCGCGCGTGATCGGATGCAGCCGGGTGCCGGAGCCGCCGGCGAGGATGATGCCTTTCATGGAGCGCTTGGGGGGATCAGGGATAGACGCCAGTGTAGCGGGGAACGGGACGCGGCGATGCCGGAATCTGGCGGCGGTTTTCGGGCGGGCGACTCCATGACGCGAGCCTCAGACCGCCGCCTCCGCCCGCCGCTGCAGCACGCCGATGGGCGGCGCCCAGCGCGCGTCGCGCGGTTTCTTGGACGTGACCAGGGTGATATCGGCCGGCTCGAACACTTCCACGTTGTGCGTGATCGGGGTAGTGAGCACGTACTGGGCGCGGGTGGACTTCAGGAAATGACCGACCAACTGGATGTTGCGCACGTCCAGGTGGGCGAAGGGCTCGTCGATGAAGACGAAGCCGCCGGACATGTCGTCGTCCTTGAGCAAGCCGACCAGCAGGATCAGGGACTTGATCACCTGCTGGCCGCCCGAGGCCTCGCCGTCGTTCAGCCCGATGCGGCCCTTGCCGTCGAAATTGAAGCTGACCTTCAATTCGGCCTGGCGCAGCACGGTGTCGTCGTTGTCCAGATGGGGCAGGTCGGCGACGACCTCGACGCCGGCCAGGGTGCCCAGGTCGGTGATGTTCTTGCGATAGCGGCGCACCGTGGCGCGCAGCACGTCGATGTAGCGTTCGCGGGCGTTCGACACGGCCGTGACGGCCGCCGCGTTGCGCGCCTTGCAGGTCTCCAGGCGGGTCGCCTGGTCGCCGGCCGTGGTCTGCATCAGCAGCAGTTTTTCCTCGACGGTGGCGTCCGTCTCCCATTGGCCCTCGGCCAGTTCGCGTTCGAGGTTCTCGGCGCGCAGTCTGGCCTGCGTGGCGTTCTGATAGTGCTCGATCAGGGCGCGGCGTTTTTCGACGGTGGTCCAGTGCGCAGGGAAGCGCCGCCTGAGCGTCTGGGACGCCGCGGCGCGGCCCCGCAGCTCCTGGCGGCGCGTCTGCCAGTCGCGCTCGGTCCGTTCGGCGTCTTTTTCCGTGTCGGACAGGCGCCGCTGCAGGCTTTCGTAGCGGTTCTCCGCACGGGTCCGCCCGGCGACCGCTTTGGTATGCGCTTCCTGCAGGGACTGCCAGCGTTCGCCGGCTTCGATGCGGGCCTGTTTCAGGGTGGGCCATTGCTGGCGTGCCTGCTCGAAGGCCTCGCTGTTCCGGATGAGCGCTTCGGCAGCGCGATGGCCTTCCCCGGCCCGGCGCGCCGCGTCCAGTTCGCGTTGCAGCGTTCTTTTCCGCTGGGCCAGCTCCGTCAGTTGTCCGTCCACCTGGGCCAGTTGGCCTTGCAATGCTTCGGCGCGCGCGGTCAGCGCGGCGGCGCCGAACTGGTGCCCGGACGGATCGACCCAGACGCTGCGTCCGCCCCGACGGTCGCGCCAGTAGGCCTGGGGCGTGATCCATTCGCCACCCGCCCGGGCGCCGGCCTGGGTGTCCGCGACCCGGCGGATCTGTGCCAGTTGGTGCAGCAGCCAGCCCGGCGCGGTGTCGGTGAAGCGCAGGACGGCCAGCAGGCTGTCGGGGGGCGGGGTGGATGGCGCGCGTTCCGCATCGGCCACCAGATAATGGCGATAGCGCTCTTTTTCCGCGAGGGCCATGGCCCGGCCTTCGTCTCCGGGGTTGTCCAGCACCACCACCCAGCGCGCGGCCCGCAGCACGCCTTCAGCGGCGTCACGCCAGGCGTCGTCCGTGATCTCGATGACATCGGCCATCAGGTGGTGGCCGATCTCCTGCTGGCGCAGGGTGCGCTGGAAACGCTGGACCTCGGGCGGCGGTGGCGCCTGGTGGCAGCCCCGCAGACCGTCCAGGCCGGACTGGATCCGGGCGCGTTGATCGTTGGCCGCGTGCCAGCGGCGGTCCAGTTCGGATTTCTGTGATTCCAGGTCGCGGACACGGTCGGACAACTGGGCGGCGTCGCCTTCGATGGCCGCCAGTTTTTGCAGTTCCTCCGCCTCCTTGACCAGATCCTCGACCGGCCGTTCGGCATCGCGGGCTTGCTGCAGGGCGGCTTGCGCCGCGTCATTTTGTCGTTCCAGTTCCAGGACGTGATCCTGGGCGGCCTGCCGGGCTTCCAGCAGACGCAGCAGTTCTGCCTGGTCCTGGGCGCGCTGGCGTTTTTGCGCGGCGTGCTGCAGGCGCTGGCGATGCAGCTCATTCAGCCCGGCTGTGACGGCGCGACGGTCTTCGTGCCATTCCAGCACCGGGACGACCTCGGCCGCCAGTTCCTCGCGTTCGCGCAGCCTGATCCGGTACTGGCGGTACTGGGTGACGCGGGCTTCGAGTTCGGCCAGCTGCGCGCGGCCATGCGCCAGCTCGCGTTCGGCCATCTCGACCTCGGCCTGCTGTTCGCGCAGGTGGCGGCGGGCTTCTTCGTAGCGGTCCAGCACTTCCTGGTCGCCGAATACGTCGAAGACCAGACGCAGCAGTTCCTTGGGGGAGTATTCGCACAGCCGGTCGGTCTGGCCCTGTTCCAGGGCCAGCACGCGGGCGATGGCGCGTGACAGCCCGGCGCCCTCCAGGCGCTTGCGCCAGTGTTCGATACCCAGCCAGTCCTTGTCGGGCGCCTCGATCAGGGTCTCGATGGGCACGTCGCCGTCGGCCATCAGGTAGCGGCGCTGCCAGTCGCCGCCGTTGCGGTCGATGCGGCAGGCCAGGGTCACCTGATCCGCGTACAGCAGGTTGCGCGCGAACGGCCGGCTGGAAGTCTGGCGACCGTGCGGCCGATTGTCCACCACGGCGCGCAGCCAGGTCGTGTCGGCGTTGGCGTGGCGGGCGTAGGTCTTGTAGTTGCGCCCGCCCGAACAGTCCAGCCCCAACAGGGTGCGCATGGCGTCGAGCAGCGTTGTCTTGCCGGAGCCGTTGGGTCCGGCCACGGTGATGATGGCGCCGTCCAGGGGCAGCGTCAGGCGCTGGCAGTAATCCCACTGCAGCAGTTCCAGGGATTGCAGGTGAAACATCAGTCCTCGTCCTCCGCGACCGTATCGGTTCCCGGCCGCGGGGGGGGGGGGGCCCCCCCCGCGCCCCCCCGGGGGGGGGGGGGGGGGGGGGGGGACGGGCTCAACGCGGCCTCCGTGCGGAGACAGGGCGGACGAGCGGGGTGGAAGCGCGGTTCATGAGTCTGGGGA